>NZ_JBZYXL010000003.1:0-141406 GCF_058933015.1 Pseudoalteromonas sp. ATL1 | reverse complement strand
GACATTATTTGGGCGGATGGTCTAATTTGGCTGGTCGGCCCGGACATGTTCCACATTGAGATACAGCAAGTTTTATCGCGTGAAGAAGGCTTACTTGAACTCGTCCCCTATCGCAGCGTACCAGGGTTGCCCGGTATTCGTCACCTGGTGTGGTTATCTCAGGCTCAGTCTGTCGCAGCGGTCAGTGCCACCACATTATACTTCGTTTCATTTGAGGAACTTGAAGTACAAAGTGTGCCACTTCCTACAAGTGTACAGCATGTTGGCGGGCACGCTTCATTGCTCGTATTTACCGAAGTTCACTCAGGTGACGCGCTAGTATTAGATTTGGTTGATGCTGACATCACGCCGTTACCTATCTACGGCGCAACCAACATATGTACCGATCCAATCATCCATACCAAAACAGCTTGGCATCGACGCCACCATGGTGACTACATTGTTTCACTGCTAGACATTCAAGAACCCGGTAATCAAGAAGTCACTTCCCTTGTACAAAGCATTGAAAAAGAAGCTGGTGCAATACCCAATAACCAACCTGAGTTGCTCGTTAACTTACAAGAAAAGGCCGACTATTTTAGCTTAAGCGCACAACAACATTGCCAAGAAGAAGACATTTATACCAGCGAGTATTTTTCATTACGCGGCGATGGTGACCCACTCCTTGTGCTTGTTGAAGGTGGCGAACTTGCTGTAGATGAAGATGGATCACGCCGACTCACCAACGCCGCTTGGATCACCGATCAGCAATTGGCTGTCACCCACCTGTTCAACAAGCGCTCTGGACTACATCACCGAGTGAGTATCAAAGTATACGAACCGTTTGTTTCCACTGAACGCTATGTTGAGTTATCTAAGGGTGAGTTTACGGGAATGCAGTGGTTACCAGCGCAAGGCTTGCTGAAGCTTAAGGACCCGACTTATGCTGAGGGCTATTATGTTGGCAAGTATGTTTCTGAAATTTATCCGTTGCCTGCACTGACCTTGATTGAAGGTGCTGAGGTTATTTTAAACGGTACAATCCCGAGTAACACGTCCGTCACGTTTGAATTTAGAGTAAGCTACTCCATCGATGAGTACGCACATGATCAGTACGGTGAGTGGTCAACCAATTTGCAAGCCCCCCCCGTAGGTGCTCAAATCAAAGGTGTTCAATTTCGTGTTTTTGCTACGACAACAGACACGAATACAACGCCACTGATCAAAGGGTTTCAGCTACAAAGTACCCAACACGCATTGCTCAGTATTGGTTATTGGGATCTACATAGAGCGAGATCTCAAAAGTTTTTACAATCTCCCGCCACAACCCAAGGCTCACTAGATTTAACGTCCAATGCGCAATGCGTTAGTGTCCAGCCCAGCCCTTTAAGAACATATACTAACGATGATGATAGTCAGGGCGTGAGTGCACAGACCCACACTTACACATTGGGGGAACAGCTCAAAGTACAATGGCAAAACGCACACTATGTTCTGCGCCGCACCTCAGCGAGCTACCAGCAGGGGCATACTCGATATAGGATGAGTCCAACTCATCAGCAGTGGGCTGCGGCCAAATTCCATTTACAAACTTGGCTCAGCCGCGTTAATAACGTTAATCGCAGCCGCCTGCATCCGCAAAGCGCCTATTATGGCCCTAAAATCAGCATGATGAGTGAATGGTCACGCCAAGCGCACTCAAACGTTCTATCAGCCTCTGGCTTATTTAGCACTAACGCTGCACCACAACAGCGTATATTTAGTCCTCATGCTCACTCTTCATTCGAAGTCAGTTCAACTTATACCAAAGATTGGCATTATCGACTGGCGCTAGGCAGTGTTCAACGTTATTTAGGACTGCGACGTTTTGCCGCAAAAAAAATTGGCAAAAGTCACGCTTGGTCAGTATTTAGCAACTCCATTTCTTTATCGAGTGACAAGACGCAAGGGATCGGCTACCCGTCACAAGCGAGCGGCTCGCCACAAACGAGGGCATTCTCCTCGCAAGAAGGTATCACCCCAAGGGTCAGTGATGGTATGCAGCCTATGCGGTTAAAGCTGCCATTATTTGGTACGCAACAGGTTGAGAGTATCAGTATGTATGCCCACAACGGTGTGCTGGGTTACGATAATGAGCATTATCAGACTAACACCACAGTTAATGCATCCATTGCTTATGACACTTTAACATCACTGACTTTAGATAGTACCAAGGGCGTAGGGCAAGCCAACTCTCAACGCGCCACATCGCAAAGTACGCTCACAGTGGATGATGTACTGACAGGATCGGCACCTAGCCTTGAGCACTATCTAGTCGCCAGCCAAATTTATTCATGGGCCGCAAAGTTGCCTTTCAGACAACCCGATGAGGCAAGGCGTTTTAGACGGAGTATCTGGGCCATTCGCCATGCCGTTGATAACTGGAAGGCCCAGCCCGTAGAAGGGCAGCGTACATTAAGCGTTGATAATATAAACGCGCTGGAACTGAAGCAGTTAAGTGCCTCTTTGGGTACTGATTTAACCGCACACAGAGCTAAACCACAAAGCCCGCGCTTGTGTGGTTCGGTAAAATTAAGGCTACTATCTAACAGCAATTTTGGCACTAACGCCATGACGAGTTACCCGATACAAAGTTATCATGCCTCAAAGCCTGAGATGATGAACTTCAGTATTGTCACTGGTCTAAAATCAGCCAGTAATGATCAACTAGTCGCGCTATTAAGCCAACCGAACCAACGTGTGAACGTGGCGCAAACGCTCAGTTTTATTATGGAGTCGAGTACTCGCATTCAGCGTTTATACGAGGCGATTCAATATGCAATTAGCTGGCTGGCACTACACCCTTCCGGTTATAAAATGGAATATTCGGCGACAGGCGCTCATTCTGGTCCACTTGCTGACGCCATGAATGCGCATCTAGTGAGCATGTCTAAAAGTGAGGCACCTGACGTGCCATCAACTCCTGCTCACACCAAACAACTAGAAGGGGGGACTTCACAAGCCCACCTTGTACAACCCCATAATACTTTGGGTCAGATCAGCTATCGCAAAACGCATGGACAGGACACATCCTCACCTGCACTCATCAATTACCATTTGAGCGGCCAGCATTATTTACTTGGTCGTGCGATTTACGATGTGCTGTCAAATTGGATAGGAAAAGAGAGCGGCGGTCGGATCCAATTTATAAAAGGCGTATTGTCACCCTCACATACCTCGGATACCTACGCCGTTGTTGATAAACTAAACAAATTTGTGGCCCAGTTGCTCAAACAAACAGCAGCACAACAAAGTGCCCAAGTTGCCGACGTGATCAAATATTTCATTGCCTCATTTTTAAATGAAAACCTATCGCAAAAAGCAGAATTTGCAGTTGAGCCACAATCATCATTGGCAGCGCTCGCCAAAGCTATTTTTAATACGAGCGTCAGTAACGCCTATTCGGACGATATGGGTTCTGCCATCTACAATACGCAGCATGCAATTCAGACCATCGCTTTGCGTATTTTGCTAAAACAAACAGCTGATTATCAAAAATTGGCGTTTACACAAATGCGAGATCAGTTCAGACAATCCCTCGCAGCACCTGTCTACCAACGCTATCGATACATGGGACTAAGTACGGATAAACGTAATATTCACTACACAACCAGTGTCGTTTCTAAAATACAGGTCTCTGCGCCCCGCTATTTGAAAAAAGCCAACACCAGTAGACTTATTAACGTGATTGCTAAATCTTTCTTAAATGGTCCTTTATGGACGAATAGCATTACCATGTCACCCGACAGCGCATTTAGCAGCGGCGAAAATACGCTGTCTGACATACAGTACAATGTCGCTCAATACCGCGCGACACCGCGTGCACTGCAAAGCTTGTCTGTCACGGCTAAAGGTTGGCAGTCGCGTGTACATGACCAAGCCGCTTTTTGGATGGCAAAACAAATCAAGCATATTCCCGTGTCGGTGTTAATGGGCGAGTCGCCCGCAAATTCGCACGCCACGAACGACTTGATGAGCTACCGTTTCTCAAAGCTTGGTATCACACTGGGGGAACTCATTCAAAGTACGCCGCAAAAAGCGCACAATTTAACCCTGTTTTCGGTTAACTTTTTAAACAATCAGCAAGGACATGCCTATCAAAATCGAGGCTTCACTGGTCTATCTCAGTTGCCTTGGCTCGCCGCTGGTAAAATAGTGGGCGTACGCGCTGCTGACAACGCGACACTTCGAACAATCAACGTTACAGCAAACGACAACTTGCGCTTTTGGTGTTCGCGCTTAGAGGCTGCCGATAATCAACAGCGAACCTCAGCTCAACAGCACATTCAACATGTAAACAACACAAGTTTCTCAAGTACTGAGGCCAGCGCAAAAACAGTGCATTGGGTTTTTAAACAATGGATAGAACAGCAATTCACGGCACGTATCGCTTATCGTGACGTGGCGGTTCATGACGGCTACTACACACAATCACCAAGCTTTCAATTTCAGCTTAACAACCAAATAGAAGCAACACCATGGCGAAACTTGTCTATCAATATGCTCAACGCCGCGCCCTCACGCTGGTTGAGTGGACCACACCGACTCAGTGATAAAATATATGCGGCCATCGATAAAACCATTGCTCAACAAATCAATGTGGCCTTCACGAGTCTCAATAGCAACAATGCACTTGAGCTGCTCATCGTTACCGTCACAGCTTTAAATAAGTTTGTGCAGGGACTTGGCCATTATTCAAAGTTCGCATCTTTGGAGTCGGCAAAACTCTCTGCCATACAGTCTAAAATTAATAAAAGTATGGTCGTGCTGTGTGCCGACAATGTTAAATATGAGCGTTTATATCACGCGCAGCAGCGCTTAAGTACCGTGTATAACAAAGCACTCAAAGCGCTCTCACCCACAGGCCACGACACGCAGTTTTTGCATCAGTCAAACGCCAAACTTATTGTAAAAATGGTAGAAGCAAGCGTGATTAATTATGCCCACCATTTGATCCGTGCGGCAGGTCAAACACATCGGCCAACCAATTTGCTCAACGCAGTCGACGTAATAAAGAACTGGCAGCAACAGCTTGCTGTTAAGCAAACCAATAGCATCGTGTCGACTCAAGAAATTAAACTAGTCAACGCAGTATATGAGGTTATTCAACCGCTGATTGCTTTACCAAAAGCCGTTTTTTCCATCACCGGTGGGCTGCAAGCCGATGCGCTACAACTGATCAACTTTTCTTTACAAGAATCGTTTAAAATGCAACCAATCAAGTCGATATTGGCCAAGCATTTGCCGAACACTTTAGTCATGCAAAATAAAGCCTTGTCGAAACACGCCTCCTCCGCAGTTGAATTATCAGGCTATATGTATGTCGATTCACCGAATCAGCACATGCAATTGAAATTTATGCCAGGCACGTGGGTCAGAAATCATTTTGTCTTCAAACAAGCCAACTTACTGAAACAAGCTGGCCACAAAGTGCACATACCGGCTAAGATCAAATGGCATGTAGAATCGGGTTACAGTCAACAAAATCAGCTCGAATTGGCAGCTTATTTGCAGTATCAACCCTGGTCGAAGCGCTTCAATGCCCTTAATTTTAAGCCTTTGGTTAATAAAGCCAATCACCTTTTACAACGTGTGACCATATACCGCGAGGCAGGAAAGCGTGTCGTACTTTCTGAAAAGCCAAAGTACTGGATGCCCAAGCCGCGCTATATTTTCCCGTATGGTTTGCCTGATTTTCTGCAAGACTTTGGACCTTTTTCTCCCGGGCTGCATTTGTCACAACACCAGTATGTTCAAGAGCTGCCAAAGCAAGACACGGCAACCGTGAAAACTCAAAAAGATGCAGGAATATACTCCTTTGGTTTAGAGCACATGCAACAGCGTGTAGTGCGCGACGAGCAAACCGCGCGCGGAGTACGCCTGAGCTTTGAGCGCAGTTATGCACCGTTTTCTCCAGATCTGCAATTATTTGTTAAAAACTTCAAGCAAATGGAGCAAGCGCAAAAAACCATTCGCCGAGCAATTAGCCGAAATGCTGAGCAGTTCTCATTCGGTTATAGCCGCATAAATATGCATTATGTGCAAAACCGATTAGCACATGAACACACTGAGCGCCTATTTAGGCAAACAGTCACCGATACCAGATTACTGATTGGCGCACCAAGCTGGTTGCGTGGCACAACGCATTCTCAAGCCTTTAACAGCGACAATATTGCATGGCGTCAAACAGGTCTAGGGTTAGGAAAACTGACGGTGGATAAATGGGTCAATACGCGCTTATCCAATGCGACCACTCGCCTTAGCTACGATCTGGCAACACCGTTGAGTGCGCATGGCCTAACCAATGTGTACCGCGCCCCTCGCAGCAGCGATATCGTATTTGCCAACGATAAAACAACGCGGGCATGGCAAACGTATGGCACGGGCGTGACACGCTCTATCAAACATAGTGTGAACCAGCCAGCAGTTAAACGTGTTGCATTCAAAGGGACTCTGGCCAATCCACACACACAAACGATACAATGGGAAAAACTCGAGGCGTTAAAAACCTCGGCAAATATCCCGGTGTTAGTGAACTTAAAAACCACTCCTTTGAGCCATGAAATTACGCAATTGCTTAAATTACACGTCACCGACGTTCACACCACCAAACAGTCTATTTCTTTGGCTAAAACGCACCATGCAATGCGTTCACCAGAGATCTCGTATCAGCTCATTACCCCAAGCGATGTCCCGTTAGGTAAAGTGGCACAGTCGCCTTACAAATTGCTAAAACAAAGCATGCCAGACAGCGTATTTGTTGCCATGCGTCATGCAAAGGGATTTGACCTATACGGCACCGTTGACCTCGGTAAGCGTACCTTTAGTGCGCCAATTCCGATCAAAATTAAGGAAATGGACAGATTAAAAGCGGATACAGTTAGCCATTATGCGCTAAAAATTAACACTATATTGCGAGATTCGCTGTACGCGCTTGCCAACAAATTGGATTATGATCGCCTGTCGCCTGATAGTTGCATTCAAACCTTAATGCAGTGCACGGCGGAACTCACGGCCGTTGCTATCGACCATTGGCAAATGCGACAAACAACGCCTACCGTCAGTACTAAGCTGCACAAGGAAATTATTGAGATCCTCGAAGACAACTGGTTTGCTGAGCAAAGCTTTACGCAATCATTTAATGCGCGAAGTCAACTGCACAACCAACATACTCAGGCGCAACCAACACACAGCATGCTGCTTAACCGCTTAGCACAAGCGATGGCACAATCCCCCACAGTGCGACATAACTATCGACAGCACTTATTGAGTGAAAGTACGCTGCTAAATGCCCTGATCCAAGCCAATCACATTGACAATATTGCTCAACATGCACTTGTGCAAGCTGGCCTATCAGCCTCCACTATTAACATGTTAATGGCGCAATCACGCCAAGGATTAGCTGAAAGATTAGCACTGCTTAAACAAAGTGCGCTAAATGAAATTGATGTTGAACGTATATACGACCAACAAATGCTCAGTGCTACCAAGCTCATGAACATACTCACCCAGTTTGGGGTCAGCACTGCACAATTGGAGTCGGCCTATAACCAATTACAGTCTCCTGTAGACGCTATCAGTCCAATCACAGCCAAATATGTGGCATACTCGAATTTGGTCGTAGCTGTGGGTGCCGCATTTGAGCAATATCTGGCATCTGATACCCATGCACTTATGTACTATCGCATGAACAAAGATCAAGCAGCCACCAGTCAACGTCAGTATCGTTTCATGACACAAAACTTGCCAGAAGTGCTCGATTTTTATCATCAAGCGCAGTCAACCCACAAGCAGCTAGACGCGCATTTCGCGGTAGATATGGCAACCATGCTCGATAGTATCGATCACTCAGCTTTACAGGCAAAGCCTTTCCATGAACGAGTAGACCTTAACTTGCCATTGAATTATCGCAGTGACGATTACCGCCGTTACAAAGCCGGTATTGTCGCGATTGATCTGATGCAATGGCTGCGTGATTTACGCACCGAATATCGAGAAGAACTCATCGCAAAAGTGCAAGCAGGAACCGCTCAAGGTGCGTACTCGCCCCGCGCTGCCATGCTTGATGCCGTCAGAAACATGGTGGTAGAGCCTATTTTATACCGCCATCCTAAAGATGGCTCTTGGATGTGGCGAGCCTATTCACCATCGGATACGCAGTACAATTACATTGTATGGGGTAGCCTATAAAAGGTGCCTCATGCAAGGTTCGGCGTATGGTAACGGCCACTGAGTACACTCCATACGCAAACACTTAAAAAAAGGGAAAAGTATGATCACAGCCTATGCCAATGTAGAGCCAAATAAGAGACCGGCTTATGTGCGCTTACATGGCCCGAAACAAACCCACATCGCGAGAAACCAAGAAACCTGGTTTAGTTTTTTCGACCACACAAAAGATACGCGCTTTACAAGTAGTGAAGTTTTGCACCGCACAATCGACTATTGGAGTTATGATTACCAACGCCAATATTATGACTTGCATTTCATTGACCAAAAAGAATTAGAGAAAGATTTTTCACAACGATACCATTGCAGCTTTGAAATACTGCGTTTGCCGGAGTTTGGCGTGCTCGAAGTCGCACCTTGGTTTCCTATGTATGATAAACTCATATATCGACCTGGTCGCGGCTACGAGGGGAAAGACTCCTTCTCTGTTCGTCCAATTGTCCCCAACCGAGGCTACACTGGGCATGGTTACACATTTCATCTATATGTGGGTAATCCATTCACCTAAATCATTAGTTATTGTACAATATGTAATGGTTTGATAACTGCAAAGAGACTTGTAAATGCTATATAGTAATATTGAAGCAGCCATCAGTCAGTGGAGTACCTCAATGTTCCCCACCCTGATCAATATGTTCGGTGTGGAGGTCAAGGTAAGTCGTCAGGTGCCCGTTGCGCCATCACAATCTGAGACACTTAATCCACAGTCTGCAATCGCCAGCGTTTACGGTGGCCATGCGGGGCCGATGTCAGCAAAACCTGACTCGCCTTTCGAATTAAAGGAATTTCACGCAAAAGTGATCCCCCCCGCGCGAGGCTGGGTGATCTCCGGCACACATACGTTGGGTGACACCAAAAAAGTGGAGGCCTTTGCTCAAGCGGATATCAAACCAGGCGACAAACTCACTTTTGAGCGTAGCGATGGCAAAATTTTTTCCTATAAAGTCAAACAGTCACTGACGCTGGGGGTAACACAATGCCTAATGAACAAACTGGCGTTATCGCCAATTGAAGCGGAGGAACTTCATGACTGATTCTCAGGCCCGTGTTGTCGCGACGCCGTCGCTGGCAATCTATTATCTGCTCAAAGAAATTGCTAATTACCTCCCTAATGTCAACGCGATATTCACGCCATCACTGGATTATAACGATGGTTTACGCGCTTTTCGTGCGGCCAATCAGAAAAAGCAACTGATTGACCCAACCGCACTGCCACTGCTGCTATTTAACCGCTCTACCATCACCAATAACGAAATATATGCAGGGCGCAGTGGTCACACATTACTGGCCAAAAAAACGAATTCTAACAACCAGCTCAATCCGCCAAATTGCCACATTGCCATAGATAAGTACCCAATGCTCTTCGGTGATATGACTTTTAAATTTATGTATATCACCTCTTCCATGGAAGAATTGGAGCGTTTTGAAATGCTCTATAGTGTTGCTGGCGGCTTACGCGATATAGGTACCGTTAATGTAGACATTCCTGATATCGGACAAATTGAATACAAGCTCACTTGGAGTGCATTGCAAGACTTTGCCATTGACGTTGGAGACAGTGCAACCAAATCAATTGGCGCAGAGGTCATCCTCAGAGGGCCATTCATAGTGTCAAAAAATGAAACATTGGCCTTGATCACCAATATATTTGCCTCTGGGGGCGTCAACCTCAACATCCTTTGTGAGCCCGATGAACCACTTGCAAACAATTAAATTGACGAATTATTTTAATCCAGTGATGACGAACGTTCTGTCACTGTTGTACAATTGGGACGTAACTTGCTATTTATTCTAAAGTTACACCCTATGAGACTATGAGCCTGTGAGATGAGCGCCTGTTATTCAGGTATTGAGACACCTAAACCAAGCTTACATCGGTAACTTGGGACTAATTTTAATGTCACATTAGGAGCAAACATGGCTTCAGTTAAATCTAAAACCGACAGTGCAGCAACGGAGCTTGCAACATTGGTGTCGACGCTAAACCACCCAGTCGTTATTTCTTATGACGGTGATGCGACAACACTACCGCCACGCGGACGTATCAACAACATCAACCCTAAAGCTTTAGGCGCATTGCCAAAAGGCGTTCGAGTAGGCTAAGCGTTTTAAAACGCAAGCTTCATTGAATTAGTAAAGGAGACGCATAATGTCATCTGCACAAGTCATTCTTAAAGAATTAAACTTATCTCAGCGTGTAGGTTCAGAAACCGGCATGTACGCCGCTATCTTATTACCACAAGCTGAAAGAGGTTCACTAGAACCGCAACTATGTACCAGTGAAAACACTTTTTTAAACCGTTACACGGTAGATGGTAAAGTAAAAATTGGTGCTGATAACGCACATTACTCTGCACTGACTTATCTTGGTGGCGCAGACAAGTTGTACATTCGTCGTGTACTAGGCGATGGTGCAAAGTTCGCAGCAACAGCCATTGGCGAAATGGGCTCTGAAACAGCGTCTAAGCCAATTGCAGACGGCTTCGAAGATTTCTTAGATATCAAAGCCACTTCACCACAGGCGTTTATTCTAACTGCAGCAGATCAAGGCACTTGGGGTAACCGATTGTCAGTGAAAGTTCACAACTATCGCACAGCAGAAAAAGTGGCTTTAAACACCGTGACTGATGATGGTGGCGACGAAGTACTTGATGGCAGCCTAGCTGTTGAGCAAGCTTGGTCTACAGGCTCTGTAGTACGTTTAGCGGTGATTAAACAAGCCGAAGGTGACGCATTACCAAGCGGCATTTCAGGTGATCGCGGTTACTACGTAAAAAGCGAAGAAAGCGGTAAGATCCGATTGGCAACTTCTGCACAAGCGTTAGCTGACGAGCAGTACGTGTCGTTCGCGGATGCGGGTCAAGGTGACATCGTGATGTCACTATTCTCGCCTGTGGCAACGACGCCAAACACATTCGTGCTAGAAGTATACCTTGATGATGGTGCAAACCCAGTTGAATCATTTACATGTGCCTTACGAGAAGATGCCGTTGATGGTTTCAACAAGAATATCTTCTTGGATAACGTACTTGAGCAATCTAACTACATTCGTGGTTTCGCAAATCCAAGTTATGCGGGTGAACCGGCTGATCACGTACTTACAGCGATTGGTTTTGCTGGCGGTGATTTAGGTGGCGCGGTAATGGCGGGCCACATGATGCAAGCGCTAAAAGAGTTCGAAAACTCTGATACTTACCCAATTAAGCTATTCATGGACGGTGGCTATGCGGTACCAAGCTATCAAAAAGCATTGCTTGCATTATGCGAAAAGCGTATGGATTGTTTCGCTTTCTTATCAACGCCTTACAGCGCTGAAGCAAGCAGCAACTACCTGAACGAAGTCGTTGACTACCGTAACCTCGTATTGAATGCGAATAGCTCATTTGGTGCAATTTACAGCTCACATGTTAAGATTTTCGACAAGTTTAACAACCGTGCTGTATTTGTCTCACCTGAAGCGTATGCGGCACTTGCTGTATCACGTACAGCAATGAACCAAGAAGCTTGGTATCCAGCTGCGGGTCTTAACCGTGGCGTGATCAAAGTACTCGATGTACGTCGCCGCTACGACAAAGGTGAAATGGACCGTCTATACGCTGCGGGCATTAACCCACTGCGTTTTGCAGCGGGTAAAGGCATTTTGATCTGGGGTCAAAAAACACTAAGCTCAATGCCTAGTGCACTTGACAGAATCAACGTTCGCATGATGTTGATCACCATCGAACCGGCTGTACGCGACGCGCTAGAGAACTTCTTGTTTGAATTAAACGACGAATCATCACGCGCTATCGCAAGTGCAATGGTGACTTCGTACATGAATGGCATCAAGGCACGTCGTGGCGTTTATGACTTCAAAGTCGTTTGTGACGACTCAAACAATACACCAGAAGACATCGACGCTGGTCGCATGAACTTATGGCTGTTTGTTAAACCGACCCGCAGTATTGAATATATTCCATTCACGACAGCGGTACTACCAACCGGTTTAGACTTTAGCCTAGCAGAACAGTTACTGGCTGCATAAGCGCCAGTCCATTTGATACTTTTGTAGGGTATTTGCCCTGCACCAATAAAGGAGGCCAATATGGCTGGTTTACAAATTGAACAGATCCGTAACTTAGACGACTTTGCTGTTCTGTATAAGTGGGATGTTTGGTTCACGCCCCCTCCGGCAGTTGCATTCGATCGTAACGATTTAAATGTAAGATGTTTATCAAGCTCGCTACCAACAAGCGCGGTGCAAAGCATTGATATTCAAATCCGCGGTCACCATATCAAACAAGCTGGTATTGTGGATGACGATCACACAATTAACCTCACGTTTGCTGAAACAGTCGATAATACAATTCACAACATGCTACACAATTGGCGTGAAGCATTGTGGGAAACAGGCATTGGTAAGCAGAAGAAACGCGCTGAATATCAATGTGATATGCTATTAACTCGCCTAAATAACCAAGATGAGCCTATTTGGACTTATAAGCTATTTGGTTGTTATTTAGAAAGCGTGGACTGGGGTGGTGAATTAGGTGGTGATACGTCAGATATCATGCGCCCGAGCCTAACCTTATCATACGACTACTTCAAAATGGGCGCAGGTGCTTCGGTACAGTAAGCAACCATGAAGTAATATTCGTGTGGCAACAAAAAAGGGTGGCGAGTGCGCCCCCTTTTTTTAACTTTGTACAATACCAAATTCATAACATTTTATTGTACAATAAAAACATCGACTCAATCGTCATGTAAATACGGAGACCGGTCTATGGCTGATTTTTCGATGGAATCAGTTCGTAATGTTGATTGGGCTAAAGACTACTTATGGGACTGCAGGCTCATAGATCGCAGTAACTCTGGGCCGGGACAGTTCACAAATTGGTTTCCAGCCACAACAGTCAATGAGAATTTAGCCACAACACAAAGCTTTACCTTTGAGGCTTATCTGTCATCTTACAGCGTGCCACAAAGCACCAGTGAGACAACAATAGATATTAGCTTTATTGATGACAGCGAGCACTCCATAAAACAATGGATAGCCGACTGGGTAAACAAAGATATTTTTGGTGAAGGTAAATTCGTACGCACCGCGCATGAATGTGTCCGTTATCTGCAAATTAGGATGTTGGACGCACAAAGAAAGCCGACCAAAGAGACGGTTTACATGGTAATACCAGATGGTGACTTAAACTTTTCAGGCACAAGCGAAAGCACCAGCCATGAAAACACGATAAGTTTCAAGGTACTTGGCATTTTAAGCCAAACAAGAAAATGATTGGTCATAGCCAAACACGTGCTCTGATCAAACTTTGCTTAAATTAGACACACCAACTTATGGTGTACAACCCGTAATGGAGATTCTCATGAGTGACTATCGCTTTATGATCGACACCCCGCATGGTCGTTTTAAAACGACAAACGAATATGCATATCAAGGATTAGTATTTAAGGGCCGCAATAAAGGCGCTCGCAGCGAAGTAATCTGGATGATGAGCAAAGAGACCGCTCAAAAAGAAGCAATCGCGCTCGCCAAGTTAGGTTTTCTTATTCAGGGTATCTATCCAGCAGTAGAGTATAGAACCAGTATTTAAGCACCCTATTGTCACAATAGAAAATTAGAAAATGCTGCCAATAAAAGGTGGCGAACTGAGACTGAGGTAATGACAAAATGAATGAATTACAACAAGCATTAGACAAAGACAACAACCTGCCAGACACGATGGTAAAAGTAGCGCAATTGCCTTCTCGCGGCTTAGCGTATCCTGCGGGAACAGAAATACATTACAAGCCATACACATTTGGTGAAGTTAAAATGTTCTCTCAAGCGCAAGGCACCATGTCTAGTGCAAAAAGCACCGAAAAAATCCTGAACGGTATTAGTGTGGAAGGGATGGAACGTGAAGACATCACGTTTTTCGATTTTTTATACATTGCCTTGTTACGTCGTTTGAGCACCATGAATGCCGTAGAGTTTAACTTAAACGTTGAATGCCCTCAGTGCCAACATAGTGTGCAACACCAATTTGGCTGGGAACATCTGCAATTTGAAGACTTAGCTGCCCCCAAATTGCCTGTTATTGCCGACTTATGCGGCATGACAGACGTTAAATTTAAACCACTCACGGTCGGTCAGTATTTAACACTCACTCGACGCAATGCGGATGAAGATCCTGTTGCTATCGCAGCTATGCAATCATCTCTTGATTACACACTGGCATATAATTTATTCAATAATGCCATTGGTGACGATGCAGCCACGCTGGACGATATCGACAAGTTTTTATATCACGACTTAAAACCGATGCCCCTTACCTGCACCAATACCGAATGCGGCTTCGCTTTTTCAGCATCTTTAGACGATGAGGCGGCCCTTATCAATCCCTTTCGCAAATCTGAACCAACTACTGGAAGTCGAGTTCGGTTTGGCGATTAAGCAGATATTGTCTCCCGTCGAGCTAGCTAAGTTCGATTTTGGTATGGCAATGCTGCTGCAACAACGGTTACGTAAATACTTAGACTCGGGCCAGTAGACCGAGTCATTACATTTTGGAGACTCGTATGGCTAACATCGCTATGCGCTACCTTGACAAATTACGTAAGTCAAACGCGCTAAGCCTCCCTAAATTGGGTGACGTCACTATTATCAACCACATACAGCCAAGCAGTACGCGAGTTTCCGACCCGCTCAAAGCTGCGCCTCTCGATTTCGCGATGCTGACAAAACGCTTGCTGATGGCGTTCGCACGATTCGACAGCACGCCAATCAATACGAGGCAGGTGAATAAACCTAATACCAACGCACAACCAAACCAAAGCTTACGGGCACTGCCCAAAAATACCGCGACCGGTTTGATCAATGCCGTTGTTAGAGGCCTCGTTGTGCAATTACAGGCGCTGAATGTTGATGAGCCAAAAACCAGTCAACATAGCAGCGAACAGCCTCTCCAGCCGTCTTCTCATGGACTGAACGTAGACAAGCTACTCGCAGGACAAGATCTATCTATTGAGGCATTGCGCGCCACAATCAAGGTGCTGGGGCCAATGATCAAAGCCTTTAACACCAAGCAACAAAGCGACACTCCAGTTTTAGTGCAAGACATCGCCAAGCAATACAGTACACAGTTACAGCTCAGTAAGGATGAAAGCCAACGAGCGCTATGTCACTCGGCCCTCGATTTACTGTCGCAAAGTGCCGCCACTGTTCATGCCCAGCTCAATGTACTGACTCACATGGATAGTACGCTCACAGAGCTGACTGAGCACATAAAAACACAGGATGAGAAGCAGCAAAAGCAGTCTCAACAATCCCGTGCATTGAAAGGTAGCAGATCGAGCTCAGAGACTGGCAGTAAAGAAGAAAAATCAGACACCCCAAAGGACAAGCCTAGCTTATTCAACATCGACAAAAAAGAGCTGTTTAAGGTTGCACTTGGCACGATTGGGCTTGACGACTTGCCAGACATTGTCAATTTTGACGCACTTTTTGCCGGTAAAAAAGGCGAGCCACAAGCCACAGACGCAACTTCTCAGCCGCAGCCAGACCACAGCCCCGCAAGTGTTGCACAGCGCGCGTCACAAACCGCTGTTAAGCTTGCGCCAACTGACACTGGCGTAACACACAGCCATAGCAGCAGTGCCGTGATCTCGGCTAAAACGGCGATCATTCACTTAGGCGCTGAGCAATCGACATCTCATCAGTCGGCACTGACACAACCAAGCCAAAATAAAAACACGCAAACATCCAATTCGGTGATACAAAGTCGCTCACTGGTGCCTGTAAGCACGGCGGCAACGGATAAAGCCGCGCCACCGCCAGAGGATAAAACACGAGAGTTACTGAATGCAGCGGTACGTAGTCTAGGCACGCAACTGCAAGCGGTTGCAAAAGCGAGCGGACAAAAATCCCCCGCGCTCACATCGGAAAATATGCGTGCACTATGCAAAGGGCAAAGTTTAGACACGCACGCTCTACGTCAATTGCTGACTGATTTTACCCCTTTGGTTGGCTCATTTAATCAGCAACAAAAAAGCGCTAAACCCATTACGCAATCGCGCATGCTAGCTAGCTACAAAGAGATGCAAGCTGATGCGCCAAAACCACAACATGCGTTGTTACAAACACTCATCAAACAAACCACCGTACCGCGCACCCGTGGGCAAAAAAACCCGCGCCCAGTGGCAAAACTTGATATTTTAAGTACGTTACAAGATGTCTTTGCACAACAGCAAACACACAAAGTAAAAGCGAATAAACCAACCTCAAAGTCGCAACATGAACCCCAAACTAATCGCGAGGCTTCAAGTAATAGCGCAAAGCGCCAGTCTATTTTTAAAATCGACAAGCAAGAATGGTTAAAAGTCGCGCTCGGTACACTGGGCCTTGATGACCTACCGAATATACTCGACCTCAATGCGTTATTCAGTAGCGGGAACCCTAAGGCATCTAAACAAGATAAACTTGCCACCAAGCCGCAAAGCAAGAGTCTGGCTAAGCGCGTTACAGATTCAGTAACAGGCGTTACCGCAACGAGACGACCTTCTGGCAACAAGACCAAGTCCGCCAAGGGTCGAAAAGCGGCTGCATCATCGTTTGGTCGCGTCGGTGCCACCGCGCTTCTGGGCGGGATAGGAGTGAACGACATTGCAACCAGTACGTCGGTCTCTACAGAACATGTGGCAACACCCAAAACCATGCACCTGAACAATGCCCACATCACCATGGGTCAAGGTAGCAAGTTAATTATTCAAGGTGCCAATGACACCTCGGCGGCGAACAAAAATACCGGCCAGACAAAGCAACACACAGAGATTGGTGACCGTACACATGCCCAGAGCAAGCAGCAAAAAGCAAAGCAAGCACGCACACCGCGCAAGGGCAGGCTAACACACCAAAAACGCGCGCGTCGGGCCAAGCCGCTCGCACGTAACGTAAAGGCCAATCGCACCAATAAAGCAACGTCTCCAGCACAGACCTTAGTCAAGCTTGCAACTGAGTATTTATCGCCTCATGTAACCCCAGCAACCCAGCCGAGTCACCGCTCCGCTGGTAAACAACCAACTCCGCTGGGACGAATGATTTCGGTGTTCTCACCGGGTAACAACACACCTACTCACAAAGGTAGTGCAAGACCGCTTAGCAACAAACGACGTCCATTAGCAAACCCAACACGTGTGCCTAAAAAGACTGCTGTGGTAGCCAAGGTCGCAAACCTACTTGGCTCGTCATTAACCCGCGGTGTCACTGGTAACTCGGCCAGTCAAATGGGTCAACCTACGACTCGCGCGCAAGGTCAGCGCGGCAACGTCGCCAGTCGTATACTCAACCTAGGCATGTCGTTATTTGCACAGCAGAAGGAGTCGCTATCTGACCTAAATCAAACACTGCGGTTGTTTCAAGCCATGCTACCCAAGGGCAGCTCGGCAGATAGCCTACTAAACAATTTACTTGGCGAGCAAAGCAGCAAACGAGAGAGGCGCACCAATAGAAGACGTCCTCGCAATCGGAGCAACAATAAGCCAAGGACTAGAACCGTTAACCGTGTAGGTGCTGGCCGCACGCTTTTCTCGACACTGGCCAGAGGCGTAAGTTCGGCTGTGTCAGGCGTTGTATCATTAGCTGCAGGTGGCATGTCCGCTCTCAGTGGCTCTGACGATGTTGCCAACAAAAAAACCAATAAAGGGGCTGCCAAGTCTCATCTTGGGCGTCAAGCACAGGGGAACAACCGACCAATCAAAGCCCTATCCAACACAGGTAAATCAATTGCCAGTCGATTGCCATCGTTAAAAGGCTTAGGTCGAGCGGTGCTTGGTGGCGCTAGATTTGTACCAATAGCGGGCCAAGCTCTCACGGCCGGATTAGCCGTACTTGATGGCGCAGCAGGGTGGCAACGCGCAGGTGAAAACTTTGCATTACAAGCAAATGAAAAAGCCAGTACCGGTCAAAAAGTCGCGTCAGCGGCTGGCTCTATTTTATCTGGGATCTCATTTGGTCAGCTAGATGAAGGTAACACCGCTCGCACCTTGTACGATGTTGGCTCTAAAGTGGCTAATTTTGGCAGCAACCTGTTTTCGGGATTTTTCCCAGACGATAACCCTCAAAGCGCAGCGAAAAGCTCAGTATCACAACGAGGTAGCCTGCTCAAAACAGCAGCACTTCCGTTAACGATGATGGCACAACCGCATGCGCTGGCAGCCACCACCAATTCGTCTGCACAGGTGAGCGCAAAACAGCACATACCAACGCATACCTCGCGTGTTCACACGGCGGCCATGCATGAGCCAAGCAAAGAAAAAAACCAACAAACAGAAGGTACTAACATTGCATCTTCACTGCAAATAGATACCAAAACATCCATTGCGGAACCACTTAACGACCAAACACTACGCAAAGATACGCTTACACACGTGATCAACACGCAGGCCGCTGCGAAGAAAATGACAGCCAGTGCCAGCGCCAAGCCGGTGTCAGCATCACGCAAACCAATGCGGTTAAATCGCCCAGCAAGCAGTTCAACACCGGCTCAAAGCAGTTTTGGCGTAGATGACTATGGGATTGCGATTATGAACAGTATCTTATTCGATTAGAGGTTATATGAGCGACTACACACTAGATTTAGAAGCACTCGAGTCTGGACAAGTGCCAGATGCCAAGCTGTACATTGTGACCCCAAATGACTCTATCACAGGCTTTTTAACTGAAGCTGTGACCGTAGCGGGGGCTGCACAATGGGAAGGCAAACAACCTGGGCACCTAGAGTCTGCCGATGAAATTTCCAGAACCATGCATAGCGCGTTGAGCCTTTTTGGCATGGCACCCTCACAAATGTCGATGACATCCATTGCATCAACACGAAAGCACTGGATATCAAGCGAGTCGCCTTCCATTCCAATTAACTTTTTAATTGTGGCTTACAAAGACGGGATGGACGTCAGGAAAAAGGTCGCGGCGCTGTTGAAAACCGTTTACCCTTCAGGGCCCGCCGCCTCCATTGCGGGCGTTGATTTATTCTTAAGTGCGCCAAACAATTACAAATTTACCGGACTGGACTCCGCTTCCGGCCTGATCAGCTTAAAAATAGGCCGTTGGTTTGAAGCCAAAAACTTGTTGATGGAAGATGTCTCCGCCACTTTCAGTAAACAGGTGACACAAAATGGTTACCCGCTGTATGCCGAAGTGTCTTGCACCTTAACGCCATGGAAGCTGCTCACAGCCGATGAAGCCATTGACATGATACAGGTGTAAAGGGGGGATGATTGCAGCATGTTACATGCTGCAATCTAAGATAAGTGACTTAACGTTGCTGCTGCGCGCGCAGTTGGCGGGGTTTAACATATAAGGCATAGGCCGATAAGACGATAATGCTAATTGTGATACTGTTGAGTACATTTTTAATAGGCAAGTAAAGATCGTAAATAAAGTACACATTCCAAAATTGCTCGGCAGTTTGCCTGCCAACCCCAAACTCATGCAAATTTCGCAATAAATTTTCTAAAAAAGCAGCTATATCTAATAATAGAAATGCGGTGTATACCACAACCAAGCATGAGTCAGTAAATATTTTATAACCCATCTCTGGTGCATAACCCTGTTTTTTCAGCACATAGCGAGATATCCTATCACGATTATTCATTATACAGATGACTAAAAAATCAATCAAAGCATGGGTGCTGTAAACCAGCATATTGCCGGAAAATGAAGAATGTTCCCAATATTTAAAAAGAAAATAAAAAATAAAATATCCCACAATGGTAATAATGAGAAGAATACTAGAAATATGCGCAATATTAATATTCTTTCTATTTAAGACAGTAACTATGAATAAAACGCCAATTAGCACACTTCTTGATATTACAGAGTTATCTATCATGGCAAAAAGCGCAGCAGCCCCTACCACAATGAGCATATATAATTGATTACGGCTCACTTACTTTCTCCCTTTAATTATGTTCTGATGAAGCGCCGTAGTGTTAGTCTACTTTGGCCTAACTTCTTTAGGAAACTGCTCTCCACCACTACCACCAGAAACCTTCTTCAGAATATCATAACAAACAAGAGTTTTAAGTGGTTTACGTGTATTTTTAGCCATAAAAATGTCCTTACAATTACAAGTCAAATAAATTAAATAAAACAAATATATCTAGTTTGTCGGACCACAGGTTAAAACGGGGTAAATTTGGCTTTTGTACAACACAATTTATGAGCAACGCAATTACAGCGTATTGTCTTTTTTGCGCTCACGAATAGGCCTTTCACCCATTGACTCTTTTAATTCGAGAAAGGGCTGCCACCAACTGTGCTTAATTAGCCCAGCCTGCTTTAACCAAATACCTACGTACTTGTGATCAACTGTCTCAGTGATTGAATTTTCAAGGGTCCAGTAATGATTTTTAGAGATACCGACTAGATCAGCCATTTGAGCCTGCGTCAAACGCATCCACTTTCGGAGTCTCCATAAATCATCCCCTGTGAATTGGTACTTCAAAAGGCTCTCCAGTATATAAAAACAACTACTAGCGTTCCAATGCTTACACTCAGCACACCTTCAGCTCAATAAATAGGATAACATTTAAGCTAACTCTAATTAACATCGGTAGATTAACATAACTGCATCTATCTCTGTAGCCTTATTTATCTGAACTGGACTATATCCAGTGCGCCTAACAGATGTCACCAACTGCTCGCACTCTTCATTATAAAAACGACAAGACCAAAGAAAACATTTTTACCATGTACGCGTCGAAGAATACACGTAACATAAGCAAATGGAAAGCCCAACACTATGTTTCAATTAAAAAAGTTCAAAAATCATGGATTCTTTAACTTTTTTTCATATAGGCTTCCATTTGCTACCAACTGGTGCGCCGAAGCGCGCTGTAGCGCTCTAGTTGGTGAAATAAAACAACTCTGAGAAAGGAATACAATCTCTATGCATAAATCAGATTATCTTAATACATCAAGTATGCTTACAAGTCTCGCTGGTCAGCACGCTACCCTGAAGGTAAGTAACCACCCCAACGTGTTTCCTATCTCGACCGTTAAACGCGACAGCCAACCACAGCTTGACTCTAGTTTACAGCACACTAATGTAACATATACACGAGCGTTAAAAGGCCTTATTCAGGAACGCTTTTTAAAAGACTATGAGGCTTTATTATCCAATATATTAACCGCGTTTAATGGCGCTCCTAACATTGTTAACACACGTTATAAAGTGGCTCTTGTGACAAACCATGAACAACACCTCAATGAATTTACATGCGATATGCATGGCCTCGTTTCATCTGCAATTATCCTACTGTATAAAGATAATGCGCACGGAAACATCGTACCAATCGCTAAGTGGCTGCCAGAAAATGATTTACAAAATCACTTTTTGAAAAAAGTAGCACAAACGCTCATTCGTCATTGCCAACCATCGGTAGGTAAAAAAGGCCAAGCGATTGTCAGAAACTGCCTAGCTTTTAATGTCGGGTTATAAACTAAACACAACAGAGAAAAGCCCTTTTTGAGCCGCTCTCTGTTATACCAACTTGCATCAAAGCTAACACCCACCCCACTCGCCTTTCAGTAGTACAACGGATCTGAAACAGATGATCCGCGGAAACATATATTGTACAATATAAATTGCTACCCTTATTTAACTCAGTAAGCTAGCATACAAAAGAATAAATTCGCACAGTTGGTTTTCCAGCACCTAATGAGACTTGATAAGTATGTTGAAAATTGAAGGTCAATACGAGTTAAACCTCGAAATTGGCGGTGTATCTTTGGCCGATTCTCAAGGTAACCTAGATATCCAAGAAATTGAGATGATAGAAACCGTAGGTACCGCCTTACCAACCATCAGCGCAACGCTGATCTGTCGAGACAAAAAAGTCAGAGCTTTATTTCACGAAGGCAACCGACTTGACGTGATGTTTCGCCGCAACGAAGATGACAGCGACGGTGTTGTCACATCATTTCAAGTCACCAATGTGATGGTAAAGCGCATTGCAAGCCACTACCTTATTAAATTTACAGGGATTTATGCTGCGATGTCCTATTTGGCAGAACATCGCCAAAGAGCACTCAAAGAGAAATCAGCGATAGAAGCAATTACTGAGGTAGCCAAAACACATTTCAAAAAGGTAGATAGCAACATCACCAAGTCGCAAGACCGACAAGTCTGGTTGCAACCAAACGATACCGACAAAAAATTTATTTCAGATATCTGGCTACATGCCAACTTACCTGACTCTATGCCTATGCTTGCGCCTTGCACCAACGGCGACTTTCGTATTCGAGACCTAAAAACCTTAGTCAGTAAAGCGCAACCTAATTGGGCTTTTTTACCGAACGTGAAGGAAAGCTCGGACGACAAAAACATTTGGTATAGTGGTGAATATACCATCAATACCAATAGCGGTTTTATCAATCATTGGTTGGGTTATGGCAATCGAGTTGATGTCCATGATAGAGACTTGGGTGAATACGAAGAACTACTAGAAATGCCCACGCCAAAGCTCACAAAATCAAATCTATTTCCTCGACGCTCGGACGTCGATGGCAGACGCGGCACACCCCAGTGGTTAAACGACAATGTGCACCCCAAATATTGGCATGCACATCAACAAAACATCACATCGCTTGCTCTTTTTAGTACCGTAACCGTGACGCTTTCGTATTCTGATCAACTACACCCACAGATGCGCGTGCTAGATCTGGTGTCATTCTTAGAGCCAGATAGCACCAATGCCGCCACGGACGAAACACATACGGGTTTATACATTATCAGTAAATTGAGTCGCAAATTTGCCAACAACCACATCGTCACAACTGTTGAGCTTAGCCGTGAGACTCATGAAGATATTGCCGGAGAGATACGCTAATGGGCTTAATAAAACAATCTGACTGGCTGCGCCCCAGAAATGCGCTACAGCGCCAATACGAGGGGACGGTAGTCGATGTAAAAGACCCTCGGATGTTGGGTAGGATCAAAGTCTCCATTGAAGGACTTCTGGATAGCAAATTTATCGAAGCAGATAATTTGCCTTGGTGTTACCCTCAATTACCCGCGCACCTTGGCAACAATGCGTTTGGCAGCAGCATGTATGTACCTGAGTTACATTCGACCGTGTTAGTTGAATTTCCAGAAAAGAGCATCTATCACCCGGTTTATCGCTGGCGCGTCAGCAACCGCCAAACACGTCCGACTGACTTTCAAAGCGAGTACCCTCACCGATATGGTGAAGCAGACGCCCATGGCAATAAATCAATTACCAGTCATGCACCTGGGCTGTCATTTAAAGAAACACGTCACCAAGATGGCAGTCAGGCATTTAACGACAATGAACGCAGTGTGACTTTACTCAGCGATCCGCACGGCACCTTAATTGAGTTTGATAGAGAGAACCAAAAGCTCTATGCGAGCTTTGCAGGCATTGAACTGACCATCACAAAAAGCGGGATTTTCCTCAATACACCTTCTTTGATGATCAACAGTGCCGACGCCATTTCGTTGTTGGCAAACAACGGCGTTGATGTTTCAACCGCACAAAATGGCATTGGCTTTGAAAATGTAATCAATCAAATCATGGCTCAAGGCGGCACACAAGGAGATAAATCATGACGCATCCTAATAGATTACTGCATCGTAAAGATGTAGAAGCGGGTGTCGTTGACAAAAACCCCTATCCTGCCGACCTCAAACCCACACAGCTTGAGGCTGGTAACGCCATTGACCATCTGACCAAAGGGGTACTGAACGAGCAACAAAGCTCAGATCCCGTGTTTGCAGCAGAGCGTTCACTCAAATACCCCACTTTTAGCTTGCACGGCAAAGTAGGCAATTTAAATATTGATAAAGACGGCACCTATCAGCTCAATGGTTGTACAATACAATCATTAAGTTATGAAACACCCGCCACGCTTATTCTGCGTAACAGCTCTATCGCTGCTATCCAAGGAAAAATGAAGCAACAAAGCCCAGACGCAAAAATTCGCCTCATTTTCATTGATAGTACTTTAGAAAACATCAGCGACAGTGAGCACTTTTTCATTAGCTTCAATGGGCAGTCTAGTTGGAATGGCAACATGTCTCAATGCCGCTTTGGTGCCGTGACCATGTTACAAACTAAGGATTGGATCACAGAAAACAATGTGCTTGATTGCCAACACATTACCATGAATTTTTCCATGGGTCCTAATGCCAAAGTGGTGCCCGTAGGGGCATTTTTTGCTAAAGATTCAAAGCATTGTCGCTTTCAATTCCATGGCACCGACATCACCATGAATAATGGTCAAGCCATGCTGTTCAACAACTGCAGTAATATCCTATCTCAGCATCACGGTGCTAAAATAAATGCAGGCTCCATCGTTGCCAAGTCTGCAAGCCAAGTTGCACTCACATTACATTCAAGCAATTTAGAAGTCGATAAATGGCTCTTTAAAGATCTACAAGGTCCTGTTTTATCGGCGATTAATTCCACAATTAAAGTTAAATCATCGACCGACAGTGGCATCATGTCGGGCTGTGACGATGGCAAAGTCTATGTCGGCCACAACACGCAATGTGACGCTAGCAATGTGTTATCTGGCAAAAATGGGGTGTTGCGAGTACATCACGGCGCGATTAAAGCACCACAAAGCATTATCAACGGCACCGCTTGTAAAGTAGAGCTGCAAAGTGCTCAATTAGAAACCTCCGGCAGTGACACCACCATCATATTGGCCGATAATAGCGCCGTATCCAGTTACAACAGCAACGTAAAGGGCCAAAAAATTGCCTACGCCGTAACCGAGAGCATTGTGCGCATTGACGGCGGAAAAGTGCAAGGTGATAGCAATGCCCTAAAGTTAACCAAATGCTCAAGCGTGCTATCGCTTCTCAATACAACCAGCTCAGATACCGACATTTTACTTAGCCAAGGCAGCTTAAACATCGAAGGCGGGTCGTTAAGTCAGTCATTGACAGCATCCAAAACTTCTTCATTGGCAATGAGTGGGGTTAAAGTAGGAAAGAACATCAGCGTTTCTGACGGCGCAAATACTACTTTACAAGGTAATACCGTGGGTGGTGATCTCACTATCAGTGGCGGCCACTATCAAGGCTCAGGCAATACTTTCTCGGGTAAAGGCTCGGTTTCTGCCGCGATGGGCACGATCGGTAAAGACCAATTTAGCCAAGCACTGACCCTCAAGGGCGTGCACATGATCAGTGAAGTCAAAGCCGCCAACGTGAGCAACACCGGTTTTATGTTACTTGAAGGTGGCAGCGGTTCATCTAGCCTAGCAAAAACCAAGCGAGGCTGGCATGTGACAGGCTCAATGGATTGGGTCATAGATAAAGACCTTTTTATGAACGTCGGCAAAAACCTCGATTATCAAATTGCACAAGACGCCAACTATAAAATTGGCAAAAACCTGAGCTACAAAACAGGCAAGAAAGAAACACACAATGCAGGCACACAAATCGCATTGAAGGCACCAAAAATTACCGAGAACTAAGAGAATGAGGATTTATCCTCCCCTTTCTCTGTTGTACAATAACATTAGACAGGTTCATTGCTTAAATGAAAGCAAAACCAAATTTGGCATAATTATGCTTTTTAATGAGACATGAGACACGACTATGACGGATCAGTTGCCAGACGGCATCAGCCAACGCTTAAATGAACTAAGCACACAAGTGCTGAATGCCCACCCAAATTTGCAAACACTTTGTGGTACCAGCACTGTCAATACACGACAACAACTCATTTCGGATATTAACACCATCAGCAACGACATGAAGTCGCAAATGCGCCAATTAGGCACATTTTATACCGCCATGAGTACCAATGGACGTGCAGTAGAGCTATCCGATGACGAATTTCTCTACCAAACTGTTGGCGGAATGAGTCGTTTATTTGCTTCCATTGCCAATGGTGAATATTTCGAGCCACTGCGAGAGCAGTTCACCGCACTCACTCAGTTATCTGACTGTAATGCCATTGCTGCGCAGCTTGCGACTATTCGTAACACTCTGTACTTATTAAAAAACATTGCCCAAGAGCTAGTTGATTTTGCAAAAACGGTTGATGAGTTGCTCTCAACCGCCATGCAGCATTTAGCCCAACTCATGATGGAAATAGGTCAACTCACGGAGCCCAATTCTCCTTTTGAACACTGCTTTACTGCCGTAGCCACCTATAGCCAAGACATACAGCAAAATTATTTAAACATTCAACAACTCCAAGCCGGACTCGAGGACGGTTCAATTGATGATGAAGACATAGGTCCGTGGGCCACCAATAAGGCAAGACAGGCCGCCCTACTCCCCGACAAACTGATTGAATCAAAACAAGCACTGAGTGAACCTGCACGACAAAGACTGGATGTCGCAATTGAACAATTCGTCGCTGACAACCCGTTAGAGCCCAACGATCCATCAGAGCCCGTGCCTGCAGTCGATTTTTCATCGCATAGCTGGCGTGCTTTGCGCGGCGAATGGCAATGGCTTGGGCAAAACGAGGTGGTGCTGAGTGATGCTAGCTACTACCGTCGTGGGTTTTATTTGTACAATGATATTAATGATCCTGATTGGCGCGGCAGTTTAACCGTTCACCTAAAAAGCGCAGCGCTGCATCGATATGCGGCCGGTTTTTGTCTAGGCTATGACCATGAAGAGCAACTGATCAGCATTATTAAACGAGGTATTGGCGGCGTAATGAGTGTGGCTGTCGATCAGATAACCTTTAACACGCCAACCGATTACATTCCCTTGGAAAATAATAGCAGTGGTCAATCGTTCCAAACTTGGTCGGAAATAGAGGGGATTGAACTGAAGCTTATCAGCGATGATATTGGATTCACGGTGCTGGCAAGAGAGTTAAATACCGATACACCGTGGGACCAGCTCAGCTTCGAAAGAGACACTTTCGCGGAGTTAGAACTTGGCTTAATTACATTTGGCCAAGAAATTCAGTTTGAGTTGATCTCCCGTGAAGATATTCAATAACCAACTTATTAAAACATAGTGATACACATGGTAACTATTGTACAATAATATTAGCTTTCCGTTATGAGAGGTTTATTATGTTACCAGCACTGAATAACGCGCGACTCGGTGATAGATGGGTTGGTATATGTGTATGTCATCCTACGCCTATCCCAATGACAGGAACGATTGTGCGTAGAGGCGCAAAGAAAGTAATTGCGCAAGGTAAGCCAAAAGCAAGGTTCGGCGACATCACATCGTCCTCATGTGGCCATAAAGGTGTGATTGTCACTGCATCGGGATTTACGTCGGCTCAAAAAAGGAATGATGCACGGATCACTGACCTAGTGACTGGATGCAACATCGGGGTCATTGTGTCGGGTGCAAGCACGGTTAAAACAGCCTAGACAAGCACGTCTGTGAGTTAAATTGTACAACTTGCTTATTTCTAATGAGACCAGATATTGGAGTTTTAAATGGCGTTATATAGTGACGTTAATCAATGTGATATGTTTACTGAACATCTCGTCTCTGACGAAGAGTCCGTGCAGCAAGCATTAAATAATCTATTTAATACACGCCTCGGAGAGCGCGTATTCCATCCAGAGTACGGTATGGATATTGAACACCTGCTGTTTGAAATAATGGATGACGAGATTGCTTTTAACATTCAACACCGACTGAATAATGCCATCACCCAGTTTGAACCACGCGTCGTTATCATGTCTTTAAACGTAGAGATGATACCTGACGAACACATTTATTCTGTAAACTTACTTTATAGTATCAAAGGCTTAGGTGATAGAACCTTTACCTTCACAAAAAAACTGCAGACCAAAGATTAACACGAGGTAGTGTCCCATGTCACAAGACTTGATCAAGCCTGATTCGTTCAGCTATGAACAAATACTGAACGATTTAACCAGCAAATTAGAAGAAAAATACGCCGAAACCGATGGTGCTTGGCGCGACTTTTACAAGTTTGGCACCGGGCAAATCATTTTAGAGTTACTTTCTGCGGTCGGTTCATTTACCACTTACTCGGCGCTGGCAAATCGACGAGAGGCCTACCTAAACGAAACCCACTTAGAAAGCTCCGCCCGTGCAATCGCGGGGCCTCTTGGTTATTCTGCATATCGTGGTAGTAACGTGAGTCTGCGGTTATCCATTTATACATCGAGTGTTACCACAATTAAAAAATTCGACAAAGTGGGTGAATACGAGGACGAATCTGGCGTCTATGACTTACTCGCTTTAGGAGACTACACAATTTCTCCACCAAGCAGTGACCATGCGCTACCAACAGACATCGATGTTGCCATTGGACAACTTGCCACAACGTCTATCATATTACCCACGTCTAAACCGCAAGTGTTTAGATTTACAGAAGAAAATGTCAGCGAGCATTTTGAATTAAAGCTCAACGATAAACGCGTGCCACACAGTGAAGATGTGATTGATCTGATCAATGGCAAGTATGTTTGTATCACCAACACGATTGGCTCAATTGACGTGATGGCCATCAATGACTACTTGGCGGATGCTGATAAATTCAGGGCAGGATACGAACTGTCACTGCTTTATATTCAACTACATGAAAACAAACGCGTGCAATTGACCAATATAAACCTAGAAATTGGCACCCT
Source organism: Pseudoalteromonas sp. ATL1 (assembly GCF_058933015.1). Taxonomy (NCBI): domain Bacteria; kingdom Pseudomonadati; phylum Pseudomonadota; class Gammaproteobacteria; order Alteromonadales; family Pseudoalteromonadaceae; genus Pseudoalteromonas; species Pseudoalteromonas sp. ATL1. The sequence continues at coordinate 112,563 of NZ_JBZYXL010000003.1, read as the reverse complement.
AGAGAATGTCGCGATCGCCAGTCGCTATCAAGCACCCGACACCGTCGGCGAGATACAGGTAAAGGGCCCGCTTCGCCATGAAACAGGGCGCGTGATCAGAGGTCGTCATGACTACATGAAACGCATCACTGAAATGCTCCCTAATGCCATTGATGTTCGCGCAAAAGATTTAGATTCAGCAAAGCAAATGATCGCGTACATTATCGATACAGAACAACCACTTACAGAGGCTGAAAGAGAGAACTTAATTGCCCAGGTGGCACCGGAAGAAAATCGCCCTATGGGTGTAACCCCACCAGTACTGATCAGTGGCAGTGTTGTTGAGGTGATCTTAGAAGTACAAATCATCCCCAAACAAGGTAATCAGTTACCTCCTTCAATTGAAGTGGATGTGCTTGAATCTTTGGCTCAATTTGAAAACCGTTTAGGCCTAAAACTCGATGCTTTTGACGTAGAAAGCGCCATTTTAGCTGATCTACCTTACGCTAAAGCGGTGCGCATCGAGGTTATCCCAGCCCCCGATCTGACCGATGAAGAATTAGAACAATGGCAACCACTTAACATTGCTTGGAGTGAGTATTTCAAATTTATGCCGCGCGTGTCGTTATATGACTCAAGTAAAAACTTTGAAGCGACTTCGGGTCCTGCCCAGCGTTAGTGCATATGGAGAATGAGATGCAAAATTCTTTTATCGATATTCAAGGGTTGGTGCCGGAAAAACTGCGAGACAAACCGCTGTTTAAAGATGTTATCGACGCCCTTGAACACATCTACTTTGAACGTACCAATAATGTCCAAGAGCATTTAGAAGCGATTAGGGATAAGTACGCCACTTACTTAGTGTTAGCAAAACAGCCCGCTGCGGACATATTTCAAATCACAGGCTACCCTAGCGACACGCTCATTGAACCTAGCGTGTATATGGATGAACCCCTGATCAAACGACAAGTTGCCGAGTTAAGCTTTGGTACGGGAACCCATCAATTTATAGCGCAAGCACTCTCACTGGAGCCAATCAGTCACATTACTGCAGGCGAAGCAATAGAGTACATCAAGCAGATCACGCCGCTACAACGCAACATGAAAGAAGGCTATTTTGAAGAAAACGCCTTGTATGAAATCAAATGTGTTGCACCTGTACGCTTTGAATACTTAGGTTTATCTCATGGCCACCCAGTCCCAATTGATACCATCGAATGTGAAACGCTTGGTTTAGTTTATCAATTCAATGACTTGCGTAACTCCGATTTATACGCCTTAGAGCCAGGCTTTAAGTACCGTATTAAATCGGCTGCCGAAGGGTTTGAATGGGTCATTCAAGGAAAAAAACACACCCAAGAAGACCTTGACCTGAGTCGCAATCGAAACAGCCAAATTATTTCTGAGTTCGGGTATCAATATCTCACCGACGCCTTAAATATGAGTTCACTCGACGTGGCGTTGGTGCGCTCATTTTTAACGGCCATTCACCAGCTAAAAGGTTCTAGAAAAGGGGTTGAGCTGATGCTCGACTTGCTCGAACTGAAAGACTACGTACAGCTATTTGAATGGTGGGAAGATGATCCGACTGGTGACACCGTTGAGGAAATGACCTATCGTGCAGAAGTGGATCTAACCAAAGACAACAACAAGCTGACAGGAAACGCACTGCAAGCATTGCGACTCTTTTTGCGCCAATACGTTTACCCAGTAATGAGCGATTTTGCGCTGATGATCAATTTTGTTGATGAAAAGCTGCGCACCGCTTACAACATCCTACCTCATCAAACTCTCGATGGGACGGTACAATCGCCACTGGTGTTGGGTGTGCACTATCGCGCAAACCATACACTCGAAGGTAATATCGCCTCTCCGCTGATGCTGGATGTGAGAGGTTTGCTAGAACGCGAGTACTTGGCCACCATGACAAGTATTGTACAAGAGTACACTTGTTCGGTCAGTACTGAAATTAAAACCGCCGTCAACGTACTCTCAGACCGAGAAATTCCGGGCGCAACATCTACCGGCGTTTTATTTGGTATGGCGGGTGTCGGGCTAAGTCAATTTTCTGGTTATACCGTCAGCCCCATTGTCACAAGCGTGGTCGGCTTAGTTCATCAAGACTTACTTGGTTATACGAAAGAAAGAGAGCAAGAACAATCGCTTACATTCACGTTGGATGCCAACATTGTTGGTACAAAAGGCATGATAGCACAAACACTTAGTAGCACTTTGCCCTCGCCTTTGATGTGTATGTTAGTCGGACAACTAGACCGAGAGTTCTCGGGTGATATACACAGTGTGCAACCAAGCTGACCCAATCATGGATTGTAAAATGAATAAAATAACATCAAAATTAGCGTGGTATATTTTATGGTACATAGATAAGACCATGACGTTAACGCACAATTAAACTGAGACAAATTCGCTAATTGGTTTGAAGTAAGAGCAACTGCCAGTATTCTTTTTTCACTCCTTTTCGCTTTACGCTAGCGCCACATTGTACAACAGTGGTAGTATTAACACAGACTTATGTCTTGAGACTTGTAGGTGGCCTATCCCAAACGCCACCAAAATGAAAATTGAGGGGATTATTCCATGGCTATAACAGGCGTTGTGACCAATAAAGGTCTTGCCGAAGCTGTAAAGGCATCATCGAACCAGGGCTGGTCGATCTTCCCAACGCGGTTTGGTATTTCGGCATTAGACGGAGAGTTGAGTGCAAAACGAACTGACACAAATGACACTTGGTACGATGCACACATCACAGATCAAACCGTGGTTTCTGAAAATACCATTCAGTTTGTTTGTACAATACCTCCACAGGTAACCGAAACAGATCAGCACATCAAAGAAATTTACCTGTTTGGTGAAAATCCAGACGAAGGCTCGGAGTTTTTGCTAGCGATTGGTCACCCAAGTGACAGCATCACTTATTTTAAAGATGGCTCAATCACGCTGCGCATGCACGTTACGCTTGCCAACATTCAAGCATCACAGGTATTTGAATTTAAATACACAGGCCACCGTTCGATTGAAGAACACAATACCGATGCTACCGCTCACCAAGAATTATTCGGCACGCTAACAGATCAAATTAAGGCCCTAGGCGAAACCATTCTAGTGGACGGTCAGCTTGCCAGTGGTGGCTCAATGTATATTGACCGCACAACAGGCCGATGCAAACTAGACTCTGCACGTTTTTACCACAAAGGGGCACTCTACACGGTGCCTGCGGGTGAGGTGATCGTACCTTTAAGTGGCGTGATGGGCGTCGGTGTGTGGATCACAACCGATTCAGACACACAAGAGAAAACGCTAAAATGGGGCACGCGCCATCAAAGTGCGGGCACGCGTTACTATGAAGTTCACGTGGTTGAAAATGGCTACCTAAAAACCGTTGTAAAAGGTGAAATTGTACAAGAGCCTGTGTCTACCGCCATTATTCGTTACGACAGAGATGCCAATGGCTCTTATGTGGTCAATGGTCTAAAAGCAAAAATCACCGAAACCGATAATAACTCTTATGTGATTCAAGTTTCTGAAGGTAAAGCCCATATCGACGGCACAGAAATAAAACAGCATAAAACCGTCGAGATAAAAGAGTATTTTGACCCTGATACCGCGCCGATTGCAGGTGAGATCCATACTTTTCAACCCGATACTAAAGGGGTTATGGGAGTTTCATTATTTGAACAACCCATTGCTATCGACAAACCAATTCGAGTTGATTATATCAAGCAGCTAACGTTTAGCGTAGACAGGGAAGAATCTCGAGAAACTGACTTCGTTGTTGAAAACCTTCGCAAAGTCATTGCCGTAAATGTAGGCGGCAAGCAGTACTTAGAGGGCGTACATTTTGAGGTTTCAGGTTCATCGCTAAATTGGAGTCGAGGTGCATCAGACCGTCCACCAAGCGGCAGCACCTACTTTGTTGAAGCACAATTTAACAAAACCGAAATAATTACCAATGACAAAATAAGCGCAGCAGGCTTCACATTTCAAGGTGCGCTTGAAGGCTCGGACTTTTATGTCAGTTATGAAACTCTACTACCACGAAAAGACTTGGTTATTTTAAATCGTTCTGGTCAGGTAGAACGCGTAAAAGGCAAAGGTGATACTCGTTCACTAACCACACCAGCCGTACCAGCAGGAGCCCTGCAACTGGCTGAAATTCGTCATCACTGGACCCCAGGTGTTAACCCTTTGATTGAAGACTCTGGCGTGGTGGCACTCAAAGCATCCGAACTCAATGAGATGCGCAACCATATTTCACAACTGTTTGATATGCTTGCGGTTGAACGCGTTGAGCGCCTTGCTAATTCTGACGATCCGCGTACCACCAAAGGCATGTTTGTTGACCCATTTATCAGCGATGACTATCGCGATGGCGGTGCAACACAAACCGCCATGGTTGACGCACAGAACCAAGAACTCACCTTAGCATTTGATGTCAATACCATAGATACAAAGTCAATTAGCCAAGCAGATGCACCGCAAGGTTTAGCCTGCTTACCGTACACGTTAAAAGAAGTCGTCGCACAAAATGCCAGCACAGGCACCATGAAGGTCAACCCGTATGCTGCATTCGACCCCATTCCACCAAAGCTAACGATTTCCCCGGCGATCGATAATTGGACGGTACAAACAAATTTAAGAACTTCCATTAGTCGTACCGTCATTGCGTCGCGTCAACGTATGCGTGCCTCTGATTTCAGGCAACGTTTTGGTAGTGGTACCGTTGCCACCGTTACTAATTCGCGAAATGTAAGTTCATCCTCAACCATGCGTGTCGAAGATTTGCCTAACTTACGTAGCCTGCGCGTTAGTTTTGATCTGCAAGGCTTTAAGCCGGGCGAAGAGGTAAGGAACATTCGCTTTGGTAGCAGAGATGTGACAGATTCTATTGGTGAATACGGCCTACCAGCGGTGGGTAAAACACTGCTGATTGGCGACAACACGCGATTGGATACACGCCCACTGTTTGAAGGCGCACAGCACGCCATTCTTAATTGGGAGCGCAGTAACCCTTCTACTAATGGGCAAGTTGGCAACGAAAGTTCGGCTTGGTCAGTATCGGACGGCCACCTTCAGTACCGCTTTAACTCTACCTCTTGGGCGATGCTGCTTTCAACCAATACCTTTGATAATTTTGATGTAACGGCCCGTTTCACCGGCCTTGATAACGACAATGACCGCATGGGCATTGTTATTGCGCGTATCAAAGTGGACGGTAAAGAGCATACCCTCAGTGCTGTTCGAAACCAAGACAAAGGCGAAAACGATTTGCGCTGGGCCATTATTAAAGATTACCGATCAGCCGATGCCACTGAGATTACCCGTTCAAAAAATACCGATGTACGTAACAATAACGGCGCAGCTTGGTCAGCATTCCCTGAAGGTGTGTTAGTACGCGTACGCCGTCAAGGTGATGTGATTGAATGTTGGACCAGTGAAGCCGGTGAAACTGAACTCAAAGCATCATCTAAATATGTGATTGACTTGAGTAAAGATACTCGTTTATCAGTTTTTAGACGCCCTTGTTCATGGGGATTGGGTTCATTTAGCCAACAAAATCGTGCTGAAGTTATCAGCCACACAAACCATGGCAACTTAGGCTAATAAAGAGAGAATGAGACATGTCTAACACATTGATAGCAGATCACAACGGCGCTGTACGCGGTTCATTCCAAATTCCATCAAATGTGCCTGCGGGCACCTATGATGTAACAGTGGAAGGCAACAAAAACAGCAGCGCAGCAACCACCTTTACCGGACAAGGGCAAGCAGAAGTAACCCAAGTACAAGATGTGATCACCACATCTTTAACACAAATTACACGCTACGACCCATTGGCACAAACCTTTACTTTTGACCGCACCTTGTATTTGGCTGCAGCTGATGTGTGGTTTACCAAAGTAGGTGAAACCGCACTGACTGTCGACATACGTACCACAGAAAACGGCATTCCTACGCAAACCGTATTACGTCGCACCCGTGTTGAGGCCAATACCATTGCCACACAAAGCAACACGGCAACACGCATTACCTTCGACCCTGTGCTGTTAGAGCGTGGTGTTGAGTACTGTATTGTACTGATGTCTGACGACCCGAACTATGAAGTCGAAGTGGCCACATTAGGTGACTATGATGAACGAGCAGATACATGGGTAACAGCACAACCATTTCAAATTGGTGTGCTACTGAGTTCAAGTAACGCGGTCACTTGGACCCCACATCAGAAAACCGACTTGCGCTTTAAATTGCATGAAGCCGAATTTACCTCGACCAAAAGAAACTACAATTTGGGCGAGTTTGATTTGTATGAAGCAGATCTGGTGCAAACCCAGTTTAACGCCATGCGCCAAGACGCCGAAACCGATGTAAACCTTATCATGACCTTGCCTAATAACCGTGAAGTGCGTTTAAAAGAAGGCTCATTAGTCACCTTAGGCGAGAAAGTAACGGGCCGCGCAAAGGTCAAAGTAGAGCTGTCAGGCACCAACGGAAAAACCCCACAAGTACTTGCGCCCATCACCATGGTTGGTGCAGGTGTAAAAGAAAAAGGGGTTTATATCACCCGCCACATCAGCTTAGGTGAAAATGTCGATGTCCGTGTTGGCTTTGATGCCGCAACCGGACTTGAATCAAAAGTGACGGCGTTTTACTCAATTGGTTCACAATGGTTAGAGTTACCATTGGTAGAGCAAATGTCGTTGGGCGGTGGCTTTAGTGAGCGACGCTACGAACTAAATGATATCTCGGGTGAAACAATACGCATTAAGTTAGAACTTGAAGGTACCGCAAGTGATTTACCGCGCGTACGCCCTTTACGTGTGACCGTAGTTTAACATCCACACATCCGAATGAGACTTGTATAAAGGAAAATTGAAATGGCAGTTATTGGCGTCATAACGAACGAAGGTCTATCAAAGACGATTAACGCAGCCAACCAACAAGGTTGGAACATCAACCCTACACATTTTGCTATCAGCGCAATAAAAGGCGATTTAAATTCGTCACGCGATGGCGAATCTACCAATGAAACTTGGTATGAAGCCCCTATAACATCCCGACGTGTGATCAGTGAAAACTCCATAGAATTTGTGTGTAATATTCCACCAAATGCCACCACAGAAGATATGGATATAGGTGAGGTTTACCTGTACGGGAGCGTCAGCGAAGACGATAACATTCCAGCTGAAGAGCCGTTCCTACTGGCACTTGGTCAACCTTCAAATGCCTTAACGTATTATTTTGAAGGCTCAATTTCACTGCGCTTGGTAGTGACACTCACCAACATTAATATCTCTGAGTTATTTGAGTTTAAATACGAAAATACCCTCGATATTGATGATCACAACATGGATGCCGATGCGCACCCTAAATTGATCTCAGCCATTGCACAATGGGTGAAAGGCCTAGGTAATGCCCTGCTACGTAATGGCCAATTACTTTCGGGTGGTTCACTGCACGTATCACAACCGATTGGCGATGATATTAAACTGCGCGCCGATGCAGCCGCTATTTATATTAACGGTGCAGTGCTATACGTACCGCAAACTGCCGAGCCAATCTCAGCAAGCCATAATGCCACCTTTAAATTTGGTGTCTGGGTTGATAACTCAGGCGCAGAAAATGTCGGGGGTTCCGATCTCACTTCACCGGATGCTTCGGTTAAATGGGGCCTCGACTATGTTGAAGATAATGTAGGTGACTTCTACCCTGTTTACACAGTTTCAAATGGTAAACTGCTTGAAGAAGAGGCGCTATTATCCGATGAAGCCAAAGAATTAGTCGCACAGATTGTACGCTACGATGTGGACGCTCATGGAGACTATGCTGTCAATGGTCTTGATGTTCGATTACACAGTTTTAATACCGATATAGAAGGTGATCCAGCGGACAACACTCGAGACTCTACCGTGCTTATCATTTCAGGTGGGCGAGCCCATGTTGGCGGTCGAGAGATTGACTTGCGTCATGATAAACGCAGCCGTTTTGCCAACGATGCGATTACTTACCTTACCCAAGGTGAAGGGATTACTTTCCATCCAAACAATGACTCAACACGTTCTACATCTAAAGTCGATTTAGATTTTGGCCCAGTATATAAACTCGAACGTGTGTACGGAACCGTGAAGCTAGAAGGATATGAAGCAACCCGTAGCACCAGCGGTGAAGATAGTTTAGGCGTAAGTGCCGTTCAAGAAGTCTTGAAAGTTTATAATGGTTTTGGTGAAGACCAAATCATATACCAGTTTGGAACAGATTGGGTGTTCGCGGCAGGACAAGACAAGAATTCCAAAATACAGTGGGTTCTCGGAGGAAATGGCCCATTAGACGGACATACGTATTATGTCGACCTGTTACATCGTGAAGACATTACGCACGCATCGTCTATTTCTGGCGACCGCAAAGGGATCGAAATTCAAAAAAGTTTTGTACCACTTGAGAGCCCTGATGGGAAAGAAACGAGTGTAGAGCCTGGCACTGAATTAATTGTTGATTATCAATGGCGCGTGCCAAGAATTGATCGCTTGTACTTGAATAGCGATGGTGAATTAGTAATGAAACGAGGCGTTTCATCTCCATTTGCGCCTCCAACATCACCTTCTATACCAGATAATGTACTGTCTCTGGCTGAAATCTACCATACCTGGTGGGAAGAGCCTGAAATAAAACGAGATGGTGTTCAAGTTGTTCACATGAGTGACTTGAATAAAATGCAAAGTAACATCGTAGACCTCTATGATCTCGTGTCATTAGAACGCCTAAAAAATGACACAAACCGTCGAGCGCCAGCAGCTACACATGGTTTATTTGTTGACCCAATGTTAAACGATGACATGCGTGACACCGGTCTTGAAGACAAAATTATTCATGAAAAACAAGATGGTATAGAGGCGCGAGCACAAATTAACCCTGCGAGAGAAGAGCTGATACTTCCCATCGATATGAAGCCAAGCTCTTTAAATAAAACCAAAGAAACTAAGCCATGGACGCTTGACTATAAACATACTGTACTCATTGATAAAGGACGCCCAGTAGCACAGGTCGAAAAGACCGGAAGCATGAAAGTTAACCCTTATTCTGCTTTTAAACCTATCCCTGCTAAAATGACGCTGATTCCAGCTGTGGACATTTGGACAGAGAGTAAAATTGACCTAAAAAGCGGCGGCGCAATCAACAGCACGGTAGTAAACCATGGCGTATATGGCTTTAGGTTCCAAGGCAATGTATCTTCACAGAAAGTGGGTTCAACTTCCCGAGCAGCAGAGTTTCTGCGTGAACTCGATGTCGAATTTACGCTAGAAGGGATGCTAGAAGGGGAGGCAATAAAAACCCTAATCTTTGATGGTGATGTATTGCCAATCGAGTCTATTGACGGGAATACGCCTACAGTCGCAGACGCAAATGGCGTACTGAAAGGCAAATTCCAGATCCCAAGTAATACTTATACAGCAGGCCGAAAAGCTGTATCTATTATTGGAACATTCAATACGGAAGCTGAAGCATCATTCACAGGTAAAGGCACCATCACAACCGAAGAATGGCAAACAAAGTTTTCGGGGGGCTTCCAGCGCTGGGATCCATTAGCACAAACCTTTACGCTTAATGAAAACCATTATATTTCTGGTGTAGACATCAAAATGACCAATATTGGGTCTAAGCAAATTGTGGTTCAATTACGCAATACGACTGTCGGTATTCCAGATAAAACACTCGCGGAAGTACGTGTCGATGCTCAAGACTTACTGTTATACAATACAACGGAGTACATCAATAAAGATGACCCACTCGTGGACGGCCAACCTCAATCTTATAGCAAGCCAGAAGACTATGGTTGGACACGTATCACGTTTGATCCAACTTTCATTGAGGCTGGTAAAGAGTATGCATTTGTCGTATTAACCGATGATGCAGAACACGAGATGGCCATTGCTGAGCTAGGTGGAGTCAATGAAAACCAAAAAGTGATCACTGAGCAAGCTTACCAAATTGGTGTAATGTTATCCTCGTCAAACGCAACCACATGGACGCCGCACCAAAAAGCTGACTTGACTTTCCGCTTACTTCGAGCTGAGTTTACTTCAGTGGAAAAAGAGATCAACTTTGGTGAGTTTGATGCAGATAAATTATCAGATCTAATGGTAGTCGGTGGAGCTATTCGCCCCTCAGAGAAAGCCAACATCAAAATCAATTTTACAACAGATGATAACGTAACTTACGAGATCAATGAAAATGTACCATTACGCCTACCAAAATCGGTTACAGGCAAAGTGAGTGTATCTGCACATTTATCAGGTAGTACGTATATAACACCATTAATGTGGCCAGAAATGTTAATGATGATGGGCTCTCAAGCTTCTAAAGCTGTGTACTGTACAAGACGTTTTGAAGCGGGAGAACAGCCATCGACATTACGCGTCACCTTTGAAGCAGAGCTAAAAGGGGAAGCTGGCGTTAAAGTCTATTACTCAACTGAATCAAGTAATGGTCAAACCACTTGGGTGGAGATGACTTCTCCAGAAGAAGAGTACATTGGCATTGATAGAGTAGAGTACACATATACCAAGACGCAATTTGCCGATACCAGAACACGTATCAAATTAGTACTCAGTGGCTCGGCGCTTAACCGACCGGTGGTATCAAACTTACGTGCGATGGCTTTCTAAATAAAGCCCCTAGCAACTAAGCAACAACAGGGGCGTCTCACTGAGTGAGCCGCCCTTTTTTGACTAGAAGCCACAACGTTAAACACAGAGGCCTGTCATGGCATTATTGAACGACTTTAAAATCCTCAAGGGCGGTGGCGGCGGCGGTGCCGCGTATCGTCGTGAAGATATACTCACCTCGGGAGTCATTGCGCCAAAACAGTTTGAAAGCCTAAGCGTAAAAATGGGTCAATCAATCACGCTGACTAAGCTCAAGGTCAGTGCGCCCTGCTTGATCAGGATATTTGGCAAAAAAGACTTTTCTGATCCAAACCCTTTTGAGTTTTTGGCTTATCCAAACTATTTAAGTTATGAGGGTGCTGTGTGGGATACCTTAGGCACCGTCTGGGGTAATAACCGATACCCGACACTCATTAACAAAGACGAATTTCCAAATAACAAACTCTATTGGCACATTGCCAACCCCAGCGATGATCCAATACAGATCACGGTTGACTTTGGCTGGTTAGTTTTAGAGGAATAACGCATGTTTTATATTGATATACAAAGAGAAACAGAGCGCCGTTACTCAGCTGAAAAGTTCATGCCATTTAAACACCGTACAGAGCACTCTGGAAAGCTAGGTGGCGTGTATGATGTATTAGATTCATATATGTTTGCAGCCATCAAAAAGCTACCGATGGCCGGTACTTACTTAATCGTTGAAGATGAGGGTAATCCGCCACTCATCTCATACCGATTATATGGCCATACTGAGTATTGGTGGATGCTAATGACCTACAACAGTCTCGTTAGCCCCATGCAACTCAAAGCGGGTGTCAGTATAAAGTACCCCATACTCTCAGAATTAGAAGCTTTATACGCAAAACTAGCAGCTCGAGAACGTCATCCTGCAGTTAAAAAAGTCGCCGCGTCAACGCCACAAACAACGGGTAAAATTGGTGATCCTGATTCGCTCAATCGCATTATTCCAAGTGGTAATGGCAACACCAACGCCATGTTACTCAGAGCGTATGCAAGCTTTGCTGCGCAAAAGTACGATCTCGCTTATGCCATCATTGACGATTTTCAAACTACTGAAGGGATCAATATTGATGCCTCTTCAGGTATTGATCACACACCGTACAAAGTCGATATGTCAGCGGGTGGACGCAGCGCGCCAGTTCTGACCACTGTGACCCATAATTTGCTCGACGCAGCAAACGGTAACGCGGTTCATATTGCAATGCTACCCGACACCGAAGGGCTAAACATCGAATATAGTTTGGATGGCGGCACAAATTGGGAAGCGTTTAACAAGGGTGTTATTTTCACCAAAGGCGGTGAACATATTACACTGAGGTTTATATATAACCCCAGTGCAGGTGCGTCAATGAAACGTGCTTTTAACGGATATGTTATTGTACATAATTAGTAATGTATTGGGGGACAGTGCAAATGCCCTCATATCGTCATAAATATGCAATTCTAGGTATTTTTCAGCAGTGACTATCGCCTCAGAATTAGCTAAAATTGTACAATAGTAGAGAATGAGACTTGTAAGTTGGATATCATTTAAAGATGACCATACATAGAAAGACGATAACAGTTCCCGTCAAAACGGGCAGTCGCGATCACCGTCATAGCAACCTAGATGTGTTAGACAGTTTTCGTACAGACCAATATGGGACATTAAAATTCAATAGTAAACCTCTGGTTGATAAAGAATTTTTAGAGAAATCATTGAGAAAAAGAGAGCTGTTACAACGACCTTATGTCGTCGTCAGTTATTCAACTCACTTGTCACTGACGTCAGGTTTACCTTATTTAAACCTGATCACCTTTAAAGAAGGTAATGAAGTCAACAAGCAAGAAAGCCTTAATTGTACAATAGGACCATACGATGCGGTAATGCATATTAGTCAAAGTAACGCTGAACTGGTCACCAATAGTGTAAACATAACCAGTGACAGCCAACCAGATGGAAAAGCCCATCAACTTTTGATTACAACCATCCCATCGTATGAAGATCAAATTGTAAAAGTGTCTCTTGATAACACTGACAACTGGTATGCCATCGCTCAAGACACACCGATTGACATACCCAATGGTGCAAGCTCATTACGAGCAAAACTATCGATGCCTCAAAGCAAAGACCCCGCAGATACAGAGCGTCCGATCTACGGTATCTACATTCTGTATCGATGAGATTTGAAGGCGTTCAAACCACCGCCAGATGTCAGAGCAGTGGTATAACGCGAGCATCCAAAAAGTGCACGCTAGAGACTACAGCCCATGGTGATGGTAGACGCGAATGCTAGCTGTGAGTGAGACAAATAGCGAAAATGATTAATTAGGAGTTTGATATGGTGATCTCAACACACCGTTTAGGGCTAGCTGCGTTCATGAAAATGCAAGGTTGTAGCCTAGAAAAATTTGAAAATCGTCGTTTTTTCTTTGCAACAGAAAAAACACTGACCGATTGGGAAATCGAATACAGCAACTCTTGCTGTTATCGACATGACCTTGAGCTTTGTGAACTACGTAAGCTCTACCCTACAAGCCCTCGAGGTTAATTAAGTAGGCGTTGGAAAGGTGGCAAGTTTAGTTTGCCACCTTTGTTTATGAGCATGCGTCAATAAGGCGCAAAGTTGAGTGAGAGTTTGCGAGATGACCACGCTAGATTACGGGAATCTAAGTTCTCAAATTTTGCAAGAGGAACGAGCTGCATTAATCGAGTCAGCAACAAAGCAGCTTACTGAGCAAGATCAGGAATATTTTGGAACCCAAACCTATCACAACACCGTTATTTTCAACCTTGATGTTGATTTAGGTGCACTCGAAAATGCCAAATACGCTGTCAACGCGTATAGCGTTAAACAGTACGTCAATAATTTTTTTAACGAGATACTAAGCCCGACTGCAAATATTGAATACAAAGGAAAGGTCACATTTTCAGGTCTCACCCCTACTCAATTTGCACAAAGTCCCGTTATTCACAATGCGTTATCGCTATCTTCTATAGACAACTTAGCCAATTTCCCAAACCCTGAGCGCCTTAAAACCCCCGCGCTTGTTGGCGACGTAAAAAGCTACATAGACGAGAACTTTCGCTTAATAAACCTAAGCCTAGAATACACGGCAGAGCAAGTTGTTGAAACAAGACTGAATCAAATCCTACCAGACACGGTTGAGTATTTTATAGACATCACGCTTGGTGACAAATTAGCTGGCTTTTCTGATGAATATGTATTCCCAAGAGTTAAACAACAAGTCAGTGCTGCGCTAAATGAGCAGGTTGCGCCAGTTGTGGCTGCAGCAATTGAAAATGATTTAGCGACGTTCAAGCAATCAATCACCACGGATTATACAACGGCGATCGCCCAAGCCATCGAGAGCATTGACCAGGGCAATAGTTGGACCGAAGCACAGATCCAAGAAATCGCTGCTGCAGTAGACAACCTCACCGTCCCAGATATTGTTGATACGCAACTCAACTTAAAAGTGGCGCCGATGGCCAAAGCCGCCGTCGCCGATGACTTGAGCGCTTTGCAAGCCAGCGTTACCGAAGCGTATAAAACGGACATCGCCCAAGCTATCGAAGGCATTGACCAGGGCAACAGTTGGACCGAGTCACAAATTCAGAACATTGCCGCCGCGGTCGATAACCTCACCGTCCCAGATATTGTTGATACGCAACTCAACTTAAAAGTGGCGCCGATAGCCAAAGCCGCCGTCGCCGATGACTTGAGCGCTTTGCAAGCCAGCGTCACAGAGGCGTATAAAACGGACATCGCCCAAGCCATCGAAGGCATTGAGCCGGGCAACAGTTGGACCGAGTCACAAATTCAGAACATTGCCGCCGCGGTCGATAACCTCACCGTACCGGATATTGTTGATACGCAGCTCAACTTAAAAGTGGCGCCGATAGCCAAAGCCGCCGTCGCCGATGACTTGAGCGCTTTGCAAGCCAGCATCACAGAGGCGTATAAAACGGAGGTCGCTCAAGCCATCGAAGGTATTGAGCTGGGCAACAGCTGGACCGAGTCACAAATTCAGAACATTGCCGCCGCGGTCGATAACCTCACCGTACCGGATATTGTTGATACGCAACTCAACTTAAAAGTGGCGCCGATCGCCAAAGCCGCCGTCGCCGATGACTTGAGCGCCTTGCAAGCTTCAGTGACTGAAGCGTATAAAACAGACATCGCCCAAGCCATCGAAGGTATTGACCAAAGTGGCGGTTGGACCGAAGCGCAGATCCAAGAAATTGCCGCAGCGGTCGATAACCTCACCGTCCCAGATATTGTTGATACGCAACTGAACATAAAAGTGGCGCCGATAGCCAAAGCCGCCGTCGCCGACGATTTGAGTGCCTTACAAGCCTCTGTGACTGAAGCGTATAAAACAGACATCGCCCAAGCCATCGAAGGCATTGAGCCGGGCAATAGCTGGACTGAAGCGCAAATTCAGAACATTGCCGCCGCGGTTGATAACCTCACCGTCCCAGATATCGTTGATACGCAGCTCAACTCAAAAGTCGCTCCGCTTGCCAAAGCCGCCGTCGCCGACGATTTGAGTGCCTTACAAGCCAGCGTCACAGAGGCGTATAAAACGGAGATAGCTCAAGCCATCGAAGGCATTGAGCCGGGCAATAGCTGGACTGAAGCGCAAATTCAGAACATTGCCGCCGCGGTTGATAACCTCACCGTCCCAGATATTGTTGATACGCAGCTCAACTTAAAAGTGACGCCGATAGCCAAAGCCGCCGTCGCCGACGATTTGAGTGCCTTACAAGCCAGCGTCACAGAGGCGTATAAAACGGAGATCGCTCAAGCCATCGAAGGCATTGAGCCGGGCAATAGCTGGACTGAAGCGCAAATTCAGAACATTGCCGCCGCGGTTGATAACCTCACCGTCCCAGATATTGTTGATACGCAGCTCAACTTAAAAGTGGCGCCGATAGCCAAAGCCGCCCTCGCCGACGATTTGAGCGCTTTACAAGCCAGCGTCACAGAGGCGTATAAAACGGAGATCGCTCAAGCCATCGAAGGCATTGAGCCGGGAAACAATTGGACCGAAGCACAGATCCAAGAAATAGCGGCAGCGGTCGACAATATCACCGTGCCGGATATCGTTGATACTAAACTCAACGCAAAGCTGGGGCCTCTGGCCAAAGAGACCGTTGCTGAAAGTCTATACGTCATGGCTCAATCCATCACGCAAGACTACACGGCAGCTATCACTCAAGCCATTGCAGGCATTGATCAAGGTACCAACTGGACCGAGGCGAAAATCCAAGAAATCGCCGCTGCAGTTGATAACCTCACCGTCCCCGATATTGTCGATGCGCAACTGAACTTAAAAGTGGCGCCGATAGCCAAAGCCGCCCTTGCCGACGATCTCGATGCGTTAGAGACGTCCGTAACTACTGCCTATACCGCGGCCATTACGCAGGCCATAGAAGGTATTGAGCTAGGTAATAATTGGACCGAAGCGCAAATTCAGAACATTGCCGCCGCGGTTGATACCCTCACCGTGCCGGATATCGTCGATACGCAGCTCAGCTTAAAAGTTGCGCCAATGGCCAAAGCCGCCCTCGCCGACGACTTAAGCGCTTTGCAAGCCAACGTCACAGAGGCGTATAAATTAGAAATCGCCCAAGCCATCGAAGGTATCGAGCCGGGCAACAGTTGGACCGAAGCGCAAATTCAGAATATTGCCGCAGCTGTCGATACCCTCACCGTGCCGGATATTGTCGATACGCAGCTCAACACTAAAGTCGCACCACTGGCTAAAGCCGCCCTCGCCGACGACTTAAGCGCCTTGCAAGCCAGCGTTACCGAAGCCTATAAAACAGAAATCGCCCAAGCCATCGAAGGTATTGACCAAAGTGGCGGTTGGACCGAAGCGCAGATCCAAGAAATTGCCGCCGCGGTCGATAACCTCACCGTGCCGGATATTGTTGATACTAAACTCAACGCAAAACTGGGGCCTCTGGCCAAAGAGACCGTTGCTGAAAGTCTATACGTCATGGCACAATCCATCACGCAAGACTACACGGCAGCTATCACTCAAGCCATTGCAGGCATTGATCAAGGTACTAACTGGACCGAAGCACAGATCCAAGAAATTGCCGCGGCGGTCGATACCCTCACCGTCCCGGATATTGTTGATACGCAGCTCAACACTAAAGTCGCACCACTGGCTAAAGCCGCCCTTGCCGACGATCTCGATGCGTTAGAGGCGTCCGTGACGGCCGCCTATAGCGCTGCCATTGCACAGGCAATCGAAGGCATCGAGCCGAGTAACAGTTGGACCGAAGCGCAAATTCAGAATATTGCCGCTGCGGTTGATACCCTCACCGTGCCGGATATTGTCGATACGCAGCTCAACTTAAAAGTGGCGCCGATAGCCAAAGCCGCCCTCGCCGACGACTTAAGCGCTTTGCAAGCCAACGTCACAGAGGCGTATAAATTAGAAATCGCCCAAGCCATCGAAGGTATCGAGCCAGGCAACAGTTGGACCGAAGCGCAAATTCAGAATATTGCCGCAGCTGTCGATACCCTCACCGTGCCGGATATCGTTGATACGCAGCTCAACTTAAAAGTCGCTCCGCTTGCCAAAGCCGCCCTTGCCGATGATCTCAATGCGCTAGAGACGTCCGTAACTACTGCCTATACCGCGGCCATTACGCAGGCCATAGAAGGTATTGAGCTGGGTAACAATTGGACCGAAGCACAGATCCAAGAAATAGCGGCAGCGGTCGACAACCTCACCGTCCCAGATATTGTTGATACGCAGCTCAACTTAAAAGTGGCACCGATGGCCAAAGCCGCCCTCGCCGACGACTTAAGCGCCTTGCAAGCCAGCGTCACAGAGGCGTACAAATTAGAAATAGCCCAAGCCATTGAGGGTATTGAGCCGGGTAACAGTTGGACCGAAGCACAGATCCAAGAAATAGCGGCTGCTGTCGACAATATCACCGTGCCGGATATCGTTGATGCGCGGCTCAATTCAAAAGTCGCTCCGCTTGCCAAAGCCGCCCTCGCCGACGATCTCGATGCCTTAGAGACGTCCGTGACTGCTGCTTATACCGCAGCCATTGCGCAGGCTATTGCGGGTATTGATCAAGGCAATGCTTGGACCGAAGCGCAAATTCAGGCCATCGCGGCTGGCGTAGATAACATTACAGTCCCTGACATTGTTGATACTAAACTCAACATAAAACTGGGCACGCTCAGCGAAAGCACCGTGGCGGACAGCTTGTCGGCCATGACACAGTCCATCACACAAACATACCGCGCTGAAATAGCCCAAGCCATCGAAGGCATTGAGCCAAGTAACAATTGGACCGAAGCGCAAATTCAGAACATCGCCGCCGCAGTTGATAGCCTCACCGTGCCGGATATCGTTGATACGCAACTGAATTTGAAAATTGCGCCACTGGCAAAAGCCGCCCTCGCCGATGATTTGAATACCTTGCAAGCCAGTGTCACCGCAGCATACAAGGCAGAAATCTCCCAAGCGATTGATGCAATTGAACTAGGTAACAGCTGGACCGAAGCGCAGATCCAAGAAATAGCGGCTGCTGTCGACAATATCACCGTACCAGATATTGTTGATACAAAACTCAATGCTAAATTAGGGGCGCTTGGCGACAATACCGTTGCTGACAGTTTGTCAGCCATGGCCCAGACTATCAGCCAAGCATATCGCGCTGAAATAGCGCAAGCAATTGACAGCATTGAACTCGGTAACAACTGGACTGAAGCGCAAATCAAAGAAATCGCAGCGGCAGTCGACACTATCACCGTACCTGATCTGATCAATGCGCGTCTTAATGAAGATGTTTTGTGGCCTATCGTCGCCGCAAAGACTGCTGCACAGATCGATACGACGATTGATCAAACAGTCTTACCAAAAATAGCGCATGAAGTAGACAAACAACTACCCGATATTCTCTCTACTGTTGTACAATTAGAAATATCTAATCAACTTCCACCACTCGTTGACAGTGAAGTTGATAAGGCCTTTGGCACGATAACGTCTGGATTACCCAGTTTAGTTGAATTCAAGATCGATGAAGGTCTAAAAGATGCTGGCAGTATTGCCACATACTTTAAAAACAATGTAGAAGCGCTCGCACAAAGCATTGTACAACAATATATCAATACAACGGTGTCACCGTTTATCGAGCGCACAGTACCTGAATATGCACTCAGTGAAGTGCAAGCCGCGCTCCAAGAAGCGGTGCCTGACTTGGTAAACTACACAGTTCGTACCGTTGTAGATGCAGAAGTCGACACATTAAAGTCGACCTTTATACCAAACCTAGTCACGCTAAAACTAACTGAAACAGTGCCACAGCTGGTCGAAGACCGCATGGCACAAATACTGACTCAAGTATCACTGCCGAAAAGGCTGAGGTTTGAATTTGCTCAGCAGTCAACGCAGTGGATTGTACAACATGAGAGAAATACCAGAGATTTCTCAATTGAAATTTTTAACAGTCAAGGTGTGCGCATGTTCGCACATCACGAAATCATTGACGACATGAGTTTTGTGGTGAGTCTCACCGAAGCCCTAACCGGCTTCATTGACGTTGTGTTTTATTCATAATTCGACGTAAGAGGACAGTCAAAGTATGGCTAACTACCCTATTTTTCACGGTATCACGCTAGCAAATAGCGCAACATTTGAAAACCTAGTTATTGAATCACTGGCTTTGGATCCGCAAGGCGCTTCTGAAGGCCGCGTATGGTATAACTCAGCTGAAAAGCAATTTAAAGCATCGATCACAGACGAAGGCGGTGCACTGACAACAATCGCTTTTCAAACCACGCAAGAATTTACAGACTTCTTAGCGGCACTCGCATCTCAAGAAGCGGGAAAGTCAGGTGCCTCTAAAGTCGGCTACGAAGGCAAGCAAGGCAGCAATGCGCAGTTTTCAGCACAGGCAAGTACGCTAGATAACATTATCGGCGCTATCATCGATGCCGTTGATGAAGACAAGCAAGCATTAGCTGATTTGGCTGCTCAAAATGCAGGCCTAGGTGCCAATAAAGTTGGCTATGAAGGTAAAGCGGGTGATCTAGGCGAATTTAGTATTGCACCGACCACATTGAAAGCAGCCCTAGATGCGATGGTCGATCAAATCGACAAAAACAAAGCTGCAAGTAAAGTCAGCTCTGAAGCCATCCAAGATGAATTGGACAAAACGCAAAAAGCGGCAGGTTTAGGTGAGTTCGGCGATTACACGGCTCCGTCTGGTTCTAATTACTTAAAATCGGAAGATTTTACCAACGCCTCAAAAGTGCCTTCTTTGGCAACTGCGGACGAGCTATTAGATAGTGCAATCAAGTCATTATCTGACACAGTGCAAAGCAACAAAATTGCTGCAGAGCAAGCCGATGCATTAAAACTAGACATTGCAGGCGGTGTAATGACAGGTGCACTTGATATGGGTAACAACCCAATCAGTAGTGCACATGTACCGACACAACCTGATCACCTAGTTAACTTAAAATACATCGATGGTATGCGTGCAGGCCTTGATGTACGCGAGTCAGTGCGCGTTGCAACAACAGCACCAATCGCGAACCTTGCAGGTGACATCCAAGATAATGGTGATAAAAGCTATCAAATTGATGGTGTGACACTCGTTTCAGGCGACCGTGTACTAGTAAAAAATACCGCAAGTTCAGACGGTACTGAGCCACAAAGTGCCATTTTAAATGGTATTTATGTGGTCACTATTTCTGAAGGTGCGGCAGATACAAACGAAGCAAAAGCTGTATTTGAACGTGCTCTCGATGCGGATGGTACACCAGATGGCGAAGTTACCAACGGGATGCACACCTTTGTTGAAGAAGGTGCTACCTATGCCAATGCCGGATTTGTACTTGGTACCCCAAACCCCATTGATTTAGAAACCACTGAACTGACTTTCGTGCAGTTTTCTGGCGCAGGTCAGCTTACTGCGGGTGCGGGTATTCAAAAAGACGGCAACACGCTATTTTTGAATTTTGGTGCCGGTGTTAAAGAATCACCAACTGATGAAATTGGTATTGATTTTGGTGATGGCCTGTTTACAACTGAAGATGGCAGCACAGAGTCTGATGCAACGGCGGCCAAATTACAGATCAAAATAGATGGCGATACACTTGAAAAAAGTAGTGCCGGTCTAAAGGTTTCAGAGGCGTTCCAAGTCAGAGTGAATGCGATTGCCAATGAGCTAAACGCAACGCAAGTAGGTGCAGGCCTTGAGGATGATGGTCGTTATGTTGCTGACTCTGAAACGAACTACCTAACAGCTGTAACCAGCTTAAAAACGGCTGATAAAGCGTTAGATGATGCAATTAAAGCAGTTGATGAACGTCTGTCGAGCGAATCTGAAGCACATAACAACGCAAGACAAGCCCTACAGTTAGAACTTGATAAAACGCAAGTTGGTACTGGCTTAGATGTGGACGGTGGTTATAAACAACCAACCGACAGCAACTACTTGAATACGGCCTCAAGTGTACACAATGCAAGCTTACTCTTAGACAGCGCATTAAAAGCGGTGTCTACCGAGCTAGTCGCTGAAATAGCAGCCCGTGAAAACGGTGATAGAAATATCAAGCTAGGTGCGGGCCTATCGGTAGACGGCAGCATGCAAAGCGTTGATAGCTACACGTACATCAAGGATTCAACGTCGCTGTTTGGCGCTATCACTAAGTTAGATGTAGAAATGGCGGCAGAACTGGGTAGCGTGCGCTCAAACATCACCAATGTCGTAAGCCAAGTAAACGATAATGTGTATTCCTATCTGTCACCAGCCCCACAGATGGAGCACATAATCGAACATAACTTAAACGCTGAATTTGTCGATGTGATGGTCTGGGTAGAGCGTGGTGAAGGCGAAGATGCTCGCTTCTACAACGACATTACCATGGTCAAGCAAGAGTCAAACAAAGTTGTGAAGGTTTATCTAACTGAAGCAGCAAGAGTAAAAGTGTCTGTCCAAGCTGTTCGTAAACTTGCTGATCCAACAGCTTAAGTTTTTACGGCCTACCTTGTATTAACACACTTAATGGGCTGACGCATTTGTCGGCCCATTTTATGTTGTACAACATATGAAGACGGAGCCGAGTATGTCAACCTCATTCAGTTTTTACCGCGTCAATGTTGTTGCACTCAAAACGCGTGAAGATGCCTTGTATGTACTGCACGATGCATTATCAGAGCTAAAAGCAGCCATGCTCAGTGAGCAAGGCATGCCAGTGAAAGAACTCACGCAAGCAATTACGTTTTTACGCCGCTTTTATGAGCGCATAGAACGGCTGATCCTTGATGAAGGACATTTGGATTACCGCAAATTAAAGCAAAGGCAACAACAAAGCACGCTTTTACTCAACGCCATGCAAGTCAAACAAACGATGTTAAGGCACAGATAATGGCGATGAAAGATCTCAAAACAGTACAAAGTGCTGGCTGGATCAACCAGTTACAAAGGCAGATAGAGCGGTTTTTGATCAAATCAAATCATGGCAAGTTGCCAGCCGACGTACCAAAACATCTGGTGCAAAAACTAGCGCACACACAAAGCAAACAGCACATCGCCAATACGGATGAGATGTCTGCTGAAGATATGGTGGTCTTTGTACAAGAGCAATATGAGTTATTGAGTTTATTGCAGCAAGTTGCCACAAACTTTGATGGTAAATGCCGCTTTAGTGGCATTGACGTAGACAGGGTACAAAGCGAGAGCCATACCCTATCAAACACAGAGCAAACGTGCCCATCTCACAGTACAGCCAAACCTGAGTACCCAATTATTAAATAGGAGGCGATATGTCTACTTCTGAATTGCGCGTGATGACGAATATGAGAATGTTCGGTCGGTCAGCGCTTAGTTTTGACCAAATTGATTCTTTTCCACTGAATCCTTTTCCGGGGCAATTTGCACTCG
The DNA here is from genome assembly GCF_058933015.1 of Pseudoalteromonas sp. ATL1. Taxonomy (NCBI): domain Bacteria; kingdom Pseudomonadati; phylum Pseudomonadota; class Gammaproteobacteria; order Alteromonadales; family Pseudoalteromonadaceae; genus Pseudoalteromonas; species Pseudoalteromonas sp. ATL1. The sequence continues at coordinate 89,970 of NZ_JBZYXL010000003.1, read as the reverse complement.
TCGAGGGGATTTTATACATATATTCAAAAATCGGCGTGACAGAAACCTGGTTTCCATTAACCAATAAAAAAAGCTCTCATGTGCATTTTCAAGAAACCCCCGATTACGAATGGACTGTCTCACATAACTATAACACCAACGAATACGTGTTTATGGTTTATGATAAAAGCGGCAATATTTTACATGCCAACCCAACACCTATCGATGAAAATAGCTTTAAATTAAATTTCAGTAACGCGGTGTCAGGTAAGGTAGTGGTGTTCATCCATAGCGACTTAGCGATACCCAGACTGGCAACGGAAGATGGCATTATCGAAATGCTGACGGTAAACCAAATTATTTCTGTTGCCAACGGAAAGGTAACTGCAGATAGCAGTGGATTGATGATTGACGGCACCAATGTGGGTTCAACACTCACAGATCACACGCAGCGCATCGATTCATTGGACAGTATGTTGACTGCAGATTTCGACCACAGCAAAGTAAATAAAGACTTATTACCCAATACAGGTGAAGAAACGCTAGGACGCGCGGAGCAACCATTTTCCCAGGTTCACGCTGCTGCAGTATCGACAAACTCAGTCGATACACGCACTCAAAGCGACGATCCGAATACACAACAGGGCAAATTACTCGCTAACCAAGTTGATATTCAAGCTCGAGTCACTAGCGCAGGTGTTGCCCCCGCACAACTTACACTCATAGGCTCTGATAAGAAGCAGTACGTAATGCGCTATGATGAACCAACAGGCCAATTAAAGCTAATGGATGAGACTGGCGCTCCTCTTGCTATCAATGGCCACGCTTTTGTTGGTGCGCGCATTGATGTTGAACAAGGCGAACTCACTAACCTTCATGTTAGCAACAACACGGTATTGGGTAGCAACAGTACCGACAGCGCAGAGATCAATGCCACAACAATATTCAATGCGCCGGTGAGCTTTTCTGAGGACGCGAGCCTTGGTAATGGCGACGATAATGTCAATATTAACTGTGGCACCGAGCAGCTGCTCACGGTGATCAGCAAATTTTTTAACTTAAACTCAGAGGGCAAACTGACAGTTAAAAACTTAGTGGTGTCTGAAAATCTAGATGTGGCTGGTACACGTACCGAAACAAACTCGACCAATGTGACCTCTGGCGAGCAGTTTATCACCCTATTAGCCGGCACCACTGACGAACCAACCTTAGACGCCGGTGTTAAAATCACCCGCGGTAATTCAGCCAGCGCAGCTATTTTGTGGGATGAAACGCTCAATGCATGGACACTTGGTGTCGATGGTGACATGAGTGCCATTGTGCGTACTGACGACCTGCGCTTACTGACTGAACAGCAACATCAGCAGCTAACGCTTGGCGAGAGCACCCACCTACACTATCACGAAGCAGACCGAGATCGCGCCAATCATACAGGCACACAACTGGCGCAAACCATAGCCGACTTTGCACAAGCCGTAGCGCAAACGCCGTCAGTGCAAAGTAAAGTTGATAACGAGCCAGGCAAAGGTCTTTCAACCCATGATTTAACTGATGAGTTGATCAATAAAATCAATAGCGCGCTGCAAAGTGTCAAAATGGCTGATATTGCTGATTTACCTGATCTATCTGGCGTTGGCCCCCATCCATCCGATGACTTTACCCATGTGGAAGTTGCAAACTTGCGTTCGGGTAAAACCGCAACTGGCGAGACAATGCATAAAACGTTGGTTTTTGGCGGCGATGAGCCACCACCAGATGCAGATGCGGGGATCAATGATATTTGGTTTAACACTTCTGGCGACGCCACTGTTGTAGAACGAAAAACGGCAGACGGTTTTGAGCCGGTAGTTACCATTGCATCCGAAATGAATATGCAACACTCAGACATTGAATACGTGATGTCTACATCTCTCAAAGAGTACACATTTAAGGTTGATGGTGAGCCGCTCACGCTCAAACCCAAGTTCCTTACCGTTTACTTAAACCGAAAATTATTGCGTAAGAACGAGTACACCATCAATGGCACAGAAAGTATCACGCTAAACATCGATTTATCAGTCGATGATGAAATTGAGGTTGTAACTGCTTAATGCGGTTGAATTCATAGCTTAAGGAGAATACCCAGATGAGTAATATCGATGACCTATTTGTGGTCCGTAAAGGCGGTGGACGCCAGTACTTAAAAGCCAATAAACGCTATGTTGTGACCCGACAGGGTGCCGTGGTTGAACTGGACACCTCAGATCCATCCTATGCCGCACAAGCAGAAAACCAAGAAACCTTATTATTATTAGGTGACAAGGGCGATCTGCGTCAACTAGAAACCATTTATCGTAACTTAACCGTGCTGTTCAATGGCTCTGTGCGTAAGGAAGAAATGTACCACATTGAAGCTGGAGCGATTTCTACCGTCCACTCCCCTAACGGCAGTTACGATGCGACCGGTTTAGCCTATCTCAGAAGTGTTCGTTTCAAATCTACGGCCAATACATCGGTAAACTACCTTGTACAAGGTAGTAACGACGATCACACTTGGCATGACATTTTCGAGGGCAGCTTAACGGTACCTGAGTCAGAATCCGCACCAGAATCTGAGCCTGTCGAACTGACGGCCCCTCAAGGCATTGCAAAATTTAGATATTTTCGCGCCAGTGCTCAAGCTGGAGAAGATTTCCGAGAGATTGTTTTTGTTGTGGAAGAAATTGCTAAAAGTAAATTTCTCCCCTTGGATGAAGCGGGTAAATTACAAGAGCTTAATTCAGAAACATACGATGTGACTTTTTTCGTACAGGGCGCACCCGATCTATCAACCAAATTATTGACGTTTGTGGTGCCTCGAGAACTCTACATCAGGAATAATTGGGGCGGATTTATAGGCTTTGCAGATACCCCTCCGGCCGCCCCCTACCCTATCAAAATACTCATTAATGACGTTGCAAAAGGCACGTTTACGGTCGACCCCAATGGCACTACCAGTATGTCGAGTCTTGCCAGAACCAAGCTGGTCCCTGGTGATAGAGTAAGCTTACTCACACCCGCATATACGGACGCAACTTTGGCGGATCTGTCTCTTACCCTGGTATTCGATAGACAAGAGTTAGCTTAAATACCGTGCTAGCGTGTTCGCTAGCACACCTACTCAAGAAGGAAGTATCATGGAGAGTATTATCAAAGCTCTTTTTAACTGGGCACTTGTTGTGGAGCAAGACGGTTCAATTCGCGTGATGGCGGATGTGTTTCTCTCATCTGCGCTTATCATCGGCTTGTTTTTCTTATATCGATACAAAATGTCTCCATTGTTTAAACAACTCGAACGAGCACTCCCCGCTTGGATTGAACAAACCAGCACATTCAACGAATTGACCAAAGAGCACAGAGAAACCTCTAAGCGGCTTGAGCATGTTGTTGAATTGATGAAGGATCTTGACGCTGATCAACTCAAGTTCCATGACGATGTTAGATCATTCATCAAGTCACACCCCGACGCCTTAGAGCAACTCTCTTCGGCCACCGTTAACCAACATAACGAGACGCAAAAAGAAGTGCGAGACTGGCTCGATAATCTCGTTGATAAAACCCAAAGTAGTAGCCATCAATTGGCCACGATCCAGGCAGAGTTGAGAAATATTTCGGCACTCCTCGTCGCCGCATCAGCGGCTCGTTACAACAAACCATTAAATTAAACTTAGCCCACACCTGTGGGCTGCATTCTATCAAGGGAAAAGACAATGCATGTTGCACCAAGTACACATCATAAAAAGCTCGCATTTAGAATGAATTCATCTAAGTGGATTGAAACATTTAAATCAAACCAAACCTTCTCATTGAATGAAATGGTCAGCTACGACCCCCCTTTTCATATTGAAAGCCAAGAACTTTTAATGTCCTTATATGATAAGTGGTTCACCTGGTTACTCGATTTAGAATCTACGCTTAGCCAAGTGGATCAATGTGATGTCACGGTCAAACATCAGATCATACTTGCCACTGAGCAGCTTAAAAATGCGCTATTTGACGAATGGAAAGTAAAAACCAGTGCACAATATGTGCTATGGCAACGAGTCTACTTCAGCGCCCTAGATGCATTTGTTAGCCAAATCAGTGCAATCCCTCAGTCTGATCCAGAAACCGTCTTTTCTCACTGCGCCGAGCAATTGCTCGGGTTTATGCAACATACCTTATTAATAATGCACGAAATAGATACGATCGTGAACCAGCCAAACAAACGTCATTTCGTGTCATTAGACGATTATGGTTGTTCCGTGTTTAAGCAGCAAGGCAAAGATCTCGTTAGCGCGAGGCTGCAAGCATATCGACATAACATTGCGATGGAGCAGCTCGGTGAATGGGAAGTAAAGCACTATAACAACATCGATGTACCAAGTGATATGCATTGCCATTTACAAAGAACACTCGATCAGTAATCACTTAAAAGCGCCAAACAAATGAAAAGCAGGCTGTATCAGCTTGTGGATAAGCCGCTATTGACCACTAATCTATGTGATTACCAACCACTGATTTATCAAATAAATCAGTGGTGAAATGGCTCAAAACCAGTTGTCTCTGTGGATATTTACCACTGATCTATTTGAAATATCTAAAATTTTCTGTGAATAAAATATCAAATTCTGTGGAAAATTTGTGGAAACAGAATTCCAGAAAAAACAACACCATTGATTTTAATGATTAGCGACCACTGATTTTAAAGGATCCGATCCTCTGATCTGAATGATTAAGATTTTCAAGGGATCCCTTTTAAAACAAGCTTTGCGTAGAGTCCTAACCTTAGTTAACCTGATCTAACCTATAGATCTAAGTAGATATAAAGATCTTTGATCTATATTAACCAATCAAAGTTTAAAAATTCTAATTTGTTTTTACAAAACAATATGAGCTTACACAACTGTACCTGTTTGCTTTACCTCTGCTTTGAACAAAGATGCTCAGTTGAATTAAAACTAATCATTAAAATGAGTGGATAAGCAGGAAAAGTAAGTTCTACCGTAATCTAAAAGTTTATAGTAAACAAAGGATTGTAATTTTTAATCAATAGAATAAGTGGTTTGTAGTGTAACATCTTAATCATTTATATCAGTGGTGGAGTCACATAACTTGAGAGACATTAAGAGGAAAATCATCAAAATCAGTGGTCAAGACTCGACAAAAACGACTCAGCCTAGGGATTAATCACTCAGATCAGAGGTCTAGCATGATTTGAGTGATCGGAAAAATCAACTTTCAGCTTTAAATCATAGATTTCATTGATCGCTTAAATCATTGCAATCATAAAAATCAGGGGTACTGTTTGATTTAAACGATCAATAAAATCAACATAATCACTAGAATCAGTGGTTTTCTATAATTCTAGTGATCATAAGAATCAATGTAATCAATAAAATCAGTGGTCCAAAGAGCTTTACAGACCATATAATGGCAAATAATCACTGAAATCAGAGGTTGGTAGACTGATAGGTAATCAGTGAAATCAAGATAATCACAAAAATCAGTGGTCAAACTGAAATTATCTTGCTCAACAGTCAGTAAAAATATGCATCAAAAAACCATAAGTTGATGATTATTAAGTGGTAATTAATTTTTATCCCTGTCGAACAGCAAAACTTCACACAATATAAAGTGGTGCCTACCTCTGATCACAGTGATTATTTTTAGGCTGGACCACTGATCTATTTGATTATTTTTATCCAAATGATGATTCCTGTAAAAAACACAAGAAGCAAAAGTACATAAATATCAATGACTTATTTTGTTTTTATCAAATAGATCAGAGGTTATGCCTATTGCTTGCGAATATGTATTTTTTGCGGCAAACTCAGTCAATATCACTACACGCTTGTTCGAAGTTATTCAAAAGAGGATCATGATAATGTCAAGTGAAGAGATCACTCGAGATGATTTTATCAAAGCTGAATCTGCAAAAACAGCCCTATTTGGTATGGTTAACCAGCGTACTGAAATCGATTACGCGAATGCGGTAGAGTTTTTGGCGTGTATTCCTCGTTTTCTTCGTAAAAAAAAGAACTGGGCTAGGTTTTCAGAGGTCGACACAGCAGTTGTAAAGTTTGAAACCACCCATGATAACATTGATTACGAAATTCAAATGTCACCGGCGACAATCGAACGCAAAGGCAAAGACGGTGAAACTGAAGAAGTGTTTATTTGGCCTGGTGATCGAGAAGAAAAAGTCGAAGCTGCGATCATGCGAATAGCATCAGACGGTGGCCTGCTGCAAGCGAATGGCCGATACCAAAGAGATAATAACCGTCCGGTTTATGGTTGTTATTTTTCGGTACATAGAATACAAAAAGAGCTAGAGAAAATAGGTAAAAGTGCTCATCCTGACGACATTAAAGAAGCCATTGAAGTGATGAGTAAAAGCGCGCTACAGATCAGAAGTTTGTCTGGTGATGGTCAAGACGTTCAGGAATTCAGCTCTGCTGTTTTTCCGCAAAAATATATTTCTGGAAAAGCAACGGGTCACAGGGATGACAAATGTTATGTGACATTTCATCCATTGCTTAATGCCGCAATAGAGGCAATGCGCTACCGCCCTTATCAATTTGCACAAGTTGAGATGCAAAAAGGCTTATCTCGTTACATTCATATGCGGCTGATGATGCGATTTACCTACGCGGCTGCTGGAAAGACCTATTCTTTGAGGGTTAGAAAACTTTTAAATGACTACGGAAAACTGCCTGCCAGTGAAGTGATCTCTCGTGCCCAACTGAATAACTGTGGTCGAGACGTCAATTCTGCGTGCAACAAACTTGTAGACTCGAAAGTACTGCAAAAATTTACTAAGACAGCGATTCGTAAAGATGGTGAAATTATTGATTATGAGATCACCTTCTACCCACATGAAGAGTTTAATGCTGCTCAGTTGCAAAACAATAAGCTTAACAAAATGGTTCAAGCTACAGGACGTACTCAACCTGAATCGGCTATTGAATATAAAGGACAGTAACTGTTGCACAATAGCTGATCTGGTTCATTCACGGTTTTATCACCTAATTACAACCCCCCTATTGTGAAGCTTAATCTATTAAGTACGTTCAGTTACTGAGCGTTAACAACTTAATTTTATTTGCTCCGTATTAACGAAATTTACCATCATGGGGTAACCCTCTTAAACCTAAGTAGCTACCTTCTAACAGTGGCATCCGTTCATCTTTAACGTTATCTTCTCACACAAAGCATTGGTAAAAGTTTGATGGATCTTGGTAACTTGTTGTAAATGCGCTAGATGACATAGACGTGAGTAAAAGTAGTATAACAATTATATAGCTCATTTTTGTCTTCCTTGATCACTTAATATACTTGACTTGAATACCTTCAACCACCGCACTGAACCTATCCTCAAAATCTCCCGTGACAGGCAAAGTACATAGGAATTCTAGTACATCATATTTTCTACCTCTATATTTTGTTTCCATATCTATGTAATAGGAAGAAACAGGAAACTTCCAAGTCTTCCAGACTTCTTCATAAGATACAAAATGATAAGGTGCTTTTGTATAAACGGCCTGGCTCAGAAGCTGATGTACATTAGAGGTGTTTTTTAAAGCAAAGCTATCGGTAAGAGAAACTAAACAGGTGTCTTTTTGATGTCCATATCGACGGTCAAAAAAGTAGAGATTTGCTTGAATACGCGTTAATGCTTCGTATCCTAGATCCCGAATAGGGCTTTACATGATACTTTAATTGCTGGATACATCTGACCATCAACATTTGATAGCTCATAGAACTAGGCATTTCTTAGCTTTAGGCGTAGCCCTGAACCCGTGCTAGTGACGTTATATGCTGCCATGAACTTTTCGGGCTGATTTACAGAAGGACCGTTATCGATAACGTCGCATACATTACTGGCATGGTAATCGGATGTTAGATATTCTAATGCGCTTGATTTGAAACTAATGAGCAATATCATTAGCAACATATAATATTGATATTTCATATTCTGCCTTAAAATAAAAGCCAAATAGCAGCCAAAGTATATCAATAAACCAAAATAGGAACATTCACTCCCCTACTCTATCGAGAAACTTTTTGGTTAACTGGGTAGGCAGTGCATCTCTTTTTTACTGAGTTATCGAGTTACTCTTTGAATAAGTCATTTATTACTGCTAAGTACGTTGAGTAGTATCAAGGTATCTGTTCTAAAACGCTGCGTACCATTGGTACGGTGCGCGATTTTATTTATAGAATGCATGAGTCACTTTATGACTTTTCCAAATACACCGCGACAACATATAACTTGCTAAGTGATGCTTTACACATGACCATCATTTATCTGTGTAAAAAAAGCGTACCATTGGTATGGTGCGCGATTTTATTTATAAAATGCATGAGTCACTTTATGACTTTTCTAAATACACCGCGACAACATATAACTTGCTAAGTGATGTTTTACACATGGTCATCATTATCTACTTATGAAAATAGGTGTACCATTGGTACGGTTGATTTTTACATTATATTTTTGCCTATCAGTTATCAATTCGAGCAAACCGGTTTGGTTAAATTTATTTAAAAAGTTCGACAATAAGCCGGATATCCCTTATAGTTCTTTGCGAAGTTTCGCGCTGAGAAGTCTGAAACGAGTTTGTAAGATAGTATGTGATACCCGGCGTTCAATGCGTCGGGTTTTGTTTTTGTACCAAAGAATACTGATGTGCTGACTAACGCTGTAGTGCCACTTCTACGTAGTTAATATCAAGCAATATATTTTTCCCAAAATTCCACCTTTGAAAATAACTCCGTACCAATGGTACGCTTTCTTTTATTTATAGTTTTAAATACAAGAACTGACGTGCATCCCTAGTCGCCTGACTTAGTGCTCTATTTGGAGAGTGCGTGGTTTGGCCATTCCGTGACAAAAAACTTAAACATTTCGTTGTGCCAAACTAGACGTTTTTAATGAAGCGAACTGCTATATGCTTTAACTATGATAAGGTCTGATAGAGGTCAAGTTAGGGGAAGAATACAAGTTGTGTCAGCGCGACAAGCGCGCTGAATTAATCTGAATCTTTTGATGTGAACCGACCAAACAATGCTTGCTCAGTAACAGACGGTGTTCCTTTGCTGATAATCCAAATAGGGTCAATTCTAGCGCCTAATTGGTCGTCTACAGTTCGGTCATTGATCCTTGCACCTATGGTTCCGATATAACGAGCGAATTGGCATTTCTGGACTATCGCACTTATCGCACTATCCACAAAGCGAATGGGATCACTACGTTTAGAGCCTCTCAAATCACCCATATCGAAGACCAGCACACCGCCTTCTTCGAGCATATGCCAGGCATTAACGACGGCTTTAACTAAGAAGTGATCAACAAATGCATTTTCAGTTTTGTACCTTTTATACGCTTGCGTGTCGTCATCTGTATACCTTTCGTCGTGAAACGGAGGAGGGCAGAAGTAAAGTAAATCGGCTTTTTCTTCAAGTACTTCGTACTTAAATGATTCTGCTTGCGCATTATATAGCTCTACCTTTTTGCTTCTTTGCTTCAATTGCTTGTGCATAAGATTACCAGCTTGAATAACACGATTATCTGGGTCAATGCCCACAAAGCGCTTAGGGTAGGGACTTGCTTCAAATCCTAGTAGTCGGTCTCCCCAGCCCAAGCTCATATCAATTACTGACTTAGGCTTAAAGTAGTGAAAAATAGCTTTGGCGACTGCTGGCCTATACTGCGCTGCAATATAGCGCCTTGTGCCTAGAGCTTTGCGGATAACATGCCTATCAATAAAGGGCGTATCTTGATCTAAAATGTGGTTGAACACAGCGCGTCTAGATTCGGTGTCATTCCAACTATCTGTCGCAGAGCCAACGCGACTGCCTTTACATGTGAAACGAATATCTTGAAAGTACGGATCGGTCGCTCTGCTACCCGTATTGTCGACATCAATAGTGAGCAGGGAAATGGGGTGCTGATAGCTCATGCGCGCGTGGTTATAATTAACATGAAGTAAGCTGCTGGCATCAAGTGCTTTTAAAGCCTGGAAGTCTTCCCAAGCTTGTTCCTTACTGGTCATGCGATAGGGTACATCAATGTTATTCTTCTCAACGAGTTCGTTGAGTAAAGACACGAGGGCAGGGCGCTTTAGTTTTCGTTTCAGTAAACGCCACTCTTCTTTACCGATATTGATATGGTTATCATTACCTAGGTATTGCGGCATAAACACGTCTTTGGCCGGCACTTGAGAGCTTACCTCATTTTGCGTTGCAGATCCTGCTGTTCTGCGTCGTGAAGTTTGTCTATTTGTTTGCGCTTCGGTATTCACATCACTACGTTCAATGGATAAGTGGCGACGGCGAGGTCTACTCTGTACCTCGTCAGTATTCAACGCACTAGTTTGATTATCTTCTTTATTTAAACGAAGAGGGCGACGTCGATTTCGTTTTTCCAGCGTTGAATATCCTTGTTTATTATCATCACCCATAAAAGCTCCAAGACTCAGTTTATTCAATATGTGTTGACTCTTAACTTCAAGTTAGTTGTATCAAAGTACAATGTACAACAGACCTGAAAGTAAGGCGGTATCTTGCCACGGTAAAGCCTAGGGTGCAATCATTTAGACATTTCACTGATTGTTGTACTCATGCATTGTTTTTCTGAGTTATTCATCGCAGTACAAACTAGGTTGATATGGTATTTGACGCAACACATAGTTGTACAAAAGCATACACATTTAGGATATTTAAATATCAGGTATCGGAATGTCTCTTTTCTCTCTTAATATATTACTCGGCATAAGCTGCTTTTGATCTTGTATAACATGATCACCGCTTTGCGGTTTAGGGGGGGTTATAAAGAAACCTAGCGAATGAGACGAGCTGTGTTTAGCTTTGAGTAATTCACTTAGGCGCACAGGGTGTTTTTGTTGCACAGCCTGAATGACTTTACCCCAATGTCTATAAATAGTGGCTCTGGAAACTTGGCAATGGTTAACCAAGATGTTGGGTGTAAGTGAGGTGAGTATGTGTCCGGCTTTACATAGACCTTGAACTAACTCAACAAGCGTATTGAACGTTGCACTTGCTCGCGCCTTGCTGACTTTTTTACCAGCGAGTGATTGGCGGCGTTGCTGCTCAACATCACTCAATTTATCTTTACTTTTTAAAGGTATATTCAAAGGTAGTTCTAGTTCATCCGCCAATATATCGTTGAGCCGTTTCAGCGTATATCGGTAAACTGTTTTAATTGAGCTGGACAAGTATGCGTTTAGCTGTTGCTCCGTAAAACCAATATATCGCTCATTGATCTGACCTATTTTATCCCATGCTATTTGTGGGGCCATTATTCGGCGATAAATGTTGTACAAGTGGAATAGCGTTAAGTCACGTTTTCCTTTCTCAACTTGTCCATGTCTATTCAAATAAATTTCCCAATCCTTTGCCAGTTTGGCAAGCTTATCGGCAGCTGGATCTCTGGCAATGCTCGAACAGATTTTGGGAAGTTGTATATCATGCGATTTCATCGGCTTAGGTGCTAGGGTTGTTGATGTGTCCGTCGTTGTGACGGGAATTTTAAAACCCAGTTTTTTTCCTAGCATATGTAAACTTGTCACCGGCCCGCCAGTTAGATAGAGCACTTCTCTTGCCGTTTTATTATGTTGACTACCCGGCAGGCGCATCAATCTTGAAGGATCGTTTGATGCCCCATGATCAACTTTCCAATCTCGGTAGCCTAACTTCATACGCCAAGATTCAAGTTTTTTACCTAACGTTGCTGCAATATCTTTCCAGCGTTTTAAGAGCGCAAAGCGGTGGGTTTTGTTTTGTACGAGTTCAGGTTGATCATAACGCCAGTATAGGTGCACGCCGCCTGAACCGGTCAGAACCCAGTTAGTCGGAGAAGGCAAATTCGATGCGCCTAGGCAGTCTGCAATTTGTTGATATATTTCCCATGATTGGCTGGGTGAAAGCGGGGCATGACTGGCAGTATCAATTTCTAACCAATGAGCCGCCAATCCTTTTATATTTTGTGCATTTCGCCAATCAAAAAACAGGTTAGGTGTTATGTAACAGCCTGTTGTTTCAACTCTGTGCTCCGCTTGGTAAGCCCAAGAGAGATACTCTTGCCTGGAAACACGTTGTTTTCGACGAGTCGCATAGGTTGGTTGGCCGCAGGGTTTAAGATCAGAAACTTTATTGTCAGACAGGCGGGCTCGAGCAAACCAGCGTAGTGCTTCCTCTTTTCCAATACGCCAGTCTTCGTCGAATTGCTTATCGGACGATAGGTAGTAGCGAGTTACACGCGCACTTGTGCCTGCGTATACGGAGGTTACGAGAACCTTGTCACGTATCATGAATAAGACCTGTCTGTAAGATATATAGTATGCGATGAGCTAGTCATCGCGTCTCTGTATTAAGGCCAGTATGCTAGTCTCAATAGGTACTAAAAATCAAGAGGTAAAAAGTAGTTTTTTGTGGTGTTGATTCAATTATAACCAATGCTGTAGTGGGGTGTACGATTATTGTTCAAACTGCGTTATCTTTATATTGTACAATATGCTTGGCGTGTTGGATCTCAAACTCCATGCGTGGGTAACACATCATACCGCTTGTATTGGTTGTTATGTCTCGGCAATTTTGTGATTGAGCTGCCATGTGTATATTTTTTATTGTACAATAATGTTTGATTTGAGCGCATAGTACTTGTTTATCGTAGAATTAGGTGGCTGGTTATAAATATTACCTATATTGGTTACTTGGTTTTAGCATGACGCGATTAAGTGGCATGTTTTGAACAATTAATGCTGTTTAACACTTGGGAGACTATATGGTTGATAGCTATGAGGTATCGACACTTTTACCCGATGACACACTACGAAAGATCTTGCACAATTGGGGATGTCCTGCATTCGCAACGCCTTCGGATAAGAACGTAGCAGATACACATCAAAGAAAGTACTTTGTGCATTTATTTTGTGGCCGTATACCGACGCACAGCGAGGTTTTGCACGGCACATTTATCGACCGTATCGGTGAAAGCCATCGTGATATGCCGCTGACGTTGGAGCAACGCTATTTAGGTAGTTTTAATGTTGCTACGGCTGTTGGTGAAAGTGTTATTAATAAAAGCGTTAAGTCGACAGGTCGTATATGGCCCGAGCAGGTATCAATCGCTTCAAGTAATACAGCGTTGTTGCCACTTCCTGTTGCACCGATGGCGACCCAATCTTGGATGTTGGACTGGTCTTACAAATCAACCAAAACTTTAGTACTTTCAAATGGTAATCAGGAGTGGCTTGGCCTAGAAGCGTTATCAGGTGCCTTAAATGCGACCGGGCCCTCTTGGTTTTACATCTCAGAGAGCGACAGCCAGCCTAAGTGGAAAACACATATTGTACAAAATCCACACTCATTGGCTGATACGGCAGTGATCGAATCATTGCATATTGATATGCAAACCAGTGCATTACCGCTTGTTGTAGGAAATGTGGGGGCGATGGGGACTAATTCAGATCTCGAGTTGGTTTCAGGTGCAACTGGGTTTAATACACAGATCCAAATGGCTGGCTTACGCATAATCACAACATAGGAGCACAATAATGGCGATAATGTTACATCCCATGCTTGCCTATCAGTCAGAATCGCTGAATGAAGCGACGCAGGGCGCATTTAAACAAAGTGATCCTAACATCGCTCTAACGCGACAATTGGAAAATAAGCCAGCTATGCTGGTTATTACTGATGCGAATGACACGGTATTACTTACCGCGGTGGGTGAAACGCATTGGAGCATGTCCCAAGACAGGCAAGGGCATGAGTATGATTTAAGCGGTTTTTATTTTTATGAACGAGTATCTGAACTAGACGAGCAACCCACGCTCAGTCAGTATACCACGCCTATTAGACCCGTTCTTCCAGCGCTTAAGTTTACCTCTAATACGGTGTCATCGGAGCAGATCCATGCTAAAGGGATAGCTTCGAAAGCTTATTTACTTGTTGATGATAAAGAGCATTTCAGTAAGAAAGTGCCGCAAGGGTGGCATGATGCAGTGTTTAACGAGGGGCAACTTGTGCTTGCAACAGTCGACTTACCCTCTTTGGAACTCAGCATTGGAGATATCAGTGCACATGTGGGTGTAAAACTCACCGAACTTGAACTGGACCCTGATAGCCACGAAGTGTATATCGCGGGTAAAGCGCTTTCTATTTATTTTAGAAATTTGCTGGGTGATTGGACACAAGCAAGTGCTGAACTTGAAATGCTACTGTCGACCATACCTGAACTGGGTGCAGACCAATCCAGCATCGATGAGCAATTAGCTTAAATGACATGTAGGTTTTGAGGTCAATGCCTTAAGTACTAATTTTAGGGGAATACGGTGATAACAAACTATTCAACGGTTTTAAAAACATTGCTGTTTTTAAATCATTCCAAGCGCAGATTGATGCTCTTTTCAGGCGCCTTGCCTACCTTTGATATGGGGTTGTCAGAAGAGGATATGCTCAACGTTTTGCAAACGCGCAGTAGTGATTTTATTGCGACGTATGAGTTGATCCCCATTCTATCGGGTAAATCTCTGTCCTATACGGATTCGGTGGAATACGGAACACCTAATTGGAACAAATCAGCATTGGTTACCAGTCTTTTGTATAGCCAAGCCAACGATGAAGCTTCACTCACTCATAAGGTTGCTAACATGCTTTATAGTGCAAGTGAGCCGTTGTCGATACCGACATGGTTTGCGGTTGTGGACGGTGACGATGAACAGGTGGAAAATTTAACGGGTGGCATCGAATTTTTGGGTTCGGTTGGCGTTGGCCAAAATATTTCCAGCAAAGACTTGCTTGTAATAACAGCGACGCCCGATGAAGGGCAAGCGCCAGATCCGATAGATATGCTACCCGTCAGAGTGCCTTTGTAAGGAGTGTTTGCAATGATTGCTACACACTATTGGATTAACCGCCAAAAATTGCTACAAAACCTCAGTGAGTATTTGCCCACATTTGCGGGCTCAGTTTGGTCTAATGACGAGAATGAAGGGGCTTTGTTCGTGCTTGACAGCAGAGAACCAGAAGAGCTTGCTGCGTATTTACGCCATCAAAATGGGCTGAGCAAAACGCAAGTGAATAACATGCTCATGCAACCCTCAAAACCAATTGGCTGGCGTAATCGCGCGTATATTGGTATCAATGAATTGGGTGAGATCGGGTTTTCTTGGCCTAATATACAACAGCCCGTTTTCTACCCACCGCAGTTGCAAGAAGGTGAAGTGAAATCGTTTGCTTTTGTGATGAGTGATCTTAATGTAAGAGCGACGCTAGATAGCCAACTTAATGTGCGTGCGCACATTTTTTTCATCGGCTCGGTTGGTCCGAAAGGGAGTGGTGCAGATCTAGAACTTGAAAAAGTTGATGAATACAAGAATGGTCGGCCATTGTACATGTTAGATAATCACGTAAGTACGCCATTTAACTTTTATAACGTTCATATTGATCGATTAAACGTACCTCAGCCTGTGTCTCTCATTGGCACCAACGGCAATCGTGTATCTAGCTGTACGGCAAGTCCTAGCAGTAATTATTGGCGCCCTTTTATGGTGAGCGGCGTGTGGGACACTCGGGCAGTTTCTGGTGGGAGTTATGTGAAGGTTAGTTTTGCAGAACCACAGCCAGAAATTAATGGATTACATGTGGTGGGGCAAACAGGCTATCGTTATCGATTACCCAGGATCATTAACGTATTTTATACGCTGGCGGATGGGACAGAGCGAAGTGGTCCAACTTTTGATAACTCTGATTCAAATGGCATTGTCACACTTGAATTTCCTGAACCTATTAAGGGTGTGGTAAGTATGCGGTTTGAGATGATCGAGTCTCTTAGTAAAGATAGTGCTTATAACCGCTGGTCAGGTCGTACTACTTACTATTACCACATCGCAATTGATGAGTTGGTGGTACTAGGTCGTGTTTAGTGTTTGCTTGATCATCTATTGCCATGTACTAAGAGGTTGAGAGGCTATGAAACCAAAACATTACTGGATAAATAAAAACAAACTAAACGCTGACTTGGCCGCTTACTTACCTACTTTTAACGGGACTATTTGGGGGGGCACTTTAAGCGAAGGTGCACTTTTTTGCTTCGATGCTAGGCCTGTTGAAGAATTAGCAGATTATTTAAGGCTAGAAAATGGTCTTTCACCAAGCCATATCAATACCATGTTGATGTCTGGATCTAAACCTGCTTCGTACAGACAGATGCCTAAGTTAGCAGTCGATGATGAAGGTAAAATATCATTTAGTTGGCCGCAAGAAGCGAAAAAAGCGATTTATCCAATGCAACTGCAAGCTGGGCCTGTGAAATCATTCTTCTTGTTGATGACTCGCTTGAATGCCTATGCATCGGTTGACGCCAATTTAAGCGCCAGAGCCTATGTGTTTTTTGCAGGCTCGGTGGGTGAAAAAGGTTCAGGTGCTGATCTTGAGCTTGAAAAAATCGCTGATTATGAAGTAGGCAAAGCGATTTTTATGGAGAAGAGCAGCATAGGCATGCCTTTCTTTATTCATCAGCCTCATATTGACACAAGTTCTCATGCTCAAGCGCTGTCTTTACCAGGCACTAACGGTATCACCACGAGTGACTATCAAGGTATGAGTAATTCCGGTCCGCTCTATAGTGGTGCGCAACGGGGCGAATCAACACCACCGTATCGTGCGTTTAAAAGAAACTTATGGCTTTCAAGCAACTTAAATGGCTATCTGCAGGTTAACTTTGAAACGATACAACCCTCAGTGACCGGCCTATACATTGAAGGCCAAAGAGATCGTCGTAATCGTTGCCCAAAACAAATTGAGTTTATTTGTATTGATGCAAATGGAGTGTGGCACAGTGCACATACATTTGTTATTGAAGGGTTAAATGGTATTGAAACACTGCATTTGCCCCAACCGGTCAACAATGTCAAAAGTGTTCGCCTGCAATTTACTGGCGTATTGGGGCCTGACTCGCATGCAAACCGTTATGGCCCAGGGCGACTTTATACCCGTACAATAGGCATCAGTGATATTCGTATTTTTGGCGTTGTATAATAGTTAGTTGATCGCATTACGAATATTATATTGTACAATATAAGTGAGTGTTCATCTTAGTGCGTCAGCACATTTACTTAGACTTGAAATTTTATGATGTATGGCTTGAGACAGTTCACCGTACATAATTTGTATTGATGAGACACCGTTATTAGGAGATCCTATGAGTGATCAAAATGCACCAAGGTTAGAGACCTTATTAAATAAGCAAGACCTGCAAGAGATATTGCATGGTTGGGGGAGTCCTAGTTCTTATCGAACCGATACTCGATATGATGCGCCATCATTATCACGTTATTATATTCATGCTTTTACCGGGCGAGTACCAACTCCTGCGGAAATTTATTATGGCATGTACATTAATAAAAAGGGTGAGTTAAGAACGGATGCTTGCCATCATCTTAGAGAGGCTTATATAGGTCACATCGCGGTCCGCAATGATTATACAGTTTACGTTAGCGCCTACAGAGAAAATTACGACGCTGATATCAGTGGGCGTATCTTGCCTGAGGACGTAAATCTTGTCTATGACCAAGGAGGAGTTAGGAACCCGCCTAAGGAGCGCAATGATACTTCTATGATGATGGATATTACTTTTAGTGCTGAACCTACAAAACAATGGGATAGCCGCACATCATTAAACAACTTAAAAAGCCTTGCTGAGCAGGGGTTGTTAGCGGAACCGTTGAAGCCTACATGGTTTTTAATCAGTGAATCTCATCTTCTACCTGACTCTATCACTAAAGACGAGGATATTGACACTGTTTACAACAAACAAAACGAAGCGATTGCCATGATTAATCGACTTGAACTGACTGGAGACAGTAAAACAACGGGTCTGATTTTTGGAACCTTTGGTCCGATTGGCAGTGGAGCAGAAATTGAACTGTCAGATGGGTACGATCATATTGAAAGTGTACGCATGGTTTCGATTAAGATCAGAAGCAATTAGGAGGTACTATGGCACTTATCATTCATCCACAAGTATTAATGGCGGCTGAAAAAGGTCACCATGGCCCACAAACAAGTATTGTACAAAGCTCGGTAGATATTCATGTCACTAGAAAAATTGAACATAAACCGACGCTGTTAATCGTGGTTGATGGGCAAAATAATATTTTGGCTTCAACGGTTGGTAGTACATTATGGGCGCATAATGAGCGCACTAAATTGCCAGCAAGTAAATACGGTATTAATTATACATCTCGTAAATCGGATGGCAGTGACCTGACTAGCTTTAATACAATAGCTAATTACCAACCGATGATCCCTGCTCTGCGATTTATTCCTTTTCAAGATTACGATATTGAGCTGAGAAATTCAGGCACTATAGCCAAAGCGTATTTAATCAGCGATAGAAATGAACAATATAGCAACACTGATATCGAGACTTGGCCCAGTGAAATGTGGCGTGGCGATGTGCCATTTGATGTTACCGCTGGTGGTTATAAATACTTAGAGTTAACGGTTGGTGCAGAGGAATCGGACGCCACACTGCGTTTTTCCTCATTAGAAGTTGATAAAAACGATCAAGTCATTAAGTTAGTTGAGCCGCACATTAATGTGTATTTCACCAACTTTTTACGTGACTGGTCTAATGCAAAAGCGGAGTTAGAAGCGCGACTAAACAGTATTGAGTCGGTGAGCACCACGTTGAGTCCGCAAGAGATGCTGGACGCGGGTCTGTAGCCTCACTTTGCAATTAAATTTTCGGAGAACATATGTCTACATTAAATACACTGATTAACGATGAGGCGGTTAAAGAGATTGTGCATCGTTGGGGCAGTCCTGCTTATATTGATACTTCTTTAGAGAACAAAGGCGCACGCAAGTATTATTTGCATGGTTTTGTAGGCAGAGTGCCGACGCCTGCTGAATTCTTGTACGGCACATTTGTTATGACTGAAGGGGATATTGTTACAGCCGATGCCACCTTCGAGTTTGGAAATGCGTTGTCCCTGAGTTTCGCACATCTTGGTTTCATCGAACTGGCTTGTGACGATGAAGAGTGGGATTCGCGCGCTGTGTTTGGTCAGTCGGTTCGAGCCAGTGGTTTAGTGCTGCCTGAAGGTAGAAAGCTCGAGCCTGCGATTGAGGGGATGCAAGCCTTACCACCTATTGATGGGGTAACGACATCTTGGATGATGGACTTTGCATTTGATGGACCAAAAGAATATAAATGGAACGGAAGAAATGCCCTTATTCCTAAGAACGCTCATAGTGCAAACAAGTTAGTATCTGGTGATCTGCCAACTTGGTTTATGATCAGTGAATCATCGTCAATTTCATTTTCGAATTACTTTCATAATGTGCACGCACCGAAAAGTGCCGATAACCCCGATGGTACAAAAGTAACAGGCTGTATTTCACATATGTATTATGATTATCAACCAGAGAAAAGGCCCATTATCGTTGGTACTGTCGGTTTGGTGGGTAGCGGTGCAGACTTGCAAATAGAGCCACCAAGGCGGGGTTATGAAATGGAAACCATTACGCCCCTTTCATTACGCATTATGATGCAATAGGAGTATTTCGAATGTCACTTATTATTCTTCCTCATATTTTAGCAGCATCCGAGCAACCGCAATATGCTACCCAGTCTCAGTTTAAAGACACATCGGAAGATCTCAAAGAGATGCGTATCGTTGAAGGTAAACCCGCGTTATTGGTGGTGCTAGATGCAGACAAGCAGGTGTTGGCGTCGAGTGTGGGGTATACCCAGTGGTCTTCGGGCAAACCTCAGCTGCCCTTAGCAGAGTTTGGCGTATCATATACATATCGAAAGGCCGCTGATAAGGGGGACCCATCGAAGAACTTTGATACTGAAGAGGGACGTTTACCGATTATGCCGGCCCTGCGTTTTAATCCCACCTCTAAGTTTGCCATTGATATTCGCAATAGCGGTACCGCTTCACAGGCGTTTATTATTGTTGACCAAGATGAAGTGCGCAGCAAAACGGACATTACCGATTGGCCCAATGAAATCTGGGATGGCTCTGCGCCGCTGGACGTGACGCAGCTAACTTACAAATACTTCGATATGGCGGTTGGTTTACACAATTCACAGGCTCCTTTGCAGCTTACTCGATTGGACATGAGCAAGAGTGACGTCAATTTACCTTTAGTGAGTAAATTTATCGATGTTTACTTCACCAATATGTTCCACGACTGGTCGGGGGCAAAGGCGCAAATGGAAGCGGTACTTAATCGTCTTTCCTCAGTGGATACACTCAAAAGTGGCGCCGAGATAGAGGCTTCAGGAGAGTGATAGCTGTGGTAGGCATGGCCTACCATGAGTGTCTGACGGCTAGGAGACTTTATGCACGTTACTTTACGATATAAAGGTATCACGCTGCGCGATAGTTGGGATGGCGAGGAAAAGCCAGTATCTCGCTATCGTCAGCATTGGGTGAAAGCAAAGCAACACACGGCAGAATTTGTGGGTTATCCACAAGAGCAGTTGTTGTTTTTTGGTGATACACATTATTCAGGCCTCGCGCTAAAAGCCGCGCATACAGCAAGGTGGAGTGTGTTAACTCATTATACGGGTGATCACCAAGAGCCTATTCTCATTGGCAGCTTTCAGTCACCCAAAGTGAGCTATGTATTTATTCACACAACGGTTAATTCAGAACCATTACTGTTTGATACGGCACGGATTAAACCAGAGTATGTGTTTTTTGACGCTACCCCTAATAGTGAAGCGCTCTTATACAACACCGCGCATATAAAACCTGAGTATCTGATCAGTGTATCCCAGGTTCAGGCGCCTATTTTTCTGGGTGATACGCACAGAATAAGGCCCAAAGTGCTTATCAGTCACGCTCAGGTTGCTTCTGAAGCGCTTTTAACAAACACCGGTTTACCTGAGAAAAATAAGGTGGCGGTTGCTGCGGTTGAAAGAAGAGCGATTGCATTGCAACCTCTGCGCTTTACCACTAAGGGTAACTTGTTGCTGGCTCGATTTGGTGATCACACGGCGTATTTCAATCAAGCTAAGATGGCACCTGTCCCAAATATTACTTCGCTTGGTATGGACGCGCGGTCCGTTTTTGAAAACGGTCCTGTTACGGTGAATGAAGCGCAATCGCGCGCGATGGATCACCGTACTTTACTTAGTCTGGACGAAATGGACTCCGTCGTGATGCTGGTCAGTCAAGGCGTTGACGCAAGACCACTGGCAAAGGGGTATCACGCAATTTAGCTAGATACGTATACTTTTAAAATATTTGTTGTACAATGGCCGCTGTAAATTGAGACAGCGGCTTTTTTTTTGGCTAAAAATTATGATAGCGCTCTAGAAACTTGGAGCAGCATGCGATTAGCATCAGCGATACAAACTTATGCGCTGCGGTGCTTTATTTGTTAAAAAAGATTCTATACATTAAGGAGGAAAACTTGGGAGTGTGGATATCACTCCTGTAGATATTAACCATTGTACAATAATTTTGTGAGATGTAATGGTTGAACATGTGTCTTTTTATTTAGACGTAGTAACTGAGACTTTGAGATGAGCTAGGCAGTTTGTGTGATTAATGATTTTTTAGTCATTAGCAAATAGCCGTGATGAGACAAATAGGAGATCATATGAGTGATCAAAGTGTGCCAAGGTTAGACACCTTATTAGACAAGCAAGATTTGCAAGAGATATTACATGGTTGGGGAAGTACGACTTATCACATGAGTATTCCACGTTCTTCATATCAACCGGGGCAAAGCTCTCGATATGTCATTCATGCATTTACAGGGAGAGTGCCCTCACCTGCAGAAATTTATTATAGAACTTATATTAATAAAAAAGGCGACTTGCGAACTGATGCTGCCAGTGGACTAGCAGAGGCATATTTAGGTTGGGTGTCGATCCGCACTAATCGTTATGCAAATGATCATCAATATAGAGCGGATGATGATGCATACATCAGCGGCCGTATCTTGCCTGAAGAGGCAGATATTCGCGTTACTCACGGGTACTACATTCGAAATTTTGCTAGGAGTCATAATGATATCTCTATGATGATGGATGTGACTTTTAGTGCTACCCCCACAAAATACTGGGGTGGGTCCGCTCAAAAATCAGTTCTTGAAAGTCTCGAACAACAAGGTTTGTTAGCAGGGCCTTTAAAGCCTACATGGTTTTTCATTAGCGAGTCTACAGCGTTTCCTATTATGGAAACCGAGTCTGTTTACAATACACAAAATGAACAAGTGGCAGTGATTAATGTCACCACCGCAACGGATGACAGTAAAAGAAGAGGCTTGATATTTGGGCGTTTCGGCGCGATTGGTAGTGGTGCCGAAATAGAGCTGTCGCAAGGTTATGATCATGTCAACAGTGTGCGCATGACTTCGATTAAAATTAAAAGCAATTAGGATAACGCATGACACTTATAGTTCACCCTGAAGTTTTAATGGCGGCAGAAAAACCGGATCACTATGCTCAATGGAGTATCAGCCAATCTTCGCCGGGCATTCACGTCACGAGAAAAATAGAAGGCAAGCCGACTTTGCTTATTGTGGTTGATGGGCAAAATAACATTTTAGCGACTACAGTCGGTTACACAGCGTGGTCACGCGAGCGCTCTAAATTATCGCCAGCGGAGCATGGTATTAATTATACGCTGCGTAAGTCCAGTGGGAATGCGGTGACTGATTTCACTCAAAGAATCAACCTTCAACCTATGGTGCCCGCTCTGAGATTTATCCCTTTTCAAGATTACGACATCAAACTAAGAAACTCTGGCACCATTGCCAAAGCGTATTTAATCAGTGATAGAAACGAAGGATATAGCAAAACCGACATTAACACCTGGCCTACAAATATGTGGCGCGGCGATGAGCCGTTTGATGTCACCGCCAGTGGTTTTAAATATCTCGAATTAACGGTTGGCACAGAAGAGTCAGACGCCACGCTGCGCTTTTCCTCATTAGACATTGATTTAAGCGATCAGGTTATTAAGTTGATTGAGCCACATATTAATGTGTATTTCACCAACTTTTTACGTGACTGGTCTAATGCAAAAGCGGAGTTAGAAGCGCGACTAAACAGTATTGAGTCGGTGAGCACCACGTTGAGTCCGCAAGAGATGCTGGACACGGGTCTGTAGCCTCACTTTGCAATTAAATTTTCGGAGAACATATGTCTACATTAAATACACTGATTAACGATGAGGCGGTTAAAGAGATTGTGCATCGTTGGGGAAGTCCTGCTTATATTGATACTTCTGGCTCAGATGTAGGTGCGCGCAAGTACTATTTACATGGTTTTGTGGGTAGAGTGCCTACGCCTGCGGAATTATTGTATGGGATATTTGCGATGAACGAAGGCGATGTTGTTGCGCCTGATGTGACAGAGAAGTATGGTTTTGCGCTTCATTTAAGCTTTGCCCATTTAGGGTCAATAGAGTTATCTTGTGATGGTAATGAAACGCAATCTAGGGTGGTATTTGGTCAATCAGTCAGAGCCAGTGGCTTAGTGCTGCCACAGGAAAGGAAGCTAGAGCCTGTGATTGATAGCATGCAAACGTTGCCGCCTTTGGATGGCGTAACCACTTCTTGGATGATGGATTTTTCATTTGATGGGGAGCAAGAGTATTGGTGGAATGCTGGGAGTCGTACAGGTGTCTTACAGGCGAGAAGTGAAAACAAACTTGCCTCAGGTGATCTCCCAACATGGTTTATGATCAGTGAGTCCTCTTCATTACCCACAATGCAGTATTCTCATAAAATATACGCCCCCAAAAGTGCTGCCAATCCAGATGGTACAAAAGTCACAGGCTATGTTGGGCATATGTATTATGATCACCAGCCAGAACGTAGACCTATTTTATGCGGTACCGTAGGTAGAGTGGGTAGCGGCGCTGATTTACAGGTAGCTGAGTCGAGTCGAGGCTACGAATTACAAACAATTAAACCGCTTTCACTGCGAATCATGATGCAATAGGAGTATTTCGAATGTCACTTATTATTCTTCCTCATATTTTAGCAGCATCCGAGCAACCGCAATATGCTACCCAGTCTCAGTTTAAAGACACATCGGAAGATCTCAAAGAGATGCGTATCGTTGAAGGTAAACCCGCGTTATTGGTGGTGCTAGATGCAGACAAGCAGGTGTTGGCGTCGAGTGTGGGGTATACCCAGTGGTCTTCGGGCAAACCTCAGCTGCCCTTAGCAGAGTTTGGCGTATCATATACATATCGAAAGGCCGCTGATAAGGGGGACCCATCGAAGAACTTTGATACTGAAGAGGGACGTTTACCGATTATGCCGGCCCTGCGTTTTAATCCCACCTCTAAGTTTGCCATTGATATTCGCAATAGCGGTACCGCTTCACAGGCGTTTATTATTGTTGACCAAGATGAAGTGCGCAGCAAAACGGACATTACCGATTGGCCCAATGAAATCTGGGATGGCTCTGCGCCGCTGGACGTGACGCAGCTAACTTATAAATACTTCGATATGGCGGTTGGTTTACACAATTCACAGGCTCCTTTGCAGCTTACTCGATTGGACATGAGCAAGAGTGACGTCAATTTACCTTTAGTGAGTAAATTTATCGATGTTTACTTCACCAATATGTTCCATGATTGGTCGGGGGCAAAGGCGCAAATGGAAGCGGCTCTTAATCGTCTTTCCTCTGTGGATACACTCAAAAGTGGCGCTGAGATAGAGGCTTCAGGAGAGTAATAGTCATGGTAGGCTTGGCCTACCATGAGTGTCTGACGGCTAGGAGACTTTATGCACGTTACTTTACGATATAAGGGCATTACACTGCGCGATAGTTGGGATGGCGAGGAAAAGCCAGAATCTCGCTATCGTCAGCACTGGGTGAAAGCAAAACAACACACGGCAGAATTTGTGGGCTATCCACAGGAGCAATTGCTGTTTTTTGGTGATGTACATTATTCAGGCCTCGCGCTAAAAGCCGCGCATACGGCAAGGTGGAGTGTGTTAACTCATTATATGGGTGATCACCAAGAGCCTATTCTCATTGGCAGCTTTCAGTCACCCAAAGTGAGCTATGTATTTATTCACACAACGGTTAATTCAGAACCATTACTGTTTGATACGGCACGGATTAAACCAGAGTATGTGTTTTTTGACGCTACCCCTAATAGTGAAGCGCTCTTATACAACACCGCGCATATAAAACCTGAGTATCTGATCAGTGTATCCCAGGTTCAGGCGCCTATTTTTCTGGGTGATACGCACAGAATAAGGCCTAAAGTGCTTATCAGTCACGCTCAGGTTGCTTCTGAAGCGCTGTTAACAAACACCGGTTTACCTGAGAAAAACAAGGTGGCGGTTGCAGCGGTTGAAAGAAGAGCGATTGCATTGCAACCTCTGCGCTTTACCACTAAGGGTAACTTGTTGCTGGCTCGATTTGGTGATCACACGGCGTATTTCAATCAAGCTAAGATGGCACCTGTCCCAAATATTACTTCGCTTGGTATGGACGCGCGGTCCGTTTTTAAAAACGGCCCTGTTATGGTGAATGAAGCGCAATCGCGCGCGATGGATCACCGTACTTTACTTCGTTTGGATGAAGTGAGCTCAGTGGCAATGCTTGTTAGTCTTGGTGCTGACTCAAGGCCTTTGGCCAAGGGTTATCAAGCAATTTAGATTGATACATATACTTTCTTCATATCTGTTGTACAATAGCCGCAGTGAATTTAGACTGCGGCTTTTTTATTGCCGTAATTGATGAGACAAAGAGACTGGCATACTCCAAGTCTGGGGTTAACCGTCTACTGATGGTGTTAGAGACATGATGAAAGACATGGTCATCCTATTTTGGGCGGCATTTAACGTGACGATTGGCTTACTGGTTGTGCTACTGAGCATGCTGATTGATAACCCGGTAAGTTCGTTGATTGGGGTTATTGGTTGCTTATTTGGCGCCTTTCAATGGGGTATGATAAGAGGAGCGGTGGATGAAAACCACAGAATTTAAACGCCATAGAGTCGAGCAAACCGGCAGCGACTTAGTGTTAGTCAAAGGCTTTCCTAGTCGTGCACAACTAACCGATTGGTTGTGTAATACCGCTGCGACGGTGTACTGCTTATTCCCAAGTGATTTTCAAAACGAACAAACGCAGCTACAGCTACGCACCAACATCAGGCTTGAAGTTGAAAAACTCAACGTTGCCAGTGGACGCTGCGTGACCCTGACGATAGCGGATGAGTCGGTCGGGAAGCGTTTAGAGGAATTCGATTTTGCAGCAGCGTGTGATTATGTTATTGACATGTTGACCCCCATTCAGCCGCCATCGGGTCTGTCGGTGGCTATCCCTTCTTTTGAATAGTACTCAGTGAAACACGGAGAATATCATGATTTTTATAACTATTTTGGCTTTTACTGCGCTGTTGATTGCGGGTAATGCAGCTTACTTTTCTATTCTAGGTTTAGCTGCGATGTTTTCTGCCAGTTACTGGCCTGTGGTATTCATGGGCGCCAGCTTAGAATTGGGGAAACTCGTTGCCGCGTCTTATGTTTATCGCGCGTGGGATAGAGTTAGCAGCGCAATGAAAGTGTATCTGGTGACGGCAATTTTGGTTCTTATGGCAATTACCTCGTTGGGGATATTCGGCTTTTTGTCACAGGGATATGGCGATTCACTCAAACAACTGAGCGAAATAGAATTACTTGTTGAGCAGAAGAAAATTGAACTGGCAACCGTGCGTGAAGACATTGAACGGATACACACCGAAATAGGGAATGTGCCCAATACCTATGTAACAAAGAGAATTGAATTACAGCGTGAGCGCCGACCTGAACTGGAAGCGTTGGCAGAGCGAGAAAACAGCTTGATAGAGGCGTTAACGCAATTAAATAAGCGTATATTAGAAGCGAAGTCACATGTAGGTCCGATTTTGTATGTGGCTGATATGTTTAACATAGATAAAGACGAGGCGGTGAAGTACTTTATTTTTACCATTATTATCGTGTTTGACCCATTGGCGGTGATTTTAACGTTGGCAACCAACGGCGCCATTGCGCAAAGACAGTATGAGTCGCATAAATTAGTGTCAGCACAGTTGGATAACGAAGTGCCGCAAAATAGTGCCAGTGAACCAGTCAATGCCTCGGTTTCATCAGCCAAGCCTGTGAATGAACAAGAGGCTGTGCCGTCAAAAAAACCAGCGCCGCAGGTACCTGTTCAAGTGCGACAGATGGCTAAACAGCGAGCGCCGAGCGTTCAACAGATGGATGCGGTGTTGGCGCAAGCCCATGGCAAAGCGGATGGTGCTCAAGTTAAAAATCACTCACCAAAAGCGCCTTTCAACTTAACGGCGATACAAGGAGACGATAAAGACGTTGTGGTATTAGGGGGCGCTAAAGTACACAAAGCCGCTATTCAGATGATGGAGCAGTCAGATCAGGAGCTCATTATGGGGTTGGTGCAGGGGATATCGGTTGCTGCGCTGTCATCACGTTTAAGATTAAGTGAGAGTGCTTTTAAGAGCCGAGCCACTTATTTGATTGATAGACTCAAATCCTCGGGTTATCAGATCAATACTGAGCATTTATTTGTTTAACGTGATAGGCGCTTAAAATAAGTGGCTTTTTAAAGCGTAACGCAAATACAGATCAAACTTAAAATTTAGTTGTACAATATAGGGCTGGTTTGTTAGAAAAGCAGATCTCGTTTTAGCAAATGCTTTACAGTGCACCCGAATACCCGTATCCTTGTACCCAAGTTGTTATATTGTACAACTTAAATAAACATGAGACTTGAGATATCACAGCGTCTAGTTGCTGTGAACACAATGAGAAGAGAACAATGTATTATTGTATTTCTACCTTAAATGACAAAAGTGTTGCTAAAAAAGGCTGGATAGCGCGATGCGTCTACACACGTCAGAGTATTTTGGCCGACAACGCGATACGGTTTTGAGGGAAGCAAGATGGAAAATCAATTGCCACAAAGCCAAATTGAGTGTGTATCAACTCATGATGTCACCATTACATTTAACAGCCAAAGAGCTGTGATGCTCAATGCTCGAAAGCAGTTACAAAGACACTTATCCAAGGCCTACCCGCAACATTTTGGTAAAGAGTTGCTACCTTGGTCATTGGCTTTGCATACGCAGTTAGTGAACGAGCTTAAGGATAAGTTCTCGCCGCAGGTGATCAGAGACACGCTCGCATACATCGCTCGCTCAAAAAGATATTTAACATGTTGTGTATTGTGGGGCGTGGGTGCGCCTAGGGTAGACTTGCAAGGTAAGCGGGATGGGAAAATCACACGCAGAGAAATGATTTACGCGCTTAATCAACTTGTTGGATTAAGCAAACAGCATGACGAGTTGCAAAGTGAACGCTATTCACAGTGGCTGGAGCGTGAAATATTGCTTGGGATTATGCGAGGAGAACTTGCACGTAGTGATCTTACCTGCGCCAAAATTCGCAACAAATATGCGAGTTATTTGTATCGCATAGCGAAAGAAGAGGGTACTGCAAAAAAATATGCTTTGCTTGGTGAAAATGGCCAAGATCTATGTCAGCGTATTGCTCCTCGGCCTTATTTATCTGACTCGCTCTTAAAAGTGTATGCTGCGATCAATGACAAAGCCAAAACCAAGCGATTATTAAGACCGATCACGGGTAAGTCAAAAGGGACGCACAGTAAAGCTGCGGTAAAACCCACTATATTAATTAAACGAAAGCGTCGATTCGATATGCCCGTATCAGACACGGTATTTTCAACGGATAAAAAAACAGAGACTAAATAAGATGAATATTGATAATTCTTGTGCGCCATTACATCAATACGGCGATGGAATTGGTATGTATCAACTGACATATCATCATGTTACTAATGCGAATGTTAACCTATCCCCAAGTCAGCTAAATGGCGCGTTAACGCAGCTGTTATTGGCGAGTGATTTATTTAGTCAAGCACACAACGCTCCTCACGACGGCGCGCTGTTATTGCAGTGTGAAGCAATGGATTTAGCCCACTTTGAAAAAATAGCGGGTTACTCGCAAGGGAACTATCAAAATTTTTTGTGTGGTACTGTGCCTCATGGCTGTAGTACCGATTTGTTTTTTGAAGACTACGACCAAGTAACCGTCAGATTTGCCGCTTAGCGTGATGGATAAAAGCGATAAGTTGTAGAGAGACAGGGACGCGTAGTCAACAAAGAGTGTACTTTTTTTATGATATGTCCTAATATGTGACGTAATAAGTGTCGTTAATTAGGACTTTTATGGATATTTTACTAAGCTCCACCGTTAACAATCGGCAATATGAAGAACCTAAATTCTGGGTTGAGTCATTACATACCAACTTTGAAACACTGGCAGCGGCCACTTCTTTGCCCGTTGCGAGTTTGCGAAGAAAAGATAGAGTGAGAAGCCCTAAAGTACAAAATCGCTTACGTGATGTACACGCTATCTTAAACACTGTTTTACCTTGGTTTGCGAGCGTGGATGCGGCTTGGCTATGGTATCGCAGTGCCCCAATCGCTGGCTTTAACTACCTGTCACCGTCTGAAGTGATTAATTTATACGGTGAAGAAGGTGTGGCTATGGTGCAAAAGCATATTCGCCGTAAGAAGTTTGGTGGCTACAGTTGAGTTTGCTGGATAACATTGACTTCAAGTATATCCCCTTTGAAGGGGTGGTTTATCGGATGCATAATCCCCAATGGGCATTTAGTCCACTGTCAGGTACTGGTGCAAAACTCTTCGGTGGTAGGTTTAACCCTGAAGGGCAAGCGGCGCTATACACGTCGCTCGATTTTAAAACGGCATTTATTGAGGCGAGCGATTGCAATATGACCCCGGGGTTGGTGTCACCGCTTTTGCTGGTTAGCTACAAAGCCAAATTAGGCAAAGTGCTAGACTTAACACAGCATCGTGCGCTATTCGATATTCCTTGGGAAGTGCAAGCGGATAGATACACGCTTAATAAAGGGCCGCAACCCATCACTTGGGCGCTTTTCGACAAAGCTAAAGAGCAGGGGATCGAGGGCTTATTAGTGCCTAGTTACGCCAATCCCGAAGGATGTAATTTGGTATTATTAACTTGGTCACATAAAACGGTTGAAGTACACGATCCTGAGCAAAGACTGTTGGCGACATATGGTGGAAAATTCGATATAGAGCCGTAAGTTTACGGCTTTAACGCATTATTTTCTGGCCTGTAAGAGGTCATTTTAGCTGGTAAAAACGTGATCTATTTGTACTGGCATCCATGCCTTCTACTTGTCTCGGAGCGTTATATCTTGGCTTGTTGAATGTGGTTTTTTCAGCGTGCTATTCGGTTAGTAAAATGCCGTACTCTGCGCCAATACCATTACAGGCCAAGCTGTTTTAGTTTGATGGTATTTGTTTCGTGATCGTTTTTGCCATAGACCTTAATGACCACTGCTACGCTGTCCATCAGTTTGGTTGCAGCCATGCCATAATCACCGGTTTTGTCGAGTACAAAAGTTGCCATAAAATGTCTTAATGCGTGCGGGTTTATGCCATTTTCAATAAAGCGCTCTGGCCACAGTGCTTTGGCGGTTTTTGCGGTCCAATCTTGGATCACTTTGGCAAGTGCTTTACGTGTATAAGGTGCACCGCGATCGCGCGTTTTGCTGTCTCTACTTTGTATAAATACCGCATCACTCATGGTTGGCCAAGCCAGTTGCGTTCGAATTGTCGCTAATCGATTTAACAGTTTGATTGTGGCAGGGTTATCTATTTTGGCTTCAATCATCGTCACCTCTTGGCTACGGCGGTTTTTGAGCCAACTGCGGGGCACTTTTAAATAATACGCACCTGCATCTTTATACAAAATGGGGGTTTTAGCTTGGGCGGCAAAAGGAGCATCAAGCCAATGCATTGCGCACCAGTTTGAAACACGCAACGGGGCTTTTATGCTGAGCGATAGCCAAGCGGCCACCTGCAAAGGCGGCAGCTGTCTTTCAGGCTCTGATATGCTGTCAGCGAATTTGATCAGGCCGTCAATCATTAACTGCAATTCGGCCATGCTTTGCGATAGGTCGGCATCAGGCCTATCCAGTAACCAGTGAATATTCCGAGTGCCACTACTTTGCTTGTCATGACGCCTTTCATTGATTTTATGTTTTGTATCTCGGATCCAAGTGCCAATTTGGCGATGTAAGTATACGGATTGACTAAGCCAATCGTCGAGGTTGTCAAATTGCTCCGTGTTATGGCCATCGTCAATCATCCACGTGTGTTTTGCTGCATGATATCTCGTTAGGTAACCTGAATTTGCTTCACACAAGCCGTATAACGGCGTAAGAAAAGCCAACAGCGTGTTATACACCTCACTGCGAAAACATGCGTGAGTGTAACCCTCTAAAAGCTCAATACAGGTGAGCATACTCAGATCAAGCTGTTGAACGTCAATGGGGTGCGTCGCAACAACCCAGCGGAAGAAGCGTAAGACTTGAGCGCAAAAATTGTCAGCACTGCTGTTCACACCATCCGGGGTTGCGGTCCATCTTCCTGCGCCTTGCAGGGGAAGCGCTTCACGCTTTCTCATCGGGAAACTGGCTTGTGAGAGTGGCGGGGCAACTAACTTATTTTTAAAGTCCAGTAGATCTTTGATTTGCAAATGTAGATGTTCTGGTAAGGCATCGATTGCGGGTTGTTTGTCTTGTAACAGTGCCTTTGGTTTGGAGCGTTGGTGCTGTGCGTGTTGCGCATTCTCGGTGTTACAATGGGTGAGGGTACCCTTATCCAACTCAAAGAGCGCTTCTAATTTGGTCAGAGCGGCTGCATGCTGTGCTCTAGGCTGTGCGTTGTGGCCAGTCCAGCGTTTTATAGTCCCAATTGGAATACCACTGTGTTGATTGATTAAAGTATGCAGTTGTCCTTTGTTTTTGTTAGGCCAATATTTGGCTGCATAGTGCATTAAACGTTGGCCAGTATTGGCCTGCTCATCTAATACGTTTGGATCAATATGCTGTTTGTATGAGGCTGCCAGTTGGGTGAGACGGCTGCGGTAAGTGGTGATTGAATTTGCTGCAAAGTCGTGTTCTTGTAAGTGCGCAACCAGCTTTGCTTTCAGCGATGTTAACGCTTGCGGTGACAGGCATGCATTGATAATCGTCTTTTCGTCAATGAGCATATCATGGCGTAACAAGTTCAAAGTAGATAGCAGATTCAACGCGCTGCGGTCACCTTTAGCACTGAGTTTGCTTTTGAACGATTGGTATTCTTTTAACGCCATGAGAGCACTTTATACATTTATACAATAACAATCAGTGTAGCGTGGGCCGCAATCACTAATCAAGCATAACGCGCTGCAGCACAGGCACTTTGTTGAATATTGTGCAGTGTATTGTCACACAAAAAGCGTGACATTGTGTCGATAGACAAAGAGATGATTTTTTATTGTACAATATGCGTGAGCGCCTAAAAGGAGACATTATGGCCACTGAAATAGCGAAAAACTTGCTTGAGTGCACGATTATTTTATGGCTTGTATTGATGCATCTTGTCACTTAAAAGGTACATGATTAGGCTTATATTAAAATGGTAACTAGCTTATATATAAGACTTTATGTATAGAAAGAATACTTATTATTTTATTTCGAAAAGCGTATTCGCTTGCCCCATAGCGATTTTCGCGCAGCGTTAAAATAAAACTGGATTGGAAGCTATCTTGCAACTTGTTGTACAGCACTAGTCTTGATAAACTAGAACCAACCATTTCATTGTACAACCTGAGCAATAATTTACCTTGTACAAGAATATGAATTAATGAGACGTGAATTTAGGGCGGTACCCTTAGTGAATACTAATCTGTATGACACAAAGCAGGCTGTTGAGTTTGATAAATTAACTGAGTCTTCTACTCATCATCGCGCAGCAAATCTTCAACCTTTTGCTGAGCAATCATTATTTGGCTTTCAGGCTGCTGTAAAAGAAGAAATAGAACAACGCATTGCTGCAAGTAATACCGATGGTGCAGCGGCGTTGGCAATGGTCAGTACCTTTACCAAAGCTGCCAGTACAAAGCGGGACTACAGCCGTACAGTTGAAGAGCTATCCACTTACTACCTCGTCGATGCAATGCTCTCACTGATATGTGACGAAGTATTAGTGACCGATCCAACCCGAGGTTGCATCGTACATCTCCAAAGTAGCAACAAGGATGTTGAACCTGTTTTACGCGAGTTGCAAAAAGAGATTAATCTAGATCAGCTTTGTGAAGACGTGACGCCAGATCTTTTGAAATATGGCGACTATACGTTGCGTCTTGTTGCAGATGACAGCGGTGTGAGCGAAGTGATTGATGATGTTACACAAAATGATGTGGTCGCATTATATCGTCACGGTATGCCTGCTAAGTTTTTAGTACGAGAGCAAGAGCGTATCCGTATTACACCTGCAAATTCTCATCTGCATTTTGCGCTTGGACGAAATAAATTGCGCGTCGATTTGGGAGACGAGTTGGGGGTGTCTTTGAGAGATAAACAGCACCTTGCCAGCAAGATGCTGCCCAATTATGTGCGTGTGGGTAAACCGCTGCTTTTTGGTGTGCAGTCGAAACTTAAAGAACTCCAACTACTTGAAGCGCTCGTGCCGGCAAGTAAGTTACATCAATTAAGTACCCGATCTTTGGTTGGTGTGTCCATCCCAAGTGCTACTGAGCCCAAAGAAGCCTTTAATATCGCTAGACGCTACGAAAGCCTATTGAATCAGAAAACTACGTTAGAGGGCAAAGCGCACTCATTAACGACGGTCGGAGACATAATGGCCACCGCAGGGAAGGCCAAAGTTTTACCTGTGTTTGGTGATAGAGGTGCATTGCAGGGAATGGATGTACCGGGCACCGTAAATATTGATGATTTGCTCGCGTGTATCCGAGATATCAGAGCCACAGTGTGCGCCTCGATAGGTGTGCCCGTTGAATTACTATTTGGTAGTGAAACAGCGCAATCTCAGGGTGAGTTTGAAAAACGTCACTCACGCTACTTAAGAAAGGTCAAATCAATTCAAAGCGCATTGGCAAATGGCTTAAAACAGCTTGCCATGACACACTTGGCGAAAAAAGGCATCCAGTGTTCGGTGCAAGATATTCAAGTTAATTTCTGCAACCAAGGCATAGGCTTAGAAGATCTCAATCAGCTTGAATCAACAGAGCAGGTGATGTTTTCAGTCGCAAATTTGCTCGCGTTTATGCAAGACATTGATGACTCAGCACATTTTCAAGAAAAAGTGGACTTCAATGCGGTTTCTGAATGGATCAAACGCCAACTTAGCTTAGTCGGTGTGTTCAGTCCCTTCTTAGTGACTAGTGACGCCGATAAACCAGAACACGTCGCGCCCGATAAGCCTGCAAAAAAAGCGACCTCAGAGGTTAAGAAAAAGGCCGCAGAGACAAAGAAAAGCGCCCCGCCTAAACGCAAGCCATTAGAAGCATTACATATGGACGAAGCATCGTTAAGGCAGCTGGTAGACACCGCAGTACAGCAGTTATCACAAAGTAAAACATCAAAGAATGCCGAGTTAACTCTAAGTGAAGCATCATCAAAACGCGACGCCAGAGTGAAGATGAGTAATGAGAAGTGATGAGGTTTGCAAAGCCTGCTGACCGGGTATTGTTACTGTGCGAAGTAGGTCGGTTTGACTTGATTGATGAGGGTGGGAGTGCGCCAGAACAGATCCCTGAAGATGTGTTGGATGCATTTATTGAGCGAAGAAATCGCTTAGTTCATGGCGCCAGTGACTTTGCTAGAAGTGAGTGCATAGCGCATGACTCAATTGTAAACAATGCTATGCTAATGCGCGTCGCTAGCCGGTTTCATCGTTGTACGGCTGGAAGACGATTGCACAAAATTTTGGGACGACATTTAGCTGTTCGGATCAGCGGGCAGGGTGAAAAAAGCCTGCTTATTGTTCGAGAACGTTTGTTAAATGCAGTGTCGTCCCTACGCAGCCATCTATACACTGGGAATGAGGAATACCAGGCGTTAAGTCACCATATTGAGTGGCAGCAGGTGATGGATGTTGTCATCCCAATGCTGCTTAATATTGAGCTGAAGTGGTGGCAAATGGACAGCATATCGACAAAGGGTGAAACCACGTTACCTTTGCGAGAAGACGAATTAAGCATTTTGCTAGCTCTAGTCCATCCGGCCGAGTTAGGCAAGGCATTGAACAAAGCCAACTGCACAGAAGATGCTGTGCAGTGGTTGCAAGACTCACTGCACCATTTGTACAACAATGAAACTAAGCAATGCGTTGTACAACGACTGCGTGATAAACTGGAATTTAAATGAGGCAGCGCATGACAGAGCGTACACTGTTTATCGACGCGTTTGATACGTCTAAAGTGACCTACCAGATCTGCGAAGCATCTGAGCAAACACAAAGTTTGCAAGAGTCTTCGAAGGTGGATGGTGTGGGCGTATTGGCGCGTGTTGTAGGGCCATTTTTTCTCGTCGATGGTAAATCTCGCAATGGCCGTTTTTATACTCGCGAATTATGGCACACAGCCATTGAGCGCAGCCAAGCTAAAATATTATCAGGAACCATGCTGGGCACAATCGGGCATGCACAGACACTGGATGATCAGGCACTGTTGGAAGGCAGGGCATCACATCGCGTCTCCAAATTATGGATTGATGAGCAGGCCAACATGGGTATGGGCGAAATTTTGGTTTTAAATACACCGGCAGGGCGGGTGTTGAACGCCTATCTTCGAGGCGGTGTGCAGTTTCCTGTGTCTAGCCGAGGGTATGGTGGCTACAAGCCATACAAACGAGACAATGCCCCTGTGATAGATGAAGCCAGCTTCGTACTTGAAACCTTTGATTTCGTTCAAGAGCCTGGTGTTGCTCAAGCCATTCCGTCATTGGTTGAATCGCTCGATGATGAAGCCGCAAAATTGCATAAATCGATACTTGAGCTGGCCAATGCAAGCGTTAAAGCGAGTGTGGATGAAAAGAATGAGACCCCGTTAAAGACTAACCCCGTTAAGGATACTGTAATGAGTGAGAGTGCATCTACGATTGCGGCTCTGGCGAAACAGAAAAGCCACGTTGAAGAGAGTCTGGCAAAAGCCTATGCCGAACATGCGACACTACGTAGCAAAAACGATTCGCTAAATGAGCAGGCAAAAACACAGGCAGAGCATATCGAGTTGTTGGCACAAGAACTGGCAGAAGTTCGTCAACAAAACGCGAATATGATGACGCAATTGGAAGACTATAAAAAGCTTGGCAGCGTATGTGAAATTCAAGCAGCGTTAAGCAAGATTGGTGGGCAATACTCAGCAGCACGAACGCGAGTAGGCTCTTTGTCTGAACAGTTATACGCAAATTTTTCCATCAACTATGAAGACAGTGTTGCACTGTCTGATAGCACGGATGATTCAGGCACAAGTCGATTAAGCTCGTTGTTTGAATCGGCGCAGTAAAACTTACACCTAAAATGAATGCTCGTTTTGTACAACGAGTGCTGTTGACAGTTTTTTTAAGAATTTTGAGGACGATACCATGTTACAAGAAACCGTAACGGGCCAAGCAATTGAGCGCAAAGCAGATCACTACTTCACTAAGTACAAACCTTTTGTGGAGGCATTAGAAAGAAACTCGTTACTGAGCAAAGTACGTGCGATTAATACAACCGATGTTTATGCGTTAGGTAAACAACTTGAAAACTTCCAAGTGTATAAACAGCTTTGCGAAGAAGATGGCACATTATCTCAACTGGGCAAGATCCCAGATGTGGCATTAGATGTACTGACTGTTGCGTATGGTACTTCACCTTTATCTGCGATTGCGTCAATTCAACCAATTGATGAAGAGCAGGGCACCATTTACTTCAAGAACATTGTGTCAGGCGATGCGCAGCTCAACTCAGGTGAGTTACTATCAGGTGTGTCTGCAACGTCAAACGTGATGGGTGAGGCGCTAGGTCAAACTCAAGCGGATGTGACCGATTACAGTTTTGATCTGAAAAATGCGCCTGTGCAAGTGGGCTCTGTTCGTGTTGAAATTTCTGAACTGGGCTTAGTTGCACAAGACAATGGGTTAGGTCAGTTAATCGGCTTTGATATTCAAGGTACTGTGGATTACGTCAGTGGCGCGGTTACTTTGTCAACCAAGCACGCGCCAGATGCAGAACATGCAATCACAGCGGCGTATAGTGGCGATTATGACGCGGCAGACGATATTCCAAAAGTAGGGATGAAGTTTGCCTCTAAAACCGTTCAAGCGCGTTTATGGGCGCTAAAAGACACGATTGGTTTGCAGCAGTCATATGCTTTGCGTCGTCGTTTTGGCATGGTGGCTGAAGATGAAATTGCTCAAGACCTAGTTGCTGCAATTAACTCCGAGCAAATGAATACGGCCACGCGCATGTTGTTAGCCAAAGCACAGGGTGAAGTGACGTTTAAGAAAAATGCACCGAGTGGCATTAGTTATAATGATCACAAGCAAGGGTTTAAAGATGCCATTGCGCAAGCTGAAGCGACTATCTTAAATAATGCAGGTCGAGGTACTATTTCTGCAATGGTGGCAGGGCGTAATGTTTGCGCTTTAGCAGCAACGTTACCAGGCTTCACTAAGCTGTCAGATGGCGCTGCCGTAGGCCCTCACATTTTTGGTATTTTAGACGGTATTTTAATTGTACGCGTGCCTAACCAGCAGGTGATGGATGCCGATACGGCTGTCTGTGTTTATAAAGGCAAATCAAATTTCGAAAGTGCATTAGTCAGCGCACCTTACATGCCACTGGTCGTTACATCGGCGCTTCCACATGGTGTTAACCCACTAGTAAACCAAAGAGCGGCGGCAGTATGGTCTGCGATTGATGTGCTTGTACCTAGTTTTATTACCAAGATCCGCTTAGTATAAGTTCGCTATATCATAGGATCACAAGGCTGCATTGATTGCGGCCTTTTTTATTATTTTGGCTTTACTTTATTTACGTGGATTTTAAAAAAGTGGGCTTGAGATAAGAGAATGATTGAGTGTTATTGCAAATTGGTGTGACTGCTTTAAATAAAAACAAACCCGCACATAATTAATAAGGCGGGTTGCTCACATATAATGCAATTTGCGGCAAAGAAATCTACATACCTATTATCTAAAATAACCGCATTACTCTAGATAAATCATCATGGTCTGTACCCTGATGGTAACAATTTTTTGCGTTTCTTATCAATGCTTTTGTTGTGAATTATATAAAAATTTTCATGGTATTTTATTTAAGGCGCACAGCGGTTTGTTACGCCATAAATCAGCTTTTATATATTGACTATAAATTTGGCTTAGGTTCTTCGTTTTACGGGTTTAAACTCTAATTCGTTTAATAATTCATCAATGCGTTTGGCGTCTTCTAAACTTAGATTTTCATCGTACTGAGAGATTTTAACCATGGAGTCGTATGAATTTGCTAACTCCTCGTCTACTAGCCCCATATCACCCATATACAAAAGCATTTTTCGAGCGTCTGAAATTTTAGCGGGTAAAGCTGAAACCGCATATTTGATACCCAGCAAATCTAACACCGCCATGATCTGATCTTTGGATGCCTGTTCATTTAATACCAGCATATGGCGCACGATTCTGATCATCGCACCATGACCTTTCTCAGTTCGCGCTATTTTACGAATTTTTTTCTTGGTTGTGGGTACGTACGTCGCAACGTCATTGTCGTTATGTGCTTCGTAGATTGCTGTCTTTTCTTCCACTTCGTGTTGTGTCAATGCATGATGTTGCTCGGCGGCATCTGTCATTGGCACGTCGAGGTAGCCTTTAACCGTATATGCATCGTGAATGTGTGCAATTGCTTCCTGCGTTAGGCGGCTGTTATCGCTGATAGGGTCGACTTCTGTTGGTATCGACTCGTCAACAATGTCGATCGGTTTCTCGCTGTTTTGCTTTGGAAACATAGTAGCAAGAAAAGCGTCGGTGTCTGGTAGCAAAAAGGGTGCTGCTTGCTGTGCCAACGCTTTCAAAAGGTCAGGTACAGGCATGTTTTCCAAAGCAATGAGTGCCTCTGACAATGAGGGAAGTGGGTTGTCAAATGTCGCTTGTGCTTTGCTGGGAAATTTTTCGAACTTTTTGTGGTACTTTGCGGGCATTTTTTCCCACTGAACCTCGGTATCAAACACACTTGATGCGGATTCTGCCCAAGCGTTCAACTTATCAAGATCTTTACTTTTTTTATCAGAAGCTTGTGCTTGTTTGGTTAGCTCGATGATTTGCTCTTCTGAGGTGGCAAACCAAAACGCATAGTGAAGCTTAGCGGCAACAAGCAAGGCTGTGTCGTTAGGCTTTAGTTGTGAAAGTCCGCTGTGCATTGCGGGTAAGAGGTCGTGGGCTATCGCTAATACCCCATTAAACTCAGCTGCTGATTGCGTCATGTTGTCACCTTTTTAAGAGCATCATTGTTTTTCTATCAAGTTGACGTTGAAGCAAGCCAAAATGACTGCACAACAATAACTTTCGCTTCATTGTACAATAAAAGTTATTTTAGGCAACTTTAAAAAAAGTGGCGGCGATAAGTGGTGATATTTTGTCAGAAACGCTTGAACAATCGCCAATTTATTGGCTTTGTATGCCCTAATGCGTGACATTCCAACACGCTTAGCATACGATTATACAATTCGTGTAATGGTGCGCGGCAGGCTTTTTGATTGGAGCGAGTATGAGTTTAGAAAATGCAAATTATATTGTGATGCCCAACACATCGGCGGTACTCATTCTGCCTGTATATGAGGGCGAAACGGCAAGATTTGTGGAAGTTGAAACAAAAGCGGCTCGTTACTTTTCAAGAGATAACTGGTTATTTGATGCAGCGTCATTTCTCGAAAAAGATTCCCTAGCACAAAGACTCAGCAAGCTGGCGGCATTTACGGGCATTGCGACTGATAAGTTTGAAGGCGTGCTGGAAAATGTGTTGGCATCAGTTTTACCTGGTGCTGAAGTTAATTATATGGTTTTTATAGAAAATGAGCATTTGCTTGTGACGCATACGGATAGCGTGATCCAGAACCACCTGGTTTAATAAGCTGTCTAATACATTGTATAAGACCAGATATTGATGGCGTATGTCAGCTATTCACGGTGCAATCGCTGATACTGTGAGTCTTAAATTTCTCATTGAGCAATGAGTAAGTGGTAAGAGGTACTATGTTAAATGATATGCTTGACTGGGCCCGAAATCGTTGGGGTTACGTGGGGCTTGCATTAGATTCTGATGGTTTTGTTATTATTAAAACGGTAGATGGGCGGTGTGAACGTTGGTTGTGCACGGGGGTGAATGCCCATTTTGATTTTATTGAGCAAGCGGTTCAGCTAGTGACGTTTGACTCAGTGTCTAATCTCACACATCGAGAATATCAAGTGGAATGGCGTGCAGAGCAGGCCGTTCGCTGTTTGGACGGGGCGGCAGATGAGCAAGATACCGATATTGGTGCGTTAGAGTATTGTCCAAAATGCTACGCACATAAAATAGTGCAGTTTTCACAGGGCCGCGCGATGAAACTGTGTAGCAATTATGCTGTTTGCTCAGGTAAATCAAAATCCAACGGTAGAATTTATCCATTAGAGCCACTCAACTCAGATCAGCAACTTTACCTATTGTCTCATGGCCAAGACGACTTAGGTCGCCCTCCGGGCTCAATTCGTGCCTCCATGACGCGTCAAATCGGCCTGACAACGGGAGAAGATTCTACCCAATCAAGGGTCGGATTACCTTTGGTTGAAGATCATGCGCTCATCAAAACCTCTGAATATACTTTACTCAACTATCCGTTTAGCCACTTTAACCGCGTTCAATCGACGTTGCTTAAAAATCAGATACATACTAAAAATGTCAACCTAGTACTGGGCACCGCAACCAGTAGTGGTAAAACGGTGTGTGCGGAATTATGCATGGCGCAGACTCTGGCCAGAGGGGAAGTGGTTGTGTATGTGTCTCCGCTTCGTTCATTGACCCAAGAGAAATACGATGATTGGTCACACGTTTTCGGTGCTCAATATAAAATTGCGATACTGACGGGAGACTATGCCTTATCACCAGATAAAAGCGATGAAATTAATCAGGCAGATATCTTGTGTATCACGTCTGAAATGCTGGATTCTCGGACAAGAAAGTACGGCAGTGAACGTAGCGCTTGGATAGACAAAGTTGGCTTGTTGGTGGTGGATGAATCGCACATTATTGGCACTGAGCGAGGTCATGCCGTAGAAGCTGGTTTGATGCGCTTTACCCAGTTTAATCAAGCAAAAATCCTATTTATGTCTGCAACGATGCCAAATGTAGAGCAGTTTGCACAATGGCTGAGTGTATTAAATGGGTTGTCAAGTGAGATCATTAATTCGCCATGGCGACCAACTCCCCTTACCTGGCACTTTCCACGCTTCGTAGACAACGGGAATTACAAACAAAGTAGAGATAACCGTATCAATGAAGCTGTAAAAAAGGTGACTGATGTTGAAAAAGCACATGAGAAATATCTTCTTTTTGTGCATGACAAAGCCACAGGCGCTGAATTGCTAAGAAAGGTGAGAACGCAAGGTATTCATGCTGAGTTTCACAGTGCCGACTTGAGGCTTAATATCAGGCAGCAAATCGAAAATGAGTTTAAAGATCCGAAAGGAAAGCTACGCGTGCTAGTGTCCACCTCAACCCTTGCCTGGGGGTGCAATGTACCGGCACAAAATGTTGTGATAGTGGGCACCACACGAGGTTTATCACCTGTGGAAATCGAAGATATCTTGCAAATGGCTGGTCGTGCAGGTCGAAGCCTGCCTGCGGATTACTTTGTGGTTGCCCCGGATGGAAGCCGTTACGCGCAGTCCAGTTTAGATAGGCTGTCGTTAAGAATATTGGATAATGCCGATGAGTTAGATATGTCAGATGCCGGTGATGTGATAGATATACGCCACACTAACAATCAGCAAGGTGCCCAAGCAAGACGCCTTAAACGTACCAAAGCAGCAACCAATGCAACACGCCCGCAACGCAGGAGACAAACGTAAAGTGAGCAAACGACACGTTAAAGACCATCAAAAAGTTATTTTAGCTCAAAGCGTTGCAGAGGCAAAAGAGTGGATAGCACGCAATGACCCCCAGTATCTAGAGCGATATCATGGGCACTGCTACCTCATTTGTGCTCAGCCAAAAGTGTGGGAACACCGCATACAGCAAGCCAAGCCTGTTCATAGTCAATTAGTCAACGAAGCAACTCTGGGCTTTCATATTCTTGCAGAGGTAGACGCGGGTACCATTAAAAATCAAGCTGGTTTAGTGAACTGGTTCAACCGTTCCTTAGCTAAACTGCAAGGGTTAGTTGAGCAAAAAGTTGTGGATAGTGTGATGGGAGACTTGCTTCGCACTCAGATGCTTAAAGACCATGATGGGCAATACGAAATAACTGAAATTGGCAAAATTTCATCGCGCTGGTATTACAAGCCAGAGGATATCTTTCATTGGCATACCGCACTGCGATTTATCGAACATGGGCAGCTTTGGCATAACGATGATGCCTTGGCGTGGGCAATAGCAGGTGCCCCCTCTTACAATACAGACTATATTCAGCGCGCTCAGGCTAAGCAAGTCGATGAATATATGAAACGCTTACAATTAGTTGTGCCTTTTGCAGCTGAAATGGCGTTGCCGGCAGATATGGCGACATACCTCAGTGGCAAGACCGTGCAGCAACAAAAGATAAGTGGTTTTAAATACGATCTTTCACGTATTTTTCAAGCCATAAGACAAATAGCAAAAGCCTGTGGGATAGTACGCCCTGATGGATATTGGCATATCCTAGAAACACGATTTAGATATGGCACGACGGCTGATTCCGCGAAGCTGCTTTCCATCGAAGAAGTGGGTGTGATGAATATACGCAAGCTGGTAAAGGCTGGTATTGAAACGTTAGATGATTTTATTGATGCTGATCGACGCCATGAGGTCGCTCAGATCCTAGGTCATAAAAAGCTAGAGACCGCGTTGGCATCAGCGAGAAAGATCATGAGAAGCCAGTATGGTGTGGAGTGATATATTTGCAGGAAATTCACGGCAAATACCAGGAAAAGCCTGCAAATTCAATTTAATAACAAAGTGTGCTTTGTTTTAAAGTGAGAGTTCTTTTGCAAGTTTTTGCATAAAGTGTGGTTTGATCACTGCGCCAATGTTCTTCTCAAGAACGGTACCGTTGTGCATAAAATGTAATGTGGGTATCACATCAATATTCGCGCTCTTCATCGCGTCGCCACACTCGTCGATATTTACTTTTACAATCGTAAGATGTTGCGTTAGCGTTTGTGGGAGTTCTTCTAGTGCCAATCCCAACTGTTTACACGGACCACACCAAGGCGCATAGTAGGCAACCAATGTGTAGCCTTCATGGATTAGTGTGTGGACGTTGTCTTTTGTTGCATATTGTATGTCGCTCATTGCAAGCCTCCAATTCGATCATCAGTCTCAGAAAATGTGTGGCTGAATTTGACTAACTCGCGCGATTAAACGCGCAGAGCCATACTGTCAATGCATACGTATCTAATACCAATCCGCAATAGCACAGAGTCATTTTGAGAAATTAAATCAGACGCCAGCTGCGTTATTAATTAAGTAAATTGGTATAAATCGGCCACAGAGCGAATATACCTATATTCTAATAAGCAATCTAGCTTAGAGACACGCTCACGACTAGTCTAGTTATATTGTACAATAAATTTGGGGTGCGCTGTGCGGTTGAACTATTTGAACTGAGTGGGAAGCTGGGCAAGAGGTCATGATTGTTTCTCGCCCTTATCAGAGATTAAATTATACAGCTTCACGAAGGCTGACAACAACTTCATCTTTTTCAGAGACAAAATAGAGTTTTTCAGCTTCCTCTGTTAATGCTGATCTTTCAAAAATGGCTTCAAGTAACGGTAGAAAGTGCGCATTGACGATTTCAGGATCTAGACTTAAGATCATCTCAAAAAGTCCACCATCGTTTCTGCTTTGCTCGTTTGCTTTTTGTAACAGCGCTATCATTGAAGTCATTACTTTTGCTTTAGGAAGCAACTGCTTACAAGGGACCGGCGTTTTGCTCGCGACAAATTTCTTACCCTCAATGGACGGCTGTGTTGAGGTTTTGAGCATATCCATAAGCGAAGATTGTGCCTCTTCAATGCGAGCGTCTAGCAAGTCGCGAGCAGCAGTTAAGGCCCCAACTTGGTCAATAGCCGAGCCAACTTTGGCTTGTTTTAACTTGGCATTGTTTCCGCTTACATTTGCAAGTTTGATGGTAGGAGCTTGGGCGATAGCTTTAGCGCTAGCCGAAGAGCCATCGATATTACTTTTCTCGTGCACAACTCTCTTAAATTTCATAAATTAGCCTCACTGTTAGCCCCGATTTGATAACAGCCTATAGAGATTAAGACTGACAAAAACTAAATTTTACTTTAAAAGTTTTATCATAACTTTTTGATATAGCTCTAAAATATTACTTCCAATGATCATTTCACGATAAAACTAGTCATCATTTATTCCTAATTCACTAGTTAATCTTCCTGATACACTATATATTGCAATCGCATTGGATGTAAATCACTGCAATGCAACCAATTACGCTATATCCTAAACAAATCTATACGTTACGGCGCTGACTGTCAAATCAAAATAACAACTTTTGGCCTCTGAGGTCCTGTTTTAGTGCGCTTTCTAGCTTGATTGATCTGGGTGATCGTGAGGATTGAGTCATGGGAAATATGTTTGCAAGCATTGAAAATACTGGTTTTGTTGTACAACAATTTTATTCATTGCTGTCAATGGTATTGCGGTTAATTTAGTAACTAAAAATGGTATTACAGTCAATTACATCGGATCATGTTTTCGATGAATTAGGCAAATCAACAACGGGTTGATTGATAATTGTACAACTTTGGTGGTACCTTAGTTGTAAGTTAAGATGACGACATAGCGTTATAACGTAGC
This sequence comes from Pseudoalteromonas sp. ATL1, assembly GCF_058933015.1. NCBI lineage: Bacteria > Pseudomonadati > Pseudomonadota > Gammaproteobacteria > Alteromonadales > Pseudoalteromonadaceae > Pseudoalteromonas > Pseudoalteromonas sp. ATL1. The sequence continues at coordinate 45,012 of NZ_JBZYXL010000003.1, read as the reverse complement.
CGTTTTAAGTTCAATTGATTATTGACAACGATTAACAAAGCTTAGATACTCCTGCTCACTAATTAGATCTCTCGTGACATACGGTACATGTTGTTACCGTTGTACATTTAATGGGATATACAAGACACTGTAAAAATATATGTCTAAGCGTGAAATAGCATCGCATAACCTTAGTTGATCGCACATCAAATGTTTCTGCAACATGAGTGTGTGCAATATTATGATTTTAAAACATATATTTTAAAAAAAGACGATACAAGAGCTTTGAGCAGAGTAGACCCAACCGAAAAGCTACTCCCGCGTAAGGAGTAGCTTTTTATTTAATGCACTAACAAAAGCTTTAGGTATATAGCTCAAAAATAAAGAATCTAGGATGGTACTATGGATACACAAATCCAAAAAATATGCGCTAGTTTGGCGCAAGGAGAGCCAGTCTCATTGGTAAAAGGCATTGTCATTGGTTACGATGAGCAAGGACAGTTAAGGCTATATAATGCTGATATGAGCGCCGAAGAAATTGTTATTGCGGTTGAAATGGCAAAAGCGCGGGCATTGGGGTTAATTTCAAACAAAGAGCTGCCGGGGGCTGTTGCTAACTGTTTGGCTTCGAAGCAGTTTTTAGGTGAAGAGAACGCACTTTCATCTTGTGATAATGCCTGCACTCGGAGGCGTCAACGACGTGCCTCTAATTTAGAAAGCTGAATCACTAATAAGTTAATTTGACCGAGTCGGTTATTTAAGAGCGCGTTCTTGTTATGCGCGGCAGCGGTATGATACAAGTCAAGGCTGTGTAGCCATATCCACAATAGCGGGCTTTACAAATTCGATAGCTTAAAAGCGGCTATCAGATGAGTTAGATATGAATTGTACAATATCTATCAAACTATAATGCAAATGTGACAATATACAATATCTACTACCTCTTCATGATTTGGTTGTTAACTGAGACATGTAGATATTTAGGGGTATTTAAGATGGCAATTTCAAAGGCAGAGTTGGCAGATCACGTTGCTGACTCAATGCAAATTAGTAAAACTGACGCGCGTGGCTGTGTAAACGCGGTTATTGATGCGTTTTGTGACGCTCTACAGGCCGGACAGGATGTGCGAGTGCAAGGGTTTGGAACGCTGAAGGTTGTGCAGCGCAACGCGCGTTTGGGGCGCAACCCTTCGACAAAAGAGCCTGTTCCTATTGAAGCTTGTAATACTGTGCAATTCAAAGTTAGTCAAAGACTTAAAGAACTTTTACCGTGTGTAGAATAGCGCTTTTGTTTATTGATTTTGCATGATTAAGAAAGAGAAAAGCCGACTGAATGTCGGCTTTTTGCTATACTACCTCTGCATCGTCGCTGGTACTCTTTGTGTCATCATCTTGGTCTGCATTTTGTATTGCATCGTCGAGTAACGCATCAAAGTCAACGGGCGCTAAAAGTAATTGCGGAAAGCCTCCGTGTAACACCTGGCTGGAAATGTGGTTTCGTGCAAATGGGTAAAGCTGTGCTGGGCAATAGGACCCCACTAGTGCCATAATCTCAGTTTCTTCGTACCCTTCAATTTCAAATATACCTGCCTGCTCTACAGTCGCATTAAATAACTGTGTATCACTATTCGTTGCTTTTGCTTTGCACTTCACAGTTAATACCACTTCATACGTGGTATCGCTGATCCTATTCGCTTGCGTATTTAAATCAACGCTAATAGAAGGCTTCCACTCATCTAAAAATACGGCGGGGGCATTTGGCGCATCGAATGTGGATTTTTTATGGTAAATTTTCTGTAGTTCGAATGACTGCTCAATTGCAGTTGAATTTTCTTTGTTTGTCATTTCACATGTCTCATTAATGTGCACTCTAATTGAACGCATTTTTTGGTTAAAGTTCTGCTGCTTGTCCCTCAATAGATATCAACAACAGCATGGCGGCTTCCCTTAATGCTGTCAGCTCTTCTGATATGACAAGGCGATGTTCTTTTTCAACAAGATCTCTACACAGCGATGGGGCTGTTAACTCACCGATTACCTGCTCAGCCGTGGCTATGGCTATTTCTTGCTTTGCCACTTGCACCAAAGCGACTTGTATAGAATCGGCTATCACTTTAGCATAGATTGAACCGTGTTTCATTAGCGGTTTGAATTGCTTATCCATTTTTACTTGCAATGACGTTAATCGTTTTTTTTCGTTCAAGTCCATAATTTCTAACTCTTTTATCTAAGGCGGTCAGTTCTGGCATGGTTAATGTTCTCCCTGTTTAGAAAGATCAAATACCTTGTCTTTAAAGGAGATCATACCGCTACTTTGTAATTGTACAATTGAAATGTAAAAGTATTTAAGTCATCATGCGGGTGAGACAAATATAAACTCTACATATCGCTACTTCCTTTCTAGCTGACACAGTGAGTTTGCTGATCGCACATTAAGTAAATATGTAATGTTTTGATTTAATTATACAAATGGAGAACTCTAAGAATGAGCATGAATTTACCCCGCTGCCCGTATTGTAGTAATACCAGTATCGTTGGTGAGATAGCAGGTAAGCTTGCAGCCGTATGTACGCAATGTAACAACGGATATGCGATTGTGGCGGATGACTTTGCTAGTTTGACGCAGCGAGCCTTTCAAATGGCAACAAAAGCGCAAGTAGAGCAAGCAATAAATGTTGTACAACAACATTTGAATAAGCATGTTGATGAAAGAAGCTTGGCATTGCGTGAAGCTGAAAATGAGCTACCCGATGACAAGCGCAAATTAACAAAAGAGCAGCAAAAGAAAGCCTCAGAACTCGAATCTCAGCGTATCCTTCTAGCTGGTATTTTGCAAGGTGGCCAGCTATACAAAGAGCTGCTAGTAAAGGCGCTTGGTGTAGTGAAAGAAGATAGCAAAAGCGTATAATTTATGATTGATTGAGTGCTAGGAACGCCTAGCACGATGCGAAATTTTCCCCTGCTTTTGTTCATTGAGTTTGTTCATGTGCTCCTATAAGCGATATGTAAAGTTTGGTAAAAACAGTTGCGACCCAACCAAATAAACTCTATCCTAAACTGCCTATATGGTGTTTTTCTAGGAATAAACTCCGTATATTGAATATCTAACATATACATGTTTTAATCACTGAGTCAGAGAAGACTTGCTAGCGATTTTTAGTTTTTAAGTGGGACAATAGGCTCATTTTACAGCGTGCCGATGTAACAATTTTGCTTAATTGGTTACGATGACATTTTAGTTTTTTAAATAAAATCAAAAGCATACTATCTACTTGTTAAGCTCTGATAGGATTTGAAAAGTATTTAATAACGGATTGATTCACACATGGGACTACTGGTTTGTGATGACGCGAACTAAGTAAATTAAACAGGACTTGTAATTTATGCGTAACAATATTGCCCTACCCAAAGGGATTCCTCAAGGGTGTCGAAAATACACTGGACAGCTTTATTTAGAAGAAAATACGGCGAATTCAGAGTATCTAACCTCACTTGTTTCATCATTTTATGAATTGGGAACACAGCAGATTGATGAAGAGCAATGTATCAAGTTGGCTAACTTGCGAAATGAATTAATTGTTGCTGAAGACACCATTGAAGATTTAAGGGCTGCACTTGATCAATCGCGTCAACAAAGAGACCTTGCACAAGACAAGCTTGAAGTGACTTGTTTGTCTATTCAGCAGTCACTTCTCATGATGGAGCGTTTATTATTAGAGTTAGAGGCTCGCCAGGAACTGGGAGAAACTCATTTTCTTCAAAGAGAATTGAAAAAAATATCCACGCATCTATCTCAGCGAGTTTAGTAATTAATTGTACAATGTTATTGCAAGGTGAGTGCCTTTAGTTATGAAATACACTAAAGTGACAAATAACCGCTATTCTTTAAATTAGTGGGGTAAGTGTGAGTAGATTTTAGATTTATTTGGAAAGACGCTCATGTATCAATATTTTTTAGTAATATATTAATAAATATCATAAATTAATTGATATGAAATATTTTTGGATCGGAATAAAGTAGCTTAATTTATAGATATGGAACTTTTTAAACGATCCAAATATGGCGATTTGATCGGTTTTGGGTATTTATTGCCCAGATTCTGCACCCTAACCAGATCCTCTCGAAAATACGCTTGCTGCTTTGTTTTAATAATCAAACTAAAATTTAATGTACAATAACTTTTTGCTTTATATGCCTTCAAATATAGAGTGTTCGTTCGAGCGTTGTGGTTGACTGAAAAAAGAGGCCATTTTTAGTGGCCTCTTAGTGAACTACTCTATCTTATCTTTGCGCAACGTAGCTAATACGTACTTTGTCGCCTGCTTGAGGTGCACTTACGAAAGTCGCTTTTTTGGTTGCAGCATCAACGGTTACCATGTCTTCAAATACTGCAAGGCCATTTACAAACACTTGCGCAGAGCCAACGCGAGGTGATTTTGCAATATCAAAATCAACCGTTGTACCATCAACTTGAGCAGACAAATCTTCAGCTGTAACAATGTCTTGATCCATGATACGTGATGTATCTTCTTCAATTGCTTTGATACGATTATCTTGTGCAGTTAAAGCATTTGTTACGGTTGCAGCGAAATCGGCATCATTACCTAGCGCATCAGCTAACTCTTTTAGTGTATCAAGAGCTTCAGGTGCGCTGTTGATAAGGTCAGCCACTTTTGTATCAACGTAGCTAATGTCTGCTTTGATTGTACCAAGCGACGTAATATCGTCAGCAAATTTAACTAAGTCTGCTTCAAAAGCTGAGTCGACTAGTTCACGGCTAATCGTTGCAGACATAATTTGTGAATTGGCGCGTAATTTACTCATTAGATGAGTCTCCTTAATAGGTTAATGTATTTCTCATCTCAGACTCATACGCTATAACAAGACAGCGTAATATCTCACTGTTATCAGCGGAGTAATTTGGCTGACAATTGAATTCTATCGCCGTCAAAAGTTATGACAGCGGGGTCAATCAAAAGCGTACTTTTGTTGTCTTGTGTCGCAATATTATATTGAGTTTCCCTATCGAGACTCAAACCATTCAAAGTGACCAAGACATGTTTTGTACTATCAATCTGTTCATTGAGTGCAATGTGAATTGGTTGCCCGTCAGATTCGGAAATGGTGTATGACTGTTGAATTTCCGTACTTGATCCACCGCCGCTGCTTTGAACTGGCTGGTAAAACTGCTGTGAAACTGAAGTGCTGTACATGTTAAGTCCTTACTTTAAAACTGATACGGCATTATCACTATTGGCCGCCACCCATAACTCAAAAGAATCAGTTTCTTCATTTGCATCAACAAGTTCGATGGTTAGTTTAATCTTGACTTCATTGTTACCAACGGGAATTGGAAACCTATATTGTCCTGATTGTACAATATTTATTTCCATCGGCACAATGCTGTTGTTGACTAGCTGGCACATGCTGAACGAGGTGTTTTCTGCAATGTTTGGGTCCAGCATAGCGACTTTGATGCGCCCTGTTGTCTGCAAATTTTTTTTATTAAAGTCCACGTATACAAGCAATTCGCTTTTCCCAAATGTTGGTGCGACTGCATTTAGCGTGTGCTCACCAATTTGGTTCGATACTGATTGATACTGTCCATTTTCCTGGGGAATGTTTACTGTGATCATCTGTCGTTCCACTCTCATTTTCACTGGGTTTTGCCGAGCTTCGCTCAGCGCTTGGTTGGGTAAAGTGCCTGCGTAGGATGGGCCCACTCACATGGCATAAGTATCTGTTTTTTACTCAGTCGGATAAGACTGATATGGGATGGATGTATTTTTTCATCGGTATCAATGCAAACGAAGTGGGTGCCACTGCTATTGGGCATACATTGAAGGATCACGCGCCCATCGATGCATTGAATATCATGCAAAAGTTCTACGCAGCTTTCGAAGGCGTCGCTGTGATAGTTTATCCAATTAAACAAATAGAATGCGAATGGGGAATGCATTGCTATTAAGTCTTCAAATATCTCTTTAGGATCTTCGGTCTCGTAGCGTGTGAGTTTGGCGGTAATGTATTGTTGATTCATAACGCCTCCTCAGCAATATTTGCTTGTTGTGACAGGTACTGCTGCAGCCTAAACTGACGACGGAACCAGCCCTTTGCAAATTTACCATTGCTTGGTCTACGGGCAATGATTTCGGCATATTGCTTGGCTCTTAAGCTCTGGTAATCAATGAATAAATCTTCACCATGAGCATTGCATGCCTGTTTTAGAGCGGCGAGGGTATTAGGGCCAATAATGCCATCTACATCCGTTTTGAGTGCTTGTTGTAATAGCTTTATTGCGCATCGCACGCCCATGTTTACCGCGGTATCAAAAACTAAAATCGCTATCTTTTCAGGCATCAAATAGGCTTTACAGGCTTCAAAATAGTCTTTTCTGTATATCTCTTTTGCTTGATCTTTGGTCAGTGTCGCAATATCCAAATTAGGATAGGCATTTTGAGAAATACCGTATTTTGTTTTACCACCATTATCGTCAGGGTCGTCGACAAAGCCTCCTTCAAACTCTAAAAGTATGCGATAGGCCGACTCAAAAACGTGTTGATACTGTCGTAAGTGATCTGACATGTTAACTCCTTAACCAAACACCGTTAGTACCTTCATTTGAGTTGTTTTGGTACAACGGGCAATACTATACAAATGGCACTTAAAAAGGCGCCACGACAGGGTCTCAATCACTACTCACTATTAAGTTGTTATCAACTTGATGTCTCTTATATTGTCTATTGTACCTTGAACTGCACATTGAGTGCAGCAAAGAAATTACTTTAAGTGGCCGTGGAAAGAATTTTTACGTCAATGCCCTCAAGGTATCATCGCTTGCTAAATTGGCTGAAATGCATCTACTTTAGCTCATGGAGTAAGCAAGTACTTCCTTTATCTCGCTTTCTTACTTTCAAAGTTAGTTGGCACTTACATTTTTTTGTTGTAAGTGAGTGAATACATACCAATTGGTTGCTGTTTATTGTGCTCGCAAAAAGTGAGTGCACAATCAGTTGTTGCACTCACTTTTTTTATGGCGTAAGCTATAAGTCATTGTCGTACAGGCGTTCTTGACTCAATGGTAAAAGTGCGCGCAACTCAATAATCCGCTAAGGAACCGAAAATGAAAAAAATAATGGCTGTGAAATTCGCATGGAGGTTTGTATGAGTTTATCTGCTAGAAGCTTCAGACTTGCCCAAATTCCGGCCGATAGTCGGGCCAAAATTGTTTCTGTTGCAAACCGAAAAGGGGGCGTGGGTAAAACGACCCTAGTCAGTTATTTGGGAGAAGGTATTGCGCTGTGGGCTGGTAAACGCGTACTTCTTATAGATACAGACAAACAGTGCAATTTGAGTGGTGCTTATGGGGTTATTGAGTCGACAACGGTTGACGCGGCACATGCGTTTGCAGGTTCTGCACTTCGAGCCATTCATCAACCCATTATTCACCCTGAGTATTACGATGAAGATGGCAATCCAATGCCGTTTGCTGCTCGCAGTAGCTCGTCGGAGATCATGAAAGAAGACAGACAGTATGTGTGTCAGTACGGCACGTATATCCAGCACGATTCACCTCATTTGGGTACCGTGAATAAGTTGGGGGGCATGCTAGATATCGTGCCTGGCGACAGCGAGGCGCTGAGCCATATTCATACGCATGCAGAAAAATACCCGGCACGAACACTCTATGAGCGCTGGGAATCTTGGTTGATTGATTGCGACATCATCAATTGTTACGACCTGATCATTTTCGACACCCCACCACTGGATGCGGAATTGAACGAAGCACTTTATCAATTATCGGATCACGTCATTGTGCCGGTCAATCCATCAAGAGATACGCTTGGTTCATGTAACACCGTGACTATGTCTTGCCTTGCGGCAAATAACAGCGATGGCCGTATGCGTCTGGTTACGACGATTGTTAACCCATTAAACTCGGGTAAGTTGAGTAAAAGAGAAGAAATTTTACTGGACCCAATTTTCAATTACCCTGCTTTTGGTTGCTTTCCAAAAGACGAGGTGTTTCCTCGTAGTCGACTAATTCAGGAACGCCGTGATATTTCCGTCCCGCCTTACATTGACCCAGAAAGCTTTGAAAAGCTTAGTGCAGATGAGAAAAAGGCTGCAAAACCGCCAATGTCATCGCTTATTTGGAATAAAAAATCAGACCCTTCGAGAAAGAAGCTGTTTTCAATAATTGATAAGTTACATCAACGCATTTTTGGTGAGCCTCTTCCTCCTGAGGATGATAATTAAGCTGCTAGGTAATACGCTATGACAAGTAAAAAACAATCAAAACTCGGTCACTTGCTTCAAAACAAAGGAGCACGAGACAAGGCTGCTGAAAGAACTGCGCAGGCACTTTCTCAGGAAATGGATGCGGTGAATGCGATGTATTTGCAGCAACAACAACGAGCGAATAGCTCTATGGGCTCGAGCGAGCAAGTTCAATCAGGCACAACAGTGGAAAAAACAGTCTATAAAGTGCCTGTTATTGAGCAGTTGTCTCAAGTAAAAAAAATGTTTGAAGAAAACGGTGGTGAGTCGTTCGATGTGGAAGTACCACTGAATTTGATCAAACCCAGAGCAGACAATCACCGTTTAAATGGCACATTAAAATTATCTTTTGATACTTATATGGAACTGTTGCCTTTATGCCCTGATAATTGGCAAGAACAAGATGCATCTGAGTATGTAGAATCTCTTTGGGCTTCACCGCTTGCGATGTTAGTGGCTAAGGGCAAGTTGCACGGCAAAGAATTAAGCGATGCTATGACGGGCGTTCAAGAATTATTTAAAACCGCGGTGAGCTTAAAAACAAAAGGCCAGCGTAAATCGATTGACGGCTTCTTAGCGTATGACGAATTTGGTGCCCCGTCACATGCGGTGATCATTGATGGTGAACGACGCTTGCGTGCAGCGCACTTGTATGGACGTGAGACGCTAAGACTGCGTTTGGCTGTGAATGAACGTGCTGCCGATGGCCTGGCCCAAGATGCTTCTGATCTGGATGTAGAGCTGGCTACACTTGCGACCTCATACGAAGCGAATAGCTCGTCGGTGTCCTTGTCTTTGGCTGATACTTTTAGACATTATTACACGCACTACAACGTGCTATGCCAAAAGGTCGGTAAAGATGTTGCCGATGCAATGTCTACAAACACGGCAAAGGTCGCGATGAAGCTGACTTCCGAGTCAAAGCCACAAGTTGCACGCTTTTTAAAGTTGGTTAGACACCCGCAAAGTGCGTTGCTTTTAGAGATCTGCTCGGTGCATAAACCCGGCCGTGAATCGTTGATAAAGGTCGCAAACGATGCCGCTGCGTATGCTCAGCAACATGGCATTGCTTGTGATGCCGCGCATGTATACGCCTTTACAGTAGCGGATGAAAAAATTGATTTTTCAGTTGATGAAGTGCCTCAAGCACTTGCTGATGAGGTGTCTGAACTCGTTACGCAAATAACCGGTAAACAGGTCATTAAAAAGAGTGAAGATGTTACACGCCAACAAGTTGCACAGCAGTCAGAGGGTGATAAAAAGGATACGGTTAAAAAACTGAAAAAATTAGGTTTTCCAACGCCGGAATCTGACAATGCACTACGAGATAGACAACTAAAAATGCTGATTGCAGTCTGCGCGCGTATTGACCCAAAACTTGAGCAAACAGGTGAGCTACTCGAATCATTGGCAGCATATAAAGGTTCAAAAGAAGACATAGATACCTATCGTCAGGGTTTATTAAATATTGTTAGCCAGTCGATGCAGCATTTAGACAACCTCGATATGGCAGGTGAAGATTTATCTGGTTTAATCCGCAAGGCGCGCACCGAAGGGGTAAACTGGTCTGAATTATTCCAAGGTCAGACAGAGGAGCACAAGCATGGCTAACGATCGTAGCTCAAGTAAACTTGCTATGCTTGTAACGGCTAAACCGAAGCTTGACTCGGTGAGTGATGGCTCTGACCGTATTAACGCCAGGTTTCCTAAAAAAATGATTGAATTGATGGATGCGGCGGCGCAGCAAAAAGGGGTATCACGTAGCCGCTGGGTATCAGAAGCCATTATTGAATTTAAGCGTATTCACTTAGATACACATCTTGAATTCGTGAAGGAAATTGACGACAAAGCGGAACAAGAACAAGAGCGTTTGGCGATATATCAAAATTTAGCGCGTATGACACTGGAAACCAAAATATCGACGGTAGGTGGGCGCTCATTGTCGATAAGGATGATCCAACAATCTATTCCTGCTTTAAGTGCTTTTCAAGAACTTCTGCGCGTTATTGACTTAGCTGATAACACGCCAATTGAGTCGGATGATGTGCCCGCTATGCTCTCTTTAACACCCGTTAGAGACAAATTAAGAACCATTTTAGGCCATATGGTCATTTGGGAGCGGTTAATGAAAGAAAGTGACTTGTCCACTTTGATTGGCTCTCCTTTAAACCAATAACCGGCCATTGCTGACTTTTTGCAGCTCAGTGCTTTTTAACTTGCCTTTCTTTTGTTATTGTACAATAACAAAAGAAAGGAGCACCCTGATGGAAATACAGCACTCTGTGGTAACAATCCTAGTTACTGATTTAAACACTCCCATTAAACGCTTATCGAGAGACCTCATCCGCCAGCGCTGGAAAAGCGCCTATGTGGTGGCGGATATGATCAGAGATAGGCTGTTCAATGACGAAGCATTACGTGAAATTACACAGTTGGAGAGAAATATATTCCCGGATAAGTTTGAGGTTACTCTTAATATTCAAGGGCCTAAAAGTAAAATAGCCGAAGTGGTTGCCTACGCAAAAGTAACGGCTGATCACGCTGGCTTAGTCATTGATACCGACTTAGATCTAACTCGTGTGACGTTATTAAGCTAAGACATTCCACGTGTTTGCATTCATGTGCAATCGGTTTAAATCCGCGCTTTTATTATTGTACAATATTTGGGGTGTGCTATATTGCGCCCAGCTCTCTACTGACATGTAATAGGGCTTAGTAATGAGACTGGGTTATATTTTTCAATGGATATTGCGTAACAGTTAGCAATGGGTTACGCGCACTCGCGAGCGCTTATCTGCCCAAAGGTATCACAGTATCCAGACAGCAAATTAGACAAGGAAACTTTTAATGAAAGCGTTAATCACGGTTATCACGCTGCTGCTAACTGCACTCCCCGTACTGGCCGAAGAGCCAATTTTTGCACGTGATGTTAATTGGGGTACAACAAGAGTTAAAGATAGAGTAGCCAGTGCGATTTTGCAATTTAATGCACATACCTCAGAGCGTAAAGTGCTGTCCGATAGTTTGGAAAGCTTCACTAATGGGCAAACTGCTGAAGGACAAACTCTAAATTTTAGTAGCGGTGTATCTGCCACGCTATCGGGCGCTGCAACATTTCAAAAGACGACCTCTTCTGCAACGGGGTCGATGTCACTTAACATCAACCATTTGGCAATGACCTTTAGCGCTCCCATTCAGTCATTTGCGTTTCAAGCGGTGGACTTAGATGTTGGCAGTGCCAATTTGGAAATTCAGTTTGAGCATACCGATGGCAGCGTTGCGCATTACACCATGCCTGATGCGGTTAATGTGAATGATAACTTGGTTTTTTGGGGTATTCACGCTTCTAAAGCAATCAAAAAGATCAGCTTTAAGCGCACTAGTTCGGGTGATATCGTACATTTGGATGATTTCACAGTGATCGCACATAGCTCGTTCCGCGATCCGACTTCGTTTAAAAACCTTGAATATTATGCAACCCAACATTGTAGCGTCGATCAGGCGGATTATACGGATGAAAGGGGGGGTATTCAGCTTAAATCGCCGATAAGTCGAGTTAACTGTTCGGGACGCCTTAGGCGGGATCGTTTAGCCGTAATCACAAATGTTTATTCAGCAGATCGTTTCTTAGGGGATACGACGACGGATACATGCTCTATAGTTACAGGTTATAAAAACGTTAGCATAATTATGAGCCCGCCTCATTGGACCCATGAAATAGTGAATGGTCAAAAGATTTCAACCATGACAATCCGATATACCCATCATAGCCCATTCCCCAATAATGCCTATGGCGGGGCGGGAAGTACGTGTCAGTTTAAAAACCCCGAAGATGACAACATTAAATTTTTAGGTGGTATTTCGTTTACGTACGCTGACAAATTTTAAAGGACGGCTTTTATGTTATTTAATAAATTAGTTATTGCGCTCATAGCGCTCGTATATTCTGCATCTACTTTGGCAGCGCTTTACCCAGAATATGAGAACTACCCAAAATATCGCCAATATTGTATTTTGACGGGCGCGGCATACTCGGGCTCCCCAATTGGCCAATATGGTGGGCTATGGTCAACGGTAACCTATACCAACATGACGCCAGTGCGTAAATATCGTGTTGGACAAGCGGCGATTGCGTCACCTGATGGGGGTAGTGACCACATAGCTGTGAAAACGGCCAACTTTTTATAGTGACAAATATCGGTAAAAAGTTGCCCGGGATATTGAAAGCGACTCACAGATAGAATCGACAGAAAGAGATTTGTTTTGGTGCATCTGTTTGGCCATCTGGACTTTCGGGTTCTTGCTTCCTATTTTTGGCCGGCCTCCATTTCTACCTCTGACTCTCGCTGCTTTCAGTCCTGCCTTTGTTCGCTCTTGAATAAGCCGCCTTTCAAACTGCGCTAGCATTCACCAGATGCGGTCGTTGTATCAATTGCACCGTCCTGAATAGATTTGAACCCTATGTTTCTCTCGATAAGAGACTCGATGAGATTAATCAGGTGAGACATAGAGCGGCCAAGTCTATCTAAGCGCCAAACAACTAAAGTGTCACCTGGCTCTAAAACATCAAGACATTGATCCAACCCGGGGCGAGTGGATTTTGCTCCGGAAGTGCGATCTTTGAATACCAGTGACTGGTCACACCCTTCTCTTATTAGCGCATCAATTTGTAGATCAAGTTCCTGTTCATTGGTACTGACTCTGGCATAGCCAATTTTTCGTCCCATTTTCTTATATACTAAAAATTTAATGACTTTATGAAACTATGATAGATGAGATGGATTAACAAGACAAATAACCACTGAGTTTTTGGGGTAAGTCGATCCAAAAAAAGAAGTCCCATAAAACATTCGTTTAAAGAGACTTCCAATATTCGCAGATATGCACTTTTTACATTTCGCCGGTTGGGTATGTTCGTGCAACGGGCTTGCAGGCCCTATCAATACTGTAACTGAAAGGGATTACTTTTTACAAAAAGCGCCTTTTGTAAAAGCTTGGACACTACCCTGCTTTCATTCACCAATCCAATCTATTTCACGACTAATTACTACGACTATTGACAGTGCTACTTAAAATTGTTGTCTCCTGTTTGTGATATTACAGAAAACTCTAATTAAACATGCTTCATGTTAAGGGAAGTGGACATATTTAGTCAAAATTATAATATGTTCCAAAAAATTGCATTTCAATTTCGCTTACTTCCATGAGATCCAATCCTTCATTTAATTCTGCAGGAATTTCTATTAACCAGCTTGTAAACGGACCAACTGGTGCAAAAACACCATTATTTGCATTTGTATTAAATTGACGAGGATTTTTATACCCAAAGTTTGCTCTGCGATGTATTTTGTTATTATGTTTCATATCATATTGAAAGTTCTTTTTAATTGTTTTATGAGAAAATTCATGGGTTTCATTATCAGTGCTTACTATTGTTTCATGGCCTTGATGTGTAATAAGAATATTTAACATACCATTTTTAGTATTTGCCCCTTTTACATAGATACGTACTTCGTTAATTCGCACGTCTGCCATGCCTGCAAACCCACTTTCTTCAATAGTCGTAGAATGGTACAGTGCTGGCTTGAGTGTAAAAATTAAAGAATTAGTAGCCTGCAAATCAAATATTTCATTTTCTCCCAAAGTAACAACTACACCTGGTTCATCAGGTTCGGCGGGAAAGTCACTTCGCTCTGTCCCAAAGTCCTCACTTACAGCTAAAATTTTTGTAATAATATCTTCTTTTATACCATTTAATATTGTGGCGTTTATCTGAACCAAGCTTTTATTTTTTGTTGCATTTTCAAGTAGGCTTTCATCAGAAAGAGCCCAAAATTTGTAAGATTGAGACGCTAAATATAGATGCTGTAAAATTTGGTCTCTGCTTCTCTCATAGAAATACGACACATAATCAACAATTGCTGGTAAATCAGGATCCGATGTCTCGAGATAATCTCGCGTTATTTCCTGAAGTTGTTGATTAGCTTCATTTAGATTAGTTTTCAAACTAAGTGCATTGGAAATTACGTTGTTGTATTCTAAAATTGCATTGTTACGCGTGATTACGTCACTAATATACTTATCGAAATTTGAGGACACGTCTTTAAGCTTATCTCCTAATCTATTTTTAAAAGAATCCATCGTCTCTAGAAACTTGTCTCTAGCCACTAATAATTTACCAGCTCCTGGATCGTCAGCTTCCAATGTTCCATTTTCCAATTGTTTATAACCTTCAATTAGGGATTCAAGACTCCCTTCAATACTCCTGATTTGATTAACAACATAGCTTTTTTTTATTGGGAGACCTGTATCAGAAGTTACTTTATCAAAAGCGTTGTAGCCTACATTTGCGATTTCTGAAGCCAACAGAAGTCTAGATTTCGGAGCAAATGCTATTGTTGAAACTGCTTGAAAAATTGAATCAATGTTAAAATCCAGTTTACTATCGATCTCCTTTCGCGCTGCTGCGATGCTCGCTAATAACCTCTTTTTGCTGGGTTTAAGTGCTTCGTTAAGTTGAGTAATATTTGAGGCGATTTTACGGAGTTGTCTAGGAAATTTTGAGGATTGATCGCTAGAAAAGTTTATAAGCCCTGAGTAAAATGAACGGGAGTTGATAATACTTTCTCTTTTTTTCTCAGCCGTGTTAAGTGTATTTAAATACTGATCATAGTCTAGTTCCAACTGTCTAAAATCAGCAATCAGGGTATTTAATGTTTCTTTATATTGAAAAAAGCTGGCTAATGGCACCTGACTGCTGGTTTGCCCAAAAAAATTATATCCGTTAAACAAGTTACCTAGGTAGATTTTGGCCTTCATATTGATATCTTTCAAAATGGAGACTGAGTTTTTACTGCCAAACTCTAATTCATGTTTGCTGAAGTACTCTATCCACGGATTCTTATTATCAGCCTGTACAAACAATTCAGTCTTATCTATTACTCTTTTTAGGTTAGTAGTGAGGTCTGTAACGGTCTTGCTTATATCAACTTGGCCATTAAGCGAAAAATATTGTAACTTAATGGCGTCCAATGCTTTTTTACATTGACTGGGATGGATTAAAAAAAATGGTTCTACTTTAGAAGATATCAAATCAGCGCTGGTTTCTATCAATAAAGTTTCGTTGATACCTTCAGCTCCTGAAATTCCATTTTTTGCAGGAGGTTCACCTTCACCTCTTAATCCATAAAGACCACCATCGACATTGATATTTGCGTCAATGCTCTGTAGTTGATCTTGGATAAAATTTTCAAGGAGTTGACCTGCGATTAAAAGGTCGCCTCTCAAGTCTTTACTAGATTTAGTATTAATTGCTTTTTGCAGAGAATGAACTATCGGATTCCAGATAGTTTCCTTCGGGATTTTTTCTGAAATTATCAGATTTAAATCACTTCGTAATTTTTTAGAAGAAATCTCAGATTTTTCTAGTGTCAAAAAAACTTTACGAATGTCATTATAAATTTCAATGATTATAGACCCTAATACAAAATTTATTTTTCCTCCTACACCTCCGTTTCCGCCAGAACCAGGCTTTTTTCCTAAATTGCTATCCGCGCCGTCTCCTCCTTTTCCACCTTGAGCATTTATTTCTAAAGAAACTCCTGATTGATTTAATACAAATAGAGATAAGTTTCCTGCATTCTCGCCATTACCACCTGCTTCTCCATTAACTAACTTAGTTTCCCCTGCTGAGCCACTGATATTAAAAGTTGGAAGTGTGATTTTTTCCGAATCGCTTGTGTTGGTCATTATTACTTCAGATATAGCGTCAGTAAAAAGCACATCTGCAGAGATTCCGCCACCAAGAAACTTATACTCGCCCCTTAAAGACAATTTGGACGCAAACAAATATACTTCAAGTCCAAATGCTTCTTTACCCAGCAATGATGTAATGTCACCAACTGAAAGTTGGTCAAGGGCACTCAATACAATTATCTTATTTCCCACAGTAACAGATTGATATCTATTAAAGTTTTCTATGATAGAATTATTTTCTAAAATATTCATATAAATCATCCTTTTGTGGGGGCTTGTATTAATTCACCAACCATCAACATGTCGTACGGTATATTTACTCCATCAGCCTTACTCAAGTTGAAAAGGTTTTGGCCTGGAGACAAGACGTTACTGGATAAGAAAAAGTCGAACGACCCAAAACTTATTTCAATTGTGGGGATATCTATTTTCACGTCCTTATAATAGGAGGGTACTGTTGTTAGCCAATCCTCTTCACAACAGGCCTCCTCGCCATCTGGAACAAAAGAGATGTTTACATATTGCTCCCCGAATTTTAATGGAGGGATGGTAATAGATTGATTTTCTGCAGTTAATTTTGTAGTTGGATAGTGCAAATCAGCATTAATTATAACTCTTCCGTGGTGCCTACGGCTCTTGACGTGAGAAACAGGGCTTCCATGACTTTCCTGCCAATTAGAATGACACGTACCATGCCAGTTTACACTTAAACATCCATTGCCTATCGTAAAACAAATAGGGAAATCTGATAAATTTATTGCTGCTGCTTCAAATTTGTAATTATGAGTAAACCACCCCCCAGACTCGCCGCGCTTCCCTGGATAACGTATTACGTCCGTAGCTTTAGATAACTTAGCTTGTATGCCACCAGTTCCCGCAGTATTTGGAAATTCTACATGAAACCCTTCTTTGCTAATTGCAGGTTCCAGTAAATGGGATTTAGTAAAGTCATTAGAAATAATCAGACTAGCTTTGTGACCTTTAGGTATTGGAGAAACTCTGCTGTCTTTAGGTTTAAAAGCTGGGTAGCGTGCTCCATTAGCAGTGCCTTTATCCGCACGCATGTAGATAGTCAAAACTCCATGTTCTGGAGTGCCTATTGCATCAATTACAAACTCTTGAGGCTTAATAAGGGATGTACCCTCTTTCTCCTGCTGGTTATTTACTTGTGCTAATGCCAAATCAATTTCTTTTATTTTGGTAGAAAAATAATTTGCTAATTTTGGACCTAGATAATTCAATTCATCTATATTGCTATCTTCCGAAGTATCGTGCGGGTCTATTGCCTCAAACCGGAACTGAACTTTGTTTGAATTTTCAAAGTGTAAAATTACATGGTCAGATACTTCTTTATCCTCATCGAAAACTATAACGGTATCACTAGGCTCTACCTTGCCAGTAGTTCCCCTAAGAACAGCCAATGGTACATTTGCGACAAGCTTGTATTTGTCACCTTCAATGTTGGTTATGGAGGGGGAGGTATCGTTGTCTTGAAACACCTCTATCTTACTTTTATCTTTGATGACCATCGACATTTCTAAACTTTTAAGGTCTGCCCCATCAAATACAATAGTTGGACTTTCAAGATGAAGTGTATAATCTGCTTTGATAGTGCGCCCGAAAAGCTTGCTTGACGTAGATAAATTTATTTCTTCGATTAATTTACCTTCCGAGTACTTTTCTTTTAAAATTGCAGTCAAGGTTGCTGCATCATAAGAAATTGCTAAATCCCATTTGTCAGTAGTATTTACACCCTTCATTTCTTCGATAAGTTCATTTAATTCCAGCACAGGTAAAGAGGTTTGTTCATTATTGGAAATTGTTACTCCATAACCGCTATTGATCCCTACCTTTCGTGAAACAAATTTTCTTTCCTGTGGCTGGCTGTTTATATTGGATTCATCGCAGTTTTTAATTTGCAATCGATGAATAAAAAACTCTTCGACCTCTTTAACACTAACTTCCCAGTCAGATAAATTGAAATTACATGTTGAGGATGGAAAATTATTTCTGAATATTAGTTCTCTAAGATCATATGATTTTTTGGGCTGTATTCTGTGGTTTATTTTGGTGAAAAAAAACTCTGCGAGTTTGGGTAATAAATAATGGCCCCAAATAGAATGAGTTTCTTCACCTTCCATACAGAGCTGAAAGAATGTTCCTTTTTCAGGACTTAATGTAAGGTTTAATAGTTTATTATAAAACTTCACCCTTACTTTAGAGCTTTCTATAGAATCAGAAGAATTGTTTTTTAAATCTGAGAGTGTTTTATATATTGGTATTACCAATTTAAATGTAGAGTGTTTATCATTTACTGATTCTGTTCTGTTGAGTTCTGGGTTATTTTCACTATAGATTGAGAAATTACTTTCAGGAGCAAGTGAAAGCTCAAGAGTGAAGGAGTTTAATTTTTCACAAATGTTTGTAATAGTGGGTTCTTTCAGGATAATATAAAAACTAATTTGTGCGAAGCAATCTAAATGGGGGATTTTTGTATTGAAGCTAGTTTGAAAAACGTTCGCAAGTTTATTTTTTTTGTACATTCTATTGAAATGAGCTAAAACAATGTTTTTTGCTCTTTCTATGACATTCTCAAATATGACTTCACAAGCTGATTCACCTAGCCGCCAGCTAGTTTCTTTAACAAAATTTTTATTCATACTAGCTGCGTTGGATGTCATAGTGTTAAGCTTGGGTTTTTCATGAAAGATTTCTTTCCTTTTTTCGATGATTTTTAATTCTAAATCTTTTATTTTCTCTTTATATTCAGAACCGTCAGTTTTTAGCTCTTTGCTAACCTCTATTTCCCTTTTCTGCTTTTCCCTTAGCTCTCTTTTCTTACTTTCCAAGGCTTCTTTTTGCTCTAATAACTTAGCTTCATGCTCTTGAGTCAATTTGCTAACATCTTTTAATTTACTTTCAACACTAGACAGCTCGTCAATATTTGCTTTGATCTCATCTGCAGTTACTTTTTGATTTTCTGCGCTTTTAGCAGCCTCTTTAATCAAATCCGAAATATTCGTTTGTCTATATCGTTCTCTTAATTGTATGATTGACTGCTCAATAGCTAATTGCATAAATGAGTTATTATCTGCAGGGGTGTTTCCTCCTAACTCAGAATACACTTTGCTTGCAATGCTTCCTTGTATAACAGCAGAAGTACCTATGGGTGATAAACCTTTAAGAGCGTCCTTTAGATTCGTATCGTTTCTTGCTAATTGTGTCACAGCAAGAACGCTTTGCTTGGATAAAGTAGATAAAACCTTTTCGTTAGTTTTAGTGCTCATTACTGCAGCTTTTATTTCAGAAATGGATTTACTAAATGGGCTTTTCAGCGTCCTAACTTCTTCCTTAGTAGCGTCATTAACAATTTTTAATATATCAGGTGAAACAGAACCAAGATCAATAAAATCTTTGTATTTAACTACAGTTTGAGCATCCTTATCCATCTTAATTAAATCGTCGATTAAACTATAGCCGAAGTAATCCTGATGAGGGTTAAAAAAATCAGCATACGGAACTATCTCACCATTTTTAGCCTTTACATTCGAATTTTCAGATATATCATTGTTTGTGAAAAATGCCTTAAATACCCCACTAGAATCCTTTAAAATAGTCATTTGTGATTCTAATTGGACGTTTACAACAGGCTCTCCCTCCGCGTTTGTCCTTACGACTAAATTGGATACATCTGGGTCTTGAACGGAAGACAGTAAAACAGCATCAACCTCAGTAAAGTTAAATAATACATTTGAGAGCGCCTTAACAAATGTAGTATCTGATTTATTTAGAAGCAGTTCTTTAGCATTGCGGTTCGGAAACACCGACGGGTCATGTTGATGAATAAAGGATAGGAATGATTCTGCCACCTGCAGCGTTTCCGGATTGTTTGCAGAAAAATCAATGACTTTAATAGGTTCATTTATGCTTGCGATATAAATGCTAGCTGGGCTCTGCCCTTTTTCCGGAACCCATTTAAGATTTTCAGCTAGTTTATAAAACGGCACAATTTCTTTACCTTCAAGGCGTGTGTATTTAGCTAGTTCACCAAGAGGGTAGCTTTTTAATGGTTCTAAATATGTAAAATAACTTCCACCTATAGACTTAAAGTGTCTTCCAGTTTCTGCAATTTCGAATCTTTCTATTCCATCTATTTGACCGGTGGCTCTATTTGTCAAATCATCTTTAATTTCACGGTGATTTTTAATGCCATTAAAAAAGTTATTAGGAAGATACTTTCGATAAAAAGAAAACTTAGCTATTTCTGCCGTTGTAAAGTCACGATTAACATAAATATCAAACATAGAACTTTTGCCATTTTTGCTGCATAATGAAATTATTTTCTTAGCGGTTTTAATATCAAACATTAGCGATTCTCAAAGTATATTGTTAGTGATAATTGTATTTATTCACAAGGTTGATCTTAATAAAGTGTGAATTTAAACTCTGTTAGTGATCAAATAGATTCGCCAATAAAAACCTAGTCATATTACAGAGCTAATATGCACATTTGGCTGATTAATTAAACCACTACAGGAATCGGTGGTTTTTTCATGGTGGTCCCCTGGTAAGTGCCGCGGCGCAGCAAAACCGGTATTATGTCTTAACTTTAAACAGTGGAATAAACTTTAATTCAATCACTTGCTTAAAAAGAAAAAGGTTTTGATCGATTACTTAAAGAATTAAAATGCTCACAGGTTCCCTATTTCTTTACCTTGGTTAAATACTTTAAATTGGTCATTCAATACCCGTTCAAATCCGTCTGACGCAAGTAAAGTTGTAAAGGAGGATGGGTTGGCAATGTTGTCATTCCAAAATTGGATAGTCGTCGGTACAACTGAAACGCCGGCGATTTCATTCCCTGATAAGTCATCAATTGCGGTTACGCTTTGTATAATTGGATTGTTAATTAGCGCCTCTCTTGCATTCTCAATTAACAACTCAGTATTAAAATCGGTTTGATTGGGTTCATACGTTTCACCCTTGATGTCTTTTACCCAAATTTTGATATTCAAATTGCCTATATTTTGTTCGAGCTTTATTACTTGCGCAATTGCTTTTGCAGTATTAGATGACAGTGCAACAACATCAATTTCGTTTTCATTGTATAACTCAGAAACAATTACGTTAGATGATTGCCCTAATGTATAAGATAAAACTCGTTGAAATTCATAAACTGGGCTTGATAAACCGAATGTTTTAGATGTCATAAATTTAGTCCCTTTTATTTAAAGTTAACGATCAGTACTAAATGTAAATAAAATCAGCTTTTTCTTATGAAAAGTAAAGCTTCTTAATTACGTAAGTTCAAAACAACTTCATACATAATGCGCGTTCTGTAAAAAGTTGCTGCCAGTATTTTCAGTGATATAAGCTTAAAAATACTGGCAGCAACACAGGTAGAGAAATATAGCGCAATGGTAAAAAAAATGTTATTACAGGTAATTACACAAACGTTCCTAAGCAGTTAGCGCTTGTTCAATAGGCAAGCGTTGGGTCATATCCAATTCGAAAATCCCATACGGATTTACATGAGCATAGATCAGTGGAGACAAAGCCCTGTAATCTTCTTCCGTTAACACGCCATCCCACTCTTTGGCTGACGTGACTTGTTGGATCATTAAGGTATTGACGTAAACCAAACATATCTGCAATAGGTGCAACGCCAGAACGGACAGTTCCTGATCTTCAAGCCGATTTGTGGCAACCTCTCCACCTTTACCGTAAAAGATAAACGAGTTGGCAGAGTTCCAGTTCTCAACAACGTTTAAGCCTTCATGGATTTCCCTGCGTAGCGCTTCTTGTTCGAGATATTGGCAAAGAAATAGGGTTTTTATCACTTTCCCCAATTCAGAAAGTGCTTTATAGGTTGGATGCTGAACGTTGTTTCTGGTAAACCGTCGTAGTATCGCCTCTGGATCAGCGGTGCCTTGTTTGAGTGCCATAGTATATTTAATCATCTCATCGTATTGCTGAATGATTAGATCCCAGTTGATAGGCCGACTTAGTATAGATTGTAATTGATCGTAGTTAGATGTCTCTTCGGAACCTGGTAAATACAGTTTTTGGCTGGCAATATTTTTCAACCTTGGCATCAATTGAAAGCCTAACAAGTGACAGAACGCAAACGCGACTTCACTCTGAGCATGCGTATCCACATATTGCTTTTCAACTGACATTTCGGTGCAATGCCTGAGCACACCTTCGATCATACTGGCCACTTCAGATGAAGAGCAGCGTTTAAGTTGGGAGTAGATACAGGTGGTATTTTTTTCCACATGCCAGTAAATCATCACTCCGCGGCCACCGTAGCGAATATGCCACTCTGTCATCAGGTTTTGATCCCAGGAGCCAAATTTTTTCGAGTCAGATGCACAGCTTGTCGTACCTTCACCCCACAAGTGTACATGCCTGGCTTTAAATATCGCATTGGCTACCTTGGAAATAGCCTGGCGCATTGATTGTTTATTTATGTAGAAACGTCTGGTATGCAGCAGCTCTTTGTAGCTGATCCCTGTCCGACTGGCGCTGACTCTTTTTAACCCGGTATTGGTACCCATACCAAATAACGCTATCAACAAGCGTCTTTGCAACTCATCACCGCTCAAACGTTCTGATGTGCGTTGAGCCTGAAAACAATCAGTAAAATCAATACGCAGATCGGCTTCTTTTAAAATATCCAGCAAGCTGGTCATCGGCCAATTAGACGGAATTTCCCCTTTTAGCCGGTTGATATTCACAGGCTCAGGCTGTTGGGTAAGTGGCGTAATGGATAGCCTGTTCTTGCCCGTTGATAAGAGTTTTACTTTGTCATTTTTTGGTATGGATGTGTTTAGGTTTGTCAGTTCAGCTCTCATTTGCTTTTGAAGAGCTGCCACAAACTCACCTGCATCCATGGTCTGACCGAGCGTCTGATAATAATGCTTGCGATTTTCGCTAAAATCTTGCGGTAAATCTTCATCTGGGTTGCGGTAACGATCAGCGCCAGACACCCAAACTTCTTTGCACCTAAGCTTGTCTCTTAGTGCCTGAAGCACACATATTTCATAATTGATTCTGTTTATTCGTTCCTGTGCGTTATCATCAATTTCAACCACGATATCCCTCCATTTAGGTCGTATCACACCTTCAATCGGAATATCTTCAGACAATAAATAGTGTTGCCGTTTGGAAGCCTTATGGGTATTAAGCCATTCAAGTGCTGTTAGGACAGGGCGATGCTGGTCATTATTTGAGTTGAAATTCAAGCTATTCAAAATCTTAGGTACCATCCTTCGATAGTGGCTACCGTAGCTTGCGCGTATCACCTTATGTACCTCTTTTTTATAGCCTTTGCCGGATGATTTAAACTCTTTAAGCAGATTTTCTAAAGTTTGCTCGTTGGCAATGGGGTAAACGATATCTTTGACCACACCTTCTGGATTACCCAGGGCCGCTTCAGCAATACGAAGTAATAAGGTATTTTTGCCATACACCTTTTGATAATTACGCATGAGTTCTTTTACAACCTTACGTTCAGCCCTAACGGACAAGCGGCGAACGATTTGACAAAACAGCTCTATCAGCCCATCAATCAACTCACTTTTGCGGAGATAAAAGAAAATCAGCATCATGGCATATCGTATATGGTCTGGGTGACGTTTGACTTCCCAGGCGGACTCTGGAGATACACGTTGTTTAAACCGAGTCAGGATTTTGGGGTTTATCTTAATAAGCTGTTCATTTGGTAAATTAAGTGAATTGATAAAGCTCAGCTTTTCGATTTCTTTTAATACCGTATCCAGGCCAATTCGCCCTGGATCTGCTTTAATTTGTACAAAAGATGAAGGAACATCATGAGAAGCACTTAAACATTCATCCAATTGTTGTTTGGAAGTTGGTAATATACTGATCTCTAGGCGCTTAAATAGATCAAATTCAAACTGGTTATATGCCGTAGCAAGCTCTCTGGTTAACTGTTTATCAGCCGGGAACTCTATTTTTCTGTTTTTAAGCCATTCGTATGTATGCTCTTTCGCTTCTTTTTGATTCAGCCCATTGGCATAGACAGAATTGCACAACCACAAAACTAACTCATGGCGGGTTTCTTCGGTAAGCTTAGCTACGCCCAGAAACACGAGAATCTCTTCTCGATGTCTGCGTCCAGTGCGTCCGTTCCAGTCGTACTCCTTGATGTCTTTAATTTCAGTGCCTAGCTGATCAACAAGGTAATGCGGTGGACTGTCTGGTAAATCAGTGAGTGATTTGGGGAAGGTTCCTGTGTATTGGTAATATTTTAACTGGAGGCAAAACGCCAAGCGGCTTCTTGCTGGTTTTGTTTTTAATAGTTCAAGTTCATCAAATGTAAGTGACCAATGTTCGCTAAGTTCATGTGCATCCCAAAACTGTTTCACCGTTAACGCTCCTTTTTGACTAGAGATTAACCAGTTTTAGGAGGCAATACAAAAGTTGGCCGTTTTCGCAGCTATGTGGTCACTACCCCTGATGTGGCAAATACGCCAACACAGGTGATTTGCCCTTTCAGTGTTGGCGTGGTGGATAGCCCTCTTTCGCCTGACTCTCATCCAGAACTCTATATCGGGGCTGGATGGTATGCTGGTCGCGTCGGTAATATTAGTTCAATTGTGAGTTGTGATGTGGTGGCTCGCATAAAAGGTGTTGAAGTATTCCGAGAGCCACTCAATATTGGCAATTATGAGGTCGACTCAAGCTTCAAGCGCTACAACGATTGGGCGGCAAACATTACAAAAAGAAAGCTTTGGGTGCCTGAGGGAGAGACGTTGCCTGTAACTTTGAAGCAATACGGGGTAAAAGTTACCTCGACTGGGCTTTATGAAATTGTTACTGACTTAAATAAGCCCGTCGACCGAACTTATTTCGATTGTACAATTAATAATAACTATCAAAATGCAGATGTTGTTACGTTCAATATCAGTGGCGGACAAAAAACTTTCTAAGGTTTAAAAAAGGTGACTTCTTGTCACCTTTTTTCCCCTACCTTATTAAAATTTCGCCAGTTATTCTTTCACTTCATCCATTTTAGTATCTTCATCCGCTGTGCTGTGCGTTGATGCTTCAAGGTGATCCATATGATACTTGTATTCATTCAAGAGATTACGTAGATGGGTATAGTTTTGTGCGAACAGTTTTTTACGGGTACTGAGATTGATGCTGGGTAAGTGAATGGGCATGCCGTTCTCTTTACTCAGGGTTGCCCACCCCAAAGGGGTTAAATTGAGCGCGCCTTTTATATCCAAACTATCGTGTTTAATAAATACCGCCATAGCTTGTTGCCCGATTGGTGTGGAACTGGGGTAACAATCGAAGAAGGTTGCTATTTGCGGATATTCTTTGATATGCAGTTTGCGATTAAGGCAAATGGTCTCTGTGAGTGGCACATTGACAATATTTCTCAGCCCAGCAGGTCTGACTCCATCAGCGAAAGCGATTAACTCATAAGTATGCTTCATTTTAGTGCGGCAGATTGCCCCTAGTATTTCTACACGATCCATAATATCGCCTCTCAAGTCTCATTCAGATTAAACGGCGCTTATTCTAACTGTGATATACGCGATTAGCTACTCTCTTGTTTTAAAACGTCATAAAGAGTGATTTATATTGTACAATATAAATTGTGTCGCGTTGTAATTGTGACGATTATAAGGCATATTGCTATCAAGATGAGACTAGGTTTAAAAAAGATGACATGTACAACTGATACAGTATTGGTGTATTTAGATGTTGAGTGCGAGGATGCTGCACAGCGAGTACGTAAATTTTGTGAGTCGTTAGGTATAGACGAAGCTGAACCAAATTCGCAATTGAGAGCTGCACAACTAGCTGAATATGAAATAAAAAAATCAATAGCTAAAATAAAAAACAAACCTCGACCAGGCGTAAGAGATAGAGAAAAGCTCGAATCTTTGAGTGACGAGCTAACGCATTTATTGCATGCCATGCCGCAAAGGATCAGCGCGTTGGTGCTCGAACAAATCATAGAGCAGTTTGTTGCTGAGATTATTCATAATCACCCCGTTGCAGACAATACCTGTATTATTGCTTTGTGTATGAAAAGACTTCGAGAAAACTACTTAGGTGAGTATGATGGCCGCTTAGCCTACTCAATTGTACAACAAATAATTGATTGTCTTAATGCGTCGAGTGGCCGCATTATGTTTCAGTGATGCAGGGGTGCTGATTCGTGTTTATAAAAATCAACAGTATGATGTGTTAATCTAATTAAAGAAGGATAAAACATGTGGTTTCAAGTTCTTACAGCCGCAGGCGGTTGGATTTTCGAAATATTCAAAGGTAAACAGGATATCGCAAAACAAGCTGCGCATGCCAAAGCGCAACGCGTGATCAGCTGGGAAGAAGCGATGGCCAATGGCGCAGCAACGAGCTGGAAAGATGAGTGGTTCACGGTCTTATTAAGCGTGCCGTTTATTATGTGTTTTATCCCACAGCTTGCACCTTATGCACATGAAGGTTTTATCCAATTAGAACAAACGCCAGAGTTTTACCGATATATGTTTGGTCTGGCCGTAGGTGCCTCGTTTGGGTTTAGAGGCTTTGACAAATTTGTAAGAACAAGAAACATACGTAATTAACGTCTGTGACCTTTAAAAAATGAGTTGTTGTGTCGCAAATATGAACAAAAGTGGCGCAAGTAGTAATCAGTAAACTGGAGTTAAATCGATGTCTAATAAAGAGTTTGTATTTCCCAATGGTGAGCCTTTTGATCTTTGGGGAGAGCACTTAATACAGTTCCTGTTAAAAGGGGCTAAAGTGCGTGTGTATTTAGTCAATGGTATTTGTCTTAACGGCAAAGTGCGTCGATTTGATAAAGATAGCGTACTACTTTCTTCCCATAATAAAGAACCTATGCTGGTAAATAGAGTGAGTGTGGCAACCATCGCTCACGATGATCATAAAGTGCCAGTTTGTGAATAGCGATAACCAAGGGGTTGCGACGATTGACCCCGAATTTTGGCGGCCGAGTGATACCGAGCTAAAAAGAATGGAACAGGAACAATTGTTGGTGATCTCAGGTACTGAAGAAGAACCAATTTATCATTTCAAGTGCGTTAGAAGTGGTGCATGTTGCCGAACCAGTTTATGTGAAAAAGGCGAAATAAACACAGAAACAAATCAATGCACTCACCTAATTTCAGATGAAACGTTAGAAGATAACGTAAATCTCTATCGCTGCAACCTATACTCATTGTACAATAATACAAATGATGGTTCCGCTATGCAATTTGGTAAGGGTTGCTGTGCACCTTGGAGTGAAGCAAGAACTAAAGTGATTGAACAATACCGTTCAAGACAGATAGCTATCACTTCGGTGACAAATTAGCCTAGGTTAAATGTGTGAGGTAGGTAGAAGATAAGGTTCTACTTTGCGTTTGAGAGCGTTGAGATGTTTATTTGGCTCAACGATAAGGAAGCGCAACATGACACAAAAGCACATATCTCACCATAACGAGCTCGGCAAAAACCGAGATGATATATTTAAAGAGCAGCAACGCCTGCGCTTTACCAATGAGTTGTTAGCAGAGGAAGTTCGATTAGCAAAAGATGCTTTGTCTATTGCATTAGACAAGCTCGGACTAGACTGGTCTCCAAGATCAAGAGACTATAGTGTTTTACAAGATATTTTAGGTTTAATGCCTCTGGCAAACTACGAGCAAGCTTTAACAGCAAGTGAGGGCCAGCGTAAGGAATTACTCAATAGCCATGTAAAACTTAAACACTCGTTCGAAGAGCAAAGCCGAGAGAAAAATGATTTGCTGATAGCATTCACCTATGCACACCAAAAGGCGTGTTATTTATGTGAATATAATCACAGACTAGCTTTGATCATCGAAACTGAGTTGGGCAATGCGTGCTGGTTTTTACAAGCAGAAACCAAAAGTGCCTTTGCTCACTTAGCATATAAAAGAGCGCCAGATTCGATACTTGAAAACAACCAAAGGGTGGTTGCATTAATCATGCTAGCCACCTCGTCACATAGCTGAATAACGGTTTTCGAGTATCAATGGGCGCCTCTTAAAGCATGCAATTGGGCGAACCGAGCCCTGATTGCACCTGTGAGAATATTGAACTAACAAACGCGTTGTTGGTACATAAATGAGTCTGTGAGATTGAGCCTTACAATCCTGCACCTATAGGAGATGCTAACATGGCATTTGATATTACTACTGTATTGAAAGACACCGTGACGTTTACGTCGCAACCTAACAACCATGGTATCTATAGTCTATCGCTGACTTTAGAGAATCAAGAAATTGCAGGCGACTACTTATTCAATGCAATTAAAGCGTATGCAAGTGAAAATAACATTTCTCTCAAAGAGGATATTCGTAATTCATATATCACTGTATATTTGAAAGAAAAAGTGGGCGATCTGACCAAAGAAGATGACTTATCAGATGCACTCATCACTAAAATAGCACTTAAGGATTTTTACCAAGCACAAGAAGGTGGTGCTGAATACGCGCCAATTACAATCGATGGTATAGCCGCAAATGCGCGTTATAAATGTGCATTCGAACTTGTTTTGAACGGTGTTATTCAAGGAACGAGTGACTTGCCAAAAGATGCTTTTTTCTTAGCGCCAAGCGATACAATTCAACTTGCTGGTGAAACAGTCAATCCACCAAAAGATGTTAGTTTACTCGTAGAGGAAACTTCAAGTGGCATTGAAGTGACCGTAGATAACGTGTCTACGACTGAAGTAGGCGACTTTTTGCTTGAAGTTGTTGATCATACTAAACATGAAATGCCAGAGGTACCCTATGAACAAAAAGTGGTATTTTCAGGTGAATTTAAGTTTATCGCTGAAAGTAAACCAACATTTGTATTTTCTGTTGGTGAAAACAATATGCGCAGTTTTGTAAACTATTCAGTTTACTTAAGAGCCATCAAAAAAGTTGACAATACACCTAGTTCAGCATCACCTTCTGTTGAAGTTTCAGCACAACCATTTGTATTACCTTGGCTTTCTGGCTTTGTAGATACCACGGTTATCAAAGGCAAGCAAATTGAAGATGCTTTGGTCAGTAAGGTAGCGGCTAAGTTAACAGTCAATGAAGACGCGCGCAAAGCACTTCGCACAGCGTTAAATACCGGCGCCTACTCGCTTGTTGCATCGCAAATGTACGACTTGACTCGTGACGTAGCGGTAGAGGAATTTAAAGGCGTAAAAGATACCTTCAATGCAGTACGCACTCAACTACGCCGCATTGCGTTGTACAGCGATATTGACCCAGAGTACAGCGAAGTAATGGACTTGAGTGTGTCTTCAGGTGATGCTGAGTTTGATACCTATGACGTATTCATGTTTGTTACTAAACAAGGCTACACCAATGGCGTGGAAACCCGTTATTTTACTTGGCTTGGTAAAGCCTTTTACTTAGGCCCAATTGTTGAAGACGGCGTTATTTCTGATAGAAAGTTCCAAGTATCAGTGCGTGGTGATGTGTATCGTGACCGTGCTGAGCTTATTTTCTCATAACCTGTTAAACAGTCTTATCGGGCGTTGATACGCCCGATTTTTATAGAGGTGATCTCCTATGAATTTTGATTTATTGTCGTTTTTGAATGCTACAAATAACGTAGTCACGACGGCGCAAACACAAGCTGCAGCCGATGGGCTTATGCGCCACGCCATTGCCTTGGTTGGCGCGCAAGATCATATTTCGCTGCGAGATGCATTGAAAGACCAAGCCAGTTTACCCAATACCTATTTGTCTATTTATGTTGCAGCAAAAGACGAATTAGATAGCAACTCAGTTTCATTTGATCAAGCATACGCGCAAAGTAACTTAAATCCATACAAGTTTAACGGTACGCAGCTATCTTACAAAGTCACCTATCAAGCAGAAGACCGTTTTCAATACAAAGACTTATTTGTAGATGGCTTACTTTCAGGTACCGATTATTATTATGGTATTGAGCTTGTTGTTGATGGTGTTCTGCAATCGGGTTGGTTACAGGGTGCCTTTACCACACACGGAACGGCTTATGCTGCGCCAACACTGACTGATATTGTTTTCTCAAGCCCAAATGACCCATATCGATTAATTTACGATATTGAAAGCGTTAATATGAGCGGAAAAGACAACTTGGCAGTACGTTTCGAGGTGATCAACTCCGTGCTATCAAATACCGGCCCGCGTGAATATATTGTTGAACGGGATGAGTTTTTTGGTCCTGAAGGCGAAAAATTCGCAGTTGAAGATTTACCCGGTTCAATCTACCAACGTTACGTTGAATATGATGTACAAATACGCTATGTCTCAAAACCTGATACACCCGTAGGTGCATCTGCACCATTGAAATTAGCACAAAACATACAAATTCCATGGTTAGATCACTTTGTTGATACCGTTATTTTAGACGGCGGCGGCATAGATCAAAAAATCCTTGAAGATGCCGCTAAAAGTATTGCCCAGCTGACACCGGCACAAAGAGATGCGCTTTTGGCGCAATTGAGCGAAGGTGACATTAAAGATATTGGCTCAGCGTACAAGGCTCTACTCAAACAAGCCGCGATCGCGACTGTGCAAACCCTAGAACCTGACGCTAATGCGATGCGCAAACAACTCATGGACTTGCTATATGAAGCCAAAAGTAAAGGGGTACAAGCGCCAGGTATTTATATTACGCTTGATTTAAAACCTAATGACGCCCAACGTGTGTTCAAGATGATCACAGCGCCATGTTATGTAAGAGAGCATCACATTGACAGTATTGTTCGCTTCTCTGAAGGTGTGTTTTATATAACCGAAGACAAAGATGACCAAGGCGTTGATACCGGTTTAACGCGTATTGTTTATGTCGGACAAGCTGCGTTTGAACGCTTTTTCTTAAAATTTAGTAATCGTTAAGCCAAAACGAGTTGGGCTCTGTTACTAGAGCCTAGTTCTAAGTTTGTCAGTAAGGTGTCAGCGACCCTTTTAGATACGGTGTAGATTGTACAATGCGCACCGTAAATAAAAATAATAGAGCGAGTGTCCTACTCGCTCATTCTTTATTGCATTGCTTTTTACCTCTCAATGAGACTCTTTAAATGTATAATTCAGAGCCACTTTTTTTAACATCAACTCAAAAACCAAACACACATCGCATTGGTAATGTGCTTCATTGTGATAAGCTCCCCTACCCCACTAACTACGTTCAACATGATATATATTGTGTAGTGTATGTAGGCAATGATGAGCATGACATACTCAAAGCCCGTTATACCATTAATTTGCTTATTGAAAGCGGACGCTTAACGGAAGATAGAGTTAGATTAAGAAAAGCGCTGGGTGAATACAATTTCAATAATATGATTGATGGCTTTTTGCAAGAACAAATTCGCACGCCATAACATGATTAAATTGTACAATATAGAATGCGTTACACCGCACCGCATCAATAAACTGATAGTCAGGAAATTTTTTATATGAATGAGCGCAAACTACGTACTACACCTGATGCTGATGCGTCACCTTGCTATCAAAAACAACCATCTCAAGCAGTTCATTCAAGACTACATCGAGCAAACGATTGCTCTTTTTCTATTATCCCACATCAAGACAGCCTTAAAGCCGGCAACCTACTTGAGCGGTCTATAATTGCGATGACCAGCGCTTTGCTTGGGAGATTAATACATCGCTATGACATCAATAAACCAGAACGACAAATACAATTGATATTCTGCTTGCAAAATATCCGCCGTTATACGGGGATAAAAGATTTATTAAAAATCAATGAGCTACTAGATAAACTAATTCACAATGCCAGCCAAGCAAACTGTTTATTAAGCATAGAGCATTGTTCTGGCACCGTGATATATTGCGCCCTAACAGGCGCACCATGTGAAATAAATGACTATTCGCGTGCAATCACTACGAAAAACCAAGAAAGCCAATTTGTCATTACTCACGATTTTGAGGAATGCGTCATGCTGCCAGCAAATTCGTCGTTACCGCGCTTTAAAAACGACAATATGAAATATGACCATATTTGCACCGTCGACCTGGTAAAACAATTCTTAGCGCATGACT
Source organism: Pseudoalteromonas sp. ATL1 (assembly GCF_058933015.1). Classification (NCBI taxonomy): domain Bacteria; kingdom Pseudomonadati; phylum Pseudomonadota; class Gammaproteobacteria; order Alteromonadales; family Pseudoalteromonadaceae; genus Pseudoalteromonas; species Pseudoalteromonas sp. ATL1. Next base: position 12,939 of record NZ_JBZYXL010000003.1, on the reverse strand, counting down.
AGGCCTTTACTATTCCTCTTCTTCATACTCAACTGGTGGCACCATACCTGCTATGCCAACCCCAACATTAATTGCCGCGTTACATAACACCTTTGCCTTGTCTTCATCACTTAAGGCTTCATACGCAGCGATGAGTGCTGGGCCGCCTTGGTAAGTTGTATTAAGCAGCGCTGCTATGTTAATTTCGTCTCGTACAAAAGTCGCATTGAAGTGTTTTGCGTCCATCCTAGTCCACCATTTATTACAAAGTTGACATAAAACCCATTTCCATTGTTTTCAATGAACAATGTGTCATATCAATGATATAGGGTTAAATGTTGTTAGTCTCGAGTCGACATTCTAAATGCAGTTCGCTACGAAACGCAAGGCGCAGTGGCAATCATATATTGGAAACACCACTTTAAAAGTGAGTATACCAGACCCAACAGCAGTTCAGAGCTAGTTAAGCGTCAGATTATCCAATACCGGCGTAATGTCAAATACTTGCTCAATATCTGGATTGCCTATATAGAATTCATCTGACGGGAACTCAAAGGCTTGATATGCAACGTCAGAAACCGTCGCTAACAACGTTGCCTGGATTTCATTTTCAGGCACCCATTTATTATAGGTTAATATTCCCGCGTCATTGGCCACACCCACAATCGCAACACTCACGTTGTAATTGAACTCATCAAAACTCATGCCTAGTGTATCCGCACAAGTGACGAGTAAATAGGCTACTTTCGAGTTTTCACTTAACGGCAGAGCGTTTCGCAATCCATTGGCTGTATTCAAAGCCAGTGTTTCAAATGCTCTAACGTGGGTATCTTTTAGAAGACTGTTTAGGCTTATTCGCTTGCCTCGACCATCTGCTATGTTGGACTTGCTGTACCTTATTGTCATACAACACTCACTCCCTAATAAAACGTACATTTCTTTATAGGCGCCCTAGATTGTCTAGTAATACAACGACTAACATTTCCCCGCGCTATAAAACATTACACTCAAAGTGTGATTGATTCAAGCTCAATCTGTTGCGTCATATACAATTCTTCACTTCTGTATCTGAAAACCCGTTTTAGCACACTTCTTGATAGAGTTGTGTTGATATATAGCAAATCTAGACGGACAAACGCATCTAAACCAATTCACATTTTGGATAAATTGCGGTGCCAATTATCCTGTTTTATATAATTATAAATATTAAAAAATACATTTAAAGTGCTATTAATTCAAAGTGTTATTTTTCAAATTGACAAAGTAGTAATAAAAAAATCTTACTAATAATCGATTTAATATGAACAAAATCATACTTATAGCCGAATTAGAACAACGCATCCTATGGCGTTTCAACTGCAACGGCTGTATGATTGCTGCAGCTTTTTGCACTTTAAGTGTTAAGCAATGTTTTTCGTTCGGAGCCACTAAAGTTGACAGAACTATACTATAAAGATCACCAAAATCTGGGCTTAAAAAGCCCAAATGGACCGTCAGCCCGCCTCAATGAAATGTTGGATAAAAATAAGAAACGATGGAAAGAGCCTGGCCATGGTAGAACCACCGTGGTTAGAGAGATTGCCGATATATCCTTCTCGGCGGCTGCAAAGTGGTTAAAAGACGACGTATTACCTAGAAAGGCTGAAGATAGAGTGCATTTTGCGCAGATCTTACAAGTAGATCTACTTTATTGGGAATACGGTGAGCGGAAAAAAGTTGAACGAAAACCGGTAGATATTTTGAAGTTCAGTGTTGTTACGCACCAAATAATGTCCAAATTAGGTCTTTCTCACAATGAAATAAAAACTGAGCAGCTCGTGTTGATTCAAGAAATTGCGCTTGCATTCTCTGATGGGTGCGGAGAAACGCACCCAGATGAAAGTATCATTGAGCGACTTTTTAAGTTAGCAGTCGGCAATAGCTAACCTGCCACAAATAATTGTACAATATCAAGATTCAACTTACTCAACTCTATTATTCTCCTGCCGCATCTTGTATTGTACAATTACATTTTGTTTCGTGTTAAATATTAAGTCAGTTGGCTTTTTGGTAACGACGAACAACACACTTTAGTCAGCGCTGTTGTAAAATTTGGCGTCAGAAACTCACACATTTGTGAGTTTCAATTTCAGTGTCCTTACAATCAATTGGAGTACTTGGTATGTATCTCGAAGAGTTAATTGACTACGTCATGATAGAGACGGGTGGGTTCATTATGGGCGAGCTAGAGATGACCCAAATCGATAAGCATCAATTTCACCTCATTGTGAAACGCGCGTTGGGCATTTACAACAAATACTGCCCGCAATCAAAACGCCTTGTCATTGACTGCCGCGACGCTTATGACTTCACTACTTCATCAATGGGTAGCCCGAGTTGGATCTCGAGCGTGACCCCATTAAATCAAGAAGCAGCCATTGCAGAATTAGTTTATGGCTTAGCAATCAACCACAAGCAACCTGCTTGGGAATACCAAACACCAACGCTTTTCATAGATGGGCCCGCTGGAAAATACGATGTAACAGCGCTTTACCCTCATGTTATGAGTGATATCACGTTGAATGAAAGCGATCGAGTATCGACCTGTACCCTACCATCAATTTCCTATGATGATGTTTTATTTTTAGACCTTTTGGTGGCTTACTCTTTACTGGCTATTGGTCGCTCTAGGCGTGCTTTTACATTGCAAGACTTTCCAGTCTCAATGGATGGAAAGTTACTTGTTTATGAAGGAAGAATGATGCTTAAGAACACCAAACGCAGACTCCAGGAGCAATCTAGCTGGTATCATGCAATTGGGTGATAGTAAACGACACAGCAAAGCCTTGTTTCTCTCAGGTAATTTGATAAGATGCCTGAAAATTGTACCTATCTAAGTACTCTTTTATAACTAAGGCAATTTTGCAATGCTAATTTGAGACTGGAAGTATGAGACGCTGAACTATGACATCTAAAGATTATGATTGGTCTATTGTACCCTTAAAGCCCGCTCCCCTCACAATGGGTCACATCCACTTGCTAAATTTGGCCAGACATCAAGCCAATAATACGCTGATTGTTTTTCGCCATTCTAGTGCAATCGCCTCTTCTGAGCATGTATGGAGCACAGTTCAAAGCCAAGAAATGATTGAACGCTGGTGTGCCTCTCAATCATTTGTACCCGCTTTTAAGTTTGCTTATTTACCAGAGCAAAGCAGCAATGACGATTTTATTGAACTCGTGAGCTCAAATACTAGTGGCGACAGGTTACTGCTTTCGTCAAGCCCGAGTGTATGCGATAAATTCAATAAGTCTTTGCAAAATGTGTTTGACTGTCACTTCGTCACACCAGCAAAAGACAAGACTGGCGCTGCTATCCATGCATCAAAAGTTCGGCAACTATTCGTAAAGGAACGCTCTTTAGCCGATTTACAGCGCGAACTCTCGCAACTTTTAGAGCTGGGCGTTTTACATTACTCAACATATCAATGGTTGCACCGTTATACGCTTAACATGCGACATAAAAACACCAAAACGGGTGAGGTAGGTGAGCTATGATTAAACACCCTCATAGCAATAAAAAAATTCACGGTGCGCATTACGTGGCGCGTACATCTGTGTTGCAAGCCCTCAGCCGTTGTGCATCTTCGATTGAGCAACACGAGTTCGAAGTAATCGACATACTGTACAATAGGATAATGAGTTTGTTTGATAAAGACCAATATGCTTTATATGAGCAGGTCGCAAATATATTATCAGTCATGAACAACTCCTCTATTACGGAGCAACTGAAAGAAGCTATCGATGTCGTTGCAGTCCACACTGCACAACATATGCTGACATGTCCGTATAACAGCGATTTTTTTGAAATAAAAAGACCCGAAAGTGTTTAACAGCCATGATAAGCTGTTCAGCGACTACGACTCTTGATATACTCTATTGTACAACTGAGACTAAGCCGATAACCAAGCGGTAAATAATGGGAATTATGGGGCCTGTATGATGTCCACACGTGAAACATGCAATACACGACTTTGCGCTTTGCCTGCCTACTTTACGGACCTATATGTGTTAGCTCGTCAAAAAAGCCAATATAGCGAGTAAACACTATGTCAGGTATGTCGTTTAACCGCAGTGGCTACAAATCACACGTCAATATGCTAAAAGACGTTGTCATTGACATGGTCGAGTCTGGAAAATTTCAGTCAGTCTCGATACAGCAGTTAGATAATGATCAAATCATTCACCCGAAACTGCTTGAAGATGATGCGCCATTCTCCTGCTTACTCGAGGTATTGCCAGAGGGCAATGCTATGCTGGCTGGCAACCAATATAGTTGGCGCGTTATGTTTAAAGTTAAATGGAACGAAGCCAGATTATATGTTGCCCCTAAGTTACAACTGCCCGATACGGCAATGCTCACCGAGGTCCAAGGTCAGTTTGAAAGGTTGGTGGGTTGGGACCACGTCGGTGTTATTGGCTCTGATGTTGGCAATGCAGGGATCCCATTCGTTGATAGAACATACCTAAGAAAAGCGGCTCCGGCATACCCAATGGGGTATGTATTGACATTAACCGAACGTGGCTTTGTTTTTTTCTCATACGAAGAAACGTTTGATGACGCGACACAAATAAACAGCAACAACGCGAGCTGGTTTAGCTGGCTTTGCGTACAACGCCCTGTTGATCCAGAGTCTGGTGAACCGCTGGTGAGTGAAATGTCGCCCGTATTCGCCGCATATGAAATAAAAAATGGCTTTGGGCATGTAAGAAACAAGTTTGTCGTACGAGAAGCCGACGTATACGTCCCAACTAAAAGCCAACCAGCTTGGCGATTTAAGTATATGGACAATGCCATCTTGCCCCATCCAGATGCTGAGGTTAACTACTTCACCGATGACAATACCGCAAAAGTATTTTTCCCCCATAACTTAAATACGCGTCGTTATCGCTACAAACATGTACTCGACCTGATCGCATATAGCGAATCTCGCTTATTTGGTAGCCTGCAAAACATTGAATTTTCGCGAGTATTTTATGAAAAGCAAAATAGGCGCTTTAAAACAGTATTGAATCATGCGCAAGACTCAACGGGCACCATTATTATGATTTATATAAACGGACCTGAAATTAAAGAGCATGTCCGTTCGGTGCATGATGAAAGCTATAACTGGTTATTGGCCACAGGTTAACGGCATGATGAACAATAAAACACATCTCGACATGAAGGGCTGGTAAAGTAAATTATGTACCATCAGTTTAAACATGGCTTAGTAGAATTGGCACAAGTGTTTGATTTTTTGATAGAATCAACGAGCATGTATTTCACGTATAAACGAATGGAGAATGGCCGTGTACTCAACTTGATGCCGCGTGTCACGCTCGATGCGCATGCAAAAGATCAGCCCTGGGTCGTTCGTTTTGAGCTGGTAAACGACACAACGCTACGCCTGAATATTGTGACGCCCATGCAGCTTGATCCTGACGGCTCACTGTATAACAGAAATATCGGCAGTCTTAATACAAAAGATACAACTTACGCTGTTGGCTATTGGCATCAAAGAGAAGGACTTGCAGGTGACGCTAAATATTCTCGACCTTTCTCTGTGCTTTTCACAGCAGACTCTCATGGTTTTGCTTTAGCAATTTGGGAGCATGCAGTCGTTGATAGCTTAAACCGTCAACTTTCATGGCTAGTAGTACAAAAGCCGGTAGAGTGGCAAAATGGTATTGCTATTCCAACTGAGCATAACCCGGTGATTGCTTTAAGCGGCATATTCAATCGCTATGAGTCAAAAGTTGAACAAATGCTGGTTCGAGAACGCGATATTCCTGTACCAGCACCGGTGCAAACGGCAATTTCAGATCAGTACAACCGTTACAGCGCTATGCATACAGTTAAGTTAAAAGAGATTTCAGAAAGTAGAGATTACTTTATTCAATTTCCAAATAATTTCTCTACTGAACGATTTAGCTATGATGGTGTATTCGATATGATTGGCTTTGCCAATACAGACTTAGTCAGCGCAAATGCCACTTTACCGCTTGAGGTATTTGGCGAGCGCAGAGACTATCACACCATGGTAAGTACATTAGCCGATAACAACGGCGTCAGTGTTATGTTTCGTATTACATAGTGCGCAACATATTGAGATTTTGTGAAACACAGTAGTGAATACACCTTAAATATTGTACAACTTCAGCACATTAAATTGTACAATAGGTGAAACCGCACTTTGCGTATGCAAAGTAGGCATTAATGAGACCAGTTTGCATTGGCCCCAGACTATCCGGAGAAATTTATGGGTTTTGTCAAAAAAGCGGAGTTTGCGCCTTATTCAGTCGAGCGTGGTGGATACACGACGTTAAAAAGCCTGATCACAGCCGTAGTCCGCGATTTAGTGAATTATTATGAGCATCCAACTTCTGCCGATGAAGCACAGAATGCGTTTGAGCTTTTATATCCAGCCGATAACCCAGATTTGGGTGATCCGGAGTCAATTGATAGCGACGTATTTGTTGTACAAGCGACAGGGTTTGTAGACCCTTTAGCTGGCGCCGATCCTACTTTTAAGGCGCAAGGTACAGAAATCATTCCGCAACCGTGGATTATTCGATTCGATACGGGTGTTGGCAAACAATGCACCCCTGCACACAACAATCGCCGTGAAGATCGCGATAACGATGCACCTGAAGTCGGTAACTTGCACATCAATATTTCTACCCCACTACAGTTGTACAAACCAGCCAGTGGAGACTGGCAAATGTACGACTACACGCCACCAAACCGTGGCACGGGTGACGAACCAATTGTGGTTGGTACATTGGGCTTCTTGGGCGAGCGAATTCCCGTTGTAGACAAGCAAGTTGCATGGTGCGACCCCAATGACAAGCTTCGCTTAGAGATTGAAGACAAAGGCTTTTTCTGTCGCCGCCCGCTATACAATATTAAAACAGAATTTGAAACTAAATACCCTGACACGGCTCAGGTAAGCATTGCAGGTACACCTAACATTCCAATGTCTTATGCGCTGTCAGTCAGTGATCATGGTATTGCGCTGGCTATCTGGGAAGAAGCAACGGATCAGTATGATGCCAAAGGACACCGCCATAGTTGGTTTGTTTGCCAACGCCTAGTAGACAAAGAAAGTGGTACACCCCTTGTTAATCAAGCGGATTCTCACTGTCCACTAGCTTGTTTGTATGGTATTCAAAACCAAACTCAAAATATTAAACGTTATTTTGTGGTTCGAGAATCAGACGTACACCGTCCTTCTGAAGATTTAGATGCAACTAAGAACACGCAAGACAGCGTTGCGCTGATCAATCCGAACGAACAGATCTCAGTTACAGAAAACTACGAATATGTGGTATCAGTACCCAGTGGTATCAATACCCAGCGCTATTTGTACCTTGAAGAAATGGACATGATCAGTTACTGCTCAGCCGACATTATTTCTCAAGACGGTATTGCCGAACTGTCTATGTACAATGACGGTAGTAAAAAGCGCTACAAAGGACTGCGCTCAACGGGCAGATATAATACGGGTGTACGTATTCTAATGCGCTGGTACAACACCGCGATCACGACACAAGACAACGTAGGTCAAACCGACGTTGTGCCTGGCTCTAGCGCTGGCACTTACTAACAGGAGAGTTATCAATGCCACTTACAATAAATGGTGATATTTACACTTCGAATTTACCAGCGAGCTTGGCCAATGGTGGAGAACATTTTGTCACGACCGTTACTCGAGATGGCTTTACCGATGTCCGAGAGCTTGTCAGCAACTGGTTGCAAGTAATGGTTGAAAATGGCTATAAGCTGGTTACACGTACGCCTATCACCTACGATCCAAACAACCCTCAGCCGATTATGGCTGTGCTTGAGTCGACGACTGCCACCAATTTACTGAACGGTGAAGAGCCTTATCGCATCAGGGTATATGCGGATACGCAATACACCTGTGAAATCCAAATGGCGACGCCACTGCAACTGGGTGAAGACTTTGAGGAAGCAATTCCGAATTTGCGCGGCTATACCTGTGGTCATGTTGGTGAATCACCGCACACAGTGCCTTACAACTACCGTGATGTGATCCCATTAAACAAATCATCGGCAGCCAATGCAACAACAAAGCAACCGCAGCCTAGCCACGGCTTTAACGTCTCAACACTCTACTTTATTGACGTGCGCGAGTTTGAGGGCATGTTACGTGCTTACCCAATGTCGTACCGTTTATCTATCACGGACAGAGGTTTTTCTTTTGCGTACTGGGTGGAATCAGACGACCAATCTGCGGGAGACTCGCCAACACAAAGTTGGCTAGTACTGCAAAGACCGGTGGATCAAAAGTCAGGTAACAACCTGCAAGACGCTGATCCGTTAGGGTCTCGTAACCCCATTTTCTGTTTGTATGGTATCTACAACAAATTTATTTATGATAATTTTGGCACCACACAAGACGGTGATATTTACACCATGGATATGGACGGACAAGTGCCACTAGGCAGAACACAACCTGTGTCTTTAAGTCCACTACCGGGTGTTATTCAAAAATTCACGGTACGAGAAAAAGACGTTTTAAAACCAACCTACGCTGAAGATGCGACACTGAACACCCGTGACTCCAATGCATGGGTAAACGAAGTACAACAGCAAACTCGAGTTGAATACCGAGCGAGTTCAGAAGCAACAAATGCCGGCGCATTTACCTTAGCGGGTGCCAAATACGTTATCCTTTATCCTAATAGACTGAATACAAAGCGTTTTCGCTATCAACATGATATGGATATGGTGGCATATACATCCGCCGACGTGATAGCGCCACAGCTAACCATTAAAGTGAATGTGTATAACGAGGGCGACACGAGCGCCAAACGTTATCGTAAATATACCGCATTAACACCAAACAGCAGCCATAATACCAATATGACTGTACTAATGTTAACCGAAATAGATTGTGATGCCCCAGATACCGGGGAAAATCAGTAATTAAACAGCTTAATAATCGTTATTGAGCATTCGCCATTTTGTTCAAAACTGTTGTACAATACAAACACACTGTACAACAGTTACAGAGCTAACTGTAATGGTGCTGAGACTAGAGACAGCGAGGAAAATGAGTCATGTCAGAATTTTCACCTTATTCCGTAACACGCGGAGGGTTCGCCACACCCCGGGAAATGTTCTTATCTATTGTACAAGACCTAACACGGGAAAATAGCAACCAAATAAAAGCATTTGATATTGTGTATCCACAAGATACCTCAGAACTTGACTATCAAAATCCAGATAACCCAGCCAACGATGTAATCATTGTGCAAGCAAGTGAGCATGTCGATGCATGCGCAGGAGACGAGTCGAACCCTCAACCTTGGGTGATCCGCTTTGACACTCGTTCAGAAATTGGCCATGGTATGGGCCATATCAATGTAACCACACCACTACAAATTGATATGGACAAAGACAAAGCACCAGCCATTCCCTATATTCCACCTAATACATCCTATGATGAGAGCAATATTGCTAATATCCAAACCCGCGGTACCTTAGGCTTTATTGGTAATCGCGTGCATGATGGTAATGGTGCCGTGCCACAATCAAACCGCTATGGTTTTATTAACCGTGCAATCTATCATACCAAGATAAAAGATACGCACGATATTGATGGGTTTGGCAACTTAATGTGGAATTGTATCAATAAATCGAATGGTGCTAGTGACACCATAGTATGGGGAAGCCGAAATATGGTGCCGCGTGGCGCCTTTGATGAAAATAACCACATACTCTATCAACTGAACCTCGAGTGGTTTGAGGTCATGAACCCGGAAGGGATTGATATAAAAGCTGTTTATCCTATATTCAACGGGGACTCAAACAAACAGCCGCATAAGAAAGCAGACGGCACCCGCGCAACAGGGTTTGAAGATCCGGTATATGAACGCAGAGAGTTTACCATTTATTTCCGTGCTCCTGTGGGCAAATCGTTAGCAGACCTTGATGGAGACTCGATCACAACCATTAAAGTGGAAGGCGAGCTTCCTCCAAGCATACTCAATTTAGCAATTGAAGACTCTAAACGAGACGAGCTTGGCCAAAAGCAAGAATTTGAAATTGAATTTCCACTCAGCAATTATCCAGAATTTACATACTACAAGATTAGCTATGAGAACTTTGCCCCCAGTGGTCAACTCAAGTACAAGTCTATTTGGATAGTCGATGTGGATCCAAACCTTAATCAAGCGCCACAGCTAACAGGATACCCGCCACAAGACCCATTTGTAGTGAAAAGCTCAGGTACCGACGCAATTAACAAAGGGTTAGAATTTTACGACAACTTAAAATATGACTTAGTGCCGGTAACCATTCAATCCTTCGATGTAGATGGTGAAGCTATGGACCCAAGAGAAGGTGCCCGTAACGTCCCAATGTCTTATGCACTAACAGTGAGCGACCATGGTATTGTACTAGCAACTTGGGACCAAGCGGTGGATCAATATGAAACCAGTGATGGTCACCGTTTTAGCTGGTTTGCAACACAGCGTTTAGTCGATAAAGACACCGGCACACCTTTAGTCGACCAATCTAAGAGTTTCTGCCCCTTGTTTTGTATTTATGGGGTGTATCATGAGCGTGTTAGTACCAGTAATTACTTTATTGTACGTGAATCTGATGTACACCGTCCTTCTGAAGAGCAAACCGCAGGAGATGATAGCCCGGATTCAAACGCAATCATTAACACCTACGAACAAGTGGCGGTATCGGAAGACTATGAATACGTGATCACAGTCCCGTCTGGCCTGACAACACAACGCTACCTGTACTTAGAAGAGGCAGACCTCATTGGTTATACCTCGGCTGATGTTATCTCCAACGGCGCCCTATCTGAATTTAGCATGTACGATGAGGGTGTCTGTTCTGTCACTGGCCATGGTAGTAAAAAGTCATGCGAAGCAAACGGTGGCACATGGGAAGAAACGTCGCGTCTGTACAAAGGTTTACCTGCAACAGGTAAGTTTAATACAGGTATGCGTATTTTAATGCGTTGGTATGGCGGTCGCTTAGGCAACCTTAACAGCACACAACAAAACTAATTTTAGGAGAAGACGAGGATGGCTTTAAATACCCTTGTACAAAGTAATGTTAAGTACGGCTACAGCGACCTGCGTATCGTCTTGTTCGAAATCGCAGAGTGGCTCAATACCGTTGGCTGGGAAATCAAATATCAATACCCAACCGCTAAAGAAAAATTTGATACGCAAGGTGGTTACAGCTTTGTAGCAGTCCCTCGCGGTGATTCACAAAACATGTTTGATAACGAGCGTATCGCTTTGAAGATGGCTGCTAAAACGGTTAGTGGCTCAGAGTTTTCATATCAAACCATTGAGGCGCATGTTACACCGCAACTGCAGTGTGACTTTTCAAATGGCCAAGTGATCCAAGACGCACGTGGCGTGACTTCTGGGAACTTAGGTCCTGGTTATGATTATACGTATACGGATCTAGGTGTTGAACATCGTTCTCACACGGGTGATGGTCTGTTTTTTGACACCAAGGTAGTCAAAGGTCGTTTGCAAGCACACCCAGTTTCATGGCGTGCATCATCTACCGAGCACGGTCTATTTTTAGCAATTTGGCTAGAGGGTGATGAGCACCGCGATCCACCTACACAAAGTTGGTTTGTGGTACAGCGCCCGGTAGACCAATCAGATGGTCAACCTCTGAGAGAACCAGATGCTGACGGTAGCCGTAACCCTATTTTCTGTATGTATGGCATTTCCAATGAAAGCAATACCCGTTCAACAGCTCATCAGGCCGCTTATGAAGATTATGCATACAATAATGGCATTCCATATACACCAGTTATAGGCGCACCAAAGGCGGGACCACAAAGCTCTATTACCCCGTCGCCAGATGCGACCAAACAAGGTGCTATCGCGCTAAAACGCTTTATTGTGCGTGAAAAAGACGTCAACGCACCGGGTAAACAGTACGATGCATGGCGTAATGACCGTGATATGAACGCCATCATCAACTTGCGCCAACAACAAGCGCGAATTGAAATGCGCGACATTGGGGTGGCAAGTATTGAAAAAGCGGGCTCTCGCTATGCTATCTTGTTCCCATCAAAGCTGAACACACCACGTTTTAGATTTAAACATGAGCTAGACATGGTTGCGTACACGTCCGCAGATGTGATTTCATCTGGATTGCCAGTGAATGTACATGTGTATGGTGAAACAGACCCAGAGACTCAAGAGAAGCTCTATCGCAGATACATTGCGATTCAGCCAACAGGGCCATTTAATACCAACCTTATTATGCTCCATTTGATTAAAGCCGGCATTCCCGAGTCTGAAATCAAAAAATAATCGAGCACTTGTTTGAAGGGTGCAATGCCCTTCTTTTTTTGCTGTTTCTCGCAAAGTTTACGTATAATTTTTTGTACAATAACTTAGGTTTGGATCGCCTGAGAAACAGCCCTTCTTCATTTTCTGACTCACCATAAACCGATCACAATTAATTTATTGTACAATATTTCAATCTCACTACTGCTTCATTTCAACAATCGCGGTACAATCCTTATATTAAGGCGATGCCAAATGAGACTAGTATGAGGGTGCCTCGTGAGTGTAATAAATACTATAAAAAGTGCGAAATACCGCGCATTTATCAATGAGCTAGCGGATAAGAGAGAATGGTTCAAGGTCAAGTCAGAGCAAAGAGTACCCATCGTTATACCCGACAGTAAAGGGTTATTGTATCTAGCAAACTTTAACGAGAACTATGTTGTTGCCGTCACGCCAATCAACCATGATATGGTGTACGTTGCCGAGGTAGCCTCTCCGACTCGTGTGGTCAGCGGTATTATCGCTGGCAGCGAGCGCGTATTAGTGCTCAGTTCAGATGGCAAACTGCATATTTTCAGCCCGAACCTTATCCATCTGCAAACACTAAACTTACACGACAATATAACC
>NZ_JBZYXL010000002.1:0-1170501 GCF_058933015.1 Pseudoalteromonas sp. ATL1 | reverse complement strand
GTCTAACTCTTTGGCCTTTTTAGCAATCGTTAAGCCTCTTTCTTGCGCGGCGACATCTTCGCTTTGTGCGCTGTACGCTTGCCCACTCAAGAGCAGGGTAGCAACGAGGGCTCGAGATAGTATTTTTAACATGTTCGCTTCTCCTTAATTTTGCGCAACGACGTTGTTATTTTCTTCCACTGGCTGTGGGTCTTTCCTGATCTTATCTGCGGCTATCAATAATGAAGGAAGCAATAAGAAATCAACCACCAAAGCAATGGTGATGGTAATTGCTGTCATTATTCCCATGTCTGCGTTTACGCGATAGGTCGATAAAGCCATAATCAAGAAACCAGCCACTAAAATCAGGGTTGTAAACCACAGTGCAGGCCCCACACTTTGGAAAGTGTAATGAACCGCTTGTTCCGGTGTCATGTTTTTCTCTCTGCGTGCCGTGAGGTACTTACTCATAAAGTGCACAGTATCATCAACCACAATACCTAGTGTCATACCAATAACCACCGACAAGCCTAGGCCAACTTCAGCGGACAGCAGCGCCCAAATGCCAAATGCAATACCCGCAGGCACTAAGTTTGGTAATAAGCTAATTGCGCCATATTTAAATGACCCCATCACAATGCCTAAGATAGGCGAAATCAGCATCAATGCCAGCACCGATCCTAGCAACATACTATTGATGTTCTTCTTGCTGATATGCGCAAACATCAATGAAATACTCGCCGCTTCTAACTTCAACTCAGGATAGTTTGACGCAAACCAAGCCGTTGTTAGCGCTTCTAACTCAAGTAGTTCATACGTTGGCATGTTTTTCAGCGTAGCTACAACACGCGTCGCTGACTTATCAACATTAATTTGGTTATTGAGATCCAAGCCTACTGGCAGTGACATTTCATATAACAGAAGATATTGTGCCGCTAGTTCTTTGTCGTCTGGTAATTTGTACCATGTTGGATCATCACCATGCATATTCTTATTCAAACGCTTGAAAATGTCGCTAAGCGTGTTGACGTGGTCGACTTCTGGCAGCGTTCTTAACCACTCGCTAAAATGGTCAATTGCCGCGATCACTTTCGGGTCGTTAATACCATTTGCAGTGCCCGTTTCAATAGAAAACTCGATAGTATCTACACCGCTCAGTTCATTACCCATTAACTCGGTTGCCATTCTAAACGGTACTGACTCGTCAAAAAACTCCACATATCTATCATTCAGTTCGTTACGTGGGATCAATAACAGCATCACTAGCATCACAAATAAGGTACCCGGTAACAGAATTCGGTAATTCTTAACCACAAAGTGACTGACGCTAGCCATAAAATCAGAGTGCTCTTTAGCATCTTCTTTAAATGGTTTGATAGGAAGCACGGCAAGTAATGCGGGGAATAAAGTAACTGAGAATAGGAAAGCCATCATCACCCCAAATGCCACCATATTACCTAAATCTTGAAATGGCGGTACATCCGAGAAGTTCATGCTCAAAAAGCCTAATGCTGTGGTTGCGCTAGTTAAAAAGATTGGCTTCAAGTTGTGATCTAAGCTGTTGTAGATAGCTTGTCGTTTATCAAAGCCTTTGCGCATTTCGTGGAACATATTCGCCAAAATATGCACGCAATCTGCCACCACAACCGTTAAGATCATGATAGGCGCAGCAGCTGATGGCGGAGTTAAATAAACACCCATCCACCCTGTTACGCCTAGAGTCACCACAATCGCCACTATCGCGATTAATAGCGTAGAGATGGTTCCAGTGATAGTGCGTAGAAGTATGCCTATCGCAATCATCACCACCACAAACATAAGGGGTACTAAGGTGTTATTGTCTTCTAGCGCCGCTTCAGCAAAAGCCACATCCATCATCACCAAACCGGTTAAATGGATCTCAACATCAGGGTACTTTGCAAGTAAGTCATCGCGAATTTGACGCACAAACGTGCTCACATCCGTCAGCTCCTGCTCGGCATTTGTGCCCGGCATTTGCACTGTAACATTCACTAAACTCACATGACCTTGAGTCGAAATTAAGCGCTTAGCCAGTAACGGCTCATTCACCGCAATGTGGCGAATTTCTTCCATGCGTTGTTTATCAAGTGCTTCTGGGTCAAGCACCAAGTCTTCTACAATAAGGTCATCGCCCGTTGCAAAGGTATGCTGATAATTGGTAATAGAGTCAACTCGACTTGAATAAGGCGTTTGCCAAGCTTGTTCGGTCAAATCGTAAATTAGCGAAAGATTCTCTTTGGTAAAAACATCTGCGTTTTTTGGTACTATCAAAAACGCGACATTATCGCTTTGAGAATAAACAGCTTCCATTTGGTCGAATGCTTGTAGCTGAGGATTGTCTTCTCTAAAAAAAACCCGGCTATCACTTTTAAACGTTAAATAGCCGGCTCCCCAGCTAGCAGCAATAATAAACACCAAGCTGACTAGCAGTGTTAAAAAGGGCCGATGGACCCCACTTTTCAGTATAAAGTCGCGCATTGTTACTCTACTCCATTTAGAATGTTACCTTGCGATTTCAAAGTTAAAAAATACAGCGACACAAATAATTAATTGAACTAATTACTTATAAAGTGCATTTTCGAATTTTTTAAAGTGTTCATTTTTTTCGACATTGAATGCGACATGAAAAGGGCGCATGGTGTTGCCAAAAATGCCTCTGTCGGCCATTAAGTGTATCCATGGGGCCAACAACACATAGTCAAAGCCGTAAAAGTAAACCCAAGCTACAGTGAACACGATCCAAGTTAGGTAGCTGTGTGAAGTGTTATAAATGACATAAAATATTTTAGGCACATTTTTATTCACGTACTTGTAATACATCATGCCAGGGTAAAAGCCGAAGAGGTCAATGCCCCAAAATAATGCGTTAAATAAGTACCAGTTGATGCTTTCGTAATTGAGCGCTGCGAGCCCAGCCATAACTATCAGTAATGCTGTA
Organism: Pseudoalteromonas sp. ATL1; assembly: GCF_058933015.1. NCBI lineage: Bacteria > Pseudomonadati > Pseudomonadota > Gammaproteobacteria > Alteromonadales > Pseudoalteromonadaceae > Pseudoalteromonas > Pseudoalteromonas sp. ATL1. Next base: position 1,167,563 of record NZ_JBZYXL010000002.1, on the reverse strand, counting down.
TGCTCCATACGAACAAGGTTATGAGTACCGATCGTCTCATATTTATTGTTAATATCCATGTAACCTTTCCTTAAATTTTTAGTTACTTATTAAATGTTACATTAGTCATCAGTTGCTTGTAAATACTACTATCGTGCCGACTGACACCTCGTCATACCAAAGTCGAACTTGCAAAGTTGGAATAAATCCAATGAGATAGCGCAATGCTTTATGCGCTTCATTGTGTTTTTGTGCACATCTCGAATAGCGATTTCCTGTAATGCGTGTGGTCGTTTGCCCACCACAGCATAAAGCACATTTGGTTCGCCATTGCGATGTATCACGCGCGTTTGCGCACCATTGAATTGATAACTTGCGACGTGTTTATAGCAATTAGATATTGCAGCTCTATGAATGAACCGAGTATTTACTTTAGCGTTATTATCCAATGTACTGATATCCTTATCATCTCTTGTGAACTAGTCATATGATGGCATAGCAAATTATTAGTATGTGCATTTTTATGATGATCCGCTTCGCTAATATGTTCGTAACTCTTTATAACCATTGAGGTAATTGACTCAACCAAAAAAAGGTGCAAAGATCTCGTTGCGTTTTACATCACGTTAAAAAACATCTGGCACAAGTTTTAGAACTCACTCAACAAACTTATGGATATGTCAGTGGCATTTTCAAAACGTGAACAGGCTAATAGCTAAACGACTTCAAGGATGTAACATACACATATGAATACGTTAAAAAAGATTTGCCTATGCTCGCTGTTCGTGCTCCCGAGCCTAGCGCAAGCGACGGAACTATCGGGTAAAGTGGGTGTACAAAGCCGTTTATTTACCGATGATGATAAACTTCAAAGCTCAGTACTCGCCGAGCCAGAGCTGTATTGGAGCGATGAAGACCGATATAACAGCTTCACGTTCAAACTATTTGCACGCTACGACGATTTAGACGACGAGCGTACCCACCTCGATATTCGCGAAGCTTTATGGTTGCATGTGGGCGATGAATGGGAATTCCGCGCAGGTATCGGTAAGGTATTTTGGGGTGTCACCGAATCAAATCACCTTGTTGATATCATCAACCAAACCGATTTAGTTGAATCGATTGATGGCGAGGAAAAACTCGGTCAACCCATGTTGCAAGGTACCATTTTAAGAGATTGGGGTGTACTCAGTGCGTTTGTACTTCCCGGCTTTCGTGAACGCACTTTCCCCGGTGTTGATGGCCGACTGAGAGGTCTTTTAGTCGTTGATACAGACGACGCATTGTATGAAAGCAGCGACAAACAAGATCATTTTGACTATGCCCTAAGATATAACAACTCAATTGATGTGTTTGATGTGGGTTTGAGTTGGTTTAAAGGCACTAATCGCGATCCGCATATGGTGCTAAAAGCCCTTCAAGCCGATGTTCGTCAGCCAAATGCCATCGCTTTATATGATCAAATGCAACAGTTTGGCATCGATGTACAAGCCACCATTGGTGACTGGTTATGGAAAGTAGAAGCCATCCATCGTGATGACTCAATCGGTGACTTTGGCGCATTGAGTGCCGGCTTTGAATACACTATGGTCGGTTTTTGGGGCGCGACAGATTTGGGGCTCCTTATGGAGTACAACCGCGACTCTCGTAATGAGCTCTCTTCTTCATTATTGCAAGACGATATCTTTGTGGGCGCTCGATTTGCCTTAAACGATGTACAAAGCTCTGAGCTACTACTGGGTTACACTCAAGATTTAACCGAGTCTAGTTCACGCACCGCGTTTATCGAAGGCAGCCGCCGCCTTGGCGAGTCATGGAAACTTACTTTGGATGTACGCCTATTTACCACCGACGACATCACCATGCCACTGTACGGCATTCGCAACGACGACTATGGCTCAGTCACGCTTGAGTATTATTTCTAAATAATGATTTAGGATTAAATGTTTGAAATTGGAAGAACAAACCCAGCATCAAAGCTGGGTTTGTTTTGGCTGTGTATTGTTTAAAAACGCAAATACAGCATGTAAAGCACCTTTACAGCTTACAGTATGAAAAGATATACGCCGCGCGTTGGAAATAGTTTTCGCCGATTATGGTTATTCCAATTCTTATCTTATTTTTAGCGGTGTCCAACGTTGGACACTTTATTCCAATGCAGTTATTGACCATTCAATCTTCTTTCAGAATGTTGTCGAGCTTCTTTTTGGCAAAATGCTGCAATAACTTTTGGCTCCCCTCAAAAATAGCTTTAAACGGTGCGTCTTTAAACTCACTTTTTAGCTTATCAAAAACCTCTTGCTTGTTTAATGCGTAGGAAAAGTCATGGCCATTCTGGGTTAATCTAACTTCAATATTCGCACAACTTGGCCCATGTTCATGACGTTGGATACCCATAAAAGATATAGAACCAGTTTCTAGATCCCACCGACTTACCAAGTTGTTCTCAACTAAAAGTGAGTAATGGAAAATAAAACTTTCGTCTAAACACCTATTCCCCACACTTGCTACCAATTCAGGTAACGAAACATATGGCTTTTCAGACTCAATAAAATAAGCAAGAGTTTCTTTTATATAATCTAAATCTACTTTCATATTCTTTATTCCAATCTAGTTGCTAATTAGCTATCGTAGCCTGTTCGATAGCGCCTCATGCTCTTCCCATCATTGAACAGCAACCTCTTCTGTTAAAGCCTCTTGTGCTTTTGTTTTGCTCATTGTGTTATCAGGATCAAATGGTGTTGGCAATTTAACATCATCTATATCTGGGTTGTTTATCGATGTGCAAGACCATTCAACATAACCGTCTTGCCCGATAACTTTGATATAGCTTTTTTGGTCGCCATCGGCCTGAATACCTAGCCAGAGCTTTCTTACAAGTGCAGTGGCCTCATGCCCAAAAAACAATTCTTGTTTAAATGATGTTGTTGTATACCCAGTTCCGCTTAAACCTATTTCAACATTATAAAACTTGTACATCGTTAATCCTTATAGTAAACGTTTATTTCAATGAATTATGCAGGTAATTCCTGTATTCAGAACATACTTTATTGTTATTATTTCCAAAGTGATGAAATATGAAACCAACGATTTCCTTTGCCTCATCACCTGTCTGGAGAGATTCTGGAATCTTCGCAAGAGTTATTTCTTTGCCTACTGATATTACGTTTGTCATTAAAATATGTACCTTATGGTCCTGATTAATTACTTTAAGCAACCTTGATTTAACTAAGAGTTCTGCATGTAGTAAGTTAATTTTATCAACACCCTTTAGATATCTTCTATACGACAATTTATAGCTTTCTTTAAATTGATTTTTAACATCCACATCCTCATTTTCCGCGAAGTTCATCATATCCAAATACATTGAACATACGGCCATATCAAGGCTTGTGCCAGTTAAATGAACTTTTTCCAGCGCCTCTAAAACATCAAGTTTTTTCCCGTGGTGAACTTGCTCCCGCCATTGAAAAAAAGCAAACAAGGCACATACACCTCCTACTATTCCTCCAATACCTGAAAGTAAACTTATTAGGCTAAAAATGGGCTGACTTATCAACGGTTCAAAAATTGCTCCTATAATAACCAAACTAATACATACAATAAAAATTTGTGTATTTTTCAAGAGAAACATTTGTCAATATCCTGTTACTTTAATTCTTGAGTACACGTTATTGATAGCGTCCGATAGCTGCAATAAATTACCATTGTACTTATCTGTTACAACCTGCCTTGATGCGTAGCCAAACAAATCAGCCACCACACCATGATCAACGTCCTTTGCTAAGTGAATAATCAAGGAATCTTCAAAGGTTTTAGCCGTAGCCCAGTCTAATCCAGCTTTTTTAAGTAACGAATTCACTTTGCTTCTTAGGTTTGTCGGCTGCTTATTAATGCCGCTTTTAACTGTTCGTTTGCTCATTGCAAACTCACAAAGCCGATCATTTAATAGCGCTGGCGCATACTCACTAAAGCCCCTGTGAGTGCTTAAGTTATGCTTGTACTTAGCTGGTAATTCTTGCTTTTCGTACCAATGAAAATATTGCTCAAGCGACTGACAAAACACTTCTGGCACTTCGATAATACGGTCTTTTTTGTTGCGACTATATGCTGCTGGGAAAACCCATCTACGATAAATTTCGCCCTTGTCGTTCATTAATTGATGGAGCTTTAATAAATTGTGCTCAGTGAGCGACAAAGGTACATAAGCAAGCTGACTTATTAGATACCTGTCTTTAATCGCATATTTACCCGTGCAAGCCGTGTTAAGAAGCGAATCTATATCGCTATCTACGAATATCTGCCTTAACATTTATATAATTGCATAACCTAAATATTCATTAATGCAATATAGACTAGACCAGCATTGAGTAATAACAAGGCAGTTAAGGCAATAAATCAAGGGCAACATTGGAATAGTCAGCGGTAGGTCGGTATAAGCGGAGCGCCATCCGACATATCAAGCATTTAACTCCATAGGCAAATGCGGAAAAAACTTCTTTGGGCCAAGTTGTGCTTTTTAACATGCAAAACACAAACCCACCACTCACTGTTCTTTTGACGTAAACCCCCTTTACAACCTGCGCAAATGCGTTTAAAGCGCTTCTGCATGTTGTTTAATTTTCAAAAACGACTCCAACACTGCCAAAGTAAACGCTTGAAATGCATCTTCGCATTGTGAATTTACGCCGCAGTTTGCAAAGGCGGTAATGCTAACATCTCCTTCTGGAATATAAATATTTTGCGTAAAGTAACCAAACTCAGTGCCGCCGTGATGGTAGAACTTTTTGCTATTGATTTGTTCGACCCATACACCGAGTCCGTATGAGAAGTCAGAACCTTCGTAAAAACGTGGCCCCCATGATTCAACCAAATACTTGTCACCTATCATTTGCTCTCTGACCGCTTCGCTAACAACCTCGTTTGTACGCACGATTGCGCGTAAGAGTTTGGCCATATCATCGACATTAGATGCCAATGGTGCGTCGGACGTTGCGGTGGTGCCGATAATGTCTTTCATATCAACCCACACATTCATCGGCGCCGGAAAGTTAGGCTCTTCATCATTAATAAAAAAGCCCGATGCAAGCGCGGGTTTATGGGCTTCAATCCCTTTTGAGTAACTTGAAGTCATACCAAGTGGGGACAGTATTTTCTGCCGAATGGCGGTTGCGGGATGCGCCTTTAATACTCGTTCTAGAATAACCCCGACCAAGGCGTAACCCGAGTTAGAATAAGCATGCCCTTCACCGGGCTTAAACGTTGCAGGTTGGTTTAATGCAAAACTTAACGGAAACATATCGGTTGTGACTTCACTCGCTCGAGCAAATTGCGCCTTAAAAAAAGCGTAGTTTTCAGCATCGTTGTATTCAAAAATGCCACTGGTGTGGTTAAGCAGTTGCCTTAGCGTCATGTTGTTTGAATACTGAATTTGGTTGAGTAATGCTTTGTCTAAATAAGCTGAGATCGGTTTATCAAGATCAACCACGCCCTCACTCGCCAACATTGTCGTTATTAATGCGGTAAGCTTTTTCCCAGCGCTGCCATTGGGGATCACGATATCAGTTGTCATTGGTTGCTTTTTTGCTAAATCTTTAAAGCCCGCACTGCCTTTAAAGCGACCATGTTTAGACTCAACTAAAAGTACCGCACCAGGGATATGTTCAGATATCAGGTCATCTAACATTGGCTGATAAATTTGTTGATAAAAAGTTTGATGATCCGCATGGTTAGCAGCCAACACAAGGTGAGATGAAAATAAACAGCAAACGAAGAGTGACTTAAAAAAGCGTTTTATATTCACACAATCCATCCATGGCGAAAGAGCTAATATCAAGCCTATGAGTTAGTCATTTTAGGCCAAAAGTGTGCTCAGCAGTGTACCTAAATCCATGATTAATGCCTAGTTTGCAAGGTGACTGAAAAACGCGTATTCGCTTTATATCCATTTGAATTCATGAGCGATTAGTATTTATGACGATTCAAATCATGGTATTGCCATACCACGTTGATTATCTGCCACTGCCCAGCATCATTTTTGATAAGCTGCATATAATCAAGCCACTCGTCGGCTGTGAGCTTAACCATCGCAATACGACCATCGAGGGCCAAAATTTCCACTTTTTTGGTTGGCTTTGCAGGGAATTTATCACCGCTTTTATTATAACTTTCTGCCACCTCAAGCATGATTCCTTTGGATGTTTCCATCACAAATTCATGACCTTGCTTATCATGCCAAAAAGTTCGCTTGGCTAGTTTAGGGTGCAATGCGCCATCCATCATTGCTCTGTTCACTTGATGTTGCGACTCAATGTAATCGAGTGCCGCGCGAGTTATGTTAGCCCGATCATCGTTATCATTACCGAACGCAGCCGTACTCAAAAGTACTGTGCTACACAAAAGTGCTTTTAACATGTGCAAATCAAAATCCTATTCAATTGAGAGATAGTTACCATTTAGGCACTAGACCTGTCTATCAGGTATTTTCTTTCACTGTTTTCGCGTTTTGCTCTCACACAAGAATACATATTGTTCCTATTTTAGTGTAAAATTCGCACCAATTACATTATGGATGACAAAAATGAACTCAAAAAAAACACTCTTATCTCTTGCGCTAATGGCTACTTTATCTGCATGTGGCGGCGGTAATGGCAGTAGCTCTAGTCAGGGGAATGGTGGCGGTAGTATAAATTCAATCCCTAAATTTAAAACAGTGACCAATTTTGTAAATGCATGTGGAGAATCATCTGCCATAGTTGCAGACGTCATATTTCATGACGCAAACGGTAAAGTTGTCAGCACAGCAAAGACCAATAGTGACGGTACAATTGATGTTGCCCTGCCACAAGGTACACAACATATCTCTGTCATTACTTCTGGCAAACATGAGACGGACACAACATTAACCAAATTAAACACCTATTTGGATGTAGCGAGTGGCCTTGAGCTCAATGAGATTGCATTTGTTGACTACGAGAGCTCATGTCCGTGTAAATACCCCGTGCAAATTGACATTTCAGCGCTTACTAATACGACCAATGGTTACGTATTAGAGGGCGTAAATTACTTCCCTATTGAGCTCGATAATGCCTACCATACGTTAGAGATGTGTAGCCAAGATCCAGACGCATACCTGACTCTGAAAAACCCAAATTCGGGTGATGTCAGAGCATCTAAGTTCGATGTTTCATCAGGCACACTTTTTTTATCTGAATCAGATTTCACACATCAAGGCGTTAAGGTTGATTATTCTCATATTGACCCTCGTGTGTACCACTTGAGAATGAGAGGGGCAGCAAATAACCAAGCTGTTTTAGATCAAAGAGTTGATAACGACAATACTGAGCTATACATATTCCCATCACTGGTAAGCACACATAGAGCAGCAATTAGCACCTATGAAGACACCCCAATTGGTGAAGGCGTGCTTTCTGTATATTCAGTGGCATATAAAAACATCGATGAGAACGGCCATTTCGGTCAAATGCAACTTTTGCCAAGTTTTGACATAGGTTATGAATTTTCAAATAGCTTTTTGAGTGCATTCAACTCGCAAAACACTAACGCAATGTCTTTTAATTACACCAATGCAGTACCAGATGCAGATCTGGTGCGTTATAGCATTGAATATTATGACTATACGTATGGCAAAGTAGAGTGGAAGATAAACTCTGAAGCCAAAGGTACAATCCCTGACTTTGAGTTTGGTAACGTTTTAAACAATAACGCTATGGACGAAACATCTATCCGCCTTGGATTTGGTATATATGACTACAACGTAACAGGGAATTATATCGACTTATTAAACAAATTTAGTGGTGCCTCTTACGAAAAGAATATGGCCGACGGATTATTTGATGGCGGCGCCTACTTACAAGTTGATGTAAATGATTTCTAACGCCCTTTAGATATCAAAAAGCCGGATAGCGCACTATCCGGCTTTGTTATTAACTAACGCCCTTTATGTTGTTTCCTTTCTTTGAGGGCTTGTTTCACGAATCGACCAAACTGTTTGTCTTTATCTCGTTGCTCTTTTAAGCTGGCGTTGTTATGCGCTTGTTCTCTTAACAACTTTTGATAGTTAACAAGGCGGCGAGCGTCTAGTTGCCCATCTTCCACCGCTTGATGAACAGCACAACCGGGTTCAGCTTGATGATGGCAGTCTTTAAATCGACAGTGCTGTGCAAGCATTTCAATGTCTGCGAACGTGGTTTGTAAGCTTTGCTCACTCCCTGCCAATTGCAGTTCACGCATACCTGGGGTATCCATCACCGCTCCATTTTGCGCGCTGATATACAAACAGCGTGCGGTTGTGGTGTGCTTACCTTTGTCATCGTCTTCACGTATGACATTGGTTTGACTGACTTCTTCTCCTAGCAAGCGATTGATAAGCGTTGACTTGCCCACGCCTGAAGAGCCCATAAACGACACTGTTTTGCCACAGCCACACCAAGGCGCAAGTAGCTGAGCTGCTTGCGTCTGTAAGCCATTTAACGCAACGACCATCAGTAATGGGTCTAGCGCTTGTACTTGCGCTACTTTGCTTTCTACATCATCGCAAAGATCACGCTTGCTCAGTACCACCACGGGTTCAACATCCGCATCGTGGGCAAGCGTCAAATATCGCTCCAAACGGTTTAAGTTAAAATCTTGATTTAAAGACATCACAATAAACAGCGTATCGACATTGGCCGCAATCATTTGTTGTTTAAGTACAGATCCCGCGCTTTTTCTCGCAAATAAAGACTTTCTCTCCAATAGCCTTATAAACTGAAAGTCTTTACTAAGTAAGACCCAATCCCCGACGACCATATTCGGTAAATTTTGCGTAATGTGCAGCACAATGCTGTGTGTTTCTAGCTGCACACTATACTCACTGCGATGATGCGCCATAACTCGACCACACACAGTATGTTCATATTCTTCTAAAGACAGTTGTTGTTGAAAAAATGGTTGCCAACCTAATTGGCGTAATGAATAACTTTGATTCATTGAAATATCCCTTCGTCTGTGTGACACGCACACAATGGAGGATCAATAGGGATAATGGGACACATTAACCCCGTGTTTAGACAACACCGGGCAGAATTGACAAATTAAGGTTGAGAAGTTTATTTAAACCTAGCGTTGACTCACTGCCGGGTGGGTTGGTAATACAATCATCAAATTCTCCTACTTTCTATTATTTCGTTATCGGCTAAATACTACACATTTGCTGGCAGACTACAAGCCTCTCTTGAAATAAAAACTGTATTTACAATGTTTTATAGCCCATATCGTCTGGCTTCATTTGAATCTAACCAGCGCATTTTTGGCAGCGCCATCGTGCAACAACTTTTAACCGTTGAATAGCGCTGCATTTATGCCAACATATTCAGGCTCTTCGAGTAATACGATACCCTCAATACCTTGTGTTTTCAGTTTTCAGCGTTTCCAGTGCCGATTGCAGTAAATCAAGGTATTGGTCATTTCGTTCCTCAGCTATTTTTACCGCTTTTTGCATGTATGAAATCGCACTGGACGTATCGCCTTTTAATGCCAGTGCATCGGCTTTTGATTTATACGCCCATTGCGATTGAGGAAACATCTTATAATGCACATCGCTTGCGATTAACGCTTTATCTATGTCCTTTAATTCATTAATAATATGTTGTGTTGGTTGGCCTATTTCCCACTCTTTCCCCTGCACGTTTGTACCGTATTGATTATTTAGCTGCTGGTAATGCGAGATAAACACCTGCGGATTTTTAACGACATCGTCGAATGCGAGTAACCAGCCAGAAAATTGTGCACGAAATGCGCTTATTTGTGACATCAAAGGTGTGGTCATATGGTCTTCATTGGGAAACTCTTGATAAATGGCGCTTGGATAAAGCACTGAAAGTTTGTCTTTATAATGTGCATAAGCGGTTCTTTGTTTGCCCTGCTCATTGGCAATACTGACATACACAAAAGGCACTTTGGTATTTGGCTTTGCATCCATTTGGCTAATTAACGCTTCGTTATCCCACCACATGGATGGACTAAACATGTAATACGCACCAAATAAATTTGGCTCTGACTGTAATACATAGGCGGCCAATAAGCCCCCTAATGAATGTCCCGCTATCATGTTGAAACCAGACACTCTAAAGTTTTGGTCTATTTGTGGCATAAGTTCAGATTTTAAAAATTGCACATAACGCTCAGCTTTGCCTGATTCTCGCCCAGTATGTTTTACCGATGTTGGCGTGAAAAACTTATATCGATTCACATTGGATATTGCCACAACAATGATTTCTGGCATGGCATCGGTTGAAGTCAGAAAGGCGGCATTAGCAGCAGTATGGCTTGCATGCTGAGGGCCATCTAAAACATAAATCACAGGATACTTTTTTTGAGTCACGTCATTGTAAGAACTTGGTTTATAAACTTTAACTTCTATCGACTCGCCAAGTGCTTTTGACTGAATGTTTAAAACTGACTCTAATGCATTGGAAGCAAAAGACATGCTAATTAAAAAAATAATGATAAAATTTTTCACAAAACCCTCTTATAATGCTTAGCGGTTTGCCGCTTTATTTTTGTTTTTAAAAGAATAGCTTGCATTATGTTTTGTCATAATTCCACCAATAATTGAAATAGACAAAAAACCTCTAACCTTTCACCACAATCAACGGTAGTGTTTAGAAATCTGTGTCATTTCAGTATCATTAAGAAAACAGGAATGACACATGACCAAAGACTTCGATTTAGAACAAGCCATTAAAGCCCTTCAGTCAGGGCAAGATCTGACAGGCAAAGATGGCTTCTTAACCCCTCTTATCAAACAGATCACCGAAGCTGCCTTAAAAGCAGAGCTGGAACAGCACCTTGTAGATGACGAGCAGCCTAACCGTAAAAATGGTTCTAGTAAGAAAACCGTTAAGTCTTCAGTGGGCACTTTCGAACTGGATACCCCGCGTGACCGTGCAGGCTCATTTGAGCCAAAGCTAGTTAAGAAAAACCAGACTAAGTTAACTGATGAGATCGACCGCAAGATCTTATCCATGTTTTCGCTTGGCATGAGCTATCGTGATATCCGCGGCCATGTTGAAGATATGTATGGTATTGACGTTTCTGAGGCTACCATCACAGGCGTTACCGACTGTTTGATACCCGAATTGAAAGAATGGCAGCAACGACCATTAGATGCGCTCTATCCGTTCGTCTGGCTTGATGCTATCCACTACAAAATTAAGGAAGATGGCCGCTATGTCAGCAAAGCGGTGTACACTATCTTAGGCTTAAACGTCGAAGGCAAGAAGGAGCTGCTTGGTCTGTATCTATCCGAGTCAGAAGGCGCGAACTACTGGCTATCTGTACTAACGGATCTGCATAACCGTGGCGTTGAAGATATCCTGATAGCCTGCGTGGATGGCCTGACAGGCTTCCCTGAAGCTATTGCAACTATTTACCCAAATACAGAAGTTCAGCAATGCGTTATTCATCAGATCCGCAACTCTATGAAGTACGTCGCTTCCAAACATCAAAAGGAGTTCATGGCTGATCTAAAACCAGTTTACCGCGCTGTGAGCAAAGAAGCAGCAGAGATGGAACTTGAGCGTTTAGAGTCCAAATGGGGTCAACATTACCCGATAGTGCTCCGTTCTTGGCGAAACAAGTGGGCAAACCTGTCCGTTTATTTTAAGTATCCAGAGTACGTTCGCAAGGCCATCTATACCACGAACGCTATTGAGGCTGTACATCGCCAGTTCCGTAAACTGACCAAGACGAAAGGTGGCTTCCCAAACGAAAACAGCTTGCTTAAGCTACTGTATGCTGGGATATTGAATGCTTCTAAGAAATGGACAATGCCAATTCAAAACTGGAATATGACATTGTCTCAACTGGCGATTCATTTTGATGGGCGCTTGGATGATGTCTTAGATATCTAGCCAAAATTAGCTGACACAGAATTCTGAACGCCCTCCAATCAACATTCACAGTTGTTTTATTGAAGCCACCAAGACTTGTTTGCGAGCAGTCAGTATATTTCACATGCTACTTTCTATTCTTTCGTTTTAGCTCTTCTAAACGCTCTCGCTCCTCGAGTATCGTTTTTATCATTAAAACCCGTGTTTCCGCTTCTTTTTGTTGTAACTCTGCAAGCTGCTTTTCAAGCACCTCTATCTCATCAATTTTTGAATTATCGCGATATTTTTTGCTGCCTAGGTGTTCAACGGTGACGCCGTCTTCAGCAGGCTGTTGCTCAGGTTGTGGCTCAATTTTCAAAAAACGTTGCTCGCGAGACTGCATTAACTTGTTGATGAGCGCCTGAAGCTTTTGAATTTGCGCTTGAATGAGATCCATTGCCTTTTCTAGGTTTTCATATTGCTCTTTAAATACGGCATTGTCTTCTTTGTATTTTGCGGCTTCTTCATCCAGTTCTTTGGAAAGCACAAACTGCGGCTGCTGTTCTTGCGCTTGGTCATTCTCTATCTGTGAATGGCTCGCTTGTTGGCTCAGCCTTTGTGATTGCTGCGCTTTTGATGATGTTTGCACATTTATGGAAAGTTTATCGTTGTGTATTTGAATATCCATGCTCGGTCCTTGGAATAGATTAATTCATTGAATTTATCGACCTGCGGGTAAAAAACTTAAGCGTGAGAATGCCTATTCAAGCACAACGTAATTGCGCATCAAGCGACACGTTAAACAGTAAATTGTTATTAGAAGCATTGATTTTGAAACGAAAGGCGCAGGAGGATTGTTTCCCTGCGCCTTGGCACTACCTAGTTCATAAAATTACAGTTCTAGATTTTGCCATTTTAAAAGTAGTTTTAAGGTTGAACCGCCTATGCTCCCAGCCTCCGAAAGACCGTAATGGCGCATGGCCGCATCTTGGTACGGCAGTGATATACTCATAAGATAGTCTTTGACGCTGTCCTGACAAAGCGTTCTTTCATCCCCGTCATACTCTGAACATTGCATATACAAGCCATCAATTTGCGGTACAAAGTAAGCGTCAAAGTGATCAGATAAGTCGCCTAGATATGACTCTATCAAAGGTTTTGAAGCGTGTTCCACCGCCGCTAAAGTGCTGGCTTGATCCCAACAACGCTGCCACACCTGAGGATAATCAGCTTCTTTATTTTCAAGCAAAGTAATAAACGCATCATAGCTACCGTTAATCTCTAGCATTACGTGCGTATCGTCATAACTGGTGCAATTTTGCGGGTTATTAATCGTCTCAAACGTGGTGACTTTTAACTTTGAATTGTAACTCGTGCGCGCTGGCTCATACGCTGCGGCTAATCTTTTCCAGAACGGCAAAAGCGTGCCTAAACGCACTGGATAAAAGTCATAATCAATTGCCACCCCTTTCTTATCCAGCCAGTGAACCACATTCAATGCTTCTTGATAATGGCCAGACTCATATAAATAGTTGGCTTCATCTAGCTTCGCTTGTAGTTGAGGGTCGATATCGCTAGCGTGTGCTACACCACTTAGCGCACAAGCGATGATAAAAGCGCTCGAGGTTAATTGTTTTTTCATTTTGCTCTACTCCTTAGTAAAAAATGAATGGGTAGTTCCCTACCGCAATTTAGGTTGCTTACATGAGGTATTAAGATTCCTTCCACGTTGCAAGCACATAAACCAAGCAAAACGTGCACCAAGATTCTGATTTATTTTGATTTTCTTTTTCAATAACTATTACGACAAGAAGCGAGGGGGTCTGCAACGCATAGACTTAACCCGAGTGATTAAAGACATTCAATTAGGTAGTTTGCAACTCACCTAACCCGTTTTAAATTGGGGGGTAAAATGGTAAGCCTCATGCTTACTGCGCTGGGCCAAAAAACAAGCGCAGTACACATGTTATACGCTTTTAGGAGTCACTTTGCTCAAATTAGCGCGATGATGACTCTGAATGAGCACTTTCAGAGTCATCCTTAAGCTTGAAACACTGACCATTTAATGTGGTTGAAAATCACGATGGCCAGAGCGGTTGAGCACAAATGAAAATTCTCTTCATCAACCCAATCAACAAAAAACTCATCCCAAACATTGGGTAATTGATGATCAAGGAGTTGACCGTTTGTACATCCAAAAAGTGCATTTTTCCTATTTCGTTACCATTTTGTCCGATATGAAAAGCGAGCGTTTTACCCTGAGGCGACAGGCTGAAATTATGTATTGCCGCGTTATCATCACTCTTTAATTTGAAATTGAGTAGATTTATTAATTCGCGATCACGTCCTCCCTCATTAACATACAACTTAGCAACTTCATCATGCTCTTTTTTGGTTAGGTGAAACACTTTACCACCGTGGCGGATCAGCGTTTTTATTGTATCTCCAACAAAGCTTTGCGATAACAGCTCCTGATATAACGCATCATATCCCGCAAGACTCGTAAGTGCTGCGTCTGTTTTCTCAGCTGCTTTTGACATCCAACGGTAAGGATCTGAGATGTGTTTACCAAAAACCATTTCTGTCACTGCAACTTGTTTTACTGGTGGTGGAGAAGTAAACGGGGATTTGGTCGATGTGCCTGTGCTGTTTGAGCACGCGTTCAGAAAAATAAATGCAGCAGCGCCCAGCAAAAAGTGCTTCATTCATCACTCCTAGGGTATTATTTTTGCTCCTTTTTAAGGTACAGAATGGTACCCAAATAAAAACCAGAAAGCACCTTATATATTTTGAGGAAAGTAAAAGCATAACTATTTGATTCATTTGTTTTTGTGGAGAATATCGGCTGGGTGATTTTATGTGTACTAGCTTTGCTTAATTAGACAATGAAAAAAGTTCCAAAAGGATGGAAGGTGTGTGATGGAACAAACAGCACTCCAAATTTAGAGGGAAGGTTTCTAATGGGGGTTCGTCATCTTAACAAAACACAGCAAAAAGGTGGCAAAAACAATATTCAGGGGCAAGAGGCACATAGTCATGGTGGAGCAGCTACATCTGTAAATTCAAACAGAATCGCGTACTCTCATGGGGATGATAATAATGGTGTGTGGTTTAATCATAGTCATGGAATAAAAGGTGAAGGTAATCACAATCATGGCGGTGAAAATAGACCGCCGTATTTCACAGTGATCTTCATTATCAAAACAAGCTAACAATCACATGCACACAAGCGCCGCATGCTCCTCGCTCTGTTTTTTGCAGCCGCTGATGTTTGACGTTAAGAACTAGTACAACATACTTATGTTTCGGGAAGCATTAACGTGGTAAATCGGATAGCGGCGCTGCGCGCCTTATTCCGACCTACGTCAAAGGGTAGGTTGGTTAAGCCGTAGGCGCCACCCAACAATATGTCAGAGTCACGCCTTGATGGTCTATTTATAGCAATTAGCTGAAGTAATCCACTAAATTTATTTATGTTTCCGGCTGTGATGAACCAATAACGGAACTTGAATGTAACATTCATCGACAACATGGGCGCTACGTATCACTTAATCAGTGTGTCTAACAATGCTTCTTACCTTGCTGCCCTCAATCGCATTTTGATTTACATGATCAATTAGTTGTGGAAAGAACTCTAAAAACAGCATTTCCAATTCGTTGTAGTGGCACTGAATATCCTCAATTGCGCCAGAGAAATTATTAGTAAAGCGGATACGCTTTGCAATATTGTCAAGTGCTACGCCTATACCAGTTATGGTTTCATACTCTTTAAACCAATCTTTTTGGGTCATATTACTGATAACTTGTTGCATTCTACAAGGCATATCAGGAATACGCTTATTCAAAAGATGATAACTGTTTTGCTTAAAGTCAGCTAATGGTTGGTGATTAAACTGCGCCCAATGCTGAATTAGAAAGTGATCAAATACCACATCAATGGCAATACTTGCGAATCGTTTACGTTGAGGAGAAAAATACCGCTTAGCGTCTTTAATTGCTGTATGGTTATCTGTAAATTTATCGACTAGATAATGATTATCCAATGCCTTTCTCACTGTGATTGGCAAATTTTTTATCTGTCGTGTTCCGCCAAAATCGCCAAGCAGATTTCCAAAATGAGAATCGGCATTGGGCTGTGCTAAGTACAGATGTGCTAAATAATTCAAAGTGGCTACCGTTAAATTTGATGGGATTCTGACCAAACCCTAAGTTCATCTAAAATACTCTACACGGTAAGTCAGATTGTTTCTAAGTAAACTCATCATTTTTGTCGGATGACGGCGCTGCGCGACCTATTCCAGCCTACGTCAAAGGGGGGTTGGTTAAGCTGAAGGCGTCACCAGCAGTGATGAACAAAGAGCTGATTACCGATCAGGCCATTGATGGTTTAGTGGACAAAGGAGAAATTCAAAAAGACGATAACAGGGTTTTGTGGCCTAAGGGCCTGTCTAGTGTTAAATTACGGAATTGGGATGCCACAGACGCCTCAATGAAAAAGCTGGAAAATGTCTGTGATGCTGAGCTTACCAATGCACTTTTGTTGACAGTACGAGACGCTCATGCAATCAACATGAGTGACTCTGCTTCTGCTGCACTTGGTTTACTTGGATTTCAACGTTCAACCGCTCAGGCAGTTGAAAGGATGAATCGCCTGGCACTAGAGCAATGCCGAAAAGGAGTACTAACCAGTGAAAACGACAGGTTAAAAATTGCCGCAGGAAATTGAGTGAAGCGAAACAGAGGCTTACTTTTACCTAGTACATCAACCTCAACCAATTTTTGGCGGTCTTAGGATTTTGTCTTTTGCCGTACCCTACATCACCCGTATAGTTATTCATGACCAGAAGAACTGTCAGACTAGCGACTATTCAGCAGCTTATCTGACAGTTCAAGCTAAAAAGATTTTTAAATAATCGTTTTACGCGTTCTTAAACGGTTGAAGTTAATGTAAACCCCCTTTCCACCACTGCAAGGCAGCGGCACTTCAAAGCCTGAGTACTTCTCTTTTATTCTGATCAGTTCCTCATAACTATCTTGGAAATAAGTTTTAGTGGGAATGGATGCATCTTTAAAGCTGATAAAAGCACCATAGGCACCTTCAATAGAGGTATCACGGCTGACTTCAATCCAATCAAGCGCTCTATTCACAAAGCGGTATACTGGGTTCTCTTGGCCCAACATTTTGCTGTCACCTTGCCCGTCGTACTTCAACTCGGTATTCCACCAAGTCTGATATTGGATGGTGTACTGCGCTTTAGAATACGGGAATGCAACCCGACGTAAGGCACCAACACTAGAGTCATTGGCGTAAAATTGACCGGCAATAGCACCTAATGTCACATAGCTAAATAAACCTAGCGGCGCGTTTTCATCAAACAACAAAGACGAGGTTAACGAGCGCAACAACTGCCTTTTACCTTGCTCAGTTAGACCACTTTCTCGTACAACTTTTGAAGTAATTTTATGCGGTGCTGGCGCGTCGAAATCCGGCGTAAATGGCGTACCATTAGCATTTGCAACCAAGCCTTGTTTAACACCGGCAACCGGTAAATTAGCCAACGTATTTCGTGACCAGTCAGACATCAATGCCGCACTGTAGTTGTCTTTGGTATCTTTACCCGTTACCAATATTTTTGATGTTGGAAAGTACTTTTTACCAAAGCTGAGCAGTTCACATTCTGTGCCCTGCCAGTAGCCATACATAGTGCTTGGGTGTTCTAAGTCCTTTTCACAGACTACTGATTTATCCGCAATGGCGTTAATTTTAAGATTCGTGCCAACCAATTGTTCCGTACTTGGGTCATTAATGGCATTTTCCCATTGCGTCAACAACTCCCATGTTTTCAGATCTGTGGAGTCACCTGTATGGTTATTCCAGTGAATTTCAAAGCGATGGATTTCTTCGGGTAGCTCAAACGCTTTCACTCTAAATTCAGTAACAATGCCATAGCTTAATGCACCACCACCACGCAGTGCCCAAAGTATTTCACTGTGCTCAGTTTCCGACACATTCACTTTTGAACCATCCTGCAAAATCACGGTTGCGCCAACAAGCGATTCGCAACACATGCCGTGTACTCTCGTCCATGGTCCCCAGCCCCCACCTTGAATGTACCCAGCTAAACCAACCGTGGCACAGGTACCATGTGGGATGGTCAAAGGCGGAATACTCTTGTCATCGGGTTTGGCAAGTTTAGGAACAAGCTGGTAAAAACGATAACCAGAGCCGATATGCGCAATATAGCCATCCGTGCCTTTTTTAATCGAAAAGTCTTTCAACCCACTTAAGTCGAGCAAGACCACATCGGTTCCCGTACACTCGCCTTCATGATCATGACCACCCGAGCGCACCCGAATTGGTAAATTATGTTCAATTGCTTCTTTGTACGCATTCATAACATCATCGGTATGTTTACACATCACAATGACCGACGGTGAAAACTGTAAGCGCGTGTTAAAAATTAACGCGTTAATTTGATAGTTGTTAAAGCGCTCCATACTTGTATCGCCGCTTGGCAGCAAAGTCAGTAGTTGGTCGGCTTCAAAGCTGTGCTTTTTTTCAAGCGCCGTGATGTAGTTTTGCGTTGTTTGCCAGTAATGTGCAATGCGCTTTTGCGCTTCTTCCAACTGGCACTCTGGAATGGGTTTGTTACATTGTTCAGTCATAATCATATCCTTGTTCACATGTTCTTTTGGCATTTGCAGTCGCTCACCTTAGTACCCGTGATCGCTTGCGCTAAATCCTGTATAGCAGGGGCAAGATCTTTTTCAGCTATTTTTACTTCTACTAAGTAAGGTGATTTTGAGTTTTGCGTTATCACAGAAAAAACGTAGTCCAAGTCACTGACTTTTTCTACATTCAAGTAATTGACGCCATACGCATTTGCCAATGGCTTATAGTTCCAATGATGAAGTTTATCGAAGGGTGCAAAATCAGCCGCAGGGGTGAACGCACAAATATCAACAAACGATTGCTCGATGGCGTACACCGCATTGTTCATCACAAACACCACGGTATTAAGACCATAGTGACGAATGGACGAGAGAGTTTGACACATCATCATAAAACCCCCGTCACCAGCAACCACCACGCTACGCTTATCATCAGCAAGTCCAGTGCCCAATGAGCAACCTGTTTCGTGACCCAAAGACCCCCAAGCCGCATCACTCACAAAGCGGTTTTCTGCTAAGCCAATTAAACGCGCAGCCATGTACAACGACGAACTTTCGCCCAAGACCAAGTTATAATCACGAACCGTTTCGCTGTTTTGTAATTGTTTTTGATAAACACAGAAAAAGTTGTCATAGGTTATTTTTGCGTTGCTATCGACATTCTCGGTTAAATACAGATTACGAATAGTCGGAAGCTGGCAGTTTAGTTGTAGCGGATGACAATCAAGGTAATGGTTCAATTCATCAACAAACTGTGCCAGATTAATGCCGCTAAGTTGCTCACTCTCACCCACTCGAGCGACACTCATATTCACTCTAACTAAGTCATTACCTTGTGTTTTTAGCATGGTGAGATAGTCGTCGGTGAAAATAGCACCCAGCGCTAAAATACAATCGCTTTCACTCACAAAATTAAACGTATCCTGCCAAGATGCCTCGCCCGCGTAGGTACCTACAAATAGCTCTTTTCCAACACCTTGAGTTTCACTAATGACCGATTTTGCCAGCGTCGTCGTGGTGTAAGGTATATTAAGTTTGCTCAAAAGCGTAACAATCTTTTCCTGCAGACCGAGTCTAGCTAGCTCAATACCCAGTAAAACAACTGGGCTTGTTGCATTTATGAGTCGGCTGATGACTTGATCTAACAATGACGCCATCATTGCTGCATTAGCGGGCAAAAGTGGAATTACTAAATCACCTTCAGGCTCAGGACACTCAGCCCCCCATACGTTTTGCCATGCTTCTAAGTAGATGGGCCTTTTTTCGCTCATCGCCAATTGCAGTGCATTATCAATAATCGCGGGGGCTGATCGCGGATCTGCCAGTATCTCACTAGCAACTGTCACGTTTTCAAAGATCTTTTTATCGGCACTGTAATCCCCAGTAGAGTGATGAAACAAGACGCCTGTTTCTTCAATGTCCACACGGTTTGCAGCCGAAGGGCTCGCAGAGATAACAACGACGGGATTACGCTCTACATAGGCGCCCGCAATGGCGTTTAACACACTAAATGTGCCCACGCCATATTGCACAGACACAGCTCCAATGCCTTTGTATCTGGCATATCCTTCCGCCGCATACCCAGCGCCAAGCTCAGTCACATCACCAATGGCGTCTATACCATCAAAGTTGTCCAAGGTGGTCATAAACTCTTGAACATAATCTCCCGGTACTTGAAATACTTTATCAAGCCCAAACTGCTTTAAGCGACGCAGCAAATGATATGCAACCGTGTAATTATTTGTACTCATGATTGATCCCCTGATAAGCAAATTCCGTGACCTCATCGAGCGTTTTTGAGTTAGCATTGGGTTGTTCATTTTGAACTGTGCTTGGGCTACATCCGTTAGTACAATCCACGGGGAGGTAGTTGTGGTGAGTTTTTAACCACTCATCATATTGTGCCTTGTCTTTGGTTAACCATTTTGGAGTAGGCAGATCAAAAAACTGCGCCAATGTCGATTCCGCAGTATTAAGCGCCCCTTCAACCCAGCCTTGCTCATACGAATACGCCTCACCAACAATATAAATTTGCTCGCTCTCTACTGGGTGACGCATCTTGCACATGATTTCATCCAAACGATAGTTGGCTTTCCATTCGTGCCAGCCGCCGCCGTACGGGTCGTCGCCCCATTCCTGGTAAATCGCGGAGTAAGGCATAGGCAATGCTTTTTGATTATGTAAAGCCTGAATTTGACGGTGTGCCGCTTCAACCATACCTGTTGTGATCTGATATTGGTTTTTAGGCACAATTTCGTTACTGCCAAAACCTTCACAGCCGTAAGCGGGTACAAAACCCGGGTAATGCTCGCCCTTTTCCAGCCCTTTCCAGTAGGGGATGGTACCAATATCGTTGTATGACGCCATTAACAAAGAATTGGTATTTGGCTGGCCGTACATAATTGGCGACTCACATTTATCCTCGTCTTTTTTATCTTCTTTAGACTCAGCGCATTCGTATTGGTCACATTCGGTGCCCATATAGTAAGTCTGGCGAATAGGTAAATCGGTTACTGAGCGACCTGCCACCAGTCCCAGGCTGCGCCACCAGGGTTGCTCGTATGCCATAAACATTTTGATCGCTTTTTGGATCAAGACCGATGGGATATTTTCTTTCAACCAAGGGTCGTCAAAAAACGTTGACTCAATCAATTCTAGTGAGTGCCGTGGCATTGCAAGAATGATCTGTTTTGCTTTTACACGTTGAGTTGGTTCATCTGCATCGACCACTTGGCCACTGGCTGTTTCCATCATGGGTTGGAAAATTAACTCGTAACGGTGTGTACAACCTTCATGGATTTCTATTTTAACAAGGCGCTTTAGCATATTAACGCTGCCGTTGGCCGCTTCAAACTCTTCACATAATTTAAGCGGTAACGCTTGAAAACCATCCTTTAGCGTTTTAAACACCGTAGCATCGCTATATTCAGTCGCTGGTAATTGAGTGACAGCACTGGCATTGGCCACGTTAGCATCGTAACCACCTGCTTCTTTCATAAACAGGTAGGCTTCGTTACTCAGCACATGCTCTAATAGATTCCAAAAGCCAAATTTCCAAATTTCTTTGCCAAACACTTTGACCTTCATTTGCTCAGACAAAGACATATCAGCAAACCCCGGGCAAATTAAGTTCATGACCTTAACTTGCAAGTCTTCCGGGCCATAGCCACGCTCAGTTTCTTCTAGGTTGTAGGGAATTTTGTCTGGACACTCGGCAAAATCACGATATCTAAAATACTGGCCACGCAGATAAAATAAATTGTTCTCGCTTCCAGCCTCAACAGAGCTTGCTTTGTCAGAAGGGTATAAA
Source organism: Pseudoalteromonas sp. ATL1 (assembly GCF_058933015.1). Lineage (NCBI taxonomy): Bacteria > Pseudomonadati > Pseudomonadota > Gammaproteobacteria > Alteromonadales > Pseudoalteromonadaceae > Pseudoalteromonas > Pseudoalteromonas sp. ATL1. The sequence continues at coordinate 1,145,729 of NZ_JBZYXL010000002.1, read as the reverse complement.
GGTAACTTAGAGCCCATTGGAAAATCTTTAAGCTTAAGCCCAAGTTCACCAACTAGGGTGCTCACCATAATGTGTTCATCGGGGATAAATCGCATACCGCCAAGCTCTGCAACAACGTTTGGTAAGCCCGGTAATTTTCGGCTGTATAACCGGCCCCCAATACGGTTGCTATACTCAAATAGCGATATTTTTTGTGTACTTGCATATTCTTTTTGTAAACGCCAGGCACTATATACACCCGATACACCACCACCGACAATGGCAATATCTAATTCATTATTCATTTTGCATGCTCCTTTAAGCTATTGCTCTAAAAAGCATATTTCAGGGCCAGAGTTTTATCTATTACACCAAGTTACAAAGGATTACGGCACATTACATGAATATGGTGAGCACGACGAGCAAGACCATTCTAAGCAAAAAAGCACAGCCAAACTCGATACAAATAACTTCTAGAGATAACCCAATCGGCACTGCTATAAGGGTCGAAAAAAGAAAAAGTGGCTTATTTCAGCAGATGTAAAAAAATGAAGAAATGCACGCCATGATAGCGTGTTTATTTATAGATACTGCAGGCACTTTAATGTTCAAAGAAAATACTCTCCATCAACAGTTTAAAGAAAGTTAAGATTCAAATTTTTGCTGTTTTCTGCTATTATTTGCTTTGTGGAACACATCATACAAAATAGATGATTAACCCACAAAAAATAACACCGAGAAACCATTGAATTAAACAGTAACCAATATGAATAAATTTGCGATACGTTCTCAATTTGATCTAATGTTTGAACAATTATCACTCTTTTGTGAGGAACTGGCTCAAGCCGATATAAAAAAAGCCATTTACTTTGAGCTTCCAAAAATTGAAAAAGAGCAAGAACAAAAAGCACCAACCCATATTCCTGTAATAAAGCATACTGGCGATGATGCTTTGGCAAAAATTATCTCTGGATATAAAGATTTGTTTGTTGATGAAAAAGTCAGCGGTAAAGTGATGCAGCGACATCCTGGGTTACTGTGCGTAAACGATAAAGATGAGGCACTTCAAGCACGCCTTAAAACGGTGAATGACGCAAAGTTAAAATTCAAAGAGCTTATTTTAGAGATACCCAATAATGATGCACGCTTTGAAGCCGTTCACAGTGCAATTCCCTCTTTGCTTACGCTTGCAAGCTATCGAAAAATTCACAGTGAAACGGCCATTCCCTATTCGGTTCGATTTACTTGGATGACCAAGCATGCTACCCGCACTTTATCCAAAGAAGCGGCCATGGATATGTTGGAACGTTCATCAAATTATTCAAACCCTCGGATGATCGATCAGCAGTCATGGCATAACTTAGTTGAACAAGAAAAGTTACGCATCAGTAGTCTAAAGGCAAACAGTAAATTAAGGATCCGCAGACCAACTCGCGTTTCACCAGAGGTGAATGTGCGATTTACAGCACAAAAACGCTACCACGTCAGTGCGGCACTACCATTTATTTTGTTTAATCCAAACCCTGAAACCAAACTGGGTGTGCTCACAGATTATGAAAAAAATGAAAACCACCCAAGAAAACGTGAATACAACTTTTTAGTAGATCGAATTTATTTAGAGCAGGTGAATTAAAAAAGGGCTCCAACTAGGAGCCCTTCTTGTAATTAAGTTCTTAACTTATTTTTTTACGATTTCTTCCAACGTATCTTCGTCAATCACTTCTGCATTTTCAACAATACGTTTTCCACCTTGGATCTCGATACGTTTGTGATGTTTATTCAATGCGAGAATTTCTTCACAGAACTGTGCTGATGGATGCATTTCATATACATAATCAACAATTAAACCGCTTTTATCATCTTTTACATTGGTAATGCTGTATTCAGAAATAGCGCCTTTTTCAATTAAGTCTTTCATTGTTGTGGTCATATCACGACGCAACGCTTTTAATTTATTCTCTGAAATTTCATCAGTAGAATAAATCGAGCCATATTTTTCCATTATAGAAAGTAAGCGGAAATGATATGTTTTACCCGGAGCCGCATAACGCCACAAATGATAAAGGCGTAGCATCATCCAACGTGACAAACCACGTTTAAGCTCTTGTGCACTATTAAAGTAATAGCCTTTATATTCTAAGTTATCGATCATGTTATGAACAAAAGCATTTAAACAAGCGACACACTTAATATTGCCGCCTTGCCCTTTTTTGCCACTAAAATGTAGTGATGATAAAAAGTTCATATTTGACTCGTAAAACGAGTCATCAATATCCGAGTTTTTTGTGTCAGTTGCAGAGTACCTAAACGAAAGTTTCGAACCTTGTAATGCTTCTAATGATTCTTTAATTTGCGGATAAGGCATTGATTGACCAACAGCTTTAAGCTCTTGCGCCAATTCATTCATAGAAAAAATAACCGCGTACTGAATACCCGATTTAAAATTAATTTTAACGATCTTGCCTTTGGAAGCTAAGCGAATAAGCGCGCGCTCAACTTTTTCTTCTCTATCAGACGGCCAAACTAGGTACTCTAGATCCTCGCCGTCTTTTTTGGTACTGACGACCGCTGGAGTAATTTTAATTTCACCTTCGTAAAGGATCCCATCTACCTTTTCCGAAATGCGGCGGGTCACGATGGTTTTTTTAGGAGCTTCCTCAAGTGGTAATTTTTTATGTCCAGAACGAACAAAGCGACCCCAAAGATCGTAATGATTGAAGGTATTCGAATAAGCGCGTAAGCCATGGGCTGCGTTTTCTAAAGATATCCGAACATCTTTATTATCAGTGAATAACGCTAAGCTTTCATTGTCGATAGCACTTTCCACACCATGGATCTGACCGCGCAACGAATCTGGCAAGTTATCTACTGAGATGTTCACCTTTCGGCTCATTGTTCTACTTCCAAAATTATATGACAGCTTATAACAACATATTCATCAGCAAAAGTTAACGACTTAAGTTAGTAAAAATATGATCTGGGCGTAAAATTTTCATAGGGATCGCAATTTTACTAACTCATAGACTCCACAGATCGATATTTTACTAACTTTGCTAAGATCAGATGCAGAAACATGATCGTTAAAGGCGAATTTACAGCCCTAACAGGCTGATTTTAAAGCTGCCTGTGCATAACTTCATCACATCTTGGTATAGATCCGATCTGTACTAAGGAAAGATCTGATCTTTAACTACTGGAACAAGATCATCCCCTACTTTTTGTTAGTAACTCTTTGAATTTTCTTAGTATAAACTTGATCCAAGACCGCTAATAAGTGCATAACTCTGTTGATAAGTTGTGCGAAATCAATTTCCGATTTTCACGCTTGGTAAATTGTTGATCCGCCACTAGGTAAAGATCAGATCTTCACGTAGTAAATAGCTGATCTAACATTTTAAATCTTTTATATTTATTATCAAATACTTAAGAGCACTTTTTGGTGCTTTAACCTTATATACCTATATCTTAACCATATCTAAGCTTTCTTAATTATACTTAGAATTGTAAGCAAGCTAATAAAATTTATTGATGTCTATATATTTTGTTGTTTACTACTAATTTAATGGACATTATAATGATAGGCATCAAGTAAAGGATATCGCGCATGTCAATTAATAATAAAGCACTTTCAACCTATAGCTTGTTAAAAGCCACTGCAGAAGTTGCAGAACAGTCGCTAGAAGGTCGCATTCAACATTACAGAGCTCATTTAAAAACCGATGAGAAAGAGCTTAGAACCTACACTCAAAAAGCAGCCGCAGACTTATTAGGTTGTAATAATAGGACCTTGAAACGACGTCATGATCAAGGTGACTTTGATCACTTAAATATTCAAAAAGGCGCAAATGGTCATTATGCGTATACCTTAGCGAATATTTTTGCGATGGCAGAGATCATGGGTGTGGATGCGGATCAACGAAAAACAGGTGATAAGCTACAGGTCATTGTTATCAATTCGCTTAAAGGCGGTTGTGGTAAAACAACCTCTCTGGTCAATATAGCTGCCGCTTTGGCAACGACCAACATAAAACGGTATCGTATTGGCATCATTGATTTAGACCCACAAGGTTCATCATCAAGCTTTTTTCCATCCAATGATCCAGAACCGATCACAGTTGGTGACTTAATGCGTGATTGTATTGAGCTTGAACCCGATGAAACTTGGCGTAGCGTTGTGTCGAATGCATTTCAGACAACGCACATTCCTAATATTAGAGTGCTACCTTCAGGCATGGATGACTTTTATTTTGAACATGAGACAGCCACGGAGTTGAAAGAAAGTTCTGGCTATGCTCAAACAAGGCATTATCACAAACTATGCGAGAAAGTGATTGAGCCAGTTGAAGATGAATTTGATATTATTCTGATTGATACAGCCCCTTCTCTTAACTTTATGTTTTACAACGCACTAATGGCTTCTACAGCAATGTTGATCCCAGTTCATCCTGAAGCTGTAGACTTTGATGCAAATAATAAGTATCTGAAAAGATTGGGTGAAATTTATCACACGGTTGCTGCCTTAGGCCATGAAGGCTGGGACTTTATGCAATTTCTTGTGACGAATTATGTGAAAGGTAACCATTCACAGCGTGATATTGTTAAAGACGTTCGAAGTGCATTTGGTCGACAGGTAATGAGTTACCCGATTAATCATAGCTCGGCAATTACGGCCAGCTCTTCATCGTTTAATACAATATTTGACCAAAAAACGTCAGACAGTTTGGCCAGCAGAGAATCTCTCATCAAGGCACAGGAAAATATAAAAGACGTAGTTGATGAACTCGAAATGTTGATCCGATCAAATTGGCTGTCAACACAATCATCGCTCACGCAATAACAAAATAGGCTTACTCATGGCAAAAAAACGTAAAAATGATACCAGACTTGATCCATTTGCAACGGCGATAGAGGGGAGTAGTCTCGACGATCTGCTTGATCAAGCAAAAGTGGGTGATGTGATCACCATGCCCGCGCCAAGTGATCCTAATCGTACAATCACCTTGACCTGTCAGGTAATAAAACACAAAGATATTGAGCTAAAAAGCAAAGTATATGGCCAAAACCGCCGTGAGCAATCTTTGCTTAATGAGCGCTCTGTTGCTGACATTTTACCTGCAATTAAAAGCGATAAGCGTAACTTACACCCTGCATTGTGCTGGCAAAAAGATAATATGCAATGGGTGTTATCTGGCTCAAGAAGACGCAAGGCGTGCCTACTTGCGGGCGCTGATTATGTGGTGTTGACATCCAGTGATTTTAATGAGGAAGATGCAAAGCTACTCGCTATTTCATCGGATCAATATATTGCGCCAAGCCTGTGGGAGTTGGGTCAGGCTTATCATGGCACCAAGCTCAAATTACAAGAGCAAGGTAAAAAAGGGTCATTTAGAGAAATTGCGGCGTTAGAAGGCGTTTCACATACGGCTATTGCTGATGCGATAAAAGCGTACGAACATATTCCTAAGCATGTTTTAAACCTATACCCTACGGCAAATCATGTGGGTCGAGAAGCGGCTAAGAAGATCATCGAAGCAATTAGTTTGGATCTCAACTTGTTTGAACAAATGATTGCAGAGCTACCAAATCAGTCATTTATGTCAGAAGAAATGAGTGACGAAAAACGTGCTTTGATGATCACTAAATATTTAACCACATTTGAAGAAAAAGCACAGCGTAATGAATCTTTACTTGAAAGCGATTTCATCAAGGTACAGCGCAGTTTAAAAAGCGGTGATATCACCATCAAAATCGATAACCGTGTTTTAACAGACAAACGTTTAGAACAGCTACAAAAGCTCTTATCAAGTTATAATTGATTGATAATCAACCAAGTTACGCATTGCCCGTAACTTGGTTTGTTTCCTTGTGTGCTCCAACCAGTGAAATACTCGCGTTTATTGCCCCATTACCCCTTTTTCTTGTAACGCCAATCCCATATACTGGGCGGATGAGTAAATTTTAGTATCGTGCTGATGTCTACGCAGTTGTCTAAAGAACAGTTGTTTGCTTTGTTTGAAGAGATAAAACAAGAACAAGCGAATCAATTTCCCTTATCAGAGCGCTTTTTAAAGCAGTATTTCAATGCGCAAATGCTGAGCAAAGCAAAAGAATATTTAAAAGATTCGCAGATCAGTTTCCTAGAACACACGGATGACTTTTCAAAAATTGAATCACAAGTTATTGGTAACTTTGGTAATACTTTCTCCCAGCATATTGATATTCAGCAAACTGCCAATGGTGTACGCGTTGACGCTCAGTGTACCTGCTCATCAAACGCCAAGTGTCGACATATTGCCGCGGTCTTACTCAAACTTAAAATAGAGCACTCAGGCGGGTTTGGCGAAGCTTACCTTGTTAACGATTGGTTTAATGAGCTGGAATCGTTACAACTGACTAAACCACAAGATTTTGATAATGTTTTGTTGTTTTCTCTTGAGCAGCAAGGGAAAGAGCTGCAACTCATGCCGAAAATCAGCGCCTTTAAGCCCGATGGTAACTACCCGCTCGGTCGGCCTCTGACCGAACAACAGTTGGTGAGCCAATTACCTCCTCCTGGCGTTGCTGAAGACGATTTTAGATTGTTTAGCTGGGTGAGATCACAAAATGCGCCAGGTCATTATGAATTGAGTGGCAGCTGGGGACATGCGGCCTTGCAACAGTTGCTACATACAAATCGCCTATATTATAAAACTGAACGAAAACCCCTATCAGCTGCCCATCAGCAAAACCTCACTTTTGTATGGCAGCAAGATAGTAAGCAAGCGCAATTGAAAGCCTTGTTGTCTAATACGCCACAATGGCTTCTGTTGAGAACCGATCCACCCTATTATCTTGATACTGAACGTTTGGTAGTTGGTCGGATCAGCTCACAGCTCAGTGCTGATGAAATTGCGCATTTACTGACGATGCCAGCGGTGACTACCGAGCAACTTGAACAGGTTACGGAACGTTTTTCAGAGCTATACCCAACGGATGTGATAGAGCCGCCAACGGGGATCGCACAAAAAGACATCAAAACCAAATTAAAAAGCCGCTTAAGCGTTGTACAAAACGAGAGCAATAAACGTTTTGTTTTAACGCTTGATAACACAAAAGGGCTGGCAACTTCTGCGATAAATAAAGCCAAAAATAGAAGTGAGTTATTACTCACTGGTTTAGGGTTGAATAGCAATGAAGGCACTTACGCGTTACCGGTAGAAAATGAGCAAGGTTATCATTGGTTTAACCGTGAGTTGAAAGAGCAGCTAATAAACAAAGGCTGGGCGGTTGAAGAACTCAGTGAGCAAGGTGCTGTTTTAGAGCCAAAAGTAACCTTGTCGCTTAGGCGAGATAAACACCATCACATCATTGGCAGAGTGCAATTTGATGACAACACTGTCTTGCTTGATTGGGACAATAAACCTGAACTTGAGATCAATGAATTTGCTGACAAATATCGCTACGTTAAAATTGCTGAACAGTCGTATGCAATTCCCACGCAAACTTATGAGCAGTTACTGACCTTAAAGCAAAGGTTTAGTTATTATCTTTCCAATAGCCAATTTAAGTTTCCGTTCTTTTTTGCCAAAGAGTTATTCAACTTAGAGCATGTCGCGGTGAGTTGCGATGATCCTCGATTACTTGAATACCTTGATGAGCTTAATAACCCGAAAGTAAGCTCAAATACGGCTTTGGGCACTACCAATCAAACGTTTACGCTGAGAGATTATCAAGAGCAAGGTGTTGATTGGTTAAAGTTTTTAAATCGACACCAGCTAGGTGGCATTCTGGCGGACGATATGGGCTTGGGCAAAACGCTACAGGTGATTGCATATTTTATCACGCAGCATAATACCCTAGTGAGCAAACCAAGTTTGATAGTGTGCCCGACTAGCTTAGTCAGCAACTGGCAAAACGAATTTGCACGTTTTGCGCCGCATTTAACGCTTACAACAATTCATGGTAGCAATCGAGAAGAGCTGCTAGAGGGCATTCATAAGTCAAAGTTCATTCTCACCACCTACCCGCTTCTAAAACGTGATTTAGCGCATTACAAAGGCCTAGAATTTGATTCTATCGTGCTGGATGAAGCACAATACATCAAAAATGAATCGGCACAGATCTCAAAATGTGTAAAGCAGCTCAATGCGCAGTTCAAACTGTGTTTGAGTGGCACTCCTGTTGAAAACAACTTGTTGGAACTTAAATCGTTGCTAGATTTTGTCATGCCAGATATTTTGGGTACAAGGCAGCAATTTAAACAGTACTTTCAATATCCCATTGAGAAAGAGCAGGACAAGGCGCGTGCTCGAGAGTTACATGCGGTAATAGCCCCGTTTATTTTGCGCCGAACCAAAGCGCAGGTTGTCAAAGAGTTGCCAGCTAAAACAGAGCTTATCAAAGAACTTGAATTCACGTCAGAACAGAGCCAACTGTACGCCAGCGTGCAGCAACAAGTTGAAAATGATCTTGTGCACTTGTTCAAAGAGCAAGGTGTGCAGCGCAGTAAACTAATGTTCTTAGACGCCTTATTGAAGCTCAGACAGATCTGCTGTCACCCACGACTTGTGGATAAGCAGACCGAAGCGCTCAGCGCTAAGTTTGATTGGTTACGCCAGCATTTACCGATCATGTTGGATCAAGGTCGTAAGATCATTATATTTAGCCAGTTCACCAGTGTACTGGATCTTATCGCCCAACAATGTCATGAACTGGACTTGGCGTTTACGCAACTCACCGGACAAACGCGGCAGCGTGATAAAGTGATTGAGCAATTTACCAGCGGTGAATGCAATATCTTTTTGATTAGCTTAAAAGCGGGTGGAACTGGGCTTAATTTAACGCAAGCGGATACGGTGATCCATTTTGACCCTTGGTGGAACCCTGCGGTTGAAAACCAAGCCACCGATCGTGCCTATCGTATTGGTCAAGACAAACCGGTGTTTGTTTATAAGCTGATAATGGCCAACTCAATCGAGCAAAAAGTATTTACCATGCAGCGTCAAAAGCAAGCCTTAGTCGACGCATTGTTCGAAGATAAAGCGATGAATTTAAGTAAGTTTGATGAAGAACAAATGCTCGCTTTACTACGTTAACAGCCTTTTTTTAAAATAAATGTATTTATTTTTGAACTAACTTAAAAATACATGGGTCTATGATTATGCTTGTTGGTAGCGATAAGCATTTGTTGATTCCCCCTTGATTACCATTTTTAAAGCCAGCTTTTGCTGGCTTTTTTGTGTAAAATTTTTACGGTTAGCTGGGAGGTATTCCACATTTTATCCATATTGTTACGATTAAATGGAATAATAATAAAGTGCTAGGTTAACAACCAAAGGAAAATGCGTGATGTGCCAAATGATCGTGGCAAATGAATTGGATTTTATAGAACCCTTGTCACAATGTGACTATGATCTAATTCAAGAAGTGGCAAATTGTGGGGATCTTGAAGGCATCCTTACGATGGTGTTATTGGATGACACATTATCTGAGTCGTTACGTGAACAAGTACGGCTGCAGCTTGCCGGTCTCAAAGCTAAATAGAAGGCCATACACACAGCCATGCAACACATTTTAATCGTTGAAGACGACTACGACATTGCTGAGCAAGTTATCTTATTTTTTAAAGCATCGGGGTTCGATACAACTCACATCGCCGATGGGGCGTTAGTTGTGCCATGGGTTGAACAAAATCAACCTGATGCAATCGTCATGGATATTATGCTACCAAACCAAGATGGTGTTGAGTGCATGAAGCAAATTCGCCAGTTTTCTATGGTGCCGATTATTATGGTCACTGCAAAAGTCGCAGAAGCCGACAGGCTAAAAGGGCTTGAATTTGGCGCAGATGATTATATGTGTAAGCCTTTTAGTGCAGCAGAGCTGGTAATGCGCATTAAAGCCATTTTAAGACGCTGTACCCCGCAACCTGAGGATGCCAAGGCGGTTGTTGTTGAGCCTAGTAGCTTGACGGTCAAAATACACGGGGCGCCTTTAAGTCTCACTAAGGTTGAATTTGATGTGTTTGCTTTATTGTATAATGCACCTAGTCGCGTATTTTCTCGGCAACAGATCTTAGATAATGTGCAGCCCGACAACTTTGATATTTCCGATCGCGTTATCGATAGCCACATCAAGAACATTCGTAAAAAGATCAAGCAGCTTGGTGCATCTCCTAAATTGATCGGATCTGTGTACGGGGCTGGATATCGTTTCGATCGTGAGCAGCTATCTTAATTGGGCAAATCCTCTTTTGTGCAGCTGAGGTTAGTTAGTGCGTGTTTTTGCTCTGTGGGGTATTATCAAGTATATGAATACTCTCAATGAGATAGGCTATGCTTGAGACCGTTATTTCACAGCTTAGTTGGATACATCTTGTGATGTTTGGTGCCGGTACCGGCGTGTTTGTTCCTTGGTATCGATCACAGCAACAAAAACTTAAGTCGCAACTGGCTTTGATGGAGCAAAAACTGGCACTTCAAGCTGAACAAGCTGACTCTACTACTCAACAAACCTCACAACTACAGGCTGATAAGCTTGAGCTTCATGGACTGTGTCAGCAGTATCAAGCCCGTTTGGCGGAAAAACAAAACCAAGCCGAGCAGTATCAACGTCTATGGCAACAAAGCGAACAATCATTAGCGCGAACGCAAGAGCAAGCTCACGGGCTTGAAATAGAACTCACCGATCTCAAAACTACCTTTGAGCAGAAGCAATTAGCGTTTGATGAGCAAATTGCACAGCTCGAAAAATCAAAGCAGATCCTAAAGCAAGAGTTTCAAAATATTGCCAATCAAATCTTTGATGAAAAAACAGCGCGCTTCAATGTGCAAAGCCAAGAGCGGATCAGCCAACTGTTACAACCCATGCAAGGGGAACTCAAAGGTTTTAGAGACAAAATGGAAGCCATTCACACTGAAGAGCTAAAACAACGGGCTTCATTGAGAACTGAGCTACTGCATTTACAAGCCAATAATAAACTGATCACAGAGCAAGCGGACAAGTTAACGACAGCATTGCAAGGCCAAAAAAAGACGCAAGGCAATTGGGGTGAGCTGATGCTTGAAAATGTGCTCGATAGTGCGGGTTTACGACCGGGTTATGACTATAAACGTGAAGTGTCGTTTACCACAGAGCATGGCAAGTTTCGCCCTGATGTGATTGTTTACTTACCACAAGGAAGGCACCTAGTGGTGGATGCAAAAACCTCCCTCAACGCTTATACCCGCTATGTGAATGCTCAGGATCAAGCGAGTGCAAATGAAGCGCTTGTGGAGCACTGCAATGCGATACAAGCGCGAATAAAGGAGTTAGGCGACAAATCCTACGAGCGATTACCTGGGCTCAACTCACCGGAAGTGGTGATCATGTTTATTCCAGTTGAGTCTGCATTTGTAGAGGCGATTAAACATAACCCTAGCCTCTACCAGCAAGCGCTAGATGTTAACGTACTGGTTGCGACCCCGACAACTTTGTTAACCAGCTTGAATATCGTCAAGCAACTATGGAAGTTTGAAGAACAAAGCAAACATAGCCGCGAACTTGCGCAGCGAGCTGAAAAATTTTACAACAAACTTAATGCCTTTTTGCGCAGCATGGATGGCGTGGGTAAACAGCTAGATAAAGCCAAAGAAAGCTACGATAAAGCCTTTGGCCAGCTATACAGCGGTAAAGGTAACCTCATCAAGCAGGCCTCGGAGTTTAAAGAGCTGGGTGTGTCAGTAACTAAATCTCTGCCCGATGAGCTGGTGGAAAAGTCACGATTGGAACTTGATCAGGCCGATTGAGTTACATTTTTGTCAGCTAGATTCACATTACGTGATATGTGACATACTGTGGAAATGTGAGCGAGTGTGATTAGATGGCTGGGAAAAACAAAACCCCCAAAATTGGGGGTTCTATCAACTGATATTATTTATATTCGGATTGTTGCATTCTGCATAGATGCCATTTCTAGGCGTGCGCACAAATAAATTGATAAACAGATTATACTGACTGACATCACGCCACACACGGTTGTCACGTGATGGGCACAAAGAGCTTTGAATATATTGTGTTAATTGCTCTTCACTCATTGCCAATTCGGTAGGCATTTCGACCAAAACCTTGATGCTTGAGTTGGTAAACTTGGTTTCTCTTAATTGCCAGCTGCCCATGATGAATTGTTTTGAAAAGTAGCGAGAAATACGCGCTTTTTGATCCACTTTTAATTCTGGAAGCTGCCTTTCTTGCGTTGAGTCCAGCACCAGCACCCAAAGCATAGCGATAACACAAAACCCCAATAACATAACTGGAATAAAGGCAATATTGGCTTTGTTTTTAGGTTGAGGGCTTTGTTTTTTGCTGCGTGACTCAACAATTTTAGCCCAGTCTCCATGTTTCATTGTGCGTTGGTTCATTAATCTGTCCTCTCATGTATGTTGCTCATTAAAGACGAACAATGTGGAAGAAAAATGGATCATAATGGAGTTTATGACAGGTCCGAGGTTGTACCTTTATTTGCTTTATTCTGGAGGCCCTTATCAGATGTTGATAAAAATCTGATCTACATTCATATCAATACGCTAGTAATCTATATCTTTAAATTGTTAAGGTTATGATTTTAAATAGATATTTTGTTTTTGGATCATTGTTTTACTGACCGATGTATGATGATACGCAGTGCGTGTAAAAAATGAGATTTATGAGCTTCTAGGTTGCGTTGTTTTATGCTCCGTTAGTCGCTTTCTTGAAACCGTGGTTGTCGTCGTAATAATTTTTTTTGTAAAAAGTTTAGTAAAATAAGGCTTTGTAGAAAGGTGTGACCTACTTTTTGAAAATCGCTGGATGTAAAAATGTAAAGGGGGTTTACAAATTGAAATTTATTCAATAATTGTAATTATTACAATGAGATGATTTGAGTTAGTAAAAATCAGTTTTTTACCTAGTTGAGTTAGTAAAAAATCGGTTTATTACTGTACTGAGTTAGTAAAATGGTGAGTTGTAGGTGCATTAGTTAGTAAAATTTTGGTTTGTATAGCTGCGTAATGGGCTTGAGTATTTGATGAAGAGTAATAATCTCGCTGTAAACAATCATTTTATGTGCTTGAAAGTATAGCTATTCCTCTATTTCGTTGAGTTGATCCTGTATTAGTAAAAACGTGATCTCAGCAATTAAAAACAAAAAGGGCCTGATGGCCCTTAAAAGTAACATCAACTTAAAATCAGAATTGATTCATGGTGTTGGCTTCCCCACCCGCTTTAAGGGCATTTTCACCAGAGAAGTACTCTTTGTGCGTATCACCAATATTTGACCCTGCTAAGTCTTGGTGTTTAACCGATGCTTGTTCACGGCGAATTTCTTGACGTTGAACATCTCTTACATAAGCCAGCATACCAAGTTCGCCAAAATACCCTTCGGCAAGAATGTCTGTGCTGAGCGCTGCCGTGTGATAAGTGGGTAAAGTAATTAGATGATGGAATATACCCGCTTCTCGTGCGCCGTCGCGTTGGAAGTTTTGAACTAATTCATCGGCTGCTTTTGCAAGGTCTGAATTATCAAGCATTGGCGCCATGAGTGCTTTTGCATCCGCACTCGGATCGGGGTATTGGCTCAGATCTCTGCCTTCTTGTTGCCACTGCGCATATACTTGCTCACGGAACTTCAAGGTCCAGTTAAATGATGGTGAGTTGTTGTACACCAATTTGGCATTGGGTACTTGCTCTTTAACGCGGTTTACCAGCTCGGCAATTTGCTGCACATTCGGTTTTTCTGTTTCAATCCAAAGTAAGTCAGCACCAGATTGCAAGCTTGTAATACAGTCTAACACCACGCGGTCTTTCTCTGTTCCTGCTCTGAATTGATATAGTCCGTTGTCGAGACGCACAGGTTTACGTAACTGACCATCGAGCTTAATTGCCATTTCACCATCATTCAGATCGTCGGCACTGTTTACTGGCGTGGTATCTAAAAAGGCGGTGTACTGACTCGCTAAATCCCCCGGCGTTTTTGATACCGGTACTTTTTGTGTCAGACTGGCACCTAATGAATCGGTACGAGCGACGATGATGCCATCCTCGATGCCAAGCTCTAAAAATGCGTATCGTACGGCATTAATTTTTGCCAAAAAGTCTTCATGTGGCACGGTGACTTTACCTGCTTGGTGACCACATTGCTTTGCATCCGATACTTGGTTTTCAATTTGAATGGCACAAGCACCCGCTTCAATCATTTTTTTAGCCAGTAAGTAAGTGGCTTCTTCGTTACCAAAACCGGCATCGATGTCTGCAATAATCGGTACGATGTGTGTTTCAAAGTTATCTATTTTATTAATGATCTCACTGGTGTCTTTGCCTTGCGCTTTTGCTGCGTCCAAATCGCGGTACAAGTGATCTAGCTCGCGCGCATCCGCTTGTTTTAAGAAGGTGTAGATCTCTTCAATGAGCGCTGGGACTGAGGTTTTTTCATGCATGCTTTGGTCTGGCAAAGGGCCGAATTCAGAACGCAGCGCCGCAACCATCCAGCCACTTAAGTATACGTATGAACGCTTAGTGGTTTTTTGGTGACGTTTTACTGCCATCATCATTTGTTGCGCGGTAAAACCGTGCCAACACCCCAGTGACTGCGTGTATTGACTACTATCCTGATCGTAAGCGGCCATGTCTTCACGCATCACCTTGGCAGTATATTTGGCGATATCCAAACCGGTTTTAAAGCGATTTTGCAGATTCATACGACTGGCAAATTCAGGGTTAATTGATTGCCAAGTTTTACCTTGGGTTTGGCACAAAGTCGCGAATTGGTCGAGCTGTGATTGATAGCGAGTCATAGTTAATTCCTTCGAACGGGTTACATATTTTTTAAGTTGTGAGAGTGGCACCCGTGCTCTGTAGCCGGTGCTTAATTACACACTAGGCCTCAAATCTAGATTTTTTAAATTTATAGTTATTATTGTGAGTATATTTTTCGTGAATGGTTTTTGGGGTTTGTTTTAGGGCGAAATACGATATGGTTTATTTAAACCCGTTCAAACTTTACTTAGGAATTCACTATGCAAGCAAGCATGCAAGAAGCTGGGCTGACGATAGATCAGCGCCTTTACGACTTTATCAATCTTCAGGCTTTGCCAGGTACTGGACTATCGCAAAGCGCTTTTTGGCAGGGCTTTGCATGTATCATCGATACGCTCTCACCGATGAATAAAGCGTTGCTTGCAAAGCGTGATTTACTGCAACAGCAAATTGATGTGTTTCATACGCAGCATGCACATTGGAATAGTGCTCAGTATCGGACATTCTTACAAGATATCGGCTACTTAGTGCCTGAACCTGAGCAAGTGAGCATCGATACTGAACTCGTTGAACCCGAGATAGCACTGACCGCAGCGCCGCAGTTAGTGGTACCTGTTAGCAATGCGCGTTTTGCGTTAAATGCCGCTAATGCGCGCTGGGGATCACTGTATGATGCGCTGTATGGTACAGATGTACTCCCTGAACATGACGGTGCAGAGAAAACGGCCCAATATAATCCAGTGCGAGGTTTCAAAGTGATGGCGTATGTTCGCCAGTTTTTGGATAAAGCGCTGCCTCTGAGTAACGGCTCGCACATAGAAAGCACCAATTACGCGGTGCTCAATGGTCAATTGGTGGTGACACTCAACGACTCATCTCAGGTTAAACTGGCCGAAGAGGCACAATTCATTGGTTATCAAGGACAAGCACAAGATCCTAGCGCGATTTTACTCAAACATAACGATCTGCATATTGAGATCCAAATTGATCCCCATAATCCGGTCGGTCAGGCTGATAAAGCGGGCATTAAAGATGTGATACTCGAATCTGCATTGACCACCATTATGGATTGTGAAGATTCGGTTGCGGCAGTTGACGCCGAAGATAAAGTGAATGTGTACCAAAATTGGTTAGGTCTAATGCAAGGCAATTTGGAAGAGTCTTTTGATAAACAAGGGATTGTGGTTAAACGCAAGCTAAACTCAGATCGTATTTTTACTAACTCAGAGGGCGAGCAGATCTCTTTGAAAGGTCGCAGTATGATGTTTGTGCGTAATGTAGGCCATTTAATGACCTCCCCCGCTATTTTGGACAAGCAAGGTGAGCCTGTTTTTGAAGGGATCATGGATGCAGTGATCACTTCGTTGTGTGCTGTCCATGACCTCAGGGGTAATAGCTTAGTAACCAACTCAAGCACACAAAGCATCAATATTGTTAAACCAAAAATGCATGGCCCTGAAGAAGTCGCCTTTACAGTACAGCTATTTACCGAGGTAGAAGCGCTACTTAACTTGCCAGCGAACACGATAAAGTTAGGCATAATGGATGAAGAACGCCGCACTTCTGTCAATTTAAAAGCCTGTATCGAACAAGCAAAATCTCGCGTTGTATTTATCAATACGGGCTTTTTAGATA
Organism: Pseudoalteromonas sp. ATL1; assembly: GCF_058933015.1. Taxonomy (NCBI): domain Bacteria; kingdom Pseudomonadati; phylum Pseudomonadota; class Gammaproteobacteria; order Alteromonadales; family Pseudoalteromonadaceae; genus Pseudoalteromonas; species Pseudoalteromonas sp. ATL1. Next base: position 1,129,367 of record NZ_JBZYXL010000002.1, on the reverse strand, counting down.
GAACGGGCGATGAAATTCACACCTCGATGCTAGCAGGTCCGGTATTACCCAAAGGTCAGATCAAAATGCAGCCTTGGATCCAAGCGTATGAAGATCGTAATGTGGATATTGGTTTAGCTTGTGGGTTCAGCCAAAAAGCGCAAATCGGTAAAGGAATGTGGCCAATGCCAGATAAAATGGCGTTGATGATGGAACAAAAACAAGCACATCCAGAGTCTGGCGCAAATACCGCTTGGGTCCCATCACCAACGGCCGCGACATTACACGCAATGCATTATCATTATGTGGATGTATTTGCTAAACAGCAAACACTCATGGGGCGTCAACAAGCGTCGTTGGAAGACTTATTAACGCCGCCTTTGATGCTCGAAAATAATTTAACAAAAGCTGAGATCCAATCAGAACTGGATAACAACGTGCAAGGGATCTTGGGGTACGTTGTGCGCTGGATTGATCAAGGGAACGGTTGTTCAAAAGTCCCAGATATTCATCATGTTGGCTTAATGGAAGATAGGGCGACCTTGAGGATCTCAAGTCAACATATAGCGAACTGGCTCAAACATGGTATTTGCACAGAGACACAAGTACGCAATACGTTTGAGCGTATGGCACATGTAGTGGATGAACAAAATAAACATGACGTGAATTACCAAGTAATGGCTGGCAACGACCACAGTTTGGCTATGCAAGCGGCACAAGCACTCGTGTTTGAAGGGGCTAGGCAGCCAAATGGCTATACAGAGCCGCTGCTGCACGCATATCGATTAAAATACAAAGCGATGACGCATTGATCACGACAGGCCTGAAATTTCAGGCCTGTTTCTTTTTAAGGTTCAAAAATACTTGCTAAGTGACGAAGTTTAAAGAAGTATGGGATAACTGTTTTGTTTATCTTATATGAGGTTTTATGTTTCTCGTCGGCAATAAAAAAAATCATACCGTCGCGGCACTGTTGTTAATGTGTACAGGGTTGAGTGCATCAGCGCAGGCTAATAGCCCAATCGATCTCGCTGAACATAGTATTGCGCAATTACAACAGTTGGTTGATGAAAAGAAGCTGATCTACGAGCAAATTACTGAATATTACCTCGCTCGAATTGAGCAACTTGATGATTCTGGTCCAACACTCAATGCCATTATTAGCGTGAACGAGCAAGCACTGCTAGAGGCCAAACAAAGAGACAAACGCCATGCGACGGTGGCTGATCATAGCCCTTTGTTTGGCATGCCCATTATCCTTAAAGACAACATTGAAACGGCTGGCAATATGCCTACAACCGCGGGTGCCATGGTGCTTAAAAATAATTTTGCTCAGCAAGACGCCGAGTTGGTTTACAAGCTCAAACAAGCCGGTGCCATTATTCTCGGCAAAGCCAACTTAAGCGAATGGGCTAACTTTAAATCAACGCAAAGCTCCAGTGGTTGGAGTGATGTGGGTGGACAAACTAAAAACCCTTACGTACTCAATCGCACGCCTTGTGGCTCAAGTTCTGGCTCTGGCGCTGCCGTTGCCGCGAATATGGCGGTGGCGGCGATTGGCACGGAAACGGATGGCTCAATCACCTGCCCTGCTGCGCACAATTCCCTTGTTGGCTTAAAACCAACGGTTGGCTTAGTATCGGTTAAAGGCGTTGTGCCATTGTCTCATTCACAGGATGCCCCTGGCCCTATGACGCGCACCGTTTCTGATACGGCGATACTTTTGAATGCCTTAGTACAAAACAAAGATATAGATTATCAACAGTTTTTAAACCCAAAAGGTCTTGCTGGCAAACGTATTGGCATAGCTCGTAACGTCAGTGATTTTAATCCAATTGCCAGTAACGCCTTCGCGCAAGCAATTAGCATAATGAAACAGCAGGGGGCCGAAATTGTTGATAATCTAACGCTTCCTCATCAAGAAGAAATTAGTCAGGCTGAATTTGATATTTTGCTGAGCGAGTTTAAGGATGATGTGAATACCTATTTGGCTAACACACCTGAACAGGTGAGTACAAAATCTTTAGAGCAAGTTATACGTTTTAACCAATCGCATCAACAGGGGAGTGACTTTAATCAAGGGTTATTGGAAATGGCGCAACAAACCTCGGGCATAAAGAGTGAACGCTATAAAGCAGCCAAGACACTTGTTAGCGAAAAAGCGCGTGAAAAAGGGATTGATGCGCTGATACAACAACATCAGTTAGATGCCTTTGTCGCGCCAACAAACGGGCCGGCTTGGGTGATTGATACGATAAATGGTGACCATTATACTGGTGCGAGTTCAAGCCCTTCTGCAATTGCGGGTTACCCGATAATAACGGTGCCGATGGCATATCATAAACATTTACCGTTGGGGATTTCATTCTTTAGTGGTGCCTACCAAGAGCACAAATTACTGGAACTGGCATACGCGTTTGAACAGGCTACACAAGTAAGAACAGCGCCAAACTTTCTTGCAACCATAGACAAGTAAATGAGTGTAAAACCCCTTTACAAAACCGCTTTCAAAAGTACGGACAAGGAATCGCTATGATAGAAACACCCGATCTCATCTTAAGAAAAATAACGCCACTCGATTGGCCACTGTTTGAACGTTTACATCACGATGAGCAAGTCATGCGATGGGTGTCCGACTTTATGGATGAGCAGACACTACGTGAAAAATTTACGGAATGTGCGCAAAATAGCAAAGAGTGGCATAAAACTAACATTGGTTGGCTCACACTGGTGATCATAGATAAGCGGTCAAATGAACCCGTCGGGCTCCATGGATTTTGTAGTATGTGGCAACCTTACCAACAAGCTGAGCTAGGTTTTATGCTTTTGCCAGAGTTTCACGGTAAAGGGCTAGCAAAAAAATCAACCCAGGCGGTGATTGATTTCGCATTTGACGAATGTGGTTATCATAAGCTTATCGCAACGGTATCTGAAGGGAATGAAGCATCGTTTGGTTTACTTCGTAAGATGGGGTTTGAGTTAGAAGGTACGCTCAAGCATAACTACAAAATTGGTGACCAGTGGATAAATGATCAGAAGCTTGCATTGTTCGCAAATAGTTGACCCTGAAGGTATTTTAATATTAGGTTTGAAACTTCCTCGCCAAATGACATAAATGGAGTCAATAGTGAAACATAGCATACTTGCGCTTGGCGCGAGCCTTCTCATGGGCGGCGCTGTGGCGGCAGAAAAAACACTTGAGTTACAGGACGTATTTAATCTTGAATATGCCAATCAAATTGAGTTTAGCGATGATGGTAAGTTAATTTACTTCGTTCGCAATAGAATGGATATTAAAACCGACAGAAAGGTTGGTAATATTTGGTCGGTGAACGTTGATAACAATCAATTATTGCCTGTGACAAGCGGTGTGCATGCAGACTATTCTCCTACTTTATCCCCTTCGGGCGATCGCTTAGCCTTTGTTTCAACCCGTGATGGCAGTAGCCAAATTTATGTTAAGTGGTTGGACTCTGGTGCTGTCGCGAAAATTAGTAACTTGTCGCAATCGCCAAGCAGTATTAGTTGGACACCCGATGGCAAACATATTGTGTTTAGCCAGTTTGTGCCAAAAAGTGCCAAGACGCCGGTCAGTTTAAAGGGCAAACCTCAAGGGGCGCAATGGGCTAAACCCCCTGTTTTTATCGATGACGTATTTTATAGATTCGATGGTGCGGGTTATCGCAAAGCGGGGTTCACGCATTTATTTAAAATTGATGCCAATGGCGGCAATGCACAACAGCTGACTTCAGGTGAGTTTGACCATCGTGGCGAAGTCAGTTTTAGTGACGATGGCAAAACACTCTATTTTTCTGCAAACCGACACCCTGAACATGCGCTCAAACCGATGAATTCTGAAGTGTATTCGTTGGATATGAATACGCTTAAAATAAAACAACTGACAGACCGACTGGGTCCAGATGTATCACCTAAAGTATCGCCAAATGGCCGTTTGCTCGCTTACCTTGGCTATGATGATAAAGGAACAAACTACGAGAATCGCGATATTTATGTATTGAACCTTGATAGCGGTGAAACCGAAATCTTGACTGAGAAGTTAGACAGGACCATTGAAACGATTCAATGGGATGATAAGAGCCGAGGTCTTTATTATAGCTATAACACCGAAGGGCAAACGGTGGTTGCACATCAAACGCTCAACGGGGAGGCTAAAGTACTGACCAAGCAAGTCGGCAGTGTGTCTTTTGGTCGTCCTTATTCTGGCGGGGATTTTGACGTAAGCAAACGTGGTGATGTCGCCTTTACACTGGCTGATACACAAAGGCCGGCAGATGTTGCTTTGCTTAAACGTGGGAAAATTGAGCGTTTAACGCAATTGAATGATGATGCTTTGGGTAACAAAACGTTGGGCAAAGTCGAAGAGCTATGGGTTAAATCAAAGCATGATAAATTAGATATTCAAGGTTGGGTTGTCTATCCTCCGGGCTTTGATAGCACCAAGAAATATCCGCTGGTGTTAGAAATTCATGGTGGGCCTGTGGCGAACTATGGACCTCACTTTAGCACCGAGGCACAACTTTATGCCGCAAAAGGGAATGTGGTTTTATACATGAATCCACGTGGTAGTGACTCTTATGGCAAAGCGTTTGCGCAAACTATTCACCACAACTACCCAAGTCATGATTTCGATGATCTAATGACCGGCGTTGATGCCTTGATTGAAAAAGGCTTTATTGATGAGAAGCGTTTATTTGTAACGGGTGGCTCAGGTGGAGGGGTACTAACCGCTTGGACTGTTGGCCATACAGATAGGTTTGCCGCTGCGGTGGTTGCTAAGCCTGTGATCAATTGGTTTAGTTTTGTTTTAACTGCTGATTATTATCCATTTTTTGCTGACTATTGGTTCCCGGGTAAACCATGGGATCATATGGAACATTATATGAAGCGCTCGCCTATTAGCTATGTGGGTAATGTCAAAACGCCTACGATGCTGTTAACGGGTGAAGCGGATTACCGCACACCCATATCGGAAACGGAACAGTACTATCAAGCGCTTAAATTGCAAGGCGTTGAAACTGCAATGGTGCGTATTCCTGATGCATCACACGGTATTACCGCACGTCCCTCGAACTTGATGAATAAAGTTGCCTATATCCAATGGTGGTTTGATAAGCACAGCAACAAGTAAATAGTTGCGCGCAGTTTAGTCAGAAAATGCCAGCCTTATGCTGGCATTTTGTTTGATTGTTGACCTATTCTTAATAAATCAAAGATAACTTACTCGTTAATTGATGTGGTCTTCAGTCAACATGAACGATGATATTTCGTTTTCGGTTCTTCGCTTTTTTAAATGCCTAATCCTTGCGTCACTCCTATTTGTGAGTTCAGTGCATGCAGTGCAATTGTACGTGAATGATGAAAACGATTTGCGGGTTTATCTAAAAGATATACCTCCAAGCAGTATCGCGAACGAAACAAATCTCATGGTGATCGAAGCGCTTGAAGTCAGTTCTTTAGAAATTTTACCAGGCAGTTTTAATCGAGCTGTCAAAGAGATGCGGGAAAGTCAAAGTGCAGTTTGCATGACGAATAAATTAAAAACACCGACCCGCATGAAAGAGTTTTTATACAGTTTACCTATCAATATTTATTTGAGCCGTCGCCTATATCAACGGGCGTCAGCTTTGCCAATAGAAGATGAACTGCTTGATGAGAGTGGAGATTTGCGTTCACTCCCCGTTTTGTTCCAAGCACATCCCGAGTCAATCATAGTGTTAGGCACCTCCATTTCCTATGGCACTTTTTTAGATGCTCAATTGGCCAAAGTCAGTAAAAAGAATAAGTTGCTACGCAACACTAATGATTACTACAACACAATCTACGATATGTTTGAAAAGCAACGGGCCGATTTTTTTCTTGGCTACCCCGCTGATATTTATAGCAATTTACAAAAAAAACAAGCGAATCTTCGTGCCTACTATATTGCTGATAGCCCCAAATTTTCAATAGGCTATTGGATGTGCAATGACACACCGTCTAGTCAACTTTTTATTGGTGAGCTGAATACGCATATAAAGCTTATGTATCAAAGTGCAGACTTTTATCAGGCTCATACCAGATGGTTGCCAGAAGTCGATAAATCGAAAACGACATTGTACTTAAAGGCGTTAATTGACAATTTGTAAGGTGAACTATTGCGTTTGTAGCATAAGTTACTGCGCATTATGCGTAGTTTAACCTATGCTGAAGATAAGTAACTCTTAAGGTTGTTGTTATTTCTATGCCGTTGTTTCTTTTATTCATGATGTTTGTAGTTACTGGTGTTAATGCCGTACAGTTATACATAGATGATGAGAAGGATTTAAACGTTTATCTACATAGAATACCTGCCACTAATATCGCCAATAACACCAACTTATTGTTGCTCGATAAGTTTAAGACTGATGGGCTAACCTTTGTACCAGCTAGTTATAAACGAGCATTACGCGCAATGCGTTCAAGTAAAGATGCGGTCTGTGTGTCTAATCGTATTAAAACACCAGAACGACTCAACGAGTTTTTGTTTAGCTTACCCGTTAATATATACCTCAGTCGCAGATTATATCTGCACGCTTCTGCACCACCGCTACACAACAAATTGTTAAATGAGCAAGGAGAAGTGAAATCCTTACCCCTGATATTCAACCACAATAGCGATGCGTTGATCGTTTTAGTGCCCAGTATGTCTTATGGGCCCTTTTTAGATGAGCAATTAAAAAATATACCGCAGCAGAATAAAGTAGTTCGTGATGGAACGAATCACTACGACCAGACTTATTTCATGTTCAAACGTAATCGAGCGGACTTTTTGCTAGGGTATCCTGCGGAAATTTTTCGGCACAGTCAAAATGAGCTAAGACCCACAAAATTCCGTGTTTATGACATTGAGGGGGCGCCAAAGTATGTGTTAGGTCACTGGATGTGTAATAACAACGAGCACAGTATTGCTTTCATAAAGCAGCTCGATACGTTTCTTAAAGTACTGTATCAGCAAGACTCATTTTATCAGGCTCATTTACGTTGGTTGCCACAAACAGCACAACAAAAAACGCGAACTTACCTTGATGCATTATTCATAAAAAGTAATTAACAAAAATAAATAATTATCGCGACTTGTTTTTCATCCCCATCGCGCTGAGTGGGCCAAAAACTCTAAACTTCAGCAAAAAGTCTGGATTTTCAAGTAAGGGCCCAAAATAAACACAATTGTAACTAAAGTGTAAGTTTTCATGTCTATATTAGCGCCCGGCTGCGCAGCCTCATGATCTTTTAAAACCATATAAACAGGAAAAATAATGAAAACTTTTACTTCTATGTGCTTATCTGCGCTACTTGGCGCTTTGGTGATGGCACCAGCGCAAGCGTCTATCTACAAAGATCCAGGCTATGTTGAGCAGGCCGCACGAGTAGTGACTAAAAACCAGGCCATTGGCCGCACGCACCAATACCGAGGACAGCAAGGCTGGATGTTTGTTGACAGCGTTGCTAATGGTGCCACCAGCGGTTTTTATCAGGGTAGTAACTGGTTAAAGTTACACGATAGAAACTTCAAGTTAGCCGTTGGCTTTGTTGAATTTTCTTTCAACCCTTCAAAGCTTGATTGTACGCAAGGTATGAGCTTTAACCTTGAAATTGGTGAAGACACGGTTGCTGAATTCAAGCCAAACTGTGATGACTTATTAGATGCATCAGTGACCTATCCAGTTGAGTACTACTTTGATTTGATCCCAGAACCTATCAAACCAAAACTAGAATTACCACTTGATCCACTTGGCCTGATGAGATTGGGTGTTAAATTTGGCGCGGGTATTGAAGCGGGTGCAGAGTTTGAAGTCGGTGGCGTGATCGGTGGCTACGACAATGACGAGCCATTTGAAGCGGGCGGCGTGCGTCGCCCAGACTACGTGTATGCATCTGTAGAGCCATTCATTGGTGGTTTAGTAACGAGTTCAGCGTACGGTACGTTTGGTTACGGCATTGCTGAAGCAGGTGTTAAAGGTAAATTGTCGCTACTGAAAGTAAAAGCGAAAGGCTATGTTGAAGCGGGTATTCGTCGTGTTGTGGTTGATGAGCAAGTACTTGAAGAAGGTTTCTTAGAGCTTAAGGTTTCTGGCAAGCTATCCGGTGGTGACGGTAAAATCGAAGCTTACTGTAAAAAGCTTTGGGGCTTGTTGAAGTTTAATGTTGATATCTTCAAGTGGGATCCGCTGTACGAGCGTGAAACGACTTTTTATGAGTACGCAAGCCCAAGTTGGCAGCAACTTTAATTTTTTAAGGGTGGCTTAGTGCCACCCTATCAGGAGTTTTTATGAAAATTAAAGTACTTTCGTTTGCATGTGTGGTTGTTGCTGTTATTGGTTATTTTGCGCTTTTTCAATCTTCTAACGGACATAGCAATAGTTCGGCGGTTCAGACACACACTGTGCCAAATGAGCAAAAAGGTGAATCATATCAACACGGCTACCAAGTATTAATTGAGTCTTCTATTCAAGGCGACAATCAGGTTGTGTTGTCTCATTCAAAATTGAGCTGGCATATGCAGCTACAGGAAGGTGCCGATAGCCATGAATGGATAGGACAGCTCAGTGATATTAGCTACAGCCAAGATAACCGTGTTACTCCCCTAGTAAGCGAATTGCCTTTTACTGTAAAACGTAACGCCACACGCTATGAACAGCTCGATTTACTTGGCTTACCCTCTGAGCACACGTTACAAGTGACGCAGCAAGTGTTCAATTTAATGAGTTACAACCTCAATGACACCATGAGTTTTAAAGAACCGCAAAGACAGGTGAACTATCAATATGGTCGTGACGGCAATATCATTACACGTCAAATTGTGACACAGAATTATGTCGATCCCAGCTATCAACCTCTAAAAGAACAAGAAACTTGGCAGATAGCACTGGATACACAGCAAGAAATGAGCAGTCTTACCTACAGTAATATGCGTCTTTGGTCACAACAACAGCAAAGCTACACCGTGGAGCAAACGGTCACAGTCAAACACGCTCCAAAAACCGTCTTGCTGGCGCAACCAAGCCGAGATGCCAATGTGAGTATTGACGTTGAGCAAGCACAACAAGTCATCACAAAAATACAAAACAAAGCCGATTTTGAACAAGCTCTAGAGTCGCTCAAGCAATCTTTGTCTCCTCAATTAGCTAAAACGGTTGGGGCATTTATGGTAGAGCATTACAGCGCTTATGACATTCTTGAGCTATTGAACGCCATGCCCGAGTCTAGCTCTGCATTGATTTATGCATTACAGAAATTGCAAACCCCAGAGGCTGAAGCGATGCTGGTGGACTTACTGCAATTTGAGCAAACCCGCGACTTAGACAAACACAAAGTAGCGATTGCGCTTGGTCGTTTCGGGGCGTCTAGTGAGTTGTCTTTACACGCCCTACAGTCGATAGCTCAGCAGCAAAATAATCAAGTAGCGAATACCGCGCTATTAAGCATTGGCACAATGGGCTATTTTACGCCCGAACAGTCACTCACGGTTAAAAGTTATCTGCAAGATAATCTGCAACAGCAACGTAACCTATCAACAACGGTTTTAGCCATTGCGAATAGTAAAAATGATCAGTTGTTGGCACAGTTACCGCCCCTACTTCACAGTCAAGACAAAGGGGCAAAGCTCAACAGTATTAAAGTGTTAAGTAAACAGTCGGGTTATCAAGATGTGGTGGTTGGTGCGCTGTTGTCAGCGCCTGAACCGCGTTTTGTTGCCGCATTTACAAGAACTATGCTGGAAACTAAACAAGCTTTGAGCGCCAGTAATGCAGCTAAGTTACAGCAGTTGAAAAACAGTACTTCGAACCCGGTGATTATTAAAAAACTAACCGAGTTGCTTGAAAGCCAGCCGAGCTAACTGACAGAATGTATTCTGAGAGCATAAAAAAGCCATGTGCATGGCACATGGCTTTGTTGTGGCTTACGGTTATTTTCTAGTATGGGCCGGTATTTTTAGCGGGCGCTTGCCAAGTACTTTGCCATACATAGTTACCATGAATGTAATACACATCGTCTTGGTGAATAACAGCGCGATCATCTCCCGACCAAACATAAGGGAGATTATCTTTGTCATCTGGGTAATTAATTGGACTACTGCCACTGTAGCTCAATTGCTTACTATTAATGTCCAAGGCAAAGAGTGCCAACTCATTGCTGCGTGTCCAAGTTGTAAAGCTTGGCTCTGTGCTGGTGCTATGCCAAGTCTCAATGGGCAAAGTAAAGCGGTATTGACCATTACTCATCGATAAAAAGCTAAATGCGTGATAATCGTTTTCGGCTGCTGTATAAGCACCCTCGAAGGTATGCGCGCTCAGTTCTTTCGGTGCACTAATATCGCTTATATCAAATAAACTGACTTTTGCCCCCTGACTGACAACGGGTGTATCAGACGCGATGTCTTCAACATGTTGACCCACCCCTAGGAGTAAACCGTCAGCGACAGGGTGCAAATATGCTGAATAACCTGGGATTTCCAGTGCACCCGCAATTTTCGGATTGAGGGCGTCTGACAAATCAATTACATACAGTGGATCAGTTTGTTTGAAGGTGACGACATAGGCTTGTTGATCGGTGAATCTCACCGCATAGACATCTTCATCTACAATGCCCTTTTCATTGACCTTACCGATGGGCGTTGGGAACTGTTCGTTAGGTAGCTGACTGACGACATTTAGCTTATCACCTTGTTGTTCAAGCACATATAAAGTGTGTTCAAAGCCTTCTAGGCTATTGCCATTTGAGGTGACTAAACGAAGGTGCTGCGACATTTCGCTAAAGCGTAAGTTTGCATTGTTCCAACCTAAATGACCAGAAACCAACCCAGTTGCACTGTAGTTTGGTTCATTTTTTTCTAAATCAAATTTATGGATCACAGATTGGTTTTTGTCTGTAACGTACTGAGTGCTGTAGGTATAAAGAGATTTTGTTGATGCATACAAACCATCAATTTGACTGTTTACACAAATAGAGCTGCGTTGTGATGGATCATCGAGTGCAATTTTTGTGACAGTCATGATAGCGTCAAAGCCATCAACGTTTGTTGCGTCAGCGCTGATGTAACAATCATCTGCTTCAAACAAAGGGGTTGTTTGCTCTGTGATTGTGTTAGTGATCTTGGGAATAAAGTTGCTTATTTGTTCTTTTTGCAGTGCTTGGTAGTCACGAAGTTTACTTTGATCGTCGCCATCAGTGGCACTGAAATTATCAAAATGCGGATAATAGTTACTTACAAGGTAAAGGTGATCACCAATCACTCGGCTATCAATCAGTTGTCCGTCAATCACAAAATGCGCTTTGTTTGCCGCTTGCTCTGGCTGGCTGACATCCAAAACACTTAACTCAAATTGTTGTGACATGGGAGCTGGTAAAATATCGCCATCCACCACCGAAGTACTGGCTGCGGCCATTGGCTCTAAAATACCAAACCAACCATAGTCATGGTTTAATACTGCGAGTGTGTTGTCATGCAAATACAGTTGTTGTTTTTGATAAGCAATATCTGATGTGGAGAGCTGCTTTACCGGAGTTAAAGCGCCGCTATCATCTCGTTTCATAATACGGACATATTGCGTACTTGTTTGCGTATCCGTGATGTTTTGCATACCGTTGGCGGCAATATACATGTATTGCCCATCGTATTTGACTCTGTCGGCTTCATCTACACCGCTTTCTTGTTGATTGGTGGTTGAAAAGTTGCCACTCGTTGTGGCCGACATTTCATTACTTTGATCTCCCGAAGCTGGGGGGAGTGTGGATGAAGAATAACGGCGTACAAATAAGCCGTTCTTTAGGTTGGTGGCGAATTGATCTGCACTGGCTTTGGTCAGTGGGCTGGTGGATACCTTAATATCATTTAATTGTGGCAAGGTAGCCGTTTGATCATCTGGTGTTGTTTTTGTATCGCTGTCTGAGCAGGCACTTAGCAATACAGTGACGCTTAACGCTAGTAAACGTGGGTAAAACATAACATCTCTCCTTTTATTGTTTGCTCTAAATATACTGTACGAAATTGGCCAAGTTTAACTGTTACCTTTAAATACCTATTTGTTATTAAGTGTTACCCGATATAGCAAATTGCAAATACGATGGTAAATTAGCTATTAGAAAAGGTGGGAGGTGAGTTTGAAACAAATTGTATGGGCGGTTGGCTTATTAGGAAGTGCAATCACAAACGCACAAACATGTGAGCCTCAGTCGGATGAGTGCGCACAAGTGGGACAATGGAATTTTTCTGTAGCGTTGGGCGCTGGGGTCATGACTAATCCGCTTAATGGCGGCGATAACTTCCCACTTATTGTACTGCCCTATGTCAGCTACTATAACGAACGGCTTTTTCTTGAAAACACCACCTTGGGTTACACACTTGTAGATAAGCCTGAATTTGATTTTAGTCTAATCGTAGAGCCCAATGCAGAACAAGCTTACTTCGAGCGTTTTCATATTCGTAATATTATTGCGCCAGATAACCCGATTGATGCTAGTGGAGAATTTACGGGTGATGACAAGGTTTCTCCTGAGAACGAGAATGGTAGTACGTTAGTAAGGGAAAGCGTAAATATCAATGATATCGGTGAACGAGACTGGACCATTGATGGTGGTTTGTTGGCACACTGGTACCTCGGTGAACGGCACAAGTTGACGGTGTCATGGCTTGTTGATGTAGGCGGTGTGTATAAAGGTCAGCATGCTATTTTAAAATATACACATCAATTCTCATTACCAGAAGCACTGCCAGCCAAGTTACAAGTTAACGTCGGAGTACATTGGCAAAGTCAGGAATTAGTTGATTATTATTATGGCTTGAGTGCGAAAGATAAACTGGGTGAAAAAGCCTATTATCAAGGTGAAAGCACTTTTTCACCCTTTATTTCTGCAGCATTTAACTATCGGATCAATGAAGATTGGCAGCTAAAAATCAGTGCCAAGCATCAATTTTTAGGTAGTGGTATTCGTAATAGTCCCATCGTAGATCAAAATGGCAGTAGCGCCTTCTTTATTGGAGGGCTATATGAGTTCTAGCGCGAAGTATGTGGGTGCGCTTATGATGGTTCTATACGGCAATAATTTGATGGCGAATGCTCAATTACTACAAGAGAATCGTTTAGAACTAAAGCCTATGACCTGTGTAGTGCGTCAATTAGGCGAGCTTTGTCAGATGACCGTTAAAGTCAGTTGGCAAACTCAGCGCCCCGTCGATGCCTGTTTATATCAAGACAAAACGAAATTACAGTGCTGGCAAGCCAAGCAGAATATATCGCAAAAGCTTGATGTAGAGCTGCAAAAAAGCATGACTTTTAGACTCATTGATGGGCAAAATAATTTGCTCGCGCAACAAACGGTCAATGTCAATGCGGCCAGTAGTCGCCAGTATCGAAGAAGATTAAAAACGGATTGGAGTATTTTCTAATGGCTCACATTATGCTTGTTGAAGATGATATACGCCTTGCTGATTTAACCGCTCAATTTCTGCAAAGCCACGGCTTACAGGTGACACAGGTACATGATGGCGATGAGGCGGTGAGTGAAATTATTGCTAAACAACCGGATGTGGTGATCCTAGACATTATGTTGCCAAACCAAGACGGTTTTAGCGTCTGTCGCCATGTGCGCCCTAACTATTCTGGGCCTATATTATTTTTAACCGCAAAAGACAGCGACTTTGATCAAGTCAGAGGGCTTGAGATAGGTGCCGATGATTATGTCATAAAGCCTGTTGAACCCCACGTTCTATTAGCCCGGATCAATGCTTTACTAAGACGCAACGGCACAAGCCTAAGAGCGAGTGATCATTTGACTCTGGGGCAATTGACGATTGATAAAGCGAATCGCAAAGTGTGTTTAGCACAACACGAAGTTGAGTTGACTAGTTATGAGTTTGACTTACTATGGGCACTTGCAAGCCATGCGGGCGAGACGCAAAGCCGAGAATATATATACAAGCACGTAGTTGGTCGCGAATATGATGGCCTAGATCGCAGTGTGGATGTGCGGATCTCTCGATTACGCAAAAAACTCCATGATAATTTAGAACAGCCTGAACGTTTGATCACTGTTTGGGGTAAAGGTTACTTATGCTCCAAATCTGCGTGGGGTTAGTAAAATAATGATCCGATTGCTGATCAGCTTATATTTAGTGGTGTTCGTTAGTATTATTTTGATCAATCAAGGCAGTGAGTTCATTTGGCAACGCTACCTTTATCAGGCACCCGATGAATTAAGACATGCAAAACAAGTCGCGAAAATATTACAAACCAGCGTCGTTAAACCAGAGCAATTAGATAGTCGTGTCACCAAACATCAACTGGATGAGATTGCGTGGTTGCCAGAGCAACGTGCGCTATTGTTGCAAGGGCAAGTGATCACCACTTATACAGAGCACAATCAGGCTGTGCTGTCGTTTTTAATGCAAGACAAGCAAAGCCTCGTTCAACTTGGTCCTTTCGCGCCGCCAAAACAGGCGGTTTTGTCAAAATACCTAATAAAGCTGTTTTCTTTCGTTGCGTTGGGTGTGTTACTGATGCTGTGGTTAAGGCCGCTGTGGCGAGATCTTATGCAGCTTAAATATGTAACGGGGCAACTAGCTCAGGGAGAGTTGGATATTTCTATTGCGCCCTCTCGCTTTTCTGCCATTGCAACATTGACCAGCCAATTTCATACCATGGCTGTCAAAGTAGCTAACCTGATGAGTAATCAAAAGCACTTAGTGAATGCGGTTTCACATGAGCTGAGAACGCCTTTAGCACGGCTTAAATTCGCGTTAGCCATGCTTGCCAACGAAGCGCCAAAGCCTGTGGAGCAAATGTCTCAAGATGTGCAAGAAATGGAGCTATTAATTGACGAAATGCTCAGTTATGCGCGTTTGGAGATGGCGCAAACACAACTGAAATTTGAACGTGTTAATTTATGCGAATTAGTGCAGCAACAGATCAATAAACTACAGCGCATTACGCAAAAGCAGATTGAGTTCTTAGTGCCCAGCCAGGCTTGTTATGTCAAAGCTGAGCGACATTACCTAGAGCGTGTGGTGCAAAACTTATTACAAAATGCTGATAAATATGGCGTAAGTTTGATTGTAGCAAAAATTTACTTGGCGCCAGAAGCGGTATGCTTGAGCGTAGCGGACGATGGCAAAGGCATTGCGAAAGCAGATAAAGATAAAGTGTTTGAACCGTTTATGAGGCTTGAGCAAAGCCGCAATAAAAACTCTGGTGGGTTTGGTTTAGGGTTGGCCATAGTCGATAAAATCGTGACATGGCATGGTGGCGAATGTACTGTTGAAGACGCTGATATTGGTGGCGCTCAATTTGTGATCCACTTGCCACATTGGCTCTAATTTGTATTAGCTTAACCTTATTCCGTGAACACTTACTCTTTTAAAGGCATCGAAGTGATAAAACTCGGCATCTAAATGCAGGCTTGCACTTCTATCCCAAGTTTGTTTGTTAATTTCTAAATAGTTTTAATTAATCATTAAGCTGTCAGGAAGTCGTTTAGTCACAATAGTCTTGGCTTCAGGTGTTTTTTATAAAGATTTTATCGCGTCAAAAAACTTGCTTGTTGAATACCTTAAATTGACCCTTGTGGATCAATCCGTCTCGAACATGATAAATGCAGAGCATTTCTACGCTCCCTTTGCCTTCAGGAAAGTTACGGGTGATCAGCTCATGATCGATGACCACATCTTCACACACCATACGGTTGAGTAATTTGGCATGTAGATCGGGCTCTTGAAAGCGTATCTTCATGTTTGATGCCATTTGCTCATGTCCAGTAGCGAGGATCTCGCCTTCGGTTGAATATTGAATTGCATCTTGTGAGTAGGTGTTTAACCAAGCTGTTAAGTTTTTTTCGTTATATGCATCAAGTTGTATTTGAACTAATTTTTCAGGGCTCACGGTGTTTTTATTTTATTAATCGCGCTCGTTTGTTGAGCATACCGCTTATTGTACTTTTGAGGTAGATAATTTTTAGATAGACGACGGTTGTTTAAGCTTGTTGGGTAAGCATGGGTGCTAAGAAGTCAAGTCGCTAGAAGTTGTGAATCGATACCTGAATGAGCGCAAGTTCATCGTGAAGAAAAGCTAGCCTAAACACGTGACTAGCTTTGTTCGGGGGAAGGCAATGAGAGATTGGCCTAAAATCTCATTGCCAAATATTTATTAGTTAGGGCTTACTGTTACTGTAATTGTATCTGAGTAAGTACCTGCGTCATCTAAACCGGTAGACTGTGGTGTAATTCTTAGTAACGTTGCTTTTGTGTCACCGGCTTTACCAGTGCCAGCCAATGTACCTGTATGCTTATATGCGGTTGCTAAATCGATATCCGTTGCGTCACCCACGCTCAATTTGTAAGCAATTTTACTTTTTTGTGAGTTATTAGCCTGTAAGAAACCACCGTTTAAAGACGTATATTCGGTCGCTGCGTTTCTACCTGTGTTACACCAAACATCAAGTGTACCGATTTGTTGTGTTTGCTTAGATGAATCAAGGATTAACCCAGTAACACTGTTGCTAAGGCCGCTGTTGGTTTTACACATAGGTGCAATCGTGCCTTCGAATGTGAACTTAGCTTCTGAAGCTGTTGTGTCTAAAACACCTGCCGCTGCTGTCATAGAAGTAAGTGCAGATGCTACGAATAATGATTTAAGTAATGTGCTCATGTTTTATCCCCTTGATAAGATACAGCTTAATATTGCTATCTAATTTTAATGTTTAGGCGTTGTTACCTACATGCCATACATTAAGCAAAGGGGGTGCCAACAATGTTGAAAACACCGTTTTTATTTTGAAAATTTTTAAATTAATTTTGTATTTTGTTTATTTTCAAATGGTTACCTCGGGTATACAGTGAGAGATAAATTATCTCGATACACGCCGGCTGGCATGAGTTCTGTGTTTCCTAATACAAATTCAAATCCGTACCACCGATTTCTGACACCTGGGTAGAAGTTATAGCTACGCATAAGCCGTTCAGACGACGATATTTTGACGTTATCAAAACTAATGCTGTAGTCGATCAATGAGCGAGTGTCGGTTTCATGACGCAAGCCATTGAATTCAGAATCCAAAACAATATCGTACGAACTATTACTGAGTATTTTGATACCCCAATAAAAGCGCATGTCGCTTTTTAGTTCACCTAAATCGATTTGGTAGAAACCCTTACTACCTGACACTTTGCCTTGGCTGGTGGTATCGACAGAGATAGCAACTTGAGGCTGTGAGTAATAGTTCATGCTCAAGTATTGCTCTTCGATGATTCTATTTTTGCGCACTACAGATACTTTTACCATGCCACTGTAGTTGCCTGAGGGAAACAGACTGTAATGTTGTAAACGTACCCACATATTAGTCGTGTAGTTGTTTAGCGGAAACCGCCATATGCCGTTGCTGGGCCACTTGCTGTTGAATTGTTCATCAAGCAAATTGGCATATTTATATTCTGTTGGGCCAGTAAACATCAAAGAGTAGTTGTAAACATCTTCGACCCATATTTCATCGGCACAATTTAATAGAGTGTCAGAAACTTGTATTTTTAAAGGTAAATAAACGGACACTTGATTGCCGTAATCTTCAATGACATCTGATGTGGGTGATGTGGCGAGTAAATTACCCGCACATTTATTGCCATTGCGTTTGGCGAATGCGGGTGAACTTGCTAACAGGTAACTCAAAAAAAGCACCAAAAATATTTTCAGTTTCATTCGCTTGAGTCTCCTTTCGACTGATTTTGTTCGAGTTTAATGGTACCAATTCGCATAAATCGTTTTTCGCTATCGTTGATACTAAAAACGCCTTTCAACCCATCTATTTCAACGAGATACTCACCAGTACTTATTCCTTCCACCACAAAGCGCCCCGCTCTGTTGGTAAAAAATGCACGAACAAGCGGTTGTGTGCCATTTTTCTGTTGCTGTACAACCTGCCCTCTTTGCATTGCAATAGGTGTGCCTTGATCATCAAGCAAAGTGCCTATAACAGTGTAGGATAACTCTGAACCTACTTGGAGATGATGACCTGTATTTGCGCCACCAACTAAGCGGTACATGCCCGGACCCCAGTCATATCCTAGCGGCGCATCGGGTACATCAATATTAAATTGTGAGTGAGTATAACCAGAACCCAGAGAAACAAGCGCGCCAATATGCTGGCTTGGTTTGGTTTGAGCGCGACCAAAACGGTCGGTATTAACCAGTACTTCAGTTTCTTTTAACGTTTTGTGCTTAGTCACAACGGCAAAAGGTGCTGTGGTCGTAGCGCCCATGCCAAAGTAGCCATCCGCTAGACCTAGGCTGGTCGACAAGTTAATACTCGCACCACTATCATCTGTCATGTTCGAGCGCGTATAGTTATTTGCGCTCATGTCGGCTCTGAAGAATGCGCCGGTGTAACTTGCCTTGAGCTGTTCTTGTCGGTAGTTACTGCCCTTTTCTGTGATGAGTTCATAGCCGTAATCATTCACAAAGTTGCTATTGGTTTTGGCGTAACTGGCACTGGCGACTTTAGAACGATTATTGTATTGCGCTCGAGTGCGGGTGTTAGTTTGACGGTCATGGCCATTCCAAGTGAAGTTGAGCACAAACTGGTTTTCTGACACCACGTTTGGCACATCGCTTGAGCTATGCGTATACCCAGCTCTAATTCGGAAACCTTCATAGCGCAAGTTAAACTCAGCCGACGCGTTTTTGGTCGCCAATGAATCTATGTTGGTGGTGTGAGATGCACTCAGATTAAAATCCACATACTCATTGATGAAATAGTTGTAGTCTAAATACGCTCTTTTATTATCGGTGACAGTATTAAACGGTTGCCACGGTGCACTGGTAAAGTTGTCTTTAACCTCATAACCCAATCGTAAGTTGGGCGAGCCATAATGCCCATGACCAAATACACTGTGCTCGGTTTCAATTGAGTAGGCGGTCCCAGACGTATCTGGTGTGCGACTTTGTGAATAGCGAAGCGATACATTACCCACTGGGCTATTTAAACTGACGACGGAACCCAGTATATCTCCAAGTGGGTGAGTTGCACCGTTGATCCCAACGGTTAGCTTATCGTTGATACCATAGTCATAGTTACCAGAAACGAGTAGTTCGTCGTCATAGTGGTAATGGCCGTTATCTAGCGTTGATACGCGGCCAATTGCAAAAGAATAATCACTGAGTCCACTTGCCAATAAACGCGCATTGTAATGTGTAGTGAATTTAAACTCTTGTGTTTCCCCATTCGCGTAAGTAGCGATAACATGGATATTGTTGACGCCGGAACTCAGTGGTAAGTCACTTAAATCATAGCGGCCCGCTTTGAGCTTTATTCTTGATATCAAATATTCATTTACGAAGACTTCCAAGGAGGCGGCCCTTGGGAGTACAAATTGCTGGCTATTACTTGGCGTCACTCTACGTTGTGGCTGTAATTTGGAGTAAGCTTTTTTGATGCCAAATCCAGCGAGCTGAGCACCGGATAAATGTCCAACGCTATTGAGCTGAGTGTCTCCAAGCGTAAAACGCAGTGGCTTATCAGGTCTGTCATAAAATACCGAGGTCTCGCCTCGGAAGAAATGGCTGTCTTGTGTCTCGCTATTTTCCCAAAAAAGCGAACTGCGTATATTGAGACCATCACCGCCCCCAATGTTTGCATTCATGAGCCACTCAAATTGGGATTGATAAGCATGGTTATTATCAGTGCGTTCGTGATTCAAGTTGAAATTGTTCAATATGGCCCACTTAGCTTCCCCTTTTGGTAATTCGACGTGTTTTTGTCGGCCGTATGACAGGCTGTCTGTGGCCATCGCTTCTTCGCTCAAAATCATAGTGATGGTTAAGTCTTGGCTTTGTAGAGAGAGCGTGATGCCTTGTGCTTGGAATTCTTCTAAAGTAACGGCTTGCTCACCTTTGTTGGTTAACCATAACAGTACTTTGTCGCTTAGCACGGAACCGAGATTTAGTTTGAAATCTGCAGCCGAAATTGATTTAAGTTCAAACCCCTCCACGGCGGCAGTAACTTGCCCCACCTCGGCAACATTTAGCCGCACTGGAAACTCCATAGAGTAAACGGCGGCGACAGACTGAGGAGCCCATGCACAAACGAGTGAGAATAAAACACACTTGAATCGTGCAGGCCTTTTTGTAAAGCCCTTTTTCAACATCGTTTGTCTATTACTTCTTATCGCTTAGGTTGATAAGTGCCGCGCTTTTGGTGGGCTTGTCGACAAGAAGTGGCTTGAGATCTAGCGCCATTGCATGTCCGGGCATGATAAAACGCCCTGTTGTAATAGACTGAAATTGAGGCCAATTAATAACAGTGTTGCCTTCATGAAAGTGATATTCAAATGCTGACAAATCAAGCACTCTCTCGCCTTCATTGCGAATGGTCATTTTACAATCTTCAATTTTGCTACATTGCACGCTACTTGCTTGTTTAGCTTTAATACCGTCGGGACTAACGAACACTAATGTTGCAAAGTTAAACACCATTTTTACCCCTGACTTTTCATCATCATTTGGCAATGGCAGTTGTTTAAATACGATGCGGTAAGAGTCTGTTTGCTTCAAGTCTGCCTCACCTAAATATTTGGCTCGAAAAACTTGATAGCCTTTTGCTGGAACTTCTATTTGAGGTGGCAATACCAGAAAATCTTCTTCTGCACTGACCAGTACTTCTTTTTGATTTTCGTCGAACGTGCGCTTAAACACTTCAATTTCAATAGGTAAAGGACTGTCACTTGGATTTTGTAGACGGTAAGTAACGAGTGATTTTTTGCCTTGCGATGCAAGATCAACAATCATAGGTTGTACCTGATAGGCCATTGCTGGGGCAGAAAAACCCAAAAGTAATAACCACAGTTTACGCATCTGAGGGCCAACCAAGAAACGTGACTTATACTTTTGTACGACCATACTTTTACCTTCTGTTGATACACGTATTTAGAAAAAATACCGTGATTATTTGTGTTGTACGATATTTAAAATTTTACTTTCGAGCGCAGGTTTTTAGTCTGTCCACGCTTTACTTTACTATCGACACGTTTGCGCTGCGAACTTCTCGTTGGCTTGGTGGCTCGACGTGCCTTGTCAACTTTGATTGCATCTAAGATAAGTGCTTTCAAACGTTGTAGCGCTTCTTCTTTATTCATCTCTTGCGTGCGGTGTGTTTGTGCTTTGATCACAATCACGCCATCTTTCGTGATCCGGTTATCACTCAGTGCGAGCAAACATTCTTTATAAAACTCAGGTAATGCTGAGTGTTTAATATCAAACTTAAGGTGGATAGCACTTGAGACCTTATTGACGTTTTGCCCGCCCGCACCTTGAGCGCGAATGGCTGTGAGTTCAATTTCCCAAGCGGCAATTTCAACAGTATTTGATAAACGTAGCACAGCGCTTCCAAGGTGGTGACAAAGCGCATAGTTTACCACAGCGAGGATTAGTTAAAAAAGCATCAAAATCCGCATTTTTTATTGATTTAGAGTATTTAACTTTAGTTTCGGACAAGTTTATTGGCCAATAATGCTATTTTGCCCATTCTTTGCCATGTTGTTACTTGTAACTGCTTGCAGTCAATACGTAAAAGCGCCTTTAGAGGGGGTATTAAGTGTTGCAAAACTTTATCCAAGTCTGAGATTATTTATCTAAAACTAACTCAACCACTTCTTTTTTGGCAGCGACGGTGATCGACAGCAATAGTTCTCCTTGGTTTACATCGGTGATGCGGTCTGCTTCTTTCGCCAATGTGCCTAATATCGCCAAGTCTTTGTTATTTAAATCATACGACCATACTTGTTTTTGGCTATTAACGGAATAAATGATGCTGTTCTTTAAAACAAACATATCAGCACCTAGTCCATAACCATCCAGTTGGTTTATACGTTTGTCTTCCAGTGGTTCTGAACGCCAAAATTGGCCTAATTGATCTTGATATATCAACTGGCCTTGGTCACTCTTAAGTGCCCAAACAACCTGTTTATCAGACACTTTAGTTAGCTTGTTTGTTGCAAAGTTATATTCAGTTAGCTGCATTACCCCCTTTATGCGGGTCAGCATCAGTGCTGTTTTAGCTTCACTATCCCACTGAAAAAGTCGCATTACTGGGGCGTTTATCGGATACTTTTGGATAGTCCCATCCAGCGAAATTTCAACGAGTTCTCGGTTCACACTGGCCAAAATACGTTGACCATCCTTTGCCCAATCGAAGCCATAGATATAGCTATCTATCGGAAAGTGGGTAAGCTGATAGGTGCGCTTTGTATCACTTAACCAAATTTGTGCGTCGCCTGAGCGGTTAGACCAAAACGCAATTAATTCGCCATTGGGCTGGAATTTTGCCTTATCGTCATCGTGGTTAGAACGCGCAAAGCTTTGGTAGCCGTTTTTTTTGTCTGTGCTTTTGCTTAGTTCATTGATGTTGAGTTTAATGACGTCACTGTCATACGGCCCTTTGATCATCAATAGCTTCCCCCCAGATGGATGAAAGACGGGTAATATCATTCTATCCATTAGTGGTACGCTCAGCTTTTCAATTTGCCCGTCAAAAGAGAGGGTAAAGAGCTGTTTACCCGTGCTAAAAATGAGCTTTTCTTGGTGCGGGTGAAAGCGTGGGTATATTCTGTGATATTTCGGGATCTCGGGTGGATAATGGAGCTCATTACTTGACACAATATGACCATCCGGTCTGAGCATTTCGAGATAATATGCATCATTTTCGTGAACAGTGATGACCGCCAGTATGTCATATTTTTTCGAATAGGCGAAATAAATCAAGTTACCATCTTTAATTGAAAATAGATCTTGGCTGATATGCTCATCAATGGAGTATTTGACGAGTTTAGAGGGCCCAGACGTACTTTGCATAAGCGCCACTTCTTGGTTGTTTAACCAAATGGGCATTTTTAAAGTTGAATTGACGCATTGTTGAATTACATCAGGTTGCTGTGCACTTTTCAGGGCTTTTTCAAAGTCGAGCGTTACTAGGTTATAACACTCATTTTGTGTGACTGCTTCACCACATGCGTGTGTTTCAACAAACACGAGTTTTTTTCCGTCGGGTGAAAAATTATGATCGCCATAAGCGGCCCATTCTTGGGTCAGCAAAGTCTCTTGCTGCGTTACGCTGTCTTTGGCCCAGAGTTGGTTTTTACATTGCTTGTCTAAGTAACGATGAAAAACAACGTATTTGCCGTCCGGAGAATAAGAAGGGGCAAACTCTTTGTCATCTGTCGCGGTTAAGGGGCGGATCTCACTAAATGTAATTTTGGTATTGGCTTGTTGTGGCAATATGGCAAAAGCCAGAGCGCCAGCGGTGACTATCACACACAGCGCCACAAGTAGTTTTGATGTCCAAGTTGCGTTTGTCTTTAAAGGCACTGGTTGCTCAACCAAAGGTTGGCTAGTTGGCGTATCATTGAGATCTGCGGGGGCTAAACTTTCATTGGTTTGCCATTTCACATCACACTCTAAGCTATAACCTTTTTTAGCATGTGTTTTTATATAAATTTGCACCTTGCCGTCATCGCCCAATGCTTTTCGAAGTTGGGCAATGCTTTTTTGCAGCGTATTGGGTGATACCACGGTTTGTTGCCACACTGCGTCAAGCAGTTCGTCGTGACTGATTACTTTACCTCGGTGTTTTGCAAGATAAGTGAGTACTGCAAGCGCCTTGGGTGCCAGAATGAGGGTTTGTCCGTTATGAGTGATCTGATTTCTAGACAAGTCGACAAAAAAGCCCCCAAGCCAATATTGTGTTGCCATATCTCTAATATCCAATTTTTAAAAAAGCACCATTACACCTATCAGCAAACTAGCATAAGTGCAAAGAGGTGCCAATTGAACCTTTAATTTATTGAAAGTTAAACTTTTTTTTATTCATTTAGAATTCAAGCGAAATTCAGCTGGACGTCATGTATTTTTGTGCGGATTCGTGAAGACTCAATAGCATTCAAAAATAACAAAGGCGAATAATGATGATTATGAAATGGATCTCTATTGTAACTGTGCTGCTCATTTTACTGAGCGGCCATAGTGAGGCAAATGAAAGCATGCCATATAATATGCCAAGAGTTGAGACTATTCCGCTTCCGAACGTGGATGGTAAGCAATATGATTTGTATGTGAAGCTCCCGTCAAAGTATGTTGAGGCGGCCGATAAAGCTTATCCTGTGGTCTACTTTACTGATGCGGCGTGGCACATAGAAACGCTTTCTGCGGCAAGTGAATACTTAATGGAAGACGTGATTTTAGTGGGTGTCTCTTGGCAAAAGAATCTCAGTGCGCAGATATTAAATGAAGTCGGTGAGCAAGCGAGTCGATATCGAGATTATTCTGTGAGTCCGTCCTCGGATCCTAAAACGCAAGCAAAATACCAATTTGGTCAGGCACAACAGCATTTGAATTTCATACGTACTCGTGTAATTAAATACATTGAAGACAAATATCGTACGCAGCCAAACAATCGCACTTATTTTGGTTATTCACTCGGTGGGGCATTTGGTGCTTACACTTTACTGACACAGCCTGATACCTTTAAAAACTATATATTGGGCAGTCCATCACTTCGTTCCGCTATGGCTTATTTAAATAAAGCAGTTGAGCAATCGCCACTGAGACGTGAAGGTGAAAAAGTGCGGGTATTCATCTCATATGGCACTTTGGAACAAAAATTAGCGCTACATGCTGATCAGCGTTATCAAATCCGCACATTTAATTTTGCTTGGCACATCTGGGTTGCTATGGCTTTGCTCGCCATAGCTCCCAACCTGTTTAAGTAATTGATTTAGGCAATTGCTCGCTCTAGCTCTAGACTATCTTGTAAGTGACCATCTTTTATTTGGATCACGCGGTTTGCTTGAGCTGCTTGTTCGTTGTCGTGGGTAACCATGATAATGCTCGTACCCTTCGCGTTAATATCTTTGAGCAATGCCATAATGCCGTCAGCCATTTTTGAGTCAAGGTTACCAGTTGGTTCGTCCGCGAGGATCACCGAAGGTGAACCTGCGATTGCGCGTGCAATGGCCACCCTCTGCTGCTGACCACCCGATAACTGTGTTGGGTAATGGTTCTTACGACTGGCTAAACCCACTTGTTCCAATGCTTGCATAATGCGCTTATCTCGCTCTGCGGCACTAAAATCGCGATAACGTAATGGCATGTCTACGTTGTCATATAAATTTAGCTCAGGGATCAAGTTAAAGCTCTGAAATACAAAACCTATTTTTTCATTTCTGTAGGCCGATTTCTGTTTGTCTTTCATGGTGGACACATCTTGACCATCTAGTAAGTAAAGTCCATCGCTATGGTCTTCCAATAACCCTGCAATGTTTAAAAAAGTCGTTTTGCCAGAGCCAGACGGACCAATAACAGCTACGAATTCACCTTGCTCTATAGTTAAGTCAAATGGGTGTAACGCTTGCGTTTTTATCGTGTCGGTATAAAACGCTTTGGCGAGGTTCTGCATTTTTAACATTATATATTCCCTTTTATTGTAATATGCGTACGCTTGGCGCGTCTTTGAATACTTTGGTGTCGGAGATAACCACTTGATCACCCTGTTCAAGTCCAGAAATAATTTCGACTTGAGCAAGGCTTCTCGATCCTAGTTTTACAGGCGTTTTAACGGCTTCGTTATCTTTTACGACGTACGCGTACTGACCATTGTAGGCATTGATAAACTGCCCTCTTGGTAGGTACGCAATGTTATTTTTCTGCTCAAGAATAATGCGTGTGGTTAATCGTTGATTCTGTCTTAATCCTGTTAAAGTACTGTCTTTAAATCGAATTTTGCCTTCAACTGCACCATTTGATATTTCAGGTGAAATAGCAACTAATTCACCATCATACATGGTTTGATTTAAGGTGATTTGCGCTTCCATGCCGAGTGCTAAGTCATCTGCGTAGCTTTCAGGGATCTGCACTTCTAATTCGTATTGTGATAAATCAACCACACTTAAAAGAGGCTGATTCTTTGCGACCGAATTTTTTTGCTCGACACTGAGGTTACCAACTAATCCTGTAACCGGTGACATGATCTTTAAACCATCCACTTGGCGCTTGAGTTCGGTTACTTTAACCTGCTGGTACTCCAACTCAAGTTCACGTGTTTGAATTTCAAATTTTTGACTTTCTTTAAGTAACGCGACTTCCTTAAGCACATGCTCATGTTCACGTTGGGCATTTTGTAAGTCGTCTTTGGCTTTTTGATAATCAATATCGCTGATCACGTTATTTTTCATAGCTTCTTCTGAGCGGCGCATTTCACGTTGTGCGGCATTTAAGGCAACTTCAGCTTTGCCGATAAGGTTATCTTGAGCAAGATTCGACTTTTTAACTTCAATTTTTTCGCGCGCTAAGTACGTTTTCAGTTTTGTCAGGTTTGCCACTTCCTGATCATATAAACTCTTGAGCTCAGGGCTGTCTATAACCGCGATGGCTTGACCTTGCTTAACGCTGTCACCAGCCTCGACTAAATAGGTCACTGTACCCTGTGCTGGGCTGTATAACACCGGCCTTCTCGCTGCGATTACTTTTCCTTGAACAGACAAATCGCGAATAAATAGCCCTTGTTCAACTGGCGCTATGCGTATTTTTTCGGCCGCAATGGCCGTGGTGCCGCTACTCCAACTGACAAATGCTGGCACTAACACGAAAAACGTAAATAAAGTGGCTGCTAGAAGCCCACCTACAGGCAATATAAAACGCTTTTTGGAGCGCTTAATTTGTACTTGTGTGTCTTGTGCACTGGTATCTGATATGTACGTCATCCCTAATCCTTTGTAGCCGTTGACGATGTATTAATGTGTTGTGGCAGACTAATCTAAATTCAATTTCAAATTACGGCAGTCACCATGATTTATACAGAAGAATAAAAATACATGTTTTTTTACAAAATGTCATCAATGTTAATGGTGTGTTTTTATTTTTGTTCCTAATATATGGAGGGTATGAATGTATAGCTGCTTTCATGCGTTATCGGGCGTGTTATTGGCCTTTTTGTTTTGTAATTTCTAAATATCTACTTTCAATAAACTTTTTCTCTTTTGTTAGATGTTTTAATGCCTCTTTTGTTTGCGTCAGTTCTTGTTGCAACTCTGTGAGCTTAGCACCATCTTCGGTATTGCCCGCTTGTAATGATAATTGCTCTAAAGCTTGATTTTGTTCGGCTATTTGCCGTTTATAACTGTTTATCGTGTCAGCCATTTCGGCTTTTTCGCGTTCAAAATTAATTGCCATTTGTTGGACATTTTGTGGTGGCTCGTTGGTTTGCGCCTGCATTTGTTCATACTTCTCTTGTAACTGTTGCTTCTCTCTCTGTAGCGTTTCTATCTCATCATACTGGTTGTACAGTTTTTTTCTGGTTTCTTTAAGCTGAACTTTACTTTGGTCTAAGTCGCCTTTTAGCTTTCTAATTAAGGTATGAGATTGCATGAGCTTTTGATTCAATGCTTTAATTGACGCGTCTTCTTTGGGTGTGATGTGATCTTGAGTTGACGCTCTGATCTCGGCCAACTGTTGCTCTAATGCTTGTTGAATTTGTGCCAATTGCGCGATGGTTTCACTATTATCATTCACATAATTCAACGCATCATCAACTGACTCTCTACACATTACAAGTAGGTTTTCGTCTGTTTGAGGCGCTTGTTTTATCATGCTGCTAGCGAAGTGACGAAATTCTCGGAGAATAAGCAGCAAAATATAAAACCATGCGGCCAAAATTATCAGGCCAAAGTTAATCGCGACGTATTGATATACTTCTATTGGCAGTTGAATGTTGGGCATGTTCTGCTCACCCATTTTGCGAAGAAACTATCTTTGAGTTTAGTGATGCATAAAAATTATGCCTATAATTAAAAACAAGTTTTTCGAAAAGTGGCTGAATGTGAAGATACTTATAGTTGATGATAGTCAGGCAACGCTAGAAATAGTACGACGGGCTTTAGAAAGCTTTGGTTATCGTAAACTATTGATAAAAAAAGCCAACAGCGTAAAAAAAGCGCTTCAAGAGATAGGTCAATGGCATCCTGATATTGTGTTAACAGACTGGCATATGCCTGATATGTCAGGACTTACTTTGTTACGAGCGATAAAAAAGCGCCAGCTCAATATCACCGTTGCGATGATCACCACGGTTGATGATAAGGATAAAATAGAGGAAGCATTACAAGCTGGTGCACGATTTGTGTTATCAAAACCGTTTACCGATGAGCAGTTACACGAGAATATTCTACCTCTCGTGCAAGGCGCAGAAGAAAGCCAAACTATGCTTGAAGAAGTTGAGGTGAATGGTGAACTAGCGCTGCCCAAATTAGGGCAGCTCGAGCGTTTGATCCATAAACATGTTGACCAAAAGCTCGCGATACAGTCTATTCAACCACAAGAATATAATGAATCTAAAGTGCCTTGCGTGATGGCCATTTATGAAGATCGTAATACCCAAAAGGTTAAAGCGGTGGGTTTATTGGATATATATGCCACTTGCATTATGGCGAGTAGCCACCAGCAGATGGATCAAAAAGAAATTCATAAAGCCATTCATCAAAGTATTCTGTCTGTTGAGATCTTGGATGCTTGTAAGAGTACGCTTAATGCGACCGCATATGCATTTTTAGATAAACGAACACGTATGAGCTTAAGAGTAAAAGCGGTGAAATTTATTGGTACGCCATTTAATAAATTGGAGTCGTTATATCAAACACCACTTGATAGCCGTATTGACTTCAGTTGCCAACGAGAAGGGATGGCTTTGGGTAAAGTGCTGCTGGTCGGGTTTTAAACTTTGTGGGTAAAAGAGCCATGAGGCTCTTTTACTGCTGCTCTTTCAGGTTTCGCCAGTTCCAAAAGCAGCCAACAAGCGTGATTGAGAGTATGCACATAGACACAATCAACGCGCTATTATTTGAGTAGCTCACCATTATCCCAGTTACAAATGCCCCCAAAGAAGCGGCTGCTATTTTTGCTGCGGCAACCCACATGTAGATTTGTGCGGCGCCATTTTCTGGTGCATATTCACTTCTTGCAGCTAAAGTCGCGGCGAAAAATAGCGAATTAACGACGCCACAAAACCAGTATGCCGCAAACCCAGTTGTAAATGATGTTGAGAGCATGAGCAGTAACAAAGAGCCAAGTAGCAAGATGCCAAGACGCCTTAACAGAGCGATGGCATTGGCTTTGAGTGGTCTTATCATCAAAAGCGCCGAACCACACAAACAGCCAACACCATAAGCGGTACTTAAATATGCGCCATCTTGCGCGCTCTTTTGCCAAAAATTTGCAAGGTAAACAGCCAAAATAGGCAAAGCCGCGACGCTAAATGAAGCGCCCGATGTCATGGCAAGAGTGCGTGCTAATTGAGGTGACTGCTTGATGGTTATGAATACGTGTGTAAAACCCATTACATCGTTTTTGGAGCGAAACATGTTTGCCTGCTTTGCTGGAAAGCTCATGATGATCAGGCCCGCCAGTAGTGGCAAACTCATTAGCATGGTGATGGCGAAATTTGTTGAGTAAGCATCTGCAAGTAACGCGACCATCATGGGACCGAGTGTTAAGCCCACGCTGTAGGTGAATGTATCGTAACTTTGCGCACGACGCCTTGCTTGGTTGTCATCGATAAGATAAGCCAGTTGTGTGCTTAATCCTCCCATCAAAAAAGAACTGCATACACCGCATAAGAGTAAAGCGCTAATACTTAACCACGCAGTGCCTAAGTTAAAACCAAATATGGCAAGTTGAAATGCGCCAACAAACAAGAAACAGCAAAAGGCAATCAAGCGTTTGGGCGATGGTGATTTGTCCAGCCAACGGCCATAAATTGGGCCAAAAATATGCGGTGCGGTCATGCATGCTGCAAATATCCCCATTTGGGTTGAGCTTGCGCCTTGGCTGTTTGCGAGCAAAATAATTGCAATGGCGCTGCCTCCTGTTGCCATGCGTGCGATAACTGCAGCGAGTACATACAGACTCAGATTTGAGCGCTTAGCCAGAGGCCAAACTCTGCTTATTGGGTTCATCATAATCGTCAAGCCAAGGCGAGATGTTTTATAAGTTGCCCAAGTGCTTTCCTATCTTCTCCCACAAGTGGCGACAGTGGGGCGGGCAAATTGTTATCTTCGCTGTATCCAAGTAGTTGTGCTGCAGTTGCCATCACGCGTAGTCCGCCTTTATGGTTGGCAAACAAGGCCCATAATGGTTCTAATTGAGCTGAATGTTGTTTTGCCACATTTGCGTCCGTCTGCGCTAATTGAATGAGTTTTTGCACGGTACGAGGAAAAAGTCCACCAAGTACTGTCAGCCAGAGGTCGCAGCCCGTACTCATACCTGCTGCGCCAAATTTGTCGCCACTAACACCAATGGCTACTGAGCTTGGTACTATTTGTCTTAGCGTTGCTAAGCGTTGCTCCCCTTGCTCCGTGGCAAATGGCATGCCTGGGATTTTAATTGCGGCGACATTGGGTAGTCTGGTTATTTCATAATATAAGGCATCGGAAAAGATAAAATTGGTGGCGCCGGGGTTTTCATACACACACAAAGGTACCGATAGTTCCGCTGCCACTGCTTGGTACAAACTCAGCACTTCGCTTTCTTTTAGGTGATGGTATGACATAGGTGCTAGTAGTACTGCGTCCACCCCCGCTTGTTGTACTGCGTGGGCATTTTTGATCACATCAACGGTTCTCAATGCGCCAATGCCTGCCATGACGGGAATACCATCGGCAAGTTCAACGGCTTTTTTTGCGACGTTTTGTAACTCTTGTCTTGATAAATAAGGATAAAGCCCGGTAGAGCCCATCGCACAAATAGAGTCTACCTTGGCTTCGGTTAAATTTAGGAGCAACTTTTCGAATGCATCGAAGTCAATTTGCTCATTTTTAAATGGCGTAATTGGAAAAGCAGATAAACCAGTAAACATTAGCGCTCCTTTTTGCTTAAATAAGCAGTTCAAAAGTTAATAACGTGGGTAAAGGTGTTATCTTTGACCCATGACAAAAAAGATATTGTCATAGGACAAAAATGAAAGTCAACATTTCTGGCAAGACTGCGCAGGATATTTTTGAGTCAATACGCACACTCATTAGTGAAAAAAAACTCGCTTGTGGCGATGTACTGCCTTCTGTAAGAGAGCTAGCAGAAGAATT
This sequence comes from Pseudoalteromonas sp. ATL1, assembly GCF_058933015.1. NCBI lineage: Bacteria > Pseudomonadati > Pseudomonadota > Gammaproteobacteria > Alteromonadales > Pseudoalteromonadaceae > Pseudoalteromonas > Pseudoalteromonas sp. ATL1. Next base: position 1,098,247 of record NZ_JBZYXL010000002.1, on the reverse strand, counting down.
GGGCGTTAACCGCAATACCGTGTCAGCAGCGTATCAAAAGTTAACTAAAGCGGGGCTTGCGATCAGCCAAGGTCGATTAGGCACGCGTATTAGTCAGCAAACCCATGCGGGTGAACAAGAAGGCGCGACCGATACCGCTTTATTTGATTTGGCTGATGGCAGCCCCAAACGCGAATGGTTACCCGATCTCAACCAAGTGGCCAGTCATACTCAGTTGCAGCAGTTTTTGTACGGCGAACAAACCATAATAGCGCCAATACTGGAGTATGGACGCAATTGGTTTGCAAGTTCGTGCACAAATGATTTTGAAATGACGTTGTGTAATGGTGCGATTGATACCCTAGAGCGATTGATGAATGCGCACTTGCTGCCGGGTGACACTGTGGTGGTGGAAGACCCTTGTTATATTAGCTCCGCAAATGCGATCCGCTTAGCGGGCATGCAAGTGGTTGGCGCACAGGTAGACCAATATGGTATGTGCCCTGATGCACTTGCCAAAGCGTTACAACAAGGCGCAAGAGCGGTACTTATTACGCCAAGAGCACATAATCCAACGGGTGTGAGCTTAACTGAAGAGCGCGCGTCGCTGTTACGCAACGTGCTCAGTGATTACCCTAATGTGTTGGTGATGGAGGATGATCATTTTGCGCTGATGGCAAAAACGGAACATTACTCTGTGATCCCAAAAAGCACGCACCACTTTGCGATTTTTCGTTCGGTCTCGAAAGGGTTAGGGCCTGACCTACGGATGGCCTTTGTGGCGGCTGATCCACAAACAGTCGCACGTATCAACACCCGTCTCGCCCCCGGTATGTCATGGGTTAGCCGCGTGTTACAGTCTTTGGTGCACACCTGCTTGAGCAATGACATTTTTCAACAACAGTTGCAGCGAGCAAAATTTGATTGTGCGTCGAAAAGAGATTTATTACTTAAGGCATTACAAAATCAAGGTATGCAAAATTGCCTAACGACGGATGGTCTCAATGTTTGGGTCCCCGTGGGAGGAGATTGTAAACAAGCGGTATTTGAACTCTCTAGCCGAGGTTGGTTGGTCAGAGCGGGCAGCGCATTTGATATTGATCATGTATCGCAAGCCATTCGAGTGAGTGTACAAAAAGTCGATGGGCAAGTTGCAGAGCAGTTTGCTACAGACCTCGCGGCGGTGATTTTGTAAAGGGGCTTAACAAGAGCGTTTTGTTTGTTAGGCAATCAATCTGTATAAAATGTGTGTTAGTCCCATTTATATTGACAATATAAAGTCGTGAACATACTTTGCCCGGTCTTTGAATTTATTAATCGTAACCGGCTTTAAAAGGAGTAATAGAGTATGTCTTTCACAAAGCAAAGTTTGCTTGCTGCAGGTGTAATGTTGCTATCAGCATGTTCCGGTTCTGGCGATGATGTAGCTGCTGATAAAGTTACATTGTCAGAAAAAAAATTAAAGGTAACTGCTGAAGTTATTGGAGCGGGAGCAGCTTTGCAAACGCATGAGCAACAAGTATCGCAAGGAAAATCGGCGAGTTTTGCCTTATCATTGCAATCAGAATATCGAGTAACACAGATCCAAGGGTGTAATGCGCAATTGAACGCTGAAGGAAAAGTTTTTGCTTCTAATATTCAGCAAAATTGTCATATAAAAATTCACATCCAGGCGAACAATCCTCAGGCAGACAAGGTGACTGTGACGAGTTTGGTGACAGGTTACGGTCGTTTAGTTGGAGTACCTGAAACTGTTACTGTCGGGCAAAGTTTTACAGTAACCGCCGAATCCGAGACAGATCAAAAGTTGACTCAGTTAACAGGTTGTTTAGGAGAACAGTCAAATAACACATTAACGATTAAAAACGTTTCCGCTAACTGTGAGATCAGTGCAAAATTTGAGTCGTTATACGCTCAACCTATTTTGTTACCAGAGCGTATTCGCTTACCTGTTGTGGTACATGTGATGGATAATGGTCTGTTTGAGTTGTCTGATGAGCAGATCCGTTCACAGATAGTTGCTACAAACGAACATTTCAGAGCTATGAACCGTCAAGAACTTAGCACTTTATCTCAAGAGCATCAACGTGTTGCTGCGGACACTGGGATTCAGTTTTATCTAGCAACTACAGCACCTGATGGTAGTCAAACCACAGGTATCAATCGTGTGGTGGTTGGAGAACTTATGGGACCTAATTCGCCGGAGCGCGCAAACTCGAATAAAGGCGGGATTGATGCTTGGGACACAACACGCTATATCAATATTTGGGTGGGAGAAGATAGAGACCGTCACGGCAAAGTCGCTTCGCTTGGCAGTTCGTTTATTCCTGGAGTTGCGCCAGATGATGAAATTGGTGTTGCCGTTGAATATGGCGTTTTTGGTACACTAGGCGAACTTGCTGAGGGTTATACTCAAGGGAAAACCTTGTCACATGAATTAGGGCATTTCTTTGGATTAATTGGCCATATTAGTGAAGGGCCTGAAGATGGTCATCGTTTTTTACCGTGTGCAGATCAGTTTATTGTATCGAACTGTATTAATAGCGAACTGCATGAAAACTTTATGCGTGCGCGAGTGCTAGATGCACAACTGAAGTTTTTCTCCATTAGCCAAGCAAATTTAATGCGTTCCTCCTTGTACGAAGGTGCTTTGCACGGGTTGTATCAGAATAATTTAACACGTCAGTGATCCTAGCGTGTTCACGTCAGCAAGTAGCTTATCTGAAATTAGGGTTTTTAGTTACAGAGCAACGCTCGTTTAGGATAAGCACTGTAATGGCCAGATTTAATTAAATCTGGCCTACAGCACTAATTCAGCTCAGTTAGATTTAAATCATCACAAAAAGACTCAATTTGGCTCTTCTCAACGCCTATGTGTGCAAAACCCGATTGTAAAGACGCTTGATAATACGTTTTGTGGATCACCCAAGGCGAGTCAACAATTTGGTGTATAAAACAACTTTGATTGGGAAGATAAACTTTTTTAAGGCTCGTCAGTGCTTCCTCCTGCTTACCCTGCTCTAAAGTAGAATAGTAGTCCAACGCCATATTGTATTGACCCGCATAGCTTGGCAATATCGCAATATTAAAACTAATATACCCCGTAATAAAAACACCGAGTAAAAATGATAATAGGGCGACAAGTACAGTTTTCATAAAGACCTCTATTTTCTCTATCTACCAGTAAGTAACTAAGCACACAACAGCAAAAGCAGGAGCATCTCTGTCGGAATAACAACGCTTACCACATACAGTTTAGTTTATTAGATAGAGATAGCGTTTGATATGCATCGATACGTGTTATTTCTGTATACTTTTCTGCGTGATTTTTGGCGTGAGTAGAGCATAAATGGGCTAGTCACTTTATTGGTGGTAACAAGCGAAAACGGAGTTAAGTATGTATTCGCTCTCTTTTTTATTCCAAGCTAAACCAAAATATCTGCTAGTAAACTCATATCGCTGATCCCTGCCTCTTTAAGCGCATCTTGCAGTGACTGAGTGATCCCCATGAGCTGGATATTCAATTGCGCGAGGTAATCTGCTTGTTGTTGTAACAGCATCATCTTCGTTTCGTCATCTAAGTCATCACGCGCTTTGATTTTTTCAAGCTGCTCTTTTTGTTCTTTAATTTGGTCTTTGATTTTCTTTCTTTGTTCTATCAATGCTTCGATGTGAGGCGGTAGCGCGGGCTTATCTTTGTCTTCCTTTTCTTCTTCAGTTTCATTGAGGGTGTTGATTTTTTTCATGGTCTCGGTGGTCATGCGAAGAGTCGGGGTTTCGCTTGATTTTAGTTCGTCGTCGGCTGATGCCTTTTTAGTAGAAGTAGGCATAAGTTGTTGATGAAGTGTCAGTGCTATTTTCACTTGAGCCTCGATAATATCCGTATTCAATTGCCCTTATTATCGGCCCCAGCGAGGTAAACTTTATTAGATTATTGAAATAGAGCGGCCTCCGTGCCGCTGCAAGTGCTTGGGATTTTTTGGAACTATGGTCTGTTATGCTTCAACCGCTCTACTTGGCCCGTATTTGCAAAAATAAGGAAGGTAAAGTTAGTTAGCAATCGCATACTTCTGAGCCAATACCGTTTGGCTGTTATGAAGTGCACGTTTAATTGCTTGCAGCATATTATTGCCCCGCGCTTTGAGCATGATGCTGGGCAACCCAGGTAACTGCACATTGATACGACATTGCTTTAAAACGCCATGCTGACGAGACTCGATATCGTCGATATGTAACTCCACAGTGCGAATGTTCATTACATATTTACTTAATTGCTCTGTTATCAGCTTAGACAGTTTGACTTTCATCGCCGAGGTCACCGTTTTGTCTTTAATCGATAACTTTAGTTTCATAGCTTGGTTCTATCCGTTAATTAATTTAATTTGTCGCACCAATATTGCAGGTACACTGTAAATCTACTAAGGTAGATGAAAAGAAAAAAGCTGATTATTTCTTACTTATTGGTAGGTATTAACGAATGATTACCAACATTAACTACAACCACTTGTACTACTTTTGGCAAGTGAGTCGTCATGGCAGCATTGCGGGTGCCAGCAAGGTATTGCACTTGACGCCACAAACCGTAAGCGCGCAGATAACGAGCTTAGAGCAAAGGTTAGGTAAGTCTTTGTTTGTAAGGGAAGGACGAGGGCTTCGGCTCACTGAATTTGGCCGCATTACGCAGCAATATGCTGACGATATGTTCGCGATTGCCCATGAATGGCTGGAAACGACTCAAGGTGATATTGGTTCACTTTCTCGCACCTTAAAAGTGGGGATTTCAGACTCACTGCCAAAATCTTTGGTGTCTAAATGGTTGGCCCCCTTGATTGAAAATGAGCGCATTGCCAACTTACATTGTATTGATGGCCAACAGGCGGAGTTGTTAGCGCAAATGGCAACCCACAAGCTGGATTTAGTGTTGGCCGATAAGCCACTCGACAGTAGTTTGCCATTCAAGGTGTTTTGTCATGAAATTGGTAAAAGCCAGCTCGGGTTTTTTGGTCGCCAGTCTTGGCAGCCGAACTTGCAGGCAAGCTTTCCTAACTCTTTGTCTGAAGTGCCCGTTGTATTGCCCGCCAAAAGCAGTCCTGTGACCAGCTCGATTCACTATTGGTTAGACGAACTTGGCATAGAGATCAGCATTGCTGGACATGTTGATGACAGCGCCTTGATGATAGCTTTAGGCCAGCAAGGGTTTGGCTTGTTCCCTGCCCCGCTGTCGGTTAAAGAGGAGATAGAGCGCAACAAAGATGTGTGTTTTATTGGCCCTATCGACAATGTATATCAGCATTACTATGCCTTTACACCAGATAGATTAATAAAGGACTCTATTTATTCTGAGTTTGTGCGTTATGCGCAGTCGGCGCAGATCAACCCTGAGGGTTAAAGCTGATTGTAAGCACAAAGTGGTTTGTTGTTTTTTCTACTTCCATATGCCAGCCTAAGCGCTGGCATACTTGTTTTATCAGCATATGGCCAAGACCTGTCCCTGAGCCTTTAGCTGGTTCATCATAGCTATTTTCAAATACTAACTGAGATTCATCGAGTTTGATTTTTAACGGGGCATTGCCATGTTGTTTAGCGTTTTCAATGGCTTGTGTGAACATCAGTTCAGCCAAGGGTTTATGTAGCATGACGAACATGGGTTGCTGCGACAGTGCCAATTGGATTAATGCATGGTCAGGGTCAAGTTTAGCGCTGATGCTTTTTATAAGTTGAGTAATATCAATAGGCAGCTTTTCGACGTCAGCTTGTTGCCAGAGCGCAAGTACTGCGTGGCTGGTTGAACTTAACCTCGCTTGTGCTTGCTCTAAAGTGGTCAATACATCCACGGCTTCCAGTGGAATATCGTCCAGCTGTTGCAAGCGAGAAATGCCGTGTTGAATTTGCGTTAAGGGCGTTCTCACTTCATGACTCAGATAGGCACTTAATAGGCGTTCTTTTTGTTGTGCATAGTGCTCGGCTTGGCGCGCTATTTTTAAAGCCCGTGCAAATTCTATAAACTCCACAAACGAGCCTGCTTCACTAAATTGCTTATTGCTACTGGTGAGTTTAGTGAGGTTTTTTATTTGTCTTTTAATGCGCAAGGTACTGCGGATCACGACGACAAGTGCTGGTATGCTTAATGCGCTCATCATCAGTAATAGCCAAGGCAATATGGGCAAGTCTTCATGCGTGTCAAAATAGTGCAGTACAAAAATAGGCGAGTTAACCGAGTCAGGTTGCTGCCACGGTAGTACGTAAACATCGCTATCGTTTTGCTGTACTAAGGTGACTTCGTTTATAGTCAGTTGTCCGCTTTGCCAAACCTGATAAATATCCGTTGGTAGGTCTTTGGACTCGCGGGTTATAAGTTTGAAGTCATCGGCGTAGGGCAAGCTGTAAAGGTGCTTTACAGCTTGCTCGGCGTCATAATACAAATAGTGTGTGGCACTATCGTCTTGGGCAAATTCATAGCCATATTTAGCCACGCCGACCCAACATAATGTGACGATGAGCATCAGTGCGGTAATACGTAAGTTGATGTAACGAGTGAGAGAGGTAATTTTGTTACTCATGCGACGACCTTAACTTTCAACTCTAAGCACTAAACCCTGTTTCTTTAGGGTTTGTAATACTTGTGGTTCCTGCTCGCGGCTAAGACTACTACGTAGGCGAGTTAATAGGGATTTATACATATTGTTGTTGCAGTCTTGATCGGGCCATATGTGTTTGAGTATGGCCTCTTTACTTACCGGATTTGGGTAATGCTGAATGAGAATTTCGAGTAGTTGCCATTGTTGTGGGGAAAGCACAACGGCCCGCTCGCCACGGGTAATAATTTTGGCGTCGAGATTAACGTTCAACGTGTCGAGTTCAAAACAGCTCTGTGGCTCACCATTTGTTTTACGTGCCAGCAATTTAATACGAACGGCCAATTCTGCTAAAGCAAAGGGTTTGGTGATGTAATCTAAGGCGCCAGCAGAAAAAGCATTGAGCTTGTCTTCTAAGCCATCGCGCGCGCTGAGAAATAAAATGGGTTCTTTGCGGGTGTTTTGCCATTGCGTAGCTAAGGTCAGCCCATCACCATCGGGTAAATTGATATCGAGGATGATGGCATCATAAACTTGGTGGGCACTGATGGCTAAAGCCTGAGTTACCGTGCTGGCATAATCGACCTCAATCCCCTCGTGCGCCAAAAAGTCGATGGTATGTGTCGCGAGTGTTGAGTCATCTTCCACCAGTAAAACTAACATGTTCACCTATACTGTTACCTTAACGTTACCACTGCTTTGATAGTGTATTGCTAACCCTAAGGAGTCAACTATGAGTCGTTCTATGTTTATTTATACTTCACTATTAGCAATAAGCTGTACTTTGTCAGGCTGTGGCGACAACACAAAGCAGACACAATCCACTAATCAACCAATCGCTGTTGAGCAAACCTCAAAAGCCACTAAGGTGTTTACCAATGGGCAAGTGTATACCGTCAACAGTGATCAGCCATGGGCGCAAGCGGTGGTGCTTAAAGATGGCAAAATCATTTACGTGGGTGACAGTGCAAATGTGAATGAGTATGTAGATAACAACACACAAGTCATCGACCTAAAAGGTAAAATGATGCTGCCTGGGTTTCATGACGTGCATATTCACCCTTTGGAATCAGCGTCTGAAGTGACGCAATTTACGCTTCCAGGCTTTGCGACTGAGGATGAATATATCGATATGATCTATCAAGCATCGCAGCAACACTCGAATGCGAGCTGGTTGATTGGTTATGGTCATGAAATTGCCACGTTATTAGAGATGGAAAACGCGCCTTTGGCGGTAATTGATGAAGCGGTTGCAGATCGCCCTGTGATCATCATGGAGCAAACATCCCATTCTATGTGGCTCAACAGTAAAGCGCTAGCGCTTGCGGGGATCACGGCACAAAGCGCTGATCCTGTGGGTGGTGTGATAGGTAAAGATGAACAAGGTAACTTAAATGGTATTTTGTATGATAATGCGGGTAATCAGGTGATGGAGCTGGCGATGCGTTCGCGCCCAGATGCGAGTTTACAAGACTATTTAGGCTTGATTGAATACACCATGCCGGAATTAAACAAAGTGGGGATCACATCAATTAGTGATGCGCGTACTTACTGGCAACGTGGTCACCTTGAAACATGGCAGCGTGTTGCCGATGAAGATAAACTCACGTTGCGTGTAAGCTTAGGGCTGTGGGCTTATCCAGAAATGAACGATGAACGTCAGCTCAAAAGTTTAGTGTCTATGTACCAGCGCGGTGCCAATAGCTTGTTAAAAGTGGATCAAGTTAAGTTTTACATGGACGGTATTTTGGTTAACAGCACCGCAGCCATGCATGAGCCGTACGATGTTAATTGGCTGAACTTATTTGAGAATAAAGGGCTTAACTACTTTACCCAAGCTCGCTTAGAAAAATACATCAAGGCATTGGAACCAATCGGCTTTAATTTCAATATTCATGGTATTGGTGACAGAGGTATTCATGAAGCGCTCAATGCCATCGAAAATGCCTCTGGTGGTAATGCAAGACACCGTATCACACATTTAGAAGTAGTTGACCCACAAGACATACCACGCTTTAACAAATTGGGTGTGATAGCTGATGCGCAAGTGGCGGGAGACTTTAGCGATCCAAGCCATTGGGCTGAAAATATTCCACTGATTGGTTATGAGCGTTCACAAGATCTGATCCCAATTAAAAGTTTAGCCAATGCAGGTGCAACGCTTACTCTGAGCAGTGATTGGAATGTCAGCACCTTCAATCCATTTGTTGGCATTAGTCATGCGCTGTCTCGTGCACCACAAAATGTCACGCTAGCACAAGCCATTGAAGCCTATACCATCAATGGTGCCTACGCGATGAAGCAAGACACCTTAGTGGGTAGTATTGAAGTCGGAAAGCGTGCCGATCTGGTGGTACTGGATAGCAACTTGTTTGAATCAACGGCGCAACAAATTAAAAACACTCAAGTGGTTATGACCTTGCTCGATGGTGAAATTGTTTATCAGCAAGAGTGATAATTGTGCTGATGCGGTACGCGATTTTGACATCGCACGCCGCATCAGTGGTGGCGCTTTGAAAATAGGCGTACAATGGCGCTCTTTTTTTGATTAATCATCCGTAATTATGATCTCAGCAGCCTTATCTCAACTCGATCACTATATTCATCAACTGGATAGCTTCCCAAATGAAGTACGCCGCCTGTTTCATGGCCGAGGCCGACGCTTTGAAGGCTTGGAACATATTGCGGTTGATTGGTTAGATGGCCAGTTGCTGATCTCATTGTTCAAACAACCTGAAGCTGAATTTATAGACGCATTGCGCTCGATGGTTGACGGTTGGCTGCAACTGCCTTTATTTCAGCAGCATGTAAAAAGCATCTTGCTACATCATCGTACCACCACTGAGCTTGAAATTTTGTTCGGAGAATTGAAGCAAGAACAGCCCGTAGTTGAAAACGACCTGACTTTTTTGCTGGATCTTAGCAACAAGCAAAATAATGGTTTGTTTTTGGATATGCGCATGGGTCGTCAATGGGTTAAAGACAATGCACAAAACAAAAATGTGCTGAATTTATTTGCATACACCTGTGGCTTTTCTGTGGCTGCGATAGCAGGTGGCGCAACTCAAGTGGTGAATTTAGATATGGCCAAAGCGGCTTTGAGTCGTGGCCGTGATAACCATAGAGCCAACGGTCATGCGCTTGAGAAAGTAAAGTTTTTAGGTCATGAACTGTTTAAATCGTGGGGCAAAGTTCGTAAGTTTGGGCCTTATGATATGATCATCATCGATCCCCCTTCTTTTCAAAAAGGCAGCTTTGCGCTGACCAAAGATTATAAGAAAATCTTACGTCGCCTGCCTGAATTATTGAGTGAAGGTGGCGAAGTATTGGCGTGTGTGAATGATCCAAGCCTAACCTCGCAATTTTTGATAGATGAAATGGCAGAACAAGCGCCTAACATTCAGTTTGTTAGACGCTTAGAAAACCCACCTGAATTTGAAGATATAGATCCCGAGGCGAGCTTAAAAAGTTTGCTATTTAAATATCGAGCTGACTAAGCTCGGTTTTTGATGGCTTTTGCTAAGTTCTGCAAAGCATCTTCTAACGTTGTTTGCCCGTTAATATAAGAGAGCCAATGTTGCTCTAGCTCTGTTTGATCATCCCATGACTTGGCGTAGAGACCCTTTTTATTGCATAAGGCACATAATCAGGGTTTTCAGTGGCGATTGCTTGGCGGGTTACTTCACCCACTGTAAAAAATTGCAGAGGATGCCAAATACGCTGATGCTCAGTGATACCGTGTTGTGCAAATACTTCATCGAGACGTTTCGTTTTATTTTATGATTTTTTTGCACGTCCTACGTTGTTTTTAAAATGCAAACAATGTTCTTATTTTAAGAATGAATAACCCATAATTTGCTAATTTTTAATCGTATATTACCGTGGTAGAGTGGGCTTTATCAGCAACAAGTGTGCGACTTAGGAGTACATAATGAACATCATTCGAGTGCAAAAATCTTATCCCACAAAAGACGGTGAAGGGGTCAGTATTAACCGTATTGCTGGGTTTCAAAATCAATATCTAGATCCTTATTTAATGATTGATGAGCTTAAGTCGGATAATGAAAACGACTATATTGGCGGCTTTCCACCGCACCCGCATCGAGGAATAGAGACCTTCACCTATATTCTCAAAGGGGGATTTGAGCATCAAGATCACATGGGCAACAAGAAAGCCATTCGTGCAGGAGATGCACAATGGATGAGTACTGGCCGAGGCGTATTGCACAGTGAAATGCCACTAAAAGATGCAGTTGAAGGGCTTCACGGTTTTCAAATTTGGTTGAATATGCCAGCAAAGCAAAAAATGAATGCACCACGTTATCAAGATTCATCATCTGGCAGCATGCCGGTATTGAAAAACCAATATGAAGCACAGTTGAGAGCGCTGGCTGGCAACTGGCAAATGGATGGGCAAAGTATCTCAGGTGCAGTACAAGGTCTTGCTGGCGAAGGCGCGATTGCAGATTTAATTTTGCCTGCCTATTCAAAAGCAACGTTGGATGTGTCAGCACAGGGCAAGGTGCTGCTTTATATCTACAGTGGCCAGTTAAAAGGCGAACAGTATTCAGAAGGTCATTTATTGGAGGTGCAACCGCAAGACAAGCTATTAATCGAGTCAAGTCAGGCTGGATTAGGCATGCTCGTTTTGGTAGGACAACCCATTAAAGAGCAAATTGCACATATGGGACCTTTTGTCATGAACACCCGTGAGGAATTAGAACAAGCCATGTTAGATTATCAACAAGGCCGGTTTGGTGAAATTGTCTAAATAGGGAGAAAGAGATGGGACTACTCATTGACGGTACTTGGCATGATAAGTGGTATGACACGGCCAAAAGTGACGGTAAATTTGAACGTGAAGCAGCGCAATTGCGTAATTGGGTAACAAAGGATGGTAGCGCAGGTCCGACTGGTGAAGCGGGTTTTAAAGCGCAATCAGGGCGTTACCACTTATATGTGTCATTGGCGTGCCCCTGGGCACACAGAACGCTGATCTTCAGGAAAATAAAAAGTCTTGAAACACATATTTCGGTTTCTGTGGTGAGCACCGATATGCTTGAACATGGCTGGAGCTTTGATAAAACGCAAGGTAGTACGGGTGATGCGCTGTTTGATTCGCAATTTATGCATCAAGTGTATACTCGCCACAACCCACAATATAGTGGTCGTGTAACCGTCCCCGTGTTGTGGGATAAACAGACTAATCGCATCGTGAGTAATGAATCGAGTGAAATTATCCGTATGTTTAACTCGGCCTTTAATGAGGTAACAGGGAATACTGATGATTACTACCCTGACGCATTGCGCCACAAAATCGATGAAGTGAATGACTTTGTGTACACCACCATCAACAATGGCGTATATCGCTGTGGTTTTGCGACGACTCAAGAAGCCTATGAACAAGCTTATGAGGCGCTATTTGCGGCGCTCGAACAAGTAGAGGGTATGCTGGCAAGCGCTCGTTATCTCACAGGTGATACGCTAACTGAAGCGGACTGGCGATTGTTCACGACACTGATCCGTTTTGATGCTGTTTATCACGGTCACTTTAAATGCAATAAGCAGCGTTTAGAAGATTACCCTAACATTGCTAATTACATCCGTGAGTTATATCAGTGGCCAGAAGTGATGGACACGGTTAATTTTGATCATATCAAGCGTCATTACTACTACAGCCACACTTTAATTAACCCAACCCAAATTGTGCCTAAGGGTCCTTGCATAGATTACGGTTCGGCACATAACCGTTTGTAACCTTTCTTAATAATTATTCAGGACCAGTACTCAGCGCTGTTGTGTTACTGAGCCCTGACTTTTTGCAATTACTTTGACATAAACTACAGTTAGCTGTAGCTCTCCTAATCATTGAGGCTTATGGAAAAGTGACCGCATCCGCACAACTATTGTTGGTAGAAGATGACGAGCTTAATGCGCTTGTTCTTAAAACCATACTATCAGAAGAATATGATGTTGCATGTTGTGCCAGCGGTGAGGACTGCATTGCGTATTGCCAATCTCATCTCCCAGATGTGATTTTGATGGATGTGGAAATGCCCGGCATGAACGGACTTGAAACCTGCAAGCGGCTTAAAAAAAATACTGCCACAGTGGATATTCCAGTCATTTTTGTTACCTCTCATAATCTAGATAATGAACAAACCTTATGCTGGGAAGCGGGTGGCGGCGACTTTGTTGTTAAACCCGTCAATGCGTTGACTTTAAAGCATCGAGTAGCGGCCCAGGTGAAGTTGAAGCGTCAACATGAATTGCTCAAATCAATGGCATTTATTGATGGCTTAACCGGGGTGTATAACCGCCACTATTTGACTTTCGAACTTGATAAAAAGCTATCTTATGCAAAGCGTAACCATGATGCATTTTCGCTGATCATGGCAGACATAGATTGGTTTAAAAAATACAACGATTTCTATGGACATTTAAAAGGTGATGATTGCCTAAAGCGAGTTGCAAATATCATTAAAGACAACCTATTAAGAGGCGAAGACTCAGTGGTTCGTTATGGCGGAGAAGAGTTTGTTTGTATTGTGCCTCAAGTCGACCAGCATGGCTTAGAAAAACTCTCAGCTGCGCTTAATCAATGTGTATACGATGCGGATTTACAGCATGAATCATCGTCTTTGGGGCGAATCACATTGAGTATTGGTGGGGTCTATAGCCCTGAAGTTACACAAACAGATGGCCAAGTGTGGTTAAGTTCGGCAGATAAGCAGTTATATCGAGCAAAGCACAGTGGTAAAAATCAAGCGTCTATTAAGGAGCTATAAGTGCGTATTGGAACTACAAAAAATTGGTTAAAGCCCTCTTCGTTTGCGCTGTATATCTTCACGCTTATATGCGTTGTTGTTGCAGTACTGTGGTTTTTTGATGGCAAAATAATAAAGCAAACTGAGCGTCAAGTGGCCACAGAATTATCAGAATTACTGACCCTAAAAAAGCGTGTTTTTGATGATGAAGTACATGAATACAAAGATTATATTCATTTTTTGGTCGATACACCGCCTATTCAAGGCATTTCAAGAGCTGCAAACAATAACAATATAGATCCAAAAGATGGCACAACGACGCAACAATGGAAAAATCGTTTAGGGACCATTTTTACGTCAATGATGCATACCTATGGCGACATTAAGCAGTTACGCTTAATTGATGCATCAACAGGGGATGAACTGGTTAGGAGTGATAGGTATGGTGGCTTAGTTGTTGTTCAGCCTGATAGTAAACTCCAAAACAAAGCCCATAGAGATTACTTCGTTGAGACCATTAAGCTGCCTGAAAGAAGAATATACGCATCACAAATTGACCTAAATAAAGAACGTGGCACGATAGCGTTCCCGTTAGAACCCACCTTACGTATTTCTACGCCGGTTTTTAATGAAAAAAACGACCTGTTTGCTGTGTTGATCGTTAATATTGATGGGCAGTCGCTTATCGATGAAATATTGAGAAGTATACCAGAAGGGTTGCAATTGCAGTTGCTCACAAATGATGGACATTTTGTCTATCATCCAGAGCAAGCCCTGCGCTTTTCTCAAGATTTACAGCCCAAAGTGACTTGGCAGTCTTACTATGCTGAGGTGCCTTGGCGGTTGGACCCCATCATGAAGGTCACCGACAGGAATAATGCTCAAATTGTACACCTTGTTCAGAAACAGGAACTTTATACGTCCACTGTCTCTCCTGCGGGAAAAGTTTGGGTAGTGAGCGCTATGCCTTATGCGCGTTATGAACAACACTTGATGCAAAACAGAGTGGATGCCTACGCTTTGTTGGCGGTGATAGCGATTATTTCCAGTGTGGGTCTATTTGTGCTTTGGCTCTATTTTAGAAATAGTCATCAATTGCTTGAGGCGCGTTCACAATTGGCGAATATCATTAATGGGGCGTCTGATGGAATTATTGGGTTCAATAAAGAGCTTAAAATTACCAGTTATAATGACGCGGCTGAACTGCTCTTTCCTGAGTTAAAAAAAATAAACGCACCCACCTATAAGATACTTGAACCAGACATTCCGCCGGAGTTTTTGCAACACACACTGACTAAAGTGACATGTGATAAGCCGCTTGACTCATTGGAAATCAGTATTCAAAGACAAAACACTCATATTGATTTGTATTTAACCGTTTCACCTATCCATTCGACCGAAGATGAATTACTTGGTTTTGCGCTGTTCATCTGTGATGTAACGGAAAGAAATGAGGCGAAGGCGGAAATTGAACGGATCAATGCATCGTTGGAATTACAGGTCGAACAAAGAACATTGGAATTAAATTACCAAAAGCGCCGCGCAGAAGAATCATCAAAAGTTAAAAGTGCATTTATTTCAAGCATAAGCCATGAAATGCGTACCCCGTTAAACGGTATATTGGGGACGTTGGATTTAGTTAGAAGGGAGCCATTAAGTCAGCAGCAAATCAACTATTTAGATATGATGAATACCAGCGCTAAAACACTCACAAACTTAATTAATGACGTACTGGATTTGTCGAAAATTGAAGCTGGGAAGCTAGAAATTGATGCTCGCCCTTTTCATCCAATTCAAGTGCTCGAGCATGTTGCAAGCTCTGTGGGTATTGATGCGCTGCAAAAAAATATTGAGTATTTGTTGGATGTCGTTGATGTGCGTTACGTGAGTCTTACGGGAGATGCGGCTCGTGTTAAACAAATCTTGTATAACTTGCTCAGCAACGCCGTTAAGTTCACAAATAAGGGCGGCGTTTATATACACGCTGCTACTCAACTGGATGACAATAAAGTGTGGCTTGAAGTGTCAGTAAGAGACACTGGGGTTGGCATAGCCAAAGACAAGCAAGCGAATATGTTTCAAGCGTTTCAACAAGAGTCTAAAGAAATCACCAACGAATTTGGTGGAACCGGACTCGGCTTGTCTATTTGTAAGCAGCTATGTGAGCTTTTGGGGGGCGACATTCAGTTTCGCTCCGATAAAGGAAAAGGGAGTATTTTTACGTTTTCTTTGCCGTTTCATAGTGCCGATGCTAAACGGTTAGAGGTAGTCCCTTTTTTAGCTGATAAATATGTGTTTTTAGCGACAAAAACTCAGGCTGAAGAAGCTTATTGGAAAAAAGTCTTTTCATTGTATGGGGCAAAGTTATGTGACTTAAATAAGGCTGACTTTTGGTTAATTGACCTTGGCACTGAACTTGGACAAAACCTCTCAACCTCACCGCACGTCGACACTAAAGCATGCTTTATCTATGATCCCGTCAATGACCCTTTACCACCAAAAAACTGTTTAGCGGCATTTACTAAGCCTGCTCGCTATATTGATGTGCTTGCTACATTTGATAAAGAAACAGCTTTAAGTTTGTTTGAATATACAAGTCCAAGAACAAACCAAGGAACTGTGGGAGGACGCTTTTTATCTCTGGTAGGTAAAACGGTGGTCGTTGTCGATGATAACCAAATAAACCTTGAAGTCGCTAGGGGAATTTTGAATACGCATAATATCACTTCTATTCTCGTTCACTCTGGGCATGAACTCCTAGATAAATTGAACCAGTTAGCGGCGCAAGATGTGGATATATTGGCTATTTTAATGGATTGCAATATGCCTGTTATGAACGGTTATGAAGCGACTGAGGCTGTTAGAGAGGGAAGGGGCACTACGAAATACAAGTCAGTGCCAATCATAGCTTTAACGGCCAGCGCTATGCTGGGTGAGCAGGAAAAGTGCTTGGCATCAGGTATGGATGAATACATTACTAAGCCTATTAACGCGACAATTCTTTTTGACAAGCTTGCTCAGTATTGCGCTGACGAAAGCATGGCGCTGTCGGAGGCTCAGGTTGTTGATGCATATTTAGAGCAAGATGGAGATGAGTTTTCAGATGAGCAACAGTTACCGACATTAGACAAAGAAGCTGCGCTTGATAGGTTGATGCGAGACGAGTCATTGTATATAAAAATTTGTGAGCTTTTTAAGGAAAGTTCAAAAGCACGTTTTGCCGAGCTGCAAGACGCGATTGAACATCAATCTGTCGAAAAAATAAAGCAATCTGCACATGCAATTAAAGGCCAAGCGGGAGATGTTGGTGCGAAGCAGTTACACCATCTTGCTGGGCAATTAGAGCAGTCAGCCGCTGATAGCAAACACGTTAGTGAGTATAAACAATTGCACAGTCAACTTGAGCGAGAATTACACTCCGTATATGCGCAGATAGATGCAGATATATTGAATGCCGCGAGTTGACACCGAGTTACTATGGATTATCAATAGTGTATTTATGAGTTGCCTGGCCATGGATAATCCATTTGACGTGCCGTTTTCTTTGCGAGCTTTTCGCCAAAGCGTTTTTTGAGGATAGATAAACTCATGTCAATGCCAGCAGAGATCCCTGCTGAGCTAGTAAAATTTTGATCCTCAACCCAGCGTGTGTTTTCTACAACTTCTAACTGAGGGTAATTGGCTCTAAGCGTTTCTAGGTCCTCCCAGTGGGTTGTGACTTTCTTACCATCAATAAGCCCTGCTTCCGCAAAAAGAAAAACGCCAGTACATACCGAAGCACACGCTCTGGTATGCTGCGCTGTTTCCGCAAGCCAATGAAGTATAACTGGGTTTTTCATAATGCCGCTGTGCTTTCCTCCGGCGACGATTAACAGGTCAAAGTGTGGGTTGGCGTAGATACTGTAATGGGGGTTGACACTCATCCCTCCTCTTGTTCTGACGGGGGCTTGAGATGGGGCAACTAGGCTGACACTTAAGTGTTCGGAAGTAAAACGGTTTGCGGTTGAAAAAACCTCATAAGGACCTGAAAAATCAAGCACTTTCACTCCATCATAGATGAATATACCAATTTCCATTTTCCCTCCCATGCATGTAACGTTTAGCGTTTTCAGCTTTGACCACCTTTGAATTATTGGTCACTGTTATCATTAGTACAATTTAGCTTTGCCGCAATAATTGTCTTTTTACCGCTTATTGGTTGCAGTTTTTTGTACCTGCCATAGACTACATGCGTTAAATTAAAATTTAAATCAAACAAAATATCAAAAGAGCACACTATGATAAAACCAACAATCACGGCTCTAAGTGCTGCAATTGTACTTGCACTGTCAGGCTGTAATTCAACAACAGTAGAAGAAAATAAGGTTGCTGTTGAGCAAGTAGAACAGCAGAACGTGCTGCTTCAGCAGTTTAAAGGGCCTTATCAAGGCGTTCCTCAATTCGACAAAATGGATATTGCTGATCTTAAGCCTGCACTTGAGTTTGCAATGGCTGAAAACTTAGCTGAAATTGAAAAAATTGCGAATAACCCGCAATCACCCACTTTTGAAAATACTATTGTTGCACTTGAAAAATCGGGTAAAACACTAGACCGCGTTTATACCTACTATGGTATTTGGAATTCTAATATGTCGAGCCCTGAATTACGTGCAATTCAAGGGGAAATGGCACCGAAACTATCGGCATTTTACTCGAAAATAACGCAAAATAGTCAATTGTTTGCTCGTATTAAAGCGGTTTATGAGAGTGATGAATTAAAACAGTTATCTGCCGAAGAACAACGTATTACATGGTTGACGTATAACGGCTATGCACGTAATGGTGCAACATTGACTGGTGAAGCAAAAGCGCGTTACGCAGAAATCAACCAACAACTCGCTTCTCTGTACACAAAGTTTTCAAACAATGTGCTTGCTGACGAAGAAAACTATGTCGTTTACTTGAATGACAAGCAATTATCAGGTTTACCCGCATCATTTATTGAAGCGGCTGCGGCAGCGGCAAAAGAGCGCGGCAAAGAAGGCATGTATGCTATTACGAATTCGCGCTCTTCAATGGATCCGTTTTTGACCTACTCAAGCGAGCGTGATTTACGTGAGAAAGTGTGGAACAACTACTACAACCGTGGTGGCAATGGCGATCAGTATGATAATAATGCAATCATCAAAGAGATTTTAACGTTGCGCCATGAGCGCGTTAATTTACTTGGTTACGAAAACTATGCGCAGTGGCGTTTAGAAGATCGCATGGCGAAGAACCCAGACAATGCGATGGCGCTAATGAACAAAGTATGGCCAGCAGCAATAGCACGTGTCGATGAAGAAGTTGCGGACATGCAAGCGATTGCAGACAAAGAAGGTGCGGGTATTAAGATTGCACCTTGGGATTATCGTTTTTACGCGGAGAAAGTGCGTAAAGATAGATACGACTTGGATTCAAACGAAGTTAAACAGTACTTACAGTTAGATAAACTAAGAGAAGCAATGTTCTATGTTGCAGGTCGCTTGTTTAACTTTGAGTTTTCTGAAGTGCCAGCTGGTAAGGTGCCAGTATTCCACCCTGATGTAAAAGTATGGGAAGTAAAAGACAAAACTTCTGGAAAGCATATTGGTTTGTGGTATTTAGACCCATTTGCTCGTAAAGGTAAGCGCTCAGGTGCGTGGGCTACGACTTATCGTGAGTTCACTACGCTTGAAGGTGAAACGAATGTGCTTAGCTCTAACAACTCAAACTTTGTTAAAGGTGTTGAAGGTAAGCCGACTCTTATCTCTTGGTCAGACGCTGAGACTTATTTCCATGAGTTTGGTCATGCGCTGCATTTCTTGTCAGCCAATGTCGTTTATCCAAGCTCACATAGCGGTGTACGTGACTATACTGAGTTCCAATCTCAGTTACTTGAACGTTGGTTAACGACTGATGAAGTAATTGATAAGTTCTTAGTTCATCAAGAAACTGGTAAACCAATGCCGAAAGAGTTGGTCGAGAAGATTAAAAAGTCAGCAACTTTTAATCAAGGTTTTGCAACAACGGAGTATATGGCGTCTGCAATCATGGATCTGCTATATCACAGTACAGATCCTGCGCAGATTGACCCTGCTAAGTTTGAAAAGGAACAGTTAGAGAAACTAGGTATGCCAAACGAGCTGGTAATGCGCCACCGTAGCACGCACTTTGGCCATGTATTCTCTGGTGAAGGTTATGCCGCTGGCTATTATGGTTACTTATGGGCTGAGGTATTGACTTCGGATGCTGCTGAAGCATTTGCAAGTGCGCCAGGTGGCTTTTATGATCCTGAAGTATCAGGTCGCCTAGTGAAATACTTGTTCTCAGTTCGAAATGCAATGGACCCGGCAGAAGCTTATCGCAAGTTCCGTGGACGTGATGCCGACGTTAGCGCATTGATGCGTGACAGAGGTTTCCCAGTTAAGCTTTAATTAATATTAGTTAAGGGAGCTGCTTGCTCCCTTTTTCTTAGGCGATGATGTTCGCTGAATTTTTTAGCCGCTATAAACGTATTTTTTCGTTTCTTTTCTCACCTTGTTGTAAAGGTCCTTTACGGATTGATTTCAGCCATTTTTACCTGTTTTTTTAATTAGCCTCCCTGTAAAACTAAGCCCTACCAGCTAATTTATAGTATTTTTGTGTAATTTTTTATCTGGTCAGATGAGTTTATTAATTCATTGATTTTAAGTAAATTAATTGAGTTTTTTAGTTTTTTTGTATTGCTTTCTCAGTTCCCACTAATCACTTAGGTTGAGTTTTTTTTGTTCGTTTGTTATAAATACTCATACTTTAGTCAATTACGTAGTTTTATTCGCTAATACTAAAAAGGTTTCACTCAAGGATGTTGTGCTTTAGTTAGCTAGGTATTTTTTGGAGCGCATCATGGCTTTGTTTCGTACATACAATGTAGATTCTGAACAGCAACTCACTTTGCCTGTTACGGTCGTTATAACACTATTGCTATTAGCTTTAACTTTATTCACTTTTCCGACTCAGGCAGAACATACTGGTGTCGAGGGTGAGCACACGCAATGCACGTATGAGGTGTGTAATGAGCAGTCTAATAACGAATAGATGTAGTCTCTAAGTTTTTGCAATTTGTGGTATAAATTCAAGTACTCCCCCGTCCTTTCCAAAATACCCGTTCATTTCTAAGCAGAAAATTTAGCTCAATTAATGTTGCTGTGAGCGAATTTTACTTGTTCATTATTTTCAACTCTGTATAGTCTGTTTACGTTTTTTATTTGCAAAAATACGATAATTACAGAGAAACGCCTATGCAGTTAGTCGAATTGAACCCTGAAGACCCGAGTGTTATTGAAGTTTTTTCCGAAATCGACCGACTCATGAATACCTTATATCCAATTGCAAGTGCGCAGTCTTTATCATTAGAAGAATTACGTCAGCCTAATGTACATGCCGTTGGATTAAAAAATGAAGATGGTATTGTCGCCTGTGGGGCAATTGTAAAGCAGTTTGATAAAACACTTTACGGTGAAATAAAGCGTCTATATGTACGCCCAAGTTACCGTGGTAAAGGTTTGTCGAGACGCATAATGCAGATATTGCTGCATTATGCTGGTGAAGCACAAATTCCCTTGATCCGTTTAGAGACAGGTAGCAAACAAACTGAAGCGATTCATTTATATGAAAACTTGGGTTTTGAACGATGTGATTGTTTTGGTTTTTATCGCGATAATCCATTGAGTGTTTTTATGGAGCTATCGTTAAATTAACGCCTCGAGCGATAACCGCGTTTGCTGTTATCGCTTCTGATGAACCGTCTAGTTGGCTTTTTGCATAAAGATGGTTACTTCTGCCATCGTTATGCCAAACTTCTTGATATAAGAACGATTGATCAGTGTTTGTGTATCGAATGCCCACATCCAATCGTCAAAATTAACGCGATAAGAAGTATCGTCTACGGGTAGGTCCATACTGTATTGCCAGCGCATCGCATGACCATAAATCTGCCCCGTTGCAGGATTGAGGATGTCGTTTGCCTTGCCCTCAAGACGGTTGTCATTCAACCTAGTCAGTTCCCAAACACGTCGCTTTATGCCTTGGCCTATTTGGTAAGTAAATTCTTCATCTAAGACTAACGTACCAGACGAATTGATATTACCTTCGATGGTGACGGTGAATTGTTGGACAATATCCCCGGAGCGGTTTTGGACTATGCCCCAAGCATTGACATTACCATGGAAAAATTCAAATGGTTCAAACTTAGGCTCGTTAGATAGGTATTTATCTGGGTCAATACTGATCCCACAACCTGATAATCCCGTCAGCATTAGCAGTGTCGCTATCGTCTTTTTCATCTTTTCTCCCTTATCTTAGATTGAGCAGCTCTTTTCGCATATCAGGCTGTGATGTTTTATCTCCGAGCCAAATCGAAAAGAAGTACTTTGCAAAGTTGGGATCGTTGATTTCGCCAATAAACTCGCTCCCTTTAAAAAACTTGCTTACGCCCTCTTTGGTGCGCAGTCCGTAAAGCTCTGTTCCATCATAAACATTTGGGAAAATATTGGTCATCTGCTTAAGCCAAACCTGCAACTGCTCGTGATCGTTAAAACCTTGCAGTTCAATTTCTTCGATTGAGCGTTTTGCTATCTCTTTACCCTTTAATTCCCGAAGGTATTGGAGTTTCAATATAAAAGGTTGATCATCGTTGAACTGCCCATTCGGCGCGTACAATGTGGCTGTATACACGTCCCAAAATAGGTAGGTGAGTGTTGGGCTATTCCCTACGGCTTGTGCGTTGGGCAATAGCTGTTGTGCTATCGAAGCGGTTGCGTTAGTGGTATACAAGCATATTAAAATTGCGAGCAACAGGCGTATCATTTTTATCACCATTATTTTATTCAATATATAGTGGTACGCACGTTGGCCGTTTGTGGATCTAATAACCTTTATTTTGCTTGTAAAGGGCCGTTACAAATTAGGGCGTGTTGAACTTTGAGGTATGATTTTTGTTCAAATCAAAGGCTTTCAATACCAGAAATGCGCTATGACACATAGTGAACTATGCGAGTAGCGCATGACGCCGTAGTGGAAGCCTTTGGTTGAACCCGTAGGGCAGCGTCATTCGGTCATTTTTTCTGCGTTATCGCCTGACTTACATAGAATAACTATGCGACGCAGGCTCTGCCTTGCCAAAATAACCGAATGACTGCTGCAAAAACACACTGCAAAGATCAACACGCCCTAAGAATCACCTTAAATTTTTCTAAAAACCATAGCAACTTAGCATCATTCTTTCGGGTCTTGTGAAAGTACATTTTTACTTCGTAGTTGGGGACGGGTACAGGCGGTTGAAATATCACTAAGTTTAAAGACGCCGCTACTTGCCTTGCGTAAGCCTCTGGCAAAGTAAGTAATCGCAGCGAGTTATTTAAGTAGTAGGGAGAAATTAAGACATGAGGTACTGTGATGGCTATTTTTCTGGTTTTCTTCACCTTGCCTAGGGCAACATCAACAATGCCCTTGGTTTCGTTCCACGGGGCAATTAATACATGCTGATAGCGTAAAAAGTCGTGTAATGATAAAGATGCCTTCGATGCAAGTGGATGTTGCTCTGACACCGCAGTTACATATTTATCAGAAAACCAAAAAAGCGCTTCTACACTTTCCAAGCGGTCAAGTTGAGACTGATGAGAGAAACCACATGCAAAGTCTAATCGACCGTCTTGCAAAGCGTCTTGCGGGATCCGCTGCTCTAAAGAAACAAAGCGTAAGTTTATCTGTGGGTGGTACTCGTTAAAATAATCAGCCAGAGGTTTAAGACACCAAGCGGTGTAATCGGTGGTAGCGATAGTAAATGTGGTGGGTTCATTGTGATTAAACATCTCTGTTGGCGCTAGGCCTTGAGAAAGGAGTTGTAAAGCCGGTATGACGTTTTGTGCTATTTGTTGGGCAAAGACGGTGGGCACCATTTGGTTTTCAATGCGCACGAATAACTCGTCACCTAATCTTTGCCTGAGCCGATTGAGTGCATGGCTACAGGCTGATTGGCTTAGGTTTAATTCTTGTGCTGTTTGGCTAACAGACGCATTTTTATATAAGGAAGCAAATAGCTTCAGTAAATTTAGATCTAGGTTAGGTAACATTTATGAACCTTATTCATAAAGTGTTTGCAAACTATGCATTTTTTTCATTTTGATTTTTATCATACACTAAACCTTTCAAATTAATCAGGTATTCATATGAGCATTCAAATTCGCGCGGCACAAAAACAAGATGCGGCTACTATTTTAGGATTTATTACTGATCTTGCCATTTATGAAAAAGAGCCCGATGCCGTGCTCAATACAGTAGAAGAAATAGAAAGCAAACTGTTTACCGAGCATGCACGAGCACATGCGGTGATCTGCGAGCAAGATGGCGAGGCGATAGGGTTTGCCGTGTACTTTTTTAACTATTCTACTTGGTTGGGCAAGCATGGATTATATCTTGAGGACTTATATGTCGCGCAGGACAAACGGGGCCATGGTGCGGGCAAAGCTATTATGCAATATTTGGCTCAGCTAGCGCTCGAAAAGGATTGTGGACGTTTTGAGTGGGTGGTTTTAGATTGGAACAAGCCAGCTATCGACTTCTATCAAAGTATCGGCGCAAAGCCACAAGATGAATGGATCATTTATCGTTTATCAGGCAATGAACTCAAAGCTTTTGCTGAGAATGGTCAATAACCACTTTTAGAGTACGTTGTTTTCACACTCAAATCTGCGCAGGCATGTGGTTACGGTGATAATATCTGTTTTACCCTGTTTTTAAGTTGTGGCAGTACACACGCCTCAAACCATGGATTGTTTTTTACCCAGAATTGATTGCGGGGACTGGGATGAGGAAGAACGATGCGCTGAGGTAAGTACTGCTGCCAGTTGGCAACCTGTTCAGTGAGCGGCTTATCCTTGTCTATATGATATTTCTGAGCGTGCTGACCTATGATCACCGTGAGTTCCACGCTACTGAGCGCCGTTAATACTGTGTCGTGCCAAATTTTGGCACACAATGATGGCGGCGGGAGATCACCCGATTTTCCCTTTCCTGGGTAGCAAAAAGCCATCGGTACAATGGCAAACAGATCCGCATCATAAAATCGGCTTTCATCTACGCCCAACCAAGCGCGCAGGCGTTTACCACTTGCATCATCAAAAGGTTTACCAGTTCTATGCACGGTTAGGCTTGGTGCTTGACCGGCAATCAATATTTTAGAATTGGAGGATGCTTGGATCACAGGAGATGCACCCAGTGGTAGAGTGGGTTCGCATGCTTTGCAAGCTCGGATCTGTTGTATTAAAGGTGTTATATCGCTTGCCATTCTTTACTTACCGTTTATTTGAATTCTTTGTTAGCTAGGATGCTTAGGCATCAATATTTACTAACTCGGCAAATTGTACACCGGGATGTTGTTATTTCAGATCAGTATTTTATGTACTGATAACTTGTATTACACCATAACCATGGGACTTGTCACAGTTTTACAAAGACAGATCAGACTTTTACCAAGGCTAAGTTGGTATAAATCTGATCTAAACAATTAAATGGGCACTCTCGTTAGTAATATCGTGATCTGAATGTGCTTTAAGTTAGTAAATTAGTGATCTAAGGCCTGGTTTTAAGTCCTGTAGTTAGTAATAAAGTGATCTGAAAGCATCTCCATCGCTGCACTTGGTATAACTCTGATCTTGGATATTTTTTTGGACTATATTGGGGTAATTTTGAGATGTTTTTGCGATATGAAGCCATTTTACTGGATTTTTTATGCGCTTTAAGTTAGTAAAATTTTGATCTGATATTTTGGAACAGACTGTTTAATAAAAGGTTATGTAATAGGAAAGCGCTTTTCTGCTTAATCAGTTAGTAAAAATGTGATCTAAATGAAAGTTTGCCTGTGTGATCTAGCCATAGTTAGTAAAATGATGATCTCGAGAAAGGGGAATTCGAGCTTATTTGGTTTTAAGCATACTCAAATCGAGCATAATGGCCGATTTGAGTGCCCATTTTCATGCTGAAACTGACTTCAGCTAACTATCAAGTAAGTTTTAAAACATCTTCTTTCTCAGGCTTTGAGCGGGAAAATTAGTTAGTAAAAAGTTGATCTGAGCAACAGATCAACTTTTTATCAAGGCTACTTTTCAGACCAGTCAAGTTGCATATCCCAAACATACCTATGTGCTTGTTCTAAAGGGGCTTGAGATTCATCGACATGCTGGAGGACGTTTGATGCTTCAGTAATGGTCGCATCACGACCAAAAATATAGCTCTGCTCTTTCACGATGGTTAAATAAGCTTTATTGAGGGCTAACGCTCGTTCTGGAGATGGCGTAATAAGTTCATACAAACTTGACGTGTTTTTGACCTTGTCTGCATTGACTGAGCCATCTCTATTGAACCAACGCATGAGCATTTCTTGGTTTTGTCTAAACTCATCACCACCGCCAACGCGTTGCATATAGGTCAGAAACTCGCCTTGCTGGTCGCCCTTATTAGGTACATCTGTCATCGACTTTAGGTTGATGTAGCCCCAGCCTTTTTGCCCCTCAACTTTACGTGCAAATGAGAATGTTTGGTCATACGTTGAGCCAATGGTTTTATGGCAGCCATTACAAAAGGCGAGTTCCTGTTTGTGCTGAGGTCTCAGTGCGCCTTGCTCATCCTCAATATAGCCATTGATAGTCCAGCCAAATGTGTTATTCACCCCGCGATCGCCTAAGTATAAGATTTGCGGTAGTTGCTCAAATGACTTCTCTTTTGCTTCTCTGTAATAGGAGCCTGCCAGTGCCGCTTTAGACTTAAACTTATGTTTTTTCATATAGCGCACTTCTTTCATGCGCGGTGCATTATAGATATTGCCGTCTTTATCTATGCCGATGTAGCGCACTGTATGTAAAAATTCGGTACCCTCTGGGTAAAGTTGATATGCGAGCGTTTCCTGCGTGTCGCCTAGATAATTCGCTCGTTTAGCCAAGTAGTCAATTTTACTAAGTTGGCTGTCCCCATTTAGGTCAACCCCTACCCTAGCCTCATCAATAAGTGGCGTTGATATGCCCTCTAAGCCCTTGAGTGCTATTTCAACTAGGCTTAGGTTAGCCAGGTACACATCTTGGCTATAAACGCCTTGCTGCGTTCTGAATGACTCAGGTAAACGGATCATGACATCCCCTGTTGAGCCGTTAGTTGGCCAAAAGGTGCTAGGAAAAGGTTTGTAGTTAAATGCCACCCAGCCGCTGCCGTCTCTGGCAATGCCTAGTTCATCGAATGCTTTGTCTGGATAGGCTAAGTTTTCGATGGGGGTTATCTCCCCTGTCCAATTAGTATTGTTTTTTTGAGCGGCAATAAATTCGCTGTAATTATCGTGGTTGATCCAAGCCAGAATTTGCTCATCACTGATACCTTGAACTAGCTTGGTTCTATCAATGAATAAGTTCTTCCAATGATTTTTAGTGCCTAAGTCTGAAAAGTCATAGCTCCCCTGTAAATGTCCATCAAACATTTGGTTCGGTTTATTTTTGTCGCTCTTATCCGTTTGGTGACAGGCATAACAGGGGTTATTAACGCCATCCGTTTTGGTGTAGCACTGAGGTGGGATCACTGACTCGGCGTTATAGACTTCGTCATGCTGTAAATATGCGAGCGCGGGAATATGTGCCGCATTGTCGTAAGGCGCTGAAGCGGCGCTGGCTTTCGCTTGAATATTATATTGGCTTGCATCATCGCATCCAGCAAGCGAGGCGATGGCGAGTAGGGAGAGCAAAGTTGGGTATTTCATTTTTATGACTTCCGATTTTTAGGCAAAAAAAACGGCGGCTCTTTGTTGAGCGCCGTTTTATTAGCTAGGTTATTACTTAGCTTTAGGGTCGTATAACCACAGGGTATTGTTTTCTTGGAAACCATCTTCACCGATGATTATACGGCCATCACGCATAACAATCACGTTATCCGGTTGAGAAAGCTGGTTTACATCACAACGTGCTGCGCCTGTTAAGCTAGAGCGATAAGTGGCGCCCATGACGACTGGCTCGATGCGAGTCAGGTTGTAGTTGTTGTCAATTGACGCACGGTATACGCCACCACAGTCTTTAAC
The DNA here is from genome assembly GCF_058933015.1 of Pseudoalteromonas sp. ATL1. Lineage (NCBI taxonomy): Bacteria > Pseudomonadati > Pseudomonadota > Gammaproteobacteria > Alteromonadales > Pseudoalteromonadaceae > Pseudoalteromonas > Pseudoalteromonas sp. ATL1. The sequence continues at coordinate 1,070,834 of NZ_JBZYXL010000002.1, read as the reverse complement.
GCGGTTAGAAAGCTGTATATCACCTTCACCATCTATCATGGTGTTGTCGAGATCTGAGATACCGATGTACATGTACGCTTTTTCAACGACTTCTCCTGCTATGACATCTTGACCCGTCACGGCTTCAAGTACACGGTCATGGTTGATGCTAAGGCCTTCTAGTTTACGCCATTCAGCAGTCGCACCTTTTAAGCGCGCAGCTTGACGAGACTCAAGGAAGGCAACGCGGTCATCCATTGGCTTGCCTGCCGTTACTGGGCTACCACCTTCAGCGACAGTCGGGTAAGTTGCTTTACCGTCAGCCCAAGCTTGTACGTCAGCCATAGAGATGTAACTGGTTTTCCCTTCGACATAATCAGCGGTTGTGATGTTGTCGTATTCAGCAACCCAAGTTTCAATATTGGCATTGGTACTCGTTGCTAGCTTAACCCATGTAATGTCAAAACCAGTAACCGCTGGGTCGTTTAAGCCCGCATCTTGAGTCAATTTAGCGCCATAAAGCGTACCTGAACTTAAGTCTTCCGGTTGGTCCGCAACAAACTTAAATAACACACCACCCGTATCATCTTGAGATGAGTAAACAGTACGACGGTCAGGCATAACCACCGAGTTTTCGTGCTCGTAGCGGCCGATGGTGAAGTGTTTAACAACATCTGGTGTATCTGTGGTTGGGTTTGTTACCTCAGCAATATAGCCATAGCGGTAAGGGTTAGGGAAATCAGGTGCAACTAACGCTTCAATACCATCAGTACCTGTATCAGCCGGATCATTCCAGCTAGGATCTGTTGTAGTGTCGACCTTTGAATTAACAATCCATTCTTCAGAAGTCAGAGGCGTGCCCCAAGGGGATACCGAACCAAAGCAGTTTGCAGCAGTGCCTTTTACGCCGTCAAAGTTTACCATCATAGCTTCAGTAACAGACCACTTGCCTTTGGTATCTTTACTCATTTTCAAGCGGCTCATACCACCTGGGTATGATTCCCAGTTGGTAAATAAGAAACCTTCAGTGTCTGATGTTGGAATAAAGCCGTTGAAGTCTGGGTTATCGTTTTTGATGATTTCTTGCTTAGATACAATACCATAGTGCACACCCAAGCCACCCGTTAGGCCTTTAGCACCAAGGCTAGTGAACTGGTCACCTGTTTGGCCTAATACTTGATATTGACCGATGGCAGAGATAACCGTTTGTTTTTCTAATTCTGAGGTTGCATCTGGTACAGGTGAGCTCACGATATTGCTTGGTAACTCGTTAAAGTTAACGCCCGTTAATACGCCAACTGTCCCTTTGTTGAATACTTTACCGTTGTAGCTATCAGCTTTACTATTTTCGTCAGACGGGTGTTGTACGTTGAAGAACAAGTCGCCTTGCTTAGTTAAGAACAGGCCTGTTACTTCAGCACCTTGAGGTACTGTTGCTATACGTACAAGACCATTTAGGCTATTGCCACCACTTTTGCCGTCTTTACCGTCAGTACCATTTTGGCCATCTGCGCCGTTCTGACCGTCGGTACCGTTTTGGCCATCGGTGCCATCCTGACCGTTAATACCATCAGCACCATTTTGACCCGCTTCGCCTTGTACACCTTGAGGACCTTGTTCACCTTTGGCACCATCGTCGCCATCGCACGCGGTAAGCGCAAGTGTGACGGCACACGCTACCAAAGAATAAGCTAAACGCTTCATACTGTTACTCCACTATACATTGCTAATTATTGTTGAGGAGGCAACAGCATGTCGTTGTCGTATTACAAGGTACTGACAGTAATGTTAAAATTTTCATACAGTTATAAGTCGAAGATGCAAATGCGAGTGAAAGCTTGTCATTTAACTGTAAAGGGGGTTTACATTAATTTTTTGAAATTTTCTTATATAACACTATGTTGAACATAGATAATTTGCTCTACTGAAAATCCATATTGTTGCGCCGTTTGCTTGAAATCTTCGAGCAATTCGGGGTCGACAGTGGGGGTTCTAGAAAGTAGCCATAAGTACTCTTTGTTGTAACTGGTAACATATGCATACTGATAGTTTTTTTGATCGAGCTTAAAAATCACATAAGATCCATAAAATGGTCCAAAGAAAGAAACTTTTAGGTGCCCCACGTCTGACTTGCCAACAAATTTAGCCGTGCCAATTGCTTGCTGCCATTCTTTATCCAGCATGTGGAAACCTTTATTAGTCACGCTCACCGTACCATCTGAATTAACTTCATAGGTGGCTGTGACATTGCTCATGTCACGTTCAAAACGATGATCTAAGCGCGCTATTTCATACCACTTACCTTGATATTGGTCTAACTCAAAGTTTTTTACAGGGGTAATTCCATCGGGTATTCCAGTACACGCAATTAGAAGCACCAAACAAAACACAATAAATAGGGTATTTCTCATACTTAATCCAAACGTTTTAAAGTAAATAACCTGAACTCGGGATAAGCAACATGCTACAGCACTGCACTTTTTGCGTATTTCTGCGTTGAATTCGCTAGCAATAGCTCGCTATTACGTACGCGAACTCGCCTTGAACTTCACAAAAATAACAGCACTGTATGATTTGGTCTGGTAATGGATTAACACAACTAACTTTGTCATATCCATTATCCCGAGTTTAGGTTAAATAATTAATAGGTTACGATGTCTCGACAGGTTAAGATCACTTATTTACTAAGTAACGAAGGATATAAAAACCATGATGAAAATTTGGGTCGACGCAGATGCTTGCCCAGCGGTAATGAAAGAAATCATTTTCAGAGCTGCTGAGCGTACTCAGATCATGGCAACGTTAGTTGCAAACCATGCGATGAGAGTGCCTGCAACGAAATACGTTAGCCTACTGCAAGTCAGCAAAGGTTTCGATATTGCCGATAATGAGATAGTAAAACGCGTGCAAGCAGGTGATCTGGTCATTACTGCTGATATCCCCCTGGCAGCAGAAGTCATTGAGCTGGGCGCTTTGGCAATTAATCCAAGGGGTGAGGAGTATACACAGCACAATATTAAATCAATTTTAAATATGCGTGATTTTATGGATACCATGCGTAGTAGTGGTGTAGAAATGAGCGGTGGTCCTGCGAAGCTTTCTAGCGCAGATAAACAAGCGTTTGGTAACGCGCTAGACCGCATACTACGTCAAGCCAAACCATGAAAATACTAACTCAAGGCTTTGGAAAACCGGCGGGGTTACTCGCTATTTATATTGAGCACCGTCCTTCTATGATGGAATACAACAAATTAGAGGGTGTTCAAGCGCTTGGCCTAGGTGAAATTGAGGCGATCAATCAGGCTTGTGGCAATGGATGGCGTAAAATATTTAATGTCTACGCGAAGGTATTGGCGCAACTCAAGCATCCAGATCACAATTTTACTAACTTTGCCTCGTGGCAATCATATCGAGATGATTGCTTATTGCAGGCGCACAGCCAAGAGGCGTTGCTATTTAGTCCTCCAGATTTACATGCCTCTCAGTATCAATATCATGTTATTGCTGGTCGAACCTATGCTAAGCAGTTATTAAGAGATCATATTTTTACTAACTCATTGGTGTGGTTAGATGAAGAGTTTGCTGTTGATAAAACATATCGACTCGTGGTGTCGCCATTTTTAGATTATCGCCAATTAAGCAATATAAAAATCAATAAATTATGCGACATACTTAGAGGGTTGGACTAAAATTTACACAATCTTTTTGCATGCTTTAGGATGATCAGCAAGGAATGAAAATACTCGTTGTAGACGATATGCCTTTGATGCGACATGTGATGATTAATATGCTCAGAAGGTTGGAATATGATGACATTGTAGAGGCGACTGACGGTCAGCAGGCTTTAGAGTTGTTAAAGCGAACTCGCTTTGACTTACTGATCACCGACCTTAATATGCCAAAAATGAATGGCAAGCAATTAATTGAGCGCGTTCGGCAAGAACAAGATCAACCACAGTTGAGTATCTTAGTGGTCAGTTGTGATGATCAAAAAGCCACTGTGTTAACGCTTATCTCGGCCAAAATTGATGGCATGATGGTAAAGCCTTTCAACTTGCATACATTACAAAAGCAATTGCACTATATTGCTACTCGGCACGACAAACAAACCCAGTAAACCCCAGCGCTTTAAAATAGTAATGGGGTGTGCCAAAAGCTGTTTGCTCAAGCAATTCTCCTAGGCGCATTCTATCAAGCGCAAAAAACTCATGGTGTAGATTATATCGCATGCGTTGTTCGCCGACTTCCGTCAGTCCTAATGCCCTACATGCAGCAAGTTGCGCCTCTCTCTCGAAGCTTGTTTCTTCTGCCATTAAATCGGCGACAAATAGAGGCGCCCTGTTGGGTAATTGTTTACGAATGCTTTCTAAGAGTGCTTGTTTATCCCCGTTATCTTGCAAAAAATGCATAACAAGCAAGCACAGCGCAGCATCAATATGTTCCGTTAGGTTTTCTAGCGAACCACAATGGATGGTGACTCTTTGACGTAACCCCAAGTTAGTAAAATTTTGATCTGCGATCGCCAACATATCTGGCGAAATGTCTTGTGCGATGAAATGCCAATTCGCGTTCATCTGAGCAAGGGCTAAAATGTCTTTGCCGGTGCCTGCACCCACAACCAAAATTGTCGCTTCGTCTGGAAGGAGCACTTTTAATTGTGCAGCGGTCAGTTCATGCAGGAGTTCGTAGCCGGGAACAAGTCGGGTAATACGTTGCTCATAGTGCTGCGCTTCGTCGGCTTGAAATGTTGGCATTGCCCTATCCTTTGATTTGAATACTTGAGTAACCGCCCGGCTGCTTTTTCACATGAATTTGCGTAGCGACACGCTCCGTCATTTCACTGACGTGCGAAATAACCCCTACTTTTCGGCCTTGGGCTTGTAGTGAGTCTAGTGCATCCAACGCAACACTCAAGGTTTCCGGGTCTAATGTGCCGAATCCTTCGTCAATAAACAGTGAATTAATTCTTACTTGGTTGGCCGACAACGAAGCGAGGCCCAAAGCCAACGCAAGCGACACTAAGAATGACTCACCACCGGATAAAGTGTTCACGGAACGCTGCTCATCTGCCATATCTTTATCAATGATAGCAATATTGAGTGAATGGCCAATGACAGTGAGACGATAGCGTTTTGATAAACTCGCCAGATGTTGATTCGCGTATTGCAATAATATTTTCAGGGTTTGCGTTTGTGCGATATTACGTAGTTTTTTACCCGTGGCATCACCAAGCAGCTTATCGAGTAAATACCAATGTTCGTATTTCGTTTGCAACTCAGATAGCTTAATTTGTTGCTCAGCGCGTTGAGCGACATTCTGCTGGTGTTGCTTGAGGCTGGTATTGTATTCAAGCCATTGAGATTGCGTATCCGCCAACGTTTGCTCTGCTAAATTCAGCTGTTCTTGCACTACTTGTTGCGACTCTGTCGTGCGCGTGTTCGCTTGGTGCTGTTCTATTTCGTCGTGCAAATGATTGAGCTTGGCTAGCGCCTGTGCATAGGCATCTTGCTGCTGTTGGTTGAGTTTGAGACATTGTTCAAACTCGCTTACAGGCAAAGTGAGTAATTGCGTCACTTTACTTTCGTTAAGCTCTGGATGCGTTTGTTGTTGCGTATTTAGCCACTGTGTAAAACGATCCGAGGTGGTTGCTTGCTCTTGTTGGTTGTCGCTTAATTGCTGTTGCAAATGCGTGAGTTTGAGCGCTTGCTCCTTTTTTTCTTGCTCTAATTGAGCAACGCTGTGTTGCGTTGTTGATACGTGCGCTTGCGTCGTTTCCAGCTGCGTCTGTAATTGCATTAGCCAATCATCTGCACTTTTGTCCAGCGTCAGCAAGCTTTCACGAGTCGTATTGAGTGTTGCGAGTGTGTGCTGATGATCTCGTCGCTTTTGTTGTAACTCATTCAAGGCTGTGCTCAGTTTTGTTCGGGCTTGTTCACTAAAACTGAGTTCAGAGGTAAGTTGCTTCTCATTTTGCTGCAAATCAGACAATGACTGTTGCCAGCTTAAAAACTCGTTTATACGCGCAGAGAGACGTTCTAAAGCCGGGTTAGGTTGCTCAGCGTAGCTTTGCCACCAATCATGATCTTGATAGTACTGCTGCGCTTTGGCTTGCTGTGTTGCGTATGCGTCCGTTAACTCTTGAGCTTGCGTGGTGAGCGATTGCAATTGTGCATCGACTGTATGTCGCTCTTGTTGCATGCGTGTTTGTTGAGCTTGGATGTTTGCAATGCGCTGTTGTTCGTCATTAAGTGCTTGCCAATATTGCTGCTGCTGTCTGCTAAGCGCGCTGTATTGTGTCAGGTTATGTTCTATCTCGAGTAGCTGCGCTTGTCCTTGTTCATTATCTAATTGCTGCGCGAAGCCAAGCTCATGAAGCTGGTGTGTATGTGATGCACACTGTTCTGTGACTTGTGCTTGACGTTGTAACGATGTTTGCAGTTGTGCATGCACTTGTTCATGGGCAATGAGTTGCGCGTTGTAGCGTTGCTGTGACTGTTGTTGTGCTTGTTCAGCCTTATTTTTTTGTTCAGTAAAATCGTTAATAAGGTTTTGCCAGTGGCTGTCGATATGATCAACGCCGTATGGGTGCTCTTTTGCACCGCAAACCATACATTCTTGTCCCGCCCTTAATTGTGCTCTCAATTCGCTGATCTTATTGCTGGCGCGCAGCTGAACTTGGGTTAAATTATCTTGGGTCAGCATGACACGTTGCTTGTGTAATTCGGCTTGTTGCTCGGTGTCTTTTAATTGCTGTTTTAGTGTATTTTGCTCATGGCGCAATTTATCAATGCTGGTTTTGAGCTGTAGTTGTTCATGTTCACATTGCGCAATTTGTTGCCCCAGTTGCAGTGCTGATTTTATTGAATAGTGCTGTTTTTGCAGTGTTTCATAATCCAATGGTTCAAGCTGCTGCTGTACGCTATGCAGTTGTTGTTCAAGCGCTTTGTGATTTGCTTGTGTGGCACCCAATTGTTCGGTTAAAGGTGCTAATTGCTCAGACAATTGCGCGAGTGTCGTTTGCAGCTTTTGTTTTTCTAGCGCATATGCGTTCAGCCGCGCGTTCTGCTCACTCATATTGGCAAACAAATTTTCTAAATTAGGCCAGTGTTGCGCTGCTTGGGTGAGTGCATGCGCATTGGCTATTTTTGAATTAAGCTGTTTTTGCCGCGTTGTATTGTCTGCCAAGGTACTTTGGTGCTGTGCTAACTGTGTTTCAAGTTCGACGATTTGCAATTGCGTCTGGGCGACTTGTTCATCGGCTTGCTTGACCTGTTGTGCCGCTAATGTACGCTCGTTATCCAGAGCGCGCACTTGTTTGATGGTCGGCGCTAAGTTTTCTAATTTGTTTTTTGCTTCTTGATATGCCAGCTCAGCTTGAGTTAGTTCGAGTGTTTTTGCTTGTAGTTGCGATTCAAAGCTTTGAGCAGCAAGTCGTTCATACTGAGTTTTTAGCTCATCATATTGGCTAAGCAACCGAGTATGATGCGCTCTGTTATCCGCAATTTGTGCCGTCAGCACACCCAGTTGCGCTTCTTTTACTTGGGGTGCTCGCTCGTTTAACTGTATTTCTAGTGCGGTGAGCTGTTGCTGATACTCAGCGAGCTTTTGTTGCTGCTGCTGGCCTTGTTGTAACCATTGAATGTCTTGCTGGTAGTTTGCAACTTGCTGTTTTATCTGTTCAATTTGCTCAGTTTTAAGGGCTATTTGGGCTTGCAGCTCATCGAGTGCCTCGTCGCTAAGCACATTAAAGTGCGCCATGGATGCTTGTAGTTGTTCAAGCTCCGCTTTTTTTTGTTTGTGTTTTTCAAAAATAGCTTGGCCTAATTTACTAAACTTATCTGTGCCCGTCAGACACTCTAAAAGCTGCGCCCTTTCATCGCTACTGGCCTTTAAAAAGGCGGCGAATTCATGTTGAGCAAGCAGCACGGCGCGCGTGAATTGTTCGAAATTCAAGCCAACTAACTGTTCAATTTTGCTGATTGTGGCGCTGCTTGATTGGGTTATCAGCTGCTCATCTTTGATACTAAAAAGTTGATGATCTGCTTTTTTTAACTTGCCATCGGCTTTTTTATAGGCGCGCTCAATGGTCCAGCGAGCTAAGTATTGTTCGCCATCCTGACCAACGAAGGTGACTTCAGCTTGCCCTTGCGCACAGCCTCTGCGCAGTAAATTTCGTGGGTCGTTCAATTTTATGTCGTCGCCATTAAAGGCAACGGTATTCTTCAAATCGTTTTTTAACCTTGCCGTTTTGCCATACAGCGCTAAGCAAATACCATCCAACAACGTGCTTTTGCCTGCCCCAGTATCCCCCGTAATTGCAAATAAGCCACTTTGTTCTAATGGCGCTTGCTCAAAATCAATGCTTGCATGCGTTAGGGATGCGAGGTTTTTGATGGTTAGTTTTAGTAATTTCATGAGCTGATGTCTTCGTCCATTGAGCTAATTACATCGTTGAGACATTGTTGAATTTCTTCAGGTACTTCTGCTTGGGCGTCAAATTGTTGTTGATAGGCAAGAGAGAGCAAGGTAAGCGGGTCAAGTTGCTCAACATGACCAATGTCGGAAAAACTGATATCGGATTGGCTATGTTGCTCATTTACACGTTCAATGCCACAGAACAAAACGGGTTTTGACGCCAGCGCCTCGTCAATCATGGTGCGAAATTGACTATTTGTTTCACTGCTACTTAGGCGTAAACGCAGGTAACTAGGTGGCGCGTCAGGGTTAAGTGCTAGGCTGTTAATTTGCTCACACAACGTATCCAAATCAGCGCCGCCTTGTTCGGGTAACACGATGAGCTGTTGATAACGCGGCACGTAAAGGGGCTTTACAGAAGCAACGGTCTTGCCGCAGAACTCAACAATCAAGACTTGATGTTTATAGTTTCTTTCTGAAAATGACATTGGCAGCGGAGTGCCGCTGTAGCGAATATGCTCACTCTTGGCGATGGTTTGTGCTTTGTGTAGATGACCCAGCGCAACATAGTCTGCCAACTCAGCAAAAATATGGGCATTAACCGCTTCAAAACCCCCTATGGCGATGTTGCGTTCTGAGTCACTCGATATATCTCCGCCTTTGGCATGCAAGTGACCCATCAAAATAGTGGGAGTGTCGGTGTTGTCTTTAGGTAGCTCAGCAAGCGCCATTTCGTAAGCTTGTTTTACCGCGTCTTGATAATGACCTTCACTAGAGATGGTCATATCCGCGACGCGCAAAAATGGCATGGCAATGATATCTGCGGGGCCATTTTGCGTATTGATGCGTCTGACGACTTCAGCGGGGGCATGTTTATTAAATTTGCCTACAACATGCGTATCGAACAAATGCAACAGCGGCTTTGCAGCCTCAATTCTATTCGCTGAATCGTGATTGCCGGCAATAATGACGATGTGTAAGTTTGGGCAGTTCTGTTTTGCTTGTTTTACAAAGGTATATAGCTGCTTTTCTGCACTCGCAGGCGGGGTGGCGGTATGATAAATATCACCACTGACGAGCAAAATATCAATCTCTTCTGCTAACAAAACATCGGTTAGCCATTGTAGAAATACTTGCTGCTCTTGTGCGCGGTTGTGTTCGTAAAACTGTTGCCCTAAATGCCAGTCTGACGTGTGCAATATCTTCATTCAGCGTTTCCTTGACGGTTGAAACGCTAATATAACATTGTCACAGCGAGATGTTTAACGGCTTATTTGCATCCACGCAAAAATAATTACTGGTAAAACAAGTAATAACAGAAGAGCCGGCGTTTTGAACAACTTCACTTGTTTAGTTTGAAGTGTTTTGAGTGCTGACTTTTCATTACATGCAGCTACCTTATCGATGTAAAAGTAGCCATCATCTAAATACTCTTTACAATTCTGCTCATCAGCTGGAATCGCAACTAGCTTTTCTTGTTTTTTCAGGATGTAAAAATCCATACTGCTCACCACATTTCTATTGCTAAACGGGTTTATTTATACCAGCAAAACTAGGGCCAACTTTAAATGGCATTTTTGCACGAAATAAAAAAGTGCGGGATTTTAAAGATAATTTCGATCAAATTTCAATAACTTTTTTTGCTTTTTTTATTTATTTACATAATAGAGACAATAACCCTGAAGAATACCAACTTGGCATGACATTTTATTGTCAATTGCAGCACAGCTTTTCTTTAAGAGGAACGCGACGAAAATACTTGAGAGATCTAACAGAGGGCTTGTACGTATAACACATAAATTTTGTTGTATTTAAACGCGTAGAAGGGGCTCTTTGCGAGGTGCAACAATCTGGTTCTAAAGTAATTTAATTTTTGCAAGTCGTAATGAACTGGCCTATTGTATTACTTACATTGGCCTATTTTGGCAGGGATAATGATGTTACAGCTTAAAGCACAAGTGTGCTCACAAAGAGAGATGATGCTACAACAGCAGATCAAAGGACTCATTTTTGATTTAGATGGTACCTTAGTAAGCTCTGAATTGGATTTTCAACTGATAAAAGCACAAGTCGGTTGTCCTCATGACCGTGATTTGCTCAGATATATAGAGCAACTCCCCTCCCCTTACATGCGCCAAGAAGCGATGCACATAGTACACCAACACGAAATGCTGGATGCGCAGAGCGCTCAACCTATGCCTGGCGTGGTGCGTTGCTTACAGCAACTACAAAAAATGAATGTGCCGATGGCGATTGTGACGCGTAACTTCACCCGTGCAGCCCAAATGAAGCTCCTTCAATGTAAACTCCCCATCGAGATGATGCTTACCCGCGATGATGCACCTGCCAAACCCGATCCCAGTGCCTTACTCCATATCGCCAAACTTTGGCATTTTAAATCTGAGCATTGTATGTATGTAGGTGATTATTTGTATGACATTCAAGCTGCCCACAATGCCAGTATGCGTGCCTGCCTGTATGCACCTCACGACATCCCCCATTATGCCAGTCAGGCACACCTTATTTTGCGCAGTTTTGACGAGCTACCCGAGCTTGTCAAAGCGTTTAGTGCGTCCTGATCTAAGCAAAGCCCATCAAACGCTAGCCCAATGGCGTGAGTCTTGTTAAAATCTCGTCAATTTAATCTATAAAACGAGAATTTAAGATGGGCAGAGCATTTGAAGTCCGCAAAAACGCCATGGCAAAAACGGCAGCGGTAAAAACCAAAGTTAACTCAAAATATGGTAAAGAAATCTATGTTGTAGCTAAAAATGGCGGCCCTGATCCAGAAACCAACCTGTCTTTACGCCGCCTAATAGACAAAGCTAAAAAAGACCAAGTACCAGCGCACGTTATTGAGAAAGCTATTGAAAAAGCAGCGGGTGGTGCGGGTGAAGATTACTCAGCGGCACGTTATGAAGGTTACGGTCCTGGTAACTGTATGGTGATTGTTGACTGTTTAACGGACAACCCTAACCGTACAATTAAAGATGTACGTTTACCGTTTACTAAAACAGATTCAAAAATTGGCAGCCCTGGCTGTGTAGCACACATGTTTGATCACTTAGCTATTCTTGGCTTTGATGGTGATGACGATGAAGCGGTACTAGAAGCCTTGATGATGGCTGATGTAGACGTTACTGACGTTGAAGTTGAAGATGGCAAGGTGTCAGTGTTTGCACCGCACACTGAGTACTTCAAAGCCAAAACGGCTCTGACAGAAGCGTTTGAAGGCATTAACTTTGAAGTAGATGAAATTACTTTTGTGCCTCAAACACACATTGAGATCACCAATGAAGATGACATTGCTAACTTTGAAAAGTTCATGAGCATGTTAGAAGATTGCGATGACGTACAAAACATTTATCACAATGCTATCGTAAAAAATTAATCACTTACGATGTATGAATAAAGCCGAGCTTCATGCTCGGCTTTTTGTTCGTTGTAATACACTGAGGTAAGGAAAGCAGATGAGTAAAGTGGTGAGTATTGAGAACGCCGAACATTACCAATGGGGTGGCGTATGTGATGGGTGGCACCTCGCTGCAACGCAAGGCTTGAGTGTGATCCAAGAACGCGTGCCACCGGGGGCAGAGGAAGTTAAGCACTTTCATCATTTCTCGGAGCAGTTTTTCTATATTTTAGAAGGGCATGCGCAGCTCGAAGTGGGCGATCAGATACACAATCTAGCTACGGGGCAGGGCATGCATGTGAGCGCGAACATGCCACATCAGTTAAAAAATGTCTCTGAGCAAATGCTGACGATGTTGGTGATTTCAACGCCGCCAAGTCATGGAGATCGTACGGTTTTAGACTGAACGCTTCTCAGTTAGTAAAATACTGATCTCTTTAATTTGTGCGATGCTGGCTTCATTATCACCATGAACGCATAACGTGTCCGCCTTCAGTTCAAGCAGCTTACCGGTATTTGTCGTCACCGTTCCATGTGCAACTAGCTGCTCAACCTGTGCCATCAATGCCGCTTTATCATGAACGGCATTTGCTTGACTACGAGGCGTGAGCAGGCCCTCATCTGTATAAAGTCGGTCAGCAAATGCTTCAAACATCAGAGAAACACCATATTTATCAGCCAACAGCTGATGTTGCTTTTGTTTTGCTGTGGCTAAAATCATCAGTTTGAGCGGTTTCGGATAGAGAGAGACTGCTTTTATGACGGTTTCTAATATCACCTCGTTGGCCATCATGTCGTTATACAATGCACCATGAGGCTTAACGTAAGCGACGCTGAGGGCTTGGCACTGTGCCATACCATCCATAGCTGCAATTTGGTAGTGCAGCGTATTAATGAGTGTTTGTGGCGCTAAATTCATTGAGCGGCGACCAAAACCTTGTAAGTCAGGGTAGCTAGGATGTGCACCTATGGTTACGCCATGTTGTTTGGCAAGCAAGAGCGTTTTTGCTATAACATCGGGATCACCAGCATGAAAACCACAAGCTATATTTGCACAATCTATCACCGCCATGGCTTGCTCATCTAACCCCATAGTCCAAGCGCCAAAGCTTTCTCCTAAATCACAATTTAACAACATAATCGCTTCCTATTTAATGGTGACGGGTAATGTGCCTTGCGCATTGGCGTGGCCTAAAATGACTTTAGCTAACGCGGTAAAGGCGGGTCCTGCAACCTGCTTGTCGTTATCAACGTCAATATTATAAGCATAGCTTGCTAAAACGGCGTCGCTCAATGGCGCAAATTGCGTTATTTCATAAGGGGCGCGCAAGCTGATAAACAGCGTTTGTTTATTGTGTTCTTTAGCGTATTGCAACAACGCTTTGAGTGCTTGAGGTTGCTGTTGACGCGATAGTGTAAACTCTTTCAGTTTATTGACGTCTTCCATACCGCCAATTTCCACCGCACTTTGTTGTGGGCTAGCATGCGCGCCTAGCACCCAGTCTGCTTGCGTTATTGCTTCATTTGCTATTTTTGGGTCAAATCCTTGCAGGCTGCTACAAGTGATTTGTAAAGGGGCTTTACTATACTTCTCAAGCGCTTGGCGCATAGCTTCGCATTTGCGTTGATCGGGCATAACAATATGCACTTTGTTCAGTTTGTTGGTATCTATAGGCAGCAAATAGGTGTTCTTAACTTGGGTGATGGCTGCAAGGGCCAACTCAGCTTCCAGCTTTCTATGGCTTGGATTGCCCAATGTGGCGCGCGCAATGTTAGCAGACGCTTTAGATTGAGGATCAATAAAACGCTGTTTTAGCTTAACAATTCGTTGTGCAGACTGATTGACTTCCTGCTCACTGAGCTTGCCGTCATCCACTGATTTTATGAGTGACTGCAGCAGGCTTTCTAGGCGTACAATATCCTCTGGCGTGCGAATCGCGATGGGCATGAGCGCAATGTCTACACCGGCTTTAAATGTTTCAATGACCGCGGAGACAGGGTCGAAGAAATCACTGATCCCCGCCATATCAAGTGCATCAGTGATCACCACGCCCTGATAATTCAGTTTGTTTCTCAGTAGATCGTGCATAATGGTGCGCGACATGGTGGCTGGTTTTAGCATTTTTTCGCCATGCATATTTTCAATCGTGCTGTTATCCAATGCGGGATACTGAATATGCGCGGTCATGATCATACCCGGTGCGTTGGATTTGATAATAGATTGAAATGGCAGCAAATCATTTTGCCATATGGTTTGCTCATTGTGGTCAACACGAGGCAACCCTGTGTGGCTATCAACATGGGTATCGCCATGGCCTGGGAAGTGTTTCAGGGCAGAGATCACATGTTGAGCCTCAAATGCTTTGACCTGAGCCCCGCCGAGTTTGGCAACCACCTGAGAGTTCTCGGAGAAGGAACGCACATTAATGACCGGGTTATCGGCATTCATGTTCACATCAACCGTGGGCGCAAAGTTCACGTTGACCCCTAAGCTATTCAGCTCCTTACCGATTGCATCGGCGACCGCGGTTGCATAACGATCACCATGGATAGGGTAGCTTGCCCCGATACTCATATTGCCCGTGAAAGCGGTGGCTTGTTCGCGGTTGATACGTGCTACACGTCCACCTTCTTGGTCAATGGCAATAAACAAAGGGTGAGGGTACTGCGCGTTGCGTGCCGCTTGTTGCAATTGGTTGTTTAAACTTACGATTTGCTCTACATCTTGGGTATTTTCAGAGAATAAAATCACGCCACCAATGTGATATTTGCTGATCACCTCGCTCAGTGCTTTTGGCAGTTTGGTCATCGGCGTTCGACATGAGTGACTGTCTCCTTGCTGGCAAAAGTAGCGAAAGTCGAGCATGAGTTTTTGCCCAAACTGCACGTTTAGCGGAAGGTGTGTGCTAGCGAGTGATGCGTTACTTAGTGTCATTGTGAAAATAATACCCAGTGGTTTTAAGAGCTTACGAAGCGTCATAAAGCAAATACAAAGTGATTGTTATTATGATCGCTAATTTAGCATTAACCCAAGGTGATTGATAATTTCTACGGTGTTTTTGTTACTTAAGGGGTAAAGTTAACTGTGCGCAGCACCCGTTGATGTCAGTTCGGTTCTGTAAGGTGAGGCGACCAGAGTGTGCCTCGGCAATTTGTTGGCACAGCACCAAGCCAATACCCGAGCCGTGCTTTTTGGTGCTATAGAAGGGCACAAATAAATTGTCACTATTGCCGACACCCGCGCCGTTATCACAAATATTCAGGCGTAACTGCGTCTGTTCAATTTGCCAATTGATACGGATCTCACATTCGCGCTCTACGGATTGCGCAGACTCGTTGGCATTTTTAAACAGATTAATAATAAGTTGCTCAATTTGTACCGGGTCAATGTCGAGTGTGACATCGGTTTTTGGGATTATGGTAAATTGGCAATGTTCAAATGGTCGCTGACACTCAATCAGTAGTTTTTTAAGCTCGTAAGGTTGCTTTTTAGGTTCAGGCAAGCGGGCTAATTGATTGTAGCCTTCAATAAATTGGCCGAGGTTGTTAGCGCGCTCGTGAATAAAAGTGAGGTTGTCAACCAAGTTGGCTTGAATCGCCAGATCAGTTTGCTTGGCAACAAGCTTTGCTAAGGTTTGCGAAATAGACGCAATGGGTGACAACGAGTTATTGATCTCATGACCCATGACTCTTACTAAGCGTTGCCATGCCAAACGCTCTTCACTGCGCAGTAATGCATGAACATCGTTTAAAAAGATTAACCGATAAGACTTCCCATCGCTCATATATTGCTGGGTATGCAAGTTGAAACGTCGAGTTTGCCCTTGCAGTGGCAGTTCAATCAGTTTGCTTTGGCCTTCTGGTAGGTTTTCAACATCTTCCAGCGCATTCGGTATTGGCTTTGCAATATGCGACTCATTTAGCGAAAACAGCCTGCTCGCGGCAAGGTTGAACAGCTTAATATGTTGCTCGCTATCCACCGCTAGAATGGCAATGTCGATGTTTTCAAGGATAGTCTGAACAAGTTGCTGACTTTCGACCGATTGCCAGCGCTGTTGACTAAGGCGCACACCAAGTCGATTAATGGCATTAAACAATGGGGTTAATTCATTTTCATGTTCCGTAACACGAGCACGGAGTGTGTAGTCGCCACTGGCCAGCGCTTCTACTAAGTTTGTTTGGGTGCGCAGTTGATACACAACCTTTTGCTTAATTTGCACCGTTCCCCAGCAAATAACCAAGCTGCCTACCAACACAACCAGCGCAATGAGCCAAAACGAGATCTCAGCAACCAGCATGCTTGCTAGCAGTAAAAGCAGCAAGGGGAGGGTCGTGGCAAGATATATCCAGGCTAATTGTGATTCATAAGACCGCTGTTTTTGCATTGGCTTTCCAAATGGCGTTATTGTTGCGCTTTACCCAAGCGGCGATAAAACGTACTGCGACTGAGGCCCAGAGACTGAGCCGCAGCAATGGCATCGCCCTCAAAGTGGGCTAAACGCTGGCTCAATGTTTCGTGCTCAATTTCTTCAAGTGTGCGTAAATCTGTTGGGTGTGCACTCATTGACACACTCTGTTGAGCATGGGGTAAGCCCAGTTGTTCAGCGTTGATAGTGGGCGTTGTAGACAAAATATGCGCACGCTCCATGAGATGCGCCAGCTCTCTGACGTTGCCCGGCCAAGCGTAACCAACAAGTGCTTGCTGTGCCGATGCGCTCAGCTCAGTGCCAATACCGTGATATTTGTCGATTGCACGGCGCAAAAAATACAACGCCAATGGCACGATGTCTTGAACGCGCTCGCGAAGCGCGGGAATGTGCACTTGCACGGTATTGAGCCGATAGAGTAAATCTTTACGAAATTGGCCGTCCTGCACGGCTTGCGCTAGATCAGCATTGGTGGCACTGACAATACGCACATTCACCGATTGCGTTTTACTTGATCCCACTTTTTCAAATTGTTGCTCTTCTAACACGCGCAGCAATTTAGCTTGTTGAGAGTAGGGGGTATTGGCGATTTCATCTAAAAACAGCGTGCCTTCATCAGCCAGTTCAAAGCGGCCAATACGCTGAGACTTTGCATCGGTAAATGCGCCTTTGACATGACCAAACATTTCACTTTCAAATAACGACTCACTAACCGCACCCATATTCACACTGACCAATGACTCATCGCGTCGCCCAGACATATCGTGTAAGTATTTGGCAAACATGCTTTTGCCTGTGCCGTTCTCACCGGTTAAAAGCACATTGATATCGCTATTTGCCACTTGTGCTAAGGTAGCGAGTACTTGTTTTATTGGTGCTGACTCGGCCACAAAATTTGTGTGCAAAGAAAGTTGGCTCTGTAAAAGCTGATTTTGTGTGGCGAGCTTTTGCGTGCGTTGGTTGGCTTTCGCTAATTGTAATTGCGTTTGAATACTGTGTAATAGGCGCTCGTTATCCCATGGTTTTTGCACAAAGTCATTGGCACCCAGTTGCATGGCTTTTACGGCTACTTCAATACTACCCCATCCCGTCATTGCAATAATGGGCAAGTATTCATCGTCTTCGCGTAGTTGCTTGATAAGTGCTAGGCCTTCTTCACCCGATGTAGTATCTAGCGTAAAGTTGAGATCGCTTAGCACCAAACGGATAGACTGATGTTTGATGCTTTCAAGCGCCTGTTTGGGGCTAGAAACACACACGCTTGGCATGCCTTCTTCGAGCAATAATAAACTGAGTGCTCTGGTAATGCCTTCATCATCATCGATGATCAAAATTGGGTCGGTCATAGGGTGTTTAAATTTGCAATCATAGTTTGGGCTAGGTTAAGTGTATGACAAAGCATAGTAAATAAAAACAATGCCTTGTCATACCGGTTGGGAGAACTATTGACTATGCAGCGCTTGCGCGGGTTCTTGTGCTATGGCTTGTTTGGTTGGTATGTAGACCGCCAGTAACACCACTGCACTGAGCAAAATCGTCAGCACCACAGCCGCCAGTGCAATATCAGAGAAATCAACGCCAAGTGGTACCGACATCATGTAGCCTAACGCGAGGGCGATAACCAAGCCAGGCATGGCCCCCATTAACAGTTGTTTTGTACCAGAAAGTAAAAACTCTTTGCAGATACGCTGCTCGGTGGCACCGAGTGCGCGTTTTACTCCAATTTCTTGGGTGCGCTGGGTGATAGTATTGGCCATCACGCCATAAATGCCACTGGCGGCAAGCACAAACGAAGCAACACCAAACAATAGCAATACGGAGCCCACAAAGCGTAGTGGTGCAACGCGTTGCACCAAGCGAGCGTCGTAGTTGTTGATGTTAAACATGGGTAAGTCTGGGTCTACTTTATACAAGGCTGCTTGTAATGCCGCTGCACAGGCTGATCCATTGCCGTTCATTCTTGCCGCAACATAAAATGCGCTGCGGGGTGACTGTGCAAAGGTACTAAAAATAGATGGAATACGCTCCTTATCTCGGTTAGGCATAGTTTGTACCGTGTGCTTAATAATACCGACAATCGTCAACCAAGGCCCTTTGCTGCCGTCGTCATTGATCAATTGAATGCGGCTACCTAATGGTTTATCGCGATTGACGTATTGCTCAACAAAGCTATCGGTTACAACCACATTGAGGCTGTCGCTTTTGTTATCAGCGCTATTAAATAAGCGACCTTTTACTAACTCTACCTTTAAGTTTTGCAAAGTATCGGGTGTGAGGGCGATATGATTGGCCCTTGGGTAACTCGACAAATTTTGTCTTGCATATTCATGGCCTTCAATGGCCACCGCTCGACGCTTATCCGCAAACCCAGGTAGCGCGGAAGAAATCATGGCGTCACGAATAACGCTTTGTTCGCTCAATTGCGCATTAAGCAAGGTAACAAACTGGCGTTGTTGTTCGTCAGTTTGGTATCTATTTTCTGGCAAAACGATTTGCCCCGTAATGGTGTTGCTGGTGGTTACGCCATAGTTGGCATAGGTGGCTTTAAAGCTGGAGGTGATCATCACCGACGCTATCACCAAAATAGTAATAGACAGGAAAACCTCGCCAACAACCAATGCTTTATTTAAACGTCCTGCATTTTTGCCCAGT
Organism: Pseudoalteromonas sp. ATL1; assembly: GCF_058933015.1. NCBI lineage: Bacteria > Pseudomonadati > Pseudomonadota > Gammaproteobacteria > Alteromonadales > Pseudoalteromonadaceae > Pseudoalteromonas > Pseudoalteromonas sp. ATL1. The sequence continues at coordinate 1,051,949 of NZ_JBZYXL010000002.1, read as the reverse complement.
GCGCCGCGTGTACCATCGCGTAACACGGCATTAAAGTCGCCATTGATGTTCTTCCATGCTGGCAGCAGGCCTGTGACCAGTACCGTCATCACTAAAAAGCCAAAAAAGATTTTTAACGTGTAAGCATCAATGCCAAACTGCCACCAAAACGGCGGTCTATCGGTAAAAAACTGATTTGTCACCGTTTGTGTGACTTCTAGACCCCAACCTACCATCAATAAGCCAATCAACGCCCCCAAGCCACAAATTAGCAGGCTTTCCCACAAAAGTTGGCTAAGCAAACGGCCTGTTGGCGCACCTAATGCAACGCGGATCGCGGTTTCTTGGCTGCGTTCAACGGCTCTTGAAAGGAGCAGGTTACCCACGTTGACCGACGCCAAAATCAAGATCAAAATGGCTGCCGTGTGCATCACATACACGACTGGCATCCCGCCGTCGGCAGTCGACATGTGTAAGGTGAGTGCGTAGGCACCCATGCCAGAGTTGGTTTTGGGATAACGTTCGGCCAAGCGTTGCATGATCAGCGTCAATTGCTGGTCTATGTCTTCGATACTTGCGCCTTGTTTGCGCAGAGCGAGGCCTTCAACCTGAGAGTTTTGCGCTCGACTCACCTGCTGCACATTGTCTTGCAACGGTCGCCATAACTGGGCGCGACGCGGAAAGTAGTAATCTTGTGGCATCACCCCAATAATTTGGTGCATTTGCCCATCAATCTTAATGTTTTGCGAGATAACATCTTGGCTGCCTGCAAATTGGTTTTGCCACAAGTCGTAGCCAATCACCACGACAGGCTCAGCGCCTACTTTGTCTTCTTCAGGTGTAAAAGTTCGGCCCAGAAGCGGTGCTGTACGTGACAATGCAAATAAATTGGCACGGGCATCGGCTGAGGTGTACCTGCGTGCACCATCACGACCAGAAATACTCACCACGCTGTTACGGTATGCGCTAAATTCGTCGGCGAGGTGCAAATCTTTTTCTATCTGTGCCCAATCGTGAATGTTTAACTGACCAAAATTACGGTTGCCGTTTTCTGAACGGGTAATTTCGATTAATCGCTCACCATCTTCAAAAGGCAGTGGCTTGAACAGCATGGTGTTCATAAACGAGAACAAATACACACTTAAGCCAATACCTGCCGCCATCACTAAGGTGGTTAGCGCGGTGAAACTGGGCTTTTTAGCCAGCAACCGAATAGCGTATTTAATATCGTTTTGAATGCTCATACCGCCTCCGATTGCGCTAGGTTGTTCGTTGGTCTGACTTTATGATCGGCCACAATGCGCCCGTCGAGTACTCTAATGTTACGCTGAGCGCGCTGGGCTGAACGCGGATCGTGCGTCACCATGCAAATGGTGGCCCCTTCATGATGTAGCTGATCAAGTAAAGCCAGCACATCATTGGCATTTTTAGAGTCGAGGTTACCGGTTGGCTCATCCGCTAAAATCAAACTTGGTCCACCGGCAATGGCGCGAGCAATGGCAACGCGTTGTTGTTGGCCACCGGATAATTGCGATGGGTAATGATTAGCACGATGCGCCATATTCACTTTTTGCAGTGCCTCGGCGGCCATTTGTTTTATCTGTGATTTGCTCAAATCGCTGCGATAAGTAAGTGGCAATTCAACGTTTTCAATCACATTCAGATCGCTTATTAAGTTAAATGATTGAAACACAAAGCCAATTTCTTTATTTCGGATCTGCGCACGCTGCGCCTTGCTAATGTTACTGACCGAGTGCCCTGCTAATTGATAACTGCCCGATGTGGCGGTATCAAGCAAACCAAGTAATGATAACAAGGTTGATTTACCAGAGCCTGAAGGGCCTGAAATAGCAATATACTCTTGTTTGAATACTTCTAATGACACCTCATTAAGGGCATGGGTTTCCAAATCGTCTGAATAAAAAACTTTACTTACTTTATCGAGTTTAAGTACACAGTTAGTCATAGCGGTTCCTAATTAATTCTAAATTTAGTGTAGCTTTCAAAGCGGCTTGGATCTGAGGTAATAACTCGATCGCCTTCTTTGAGCCCTTGGATGATTTGAATATGACTGACAGAGCCCATGCCTGTTTGCACCGCAGTGCGTTCAGCCATTAAACCATCTGCAGTCAGTTTGTAAATGCTTGATTGAGTTTGACTTTGAGAGAACAAAGGACGAGATACATACAGCGTATCTTGCAGCTCCGTCACCGTTATTTCGCCATCAATACTGAGCGCTGGGCGCGCATCGCTGGGGAGTGGCTCAACAAATGTCACATCCACTTGCACATTGCCTTGCACCACTTCAGGGTCGATGCGGATCACTTCCCCTTGAATTTGATTGTTTTGCGTATCAACTAATACCTTTTGGCCCACGGCGATTTGTTGAATTTGAATTTCAGGTACTTGCAGCTCACCGATTAGCTCATGTTGGTTTGCAAGCTTGGCGATATTACTGCCCATGCTCACGTGCTGTCCCACTTCAATTGGGAGCGCCAAAATGATGCTGTCCATAGATGCACGCACAGCCAGTTCATTTACTTGGGTTTGAATACGCGATACACGGTTTTGCAGTTGATTTAGTCGTGCAAAGCGGGCTTGTTGCGCAGCAATACTGCTTTTTTTCGATTCCTTCAACTGAAGCTGTGCGGAAGTTAACGTTTGCTGTGCTTGTTCGAGGGTAATTTTTGCGCGTTGAAAATCAAGTTTAGATACCGCGCCCGTTTCGATGAGTTCAAGATGTGCTTGAAATTCATGCTCTGCGCCAGTGACATTCATTTGCGCATTGAGTACATCCGATTGTTGCTTAGCAATGGCGGCCTGTTCGCTCAATTGTGTGGCTTTGTGTTCAGCCTCAAGCGCCGACAGCTCCCAAGTGGCTTCTGCCAATTCTTGTTCTAGCAATGGATTGGTTAAGCGTGCAATGAGGTCGCCCTGTTTAACTTGTTGCCCGGGTTTATAAAGCAGTGACTCCACTTTGGCGTCACCGCTTGCTGAGAGCCATTGAACTTTCTTAGGCACCAGCATGCCATTCCCGCGCACCGCGATGGTGAAGTCACCGCGTTTTACTTCGCTGATAATTAAAGAGTGTGCGTCTAAGGCGAGTTCTGCACGGCTAAATTGCCAAGCTTTGTAACCCGCTACGAGTACAACCAATAAGCACACAAGTGCAATTAAATATTTGTAGCTATGCTTGGTTTGCTTGTTGGTCACTGCAATGTCCATTCATGCTCCTAAACAATAAAAAATATCAAAGTTGAACAGTGGATAGCAGACAGTGTGCCAAATTTTAACTTGCTGATTTTACGTTGTTTTTACTGGTGGTGAGATTGTTCAGTCCCATATTTGGGATTGGCTTTGAGACAAGTCCCATATTTGGGATGAGTGATGAGACTGTGCTTTATAGAAAAGGGAGTAATAGGACAGAAAGGACGAAAAATACGACGGCTCAACCAGAGTGGTTAAGCCGTCATTCGGCTAAGCTGCGCTGAGCGTTTTTGCTTTGCGAGCGAGTACGTGGTCAATACTTAGGGTGCCTGCACCGTATGCTACCAGCGCTAAAAAGCCACCTGCCATCGCAATATTTTTGAAAAACATAATAAATTGCATTTGGTCATTCAGGTCGGCATGAAACAGCAAGGCACTCACCAAACTAAAACCCGCAAAGGCCAGCGCAGTGATACGTGTTAGTGCGCCCGTCAAAATCATGAGTCCGCCCAGAACTTCAAAAACAATCACCAATGGCAGTAACTCCGAAGGTAAGCCCGCCGAGGTCATGTATTGTGCGTTACCCTCATAAAATTGAATTTTGTTAAGGCCAGCCAGTATAAATATGGCCGACAAGCCGATGCGAGCGAGTAGGGCTGCTAGGTTATTGAATAGTGCGTTGTGTTCAAAAGGGTTAAGCCAGTTCATAATAAGTTCCTCATACAGTGATTTAGTGCTCAGCATTGCTGAGTGATGAGTTAATCTTATATTCTTTTGTGTGAATTAAAATTAGTAATATGTGAGCTAATTATTCTTAAAAAAAGAATGAATGTGTTTTCGCAATTTCAATCAAGACGTTGCCTTAAGTGATCATGCACAATGAAACCAATGAATAATTAACACGAAATATCGTATGCAATGTAAAACCAGATTAGCAACCCGAATGGCACGAGTATGCGAGTTTATTGATCATAACTTGAATAAACCGCTCGACCTAGCGCTGCTTAGCGATGTGGCCGCCTTATCGCGCTTCCATTTTCATCGTGTATTTTTAGCTTACACCGGTGTGAGCGTCACCAAGTATGTGCAATTAGCACGCTTAAAGTACGCCTCATTTCGTTTAGCGTTTGAGCATGATATGAAAGTCATTGATATAGCCTTAGAAGCGCAATTTGACAGCGCCGAAGCCTTTTCTCGCGCCTTTAAACGCACCTTTTCACAAACCCCCACGCAATTTAGGCAATCACCCGATTGGCAAAACTGGCATGCGGTACTGGATTTTGTTAAACCCACGCAAACAGAGATGTTGCAAACGGTAGAAATCGTCACTTTTGAACAAACACCGATCGCCTATTTGGAGCATCAAGGCGACCAGAAAAACGTTTATCAAAGTGCTGGCAAATTTGTGCAATGGCGAAAAACAAGCGGTTTGTCGAGCGTTAAACACAGTCGCACATTTGGTATGCCCAATGGTGATCCAAACAGCATGCCGGTTGATGACTTTAGATTTAAAATATGCGGCTCATTGGCTGATTTAAACGTGCAAGTTGCCGCAAACGAGTTTGGTGTTGAAAGGGGAGTGATCCCCACCATGCGCTGCGCCAAAGTCACGCATATAGGCAGCCACGGCGCACTCGATAACACCATTTATGCGCTTTATGAACAGTGGTTGCCACAAAGCGATGAGCAACTCGCCGATCATCCCGTATTTTTTGAATACTTAAACTTGATCCACGAAGTGGATGAATGTGATTTACGCACCGATGTGTATCTGCCGTTGGCTGAGGAAGTTAATAGAGATTGAGCTTGCCTTTCACTATTAGTACTAGAACAGCTATAACTTAGTAACGACAAGCTTTTAGTGTGGTCTTTATGAAACGCTGGGTTACCCTAAGTTTAATGTTTGCATTACTTGCAACCTGTTGGCAGGGACACGCAAAATTGGTGCGCATTATTTTAAATGATTGGGCCAGCCAGCATGTTGTATCAAAAATTTATGGCAGTTTAGTTGAGCGAGTTGGATTAGAAGCGCAATTTACGACCTTACCCACCCAAGGACAATGGTTTTACCTAAAATATAACCATGTGGATGTGCAAGTTGAAGTTTGGCAAGGTACGATGGAAGACAAGCTCGAACAGTTGATGGCCTCCGGTGATATTCAACAAGCGGGTACCTACCCAATTAGTACGCGAGAGGAGTGGTGGTTTCCTGATTATGTTTTGACATTATGCCCTAAACTACCCGATTGGCGCGCGCTTAATGATTGCGCGCATTTATTTAGTGAAGGCGACGATCCGCGCGGTGTTTATTACAACGGCCCGTGGGAGAAAAACGATTTAGCACGCATTCGCGCATTAAAGCTAAATTTTCGTGTGATCAGCCTGTTGGACGATACCGCACTGGTGCAGGTTTTAAAACAGGCCTACCAACAAAAAAAACCGATCTTAATTTTTAATTGGACGCCAAATTGGGTAGAAGCGAGTTTTCAAGGACGGTTTGTTGAGTTTCCACAATACCAAAGTGCCTGTGAAACCGATCCTCAGTGGGGGAGCAACAAACAATTTTTACACGACTGCGGCAACCCCAAAGGTGGCTGGATCAAAAAAGTAGCGGCAAAAGAATTTGCTAATGCTCGCCCATGTGCGTTCGCTATTTTGGAAAACATGACCTTTAATGCACAAGACCTATCGCAGTTTGCACTACAAGTGAATATTCAAGCCAAAAGTATTGATGAAGTAAGCACTTGGTGGTTGGAAAAAAACACCTCCGTTTGGCAGGGCTGGCTAAAAAACGCGCCTTGCAAGCTTGCTAATTGAAGGTGGGGTAGCTGTAAAGGGGGATTACACATCTATTTCTATAACGAAAATATATTCATCGCCGGTGTTTGATCCTCTATAAAAATACAGGCTAGCTTTTTCCCGGCACCTTCTTGCCTTCACCCTATTTTTACCTTATTTTTGACGTGGGATTAAAAGCTCTTTAAAAACAATCAACTATAAAAACCGTTTGAAATAAGGTTATTTTGCAAAAAATACGCTAAGTTATTTATTGCAAAGCAAAAGAGTTACTTTTGTTATTGTTCACCGCCACACAGGCGGCTCAGAAAAGTACGTAATATTTAAATGAATTATTACGTACGTTCACCGCCACACAGGCGGCTCAGAAATTTTAGTCGTGTATCGAGTAATTGAGCATTCCGTTCACCGCCACACAGGCGGCTCAGAAATCGTTTCGATACCACACCAACGATTCCTCGTTGTTCACCGCCACACAGGCGGCTCAGAAAAGCCAAAATTGCGACAAACGATAAACCCTGTGGTTCACCGCCACACAGGCGGCTCAGAAATTATTGCCCGCGTCTGTGCCATGGGTAAACTCGTTCACCGCCACACAGGCGGCTCAGAAAGAGGAACCATTAAAAAAGACTATTGGATTGGCGTTCACCGCCACACAGGCGGCTCAGAAATCATTACTGGCTCCAACAACAACCAAGTCAGAGTTCACCGCCACACAGGCGGCTCAGAAAAAAAGGACAGAGACGCAAACACAGTGTACAACGTTCACCGCCATACAGGCGGCTCAGAAACGTTAAATTATTTAGTTTTGAAATATCTAACATGTTCACCGCCACACAGGCGGCTCAGAAATGATATAGAAGGAAGAAATTTTGGTATTGAACGTTCACCGCCACACAGGCGGCTCAGAAATGAACGCCCCAGTATTCTTTCATCATATTGATCGTTCACCGCCACACAGGCGGCTCAGAAAATATGGAGTTGTCCCCTCTATGTCTGAGGTAAGTTCACCGCCACACAGGCGGCTCAGAAACGCTGAAATTAAAGCCGCTGTTATTGGTACGCGTTCACCGCCACACAGGCGGCTCAGAAATTATCGCTTAAATTCTGGCATTATTAAATCAGGTTCACCGCCACACAGGCGGCTCAGAAATACCAGAAAACCGAAAAGATCTGGTTATATCTGTTCACCGCCACACAGGCGGCTCAGAAATCTAACTATAGATATTGTGTCTGAAGTTACAGGTTCACCGCCACACAGGCGGCTCAGAAAGCGCACACCAATGGCCCAGTTAATGAAGTCTAGTTCACCGCCACACAGGCGGCTCAGAAAGCGCACACCAATGGCCCAGTTAATGAAGTCTAGTTCACCGCCACACAGGCGGCTCAGAAATTTCCGTAGATTTCCAGATTGCTTATTACCCTGTTCACCGCCACACAGGCGGCTCAGAAATAAACTAGCAACCCAAAGTAGAGAAATGATTAGTTCACCGCCACACAGGCGGCTCAGAAATTTCTCTCCCCAATGTACCTATCCCTACCAGCGTTCACCGCCACACAGGCGGCTCAGAAAAAAGATGTAACAGACGTGAGTTCTCAGCAAGCGTTCACCGCCACACAGGCGGCTCAGAAATAGATGCTATAAAAAGCGCCGAAACACTTACAGTTCACCGCCACACAGGCGGCTCAGAAACAAAGCCCCGCATAAATAAAAACCGCAGAATCGTTCACCGCCACACAGGCGGCTCAGAAATTTCAGGTCGGCATAACCCAATAGGATGAAAAGTTCACCGCCACACAGGCGGCTCAGAAATCTTGTTTATAGTCGCTATGCTCTTGGGCGACGTTCACCGCCACACAGGCGGCTCAGAAAGCTAGATGCTGTGGTGAACAGGAAGTCAGCACGTTCACCGCCACACAGGCGGCTCAGAAAGGCAAGATTGATTGTTATAGGCCTTTCTCACAGTTCACCGCCACACAGGCGGCTCAGAAAAATTAGTGCGGCAATAATTCGTTCATCATATTGTTCACCGCCACACAGGCGGCTCAGAAAGCCATAAACAATTTTTCGCTGGTAGTAGTTACGTTCACCGCCACACAGGCCGCTCAGAAATGTAGCACCACCAGATGTATTGAAAAGCCCTTGTTCACCGCCACACAGGCGGCTCAGAAATTATTAGGGTCTCCCGATTATGAGTCGGGTGCGTTCACCGCCACACCGGCGGCTCAGAAATCACGCTCGTCATCCTGACGAAGGTCAGGATCTCGTGGCTCATTTATAGCAGTGTTCATAGACCCTGAAACAAGTTCAGGGTGACGGTGTGAGCGATTGGCGTTGGTTCACCGCCACACAGGCGGCTTAGGTGATGAGTGATCGAAGCGCAGCTTCGCAGCACGAAGAAGTGAGGTCATGGATGACCGATGTGACCCAGCTCCATGGATGGATTTTATTCACAAAAGATGAGTATTAGACCCTGAAACAAGTTCAGGGTGACGGTGCTTGGATTTAGGTAATGGTGTTGGATTAATCTAGTTAAAAACGCTGCAGGTCATCCTGACGAAGGTCAGGATCTTATGGTTCATTTATAGCTGTGTTTATGGACCCTGAAACAAGTTCAGGGTGACGGAGTGGAATTTAGAGTGACGAAATGAGCTCTACAGGTGGCTTGACGAAAGCCGCGCAAAAACTCACAACTTATTGCGTTACCTCAATAAAAGCAGAATAACTTATCTAGTTTGGGTTGTATTTCGCCGCTTCGCGTTTTAGTCTGTTGGTTAACCACATGTAAATAAAAGGTGCAAAGGCGAGCATGGAAGACTTTAGCCCAACAGATCTTAAAACCATTTTGCACTCTAAACGCGCCAATATGTATTACCTAGAGCATTGCAGAGTAATGCAAAAAGACGGCCGGGTGCTTTACCTCACTGAAGCTAAAAGTGAAAATCACTATTTTAATATTCCCATCGCAAACACCACGGTTTTACTGCTCGGTAACGGCACGTCAATTACGCAGGCTGCTATGCGCATGTTGGCACATGCGGGCGTATTGGTTGGTTTTTGTGGCGGTGGTGGCACACCGCTTCATATGGCGTGTGAAGTAGAGTGGTTTACCCCGCAAAGCGAATATCGACCGACGGAATATTTACATGGTTGGTTAACATTTTGGTTTGACGATGCAAAGCGACTAGAAGCAGCAAAAATATTTCAGCAAGCTCGCATTATTTATTTAGAAAAAATTTGGAAAAAAGATCGAGAACTAAAAACCGAAGGGTTCGATCATAACCACCACACCATTCAAAACGCACTGGCGACTTTTCATAAACGCACAGAAGAGGCGAGTAAGCCTGCTGATTTACTACTTACTGAAGCGCAACTTACTAAAGTGCTATACAAATACGCTGCCAATAACACAGGCATAGAAGATTTTACCCGCCAACATCAAAGCACCGACAAAGCCAACGACTTTTTAAATCATGGTAATTACTTGGCTTATGGCCTAGCGGCCAGTTGTTTGTGGGTACTGGGTATTCCTCATGGCTTTGCAGTAATGCATGGCAAAACTCGACGCGGTGCTTTGGTATTCGATGTAGCCGACTTAATAAAAGATGCCTTGGTGTTGCCGTGGGCCTTTATTTGCGCAAAAGAAAACGCCACAGAGCAGGAGTTTCGCCAGCAAGTGCTACAAGCATTTACAGACCATAAAGCTCTCGATTATATGTTTGATACGGTAAAGCAAGTTGCATTGCAGTCACACTCACTTGAGCAAATCGAGGCTAATAACCTATGATGGTCACGTTTGTGTCTCAGTGTGAAAAAAACGCCCTCAAAAAGACTCGCAGAGTATTAGATGCCTTCGCTAACCGCATTGGTGATAACACGTGGCAAACGCTCATCACTGAAGATGGCCTACTCACAGTTAAAAAAATGCTGCGCAAAACCGCCAGTCGCAGCACGGCGGTGAGTTGCCATTGGATACGCTCACGCTCTAGAAGCCAGTTATTGTGGGTGGTGGGTAATCGTAATAAGTTTAATAGCGAAGGCGTAGTGCCAGTTAACAGGACGAAAAGAAACCTGCTCAACAGTGAAATAGAAAACAATTGGCATTTTTTACCTTTAATTAAAGCCTTGGTGGGGGTTGCGGCGTTACTTCATGATTGGGGTAAAGCAACGGTGCTATTTCAAGAAAAGCTACAACCTAATAGCCGTAATTCAGCAAAAGGCGACCCAATTCGTCATGAATGGGTTTCGTTATTGTTGTTTCGGGCTTTAATTGGATCTGTCAATGCCACCTCAGATCAACAATGGTTACAGGCATTAAGCCAAGGAAAAATAGACGAAAACAAACTTAAGCAAGTGATAAAGCAAAGTGTGGCTAAGCCGATGACCGACTTGCCGCCTATTGCAAAGTTTATTGCATGGCTGGTGGTATCTCACCATCGTTTGCCCCTGCCCAACAAAAAAGAGGAATGTAAAAATTACTCGGCAGCGGGTGCTTTGTGTATCGATGAAGTGCTACAAAAAATTACTCAGCACTGGGGGTACGAAAATAGCCGTGATGAAAAAGCATATAAACAACGACTTGAACAATGTTTTCAGTTTAATCATGGCTTGCTAAGTAATTCTAAACAGTGGTTAAGTCAAATAAAAAGGTGGTCAGCACGCTTACTTGAAGCACACTCCTTGGCAGAAAAAGCCATGGAGAACAGCGTTTATCGGCAAGTGTTGAATCATGCCCGTTTGTGTTTAATGTTAGGTGACCATTACTACTCCTCACAACAAGCGGATAGAAAATGGCAAAACATTACTGGGTTATTTGCCAACACTGAACGCAGCTCAAAACAATTAAAACAAAAGCTAGATGAACACCTTGTTGGGGTTGCTCGGTATGCAACCCAAGCGGCTCATTTGTTACCTGCATTTGAAACTGAGTTACCCTTAGCGCATGATTTAGAAGCGCTACGTAAACCCAGCCCCAAGGCTTATAAGTGGCAAGACAAAGCGGTAAGCAAAATAGCTCAGTGGCGCGCAAGCGCTACTGAAACCACGTCACAATTTGGTTTTTTTGCCGTGAATATGGCAAGTACAGGCAGTGGTAAAACCTTTGCCAACGCAAAAGTGATGCGCTCACTGTCGCACGATGCTAAAAGCCTACGTTATGTACTTGCATTGGGGTTGCGAACATTAACATTGCAAACGGGTGACGAATACACCAAGCGAGTAGGGCTTGATAGCACACAATTGGCTGTAGTTATCGGTTCTCGTGCTGTGATGGAATTGCACAAAATGAGCCTTGCTGCTCACGATGATGACCCATATGAAAATTCAGGCTCCGAATCTACTGCGCCATTACTCAACGAAGATATTGAGTATGAGTGCGCGATACCACAAGAAAACCTCACTACCGTATTAACCAATGAGCGCGATAAAAAGTTTTTATATGCGCCGGTCTTGGCGTGTACCATCGACCATATGATGGCGGCAACCGAAACTAAAAGAGGGGGTCGTTATATTTTGCCCACATTACGTTTAATGTCGTCAGACTTGGTCATTGATGAAGTGGACGATTTTACGGGCACTGACCTTATCGCAATCGGGCGTTTAATTCATCTGGCAGGTATGTTGGGCCGCAAAGTGATGATTTCTTCGGCTACCATACCTCCTTCATTGGCAGAAGGGTATTTTAAAGCGTATCGAGATGGTTGGCGGATCTTCTGCGCAAGTCGCGATATAAAAGTATCAATAGGCTGTGCATGGATAGATGAATTTACCACGCAAATCACCACTAACACCGCGAATGACCTTGAGCCTGCGATCACACAATATCGCGATGCTCACAATACATTTATTCTAAATCGGCTAACTAAATTAAGCACGCAACCTGTGCTTAGAAAAGCTCAGCTTATTGATTGCCAAAACGTTTATGAGCAATTTAGAGACAACCGCCAGCAAAACCACGATATTATTCAAAGTAAGCAATCCGCCTATTTTGAAGTGATAGCCAATAGCATTACAGCACAGCATAATCAGCATCATTTTGTAGATGAACAAACGGGCTTTAAAGTCTCTTTTGGTGTAGTGCGTGTTGCAAACATCACCCCATGTGTAAAACTCAGCCAATATTTATTGGAATACCCTTGGCCTGAAGATACGCAGGTCCGTGTGATGACATACCATAGCCAGCAAACGTTGCTATTGCGCTCCATTCAAGAGCAACATTTAGACTTGGTGTTAAAACGCAAAGAAGGCCCTAGCCAGCCACCCTTGGCATTGCAAAACCCAATCATACAACAACATTTAACCAATTTAGCGGCAAGTGATAAGCACACTCAACATGTGGTGTTTGTGCTGGTGGCAACGCCAGTTGAAGAGGTGGGGCGTGATCATGACTTTGATTGGGCCGTTATTGAGCCGTCTTCGTATCGTTCGATTATTCAGCTTGCGGGGCGAGTGCGCCGCCACCGCAAAGAAGCGGTTGAAACAGCAAATATAGGGTTATTACAGTACAACTTTAAAGCCATTAAATATGCGCATTTAGATGAGCACAAAGTATTTATCAATCCAGGATTTGAAAGTTACTGTCAGTTAAAAAGCCATGATCTTGAACAGCTCATTGATGTAGCTCAAGTGGGAAAACGTTTAGATGCAACCCCTAGAATATCTAAGCCTGAACACATTAATGCCAAGTATGTACAGCACTTGAACAAAGCACAAAGTTTGGTTGAGCTAGAGCATACCGCTATTTTGCATAGCCTAGCTTACTACACCACACGCAAAGAAAAGGGCGCACAAATAGGCCCAGCAACCATGCCAGGTTGGCTTAGCCACAATTGGTTTTTAACCGCGTTACCACAAGAGCTTGCGCCGTTTCGCCAAGGCCCGAGCACGCTGGAAGCATTTTTGGTTTTTGACCAATACACACAACAAAGCCGTTTTTGTGAAAAAGACGCGCAAGGTTACGCCATTGATAGAGAGGATATTTTAAATATTAAACGACTGGAGCTAAGCACACAGGCCAAACAGCGTCTTTGGCTCACTCGTGATTTTGACCAAGCATGTGCGCAATTGGCCGAGCAAACAGAGTTTAGCCAGCGCATTGTATCGCTCAAATACGGCGGTATTCATTTTAGATTCAATGAGAACAAAACGTATGAATATAACGATCAACTAGGGTTGGTAGAAGTTTAAAGAGAAGGTCAAAGCAAGAAGTTTAAAGAGAAGGTCAAAGCAAACAGTAAATTAACCTGTATGAAGGCGCTTAAAGCACCTTAAAGGAACAGGAGGGAACGATGATAGATAAAGCAGTTGATGCATTTTTTGAAGAAAGAAAGGCCGCTTGGCTGAAAAAGAATTTAAAAGCGTCATTATCGGACGATGAAATAAAGCAAATAAATATGGAATGCGAGTCGCAATTTAGCCTCGCAAACTGGTTGCCTAATGCGGCAAAGCGGGCGGGGCAGATCTCTATTTCTACACACCCATGCACATTTAGTCACCCCAGCGCCCGAAAAAACAAAAATGGCTACGTCAGTTCGATTATTGCCAAAAGCCCACAAAGCAACGATGGCTTTTTGCGCTCGGGTAATGTGGAAGTTGTGGCCGACGCTCTGGGCAATGCCGCTGCGCTCGATGTGTATAAATTTTTAACCCTTGTAATGGAGGACGGGCAAACCCTACTACAACATTTAGAGCAAGACAGCACGCTTGCCAAACAGTTATTTAGAACCACACCTAGCAATGCTGAGTCTGATTACGAGCAGCTAAAAGCAGGTTTTTTAGACATGACGGCACCGAGCAAAGAGGCGATCACCAGCTCTAAAATAAAACAGGTGTATTTTCCGTTATCAGCAAAAAATAGCGGTGATGAAGGTTATCACCAATTATCGTTATTAACTGGTTCTGGATTGGTGTTTGAACTACGAAAGCGCCTCGATAATATGCGCTTTGGCGAAGAGATTAAACATGCTCGTGAACAGCGCAAAGCTAACTTTGCGTACCCTAGTCATCAGGAAGTCGTTAATCTAACCACCATAGGTTATGGCGGAACTAAGCCACAAAATATTAGTGTGCTTAATAATCAAAATGGCGGCAAAGCCCACCTATTGTTAAGTATGCCACCCAAATTGCAACGCCGTGATGTACACTTTCCCACTACTAACTTTTTTAGCCAAGTATTGCGGTATAAGCACTGCTTTGCGCAATTTGAAGCGCTTGATACCTTGTACCGCCTGCCCAATGAGCATTACAACAATATGCATACGCGTGCACAGCGTGATGAGCACTATCACAGTGTGATTGATTATGTGATAGCGCAAATGCACCTAGTACGCAAAGTGGCCGAGCAGCAATATGTGGCAACCAGTAGCAGTTTACCTAAGGCACAGTTGGTATGGCTTCACCCGCAATATGAATCGGAACGCTTTAGTACCGATAGCTGGTTAGATGAGATCTGTGATGCGATTGTCAGCTTTTTGTTTCATGGTTATGAGCAGGTCATTGGTAAGAAAAAGGCTATTTTATTAAGCCATGCTGAGCATGAGCATATGAAAAAAGTGGTGCTAGAGAGCAAGGAGTTTTTAAGATGATAGGCATGGAAAAGCAGTTACTGATAATTCCACACTTACAAGTTCATAACGCCAATGCGCTGTCAAGCCCCTTTACAATAGGCTTTCCTGCTATGACCGCTTGGCTTGGGGCTGTACACGCACTGCAAAGAAAGCTCAATGACAAAAATAACCCCGTGCTATTTAACGCTGTTGGCGTGGTCAGTCACGATATTGAATTACAAACTTATAAAGGGAGTAACGACTATGTTCACTCCATTATTGGCACAGCAAACCCGTTAGACAAAACGGGGGCACGTTCAGCCTTTATTGAAGAAGCACGCTGCCATTTAGAAGTCAGCCTGATCATTGAGTTTGACAATATTGCAGTGGAGGCGCGCGCAGTACTTATTGAGCAAGTAAGCCATTTACTTCACGGTAAAATGAAAATGGCCAGCGGCGATATCAAAGCATTTAGGCAACCCATATGCATGAATGTAACGCAAGGTAATGATATTGACTTAAAAAAAGTACAACGATTATTAATGCCCGGGTATGTGCTCATTGAGCGCAGAGACTTGATGACAAGCGCAATGACGCAAGGGCAAGACGCGCTGCAAGCGTTGATTGAGCATGTCACCATTCATTACAGCTATGACGTTGATGATAACAACAATGGAACATGGCGCAAACACGGTAAAGAAGTTGATGGGCGTGCTGTCGGGTGGGTTGTACCGATTGCGACAGGTTATTACGGGATCAGCGAGTTAGGCACAGCCAAAAACCAAAGAGACCCAGATACACCACACCGCTTTGCAGAAAGTTTGGTCACACTTGGTGAATTTAAAATGCCGCACAGGGTTAATGACATCGACGGCATGCTCTGGCGCTACCAAACCCAAGATGACTATTACCTTTGTCAGCAAAACAAATTTGCCACGCCTGAGTTTGATGACTCGGGTAGTGAATTCGACTAATTCAATATTTTAATCATTCAAGAAAAGGACACTCACCATGGCTAAAAAAGAAAACACCGCATCGGTACTGGCGTTTGAGAAAAAGTTAGTAACCAGCGACGGACACATGTATGGCACCACATGGGATGCGCGAAGCACGCATCTACAACCACTTAAACTCAATGAAAAGTCGGTGCGAGGTACTATTTCAAACCGCCTTAAAGCGGCATTAAAAAGCGACCCCGCAAAACTCAATGCCGAAGTTGAAAAAGCCAACCTACAACGTGTTGATGCTTGTGCACTAACCCCAGAGCAAGATACGCTGAACTTGCAATTTACCATCAAAGTACTGGGTGGAATAACTGAGCCATCAGCATGTAACAATGCACTCTTTGAGCAAAGTTATCGCACCGCGGCTAAAAGTTATATTGAAACTCACAAATTTACTGAGCTGGCGCGTCGTTATGCCACGAATATTGCTAATGCGCGTTTTTTGTGGCGTAACCGTGTAGGAGCCGAGCAAATTGAAGTAAACGTTGTAGCAAAAAATAACCACGTAGAGCAAACATGGACATTTGATGCAACCCAATACAGCACCAAGCATTTTGATCACAATGATGAGCAGCTCAACGCATTAGCGGGGCATATTGCCGAGGCCCTTGCCAGCGACGATGACTTTTTATTGCTTGATATAAATTGCTTTGCGCAAGTTGGCAGAGCGCAGGAAGTATACCCAAGCGAAGAGTTAGTACTCGATAAGGGCAAAGGCGAAAAAAGCAAAATACTTTACGATGTACAAGGTATTGCAGCCATGCACTCACAAAAGCTTGGTAACGCGATTCGCACTATTGATACTTGGTATCCAGAGTTTTTAGACCCGCAAGCCAGTGCGGGCCCAATTGCGATAGAACCTTATGGGGCAGTCACTAACCGTGGCAAGGCATATCGACTGCCCGCAGAGAAGCAAGATTTTTATACCTTTTTTGATGTTTGGGCACGTGGAGAAAAACTTTCAACCGATGAACATGAACACTACGTAATGGCCACGCTAGTACGAGGTGGTGTATTCGGAGAAAGTGACAAATAAGGGGCGGGTATGAACTACTACCTAGACATTACCTTGTTGCCAGATGCTGAAGCAAACTTAGGCTTTTTATGGCACAAGGTATATCAGCAAATTCACTTATTGCTGGTTGAGCATAAAGTCAGTGAGCTAGATAGCGCCATAGCGGTGTCATTTCCAAAATATGGAAATAAACAATTCCCATTGGGTGACAAAATTAGGTTACTTGCGGAGTCTGAGCAACAGTTGGCTAATTTAAACGTAGCGCAGTGGTTATCACGTTTGGCTGATTACGTTCACATCAAAGCTATTAAAGCAGTACCTAGCGAGGTGACTGAATATGCCTACTTCAAACGTTGGCGTTTTAAATCGTCTGAGCAATTACGTAATCAAGTTGACAGCCGGGCACAAGCGATTGCAGTAAAAAATGGCTACGAAGTTGATGAAGTTAAACAGCGTTTATTAGCATCTATCGACAAGCTTGATGCGCACTCTAACTTACCATTTATAAATCTAAGAAGCTTATCGACCAGTAGCCCGCTAAGCCCCTCAGAGCGCAATAAGTTTTTGCTTTTTATAGAGCGGCAAAAAGTAGATAAACCCAGTGATAACAAGTGGGTGTTTAGTTGTTATGGGTTAAGTCGGCGTGGTGAAAATCAGCAGTCGGCTGTACCTTGGTTTGAGGGGTAAATACTAAAGTCAAAAACCTTTTATTTTTGCTCTTTAAAAATTAACTATTAAATCAGAAGGTTACAACAAGGTGTTTTTAACAAGGTAAAATAAGGTTTTTTTGCCTAACAACTTGTTGTGACTTATTTTTGTATTACAATTTTATTGTTCACCGCCACACAGGCGGCTCAGAAAATTTGGCAAAGAGCCGATTTCGATTAATGCTAGTTCACCGCCACACAGGCGGCTCAGAAATGAACCCCCGCCTGTTGATTGTTTTCAAAATAGTTCACCGCCACACAGGCGGCTCAGAAATCACCTGAAATTTGTATGTAACATGTTTCACGGTTCACCGCCACACAGGCGGCTCAGAAATGCAAAAATTTAAATCAGACATCAAGAGCGGTGTTCACCGCCACACAGGCGGCTCAGAAACCATTGCGAGGTTATGGGAATAAGAGGACTTGGTTCACCGCCACACAGGCGGCTCAGAAAGTATCGGGTTGAAAATTTATATGGTTGTTCTGGTTCACCGCCACACAGGCGGCTCAGAAAATGCCAGCACGTTTGCAGTGACGTAAATCAGCGTTCACCGCCACACAGGCGGCTCAGAAAGCCTCCACTTGGTGGAAATGTTCACAGATATTGTTCACCGCCACACAGGCGGCTCAGAAATTTTTGTTTATCTCTCTGTCTACGTACTCAACGTTCACCGCCACACAGGCGGCTCAGAAAGTAAGAGGAGTAATAAGCACTATATCGATAACGTTCACCGCCACACAGGCGGCTCAGAAAACTCCCTATGTATTGGATGTGAGCCATTGGCCGTTCACCGCCACACAGGCGGCTCAGAAAATAGTTATGGCGATATGCGATTGTTACAAGCAGTTCACCGCCACACAGGCGGCTTAGATGATGAGTGACCGAAGCGCAGCTTCGCAGCACGAAGAAGTGAGGTCATGGATGACCGATGTGACCAAGCTCCAAGGATGGATTGTAATCGCGGAGGTGAGTTCAGGCAAAGTTCACCGCGTATAAGGCGGTGATAATCTCTTCGCCTAACCGTCAACCCCCTTTACACATTAATCCTTCTCTAAGTTTAGGCGATGACTCACATCGCATTGCTCTACAAAATGCTCGTCATGACTGACTAATAAAAAGCTTCCTTGATATTGTTTTAGCGTTGCTGCTAGTAGCGCTTTTGACTCAAAGTCTAAATGATTGTCGGGTTCGTCGAGCAGTAGCAATGGCGGCGGTTGCTGGTGGGCTGCACACAGTAAAGTGAGTTTTATTTCTTCGCCACCACTAAGGTACTTAGCGGGTTGTGTCGCATGAGTATGTTTGATGCCGATACCGGCTAACAAGGTAAATACCTCGCTTTGTGTTAAATGTGGGCAGTATCGTTGTAAATGTTGTTCGCTGCTTTGATTGGCGAGCAATTGATTAAAGTGTTGGTCTAGGTAGCTCAATGGCGTGTTGGTAGCAAATGAACCAGAGCGCGGTTTTTGGCGGCCTAAAAGGGTCTTTAACAAGGTTGATTTGCCACTGCCGTTTAACCCATGAATATGCCATTTTTGTCCACGCGTTACTTTAAAGTTTAGTGTAGAATGTGTGCCATAAGCAAGTATCAGTTGCTGTACATTGAGCAGCGTTTTGTTTAATACATCGGTTGGACATTGATTGATGTATAGCGCTTGAGCTGAGGGCGCTTGTTGTTTTTTCTTCAGTGCATTGTGCTTTTGACTGAGTTGCGTTTCTCGCAGTTGTTGGCTTTTATTTCTGCTCGTTGCATTTGCGCTGGCGTTGTCTTTTAGCTTGTTGAGCAAAATTTTGGGTTGACTGCGGGTTGTTCTGAGTTTTTCGCCTTGCTTGGCTCTTTGTTGGGCTTTTTCTTTGTTCTTTTGAGCTTGAATTTTTAGCTGTGCTTGTTGGCGTTTTACTTCGTTGAGGTGCTTGCTAATGGCTTGCTGTTCAAGCTGGTTTTGCGTTAAGTAATGATCAATATTACCGCCATATTGTTTTAGCCCTAGTTCACTGAGTTGCCAAATTTGCTCTATGTTTTTAAGTAGCGCGTAGTCGTGACTAACGAGCAGTATGTAGCCGGGAAAATGTTCGATTTGTTGACTCAACCAAGCGCGGCCTGCGGCGTCTAAATGGTTACTTGGTTCATCTAAAATTAATAGCTCAGCTTGGCTGCTGAAGGTATGCCAAAGCCTAAGGCGAGCGAGTTGCCCACCACTGAGTTGCTGGCATGTTTGGTTATAGTCACCTGTTAAACCAAGTGTTGCCAGTTGCATTTTAAGTTGTGCAGGTATGTGCCATTGCTCCGCCACCGTTTCAAATAGCTCAAGCGCACAGTGCCCTTGCTCAATGGCGTCAATCGCCTTTAACACTTTGCTGTAACCAAGGTAGTCGGCAATGGTTGTTTCGTCGTTTGCTATGTCATGATGTTGTGTAAACATACAAACCGATGCCGTTAAGGTAACACTGCCTTCGCTGGGGGCGCGTTGTTTGCCTAGCAGTTGTGCCAAGATAGATTTACCAGCGCCGTTTTTACCAACAAGGGCGGTGCGTTTGTGTGTTAATGCGCAATGTAACTGGCTAAAGAGTATGTCGCCATCGTTGAAAGTAAAGCCTAAATTGTGGGCTTGTAATATGGGCATAAAAGCCTCCCATTAAAAAAACAGGGGCAGTGCCGTGAGCAAGGTTGCAGCACAAACAACAACGAGTTGTCGTACAAAATTGATTTGAGGTTGAAACGCAAAGCCACGCCCACTAACCCTGTAGATCCAAAAAGTAAGTTAAAAATGGATAACAGGTATTAGTTGTTCATGATGGCTTTGACTCCGAAAAGGGGGAATGCAGCTAGGCTAAGAGATCTGTGCCGCAAAGTAAAGCCCTTGAGCGCTTAGCGCACTCAAGGGCACATACTTATGGGTTCATTTTTACACTATTTTTAACGTTGTTGGTGCGCACATTACCAGAGCTATCGCTCACAATTTCAAGGCTTAGGGCACCATCTACGTTGATGTCACCGGAGTTGTCTTTGATCTCAACGTGCGCGGCACTGTTGTTAACCCACAGATCGCCACTGCCGTCATCGATGCTGACATTACCCTTGGCGTTGCTGACTCGTAATGTACCAGAATCGTCGCGAATTGTGATGTTGTTGCCACCTTCAACCGATAAATTACCCGAACCATCGGTGATGTTCACATCACCTGTACTGCCACTGACGAACAAATCCCCAGAGTCATCGCGAATAGTGATATTTTGTCCGCCTTTAATTTCGATACCGCCAGAGCCATCAATGATGTTGATGTCGCCCTCAATGCCCTCAATGTCAATATCACCAGAATCATCACGCAAAGTGAGTGCTTTACCGCCGTTGATGTCAATGCCGCCAGAGCCATCTTTAATATCAAGCGTGCCGCGAATATGTTTCAGAACGATATCGCCTGAGTTGTCTTCAAGCTCGAGGTTGTTTCCGCCATCAATGTATAGGTCACCAGAACCGTCTTGAATGCGAATATCATTAGTTAAACCTGAAATTTTTAATCCACCAGATGAGTCTTTGAGTGAAAGTGCAAGCTCTGCTGGCATAGTGAGTGTCATATCGATACGCGGGCTTTCTCCGCCGATGCGAAATACAAAGCCAGAAGCATGCTCAACCGATGCGACCAGTTTGGCGTTGTTGCCACTACGCTCTAAAGTAAATTCGAATTCACCCGGTTCAATGGTGTAAATATCGGCTTGAGCGGTTATTTGCTTAATACCTGCTTTGCCGATGATCTCTAACTCTCCTGAGTCTGTGTGTGCAATTAAAGACTGTAAGTCGCTGCTATCTAGTTGTAACTGTTTTTGAACGTGTTCTTTTGCATTGGCTGATGCGCCATTGACGTGAACAATACAGCCGCTAAGTATCAGTGTAGTGAGTAAAGGGGTAAGCGCTTTAAGCATGAGTATCCTTATTTTTTTATGTTTTACCAATTCGCATTAACACTTAAGTTATTTTGAGGGATTAAACCTGACGATAGCAGAACGCAGTAGCAGTGCAACCGATAAGGTTTTCTTGTCTCAAAATAGACCAATTAGTTAAGTGGCTTGGTATTAATTGACTCTGTTGTGCTAACTACTTAGCAATCGCGATGCCAATAATTTAATGTTTGTTTTTTAAGGATTTTCTATTTTTCGCGTCGAATATTATTTAGCGTTTTTGTGAGTTTAGCAATGAATTGGTCAATTTGACTAGAATGGTCGTGTATGTGAGCAGTGCAGTTTAAAAGGTGGCGAGCGCCACCTTAAATGGATGCTTAGTAAGCGGTAAAGTAGCTTACGTTTACATCGCCTTCGTGATAAAGGTAACTTGTTTGGTTGTAGTGCATGTCGATGACTACGGTTGCATAATCAGTACGGAACCAGCGAGACTCAGGGTCTTTTGGAATTGAGTAGAAACACTCTGTTTTACCATACAAGAATACTTCTTCACTCGGTTGCACGAAGTAATAAACAGGTTGTTCTTCACATCCTTGTAGTTCGTAACCAGAGTACGCTAATTGTGCTTTTACCACTTGGTACTTCCGACCAAATTCTAATACTTCTTGCGTATTATAGTAACCAGATGATAGGTCGATATTGGTCGCGAAAGATGAAAAGCTGGTAGATGAAATTAGACCAAAAAGTGTGGATAAAAGTAATTTTTTCACAGAGAGATTCCTTCTAAAAAATTTAAGTTTGCCGTAATGGCGGGTGTATCCTAGCCGTAAAAAAGAATAGTACAAGTTAAACTTCGATGACATTTTAGCTACGAATTCATTTAAATAAAATTGATTTAAATCAATGGCTAATTGAGTTTTCTGGCGTGTTTTATAATTCATACAGCTGTAAATTTTTAGCAATTCTATCGAGGTAATAATTATGCAGATAAACATTGATGTTTTTTAAAGTGAGCACTATTCTTACCGGTTTTTTATTTCGCATATAATATTCTTTATGTATTATTTTTGCGCAAATTGTTGTTTAAACTGAGTTGGTTAAAAAGTGCTATTTTTCGTTGGCGAGCGCATAGAACAAATTGGTTTGCTGAACTTTTTTCAATGATTGTGCCTTCTAAGTGATATATTGGGCTTTAGTTCTGATACAAAACGCATAATGTGAGGAGGGTGTTAATTTGATAGCCGATCAGCTTTGGCAAATTTACTGTCACACCTACTTTCAACCTTGTGCTTTTCACAATGACTCAAAACCCATCTATATCAGTGATAAAAAACTACGCAACAGTGCGATTATCAGTCTTTGGAATCCTTGTGGCGCAAAATTTACAGCCAAAAAAAATCGTCAATTGACGGATATGGCACTTGGCCGCTTAAAAAGAAAAGGGATTTTGTATTCTTTAGTTTGGGGTGGAGATAGAAAAATGCGTTATCGAGAGTTGAGTGTGCTGTTACCTGTTACAAAAACACAAGCAATTGCTCACGCCAATTATTATCAGCAACTCGCTTTTTATTACATCGACAGTGCACTCAGGCTTTGGCTGGTTGACAGTCGTGGCACTCGTAAAAGCCAGCTTGTGCATGGCTGCGCTCGAACCCGTTTTTTATTGTCAGGTTTACATGCGTCCAATGAAGCGCTTGCATAAGCATGTTAATTGGTATTGGTGGGGTTAGCGAGTGTGATTGCTTCTAAAAACAATCACACTCGATAGTACGTCTTCTATTTATTTAATTGAGCGTAAATACGCATCAATGGCGCTTTGCTCTCGTTGCTGTAACGACAAGCAGTTTTTAACGCTTTCCTGCGCTTTGGTTAAAGCACGTTTTAAGCTTGGTTGCTTAGCCAGCTTATCGGCAAAAAAGTTGTTGGCTTTTGCCAGTTTACTGTTGTCACAATTATCTGCCGTGCTTGAGGCGAGCATAGGCACTGCAAACGGCGGTAATTTTGCAGCTAGCGCGTCGTAGTTTTTAAAGATCCATTCAATAAAACGCTCATTTCTCTGATCAGTATAAGCGTGTCCTGAAAGTGCGATACGCATATCTGACGCGGTTACTTTGTCTGTTAATGTGTAATCTAGCGTCAGTTGCTGTAGTGCTGGCTGACCAAAATAACCTAACGCCAATAATAGGTTGCTACGCACAAGTGGGTCTTGTGTTGCTTCAAACTCTTTGGTGTATTGTGCAAGCAGATGCTTGTCACCATGATAAGCGGCAAGTTTGAGATAAACAGACGCTAAGTTCGCATCAACACTTGCTGGGTCTTTTAAGTACTTTTGCGCTTGATTGAAAGCGGTGGTTTTTAGTGATTCATCTTTTACATCAAAGCCTTGTGCAGAGACGATGCTTGCGCGCAAGTTCGCCACCGATGGGCTTTCCCCTTCTTTGGCTGATAACCCATATTGTTCAAAGGCGGGTTTAATCGCTTTGGCGATAAATGTTTGCCAAGCTTGCTCATTGTCGTCATTGGCGAACAGTTTCTTTTGCGTGCGCAGTAGGTTTAACGCCTTGGTTGCTACGCGTGGATGCTCGTCACTGACAAACTGACCTAGCGTGTTCAACAGCGCCGGCGCGCCTATCACCCCGGCATCGAGTAAGGCATTTTGCGCTTCCAGTAATGCCAGTCGTTCACGGGTTGTCAGTGCTTCATTGGCGTGCGTAATGAGGTTATCGAGTAGTTTAGAATCTTGTGTCCAGCGGTAGTAGCCCAGTGCGTTGTGATCTGGGTATACCCAAGTAGGCTCAAACTCAAGTTCAAGCGTTTGAGTTGCTTGAGTGAGTAGCACTTGCGCTGTTTTAGTTTGCTTGCCGTTGCCGTACTTAATGGCCACAGGTACATTCCAAAGCTGTTCAGGGGCATCAACACCGGCATGCGCAAAGCGTTGCTGATTAAGCGTTAGCGTTTTGCCGTTATTTTGCACGGAAATTAATGGATAAGAGGATTGCGTGACAAATGAGCTTAATACGCTCGCCACATCTTTGCCTGACGCTTTACCCAGCGCTTGCCATAAATCTGCGGCTTCGGCATTTTTAAACGCGAATTCCTTCATATAAGCACGCATCCCTTTTTGGAATGCATCGGTGCCTATCCAATTTTCAATCATCGACAGTACCGCATTGCCTTTGCTATAGGCCAGGCCTAAACCATCCATGATATCGGCTTCATTTCGAGTTGGTTTACGAATTGGCTTGGTCGTCAGTCGTGCGTCAATATCCATCACCACGTTTTGTGGCAGGTCAAGGTTACTCTCTAATTCTGGATTGAGTTGGTGCGTTATTTTTGATGCCATCCAACTGGCGAATGCTTCGTTTAGCCATAAGTCGTCCCACCACTTCATGGTGACTAGGTTGCCATACCATTGGTGCGCCAGCTCATGCGCAATGACTGAAACATGATGCTTTTTTTGGTTTTGCGTTGCTGTATTTGGATCAAGCAACAAGATGTCATCACGGTACGTGACCAGACCCGCATTTTCCATTGCGCCAAATGGGAACTCAGGTAAGCCCACCGAATCTAGTTTTTTGAATACGTAAGGAATCCCGAAGTAGTCTTCTAAAGCGGCAAGTACGCGCGGCATATTGTGCGCTGCAGAATCAGCTAAGTGCAGTTTGCCCTTGGTGGTGATCACTTTGCCCGGTACAGACATGTTTGGAATGTCTTTTTCTTCAAATGGGCCGACTGCCAGTGCAACTAAATAACTGGCAATAGGCGGTGTTTGTGCAAAGTGGTGCGTGGTGAGCGTGTCTTTACTTTCGGTTTTGATCAGAGGTGTGTTGGCGTATACCTTTTGCCCATTTGGTGCTGTGATAGTGAGCTGAAATGGGATTTTATAACTGGGTTCATCGAATGAGGGAAATGCTCTACGTGCATCGCTCATTTCAAATTGTGTGAATAGATACGGGATGTCTTTTTCTATGGTTTTGTACAGACCTACACTTGAACGGTTGTAAGGCGCGTCAAATTGCATGGTTAAGGTGTACTTGCCAACAGGGAGTTGGTGATCACACAGTAAGGTCACTTTACCAAATTGGCGTTTTTCTTCGTTCAGCGCGCAGTTGTCTTTGCCACTTAGCTGGGCCTTGTTTAATGTGTAATCTTCACCGTTAATCTCAATATAGTTTGTTGGTTTTAATACATTTAATTCGATGTGTGTGGTGCCATTGAAGTTATCTTTGCTCGGGTCTAAGTTAAGTAAAACGTGTTGGGAAAGTGGTTTTGCGAGTTTTGCGAGCTGGTAATCACTGACTGAGCTGCTGTCTGCAGCAAGTGCCGCTTGTGTGTTGGCCATAACACAGAGGGCCAAAAGCGTTTTTTTAAACATATTTGAAACTCATTTATTTTTGTAGTTAATGATTTTGCGTCATTCTACTGCATTTGGCTCGCTGCACATAGTTACCTGTATTAGGCGCATTATTGTCGCGATTAAATAGCTGAATTATTGAGTATATTCTGAGGAAAAAGTCGTTTCTTTGACTAAACTTATCCTCATTCATTCCAATACCTAACCGCTGTTGTATGAGTTTAAAAAACCGTTTTATCAGTGTGATGTTGTTGTGTTCCATTTTGCCTTTATTACTTGTATTTGTAATCACCATGGAGCATGGATCAAGACAGGCAACTGAGTTGACCATAGATGCCGCGCAGGCAAAAGTGCATAACGCGGCGATGATATTCAATCAGTATTTTAGTGAGCGAAAAACAGAAATTGCCACCATGGTGCACGACCCTCGGGTGCAAGCGATGGACTTTATAAAAATGCGTGATTACCTCGTAGCGGCAAAAGCGCGGAGTAAAGGTCTGTATGAAAAGTTTATCGTGGGGGAATTAAACGGCAGTTTTTATAACACTGAAGGGGGCAATGAACAGCAAGGGCTGCGCAGAACGTTTGATGATGATGATGCCCATGCAGAGCTAAAAAGTCTTTTACAAAGAGATTACTGGCAGATCACAGTCGGGCAAAATAAAGAACAAAAGCCCTTGATATATGTGTCTGAGCCAATGATCTCATACACCACAGGTGTGCGTCAGATAGTCGTGAGTGGCAGTGTACTCGACCAACACAATAACTTGGTGGGATTGCTTGCAGGTGGCATAGCTTGGCAGGAAATAGAAAGGCTGATAGCGCAAGTACATGAACAAGTCGATAAAGCATTTAAAGGTAAAGCTCAGTTTATGATTTTATCTGGCAGTGGCGCTTACATATATCATTGGAACAACAATAAAGTGGTTCGCTTAGTCTCTCGCAATGGTGAATGGGTGAAAAATACAATGGGGGAGCGCAAGTCGGTTACACAATACATTAGCAATGATGGAAACCCAGAAATGAAAGCGCTTGGTTTGCGTATGGGGGCGGGCCATGAAGGTTATGAAACGATTGCTGATCTGGCAAGCGGGCAATTGCAGTACGTGTTTTTTGCGCCAATCCGTGCGGCTGGATATAGCCTTGCTATTGTGTTACCAGAAGAAGAAATATTAAAACAAGTGAATGAACACAATACCAAATTGTGGCTGGTGTTGGTTGGTGTGTTTGTTCTTATCTGTGTCGTCGCTTTGCGCGTTGCAACTAAATTCTACATGCCGATCAAATCACTTACTCATGCAGCAAAACAAATGGTCGAAGGTAAATATGACTTTCCGTTGCCAAGTAAAGGGAGTAATGAATTAAAAGAGCTGACACGCGCATTTAAACAAATGCGTAATGAACTAAAACAGCGTGAGGGTAAGCTTGAGCAAAGAGTGAACCAACGAACACAAGAACTGGAAGAGGCCAAAGTACAAGCGCAGCGGGCGCTACAAGAAAAAAGTCGCTTTTTGGCGAATATGAGCCATGAAATTCGTACGCCAATGAATGGCATCTTGGGGGCGATAGAGCTGTTAAAAAGCAATCAAGGAATGAATGAAGAACAAGAAAAATTACTGAAGATTTGTTCTTATTCTGGCAAACACCTGCTGACTGTGATCAATGATATTTTAGATCTATCAAAACTAGAAGAAGGCCATGTTACGCTCGTAGACAGTGACTTTTCACTACATGATTCACTCAATGGCGTGATTAACATGCTTAAACCATTGGCCGATGATAAAGGGCTCGCTTTGTTGATGGAGGTGGATAATGACGTACCTCCTTATATCAACACGGATAAATCACGATTTGAGCAAGTGCTGATTAACCTGCTTGGCAACGCCATCAAGTTTACGCAAAAAGGGGAAGTGAAATTACATGTGCAATGCAATCAGACTGAATCGAGCGCTGAATTAAAAGTCACCGTATTAGATACCGGCATAGGCATAGCGAAGCAGGATCATGCACAGGTTTTTGAAGCGTTTAAACAGGCTGATGGAAGCACGACTCGTCGATATGACGGTACTGGCTTAGGGCTTAGCTTGTGTAAGCAGTTACTTACATTAATGGGTGGGAAAATTGAATTAACTTCAGAGCTGGGCGTAGGAACGAGTATCACTTTCTATTTGCCTGTTTCGATTGTGCAACCGCCGAGTGAAGTGACGCAAGGGGAGCGGCCAATCAATAAAACACTGGCGGGACACATATTGCTGGTTGAAGACAATGAGGTGAATTTGACCGTAGTGAGAGCCATGTTGGAAAAAATGGCGCTCAGTGTCACGATAGCAAAAGATGGCCAACAGGCGATAGATGCTTTGACCATGCAGTCGTTTGATGCGGTTTTGATGGATGTGCATATGCCAAACATGGATGGGCTTGAGGCAACCAAGCAGATCAGAACAAATCCTGCTTATCAAAACTTACCTATCATCGCCTTTACTGCCAATATTTTTAAAGAAGACATAGGCGCCTGTTACGGTGCAGGTATGGACGATTTTGTGAGTAAGCCGGTTGATCAAGCGCAATTAAGGGAGGTTTTGTCTCGCTGGCTTGTATGTTAATAGTTTGTATCTTACTGATTTTGTGCTGTACACTCGCAATACCTTATTTAAATCAATAACAAACAAATAAAGAATCAAGGAAAAGAGATGAACTATAAATACTTGGTTAGAGCGCTGGCCTTGTTCGTCATTGTCATGGTTTGTATAAAACGACCCATGTTATTTCAACAACACTCGACGCTAAACAAAACTGATTTTAGTCAGGGCGTGTATGGCGTTGATGTTTCGCACGATCAAGGTCAGATTGATTGGCAAAAAGTGGCAACTAGCGGCGTTCAGTTTGCCTATTTAAAAGCCACAGATGGTATTACTTATACCGATCCACTTTATACACAAAACTTAGCCGCCATTAAAAATACCCATTTACAGGTAGGGGCTTATCACTTTTTTGAAGCCGAAGACGACCCTCATAAGCAGCTAGACAACTTTTTATCTCGCATAAAAAATCAAGGGCTGAGTTTAGTACCTATGGTCGATGTTGAATTGACTCGCTCACAAAGTGTTGAAGAGATACATAAGCGCTTACATACGTTTTTAACTGAACTTGAAAAGCAAATCGGTTGCAAACCTTTGCTGTATAGCTACGGCAGTTTTTGGCAACAAAATATTGGTAAACAGTTCAACGACTATCCATTTTGGTTCGCTGAATATGCCGATACCATACATGCGCCATCAGAGTTGAGTAATATTCAAATTTGGCAGTATTCCCAAAGTGGCTCAGTGAGTGGCATTGATACCATGGTTGACTTAGATAAAGTACTCGACACTGAGCAAGGATTGGAGGCATTAAAATGCAATTATTAACCTCATCTGAGCACTTTTTAGCTCAGCAGAAATATCGAATTGCCGCTTTAGTTTTATTTATTGGCTGCTTCTGGGTGTTATGGGCGATTATGCAAGGTCATTTCACGGATAGTGCGTTGGTAAAAGAAAACAAGCAGCTATATGAATCTAACTTACAATATCTGCAAGAAGTAGAGCGTCAGGTGCTGACCGATCTCGCGGATGTTAATGCGCTAAACGCTGCGCTGAACGTAGCAAAAAGTAGTCAATTTGGGATCTCATTCATTGTAGATTTTGACGTTAAAATAGGTAGCTTGTTGACGGACTTGTCAGTGTTGCTTGAGAAGTGCAGTCACTATTTGTTCTGGGCACTGGCTTTAATTGGTGGTATTCAGGCATTTACTTTTTTAGCTGAGCAGTTGTCTCCTTGGTTATTGCAGTTACTGTTATTGTATGCGGGTGTGTGGGCGCTAATTTGTGTGATCAACCCACACTTACGTCATCGTGCTAGCTTACAGTGGCTAGCTAAGCTATTTGCATCCTTGTTTGTGTTGTGCCATTTAGTGATCCCTTACAGTATTCATGTGAGTGCACAAACGTCTCAGCTAGTGGCTGCCGAGCTGGGCCATAAAGCGGATTTAAGTTATTTTTCTGATGTTAGCGATGAAATGCAAACCACGCTCTCTAGCACCGATTTAAAAACCCACGCAAAGCATGGTATCAAAGTGTTACATAAAGCAATTGCGTCAAACTTATCTGACAAGGTGCTCAAGGGGAGCAGTGTGGTAACACATAATTTGGCACATAAATTTATCGCGTTTGTTTTATTGCCAATGCTGTTTGCGGGCTTGCTTTTTGCCTTATTTAGGCGGTTTTTACACAGCGTTTTGAGCAGCAATAATCCACTAACCCCACAGCTAGAACAAAGTAAATAATCACCTTAAGTTAACGAGGCTAGGCTGGGCTATCGCCCAGCCTTAATTGCTAATTTCTCATCAAAATTCATCCCCAGGTACGCTTCATTCACATTCTGATTGGCAAAAGAGGTGTTTCATAAATTTCCAGCTATGCTTGAGTTAGTTAGGTTTACATCCGCTTGCTCTTTGCACCGATAAGGCCTGTTTTCTATCAGCCTTACTGCTCACTGTGAAACTAAACGAGGGGAAATTATGAGCAAGTCATTTGTTTATAAACCGCGATTGCTATCCTGCGTGTGCCTGCTAACAATGACAGGTACAGCATACGCTGAAGCCGAGAATGAAACTAAAGCACAAAGTGCCATTGAAACGATCACCGTTACGGGGTCACGGATCAAGCGATCGATACAAGCGGAAAGCTCTTCTCCGATTTCGAGCACGGAGTTGAGTGACTTAACGGATATAGGCGCGAACAATATTCGTGACTTGATTGAAGTTTTACCCTTTAACGCGGGCTCTCAAAATAACTCAGATAACTTATCGCAAAACTTTACCGTGGGTACTTCCAACGTGAACCTGCGTGGTCTGGGGGTGTCGTCAACTTTGGTTTTACTCAATGGTATTCGTCAAGTCACTTCTGCGGTGGTCACCGATCAGGGGGCAAGCTTTGTGGATACAGCGTCATTGGTGCCGACTCTGGCTATTAAACGCGTTGAGATTTTAAAAGATGGAGCATCGGCGATTTATGGTTCCGATGCGGTGGCGGGCGTAGTGAACTTTATCACCCGTGATGATTTAGAAGGCGCTGAAATTCAATATGAATACCGTACTCGCTGGAGCGACGGTGATCAAGACGATACAAAAATTGATTTCGCCTATGGCGGTTACGTTGGCGACAGCGGCCACATGCTTTTTGCCGTGAGTTTTCTTGAACGTTCAAGCTTACTGTTGGATGAGGTGGACTGGCTAAAACCTGCTAACAGTAGTTTTGGTAATCCGGGTAGTTTTGTGATCCCATCGTTAGCAGACGAAAATAATCCCAGCGGCTTAACTGTGGCCGACCCTAACTGTGCTGCAAATGGCGGGACGGTGTCGAATGGCTCTAATGGTAATAGCTTCTGTTTGTTTGATTTTGGTCCGCAAATTACTGCTGTGCCAAACGAAGATCGCATACAAGCGTATGCCCGCGCCAATTGGGATTGGAGTGACACAACAAAAATGTGGGCTGAGTTTGGATATGCAAGAAATAAAATTACCCGAGAGGTTTCACCAAGTTTCCCAGTGTTAAATGCACCAAGCGTATTGGCTTCTCACCCTGATAACCCTTATGGGGAAGATATTTTCTTTAGAGGTCGTCCGTACGGTGTAGGTAAACCAACCGAAATCAATTACTACGATCATACCACTTCACGTTTTGCAATCGGTGCGGATGGTGAGTTAACCGAGGGCATTTACTGGCAGGTATCCTTCGTAGCCGCTGCCAACGATGCGATTTTAAATCCAAGAGATATTATCACCGACAACTTTCAAGCTGCGCTACATGGCTTAGGTGGTAACAAGTGTAGTGGCATAACGCAAGCTGAAGCGGGTGTAGGCGAGTGCTACTATTTCAATCCATTTGATCCCAATGACCCAGATAACGAGCGCTTACGAGATTATATTGTCGGCGACTATATGGGCGATGCAGAATCGGAAATGCGCGTGTTTGAAGCGGTTATTACTGGTGAGTCGCTATTTGAGGTGGGCGGGGGCGATGTTGGTTATGCGATTGGCATTCAATATCGTGATGAGTCAATTAATAATGTATATGACTCCTTTACGCAACAAGATAGCTTTGCCTTTTTAATTGGTAACCAAAACTTTACGGGTGAACGGGATGTAAAAGCAGTCTTTGCGGAAGTACTCGTGCCGCTGACAGAAGATCTAGAGCTTGGTGCCGCACTCAGATATGAAGACTATGGTGAATTCGGTGGCGATACCACGAATCCAAAATTTTCTTTCTTGTGGATCGCAACCGAAGAGTTGTCGTTTAGAGGCACATTTAGCACATCATTCAGAGCGCCTTCAGTGCATCAATTGCAAGGGGTGCAAACCAACTTTGCGAATATTACGGACCCTGAGGATGGTTCTACAACCTTTGGTGGTAACCGTACAATTGGTGATCCCAACTTGGTACCAGAAACGTCAGAAGCACTGAATTTGGGCTTATCTTATGCGGTTGATGAGTACACTTTTGATTTAGACTACTGGGACTTTTCGTTTGAAGATGTATTAACTCGAGAAAGTCACCAAGCGGTGGTTAATGCTAATCCAAATGACCCAGCTCGCGTTATTAGAACATCAGCGGGCACAATTTCTATTGTGAATACGAAGTTTGTAAACGCCGAGGCAATCGACACTTCAGGCTTAGACATAAGCGCTTCAACTATTTATCGAACTGATTATGGTGACTTTTCGCCGCAACTAAAAGCCACTTATTTGCTTAGCTATGACTTGATGGATGCCAGCGGCAAAACAACGGATGGATTAGGCCAACTAAACCTTAATACAGTGGGTAATCCATCACCGCGATTAAGAGGCAGTATTGGCATGAATTGGTCCAATGGATTACACAGTGCCAATGTGTACTTTAGGCATGTAGCCAGCTATACCAATGATGTAAACGATGATTCAATTAGCTCATTTAATACCATAGACCTGCAATACAGCGTCAATATTGGACAAGTGATAAAAGAAGATTCTGAAACACGGTTAATCATGGGAGTTGTGAACGCAACCGACGAAGATCCTCCTTATGTGGCGGTAGCGGGGAGCTATGATCCTAGAACGGGTGATCCTCGTGGTCGTCGTGCCTATGTGAAGTTACAAGTGAGTTTTTAATAGAGTTGAGTGGTGTTTTGATATCGTTCGACGACGTTAACCGTAGTTTGAACGATATCAAATAAACCTCCTGATATGGCGTTTCTTTTATGAGTCGTAAGGTGTTTTTACAGGCATTGATATTGCTGTGTTTGGTGCTATCTGGGCAGTCATATTGCCGCACCATTCGGCTGGCTACATTGGAGTACCCACCTTACGAATTTCAAGGCACGGAAGATGCTAGTGGCATTGCTGTTGAACTGATTAAAGAAGCATTTACGCGTATAGAACAGCCCTACACCATTCAGTTTTTACCATGGGGGCGTGCCATTCGAGAGGTTCGTAATGGTCGTATCGATGGCATATTTACTATTTATAAAACGCCAGAAAGAGAACAGTTTATGAACTACTCTGATGAAGTTCTGATAAATCAGTCGATTTCTCTTTTTGCACTCAAGAGTAACAAAATTCATTACAGCGGTCGGCTCAACTCGCTGGCTGCTTATCGCATTGGCGTGATGCGAAAAGTCAGTTATGGCGCACAGATAGATGAAGCGCTGAATAATGGCGTGTTTGAAAACATCGTCACGACCGACACTGGAGTAAAGAATTTTAAGCTGTTACTGGCCGATAGAGTTGATTTAGTGATAAGCAACAGATTGGGTGGAATGGAGATCATTAAGCAATTGGGCATTGAAGATCTGGTTTACCAAGTACCTTCTTACTCTTATGAGATCCCAAGTTATATCGCATTTTCAAAGCTATCACCTTTAAACAGCATAAAAGGCCAGTTAGACGGTGTACTTCGCCAAATGAAAGAAGATGGTACCTACAAGAAAATCATATCTGAATATCTAAAACACTATAGAAATGAAGAATCTATATACGATACCTCGCCTCAATCGGGAAAAGAAGTGGAAGAGCGGTCGTAGTTTGGTGATGGATAGTAATTAGAGGAATAGATGAATGAAGCTCAAGATTAAGTCACGATTGATACTGCTCTCTTTAATTCCCGTTATCATTATCTCTTCTGTCGTGATCACGCTGACTTATGTGGAGGCGAAAAAGCTAAGTGAGGTTCAAGAAGAGTTGAGCCGCAAAGAAATGATGCGCATGAAACGCGATGAACTAAAAGCGTATCTAGAAATTGCCGAAAGTGTCATTTCTCCATTGAAAGAAGGTGACCATTCTGAAGCGGAAGTAATAGCGCTATTGCGCAACATCAAGTTTAGTGAATCTGGCTATTTGTTCGCTTTTAAACCTGATGGCACTCGGGTTATGCAAGGGGATAGCAATCAAGGGATTGGCAAGAACTATATCGACCTAAAGGACAAAAGAGGGAACTATCTTGTCAGAGATATTATCGACTCGGCAAAGAGCGGTGAGGGTTATTCGGTTTATTATTTTCCAAAACCTGAGCAAACAGAACCAATTCCAAAACTGGCATATAGTATTTACTTACCTAATTGGGATTTAATTGTTGGTACGGGTTTTTATACTGAGGATGTGGACGCTTTACTTAAATCAATGCGTGAAAAGAACAGTGTGCAAGTGATCAAAAGTATCCAAGGTATCTTATTGTTCACGCTCGTTGTATCTGTGATCGTTGCCATATTTGGTCTGATCATTAGCAAAAGCATCACCGTGCCTTTGTCCAAATTTGAAGACACCATTCATATATTTGCGGGGAGAGATGCAGATTTAACGGCACGTATTCCCGATTTTACTTTGCCAGAATTTGACAGCTTGAGCCGCAATTTCAATATCTTTTTAGGCCAGTTACACGAGCTGATCATCAAGGTTGCTAAGCTGACCAATGAAGTGGTGGCTGAAACCAAGCAAATTGCATCGGCCTCAGGGGAAATCAACGCTATTTTGTTACGTCAGCAATCTGAGACGGAGTTAATAGCCACGGCAATGACCCAGTTGACGGCTTCGGCAGAAGAAATATCACGCAATGCCAATGAAGCCGCAAATTCGGCGCAAAACGCTAATAACAGTGCGCAAGAAACACAAGGCTCCGTAGATGAAGCAACCAACTCTGTGAATACACTGGCGCAAAAGCTCGATGAGGCAAGCGATGTGATCTCTAAATTAGAGGGAGATGTACGCAATATCTCAGGCTCGTTATCCATTATTCAAGAAATAGCCGAGCAAACCAACTTATTGGCGTTAAACGCTGCCATTGAAGCGGCAAGAGCGGGTGAGCAGGGCAGAGGGTTTGCGGTTGTGGCCGATGAAGTAAGGGAGCTGGCTACACGCACGCAAAAAAGCGCGGCGCAAATTCTGTGTGTCATTAATACCTTAACCGATGGCTCAAAAGATGCGGTTCACGCCATGGAATCAAGTAAGAGTTTTAGCTCTTTAACGGTTGAGAAAGCCGCTTCTGCGTCGAAATCTCTACAACACATTGTGCAGTTTATTCACGAGATCTTGAACGTTAATGAGCACATTGCCGGTGCAACCAAAGAGCAAGATATTGTAGATAAAGAAATTTCGCAGCGGACGGAGTCGATTTCTGAACAAAGTAAAGAGTCGGCGGCGATTGGTGAGCGCAATTTAGAGATCAGCTCTAATTTAAGTGAAAAAGCGGGCGAACTGGCTGAAATTGTGAATCGTTTTAAAATTTAAGAATGAGCGCGGGTCATCGAACATACTTGGTTTGGCGGCCTAATACTCTCTCAACAACAGGATGGTAAACATGCTCAACAAATTAAAAAACTTCGGGCCCGGCGTCATTGTCACTGCGGCCTTTATTGGTCCGGGTACGATAACAGCTTGCACATTAGCGGGCGCTCAATTTGGTTATGCATTGTTGTGGGCGTTGGTGTTTGCAACGATAGCGACCATCATCCTACAAGAAATGTCGGCACGCGTGGGGATTGTTACCCAAAAAGGATTGGGCGAAGTCATTAATCATTCGTTACATCACTCGTTTTGGAAATGGCCATTATTTGCCTTGATCATCGTTGCTATTTGCGTCGGTAACGCGGCGTATGAAGCCGGAAACTTAGTGGGTGCCGCTTTGGGGATAGAAGCAATATCGCCACCGGGGAAATGGGTATTTAGAGGCTCAATAATCGCACTGACTGCAATCGGCGCGGTGATATTGATGCAGGGGACTTATAAGCAAATTGAGCGCATTTTGATCACCTTGGTATCCGTGATGGCGCTGGCGTTTGTGATCACCTTTTTTCTAGTTAAACCTGATTTTTCGCAATTGTTTAAAGGCGCCATTTCCCCCTCTATTCCAGAAGGTAGTTTGCTAACTGTCATCGCGTTAATTGGCACGACAGTGGTGCCTTATAATTTGTTTTTACACGCATCAACCGCTAAATCTCATTGGTCAAAACCAGAAGATATTCCCCAAGCTCGTTCTGATACCATCGTATCAATTGGTCTTGGCGGGCTGATCGCTATTTTAGTCACGGCGACGGCGGCAGCGAGTATTTTTACTTTGGGACTAAGCGTAAACAACGCCGTGGATATGGCCATAGTGTTTGAACCTTTATTTGGCAGTTTATCCAAGTACTTGTTAGGAATAGGCCTGTTTGCTGCGGGTTTAAGTAGCGTGATAACTGCACCGCTAGCGACCAGTTATGTGATCTCAGAAATCTTGCAACTGGATACCAACGTAAACTCTAAATCGTTTCGCATGATAAGCGTAACGGTCATTGTGATTGGGGCGTTGCTGTCGATGGCAAACATTAAGCCAATTGAGATCATATTACTTGCGCAATTTGCCAATGGTTTGCTGCTGCCCATTATTGCTGGGTTCTTGTTATTCGCGATGAATAACAAAAGCATGCTCGGGGTTCATGCAAACACTAAGTGGTCGAATTTTTTAGGCGTGGCTGTTTTGTTGTTTACCGCAATGTTAGGCATGAGACTCATCGCAAAATCGTTGGGCTTGTTTTAGGGCGTGTTGACCTTTGAGGTATGACTTTTGTTCAATTCAAAGGCTTTCAATACCAGAAATGCGCTATGACGCATAGCGATCTATGTTTAATACAAAAGAGACAGTTAAGAGTGGCCTTTTCGGGCAACACTTAACTGCTTCAAATTTCGTTTTGCTTCACACCTATTTCACATTCAACTGATTACCGTTAGGTCAACTTAAGCCAAGAATGAGATCTAACCATGTACAAATTAACCTTATCTTCCCTATTTGCGTTAGCGAGTTTTACTTTGTTCGCTCAAGAGTCACCAAGTGTTGTGATGGTGATGAGCAGCTATGGGGAGCTTGATGGTAATAATGAGCTTGTTAAACCCGGTTTTGAATTTGATGAACTGAGTAAAGCGTATCGTGTATTTAAGGCCAATGGTCTTAATATCACTTTGGCATCACCACATGGTGGAAAGCCCATTGCTGACCAATATGATGCCAATAAACCTTACAACCAACAGTTTTTAAACGACACACAGGCAGTTAAATCGCTTGAAACGACCTATAAAGTGAGTGCGCTCGAGAACAAGCAATTTGATGCTGTTTTTGTCGTGGGCGGAAAGGGACCTATGTTTGATCTGTATAAACATGAGCCATTACAACGACTCATCGCAAATACATACGAACAGCAAGGGGTCGTCTCAGCCGTATGTCACGGGCCTGCTGCTTTTGTGGATGTCAAACTTAGCAATGGCCGTTATTTAGTTGAAGGCAAACAAGTCAACGGCTTTACTAATCTTGAAGAAATGGCGTTTGGTAAAAAGTGGCGACCAAAATTCGACTTTCTGTTGGAGGACAAGCTAAAAGAGCGTGGCGGAAAATTTGAAAGCGCAGGACTGATGCTCGGGCATGTCGCGGTGGATGGGAATTTAATTACAGGGCAAAACCCATTCTCGACGGCGGATACGGCGACCGCTGTGGTGCGTGCGTTAGGCATTGAACCGGTCAAGCTTGAGCCAAATAAGGATGATAAAACAATGGCTTTTGTGGCCCAGGTTATGGAGGGGAGTGTAAGCGCCGTGAAGGCCTATAAACAAAACCCCGCACAATATGACGCTATGCTGGTGGCAATGTCAGGTGTATATCAACTCCAAACCGATCCTGATGAAAAAACAGTGAATGGTGCTGTTGTGCTACTTGAACTAATAAAAGAACAGTTGAATCATCCAATGGTTGATCTCAGCCTTGCAAATGGCTACGTTCAGCAAGGTAAAAATAAAGAAGCCAAGCAGATTGCTGAAGCCGTTCGCAAAGCTCATCCAAATAATAGTCAGGCCAAAGCTTTATTAGACACGCTAGCTGAAATCTAATCATTAAGATGAAGGTGGCTCTAATACTCAGAGCCACCGATTTGTGTCATTTTACCTATGTTTACAGGCTTTATCTCTTTGATAATGATATCTCTGACGTGTGTCATTTCTTGCCAAAGTAACTTATGACCCGGCGTGTAACGGACTTTACTTACCCGTTTTTGCCAACGTGCAATTTCTACCTCTGAAGCGGGACGAAGTGCTCCTAACTCTCCTACCAAACGGACCGCGGGTTTTTGGTAGAATCGACCTTTTATCAGTGACTTGAACCAAAACCATTTGCTACTGTTGACAGCAAGTATGCAAACTTTGTCATTGCTGTTGGCATTGGTAGCAAGTTGTTTCGTAAATTTTTCAAAGTAAAAAGCATGCCCTTGAGCACCATCAAACTGACCGAGTATCAAGGACCCAATCGGTGTTATGTGGGGTGTGCCATCTGCACAAATTGACGCAATTGAAAAATGTAGAGATGAGCGAAAAGCGGCTTTACATAGCCGCTTGACTTCATGCCATTGTATTTGCGTTATCATGTTATATTCCTTAGTTATAACAAAGCGAGCGTGCACGCTTTGCTGTGGTCCATCACCGAAATTGAACAGTCATCAGCTGAGTTTATTTACAACGGATTTGGCGAGGACTTTATCACAGATCTCTCGCACAGCATGACCGACTTGCTGGTTATGACTATCAATGAAAAAGTGATCGCCATTGAAAACTTTTGAGTCATATGCGCCGGTGAAGTAATTTTTCCAAGCGTGTTGTTCTTCCTTGGTAATTTCATCTGTTTCACCAATAAACACGCTTAAATCTGCACTAAACTGTTCGTCGCCTTTGTATTGATATGTGTCGGCTAGTTTAAAATCTGCGCGCAACACAGGCATAAACAACATCATTAACTCTTCGTGCTCTAAAACCGCAGGAGGTGTGCCGTTTAAGCTTGCTAACTTAGCTTTGAATGCAGCGTCATCAAGTAAATAGGTAATATCGTCACTTCTGTCTTTTCCTGGGAATGCACTGCCTGAGGCAATGAAATGCTCAGGTTGTTGGATGTTTCGAAGAGTCATTTTTCTTTGTACTTCAAAAGCGACCCGTGCGCCCAAACTATGTCCATAAAAAATAAATGGGCAATCTAAGTGAGGCGTTAACTCGTTGATTATGGTGTCGGTCAGCGTATCCATACAATCTATGGTTGGATCTGAAAAACGGCTGCCGCGACCGGGCATTTGAATGATAACTTGCTCTACATCGTTGGGGAGCAAAGCTTGCCAATCGCTGAACGAACGTGCGCTACCGCCTGCATAGGGAAAGCAAATCAGCTTTAATTTTGCGTAAGGCGTTTGTTTTGGGAAAAATAACCAAGGGCTTATTGGTATGTGCTTCATTTCCTTATCCTACTTTTACATCAGCATTATTTAATCGAGTCTACAGTGATGATATTAAAAATGAAATAATGCATTTTCCATATCTTATGTTTGTACAGTAAATCACAATGCGGTGTACCTAAAAGTCATAAATCTGGCACGAATTTGCCATGAATAATTCGCTTAATTGTCTTTTTTCACCTCTATAGTACTTGCTCTAATTTCAGATAAAACAAAGAGCAAGGACCATGAAAACAAAGTTATTACCGTTAGCAATATTGTGCGGCTCAAGCGCGTTATTCGCTGGTTGTTCAGACTCAGACAATAATACAGTCAAAAAAGTTGAAGTGAAGAAAGAGCAAGGCGTGACAGAGGGAACTAAAATCGAAGTTCGCTTACTGGAAACAACCGACTTACATGCAAACTTGCTGAACTTTAACTATTTCTCAGATAAACAAGATGACAAGGTTGGCCTGGTAAAAACTGCGTCACTGATCCGCAAAGCGAGAGAGGAAGTCACTAACTCTGTGCTGGTTGATAATGGAGATTTGATCCAAGGTAGTCCACTTGGCGACTATATGGCGAAGATCAAGAAGTTAGCTGATGGTGAAACGCACCCTGTTTATGCTGCGATGAACACCTTAGATTATGACGTGGCCAATATTGGCAACCATGAGTTTAACTTTGGCTTAGAGTTTTTAAACGAAGCAATTGATGACGCCAGTTTCCCTTATATTTCAGCGAACGTATTCAAAGACGATGGTGATGATGATGCGAGTAATGACGAGCCATTATTCCGACCTTACTTTATCAAAGATAAATCATTCAAAGATACGCAAGGCAATACACACACTATAAAAGTGGGCTTTATTGGTTTTGTGCCACCACAAATCATGCAGTGGGATAAAGCAAACCTTGAAGGTCAGGTGATTGCTAAAGACATCGTTGAGATGGCGAATAAATACGTACCAAAAATGAAAGAAGAAGGTGCAGACTTAATCGTAGCTGTTCCGCACTCTGGCTTAGATGTAAGTGCACACAAACCTTTAGCTGAAAACGCAAGTTATCATTTATCAAAGGTTGAAGGCATTGACGCGATTATGTTTGGTCACGCGCACGCTAATTTTCCAGGGGCTAATTATGATGGTTTAGCGGAGCAAGGTGTTGATATTGAAAAAGGCACTATCAACGATGTTGCTGCGGTTATGCCAGGGTTTTGGGGTAATAACCTAGGCGTAATTGATCTGACTTTGGAGTACAAGGCGAATGAATGGCAAGTTGCGACTTCTCAATCATCATTACAGCCTATTTTTGAGACCAATGATAAGCGTGAAACCAAATCATTGGTAGAGAATGATGCACAAGTAGAAGCTGCTGTTACAGGTGCACACCAAGAAACGCGTGAATGGGTGAATGCGCCATTTGCTAAAATTACGGCACCTGTGAACAGTTTCTTTGCACTGGTTAATGATGACCCATCAATTCAAATCGTCACAGATGCACAAACTTGGTATACGCAAAAAATTGTACAGGGTACGGAGTTAGACGGGCTACCTATTTTATCGGCTGGTGCGCCGTTTAGAGCGGGCCGTGGTGGTGCTGATGATTATACCTCTATCGTGGCGGGTGATATCGCATACCGAAATGTCGCTGATCTATACATTTATCCAAATATCCTAAAAGTACTTAAACTCAATGGCGCTCAAGTCAAAGAATGGCTTGAAATGTCTGCCGGGCAATTTAAGCAAATTGACCCTAACAGCACTGAAGTTCAAATGCTGATTAATCCTGATTTCCCATCGTACAACTATGATGTGATTGACGGTGTTACTTACCAAATTGACGTGACTCAACCTGCGCGATACAGCGCTAAAGGTGAGAAAGTGTCTGATGGTCAGCGTATCGTAGCGTTAACGTATCAAGGCCAACCAGTTACAGCTGAACAGCAATTTTTAGTTGCCACAAACAATTACCGCGCGTCTGGTGGTGGTAATTTCCCTGGTATTGGTGCTGACAAAATCGTTGTTGACTCACCTAATGAAAACCGCCAAGTGGTTGCTGATTATATCGCTGAGCAAAGTGAAAAGAATGCGGGTAAAGGTTTAGATCCTTCAGCGGATATGAACTGGTCATTTGCGCCAGTTGCTAACGTGGAAATTCAATTTACCAGCGCCAACAGTGATGAGGCTAAAGCATACAGCCAACAGTTCAGCCATATCTTACCTACCGGTAAATTGGACGAAAAAGGCTTTGCAATTTATCAACTTGATTTGACCCAACCGCAGTAACGAGCGGTTTTAATCTAGCCCCTTGAGTGGGCTTTTTTTCACCCCCTCGATGATGTCTTGCAATGCAAAGTGACAGGGAAATTAACACCTAAGCTGTAGCTATGACTCTTTAAAAACTGCACTTGGGATATTTACAACGGGAACAGAGAAATGAGAACAATGTATAGATATAGCGCTTTAGCCATGCTATTGAGCGCAGGCATCGCGAGTACTTCGGTAATTGCAGCCGACGCGTACAGCTGGAATAACGTCGCGCCTGTCAAAACACCAACAGCCAGTAAAGATAATGGCAAAGTGGTATATTTTGATGTGTCACACGGTGGTGTTGAAGGTAACGCTGACTGGGTAATTGACGGCGGTTTTTCTGACTTTGCGGATGCGCTTGTTAAAGAAGGCTATACAGTTAAAGAGTATCGCGGTGTTGATTTAAATAACGATGGTAAAATTCGTTTTTTTGACGATCGCACAGCAAATGCAAATCAAAACGAAGCCATCATTACTTATGATGCAATTAAAGAAGCCGATGTACTGGTTTTAGCTGAAACCAACCGCCCATTTACGTTAAATGAGCAAGCAGCACTTGAGCAATTTGTTGCTGCGGGTAAAGGTATTTTCTTTGTTGCCGACCACTATGATGCAGACCGAAACCTAAATACTTGGGATGCAACAGAAGTATTTAACGGTTACAACCGTTCAGATCTAAGCAAATATAACATGGGTGGTGCTTATGGTGACTGGCGTAACCCGAAAAATGCTAACGCGGGTTGGTTAGTAGAAAACTTTGGTATTCGCTTTCGCTTCAATGCGGTTGACTACAAACAAGGTGTTAGTGGTGTAGTTGAAAGTGCGAAAACGGAAGGGATCACGCAAGGTGTCCAGCCAATTTTAATGGCAGCGGGTGCAACACTGGCAATTGTTGACCCACAAAAAGCAAAAGGTTTGGTTTATTTTTCTGAGTCAGACACGCCAGTAAAATGGAATCATGCAAAAGATCAAGGTTTATACTTTGGTGGTGCTGCAGAGGGCCCTTATGCGGCAATCGCCAAGTCAGGTGCAGGTAAAGCGGCATTTATTGGTGACTCTTCGCCAATTGAAGATGCAACGCCTAAATACAAACGTCAAGACAACGGTAACACGAAAAAAACTTATCCAGGTTGGACTGACTCTGGTAATGCCGCAGTATTGGCAGTAAACATCGTTAACTGGTTAGCGACGCCAGAAAGCTATCAGTATTTTGATGGTACGAATGGCCGTTCTACGGGTGTTGCAACACCAACACCAATGGCAAGCCAAGAGTTTACAGATCCGAATAACGGCCAGCCTTGGGGCGCGCCGGCAAGTGGCTTTGATGCTTGGAATACAGATACCTATAAAAACAATTCGTTCAATGCCCCTTACGGCGATGGCTCAGTTATCATACCGCCGCCGCCGCCACCATCGTCAGATACGCTGTCTGTAGATCAAGCTTTGGCGGCATCTCAAGGCACAAAGCTAGTTGTTGTTGGTAAAGTAACAGATGCGGTTAACGGTATTTATGGTTTAAATTTAACTGACTTAAACAACCCTGCTAGTAATATTTATGTGAAGTTAGAAAGCAGTCAACGAGCTGATTTTAACCCGCAGTTAAATCCTAGCATTTTGAACCAAAATATCATTGTTTCTGGTACGCGTAATAGCTACATGGGTGAGCCAGGCATTCGTTATGTCACAGACATTCAAATCGCGCCGACCGCTTTGTCAGTTGAGCAAGCACTTGCGACAGCGCAGGGCGAAACTATTGAACTGACTGGTCGTGTTAAGTCTGCACTAAACAGTATTTATGCATTAGTACTAGAAGACAGTAATGACCCAAGCTTTACTATCAATATCAAGCTTGAATCAAGTCAGCGTAATGACTTTAGCCCAGAGTTAAACCCTTCAATTTTGGATGCTCAGCTGTTAATTAAAGGTGTGCGTGATAGCTATATGAGCGCGCCTGGTGTTCGTCAAGTGAGTTCAATTGAAGTAGTTGGTGATGGTGGTGTTAGTCAACCAGATCCAAGCGGTGACTTGTCAGTGAGCGATGTATTGGCAATGAATAATGGTCAAGCTGTGGTAGTGGCAGGCGTGATCACTTCAGCTATCAATGGTCAGTATGCTCTTGAACTAACTGATGATAATAACTCGGCAAATACTTTGTACATTAAGCTTGAATCATCACAACGTAATGCATTTAGCCCGCAGCTTAATCCAAATGTATTAGGCAAGCGTTTACGTGTAGAAGGCATCAAGAATGACTACATGAGTCATGCTGGTGTTCGCAGTGTAAGCAAGCTGACGATTTTGGATTAGTAACCTCCCCCTCCCAAATAACAAGGGCCGACAGGCCCTTTTTAGTATTTAAAGCGCTTTTAATTCTTCACAACTCGCATTTGCCAAGTGTTTATCAATAATTTTATTGATATGCGTTTTGAGCCAGTCAGGTCCGTAGTCACTCATATCATTGTGCTGAGCGTTATCAATTTGAACAACGCAACTGCCAAATTGCTTTTGCTCTTCCTGAGTAGGTAGTACGCCTGGATCAGCAGGGTAATCACTGGCTCGTATAGACAAAATATTGATTTTGTTGGTTCTAGGCAATGGTACTCGGCGGTGATCTAAGGTGATCACAGACTGAATATAATGCGCCTCAGAATTGGCTAAAAGCGCGGAAATATCGCCACCGTTCGAGTGGCCAATCAAGGTGAGATTATCAAAATCATAGTTTGCATATTGAGGTGCAAGGTACGAGCGTACCACGTCCACTGATTTTGCGCCGCGCTGCCAATTTTCCATGCGTGTTTCGCTGAATGGCTGAACTAATGAGAGCGGTGGATCGTTGGGTAGCTCATGACGAATGGCAACGGTGAAGTATCCATGCTCATTGAGTTGCTTAGAAATAAATTGATATTTGCTATGCTCAACGCGATAACCTGCGCCAATAAATGCCACTTTACATTGCTGTGTTTGTGTACATGATTTAGCATTTTTGGGGGTATTTATTTCAACGGGAATATGACGATCTCGTTGCTTATCGTGTATGGTTGATGACTGAGCTTGTACGTTGAGTGCGCTTAGTAGTGCGAGTGCGCTTAAGGCGTAACGCATTTTTCTTCCTTAATGAATTGTTGTTGTGAGTTTTACGATGATGTGTATGGATACTTTGTACCAAAAATATGGCTATTATACTATCAGAAAGGCATTGGGTGATTCACAACTAATTGAATTAAAAAATATTTTATCTAAGT
The DNA here is from genome assembly GCF_058933015.1 of Pseudoalteromonas sp. ATL1. Classification (NCBI taxonomy): domain Bacteria; kingdom Pseudomonadati; phylum Pseudomonadota; class Gammaproteobacteria; order Alteromonadales; family Pseudoalteromonadaceae; genus Pseudoalteromonas; species Pseudoalteromonas sp. ATL1. The sequence continues at coordinate 1,007,115 of NZ_JBZYXL010000002.1, read as the reverse complement.
TTCACCAAAAGTGGTGTCACGAAAACCAGCACTTCTACCAAACTCGGGCGGTTAATAGCGCCGGCCTTACCGCAAGTAACTTGCTCAATGCGCAAGAGACTACGCATATATGTCGCTTGATTGCATCGCAAGGTATGCGTGACTGGTTAAGTCATACAGGGTTATCTAATTGGGCATTTATGAACAGCCAATTGTTTTTTAATCCGGTCAATACAGCGCAAAAAAATTATTGGCACCGTGATCCACAATATCACTTAAATGTTGAGCAACAACAGCAAGCCTTGCGTGGACCGGATGTGGTTCATGTACGCATTGCCTTAGCAGATGAAAACGGCATTGAACTGATCCCTGGCACCCACAAACGCTGGGATACAAACCAAGAGTTAGCGGTTAGGTTGGCGCATTCAGGTTACACTAACAGTGATAATTTAAGCGCCAGCAAAACCATACCTTTGTCTGCGGGTGATGTGCTCATCTTTTCTGCAAATATGATCCATAGGGGGTTATATGGAAAAGAGCGTTTAGCATTAGACCTGTTGTTTTGTGAAGTCTCCCCGATATTTTCTGAATTTATGAACCAAAACTACTTGCCTTGTAAAGCACAGTTGCATAGCTTTGAAGCACCAGATGTGTTCATGAATAGTTGGACTTTGAGTGAACAAGCTGAGTAAAGTAAGTTTATAAATTATAAGGTGATTTTTAATACCGGCTTTGAGAACTGCCTATTATATTTGTAAAAGGGAGAGACATGAGTTTTGCTACGTTGTTGTTGTTTATACCTGCCTGTTTTGCGCTTAATATGGCGCCCGGTCCCAATAATTTAATGGCATTACACAATGCTCAGCGTCAAGGTTTTAGGGCCTCGGTATTGGCAGGTTTTGGACGTCTGTTTGCATTTGTTTTGATGATAACTTTGGCTGCAAGTGGTTTAGCCGTCGTGTTATTGGCGTCAGAAACCTTGTTTTTCTCCATAAAGCTGCTGGGCGCAGTTTACTTGTTTTGGTTGGCTTACAAGCTTTGGCAAGCGCCAGTATCTTGCGTAAAGCAAAGTTCAAAGCAGCAACACATTGCGATAAAGACATTGGCAAAGCAAGAGTGTTTGCTGGCGCTGGGCAACCCAAAAGCGATACTCATATTTACGGCTTTTTTGCCGCAATTTTTAGATCCTAGCCAAGCGGTTGGCAGTCAGTTCTTTCAACTTGGTGGATTGTTTTTATTACTTGAGCTTACCGCAATCAGTGTTTACGCAGGGATTGGGGCCTTTCTTCAAGGGTGGTTTGCTCAAGCTCGTATTCAAAAAGCCTTTAATCGCAGCTGTGCCGCGCTGTTAGCCAGTCTAGGTTTTACCATGTTATTGGAATCAAAATTAGGGCGTGTTGATCTTTGCTGTGTGTTTTTGCAGCAGTCATTCGGGTATTTTGGCAAGGCAGAGCCTGCGCAGCATAGTTATTCTATGTAAGTCAGGCGATAACGTAGAAAAAATGACCGAATGACGCTGCCCAAAGGGTTCAACCAAAGGCTTCCACTACGGCGTCATGCGCTACTCGCATAGTTCACTATGTGTCATAGCGCATTTCTGGTATTGAAAGCCTTTGATTTGAACAAAAATCATACCTCAAAGATCAACACGCCCTAAAATAATCTGACTTTATGTTTCTTGTGGTGCAATTTAATAGATGAATAATATTGGTTTCACTTCAATGGCGGTATAAAGTATACAAAAACGCAAGGCTATGAATATGAAAACTATCTACTTGGCTCTTTTTGTATCTTTATCGCTGCTGAGTGCTTCCAGTTATGCTTTTAGAGATCTTATTGATCGTCACGGTGAGCCGGCTCTCATGCGCCCAACTGATAAGTTTGGCCATAGTCCATATAATCCTCTGTTTGATATGGGGGCTTGGCACGGCCACTTATTACCGAACTCGTCACAAGAATTAGGTGGTTTTACGGGTCATGCGCTTATTGCAGAAGAGTATTTAATTTACATCGCGACGCGTTTTGATCGCTTACGGTTATTCCGCGATGGCAAACCAGTGTTACTTACAGGAGAGGTGTATAGCAAGCCTGGTGCTTTGGTCCAAGAATTATCTGGTCCTGAAGTGAAGGTAACACTGACACTGCGCTTTGTGAATGAACGCGTCTCAGTGCTTAAAACACAAATTGAATCTCCCCATGCGCATACGCTCCATTTTGATGGGCAGTTACTCTCACAATTTGATGCTAAAAGTGAACATCAACAAGCATTCCCCAGTTATCAGCCTACACTAACCCCAACAAACAATGGCATAAACGTGTCATTTGGTCGGGTTCGCTCAAAGTGGGCGTTAATGACTTCCGGTAGCTCTGCATATGTTATGAAAAAAACCTTACCAACGCATTTTTCTGTGGAAGGAGATAGCTTCCTAGGGGTCGCAAAAGTTAACGGGAACAGCACTTTTTATACATTATATAGCCATGTATTGGATGCGGTTGAGCATCGAAAAATGCAAAGCGTTTATGACACTATTCTTGCAAAACCAGAGTATTTCTTGCAACAAAGTAAACATCGTTGGGACTCCTATTTAGAGATGACGCAGCAAGGGCAATCATCGCTGCATCAGCGCTTGCTCGCCAAAAGTGTTGAAACCTTGCTTGGTAATTGGCGATCGCCTGCGGGCGCTATTGCTAGTCATACCGTCAGTCCGTCAGTAACCGCTAGATGGTTTTCAGGCAATCTCACCTGGCCGTGGGATTCATGGAAACAAGCCTATGCGATTAGTCAGTTTCATCCAAACCTTGCAAAAGACAACATAAATACGGTGTTTTCCTATCAAATTCAGCCCGATGATCCGATCCGTCCACAAGATCTCGGCTTTTTACCCGATCTTATTGGTTACAACAAAAGTGATGAACGAGGCGGCGATGGGGGGAATTGGAATGAACGCAATACTAAGCCGAGTCTAGCTGCTTGGGCCGTTATGAAGGTATATCAACAAAACCAAGATAAACAATGGTTAAAGTCCATCTATCCCAAATTAAAAGCCTATAGACAGTGGTGGTTAACGAATCGAGATCACAACAAAAATGGTGTGCCTGAGTATGGTGCCACACTGGATAAAGCACATAATAATCTGCAAGGTGAATTGAAGTTTTTGCTGCATGAAAACGACGACCAACGCGTGTTGTATGGTTTAAATCAATATCAAGAATTAAAACAGCAGGGAAAAGAAGTCACCCTTCCTGTGCAAACGGCTGCTTCATGGGAGTCTGGGCGTGATGACGCAGCTACATTTGGTTTTATTGACCGTGAGCAACTGACAGATTATTTGAAATCGGGTGGACAGGCTCAAGATTGGCAAGTTAGTTTCGCTAAAAACACGGATAGTTCTGGTCAACTATTAGGCTATTCATTACTGCAAGAGTCGGTTGATCAAGCAAGCTATATGGTATCGGACAACCGCTATCTAGCCAACATGGCCCGAATACTTGGTTTCAAAAAGGAAGCACAAGTATTTGAATTAGCAGCTCGCCAGCTCAGTGACTATATCAATCGATGCATGTTTGACTCAAAAACGGGCTTTTATTATGACATTCGTATTGCCAAGCAGCCTCTGAGTAATGGCTGTGCAGGTCTACCGTTGGTTAAAAGGGGGAAGGGCCCTGAAGGGTGGTCACCTTTATTCAACCAAGTAGCAAACGTAGAACAAGCGCGAGCGGTGCGCCAAAGCATGCTCAATACACAAGAATTCAATAGTTATGTACCACTTGGCACGGCTGCTTTAAGTAACCCCGCGTTTGGACCAAACATTTATTGGCGTGGCAGAGTATGGCTAGATCAATTCTATTTTGGTGTTAAGGGGTTAAGTTATTATGGTTATCACGCCGATGCTAAGGCCCTCATTCATCAACTGTTACAACATGCTGACGGATTGATAGGTAGCGCGCCAATACGAGAGAACTATCACCCTTTTACCGGGGAGCAGCAAGGTGCCCCTAACTTTTCTTGGAGTGCGGCGCACTTGTTGATGTTATTAACTGAGTTTGATTTGTCAGAAAAAAAAGCGTGAATTTAACGCAGTAATAATAAACATGATTCCTAATGTGTTTATATCACGATAAAATAAATTAAAGGCTGATTTACTTACCTCGCTGAGCTAACTATTTTTATCGTCACGATAAAAATATTTCTCAGCACTGGTCGGGACTATTTTGTACTCTACGCTTCTTTAATCCACTACCAAAATACTGAGTAGTGACTGTAGCTATTTAGAGACTAAAGCCTGTGAAAATTTGTTTTATTATGTACCCTTGGCATAAAGTTGAGCCTGAAAATGATTCGACTTTACGTTTGATCCATGAGTGCGTAAAACGTGGCCATACTGTGGCACTTGCAACCGTAAACAACTTAACTATTCGTGACAGTGTGGCGAGTGCATTTTGTGATGTGTTCACTAAAGCAAATAAATGCCCAGACAACATTCCTAGTTTTTATAAAAATGCGCAGTTTAAGCGTGTTCAACTGCCTATGGCTGGGTTTGATGCCATCATTATGCGTGCTAACCCACCACTTGATACGCTGGCACTAAACTTCTTAGACTCGGTACGTGGTGATACCTTCATCATGAACGATTTAGATGGTTTGCGTATCGCAAACAACAAGATCTACACCGCGTCGTTCCAAGATACTGCCAGTGAGTTTATCCCAGCAACGCACGTATCGAAAAACCGTGAATATCTTGAGCGCATTTTTGAAGAGTCGCGTAGCAATCGCATGATCTTAAAACCGTTAGATGGTTATGGTGGCCGTGGCGTGATCGTACTTGAGAAAAACGCACGTCAAAGCTTCCGTTCATTGCTTGATTTTTATATCGGTGGTGATGAGCACGGTAAGGGCAGTAACTATGTGATCCTGCAAGACTACGTTGAAGGCGCAGAACAAGGTGACGTACGTATTCTTATGCTCAATGGTGAGCCGATTGGCGCGATGAAGCGTATCCCTGATGCAAATGATGTACGTGCGAACGTCCATGCTGGTGGTCGCGTGGTGAAACACAAACTAACAGCACAAGAGAAAAAGCTATGTAAGTACATCGGGCCGAAGTTAGTGCGTGATGGTTTGTACTTCACCGGTATTGATGTGATCGGCGGTAAACTGATTGAAGTTAACGTATTAAGCCCAGGTGGTATTGTACGTATCAACAAGTTAAACCGAGTGCGCTTACAATCTCAGGTAATTGATTTTGTTGAAAGTGTTGTACACGCTAAAGAAGCTGTACGCAGTCGCAAATCTGAATTCAGACAGGTGATTGAAGATGCTAACGCTGTCTGAGAGTCAGTGTATTGAACTCATCAAAAAAGGTGAGTGTTTTCACGCGGAAGTAGAGTCGGGCGCGTTTATCATCAAAATAGATGAGTACTCGCCTATCATCTGTGCGGCTATTCATAATGGTCATAATTTGCGTAGCGATCTTGAGAAGTCGTTCTTGTTGTCAAAAGAAGAACGCTTTTTTGAAGAAGATCCCTATACAGACGAGTTGATCTCGTCATTTCCAATCCAAATGATAGGGAACGATTCGCGCTTTGAGTATGACTTAAATCGTGCCAAAACCTTATCAACTTACTTCAAAACAGCTTGGAGTAAACAGGTTTGGAAAAAGCCTCTGAGTACCACTCAGCGTGCTAAAAGTCACAAAAAGCATCAGGCGTTTTACAATGTCCTAGAGGCAATTGTGACTGAAGTGGAAAACCGCTTTAAGAGTGCCATCATATTTGATATTCACTCATACAATTACAAGCGCATTGAACGCGATACACCGACATTCAACATTGGATCTGGACAAATTGATGTTGAGCGCTGGGGCAAAGTATCTGAGCATTTTGAAAAGCAGCTGAATAAAATTACGTTGCCTAACATAGATGTGCGTGCGGCAACCGATGAAATTTTCCAAGGCCGGGGTTATCTGATCTCGCACGTGAATGCGCACTTTGATAACACCTTGGTACTGCCAACCGAAGTAAAAAAAGTATTTATGGATGAAACCTCAGGTGAGGTGTACCCATTGGTGCTAGAAGAACTTAAAGCGGGCTTTAAAAATGCGGTGAGTGAGACTGCTGCTTACTTTGTGCGTCGTTACACCAAGCGCAAAACAACACAAGCGGCCGATGTATTGTCTTCGTCGATCAGCCCTGATGTGTTGAAAATCGACAAGGCACTCTTTGCGTTATGTAAAAATGTAGAGACGCTGAACTATATCAACCCTGTGAATATTGCGACTGAGCGCAGTCGGTTTTTGAAAAACCCGAATGTGAATCCTAACTTCACGTACAAGCAGCTCAATATTAATCCATACAAGTTTAGAGAGCACCTGTACCAGTTGCCTGTAGACGAGATCATGGATGCGGATATTCAGCAGCTATATCGTCATGTTATAGATAACTTGGCCAATAAGATTGATTTACTGAGCACCATAGGTAGCGAGAACTTTTTGTATAACTCGCTGAAATACTACGGAGCACCACAAACGTCGGATGTTGAAAATGCCAAGTTTATCTTGCATTTGAACAATAGCGAGCTTGAACAGCATAAAGCAGAGCATGATGCCGATGATGCGGTTGAGTACTTTAAGAAAATGGCGGAGCAATGGGGCTTAGTGTGCCGCATTGAAAAGTCCAATAAAGTGGTTGCCAAAGCCATGGTCAACAGTGAGAAATCGCTATTGATGGTCAACAAAGATGCGAAGTTCACGCAACCTGAATTGCATGCTTATGCGTATCATGAGTTGGGTATTCATATGTTGACCACGCTTATTGCGAAAAAACTGCCACTGAAAGTGTTTGCACTTGGATTGGCGGGCAACACGCATTCGCAAGAAGGCTTGGCTATTTACAGTGAATACTGTTCTGGCAGCTTAACGATTGGTCGTTTGAAAACGTTGGCGTTACGTGTAATTGCTGTGCAGCACATGCTTGACCACAGTAACTTTAAGAAAACATTCCACATGTTGATTGAAGAGCACGATATGAGCAGAGAATCGGCATTTACCCTAACCGCTCGAGTTTATCGGGGTGGTGGTTTTACAAAAGACCACCTGTACTTAAAAGGGTTTAGGGATGTATTGCATTTTGCTAAGCATAACCCGCTAGATAACTTGCTCATGGGCAAAGCTGGCTTGTTGGATTTAGGCGTTATTTCGGAAATTGTGGAACGGGGCATGTTGCCAAAACCGCAGTCTTTGTTTGATTTAACGTATCGCTCTTCAGGTAATCCAGTCCTTGATTTCGTGATAGGTTCCATCAAATAACCAATACATTGAAGTGGGCATCATGCCCACTTTTGCTTTTCTAGTCTTAAGTCTACTCATAGATATTTCCCTCGGTTGAACTGTGTTACTCTCTGTTTATTGACTAAATTTTCAGGGAAGTCTCATGGATAAGTATCTAGTTACACGCGAAGAAATTGATGCGCTGTCAGGCATATCAAAAACGCACTTCTTAAATGACAACGCTAAAAGGGTTAATAAATCACTGGGCGATCTCACAGGCCTGACGGGTTTTGGCTTTCACATCATTGAAGTTGAACCCGGTCGAGAGTCGACAGAGTTTCACAAACATTATCATGAAGATGAATGCGTCTACGTACTCGAAGGTGAAGCGACAGCGCGGATCGGTGAACAAGACTATGCGATAAAAGCCGGGGATTTTATTGGTTATCGTGCAGGAGGCCTTGCGCATACTATCCTTAATACTGGCGCTACAACGTTAAAGTGCATTGTTGTAGGTCAGCGCCTAGACCAAGACGTCGGAGATTATCCAAATTTACAAAAGCGCATTTATCGCCAAAAAGGGCTACCGTGGAACCTAGTTGACTTTGACGCCATAGCACAACCAGACGCCGGTCGAAAAACTTAAACTCAAGGAGACAACCTATGACCATACTCACCAAACAAAGCACAGTGAGTGATGAGACATTAAACGTTATTGCTCATATGCCCACCCGCAGCTTACCTGTTTTGATGAATGGTGAATTTAGCGCCAAACTAACGGACGCAGATTTTATGCGTGTCGCAGTATTACTCGCACAAAAGAGCTATCAAGAGGGCGGATGTCCGATAGGTGCCGTGATCATTGATAATCAAACGCGGCAGATTGTCGGTAAAGGGCACAACACGCTCGTACAGGAAGATCACCCCTATAATCACGGTGAAACTTCAGCGATACGTGATGCCGGCAGAATTGATTTTAGTAAAACGACCTTGTTTACAAGCTTGAGCCCGTGTGATGTGTGCGCCACGTTATTGTATATGCGTGGTTTTAGTAAAGTGGTGGTGGGAGATGTGACTAATGCTTCGGGTAATGAATCATTGCTTGTTGAAAAAGGCATTAATGTCGAAATTTTAGAGGATAAACAAGGTGTTGTGTTATATGCCAAATTTAGAACGGAAAAGCCAGAGCAAGACTTAGAGGATTGGCAGGGGCTTAGCGCGGTCAATAAACCCTCGGTGTTATAAATGACTTTTGGCTCTGGTACTTTATTGTGCACACAGAGCCTTTACCCTCATACTAAAAAGCGATATATTTTCGTTGTTTAGTATTTAGGGATAAGTAAACAATGAAGATTTCGGCATCGGTCGTAAAAAGGTTAAAAAAAACACTGGCAGTTTTTGGATTTACAAGTAGTGCTTTACTGATCATTTTGGCCTTAATTATATTGCAAAATGAAATAGATACATTTTCACTCCTCGTTGCTATTTTTGTGTTGATCCTGCCAAGTCTTGCCGTTATTTTCCTAAGTTTTAAGTTGTTTCGTGGCGCACAGTCATCGAAAGACTGGCATCTGTTTGAGCCAAAAACAATTACCTTAAGCGATGCTCAGCGGGAAGAAGAAATCTTAGAACAGATCCGAATTGCGGCATTACAAGCCGGTGTTAAAAAACAAAAAGAACATTCTAAACAACAAGCTTTAGATGCTAACTTGGATGCGCTTGAAGTAACCACGGGTCTGTCAAGGGAAGAGTTAGAGGCTATCGCAAAATCAGTCCGTCAATCCAACGAACGTTAACGACAACGTTGCACTTAAATATCAATGAAATTTGCCAAATAAGGAATAGCGATGAGTATTATCATCAGACAAGCATGTATCAAAGATGGCAAAAGTATCAGTGATTTAATTATACCGCTGGCTGAAAAATATGTTTGCCCGACCATTGCAGCGCATTGCGCAGAACTTCTACTCGCAGCAATGTCAGAACAAAAAATAGTTGAATATATACAAAGCGGCTTTGACTATGTGGTGGCTGTCACTGACCATGATGACATAGTCGGTGTTGCCAGCATTAAAGATAATAGCCATTTATATCACTTGTTTGTGAGTGATGATTATCAAGGTCTTGGTTTATCAAGGACTTTATGGAATACCGTAAAACAAAGAGCGCTAGAGAAAGGGAACTCAGGGCACTTTACAGTTAATTCAGCGCTCAATGCTGAGCCTGTGTATCTGCGCTTTGGCTTTAATCGCATCGATGGCATACGAAATCGCAACGGTATGATTGATATTCCTATGCGTTTAGAGTGTGAGTAGTCGGCACACTCGTTGTGGTTGAAATAGCACCCAAAAGTTGATGTGTGACGCAAAACGTAATATAAAAATTAAAACAATAAAACACAGTTAATGCGTCAATGAGGAGTAACAGTCATGGAATATTTGATTCGAGCTGCGCAATCAAGTGATATCACACATATTCAGCAGTTGATCCAAGACTCTGTATGGGGGTTGTCCCAAGATGACTATTCAGCCGAACAAATAGAATTGGCGTTACAAAATGCATTGGGTGTTGATTCGCAGCTTGTTACCGATAGCACCTACTTTGTGGTGGAAAATGGTGACGAGCTGATTGGCTGTGGTGGTTGGAGCTTTCGTAAAACATTATTCGGTAGTGACCAGGAAGCCTCCCGAGATCCTCAAATGCTCAATCCTAAAACTGATGCAGCCAAAATAAGGGCGTTCTTTGTTAAGCCAAGCTATGCACGTAAAGGCATAGGTTCTTTGTTGATGAATACCTGTGAACGCGCAGCCCGCCTCAAAGGGTTTAAACGTTTAGAACTCATGTCGACTTTGCCCGGCCAAAAATTGTATGAACGACACGGTTTTATTGCTGGGCAAAGTATGGAGTATCGGTTGTCAGACAGCTTGTCTATTCGCTTTGTGCCAATGAGTAAAAAGATTTCTTAATAGCCTTGATGTCTAAGATATGCCTTATCAGTAAAACTGAACTAGATTAAAAGGAAGTTGACCTACATAAATAATCTACGCTGAAGTATCTATGATATAGAGTAACTTCCAGAAAAACATGGAGTGGAAATGCTAAAGCCAGTTTTGCTAGTTTTGTTGATGTGCACAGGCGCTGTTTATGGCAAGAATACGAAAGTTACCATCTATGTTGAAGAGGCATTCAAGCCATTTAGTTATCTGGAAAATGGAAAGCCGAGAGGCTTGTATATTGATATTCTAAAAGCAGTTTTTAGGAAAATGCCTAACTTTGAAGTAACACTGATAGCCGTTCCTTGGGATCGAGGTAAAAAAATTATGGAAGATGGTAAAGGATTTGCCTTAGCTTCCCCGTTTTTTCATGCTCATGATTGGACTTATCTTTACCCTTATTCACTATCTTACTTTACTGAGAAGATTATTGTTGTTTGCTCAGAAAGTGTGCTACAGGTAGCTCGTCCAAATTGGCCGCAAGACTTCTATTCATTAAGAATTGGTGGAGTAGCAGGGTATGATGGCTGGGGTGGAAACACGTTTAGAAATGCGATTAGAAACGAATTGCTCATTTATAGTGAAGCAAGAGATGCAGCATCATTAATTAAGATGTTACTGAAGGGGCGGCAGGACTGTATTTTGACGGAAGACTTGCTCTTCGACGTAGAAATAGCAAAACTGCAGCATCTAAAGTCTTTTGATCAACTATACAAAGTACAATGGAAAAAAGGTCAGGTGATAGGCGAAGATTCTGTTTATCTTGGTTATTCTGAAACAGCACTGAAAAAGGGGCGTTATCCATTTGCCTATGAGTTTCAAAAACAATTCGATACCGAGCTTTATCGACTAAAAAAATCTGGAGAATTACAACGGATTATTTCCTCATACAGAATGGCAAAATAGTAGGGTTGTCTACTATGTGTACATAAACCTGCAGACTACTTTTGCTATCTGTGAATGTAATATACTTAGATATTCTATTACTTATGGGTTTGAGTTATTTTTAAAATGATGTTTATATAGACTGTGTTTACAATTTATACACAAGCTAATAGGGATGTTAAAATGAGACCTTTTGTGATAGTCAGTTTATTGCTGTTATTTACGGTGAGTAGGTACTCCCATGCCCATGAAACATCTGTTGATTTCCTAAATAGAGAAATTGAAATTGCTAACATTCAATACCTTACCGGCACGCCAGAAAGTGGCCTATATGCACTCAAATCGCTAGCGCGCTTACTTGAATCTGATCTCAATATGGGGCAACTTGAAGTGGGGGCAAATCATTTGGCATTTACCTATTTAAGAATTGGCTTATTGTTGGAAAAGCTCGGCAATCAAGCTGATGCACAGACATACTTTCAAAAAGCCATGAGTGCCTATAAAGGAGGGCGATTGGCTATTACTCAACTAAAACAAGTGGTGAAGCACCTAGATAGTAAACGAAGTTAGCATATAAGCTGTCACTATTATTTTAAGTCTATGTATGCAATTGAATTAAAGAAAATGAAAAAGACCAAGTCGGGTGGTTGAGGTATGCAGTTGTTATATTTTCAACTACGATCTGTATTCAACATATGCTGAGGATACACAGATGGCAGTGTCACCCATACCAAAAGGCTACCACAGTCTTACTCCCTACCTGATCATTGAAGGCGCAATTAAAGCAATTGAGTATTATCGAACGGTTTTTGATGCTCAGTTAGTGATCCAATTACCCATGCCTGACGGCGGTATTGCACATGCAGAACTAATCATTGGCGATTCCCATATTATGCTGTCTGATATGTGTTCAGAAGTGCATTTTAAAGATCCTAAGGGGTTAGGTGGAACACCTGTTAGTCTAATGCTCTATGTTGAAAATGTAGATACTGTGTTTGCCAAGGCGATAGAACATGGTGCGCATGAATTACGGCCAGTGCACGATCAATTTTATGGTGATAGAGCGGGTACGTTAGAGGATCCGTTTGGTCATATTTGGACAATTGCGACTCATGTCGAAGATTTAACTCAAGCGCAGTTACTTGAACGTATGGCTGATTTTATGACAAAACAGGCTGATGGTTAACGCAAGCCTCTTTTCATTTGGTGCCAGCAGACGTTAGGTGAAGATCTTGAGCCTGTCATTAACACAGGTCAATGCGCTTGTGTAAGTCTATTTCGAACGCACTTTCATATCGCTTGATTCCAGCTAGAAAAATCAGCGGAATGACACGACATTACTGGCTCTTGTAAGGGAGTAATAGTGTCGTGTATAACAAATAGTCAAACTTGATGTTATTTTTAAAACGGGAGATCCAAGTGTGAAAAAAACGATGTGCCTGTATGTGTGCTTGCTTAGTCCAATTGTGAATGCAACCTGTGATGAAAATAAGTATCGGGAGTTTGATTTTTGGTTAGGCCATTGGCAAGTGTTTACTCCCGATAACAAGCTCGTTGGTGAGAACATGATTACACGAGCGCATGGCGGATGTGTGTTGCTGGAAAACTACAAGAGCCAATCGGGCTTTAGTGGGCAGAGCATAAATATGTTTGATGCCGGTTCTCAACAATGGCACCAAACATGGGGTGATAACTCTGGCACGCTATTGCGTCTCAATGGCGGTATGGAGCAAGGAAGAATGGTTCTTTCTGGTACTCGGTATGATAAAAATAGCCAAATCATTCAAGAGCGGATCACTTGGACACCCAATAAGGATGGTACTGTGCGCCAGCTGTGGGAAACACGTATCAAATCAGATCAAGCTCAGTGGCAAACCACATTTGATGGCTTGTATAAACGTATAAATAAAGAGGAAGAAGGAAAGTAGGCATGACCGATGTAGTGTTTCGGCAAGCAAAAACAACCGACATAGAAGCAATGTCGCAGATCCGCTTAGCGGTAAAAGAGAATGTATTGTCAAACCCAGATCGTGTAACAAGGCAAATGTATGTTGATTACCTTGAGGCCTTGGGTAGAGGCTAGGTATGTGAATATAAATCACAAATTGTCGCGTTTAGTTACGCCAATAAAACGGATAGTAGCATTTGGGCATTGTTTGTGAAGCCCGGATTTGAGGGGCGCGGATATGCAAAACAGTTATTGCACTTAGCGACTGAGCATCTTTTTTCATTGGGTAATCAACAAGTGACATTAAGCACCGAGATTAACACGCGTGCAGAGCGATTTTACGCCTCTCAAGGTTGGTTGCGAGGTGCCATGTTAGATGAGTTTGAAATTGAATTTAAGTTGCATAACACGCAATGAAAAAGCCCCAACTACAAGGTTGAGGCTTAATCACCGGGGAGTTATAGATTAGTATTCGCCAACCAAGCTCACGCCTGAGAAGCTGCTGTAGCCGTTTAGCATGATGTAGTAAGTACCACCCGTGCCAGAGTTCAAGCTACATGTTTCGTTATTACCATTTTGATATGGACGACAGTCCCAGTTTGATGTTGTTGGCGCTGCGCCTTTTTTGACGTATAAGTCAGCATCACCAGAACCACCTGACATAGTAACGTTTAAAGTCACGTTTGCAGGCACTTCAATTGAATAGTTAAGCTGCGCATTACGGCTACCTGATAAGCCTGTAACTGGCACACCATTTTGTAAACAGTTGCTACCACATCCAGTATCCCCACCTACAGTTGCCGTAATAGTCGCGCCGCTATATGAAGCGTAACCGTGTAGCATTGCGAACCATTCACCGCCCGCAGGGTTGCTGAAATCACACTGTTCTTCGTTACCATTTTTGTATGGACGACAAGCATAGTCACCGGTTGTTGGCTTTTGACCTTGCTTAACGTACAAGTCAGCATCACCAGAGCCACCCGTTAATACAAATGAAAGCGCGCTGCTGCCATTTGGCACGGCAATTTTATAGTAGGTCGCTGAACCTGTTGCACCGCTTGCTTGTTTGCCTTCACCGCTGGTAAGCTCAATCACCTCTGGCTCTATAATTGGACCGCTCGCGGCTTGTAGTAACGCGTTTGGTGAACCAGATTTTGCATCAGAGATTTTGTCTTTTGCACTTTTGCTGCTAAGCATTTGATCAATTTGTGCTGGGCTTAAGCTTGGGTTTTCGTCTAGGTAAAGCGCAACCGTACCAGCAACGTGCGGTGCAGCCATAGAAGTACCACTGATAGTGTTGGTTGCTGTGTTAGAGTTATACCAAGCTGATTTGATGCTTGAACCAGGCGCATAGATATCTAAACATGAGCCATAGTTTGAGAAGCTAGAGCGACCATCACTGCTTGTTGTTGAGCCAACGGTTACTGCACTTGCTGCACGAGCTGGTGAGTAGTTACATGCACTGCTGTTGTCGTTACCCGCAGCGACGACGAAAGAAACGCCTGAAGCAACTGCGCTGTTTACCGCGTCATCCAGCGATTGTGATGCGCCACCACCTAAGCTCATGTTTGCAACTGAAGGGCCGCTTGCATTATTTTTAACCCAGTTGATCCCTGAGATAACACCAGAGTTAGAACCAGAACCACTACAGCTCAACACTCTCACACCCACGACATTCACATTTTTTGCTACACCGTAAGTTGAACCGCCGATGGTGCCTGCCACGTGAGTACCGTGACCATTACAGTCAGTTGCATCTGAATCGTTATCAACAAAGTCATAACCGTGGCTTGCGCGGTTACCAAATTCGTTATGGCTAACGAGTACGCCTGTATCGATAACGTAAGCAGTGACACCTGAACCATCGTAGTCATAGTGATAAACACCATTAAGTGGTAGGTCAGCTTGGTCGATACGATCTAGACCCCATACCGCATTGCTTTGATCGCCATTTGTTTCAACTAATTGTTGCGCTTTGACGTCAATAACAGGCTCAAGCTGTACGATTTGGTCTTGCTCGATGTATTTGATGTTGCCATCTTTTAACATCTCTGCTGCTTGTCTTTTAGAAGCTTTTACAAGCACACCATTTAGAGCAGTACCAAAATTGCGTTCAACTTTGACGTTGTACTTAGTTTCTAGATTGTTTCCTTGAGCGCTCAAGAAATCAGCCACGATTTTTGCATCTTTACTGTTAATAACACTGGGAGTGTCAAAAACGACGATGTATTTATCTTCAATTGCTTTGTCAGGGTTTACCGGCATCATTTTCGCTGCAAATGCCTGAGAAGTAAGCCCTAAGCTGACTGCTAACGTGAGAGTGTTTAGCTTGTTCATATTATTTCCTTTACATGTTGTTTTAAGTGGATTCGTCTTTACCATGACGCAAAAAGAACAAAAAATAAACTACTTGGATATAATTTTTTAACTTAAAATTAACCAAAACAGTACAATAAAAGTTATAAGTGTTAACAGAGAAGTGATGACTCTAACTAGGTTGAAGGTGTGTTCTGGCTAGGTGTTGTGCAAAATCCACACAAAATTAATGGTTGAATAAGCAGTACAACTTGCTAATATAGCAATAAGTAATTACATATTCTTTTTGGTTATATGTAATGGGTTCCATATAAAGAAAGGTCCTGTCATGTCTGAGCAACCAGTGTTAAGTCAAATATATCTAGATGCTAACGCTACTACACCTGTTTTACCTAAGGCTGCAAAAGCGGCTTTATCTACCATGGAAATCATGTTTGGTAATCCAAGTAGTAGCCACATATGTGGTCTACAAGCTAAGCAGATTATGGATGAAACGCGCAATAAAGCAGTTAAAGTGCTGGGGGCTGGCAAAGGGCAGGTTATTTTTACCAGTGGTGCGACTGAGGGGATCCAAACCGGCATCATCTCCGCTTTGTATAATGCAAAGCAAGGCATGGAGCAGGGCAAGCAATACAGCATTTTGTACGGTGCGACAGAGCACAAAGCGGTGCCAGAATCTCTAAAACACTGGAACAAAGTGTTAGAGGTGAATGCGCAGGTTAAGTCAATTCCTGTTGACGGCAAAGGTGAACTGGACCTGGACTTTATAGCTCGTGAAGTGCCCAATGCCTTGATGATTTGTACTATGGCCGTAAATAACGAGACGGGCGTATATCAAGATTTTAAACAATTAGAGCAAGTTATTCGTGCCAATAACGCAAACGTGTTTTGGATGGTTGACTGCGTGCAAGCCTTGGGAAAACGTGGTTTGCATTTAGCAGATACCAGTATCGACTATGCGCCTTTTAGTGGTCATAAGTTATATGCACCAAAGGGGATTGGCTTTGTCTATATTCGAGAGGGGGCGCCATTTACGCCATTTATTGCAGGTGGCGGCCAAGAGGGGGGACTTCGCTCTGGGACTGAAAATTTGCCCGGCATGGCCGCTTTAAATGTTGTTTTAGATGAACTACTCGATCAGGGAGAAGGGTTATTCGCGCCTGTTGAGCAGTTACATATGTTCCGCTCTCAGTTGGCTTTGGCGCTGAAAAATGCCTTTCCAACGGTGGTGTTTAACCATGACTTTTCAAATAGTGTACCGACCACATTAAATTTCGCGATACCGGGTTTCAGTTCCAAAGAGATCATGGATTTATTTGATGCGGCCAATATCCGTGTTAGCTCAGGTTCTGCCTGTAGCTCGAAAGTGACTCGCAGCTTTGTACTGGACGCGATGGGTTTACCAGCGTGGCAAAGTGAGTCGGCTATTCGTATGTCATTTGGACCGGCAGTCACACAACAACAAATCGATGAAGCTTGCGATCGCATTCACCATTGCGCACAAGCGCTAGGTCATAGCTGTTTACTGAACGCAACGGGCAATATTGATGCAAAGTCGCAATTAAAAGGTTTAGTGCAACTTAAAGTGGGCGGAAGCTGCTCTTGGTTATATGCTGATCCCGTAACTAAACAGGCGCTTATCATTGATCCATTGCCTGAGTTGTCTAATCGCTTGCTCACTATTTTGGAGTGTCAGCAACTACAACTTGTGGGTGCAATTGATACTCATGGCCACGCGGATCATGTTTCGGGTCGAGTTGCACTTGCCGATCAGCACCTGACGGAACAAAGTGC
This sequence comes from Pseudoalteromonas sp. ATL1, assembly GCF_058933015.1. NCBI lineage: Bacteria > Pseudomonadati > Pseudomonadota > Gammaproteobacteria > Alteromonadales > Pseudoalteromonadaceae > Pseudoalteromonas > Pseudoalteromonas sp. ATL1. The sequence goes on along the minus strand of NZ_JBZYXL010000002.1, from coordinate 989,935 downwards.
TGACCACCTTGGTTGGCCAAGTCATACAGCCAATATCACGCTAAACAATATGGCTTATGAAGCCATTACAATTGGTGATAAGTACTTATTGTGCATGGCTACGCCAGGCCACACACAAGACAGTATTTCACTGATCTTATGTGATAAACATGCGGCTGATAATGGTGAATTAAAAGTAAGCTATGTTTTTTGTGGAGACTTAGTGTTAATGGGGAGCCTTGGCAGAACCAACTTTGAAAGCAGTGATGCAAATAAAATGTATAACAGCCTACGTCAACTGCATGAACTGGTGTCAGAGCAAAGCTTGTTGTGTCCGAGTCATGATTATCATAATGAATTTGTAACCACGTTTAACGCCGAAGCAAATCGTAATAGTTTGCTGGCGGGGGTTTTATCAGGCTCAGTGGAAGCGGAGCACTTTGTGGCACAAAAAGCGCAGCTCGATACCAACATTAACGATGAAGTGGGTGAAGAGATCATGTGTGGTGCTTTTGTTGGCGGTTGTCATAAAAACCAGCATAAGGAGTACAGTGCGAGTGAGCTAAAATATAAGCTCCAGTCAGAAACGGGCGTAAAACTGATAGATATTCGTGAACCGCATGAGTATGCCTTAAACCATAGCCAAGAGTTTGATATGAACGTGCCTTTAACACGTTTGACGGACTTTATTTGCCAACAGCAACACGACAAATCTCAAGAGCTGATCTTGGTGTGTCGAAGTGGTAGCCGCTCACAAGTTGCAGCACAAGCGCTGACGCGATTGGGGTTTGAGCATGTTGGTCACTTGAAAGGCGGTTATGCACTCGCACAAGGTGCTTAACAGCGAGTAAATAACAGACGAACAGTTGTAAAGGGCCTTTACAGGCCCTTTTAAAGTTAAGATTCGCTCAATAGTCCGCGAATATTTCTCGTAAACTGCTTCTTTGTCGCGAGTAACCCAAATAGTGCGATTAAGCAGCCAATACCAATGCCTTGTGCCAAAAGAGCAACGTATTGAGGTTGGTATTTCATACCCAGCTCGTATTTATAAAAAGCATCCATAGTAAAATAGACACAGCCGATGGCCGTTAGGCTGGGTAATAGTGTCGTGATACACCATTCATAACAGGCTAATTTATATTGCTCTTTGACACTTAATCCGAAGCACAATAACAATCCATTTCTTTTTTTATCCTGTGTCAAATGGCGTTGAATCGCCGCCCAGAATAACAAGGCTGTTAGTATGCCAAGTAGCAGGCTATAGCTGAGTATTGCGCTACTGAGCAATTTTAAATAATGGCGAGTTTGCTTGAGTAATGTGTCAATTGAATGCAGGCGCATGGTGGGGTGTTGTTGCCATAATTGGCCAAGGGTTTGAAACGTGTTCGAGTCGATTTGAGCGCTGCCCATGGCATAAATTGGCGCGGTTGAAACCGGTTGAGGGTGCTGCGCAACAAACCAAAAAGTGATGTTACTTTTGCCTGGTATAAAGCGATGTACGGAATTTATCCTAAATTTGATATTATCGCTCGCCAGTTGCATATGGATATAGTCGCCCAACTTTAAGTTGAGTTCATTGAACACTTCGTCTTCAACTGAAATATTGATCACGCCGTCAGTTGACGCTTCGCTCTGCCATTGCCCTTCGACGAGTGTGTTGTTATCCGGTAGTTGGGCATGCCAATGCAAGCGAACCGCACTTTGCACGATTCGTAACGAGTCACTCACGGGCACATCAGCTTCGCTCAGCGTTTTACTATTAATATGAGTAAGCTGCGCATATTGATAGTTAAAGAGCTCTTTGAGTTCACCGTTGTGTTCAGATAAAAACTGCGTTAAGGCTGTTGCTTGATTTGGATCTGCTTGTGTGATGAGTAAGTTACCCTGCTGACGATACTGAAACTGTTCGAGCATGTTGGTAATGTCTTGATGGATCCTCAGGCTCATTAATAACACGGTTAAGCTAATGCCTAACGCCATCATTTGTGCGGCTTTTAAGTAAATGCGCTTACGCATCAGGTAAAGTGTAAAGCCAAATAATCTCGTTCTATGTTGGCAAAGCCGATGCCCCCCACCAAGCACACATGTACTCAGAGCAAGTAGCAGTACCGAACAAACAGCAAAGCTACCCAATAGCATAGTGGTGAGTGTCCAGTTGTCTGAATAGCAGTAAACGAGCCCAATTAATAAGGTGCTATAGCAAGCACTTTTAAACAGTAAGTTTTTCGGCGTTTGTTGATGTGGTTGCAGTAGGCGAATCGGCTGAACTGAGCATACATCGGTGATACTGGGCAGCGATACGCCCAGATAAATAAGGACACATAACAAGCCCGATTGCAAAAGCGCCGTGGTATTCCAGATCAGGGTAAATTCATTGAAAAATTGTTGGGCAAACTGCTCAAAAAAAAGTGCACAAGCCGCCGCTAAAAGAAATGCGGGCAGCAAACTACACAGTAAGATAGATACACTGGCAATGACGATAACAATTGCTTTATGCCTATCAGGCATGCCATTGGCCATACAAATTGCGATAAAGCGTGTCAGTGGTTGATAGGTTTTTTGATTCGCAAGGTAAAGCGTAATACTGGCCAAAATAATGAGTAAAACGCTCAATAAACCCAGAAACTTTTCAACCCGATTGTACATGGCCGATAGGGGATGATTACCCAGCGCTTTGCTAAATAGTTCGCTGTCAGGAACTGCACTGAGCGCTGACTGTATCGCGTCGATATGCGCTTCGTTATGAGCGAGTAAGTAACGGTACTTTTTTGCTTCCAAATGAATGTTGTTAAAGCTGTCATTGTGCGTCAATGCGCGCATATCGGTGCTATGCCCTTCCATGAGTCTATCAGGCTCGCCGAGCAAATGAGCGGTAAAAGTCAGCGTTGTGGCGCCAATTTGCAGTTGCTCGCCAAGCTTCACATTCAGTGCTGCTGAGAGTCGAGGTTCTAGCCATATTTCATTGGCTTTTGGTGGCGTTAGGGCGGTTTTGCCGACTAAATCATAACTGTTACTGTATGTTAGCTCGCCCTGTACAGGATAATGGTCATCCACGCTTTTTAACTGAATAGACTGAAATTTGCCCTGATGTGTGAGTGTTAATTTATAAAGCCGACTATGGCTAAATTGGGTGGTTAATTTTTTTAACTCGTTCAATTGCGTATCAGGGAGCGTTCTATTTACTTGCACAATAGAATCAGCGCCAAGCAAGGTGCTCAAATTGTGTTGCAAATAACTCGTTGCCCCTTTGCTGACTAAGCTGATAAAGATGAGGTAAAAAAACAGGACGCTTAGGCAAAAACAAGTGAGTAAAGTATTACCCCGCTTAGTTTGTTGCCATACATGTTGTAGTGTAAGCACACTGAGGGCAACGATGTGTTTGAAATTTGAGTTTAGCATAGCGACAGCGTCCCTTTTTCAAGCTGATATTGCTTATCGAGCTGTGCTGCAAGCGTGAGGTTGTGCGTGACGAGTAACAAAGTAGCATTAGCTTGCTTAGCACATTCGCGCATCAAATTGGCGATATCATGGGCGGTTTGTTCATCTAAGTTGCCCGTCGGCTCATCGGCAAAAATGATACTGGGTTCTATCACCAGTGCTCTTGCGATTGCCACTCTTTGTTGTTCACCGCCACTGAGCTTGTTGATGGGTTGATCAAGGCGATGGCCTAATCCCACTCTTTCTAGCCATGCTTTGGCTTTTCGTTGTGCATCTTTGCATGCACGTAGCGTGAGTGGTAAGGCAACATTATTTATGGCATCCAGTTCGGGTAAAAGATGAAACTGTTGAAAAACAAACCCCGTTTTTTGTCGCAAAGTGTGCGCATTGATGCTGCGACCATCTTGTAAGTAACGGATATGACCTTGCTGTGTTTGTTCAAGGCCTGCTAGTAAGGTCAGCAAAGAAGATTTGCCACTGCCTGATGCGCCAGTAATGGCAACTTGCTCGCCACTTTTTACAGATAAAGAGATGTCATCCAGTAAGGTGAGTGCCTCTCCACTTTGTAGCATGATCTGGTGAGAAAGGTTTGAAGCTGTTATGTTGATCCCTTGATTCGGTTGCATGCAATTTGTCTCAGTTGGCTAAAAGTGATGAATAAAGTGCCAACACGGATGTGAAGACAGTGTGAAAAGGCAATTTCACAGGGCCTTCACATTCTTTGCACTAAGATTTGCACAGCACAAACAGAACCATTAGGAAGTACCTATGCCTACAGCTCAGCTAAAAATACTGCTGGTAGAAGACCAGCCAGATATTAGCCGTAATATTGCCGATTATTTTGAAGCAAAAGGGGCTGTGCTCGATTTTGCAAGCCACGGTGAGCAAGGCTTGTCACTGGCTCTCTCGCATTATTATGATTGTATTGTACTTGATTTGATGCTGCCAAAAATGGACGGTTTAGCGGTGTGCAAACAACTCAGAGCGCAAGCCGATAGGCATATTCCAGTACTCATGTTAACAGCCAGAGATACCTTGTCAGATAAGCTGGTGGGTTTTGAGCATGGCGCGGATGATTATTTAACTAAACCCTTTGCGCTCGAAGAGTTGTGGGTGCGTTGTAATGTGTTAACGCAACGACATACCCTCAATACCACACACGTGCTGGAAATAGGTGATATTTGTTTTAATAAACAAACACATCAAGTGACTCGCTCGGGTATTGAAATCGCGTTGCAGCCACTGCCATTAAAAATTTTGCGAACGCTTATGGAAGCGCATCCTAGAGCGATTAGTCGCAGTGAGCTGTGTGACAAAATTTGGGGAGATGAGCCCACCGATTCGGATGCGTTGCGATCACACCTCTATCAGCTTCGCAAAGCCATTGATAAGCCTTTTGCGCATCAGGTGATTAAAACACTTCATGGCGTGGGCTTTGCATTAGATATCCCTTGTGCTCACTCAAAGAGTAAGGGGTAACGATGAAAACAGCTCAATTGCGCAACCGCATCATTTTGTATTTTGTGGGCAGTACGTTACTCACCAGCTTGTTATTTGGCGTCACCAGCTTTTTATTTGCTTACAATATTGAAGATCAGCTTTTTTATGATTTATTGAAAGATGAGGCGGTCTTAGCCGAAATCCAATTAAAAAATAGGCAAACGCCTCAACCCAAATTAACCTTTATCAGCTATGCGGCCGAGCAGTCAGCATTGCCAGCCTCAATAAAACAAAGCTTGCAAGAAGAGCCTGAACGGGGCGAGTTTACTGGTGAAGGTGAGCAGCATTTTCATTTAATGAAATTATCACATGGCTTTTTAATTGCAGAAGTGAGCGATCATTTAGTGGTGCGCAAAATCAAAGAAGGTATGTTTTACTTTCTGCTGATTGTGTTTGCGGTAGCAGCAACCCTTGCCATGGTGATGGGATTTGCGTCTTATAAAATTGCCAAACGCTTACTGAAGCCGCTTGATAATTTAATGGCGATACTCAATAATGCACCGGTTGATAAGCTACCTCAAGGCTTTGCTAAGCATTTCAAAAATGATGAAATCGGCACGTTCGCCAACACTCTTGAAGCGGCACTTGAGCGTATTCGCGCTTTTATTACGCGTGAGCAGAACTTTACTCGCGATGTGTCTCATGAACTCAGAACGCCCGTCACCGTTAGTCAAGGTGCATTGACGCTACTCAAACAAACAACATTGGATGAACAGCAGCAGTCCCTTGTAACGAGAATAGACTCAGCACAACAACAAATTGAGCAAAGTCTGAGTTTGCTCTTAGCACTGGCGAGAGAAGATAGCTTAGGAGATGGTAAGGCCAAACTACTCAGTGCAATTGAGCAAAGTGTGTTACAGCAATATGAGCACCTTGCTGGCAAGCCAATCGATTTAAAAATTGAGGTCGCTAAGGATGCTGAAGTGTCTATCAGTCAAACATCACTACTGATTTTACTCAATAATTTACTGGGTAATGCCTTTAAATACACCGTTGAGGGGGCCATTCATATCAGCTACAAAGCACATACCTTGTGTATTCAAGATACCGGTGTTGGCATAGCACAACACATTCAGCAGCAAGTGTTTGATGCCGGAATTAAGGGCGAGCAAAGCCAAGGCTTAGGGATGGGCTTAAATATTGTTAAGCGTTTATGTGAGCAGCTCGAACTGGGATATACCCTTGCAAGTGATGACAAAGGCACGCGCGTGGAAGTGGTGTTTGCGCAGTGAAGTATCAGACTAGAGGTTATTTGAAGTGTCGAATGGCGGCGAAGGCTTATCCAACCTACCCTTTGACGTAGATAGGCGTAAGCGAAGCGTCATTCGACAGTGATGCGTACCAAAGTGAAAATTTCAATCAGAAGCGCGGGCATCAAAAAATTTAACAAACTTTTTCATACCAGAAACGGACTTTTCGTTCCAATATTCTCCGTTATGCCCATTTAAGGTTAGTTGAGGCATGCCAATTGTTGGATGGCACCTTCGGTTTATCCAACCTACATTTAATCGGAGTAGGTCGGATAAGTGGCGCAGCCACGCCATCCGACAAAAATGATTGATTTACTTAGGAATAGCACAACTTATTGGTCGTTATTTATCCGCTTTGGCAATTTATTTATGTATCGATGATTTTTAGCACTAGATAAGCACTGGTCGAAATGATCGCTATTCCCAGAGTTAACTAAGACATATGGATTAACCAATAGCGCTTAGATTTATAGCTCTCATTTTGTTCCCAATTTTGTTCAGATTTTGTTTTCTCAAGTTCTTTGGCTAATGAAAAAAATCTCTTCGCGTCAACTCTAAGCTCATACAAACATAAAAATACGGTAATAACATAAGACAGCAATGCGATTGATAAAAGCCATTTTTCTGAACATGCCAATGGTGTTTTTTCAGTCCTTGTTAGAGCAAGAAAAAACACACCTGTCGCACCAGAAGATACTGACAATATATACGCTCTAAGTCTATTTCCTGCATCTTTTGCTAATTCATGATATTTTCGAATTTCTTCCATAATCACCTATGTAAAAGCTGTTTAAAGCTAGACTTTGCTAGCAGGCATACTTTGTAAGGTTGGTATCTGACACCCACCGTCCCTCGCTCACGTCAAGTCAAATCTAACCAAACCACATTACCTCATTATCAGCTTTTCAATGTTTGCGGCTAGTTCATCGAGTTCAATGGGTTTTGTTATATAGTCTGTAAAGCCCAGCTCTCTGGCCTTTTCTTTGTCAGATTCCATGGCGTTGGCAGATACGCCGACCACGGGAATATTTTTGGTGCAGTCATCATCTTGAAGGGCTTTGAATACATCGTAGCCAGACATGTCGGGTAAGTTGATATCCAGTAACACCAAATTGGGGAGATATTGTTTGGTTGCGGCGATCCCTGAAGTGCCATCAATGGCTTCATGGTAATCGATATTGTCGATTTTATTTATGAGACGTTTCATCAGTTTGCGATTGGTTGCATTATCTTCGATATACAAAACGTGCAAACGCGTATTTACTTGGGGTTCTACTTCGCGCAGTAGCGGTAACGTAAAAAAGAAAGTAGCGCCTTGCTGCAAGGTGCTAAATGCGCCTACTTCTCCATCCATGGCTTCTACTAACTCTTTAACTATGGTCAAACCGATGCCTATACCCTCTTCGCCAGAATGCTCATCCGATACTCGTTCAAAAGGCGCAAAAATGGTTTTTAACTGCTCTGCACTGATGCCCTTACCAGTATCCGTAATGCTGACTTTAGCGCTGTCTTCTTCTACCGCTATGTCAATTTTGATAGAGCCATTTGGGTGATTATACTGAATGGCATTTTCAATTAAGTTTGTTAGTACTTGCTTTAGTTTTGAGTAGTCAGCGGTTACAAAATATTGAGACTGATAATTAAATTGCACAGTGATGTTTTTGGCTTTCGCTTCTAGTGCAAGTAGCTTAATGGCTTCAGCAATAACGTCATTGAGCGCGACTTCTTCTTTACTGAGGTTTAAGTCGCCACTTTGAATGGCTGTGATCTGCAAAATATCGTTCACCATCGACATGAGATCTTTACCGGCATCCGATATTTCTCTCAGGCTGTCTTGTTGAGACTCGGTGAGCGTTTCATCTTCGAGTATCTGCGTAAAGCCAATGATCGCGTTTAACGGGGTTCTTAATTCATGGCTCATGCGAGATAGAAACTTAGATTTCGCTTCATTGGCTGATTGCGCTTGTTGAGACGCCGCCTCCAACTGGGCTGTACGCTGTTTAACTTGCTCTTCTAGGGTATCTCTGTATTGATTAAGCGCGGTTTCATATTTTTTGCGTTCTGTAATATCACGCACAATACCTGTGAACATTCTTTTATTATCTATGTTCATTTCGCTGATGGCGAGCGACATGGGAAACACAGAACCATCTTTTCTTTGCCCTAACACTTCTCGGCCGGAGCCGATCACTTTTTTAATACCACTGGTGCGATAATTATCTAAATATTGATCATGTTCTTGCTGATAAGGCGAGGGCATCAACATTTTAATATTGTTGCCAACCACTTCTTGCTCTTTATAGCCAAAGATTTTTTCCGCTGCGGGGTTAAAACTATCGACAATGCCTTGCTCATTGATGGTGATGATGCCGTCAATAACGGTTTCAATGATTGCCTTGATCCGAGATACTTGGTCGTTTAATAGTGATTTTTGTTCTTCAAGATCAGAAATATCGCGAACGATCCCGGTAAACATGCGTTCACCATCTACATTCATTTCACTGACGGAGAGTTCCATCGGAAATAAAGCTCCATCAGCCTTTTGGCCAAGCACTTCCCTTCCTGAGCCAATCACTCTTTTTTTACCGGTTGTTAGGTAGTTTTGTAAATAGTCATCATGCTCTTCTTGGTATGGCGCGGGCATCAGCATTTTGACGTTCCTACCGATGACTTGCTTGGCTTGATAGCCAAAAATGCGCTCTGCCGCAGGGTTAAAGGTTTCAACTGTACCGTCTTTATCTATGGTAATGATGCCATCGATGACCGTGTTGATGACCGCAGATAGCCGAGAATACTGAGATTGTAGCTGAGAAGAAAGTTCGTCAAATTTTGCCAGTTCTTTGGCGAGTTGCGATTGATTTGCTCGATATTGCAGCTGTGCATTGTTAATGATAGAAGTCAGCGCACATAAGTCATCAGTGAAATTTTTTTGTGGATGAGCACTGTCTTGCAGAGCAGCAAACCGGCCAATGGCTTGCTTGAGCTTGCCAAAGCGCAGTTTTAAGTACAGTACGACTGCAATGATGTAAATGACAGCTAAGGCTGAGAAAATGAGACTATAGGTGAGTTTTGATACGGGCAACGTTCGGTGTTGTACGTAAAAATAGCACTGTTTTAACTGGTCACATGCTTTCACCGCGCCACTAAGCCAAGCATCCGTTTTTGTGATGAGTGTGGATGCATCTTTTAGGTTTAAAAGTAGCTCAGTGTCTATTAAATCACTGGTATCGATGTCACTTAAATGTGCACTCGCGTTAACAACAGTTGTGCCATTTGAGGCCATCAAATATTCATGAAGATCAACTTGGTGTTCGCGCGCTGATAACCAAGTTGCAAACACCGTTTTTGCATTTTTGGCATCACGCATGAGCGTATTCAATTTGTCGAGTTCACCTTGCATCTGTCGTTTTTGCTCAGTGATATTGGCAGTTGGTGTGACGTTATGTTGATCAGCAAACGAATAAAGCACAGCAAAAAATAGCAATGAGATGAATACAATGACATAAGGGTAAGGTAAAGAGTCAAGCCACTTCATAAATGGACACACGCATTAAATTGATCATATTTTTTCATTTAGTCTCTTTATTTGAGCGCTTATGGCTCGTCTACTGACAGCCTGATAGTAAAAGTACTACCAACGTTTGGTTCACTCTCAACGAGCAACTCTCCATGCATTAAGTGCACGAGCTTTTTGGTTAACGTTAAGCCGATACCCGTTCCTTCGGTTTCTGAGTGCTCAGCACCTAGTCGATTAAACGGCTCGTAAAGTTTGTCGAGATCGTCCACGGCAATGCCTAGACCGGTATCGGTTACTGAAATATCGCAATGTCGCGAACCATTACAAGCCTTTACAATTATTTGGCCATTTTCATTGTTATATTTGATGGCATTGGAAAGTATGTTGAGTAGCACTTGCTTTAAGCGCAGCGGATCACAATGCGCTGAAATGGAGTCTAGTTGCTCAACTTTTAATGTTAACCCGCGTTTTGCGCAGTCTACCTCAACCAGTCTCGTGCATTCTGCGATAATCTTGGTCACATTATTGAGTTTGTTTTCTACTTTGAATTTCCCAGCTTCTACTTTAGATAAATCTAAAATTTCATTAATTAAATTCAGTAAATGGCGGCTGGCTTTAAGTATTTCTCCAACATCCTCGGTGTCTTCTTCGGACAGGCTCTCAGATGATTCGAGTAGTTGCCCAAACCCCAGAATGGCATTTAAAGGCGTACGCAGTTCGTGGCTCATATTGGATAAAAACTCAGATTTTGCGCGGTTTGCTCTGTCGGCTTCTACTTTTGCGTGTACTAAACGCTCTTCATTTTGCATGCGCATGAGTTCGAGTGCGACTCTATCGGCGAAAACAGCCAGCAATGACTTGATATACTCTGAATTGTATAGCTTTGTATCGCTCATTAGGCCGATACAACCGAGTAAATCACCGCCAACAGTCGCTAAAGGAACGGCAATATAGGCTTCAATCTGATTGTCTGCGAGCCAAGGATCATCAGGAAAGCGCGCGGCTACGTTTTCCTCAAAAAAGCATACTCCGCCATTTTGTATTTGCTCGCATGGAGAGCCTTTTAGCTGATATTCTCGCGGTTCTAAAAACTCACCCTCGTGAAAGAATGACAGTGTTTTCGCGTAGCCTTTTTTATTACTCGGCACAGCGATAAAACTACTTGAAGCGCCCGTCGCAAAAGTTAGGCTTTGTGTCGTTTCTGCAAAAAATTCAGTTCCTATGGTTGTTGATGTGCTGATCACCATGGCTTTTAAGGCTTCTTGTAGCATTTTGTTCGCGGTAATATCGGTACGAATTGACACATATTGCGCGGGGTGACCATTTTCTCCAGCCAGCGGCACTATGGTGGAATTAACCCAGTAAATACCACCATTTTTTCGTTTGTTACAAATATCACCTTGCCAAATATTACCATGGGCGATTGTTCGCCAAATATCTTTATAGAAGGCTTCATCATGCATGTCTGATTTGACAACTCTATGATTCTTGCCAATTAGCTCTTCTCGAGCGAAGCCACTTATTTGGCAAAAGTAGTCATTGGCATAAATAATGTCGCCTCGTTTGTCCGTAATACTTACGATTGCATGTGAGTTGATGGCAAGGTGCTCTTTGTCTCGCTCGCGCATTTCTTTTTGCAAGTCGTCTTCCAGTGCTCGTTTTAGCCTATAGCGCCTCGCTCGTACGCTGATAGCACCGCAAAAATGGGCGTGATCAGCAGGTTTCATTAAAAAGTCATCGGCCCCGGTTTTTAATGCATAAAGCTGTGATGCTAAGGTTGAGTCACTGGATAAGAATACGATAGGAATGTCTACAAACCTGGGGTGTTCACGGATTAAAATTGCCAGCTCAGGTCCCATAATTTGAGGCATGTGGAAATCGAGAATAATCACATCCGGATATAAGATGTCTATTTGTTCTAATGCGTGTAAAGGATTTGAAAATTCATACGTTTCAAAACCTTGCTCTTGTAACATCATGCTGTGAAATTGCAGTGAGGCGACACTGTCATCGACCAGTAGCGCCCGATAGGGTTCTGTATCGTTCTTTTCGATTAGCGTACTGAGCAAAGAGGTGATGTAGTTTTCCTGGCAGGGAAGTTGTATATGTCTATCAACCCCCGTTTTTAATAGCTCAAGCCTTTGTTCAACCACCATTATTTCAGCCATTAAGACTAAGGAGTCATTGTCTTGCTGAAGCTTTTTTATGTCATTCACTGTGGTTACGAGTTCAGCGCTGTCGAGTTGTTCATTCCATTTTAAAATGACTAAGGGGATTGAGTGACTCAGTTCATTCGCTTTTATCATGCGCTTCAAGCTTTGAACGCTATCCAAAGCGATTACTTTGTATCCAGAATTGCTCAATAGGTTTGTCAAACGCTTCCTTTCATTGTCGTTGTCATCAATGATTATGGCCTGCCCAAGTGCGCCTCTATTTTCCGTCGGGAAAATGTCAACGCGCATGCTTTTAGGGATCATGGTTTGTTGGGATAGCGTTTTGGTGATGGCACGAACGTTACGTATTAACGTCTCGGCTTTTTCTATACTGGGTGTTTGTTGATAACTCTGCAATCGAGTAATAAAGTTATTTTGAAGCAGGGAACTAGGGTAAATCGCGTCATGTTCTGAATCACAATAGGCGTGTATGCTTTCATAAAGGGCTTGGAGGGTGTCATCTTCAATTTTAGGCAAATTGTCCACATCGACATACAGCTGTGGCTCTAACTTTTCTAACTGACGTATTAGCTTATTTACAGAAAACACGCATTCACCTCCTTTGTTATAGACGATTGGCTATCTTGCAAACAGAGTTCGGACAACAATCCTTCATCATGATCAGTCCTGATAATGGCTTTTTATTGCGATAATTTGTTCAAGGTTTTCAACAAATGTGTCGACCAGTTGAGGATCAAAATGTGTCCCACAATTAGCTTTAATATACTCAACGGCTTCTGTGTCGCTCCAAGCGTGTTTATAGGGGCGCTCAGACGTAAGTGCATCAAACACATCTGCGAGTGCCGCAATTCGGCCTTCTATAGGAATATCCGTGCCTTTTAAGCCTAAAGGGTACCCAGTACCATCCCATTTTTCATGATGGGTAAGTGCAATATTCCGCGCCATACGCACGAGGTTGGATTCATCACCTTCTAAAAGCAGCCCACCTATCGTGGCGTGTTCTTTCATTACAGTCCATTCATCCGGCGTCAGTTTGCCAGGCTTTAACAATACGGCATCAGGGATCCCTATTTTGCCAATATCATGCATGGGGCTGGCATTGAGAATAAGATCGACCTCGTGTTCATCCCACCCCAATTGCTGTGCCAGTAGCTTGCAAATGTGGCTCATTCTTAAAATGTGGTTACCCGTATCTTCATCTTTGTATTCAGCGGCCATGCCGAGCCTTTGTACAACGCTTAAACGTGTATCATGAAGTTCTTTAGTTCTAGCTAGTACCATTTGCTCAAGTACTTGAGCTTGGTCGTTGATTAACTTGTGTGCCAAATGTGCTTCAAGCAGGTTTCTCACTCGCATCAACAACTCGTTTTTCTCAAATGGTTTAGTTATGTAGTCTCGAGCGCCTTTTTCTAAAGCTTTGACTGTGCTTTCACTGCCATGTTGGGCAGAGATAATAATAATAGGGGCGATCAGCGTATCTTTTAGTGCAAACAGGGCGTCCATCACATCAAAGCCATCCATATGTGGCATATTAATATCAAGTAAAACGAGATCGGGGTTAATTGCTTGATAGGTTTCTACAGACAAACGAGCGTCAGACAATAGATGGACGTTTTGGTAACCTTTAGATGTGAGCAGCCTTTTAAGTAATTTAAGGTTGGTAGGGTTATCATCTATTGCCAATATGACAGAGGCTTCTCTCATCTTTTTCACAATATCAATGCCTATTTATGCTCATATTCCCAGTGCTAATATGACGCTTAATTTCATATTAGAACACCCGGGCAAAATTGCTCGTTGAAAGTTACTCAATCGTTTTTAATTGCTGGGTGACGTTGTACAGCCTATCTTCAATAACAAATGAAAGGCCTAGCGTTTCTTCAACGACATCTTTGGTTTCATCAACAAGGCTCATCAGTTCAGATTCTTGATCTTCATCCAAGCCTAGTGTGATGATTTTTAATTGAATAGCTTGGGCTAAATCACTAACAAGCTTAGTAATTTGCGTATCTTGGTTTTCACATAAGCTCTTGATAGTGGCGAAGTCGTCAACAAGTTGATTTTTTAATTCATTGAGTGCTTTTTTACGTATGTTATCTCGCTCTAACTGTTGCTCAATGAACTCGATACGGCTGTCTACGATAGTGAGTAAGATGGCAAAGTTGTCCCTCGCACGGCCAAGCAGCTCCTCGTCATGAACGGGCATGCCTTTGACCAACATTGAGCAAAACGGCGAGTTAAAAAGCATATTGGCTCCAAATGGCACAATACGTTTGGCTTTGCGCCCTAACTCTAAAATCTCGCGCTCAAGATCCGTGATGCTTTGTTCTGGAAACTGGTACTCTTCATTGGCGACACGAAACTCAAGGCAGCAATTGACCCCAGCGTTGGCGTAGTAGCCTTTGATATTTTTAAACAATGCAGCCATCTCAGAGACTTCGAGGTTCTCTGTAAAGAAGGTGACGAGTGCGCCTAATTCGTTGGCTTGTTGCATTGACGTAAAAGCCGTATTTGACGCCATTTCATATTGTTCTTTTAGGGAATCGCGTTCTGCAATTCTTAGCTCCACTCGTTTTAGCTTTTGATGTAGCTCGGTAAAGTCGACTGGCTTTGAGATATAATCGTCGCCACCACACCCATAGGCGGTAAGTTTATCGTCGCTTGATGTCAGGGCTGAAATAAAGATAACTTCGCACTCGGTATAGAGGTGATTACCTCTAATTTCTTTGACCAGATCATAGCCTGTATAGCTTTGCCCCAACATAATATCCATGAGCACAACGTCTGGCTGGTGAGTATGCATTAGCTCGATAATGGGTTCTGAACCATCCGACGATATGACTTGAAATTGTTTTTGTAATGCACGTTCGATAAGTGCTCTGTTTTGTGGGTTATCGTCAACCGATAGTATTTTCACGGTTTGTCCTTTTTCATCAAAACTTTCAGGTGTTTGTGATTAAAAGGTAGTCAACAAAAACTTATCTAGCAAATTCTTCAAACGACCCTTTGGTTGATCTTTTGATAAGTATTAGCAAACAAATTTTAAGTGTTAACTATTCTTTAGTATTTTGATTTTTAATATTTTTTTATTTTCATTAGTAAGTTTCTTTTGTGATTTTACGAAAATTTCAAAGTTGTAAGTTTCGAGAAAGTTTACGGGCTTATTGTCATCCCATAAACCAAATCGAGTGGCATCTGCACTCATTACTTTGTTATTAAAAAAGGAAGCTAAAATGTTTAAATCTCTTGTCGTCGCAACCGTTGTTCTTTCATCACCTTTGGCCTTAGCAGAATCAAATCCAGAAGCATTAGAAATGCAGTGGGGGGTGGGTGTTGCCTTGATCTCGCAAGATCAAGGCTATGTAGATATTGGCAATGAAACACAATTTGTACCCGCACTTGCCATTAACTATGGCAACTTCTCACTATTGGGCCCCAGAGCAAGTTATAAATTTTTCCAGTCAGAGACCTTTGAGCTTTCTTTTGCGGGCCACCTGCGCTTGGATGGCTACGAAGCCGATGACTCTCCCTTTTTCAAAGGTATGGAAGATAGAGACATGAGCTTTGATGTGGGCATTGAGGCTGAAATAGACACCGATTTTGGTGAGTTTGGCTTTGAGTTTATGCAAGACCTCACGAGTACCCATGAAGGTTATTCGGCTACGCTGAGTTATGGCATTCCAATGCAGGTGGAAGATGGCCGCATCATGCCTTATGTATCCGCTAATTTTGAAAGCAAAGATACTATTGATTATTACTACGGTGTAAAAGCCCACGAAATGACGTTAAATCGCCCAATGTACCTAGGTGAATCGTCAATCAGTTACGAAGTTGGGATCAGCACTGATTGGTTCTTTGGCAAAAATCATATGGTTAAAGCGGATATTAGCTACACCAATTATGGTAGTGAGATCAAAGACTCCCCTTTGATTGATAAGTCTGGTTCGGCGCAAGTTATTTTGGGGTACGTCTATGTCTTTTAAAATAACATTTGCGTGCAGCCTACTTTTGTTAGCGGGCTGCAACTCGGACGGTGCATTGCCCCACATACAACCCGAAGTGACCATGGTAACAGTGCCCATTGAAGTAACGCACCGTGTACCAAGTAAAACTTTTTACAGTCGTATTGAAGGGGGTGATAGTTTAGAAATGGCGATGTTCAGTCGCGTGCGGGTCGAAAACTTACAGGTGAGAGCAGGTGAGTTTGTGGTAAAAGGACAGGTGCTGGCAACGCTTTACTCTCCTGATCTGCTCGCAAAGTTGGATGAAAAGCACGCTGCTTTAAACAGCGCACAAGCAAATCTTACGCTTGCCAGAGCACAAAGTGAGCGCAGCAATACACTACTCGCTCAAGGACTTGTGTCACAGGCGAACGTTGATGAAAGTTATGCTGCATTGAAAGTGGCTGAGCAAGACGTTAGTCAAGCGTTTGCGAAGCTACAAGCTGCAAAGAACATGCAAATTGATTTACAACTGACAGCCAAAAGTGCGGGAGTTGTCAGCGACATTTATTTTCGCCAAGGTGATTATGTCAATCCGGGAGAGCCGATTGTTCAACTGCAAACCAACAATACACTCAAAGTTAGGTTTCAATTACCAGAGCGCGATGCGCTTAATTTGAAGCTAAAGCAGCGGGTGCATATGTTTATCCCTAGCACACAGCAGCATGTTGAAGGTGAAGTCATTGAGCGTACATTGCCGCTTAATGAAAACAGCCCGTTTTTTGATGTTTTTGTTGAGTTAAACAATACTGAACCATCCCTTATTGGGCTTAGAGCCATGCTCATGTTACCGCTGACGGATAAACCTTTGTATGAAGTGCCGGCTTCGGCAGTACGCTACGACATTACCAATCACCCTTATCTTTTACTTGGTAAAGACGCCGTTGAAAAAGTCTCAATAGAGTTAATTGCAACCTCATCTACGCATGTTTTAGTCAGTGCTGAAAAGCCTTTAGAGCAGCAATCAATCGTTACGTCTGAAGCCAAACTCGCCCTCAATTTGGTGAACGGAGTGTGATATGAAACAAGGCACAGTGTGGTATTTAAATACGCGTTTAATTTTAGGCATTGTCGCTATTTTAATGGTTACCGGCTTAGCTGGCTGGCTTTGTGCCTATGAGCAAGAAGATCCCCACTTCCCATATCGCAATGGCTTTATTACGGTCAGTAGTGCAGGGATGAGTCCTCAGCAGTTGGTAGATACTTATATCAAACCGATTGAAAGAATACTGAGCCAAGTGGACGAGATCCATGATCATAGTGCCCGTATTAAAGTTGGTTCAGCGGTTATTGACGTCGAATTGAATGAATCGGAATATGACACGGATAGGGTTTGGCAGCGCATTAAAGAACGCTTGGCCCCGATTCAAAAACGTTCAAGTGATGCACATATTACCATTCAAGATAGAGCACAAGACACGCAAGGCATTGTACTGTCAGTGAATTCGGGCAGAGGATTGTTGTTTGATAGGCAATTGGCCATTGAAGTGAGAAATGAACTGTTACTGATAGGCTCGTTAAGAAGTGTTGAGTTGCTCGGTGATCCGGGGCAGCAATTGGTGGTCAATTATTCGCAGGAGATGATGTTAGAAACGGGCGTATCCCCGCTGCAAATAGCACAACGTCTCACTCAGGCACAAGGTCAGTCGACTCAAGCCAAGCTCACTGAAAATATCACAGGGCTCGGGTTGGCAAGCTTGAATCGATTAGCCAATGAACAGCTGATTGGTGAGAAACAGATCAACACCCCTCAGGGAACCAGCATTCCTCTGTCGAGTATTGCGCAACTGGCGCATACAACCGACTCACGTGTTATCGAGCAATTTTGGATAAATGGACGACAAGTTGTTGGTTTGGCCATTACTTTACCGCCGAACAAAGTGGATGTTGAACAAGTGGGTGAACAAGTGAAAGTAGCAGTGGCGAACATCAATGCTCGATTTTTAGATAACCCGGTGCAAATTGAGTTCTTTCAGCCGGATTGGTCAACCAAACGTCGTAACGGTTTGTTGTATTCCTTGTTGCTCAGCAGTTTGGGGGTGGCGGTGGTGTTATTATGCCTGATGTCGATACGTAGTGCGGTGATAGTCAGTTTGTCTATTCCTACCATCGCGCTTTCGGTGATTGCTTTGTTTACTTCGTTTGATGGGGTAATACATCAAATGACCATTGCAGGAATGGTACTTTCCTTAGGGTTAATGGTTGATAACTGTATTGTCGTGTCGGAGCGAATGACTTACTTTGTCGAGCAAGGTCTTACCAAGCTTGATGCTGCAATGAATGCGGTTAAAGAGCTATCGAAGCCTTTAGCCTGTGCCACAATGACGACCGTTGCGGCGTTTGTTCCTATGTTACTGGCAAAAGGCAGTGTTGCCGATTTCATTGCTACCATACCGCTCATTGTTATCTTAGGGATCGGCCTTAGTTACATAGTCGCCTTGACCTTTGTGCCCGTCACCTTTCAAAAGTTGGATATCGAAGTTAAGTGGTTAACTCAATTACAAATGATGTTTCGACGCACCATGGAAGGCTGTGGCGGATATATTGCGAACGTTTCCGTCAATCACCCCAAACGAGTGGCTGTGGGTAGTATTCTCTTTGTTGTGGGTTTGATGAGCATAGAGTCTACACCGGGGGAGTTTTTTCCAAAAACCAATCGAGATCAAGCCTACGTAGATATTCAGCTACCTTTTGGTAGTCATATCGCAAAAACGTCACAGGTTGCTTTTGATATAGCGGCATTGATTGAGCGTAGAGATGATGTGCACAAAGCTTGGGTATTTGCTGGTTTTTCTGGTCCTCGCTTTTATTACAACTTGGTGCAGCAACCTAGCGAGAGTCATATTGCGCGAGTTGTGTTTCAAAGTACCGACAAGGTAAATATGCGGCGTTTGGTTAGTGAGCTTAATCAGATTTTAAAAGCACGCCACGGCGATATCATTGTGAATGCCAGAGAGTTAGGGCAGGGACCACCCATTGAAAGCCCGTTAGAACTGCGCGTATTTGGTGATGATTTGAATAGGCAGCAAGCCGCAGCGGAAGAGATGTTATCGCAGCTGAGAGCAGTAGAAGGTCTAGAGAATTTGCGCCGAGGTTACACCTTTGGTAATCCCCAACTTAGCTTTCAATTTGACGAGACCATGCTGGGCGAACTGAGTGTTAATGAACAAATGCTGAGTGATTATCTGGCTTGGCGCAGTTCAGGGATGGTGGTAACAAACGTGGACTTTTTGCAAGAGCCGACAGAGCTGGTGATTAGAGATTATTCATCGGATCAAAGCAGCGAATCATTGCTCAATACACATGTTGTCACAGCAAGCCAGCAAATTGTGCCGATATCCGCATTTGCCAGTGCCTCAATCATTGGTCATAGAGCGTATACGGAACGACGCAATGGACAGACAGTATTAACCATTAAAAGTGATGTTGCTCAATCCTATGATGAAGAAGCGATTTTGGAAGCGATCCTTCCAAGTTTATATGCAACCGCTGGGCAGTATGGCGTTAGCTTAAAACTGGGAGGGGAAATCGCCGAAACACAAGAAGCCAACAATGCCTTATTTAAAACTCTGCCAGCGGGTGTTGCCTTACTGTTTATTGCTTTGATCATTCAATTTAACTCGGTGCGATTAAGTTTGCTCGTGATGTTGAGTATTCCTTTGGGCGTGATCGGTGCGCCAGCCATGTTAGCAATGGTGGGGGTGCCATTTGGCTTTATGTCGATTTTGGGTGTGCTGGCTTTAACTGGAATTGTGGTCAACAGCGCTATTTTACTCATTGAAAGCGCATTGCAACAAATTGAAAATGGTGTGGAAAAACATATTGCGGTTAAGGTAGCGGTACAAAATAGGATCAGACCTGTTATAGTGACTACTGTTACAACCATAGTTGGTATGTTGCCGCTTACTTCGAGCGCCAGCCCACTTTGGCCTCCCCTAGCATGGGCTGTAATAGGCGGGTTAATTTCTTCTACCTTGCTGATGCTAATCGTGATGCCAGCGTTAATGGTTCGGCTGCTGAAAGTTGAAACCTCGCAAGAGGAGCTGCAACATGTCTAGTGCTTTGTTCAGTTGGGATGGGATTCCTCATATGCGCATATTGATCACAGAAGACAACACGCAGTTAGCCCAATTTATTCAACAGGCGATCACCCAAGATGGCCATGCAGCCGATATTGCCAGCAATGCTAAAGAGATGTTTGCATTGATGGGTAATTGGCAGTACGACGCTGTGGTGTTGGATTTAGGGTTGCCAGACAAAGATGGCTTGGACGTTATAAAAACAATCCGGCAAACACACAATCCTATCCCTATATTGATTTTAACGGCGCGAGGCAGCGTGGATGATAGGATCAAAGGTCTAGATTTGGGGGCTGACGATTATTTGAATAAACCCTTCGCAATTGATGAACTGAAAGCCAGATTGAGAGCTTTGTTTCGCCGGCCAAATAGTTATACGGGTAATTTGCTGGTGCAAGGCAATCTTGCGCTCGATACCAAAGCACGCAGAGTGATGGTTCAAGGTGATAACTTAACCATGGGCAAAACCGAAGTCGCCATTTTAGAATATCTGCTAAGAAATGCGGGATTGACGGTGGGAAAGGATGCTTTATACGACGCAATTTATGCCTTAGGGTTTGAAGTGACCGACAATGCCATTCAGGTCGCAGTGCATCGTATTCGTAAAAAACTAGAGTCAGCCAGCGCCAGCTCCACTATAAAAACACTGCGTGGCATAGGGTATATTTTGACATGAAACTTGTTCAGCATTCACTCGCACGAAAAATATACCTGCACTTTTTATTGATTGGCTCAGTGGTGTTTACGCTTATCGGTGTCACCTTATATTTATTTTCAATAAATTACGGAAACCTAGCGGTCAAAAGTAGCATGTTTGGTATGAGCGAAGACATTCAGGAGCAGCTGTATTTTGATGTAAACAGCGTCCTTCGATATGAACCCGAAAACGTGACCGAAAAATGGGGCTATGACGCTTTATACAATAACTTGGCATTTCGTGTTACCAGTAAAGCGACGGGTCATGTGCTTTTAACGTCTACGCAATCACAGTCAGGCTCACGCGCTATTCAATCTTTAACCGAAGGGCTGCCATTGGGTTATTCGCACTTGGCGGGGGTGGATAGGTATCGGCTTGAACATGTGCTTGATGGGCAAAACTTATACATTGATCTTGCCCGCAGTGATTTGATTGGAGAGCTGGCCAATGAAGCGGTCATGCCTGTACTTAGCCGAGTTTCAATTATTACTATGGTGGCTGCGTTTTTGGTCTTTATGCTGGTGGGCTTTTTATCGATACGCTCAATAGTACGTCCGGTTAAAAATGTCACCCAACAACTCGAAGCCATTACGCCGGAACAGTTGAGCTTTCGACTCCGTGCAGATGGTTTACCCGTTGAGATACAACCGATTGTCAATTCTTTGAATCAGGCGATGGAAAGGGTTGAAGCCGGTTTTAACGAGCAAAAGCGCTTTGTTGCGAACGCCGCGCACGAGCTTAAAACGCCGTTAGCAGTACTTAATACGCGCGTACAGTTAGCAAATTTGGACGCGAATACCAATGAGGGCGTGCTTGCTGATGTTAGTTACATGACACGGGTTGTACAGCAACTTTTGGACTTATCCAGAGCACAGCGTCGATTTGGCACCGAAAAGACTCAAGTCAGCATTGTAGAACTCACTAAAGAAGTGTGCATGATGCTCGCTCCTCTGGCGTTGTCGCTTGGCAAGGAGCTGGAACTAGAGCCTGAGCAAACTGGTGCATTGGTTTTAGCCGATAAAGCCGCTGTACATATTATGATTAAAAACTTGGTCGAAAACGCGCTGCGCCATAGCCAAGAAGGTGCCCATGTGATTGTCAAAGCAACACACAACCACCTTGAAGTTATCGATAATGGCCCGGGCATTGACGAGTTGTATCTGGACAAGTTATTTGAGCGATTTTGGCGCAAAGAACAGTCAGCGTTGACGGGCAGTGGATTAGGCCTTGCAATTGTTAAAGAAATTGCAGAATTTCATAATGCAAAGTTACACGTTGAGTGCAAAAACAGTATTGGTGGGGCAACGTTCAGTGTGGCGTTTTGTAGACCTAAAATGCACTAAACATGGCAACCATACTGCATAACAGAAGTTGCCATAAGTGAGCGAGTTACTTAGCAGGTAGCTCGGCTAACAAAGCACACGTGCTCAAGAGTTTGGCAGTATTCGATGGTGTAACATGCATAACGCGATGCACCGCCGGCGATTTGAGGAGTCGCGTTTTTCTCAATTGAGTTGTGCTTACTGCTGAGTGACTTAAGTTTCTTTTTAGTTAAGTTAAGCTTCATATTATTTTCCTCTTGTTGTGTTTTTATAATGAAAATAGGCGAATACGTGAACAGTCTAACAAACCTTTGAAATGTTGAGTACCCTTTTTGGTTACTTTGTGAGCGTGATGTGACTACGCTTGTTTCGCAATACGTAAATGACGGGCTTTGTCTAATTTGATGTCGTTTAATCAATTGATACTTTATGCCTAAAGCGAACAATTTCACGTTTGGCTGGCTATCAAAAGACTTATCTATGAACTCAAAGTGTATTCGCAGTGGATTTGTTGGTTGCCATTCAATGGTTGTATGGAGCCCTTAAAGCTTCGATTCATTGGGTGTTTTACTACATGGCCATTGTCAAAATCGGTCGAACGTACTTTGACTCTGACATTAGATACTAATTCGTAGGAAAGCGATAGGTCGAAAGTATGGCCTGTTCGTACTGATAAGCCCGCGGGGCGTTGATAATCTCGGTCAACATAACTCACGGAGCCATAGAGCTTGTCGCTAATGGGGTAAACCACTAATGCGCTGCGTACGATATTGTCGCCTAGATGTATGCCTTGATTGTAAATCGTATTTTCTTGGTAAGTCACGGATGCATGAGCGCCATTGCGCTCATAACTCAAACCAGTTTCAAAAATATCAGCCAAGTTATTTTCAACAGATTCATTCACTTGCTTTGCAAGGACAAAAGTGAAGTTGTTGTAATTATATTTGTACGACAGCATGTTACGAATGAAAAACTGAATTCCTGGAGGTAGGTTATCAGGGCTGTTCGCGTGATTAAAGGTATCCAAATATTTGTCGAAAAAGTCAAAGCTCACGGTGCGTTGTTTACCGAATGCTAGGCGTCCGAAAGGACCATTAATGGCTGCATAGGCCTGTCTAGATTTTCCAAAATGGCTGTCAGATGAGAGACCTGTTCGTCATTCACCGTGCAATTCACTCTTCCAGTTTGTGGCATGTTGATGAATAAACTTAGTGCCACTGAATGATAATTCATCGCGTAAATACCACGTATTGGACGATGGCGTATTTATTAGGTTTCCCATGGGTTTGAAGGCTGTATAAACAACCGCTGTGGTTGCTGGAATATCAGTGAGCTTTGTATTGGAAGTGCTTTCAGGGGAAGCGGGTTGCGCATTGCTTTTAGCACAGCTGACAAAGCTCATAAACATCAGTAAACATACCGATATGCACCGAGATATTGCGTTAAATTTCATTCTGCTACTCGACTAAATACGCGTCATTAGAATGCCGTTTTTTGTTGATCACAATGCGCCAAATGTTTACTCAAATTGCCACTGTTGTTTGAAGTCATATCTAAAGCCAATAGAAATTGAGTCAAATTCGTCTTGGTTATCAAACGACTTGCTTAAGTACTCAAGATGTACGCGCAGTGGGGGCGTTGGTAGCCACTCTAACGTGATGTTAAAGCCATCAAAGCTCTGATTGTTGCCGTCGTGATCAGCAAAGCCATCTTCAAAATCGAAAATACCCGTTTTGAGTTTGTAATGACGGGCAAGTTGGTAGGCCAACGACAAGTCAAAAGTATGACCCTGTCGCGATAAAGCCGTGCCCACTCTTTGATAATCTTTGTCTTGATACGATACTGCACCATAAAGACGTTTGGTAAACTGATATGCTAGCGAGCTTGCCCAAATGCGGTTTTCTCCCAAGCGAAGTGCATTGTCATAAACGTCATTTTGCTGATAGGTAATGGCAGCATGAAGACCATCTTGGTCATAGCTCAACCCCGTATTGAATAAATCGCTTTGATTACTGCCATCTTCGCCATCAAACTGGCCCACAGCGACAAACGTGAAAGGTCCACTTTCAAAGCGGTAGCTCAATAAATTATCGATAAAGAAAATACTTTCAGGGTCGTAGGCAAAAGGGCTGCTGGAGTGATTGAAAATATCTACGTACTCGGCGATAAATAAATATTGAGCAGGCCTTTGTTTACCAATGCCAAAACGACCATACGGCGTTGAGAGTGCAGTATAAGCTCGGCGAGATTTACCAAAGTTTCCTTCATTTGCTAAATCGATCCCCCACTCGCCATGAAGCTCGGCTTTCCACCCAGGCATAAACTCGTGAGTGACTTTGAAACCGGTATGAGAGAGCGCGTCCCTGACATCCCAATTACTGTGATCATTTTGTTCTAACAAGCCAAAAGTGGGCCTGACCGTACTGTATACATCCACCAATATTTTATTGTTTTGTGTTTGAACGGTTTCATTTTTACTGGACGGCGGTGTTGTATTCTCTTTATCGGGTAATGGGCGCGCTGGTTTGCTTTGCTGTAAAAAGAGCGCTTTCAATTGCGCGAGTTGTGCTTCTAGGGCTTCAATATCAGCCATTGTTACCTTTCGTTCTGATGCGATACTTGAACTGCATAAACTTATAGATAAAAAGGTAAAGAGGAGATTAGAAAGTCGCTGATTAATTCGCATTACAGGCACTTTGGATAGTTGCTAATAGTCGAATTATAGACAACACTTTGTCGAATAGTATGATTTTTATTCAGGTAGCCACATGCAAATCCGCACTAAGTTCTCTCTTACGTCTGCAATCGTTATCTTGATCATCATTAGCATCACCACTTTATCGACCTATTGGTTTGTCAGTGATTCAATGAAAGCGAAAACACATGCGTATGTGAGTGATAGCTCGGCGTTGCTGGCGATTAGCATTGACAATTGGCTCGCCAACAAGGCAAATCAAATAAACTTGCTGGGTAGTTTGATAGCGCAAGACTTCAGTGCTGATGCGTTTCAGTCCAAAATTAATTCGCCCTTTTTCAAAGATGAATTCTTACTGGTGTTTGGAACACTAGAAAACGAAACGCAATTACGTTCGAATGATCCCAATAGAAAAAATCCTGCAGGTGTCGATTTTAGACAGCGGCCTTGGTATCAGCTTGGTAAAGATGAACAAAAAACGACTTTTACGAGTCCATACACTGATGCGTCTACGGGCGAGTTATTGCTGTCAGTGGTGTCACCGGTCAATGCTAATGGCCGTTTACAAGGAGTTCTAGGGGGCGATCTAAGTTTAGATGTGATTGCCAAAAGCGTGAACGCCGTGAATTTTGACAAAACAGGTTACGCATTTTTAGTTGACGACGATGGTACCGTGGTTACGCACCAAAATAATGAATTTAACGGTAAACCTATTCAGCAAATTTACGCTTCACTTTCGATGAATAACATTGAACAACTGAGTGAAGTGAAAACTAAAGATGGCACTAAGTTATTTTATCTGCATGCGTTGGACAATCAGTTTGGAACTAACTGGTATTTGGCGGTGTTAATCGACAAATCTTTGGCTTATAAAACATTGTCGAACATTACTTTAAACTCATTGATTATCTCTGTGCTAGCCGTCTTTTTTGGCGTTGTATGTATTCGGGCTTTAGCACTGCATTTGCTTAAACCACTGAAGGAATTGGAGCACGCAATTACTGGAATGGCCAGTGGAGGAGGGGATTTGACGCGGCGGCTTAAGATCATTAATGAAGATGAATGTGGGGTGGTCGCACATCAATTCAACTTATTTTTAGCGTCACTACAAAAATTGGTCAGTGATGTTAAAGCGCGGGCCGATACGGTTGTAGCGAGCAGTGACTCAGCAAAAGTACTGGCATCTGATTCAATGAAAAAGCTAGACGAACAGGTCAGTTTGATCGAAAACTTAGCGACTGCGATGCATGAAATGAGTACGACGTCGAATGAAATTGCTGGCAATGCGCAGCAAGCAGCCAGCGCAATCACGTCAGTGAATGATAAAGCCGCCGAGGGCCAAAGCGTATTTGCACAAGCAAAAAGTCAAATTACGGCACTATCGGAAGACATTCAACAGTCTCATAAGCTCAGTAATCAACTGGCTGAGTATAGCCAAAGCATTGAGAATATTCTGTCGGTGATCAATGGCATTGCAGAGCAAACTAACTTGCTTGCTTTAAATGCGGCTATTGAGGCTGCGAGGGCGGGTGAGCAGGGTCGTGGTTTTGCGGTTGTGGCAGATGAAGTGCGCTCATTGGCGTCAAAAACACAAGAATCAACCACCGAGATCAAGGCAATGATCGACCAAATACAGGTGTCTTCTAGCCAAGTGCAGCAATCTATGGGGAGCAGCCGAGATAAAACCGAAATATGTGTATCACAAACTGATCATGCGACCGAAATGCTCAATGAAATCACAGAAGCAGTCAAAGAGTTGATGGACAGAAATATCCAAATCGCGACAGCAATCGAAGAGCAAAGTGTGGTGATTGAAGAAATCAATAAAAACACCAACTATATTAATGATATTAGCGTAGAAGTGGGGAGTTTCGCTGACAAGCAATATTGTGCCAGCGATAAACTCGCTGAACACGCACACGAGCAAGAAAACTTGCTTTCTAAGTTTACTCTGTAGGGGGTTTTTAGGTTATGTGCGATTGGGTCAAATTTCTAAAGTGCTTTGCAAAAATGGTCCCTTATGCGTGTCGGCAATAGTCCGTTCAATGCACTGATTATGGTGTTGATGAGCTACTCGTTAATGCTGTTTACGCCTTCTTCTCATGCTAATCCTATATACCGCGTGACGATTTTGATTGACGATAGTTACCCGCCATACAGCTATGTAAGTAATGGTGAGCCTGCGGGAATATATGTTGATTTAGTACGCCAAGCGATTGCACTGATGGATAAAAAATACTTGGTGGAATTTCATCCTGTTCCTTGGAAAAGAGGCGTGGCAGCCTTAGAGCAAGGGGAAGCCTTTGCGCTTATGCCCCCTTATAAGCACATCAAACAGCGCCCATTTATTTGGCCTTATTCTGTGCCCCTTCTGGAAGAGCAGGTTGTGGCATTTTGCAATAAAGGCGTCACGTTACAGAATATTGAAAATCGAGATACCACAGCAATGCCTATCAATGTAGGCCTTAACGCAGGTTATTTAATTCTGGATGACGTGATGAAACAAGCGCAGCGTCAGCAAAAAATTCAGCTGTGGGAAAATAAAGATACTTTTTCTAATGTCATGAAATTGGCTAAAAAGCGTATTGATTGTTACATCAATGACAGGCTATCGACTTTGCTTGGCGTGAGTAATATTAAGCGTGTTCATCCAGAAATTGATTTGAGCTCCATTGTGGAAGATAGAGTCATACTGCGACGCACAGCGCATATTGGTTATCTAAAGAATGCAACAGATAAATTTCCATTTAAACATGAATTTGTTGCCCAAATGGATGAAGCCTTGCAAACAGTGTTAGCAAACCAAGCCATTGAAATGGGGATTGAATAAATAGCGGATTAGACTCCGTTAATTTTGACTGATGCCACTCACCATAGATTGTTAAGTAACAGGAGAAAACTTTTTTGTCATACCATGACTTGCTGGAGATACGAGTCGATAGCCAAGTTTTTCATAAAACTTAGGTTCGTCTGCAATCATGGAAACATAAGAGCCTTCAAGAGTAGCACCAGATAAATAATGGTCTATGTGCTCCATCACTTTTCTACCTAACCCTTGCCCTTGAAAGTCAGGGTCTACAGCGACATCTACGATTTCGAAGTTACATGCACCATCCCCGACCACTCTGCCCATGGCAATGAGCGTATCTTTGTTTCGGATAGAAATGGCATATAGGCTGTTTGGAAGTCCAATCGTTGCGGCTTTTGAGTGACTTTGGTGACAAGCCAGCTTTAACTCGTAGAGCACAAAATTCGTTTGGGCTTGGGACCTTTTCTTCAATATGAAAAGTCATCATTTACATTCCTGTTTATTCAGGTAAGGAGCACACATTAAATGTATGTGTAAATAAACAGTGCTTTGTAAGGGCATTTTAGCTTAAGTGTTGGGGTATATGACAGGTTGTCAGTTCAATGCTTAATGGCCTCAATAAACCTTGACATAAACTGGTGGAGCGATACACAGCGACACTCACTAGGCAGTCAATAACAAAGCTATAAAATCAGTAAGATACCTGAAAATAGACCTTAGTTTGAAATATAAATGACGGCGAGTTCCCGAGAATATTGGCAATCACTATTGCGCACTTATTTCATTTTATTCTTTTAGTTTATCCGGCTTTTAATATAAAGGCGTAGATGGGGATAAGCCCCATCAAAGTGTTAAAAATAAAGCTTATTTTGTGTGTAATCTAAGACCAGTTTGTTGTTTTTAAAATTGCTAAGACCAAGGAGAATGAACGGTTTATCTTCATATCCAAGGGCTTTAAATACGGGCATGTCTGACACAAAACTCGATGTACTGGTTTGTGTATGTTCACCAATCGCAAAGTTAAGCGAAGCAATTTTTTGTTTTTCCGTTTTTGACGCATGTAATCCTTTAGATGTGTCTTTCTCGAGTAGAGTAAGGTCTAAGTTATTCGCGAGCGTTGAATTAATAAAATTTGTTGGCGAGCCAGTATCAAGCACGCTATCTACACGTTGACCGTTAAAGTAGGTATTAATTTTAATGAATTGGTCTTCTATCCTAAAATCAGCACTCTTTAAACCTTGAGTCTGGGTATTGGTGCAACTGATTTTTTGCAAGGTTAACTTGGCTTGTTTGAAGTCAATAATGGCACAAAATTGAGACAAAAAACCGTGACCAAGAATGCCTGGCACTATCCCATCATCTACCTCTAATCCTTTTAAATCTTGCACTACATAGGTTAAATCGTTACTCGCAAATTGCCCGACTTGCGTATTGGGCACCGTGACCGAAGTGAGGATATGTGAACCGCCAGCCCCTTGCACATCCATATCCGTCACTGCGTCTTTTGGTACATCCAGTTGAGCCAATAAGCTATTCGGTATAACACCGATGTTGGCTGCGGTATCTAAAATCATTGGATAATCGTTGATGTTGCCAACGGTTGTGTTGACGTATGCATGCCCTTTTTCTGTGAATGCTAAAGGAAAAGTAGCAGAAGTTGCTTCTTTCGGTGTAGAGCTGCAAGCGCAAACAAGTAAAGCTAAAGAACTCACAATTAGTGTTTTCATTGTGACACCTCATTCAATTATTCATTATCGTTTTGATTGAGGTGAGTATGCGGCGCAATTGTCAGGGAATTATCAAGATTGTAAAGATAATCTCAATTCGAACTGAGAGCCTTGATTCAATTGGCTTTTTACGCTTATTGAGCCATGCATTAGCTCCGTGAGTTGCTTACAAATTGACAATCCAAGCCCTAGACTTTGCTTATCGCTGCGCGCTAGATCAACCCGATAAAAACGTTCGAATATTTGTGTGGTTTGCTCGGGGCGCATACCTTGGCCATTGTCTTTGACGATAATAATTGCATGGCCGTCATGTTGCTTTAGGCATATGTCAATATGACCATTATCAGCGCCATATTTGAACGCATTGTCGAGCAAGTTGATCATAACTTGTTTGAGGCGGCCGGCGTCTGCGCTTGCGAATACGTTTGGCTCAATATGACGAAAGAGCTTAACGTGCTGCTTAATCGCACGCTCATCAAAGCGCGCGACTATCTCAGTGAGTAGCTCACTTAAGTTTACCGATGTGATGTTGAGTGATAGTTGATTTGACTCTGTCAGCGAAATTAAACATAAGTCATCAATAATACGGTTGATATTTGTTAGGTCTTGGTTGATCAACGACAGCTGTTTTTGATCCAGTGGTAAAATGCCATCTTCCATTGCTTCAATTCGTGATCGAACAGCATTGAGGGGTGTTCTGAGTTCGTGAGATAAATCAGAATTCATTTGTTTATACTGTTGATGCAACCCTTGTAACCATGCCGCTAAATTATTAAAACTCTGTATTATTTCTCCCACTTCATCGGTTCTATTGAACTTCAAGCGCGTATCTAAGTGGCCTTGTTCTATTTGCTTAAAACTATGCTTTAAACGCTTCAGTGGAGATAGAAAATACCAAGCACCTGCCCATGAAAGTATTGCTGCGATACAAGACAATAAGAGCAGGTTGAGCATAAAGTCATCGAGTAGCTCATTTTTAAGCTCATGTTGCTGCATACGGCGTTTGAAAATGGATTTAGGCAGCCAAAATACGTGGAAACGGTCACTCTGGGAGTCAATTGTTAATTGTGCCCTGTCTAAATGCACCACCATAGTGGGTAATTGTGCGGAGCGAATTGTAAACTGGTAACCCTTATTTATTGTTGTGTGTTCCACTTCAAGCGCGATGTTATTAATGGTTGAGGTATGTAGCGTATTATCGTTGTCCAACACTAAAAACAAATTGTCGGGAAACTGGCTATGGAGTAGCCCTACCACTTGAGCTGGGGGCAAACTTTTTGGCTGACTGATTATAGTCCGCTCTACCTCATCATCATCGAGCAAGGTATCACTCAATATGGCAGCGCTTTGCTGATTAAAGGCAATAAATGTTTTTTCGGCGGAATATTTGGTTAGTTGATAATAACTACCTAATAACGCAAGAGTGCAACAGGTCACTAACAGCGTAAACTTGGTTCTGAGTTTCATGTCGCACTCTTTTTGGCGATAAATTGATAACCTTGGCCATAGCGTGTCGCTATAAATTGTGGATCTCTTTTATTATCAGACAGCTTTTTCCTTAAGTTAGCCATATGTGTATCAACCGCTCTGTCAGTTACTTCAGAATTATTGCCCCAAATGGATTCAATTAGCTGCTCACGAGAAAATACTTTGTTTGATGCAGCTGCCAGCGTTTCAAGTAGCGCGAACTCGACGGATGTTAACGGCACTGGTTTTTTGCTCAGGTAAACGGCTTTGCTTGCGATATCTATAGATAAGTGCGCAAAGCGTAGTACATTGTTCTGATGACCTTTATAGCTTCTTTTGAGCAGTGCTTGCACACGAGAAATCACCTCTCGAGGGCTATATGGTTTACAAATATAGTCATCAGCGCCCAAATCAAAACCAGTTAATCTATCTGACTCTTCAACCTTCGCTGTAACCATGATGGTAGGGATGTTTTTAGAGACGGTTTTTTTTAGTATGTCTCGACCATCACCGCCAGGTAGCATGATATCGAGAACAGCCAAGTGAAAAGTCAAGTTGTCTAATGCTCTAAAAGCATCATCAGCATTGTCACAGTGAACCACGTTTAAACTTTGATGCTGCATGTAAAGGCTCAAAATTTCCGCGCTACTTGGATCATCTTCGACATAGAGTACTGAATACGTATTAGGCATTGAATTTACTTACTTTATTCGGTGCAAAACGGTTTTAAACTGAGGGTGATTTGCATCGACTAGCAGTTCGTATAGGCACATTTCTACGCTACTGAGTTGTGCGCCCAAGCTTTTTAACTTGTCTAAAGCGAGTTGTTTATTAGCCGAGCTTCGTGCGCTAATTGCGTCTTCAATCAAGGTAATATGTATTCCTTGCTCCAGTAACATGGCAGCGGTTTGATAAACACATATGTGCGCTTCAATACCACAAACTAACCAATGTGTTTTGTTTGCTTTGGTGAGCGCGTGTATAAACTCAGCGTTCAACACACCACTGAAGGTGGTTTTACGGATTGCTTCATCTGGGGGCATGACCTGAGCAAGCTCGCTCACCGTTCCGCCGAGCTTTTCTGGGCACTGCTCTAGCCATAATATTGGTAAGCTAAGTGCTTGGCAGCCTAAAACAAGCGCGCGAGCTTTAGCAATCAGTGCTTTGTTGCCACTCACTATACGAGCAAGTTTCCCTTGTATATCAATGACTATCAGTCCACAGTCCGAAGCGACAAGCATACGAGCTTCCTCTAACAGAGTTAATCTGAAAGGTTAGTCAGATACTTTAGGCTGATCAAACTAAAAAGTAAGCGCCCGCTACAAGTCCCAATATTGCCGCTGCGGCTACAACCCAGATTGGTTTCGATGCTTTGTCGTCCACCTCTACGCTTACCTGAGCTGTGTCTTTTATCTGGCTGTCTTGTTCAGGTGCTTGATTCGGTGCTTTTGACTCACTAACCGCCGGTTGCTGATCTGTAACCTCTGTCAAAGGCAACTGCCATTGATACCCTTTGCGGGAAAACGTTTTGATTGCATCGTCGCCAAACAATGCGCGCAAATGGCCAATGCTTTGAAACACGACTTGGTTTGTTACTGTGCGGCCAGGCCATACGGCCTCTAAAATTTCATCTTTACTATGAATGCGATCGGCGCCAAGTAGCAGTAAAGCTAAAAGCTTTGCGGGCTTCTCGTTGAGCGAAAAAACCTTGCCTTGGTTTGTTAATACCAAGTTGTCGCAGTCAAATTCAAAATGGCTAAAACTGAATTTCATTTTTATTATTATCCAATGGTGAAATGGATGTACCCTTTTTATATTTTATATCAGCATATTGTCGTTATTGCAAAATAACGAGTAAGACTGACGTGCATTTACTCAAGTTAACTAAATGTTGTTCAATAATCAATCTTATGTAATTGGTTGTAAGTATTATCTAATGGTCTATATGGCCGAGGGATCGAGTCGGGTCGAGCTTATCTCTGACTCGCCGTTTGAGTATTTTGGCTTCAGGAAAGCCGCCATCTTGCTCCCGGCACCATATAAGCTCATTGTTATAGTAGATCTTGAATACCCCTTTTGACGCTGGTGCAAGAGATACTTGTTGTAAGTCATCGCTGAATGTCGAAAGCAATTCCTGTGCAAGCCACCCGCTACGCAGTAACCATTGGCACAAAACACAGTAATGTATTGTTATGGTGGGTTTAGTCATAATTTACTCTTTGAACAATATGGTATGTATATAATGATTTTACACTTTTTTACAAACTTAAGGTGTAATGATCATATTTATTACCTTTTACACCTGCTAGGTTAGTTGGCAAACAATAAGGAGGTAGTAATGAAAAAAAGTGTATTAATCATCATTACGGCGCTTTTAGTGAGTGCCTGTCAGTCGACCAGCAAGCAAAGCGTTAACGCCTCACCGGGCGAACCAATGAGATTGGTCATGAATATAAGTAACGTACAAAGTGAAAAAGGGCAGTTATTGGTCATGGTTCATGACAATAGCGCGGATTACCATGCTGACTTAAATATAAATGACCCAAAAGCGCATTTCTTTTTGAAAAAAATTGTTAAACCGACGATGCCAAGTACATTAGTCGTATTCGACAATGTGCCTGCGGGTAAATACGCTATTAATATTATTCATGATAAAGACAGCGACGGTGAGTTAGATCGCATGATATTCCCATTTATGGGTATGCCAAGTGAGCCTTACGCACTTTCGAATAATATCCACGATAGTTTTAGCAAGGGTGATTTTAATGAAGCACTTATTGAGCTAAAGGCACCAACAAGCCAAATTGACTTAACCTTGAGTACACACCTTTCTAAAATGACTGGACTGTGAGCACACCCATACGTTGCTTTTTGACTAAATTCCGACTTAATAAGTAATAATTGGTTGTGTTGGGTAAGAAACTCGGGTATATTTGTCTGCTTGGATTTATAATCCAAAGTTCTAATGTCCTTTCTTACCCTGATCCAGTAAGCCAGCATTAACAATACCGAAAGCTGAATTATTGTACGGCGACATAAAGCAAGCCAAGCCTTGCGAAGTTAAAAAATCCCTGCTGATTGGGATAAACGTCAACACTATAGTGAAGCTTATATATTTAATTTGTCGGTCCAAATCGACAACTATTTGTGAGTTTTCTATGATTTATCAATATAATGGATCTGCGATCCAAGTTACGCAGCCCGTGCTGTCAATTTCTGTGAATAAAGGCAATGTTATTTTTGCCGACAAAGCAGGATTAAAAAACACTCGATTCAATACGCCAAGTGAAGCGCGAAGCTTTATTAAGTGGCTAACATCTCCGAGCGTTTAAGACCGTGCTGTTATTCCAGCTCAACTGCCTTGTCTTTTAACGACAATATAGTCAGGATGAGCTGGAACTATATTTCTTCCTCTTTATTTTTCTGCTTTTTCTACGCGCTTTAGCCAGCTATCTATTTCTTTATACATGAAATCTTTAATGATAGGTTGTGCTTGTGCGTTCGGATGCAGATTATCTTGTTGCATCAATTCGGGCTTTACAGCAATAGGCACCATGAAATAGGGCATTAAGTAGGCACCCGTTTTATTTGCAACTTTGTTATAACTTTCGCTGAACATTTGCGTATAGCGTGGACCCAAGTTTGGTGGGATCTGGATTTCCATCAAAGCAACTTTAGCGCCCGCTTGCTGACTTTTTGAGACTAGCTCTGTTAAGTGTTTACGTAGCAATTTTACGGGAAAACCTCTAATACCATCGTTACCGCCCAGTTCAATTAAGACATGTGTGGGTTGATGTGCTTTTAACCAAGCATCAATCTTCAGTAAAGCGTTATCGGTTGTTTGCCCGCTAATAGCCGTATTAATTAATTCGATCGGTTTTTGCTGTACGACGTATGTATTTTGTAACAAATTAACCCAGGCTTGTTCTTGTTCCAAACCATAGCCTGCGCTTAAGCTATCACCAATAATCATTATTTTATCTTTTGCGAAACCAGTGATTGGTTGTAGCGTAAGCATAAATATTACAAAGACTTTTAGGAAAAAACGTGTCATGTCGGTACTTTCTCAGTTGAACATCATTAATGTTACGGCACTTACAAAACGTGTAAGTACCTTAGAAGGTGAGCTCACTATCCTTAGTGATATCAATTTTTCTGTCAAGTCGGGTGAGTCGGCTGCTATTGTCGGTGCATCTGGTTCTGGTAAATCAACCCTGTTGAGTTTGTTGGCCGGCTTGGATGTGGCCAGTGGTGGCGATATTCAATTAGATGGCGATAAATTAAGTACTTTGGACGAAGAAGCGCGTGCACAGCTACGTGCCAAAAAAGTAGGCTTCGTTTTTCAATCGTTTATGCTCGTGCAAAGCTTAACCGCGCTGGAAAATGTCATGTTACCCGCAGAACTTGCAGGTGAAGGAAACGCTAAACAACAGGCGGTCGAGTTACTCGAAAAAGTGGGATTGTCACACCGTCTAGGTCATTACCCGTCACAGCTTTCTGGCGGTGAGCAGCAACGTGTTGCGATCGCTCGCGCATTTATTGGCTCGCCAAAAATATTATTTGCAGATGAACCATCCGCAAACCTAGACACCAAAAATGGTCACTTAATCGAAAAACTCTTGTTTGATCTCAATAAACAAAACGGTACGACTTTGGTACTTGTAACCCACGATGAGCAACTGGCTCAGCAGTGTGATCGTATTATTCATATTGAGGGTGGTAAGTTGGAAACCATCCGCGATGGAGTGGCTGCCAATGTGGGTTAAATTAGCGCTACGATTGTTTTTTAGAGAATTTCGCCGCGGCGAGCTATCAATTATTTTCGCAGCCATTGCGTTGGCGGTATTAACTGTATTTAGCCTCTCTTCCGTAACGGAACGAATTGGCTTGAATATAGAGCAAAAAACCAGTGACTTTATTGCGGCCGATAGGCGGTTATCAAGCAATCACGCCTTTGACCCTATCGTGTTGCAAGCAGGGGAAGAGTATGGTTTGGAAACAGCAAAGATGTTGTATTTTGATTCCATGCTCTTTGCCAATGACGAATTGGTTTTAGGGTCAATCAAAGCCGTTACAAAGAGTTACCCGTTAAGAGGCAAGCTGACCATAAAAGACAGCTTAAATGAACAGCCTTATGAAGTTCGTGGTGGACCTCAGCCTGGCCAAGTGTGGTTAAGTGAAGGACTCTTTTATAGCTTGGGTTTGGCGGTTGGCGATAATGTTGAGCTTGGTGCGGGTAACTTTATTGTTGATAAAGTGCTGGTGAATGAACCTGATGCCCCCTTTTTCTCTTTGGCTGGTAATCGCCGAGTGTTGATCAGTTACGATGATATCGAAGCCACCCAGGCCGTGCAGCCCGGCAGTCGAGTGTTCCACCGACTGCTTTTCGCTGGCAGTGATCAACAACTAAGCGATTATTATGAGTGGCTAAAGCCGCAACTGAAAGCCAATCAATCTTGGCAAGGTATTAAAGATAGGCAGTCACCTTTGGGTGAAAACTTAGCACGCTCAGAGCGTTTTTTATTACTGGCTGGTCTGTTTGGTATTATGCTCGCCGCAGTGGCGATGGCGGTTTCCGCAAAGCGTTATTGCGAACGTCAATATGATCCGGTCGCGATGATGAAAACACTCGGTGGTAGCCGAGCCGTTATTCGCAATATCTTTTTACTACACCTGAGCCTAGTCACTGGGTTTTCAATCCTCGTAGGTCTAGGCATCGGTTTTGTATTACAACACATTGGCGCAGATTATCTAGCCAAATTTATGGGGGCGGAATTGCCAGCGGCAGGAGCAAAGCCTTGGCTGCTAGCTGTTTTAGTGGGCACTGTCTGTGCGTTAATGTTCTCTCTTAAGCCGCTTTTAGACTTATTTGATATTCCGCCTTTGCGCGTGCTCAGACGAAACTTAGGCGATAAATTAGCACTAAGTAGAATTCATATTGGAGTATCGCTCGCCACAATATTTTTATTGATGTGGTTGTTTAGTGGTCAAATTTTAACTACGGCTATTTTGTTTGGCTCGACACTGCTTGTAATTGTGGTGTTGTTTACCTTGTCACGCATTATTTTTAGTGCGGGTCGTAAGTTAGGGTTAAGCCCCGGCTCTAGTTGGTCACTGGCTATTGCCACATTGCAAAAAAGAGCCAATGCCAATGCGGTGCAACTGATCAGTTTTGCGTTAGCGATAAAGCTGATGCTGTTCTTAGTCGTGCTTAAAAATGACATGATCTCAGACTGGCAAATGCAAGTACCAGAAGATGCGCCCAACATGTTTTTAATTAACATTGGGCAGGATGAAGTTAATCCCATCACAGACTTTTTTGAACAAAACCAAATTACACATGAAGCGTTTTATCCAATTTTCAACGCGCGTGTCGATGCCATTAATGGAGAGGAGTTGGCGCGTAGAGTATCTAAGCAAGAAGGCGAAGAACAGGAAGAGAATTCACGCTCAGGTGTAAATCGAGAGCCGAACCTGACATGGTTAGATACGTTACCAGAGGGGAATGAAATTACCGAAGGTCAGTGGTTTAGTCGTGACGCGCAGAATGAGCAAATCGAAGTGTCGGTATTTGATGGTTGGAAAGAGCAACTTGATTTGGAACTGGGTGATACAGTCAGCTTTTTGGTGAACGAGCAACGATTTGATGCCACGGTGACCAGCTTTAGAAGCGTGAATTGGGGCACGTTAAAGCCTAACTTTGTGATGATCCTAAGCCCCAATATGGCTGGAAAAGTACCGGTAACCTATTTTAGTGCTGCCAAGTTGGAAGCCCAACACACGCGGGCGATTAGTGAACTGTTACAGCGGTACCCAACGGTTAGCATGATTGATATCAAAAGCCGTTTAGAGCAGGCCCAATCTATCATTGCGCAGGTGTCATTAGCGATTGGTTTTGTACTGGCTATTGTGCTGGTCAGCGGTGCCTTAGTATTAGTGTCACAAGTTCAGGCAAGTCTTGCAGAGCGTATGCAGGAAGTTGTCATCTTGCGAACTTTGGGGGCTAAAGGGCGACTTATCAAATTAGCGACACTTTATGAATTTTTGCTACTTGGCGCGGTAGCGGGTCTGGTTGCTGCAGTGATCAGTGATATCACTCTATTGGTAATTCAACAGCAACTGTTCTCGGTTGATGGCAAAATGCACCCGTATGTTTGGCTGTTGGGCCCAGCCAGTGGCGCGGCATTTGTCTCGTTAATTGGCTACTTTATGGTGGCAAACACCATGCGACAAAATACCCAAGGGTTGCTGCGTAAATTAGGTTAACAAACAAGTAATAAGCCTTCTTTCAATTGAAGGCTTATTACGCTCCCCATTCAGCTAAATCACCTCAATTCCCTATTTAAGAAACTTGTTGATTATATTGCCTTTTTTCATATGAATCTTTTCTTATAAATACGGTAAAAGCAAAATTCACTTTTATACTCAAGAGGATATTGATGTTTTATTGATAATCACTTGGGATGACACTATGAAAAGAAGATTACTCGCTATTGCTGTGTGTGGTGCTTTATGTAGTACCGCAAATGCTGCCGATCTGCGGATCAATGGTTTCGCTTCAATTGTGGCTGGTACAGCATCCGACAATAATATGGCTGTATTTGGCTATGATGATGAAATATCTTTTAGCAATGAAAGTATGTTTGCCGTTCAAGTTTCGTCAGACTTGGGCGATGGCTTGAGTGCAACCGCTCAGATAGTTTCTCGCGGCGTTGAGGACTATGATGCTAAGTTTGAATGGGCCTATATTTCCTACGATATTAATGACTCCTTGCGGCTGAGCGCTGGTAAAATGCGTTTACCGCTGTTTCGCTATTCCGATTTTATTGAAGTGGGCTATGCATATAGGTGGATCCGCCCACCGCAATCAGTGTATAACTTTGCGTTCTCCACACCCACGGGGCTGAGCCTGTTGCACACAACCCAACTTGGTGATTGGGACTCGACAGCACAGGTCGTATATGGGTGATTTTAAGGCAATCACTGGTAAAGATCCCGGTAAGCTTAATGATATTCTGGGATTTAACTGGACGATGACACGCGATTGGCTCACGCTAAGAGCATCTTACGTTTTGGCAGAAACTTCAATTGCGCTCACGAATTCAGCTCAATTGACCAGCTTAGCTAACGCGCTGAAGCAGTTTGGTATTCAAAATGAATATAACAAGTTTTTAATCAATGAAGATGACGGCAGTTTTGTTGGCTTTGGCTTTGCTATTGATTACAACAACTTCTTGTTAGATGGTGAATATACAGAAATTAAAGTGGATGATAGCTTATTATCGGAACAGTCACAGTACTATGTTTCAGTGGGTTATCGACTCAATGATTGGACAGTGCACCTAACCTATGAAGGAAATGACGATGAGCACCCAGCAAGTCGTTTCAATCAAGTGCCAGAGACGATTACGACAGGAAGCGGTGCGCAAATTAGAGTATCTACTGATCCAAGTAACCCCAACGCGCCGCTCATTAAAAATCTAGTAAACAGTGCGCTGCGTGCTACACATACCGACACAAACACCATTACCGTTGGCGCTCGCTACGACTTTCACCCTTCTGCCGCGTTCAAAATTGATTGGAGTCGTTTAGATAACGACCTAAGCAATCAAGACAATGACGTGATTGCCGTGGCAATTGATTTGGTATTTTAGGAGGCTGACATGAAAAACTATATTTTGGGTTGTGTACTTCTGGCTGCCAGTACTTTTTCGCAGGCGGAAGTTGCGGTGATCGTTAACCCTGCTAATGGGGCGGCGCTAGATAAAGATGAAATAGCTAAAATTTACTTAGGAAAAAGTAAGTCATTTAGTGATGGCACCAAGGTGAAAGCCGTTGGACTGAATGCTGGTGGTACCGTTGATGCTTTTACTAGTAGTGTAGTTGGTAAATCGAGCAGCCAATACAAGGCTTATTGGTCTAAATTGATTTTTACGGGTAAAGGCACACCGCCAGAAGCATTGGACAGTGAGCAAGCCGTTATAGACTTTGTGTCAGCGAATGCAGATGCAATAGGCTACGTTGATAGCAGTAAAGTAACGGGCGCAGTAAAAGTTGTTGGTAAATTTTAATACACTTATGTGGAGTTACTCAGTTTTACTGTGAGTAACTCCACTTTGCTCTATCGGTTGTTCTTGAGTTGTTGCTTTATCCAAATACCTTTAGGTTTTAATTGGTTGTCTCCAAATTCTTGCGCTTGACATGCCCCTACTTTTAAAGCTGCGCCTGAGCGCCAGTCATCGGAAAAATTCCAATTGGTCCAACTAATTTTTTTCCTAGCCATCAAGTTGATGTACTTTTGCGCCATTTCATAATCATCAGGACCTTCTCCTTTGTAATCCTGTGCGCCCCACTCGGTCACGAAAACAGGCAAGAGATCAGATACTTTATCGAGTAACGCTAAATATGGCTCACGATGAGAAGCCGCGTAAAAGTGAAAAGTGTACATGATGTTCGTAAAGGGAATTGGGGAGCCAAGAATATCCTCAGCGCTTTGTCCGTCTGAAAGACCAAATGTAGACCAACCATGGGTACCGACCAACACGACGGCGTCTTCATCTATATCACGGATAATGGGAATGACTTTGACTGCGTATTCTTTGATTTTGCTCCAACTTACACCATTAGGCTCATTGGCTATATCATAAATGATGTTTTCTCGGTGCTTGTTCATTTCAACAATGTCTGAAAAAAATCGTTGAGCATGTTCTAAGTTATAGTTTGGATCGCCAGGTGAAAGTTGATGCCAGTCAACGAGCACGTACATATCTAATTGACTCGCAATGTTTATAAGGTCATTTACTTGTCGTGTGAAGCCTTGTGGATCATCTTCGTATCCATTTTCTTGAACGTACAGACTTAAGCGAATGATGTCAGACTGCCACTCTTTCGCTAATACCGTGATTGATTTATCGGTTAGGCATTTACCTAGCCCGAACCATTGTAAGCCATGGCTACTCATGCCTCGTAATTGTATCGGGTTATTGTTTTTGTCACATAATTTGGTGCCGCATACGTGAAGCTTACCATATCGACTGAATGGACCTTCTGAAGGCGGTATTTGCTCGCAGTTCCCTAATTTTTCCCATGCTGAAGCGGTTCCTGGTACTGCATTGGTCCACCATTTGGCTTGATATAAAACGCCTTGATAATGCATTTTATCACCTGTAGTAGCATGGTCGTATTGCCCAGCCCAGTTACTTTGAGTCCAGTTTGGGTATTCATTGATACCAGCACAATTATTGGCATAGCTCACAAAACTTGTGATGGAAAAACTAAAAAACAGCAATATTTTGTATATAGATATTCGATTGATCATAGAGATCTCCTTTGTTTACATGTTGTACCTCCTTTAACTTATTAGCTCAGCTAAATTTAACCAATATACTTTGGTCTATAATGAGACGATATTGAGTCTATTGATGTTTATCTCCAATATGCTAATTTGAGCCTACAACGATAAAAGAGGAAGGGAATAACATGCATCATCACATTAATTATATTGAGCTTGCGGCAAAAGATTTAGAAGCGACCCAATCATTTTTTGAACAGGTTTTTACATGGCAATTTGAGGGGTATGGACCTGATTATATTGCTTTTAATGCTTCTGGACTTGATGGTGGTTTTTATCGCGCACAGGCCACTTCAACGGTTGAAACTGGCGGTGCGCTCGTGGTGATTTACAGTAATAATTTGGAGGAATCTTTACAGCAAGTTCAGCAAGCTGGCGGCATTATTTGTAAAGATATTTTTAGCTTCCCAGGCGGACGTCGTTTTCATTTTATCGAGCCAAGCGGTAATGAATTAGCGGTTTGGACCAAGTCTTAATTGTAAGCAAAGCAGTGCTGACTAGCTTGTTGCACTGCCTACGTTTAACTTAGCAAACCATTCTAAGAACTCTTGTACGGCTTCGCCTTTGAAAATGCGCCCATGTTGCGGTGCCATCATTTGAATATCTAATTCTCTAACCCGTGCGATCCAATTTTCTTTTGCTCTGTTGGATGGCATCCATCGGCGATGGAAGTATTCCATATGTTTTACGTGACTTGCAAAATCTTCGACAAACATAGGTGGGTCGCCTTTTTCCAAGGCTGCACCAATGTCGCCGCTCATGAGGATTTTGGCCTTTGCGTCATAGACGTTAAAGTTACCAGAAGAATGCAAATAGTGAGCGGGTATGAATTTAAGTACCGCTTTGCCAATCTTCACTTCTCCGCCTTCATCTTTGATAGGCTGGTAACTAATGTTTTCCATGCCAAAATGACGGATAAACCCTTCCCAGAGCCAAGGGGCGTGTAACGTGGCGTTTGGCAATGTTTTATCCCACAAACCTAGCGATGAGATGATGTCAGGATCCTGATGGGAAGCAAATAAGGTGGTGACATGTTCGAGTTTTACATGCTTTAAAATACTCGCAAGCATTGGAGAAAACAATTCGATGCCTCCCGGATCAAGTAAGATGGCTTCTTCAAAGCTTTTGATCATATATTGGTTAGTATCAATGATGCGATCTTGTTTGTTTGGATCCCTGCCCATGACTAACCAAGAATGAGATGCGCAACTGAATATTTCGGTTGTTTTCAACGTAAAGCTCCTCTTAGTTCGTTGATTTGTCTCAAATTGTCATTTATTGCCGTTTTGATTTTCATTGCTGCTCCCGCGATAAAGTCGGAAACTGATTGTAAACTGCCACTGAATTCTCCTGCATTTGACGCTTCCACACGGCTGGTGACCGCAATATATTCCGCGCTGCGCATTTGTTTTTGTATATCCTCAAAGTACCCTTCGAGGTTGAAAATTGCAGTCTCTAGCTCCGAAATGGTGGCTACAAGAGAGCGATTGCCTTGAATACGAAGCTCATTAATCGTTTTTGAGTCACATAGTTGTGCGCTGCGGTCAATATGTGCTTGATATTCACTGTGACGCACAACAGCCAACGCCATGGCAAACAGTTCACTTGATAGTAACGAGATCTCTTTGGTTGTTTTGATAGTCAGCTCAGAGAATTCATCAATAAAGTTAGTAATGGGTTTAAAGCCAAATGCTGAGTCGCCAGCTCGCAAAGCGACGACCCTTGCATTCTTTGCTGTTAAAGATAGGTTTTTGGCTTCAAGCAAAATCGTGTCTAGGTTAGCAATAATATTTGCTACCCGAACAAAGTTTCTAACAGCCTGAGCTGCATCATTTTTACCCTTCATCAAAAACACTCAGTTATTGCATTTTTATGAGCATAGATAACTTTTTAAAATTAGCCCAATAAATACAACCAATTCTGTTTTATGTTTTGTTTACCTTGATAAATTTGGGTGCATCACTCATATTTTGAGAAGACACAGTACCTGTACTGTTAAATACCAAGGCAAGGTTATACATGACACACCTGTTTTTTTGGGGTTTGGGTTATATTGCAGTCGTCACCATGCATTTGTTGCATCTAACCACTGAGTTGACACTTGTTTCGCTCAGTGGCATGAGTGTGTGGCTGTTGGCTGGTATGGTGCAGCAAAACTTGAAAGCAAGAGTGGCGATTTGTGCTGGCGTGTCGGTCTTTATTGTTG
The DNA here is from genome assembly GCF_058933015.1 of Pseudoalteromonas sp. ATL1. Lineage (NCBI taxonomy): Bacteria > Pseudomonadati > Pseudomonadota > Gammaproteobacteria > Alteromonadales > Pseudoalteromonadaceae > Pseudoalteromonas > Pseudoalteromonas sp. ATL1. The sequence goes on along the minus strand of NZ_JBZYXL010000002.1, from coordinate 946,723 downwards.
CTGTGTTAGCCAATCTGTCTTTGTTCAACTCAGTCTCTTTAACGATTCTTTTAATGAGCATGGTGCAAATACTTGTGCTGAGTGAAAGCATTGTGCGCGTTTTCAATTTTGATTTAACGACTAAAGACCTTTCTTACACGCTTCACCGAGTGTTTGGTTACATTTTTGTGCCATCGTTACTGTTGTGTGGGCTCGGCTGCTTTGTTGTGGTGCAGAGCACATCTTATTCTTTGTCTAGCGTTTTTACTCAGTACATGGTTGGTAATATCCTAGGGGTGATCCTGGGCACACCATTCATTTTGGCCTGTTTAGCGCGCGCAGAAGTATATCTAGAGTCTCTGTATAAACCTGTTGAGATGGCCTATTGTGGTTTAGCTGTGTTGTTTCTCGCATTGGCCATACAAGATTCATGGTTGGTATTTGTCAGTACTTTGATAACTGTATTTTTTCTTGCCGCGTTATTTAAAGGCTTTCAATTATTGAGTGTTTTGGGGCTTATCATTGGTGGCCTAGCTGCAATTATGGTCAGTGCGGCAAGTTCGATTCATGTATCTAATTTGCCTGTGTACCCAGAGGTGTCATTATTTATTGTCACTGTAGTGAGTTTTCTTACAGCAATGTTTATTTGGCGATATAAAAAAATCGCGCAGGGATCACATAGCAAGTTGTCCTCGTTACATGAAAGTTATCGGCATACGTTTGAGTTGAGCCCATCTATGTTGGTTACACTGGATAGCCAAGCAAAAATAATTGAGCTCAGTGATGGGTTTGCTGAAGCGCTGAACGCAAGTAGACAAGAATTAATAGGCGGCCTTTTCACTAATTTTGTGGTGGAGGAAGCGAAAAAGCGTGAACTGCTTGAACAACTCGCAGCAGCAAATAAATTTATGTTGAGTGATGTCAGTTTACACGCGAAAACAGACTTAATAGTGAATATTAAAGCGCAAGTACTTGATGCCAGTGAAGGTGCTCGAGCGTTATGCTACATGCAAGATATTTCGGAGTTAACAAAGCTGGCTCGGGACCTAGAGCAAGAAAAAGAACTGTTAGAAGTGACGCTTAGCTCAATTGGTGATGGGGTGATATGCACGGATGTGAACAGCAGAGTGACCTACATGAATCCCGTGGCGGAAGCAATTTTAGCTAAGTTAACATCTGAAGTGAAAGGCCAATCCTTTGATGACGTTATGCCGTTATATAATGAAGATACTAAAGAGCCAATTAAAGGGTTAACCGACTACTGCATCAAAAATAATATGCTGATGGGTTTGCCTGAACTGACCTGTGTTAAAAACCATTTAAAGCTGGAGTTTGCAATTCAAGACTCAATTTCACCGATTTATCTCAAAAACGGCGAAATAGCTGGGGCTGTGATGGTTTTTCAGGATGTGACTGAGTCGCGCATGATGTCTCGAAGAATGAGTCACTTAGCCCACCATGATGTGTTGACAGGACTGCCCAATCGTTTGCTATTACAAGACCGTTTGGCGCAATCTTGTAAGCGAGCGCTCAGAGAAGGGTACAAATTTGCTCTGGTCTTTATCGATTTGGACAAGTTCAAAAAAATAAATGATTCGCTCGGCCATGACGTGGGTGATCAACTGCTTAAGCAAGTGGCGGTTAGGTTATCGAACAGTATTAGAGCGTGTGACACCGTATCACGCATGGGCGGTGACGAGTTCGTCGTGATACTGGATATGATCCGCAATAAGAAGCATGTTGGCAAGGTCGTCAATAAGTTGATAGACGCTGTATCAGGATGTTATGAGTTAACAACCGTCGAGATTGATCTTTCTGTTAGTGCAGGGATTGCTATCTATCCTGAGGATGGTTCAACGGCAGAAGAGCTAATGAAACACGCAGATACTGCCATGTATCGGGCAAAAAAAGTCGTAAAAAGCGACTATCAATTTTATAGCATGAAGCTAGATCAAGAAGCAGAGCAGAAAATCGAGCGAGAAAATGAGGTCGCTAATGCGATAAAAAACAGTGAGTTCATCCCTTACTATCAGCCGGTAGTTAATGCTCACAGCTTTTTACTTGAAAAGTTAGAAATGCTCGCGCGTTGGCAAAAAGAAAGCGAGCTAAAAGGGCCTGAGAGTTTTATTTCGATTGCAGAAGATGCAAACCTGATCGACAAAGTATGTGATCAGTTGTTTGCTAAAGCATTTCACGATTTCTCTCAATGGATACAGAAAAAACCAGATTTAACATTGAGTATTAACGTTTCCGTGATGCAATTGAGCGAGCCTCTGTTTATTGAACATCTATTGGCAGCGTTGCAAGCGCATAAGATCCCACCCCACAACATCGAAATAGAGATCACCGAGTCATCGCTGGTCTCAAATTTAGAATTGATGAAAGAAACGCTGCAAGCCATTCAAAAAACAGGGATCCGTATTGCCATTGATGATTTTGGTACCGGTTACTCGAGTTTAAGTTATCTCAAACACTTAAGCTTTGACACGATTAAAGTCGATCAAAAATTTGTCTCAGATCTTCACGCTGAAGACAGCTCAGGTGCATTGGCGGTGGTCATTGTGCAAATGGCCAAAAGTTTAAGGGTGAACTGTGTGGCTGAAGGGGTTGAGACCGCACAGCAAGCTCATATCCTCTCTTCTTCTGGTTGCGCACAACTTCAAGGCTACTACTTCTCAAGGCCCAAAAGTGCAGAGGATATTGACTCTATCATTGAAGCAGGGATCAGTATTGATAAGTCTCATACCATGTAGCGGGTATATCTTTTATTAAAAAAGATGCAAAAATTATAAAGTCTTAAGGTTTACTTAATTTTGACTTTCTAAATTGAACATATCAACTTTAGAGGGTCGAAATATGAACGCAGTCACTATTCATAATTACAATGCACCACTGTCGTCTTTATGCTGGGCTGGCCCGGAACAAGCGGATAGAGCCTTGTTAGAACAGACCGTTAAGGTTGGATTTGCGAATGCATTTTCTGCTGACCTTCACGAGTTTTATCCTTTACTAAGCCGTTTAAACACACCACAAGGTTCTTGCGTTCTTGGTCTAAGAAAGGCGCAGGCATCTTCGCTTTTTGTTGAGCAATATTTGCAAAAATCGATTGAATCATTTTTGCCAGATTGCCATTCACGAGGTGAGATTGCGGAATTAGGAAACCTTTACTCAACCCACAGAAGTGCCACTTTGGGTCACTTCATCATCGTGACCTACGCGCTTTTGGCTCATGATATTCGTTTCTTAACTTTTACTGGTACGGCGCAAGTCAGGCGTCTAATGGCTTTATGCCAAGTGCCTATTTGTGAATTGAGTGCAGCAGAGCCTGATTGTGTAGCGAGCGCAAAAGATTACGGAAGTTACTATGAGGCTGACCCAAAAGTATGCGTTGTGGACTTACGTATCGCCAAGCAAGTTATTACAGACACCAAGCTGTTCGATAAGTTAGCCAGCTTCTACCAACAAGAAATAAAAGAATTAATAGAAGGTCTGAATTTATGAATTGTCTATTAAAACAACTTCGCCAACTAGATTCAGCCATTGTACTGAAAGATGCAGAGCAAAACATCAGTGCCTCTGAGTTAGTTATGCAAGCAAAACAACTTGCTCATTATTTATCTGAGCAAGCAGTGGATTGCGTTGCATTTCAATTGCCTAACGGCTTAGCGTGGGTAGCCCTAGACTTAGCTCTAATGCAAACCCAAAGCGCTGCGCTGCCATTGCCGACGTTTTTCAGTGAACAGCAAATTGACCATGCGCTAACTAGCGCCGGAGCAGAACTTTTCATTTGTGATAGTCAACTCAAAGACCGTGTTGCTTTGGATACAATCACGGTATTTGGTACACAGCTTTGGGTTTATTTTAAACAAATGACTGACAAAGTCAGTTTGTTTCCAGGCACTCAAAAAATCACTTTCACTTCTGGTTCAACGGGGCAGCCAAAAGGTGTGTGCTTGTCGCTTGACAGTCAGTTGGCTGTAAGTAACAGCTTATGTGAGCGGATCGCGATTTCGGCACCTAAACATCTGTGTGTTTTGCCTTTGGGCGTTTTATTAGAAAACATTGCAGGTATTTACGCCCCCATCCTCAGTGGCGGTCAAGTGACGGTGTTACCAACGAGTACACTTGGGTTTCAAGGCAGCCAATTGCATGATGGGCGAGCTTTGCTTGCGGCCATTAGCGAACATCAGCCAAACACACTGATTTTAGTGCCTGAGTTGCTGAAGTTTTTAGTAGTAGCTTGTCAGCAAGGCTGGCAAGCCCCGAAAAGCCTGCAATTTATTGCTGTTGGTGGTGGTCATGTTGCACCACAGGTATTAGAGCAAGCAAGGCTGAACGGTTTACCTGTTTTTCAAGGGTATGGATTATCTGAAGCTAGCTCGGTGGTTTGCTTGAATACTCATCTTTTTCAAGATGGTAGCGTCGGCGCACCTTTGTCTCACTTGCAGGTTAAAGAAGCGGACGGTGAACTGTTTATCAAAGGCCCGCTGTTTTTAGGGTACTTAGGGGGGCCTGCACATGACCAAGATAGCTGGCTTGCAACCGGCGACCTAGTTGACATAAACACAAGCATTGAGCCGCAAGATATTACGATTGTGGGCAGAAAAAAGAACCAGATCATCAGCAGTTTTGGCCGCAATATTAGCCCCGAATGGCCAGAGTCACTATTACAAAGCGCACCATGGCCAATGCAAGTTGTGGTGTTTGGGGAAGCAAAACCTTATTTGAGTGCTTTGATATGGGCCGATGAAGAAATATCAGAAGCACAATTAGCAGAACATTTTCATAAAGTGAATTCATCTTTACCTGATTATGCACAAGTGCAGCGTTGGTATCGTTTATCACAACCTCTCAGCGTTGAAGCAGGTTTGTTAAGTGCAAACCTAAGACCAAAAAGAGAGGCCATCGCGAGCCACTACACAGTGCAAATATCCAGTCTTTATTGCCAAGAGCAGGAGCAGAATATGACCGTTTTTTTTGACCGATTACAATCAGAAACTCAGCAAGAACGTGAGTACTTACTTTCATCACCGATAATTAATGAAGTATTCGAGGGGCAGATCACACTAGGTCAATATGCGTCGTTTTTACAGCAAGCCTTTCACCATGTGAAGCACACGGTGCCTTTGTTAATGGCATGCGGTAGCAAATTAGATGACTCAAAAGAATGGTTGCGAGAAGCGATAGGTCATTACATCGAAGAAGAAATGGGCCACCAAGAGTGGATCTTAAACGATATTGCGGCGTGTGGTTTTGATAAAGAGGCCGCGCGCCATTCTAAACCAAGCTTTGCCACAGAAATGATGGTCAGCTATGCCTACGATAGTATTAATCGAGTTAACCCGTTGTGCTTTTTCGGCATGGTCAATGTGCTAGAAGGAACATCAATTGCTCTTGCTGACAAAGCGGCTCAATGCATAGGTGAAAAACTAAACTTACCCAAAAAGGCGTTTAGCTATCTCACTTCACACGGGGCGCTAGATATTGAGCACATTGATTTTTTCAAAGGCTTGATGAACAAGATCACTGATCAACAAGAGCAAGATTTAATTATACACAGTGCTAAACGTTTTTATCGTTTATACGGCGATGTGTTTAGAAGCGTTGAAGCAAATCCTAGTTACATCAACACTCAGGAGGCAAGCTAATGGAAAAACAACCACTTGCGGTTATAACCGGTGCTTCTGGTGGGATAGGTGCAGCCATTGCTAAACAATTGCACGATGCCGGGTGGCGATGTTTACTCCTTGGACGCAATGAAGAGAAGCTTCGTCAACTTTGCGATGATTTAGGGCTGCAGCATGCGTATCACTTGGCTGACTTAAGCGATACGCTAAGTTTTGCAGAAGTGGCCTCCCGAGCCCAATCTTTGGGCGGCGCATCGTTATTGGTTAATTGTGCTGGGCAAAATGAAATGTGCTCTTTTGAGCAAACCAGCACCGAACAAATGGCACGGCAAATCGAGGTTAACCTCATTGCACCAATGCAATTGACCCATCATTTACTAACACAATTAACAAAGTCTAATGGCACGGTCGTCAATGTCGGCTCTGCTTTTGGTTACATTGGCTATCCATATCAAAGCGTTTACTGCGCAAGTAAATTTGGATTAAGAGGATTTAGCGAAGCGCTGTCACGAGAGCTGGATGGGCAAGTATCTGTGAAGTATCTGGCACCAAGGGCAACAGATACCAGCATAAATAACGAACAGGTTCGCGCGCTCAACGAAGCGCTCGGGCACAAAATGGATAGTCCTGAACAGGTTGCGGTTGCATTCATGTCTTTATTGACGAGCAAAAAGCGCCGAGCTGTTGTTGGCTTCCCTGAAAAACTTTTTGCACGGTTGAATGGTTTGATACCCGAGTTGGTTGATAACGCCATTATTAAAGAGTTAAAAGCAATCCAAACGTATATCCGTTGTCAGTTTAAAACTAAGGAGTCATCCTCATGAAGACGATTAAAAATTTGCTGTTAGCAGCAATCATGACGAGTGTGAGCGCAGTAGCACACGCTGATTTTTCACAAGACTTAGCCAGTATTCAAAAGAGTTGGGCAAACGTTAATTATGAGCTGCAAGATAAGGCGCAGGAAAAGGCATTTGAAGCACTTGTGAAAGACAGTGCCGCATTAGTGAGCAATTATCCGGATAAGGCAGAAAGCCATATTTGGCACGGTATTGTACAGTCAAGCTATGCCGGTGCAAAGGGGGGACTTGGCGCGTTGGGGTTAGCTAAAGCGGCGAAAGCAGAGCTGGAAACAGCGATTGAGATCAATGAACAGGCGCTCAGCGGCTCAGCATTGACCAGTCTTGGCACGCTCTACAGTAAAGTACCTGGCTGGCCGATCGGCTTTGGCAGTGACAAAAAAGCGCAGCAACTATTTAGTAAAGCGCTTAAAATTAATCCATCTGGATTAGATATTAATTACTTTTATGCTGAATTTCTCTATGATGAAAGAGAATATGAAAAAGCGTTAAATCATTTACAGTTAGCGAAAAATGCGCCAGCTCGTGACGGTAGAGAAAAAGCCGATCAGTATCGTCAGCAGGAAGTGGACACGTTATTAGCTAAAGTAGAGAAAAAACTGAAAAAAAGACGATGAGATTATTATTAGTAGAAGATGATGCCCTGCTAGCGCAGGGCCTAGTACACTCTCTGCAAAAAGAAGGCTATAGCGTTGAACATGCGCCGAGCGTAAAAACTGCCAAAGCGATGCTCAGTAATGATGAGATTGAGCTATTGGTGCTTGATTTAGGTCTGCCGGATGGTGATGGACTCGAAGTGCTTAAGGCTGCAAAAAAGTGCGCCCAGAATATGGCGGTTTTAATTCTGACGGCCCGTGATAGCATTGAAGACAAAATTACAGGCCTTGACCTGGGGGCAGATGATTACTTGGCTAAGCCCTTTGAAGCAAAAGAGTTGTTTGCGCGTTTACGTGTGATTAGTCGGCGTTTAGGAAGCCAAACATCCAGTACTTTATCCTGTAAAAATGTGCAACTTGATTTAGCTGCGCATTTGGCAAGTGTTGATGGCAGCGTACTGAGCTTACCGAGGAAAGAGTTTATGTTGCTGAAAGCGCTGATGGAAAATGCCGATCGGGTGCTGTCGAAAACACAACTGGAAAATAAGCTTTATCAATGGGGTGAAGAGCTTGGTTCAAACGCCATTGAAGTACACATTCATAACCTTCGTAAAAAGCTACCGAAAGATTTTATCAAAACGTTGCGTGGCATAGGATATGTGGTTGCAAAGTAGTATGCGCAATGAGCGGCCAAGTGCACGTTTGTCGATCAACCGTAGATTGACGATGATTTTGCTGTCGGGCGTTATCCTGACGGCATTTATGGCTTTGCTAAATGGTTACCAGCGCAGCATGCAAGAGGCTGAATTGCAGCTTGATCAACAACTAAGCAGCATTGCGCAAGTTCTGATGGCTGCCCCTGCGCACAACTGGGTTGAGCAATCGGAGTTGTATGGTCTACTTTGGCAAAATCAGCAACGTGTTTATTCTGCGAAGTTACTTGAATCGCTTCCCTACAGTGCAATGCAAAAAGAGGGGTATGCAACGCAAAATATCGCAGGGATACGTTTGAGAACATTCATCGTGCATCAAGACAATAAGCGTTTACTGTTGGCTGAGCCTATCCAAAAACGCTTTTTGCTCTCTGAGAGTTTAATTTTATCCGCAATGACACCTCTGGTGATTGCTATGCCTTTGTTGGCTTTGTTTATTGCTTGGTATATTCGTCGCGCATTGATGCCTTTGACGGCTTTATCTAACGAGCTTAAAGAGCGCAAAGCGAACGACTTCAGTGTACTGAAAGTAGAAAGTGAAGACGCCGAGGTTGCGCCAGTGATTGAGCGACTTAACAGTCTATTTGGCAAGGTTGAGAAAGCTTATCTGCGGGAGCGTTACTTTGCCTCAGACGCCGCCCATGAATTAAAGACCCCGATCAGCAGCTTAAAAATCAATCTCCATAACTTAAGCGAGGAATGTCAACACCCAAGTGTACACGCTATGCAACAGGGCATTGAACAACTTGGGCATATTGTAGAGCAGATGCTCACGCTTGCTAGAACAGAGCCTGATCGCTGGCGAGCAAATTTCACGGCAATAGATGTGTTGCTGTTAACGCAAGATGTAGTTGCTCAACTTTATGAACAGATCGACAAAAAGCATTTGCAAATCAGCCTTGATGGAGAATCATGTTTGCTACAAGGCTGTGATTTTACGCTAAAAACCCTGTTCATTAATCTGCTCAGTAACGCAGTAAAGTACACACCAAAAGAAGGACAGATCCAGATCAACATTGAGCACGATGTGCATGGTATTACTTGGCGTATTGAAGACTCAGGCCCAGGCATGGACGATCAGCAACTCGCTCGTATTTTTGACAGATTTTATCGTGTGGGTGGAGACAGACACCCTTCTGGCGAAAAAGGCGCAGGGCTTGGCATGGCCATTGTGCAGCAAATCGTTGAAATCTATGATGCAAACATACGGCTGGAAAGGGCCAGTTTAGGTGGATTGCGCGTGCAAGTGAAGTTTCCGATGGAGAAAGTATGCGACTAAAAAGAAGTAGAATGTACTGCTGCGCATTAGCTTCTCTAGTCAGTTCATGGGCAACAGCCGATGACACTGTCAATTTGGTATTAAAAAACCATTTGTTTATTCCAGCAGAAGTTGAAATTCCAGCAGGGAAAAAAGTTAGGCTTATTGTTGAAAACCAAGATGATACCGCCGAAGAGTTCGATAGTTTTGACTTAAATCGCGAAAAGGTACTTTTTCCTCATCGCAAAAGTGTGATTTATATCGGCCCACTTCCTGTAGGAGAATATCGTTTTTTTGGTGAATTTTCCCCCAATACCGCGCAGGGCGTTGTGATTGTAAAGGAGGCTGCCAATGCTCCTTAATACGGTGATCATTAGTTTAAACCAGTTTCTGCCTCTGGCTTTGCTATGGGTGCTTTTATTGCACAGTGATATTGACCGCCCCGTTTCGTTGCTGTCTACATGGCAAACGTTAGCGCTTTGCTGCATATCTTGTGCAATTTATCTAGCTGGTGCGGGTACCCTAAGTCAATGGTTTGATTACCGAGGCTTGGAGCTTAGTAAAATTTTAATGTTAATTGGCATATATGGCAGCGTGATGGGGTCAATTTTGTCTTCCAGTGAACGCTATAAACAAGCTGCGATAGTGCTGGCAAGTATGTTGTATTTAAGCCATTTCATTATGTATCTCAACAGTTATTGGCATTTAGATACCTTACAGGGGTTGCTAATTGGTAGCATACTTGGGTTGGGGATCTGCCTGAGTTTTAGCACATTATTTTATTTCAGCTTGGCATGGTTACGAGCACAGCATGCGCTAGCGATGGTACTCACGTTATTGACCTGCCATACCGCAAGTAAAATTGCGAATGCCGTTGATCTTGCAGCGCAAATTGATTTGTTACCAAGTAGCGAAACGGTGTTTGACTTACGTTTTCTGTTAGATGAGTACGGCATTATTGGACGAATTTTTAAAGCGTTACTGGGCTATGAAGCAACCCCGAGTTACGCAAACTTATGGGCATTTTGCTGCGCTGTTTTTTTACTGGGAGTGACCATTGTGTGGCGCTTAAAACAAACATCGACGAAACACAAAGGAGTGATAGCATCATGATAGCTGTTAAACGCCCCTTGTTATTGGCCATTGCAATGGTGTTAGGCGCCGCTGTATTACCGAGTTATGCAGATGGTATGGTCGTTGATAAGGTTTATCATCCTTATGTTTTGCCCTTTGAACGTGAAGTTGAGTGGCGATTACTGTCTCGGCAAACCGACGAGGGTAATGTGTTAGCGCAGCGAGCCGGCTTAGGTTGGGCGGTTGCTGAAACAGTCACCGTGGAGGGTTATATGATTGGTGAGCGTGACCCGCTCGATAACTTTGATTTAGCTGCATATGAATTTGAAGCGCGTTGGCAGATGGTAGAACAAGGTCGCTATTGGGCTGACTGGGGCATGTTATTTGAACTTGAAAAGCAACACAAAGAGTCTGCTTATGAAGCTGCAATTGGCTTGTTGTTTGAAAAAGAGTTTGGCAAAACTAGCCTGACTTTAAATGCATTCGTCATTAGAGAGTGGGGAAGTGCAATTGAAAATGAATGGGAAAGCGAGTTTCGAGCGCAATTGCGTTACCGATATGCCTCAGCATTTCAACCCGCTATTGAATTATATAGTGGTGAGGATTTTATAGGCATTGGGCCAGCTGTAATTGGTTTGTATCGTTTTGAGGGGCAACGACAGTTGAAGTGGGAAGCGGGTTTTGTCAGTGAGGTTTCTCAATCAGGCAAAGATCATAGTTTTAGGCTCGCTTTGGAATTTGAATTTTAGGTTATTAGCACTCATCACTTTGCGAAGACGACTTGTAGCATAACAACCTCATTGTAATAAAATGAATAAAAAGCCACCGCACGATACCCGGTGGTTTTTTATTGCCTAGCAAATTTTGCGTCCTCAATTGCAAACTGTGGGTTTTGCATTAGCCTTTAAGTGGGCAGTGCATATCTCAAGGAGAAGGCATTAAGCTCACAATGATAATAAATGAACAGGAGCAGGTTATGAGTAAGATTATTTTGGTGATTTTGGCTATTTTGTTTCCGCCAATTGCAGTCGCGTTAAACAATGGGATGGGTAAAGACTTGGTGATAAATATACTTTTGAGTATTTTGTTCCTCGTGCCTGGAATTATTCACGCAGTTTGGCTTGTTCTTCGTTAAATTAGCCATTCCAAGACCTAATTTGACTGGCTTTGGAGCTTGGTTATGTGGCAATATCGAGATAATTTTTTGCTACTGTAATTTTAAGAGAAATAACCATGCCTAAGGCCAGTGAAATAAAAAAGCATGCTGCGATTGAATACAACAACCGCGTAATGATCGTAAGAGATATTGAGCGTTCAGTACCACAAGGTCGCGCTGGTGGTAGTTTGTACCGTATGCGTATGTATGATGTCGTGAATGGCGGCAAAGTAGATGAAACATTTAAAGCAGATGAGATGCTTAACCTAGCGGATTTAGTACGCCGCCCAGTCATGTTTTCATACATTGATGGCGACGAGTATGTATTCATGGATGAAGAAGACTACACACCTTATAACCTAAATAAGAGCAGCATTGAAGAACAAGTTTTGTTTGTCAGTGAAGACACAAAAGGCTTGTTAGCGGTGATTGTTGAAGGCAGACCTGTGTCTATCGACTTACCTTCAAGTGTTGAACTTGTTATTGAAGACACATCTCCATCAATCAAAGGTGCTTCGGCGAGTGCACGCACAAAACCGGCTACGTTAACGACGGGTTTAGTTGTTCAAGTACCAGAGCATATCTCAACGGGTGATAAAATTCGTATCAACACCGATGAAAAGAAATTTATGGGCCGTGCTGACTAAACAGCGAGTGCTTTATAGCGAGCGTAGCCTTTAGGCAGCGCTCGTTAAATCATTAAATCTCATTCTGAATAAGCAGGCCAGTTTTGGTACGTTGCTTTGTTATAAACGACGATTGCTATACAGGGAATGATGCCTAGTATGGCTCGATGCATGTTAGAGTAAGCCGCGTAATATGGAAAACAACATAAGATATTTAGTAGAAGCATGTGACGCTTTGGGTTTTGAGTATGAGTTTATTGATATAGACCAAAACTTTGTTCGCATTAAACTTGATTCGGGTTGGCAATATTTTGAGTTAAATAAAACGCCATTCAACTCTGAAGTCGCTTATTGTATCTGTAAAGATAAAAGCCATACCTATCAGCTTTTAAAAGACACTATTAGAATGCCAAAAACGCTCGACTTTTTGGACTTTAAAGTGGACCCCAAATACCTGCAATACAAGCATTACAACAGCGTTGCTTCTGCTTTGCACCGTATTGAAGACAACTTATCTTATCCGATCGTCGTCAAATGCAATAAGGGAGCACTGGGTGTAAATGTGTTCATGTGTGAAGATGATCTTCAGACCGAAAAAGCGTTTGCAGAGATATTTGATCACCAATCTCGAGTATACGATTACATTGCACTCGCTCAACAATACATCGTGAGCAAAGCCGAGTTTCGTTTATTGTGCGTTTATGGAGAGCCAGCTTTTGCTTACCGTCGTGGCCAAACATCCGCCAGCTTTAATGCTAAGTACTGGGAAAAGGGTGAATACGCGGAACATGTAACAGATGACGCTTTATTAAACAGGTTGGCGGAGTTTGTCGCGCCAGTACACGCTGAGCTACCAATGGGCTTAGTTGGCTACGATATTATTCTTGATGAACATGATGAGTTATATCTGATTGAATTGAATGCGTCTCCGCAATTTAACAATTTCATTAAACATAACAGTGTAGACCCGGTCATTGATTTATATAAAAAAGGGTTATCTGAGCTTAATAAGCGCTAACGTTTTTGTCTCGGCGCGCTGCTAACATGTGCGCTGAATACCCAATGCGGGTTGTGACTACAATATTGATGACTCGCATTGAAATTTGCACGAGCCATAGTCAATTAATCTGCATATTTTCTAGCAATAGAATAAAACACGTCTTCGATAGATAAAAAGACATCGAGAATGTGCGGATCAAAATGACTGCCTCTGCCATTTTTCATTATTTCCAATGCTTGTTCATGTGTCATGGCATCTTTGTATACCCGCTTACTTATCAATGCATCATACACATCGGCAATCGCCATCAAGCGTGCACTGAGCGGGATATTTTCACCTGATAACCCTTGGGGATACCCGCTGCCATCCCATTTTTCATGGTGACCATAGGCGATTTGTTTGGCTATTTTTAAAAAGCGGACACTCCCTCCCACTTCTTTTTCCGCATTTTCCAGCGCCAAATAGCCAAGTTCAGCATGTGTTTTCATCACCTCAAACTCCGCATCCGTGAGCTTGCCTGCTTTGAGTAAAATGGCATCTGGAATGCCCACTTTGCCAATATCGTGTAATGGTGCTGACTTAAAAAAAAGTTCTATTACGTCATTAGGTAACTGATTGTTATACCTAGGTAATTTACTTAAGCTTGAAGCGAGAGTTTTAACATAGAGCTGTGTGCGCTTAATGTGGTTGCCCGTTTCTTGGTCGCGCGTTTCAGCCAAACTGGCTAAGGCTGCAATGGTGGCATCTTGCGCTGCAGAGAGCTCCTTGGTACGTTTTTGTACTTCGGCTTCTAAATACGCATTTTGGTCTTTTAAAAAGTCACTATGGCGCTTAATTTGGATATGAGTACGCACTCTAGAGAGAATAATAGGTGGGCTGATAGGTTTGTTAATATAATCACAAGCGCCGAGTGCAAAGCCAATCTCTTCGTCTTGCACGCTGTTTTTGGCGGTGAGAAAAATAACAGGAATATCACTCAATTCGGGTGATGTTTTTATGCGGCGAATAACCTCATAACCATCCATATGCGGCATAATGATATCCAGCAATACGATGTCGACGTCTTTGCTTTTGAGTATTTCTAGTGCACTCTCGCCACTTTTTGCTGCAATCACTCTGTATTCGGCCTTTAATACCTCTGACATGAGCGCCAGGTTTTCAGTGGTATCGTCGACAATCAACACAGTGAATTTTTCGAACATATTCAGTTCCATCCAAAATTAGCTTTAAGTCTGATTTTAGGTCTATCTTTGTATTACTGCCAACAACTAAAATCACTTTATGTTCAAACTTAGATCTCTGTTCGTCGCATTGTTTGGGTTTATGTTTCTCACCAGTATTGCGTTACTTTTCGTGTCCAAATACATCGACGCAAGTGAGTTTGCTAAACAGTCAACTCAGCATCAGTTGACACAATTGAAGCAGCTAGTACAGGAAGTGAAGCAAGTTGCTAATCAGCGGAGCAAATTTGCGAGATCGTTTGTGATGACGGGGGAGCAGCGTTGGTTAGATTTGTTTCAATTAGCGATAGCAATTGATAATGGTACGTTTGCCAAAGAGTCAGAATATCAGCTTGGCTATTGGGATACGCTTTCATTGCCTAATAGTGTCGTGCCCAAAGTTGAAGATAAAAAAGTCTCCGCTTCATTCTTTGAAAGGTTTGAGCGGTTTGCGCCAAATGACTATGAATTTAACCAGCTACAAAGAGCATTTGCGATGGACGAAGAGCTGGTCGATATGGAGCAGCAGGCGATTTCATCGCGGCAAGAATATCGTGACGCCCAAATAGTACAAAGTGCTGTTGGTCCGATCACAAACCAGGAGAATTTATTACTAGGCTCTGCCTATTTAGTGCGTAAGGAGCAGGCATATCAAGCTTTGGCGGATGTGGAGCTTAAGCTTTTATCGAAATTAAAAGAGCGCATTGCAGAATGTGAGCAAAGCTCACAGGTGGCTCAAAAGATCCACAGCATCATCATTTTAACGCTCTTGCTGTCCATTGCCTTGTCATTTTATTTGTTGTGGCGTTACTACATCACGCCTATTTCAAATATCCAAAAAGCACTTGTCGCGCAGGTAGAAAAAAATGATTTTAACTTCAAGCTAAACGAAGCGTACCAAGGAGAGCTTGGCACTTTTGCTGGCGCAATGAACCGTCTTTTGGAAAACATCACACAGCAACTTAACTTTAGTACCATTATTAAAGATTTTAACTTAGCGTTGCGAGGCAAAAGCAGTGCTCACGAGCTGGGCGATGAAATCATAAAGTTTGTCTGCCAAAGATTATCCATTCCGGTGGTTGGGTTATACGTGTATGAAGAGGATGAACTGGAACGTGTCTCTGGCATTGGCTATGAAAACGATGCAAAAAGTACCTATCAAGACTCGGAATCGGTGTATTTTCATGCACTGAAAACTAAAAATAGATATTCCATTGATTTATCAGAGCAATTCAAGTTTGACCATCATGGCAAAGCGATCTTTTTACGAGAACTTCATTATTTTCCTTTAACCGTGGGAGAGAGCTGTATTGGCCTTTTAGAGCTTGGTAGCTTTTATCCACTTAGTGAAAAAGAGTTCCATTGGTTGAGTTACATCATTCGCGATTTGGCCGTCGGGTTGCAATTAACCCGAAATCAAGAGATCCAGAGAAAAACTGAGCGTATGGCTTATGAACAGCTAGAGCTGAACAAAAAAATCATCGATGCGATCCCCAATCCTATGTATTACAGAAATCAAGAAGGCATGTATCTAGGCGTAAATAGCCGCTTTCACGAGTTTATAGGTACTTTTGAAGCTGATGTGATTGGTGCGAAACCGGATAATATTTTTCCTTTTGATATTGCCACCCGTTTTAATGAATCAGAGAAAAAGTTACTCGCCAATCCGGGTCATCATAACTATGAGATGCGCATTAAAAATGTGAATGGTGAAGAACGAGAAGTGGTTGTGTATGAAGCGACATTTAGCGATGCGGATAATCATGTGGCCGGAATAGTCGGACTCATATTGGATGTAACGCAAAGTAAAGAGATGGAAAGGCAGCTTCGGGACGCCAAGATGCAGGCAGATAGTTCAAGCAAAGCAAAAGGTGAATTTTTGGCTAACATGAGCCACGAAATTCGTACGCCTATGAACGCCATCATCGGCATGAGCCATCTTATTTTGAATACCCATTTGTCTAAGCAACAAATGAACTATATGAAAAAGATTGATTTGGCGGCCAACAATCTCCTTGGCATTATCAATGATGTACTCGATTTTTCTAAAATAGAGTCTGGAAAGATGACTATCGAGCATGAGCCGTTTGACTTAGATGAAGTGACCACCAATGTATCGATTGTGAACTCCATTAAGGCTGAAGACAAAGGGTTGGAACTTTTACTGGATATACCGCCGGATGTACCTTCCAATTTAGTTGGTGATCCGTTGCGTTTAGGGCAAGTGTTGATCAATCTGTGTGGTAACGCCATCAAATTTACCGAACAAGGAGAGGTGATCATCGCCGTTAGAGTAGTGGAACAAAATGATGAAAGCGCGGTATTGAAGTTTTCGGTTAAAGACTCCGGTATTGGGCTCACACAAGCACAACAAGAACAACTGTTTAAGGCTTTTTCACAGGCTGACACCTCAATTACCAGAAAGTATGGTGGAACCGGATTAGGTTTGAGTATATCGAAACGACTTGTTGAGCTAATGGGCGGGCAAATTGGTGTTACAAGTGAGGAAGGAGTCGGCTCAGAATTCTTTTTTACCGTTAAAGTCGGGTTACAAGAAATGGCGGTAAAACCGCTCCTTTGCCCTGAATCGATTATCAAAAATACCTCCGTGTTAGTGGTAGATGATAATGAAGCCGCCAGAGAGATCATGTCAGACTTGGTTGCCCATTTAGGCTTTAAAGTATCTGTGGCCAGTTGTGGAGAAGAAGCGCTGAAAATAATGGAGAGTGAAACGTTTCAATTGGTCTTTTCTGATTGGAGCATGCCCAATATGGATGGCTGTGAATTGGCTCAGCGTATCGTAGAACTTAAGCTTACCCCTTCTCCCAAAGTGATACTTGTCACAGCCCATAGTCGAGAACTCAACCTAGAAGACAACTTAATTAATGTTCTGGGCGGCATTATTACTAAACCTATCAATGCTTCAATCGTGTTTGACTGTGTCATGGATTGTTTTGACTTACAAAGTGAGGCGACACCTAAGTCCAAAGCGAAGAAGCCTAAGCAGCATTCGTTTGCTGGTGCTACGGCTTTACTTGTTGAAGACAATGAAACAAACCAAGAAGTGGCCACGGAAATGTTGCGGTCAATTAACATTGACGTCACTATTGCCAATCACGGCGCAGAAGCTTTGGCAATCCTAGAAAAACAGGGCGCGTTTTCGGTTATTTTTATGGATATGCAAATGCCGGTTATGGATGGGCTAACAGCAGCTCGTAAAATAAGAGAAAGCAAAGCGTTTGATACAATTCCCATCATTGCTATGACAGCCAATGCGATGAAAGAAGACATTGACCAATGCCTTGCCGCGGGAATGAATGCACACATCGCCAAACCGATTAATTTTGACAAAATGGTTGCCACAATCGATGAACAAATTAAGCAAAAAGGTCGCACTACGTTTGAAGACGTCAATAAAACACCGCTCGCTAAAGACAAAAATGTGGATCCAGACAAGCCAGCCAAAGAGAGCTTTAAAATAGAGGGGTTCGATTTTAAAGATGGGATTGACAGGATCGGTGGAAACGAAAAAGCCTACTGGAATATTTTAGGTAAGTTTGTACATAAGCAGGTTGAAGAGCTTATTAATTTAGAGCAAGCGGTCATCATTGGTGATACTGAGCATGCCGCGAGGATCGCACATTCGTTAAAGGGATCGGCGGCAAACCTATCTGCTCATTATTTGATGGAAAAAGGCCAAGTGTTTGAAGAGCAGATTGCGCAGCAAGGCAGTATTGATATAGAGCAACTGCATGAAGTGATTAGTTATCTAAAAAATGCGGACGAAAAGCTGGCAAACAGAGAACTCGAGCCTATTCAAGCCGAGGGGGAGCAGCAGAGCACTCTGTCTCAAACAAAACGTAAGCAGTTATTCAACGAGCTGTTAGAGTTGGTGCAAAATTTTGATGTGCAATCACTTGAAGTGATTGACGAATTGTTCGAGCAAAACGCATTTCCCAAAGAAACGCTTGAGCAAGTACGCGATACAATTAGTGATTTTGAATTCGCCAAGGCTGAAAAGATACTCACTCAAATGTCGGGCCAAGTGTGATTTTATAATTGACGGCAGTTTTTTAAAATGTCTTTTTCAGCCTTGTAAACCGTTGTTTTCACGAGACTCAAACCAAGTAATGTATCAAAAACGTTATCGTGTGAAAGAGGTGTATTTGTTTGCGCGGTTACGCAGTTTTTATACGCTTGTTGTTTAAAGCGACTATCCCAGTACAGCATAGCAACACGGGTTTGTTCCTCTGGAGCTAAACTGTATGGAAACCCATGAAGGTACAAGCCTTTTTCACCTAAAGACTCGCCATGATCTGAGACGTACAACATGGCGGTATTGCCCTGTTCAGGTTGTTGTAGCACTTCAAGTATTTGCGCCAATACATAGTCTGTATAAGCAATTGTGTTGTCGTAGGTGTTAACCAATTGCTCATGAGAGCAGTGTTGAATATCGCTATGAGGGCAATCGGGCGTAAAGCGGTTAAATGATGCAGGATAGCGTCGATAGTAAGTGGGTCCGTGAGAGCCAATCATGTGTAAAACAATAACTCTTTCTTTGCCCTGCGATACAGCGAGTTCTTTCTTAAGATCGCCAATAAGAACTTCATCAAAGCAAAAATCGCCATCGCATAATTTAGAGTCACGCTTGGGGTTAAATTCTATAGTTTTTACTCTTTTACACACCCCTTTACAGCTACTGTTGTTATCAATCCAGGTAACTTCTGCGCCCGCTCTTTGAATAAGATCGAGAGCATTATCTTGGCTACTGGCTTCACGGCTGTTGTAGTGTTCACGATCGAGTCTTGAAAACATACAAGGCACCGACACTGCGGTTGCCGTACCGCATGATGAGACTTGATTAAAACTGATCACATCTTGGTTTTTTAAATGTGCATTGGTATTTCTCGCATAGCCATTTAGACTGAAGTTTGCGGCTCTGGCTGTCTCCCCAATAACCACAACAAGCGTACGATTTTTATGCTTCATGTTATTTTGCAAACTAGGCGCACTATCGAGAACGCGGTAGGGCAAAGGTGGGTATAAATATTTATCGCGAATAAACTTAAAGCCCGAGTCGTAAAAGGCAAATGGCACGATGTATTTTGTCAATTCTCTGTGATTTCGACCCACTGCGGCGTAATCTTTATAAAACGTTGCAGCAATGACTGCGATTAGAATCAAACAAGTGATATTTAATTTAACCAAACTTTTGATATTGGTTATCACATTGCCTTTTATTTCTTGGCTGAGCACAGAGAAGATAGGCAACATCCCCATAAAAACAAAAAAGAGATAAAGCTAATATTTAGGTACGAAAAGGCCTCCCCCGAATTCGTTTCGATCACATTTTGCACCATACTTTTGTCGAATATCACGCCATAGGCTGCTGTGGCGTAAAACAGCAAGGAGGACAGCAGTATATTTATACTGAGTGTCAACTTAGGGAAAAATAACGCCCCCGATATAGTCAATAAAATGATGGTTAAGCAAATGAGCAAGACTGGAACGAAGAGCAGAAATAGCCATCCTGATGCACTCGTTAAATGGGTTGCTTTATACACGCCCGCAAGAAATGGGAAGTTAAATACTAAGACAATAAACAGTGATGCGAGGGAGAGTAACCAGGCAGATGATATGTTTACTTGAATACGCGTTTTTAGAGTGTTCATATATGACCAATATTTGCGAGTACAAATGGATCGTATTGGTCGTGACTTAAGAACGGCTGAAATTAAACTGAGGATCAGTGGGGTTTAGCAGTCGCTGATGAGACGAAATTTAATCTTAAGTTATTCTTAAGTATTGATTGGTAAATTGACAGTATTCCAGCTAGGAAATCTATTATGCGATTACTGTTAATTGAAGACTCAGAATCATTAAGACGAAGCTTAGGTCACGGCCTTTGTAAGCTTGGATACACGGTAGAGTCAACGGGAGATGGTTCTGAAGGGCTAAGTATGGCGCTTTTAGGGGATTATGATCTACTCATTTTGGACTTAATGTTACCGTCAATGGATGGTTTAAGCATTTTAAAAACACTTAGAGCAAAAAATCAAAATGTCCGAATTCTCATACTATCAGCACGCTCGGAAGCAGATGATAAAGCCATTGGTATCTTAGCTGGCGCAGATGACTATTTGGCCAAGCCATTTTCTTTTGAAGAGTTACATGCGCGTTTGGTCAACTTGATGAGACGGGGTTTTATAAGGCACGATCAAGACAAAATAATCATTGGTAACTTTTCACTGAGTTTACAACTAAAAGTCTTGTCTTACTTAGACAAGGAAATAGATCTAACGCCCAACGAATATAAAATTGTAGAGTGCTTTTTTCTTAATCAGAACAAAGTCGTTACGCCAGAATTGCTGAGCGAGTATATTGCAGGTAGCTACGATCATGTTTCTAAAAATGCACTCGAAGCACATATCTCATCGGCGAGAAAAAAAGTCAGAGCATTTGGTGAAGACTTACCGGTAAAAAATAAACGCGGGTTTGGTTATGTGGTCACACAGTAAATGAAATCCATTCGTAAAACGTTAACTCGCCGTCTGTCGATTTTTATTTCCCTGTTTGTCGTGGCGGTATTGCTTGCCGTTGATTTAGCAATTGATTCGTGGATTGAAGAAGAGTTCAACCGCTCGGTCACAAACAAGCTCGGTTTGCTCATGACTTTAGTCAGCGAAGATCCAGAAGGGGTCGAGTTTTACTTTTCCGGTGAATACCTGCCTGAATTTGAGGGGCGAGGCGAACCTGAGTATTTTCAGTTATGGTATAAAGGTACTGTTTTTGAACGCTCTAAAACACTCAAGTATTACAGTAACAACGACTTACCTTACCACCAGCCTGAGTTTAATCAAATGGTGCTCAAAGATACCAAACTGCCTGATGGGCGAAGTGGCAGGGTTGCGTACGCATTATTTTTGCCCCAAATTGACAGCGATGATAGAGAAGAATTTAAAAAGCATTATCAAGGCTTGAATTATCAGCAAGCCCCTATTTTAATTGCTTATGCTACATCCACAGAGCAACTAATGTTTTACCTTTGGTTTATTGATATTGCATTTGCTTGCGCGCTCATCATTGTACCGCTTATTATCAGATTCACCGTTAGAAACACCGTTGCGTATGCCTTAACGCCCTTAGAGGCATTAAACAACGAGTTAAAAACGGTGAAGTTTTCGATTAAAAGACAAAAAATAACCGCTAAAGAACCCGTCGAAGAGTTGTCGCCCATTATCGAGAGTTTGAACCACTTCATTGAGGAAAATTATTCTCTGTATATTCGTGAAAAAAGGCTCACTTCTGATATTGCTCACGAGCTTAAAACGCCAGTAGCTGAGTTGATCAACTTATCGGAAGTTGCCATCAAATTTCCGGGAGATCATGAGGTTGAAGCGAGCTTTAAGCCCGATGTACTTAAAATTGGCCTAAGAATGAAGAGTATCATCTCCAGTTTATTGATAATGCATAAGTACAGTCATCAAGCATTAGACTGCTCCGAAAAGGTGAATATCAATTCCACCATTGAGAAACTTGTTGCAAGCCATGACAGCAGTAGGCTCATTGTGAGTTCGAGTTCAGATGATTGCGAATATGTACTAAGTAACTCATTCGCAATTGAATCAATATTAAATAATTTAATTAATAATGCGTTGCAGTACAGTCCAAGTGATTCAGATACAAAAATCACTATAAGTCATTTACAAGACGGCCGATTAAATATCATTGTTCGCAATCGTGTTTTACATACCTTGTCCTCATCAGACCTAGATGAAATGTTTGAACCGCTATGGCAAAAGGAGGCGTCACGAACAGCAAATAATAACTTCGGTTTGGGGTTATCAATTTCAAAGGTACTTGCGTTGGCTATTAATGGCTCATTATCGGTAAGTGCCAAAGATGAAGAAATTCAGTTTGAATTGGTGCTCAATAAGCCAAATTGATAACGATATGCCACGTACCAAGTTTCAAGCTTTTATCAATCGGCCATACTCAATAGACAATGCAAAAAAATCAGCGATGAAAAAATGATAGTTCCTATTTTATGTATGGCTTTTTGTTAAAAATGGTCCGTTATAGGGGACTCCTCCTCACGATTAAGTTAGAAGAGGAGTAGCGGGTTATTTCAAAAACGCCAGCAATTGATTACCCGCGGCAATGGTGTTGTTCTCACCGTTAAAAATATTTTCGGCGCTTTTGTCAACAAAAACTTCTTCAACCCACTGTGCGATGTCTTTGCAAAATGTTGCAAGTATTGCCATAGGAACTGTATTTGCGTCTTCGATTTTGCATAGCTCGTTGGCGACTTCGTCTATCATGAGCGCGCCGTCATTAAACTCGACGCAGAAGTAGAGGTTATTTGCCACTTCTTTCATGTATTTGGCAATGAGCTGTAGGTTAGGTGCTCTGTTTAATGCCTCGCCTAAGCCGATTTCAGCTTCTAACTCTTTGATAGACTCGGTCACTGATTCAATATCTTCATCACTGATGGGGCTTTCTAGCCAAAACAGCTCGGCGCTTACGGGGGATTTTTTGATTTTATTGCCTAACGCGCCCATTTCACCGGGAGAAAAATCAAAAAAGGCTTCTTCAAATAGCTCTACTTTGTCGTCAGAACGTAAATTACCGTTATACAATTTTTCATTGCTTTTGAGTGTTTCTACCACTTCACTTTCTATTGGTATATCGGCAGAGCTGTTTGAGCAAGTCTGATAAAAGCGTTTGAATACTTCGTTGGACTCTCTAACTTGCTCTGCAACTCGCTTCATATTGGAGAGGTCTTTTTGCATGGAAATATAGTGTGTGACGTCCCCATTGGCGTTTTTGATCTCCGATATGTTCCATTCGACAGGATAGATGCTGCCGTCTTTGCGATAATTGATGGATGCGCCATAAAAATAGCCATGTTTTTTCAGCGATGGCGTTATCTTCGCTATTACCCTTTTGTTGCTCTCAGGACCTTGTAAAATAGAGGGAGATTGTCCCACCAATTCAGCAAGTTCATATCCCGTGTGGCGACAAAAAACGCCGTTTGCATACACAATTGGATAACCATTTTGTTGATCGGCATTCGTGATCACGATGGCATGGTGAGAATGCATCAATAGCTGTTTGAGTAAATCCAGAACTGAGCACTGATCAATTAACTTGCTAAAGAACAGTGACTCTTCCATATTCGTGATCATATTTGTCATGGTGTAGGCTCTATGTGAATGGGCGGTTAGTACTGTTAAAAGTAGACTAAATTGCAGTGAGTTACATACTCATATATACCTGTCTGTGGTCGGTTCAGATCATATAAAATTTTACTGTAAAGAGCAGTTCAGCGCATAGAGCCATATGTCTGACTGTAAAAAGATGCGAATTAGATAGGGATTAATACCAAATAAATTAAGAATTAATTCGTTTTTCTTATAAAAAATTAGGTGGTTAATTCCATGTTATTAATTATTTTTGTTGGTCAAAGTGTATACAAGAGGTTGTAACAGAAAATTAATTTGTTTGGTCGCAAAATTGATTGACTTGGGGTCTCATATGGATAGACTGGACCTAGACAAAAAATATGTCAGTGTTTATAAATCTCCATTACGTTGTTGTATAAGTCATACTTGTAGTACCGTCCTGAAGTTTTTAAGTACCGTCTAATTTTTGCTCTATGCGCCCAGATGGGCATAGTTTAATTTTTAAATCAGGATATATCGATATGTCTAATACAGTAACTGGCACAGTTAAGTGGTTCAACGAGTCAAAAGGTTTTGGTTTCATCGCACAAGAGAATGGCCCAGACGTATTTGCTCACTTCAGCGCAATTAAAGGTGACGGTTTCCGTACACTAGCTGAAGGCCAACGTGTTGAGTTTACTTTAGCTAACGGCCAAAAAGGTCCTCAAGCTGAGAACATCACAGTTATCTAAGCAATCTATGCTTAAGAGAAAAAGCAAGCTTCAAGCTTGCTTTTTTTATGCCTACTGTTTTGAAACTGATGAAAAGGTGGATTTTATCGAGTTGGCACAGCAAGTAGCACTTGCTGGTAGGTGGGCGTCTTTTGGATTTCGGCAAATGCCTCTTTTAGCTTCGCAACCAGTGGTTCCGGCGTGCCAATACTTGCAGCCAAGTAGCCACTGACGGACAGATCATTAACAGCAAATAAAAACTTGAAATGTTCTTTAGGCAAGTTGAGCGACTCAGCCATGGCGCTTAAGTATCTTGGGTCATCTAGGACCAAATCGACTTTATTCGCAACAAGTAGCTGATATGATCGCTCAATATCGGCTGTGAGAACGTAGTCAAAGCCAAAACTTTTTAGTTTATCTGCCGCAATATCTCCTCGTTGTACTGCTAAACGGTATTGTTTGGCATCTGCCAATGAATTAACACTCACGTCATTGCGATAGGCATTAGTAACAAACCCTAAATGAAACATGGCAACGGGACCAATCCAGTGGAACAGGTTAGTCCTGTCTGGGGTTTTAGCCATGCTGTAAATTAAGGTATTTTTGTGGCTGCTCGCCAGTTTATAGGCCCGTGCCCACGGATAAAGTTGATAATCACCCTGCAGCTTGGCATGGCCAATAATTTGCTTAACTAACTCAGTACTGGTGCCTGCCACAATGCCATTCTCAAGGGTTTGATTCGGAGGAGATAACTCCGTGACTATTGTGAAATGAGGGGCTTTTTCGGCATTAGCCATGCAACTGATCAACAGTGCCGCACTTACTAATAAGTTAGTTTTTACTTGATATAACAATAATGTAATTGGTTTTCTCACAGTGTAACCTGTTGGCTTTCTATCCTTAAAGTTTAGCAAATTGTATTGCGATGCAAGTAAATGTTGAGCGTTTTAGCAATTATCAAACCTTAAGTTTTCCTTAAGTTTAGTTCGCTAACTTGAGGAAAAATTCAAAATGATAAATGCATGATGAACAGCTTGATTAAATACGCTCAGCAAATAAAGCCGCTTATAATGGGTGGCGTGATTTTGCTGTTCACTTTCTCCGTTAGTAGGTTGGTTTTAAGCGGATGGCAAAGTGCCAGAGTGTCGGGTAGTGAGGTGTTTGAATTAATCATTGGCGGTATCCGCATTGATTTAAGTACGACGGCTTATTTATTGCTACCAGTCGTGCTGGCATTTTTCCTACAGCTTATTACCCCTAGCAAACTCAAAAATTGGCTTGGCCATATCATTAAAATTTATGTTTGCCTTGTTGTTACGCTGGTTGCTTTGTGTGAAGCGGCAACACCCGCATTTATCATGCAATATGACGTACGCCCAAATCGATTGTTTGTGGAATATTTGGCTTACCCACAAGAAGTTTTTTCGATGTTGTTATCAGGGCATCTGGCTACTGTGGTGATCACATTATTGATATGTACAGGTGTTTTTGTGCTGACTTATCGGGCGCTTTTACGAGTAAACGTTTCAACAACCCGACAAGATAAACTTCCCTTTGCACTTTACAACTTTGCCTTACTTATTGTGCTTTTTGCCTTTGCACGTGGCACTTTGGGCCATCGACCGTTAAACCCTGCGTTGGTGTATTTTTCTCAAGATTCATTGGTGAATTCCCTCACGCTTAATTCGCCATATAGCGTGGCGTTTGCGGTTAAAAACATGCATAACGAGACCAATGCGTCGTCACTTTACGGTGCTTTACCTGCGCAAGATATCACCACAATCGTTAAACAGGCATCTTATAAACAACGTTTTGTTAGTGAAGCGCTGCCTACCTTATCGCAAGAACCTAGCTTTCATAGTGGCGCTAAAAAGAACCTTGTGATCATCTTAGAAGAAAGCCTTGGCGCGCGATTTGTAGGGTCTTTAGGTGGAGTAGGGCTTACGCCTAACCTTGATGAACTGTATCAACAAGGGTGGGGATTTAAAAATCTGTATGCGACTGGCACGCGCTCGGTGAGAGGGATTGAAGCGGTGCTGACTGGGTTTTTGCCGTCGCCTTCTCGCTCTGTGGTCAAGCTCTCGAAATCACAAAGTCAATTTTACACGCTTGCCAGTGCACTTACTGAGCAGGGTTATACCACACAATTTATTTATGGTGGTGAAAGTCACTTTGACAACATGAAGAGCTTTTTTCTTGGTAATGGGTTTAGCGATATTGTCGATATCAATGATATTGAATCCCCCGAGTTTGTTGCTTCTTGGGGTGCCAGTGATGAAGATGTATTTAATCAAGCGGACAAAGAATTAGCGACGCTTGCAAATGCGCAGCAACCATTTTTTAGTCTGATATTTACTTCCAGTAATCACGATCCGTTTGAGATCCCTGCTGGAAAAGTTACCTTAGATGACGGGTTTAATAGTGACAACCCGCCAAGAGACCTTGCTATTAAATATGCAGACTATGCGCTGGGGAAGTTCATTCGCACAGCAAAACAGCGTGACTACTGGCAAAACACGGTATTTCTGGTGGTCGCCGATCATGACGTGCGGGTGTTTGGTAGCGAGCCTGTTCCAATCAAGTCATTTCACATTCCTGCCGTTATTTTAAATAGTGAGTTTGACGCAAAGTTAGACACACGTTTAGTGAGCCAAATAGATTTACCAGTGACATTGCTGTCTCTCATTGGTGTGAATTCACCTTCGCCGATGGTCGGCTTTGACTTGACCAAAACCTACCCAAAGCAGCGCGCTATGATGCAGTACTACGACAATTACGCCTACATTGAAGATGATCAAGCAGCGGTACTGCAGCCGGGTAAAGAGGTTAGTTATTGGTCATACGATATACACAATAAACTTCAAAAAGAAATCGCGCCAACATCAGGCTTAGAAAAAATCAAAGAGAAAGCGTTAGCGCATGTGCTGTTTAGCTCGATGGCTTATCAGCAGCAGTTATATCGCACTTCTGCTAGCGGTGACAAACTATCGTTCGCATCGCTTAATCATGTGGGAGCAAAGGTGCTTACAGACCAAACACTCAGCTTACCTAGAAATGAATAATAGTGACAATAAAACGAATGATAGTCGCCTTTTTAGTGAAGGCTTGGACCATGTGATAGCTCTGAACAACGGCAGTAAAGAAAATGATATTTTCACGCTTGGCGCAAGTTAGCAGTGCCACTTACAATGCCAGTCAAGATGTTTTAGCAACTTGCCAGTATCAAAAACTCGCTCAACTTGGAGACCTCAATGAAATTTGATAGTAGTGACAAACCCACTGGATTCAAACGTGTTTACTTGGCATCCACGCATTCAGCACGAGCGCTAAAGTGGTTAGCAAAAAATGAGTCTGCCTTTCGTCAAGAGTTGGTGCTGCTTATCATCACATTTGGGGTTATTATCAGTGTTGATTTTTCCTTGTATGAAAAGGTGATGCTGTTGTGTGCAACACTTTTTGTGATGTTTGCTGAGATTGTCAATACGGCCATTGAAGCCACAGTGGATAGAGTAGGCCTTGAGATCCACCCACTTTCTGGGTTGGCGAAAGATTTAGGTTCAGCAGGCGTGCTGGTGTCACTCATTGTGTTTATTTGCGTATGGGGTAGCTGTTTTTACGTTAACTACTTTTCGCTCTAGTCGGTTCGAAAAACAGCGCAGTTACCTGTGCGTGACTAACATGATCTTAATAAGTTCCATGGCGATGGAGCTTATTTTTATATTTTCTCGTTAAATCTCTGGTCACTTCGGTATTCCTTTCCCTATTCAGCAAACTTATAAGCATTATAAATTAAATTGTCGACAATCTTACCTTAATCAGGTTGACGTCAACGTAAAGCACCACTATATTGTCTACAACTTATTTAGATTCACAGAGCCAAGTTCAAGATGGAGTTTTTTCAAGAACAAGCGGTAACTTCTTCAGATAAAGCATTTTTCCGCCTTAGAAAGGAAATTGTCGAAGGTGTTATCCCATCGGGCACTAAACTCAGTGAAACTGAATTGTCGACAAAGTATGAAGTCAGTCGTGCCGTTGTGCGTGAAGCGATTAATCGTTTAGAAGCGTGCAATATCGTTGAGCGCAAAGCCAACGTGGGCGCGAGAGTGGTATCGCTGTCACCCGAAGGTTTAATCGAGCTTTACCAAGTGCGTGAAGCATTAGAAGGCATGGCAGCACGCCTTGCGGCACAGCACATGAGTGAACAAGAGATCATTGAACTCAATGCTTTACTCAATAGCCAATCTGACAAAGTCAAAAGCGCCAAATTGTATTATCAAGAAGCGGGAGACTTAGATTTCCACTACCGCATTATTCAAGGTAGTAAAAACGCGCACTTAATCTCCATGCTAGTGAATGGCTTATATCACTTGGTGCGCATGTATCGTGTGCAACTTGGCATGGCCGGGCCGCGAGTTACCACAGCATTTGATGAACATAAGCATATTGTGCAAGCCATTAGCAATCGTGACCCCGAGCTTGCCGAAATGCTGATGCGTCGACATATCACTTATTCTAAAAATAATATCGAAGCCAAACTTCAACACAGTTTATAAGAGAGATCATCATGACAGGATTTACTAGCGCAGGTAAAAAGTTCCGCGAGGCACTTAAAGCCAATCAACCATTACAAATCGTCGGTACCATCAATGCATACTCGGCAATTATGGCGAAAAAGATTGGTCATCAAGCGATTTACCTATCTGGTGGTGGTGTGGCAAACGCATCATATGGCCTGCCTGATTTAGGAATGACGTCGTTAAATGATGTGGTTGCTGATGTACAACGTATTACCGCAGCCTGTGATTTACCTTTGATGGTGGATATAGACACAGGTTGGGGCGGCGCTTTTAACATTGCTAAAACCATTCGCGATATGGAAAAAGCCGGTGCAGCAGCGGTGCATATGGAAGACCAAGTAGCGCAAAAACGTTGCGGTCACCGTCCAAATAAAGAGATCGTATCGACCGAAGAAATGGTTGATCGTATCAAAGCCGCAGTGGATGCACGCACCGACCCTGATTTTTTCATCATGGCGCGCACCGATGCATTTGCGCAAGAAGGTTTGGAAGCGGCTATTGAGCGTGCAAAAGCCTACGTGGCAGCAGGGGCGGACGGTATTTTTGCCGAAGCGGTGCAAACAGAAGAGCACTATAGAGCGTTTAGCGAAGCGCTCAATGTTCCTATTCTTGCCAACATCACAGAATTTGGCAAAACCGAGCTTTGGAACAAAGAAGAACTAGGTCAGTGGGGCGTCGACATGGTGTTGTACCCGCTAAGCGCATTCCGTGCCATGAACAAAGCGGCAGAGCTGGTTTATCAAACCATTTTAAACGACGGTGACCAAAAAGCTGTCATAGATACCATGCAAACTCGTATGGATTTATACGATTATCTTGGTTATCACGAGTACGAGCAAAAACTTGACTCATTATTTGCGCAAGGCAAAAACAAGTAATTGATACAGAAAAGAATACATTCGCGATAACGCACGCGTTATCGCATACAAAATAATTATCCAGCAGGTAGAAGAATCAGGAGACAAAAATGGCAAAAGTACTAAGCGGTGCGGGCCTTCGAGGTCAGGTAGCAGGGAAAACAGCACTTTCAACAGTGGGTAAATCAGGTTCGGGTCTAACTTATCGTGGCTATGATGTGAAAGATTTAGCAGAACATTGTCAGTTTGAGGAAGTGGCACACCTTATCTTAAAAGGTCACTTACCAACACAAGCCGAATTAGACAGCTACAAGAGCGAGCTTCGCTCAATGCGCGGTTTACCATTAGCGCTTAAAGAAGTGTTAGAGCGTATTCCAGCAGATGCACACCCGATGGATGTATTACGTACTGGCTGTTCTATGTTAGGTAACTTAGAGGGTGAAACAAGCTTTGATATTCAAGGCAAAGTGACCGACCGCATGTTAGCGTGTTTCCCAAGCATTATTTGCTACTGGTATCGCTTTAGCCACGACGGTGTGCGTATTGACGTTGAAACTGATGATGATTCAATTGGTGCGCATTTCTTACACATGCTGCATGGCAAAAAGCCAAATGAATTGCATGAGCGTGTTATGCACGTATCGCTCATTCTTTATGCTGAGCATGAGTTCAATGCATCAACTTTCACAGCGCGTGTTTGTGCTTCAACACTGTCTGATATGCACTCATGTGTAACGGGTGCCATTGGTTCGTTGCGTGGTCCACTGCACGGTGGTGCGAACGAAGCGGCAATGGAAATGATTGAAAGCTTTACATCGGCAGATGACGCAGAAGAGAAAATGATGGGCATGTTGGCACGCAAAGAGAAGATCATGGGCTTTGGTCACGCGATTTACTCTGAAAGCGACCCACGTAACGAAATCATCAAACTATGGTCAGAAAAACTCGCAAACGATGTGGGTGACACTGTACTTTACCCTGTGTCTGTGCGTTGTGAAGAAGTGATGTGGCGCGAGAAGAAGTTGTTCTGTAACGCAGATTTCTTCCACGCTTCGGCTTACAACTTTATGGGTATTCCAACCAAGTTGTTTACACCGATTTTCGTGATGTCACGTTTAACGGGTTGGGCTGCACACGTGATGGAGCAGCGCGCAGATAACCGTATTATTCGTCCATCTGCTGAATACACGGGTGAAGAGTTACGCCCAGTAACGCCAATCTCACAGCGCTAAATTTAGTGTCGCGGCCAACTTAGTTTGGCCGCATCTTCCAAACACCGTCATCAATTTCCACTGGATGTAGTTATGAATACCAAATACCGCAAGCTCCTGCCCGATTCGCAATTGAGCTTTTATGACACGCGTGAAGCGGTCGATGCCATTAAACCAGGTGCCTACGACACCTTGCCTTACACGTCACGTGTACTGGCTGAAAACTTAGTGCGTCGTTGTGAGCCACAAGTGCTTGACGATTGCCTAACACAACTTATTGAACGCCGTCGCGATTTAGACTTTCCTTGGTTTCCTGCGCGTGTTGTTTGCCATGATATTTTAGGACAAACAGCGTTGGTTGACCTGGCTGGCTTGCGTGATGCGATAGCTGCAAAAGGTGGCGATCCATCCAAGGTAAACCCTGTGGTGCCAACGCAGCTGATTGTTGACCATTCATTGGCAGTGGAACATGCGGGTTTTGAAAAAGATGCCTTTGAGAAAAACCGTGCCATTGAAGACAGACGAAACGAAGACCGTTTTCACTTTATCAATTGGACCAAAACGGCCTTTAAAAATGTGGATGTGATCCAGCCGGGTAACGGTATCATGCACCAAATTAACTTGGAGAAAATGTCTCCAGTAATTCATACTCGTGATGGTGTGGCATTTCCAGATACCCTAGTGGGTACCGACAGTCATACCCCACACGTTGACGCGCTAGGCGTGATAGCTGTGGGTGTAGGTGGTCTTGAAGCGGAAAGTGTGATGTTAGGTCGTGCATCGTACATGCGTTTACCCGATATTGTGGGCGTAGAGCTTACTGGTAAAGCACAGTCGGGCATTACCGCGACCGATATTGTATTAGCCATCACCGAATTCCTACGCGCTGAAAAAGTGGTTGGCGCATATTTAGAATTTTACGGTGAAGGTGCATCAAGCCTAACATTGGGTGACCGCGCAACTATTTCAAACATGACCCCTGAATACGGCGCAACGGCTGCGATGTTTTATATCGATCAACAAACCATCGATTACTTAAAACTCACAGGCCGAGACGATGAACAAGTACGCTTGGTTGAAAACTACGCCAAACATACCGGTCTTTGGGCTGACAGCCTTGAAAGTGCACAATATGAGCGCGTACTCACATTTGATTTATCATCGGTAGGGCGCAATATTGCTGGCCCTTCAAACCCACATAAACGTGTAGCTACTGCAGATTTAGCCAAAGCGGGTATTGCAGGTAAGGTAGAACAAGAAGAAGGTAAAATGCCTGATGGCGCGGTGATCATTGCAGCTATCACCAGTTGTACCAACACCAGTAACCCGCGTAATGTGATTGCTGCAGGTTTATTGGCGCGTAATGCTAATGCCAAAGGCTTGATCCGTAAACCTTGGGTGAAAACCTCGCTAGCACCGGGCTCAAAAGCGGTAAAAATGTATCTGGAAGAAGCTAAGTTATTACCTGAGCTTGAGCAGCTTGGTTTTGGTGTGGTGGCATTTGCCTGTACAACTTGTAATGGTATGAGTGGCGCACTTGACCCACAAATTCAGCAAGAAATTATCGACCGCGACCTGTATGCAACGGCTGTGCTTTCAGGCAACCGTAACTTTGACGGCCGTATTCATCCTTATGCAAAACAAGCATTCTTAGCTTCTCCACCGCTGGTGGTTGCTTACGCGATTGCGGGTACTATCCGTTTTGATATCGAAAAAGACGTGTTAGGGCATGATCAACAAGGCAACCCAGTAACGTTAAAAGATCTATGGCCAACGGATGAAGAAATTGATGCGGTGATTGCACAAAGTGTGAAACCAGAACAATTCCGCCAAGTGTATGAGCCTATGTTTGATTTGAGTGTAGATTACGGCGAAGACAATAACCCGCTGTATGACTGGCGTGAAATGAGTACTTATATTCGTCGTCCACCATACTGGGAAGGCGCATTGGCGGCCGAGCGTACCATGAAAGGCATGCGTCCACTTGCGGTACTCGGTGATAACATCACCACGGATCACCTATCTCCTTCAAATGCCATTTTGGCCAGCAGTGCCGCGGGTGAGTATTTGGCAAAAATGGGCTTACCAGAAGAAGACTTTAACTCGTATGCAACGCACCGAGGCGACCATTTAACGGCGCAACGTGCTACGTTCGCAAATCCGAAGTTATTCAACGAAATGGTGCGTGATGACAACGGCGAAGTGAAACAAGGCTCATTGGCGCGTCTTGAGCCGGAAGGCCAAGAAATTCGCATGTGGGAAGCCATTGAAACTTACATGCAGCGTAAGCAACCATTGATCATTGTGGCGGGCGCAGATTATGGCCAAGGCTCATCTCGTGACTGGGCTGCCAAAGGCGTACGCCTAGCGGGGGTTGAAGTGATCGCCGCAGAAGGTTTTGAGCGCATTCACCGTACTAACTTGATTGGTATGGGTGTGTTACCGCTTGAATTTAAAGCGGGCACAACGCGCAAAACGCTGGGCATTGATGGCACCGAAACCTTTGATGTAGAAGGTGAACCAAGCCCGGGTGCAACGCTTACTTTAGTGGTTAACCGCAAAAATGGTGAGCGCATTGAAGTGCCCATGACATGTCGTTTGGATACCGCTGAAGAAGTGTCAATCTACTCAGCCGGTGGTGTTTTGCAGCGCTTTGCAAAAGACTTTTTAGAAGCAAACGCATAACTCAAAATAAATGACTAGGCCCTCTATACAGGGCCTTTTTTAGGCTTTTTGAAGGAACTTTTCATGTCTTTTAAACCGCAAATAAAGGTACCAGCTACTTACATGCGTGGTGGTACTAGCAAAGGGGTGTTTTTTAACCTCACCGATTTACCAGTGCAAGCACAAACCGCAGGTGCTGAGCGTGATGCGTTGTTACTGCGCGTGATTGGAAGCCCCGATCCCTATGGAAAACATACCGACGGCATGGGCGGCGCGACATCCAGCACCAGCAAAACGGTGATTTTGTCAAAAAGCACACAACCAGATCACGATGTGGATTATTTATTTGGCCAAGTAGCTATCGACAAACCATTTATTGATTGGAGCGGCAACTGTGGCAACTTAACTGCGGCAGTTGGGTCATTTGCTATTAGCAATGGTTTGGTGGACAAAAGCCGTATTCCAGAAAACGGCATTGCTGTGGTGCGTATTTGGCAAGCAAACATTAAAAAAACCATTATCGCCCATGTGCCAATCACTGATGGAGAAGTGCAAGAAACCGGAGATTTTGAGCTTGATGGTGTGACATTCCCTGCAGCCGAAGTGGTGGTGGAATTTATGGACCCAGCCGACGGTGAAGGCGCGATGTTTCCGTCAGGTAGCTTAGTTGACATGCTAGACGTGCCTGGTATTGGTAAGTTTGCAGTAACTATGATCAACGCGGGTATCCCAACTTTGTTCTTTAATGCTGATGAATTGGGTTATACCGGCACTGAGCTGCAAGAAGCCATCAATAATGATGAACAAGCGCTAGCCCGCTTCGAGACCATTCGCGCCCATGGTGCGCTGAAAATGGGTTTGATCAGCTCACTAGAAGAAGCGGCAAGTCGCCAGCATACACCGAAAATAGCCTTTGTCAGTGGCCCGCAGAGCTATGTGGCTTCAAGCGGTAAACAAATTAATTGCGACGATATTGATGTGTGTGTTCGTGCACTATCAATGGGCAAGTTGCACCATGCGATGATGGGCACGGCAGCTGTTGCCATCGCCACTGCTGCGGCTATTCCCGGTACGCTGGTGAATTTAGCGGCCGGTGGTGGCGAGCGCGAAAGTGTTACCTTTGGGCACCCATCTGGCACGCTTCGTGTTGGCGCTGCTGCAAAATTGGTTAATGGTCAGTGGCTAGCAGAAAAAGCCATTATGAGCCGCAGCGCTCGAGTCTTGATGGAAGGCTCGGTGCGCGTTCCGCAAGACTAAGCATTCACTCTTTTCTACTTGTAATGTTACCAAGGCCCGCGTGAGGGCCTTTTTTATCCATATTTTTAAGGAAGTATATGGACGCAATAATTTCATTGGCCATGACCACGGCGTTATTACTGGGCTCTCCGGGGCCTGCTCCTTTAGCGTTGGCAGGCGTGGGAGCAAGTTTTGGTGTTCGCCAAGGCGCAGGTTTTTTAGGGGGGATCCTTGCTGGTTTGTTGGTTGTGATAGCTTTAGTTGCCGCTGGGCTGGGCACTTTGTTTAATACTTACCCTCTCGCGCAGCAAGTGTGCCAAGTGCTCGGAGCGGCCTATCTATGTTACATAGCCTATAAAATTGCCACAGCCAAAGGCGGCATTGGCAGTGTGCAAGGCAGTGCACCACGCTTTAAAGATGGCTTTATATTAAACCTCATAAACCCCAAAGCTTATGCAGCGTTTTTAGCGATATTTGCCAACAACATGCTGACGCAGTTTAGCCCGGCAGTTAATGCATTGGTTACTTTGCTCATTTGCTTTAGTGTTGCCGTGTTGGTGGATAGCGTATGGTTGTGTATTGGTGCCAAAGCGCGCGTTTTATCTAATACACCAAGAAAAACACAAATGCTCCGCTTAGGGTTTGCAATTGCGCTGCTGTTGAGTGTGTGTATGGTTTTGCTGAAGTAGATTCTTTTTCAATTCATCTGAGTAATATGGTTACAGCAATGCAGATCAAATTGGTTATTTACGTTTTTTATAAAAATGTTAATTTTTAGAGTGTTCAGGTAAATTTTGACCTGTTCCTTTTTAAGAAAAAGGGTAGTATTTACGTATTCTGAAAATAGTCTTGAGGGGGCTAAGCCATTAAGCGGTGTAAAGCGCCCTTATTAACATTAATAACAGCTTAGTGGCCAATTTGGTCATCGCAAACTTCAATTCGAATGCACTAAAGAAGCCTGTGTAGGTTCGTCTTATTGTAAAACATGTCGGTAGTTAATTAACTCTTTTAACACACCAAACATCACTTAAATGATTTGGGTACAACCTATTAGGCTTCCGCCTGAATCAAATCAATCTGTAATCATTTCTTAACTAACACAGATCCCTGCTTGGGATTGAAAAAAGGAAATATACTATGCAAAAAAAAACGCCAGGCGTTTACGTAGAGGAAAAGTCAATTTTTCCTCCATCGGTTGCTGAGGTAGCGACAGCTATCCCCGCTTTTGTTGGCGCAACCGACAAAAAACTTGAACAAGATGGAGAAACCTCTCTTCTTAATAAGCCTATACGCATCACTTCGATGCTTCAATACGAAGCCGTATTTGGCGGACCAGAGCTTGAAGTATTTACCATAACGACCGCCGGTGAAATTGATAAAAGTGCAGACTATCGTGCAGTACCGAAGAATATTATGTACCACTGCGTTAAACACTTTTTTGCCAATGGCGGTGGTGCATGTTACGTCACTAGTGTTGGTGGCAGCACTGAAGCGGGTTATGGCATTGAACCTACAAAAGATGATTACGAAGCAGGTCTAGCAGCCGTCAAGCAAGTTGATGAAGTCACCTTATTGGTACTGTCAGATGCAATACGTCTGATCAGTGATGGTACGGAAGAATCCCCTTTTCAAAACTCTGAGTATTATCAACTGTGTCAAATTGCGCTCAAGCAATGCGCCGAAACCAAAGATCGTTTTGCTTTAATTGATGTACTAGACGACCAAAAAGCGCTCTCTCCAGCTGACAACCTCGTTGAAAAGTACATGAATGGAATGCGTCAAGCTCTGGGCAAGGACAACCTAAAATATGGTGCTGCTTATTACCCTTATTTGAAAACTTCCATGGCGCGCAGTTATGACCCCTCTGAAACAAAAATGGGGGAAAAGAGTCTTGCTGAATACAAAAAGGATGGTGATGAACAAGCGTCCATCATGGAAAAAGCGCTGGCGAAAAATTATCTGGTATTGCCTCCATCAGCTGCGATGGCGGGCATTTACGCACAAGTTGACCAGTCGCGCGGTGTTTGGAAGGCGCCAGCCAATGTATCGGTTAGTCAGGTTTTTGAGCCGACACGCGTGATTGATGATGTCGCTCAAGAGTCGATGAACGTCGATACGGTTGGTGGTAAGTCGGTTAATGCGATCCGTGCATTTACCGGTCAAGGCACATTGGTATGGGGAGCTAGAACGCTTGCTGGTAACGATAACGAGTGGCGCTATATTCCGGTCAGACGCTTGTTCAACATGGTGGAAGAGTCTGTCCAGCAAGCCAGTCAATTTGCCGTTTTTGAACCAAATAACAGTTTTACTTGGCTCAAACTTAAAACCATGATCTCGAGCTATTTAGAAAGCCTTTGGAAACAAGGTGCATTATTTGGAAGTAGCGCGGATCAGGCATTTTTTGTCAATGTTGGTTTAGGTCAAACCATGACAGAAAGCGATATCAACAATGGCTATCTCAATATTGAAATTGGTCTTGCAGCTGTTCGTCCAGCAGAATTTATTGTGTTGACCTTCTCGCACAAATCTATCTCTAGCTAATTCAACTACTTTGGAGTAAACAAATGACACAACCGTACTACCCACTTAATGCATATAGATTCAAAGTATCTTTGAATGGCGAAGATATGTCTTTTTCTGAAGTATCAGGATTAGATATCGAATATGAACCGATCACTTACAAAGACGGTGAAGGAAATCGAGTGCATATGCCAGGGCAGCAAACAGACATCAATATTATGTTGAAACGCGGTATCGGCGATAAACACAGTGAGCTGTTCAAGTGGCTGAGTAGCGTCAATGGCAACATGGTCGAAAAGCGCCAAATCGTTATTAGCCTAGTAGGCGCACGCCCAGATAAAGTTGACCCTGAAAGCCCGGCACCACTGGAACCGTTATTAACATGGACAGTTTCTGGGGCATTCCCAACTAAGCTAACTGGGCCAACTTTGGATGCGTCGAGCAGTCAAGTCGCTTTTGAGTCAGTCGATCTGCGAGCTGATAGCATTACTGTAGAGTACCAAGCTTAATAAGGCTTTGTTATTCATTTTAATTTTTAGGCGTAGCGTTTGCTTCGCCTTTGATTATCTAAAAGGCCTTATTTATGTTTGATATACCCAGCCTTCCTTTACAGCCGCTAGTGAATTATCGCTTTGCCGTGGTGATTTTTGCCGGAGGAATGCCGCTTTTAACGGATGTTCGATTTCAGGAAGTATCAGGTTTACAAATTAGCCGCGATATTACTGAAAAAAACACCAAACCTATCATTGGCGCCAGTGATGCGTTTCACGCTTTAACTTTGAAAAGGGGCATAATGAATGTGCTCAAAGACGGCACTCTATTACCAGGTATAAGTGGCTCTGTGTTAACCAATCTTCAACACCTCGAAGCGCAATTTTGGAAGACCAAAGCATTGCGCTGTCGGATCTTACTGACGCTTATGGCACCAGAGGGTTATCCGGTGCGCGCATGGTTGATCAAAAAGGCTTATTTGGAGTCATTGCAGTGGGATCCCATGAACGCGGATGACAGTAAAGTTTTAATTGAATCAATGACCTATAAATATGCTCAGGTGAGTGAAATTTCGGTATAGCACATGGCAATTGAAATAGATAACTTAACAATGACAGCGCAACTGGGCACGAAAAAGTTGCCAGACACTGACAGGGCTCAAGTAAGCTCTGCATTACAAGAAAAGGATTTGATCATAATACAGGCGTTGGTTGAGCAGACTGTTGAGCGAGCGCTTAACGAGAGAGAACGGGAGTGGTAGATGAATATAGTAGCATCAAGGGTACCTGTGGAAATTCGGGCGTTCAAGGACATTAACCGTACAGGCAAAGCAAAACTTATTCAGCTTGAAAGTGAACCAAGTTCTTTGCAAATTAGCGCGTCTAACAGTTACAGCATGCCAAGCTCGCTTAATTCTATTAGTGGCGATACAACTTATCAGCGCAGTAATACAACGCGTGCATCAATGCGCTTTATTGTCGAAACATTTGAATCTAATAGCCTCGCAGATTTTAAAGTTAACACGCCTGATGTTAGTGAACAGATAAAACGCTTGCTCAGACTGTTATACACCATGGAAGACAGCTCTCATGAACCAAATTATTTAATCCTAAAATGGGGAGATATGCCGTTAGGAGATTCTGTGAGCGGCGGTTTTTATTGTCGATTGGAATCTATTGATTATCAAATTTTGTCAGCGGATAAACAAGCTAGACCGATACATGCAGAGGTAAATTGTACGTTTGTAGAGTGTTTATCAAAGAAACAACGAGACACGAAAGTCAAAAAGAATTCTCCTGATCTCAGTCATATCAGACAGGTACATGGCAAAGAGATACTGCCATTCAAAACCTTTGAAATTTACCAAGACCCTCGCTATTACCTTGAAGTTGCACGCGTAAATCAATTGGATAACTTTAGAAAATTGGAAAGCGGAGAAAATCTCATCTTTCCTCCATTGGGATATTGAATATGAACTTGCCAGCAAAAATTCAGCTCATTGTGGCTGGACGAGAAGTGAATCGCTACGACATTCGCGCTTTGCAGGTGGACTATCGTGCGCAACATATTCCAAATGCAAGTGTGCGTATATGCTTAGGTAACCATGCCACGGCTGACTATCCAGCACTTGAAGATGGTCTGTTTAAAAGCGGCAGTGAAGTAAAAATAAAACTGGGTCGACAGGGTAATTCTAATGCGCAAGATTTGGTATTCAGTGGCTTAATTTGTGGCAAGAAGCTGATCATACAGCATGGTTTAACTGAGCTGCAATTGACGTTGCAAAGTCATTTAATCAAATTGGTGGATCCAGCGCGAGACTTTGCTTTCGCTCAGAGTAAAACGGACGATGCCATCATTCGCTCAGTGCTTTCAGAACATTCAATTCGTAATGTGAAAGTGAGCAAAAGTGAGGTGCGTCACGAACAATTTTGCCGATTTAACATGACGCCTTGGCAGCTTGTTATGGAACGAGTACACGCCAATGGTTTTTTGTTGTTACCTGAACCCGATACAGTCAATATTTTAGATATAAAATCCTTCGCGTCTAAATCGCATGCTCTTGAAATTGGTAAAAATGAAATTGCCAGTATCGAGTTAGAAAACGATGTCTCTATGCAGTTAGGTAGCATCAGTCGAGTCGGATACGATGAAACCAAGCAAGCGCAATTGAGCCCATCAACGAGCAGTGTTGTGGCAATTTCAGGGGGACGCTTAAGCCCAAAAGCGGCGGCTCAGGCACTCAATAAAGCCCCCCTAAAGAGCTATAGTCCACGTCCACAAGAACGAGCAAGCGCACTGGCGTGGAGTAAAGCGCAAGCCACTTACCGCGCTTTGGATTTGTATCGCGGCAAGGTCGTGCTAGAAGGAAAAAGTGATTTTAAACTGGGTGACAAGTTATCTATCAGTAAGTTGGGTAATGAGTTTAGCGGTCAGTACATTATTTGTGGCATACGCCAGCGAGTTGATGCGAATGGCTGGAAGACGCAATTAGACTTGGGCTTGCAATTATCCCCTCTGCAGGCAAAAGGCACTGACGCGTCCATCAAAGAACAAGGGTTGCTATTTGGTAAAGTGCTTAGTTATGCCGATGATCCAAAGAAGCTATATCGCTACAAGGTAAGCGTTGATGCACTGAATAAGCAAAGCTTATGGTGTCGTTTAGCATCTCCTTATGCAGGAAAGGAAGAAGGCTTTTTTACACCACCCAAACCCGGTCATGAAGTGTTACTTGGCTTTGTTGCGGATGAACCCGAACATCCTGTCATTTTGGGTTCTTTGCATAACCCAAAAAATAAACCTCCGCTGCCATTTGATGGCAAGTTCAACCGCCGAGGCTTGGTCATTGTAAAAGACAAGCAATCAATACTTTTTGATGAGCAAGAAAAAACCACAACATTACAGGGTGGCAAAAAGAACCGCATCAAGATGGATGATGATAAAACATTGCTACTTGAGCGAGACAAAATAACCATTTCACTCGAAAAAGGCTTGATATTACAAAGTGATGCGCAGCTTGCGCTGTCAGCTAAAAGGGATGTAGTGGTCAAAGCCAGTGGTAAAACCAAAATAAAAGCGGCTAAAACTGAAATTAGTTGATCCACAATAACCTAAGCAAGGAATTAACCATGAAGGAAACACATTTTATAGGTCGAGGTTGGGGTTTTCCACCTAGATTTAGTCCCAATGGTGTGGGCGTTACTATGGTCTCTGGCGAGGAAGATATACGCCAGGCACTACATATTTTGTTATTTACCCAGTTGGCGCAAAGACCCATGGCCCCGAGCTTTGGTAGTGGTATAGCCGATTACTTGTTTGAGTCACCTGATGCGAATACGTTGGCATGGCTTAAGGAGCATATTGCTCAGCAAATAGTAACGCTCGAACCTCGGATTGATTTAAACAATGTCAGTATCGAGTTGTCTTTTGAGCAAGGTCAAAAACTAGAAATTGAGCTGGATTATGTGGTGCGTGATACAAATACTCGCAGCAATCTCGTTTTTCCTTACTATTTAACAGAATACCAAGGTGCAGAACTATAAATGGATAAATTGCTTCTAGACGCCGATTTAGTTCAATTTGATCCCATTTTTAGTGGTGCGGTGCTCATGGGGCCGCCACCTGTGCCAATCAAAGCAAGTGGCAAAGTGAGTGTGTCAGGTAAGTTGATATGCTTGCAAGGTGATGAGAAAAAAGTGCAGCTGCAAATTGGTTACATTAAACCCCCTTATGTGATCCCTGGCATGGGTATGTTGAAAATAACGAAGCTTGCAGGCAATCAAGTCAGCAAAAAAACCGTCAACGGCAAAAAAGCGCTACTGAAAGGCAGTGTCTTTGACGCTGAGTTCACGGTGTTATCTCCAGCTCAGCAGCCCACTGCTGCGGGGCCGGTTCCTGACGCAAAACCCAAGTACAAAGGTAAAGGCAAATTCATTTCTTTAAATCTTAAATGTGCGTCTAAGTAAATGGTACAAAATTATGGACACAAAAAACAGCGCAACCAGTGGCACGGTGCACTTCGATAGAGGCTTGTCTGCTTTGGAGCAGGCTTATTATTCAATAGAACAAAGATCATCCGAAGACTGGTTACTTTATCTCAAAGAGTTTTCAGCAAAGCTCAAATTTTTCGACATTCAAGGCAACGAATATGGTAATTGGGCGCAGTTATTACCAGATCAAGCACAGCTTAAATCGCTTGCAGACTGGATCTATCGTGACGCTACTGTGCCAGAAGAAATTAAAGCGTTGGCATCAAGACCCGACTTGAGTTTATTGCTGACTTTTATTCAATTACTGAAATACCCAGTAGAGCAATTTCAAGCACTCACAGCGCGTCACTTATTACACTACTATCA
This sequence comes from Pseudoalteromonas sp. ATL1, assembly GCF_058933015.1. Classification (NCBI taxonomy): domain Bacteria; kingdom Pseudomonadati; phylum Pseudomonadota; class Gammaproteobacteria; order Alteromonadales; family Pseudoalteromonadaceae; genus Pseudoalteromonas; species Pseudoalteromonas sp. ATL1. The sequence continues at coordinate 904,813 of NZ_JBZYXL010000002.1, read as the reverse complement.
AAACGTTTTAGAGCTTGAAGCTAATAAAGGGCAGCCGGATAAAGCAAATTTAATTGTTGCACTCAATGAAGAAACTGAGGTGTTAACACTAAATAGAGGTACACGCTTTTCGGCAGGGGTTGATGACAATGATGAGCTAATTGAATATGTACTTGCGGACCCCGTCCAGCTTAATAGAGCTCAAGTCAGTGATGTACATACGTTGGTAAAGCATACCAAAAGTGACAAAACGACTTTTTATGCGGCCCAAGTGCAATCAACAGCTCAACAGCTGGACTTTCCAGAAGAGGGCGTACCTTGCTTTGGTGGACGAGCGCCGATAGCTGCCGATCTAGGTTTAATGATCAGCTCTAATTTGCTCTGGCTTAGTAGCGGTACACGGCAAGTGCGTATTACCTTTGCGGGGGTAGCTTCTGCATCGTCTGCTTTACTTAACGCGCTTGATATTGCAGTCTCAACTGAGCAGGGTAAAAAGCTGCTACCAAAAATTTCAGATAACGTTTCTAATCTCTCTGATTTAAATCAAGGGGTGCGTATCGAAGTGCAGCAAGGCGTTGAGGGGCTTAGTTTACTCTTAACATTTTTACCGGAGTATCCTGCGATAGGACTGTCTCCTGACGATATTGAAAATGGCAAACAAAAGCCATACATATGTTTGTCGTCAAAGTATCAAAATGACAATTTTAGCTTTGACAAATTGGCTCTGTCGGTGTCGGCTCAGGGCGTAGCTCCGACAAGTCTTGGAAATGACCAAGGTGAATTGGAAGCGGATAATCCAGATTTAATATTCGGACCTGATCCTGTTCGAGGCGCAAGTTTTTACTTCACACATCCAGAACTAAATATCAAGCCGCTGGAAAGTTTAAAACTGAATTTTGATTGGGCGGGTAAACCTCAAAATATGCATGCTTACTATCATGCTTATAGGATGTTTTTACAGGCTAACCCGATATACCAAATTGCGGGTGTAGATTTAAATAATTACCCAAAACATATCGTTAGTTTAGACAGCGACCAAGCACATTTGGGGTCTGAGTTGTCGTTGTTTGATGAGCTTGAAGTAAATATTTCAGCTCAGACACGTGCCGCGATCAGTGCTTTAAAAGACACATCGCAAGGTTATTTGGACTTACCTTTGACGGAGGTTGATCCTAAAGCGTATCCAACTTGGTTTAAATTAACCTTGACTGAAGATGATTTCGCCACGCGTCTTTATGGCCCGGCACTGCAGTATTTTGCGTCACAAACTCTGTCATCACAAGTTGGCGCTAATACCGTTGCAGAGCCTAGCATTATGGTACCCGAGCCATACACACCACAGGTTTTGGGTATGCGTTTAAACTACCAAAGTGAGCAGGTGAGCTTTGATGCGGCAGCAAATCACGTTGAGCTTGGCCATATTCACCCGTTAGGCGTTGAGCCAATTTCCGCGCCAACTAATGGGGAGGCAATTAGCCTACAACCACAACTAAATAATAATGGTGAATTGATCATAGGTTTGCTCAATCCTAGGTTGCCAGGTGAAGTTAGTTTGCTGTTTCAGCTTGAACCTCTTAGCCACTCTGTAAGTGGTCTAAGTCCTACCATCACTTGGTATTATCGCTATCAAAATACTTGGCATGAAATAAAACGTAACCACGTTGAGCGTCAGGGCCATAAGGCGCTTGTGTTATCAGATAGTACCAACGGGCTACTTAACTCCGGCATTGTGAGATTAAAACTACCAGAGCAGGTGAGTCTTGATGATGCGCTATTACAAAGTGGCAGAGCTTGGCTCAAAGCCGCGATATCTTATAAAGGTAACAGCCTACCTAGACTCACGCATTTAAAGCACCTTGCAGCTCAAGCGATCGAGGTGACATATGTGTCTAAAACAGAGTCAGACCCAAGACTAGGAGAAGTGTTAGCCGCTGGAACCATTAATGAGTTAGTGGAGTTAGATGCTCGCGTGGATAGCGTTGTGCAGCCTGCGGAAAGTTTTGCAGGTCGCTCTGCGCAGAGCGAAACGGACTACGTTATGCACTGTTCAGAGCAATTGCGACATAAAGGTAGAGCACTTACGCAATGGGACTACGAACATTTAGTACTCGAAGCATTTAACGAATTGTATTTTGTAAAATGTTTTCGAGGAACGCCTGGACAAACGCAAAACAGTGCCAATGGGGCGGTAACGCTGGTGGCTATCCCTAAAACTCGTGACTTAGATCATTTTCAACCTTTGTTGGCTGATCACCAGAAAAAACAAATAGCGCATTTCTTGGCAAGCAAAATGCCACGTTATGCCACGCTTAATGTTGTTGATCCAGACTATCGAGAAATACGTTTTGTGGTCACCGCGGTGATAGCTGAGGGTTATGACAAGGGTCAGGCACTAGAGCGTATCAATGCGACGTTAATTGAGCATATGTCTCCTTGGATTGAAAAAGCAGGTAAGGCACCTAAGCCTATCAATAACAATATTAGCTTATCGTCGGTTGTAAAAATCATTGCTCAGTTAGATGAGATCAAATCAATACATAACATCGCTACCGAAATTGAGAATGATAAAGGTGAGTTTGTACCAACCCAAGATATTACAACACGAACACGCAATGAACATGAGATCTTGGTGCCCGCTACACAGCATATATTGCGAGTGTATGGTGAACAAGAACCCGTTATTACAGGTATTGGCGTGATGGCCATAGAGTTTGATTTTGTGGTTGCCGAAAACGACAAAGTTGAACCGCCTACAACCAATTAACTTTTAAAAGGATATCGTTATGACAGATACACAAGACAAAGATTACCAAGACATTCCCAATGTTGACACTATGAAAGGCTTTTTCAAGGCTGGTGCAATCCCAAACCAGGGACAGTTCGAGAACCTTGTTTTATTGGCTGACTATTGCCGACATGTGCTTAACGCTTTACCACAAACCAGTGGCCTGAAAATCCAAGAAGGCAGTCTTGCACTTAAATTGCAAGAAAATTCAGGCCTTACCTTAAATGAAAATGGCTTAGCATCCACGGTGTCAGCACTGTCTGCAGCGAATAACAGTGGATTGGAAATAGACAATAGTGAGATCAGTATTAAAACACCAAACAGCTCTGGTCTTAAGTTAGACACAAATGGGTTATCCGTATCATTATCTGATATTGCTTTAGGTATCGTGTCGGAAGACAGCGGTGTTGAGGTCGATAATGAAAATAAGATTGCGTTAAAACTTGCCGACAACACTGCACTAAAGGTTGATAAGGATGGTTTGGCATTGGATAGCACCACCCTGATCAAAGGCGCAAAAGGGCTAAAGGTATTAACCGACGCACTTGAGCTTAAAATTAAGTCTGATACTGGGCTCATTCTATCTGCGGATGGGCTTGCGCTTAAACTCGCTACTAACCAAGGGCTTTCGCTAACGAACAAGGGTTTAGCGGTTAGCTTGGCAGACGACAGTGGGTTAAATTTCAACGGTGGTGCACTGAATATTGATTGGGCAAATGTGGTGCCTGCATCCGAAGATGCAAAGCCCAGTGATGACGCCAATGCGCTACTTAAAAAACTCTGGGATTTGGAAAATAGACTAAAAGAAGCGGAAGATAAGCTAGAGCAGATGAGCTAGAGCAGATGAGCGTTACTCCAACGCCTTAATAGTTTCACATTGTATTTTCTAAATACCTATCAATGAGCGGCTCTGCTCAAAACACCTCACTCTCTTAGTAGAATATTTATGGATAATCTAACCATTGCGACTCGTCCTTTTGAAAAGACGGGCATGGACTTTTATCGCCTTAAAGAAATCGGCGTGGAGTCCTTACAGCGGTTGGCTGGGCAGACTTGGACGGATCATAATTTACATGATCCGGGGATCACAATTCTAGAAGGGCTATGCTACGCCATTACAGATTTGAGTTACCGTTTGTCATTTCCAATCGAAGACTTGATAGCGCCCTCTAGCCCCGTTTCGGCGCAGCCTTATTGGGCAAAACATGATGCACTGGCATGTAACCCAGTCACCGAAGACGACTATCGCCAGTTACTACTTAGCTTGCCTGAAGTTAAAGGCGTCACTGTTAAACCTGCAAGCACAATATCAGGTGGGCCACAAACACATGGCTTGTTTGACATTGTTATTGAACCACAAGATGGGATCAGTGACGAAGCGAGTATGATTGACAAGGTCAAACGACTGTTTGTTGGCCATCGCAATTTAGGTGATGACCTAAACAAAGTGCAAGTAGCTTGGCCGCAAAACTTAGTGTGTAAAGTGGCATTGAGTTTAAATAGTGATGCGGATGTAGAAGGCACAATTGCAGCCACTCTGGCCGCTTTAACAAAGTTTGTTGATAGCGAAATCCATGAGCGTAATGTCCAATCACATGTGCAAATTTATGTCTCCGACTTGATTAAGGTTGTGGAGGCGATAAAAGGCATAGAAGCGTTTGAAATTTTGGGGGTGGCACAGCGAAGGGCTGGAATTGGCCTTGCAAAAGTAGCTTCAGAACAAAATCAACAGCAGCAAAATATGCTTCGGGTAGCAGAGCATCAAGCGCAACTAGACTTTGAAAGTTGGGTACTTGTGCTTGAGCAGTTAACTCAGCCAAGTTATGTGCGTTTTGACTATCAAGCGATGCTGGCAACCGACATGGTTGAAGTATCACAAGCGGGGCATTCACTCACGTTTGACAGCGAAGCGGTTGCTAAAAAGGTGTATACCTTGTTAGCGCCCGTTACCTCAGAAGCGTCGTCTGAACAGCGTTTTACGGGACGATATCGTAATTTAAACGATTACACCCCTGTGCAACATGAACTGCCATCTATTTATGGAGTCGGGCAAGAACGTTTGGCATTACAAGGCGATACGACACGACAAGCAGAGATATTGCAGCTTAAAGGGTATCTAACCCTGTTTGATCAAGTGTTAGCGAACTTGTTCGCACAATTGGAAAATATCAAACATTTATTTGCGATACCCCATAGTGCTAAGTGGCGAAATATAAGTAAAGTTTTTGACGATATGTTCGCCAGCCGAACCTTAACTCGCACCCAAGTTGGCGACTTTTGGGATGCCGTAGCGGTGTTGCAAAAAACGCATTTAACTCAACCGCTTACTACAGTGAGTGAGTTAGATACCTTACTCGGCGACGCATTTCGTTGTTATATGCGCGATGGTTTCTCGGGGTTGACTGAAGCGCCGTTCTCAGATGCGATGTTAACGCGCAGTATCAATGGTATGCGTCATTTGCTAGCACGTTTTGGTGAATCTCCTGTGGATGCGTCGATTCTGAAATACAAAGAAGTTTTAAGTCACTATCAGAGCGTTTTAACGCAACATAGTCATGCGCCAAAAAATGCCACGGTTCTGATTTCACGCTTGGTAAAGCTAAAAACATTACAGACTTTGGCCAGCTCACTTGCCCATTTACCGAGCATTTGTGGTAACCGAGGTCAAGGCATGGACTATTTAGGTAAACCTATTTGGGGGGCATGCAGCGCACCCGGTTATAAAGTTCGCTTATGCCATCAAATAGGGTTAACGACGTATAGTGAACGTTTGCTAACGCGGCACAATCGTGAAGGTTTTCATATTGTTGAATCCGTTATGTTACGTCCAGTCGCTGCAAAAGCGGATACTGCAAAGGTGTACATCGTTTTACCCGATTGGCCAACGCGCTTTGCGAATGAAGATTTTAGGCGCTTATTCGAGCAGCTTGTTTTACGAGAAACGCCATTACATTTGATGCCAGAGCTGATTTGGCTCACGCGTGAGCAAATGAATAAGTTTGAAGAAATCTATACCGCATGGCGTTATGAATGGAAAAAATCCGCGACACTTGGATTAACGGAGCATCTGTTAAAGCCTGAACCACAGCTCTCATTACAGCACTTAAATGAACTTAGCCAAGCGTTAGTATCGTTCTTCGACATTTATTTCAATGGTGCCGATAAACAAGATTTACTTAAGCTCAGCGTTCAGCCAACTGTGCAGCAACGTGTTGCCGGACAAGGCTTGGTATTAGGTGTACAGCAAAGCCATCAGCTTGAACAAGAAACGCGCTTAGGTGATGCCAGCACTAACTCATTCGTACTGTCAGTTACACAACCTCACTCTATATCTACAAAATAATCACGAAGGAAAACGTATGTCTAATTCAAAGACAAACTCACAAAGTCGAGATGGGCTTAAAGACGCATTCTCGGACGGACAGACTCTGTCTGGCAGCCAATTTGAACAACTGATCGATTCGAGTATTAATCAGCTCGATGATGAAATTTATGCAAAAGACACCAAGCTTGGTATTGGAGAAGAAAACCCCAGAGCTAAGCTCGAAATTAAAACCAATGATGACGATGCCATATCTGATGGCAATCAATGTGCTGGTATGCCACAAGGCAGCATTCATGCACTTCACATCAAGCATCATGAGCAATCGTTATTTGACGTATCTTCTACTGCCGTGAGTGCTAAAGTGGATACCCATATTGATGGTGATTTAGAGATTAAAAAGGCGGGGCAAAATAGTCAGGTTAATGTATCAGCTGATGCTACCCATTTGGTTTCATTGACTGCCAACGCGGATCAGGCCGCATTAGCAATATTGGCACAAGATGGAACGGCAAAAAGTGTTATTGATGCCGATGGTAAATTGGGCATTGGTACCGCCTCACCAGAGCAGCCGCTTGAAGTTGCTGGTGGTGTGGTGATTGGCAAAAAATTAGCAGGTAAGCCGCAATCGGGTATTGAAGATGGTCTGGTTGTCGAAAAGGATCTTAAAGTTGGTGAGCAAGTAGAGGCTAAATCAGCCATCGCAACGCAGATCCAAGCAAAAAGTTCGCTAAAAGTAGGCCAGCAAGTCTCATCCAATGCCTCTTTGTCAGTGTCAGGTTTTAATAGCAAAGATGCATTAAGTATCAAAAACGACGACAGCAGACCCGAGTCCATCATCGTTAAAGCTGACGGTAAAGTAGGTATTCACACCAACACGCCAAAAGAGCATTTTGAAGTAAACTCAAAAGCCAAAGTAAACGATGTGTTATCTGCCGAGAAAGGCATTGTCAGCAAAGGCTCTGTGACAATTGGTGATACAAATACACCGAAAGATACGCCAGAAAAGGGCCTCAGTGTACAAGGCGATGTGCATGCGCAGGCATCACTTCAGGTTAACCAGCAGTTAGCCATTGGCGAGCACCCAAACACTGCTACAAGTAAGCTAAGCGTACAAAGTGAGCAAGGTCAATCGCCTTTAAACATTGCCACAACCGCAAAAACTGCTGCCTTACATGTGAATGAACAAGGACAAGTGGGGGTAGGAACCAAGACGCCAGCTCAGCAGTTAGATGTGCAAGGCAGTGTTGATGTGTCTGACACGCTTTACAGCACTAAGCTTGAGGTTAAAGAATATGCGCAATTAAAGGCGCGTGTTTCTGTAGGCGAGCGTCGCAATGACGAAAATGCGCGTTTGGCGGTACGACAACAAAGCAGTGCACCTGCCTTGTCTGTGTCTGACATGGCTGGTAACGCCAACTTACAAGTGGGTACTTCAAGCAGCACGGTTAAAATCAAACAAAAAAATGACGTTAACAAAGCACTGCTCGACATTAGCATTGATGGCGGTGAGCAAGAGCACAGCAAGTTTAAAGTCACTAAGTCAGGCAAAGTCGGTATTGGCGTTGAAGATCCTGAGCAACATTTATCGGTTAAGGGCGATGCTAAAATTTCTGAGGGCTTAACCGTTGAGGGCCAGACCAAAGTAGACACTCTGACGACTAAGCAAACGGCACAGTTTGACGGTAATACCAACATCTCTGGGCGTACCTCTATTGGCTTAAACGCAGGTGTTGAAGACGATGATAACACCGACCCTGCTCGTTTATTCGTTAAAGCCCGTCAAGACGATAAATATGCACTCAATATCAAAGACGCCAACAACCGAACCAGAGTCTCTGTCGGCCAAGGGTGCGATGATAATTTAGTGGTAACTCAGCCAAGTAATGCCAAAGGTGACATCTTTAAAGTTGAGCTTGATACAGCTAGCGAAAACCAACGCACTCGTTTGAGTGTAGACAAAAGCGGTAACGTGGGCATTGGGACAGGCAATCCACAAACTCCTTTAGATGTGCAAGGTAAGGCGAGATTGCAAAACGACCTGGAGGTCATAGGAAACGCAGATTTAAACAACTTAACAGTGAGAGGGAATGAATCCGAGACAACTCTAGAAGGCTCACTCACGGTTGATGGCGTGACAACGCTAAGTGATATTAGTGTGACTGATTGTTTGGCGGTTGGCATTGAAATTACCGTGGACGAGTCTGATGCACTGAGTTTTAAAGTAAAGGGTGGATCGAAATTAGAGGGCAAGCTAGAAGTCACGGATGAATTAGATGCTAACCATTTGCACGTTGAGCACATGTCGACGTTCGGTAAGCTCAATAACAATAATCAACCCAGTGATCAGGTAGTAGCTCAGTTCAATGGTAAGGTAAATGCTCGCGAAGGGCTGATACTAGACAAAACACTTGAGGTGAAAGGTAAGGCAATCTTTGCAGAGGTACAGACGAGTCAAAGAGCTACATTCAATGGCTTAACTGTGAAAAATCCTCAAGATGGTAGTGCTGCCGATACGCAGCTGAGCGGCGATTTAACGACGAACGGCAAAGCAACTTTTGATAAAACGTTGGCTGTAAAGGGTAAATCTTTACTTGGTGAGCTTAGCGTGTCTGGCGGTGCGGCACTGAACAAAGGGTTAACAGTGAAAGCCATCGGGACTAGCGCCGACGTGTTAGCAGTGACGGATCAGGTTACTGTCACGGGTGATATGAGCATTCACGGTAATTTAGAGCAAACTGGATGTTTTACACTCAGTGCGGCAGAGCTACCGAATCAACACAATACAGACGTATTTACGCTTACGGGCAATAGCACTCAAACAGGTACTGCCGCTATCACCGGTACATTAAAAGTTAAGGGCCATTCACTGCTGGAGGGAACCCAAGCAATCACTGGCACCCAAGCAATAACCGGCACCCAATCGGTGAGCGGGCAGGCATCACTGGGCAGTGTTGTGATAGGTCCTAGCAATGCTAAAGGTGAAAACGGCGACCCTATTGCCAGTGCCACGATACATGGTGCGTCTGAGCTTCATGGTGATGTTGACATAAAAGGCCAACTAGAAGTGGCCCAACAAGCAACTTTTGGTACACGTGTAGAAGGTGAACAAAGCCGCGTTGTTATACAAGGTCGCTCAGGTAAACACGCCGTTAAAGTGAATGATAGCGAGCACAATACCTTATTGGACATTGGCGGCTGTGCGCAAGTTGTGAAAATCTCCAAACCCACAGAGTCTCAAGCTGATCTATTAAAAATAATGGTTCAAGATGAACCAGTAAGTAAAGTCATGGTAGACAAGCAAGGTTGGGTTGGTCTTAACACAGATTGCCCTAGCGCGTTGCTTGATGTAAATGGTTCAGCAAGAGTGCAAAATAACTTAGAGGTTGACGAAAGCGCCTCAATTGCAGGCCAAATTGCATTGGGCGACTTTGAGCAAGGGCAAAGCGCACAAGCTCGTTTGCATGTAAAACACAATGCTTTAGATACCCATCCGTTACAAATTGATGTTGCACAGCCAGCAACCGAAGGACCGTCGTCTGAATACACCGCATTGACTATCGATAATCAGGGTCAAATCGGGATTGGCACAGATAAGCCAATGGCCTCTTTGGATGTACAAGGCGATGCGTTTATTCGTGATGGTCTAAAACTTGGCGCAGGTAACCTTGATGTTGAAGAGCAAGCCACAGTTGGTAAGCTTGAGGTGACACACACCACCACGCTTAAAGGTAAAGCGCTGTTACAAGGTGGTGCACAAATACAGGCAGAAGCCGGTAAACAAACCGCGTTGATAACAAAAGGTGATGTACAAGTCGCTGCGGGTGAAAACTCATCAGGCGCTCTACAGGTTGCAGGGCGCGCTTCGCTTAACGGTGCAGCGCAGATCCGTACAACAGACCAAGAGCAAGTAGCTTTAACGGTTGATGGCACCACAAGCCTACAAGGTAATACTGAGGTAACAGGTGGCGCTGCCAACGAGGTCGCACTGCGAGTATCTCATGGTGAAACGCACCTAAGCGGTCGGGCCACAATCAGCGGTGGCACAGCAACTATGCCAAGTTTAAATGTAGAGGGTGAGACGCAAATTACTGGCGACTTATCACTTAATAAGTCCTCGCAGCAAGCTGGTAGCTTAAATGCCGATGGCTACAGTGCATTCAAAGGTGGCGTACAGATTAGTGCAGATAATGCACCCTGTGGGTTACAAAACACATTAGAAGTACAAGGTCATACACATACTACAAGTCTATTGGTTGATGATAAAACCACTCTTAATGGCGAAGTTTGCGCAGCAGAGCTCACCGTTTCAGGTGCAACTAAGCTGACAAGTGGCCTTAATGCATTAGGCCCCATAACAGGCTCTGAGGGATTAAATATTACCGATGGCAATAGCCACTTTGCAGGCGAGTTGACCGTGTGTGATAAAACCGCCTTACGCAATGGGTTAAGCGTATCAATACCGGGCTGTGGAGACGATGACAAACTAGCACTAGAAGTGTCGGGTAAAGCACTTTTTGAAAAACAGGCTGAATTTGCGCAAGGTGCCATTGTTCATTCAGCGCCAGCACAAGGGTGTATGGAGCCTACGCCTGCATTGCAAGTACGTGGTGATGCAAAAGTGGACGGGCACACAGAACTGGAACAAGGCGTATCTATTGGGCGCGCTGATGCAGGCTGTGAGAGTGAGCCTGCATTGACTGTGAATGGTAAATCACATTTACACGATGACTTATATGTTGCAGGTGAAGGCACGTTTGGTGAGCGCAACTTAGGCGATAGCACCAAAGTGGTGGTGAGCAAGTCGGGCGACAATAGCTCAGTGCTTAAAGTGACCGATTTGGACAAACTGGCTCGTTTGGAAGTCAAAGCAGGCTGTGCAGAAAACGTGGTGGTTCGTCAGCCTCACAATGCGAGCAGTGCCGCATTTAAAGTTACTCAAAATGTCGCTGAAGGCGGCTGTGTGGGAGAGCGTACCAACTTAGTGGTTGATAAGTGTGGTCGAGTAGGTATTCACACAGATAACCCAGAGTACACCTTAGATGTGAATGGTGATGCGCGCATTAAAGATAACCTGACGATTGAAAAAAACACTCATGTAAAAGGTAAGCTGAAGGTAAGTAAACAAGCTCAGTTTGACACCACCGCAAACTTTAAAGAAGGCTTTAAATTTGGTCAAACCGGCATACCGGTACAAGGGGTGAGTAATGACTTAACCACCGCCAGCAGTTGCGTCAACGAGTTGGTGACTAAATCAGCGATTAAAACCTATGTTGATGAAAATACAGCATTACTTGGCCAGTTCCCTAATCATGTGGTGATCCGAGATCAGCAACAATTTGAGGCCGTATTTGGCGATGGTACAAGCGAATGTGTTGAGTTGCCTTCTGGCACTCGGGTGTTGTTAATTGCACCCAGTGAGCTGGCAAAGCCGACATGCCCGGATGATGTAACGCCGCAATTTGTGCAACATGATGAGTGTTCAGCGGACACTACACCTCAGTTTGCACGCTCTAGTGCGTATGGCTTTGATGAGGGCTCCTGTCAATCAGACTATGAACAGCCTTGCTGTGACAATGCACCGTGTTGCGTATGTCCACCGCACCCACAGCCTATGCCTTATGTTTTGAAAAACGCAGTGCGTTTGAACAGCCACATCAGCATTATTGGTCTGGATATGGATGCAACAAGAGTCGTAAAAGCACATGCCGCATGTCGTTTTATCATCGAGGGTCAACAAGACTGTTGGATAGAAAAAATTCGCTGTGAAGGCTGGACCTTTGATGGTCGCATGCTCGAATTAGACTGTAGTGGGGGCGCATTCCGATTGGAGTATGCCCGAGAACTCACCTTAAATTGCCAACTTATTAACCACTACGTAAAAGGCAGTGGCGGTGCTATTTATTCACCTAAATATAATATTGATGGCTGTTATCAGGTATATAACGAAGCAGTTGAAGCGCTACACATTCAGCAGTGCCGCGCACATCAATATGGCGAAGATTATGCACCCGAGGGCGGCGCTGCTTATGGTTTGTATCAAGCTAACCTATCTGCAAGCGAATGTTACGCCGATTTAGGGGGGGCTTATGCATCATTATTTGATAGTGTCGCAGTGGCCAAAGCATGTTACGCAATGATGGGGGGCGCAGCTTATCACTGTGAGCGCCTTAAATTAACAGCCACAAGCTGCTGCGCTAGTCAAAAAGGGGGAGCGGCTTACGAATGCGAAGACTTAATCTGTGAAGGTTACTGGCGTGGTAACCGAGCATTTGACTGTAGCAGCCAAACGCATGAGGATGACGAGCAACCACGCTGTTCAAGTAAGAATATTTACGCAGGTGGATGTTATTGGAGCGGTATATATGTGGATGGACGAAGAGGCAACCCCTATTACCCTTGGAATTGCTATAACTGCTGATCAACTTTAATCTAAACCTTTACGCCGGCTCAAGCAGCCGGCTTTTTTATGTGAGAAAAACAATGAAACACTATGTATTAATTTGTGCCGAGTCTGGGTTAGTCCTAAAAGATGAGGTATTTACCACACCAAGTAAAACCATTAACCCACATAGTTGTTATGTGGAGTTAACAGAGCCGGTTGAAGCGCAGCCTTGGCTCGCACAGCAAAGTAATGAGGTCGTTGTGTTTGAGTTTGATATTAACTCTATGGTCACAGCGGAAGGTTTAGCACCTGTGGTGCTTGAGCAAGACGGAATTTGGCATAGTGCATATCAAGCGATAGAGGCCCAGTCAGAGGCTTAACTGCCTCTGAAAACATGCGAATAACACACTATCTGCTTTTAAAGGATCATTATGGTTGATATTAAAATTGACCAAGCCGTACTTGATGTAACGCTAGGCAGCGCAGCTGTTGACGATTTTGCCCAGCAAACGCTGCTGCCGCTGGTACAGCAATTGCTGCTATCGTACCGCGTGCCAAATGCGCTGCAAAAAACCGCGTCTTTAACTGTCAGGTTGTCGTCATTGGAGTTAGATCTGGGCGAATTACCTCATGATGAAGCGCAGTTAAGCACGGTGCTCCGCGCGCGTTTATATCATCAGTTGAATGATGCAATCGCTCAAGTTGGCGCTCAGGCATCGTTAACGCCTAGTGCTGCGCTTAGCCCTGTCGAGTGTGCGGCCGAGCAAAGTAGTGAGTTGACAAGCTCAAACGTGGTATTTGCAAAGCATCAGGTTAACGAACTACAGGGGCCATTGCAGCAATTACACAAATTGCAAAGTAGCGAATTTGCTTCATCAACGTGGTATAACGCGTTAACCAAACTTGAACGGATATGTCAGCAGCAACCCACAATCCCCGCGTCATTAAATACTTGGTTGGCACAGGCTAAGCGGGCAACTGAGCAAGCCCAAGCAGCCAAGCGTTATGATAATGCGCAGTTGCAAAAGTTGTTGCATGTGGCGGCACACAAACTGAGCTTAGGGCATTTGGATGCGCATCAATTTGCCGCGCAACTGCGTCTAAAGCTGGTTCAGTTGGCCAACCTGTTACCCGCGTCAGATGCTGCGCAAGTAAACGAATGGGCACACGTACTGGGCAGTCGAAGCGCGGTTGAACACAAAATGGTAGTGAACGTGTTCTCGCGCCTCCTACTATTGTTAAGTCGCGATAATATACTCGGCGAGCGCAATTTAGTGCACAGCAACGGTGAACACGAAAAGTCTAACGCCTTAATGTTTATTAAGCCCTTACAGGCGCAATTACGTAAGGAGTTAAAGCAATGGTTTAAGCTATTGCGTGCGACTGTACATGATCAAGTTCATGGTCCTGTTCACAACAATACGGCGGAACACTTTAGCCATGTTATCAGGCAGCTATTTCGCCAACTGCGCAAATCACTCAGCGTGCAAGCGGTGCAATATCGCGATTTAAGTCAGGCGCAAAGTCTGCTGGTGGCAAACCAAACGCATGCGGCGAACGTGTTGCTTGCCAAGCACGCCTGTGCGTTTAAATGGCTAAGTGATGCACGCTCGGTGCCAAGTGCCGCAACACATGCGGCAGTAACCAGCACGCTTAACTTTTTAGATGAGCAAAAAGCGGCGTTAAATCAGCAGCTCAGTAGTTTGTCACAGCTAAAATCTGGGTGGTTAACACACCCTGAGCGCTTAGAGCAGCCCGCTTATTGGCAGCAACTCAAGCTAGACAAACAATCGCTACAACGTCTTAAGCGCGCTTATCAACACAGTAATGAGTCAACCTCTCAAGCACAGCAATTAAAAGCACAGTTGCGAGAGTTAACGGCCAAAGCGCAAGCACTGCTTGACAAGCAAAACCAAGGCGAACAATGGCACTGCCCTGCAGGTGGTTTAATTTTACTGTGGCCTTTGTTGAACGCCTGTTTTGCCGAGTTGGGGTGGTTAAACCGCGCACAGTCGCAATTTATAAATGAACAGGCACAGCACCAAGCCATGTATTTGCTTGCACACCTTGCAGGTGAGCAAGCGCAAATACCGCTTAGCGCAGCTTTACTGGTTGGGCTTGGGGCTGAGCATATAGAGCAACCATGCGAGCAGCCCAGTGAACAGATGCAACAAGCGGGAGAGCGATTACTGGAGGGCTTACTGCACCACTGGCAGGGGTTAAATACCCGCTCAACGGCCACGCTTACTGACTTATTTATTCGTCGCGAGTGTGTGATAGAGCCTTATGCCAATGGCCATCGCTTAACGGTGCAAAAGCAACCGCAAGACGCATTGTTGCAGAGCCTGCCATTTGGCATTGCCACCATCAAACTACCTTGGTCTGAACTACTTATTTATGGGCACTGGTCATAAGGTGCCACGCAAAAGGTCACTATGAATATTCATACATATTTAACGCCACTGAGTGAGTTACTCGACAGTTTATATACCCTGCGCATTGCTGATGTAGACACCAGTGATGAGGCATACCAAGCCGCTGTGCAGCACTGGAACGAGCGAGTACATACCCATATTGCGCCATTATTGGCACAGGATGAACTGAGCACTTTTGCACAGCGCTTTAATTTAGATGCGCCGCAGTTGGCACTGTGCTTATTGTGCTTGCTGCCGCGTTTTGATGAACGCGCGCGCTACCCGATAGAGCGCCTGCAAGGTAGCTCCTCAGCCAATGGCATATCACTGGAGCTGCTGTTGTACTTTGTCAGTGATGATAGGGCGCAGCGCGCGCAATTACGGGCCAGCATGCAACACTTGCCGGTGTTTAAATGGCAAGTGCTGCAGATACAAGCGCACACACAACTGGGGGACCCCATGCTAATGCCAAGCGCTGAACTGCTGAGCTACTTTGCCGGTGCCATAGCACATAGCGATGTAAACGAGTGCGTAACCTTATTAGAGCCACCAAAGCACACCTTGGTGGCAAACATTGCAAAACTGCCAGAGCAATCAATTCAGGTTATAAGCGTCATTGGTGAAGCGGGTATAGGAAAAAAAAGCGCCGCACTGCAACTCAGTGGGCAGCGCCCTTTATATGTGATGAACCACAGTAAGTTTGCACAATTTACCGACAAACACCTTGTACTGAGCGACGTGTTACGTTTGTTGCTATGCCAAGGCGGCGACTTATACTGGCCACAAGGCCAGCAGTTACTGAATGATGCCCCTGAGCTGGTGCGTATTTGTGCTGATTGGCTTAGCCAAAGTGGTGGTCGATTGTACTTAGCGGACAACGCGCCATTTGTGTTGCCATTGCGCTTGCAAGATATCGCAAACAGCAGTTATGAGCTGAGCTTAGGATCACACATCGAGCTGGCAAACATACTGCAAGCCATGTTCGTCGCTTACAGTGCGCCTGATCAAATCGTGGATATTAATTACCAGCAAGTGTGCTATCACTACCCTATGACCCCAGCGCAATTACGTGCTTTGGTCAACGCTGTAGTAACATCTGCATCTCAACAGCCTATTACAAGCAATGAGGTACTGTTGGCTTGTGTAGCACACAGTGCTCGCCAGCTTGGCGAATTGGCAACACGCATTACCCCGCGTTTTGAGCAACATGACCTTATTCTAAGTGCCGACGGGCATGCCCAATTAAACGAATTGGTGATGCGCTTTGAACACCGTTATGCGTTGGAGTCGCAGGGGGTTGAACTTGAAAGCGGCACCTCTGCACTATTTTGGGGCCGCCCGGGTACAGGTAAAACCATGGCCGCAGAAGTACTAGCAAAACGGCTGCACTTACCTTTGTATAAAGTCAATTTGGCTAACATTGCCAGCAAATGGATTGGCGAAACTGAAAAACACCTTGCGCAGTTATTTGATATGGCAGAGCGCCAACACAGCGTATTGTTTTTTGATGAGGCCGACGCGGTATTTGCCAAGCGTAGCGAAGTAGAAAGCAGCCACGATAAAAATGCCAACCTTGGGGTGAGCTATTTGTTACAGCGCATCGAG
The DNA here is from genome assembly GCF_058933015.1 of Pseudoalteromonas sp. ATL1. Classification (NCBI taxonomy): domain Bacteria; kingdom Pseudomonadati; phylum Pseudomonadota; class Gammaproteobacteria; order Alteromonadales; family Pseudoalteromonadaceae; genus Pseudoalteromonas; species Pseudoalteromonas sp. ATL1. Next base: position 888,323 of record NZ_JBZYXL010000002.1, on the reverse strand, counting down.
CGATTTACCGGGGTATTGATTTTGGCGACCAACTTTAAAGGTAATATCGACGACGCCTTTTTACGGCGTTTAAGCCAAAGTGTTGAGTTTACCCTGCCCGATGAACCACACAGGCTGGCGCTTTGGCAGTCAATGCTCAAAGGTCACTTTAGCTACAGTGCCGACATAGAGCTTAAGCAACTGGCACAGCGCTTAGTGTTTTCAGCCGCACAAATTAAAAATTGTGTACGCCACGCCATGCTACTGGCAACCGCCGAGCAAACCACACAGTTGAGCAAGGCCCATATCGCAGCAGGCGCACACCGTGAATACCAAAAGCAAGATGGCAACACCATGGTTGAGCACTGGCTTAAGCAATGGGCGTTATCAAAATAGCTCACCTCAAATAGAGTATTTTTAAGGAAGATTATGAATTACAGCGCTTTTCATATTGCTAATCGTATTGTGGAGCACATGATCCGCAAACATACCTTACAACAGAGCGATTTGGCAGATATACGCTTTGATGTGCCCGACGCCGAATTTGTGGCCGCTTTGCCGAGCAAGCCGGTGATTAATGTCTATTTAAATCGTATTACCGACAATTTAGAGCGCCGACAAAGCGAAACCATGCGCGTTGCCAGTGTCGATAGCCAAGGTATGATGGATATGGTTTATCGCCCGCGTTTTATTAACCTGCATTACATTGTGTCGGTGTGGAGCAAATCAAGCGATGCAAGCGATGCACTCAATACTGAAAGCTTTTGGTTATCGAACCTCATTCAAAGCTTGGGGCGTTTTACCCATGTGCCTCACAGTGTGTTAAAAGTAGCAGACCCTGAATTTGAACCAAGCCCTTTTCAAGTAGAGATCTCTTTGCTTGACGACCCGATTGATATGGGCAGTCAAGGCGAGTTCTGGAGCGCATTGGGCTCGCGACCTAAACCCATTATTCAGCTTAATATTGTAATGCCAGTGGACGTTTGGCAAGACGTTGACACGCGCATGCCGCAAGTTAAAAACATTCGTTCTGAATATAAAAAGTTTGCCAATAGTGCGGTGCGCCAAGGGCTCAGCGAAGACGACCTACTTGCTAATAACAAAGACAATGCCTATGAACAAAGCCGCATGTCGGTGGTAGGTATCATTGCTTTTGCTGATAACAAGTACCCGCAAGACCACCGTATTTTTATAAAAAAGAGTGATGACACCGTGGATAGTTACAACATCAATCAAGATGGTCACTATTTTATATACGACTTACCAGCAGGTGAGTACGAGATTGGTGTGGCAAGTGAAGTGCAACTGCGCGATGCATCTCCAATGCCCACAGGAGAGAACATCACTGTGCTAGATAGTTCAGACAATGCATGGCCAGCGGCCGTAGTTTGGCATGGACAAGTGGATTAACGTTACCTTTAAACCTCTGCTTGCTTAGCCAAAAAAGCGATTTAACGACTGGCGCAACAACGGCTCATCAACGGTAAAAACAACGCACAGATTGTGCGCTCGACCCAATCAACAATTTAGGAACGCTTATGTATCAATATGCAACCAAACAACGCAAGCCTAACAATACGGGTTTACCCGATAAAGTAAAAAACGGCATTGAGGGCCTCTCCGGCATGGATATGTCAGATGTAAAGGTCCATTACAATTCCTCTAAACCCGCGACGGTGCAGGCGCACGCGTATACTCAAGGCAGCAACATTTACGTTGCCCCCGGACAGCAACAGCATGTGGCCCACGAAGCATGGCACGTAGTGCAGCAAAAACAAGGACGGGTAAAACCCACCACCTCCATTGGCGGCATGGCGGTGAATGACAATGCAGGCCTAGAACGAGAGGCAGATATTATGGGGGCGAAGGCGGCAAGATTGGGGTAAAAGGGATCTGATTGCTTGTTTTTCTAGCGCCATCCTGACTTACTATACCGTCATCCTGACGCAGGTCAGGATCTTGTGAAGCAAGCGACTTGACCCCTTTTTATTTTATAGAAAAAGGGTTTAACAGTGATTTGGGGCAAACGCTAGTGCGTTTGCATCGAGTGAACTTGCTTTACTTTAGTTAGAAGATTGTGAAACGAGGGGCTTGACCCCTTTTCGTTTTAAAGGGTTAAACAGTGATTTGGGGCAAGCACTAATGCGTTTGTATAAAGTGCACTTGCTTTACTTTAGTTAGGATAGTGTGAAGCAATGTGCTTGAGACCTTTTCGTTTGCTTTTCAACGATTAAAGTCAGATTTAAGGATGGTTTGAGATATGTATGCACTAAAAGTTAAGCCGGAAGGGCAGATGAACACGACCTTTGGAAATTCTGTTGTTCAGAACAAGAGCAAGACTAAGGTTACAAAGGAGGTGAGTAATAGAGAAATAACGAATGATGGGTACCGGGAAAAAAGGACCACTACTTGTAGCCAGATGAAAATAACTAACTTTAAAAGTGTCTGCGAGAAAGTGGATTCTCCAAAAGTAGCTTACCTGGAGGAGATAGATGAGATAAAAGATTTTGGGAAGAACCCGAAAGGTATGACTGTGAGCGAAGCCCTGGATGGGATATTACCAAAAGCTAGTAAAGATTTGAATCGCATCGACAAAGTAACAGGTACCTATAGGAATGATGGACCCACAGTATTCGACAGGAACGGGACTGTGACAGGACATGTTGGTCGAGCTGGGCGACAGCAGGCGCTACTTCATCTTGGGATGCAGCCGTACTATCAAGGGGGGCACCTGATAAGTCACTCTTTACTAGGGAAAGGCTCTACAAGCGATACTGCCGATAAAGTAGATGGGTGGACAAACATAGTGGCGATGTCTGCTGATTTGAATAATTTGACATATAAGAAGATTGAAACAACGGTAAGTGAGATGCCTACTCCTGCAAATCTGACTATCAAGGTTGGACAGGGTAAGGCTACTGTTGATGTAATGCATGACCGAGTAGCTGAACTAACTCAGTGTCCTATTAAAAATAAATCATTAATTGGTAAATCCGTAAAGATACCTAACATAATCGCCGAGAGCATTGATGTGACCGCCAATGGAGGGACTAAGATGTCAGCCGAGGAAATTCCGGCCACGCGGTCAGTAGCTGGCTCCTTTAAGAATGGTCCTCAACTAATGGGGCACTTAAAGTTCATCGGAGTTGATAAACTGATGACAGATGGCCTGAAAACTAAAGTGGCGGGCATTAAGTAGTAACTGAAAATCAAAATTAATAGCTAAAAATGGATTAGTATCAAGATTTAGATAAAAAAAGGGGTAAAGTAACTTGGTTCACTCTACTTTTCAACTAGAGTTAAAGAAGGGACAAAAGAGGGGTCAAGTGACATGGGTCACACTACTTTTCAACTAGGGTTAAAGAAAGGTGACTGATAAAAAAGAACTAAAAGGTGTCAAGTCACTTGCTTCATAATACTTTCCAACTAAAGAGAAGTAAAATGAGTGAAAATAAGGGGTCAAGTCGCTTGCTTCATAATATTGATTAACTAAAGGTAAAGTAATATGTCGATCGCGTCGACCACCTAGTCCTGATTCTCAGTGCTTTCAAGATTTTCTACCGAGCACCACTTCCAAAAATTGCCAACGTTACAAAAAACCAGTAAACATTTTGCAAGACGTCACAAGACAATGAACTTTGTCTGGCAGTGCTAGATGAAAGGCTTGCTAATATGGTTAGTTTTTAATTTCGGGCACAGCGGCTCAATGAGTTTTATCATGCATCAGTTCAGAAAATTACACGACGGCGAGAAGCATTTGCCAGTCGGCTATCTGGTATTGTTGATGGGATTGAGAATCAAGCATCCTGCTCCCTTTTGGTTATTCCTCGCTTGGAAAACCTTTTAGTAAACTTAAGCTGCTTTATGAGCAAGGTGCGAGAACTCAGCACATCGCTAATGTAAATAAAACACTGGTTGGCGTGGACCAAAGGCGGGGTAAATATAAATTTAAAAAAAGAAATAGCAAAAGGGTTAAATAGTGATTTGGGGCAAACGCTAGAGCGTTCGTATCAAGTGAACTTGCTTTATTTTAGTTAGGGTATTGTGAAGCAAGCGACTTGACCCCTTTTTCTTTTCTTGACCCCTTTTTCTTTTCTCGCTTGGAAAACCTGGGCTAACCACTTTAGTAAACTTAAGCAGCTTTATGAGCAAGGTGCCACCATACAGCGCATCGCTAAGTACATAAAACACTGGTTGGCGTGGACCAAAGGTGGGGTAAATATAAATTTAAAACAAGTAATAGTAAAAGGGTTAAACAGTAATTTGGGGCAAACGCTAGTGCGTTTGCATCAAGTGAACTTGCTTTACTTTAGTTAGGGTATTGTGAAGCAAGTGACTTGACCCCTTTGCTTATTGCTGACCCCTTTGCTTATTGAAAAATGAGGTAAATTAATTATGTACGAAAACAATAGAAAATTATCAGAGAGGTGTGACGTAATACAATATATGAACGGTTCAACGACAAGGGGGGCGGCTGCTCCAGCTAGAACGGCTGCTGGCGGTACACTGGGAGGGACTGCTCCGACTAGGGTGGCAGGTGCTCCAAGTTGGGTTAGTTTCGTGGGTTGTGTGGAACGTAAAACAGGACCGCAGACTAAGGACAGAACAAAAAGGGAAGCTTTACGGCGTATACCTAACTTGGGTCCGTCTACTGTTGTGACTACAAGTGACCTAAATACGTTAACTAACAACATAACGAATGAATTAGACGCTGGGTTGTCAGAAGCTGAACTAGTACCAAACTATATAACACGTGGTGGGGGGAGCGCTCGTATCTATCACCCTGGGACCAACATTACTATCAACGGGGTTCCGACGTGGGTGCACTGCACCTATTTTAGCAGTGATCTACATAACCAGGTTGGGAATGGGACGTTGCAAAAACGGTGGGTAAAAGATGGAGACTTAGAACAGGTTTTCCCTTCGAATATAGGGAAAAACCGAGGGCTGCACGCTAGTGTAGCGTTAGGTGGTGGTATAGGAGTAAATGCACATGCATATAGAAACAAGAGTCGGGAGGTGCATGAGGGGACATTGGACCCAGCGAACGTAAGAGCTCTACGAAACGTGTTATTGGCGGAAGAGCAACGTCTTACGAAACATCTTAGATCGATGTATTTGGATGCGAGAAGTTTAAAAAATGTAGTAATGGGTGTGGGGATGGCTAGGCAGGACTATGGCTTGTAACTAACCATGTATGAGCCAAATTTCGTGCATAATAAAACCGACGCAGGAAAAGGTAGTTGCTTCATAAGGGTCATTGGGGTCAAGTCACGTGCTTCATAAAATAATTAGTCTAAAAAATTAAGAGAAAGTAAGAGAAAGGGGTCAAGTCACTTGCTTCACAAAAGTCTAAAGGGGTCAAGTCACTTGCTTCATACTACTTTTCAACTAGGGTAACTAATCAAGACACCCACTTTTATTTGCTCACTTTTCATTCATTGCCTATCTTTTATTAATCTGATTAAAAGGTAGGCATTTGTCATGGCAACGGCACGTAAGAGACAGGTCAGTTTGGTTGATACGAAGTATTATCATTGTATTTCACGGTGTGTTAGGCGTGCATTTTTGTGTGGGGATGACACGTTAACCGGTAAAAGCTATGAGCACCGCAGGCAATGGGTAGAGGACAAGCTTTTAGCGCTTGCCAAAGTATTTTGCATTGATGTGTGTGCTTATGCAGTGATGAGTAATCACACGCATATTGTGTTGTATGTGGATGATAAAAAAGCCCAGCGGTTGAACGATAAAGCCATACTTATTCGCTGGCACAAGTTATTTAAAGGCACGCTACTTACGCAGAAGTTTCTTCAAGGTGATAAGCTGGATAAGGGGCAGCAATTCATTTTAAATCGCACCATTGCTGATTATCGGGAGCGATTGGCGGATATCAGTTGGTTTATGCGCGTCCTCAATGAGGATATTGCCAGAAAAGCGAATAAAGAAGATAACTGCACAGGTCGTTTTTGGGAAGGGCGCTTTAAATCTCAAGCGCTTTTAGATGAAGCAGCCTTGGCAGCCTGTATGGCGTATGTTGATTTAAACCCCATCAGAGCGAAGATGGCAAAAACACCAGAAGGCTCTGACCACACTAGCGTTCAAAAGCGCATTAAAGCTGCCAAAGATGTAAAACAACCTAAGCAACTCGCTCGCTTTGCAGGCAGCCCCAGAAAGCACATGCCCAAAGGACTCCCCTTTGAATTAAAGTCTTACCTAGAGTTAGTTGAACTGACCGGAAGCTGCATGCGAGGAGACAAGCGCGGACACATAGAGCAGAACACATTGCCTATTTTAGAGCGATTAAACATTGCCCCTGAAAACTGGCTAAAACTCACCACGCAATTTACCCGAGTTTTTAAAGGTGCAGTAGGGCGACCTAATAAACTTGATAGCTACTACGCACATTTAGAAGTAAAACGACGAACCGGCATCAGCCATTGTGAGAAGCTACTCGCATAAATCACTCTACAACCCTAACAGTGTAAGAAAAACCGAATGATGCTGAACAAGTAGACGAATTAATCAAGACACCCATATTTATTTGCTTATTTTTCATTCATTGCCTACCTTTTAGTTATCTGATTAAAAGGTAGGCAATCGTTATGGCAATAGCGCGTGAAAGACACGGGGAGTTTGGTTGATACGAAGTATTATCACTGTATTTCGCGGTGTGTTCGCCGTGCATTTTGAAAAATTAATCAAAAATTAATCAAGACACCCACTTTTATTTGCTCACTTTTCATTCATTGCCTATCTTTTATTAATCTGATTAAAGACGAATGAAGCAAGACACCCACTTTTATTTGCTCATTTTTTATTCATTGCCTACCTTTTATCTATCTGATTAAAAGGTAGGCATTTGTCATGGCAACGGCACGTAAGAGACAGGTCAGTTTGGTTGATACGAAGTATTATCACTGTATTTCGCGGTGTGTTCGCCGTGCATTTTTGTGTGGAGATGACACGATAACAGGCAAAAGCTATGAACATCGCAGGCAATGGGTAGAAGACAAACTGCTAGCGCTTGCCAAAGTATTTTGCATTGATGTGTGTGCTTATGCGGTGATGAGTAATCACACGCATATTGTGTTGTATGTGGATGATAAAAAGGCCAAGCGGTTGAACGATAAAGCTATACTTATTCGCTGGCACAAGTTATTTAAAGGCACGCTACTTACGCAGAAGTTTCTTCAAGGCGATAAGCTGGATAAGGGGCAGCAATTCATTTTAAATCGCACCATTGCTGATTATCGGGAGCGATTGGCGGATATCAGTTGGTTTATGCGCGTCCTCAATGAGGATATTGCCAGAAAAGCGAATAAAGAAGATAGCTGCACAGGTCGTTTTTGGGAAGGGCGCTTTAAATCTCAAGCGCTTTTAGATGAAGCAGCCTTGGCAGCCTGTATGGCGTATGTTGATTTAAACCCCATCAGAGCGAAGATGGCAAAAACACCAGAAGGCTCTGACCACACTAGCGTTCAAAAGCGCATTAAAGCTGCCAAAGATGTAAAACAACCCAAGCAACTCGCCCGTTTCGCAGGCAGCCCCAGAAAGCACATGCCCAAAGGACTCCCCTTTGAATTAAAGTCTTACCTAGAGTTAGTTGAACTAACCGGCCGCTGCATGCGAGAAGATAAACGCGGACATATAGAGCAGCACACATTGCCTATTTTAGAGCGATAAGCAAAAACAATCAAGACACCCACTTTTATTTGCTTGTTTTTCATTCATTGCCTACCTTTTATCTATCTGATTAAAAGGTAGGCATTTGTCATGGCAACGGCACGTAAGAGACAGGTAAGTTTGGTTGATACGAAGTATTATCACTGTATTTCGCGGTGTGTTCGCCGTGCATTTTTGTGTGGGGATGACACGTTAACCGGTAAAAGCTATGAGCACCGCAGGCAATGGGTAGAGGACAAGCTTTTAGCGCTTGCCAAAGTATTTTGCATTGATGTGTGTGCTTATGCAGTGATGAGTAATCACACGCATATTGTGTTGTATGTGGATGATAAAAAAGCCCAGCGGTTGAGCGATAAAGCCATACTTATTCGCTGGCACAAGTTATTTAAAGGCACGCTACTTACGCAGAAGTTTCTTCAAGGCGATAAGCTGGATAAGGGGCAGCAATTCATTTTAAATCGCACCATTGCTGATTATCGGGAGCGATTGGCGGATATCAGTTGGTTTATGCGCGTCCTCAATGAGGATATTGCCAGAAAAGCGAATAAAGAAGATAGCTGCACAGGTCGTTTTTGGGAAGGGCGCTTTAAATCTCAAGCGCTTTTAGATGAAGCAGCCTTGGCAGCCTGTATGGCGTATGTTGATTTAAACCCCATCAGAGCGAAGATGGCAAAAACACCAGAAGACTCTGACCACACTAGTGTGCAAAAGCGCATTAAAGCTGCCAAAGATGCAAAACAACCTAAGCAACTCGCTCGCTTTGCAGGCAGCCCCAGAAAACACATGCCCAAAGGGCTCCCTTTCGAATTAAAGTCTTACCTAGAGTTAGTTGAACTAACCGGCCGCTGCATGCGAGAAGATAAACGCGGACATATAGAGCAGCACACATTGCCTATTTTAGAGCGATTAAACATTGCCCCTGAAAACTGGCTAAAACTCACCACGCAATTTACCCGAGTTTTTAAAGGCGCTGTAGGGCGGCCCAACAAGCTTGATGACTACTACGCACATTTAGAAGTAAAACGGCGAACTGGCATCAGCCATTGTGAGAAGCTACTCGCATAAATCACTCTACAACCCTAACGGTGTAAGAAAAACCGAATGATGCTGAATAAGTAGACAAAATCACGCCTAGCTCTGTGCAATTTAGCCCTAAAATCTCGCATGAAACAAAAATTAACAATGAGCAAGTGGTGTTGGCGTGAGAATGTCAAACTGCGTTTATAGGCTCATTTGTTGATAATTTAATTATGGCTGTCTTGTTTATTTTGTTTACTACTACGCACATTTAGAAGTAAAACGGCGAACTGGCATCAGCCATTGTGAGAAGCTACTCGCATAAATCACTCTACAACCCTAACGGTGTAAGAAAAACCGAATGATGCTGAATAAGTAGACAAAATCACGCCTAGCTCTGTGCAATTTAGCCCTAAAATCTCGCATGAAACAAAAATTAACAATGAGCAAGTGGTGTTGGCGTGAGAATGTCAAACTGCGTTTATAGGCTCATTTGTTGATAATTTAATTATGGCTGTCTTGTTTATTTTGTTTTTTATTTAGTCTTGTTTATTTATTGCTAAGCTTTTTTAATAACTTTGTACTTGTAAAGGGGACTATTTAAATGTACGGTATATTGTATCCAAAGTGGATTATTTATTAAAACAATAGGAAATGTTATGAAACTTAGATTGAACAAAAAATCATTAAAATCTTTGAATATGTCTGACAATCTGCTTTCTGGTAAAGCTACAAAATTAATTGCGGCTGGAACAGGTGGTAGAAACGGGGAAGACGGGGAAGATGGAGCTGATGGAGTAAAAACAGCCGCGGCAACTTGTGCCTCTGCATGTGCAAGAATCACTTATAACTCACAATGCTGCTAACTACTTTCGCATTAAAGTATATTAACTAAACTGAGAGCAGTATATGAATTAAAGCCGTGCCCTACTATGCTCGGCTTCTTAGCTAGAAAAATATCATCAATAAGCCCCGCCATCAGGGCAAGAGCATGAAAAATCACTTGCTATTCAATACCTTTTCTAGATAGCACTCGTTTCTAGCTGCTTTTAGCTGTTTAGCGCGTACACCTTTGTTAAAGGATGTCTCTTTCTTTAATAAATTCAATGCAATATGTCTTACACCAGCCAACACTTCTGCTGCTCCGCCGCGGCGTATACGGCAACCATCTTCATTCATCGCCACATCCAAACACCAATGAAGACTGTTCTCAATATACCAATGTGCTCGCGTGGCTTCAGCTAGTCTTTGCGCACTCAAGTTCGCTGAACTTATGTAATATCGATAGGTTAATTCACCTTGCTTTTGGTTATCCGATTTACGATAAGACACTATCACGCCTACACTTTGTAAATTGGGCCAGCCAGCTCTTGCGGGTATTTGAGCCATTTCATGACAGACAACAGCCGCTCTGAATTCTTCTCGACCTCGTTGATAATCTACTTCACTTAGTAGGCTGTCATTCGCTATTTGGCGTGTGATTTCTGGTTGCAAGAGTTGTTTCACTTGTTCAAATAAGTTGCCCTGATTGGCTTTGAGAGCCAGCAAATAATCTGCTTCTTTTTCTATAATTTGCTTCGCAATCTCCTTTTGGCAGCCCATCGCATCAATCGTTACTAAGCAACCTTTTAGCTCTAGTAACTGTAGCAACTCTGGGGTTGCGGTGATTTCATTGGACTTCGAGTCGGTCTTGCATTGACCTAACGTAACACCATTTTCACAGGCAAACGCACTGACAATGTGGATAGCATCTTTTCTATCTGGCTGTTTAAATGAACCTTTTAGCCTTTTTCCATCAATGGCAACCACACTGCCGTCTGTGAGTTCACTACAGCTGTGCATCCATTGAGAAAAACTGGCTTGAAACTGGGTCATATCGATACGGCTTATAACCCTTGCAATCGTGTCATGCCGAGGCACACCGTTCGATAGTGCTATAAATTTACGTAACCAAGATAGCTTGTCATGGGCAAACTCTTCAATTTCTTCCCAACCTTGGCAACCTGCGATCACGGCACTGATAGTTAGAAACAGAATATCGAACAATGTATGTTGTACTTTGCCTTGCTGGCGTGGGTCATCAATTGAAGAAAAGTGTTCGAACAAAGTATTGGCTGACATAATTGTGCTGCTTAATCTGAAAAGCAGTATAAGATCATAAAATTATGTCAAGGTAAAGTTCATGATCTTACCCTGGCCCCGCCATCATGTTTACCTTAAAATGAAAGACAGCCACAGTGATAATTTTATTATGGCTGTCTAAATATTTTTTTCATTTGTCTCTGTGTTTCCACTCTTTTATACGTAAGCCCAAATGGGGTTTACGTGACCACATTGCAGCAAGCAACAAACCGTGCTGATAAAAGTGCCACTACACGTTTAACTTCAGGCAATAAGGAGAAATAATGTATAAGAGTAAAGTTCCGCAACCGACTTATGCGCCTAATATGGCACATAAAAAATCCGTGACTTCGTGTCAAAATGGAACGCCTTCGCGGCAGACACCTACAACCATTTCAGTTCAACGTATGCCCGGAAGGTATGTTCCTCCAATGAATAACTCGTCGAGGTTTGACCATTATAGCGAGGTTGAACAAAGGGTAGTTAACATGCTTAATATGGCTTTTGAGGCACCTGAATATCTAAAAGTGACGCGAATTAAAGATACGGGGAATAAGAAGGCTGGAAGATTTACGACTGAGGTAAACCTGGCTATTTACAGATGCAACTTTAAATTCGGAAGTAGTACGGATATGTTTGAGTTTCATATTCATGAGTATGAGGATGGCAGTGCGACTTTAGGTTCGGTTGTGTATCAGGGGGGCAAAGTTAATCAGCAGTTGAACCCCCATGGGTATGAGTTTGAGCAACGACTCACACTTTTTAGAGCGCTAGAATTGAACAGGACGATGGGGTGGGATGTAGGTGAAACGCTATCCACGAGAGGAGATTCGAATAGTGAGATGGAAGAACAGAACGGTCCAGAGTCATTAGGAAGAGCACAAGAGCTTGAATTACACGAAGGCTTACGTGAACAAGAGGAAAACGAAGTAGACCAAGCCATGAGTCATACTGCGAAAATCATTGGAAAGTTTAATAATCTGGTGAAAGAGTTTTTGATAAAGCGGCACTTGGTAGAGCAGTATGCTCAGGTTACGAGTAATTATTCGCCTACCGCAGTAGAGAGCGACGGTGTCTATCTAGATTTAATACACGAATTTAGAGTCGCCTTAACTCGTCACAATGAACTAACAGCCGGGATATTTGAGGATTTTACTGGGAGTGCTAAGGATTACTTTGAGTTTATTAGTAACTCGGAAGAGGAGTCGTATAATGAGCTGAAGATTCAATTACCTGATGAGCAAGCTGTATCGTTGATTTATGAAGCTATTGATTCGGATGTCCAAACACAGAAATTCAATGAGGGTGTGGTTTATAAAGCGACACATTTAACTAATCATATTGAAAGCAGGTATATGAAAAAACTTAGGGAAGTGATTGATAACTATGAAACCGTCGCGTCTGCGTATCAAAATTTTATTCGAAAGCTTGCGGTGCCCGATAAGCTATCCAGCCTACCAACTAGACCGAACCTTGTTAAGATATTGACCGGTTCGGAGAATATAGAAGCTTGGTTCACCGAGAAAGTCGTCTCTACTGCACATGGAAGCGGTAGGACAGCAAGGAGCAAGAAAAAAAATAATGCAAAGAAGAAAAAAGGACGGTGACGTAGTAGATAATCTACGGAGGTAATCAAGACCCCTACCTTTATTTGCTTATTAATTACCCGCTTCCTACCTTTTATCTATCTGATCAAAAGGTTAGAGTATGCGAATGGACAGTCACTTGAACTGAATCGCTTGAACTCACTGTCACACGAACTCGCTCCGCAACACTCAAAATCTTAACCTGTACCAAAAAAACGCGCTACCCAGTGGTAGCGCAAAATGGTTAAGGGAGGGGTTAATTTGTTGCAGGAATGCCTGTCCAAGCGGCAGAATCAGTGGTTTCAGTTAAGGTCAAAAGCACGTTGGCTTGTTGTGCACTGAGATCCAATGAAATCACTTCTTTGTCGTGTACTATGTAAGTCACATCGTACGCCTGATTGTTTATTAACAGTGTTGGTACATCAGTTGAAATTGTCTCGATTGCTTTGAATCTCCCCGCGGCTTGCCAATTATTTTCACTATCAAATACGTTGATATAACCTTGTTCGTCTAGGATCAGTAAGTCTTGAGAGATTGCGCTTATTCCGTAGGCTAAGTAATTTTCAACCCCTTCTGGTTGCCAGTTAAAAGCGCTAATTTCATTGTGCGCTAAGTCAACATGGTAGAAGTGACCTCTAGCTATACCTAGCACATGGGCATTGCTATGACTGCCAATGAGTTTGCCAATGCGATGGCCCTCGGGTAATACGTCAGTATTGGCGATATGTTCCGATGTAAAGGTGTCGTCTTGTTGCGTTACTTTTACAATGCCGTCAGTACAGGCAAACGCGATGTAAGATGTAGTTTGAATACTGCCATGTAATTGAGGGCAGGCATGTTCAAAGGTTTGCTCTTGGTGAAAATGATCGCCATGCTTTTCAAATAAAGCAATTGAACTTGGAAGCGAGCTTTCGCTTTGTGGGTCGCGCAATGTGGCTATTACCCACTCTCCACGAACTTGCCCCGTACCATGCATATAGGTTGTGTAATCATGGCTTGCAAGCACTGTACTGTTCTCAATGCTGGTGTCTGAAAGTAACGCAAAGCTTGCATCTTTACCACTGTATTTATCGCCGTCAAAAAATAGTAATGCATTTTGTGTACTCGGTACATAATGGGTCGCCTTACTGTCGTAAAGCTCAAAACCGAGCAAGCGGGGCGTATCTTGGTGAAGGCTTTGCGTATTTTGAGCTGTTTCTAGGTGTAAACCTGAATCTATGAATTGAACCAGATCATTTTGGCGTGACATCGCCAGCACATACCGCCCTTGGGCACTGCTTGCCAGTGTGAGTTCTTGATACGCCATTGTTAATGACTCAACTAAGCGCCCATCTTCCAGATTGTAAATGGAAACGGTATCAGTATGTGCAATAGCGAGTCGCCCTTGCGGCAACGTGATAACAGGCTGTTTGCTAACGGGGGTCTCTTGCTCTTCGTGGCTCTCTTGTTTTATCGGAGTGAGTGTATGTTTGTCTGAGCCACAGCCTGCGAGGGCAACCAGTGAGACAAAACTAAGTAACAAGTGTGCTTTCAATTTGATGTTCCTGAAATGTTATAATATATCATTATTGAAATGTTATATTATAACAATGTTGAGAGTCAATATATTCGTACCTATTTTTATGATGGGCGTGGAGTTATCGTTAAATCGATATAACCATTTAATTTTAATTGGTTTGTAAGTGTGTTGACGCGGCTTGTGGTATATAGGCGCTTTAGTCGTCATTAAGAAGCGATTGTGTTGAGTCGTGTTTTTGATCTGAATTTTGTGTGCCTCTGAGCTGAGTTTATGCAGCTTAATCCATAGTTTTGCCCTATGTTACTCATTGCTTACTTCTATTTTACGTGGCCGTCTACCAATTTTATGATGCAAATTAGGTACAATTTAGTTAGGAAAAAAAGATAATGAAGGCAAGCAGTAATGCGCTATTGCATAAACGAGTTTACGCAGATAAAAAGCCACTAGAGAGGCTGATAGGGCCGATATCTATACCTCAAATTAATAGAGGAAATAATGATTTTTTGGCTTTGATGTATCCCGCTTTTGCTCAAAAGCGCTAGGAAATTAATCGGAGCTTTCGATAACTAATATCTCTCTCGCAGTCAGCTTTCACGCTAACTGCGTTGAATGCACGTTTTTTAGCTCGCTATTACTGCATAAATTTGCTTTGTTATTCTTAAAATTAACTGGCTAGATAAGAGAGAAAAGTGATTACTTGCCCTAAAAACAGTGAGTTAATCTATTTTTATCGAAACCTCAGGTTATTTAGCGATAAGGTGGTCATTGCATTTGTTTTTTAAATAGGTATTTTAAAGGTTTTAGGATGTTTGATATGCACACTGCGATAGCCACCAACGCCCATTTACGACAACTCACCACTTGGTTTGCAAATCAGCAAGAAGTGACCCAGTGGGCTGGCCCAAATGTGGTATTACCATTGAATTACCAATTACTCAGGCGCAAATTAAATATTACCGATGAAAATACGTTGGTGTTGCACTCGAATGACGGTGTGCTTTTGGCGTTTGGGCAATATTATTTGCGCGCTGGTCGATGCCATTTGGCGCGTTTAGTCGTCAGTCCAACACAAAGAGGGCGTGGCATTGCGAAGCAATTAATGCTTGCTCTATGTAAAAGAGGTTTACAGTCGTTGGGTGTGAGTGAGTGCTCATTGTTTGTGTATGAAAACAATCAAGGCGCGATTAAGGCATATGAAAAGTTTGGTTTTGCAATAACCGAAGTACCTGATGAAGAAGCGCTAGAAGGTTGTATTTTCATGGTGAAGCCATCGACCTACTAACCTGATGCTTCGGATAACGAATATTTTTCTAGCAGTCAATTTCAAGGCTAACTGCGTTGAATTCACTTCTAATAGCCCGCTATTAATACGTAAATTCGCCTTGTTATCTGGCAAGATGAGAAGGAAAGTTAATCTATTTCTTATCCAAACCTCAGATTAAGTAAAAAACTAAGTGAGGAAATACAAATAATGCAATTAACCATTTCTACTGAACGTTTACTACTTCGTGCTTTTCAGCTTAGTGACGCCGCTCGTGTTGCCTATCTTGCTGGTGATAAGCGAGTGAGTGAAATGACCAAAAATATTCCTTACCCTTACTCTGAACAAATGGCAGTTGAGTGGATCAGCACCCATCAGGCGAAGTTTGAGCGTGGCGAAGGCGTTGTTTATGCCATAACTCAAGCGGGTAATGACGATATTATAGGAACTGTTAGCTTTGTGACGTTAACAGATGGTATTGGCGCTCTTGGCTATTGGTTAGGATTCGATTATTGGGGTAAGGGGGTTATGCCAGAGGCCGTTCAAGGTTTGGTTTCATTTTACAAAGAACAGCGTGGTTTAAAGGGTCTGGAAGCCACACACTTTGTTGAAAATGAACGTTCAAGAGCCGTGATCAAAAAAATGGGATTAGTGTATCTTGAGGATCGAACAATAGAAATTCGAGCGCAAAAAAGAACTGTGAGCGTTCATCAGCGCATATTCTGACGCAGTTACCCTCACGTGCGGATATTTTCTCTACCAATAACAATTTACTACAAAGACTCTATTTTAGGGAAAAATTCCTTAAATTTTATGATTGTGGAATAGTATCTGACTCAGTACCATGCTGTGGCTTGAATAAAAAATGTTCAAAGTGCGGTTGTAAATCATGCCGAGTATGAACAGCCTTCTGATTTAAGAGGACCAAAATAATGAAAAAAAAGCCAACAGTAAAATCGATAAAATTAAAAGAACTATCGCATAACAATGCACTGCTTGTAGTGGGGGGCGATAGCGATTTGTTTATCTCTGAAGCGAGGGGTAAAACGTCATTAAGAACGACTTCGGATACTTCAAAACGTACGTTGGGGGTTTAGCCTAATATTGGTTGATCTCTCACGCACTCAATATAATGGGGCTGAACAAGGTTTGAGTAGCCCCACATCTTATGACATTGCCCCTCACTTTGACGCTTTTGTAGCCATAGATAATCACTATGCTATGCATTGAAAACTCCTATTTTATCTTGCGATTGACTCTTTTTATGATGGTGCTAAATCACAACATGTAAGGAGTATTTAGTATGGCTCGTCCAGTTAGGCGTATTTTTAAGAAAATGACACTACCGCTCGTTGCCAGTCTCATGGCATTACCTGCTTTTGCTGGCCCCGGTAATTGGTTTGACGCCAGCAGTAACTTTGCAACATTGGATGCAAGCGCGTCTGAAGTTCGGTTGCGTGTGCAATATCCACAATTACGCGGTGGTAATTGTGGTATCGGCATAGGGCTTAATGGTTTTAGTAGTGAGGAGCGCTATTACAATAAGTTATTGGCGCAATTAGAGGTGAAATCTGATTACTTAACCGATCAGGGCACCTATGAGTTGGCGCCGGTCTCGGTCAGTCGTGATGGTATACTCTATGCGTTTAACTATTTCACGCAATACTATATGACTTATGTCACCATCAGCACCAAAGATGGCAGTACGTTTGGTGAGGTGTTTGATAGTTTGTTAACGTTTTACGATGTGCATGCGATAACCAGCGCCGTGACTTGCCAACAGCTGGATGACGCCAAACAGAACTAACCCACAGGCTCTGCCAATGCGTGTTTAATTTCAAATTTTAGGTTTTGACCAATTACGTTGTTTTGAATGTCAAAACGATGAATTAAGCACAATTCATCCACCACCATTGCGTTGTTTTTCTCAAGGCGGCGTAATGGTTCCATGCACTTTCTAGCGACTCGCTCTGGCAAAATGCCGGCACCAATACCTTTGGCGACTAGACTGGCAATGACTTCCAGGTTATTAGAATGCTCAATTTGAAATTGACTTAAATCGAGCATTTTTAACAGCGCTTGGCTTTGCTTTAAGTTGGGATCGCAATATAAAACAGTGCAATCGTTTTGCATGTGCAGACACGAAGCCGCCGGATTGTGCCACAATGTTACTTCATCCATAAAGAGCTTGTGGATCACTAAATCTGGGTGTTGAGTTGGGTTAATGACCAGCCCAAAGTCGATGTCACCACTGACGACTTGTTCGGTAATTTTGCGGGAAAGGTCATGCACTAGGTTAAGCTTTAAAGAGGGATACTTTTGTTTTAGTACTGGTAATAAAATCGGTAGGGTATACAGTGCCACGGACGGATGGCAGCCAATACTAAAAGTGCCCACCATATCGGTACTTGCTCGAGTAACATTAGAATGGAGTTGTTCCCAGTCACTCATAAACTTACGGCTATGCAGCGCAAGCGCTTTACCTGATTGCGTGAGCTTTACGCCATTTCGGCTTCTTATCAGTAGCTGTGTATCAAATATCTGCTCTAGTCGTTTTATTGCCGCGCTCATGCTCGGTTGTGTGATCCCAAGTCGTTGTGCGGCGCGTGACAAGTTATGGGTGCTAGCAACTTCGCTGAAATAGGCCAAGTCATCAAAAGACGGTCGCATCTTATTCCTTTGCATTAATTGTAATTTTTTTGTGAATAGCATAACTATAATTGCAATGGGCATTATTTGGGTACTTTTAGATATAAATATTTTTATATCGTATTTTGTGTTTCCTATAACCAACCTAAATTGAGGTGCGGTGCAAACCTTTAATGGCCATACATCGTATAAGGGCGTGTCAAAAGTACCATTGGAGGTTAAGGAATGTGGTTAGACGAAGAGAAAAGCCGAATTATTGAAATGGCATGGGAAGATAGAACCCCCTTTGAAGCTATAGAACAGCAGTTTGGTTTAAACGAATCACAAGTGATCCGCTTTATGCGCCAAGAGTTAAAGGCAAGTAGTTTTAAATTGTGGCGCAGGCGGATGACTAGCCGAGCAACTAAGCATGTAAAGTTGCGTCACCCTAGCGTGAGTCGAGGTTATTGCCCTTCGCAATATAAGCGTTGAACGCTCCAATATTTTATGTGGCTGTGATCATTGCGGGTTATTGAATTTATACGGTAAAAGCGACAAAGCAATAGTGTTGTTTACTCACGGTTTTCGTCGTTCATGTTCGCGCGTTTAAACCACTGCTCTAAATACTCAATACATTGCACCAGTTTGGGTGGCACAAACTGTCGGGCAGGGTAGAGGGCGTAGAGGGTGAGACTCGGGCGTATCGCATCAGGTAATATTTCAACCACTTCACCACGGTCTAGGGCGGATTGACAGACAAAGTCAGGGATAAAACCAATGCCTAAACCTTGTTTGATAGATTCCATCATAAAAATGGTGTTGTTTACTTTGAGCTTGCCACCAATTGCCACGCCACCATCTAAGGGCCACACATTTTTGCCTTTAAAGTAGCTATAAACAAAGCAGTTATGGTGCTTTAGTTCGTGCGTTTGTTTCACCTCGCCATATTTAGCTAAATACTTAGGTGAGACACACACTTTATATTTAAATTTGGTGAGTGGTCGGCCCACATAGGTTGAGTCAACGAGCGTACTGGATGCGCGAAAGCCTAAATCAAACCCTTGTTCAACTAAGTCGATGCTTTCGTCACCAAGGTGAATATCTAGCTCAATATCAGGGTTGGCTTGCATAAAGTCGGCAAACAAGGTTGATAAGTCGGTAATGCCCAATGCCATCGGCGCGTTTATTCTCAGCTTGCCTTTAATACTTTGCTGCAAGTCTTGAGCAAATAAGTAGGCTTCATCCACTTTGTTTAAGATCTCACGTGCGCGCTGTAAGTAACCCTGCCCAATATGCGTTAGTTGTACATTGCGTGTAGAGCGATGCAATAAACGCACCCCCAGCTCACTTTCTAATCGGCTGATCTCTTTGCTTATCATTGAGTTAGACGAGTGCATTTGCTCTGCAACACGAGTAAAGCTACCTAATTCTGCTAGCCTTACGAACAGCTGCATGGCCCTCAATTTATCCATTGCGTTTATTGCCTATTAAGGTGAATTTAATTGTTCTTAATCTGAGAACAGTATATGCACATTGTTGATATATAAGAAAGTGAATAATCCCCCTATTATTTCAGTGCGCCCCAACAAGGGGAATGACCAACACTAAAATACTCAGTTAGGAGATGATTATGTATACCTTGTATTACTTACCCAGAGCCTGTTCGTTAGCCACTCAAGTTATTTTGCGCGAGCTTGGCCAAAACGTGGAATTAATAAACAAAGATACGGTGGAGGAGTTTGAGAAAATAAACCCAGTTGGCAGCATTCCGGTGCTGATCGATGATGGCAAAATTCTCACCGAAGGTGCGGCAATTTTACTGTATTTACTGCATAAACATCATAGCCCCATGTTGCCAGTCGACCCAGATGGCTATCAAGGTGCGGTACAGGATATTTTGTTTGCCAATGCAACCATGCACCCAGCTTATTCTAAGTTATTTTTTATCGCGCAAAATATACAGGACGAACAAGTAAAACTTGCGGCCTTGCACAGTGCCTCTGCGCGCATTAATCAACTTTGGCAAGTGGTTGAATTTAGACTAAAAGAGCATGATTACTTAGGAGGAAACTCACCTTCAGCGGCGGATATTTTACTGACGGTCTATGCCTATTGGGGGCAGTTTTTCCCAGTAGACATTGTCATCGGTGCACGCACGCAAGCGATGCTTACGCGTGTTGAAGCTATGCCGAGTTTTAAGCAAGCCGTTGCAGCAGAGCAAGCTCAGCAGCCATCAAGTGATGCGGCGAGTTAGAGGTGAATGATGCAAGCAATGCCCTCAACAAACGGTGAACTTGCGAGTATTACTGCGCTGATAGAAAACTACTTTAATGGTTTGCACCACGGTAATACAGCGCTTTTAGAGTCACTTTTTCATACCGATGCGTGGCTCAAAGCGCCAAATTCTAGGCGCAGTTTATCGCAGTGGCTTGCGGATGTGGCGAACCGCCCCATTCCAGCAAAGTTGGGTGCCAAGTTTGGCTATGCCATTTTGTCGATTGAAGTGGTCCAAGATATGGCGATGGTAAAAGTCAGTTGCCCACTGTTTGAGTTCAACTATGTGGACTTTTTAGGATTACTTAAAGAGCAAGGCAAGTGGTTGATAGTCAATAAAATGTACTGTGATATTCAGATGAACAAGTGAGATAAATAATGCCATATATTAACGTGAAGGTGACCGACGAAGGGGTAACCTGTGAGCAAAAACGCGCCATTATTCGCGGCTGCACAGAATTAATGGTAAACGTGCTTAACAAAAACCCCGAAACCACATTTGTTGTGATTGATGAAGTGAGCACCGACAATTGGGGCATTGGCTTTGAGCAGGTAACGGAACTTCGTAAGCAGTCGCTTTAGTTTTAGTTAATGAGTGATAATGCGTTTTGACTGAACTGTCAGACTCGAGCAATAGGAGGTAATCTGACAGTTTGTAGTAGCTCATATCTGATCTTACAGTTGTGGTGAATAGATCTCGACTTCACCTGACAGACAGCTATGAGTGAGAAGCGGACGATAGCTCTGGCTCGTTTCTGGACAAAAACCAGTTAGAGCCAAAGGACGGCTTTGTGCCAAAATCAGATCTTCAACGCAGCCATCTCCCGCAACGGACCAGAGTGCCTTTTGTACTAAACTGGCGCTCGCGCCAAGCACAAAAGGCGCGGCGGGAAGGCATCGGCTGGATGGTTTTGTTAAAAATCGGCTTCGCATATTGGAAAACGAGACCCATTTTGGTCAAACTCCATTGCCTTCTCGAAAACCATTTTCACTTCATTTCGGATCGGTTCATAGAAAAACTTATCCCCCAACAAAACCAAGCAATTATTGTCGATGTCAAGCAGCTTAAAAATATGCCCGATGGGATCATCTGCCAATGTGTGGTCGTCAACTATTGAGCTAGGAAAGAACATACCAGCTTCGTGCTCTAACAAGTAACCATCTAATCGCTCATCGAAATGTTCCCAGGCGTTTCGCAAATCTCGGTTGCACAAAGGGGAAGACTCATTGAGGCCAAATGCACCACAGAGCTTCTTTCCACGATTTATTCTTAGCTTATTTTGCTGAGCTTCTTTCTTCTTACCTTTTGGCGATGGCCAGAAGTACCTTGAAAGTGCAGCAGCATGACCAACAGCCTCTTGTAGTATCGAAACAAGATAATCAGGAGTTACATCCTGAGTTTTAAAGTGGTCAAACCTATCAAAGGATTCTAAACAGCACCCTGCTGAGTATGGGATAGAGTGTATATAAAACGCTTCATAGGGAAAGTGGATTCCACCACATTCATTAGCTATAAGTTCTGCCCTTTGTTCTTTTTCTTCTAAATCCATAGCCTGAACTACCTCAAGATTTGTAACGAGCCTGTAGAATCACTCGTTTCAAATTTGTTTTTGTAATCAACAAACAAAATCAACAACTCTGACCCCATTGATACATTAGGCGTGAAAAGTGAGCCTAGATTTATAGAGCAAGTTGGCAGGCTTGCAGCCGTCGATGATGCGGCGCAATGGTCGAGTATTTGAATGGTACCAAGGAGCACTGAGCTTGTCGGGGCGCAGGCGATTTTCGCTTATAAACGTGTCGGTAAGTAGTTCGACCACTAAAACAAAATCAGCCAATTGCCACGGGTGTGTAAACTTGGCTGCAAGTGTTTGCAAAGTTCGTGTTAGCTGATGCGTAAACAGCTGAGTGTCTTTTTGGCTTTTTTGGTCAGTTGATATTTGCAGTGGACTGTTAGTAAGCTCAAAATTAGTGATTTGAACATGAGTTGTCTGGGGGATTAATTCAGATTCAGCATTGCTTATCTGCTCAGAGCTAAAAGGCGCACCGAACAAAAATAAACACAAAACTGTAAATTTAAACAACCAAGGTAACATAACACTCTGAACAGTACGACATAACAACCTATACAATGTGGGCTGTTTGATTTTTTTCAATACGTTTTCAAAACAATGCTTAATTGCTGCTAGTCGACAATCAATTTAAGTAAGTGTTGTTCGTATTGCTTTAGTAGTTCGGTTCGCTCAGCAAAAGATTTTTGCTGTACGCCGTGAGCAATAAAAGGAGTTAGCACTTCCCAACCCATAAAACCAAACACATCTTGGTATAATCCATCTATTTTTGTTTGATAATAGGCGCGTTCTTCATCATTGCTCGCTCCTCCTGTAGTCAGTGAATACATTACTTTTTTAGGAAGTAGTGTTGCGTCTTGTCCATATGCAAATCCCGAGGTCAACACTCTGTCAATCCAGCCTTTTAGAATGGCAGGAAATGACCACCACCAAAGAGGGAACTGCAATATTAGGATATCGCACGCTGCAAGTTTTGCTTGTTCGCGTTCTATGGATGATTCAAAGCCATTATTGGCGAGTGCCCAGCGTTGTGCTTTGGCTACGCTGAATTCTTCTTTAGGTACGTCAGGCGTATCGTTTTGGCTAATAACTGGGTTGAAGTTATCTTCGTACAGATTTGACTCGGTAATTGATAACCCATTTTGTACTAAAGCTGAGCATGCGGTTTTATGCAGAGCAGCGTTGAATGAATGTGGGTTTGGATGGGCAACAACTAGATGAACGTTCACGTTAACTTCTCGCAAAAATAAGACATTCAATAAGTAACAAGTTATCGCGAAGATGAATAGTAATTTGAGGTTAAATACGTTTTTATAGGGACTAAATAATCTGAGGT
The DNA here is from genome assembly GCF_058933015.1 of Pseudoalteromonas sp. ATL1. Taxonomy (NCBI): domain Bacteria; kingdom Pseudomonadati; phylum Pseudomonadota; class Gammaproteobacteria; order Alteromonadales; family Pseudoalteromonadaceae; genus Pseudoalteromonas; species Pseudoalteromonas sp. ATL1. The sequence goes on along the minus strand of NZ_JBZYXL010000002.1, from coordinate 865,348 downwards.
TAAACTAGTAACGCACTCGCTTAAGGTGATGAGATTCTGAAACAAATTTAGAATGACGAAATAGGCTTAGCGATGAAGCTAAATTTAGAAAGACAAAAGCACGCAAACATACGCTTTCATCATCCTGACGAAGGTCAGGCTCCTCTAAATGAGTGGCCCTAGGTTAAATAAGTCAATTGAGCGAGGAGAATGGAGATGGTTTCTGGGCACTGTAACTGTGGCGTCATTGCGTTCACGGCGCAATGTGATGTCAAAGATGTTTACTTATGTCATTGTTCAATTTGCCAAAGTGTCAGTGGCGCTGCGGTGGTTATTGTGGCAAAAGACTTATTTAATTGGGTGAAAGGAGTGGAGATGCTTCGCCATTGGCGAAAGCCTCAGCACGATTGGCATTGCTATTTTTGCGAAATATGTGGCACCCCAATGCCCGGTGAAAATGACGAGCAGCGTATGTATATCCCTGTGGGCTCAATTGTTCATGGGGGTGAAAATCTCAAAGTGGCTCATCACTTGTTTGTTGATTCAAAAGCACCTTGGGATGAAATTGGTGATGCAGGGGTTCGGCACCCCAATGAGTTTGGCAGTGGTGATGAGTAAATTAATGTATTGACTTAGGAATTCAATAAGTCCTTATTTATAAATGCACTTTTGGTTTTGTGGTACCGCATCGCAGCATCTTATAGATGGCATTGCTCATATGCCCTAAAACTAAGTGCGTTTTTATTGCCTTTTCGACACAAGAGGCACCATGCCAAATATATAAATTACCAAAATACAATGAGTTAAGTTGGCTAGCTATTATGACTTAACGAGCGATACTGCTTAGGTGTAATTTGTGCGATTTGCTTAAGTTCTCGGGTCATATGAGCTTGGTCGGTAAAGCCATGTAAGTTGGCAACATGGGCGAGTGACAAAGCAGGAAATTGCCGCAATGAAATGAGCGTATGATGTACGCGTATGACTCTTTGAAAATGTTTTGGGGTGATCCCCAACCACTTTTTAAATTGCCTTTCTAGTTGTCGCTGACTAATCGACGAATCTGTACCGAGTATTTCGTTATGGATAGATGTTTGTATTGCTTCAATCGCTTGTGTGAGGGAGCGGGGTAATGAATTGAACAGCGTGAGATTATCCGATAACCATCGGTACGTTGTGGCTATCTGTGCATATGGCTGAGTAATTTGTTTGAGTGTGTTATAGAGTGTTCCAAAAATTTGGTTTTGCTCTAACGTGGGGTCAATTTTAGTGGGTTGTTGGTAGTGATTACCAACAATGGCGTGGCCGATTGCTGGATGAAACCGAATACCAACGACACAACACTTTGCAGGCACAAGAATAGACTCAGTTTTAGTACTAATGGGTTGAGCGATGACCCCACCAGGTAGACTGTTTTCACTAAGTTGGATTGGACCGCTAAGGTTAAAGAGTAACCCTGTACAGCCGTCACTATTGAGGTAGCGATGTATAGGCTCAGCAATTGTTTCGTTGGTGCGCACAACCCAAATGGCTTGTATATAGTCTGCTAACCGCCTTTTAGGTTTGAATATTTTGAAATTAAACCCTGAGCCCACTTAATTATCCTTTTAATCAGCGCATTTTACTTGGTAATACCTGGGTTAAATGCTCTAGTCATTCGGTTCCAACTATTGATCGCATTTACGGCAATTGTCAAATTCACAAGGTCTTTCTCAGACAGAATTTTTCTGGCATTTTCAAACTCTTGCTCACCGACGTGTTGTTCCAAAGTCAGTAACTCCGCCCATGAAAGCGCGCAGCGTTCAACTTCGTTATACAATGGCATACCACGCCATGCACTTAACCCTATGATCCGTTCTGCACTTTCACCTTGTGCCATCGCATCTTTACTATGCATATTGATGCAAAAGGCACATTGATTGATTTGCGAAACACGCAGTTTAACCAGTTCAAGTAACGTCAATGACAAAGTTTCACTGCTCTCAAATTGTGCTTTCAAATAACTCTCTTGGGTCATTAAAATATCCATCGCACCCGGTACAAGGTCAAAGTAATTTATACGTGTGGTCATCGTGTTTCTCCTTTTGTGTTAACCACATCAGTCTAGGGTTTTTGCCCATAAAAATTATTGAAAAAAAACGACATGTTTTAAATAAAATCGGTTTTATGAACAATTTTGTTAGTATGCCAATCGTTTTATTTAAAGGGATAAATAAATGTTGTATGTGGTTTTGACGCTGGTGTTGGTGATAAGTGGTGGTTTTGCTTTTTTACCTCGTTTTTCAAAAGTCATTGAGCGTCACAATGTGGGGGTTAATTATGTGTTGACCTTACTGGCGACGTTAGTCGGGGTGCTCGTTGCGATTAGCATTAGTAACTATCACGCACAGCAAGCTGAAAAGGCTGATGTCATTAAGTTGCTCAATGCCGCACAAGAAACAGTGGACACCAGTTTTGATTACTCAAAAGGGCTGTTGGATTATATTGTTACTTTGCAAGCGAAAACGGAAGTACAAAGCGCCTATAAAAATAATCCTCCCCCTATGCCGACATACCTTGATGAAATCATTGTGATGCCCATTGTGAGTAAGAACATTTCATCGGACAGTTTGAGTAAAATAGCTAATTTAAGCATTGTTGCTCAAAGTCTCTCAAAAAATTCGGGTAGTCTTGCAGGTTACGTCGCAACCTTATCGACATTAAAACAGGTACTGACACTGGAAATTGCGTTTCAAAAAGGTTTGTTGATGGAGAAACAGCTCGACGCCCAATTGGATGAACTGATGGCTGAGTTAAATACTATACTGCGTGGTAAAAGGGAGCCTTAATTAAGGCTCCTAAGAGTTCTTTAATTAGAACGTAATAATGGTTGAAACCGCTTCTTCATCAGCCGTTTCAATCGACATTTTTATGGTGCGGTTTTTCCAGTCAATATCTAACATGCCATAGTTGCTACCAGACTTATTGATTAAGTGACGGTTGCTGGTCGTTAGATTACGCATATCTGCACTGACTTTGCCTACGTACCCAGTCGGGATCTTAGCGCCATCTGCTGCGCAGTTACCCCATTGACCTGCAACGCCTTTGCCATTTTCGTCCACTTCCGTGTAGCACCATGGTTTGTCGTGATCGCGTGTGATACAGCCTTGATAAGTGACCCCTGCATAACTGAATGGTAATTTACACTGCTGGGTAAATTTTCCATCGCCCTTGGTATCGGCGTAAACGGGTAAACGCAGTGGGTTTTCAATGTGATAAGGCCAATTTTGACCAAAGCCTGAGGCGGTGATTTCATAAACAGTGGCTTGCTTACCAAACTCGCTGCTTGCAGGAATGTCTTTTTGCAATAGTTCACCCCAATGCTGATCGCCAGATAAGAAGATCACCGCTTTGGTCTTACCCGAATTGATAGACTTTTGCACCATGCGCAGCAGACGTTCTCTTTCGCTTGGGATCTCCGCCCATGACTCATAACTGGTGCCCGACATATCGGCTTCATCTAGAGACTCGATGGCTTGTGTGAATGTTTTACCGTCACCATAAGCACAGTAGCTTGACATGCTGCGCCCTTGATAAAGAGGAGGGAGCACTTGGATACCGCTGGCAATCAGCTTGATCTCAGATGGCTTTGCAAGCTCCTTTTCAAGCCATTGCCATTGTGTTTCACCTAACATGGTACTCTGATCGCCTTCACATTTACCGTAGTTATCAAATGTTGGTGAGCGGAAGTAACGCGCATCTAGCGTGATCACATGGGTTTGCTCACCTGCTCGGCCTAACATTTTGGCTTCGTAAATACCGGCTTGACCATTTAAACGCGGGTCATTCTGTGGCACGTCAAAATGACGCAAATACTCTTTTTGTGCGTTTTCGCGTTCAGGGTAATGTTTTCCATCGTTGTTGCGACCATAGTCATGATCGTCCCAAGTCGCCATTACAGGGATCTTAGCTTCGAGGAAGGCATGATAATCTTCGTTCTGCTTTTTCTCGTTATACTTTCTGCGCATAATACCCATGTCCGTGGTATCCGCGTAGATATTGTCACCTAGCCATAAGAATAAATCCGGTTGCTGACCAATTAAGCGAGCAAGCGCCTCGGGCATATCGCCTTTGGTTTTAAAACATGAACCGAGCGCAACTCTATCTAACCGCTTAGTAGGGTTTGGATGAGTGTGGCTTAGCATTTCAGCGGGTTCAACAACGTCACATTCTTCCCACTCGCTTTCGCTTGTATAACACCATGGGGTAGTGTGATTACGCGAGCTACAGCCATAAAACTGCTCACCTTGATAGCTCGATGGTGCGCGACAGGTTTTACCGCTTTTGGTTTTAAATTCAGGAATGGTTTCTACTTTAACGTTACCCCAGTAGTTGCCTGCTTGTGCGTTTTTAAGGTAACACCACTGACTACCGTCGTTATTTTTATTGGTTGTCCCTTGATAATCAGCACCTAAGTAATTAAAGCTTGTTTTACATTGTTCGTAATGCACATCGACTTGCGCTGTGGCTATTATTGGCAATATAGCCAAAAGAATACCGCTAAGATTTTTCATGTTTATTCCCAAATAGTAACAAACCTGAACTTGATTGAACCGCCACCTTTTTTAAGTCTTAAAAATAAAGTCAGTGAACCGATTTGGCATTTTCTAGTTTTAAAAACACGCGCACTAGCTAACGCCAAGTTCAGGCAAAAAGTTCATCCTGATAAGTCATATCTTCCAAGCTGAAGGCGATATCTTAGAGTGATGGTGTGATCGAATGCTTGCAGAACTATTTCAGGTACATGACTTGAGTCGTATATTTGTCATGTCTGTAAAGTAAGCGGATGAATGTGGGCGGATTGTCATCGTTTAATGTAGACGTTGACCGGTAGTGAAGCAATGAGAGACCACTAATCAGATAGTTGCATATAGGCGAGCGTGCTTACGCAGGCTCGCTTGCTAACAAAATATCTTCCCACCGTTGCCAAAGCTTAAATACGAGCGGGCATTCAAGCACCGGCATGTTGTTCATGGCGTGCACGTGCTTCACCACAAGCAAACCCGATTGCAACATCATTGTTGCTGCATCTAGGTGTTGATGTGCGGTTTCCAAACGAATTATCGGTGTACTGAAAAGTTGTTGCATAAGCTTATCCCAACCGATTGGTTTTAAACTACAAGCAAGTGCATTTTGAAATTGTTGCTCGCACTGTGCTAGCGCGAAATGAATTTGTTGCTGTTTTTTAAAGAGCCACTCGAACGCGCTTTCCCAGTACAGTAACCAAGGTTCTAATTCATCGCGTTCAAAAGCATTGTGCGCATCAATATACTGCTTAGAGGAATTTGCTAAACGGTAAAATAATGGGTGTAACCAGTACTCATTTCGTAACTGAGAAAGTGCCGCTTCCATAAACACACGCGATACTCGACCATTTCCGTCGCTAAATGGGTGTATGACTAAAAATTGATCATATAACATCAATGTTTTTTCAATGCTCATTGGTGATTGCGATTTAAGCGCCATAAGCCAGTCAGCCATTAATGTCTTAAAATGGCTGACATCAGCGGCAACAAAGCGCGCTTCGGTGGGCGTTTTTCCGCCAATCCAACAGGCGGACTTTCGAAATCGGCCCCTGTTGGTCACCTCTGGCGCGAGGATCTTGTGTAGAGGGTAAAGAAAGCTTTCAGCCGTGCAGTCTGGGTTAGACAGTTGTGTGGCTGCAAAATGACAGCCACGTTGAAAGTTGTATATTTGTGACCAGAGTTGTTGAATGACCGGTTTATCTGATGGTATCGCAATGGAGCACAGCGCTAGTTGCTTATGAGAGACCTGTGTACCTTCCCTTAAGCTGACATTACCAGCTAGATAGCGCGTAAAAAATCGTGTGTGTACTTGTGGTATCGCGTATTGGTTCAATGTAGAAACCATAGCGTGTAGATTTATTGATGTAAAATGCGGCTTATCATGCATTAAATCAGGTACATATGATTGATATGGTTTGTTATCAGCATGCCATACACGCGTTTCGAAAGTGGCCATGGGTTAGTCCTTTTGTAAAAAAGGACAAATAGCGTAGTGCTCTTTGTCCTGTGTGGCTAGATTGGGGGTTACTATCGATATGGCACTCGATGGGTAAATTCAAATCCGTGAACAGAAAGGTCGCCACGATATCTTGATGTGTTTTTCCACAGAGCTTTCGATACTAGTTCTGCAGTGAGGCGAGCACATTGTTTGCCGCTTAGCTTAAATTGGTCAGTTTTAACCCAGTTTACATACCAGCTATCGTACTCAGTGATGGATAAGCCTTCAGCAATTCGTTGATATGGCCCGATAGGTTTAGAATCATGATTGACTCGATAATCAAGAATGTATTCGGGCGAGTTTAGGCAGGTTTCTTCCCAGAAAGTTTCTATACAATCAGAAGTCGCGCCACAGCTACCTTTATTTGCATTCAAAGTCTTAATCGATTTTACAGGTGTCCATTGATGGATATCCATCGCGTAATCAACACAGTTTTTGCTGCCTATCTTACAATTACTAGCGCTAGGTCCAGAGACGCAAGAGTGCCATGCGCTTTGTGCCAAGCAGTGGCTGTACTCTTTTTGGATAGTGTTACGCACCGTATTACATAAGTCATATTGTGTGCGTTTAAGTCCATCTCGATAAAGTTTGCCGACATCACTACTGATTTTTTTGCCTGAAGCGGTGACATAATCATAACCTTCACCGTAAATTTCGCAGCGGTCTTCAACTTGCCCATTAAACAAAGACCAATCCGCTATATTATCTAAAATAGGTATATAATCTAAGAATACTTCTCGAAGTGGCTTGTGCGCCAACGGCGCAGGTATTGGATAGTCTTGTGTGGTTAATCCTACAGCGGTGTAGTTGGCAGCACTCGAATTCAGGTCAGAAAATTGCTCAAGACTACTTAAAAATGACTCTAAAGAGCTATGTGCTGTTACTACGCCTGCAATATTTGCTCCTGCAGAAACTGATCGAATTTCGAGTTCAAAATGGCCAAACTCACTCAGTAGTGTTTGTTTTTTATCACTGGTAAACCCTAAGTTAATTAACTCTTTGAGCTTCAGTTCAAAATTAGTGTTGATGTCTTCTTGAGATAAGTTATACCCCTTTGTATCTAAGATACGAATGTAGTAGTAAATCTCCTTGCCTAAGTCGATAGACGAAATGTACTTGTCGCCACAGTTGCTTCTAAAGCTGGTCTTATTACCATCTACTAGCATCTGATAATATTGGTTTTTAAGATTTAACTCACTGTTTGGGCGAGAGACAAGTGTTTTATTGATGTGTTTAAAGAAACCCATAAATAGTGACTTATCGCGCTTTTTCATTGCAGATTGGTAGAGCTTATTTTTATAGTAATTGCCTTGGGAGTTGATTAGGCCAAATGCCAATGAGCCTTTTAATGTGTTCTTTTTATCGAGCATCTCGATTGCTAAATCACGAGATTTTATGAATTTAAAATCTTGCTCGACTTTCGTTCTAGTGACAAATGTATGGTTTTCACCTGGTGGCGTTGTAAAGCAATGAGCATTTATCTTTATGCCATCGCTGACCATGTCAAAGCCTTTTTCTAGCAGCTCGCTGACGCCGGTAATTCTAGACGTAGATGAGTAGGTAGGAATTTGAGCTTGAATGATGTCGGTCGGGCCTTGCTGTTGAGAGGTAGGCACTTTATACGTGATACCCGCGCTTATCTTATCATCACAAACCATAGTGCCATTGGCATCGATGACACAGGGTTCAACAGCAAATTCAGCATGGTCGGAAATAGAAATATCTTCTAAATCAATTTCGCCCGTACTATTGACGGTAGCGATGGTGCGCCAACCATTGTTATCTTCATTAACGAACACATTGAACCGTTGGTTTGGTGTACTGTTCGCATTAATGATCATATTCATTTCGGTTAATGTTTGATCATTAAAGAATTGATTGATCTCAACATGCGACACTTTAGGTGGTGTGGTATTTTGAGTGGCGTTCGAGTCCTCCCCGCCTCCGTCATCCGTGTTATCAACAATACTAAAGGCACCAGCTTTATCATCTTTGCTGGATGATTTTACTTTTTGCTCCCATCCCCATCCATTTAAGTTTTTATTCTTTTTATAATCAGCATCTTGTTCAATTGCGCTGACCGGTTGTTGCTCAACGAGCTTCTCAAAGGCAGCTAGTTGACCACTGGTTACACTCAGTGCAACGCCCAGCAACGCGGCGTTTTTTGCTTGTTGCAAATTCATATATTCATTCCTTTAAATTCTGTGTGACGTGAAGTCGCAGATAATTGAGTTTTGTTAGCACACCCAAATCTGGATGGCGGGGAAAGTGTGCTTTTGATTGTTCGATTTTTACTAGTAAAACTCAGTGAAATTTCGGTAAAACCTGATTTTACTTATTGATTGTATGGTAAAAATAGGTAAATAATTGGTTATGGTTGGGTTTCTAAAAGGTGGACAGGGTTGTGCTTAATGTATCTAAAAAGGATCGCTCAGGGGCTGGTAAAAATCCAAGTGATTGTCATATAAGCGTAAATTTTTTGGATTTATGTGTTTGCTTTGAGACAAACAAAGTATATCGCGGTGATCTGGACTTGGGACTATCAGAGCTATCCTTTCGTTTACTCGTCGCCTTGCTTGATAACGCTCCCAAGCCATTGCAAAGTGCGCAATTACTTAAGCTAGTGTGGCAAGACATTGTCACAGGAGACGAAAATGTAAAGCAGCGCATTTTTATGTTGCGATTAGCATTAGGTCAAAGCCAAGAATACAGCTACATAAAAAACTTGCGAGGTAAAGGTTATTTCATCGATGCGCCATTAAAGTGGCAAGAGCGCAAAGAGAAGCGTATATCAAAAGAAAAATTGATCACGTGTTTATGTATGATTATATTCATGTTATTCGCCGTATGGGTTATTCCGCCAACTGAAAACATCGAAGAAGTGCAGGCGCACAAAGTGGCCTTGAGTAAAGAGCAATCTATTCGACTTAGTAAAGAAGTACCTGATCTGGCATTTTGCTTGGATGGTTATGATGATTACGTTGAAATTGACGATGATGATGCGTTGGATGTGACGTTAGGGGATTTTTCTTTAACAGCATGGATCCGCACAACCGCGATGGGACAACGTGTAATAGTCGACAAGCGCTATGAGAATCAGATGGAAAATGTGCAAGGGTATGTTTTGTTTATAGATGAAGGGAACCTTGGTTTTCAACTCGCCGACGGCAATGGTAGCTGGTACTGTGAACAAGAAGGCGCTTCATGCACCACATACTATGCACAAAAAAATATCGCTGATGGACTTTGGCACCATGTTGCTGTTGCGGTAGATAGGGATGATGCCAGTGGCATACGATTTTACATTGATGGAGCGAAAGTGTGCAGTCACGATCCTACAGTTCGAAAGGGATCATTAGCCAATGACATGCCTTTGCGAATTGGTAGCCGCTCGTCTTATCAAACGGGGTTATTTCAAGGCGCAATAGGTGAAATTGCGTTACATCATCGCATGTTGAGCCACGATGACATCCAGCAAGAGTACAGGCGAGGCAATCAGCGTCATTGTTACAGTATTGCCACCAAGGGGGGAACCACAGTAACAGTGACTGATAACAAATAGATAGCATGTAGTGTTTGAGAAGCCGAACTCTCAAACTATATTGTTCACATTGGCTGTTTGACTTCGATGACGTGTACCCTGATCTTCAGTTCAGGTATACTCACTTTTCTTTAAAAATCCGCTTTTCATAGGAATGATCATGTCCAATCGAACTTATTACTCGACAATATTTTTCTCGGTTAGTGCTTTAGTATTGTCATTGTATAACTTCGTTCAAGACCCTCCACAAAGGCAAGAGCACGTCGAAACTGAGGCTGCTCAAAATAGTTCATTGCCAGACAATAACCGTGATAACTCATCCAAGGTTTTAGAGTTGAATGAGCATATTGCACGTCTGGAACAGCGTATTTTTGAATTAGAGCAGCAAGCATTAGAAAGTCCAGCTGTGAGTAGTGGCAATAACCCTGATCTTAGGCAGCTAGTACTCAACGTTATTGAGCAAAAAGAAGCGCAAGAACGTGAAAAAATGCGCAATCAAGATCCTGCTTACGCATTTTATGAGAGCTTACCGCAAGATTATGAAATCAAATTAAAAACAGACCCAGAGTATGCAGAGCAAGTGAACAAATCGTTGAGTGCAAAGGTGTTAAATAGTGGTTTGTCGGCGGTGGAGCGATTATCTGCAATGGGGCAGTTACAGATGAATATGTATGTGCTGAATAAAACGCAAATGAGCCATTACAACTACGATACGGTGGATGCCATATTAAAAATTGCACAGCACAGTACCGATGAAAAAGTGAAAGTGCAGGCGTTGGAAGTCATCACAAATACACCGCTGGCGGATGCCCGTATCGCAGATAGTTTCGTCTCTATCATGGAGAAGGAACAAAATGAATACGTGCGTAGCATGGCTGCAGATGGCCTCATGTTGCAGTATTATCAGTCAAAGTCTGCGAAATTAGACCTTCAACGACAGTTAGCACAACAAATTTTAGCGGTTTACAACAATGCGGACCAAAAGCTAAAAAATTTGTTGAAGAACAATACCTTTAATGACGATGTGTTGGCTGAACTGACGCAAAATGCAGGCAATTAATGGCTGGTGTTTTCGTCAGTTAATTCTTCGTTGACTGATTGCTGAGCAGCCATTTTTTCGCGTTCAGCTTTTGAGATATAGCGGGGCTTATTGCTCTTATGGAGTTTGGCGTTAGCGCGCTTGTCTTTTTTCTTTAAGGTTTCGTAAATTTTCTTTTTGCGGTTCATTTTCAAAGCTCATTATAAATGAGGCGCTAGTTTACCCTAGTACAAGTTAGAACAACACTGAAAAACGTTTTAGCACTGAACTAAGCATATGAGCAATACTACTTGGGGTTACAAGAGGTACGATGAGAACTGTGCTTGTAGTTGTTTTGTTGCCAGGGTGTGATGTTGGTGTTATGTTAGTTCCTGTTTTAGGTGGTAAGTGGATAGCCTTGAAGCAAGAAAAAGTATTTTAAAGCTTCTCATTGTGGGTATTTATAGACACGCTCAACATAACAGTTGGCTGAGCACTTATGCACTATAAAACGATTAATCTCAAATACCAGCGGTTGGTATATGGATGTGCGACCGCTCCATCTCTTTGTATTTTATAATATACTCATTTTTTTCAATCGTTAACTTATTACTCAACCCATATTTTTCAATTAAGTTCGGACTCATTATTATATGTTCAGTAGATGCCTTACCCTATGTCTTATCTTGTTTTTGACACTGCCATTAGCAAATGCCCATAGCTCAGAAGTGTCGATGCTTGAGGTGCTACAAAGCTTAACCGATGGCGTAGATGATGTTGATGGCCTAGATAACCCAAGAGCTATTGTGCTTTCTAAAAGTAGTGACAAGGCTTATGTACTCAGTGGTGATGATAATTCCCTCGCGGTTTTTAACGTGAATCAACAGGGTTATTTAACCCCTTGGCAGGTTATAAAAAGTAGCAAAGACAAAGGGTTATATCTTGAAGGCGCAGCCAGCCTCATTGAGTTAAGTCATTTACAGCGTTTGGCAATGGTGAGCTTTTATGACGGTGCGTTGAGTGTTTTTGCCAGTGATAAGGCTAAAAAGTGGCAGCAAGTCCAAGTGATAAGTAATTTCTTGCCCTTTGAACAAGTATTTAAATCAGATCATGACTTTAAACGTGCCGATACATACGGATTATTGGGAGCTTGGCAAATCGCAAAGTCATTGGACGAAAAAGATATTTTTGTCGCAAGTTATAAAAGTGACGCGGTTGCTAGGTTCAGGTTGCAAGACAATAAACTGGTGTTTGTGTCAAAGCTGCCAGTACACAAACAACCATTCGGTAATCCAGTTGGTGTAGTTATATCACCAGAAAACAACTACTTATTTGTGCTTGGATTTGAAGGTAATCGATTGACTATTTATCGCAGAGATACACAGGGGGAGTTCACTTTTTTACAGCAAATTGGCAATCGAGATACAGCACAGCCTCTATTCGCAAACCCACAAAAAATGATATTATCAGCCGATGCAAACACCCTATACGTGGCGAATTCCGCCAATGCATCAATCAGTGTATTTACCCTGCGAGCGGATCGTTATGAGCCTATTCAAACGGTGACTAGCGACGCATTAAAGGGCGCAAGTAGCTTGCTGTTATCTAGCGACAAAACGACATTGTTTGCCGCTGGAGAGCAAGGTGAGGGGATTGTTCAGTTTAATATTGCTAAGGATGGACAATTAAGCGTCAAGCAAACACTGAATACCATCGACAAGCAAATCAAAAATGTCAGCTCAGTTGCATTGGGTAAACGACCAGATACGCTTTTGATCACGCTTGCTAAATCAGACACCATTTTGTTAGTAAAAACGCCATAAACAGGCTTAAACCTTATAGGCGCGTTTATAGCTAAACCTTTTTTATTAATGCGCCAAATAATATGAGTTGTTAAGCGCATCCTACTGTATATTTTACGCAAAAAATGCTATTGCTTTGCTAAAAGCATCACAACCGCACAACACCTATCAAAATAAGACGGTTGACGTTCACGTTACTTATGGAGTCATATCATGAAAAATGCAGGTTTTCTTAAGCCTAGCCTAGCGAGTCTCGCTGTTATTGTTGCGTTAACAGGTTGCTCATCAGAGAGCACAACATCCGTTTCTAATTCTTCGGCCTCAAAAGCAATAACTGCAGATGCAAAATTGCAGTCGGTCGATACTGTGGTGGATAACTACACAAAAGCATTCATTGCTCACGAACCTGCGCTTGCAACTTCATTGAAGCTACCAGTTGAACAATACGGAGAGTACGCTGCCAAGTTACCTAACTACTCGTTAGCGGGTATGCAGGCCTTACAAATTGAAATGAGTAAAGCGGCGGAGCAGCTCAAGCAGTTACAACAATCACAATTAAGTGATGAGCAGCGACTGCATGTTGAAGTGAATGAAGTTTTAGCTCGTTACTATGCAGGTGACAGTCAGTTTTCTGCCGGTTACATCGATACGTGGGGTGGTCACCTACCTTATATCGTCAATCAATTATCAGGTCCGTTGGTAGATATTCCAAATGTATTGAAAGATCAGCATGGAGTAGAGTCGGAAAAGGATGCTGAAAATTATTTAAAACGCTTAGATGTATTTGCCACTATGGTTGAGCAAGTTCGTTCGAAAGTCGCAGCGGATGCGCAAAAAGGGGTGATCTTACCTAAGCCATTATTCGCTAATACATTGGGGTATTTGAATAACTTTACAGCGCCAAGTGCAAATGAGCACCCGTTGGTGAGTTCATTTGCTGAAAAACTAGCGTCGGTTGATGCCATGTCAGATGAGCAAAAAGCAACGATGGTGCGCGAAGCGGCGAGTTTAGTGGCTGATAAAATTTATCCGGCTTTTGCAAAAGTGACAGCAGATATGCAAGCGCTTGAAGAGAAAGCACCAACAGATGTAGGCGTTTGGGCACAACCCAATGGTGAAGCATTCTATCAACATTCAATCACCTACTTAGCTGACTCAGATATGAGCGCAGAGCAGATCCACAATATTGGCTTGCAAGAAGTTGAACGTATCACCAAACGTATGGACGAAATTCTAAAAGCGAATGGCTACAGCGAAGGTAGCGTTGGTGACAGAATGAAGCAGCTGAATGAAGAAGCGCGTTTTTTGTATGAAGACAGTGATGAAGGACGTGAAAAGTTATTGGCATTCTTACGCGGTGAAATTGAAACCATTAACAAGAAAGCGACTTCATTGTTTTCAACTTTGCCGCCTCAAAAAGTAGAAGTTAAACGTATCCCGAAAGCGGTTGAAGCAGGCGCGCCAGGTGGTTATTACAATGGTCCATCGCTAGATGGTAGCCGCCCGGGTATTTTTGCTATTAACCTTAAAGACATGAAGGCAGTACCGAGCTTTGGATTAAAAACACTGACTTATCATGAAGCTGTACCAGGGCACCACTTCCAAATTGCACTTAACCTATTGCAAACTGATATTGGACTCATGCGTCAAAACGCGTCTTTCAACGCGTATATTGAAGGGTGGGCGCTATACTCTGAGCTGGTTGCCTATGAAATGGGTATGTACGAAAACGACCCATTTGGTGATTTAGGACGTTTACAAGCGGAAGTGTATCGTGCTGCACGTTTAGTGGTAGATACAGGTCTACATCATAAAAAATGGACTCGTCAGCAAGCGATTGAGTATTTTGCGCAAGCGACGGGCACAGCAATGAGCGATGTAACTGCCGCGATTGACCGTTATATCGCATGGCCTGGACAAGCACTTGGGTACAAACTAGGCATGCTTAAGCTGGTTGAGTTGCGTACTATGGCGCAAAAAGCGCTTGGCGATAAGTTTGATATTAAGGCATTCCACGACCTCGTTTTACTTAAAGGTGCACGTCCGTTAGTGATTGTGGAGCAAGATGTGAAAAACTGGGTAAGTGAGCTGAAAAAAGCCTAGCCCCAAAGGTTTTTCGGTTTTTACATTGGGGTATTAGCCCCTTTGTTGTTTTATGACGATGAATTCGTCATTGGCTAGATGTTCAACATGACAGGAACAAATATGAAACAACTCTCTTTGCTTAGTGCACTTTTTATGGCGATGAGCAGCCATGCCAATCTTGATCAAACGAGCGTGAGTGTTGCTCAGTATGCGGTGGATAATTACCAACAAGCGCAAATTCATACCTTGGCAAACTTAGTGTCGTTTCCAACTGTGAATCAAGAAGGGCTAGATACACGAGAAAATCCGGCATTTATTGGTTTTAAGCACTTATTGCGTATCAAGGCGGCGCAACTTGGCTTAGATTATCAAGACAAGGGCCATACCGTGCTAATCGGTCTAGGTGAACAACGGGATAAAGTTACGGTAGTAACACATGGTGATGTTCAGCCTGCCGATGCCAGTAAATGGCAAAAAAGTCCGTTTATGTTAGACGCAAGCTCTGAGCCCGGTAAGCTGATCGCCCGTGGTACTGAAGATGATAAAGGCCCCATTGCCACCGCTCTCTATGCAATGAAAGCGATTAAAGATCAGGGCGTTGTATTGAACAACCGCATAGAGCTGATGATCTATTTAGCCGAAGAGTCGGACTGGGAGCCGCTCAAAGCGTTTATGAAAACTTATGAGCAGCCTAAGTATGCGATCACCATCGATGCAAGTTACCCCGTTGTGGTGGCAGAAAAAGGTTGGAGTTTAGTTGAGCCAACTTTTACTGGCGAGTCAGCGCATACCGGTGTGTATGTGAGCGACTTAAAAGGCGGCGCATTTAAAAGCCAAATACCTGAAGATGCCAGCGTTGTGCTGCACAATGCCTCGTCAACCTTACTGGCTCAAATCAAAGCAAGCGCACAACAGTTGAACCAAGTGAAGGTTGAATTTATGCCTAAACAAGGTGCAGTAGAAGTTAAAGTAAAAGGAGTGTCTGCTCACTCTTCCGAGCCAGAGTCAGGGGTGAACGCAATTGCTTATCTCGCTGAGTTGTTTAAGGGTGTGAAGCTTGAGAGCAATGCCGATGGACAAGCACTACAGTTTATAAACCAACTCATTGGCACAGGCCTCTATGGTGAGCAGTTTGGCGATATTGCGTATAGTCATGACTTTATGGGCCCTATGACTGTTGCACCTACGTTGCTCGCACGAGATAACGGTTCTATCACTTTATCGGTGAATTTACGCAGGCCAGTAGGGAAAGAGGCACAACTGCTAGAGTCGCAAATTGGTGAAGCAATTAAAACATGGCAAAGTGACAATCAATTCAACTTGGTAGGGGTTAAAGTGGATATTGGCGAGCCCATGCTATTAGATGGTGCACCACACGCGCAAAAACTCTTAGATATTTTTAAGCATTACACCCAAGATGAGAGCGCAGGGTTTGTTTCAATTGGCGGCGGCACCAATGCTAAACTGTTTGATAATGCAGTCAGTTTTGGCCCGTCGATGCCGGGCAAAAAGTATACGGGCCACTCGGAGCATGAGTTCATTACGCCTGAGCAACTTCAGCTCAACTTACACATGTATACGGCGATGATGATTGAGCTTGGTAACATGTAATTTGTACTTCATAGCCTCGCGTTCATGCGAGGCTTTCTTACTATTTGTTCTTTTCACTCTCTTTTTAACGTAAAACTTGTCTAAAGTTTGTGCTATGTCAACGTTGTGTGCGTTATGACTTGTGCAACTCTGCGCGCTTGTCTACCTAAAACGCAGATTCACTAACTGGTATTTAAATCGGAGAAACTTTATGTCTCAGCAGCACGGATTTTCCTTAGGTATTGAGCGTATATATGATGACTTTTTAATGCATATCAAGGCGTTTGGTAAGTTGACACATGAAGACTACCAAACCATGACGCCTATTATAGATGCCACTTTTGCGCACGTTAAACACCCGCGTATCAAAGTGTTGGCCGATGTGACTAAGCTAGACGGTTGGGAGCTTCAAGCTGCTTGGGATGACTTAAAGTTGGGCGTTAAATATGGCGCAAATTTTGAGCGTGTCGCAGTAGTTGGCTCAAAAGGCTGGCAAGAATTGTTGATGAAGGTGGCAGGATGGTTTATTGGGGCAGAAGTTGAGACTTTTACCGAAATCAACGAAGCAAAAACGTGGTTATTAGGGCGTCCAGCAAAAGACTAACGGGTATTGAACAACACCTCATATGTGCCTACCTAGCGGTGGGCATTTTTATGCCTTATTCACAAAATACGCATTTATCACGATGCCCAGCGACACAAAATATGACATATCGATGAAGTATCCAATTTGTAACGCCACGTAATTCGCAATCCTCCACTTTTCGACTACACCTAAAGGGCCTATGTAGCAAGACGCACTTTTATTAGAAGGGAACATGTCTAACGCAGGTAAAATAGAACAAAAAGTTTCAAAACGTGCTTTTGAGATTGCATCTACCACCGAGCCCGTATTGGGCCCCTTGGCACAGTTACCAGGAGTATGGGAAAACACCGGGCAGTTTAAAGGCCATGGCTGGAATATGATAGCTTTACCTTTTCCAACCGGCGCTCACGACTATCGCCTTTTAAACAACCAATACAATGAAGTGTTAACATTCCAATTGGTTGATAAGAATGTACCAAACCGAGGCCTCAACGGCGACCAAGAAGTATTTACGGTTGATTATGTACAAGCTATTGACCAAATTGCTGCTGCCGTTCACCAGAGTCAGGTTTAGCAGGTGGTGCGGGTTTAGCGATTCACCATGAGCCTGGTCTATGGCTTCATATGAAAGATCACATTACAGGGGACTTGGATATTGCCCGTTTATCGAGCATTCCACATGGTGACTCTGTGATGGCATTGGGCCACAGTGCTAAAAGTAAAACAGGGTTTGATATTCCAAATATCAGCGGTTTACCAATCGGTGTTAATCAGGATCTTGCTAATCCTTACTTACATCCATATTTACATTTTCATGAGCACCCATTTCAAAATGTGTTTGACCCGACCAAACCAAATGACCTTTTAAAGCAGGCGATCATGCCATTTTACCAACAAGGTAAAATCGCCAATGTCACCCAGCTTAAAGTAGATTCTGCGCTGGCAAGTGGTGGTGTAAACAACATTCCATTTGTAACCAGACAAGCAAATGCGACTGAAGTAAGCTCTATTTTCTGGATCTACGAGTTAAATGAAAAGCTACCCAATGGTGAGCCAAAGATGCTGCTGCAATACACGCAAACTGTAATGTTAGAGTTCTTTGACAGACCTGACGGCCAAGGTTTGATCAAATGGCCACACATCAGTATCAATACGCTTGAAAAGCAATCAAGCTAACGGATTAATAAACACAAAAAAGGCAGCGTTAAGCTGCCTTGCCTTATTTTAAATACTCATTTAAAGCCCGGCTTTATTTTTCGACTTGACCCATTGGTGAAAGGAAATTCCCTTCAGGATCAGTGGGCTGATCTAAGTTTCGGTATTTCTCAAGTGCTTGCTCGGATAATTGCAAACCGATGTCGTCATCATATGATTCACCGCTTGCCTGCATCGTTGACTTACCACTTTGACGGCTGATACTACAATAGCCTTTACGCTCAAAATGGGCATTACCAAAGTACCAAAAACTGCCAAATTTGGTGTTTTCTACCCACTCATGCCAATGACCAGCGCCCATTTCAGCGCGGTTATCCCTGACTTGAGTCACCATTTCCCACTCCATGCCATCATGGCCTCTTTCATTCCAAAAGTCGCCGTACATGAAGACTTGGTCGCCCTCTTTTTCTGCAACACCATTCCAATTTGGATAGGTATTTGATACCCAGCGATAGACTTCGTGGGTGCCATTCATGCCTACGTAGTAGAAGCATATGCCTTGAGTTGCCCATCGGGCATGATTAGACGCGCGATCATCATGAAAGGTGATCAGCCATTGGTTACCTTCTTGGGTTAAAGTCGGTTTGTATATTTGCGCTTGAACAGCCGATGCAGATAGTGCGCATGCCGCTAAGCAAAAAGTTAATACATGTTTCATAACGTTATTCTCCTTATACCTGTAAATAAACCTCCTTGATGGAGTCCTGTGTGCTTAAAGTTGCGCTTAAAAGCACAGGCTAAGTATGGTGAGAACGACCCAATTTGATGTATGAGGCTGCATGTACTTTTATCGGAAATATGTCGAAATGGGCAATAATCTTTACTCGATAACGAGCGTGCATGTGCGTTCGTGCAAAGCGGCAAAAGTTTAAAATTAGTTATTGGCGCCATAGCCTCTGTTATGCACGTGAAAAACCGCTTTCAGTTCGTTTTTTTACTAATACATCCCAAATAACCTTGTCTTTAGTTTTCTTATGAAGAACATCAGGAAAAGAAAGCTCACTCCCAACCTTATGAAACCCATACACATTAGTATTAAAGCTATATGATTTTTTAAACTTTGAGTCGACTATGCAAAAAATTTGAGTTATTCCTCTTTTTTCTAGTTCCTTAAACACCAAATCGATAAGCGTTATTGCTTCAGTCGTTTCTTGATAAAGAAAATTGTTAATTTCACAAACTTCAGCAGATATTGGAATAATTGATTCGTTGCCTTTATCTATAGGTATAGCATGAGGTCCTTTGTATGTTACACGACAAAATACATTCTTATCCGGTAAACAAAACCAATCTGAGTTTTTGTCAAACTGCTTATCAAACTCATCACACCAGCCAATATACCGCCTATTAAAATAAGTACTTGTGTAAAGTTCTCTTAATCTTTGTATCTCTGCAGTGTTCTTTATCAAACAAATATCCATGTATAATTACTCCGTAAAAAGGGTCTAACTATTCAAGAAGGGTTGCTGTTTACTGCATCCCACTCAGTTGATTTTTATAGCTATTATCTCCTCTATTCGTCTAGTCCCATATTAATCACTACCAGCCCAATTTTGGGGTGAATCGTAATAGAACCGAGCATTGAGGTAGATTCTTTCTTTAAAGTCCCGCTTATAGGATACAGATAACCGTTAGGAAGAATATATGTACCCCAAAACTTTCCTTTTGGTCAAATGAAACCATCAATGAAGAGCATCATGGTAGGTCGTGATAAGCGAAGCGCCATCCGAAAGTGATGAGTCATATCGTGAAAAATCAACACGTAAAGTAAGGCGGCCTAAAAAACCTGATGGTTGGATATGTGGCAGAAGCGGGTTTTCAATGCGTGCGCCTGACACACTGTAGGATGGCGCCTTCGGCTTAACCAACCTACATTTTGAAGTTGGTCGGCATAAGGCGCGCTGCGCTGTTTTTTAATGCTTACTTTGTTTGAATTTTATTCATTTTATGAAAAGCGTCATTTTTCTTAAGATGGGTTTTCAACAAGTCAAAGGAGAGAAAAATGAACATAAAACTAAAGAAAAAAGCAGTCAAAGCGCTAAGCAATAAAGCAAATCTACCTGTAGTTCAAACACCTCAAGTCGGAGGTGGATACACAGCGCCATGGATGTGTCAGTACAGCTATCCTGTTTGTTATACCGAGCAGGTTTGTCCGTAAAATAAATCGAGGAAGTAAGCCCCAAGGGTTTACTTCCCATGTAACTTTTAATAACTCAATTTTGAATAGACCAAACGACCCAAAACAACTTCAAGTGCTCGTGTAAATGCTGTTTGCATAATGTAGGGCGTGATAAGCGAAGCGTCATCCGACAAGACGCAACCCGACTTACCTCGTTTACGACCCTGCTAGGCTCACTTTACTCGAACTACGGGTGTGCTGCGGCCCCACCAAATTCATTTGCTAAATAGTTAATAATTTCCACAGGTTCAGTGATCGTCTTATTATTTTCGAGTATAAGTACAGGAAGCCATTGGTTATCTTCACCCAATATATCCACTACTTCTTTTCTTGGTTTTGGAAACTCTACACGGCGAACTTCCACCATATCCTCCCAGTGCGTGTTTACTGACAATGCACCTTCAATAAGTGCACAGTGTGAACAGATCCACATTTTTCCGGGACCATCTTCAAATGGCATTTTTAAAACAAATAATTTAGGTTTCACCAATTACTACTCCATGTTGATATGCACAAATTTTCTGAAAGCTTAACGCAGACCGCTGAGCGCAAAGCATTGTACCGTAAACGCTTAACCTGAATAAAACTGAAATCGCCAAGCGTTTTGAATCCGTCTAGAACGCCTTGTTAGCTATTTTTTTCCAACGCTTTTCGGAGTTTAGCTATCGTATTCTGACTGTAGACTTTAATGTCATTGCGCTCTAACAATGCAGTAGCTACTCCTGAGCCATCGATTTTAACCCCGTTGAATGTGCCATTGTAAATTTTTGAACTACCGCAGGAAGGACTGCCCTCTGCGAGTACTGCGTACTTTATTTGCTGTTTTTTGCATAGTTCCAAAGCTCTCTCTGCACCATTTACAAATTGTTTAGTAACATCAACGCCATCATTTGTGACAATATTTGCCAAACCATCTAGTACATCAACACCGTTCCCTCTGATGATTTCAGCAGGTGCCCTTGGAATAGGCAGACCTGCTGACACCTCGGGGCAAAAGATCACGAGTTCTGTATTTGACTTAAGCCAAAGCAACTCAGACTCTGGCATTGATAAACAACTCGCATTGTATCTAACGTTGTTTCCAACCAAACACGAACTGACGAGAACTTTTACCACCGAAACTCCTTTATATACCAGAAATAGCTAACAGATAATTAGACTCCCTCCTTCCTGCTACGCTTATTAGAGCTAGCTTTTATGATTGGAGCCATACAATGATGAACAATACTACAGTGACCGATGTTGATTTGGCAAAAGATGTTTTGCAGGTTTACGTGCACGCAAACAATCAGGTGCGTTCAAGAAAACAACGGGTGTCAGGTTTTGCATTTCGTACATTGATATAAATTTTATCAAAGCCCAATCCTCACTCATACCTGCCTATCATCTTGAGCAATACAACTCATCAACACGATAAAAGCAGATATGAGCGACGACATTAAAAACTATCTTCTATTTTCAGTCACTTAACAATTTTTTGGTGAGCTGTTTGTTTTGGCTAAGTATTTCATTTAAAAACATCGATGAATTTACTTTGGCGAGCTTCACGGCTGTTTTGGATGCGTCTAATGCCTGCTGGTGTTGTTTGTTTAGGGTGTATGCGGTTGCTAAGCTGTCCCATAGAATTTCAGATTTATTAAACACTTGTACACCTTTTTCTAAAATTTCGACACCCCATTGTGTTTTTCCTTCGTACGCGGCTTTTAGTCCGTATACGTTGTATTGGTGTACACCTAGGGGCATGTTGTAGCCATATTGTTGGCTTTTTTGCTGATAAAACGTGTGTATCTGGCTGAGTGACATCACGTCTATTTCAGGTACTGCATTCCAATCACTAAAGAGGGTTTTTAGTGCGCTCATATTGGCGGGTAATGGCGTACTATCGTGCGTGTCATGAACAAAGCGTTCAGTGTGCCAAGTCAGATTGGCAAGTGATTTAGCATTTAACGCGTCAAGCATTTTAGTGTAGTTATCAATCATCTCTCCTGGCTCGCTTGCCATGCTAAAAAACCATGAGCGAGCAGTATTAAAATGTTTATTGGGCAGCGTTTTATAGTCTTTAATCAGACTGCCATCACCCCACCAAAAGCTCGGACTGGTTGATATATAGTTATGAAAAATGGCATCTTTTTGAAGTGCCAGATAGCTGGTAAACAGCCCGCCTAGCGAGTGGCCAGAAATGCTGTAATAGGGCGCTATGCGATATTTTTCTTTGAGTTTGGGGATCAGTTCTTGCTGCAAAAATGCTTTGAATAAATGCGCTTGGCCGGATCGGCCAATAAACTGTTCATGCTCTGTCGGCGTGAAATATTGCATGCGCTTCAGTACGCTGACCCCAACCGTGATCATCTCAGGCGTGATGGCGTAACTGCTTAAGAACTGATTGCTTGCGGTAATATGGTTAAATTGCATTGACCCATCGAGGGTTAACAGCAAAGGGTATTTAAAAGAATCTGAATGGTGGTAGGTGTCAGGTAAGGATATTTGTACGGTAACGGTTTCGTCGATAAACTTTGAGGAAAAAGACAATCTCTCGGTATCTGCGTAAGAAAAATGTGCAAAAACTAAAAACATTAAAGAGGCTATTCTCATGACAATCCTGTTTTAACTGCGTTGAGTGTTGAAAATAATAATGGGTTGTTACATCTAATTTCTTAAAATTTAAATTCTTCTACCGGCACTAAACGCGCTTCACTCACTTCTATTTTTCCCCAAACTTGGTTGGTGACATAAGGATCGCTGTCAAGCCATGCGTTCAGTACAGCCCTATTTTCAAATTCGACATGAACGGAAGAACCAATCATCTTGCCGTTGCTATCAAGCATGGCGCCACCGCTTAAAAATGAGCCGTTTTTGACCATCCTCTTAATGCCAGCCATGTGTTCTTCTCTGCACGCTAAGCGTCTGTTTATCGCATCTTCGTCCGTGTAGTCATAAGCGGTGATGATAAATTGCATATTACATCCTTTATTTTGTTTGAAACATAGAAGTTAGCTCTTTGATATTACAAATAATTTATATCACACAATGGCATTGAGATATAGCAAGAGCAGTGGTTTATAGACTGGTTTGACGGAAGATGATTTGAGTATTGGTGTGTTACTTTAAAGCACACTGGTGTGACGGTGTATAAAAGCCCTGCGTGGTGAGCAGGGCTATGAAAGCTTAAAATAAATGTGGCTAAAATTTTCCCGCTGGTGGCCAGTTTGGATTGTCAATTTCATCCTCGCCCACGGCGGTGCCGGCTTCTTGCGCGATAGATGAAGGAACATTCTCCTTCGGAATACAGACTTCAACCAAATAGTTTGTATCTGGATTACAGCGAATTTCTTCCATCACCGCAAGTAGTTCACTCATATGTTGAACCTTGCGCCCAACACCACCAAAGGCGTCGGTTAGCTTGGAAATGTTCCAGCTCGGTAACTCGTTGTAAGCATAAACGCTGTCGAGAAGTGGATCTTGATAGTCAACGGGTGGTGTTCTGAATGGATTTGGATTAACCAGATATTGCTCGATACCGTAAATGCCGTTGGCAATTACAAATACCACCGTATTTTGCCCATAAGCATGTTGATCGGCGACCGCTTGGCAGGTTTCGTGGAATGCACCATCACCCACAACGACGATTGAACGTTTGTCTGGGTAAGCACATTTTACCCCTGTGCCAGCAGCGACAGAGTATCCGATTGAAAGCCATGCAGCTTGTGCCACAAAGCCATTGCGGCTTGGGATCTTAACACCTTGTGCTCCAATCAGTGGAAAACCAGCATCAACAACCATCACATCATCTTCGGTTAGCCATTGGCTCATTGTATGGAAGAAGTTGTCATACCCTAAAGTGCTATCAGAATTAGGTACTGTACAGGCTCTTAATTGGAGTTGTTTGGTTAAACGCAGCCCCTGCATTTGAGCAGGGTTGGTTTTTGCTAGTTCGGCAAACTGTGCGATAAGTTGATCCAAGTAATCTTTTAGATGCACCGATGGGTAAAAGTTAGCGCCAACAAACACGCCATCATGAGCGGCTAGCACGGTTTTATCACTGCGGATGTCTTCGTTCCCGGTATCCTTGCCTGTTGTCCACGCACCAATACCAATAAGTGCGCCATCATCACCCACCAATGCATCAATCTCTTCGTTTTTGAGTGTTACACAACCTTCGAACCAAGGGTGTGTTTCTTCAATAACCGACTTGCTCAATGCTGAAGTAACAAAGTGAATATGTTGGTTTGGTAGTGTGTGTGAATGATTAAGTAAAGCGAGTAGTTCTAAGAATTTATCTTGTAAGCCAAATCGCTGTAATTCAATACCAGCCCAAAATATACTGTTCGGTTTGCTTAGCATAAGGTCGATAGTCGCCTTAGCCGCATTTTTTGCTTCACTGACCGTGATTGTAGCGTCGATACCTGACTTGAGTTTGCCATGAGGCTTTTCACACGGTGTACGCCATACATCCTCTGCCACTTCAAAATAAATGGGGCGCTTTTGAGTCAGCATCGCCGTGATGGCTGAATCAATTTGAAAAGGGGCTTGCTGCGCATTGGTGATACGCTCTGCTGCAACCGTGATTGGTTTAAACATGTGAATATCAACAAAATCATAACCTGTTGTATGTGAGTAAAGCAGGCCAGCTTGCTTTGAGATCTGATCTTCTTTATTCGTTGGCGCGCCGTTTATTAAAATCACAGGTACTTGCTCAACAAACGAACCTGCAATGGTATTGAGTAAGCTAAATGCGCCCACACTGTAGGTTACGTAAAGTGCGCTTACGCCTTTTAAGCGAGCATACGCGTCTGCTGCAAACCCTGCGCAAATCTCATTAGCATTACCTGAAATTTTGATGGGTGAATTGTCGTCAGACAAGATCACGTCAAGTAATGCAGCGGTATAATTGCCCGCAACGCCAAACAGTTGTTCTACGCCAATTTCTTCTAGTCGTGCTTTCAAATAGTCAGCAACGCAATATTCATTTATGACACTGTTCATAATTTTTCTCGGAATGTTGAAACTGAGAAGGAGGTGCAATGCACCTCCATGAGGGAGAAGTTAAGCTTTATCGAAGTACGTTAAGTTAACACCCAGCACGCTGGTTAGATCGCGTGTTTTGTCGATTGGCGCGTCACTTAGGCTTAACTGTGGATCAATATATTCATTGATAAGCTTGGTGGCGTTTTCTTCGTAAACGGCTTTAATGGCAATTGAAGGCGCTACACCGGTTTGTTGTTGGTAAACTTCGTTCATAGGTTCTAAACCAAAGCCTTGTTTTAATACAAGGTCTGTAGAGCGTAATGCACCTTCAACCCAGCCTTGGTAATCAGAGAATGCTTCACCACAAGTGAACAGGTTAGGGAGTGGCTCTGTCAACTCTGCCATGACTTCTCTATCGTCAGCACCCACCGCCCACTGGTGTACGCCATAACCAAACTGCTGGCTCGCAGGCAGACTAAAGTCAACGCTGCCTTCCCAAATACGTGCGCTGGTAAGCACGGGTTGCGGTACATAATGCGTGTCAAAGATATTTTTGAAAAAAGCAGTTGCTTGTTCAACCACCGCTTCTGATGCTGGGTAAATATCAGAAGGCACACTTTCAACATATTTATCTTGATGCGGGTTGTGATATAGCTCTCCCTTGTTCTGCAAAGCACTCCAGAAATTAATATTGAGATAGTCACAGTAAATTGTGAGCGCGGCAGGGCGATCATATTTTTGCGCATCAATTATATCGAGCTTTGCTTGTGTTTCTTTGCTTGGTTGTGTTTTGCGCTCTTCATACATAAGCGCCGCAACCAGTGGTTCGTTTACCGCATAGAATGGATAAACTGAACCGGTTGGTAAATCCGCAAAGTTAGGGCCAAACTCGACAGAAGGACGGCCTGTAATACCCGTTGCCCACCAAGCTGAA
This sequence comes from Pseudoalteromonas sp. ATL1, assembly GCF_058933015.1. Classification (NCBI taxonomy): domain Bacteria; kingdom Pseudomonadati; phylum Pseudomonadota; class Gammaproteobacteria; order Alteromonadales; family Pseudoalteromonadaceae; genus Pseudoalteromonas; species Pseudoalteromonas sp. ATL1. The sequence continues at coordinate 839,394 of NZ_JBZYXL010000002.1, read as the reverse complement.
TCATAATACAAATTGATTTTTAGAAGTGGCTGGTTGGTCGCAGTTTGTAATGTGTTCCAAATTTTTTCAGACTCTGGTTTCGGCAAGCGCTGGAAAGCATTCGAGCCAATGAACAAGCGCTCAAGTGCGATTCTTGGTAAGCCTAAGATCACTTTATCAGCATGCACGTGGCCGCGATGTTCTTTGTTATTTTCGTCAATGTGAGTGTAGCGAAGAATGTATTTTTTGTGCTCTTCGTCGTAGTCGATTGCTTCAATTTCCGTTTGTAAGTGGATTTTGTCAGTACCAATTTGTTCTACTAATGCATTAGGCAAGGTACTGAAACCATCTTTGAAAGTACGGAAGTTTGCGTCTGCAGGGAAGTCTTCTAGTAGTTGATATGCGACCCCAGCATTCATTTTTGATAAGAACGTACCATTGAAGCCCAGTGCGCGATACAGCATGGAAATACATTCTTGCGAGTAGCCCATATCTGAGTAGAGATCCCACAATGTCCATTCGTTTAGCGCTTTGCCTTTCCATTGGCAATCTAAGCGGAATGCCTGCCAAAACTCAGGACCTTTCACTTCTGGGCGGCTATTAAATTGTGGGTTGGCTTGTAAAATACGGTTGAATACCACATTCACAATTTCAGTTGGGTTCATACCTTGCTCTGATTGATCAAGGTTATATAGCTGTGACCAAATAGCAAAGTTGTCTTGTGATGCTTGGCTTACCGAGAAGCTTTCACCACGGAAGAATAATCGGTTGTTACCGCCTCTGTTCATTGGAAAAGGCACGATTTGATCTTGAAGATCAAGCTTTAAGAACAGTGCCATTAAGTCATCCATACCATCAAATAAGAAACGCATACCACCTTGTTCTTCTTTTACTGTGATGGTTTGTGGTTGCTCTGGTCCCGACTTTTGGTTTTTAAAATTAATTAGATCTGAATCCAAGCGACCGCCAGTGCGGTTAGCACGCTCGAAAATGGCGAAATTTTGAGTACAGGTTTCATTTTGTAAGCGCCAAGCACTGTAAAGACCTGACATGCCAGCACCAACAATCGCAACTTCAACATGGTGTGGGAGGGATTTACTCTTAATCTCATTGCCAAACTTATAATGGGTCATGATAATTCCTTGATCTAGTTGCCGCTTCATACAAGAAGGAAAGTAAACTCACTTGAAGTTGCCACGAGTGCCTTCCTTGCTTGCGATGCGAATAAAAGTTTTTTGCTTGTTTACGTACTTTGGTTAGCGACAGTTGTTAGTGTCGTCGAACTTGAGTGACGCTCAACATAGTCTGCAAAGCACATTCAATTAAATGTAGCAGATGTGTAAATTAATGTGTGTTACAACGCATTACAGATTGGAGTTTGGCCGCAGAAGAAAGTTTAGCGTATGAAATAAAAGACTTTTTATTTCGATATTTTTTGAAAATGGTAATTACAAGCATGAAATAAAAAAGCCCTCCAAACAGGAAGGCTTCGTGATGTAAACAATACTATTTAGTGCTTATTTTATGATTAACTCATCTTCTAATGCATAGATGGTATCTGGGTTAGTCAACGTAAGCACTTTTACTGCCAGTGTTTTACCAGCCGCATTTGAGCATTCGATGATTTGATAAAGCACAGGTTGTCCCGCTTGAGAGTTGTCAACGGTAGTGTCAGTCATGAATACATCAGAATGGAAAGGACCTTTTCTACCTTCACCGTGGAATAATCCAAGCTCAACGCCACGATTTGATAAAGTAACACAGCGACCGCTATTACTTTGATTATTAACTCTTAAATGACTCGTAACTTGATATGCACTGTGATAACCGTAAGTATTTGGGCGGTGTACAAATTCACCACGCGGTTCAGCCGTTAACTCCCATTCAACGATAGGTGCACCAGGTATATTAACTAATACGTCGTAGTCTTCACCTTCAACCGTCGTACACGATACTTTTAAACGTTTATTTGTGGTGAGGTACTGCTCAGGGATCTCAGCATCAGCCTGCTGAATGAAAACTTGAGCGGGTACTTCTGATATATAAGCATGTGCTATCTGTTCACCTGTTTCATGGCTGTACACGTTACCATAACTACATGAGTCACCTTTAGCGCGTGGGTGTAGGTAAACGTTAAGATGATGTGCAAACTCGCTGGTGATAATAGAGGTTGCGATTGGACCTTGACTATACTCCGTAACACGCTCAAAACCATCAGTATCAAATGCTTGGTTAGGTAATGCCATGCTGTTGGTAGAAGCGAGTACTGTTACTAAAGATAAAGCCATATTGAACTTTTTCATTACAAATTGTCCTTTTGTTTTCATTTAAAGTTGACTAGTAAATGCGGAAATGGGCCCTTCCTTGCTAGCGAGTTGACAATATCTATCAATGACAGCGTTGTTAAAGTCATTTTTGTGAATTTTGATGATTTAAATCAATAAATTGTTTTAAACTAGATTTTGTGAATTTTTACGATCTAATAATATGAATTATAAGCTAGTAAAGTTTGATTAAGATCAATATTGTTTATTTCAAATAGCTGTTAATCATTGTTAAATTGTCTAAAATATAAAGTTCACCAAAATATTATGGCTTCACTTACAAAGTTAATGTTTCAATGATGTTTGTTGCATTTGAAAAATATTCAAGTTATTAATAATTATAAAAATAAGTTGCTTATCGATGCTTTGTGTTGATTTGTGTGAATAAGGCACAAAGCGTGTTTGTAGGAAAAGCCTGAAATCAGCGTGGGAATACCAATTAGCTATTTGTTTTATAAATGGTTAAATTATCAATTCACATTAAAACTCAGGAGCTTCAATGAAATTACCCATTTATCAAATCGACGCATTTGCCAGTGCGACTTTTCAAGGTAACCCTGCAGCCGTTGTACCTTTGCCCTATTGGTTAGACGACGCGCTACTACAAAAAATTGCTCAAGAGAATAATTTGTCGGAAACGGCGTTTTTTGTAAAAGGCACAGATGGGTATGAGCTTCGTTGGTTTACACCGATGGATGAGGTGGACTTATGTGGACATGCAACTTTGGCAACCGCCCATGTGCTGTACAAACATCTGGGTTATGCGCAACCCAATGTGCAGTTCCAAACTAGAAGTGGCGCTTTAATCGTCACGCAACAAGATGATGTGTTTGTTATGGACTTTCCTGCATCAGTACTAGAGGAGATCCCAGCGCCATTGGCTTTGTTGGGTGGATTGAAGGATATGGAGCCGCAACTGGTGTTAGCTGCTTTTGATTATGTTGCTGTGTTGGAAAATGAAGCGCAAGTTCGTGCGTTGCAACCTGACTTTTCAGCTTGGCGTAAGCTAGATAAAAGAGGGGTGGTGGTCACCGCCAAAGGAGAGCATACGGATTTTGTTAGCCGCTGTTTCTTTCCTAAATTGAGTGTGGATGAGGATCCAGTCACTGGATCTGCGCATTGTGAACTCGCCCCTTATTGGGCGAAGCGGCTTAACAAAAGTAGCTTGGTCGCGCAGCAGTTGTCTACACGCAGTGGTACAGTTTTGTGCGACGTACATGAGCATCGTGTGCTGTTGAAAGGCGCTGCGGCAGATTATATGAAGGGAGAAATTACGGTCAGTGAATGACAAGTCATGCACTTGTCTGTGGCTTATTGTGTATAAGTTAGCTGCTTTTAAGCTATCGAAAATCACCTTGTGGCTATATCTATGTCAGGGTGAGAGCATACTTCGTTAACAACCATTAACCGAAGATAAGCTCTGCCCTAAATTCATCGTCAAAACTAGCCCGAACGCATTTACCACGTATCGAATCTTTACGGCCTGTGTGCTGTTTTACCAGATTGCGAACAACCCGTCTGAATAGCGCCATATTTTCCGCAGAAATCGGCTCACTTATCTGACAGGCATCTTCTTTAAACACCACGTCCAACACCCAGTGCTGTTGGTTCTCGATGTGCCAATGATGGTGGATGGCTTTTTGCAACATCTGCGCATCTGGCTCGACAGAAGTAACATAAAAGTGCGTATCTATTTTTGTTGTTGAGCCGGACTTGTTGTGTCTTTCAACCGCAACCAGTGAAGTGAGTCCAGGCCATTTTGCTTTTATCTCTTCAGGCAGTTTATCTGCTTTCAGTGCATAAGTGATGCGCGTTTCCTGACGCCCATGACCACTGCTGACTTGTACATCTTCAGGTAAATTCTCCTCTTGGGCAAAGGCAGTTTCAAAACACGAAGTGACTGCTTTATAGAGTGTTTTCTGGTTTGCTTTAACCTGAACCAGATAATCAGCCCCTCGTGAGGTAAGTTTTGATAGCATCGCTTTTTGACAATGCAACGCATCCAATGTGACGATTGAATCTGAAATATCTAGTACATCCAATAGTACTCTGACTGCGGGAATTTCATTGGATTTATTCTCAACCGTGCGCTGGTATAAGGTTAGGCCGGACTCACAATCAAAGGCGGACACCAAGTGTAAGTTATCCTCACGTTTTTTACTGGCACCGCGCAAGGTTTTACCATCAAACGCAATGATTGGCTTATCAGATTGAGACCGTTGCTCGTTGACCCAACTGAACAAGGCCAAAACCAATGAATCAGTCTCCACTGTTTTAAGAATTCGTGCAATGCTATGTCGCGTTGGAATACCGTGTTTAAAGGCTCTGAACTGTCTGAGCCAAGGGAGTTTACTGTGCCCGAACACTTCAATATCTTTCCAGCCCTCACAACCGGATAAAACCGCCGAGATGATAAGAAACAAAACATCAGTAAGATCATGATGTTGATTGATAGAAGAACGCTTATCTTCAACAAGTTCAAGGTGGCTAAATAACGACATAATTAACAAGTAGATAGTGACAATGTGGGCGTTATTAGATCAGAAAAGAGGCGGGTGTTAAAGCCTTTTTACAAAGTGCGATCCCGCCGTGATATCTATGTGAAGAGATAACATAAGAGGTGGTTTAAATTTCTAGCTCAAATATGCTTATTTAGTTTGCAATGTCTGAATTCAGATAATAAATAAAGTGGATTCTAAATGCGGATACCTGCTTATTGCTGCGCACAGATATCCACTTTTACTGGCTCAAAAAATACTTTTTGAGTGGGGGCTTAAATTAGTAGCCTGTTTCGTAATCCATTGTTGCAGAGACGTGCTCTATCGAGCCGTCTTTGTAATGGATGTAAGCTTCGCCACGATCCACACTGTAAGCGCGAACAGTCACATTACATGAAGTGCCAGAAGTACAACCATCAATCCAGCGGATTGAGTTATAAGGCTTTGAAATGTTCTTGATCGTGTAGCTACCTGTTGTTGAGTTGCTAAAGCTAAAATCAAACGCACTACAGTTTGACGTGCCATTGCCCCATGTTTGCCCACCTCTTTTAGCTGAAATATGACAAACCATATCCGCAGCCATTGCAGGAGTAGCGATTACAGCACCTAAGGCAAGTGATACAGGAAGGGCGAGTTTTTTTATTAGTTTCATAATACATTCCTTTTTTAGTTCCTAATAATTTTTTATTTTTATTACAGCAACATGGTAATGAGTAATTACCTTGCCAAAAAGAGGCTACCATTATAATTTAAAATTGTAAAATATTATTTTTTCTAGAGTGTGTGTGCTTTTGGGTGTGCGGTGATAAGTATATTTTTCAATATGTTGTAAAATTTAAAGGGGTATTTTAAGACTTGATTATTCGATTAATTGCCATAATAAAAGAAGTTTTGGTCGCTTAAATTGAGCATTAAATTAAGGACTAAAGTAGTTAGAATATTCAATAATATCTAGTCGATTCTTAATATGGACGTTATGGTGCACAGGCTTTACTATCCTGGGTGTTTCCCAAAGTGCGATCCCGCCGTGAGTGGGCTGGAGTATTCAGGTAATTATAGATTTAGGTTTATTAAAATCGGATATATCAATGTAATTTTGTATCAACGAGTCGTTAAAAGTTATTTACTTTAACTAGGCTGAACTGTCAAAGCGTCATATATTAATAGAATAACCGCCAGGAATACTGGCGGTTATTTTTAAAAGCAGTTTACTTAGTTGCTTTGTACTTTAAGGTTACATTTGCATAGGGCAAAATGCCACGAACGCCAAAGTGCCAAGTACCTGCCTGAGGATTGTCTAGAGAACATTGCTCTTCACTACCCCAAAGGTATGGACGGCAGTCATATTTAAAGAAGCTTGTCTTTTTATCATGACGTACATAAAGGTCAGCTTCACCTTCACCGCTGATGCTTACTTCAAGCTTGTTATAGCCTTCTGGTAAGTCGATTGAAAAACGTTGCCACCAAAACCAACCAGATAGACCAGTGAACTCGCCTTCTATCACTTCTTCCTTTGCTTTGGTTTTTAGCTCAATGACGATTGGATCGTGATCTGAAGCACGGTAGGCGTTATCAGCATATAGGCTGGCTAGGTGCTTGTCAGACTTGTATTCAATGTTGTAATCAAGTGCAACTGGCTCATCAGCATTGATGTGCCAATCGGCGATATCAACCACTTTTTCCATCATAGACTCACTGGCAAACGCGTGGTCAAGGCTACCAATGCGGCCTTGGTAAACGTATGAGTAGTCAGTGGTCGTTTGATGAAGTTGCTTCTTGATATCTTGATAACCTTGTTCAACATAGGTTCTGATAGGGTCTTCTTGACCGTATGCATTCATGTCGCCAAGTATAATTGTGTCAGGATCTTGTTGGCCTGTTGGTGATGTTGCGATCCAGCTAGATAGCGCTTTAACCGCATTTACACGGGTTAAGTTCCAACAACCTTGACCATCTTTTTGGTCCTGATCTAAACCTTCAGCCTTGGTACAGCTACCTTTTGAACGAAGGTGTGCAACGACGAGATTGAATGTTTCATCACTTTGTAAATCAGTAAACGTTTGCATGACTGGCGGGCGGTTACCGTAATCAAATGGTACCGTTTCAGTGAATGCGGCCGTACCGACTTCTTTTACTTTGTTGCTACGATAGATGATAGCCGACATGATGGCATCACCACCTACTTTGTCAGTACCTAGGTTCACGTATGCATAAGTGTTATTAGCATCTTGTGCATTCAATGCTGCTGTTAAATCAGCCAGCGCACTAAGCTCACTAAAGCCATCGTTTTCCATCTCCAAAATACCGAACAGGTCGGCATCTAGCTTAAGCATGGCTGCAACTGTTTTTGCTTTTTGACGTTCAAATTCTGCTTGTGTATCCGCACCTCGAGGTGTTGGGTAGCCCGCACCTTGGCCATCACCGTTAAAGTAATTTAAAACGTTGAAGCTAGCGATACGTAAATCACCACGGGTTGTCACCTCTGGTGCGTCAGTACGAACGTTTGTCGCGATAAAGTTAGGTTGAGTCGTTGGGTGAATGCGGAACTGGCTATAACCGTAGCCTAATACACCTTGTACACCTGTGACCGTATCACCTAAACGTAATGTGTTGTAAGCATCAAGTTCAGGGCTTGGGTATGGGATCACGTCAGGGTTTTGCGCAGAAGAACCATCATCCAGTAAAATTTCTTTTTGCTTGTTTTGTGCTTCTACTGCGTTCGCAGCTTCACCAGGCAGTGCAACTTGAGTAGATTGATATAGGCGCTCAGTACCTAGGCGTAACTCGCCATAGCGTGTAAGGCCATAGGTATCGTTAACTACGAGGCTATTGCTGACTTCTACAAGCATACCTTCAACTGATTCAAGGCCCGCTTCTACTGGCAGAGTAATTGTTGTGGCAGGAACAGACGCTGATGTACCACACACTTTAACCGCACTGACGGAAGTTAGCTGTGTTTGACCGTATTTTTCTTCTACTTTACCTGCAACTTTAACGATATCACCGTTGTTAACTTGGGTGTTTTTGAAGTATACAAAAATACCTTCCGAAGTCATTGGATCGTTATCTTGATCCGTTAACTCTTCTTGCAAGAAGAAGCCTTTTAATTGGTCATCGCCTTGCAATGAAGAAGTGACGACACCCTGGATCTCAGCCACTTGACCTGCCAGCGGGCTCGCATCGCCAGCACCTTGTACTTGGCTGATCAATACGTTGTTGGCATCACATACTAAATCTTCTGGCTCTGGCGGTAACTCGTCTGAGTGTTTGCCAATGTTTGAAAAATCATCTTTGGCATTTGCAAGCCATTGTGTGGAAGGTAAAAATTCATCGCTCGCGTTTGCATCACCGACCATAAACTGAGGTTTACGAACTAAGCTTTTGTCTTTAGTATCGGTTTCATCGTCAGCCCAGCTAGTACCAGGATCTACACCGATTTGGCCTAAGCTATCAATGATAGTGTCAGCTTTGAGTAGTGCAATCGCGTCGTCGCCATTAAACCAACTGCCGCTTGATAAAAGCTGTGCTTTTGCTGTCAGCTCTTCGCTTGCGCTTGAGTGTGCAATAACGAAAGTTGATTTTGGCTCTAAACTGCCTTCAAGCGTAATTGTACGACCGGCCTCTGTGTTACCGTTAAAGTAAAAAGTCACTGCATAGTCAGACAAGTTAACTGCTTGTTCGCCAGTATTGTAAAGTTCTACAGCTTTGTTATAGCTGCTGCCTTCTACATACTCAGAAATGATTAGCTCTGCATGAGCTGGTATGCAAGCCGCTGAGATCAGGGTTGCAAGAATTGTTTTTTTTAACATTTTATTATAGTTCCCGTGTTTAGCACTAATCTAACTCTTTGGCTAGATTTGGATATTCTACCCTAAAAAAATTACATTTGTGTTTAAAAAATTTCAACAACGGTAGGTATTCGATGAATGAATGTAAATATGAAGGTTTCTTATTTGGGAATACAATTAATTAGAGTTTTTAAGTAAATTATGATTTGTGTAACTTATTTGCAAATTGTTTAACATTTATTCGGTGCTGCAACCAATAAAAAAGGCGGGGTATGCTGCCCGCCTAGCGTTATTAATTAAAAGTTCGCGTGGAAGGAAATAGATGCCGTATCACCGTGGTCATCGTCTTGGTAACTTGCTCGATAATAGTATTTATCAGACAGGAAAAACTTGGCTTCTAGCTCTATGTCTGAATCATTTGAGCCAACACCAAATGCCCAATTTTCATTGACATAGTAGCTTACCTTAGCGCGAGTGAACGAGCCTCGGTCATGTGCGAAGTCATCGTGGCTTATGTCAAGTGCAAGGTACTGACCTCCCTCAAGCTTTCTGAAGTATCGACCTGAAATTGACCAGTCATCGGGGTTATCTTGGAGGCTGACAGATACACCTAAATAATCAGATTCATTTATTTGGTGATTATAAGATGCACCAACTACTACGTCATCGGAGCGATTATCGTGACGAAAACTGGTTACCGAGACTTTTAAGCTGTCATTGTATAAGTAACCGAAGCCAATACTGTGATTGTCTTCGTGGCTTAGGTCACTGACACTGGCATTAACAAACCAGTTGTTTAAAAATGCCTCACCTGACACGCTAAAAGCATTGTTGTGATCAGAGTCGTGATAACCGACTGATATTTTTGAGTCTGTATCTAAGTAGCCGTAGTCGTCCCACACACCTGTACTTTGTTGTGGTGCAAAGTAGTAGGTGCTCGATAGGTCCATTGTGTTATAGCTTTTGTTGCCATAAGGATGGTAGTCAAGCTCTTGGTGCATATAACGTGCGGCATTAAACCATTGTTTATCAGCCGAATCATTTGCAAATGAAGTTAAGGGAAGCATGAATGCTAAACACGGAATCAAATAACGCATATTGAGTGTTCCTTACACAGTTAGTCTAGGGGGGCGGTCCCGCCAGTCCTAGGTTGTCATTTGCGCACAAGGTACTGTTTATAAAATATTTCTGCAATACAGAAAGTGTAAAAGAATGTATATAAATAGAATTTTAACTCAAGCTAGCTGTGCTCAAAGTAAATACGATAAGTTGCAGACCAAATTGGGAAGTCTGGTATGCGCTCAGTCCACATACCTCCCACATTGAGGTGTATTTGAACAAATTAATACAAGTGCACGATAAAAAAGGCCAGCTAAAAGTACAGGCCTAAAAGCCGTTGCCAACTTACCTCCAATACGGGTTAATTAAAAGTTCGCGTTGAAAGTAATACCAGTTATCTGGGAAGAATCACCGTCATCATAAGATGCTACAACATAGTACTTGTCAGAGAAAAAGAATTTGGCTTCAAACTCTAAGCTAGAATCGCCGGGGCTAACTGCAAATCCCCAACTCTCATTGATATAGTAACTGACCGTTACTTGTGTGGAGGAGTCTTGAGCGTGTGCAATGTAAGCGTGAGCGACATCAATAGCAACGTGTTGACCACCCTCTAACTTTTTAAAATAGCGCCCCGAGATTGACCAATCATCGGCGTTATCGTCTAGGCTTACTGACACTCCAAAATAATCGAAGTTGTTGATTTGGTGATTATAGGATGCACCGACCGACACATCATCTGAACGGTGGCTAGAACGCTGGCTTGTCATAGAGACTTGTAAGCTGTCATTGTACGAGTAGCCAAAACCAATAGCATGATAGCCTGTTCTGCTTAAATCATAGACATGAGCACTGACAAACCAATCATTTACATGTGCTCTGCCTCCAATGCTAAGCACATTGTCTGTATAAGAATCTGCATAGTTGATGGATACATTTGAGTCTGTAGTCAAATAGCCGTAGTCATCCCATACCCCTGTACTTTGCTGTGGTGCGAAGTAGTAAGTGCTTGAAAAACCTTTAGAGTGATAAGTTTTCTTAGGGAAATGTAAACTTTCAATGCCTTCGACATCTAAGCGAAAAGCTTTTTGACTTAGGTAACTGTAACCGGCCGAATTGAACCACTGTTTACCTGAAGCATCACTTGCAAATGAATTGAATGGGAGCACTAATGCTAAACACGGAAATATATACTGCATATTTCGCATTCCTTATGGAATTTAATAGATGGACGGCGTTCTTGCTTATCCGAGATTTTTGGAGGTGCATAAGGTACAGGTTGTGAGAAACGACTGCAACATAGGTGATGCAGTTTAATGTTTATCTGTCGGATTTATGTGCATATTAGCTGTGCTCAAAGTAAATGCGATAAGTTGCAGACCAAATTGGGAAATCGACATCCATCAAATAACAGATAAAATCGTCCGACTTTAGCTGGGCATAATTGAGTAAGTAATTAACTTTAGCGAGCATTGTGGGTGTTTGACTCAGAATATTGTGTGGGTTTTGCATACTCACTACACGAAGTTCAGGAAAATCCGGTAAGCGTTCAGTCCACATATCTCCGGCATTGAGTTTACCTTCTTCTACTTTTTGATTGCCATGGTAACAGCCTACATTGACATTTGAACTTCTATCAATGGCTTTATCTACCATCACCAGCAACGTCAGTCTTTTTGTTGGGTTTTTAATAGAGATACTAGTTGAACTGCATTGACTCTTATGTGTGAGTGGGTTGACGAGTTCATCAGGGTTATTGAAAACAAAAGTAGCATCAAAACTAGATTCGTCGGGTAAGTCGTCAAACACGATCCCTGAATTACTCGGTGAATAGCTACTGTATGCCTGATCTAGTCCCGATGTTGAAAATGCGTCAGCAATGCCTATGGAAAACTTATTGGGCTCTACTTTACTGGCATGAGTGAGTAACTCTGGACGAGTAAAATCACTGGGGTGGGGGTGAGTATAAAACTGCACAAACGGGGGGGCCCCACGTTGACGCTTAATTCCCGATTTACTGATCAAGGCCACTTCTTGCAAAAAGTCAGCTTTTTCGTGCTGCCTAGTGAGTATATAGGTGCAGAAAATCTCCTCTACACTAAACCCCAATAAAGACTTGGCCGCATAGTATAGTTGCGCGCGCTTGTCTTGTTGATGGGGCGTTTCATCAACATTGGGTGTATTGAGTTGTTGCAACTGACGTTTAAGATCGGCATGACTGCTTGCATGTTGTTTGACATTCTTGGCAAACAATAGAGCGGCCTGTTGTAACTGCTGATGACTTTGCGCTGAGATATGCCTTTGCAGTTTATCCGCAAACTCCTCCAGCGCTTTCGCACCCGGTAATTGCAACAGTACTTGATCGCCCGTCGCGGCTTTTTTAGCGTTGAAGATCCGTTGGCAGTTTGACCTATGGTAATTTAAAAATTTGGTTAGACCATTGATGGTATGTGCACTGGCGGGAAGCTCAGAAAATACAGCGTTTAGATTTTTTTTAATTCGCTCACCAAGTCGGGTGAGTTCACTGACGCTTTGCTGATTAAGTCCCATGTTATCAAGTCATTATTTAGTCATAAAAGTTAGATTACATGGGACTTAGCTATTTTTAAAGTCCGGTTGAGAAATTAAAAACTGTGATTACTGACAGCTACCCACGCGAGACCATGGACCCCAAGGACCTGAACTTTGTGGATTTTCACCTTGTACCCACCAGTTTGCTCGGTAAACTACACCTTCAACTTGAGCAAGATCACCTTGCTGATACACGGTTTGTGCAGACCATGCCTGAACGCCGTTACAGTTACCAGTACCGCCATCGGTAACCGTTACTGACTTAGACACAGATACAGACTGATTATTATTATCTACAACAGTCAGGGTGACTTGGTAGCTGCCCGCTTGTGCATATGTGTGGCTAGGAGCGTATGCAGAGCTTGTAGATCCGTCACCAAAGTTCCATTGCACAGCTGAGATGTTACCCGTACTGTTGTTGCTAAAGTTTACGGTTAAGCCACTTGCCGCTGCGCTGAAATCAGCAACCGGTACAGATGTGTCACCACATGCATTGCCTTTTTGCCATACGCTTGGGTATAAATCTGGCTGTGCACCTTGTGACCACCAAATTGCAGTGTACTCATAGCCATTAAAGCTTACTTTGTCATTGAGTGCATATGACTTAGACGCACTCCAAGCATCAACACCGTCACAGCCAATTGGGCCTGAACCGTCAGTTACTTTAACTTGCTTAGAAGTGGTATTTGTTTGACCTTTCGTGTCAGTTACAGTCAGTTGTACGTTGTAAGTACCCGACTCACTGAAACGATAAGTTGGGTTAGCTTGGTTTGATGTACCGCCTTGGCTATCACCAAACTTCCAGCTATGGCTCTGAACACCTTTGTCATCGGTAGAGCGGTCAGAGAATGTTACCGATAAACCATCTGCGCTAAAGTCAAAGTTAGCGACAGGTGCTCTATCATCTGGATCTGTTGTACCTACACCTGTTTTTGCTTTAATCCAGTTTAGGTAGCTTGTTGTTCTTGTGAATGCCGATGCACCTTGACATGCAATCCCCCAGCTCACGGTACCAATGCTGTAAAAATCATTGCCAACACGCACAGCGAACGGGCCACCACTGTCGCCATTACATGCTGAACGACCACCTTGGCCGCCACCACAAATCACAGAGCTTGGGATGTTATAGCTTAATTGACTGCTACAGCTTGAGTTTGTAATAACAGGCAAAGCCACTTCTCGTAACGTGTCACTCGCGCTACCTCTGTTTGAGGTTAAACCCCAACCAGATACAGTGACATAGTCGCCAATATCTGCATATTGCTGTTCAATTTCAGCGGTAGCCAACTTAGCTGGGGTGTATTGACTGCTTGCTGGTGACGCTAAACGCAGTACCGCAATATCGTAGCCAGAACGAATACTATTCGCACCACGCCATTGTTCGTGGCTAATAATCTGAGATACACGTAACGTTTGGCCGTCGTTTCTACTCATTGAGTGTGCACCCACACGTACAGTAAGGCTACTTGTTGAAGCGTTATCAACACAGTGTGCTGCCGTAAGAACCCAATCTTGACTGATCAACGTACCGCCACAGCCTTGGCGACCATTCATCAGTAGTGCTACTTGGTAAGGTCTTGATTGTGGTTGTGATTCTGAACCACCCACAATAGCAATGTCTACATCAGGTGCCGTTGAAGTCTTGGCTGCTAAAAGCGGTGAAGCCAGTGTGCCCAAAACCGTCAAAGCGATAGTTGTCATTTTATTCTTGTACATGTTGTATCCTTGTTGTTACTCGTTAGTGAGTAATCTAGGAATAATCTGAGATATATTTTAGATCAATAGGTAGATTAAGGTTTGTTCAAGGTCAGACCAGTTCAATTTGCACGCATAGTACAAATAAAAGTCAAAAAATTAGTAAGTTACGCGTATTGAATAATTTACAAACGCAATGTAAATGGATGTAAATGCGGTGGTGTTAATGTAACTTTTTTGTGGTTAAAGTGGTTCGCTGAGTATTTTTTGGTCAATCGTCTTTATATGTAATCTAACGTTCATAAATCTGGCTCTATTTTATGGTTTAATCCTTCTGGTCTATACCAGATTGAGAGTGAACTATGGAAAATTATTTATTATTGACACCCGGCCCACTGACAACATCGAAAACCGTCAAAGAAGCCATGCTGAAAGATTGGTGTACATGGGATGACGATTACAATCAGCAGATAGTACAAGCTATCAGAACGCAATTGGTTGAACTTGCAACTGCCAGCAACAGCTATACAAGCGTACTGATGCAAGGTAGTGGCACCGCAAGCGTTGAGGCTGCACTGGGGAGTCTAGTGACTGAGCGAGATTGTGTGTTGATCATAGATAACGGCGCTTATGGTAAGCGCATGGCACAAATAGCTCACGTACTGAATATCAACCATCAGGTACTCAAATTTGCCGAAACTCAGCTCCCTGACTTGGCGTTGATAGAGCAAGCGATTAATGACAATCCAGCCATTAGCCATATTGCGATGGTACATTGCGAAACAACCACAGGCATGTTGAATCCTGCTTATCAAGTCGGTCAAATCGCAAAGCGACATAACAAGTTGTTTATGCTTGATGCAATGAGCAGTTTTGGCGGCATTGAAATGGATATTGCCGAGTACGGCATAGACATATTAATCAGCTCAGCCAACAAGTGTATTCAAGGTGTGCCTGGTTTTGGCTTTGTGATATTGAAAAAGCACATCATCGAAAGTAGTCAAGGTTACGCTCGCTCACTGAGTTTAGATTTGTATGATCAATGGCAAACAATGGAGCGATACAACGGGAAGTGGCGCTTTACGTCACCCACTCATGTGGTACGGGCATTTTACCAAGCATTGGTTGAGCTGCACCAAGAAGGTGGTGTGTTACAGCGTCATCAGCGCTACGCACAAAATCAAAAAGCGTTAGTGCAGGGCATGCGTGAACTCGGTTTTACAACTTTACTGGCTGATGACTTGCAGTCACCGATCATCACGTCATTTTATTCACCACAAGCAAGCCGTTATAACTTTGAGCTGTTTTATTCTGTGTTAAAAGAACAAGGTTTTGTGATTTACCCGGGGAAAGTCTCAGACGCAGAATGCTTTAGAATTGGTAATATTGGCGAGGTCTATTTGCACGATATTCAAAGGTTACTTGCAGCGATTGAACGAAGCCGATTTTGGCTAGATTAAAATCTGAGATAAACCATTAAATATTGAGGCGTTCAATAGGAACGCCTTGAAATATAGGGATAAAGTTCTTTTAGCGTCCTTCCATGACCATCTCAATTGCATCATGTAACCAGTACTCAATATTGTAGTCGGCTAATTTACCATTACTCTCGTAACGCTTACGGATCACTTTAAGACACGGTGCACCACTATTTTTTTCAAGCAATATAGCCACGTCATCGGGTAATACGGTAACACTAATCGTGCAATGCTCATTACTGACTTGCACGTTATACTGCTGCGCCATAACTTGGGTAATTGAGCCATCTAGCGGCATTTGCTGCAGTTGTTCGAATCGGGTGGCATCGCAAAAAATATCTTCATACATGACGAGCCGTTCGTCCAAGCTTCTTACACGGGTTAGGTGAAATAGTTGGGCGCTGTCAAAATACGGTGCCAATGATTGTGCGCTTTCGCGACCAATGCTGATAACCTTGGTGCTTGGCGTAAAACCTTGCTCTGTAGCAAGTTCATTAAAGTTGACCTTGGTGGCAGGGTGCCACTTAAGCTTTTTAGCGGTAACAAACCAACCTCGACGCTTTTGACTATACACCAACCCTTCAGCTTCAAGGCGAATTAAGGCTTCTCGAACGGTAATACGGGTTGAGCTAAAATGCTCTTGCAAGGTTCGCTCTGAAGGGAGTTTTGAGCCAGCCGTCAACTGCCCTTCAGCAATAAGCGTTTGGATATAGTTTCTTATTTTTTGATATAACAACATAGTAATCTGTTCGCACTCGCGGTGCACACTCGTGTATTAATGTGATTGCTGGCATAGCCTAGCAAGTTATACGGCATTAAGCTCTAGCATCTGCAAATAATACAATATGCAAAAAGCAACATTATGACAGTGTGTCAGCTTTGCCAGCCGCGCCCGACAATCTGGCTAAGTATGCATCGAGTTTGTTTACTGAGCGGTTGTTATCTTCTCGGTGTTCTTTTCTGCGAATGGCGTTTCTGACCACATACGCGCCGAGTGTGCGAATGGGCTCAACGGGAAATTGTGCTAAGCGTTGATTGACTAAACCACTGTTTTGCCATCTGTCTTGTTTATTTAGTAGTAGTGAACTCAATATTTTACCGCCTAGGTAAGACTGCACCACGCCATTGCCTGAATAACCAGAGCCATAGAAAACTTGGCTTTGGGTCGACATTTCACCAAAAAAAGGAAAGCCGCTCACGCTTCTATCCGAGGGGCCCGTCCAGGTGCGTTCAATGTCGATTTGATTGCGGCCAAAAAAGTACGCGAGCGAGTTACTTAGAATTGTTTGGTAGCTGCTTGGGGCATCAAATTTTTGGCGTACTTTATTGGCAAAACTGAAGAAGTTTCCACCTTTGCCTAGCATCAAACGACCATCTGATGTGGTTCGATAGTAGTTAACGAAGATGCGAGAATCAATCACTGACGCACCGTGGTTCAAGCCTAATTCTTCGAGTCGTTCGGGAATAGGGCGCGTGATCATCATATCCGATGAAACAAGCACTACATTACGGTTAAATGCGGGCAGCAGAGTGGGGAGCCAAGCGTTCACAGCAAAGACGAGTTGATTGCACAATAAGGTGCCTTGCATGCCTAGATGTTCAAAATTCAAGGTGATGGGTGCACTGCCTTGATGGTTTAAATATTGGCAATGTTCGAAAACCTCAACGCCCATTCCTTGCGCAACGCGATTTAAGCCTCTCACTAATTGGGCTGGCTGTACACTCCCAGCATGCGGTGAATACAGCGCAGTAAGATGTTGCCTTGAGCCTGTTCGCCGCATTTGCTCAGGTGGCACGTGGCGCCAATGATTTAGGTTAGCTTTGGTGAGCGCTTGCATACATGGTTCAAGAATACCCAGTTGCGCACGATTTGATGCGCTCATATACACCCCATCAACGCGTAAATCACAATCAATATTATGCGTTTTAGTGAACGCTTGGATGTCATGCACTGCTTGCTCTGATGCTTGCACTAAAAATGCGGCTTGGTCGTCGCCAAAGCGCTGTTTTAGGCTTAGATATTTACTCGACCAAGTTAACATCGCACCGCCATTTCGCCCTGAGGCGCCTTGACCACACAAATCTTTTTCGATGATGGCAATACGTTTTTCTGGACACTGTTGTTTGACTTGGATGGCGGTCCACAGTCCAGTGAAGCCACCACCTACAATGACAATATCAAACTGCTTGCCACTAGGAGAACGAGTATCATGTGATGGCTTATGTTGAGCGCCTAATTGGCGCTCATGCTGCATGGCTTGATCAAACCAAAATGGTTGAAAAGACATTATGGACGTTCACCACGTGTTAATCGCGCATTGATTTCATTAAGCACAGGCTCAATATCCGCGAGGCTGTCTATCACGAAATGTGCACCGGCTTGAGATAAGTGTGCGTAAGCTTCACGTTTAAGTATTGTTTGTTGTTCAGTAGATAAGAGTGACCAATCTTCTTTACTTAGTCCTACGGCGTTGCCACTGAGTGCCACACCCACGGTCCACATGCCTGCATTTAAGCCTTCGAAAATGCCCGGTGTTGAATCATCCACTTTGACACAAGCTGCGACGTTAGAAATACCCAGTTTTATCACATTCTCAAGCGCCATCCAGGGGCCTGGGCGCGAGCCTGCGGCAAGCTCATCACTGGCAACACTGTGATCTGGGTGATAGCCATAGTCAGCGGCAGCGCGTTCTAACTCTTCCATCACAGTGCGCGGGTAACCAGAGCAACTGCCAATTTTAACGCCTTGTTTTTGAAGACGTTCGATTACTTCTAAAACGCCGTCAATTGGCATTGCACGCTCTGCGACTTTGGCTTTTTGGAGTGGCATAAAGGTTTGATAGATGTGATCAATTTGCTCATTGCTCATTGGCTCACCAAATTGCGCACACCAACGCTGGTTTACTTTTTTTAGCTTGCCCAGTGCTTCAATGTGTTCCCACTTACCCATGCCCATTGGAATACGCGCTTCCTCGAGGGTAATATCAAAATCATAAGCGGCTTTAAAGGCTTCAACAAAAATGCTGGTGGGTGCAATGGAGCCATAGTCGACGACTGTGCCAGCCCAATCTAAAATAAGTGCTTGAATATGTTGCATAGTTTTTCCTTAGTAGAGTAATTAGTAACTGGTAGCGAGTGTTTTGCTGCGCATTTTGGGTGATAAAACGGTGTGAAAGTACACCGCTGAACTGGCGACGAGACCGGCCGCTATGATGCTCACCCAATAACTGGTCGCGATAAAGAAGTTCAGCCAAGACAGGTCGGGTTGTGCAAAGGTGCGATAAAGTAAAATGCTAACCGAGCCGATGTAACCGGCAGAATCAGCAAGGTACAGCAAGAACCCGACATTGGCTGTGCCACCGACGACGGCAACCATGCGATCGAATAAAAAGCAATTGTAGGGAATATAGGCAATGTACAGGCCAGCCCCCAAGGTCACCATCCAAGTCTTGGCATCGATAAATTGTGATTCGAAAGCATAAGTGCTGAGTCCCAGCAGCAGTGCGCCAAATAGAATAAAACCATGGTTTACAAAAAAGGCTTTTTTGTTATTTTTGACCAACACCATGGCGGCCAAGGCCAGCAGCACAAAAAATGCGATGCGAATACCTGCATAGGCGAAAATACTCGGCTCTGAACCATACCCGAGCGCTTGCCACAGTTCGGCAGAAAAGTTATCTCTAAAGTCTCTAAATCCCGTGAACAGTAAAAAGCTGAGTAATAGCGCACAAATGCCAAACCAGTAGCGTGTAAAAAACTGCCAGCGGGCCTTGCCATCCATTGGCACACGTACTTTACGCTGAGCAATATCCTGCGCATTAGGTTCTGGTAATAAAGCTAAGCAATATACGCTGATGAATAACAGGGGTAAGAATAGGGCTCCCGTGGCGGCTGGCATCCATAATTCATGAACAGCAAATGCATCCATGAGGTAACGGCCTACCGTTTTGACAATACCTGACGCCAAAATAAAGGTAATACACAGTATCGCGCCGAGGATCTCGGTAGTGCGTCTGCCTTCGAGAAAGCTAAATACCACGCCCCAGATCATGCCAAGAGATAAGCCATTTAAGAATAAGCACACCACATTAAGGCCGACGGGCAGTAGCGCAAAAAGTACGAGTGACAACTGGGCTAGCAGTATCATCAAAATAATGGCGTGTGCGCGTTTATCGTGATGCATTTCGGAAATCACTTTGACGCCGATAAATTTCGCCAACATATACCCCAGCACTTGGCTCAAAACCAGCGCGACCTTGTAACTGACTAGCCAATCAAAGGTGTCGATGTCGGCATAGCTGACGGCAGAAAATGGTTTTCGAAATGCATACATACAAAAGTAAGTGATAAATGCACTGGTTGCGGCGAACAAGACAAAAGCGGGCCCTTGTGCTTTATTCAGCCAATGCGATGAAGATAACGACATAGATTTACTCATTCAGTAGAACTCAGTGTTGGGTGCACCACGAATAATCATATTCGTGGTGCAATGTGCTGATTAAAAGCGGTAATTCAATCCAATCATGCCGCGAATACCGTAGTATTCCACTTGCAGCGGTCGGTTTTCGTTGCCTTGGTAATACTTCAGCGGTTCGTTGGTGAGGTTATTTAGCTCTAAGTAAACTAGCGCATGGTCGTTAAGCTGATATGACGTGGTAAAATCTACGCTGGTGTTGTCACCGTAGTAACGGTCTTGTTGTGCGGTTTTGCCATGCTCTTCAATGTATTCTCCTTTGTGGTTAAGGGCTAAGCGCGCGGCAAATACCGTGTTGTCAAAATACAAGGTCATGTTATACAGCGCATCCGCTTGACGAGGAATTGCAACATCGGCTCTGTCAGGCGTAGTCATTTTTGAGTCCATAAAGGTGGCGTTTGCCATTACCCCAAAATATTTCAACGACGGCGCGATAAACCCTAAATCTCGGTTAAAGGCGACTTCTAAGCCGACGAGTGAGGCATTTTCGCCATTTTCAGGGCGGAGCAGGTTAACGCCTTGTTTATTGCCGTAGCTACCCACCGAGCTGTTTTGAAAGATAGGGTCTTCAATATCTTTATAAAACACACCGGCAGAGAACAAGCCAACGCGCTCAAAGTAGTGCTCATACATTAGATCAATATTATTCGAATAGGTTGGTTCTAGGTCTGGGTTACCTGAGTGCAGTTTGTTTTCTATTTCTAAGTAAGTGGCACCCGGCGACAAAGAGCCAAAATCAGGGCGTGCGAATGTACGCGTCAGTGCCAAACGCACGTTGTTCATATCATCAAAGCGATAGGTGGCATGCAGTGCAGGGAGTACCGATAGATAGTCATTTTCAGCATGATTGCTCACTACACGTTTTTCGTCTTTTAAATAGGTGTAACCATCTACTTTTGTGTCGGTGCGTGTCAGCCTCACCCCGCCGAGTATTTCTAGTTGGTTACTGGCTTGATAAGTTGCCATGGCATAGGCGCTGGCATGTTGCTCTTCAACATTAAAATTACGACCGAGTGCGCCGCCATTGCTCACCAAAGCAGATTCATCTTCAACCAGTCTAAATTTATGCTTATTCTGCGTCCAAAACTGGGTTAGTTCATCAGTGCTGGCAACTTGCGAAAATTGGCTGTGGTAATCGATATTCAGTTCGCTTAAATAATCATTTCGACCCGGTTGAGCAGAGAGCTTAAAGTTAGCTAGAGTAGGGGCATCACCATAATTTGTAGCATTCCACTCATAAAACTCATCGGCAAAGCTTGCTTGGCGCACTTTGTCACGGTATTTCACGCCAAATTTCACCGTCAAGCTGTCATCAAGCTGCCAGTCTAAATCGGCAGAAAATACCGCGCGGTCTTTTTCATTTACGAATACTTTGTATAGTTCAACCCACGCGAGTTTGGTTTTAGACGGGTCCATACGAAAGTCGCTGGGTAAGTGATTGCTGATGGCATTCCAAGGATCAGCGCCGCCGTCTATTTTGTTATATGCGTAATTTTTCCCGGTTTTTCTATCTTCTAAACCGATGTAGCCAACATTCTTTTGATCAAAACGAACCACAAAATAACTGTTGTCTTCGGTATTGGGCATATCGCCATAGCGGAACTCGTTGTCGTAACTGGCTAACGACCAAGAGAGTGTTTTATCAAAACCCAAATAGTGCTCGCCAGCCAGTTCAAAACCTTGCATCTCGGTGATAAGTTCGTTGCGAATGTGTTGCACTTCAACGCGGTCTTTATCAAAACGCATGCGATGTTTATAGTGAGTCTCATCATCTATTAGGGTGCCATACATGGCGCTTGCACTGAGGGTGCCTTGCTCTAGGCGATACTCAACTGAACCATTTAGACCATAGGTTTCACGCGTACCGGTGTAATCACGCAGCTCTAAACGGTGAATACCTATGCCATCATTACCGCGACGTGGTTCATAGTTATCGGTGGCCCAATCACGCTGCCAAGCGGTTGCGTTGATTAAAAACCCCAACTTGTCGTTAAGCAAGCGGTCGCCATATAGAATACTGGCAGAGTAATTTTCACCATCCGATAGCTCATTGGTTCCCACGGCAAAGTTGGTGTTCAATACAAACTCATCAGGCGCTTTTTTGGTAATGAAATTGACGTTACCGCCAATGGCATCGCCTTCTAAATCTGGGGTAATGGCTTTAGATACTTCAACAAATTCAATTAATTCACTCGGAAAAAAGTCGAACGCAGTGGCACGGCTGGTAGTTTCCTCTTCGGCCGTTGGCAGGCGATTACCATTGATTGACGCTGAGCTCCACTGTGAAGGTAGGCCACGTACAGCCACAAAACGCCCTTCGCCTTGATCTCGTTCTATCGATACACCGGGAATGCGCTGCACCGCTTCGGCGGCATTGCGGTCTGGTAGTTTACCTATGCCATCGGCTGAGATCACATTAATGATGTTGCTGGCATTTTTTTGCGTATTGGCAGCGGCCATTTCGCCGCGTTGAATTTGGCCAACGGCAACCACTTCTTCAATGCCGCTTTCTACCTGCGCATTTAGTACAATTGGCGTAAGTGCTTTACGCTCGTCATCCGTTACGGTGATGCTCAGTGTTTTGGATTGATAACCCATGTAGTTCACTTCAAGCTGATACGTGCCAGCGGGGAGTGTGGGTAATTCAAAGCGGCCATTAAAGTCAGTGACTGCGCTTTTGTTACTACCAAGCACTTTGATCAGTGCGCCGGATAAGGTATGTTGCTGATCTTTTACGATACCGGATAGTTTTGCGTCCCCCGCAAGTAAGTGGGGGCTGGTCAGTAATAAAACGCTGCTCGCTAAGATAGAAAGTTTATTCATTGTCGGTTTCTCAGTTGGGTTTATTCTGGTCTAGACCAATTTATTTGAAACCTATAATAGAGACGCTTTTTTACAAAACCGTGACGTTAAGATGAAACCAGCATGATCGTACTGATTTTTTAAATAGTAACTGTCACTGATCTTCGAGTGAAAAGATGTGTTAACTTAATGCAGCTACAATGAACCGCTCATTCGGTCAAAGCAGTTTGAATGGGCATAAAAATAAGTTAAGTTTTTTACTTAATTTTGGCTCCTTAACAATATGGATGACGTGCCGGCTTGCTCTTCAGAGTAGAGTATTTTGTACCCAATATTTTTGGTGGATTTTTGATGTGCTTTTTTCTTTAATAAAAACAAGTGTATACTTTAAGAGTGTTCCCCGTACTCACGGGGCTAAACCGGCGGAATCGGTAACATTGAACCCTACGTTGTTGTGTTCCCCGTACTCACGGGGCTAAACCGTATATGAGACTGACCGTAAATCTTGTCGTTAAGTGTTCCCCGTACTCACGGGGCTAAACCGCAGTTGGTGCTGAATTGGATCAGCGGATAACGGTGTTCCCCGTACTCACGGGGCTAAACCGGAAACCAGAATAGGGAAACCCGCGAGTTGCCGGTGTTCCCCGTACTCACGGGGCTAAACCGATAAAAACGCACGTGGTATCTTGTCAAGTAATGTGTTCCCCGTACTCACGGGGCTAAACCGTTGACTAAAAATATTCAGGATATGCGACTACGGTGTTCCCCGTACTCACGGGGCTAAACCGGCTAAAAAGCTAGATGACAGTGTGGCTGATATGTGTTCCCCGTACTCACGGGGCTAAACCGCTGAAAAGAACATGTCAGTTAATAACCTGCGTGTGTTCCCCGTACTCACGGGGCTAAACCGTGATTGGCTATTGCTATGGCGTCATCTTTATCGTGTTCCCCGTACTCACGGGGCTAAACCGGTTTCCGATTTTTAAATAGTTCTCGCCTGTAAGTGTTCCCCGTACTCACGGGGCTAAACCGTACAACACCGTATCTAAACACTGGAGTAAACAGTGTTCCCCGTACTCACGGGGCTAAACCGATGCGAATGTGAAATTAAACAAATGGTCGAGTGTGTTCCCCGTACTCACGGGGCTAAACCGAACTAGACTCTAAATGTATAGAGGTAAACAAGGTGTTCCCCGTACTCACGGGGCTAAACCGTCGAGTTCGTGCTCCCCTTCCCATTCAATATCGTGTTCCCCGTACTCACGGGGCTAAACCGAATTTATTTTACGGGCAGAGCTTAGATTCTAAGTGTTCCCCGTACTCACGGGGCTAAACCGCCATACGGTTTGCATCTGCATCTGACTCTTGAGTGTTCCCCGTACTCACGGGGCTAAACCGTCATGGATGCTGCTATTCCTGACGTGGAACTGGTGTTCCCCGTACTCACGGGGCTAAACCGCTGAAAAGAACATGTCAGTTAATAACCTGCGTGTGTTCCCCGTACTCACGGGGCTAAACCGTGATTGGCTATTGCTATGGCGTCATCTTTATCGTGTTCCCCGTACTCACGGGGCTAAACCGGTTTCCGATTTTTAAATAGTTCTCGCCTGTAAGTGTTCCCCGTACTCACGGGGCTAAACCGTACAACACCGTATCTAAACACTGGAGTAAACAGTGTTCCCCGTACTCACGGGGCTAAACCGATGCGAATGTGAAATTAAACAAATGATCGAGTGTGTTCCCCGTACTCACGGGGCTAAACCGAACTAGACTCTAAATGTATAGAGGTAAACAAGGTGTTCCCCGTACTCACGGGGCTAAACCGGTAAACTGTTTCTATTCTTAGCATTTCTTACCGTGTTCCCCGTACTCACGGGGCTAAACCGCCATGAGCCAGAAATAAGCGAGATGGGCCTAGGTGTTCCCCGTACTCACGGGGCTAAACCGTCGAGTTCGTGCTCCCCTTCCCATTCAATATCGTGTTCCCCGTACTCACGGGGCTAAACCGAATTTATTTTACGGGCAGAGCTTAGATTCTAAGTGTTCCCCGTACTCACGGGGCTAAACCGCCATACGGTTTGCATCTGCATCTGACTCTTGAGTGTTCCCCGTACTCACGGGGCTAAACCGTCATGGATGCTGCTATTCCTGACGTGGAACTGGTGTTCCCCGTACTCTCGGGGCTAAACCGCGTAGGATAACAATATCCCCCTGCTTTGATTTGTGTTCCCCGTACTCACGGGGCTAAACCGCCAATGCAACAAGTACCAGATACTCGCTTTACGTGTTCCCCGTACTCACGGGGCTAAACCGCAGGGGCATTTGTATAACTTGTCGTTTGATGGGTGTTCCCCGTACTCACGGGGCTAAACCGCCTCACGTTAGATTCTGTAGGTGACAACCCCAGTGTTCCCCGTACTCACGGGGCTAAACCGCCAGACGGCAAATAAAACAAAACCCGCATCAAGTGTTCCCCGTACTCTCGGGGCTAAACCGTGTGTTTATTCTGGTTTTGTAGTTCAAGTTCATCCCTGAAGCGGCTTTCTTCGGTCATCCATGACCTCACCTCAACAAGCTGCGAAACGGTGTTTCGGTCTTGTTTCGCCCTCGTACACACGGGGCTAAACCATACATTTCATCGTTGCTGTTCTAATAAGTACAAGATAGGGAAATATTTAATATATTTAGTGGGTTAGTATGTAAAGGTGAAAATAAAAAACGCATGACGAAAGCCATGCGTTATTTTTAAATGTTTATGTGTTAGTTGGCTGGAACAGAGCTAATCGGATCTGCTGTGCCACCGCAATCAAACTTGGCAACATGCTCATTGCTGCCGATGGTGCTAGGTGTGCCAGTGGACGAATCCCATTCTAAACCGCAATTTTTGCCACTGATGGTGGTGTAGATTGTGTTGCTGGATATACGAACAGGATCGGCTTTGTCGCTGCAGTCGAACTTAGCGAGGTGTTCATTACTGTCTAAAACTGATGGTACACCGTCGCTTGCATGCCATTGTAAGCCACAAGATGAGCCATAAATATTGGCATAAATGATGTCATTCATTACCAATAAAGGATCGGCTGAACCACCGCAATCAAACTTTGCAACATGCTCTGAGCTTTGCAAAATTGAAGGTGAGTCCACATCCGCGTCCCACTCAAAACCACAATTACGACCAGAAATAGCGCTGTACAGCTTATTGTGATCTTGATGGCTTAGCAAAGAAAGGCCATCAAGCGATGGGTCAAAGGATAGCTGCATAAAGTCCATGATGGTCGGGACGATTGAGGTTTGTGCAGGCTTATTGTATAGGCCTGAGAAATCCTGATTGGCGACAGAAATATAGCGTAGATTTCGCATCGGCAATGACTTATTGCTGGCTATAAAGATGGTTTTTTCGCTGAGCGTTTGATTACCGTGACCATAGCCATTGCTCCCATTTCGGCCGTGATCTGTGGTCACAAGCACCAACCAATCTTCACCAGTACGTTGCTG
Organism: Pseudoalteromonas sp. ATL1; assembly: GCF_058933015.1. NCBI lineage: Bacteria > Pseudomonadati > Pseudomonadota > Gammaproteobacteria > Alteromonadales > Pseudoalteromonadaceae > Pseudoalteromonas > Pseudoalteromonas sp. ATL1. The sequence continues at coordinate 813,234 of NZ_JBZYXL010000002.1, read as the reverse complement.
ACGTTGTTCAACCGCATCTAACATTTGGCCAAGGCGTCTATCACTATCGATAATGGATTTATCGTATTGAGACCCCCAACCATGGCCGTGACCGGCACCATCAGGCTCATCTAAATGTACAAAGATAAAGTCAGGTTTAGCGCTTTGCAAAGTATCAATAACCCGTTGTGTACTACTCTCATCACTGCCTCCTTGTGAGTGCGCGCTCAGTAGTGGCATATCTTGAGAAACGATTTGTGAATTAATTGTCCCCCATGTGGAGAAAGAGTAGATCTCAGCACTCGCATCATGCTGGTGGATACGCCTAAAAATACTTGGCCAGTTAGCATTGATGGGCCCCGTGTAATTATCAGGTATTTGGTGCTTATTTACCCATACGCCAGTCAAGATGGTTGCCCAACCCGGACCACTGCTGGTTTTTTGTTGTGAAAAACGGCCATTTACGCCACCAGCATACGCTTTGGTAAGGTTGAGCCTGTCAAATGCGGGGGTAGGCAAGCGTTGAATATGCTCAAGTTGCGTGCCATCAATACCCACTAAAAGAACGTTTTTGTCAGTTTGAGCTGCCATGCTGGCAAAACTTGGCAGTAGCGCAAGCGCGCCTAGTAGTACTTTTTTCATTTTAGATTTTTCCTCATTTCCAGTTTAAATGTGTCTCACTTGGACTCTGGTATAGTCCAGATTTTGTGTGATTTTTTAGTGACAGACACAAGAAAGATCAGAGCGATTTTTATGACTTTGGTCATAAATTAGCCGTATTGACGTAAGCTGGCGCGATTAATAAGTTTGTAATACCGCGTAATCGACTAATTTATCGGTTGTTTTTACTCTTATTAGTGAATGTATGGTTGCCTTGCTTATGTGAATGTAAGTGGGCCACTGTGCAGAGATAAAACTCTATGCGTATCAAAGTGGGTTTATACGCAGAACCTACCTTTTAAAGGAACGATGATGAATAAGCTAACCAAACTGTCGTATTTATGCGCATCTTTGCTTGTTGCAGGATGTAATTCCACACCCCAAACCGTTGTACCAGAGCCAATTGAAAATGACTCAAGAGAAGCTGTTTTGGTTTTTTATAATGGCCACCCATACACTTTCTTTTCCACTTAGTAACTGAACACATTTCACAGGTTGAGAATTATCATCACTGAATCTACAAAATTAATGGTCAAACTATCACGACATGGCAATCACCTACGAGATCAAAACAACAGAAATAAAACCGTACACGTATAGAACCCCTTTAATTACTCCAGATGAAAATGGCGAACTTGCTGTGGAATATTCTCGTCAACAGCCAAAGCATATAAAGAAACTTGTTCTACTAAATTTAGTCGGAAGAAACTGCGACGGGGAGATCGTCTCTTACGAACCCCTTGAACAAGTTAACCGATTTTTACTAGCGCACCACATTGATGACAACAAACAAGAGTCAGAGCAATACAGCAAGGGACTAGTTCACTACTTTTCATTCTTAATTGAGTTACAGCGCTTATGGGATTCTGAATATGATGAAGAACTTCACGACGAACTGATTGACCTACCTAGGCCTAGCTGGGACACGTTCCCATTTAGAAAAAGTGATAAAGCTACGTATCAGTATCGAGAAGCTTTAAGAAAGGCTGTGTTAGAGCCGAACGAACCTAGCCAAGCAATAGCCAGGACTACCGCGACAGCATACATGAGCGCTGTTGTGAAATTTTACTCTTTCCATATTCGAAACGGCTTTGCATTTAATAACCCTCCCTTTGAGCATGAGGTCATTTCTATAAAATATCAGGCAGACAGCTCGAACATTAGAGCTTACTTAACTAAAGATGTGCACACTACAGATTTACGATTGAATCTAGGCAGATCTAGGCGCAATGAAGGTGGCTCATTACCTTCTAGTCGAAGAGATCTGAAACCGTTAACAAACAACGAATGGAAAGCCGTAGAAGACATTCTCACCAATACACACCGCATAATTAAAAACGTTGGTGGTCATCTAACAACAGCCAAGCTATCAATTGAATACTGTTTGTTTTTTCTCGTTGCCCGGTACACAGGACTTAGAAAAGAAGAGGTGGCCAGTCTTCACAAAGGACAAGTGTTAAAGCCGGATGAAATAAAAAAAGCAATGAGGTTTGGTGTTGGAGGTCAATACGGCTCCTTAACAAAGACTGGTGGTTCAGGTAACAAAGCTCGACAGACAATTATTCCAACTCGCATCATGCAGTTATTGTACGAATATACAAGAAGTGACCGATACAACAAGCGCATCTCAAAATACAAAGAACTTTGCAAGCATAAGCGAGATCAAGGCGAGTTATGTTATTTTGATGGAGAAGATGGTGTCGATGAATCAAAAGAGTATTTATTCATTAGCCAAACTGGTGTGCCATTCTTCACCAAATCCTCAGAAGCGAATGCAAGATGGAATGAAATTAGAGCAACAGTAAAGGCGACCTCAGAACTTGAGGTTGAGGGAACTATACACAATCTTCGCGCAACATTTGCCGTTTCACTTTTTAGACTTCTATTAAAACATGTGACTCCTGATGAAGCACTAGCTCTTGTTTCAGAGTGTCTAGGGCATGAGGAACAGTCAGTTACGCTGATGTACCTTAAGATTGCTCAAGATGAGCCGACAGGCGATGAAGCTTATGAAGACATCCTTGAATTCATAGGTGCTTTCGAAGAAACAGACAAAGTACTGACAGAGAAAGAACAATGACCCAAGGAAGAAATAAGCGAAAATCTCTCCGACCAAATAGGAGCCGTGTTAAAGGCAATGCAGAAGTACAAACTCTTCATCTAACCGATATGGTCATCACGGTAAATAACAGCACTCTGCGCTTCGAAAGATTTGCCTATAAGCATTGCCCGCCACTTTTCCACGGGACGCATAAAATTGACAGCAATGAGCATGTTGATATGCAAAGAGGAAAATTTGTTCGCCAACTTTTTTCAATTTTTAATGAGAATGTAACCGCAACCACAGCTTCAAGGTATGAGACGCTAATTAGATACGTTCGGTGGATGGATGAACACAACCACAGCGCAATCCATGACGATATGCTCCACTGGGAGTTAATCGAAGGATTTATGAGTTGGTGTGGCCTTCAAAATAGCAAAGGCACTATATCTCGCCCTCTTTGGGGGCGATATAGAACAAACATCTCCTGGCTATTAAAGCGCCTAAATAGAGAAAGCGAAGCGAGAAATCTACCTACAGTAAAAAATGTAGTGGCCCACACGACACCTCACAGCAGTCTTGACATAGAGCATGAGCTTAAACCAATCACAAAGAGGCTTTTTAACGCCTATTTTAAGATGCTGGAACATTATAAGTCTGGTACTAAACCAGATAGGCACCCTCTTTACGATAAAGAGCTATTGACTCGCATAGCAAATAAAAGAGGACTAAAAGGTAGCGGTAGAACCCACCACTACGCGGCGTTTAGTAAGGCAGTAAACCCCAAATTTGGCCACCCCAACAACGTTATTACAAAGATAGCCATGATGCTTTGCTATTTATTTACCGGAAAGAACACCACACCTTTAGCTAATATGAAAATTTCTGACGTCAGATTCAGAGAGGTGCAAGGCGGAAAGTACATTCTAGATTCAGTGAAAGGTAGGGCCAATCATCAAGAGCAAGACAACGCCCTTGGTTTTAGCAAGCATGCAAAGAACTTTATGGAAAGCTGGTTAGCTGTTGCAACAGACATGGCTCTCGGCGACTCTAACGCCCCTCTTTTTCCGTATTATATGAAAAATGGTGAAGTGAGAACCTATACAGAAAAAAATTCCACACCTCACCAGAGTATTAACAAGCTTTTAGCCAGGCTAGAGTTACCTAAAATAACCCCTTCAATACTTAGAAAAACTAAAATGGACGCACTTTTCCAGGCTACAGAATCAGTGTACCTGGTCTCGATGTCCGCAAACAACAATATAAAAGTAACTGCGTCAAAGTACTTAAATGGCACAACTGGCGAACACGAAAGCAAATTAAAAGCTGCTATGGACGCAAAGTTTTCTAACGCTAAAGGAATTGATATTAATACTGCTGTTAGCGATGCAAAACTCAAACACGCCCACATTCTTGACCATTATGAGTACGAAAAACTTAGAGAAGGTGCGAATAGGCGTAATGAATCAAGAACGCCGACAGGTGTAAGATGTAAAGATAACAAACAAGGTGCGGCTCAAACCATAAACAAAATGCTAAAACGTATTGGGGTCAACATCCATGTGGATGAGCAAGCTTGCACTAGTTTCCTTGATTGCTTTGAATGCGAACAACACTCACTGGTTTCTGATGTTACTGACATTTGGCTGATGATGTCATTTAGAGAGACACTGCAACAACTTAAACTGACACCTGCGATCAACTCGATGCCGCCTGCAAAAATGAAATCACTTTTCAATACTATTGAAAGCATCTTGGAAGGATTTAAAGAAAAATCGTCAGAAAATTACATGGAGGCATTAGAGCTTCAGAAGAAATCCCCACACCCTCTATATTCAAATGTTTACAGCCTACATGATTTACAGGAGGTGTTTTCATGAACTCAGCGATAGAAATTAATTTAACTTCAGTTCCTCAATATCATAAAGATAAACCTGTAAGCCTGCACAGTGACGGTAGCGTGGAAAGCTATATTTTTGATAACACCTGGAGATTTACAGGTACTATAAACACCGGTGTAGGCAAACCAATAGCAGTCAGTTTTGCCAAAATTGATATTAAATACCGAAAAGGCATTCAGTCTACACTTGCATATTTCATTGACACACATAAACAAAAAGACAAAACACACCCTACAATCGGCCAAATTCAACATTGGAAGCAAGGACTTTACCTCATTGCCCAATGTCTGAAAGCGTGCAACTGGGGCTTAATGACAGACGATAACTTGTTCTCAGAATTCAAAAAATCATTAAGAAAAATTGTTATTGAAAGAGTTCTTTCCCAAACACAAATTAACAACTTGGTAACCACTTTGAATCGTCTGAATAGGCTCAAACTGTGTCAAAGATTTTGCACGATTGAAGGTCTGAATGTTACAAGCCCTAAGGGGGTAAAACAGCATATTGCAATGCCCGCAAACATGTACCAACAAATACTAAGCGAAGCTGTATCGACCGTTGAGACATATCATCCCCATCGCCATGAAATTTCAAGGCTGATGCGCAGGGTTCAAGAGATATATCAAGAAGAAAAACATCGAACAGGCTGCTCCTCAACTCCAGGCCAAATAAATGACAGAACTAGCAAAAGGGTGCGAGAGATAAAGCACAATATTCCAAATTTTAAACTTACCCGTGATGGGACATACATAACAAACATTCTAGTTCCGTGTGCCGTAGTTATATTAGCATTTAGCGGTGTAAGAGTTGGGGAGTTGCGAAACTTCTCCAAAAACAGCTATGAAGAAAGAAGTGGGACAAGCAATATTGCCATTAGCTTATTAAGGGGCGAAACCACGAAAGCCGTAAATGGCATACCTAAAAAAGAAATATGGCAAACCCACCCCATCTCAAGAGATGCGCTTGAATTGGCCTATGAATGTACTGAATACCTTCGAGAAGCCTTTAAGGCAGAAGTGAATAATAAATACAACAAAAATGCCATAACTACAGATGAATACAACAGAGTTATTAGGGCACTTGAAAGCGCTTTTCTGCCAACACAGCCACAGCACAACTCAATTAAAAACTATCAATCAACAGCGACAGGTTCAAAAAGGATTTTCAGTTACATACAGAGCTTAAATATCAAAGCCACAAAAGAAGATGTCGAGTCATTCAACCTTCTCAACCCAACATGGTACGGAGAACTTAAAGTAGGTTGTACCTTACCTAAATTGAGCGCTCATGACTTTAGGCGTTCATTTGCAGTATTTTTTAGGCGCTATGGATTCGGCACCTCTTCAACAATCAAATTTCAGTACAAGCATAGCAATATTAACATGTCTGACTACTACGGTAATAACGCTCAGCTTCAGTCCATGGAAGATGTTTTATTAGATACCGATTTAATCCAGTTGATGCATGAAGAAGGAGTTAACTTAGGGGTGGATATATTTGATGAAATATACAATGAATCAGAGGCTCTAAGTGGTGCCGGTGGAGAGCGTATCACCAAAGACAAATTCGAAAAGCTGAGTACTGGAGAACGCACGTACATGACACGGGGTGAAATTGAGCGTCTAGTTCGCAGCGGAACTATTTCTGTTGTCAAGCTACCCACAGGTGGATATTGCATGAATGCCTCTTGCAGCAGAGTTTGCGGTATAGGTGAGTTCGCGGCTGAAATTAAACCTTGTGAACACCAAGTGATCACCGATAAGGAAGCAAAAAAAATCCACCGACAAAATCTACGTTTAATAAAGACATTTCGAGCATTAAACACAGGCGACCCTATGATGAACAGCATACTTATTGCTACCAAGCAGAAGATCAAGCGAAACGAAATTTTAATTTACCAACACGGACTCGAGTTCCAGAGCTTTGAGGATGATGTGGAAGGTACAATAATGACTTCCGGAGTTTAGACATGAAAACAAATGGAACAGCCATAGATCGATTAAGAGCTGCACTTCAACGCTTAATGTCAGGCAAGCCAGTAAGAGTAAAGCTTACAGGAAAATTAACTCTGAACAAAATCAATAATGAAGCTGGATTGGGAAATAGCTATATACACAAGTTTAAAGAATTTATTGAATCCGAAGCTAAGCCTGCTATCGAAACATTTAACTCAGACTACGACCCGATAAGAGCAAAACTACTAGGGAACGAGACCGAACTCTCTGAGGTAGAAAAACTCAAAGTTAAGTTAAAAAAAGAAATTGCTCTAAAGGAGCAATACCGTCAGGAGCGAAATGAAATGATCTCGATAAATAAAAAGCTAGAAGCTCAAAATAGTACTTTGATGTTCAGGACCTATGAACTACAAGAGCAAGTAAACGCGCAAAATGTTGTCAAACTTTCTCGTTAACCAAGGAGACAATAGTTGTTCGCATTAATTGACGGAATAAACTTTTATGCAAGCTGTGAGCAGGTGTTCAGACCTGATATTCGCTTATCAGGATGTTGCGTTTTGTCTAACAACGATGGCTGCGTTGTTGCCCTTAACCGTCGCGCTAAAGATGCTGGGATAAAAAATTTGAGCCTTACTTCAAACAAAAACATATTATTGATAAGCATAAAATCCACGTATTTTCGAGCAACTGTATAAAATCTACGGTGATTTGTCTGCCAAGATGATGACTATTATCGGGGAGTATGTCGATAAACAATTTATTTATTCAATCGACGAAAGTTTCATTTTCAAGCATAAAGTCAATGACTGGTTTGACCATGCAACTGCCATTCGAAGAAGGATCTGGAAAGAGCTTAGACTTCCTGTTGGGGTTGGCTCTAATTTAACTCTATGCAAACTTGCAAACCACTGCGCCAAAAAGGTTGACGGCTATAAAGGCATTGCAGTAATCAAAGATGAATGCTCACGCAAAAAAATGCTAACACAATGTGGTGTAGAAGATGTTTGGGGGATTGGCCGAAAACTAAGTCAAAAGTTCAAAGCGCTGGGGGTGAATTCTGCACTCGAACTCAGCCTATACCCGCCCATGCTTGCACGCCAAATTTTCAATGTCAATGTCGAAAGAACCATAAGAGAACTGAATGGAGAGCGGTGCCTATCATGGGAAGACAGTATAGAGAGGAAAAAACAAATTTGCTCAACGAGAGCTTTCGGACAACAAGTGGTTTGTAAAGATGATCTTAAACAAGCATTAATCAACCACGCAGTCAGAGTTGTGCAAAAGGCAAGAAGACAGAAATCTCATATCAGCCACTTATTAGTGTTTGCCAGTTCATGCCCATTCGATAAGAATCAACGCCCATTTAACGCTTCGGTTACACTAAGCTTCCCTGAGCCAGTAAATGATCCAATACTCATCGCCCAAAAAATCAATGGCTGTATAAATCAAATCTTCCATCAGGGTATTAGCTATAAACGTTGTGGTGTTCGGGCGCTAGAGCTGATAAATTCTGAAAATATGCAGCTAGACTTGCTTTCCCCTGATCCAAACAATCACGACCTTACTGGCACACTCGATTCGATAAACCATCGTTTTGGGAAAGGTACAGTTAAACTAGGAAGCCAAGTTTCTAGCAAAACTTGGGAAATGAAGAGAGAATTCCTCTCTCCAGCATATACGACAAAATGGTCAGACATACCAAAAATCCAGTGTTGATATATGCACCTCACTGGTTCGTATAGGGTCTGGTTTACACTCTCAGTTCGCGTAGGGTCGGATATCAAAGTACCGCGAACCAGTTAAAGATGGTTTAACACTGGTTCGCGTGAGGCGTACTTAATTCAAACTAAATACCCAACGCGGAAACTTGAGGGTAGAAATGGAATCCGATAAATTTTATACATAACATCAATAAACAAAACACTCTAGCAGCAGTTTAAGGTTTGTTTTCATTTCTTGGCCAGCATATTTTAATAGTTACTCGTGATTCATCGTTAGACTCAATATCCAAAGTTCCTCCAAAATGCTCTAGAGTTTTTCTGCAAATAATTAATTCAATGTCATGCTTGCCTGTCTCATCACGAGACTTCTTCGACATTTAATTCACCTAATACTGCTATGAAATAATCATAACATTCTCTAATTAGGTGGCCAAAATCACTATGCCACTACATTCTATATTCCCTTATCAATTCGTATTCTGTTTAGGAAATAGGGTTGAACTACAAAAGCGGTAAAAAACGCCCACTCATAACACTTAAATTTTTGATTATATTGATTTTAGATGTGACCTTTTTTTATTCAGAAACATTACCTAAAAGCGCGGAAAGCCCCTTACTTCTAGTGAGGGGCTTTCCGCGCTTTTAGGTAAAAAATATATGCCCTAAGAAATACTCTATCGAAAACTATTTAATCTTGAAGTCATATAAATCTACTACACGACCTTGTCTCATTACCTCCATTGCTGTGCGGCCAGCAAAAAAAGGATGGTTATTTGGCTTATGTATTTGCAACAGAGCCATATGTAATACTGTGTAATAGATATTTATTCTAGATCAAGCTACAGTCGCTTGAAATTTAGCTACTCCATTTTTTAATTACAAATATTTTATTACTAGCTTATTAACACGCCAGTGTTGGTACTGGATGTACCCCTTAGTCAACTAAATCACAAGGACATGCAATGCACATCTCATCTTACTTAAAGACTATAATCCTTATTATTGTATTATGGTCGACAACGGAAAATGTATTCGCCTCTTCAAATGATTGTGAAGAATATAAATCAAGCAACAAAAGTTACGGTGTACCTCTTGTAGCACTCAAGTGCTCTAAATCAGGAGCTGTATTCAATATTTTCAATGACAGCCGTTACACCCATTTTTATAAAGGAACATGTATAGGACCAATTAGAAACGTAGATGGCTTTCCAGTTTGTGAAAGAGAAGGTGAGCCACCTGGAAGCTATCATAATTTATGCTCTCCCGCCGTGTTTGATAGGAATACTCTTACTCTCAAAGCGCTCTGTGAACAAACAAACTCGACGGGGTACTCCGTACGAAACGATGATGGCGGATTTGGATACCATAAAACCCGTTATTTTAAATACAATGAATTTGATACTAGGGGGTGTAAATATATTTTTGTTAAAAAAGCTACTGGTGTCTTAACTTGCGACAACCTCCCATGGGACGTTGCATCCCATATGCAGGCTGAATACTCCGTAGAAGAGTCCAAAGGCTTATTAAGCTATTTGCCGATAACAGAGTCTACAAAAGTAGAACTGTATAGTGTCCCAGAGTCGGGGAGCAAACCTGTTGACAGATACCTTGCCAAGTTCCGAGAGCTTATAGCATCCACTCAGTCTCACCTGACCATTGCAACTTTATGGGCTTACGAATACTCCACTCAAACCACCATACTACGTGAAGAACTAAAAAAGCTTGCGGAGAGAGCCAATGAACAGAAATCTCCTATATTTGTTCGGTTGTTATATTCCAATGCAGGTGACATAGGCCCAGAAAATATAGATGCGGTTTACCGATTTATTAAGCCAGATAATATGGGAGAGTATTTTAACCTGTACGTATATAAATTCGACTCCACAATTGAAGCTTACGCTGCCAATCACGCTAAATTAGTAGCTGTGGATTCCGCAAAACTACTTGTTGGTGGAATAAATTTCGTAAGAGATGACTACTTAGGAATCCATAAATACGAAGGTATGCCTGTTAATGACCTTTCCCTCTACATCGAACAAAACGGTATTGGATTCTTTGGACATAATTATGTAACACGGCTTCTATCAAAGAGCGACGACTGGCCAAATCATTGGAATTTGAATGGCGGCTCTGTAAGCTATCGCGACTCTCTTGTTGACTTTCCAAATAACGATTCAGTAAACCTTTCTGATGAAGTGGAGGGAGGAGACTATATCCTTGGCGTAGGAAAAACTCAAAGCTCGAATGCTGCGAACCCTAATATCGGGAAGGCCGCTATGTTTCGAATTATGGACCTAGCAAAAAAGGAAATCAACATCACTCAACAATCAATTTTGCATTTCTCTCATTCAGATATTTCTAAGGAAACTTGTGGGAAGATTGGCGATGCTCTCAAACGAGGCGTAAAAGTAAATGTACTGCTGTCTACTCTTAAAGATGATGTGAATATCGATTATACGGCGCACTCAGGGAAGAATAATAAAAAGCTAATAGAGTGTATCATTAATAATACCCCAGACTATGATTCTATCACTGGGAACCTAGCAATACGTCACCTTCATAACCCTGACTTATCGTTCGGATTACTTCATGCAAAGACTGTTAACGTTGATAACAAGTACACTTATGTTGGCTCTCACAACCTCTACTATGATAATCATGGAGAATATGGAGTCATCATCTCCAACAATATGGTTTCCAATAAATTCAAAGGTGACTTTTTTAAGCCTCTTTGGAAGCAATCAACAAGTGCGATTGCCGCAAGAAGAACTTTAGATTCAACTGAATTGAACTCTGAGCGCGAAGGTGTGTGGATTGGCGATACTGGAAGAAATGTTGATCATTCTGGAAATGTAAAATACCAGTTGAATATAGATAAGATAACCACTTTAACTATAAATCTCACATCTACTATAGACACTTATCTATACCTTATAGAGGTAGATCCGGTTACAAAGGAACATATAGTCGTAGCTAAGAATGATGATGGAGGTGAAGGATCAAACTCTAAGATTGAACAGCGGCTCAGCCCTGGTCAATATTACTTAGTCGCCGCTACCTTTAGTGATAATCAGCACGGAAATTTCAACTTATCGATTACCGAGAAGCAGGCTGACGATATATCATTGGATGACTTCAAGAAGGTTGATTCTTCAGTAGGGTGTGGTTCTGGCTTCAACTTAGCTACAGTTCAAGACGTAGAAAAAATCGGAATCGCTAATATTTGCAGAAGTATATTTACCGGCCCTTGGGATATTGCATGGCTCCAAGATAGGTTTGCTGTAAAAGGTGATGGTTACGGCTGCATATATAGAACCAAGCAAACGCCATCTGACTTTATTCACAACGATCTTTGCGTTGCAAGCAAATAGCGCAAACTTACCAATATATTATGCAAGATATCCCGTCCTTCAGGGCGGGGTAGATGATCTTCCCCTTGTAATATAATGTAATATATTTTTTCCAATAACTTGATAAGCTATAGCCATTCGCTGTGTTTACGGGTCTATAGGTTGTTTGAAAAAACACTCTTAAATAAACCCCTATTCATAATGAATGATTAACTTAAAACCATAATAGAATGGAGGCTACAGCTTGATAAAAAATAAAACTTCATTATTACTCTTGATTTCATTTTTGACAACTATGAGTTTAAGCACGTTTTCTTATGCTAACGATTTTGTCATAGGTATTGGTGATGGTGTTTGCCCACCAAATTATTCAATTGCTACGCGTTCTGATATAGAAAGCAATGAGTCAACTGTTCAGAAGCTATTAGATTTTTGGCAAATATCTAGAGTAAGCGATGATGATCCACTATTGGGCTATCAAGGGTTGGGTCATGGGTATGGGTTTACACGTATCCAAGGAACAGATTCCACAGTTTGCAGAAGTAGTGGTGACTCTACTCCACCTGATAGAGGGACTATTATCATTGGAATGGGTGATGGCGTATGTCCAGCAAATTATTCAATAGCTACACGTTCTGATGTTGAAAGAAATAAATCTACTGTCCAGCAGTTACTAGGCTTTTGGCAAATATCTAGAGTAAGTGATGATGATCCACTATTGGGCTATCAAGGATTGGGTCATGGGTATGGGTTTACGCGTATCCAAGGAACAGATTCTACAATTTGCATATTAGGTGGTAATGATACTCCTCCACCTAAGAGACGTAACTTGTCATCTAATTCTTTTTTAGTTTCGAGTGATTCATGCCCTGAAAACTATAGACTGGCGTCGGTGAATGATGTGGAACACATTGGTATAAACCAAATTTGTGATAACGTTTTTACAGGTTACTGGGACATCGCTTGGTTAACAGAGCGATTTGCTGTAAAGGGTAACGGATATGGGTGTTTGTATAGAACAAAGCAGACTCCGTCAAATTATATAAATGACAATTTATGTGTCAGTATGGACGTTAATAATACAGACTTTAGTATACGGCCTCTAAAGTTGTCATTAGTGGATGCTTTGGTCACAGAGCGGTTAAAAGACTATGGTGGAAGATATTGCCCCAAAGGCACCACATTATTAACACATAAAGATTTTGAAAAAGAAGAACTGTTAAACAAATTGTCTTCTTTGTTTAACGAGCACCCAAATGTTAAGAAGGCTGTCATTTCTAATAATTACTACGTAAATAGTAACGAACTCACTCCAAACAATGGAAATATAAAAAACTCTGTTGAATACACTCATGCTATCTGTAAGGAAATCACCGAAATTCCTTTAAACGTTACAAACATTAAATCTACACGCCTTTCTACTACGCAAGGTACAGAAACGTTAGGGAATGGGGTCAGGGTAAACAAATTTATTTTTTATGATTTAGATATTCCGTTAAATATGTCGCAAGAAAACCTCAATCTTGTTACTTCATTAGAAGATGGAGCTAAACAGAATGAATTGAATGAAGGTTTATATATTTATGTATTTAGAACGAAAGATAATCGAATTTTAATTCGACCATGCGATGAAGGTAGGCCAGGTTGTAGTGATGCAAATCGTTATCCAGATAATATTAAACCTAATAATCAAGGATATGATCACGTACGGCATTCTCAACTGAATGGCGGCTGGGAGGATGTATGGTGTTCAGGATTTATCAAAATAGGCCCTCACAGCATTATTGAAGGTATTAATAATGATTCAGGCCATTTTATAGAAAGAGGAGAGGGAAGAACACCTAACTTTTATCAGGGATGCGCAAACTATGTAAAGGAAGAGTTGATGCATCGAAAATTTAATTTCAAATAATATAGGGATGAAAATGAATAACATCTTAATTGCTTTATTGATGACTGTGAGCTTAGGTGTTTCTGCGGGATTAACCACGGATGACTTTAAAGTAGTCGATGAGGATTCTTCATGCGGTGTCGGTTATAAAATAGCGACCGTATCTGATGTTGAAAGTATAGGGAAGCATCAAATATGTTGGAATGTTTTTCCAAGTTCTTATTCTATTGCTTGGCTTCACGATATGTACGCCCTTAAGGGCAGCGGATACAATTGTGTGTTCAGAACAAAAAGAACTCCAAGTGATCATATTGGGAAAAATTTGTGTGTCAAAGTTCAATCTAGTGATGACTTAGGCGGTCCATATTTCCTAACCGGAGCGAGTTCTTTCCAACAAGTCACTTTAGCAGCTAACGCAGCAAAACTCGCTGAATTTGGTAGTTTTTTTGATAGGGGCTTATTTCTGACATCTGTTGAGCCCTTATCCAAGTCTATGGTTACTAACTATTTTAATAAGCTTAATGAAACCGAAATTACATCTACGTATGTTGTTAAAAATGGTCAAGTATATGTTGGGGTGTGGGATTTTTCTAAATACAACGGAAGTATAGATTTAAGCAATTGTGATATTGCTCGTGCCAATGACTATCGTAATGGGCTGTTAATTAATATTGCTATAGAAAATTCTCGTAAAGATAACTGTTTAATTCGTCCCTATAAAGGAAAGGAGTTAATGATACGAGATGCAATTAGCAAACACTTTCTTTTGGCACAAACAGGCGCAAAACTTTCTAATTTTGTTCCGAAAGAATGGGTTAAAAAAAGTGTTGATTATGCCGGTGAAATTAAGATTAGCAAGTTTGGTAACAGCTTTAGTTACAAAATAAATGCTAATAGCGGAACATTTAGACCCAAACCAGGGCAGATCACATGTGATGAAAACGATACTACTTATCTACGGCGTGTAGGAGAAATGTTTGTAGACATATTACACCAACCGCCGACTCATCTTCAACTTGTTAATAGAGATGGAGGATTTACAGACATTCCTTTCGAAGATCAAGGTCACTGCTCAGGTCATTGATTCCCTCCAGCCATATAAAAAGCCACTCAGATAGTGGCTTTTTAGGTGCTCTATAACAATTTGCAATTATGCCTGTATAGCTTATCTCAGCAGATGTAATTTGATTTAACTTAGAAATCCCAACAACTAATGCGAATAATGCACCCCAAAGCGCCCCTTTTTTAGCTTATACATATTTAAAGCATCATCAACCATCTGAACATCAAGTTGTTCAAAATCAAATTCACACTCTAAATCACCAAAAAGCATAGGAGCAACAAAGCCTAGGGCGAATAACAAGAACAAAACTGAAAATGAATCGCCCCGAGTTCATCGGAGACCATTTTGTTTAAGTCAGGCGACTTTACCTGGTGTGTCCGCTTTCGCCGGCTTTGTTGACTCACAGACTTGCTTTGTCTTAATGGAATTGAAGGTATTCGAACTTGCCTGAACTGGTTAATCACCTGGTTTGCAAAAGGTGCACTTAAATCGAACTAAGTTTGGGTCATTGGTTGAGTAACGGTGCGACTTCCTTTTGAATAGGAATCAAAATCGGATTTAGAAATATAACCGAACCTTGAAAGTTGAGAATTACTGAAAATTTTCATCATAATTCTCAACTTTTCACTTAAATACGTTATGAATTTCAAATATAGCCCTCAAGCCCTAACAAATAAGGTTTTTCTCAAGAATTAGTTAATTAAAAGTGTAACGGTGAATAACGATGTGATCACGGTTGACGACAGCAAAAAATTTGAGATAAAGCACGAAGACAAACCAGCGGTTTTGGTTGTTGATGGCATCATCAAAAAGGTAGGGCATAAAGATATAGTCAAAGACATAATTCAAGAAAGTTACCTAGATGCCACAAAATACAATGTTAAATATATTGATTTAAAAGAAAGAACGCTAATGCCTGGTTTTATTGAGCCACATGCGCATTTACAGATCACAGCACAGGCTGGCATGGTGAAAAATTTGATGCCTTGCTTGCCTACCAAATATCAGCAAAAGTTAGATACTGATTACGGCTGGTTTTATTACCCGAAGGATGAAAATGGCCAATCTTCCGCTTGTTATTTGTATTTAGATGAAGCCATTGCTAGCGTGGCACAGGGTTCGCTGGTGAATGGCTGGCTGGTGGGTAATGGTTTAGACCCATCGCGTATGGTGCAAAAGGAATTTGCTGATTTGAGTTTCGATGAACGCCTCAATAAAAATAAAGCGTTTTTAAACTTTCCTATGTCTTATATCAAAGACGAAGCGGGTCGGCCTATCACCGACAAGCCCGTATTTATGTTCGATCAATCAGGTCACCTAGCTTATGCCAATATGAGGGCGTTTGAAAAGTCGGGATTTTGTGATGCCAAAGTGTCGCCTGCCCAGATTGCTGAGCTTCCAACAGAGCTACAAGAAAAAGTACATCAAGTTTATGGTGAATCGACGGGCGATATCACGCTAGGATGCTATGCAACTCAAGAAAAAATGGCACTTAATCAACAAGTTTTAAGCCAACTATGTTTTGACGATGGGGCTGTTGGCATAACAGCCAAGAAAAAAGGTGAAGAAAACGGGCTATGGCAATATTCCGGCTTAATTAAAGAGTCGAGTGCTTTTATGATGTTTGTTAATGCGATAATGTCAAGCACGCCCACTGCAAGAATTAATGTTCGTGGCATGGTCAAACATGGCATGGCAAAGAGTTCAAATGTTAGCTGTCCATTGGTAAGTCATAGTGTAAAAAGTTATACCTCTGACAGTGAAAGTGGCAAGCTCCTGAGTACCATGAAATACATCCTCAATACCTCATCACAACAAGGTGTCACCATGTTTGTAGAAGGCGGTACAACGCCTGATATGAAGAGCAACTATACAAAATTGGTTGATAACGGTGACGCTTATACGCGTATTCGCTCACTTTACGATTGGCGAGAATTTAATGAACACGCTACTCGTGTGCCATTGGAGGATGAACAATATCAAGGTATGTTTTCCGCAGAGGGTATTAAGCTATTGTCAGATGGTTCAACGCAAGGCTGCAGTGCAAACCTGATGGGGGTTTATAGCGAAAGTGGGCTTTGCGAAGCATTTGGCAAAGGCCATGAAGACTATAATCAAGCTCAGATTGAAACCAACTTGCAGAGGTTTGCCGATTGCGGTTGGTATTTCAATATTCATGCAAATGGCGATCAAGCCATTACGGATTCCGTTGGCGCTTTAATCGCTATGAACGCGAGGTTAAGTGACGCCAATAATCAAGATATAGCTTGCAATAACCTTAAGAAACAAACCGACTTTAGCGAGCTACATCATACTATTATCCACTCGACGGTGAGTCATAAGCAAGGTGATAAAAAGCCAATTTCTTACCCGAGCACGATACAAACTTATCTTGATGCTCGAGAACAATTACCTCATTTATCTCCAAGTCACTTGATTGCGCATGTTGCTTATTGGGGAGCGTCGATGAAAAATGAACTTGGTACGGAGCGTGGTGATAATATTGATCCTATGGGCGATGAAAAACGCGCTGGGATCCCTTTTTCAATGCACAGTGATTTAAGTATCAGTCCACTGTTTCCACTTTGGTTTATTGAGCAAGCAGTGACACGTGACACGTGGGAATACCCTGTTTTAGCGAAGGAAGGGAAACCGCTTAACTCACAGCAAACGATATCAATCAAAGATGCCATTAAAGCGGTGACTTTAGTCCCTGCGCAGCAGCACAATATAGGTGACAAACTGGGATCTATAGAAGAAGGCAAGCTGGCTGATCTTATCATCTTGGATAAAAACCCTTTAGATTTCAATACGAACGTTGAAGGTTATCAACCAACAGATATTCATAGTATTAATGTTGAATGTACCTTTATCGCCGGTAAGCAAGTTGCTTGGTACGATCTTGAACTTTTACAAGATAAAAAAGAGGAGTTTAAGGACTCAAAATGTAGCTTCTTGTCTGAGCCAGCATCAGCACTTTAATCTCCCGCTTTATGGTGCTCAAAAATCTGAGCACCATATAAAAACCACTTTTCCCTGCCGAACATATTCCGTAATACACCACATCTTTTGAGTAAAAAACCTAATTCAACGAATTAAATTGAAAATTTTTTTCGTCAACCAATAGCAAAAACTAAAAATAAACATCAATTACTCAAACAAAAGAAACAAAATTAAATAATCAATTAGTTAAGACAACTTCAAACTAGCTTTTATTGAAAAAAACTGCGTTAACACTTGTTGCAAATGTTCGTTAAATACCAATGGGTAGTACAAATTTTATTCATCGAGGCTTGACCTCTGACCACCTTGCTTTATATTTTTGTTACTAAATTGTTATATTTGGAGCAAGGAAATGAAGAGAATTATACTAATAACGTTTATAGGGTTTATGTCGATTTTTGCACAAACTGCGCAATGTGATGACGAGCTGGAATATCCGATTGTGTTAGTCCATGGCTTGTTTGGCTTTGATAACTTGCTTGGTGTGGATTATTTCTATCGCATACCGTCGGCGATACAACAAGAAGGTGGGAATGTATATGTTGCTGAGGTGTCATCGGCACATAATTCAGAACTTCGAGGTGAGCAGCTGCTTGAACAGGTTGCTCTTGTCAGGGCCATTACTGGCAAAGATAAAGTCAATTTGATTGGCCATAGCCAAGGTGCACAAACCATACGCTATGTTGCTTCCGTCAAACCTGAGTGGGTGGCATCGGTCACGAGTATTGGTGGCGTAAACTGGGGTAGCCGCTTTGCTGATGTGGTACGTGGCAGTGTCGATCAAGGTTCATTCTCGGAGCAATTTTTAGCGTCGCTTGCCAATGGCTTAGCGGGGTTGATTGATTTGTTATCAGGTAAAGCAACCGCACCTAAAGATGCATTAGAGGCGCTAGGCGCTTTGACAACAGAGGGCACGGTTGCATTCAACCAAAAGTATCCAGAGGGTGTACCAAGTACTTACTGTGGGCAAGGCGATATGCTGGCCGATAACGACGTATATTACTTCTCTTGGAGTGGTGCAAAAGCATGGACCAATGTGTTTGACCCCGCAGACAACGCGCTTGCAATGTTCTCTCAAGTATTTGATGAAAAAGGCGATGGCTTAGTGTCGTCATGTTCAAGCAACTTGGGCTACGTGATTGGTAACGACTTTAAAATGAACCACCTCGATCAGGTTAATCAAACCATTGGTATTCATCACCTGTTTGAGACCGATCCAGTAACCTTGTATCGCCAGCATATCCGTCGCTTAAAGGCGCTGAGCTTATGAGATATTGGCACCTTTTTTCGCTCGTTAGTTTGGCCGCTGGGGCTCATCTCTTACTCAGTGCGTTGAATGTCACCGAGCAGAAAGCGCATCAAACTAGTATGGCTAAAGAGCTTGTCGAAACTAAGGTGCCTTTGGAAACGATAACGCCTGCAATGCCAGCCAAAGCTGCGCATTGTGGTGCGATCACCAAAGCGCATAAGCACCAAATTGATGATTGGCTGCTGGCGCTGCAAACACAAAGCAAGTTGGATGACTGGCAAGCGAACTTAAGCCGTTTACCCGTTTGCTTACATGTCATTACCAAAGATTATTTGGCTTACAAACAATCGCTGAGTGAGGTGGACGATAACTTAAACCTCCACGAGCGAATGGCAATGCTAACAACTTTGCAGGCACAGCATTTTAGCGAGCAAGTCATTGATGCGTGGTTTGCAGATGAAAACGCGTGGGATAGTAACGCGTTAACACGTTGGCAAATACTCTCCGATAAATCACTCAGCGCTGCGCAAAAAAACGTGTTAATAAGTGCTCATATCAGCCAACTCCCCGAAGGAGAAAAGCAACTAATAAACTTAGCACAAACCTTTAGCCAACTGGCAAAGCAGTGGCAAACAATGGATTACAACCAGTTGCGCGAGTCATATGGCGATGACGCAGCACAGCGACTTATGCAATTACAATCTGAACAACAGCATTGGCAACAACGTGTAGCGAATTTTAAAAAACAACGAGGTGAGATCCTTGTTCGGTTTGAAGATACGCAACAACAAGAGATGATAACCGCGCTTGCCCAATCACTGTTTAGCGATAACGAGCAAAAGCGCCTGCGCATTTTGCTTGAAGAGCAATGATTAAATAATAGGTGCTTGCACAAGTTCTGGTCGGTTAAGTGGCGAAGCTACGCTACCCGATATGGAGTGTTATCGTTTTGTTACAAGTAGACCAGGATAGATCACATTTTCGCCAGAAATTGTTGTTTAAACACGATGAGTAAAATCATTGTAGTCCTACTGTGGATTGCACCTATCTAATACAAGATATTGTGCTTAAGACAGTTTATCCATTATTTACAGTAAAAAGGGGTTTCGGTGCAAAATGACTTATCAGAACCACCAGAGATCAAACGAGATAAAGCTCTAACAGCATCTTTGAATTCTTTCTGATTACTTTCAACATGATTATGGCCTCCGACGTAAACGTTAAAGTAATCAATGTTGAATTTTCTGTTTTCACTGGTCCAATTTGGACTTATCTTATTTTTCCATTTCGAAGACTCACTGCAAGTTACGCAATTGCCTGTTAAGCAATTAATGCTTAAGCTTGGTGGGGACCATATAATAATTACTTCGTCTAAGTTAGTAATATCGGCTTTGCAAACATCGCGAGTCTCTCTAACCGTTTTATATCCTGTTTTACATCTTTCGTTGCTAGTGATTAAATCGTTTGTAATTGTTAAAGTTTGGTCGTCGAATTTAATTTCACTAGTATAATTGTTATTATCTGAAGTATCACATACATATTTTTTTCCTACTTTTGAAACATCAACGGGCGTTGTTCGCATAAAAGATTGAAATGTTCTTAGGTCATGGCGCCTTCCGTTTTCTTTATAATCATCTTTTGGCGTTTTATAAACTGATAACTTATCAAACATTTTGTTGAAGATTGTCATACGGCAAGCTCTGTCACCTTCTAAGGCTGCAGCTGTAGCGTCTTGTGTGAGGCCTTCGAACTCATTTTCTGAGTATGTAGCGCTAGCTGTACCGCCCATGTTCACTAATTTACCTGCAAGTCCTTTCAATTTTGCTGATATTTCACTGTGCAGCTTCACCTGACTTTTTTTCCCCTTGGCTTCTTGAATTGTGTCGCAAATGGATGATGCTGTCTGCTGAATTAACTTTGTCTGTTCTACATCTATATTACTTGCGTAAAGATTCGCGGCGAATAAGGTAGCTGAGAAATAGCAAAGGTATACAGGTATAGAGTTATGAGTCATTGTTTCCTCGTGACATTTAGGTTTTGTATGGCGCATTGAAGTCATTTTCATAAGTTATTATGGGCTGTTACTTAGAATGATTACAGCACATGAGTTTATAATTCCATTTTAGATTACCTTTGTAAACATTGGGCTAAGTGGCAAAGCCACGCCACCCAACAGTGCGTGCTTAACTATTTTTATTACAACTACATAAGTATCGACAATAACCCAAAAACCAAAGCTGTACAGGCTACTAGTGATAGCAGTGACCCAGTACGGACTATAACTTTAACCAAAAACTCAGTAGTGGCGGTTGCTGAAAATCCATCGCCCGCGATTGGAAGCGCTTTACTTGCCCCTGTTAGTGACGCAACCGTTATTCCCAACCAAATAAGTATAAATCCCAATGCACAACCGTAAGCTACAAAAATTTGTATAGATAAAGGTAGCGCTACCAGCGACCAGATGACACCAAAGATCATCAGAGCCATTGCACACTGAACCGCTGTTAAGTGAGCGGAAAGCGCCATCCGAGCGTTTTTTACAGATGGTATGAATGCGCCTTGTATTAAACCTCCAAGGAAAAAAACAGCGCCAATAAAGATAAGGTGTGCACCTATTTTTGTTAGTTCTATCATGGTCTTCCCCATGCATGCATGACGAAAAGCTCAGTGGTGCTATTTACACTCCTGATGTTGCGGATGCAAAGCGGGAAGTATTGTTGGTATTGGCTTTTGAATTTTTGCGAGGTATTCATCGTTAGTCTCCATTGAAAAAACATATGGTAAGCAACGAAATACTAAAATTCCTTCACCTAGATTCATTTTTTTAATTTGCTCAATGTTTGCGGGGCGATACCTAAATAAGAGGCGATATGATATGACTTAACTTGCTTAAATATAAACGGGTATTCGTCAAGTAAACGAGCATATCTTTGAGCTGCAGTCTCTGACATGAGCGAAAGTACACGCTTATATGTTGCGGAATAATATGTGTTATGCATCCAAATTCTTGCTAACTGCTCCCACTTTTTTTCTTGTGATATAAGCTTTTCAAGCTTTGCCAAAGATGTGACATAAAAAACCGAGTCTTCAAGAACTTCAAAATTAAGCATTGACCCTGTTTTTTCATAAAAGCTCACACTATCGTCCATAAAGTGGTTTAAACCATGTTTACTTTTACCGCGAAAATAGAGCTGCCAGGTATGTTCTTTGCCATTCATGTCAACAAGATATGATCTGGCTAAACCACTTTTAATAAACCATATCTCACTAAATACTTTACCCGCACGATGTACGGTTGTTCCTTTTTTGACATGTTTTATATCAAATATTTTGCAAGCACAGGCCCATTCATCATCATCGACAGGAATGTATTGCTCAATCATCTTTTTATAATATTTCATAGACTTATAGTTATTCTTTTATGTTGTGCCTGATGTTTTTATAACACACTAGAGTGCTCTACATTACAACTCTGATGATAAACCGCTAATGATAAAGCCTGCTTTGCTGTCGTGTGACTTTTCACCACTGCGAGCAATCATCATGTAATTGGGTATACTAATAGGTTGATTGGGGCATGGCTAAATTTATGTGACTTATTTAATGCAAGCTGTTCGCTCATGCCTGCCTTGCAGATATGAGCGGTATAACTGACAGTGCTTAGGGCTTTAATTTATACAGAACCTCTGCACTTACCCAATAAATATCGCCGTCAGAGTCTGTAGAATCTAGAGGCATGCGATTGAAGAAAAGGTATTTGCCATCTGGTGATACATAGCCGCCAAGTTCCGCGCCAGCTGAATTAACTTCAGCGCCAAGGTTAAGCGCTTCACCCCAAGAGCCGTCTTTATGTTTAAAGCTGACGTAGAGGTCTGAGTTACCATGACCTTCTTCTCGTTCACTATCCCAGATGAGATAAGACTCATCCGGTGCGATAAAGGGGTGGGCTGTCCATTTTCCTGAGTTGATGTGTGGCGGCAATAGTTTAGGGGGCTGTCGCTTACTATTTTTGATAGTTGATATACGCAGCACATCATTGTTTTTAGCGTCATCAAACACATAGGTGCCATTGTTTGATGAGGTTAAACGCATGATCCCATAGTCTTTTTTATCGATCATCGGGCCAATACTTTTTATCTCTGACCAGCCGTTTTCGGTCAGTGCTCTGTACTTTTTCCCTAAATGCATAATCTTGCCATCGTGGCTCACGATAGGGCGACCAACTCTTGGCCCAACTACTGATTCTTTCCATTGGTTGTTTTCGAGTTTAAAGCGCATGAGCCACCACTTGTTTGCGCCATCTTCTTTCCTTGTAAAATAGAACTCACGCATGTCAGGGGTAAATGAACCACTGAAGTCTCGTCTGTCTATTGAGACATAACCGGGCGCGAATACTTTGGCAGTCATTCCCGGTGGTGTTTGCCCAAGATAAGGCCCCGAGAGTTGCGGCTGTTGTTCTTGGCTAAAACAGCTAAAGCTGCTTGATAAAACAATACTTGATACTAACGCGAGTTTAAAAACTTTGGTCATGACTTACCTCATATTTTGACTTTGACTACTTTTGGATAGACGACAACTATGCTCTCATGTTCGCTTTTTGCATTGCTTGATGTTCGTTTGATTTTTCACTGACTTATTACTGATTTGACTTTAACTTATTGATTGTTAGTGTAATATTTTAATTGAAGGGTGTCTGATTGTGCTAGTTAGTGAAGGAACGTATGCATTGGTGGAGTAACGCATCAATGCTAGCGCAAATTGATATATGTCAGGTCGTTTTTTCATAAGAGATGCACAATAGAACTCAGTAACAGGGCGACTTAACTATCTATAAGCTTGGGTAAGCGTTCTATAAGGTCACTAAATTGTCTATATTTTAACCTTTGCTTAACTTTGCGAGGCGTAGAGTCGGCCAAAAAGGAATTGAGATTATGAATGCGCCATTAAATGAAATGAGGTTTGATTTTACTTCTCGGCTTTTGCATTGGTCGTCTGCGGTCATCATTATTTGGGCAATGATGTCGGGGTTGAGCATCGCATTTTTTGATTTTGGTGATAGCTGGCGAAAGTTGATACAAGAGTTCAATGTCTCTATTACAACTGTGTATATTCCCTTATTTTGCTGGCGGGTAGCGCATATGCTTAAGCGCTGTAAACCTAGTTATCAAAGCGCGTTGACTCCGCTGCAAGTACGCTGTGCATGTATCGCACATATACTAATTTACATACAAGTGGCTTTGGTTTTGGTTTCAGGCCTTTTAATGATGGACAGTCAGTATGATGTTTTTGGTCTTATCGTGTTTGAGCCCATCATTAGCGAAGCACCTGTGCAACGGGCTTTTGCAAAGTTACATCACTATGGCAATTATCTACTACTCGTTTTGGTGATTGGACATGTGCTAGCTGTGATTAAACATCAACTAGCAGGGCGAGCGATTTTAAAAAGAATGCTCTGACAAAATGGCTTTGCAGGTTAAATCCATACGTCGTTTTGTGCAGTGAGTTCACCGCCTGCGTCACCGGTATTTACCACGTTGTTTGGTTCAATGATCATGACTTTGCATTCTTGTTCTGCAAATGGCTTGTGCTCAACGCCTTTGGGCACAACGTACATTTCACCTTGAGATAGCGTGATTGTTTTGTCACGAAATGCGATGTTCAAAGTGCCTTCAATGACCAAAAACACTTCATCAGTATCTTTATGACCATGCCAAGTGAACTCGCCCTGTAATTTTGCTAATTTGAATTGATAGTCGTTCATTTGTGCGATGACTTTCGGTGACCAATGTTCTGTGAATTTTGAAAACTTGTCTTCGAGGTTTATCTTCCCTTGCTGCATCACTTTCTCCGGCTAAAAATATAATGTAGGTGTCAATTTTATTAACAAATCAGTTTTATTATATAGCATGTTTTTACCGCCAAAGACAATTGTTAGATAAATTAAGATAATCATGGCATATATCAAATTTGGATTATATATAATGATAAATTGTGTGGATTTCTGTCATTTTTTAGCATCGTTTTTGTCAAATAGTGGGATGCTACTTAAAAGGAGAAGTGCTTTCCCAAGTAGCTGATTCTTTGAGTTTAGTTATTTTTAATGGAACGATGAAGGCTATGAGGTATACAGTAAACACGCGGGTCGATATCAATGAACTTAAAGCGACGAATAGTTTCAGTGATGAGAATTGTGATAGGGAGCTCAGTGAAAGCGTTATATTTGAAAAGTATCAACCTATTCAAAAGTTTTTTCATTGGGTTTCGGCGGTTGTAATATTGTGGGCAACAATTTCTGGTTTTTCGGTCGCATTCGGTATGTTTTCTGAAGATTATAAAAATATAATTGGAAATTTTAATGTGGCCTTAACTCTGATTTTTATACCGTTTTTTATAATAAGAGTAATTGCGTGCATTTTTTTAGGCAAGCCAAAAGATAGTCGATTTTCAAAGAAGCAAACTAAGCTGGCATGTTTTGCTCATTTACTAATCTATCTGTCCATTTCTTTTGTTCTAATTAGCGGCTTACTTATGATGGAAAGAAATGTAAATTTTGGGATTTATTATACCTTTGAGCCTGTTTTAAATTCTGGTTATTATACGGCGCTATTTCTTGAATTGCATCGATATAGCTGTGCTGTACTCGCCTCTTTCATCTTTGTGCACATACTGGCTGTTTTTTACCATCACAGTAAAGGTGTGAATGTGGTCAGTAAAATGTTTTAACTATATATAACTAATTTATATATCATATTTTTAAAGCTCATTGACTATAGACGTTATGGGCTTATTTCGCTCAAGTCGATTGAACTAGTTTGGCTTACTCTTATTCGTTCTTCAATAAGGTTTATTTTGCCAATATAATCTTTTGCCTTTTGCCATTTCTCTTTATTAAAGCCATTATACGTACTTTTTGAGTTGTGCACACATGCGCGAGTTTCTCTGATAGTGATGTTTGTTTTGCATTGACAGATAGACACTTGCCTGTAATGGTCTGATATAAACTCTACCACAACTTTGCGAGCCCTAGACAAACGTTGTCGATAATTTGCTGTGCTAATGTTTAGGATATTCGCCGCCTCTTGTTGCTCAATGTCAAAAATCTCCCCGAGTAAATACGCTTCTCGGGCTTTAATGTCTAAACATTCGATCATCGCAATGCTGCAAGAGATGCTAAATTCTTCTAATGCTCTTTGATAGTGCGGGGTATCAGACTCTTGGCAATACTCTTGCTCTAAAGTTTCATGAATATTTTCATAAAGATTGTCATGGCGAATTTCTAGTTCGGCTCGTTTTTTATCTCTCATTGTTATTAGTGAATTTATAGCAATTCTATATACCCAGGTTGAAAACTTAGACTCACCTCTGAAATTGTTTAGGTTTCTAAATACTTTAAGTGCAATCTCTTGGCGCGCCTCCTCAGCTTCATCTGGATCATTTAAAAAACGGTATGCGATGGTGTATGCGTGCTTGCTCAGCTTACTAAACAACGCTTCTGTTGCTGCTTTATTGCCTTTTTTAGCTTCAACAACGAGCAAATCTAGCTCTTCATTGTGATTATATGATGCATGTTTAATTCGCCATTTACTACTTTCTTTTTTCATTTTAAACCTAAATAAATCGCAATAATGTTGCTGCTATTGTTGTCTGTATGCTTCTAATTTTTACTTATTTTTAGAGGCTTTCAAAAGGTTTTTATCTTTCTTGCTTTGTTTTTAAATGATTAATTATTCTTCTTTGTTTTGTGATTTCATAATGTTGCCTTTTAATTATTTCAAAAATGGGAAGGTTGTGTTTATTTTTTGAATTATTGTTTGTCACACACGTGTTTTTTATATGTCTAATTGTTCGAAAGAATGTTCTTTATTGCTCCTATATGCTGT
Source organism: Pseudoalteromonas sp. ATL1 (assembly GCF_058933015.1). Classification (NCBI taxonomy): domain Bacteria; kingdom Pseudomonadati; phylum Pseudomonadota; class Gammaproteobacteria; order Alteromonadales; family Pseudoalteromonadaceae; genus Pseudoalteromonas; species Pseudoalteromonas sp. ATL1. Next base: position 786,541 of record NZ_JBZYXL010000002.1, on the reverse strand, counting down.
GCAAACTGTGGGTTTGCCATAGATTTTATATTTTTTGGCAATAAATAATGAAAAAGTCGTGAAGCAGAAAGCATGCAGGAATAAAAACGGTGAGGGCTGTTTTTTACTCACTTATTCTAAATTTCGGGTGAGCATTTTCATGTTTTATTTCGGTGAAATACCTCCATTCTGAGTGCTGCGGGTACATGTCAGTGTACTAACAAAAAGGTGGCTAGGCTTTACGATTAGTCATGCTGTGTAACATCAAAACGAGACGCAAGATAAATGGCTTTATGAATAAATTCATTGGTTTAAAAAGGGGAGTAGTTATGTAAGTTGCAGTTGAATAACGCTTATCAGAGTTAATTCCAGCATTTAATGGGGGCAGCTTTATCTCAAATGAGGTGTTGGTGAGAGAGGCTTGATTGGGTCTCGTTTTAAAGGGAAGGTGCCATGTCACGCTCAATTGCGCTTGAACTTCTTAATCTGTCAACAGGCTATGAATTCTGATCTGCGATCACTTGCTAGAGTTTGGTGACGCAAAAATTGTCTTTTGTGCTATCAAATTTGGCTTTTTATTAAATGGATGATTATTTAAAAACAAGTTAGAGAACAATTATGAATATCTTATCGAAAGCTTGCCTTTTGGGCGCAATCACGTTTTATAGCAGTCACTCGTTCGCCCAGAATGAAACAATTTATTTGACCAATGAAGATTTTAAATATGGTACTTACATTATTGATGAGCCAGGTACATACGTTTTAAAAGAGGACATTAGCTTCAATCCTAACAGTATTGAAACATTAAGCATCACCGCTATGCAGCGTCCAGATCTTGCTGAGCGTTTTCATTTGGCCTTGCCGGTGAATCCTTATGAGTCAGGGTTTCCTTTGTTTACCCAATACAAGCTCGGTCCGTCTTCAAATAGTGAGTTTGCCCCATTTACTAGCAAATATGATCCTGCAGCTTTTGGTTTGGGGTTTTTTGCTGCGATTGTTGTAAGCGCTGAGAATGTCACGATAGATTTGAATGGCAAAGAACTAAAACAAGGTGAAGAGCATGCTTTAGTGCAGCGTTTCTTCTCATTGATAGAGCTTGCAAATCAGCCATTTATTCCAAAACAAGGGCCTGCTGACTTTGGTCACACGTTTGTTCCTGCAAAGAATGTGGTTATTAAAAATGGTAAGTTAGGCTTGTCTGCACATCATGGCATTCATGGAAATGGCAATGTTAATGTACGTATTGAAAACGTTGACTTTGATGGCTTTGAAGTGGCTGCAGTTGCGCTTAATGGCGTAGATGGTCTTCAGATCACCAATTCGTCTGCAAATAATCAAAAGCATATCCCTGTGGTAGGGCTGTTTTCTGCGGCACAATTTATTAAACACTACGTGAATTATTTAGCGCGAGTAGATTCAGCAACTGTATTGACAGTGAATGGTGTTGAATTGAGTGTGCATGATATTAAAGCGGATCTGGAATCAAGCATTAACGATGCGTTTTGGGACATTGCTAAATATGGCAAAATTGACAGTGTCATACACCCAGATGAATACGCCATGTATTACAATAAATCAGGTCTGCTTGATGGTAACTCTTATTCTTATTTGGTGAATCATATGGGGGTCGCAGTGAATGGTTTCCCTGTTATGCCACAAACTGCGGATAAGTTTCCTGCTCGAAATGTTACGTTTACCAATGTTTCTGTAGAAGAACAGTTTGCAGACATTAAAGAAGTGATTGCAGTTAACAATAATGGTAGCGCAGTGATAGACCCAAATGGTGCTGTTTTTCAACTGTTTAACCGTCATCCAGACACCGGTAGGTTAATTACGATTTCAGATGAGTCTTTAGACAGGGCGACGTATGTGGGTAATGCGGTAAGCAATGCGCAAGCGTTTGTTGCCAAAGCAAAGCTTAATGGTGAGTTTCAAAACGCGCCGTTTGACTTATCTAGACTCAACATTAGTCAAGAATTACTGAACTGGGTGGAAGGTAAGCCGGGCAACGAATACTTGTCATCCATCGTGAATTTACCCAATGGCCTACTTTGCAATGGCGACAGTATGTTCCATGTGAATAAAGGGGTAATCGGTTTTAAACTGGATGGCGCGGAGCATGTTTCATTGGTGAACACTAAAATTGGTAAAATTAAGAACTTCAGTCAACCGGGATCTTCGTTATGTGGCGATCCGAACACGGTGAAGTCGCATCCAGCAGCAACCTTATCTGGCTATGGTGGCACTGCCGCTCGAGGCTATTCTGTTTCGGGCAGCGCATTTGTAAATATCTTTGGTACTGAAATTGGCGAAGTATATTCAGCGCATGGCCATGTGAGTGGTATCGACGTATTAACCAACTCTCAAATGGTGACTTTAAATAGCATTTTGCTGAGTTGGCTTGAAGATGTGTCTGGTGTTTATCATCCTGCGGGTATTGAAGTCAGTAAAGATACTTTTGGTGCGTTTGTTCAGGATGCGTGTTTAAAATCAAACCCAGAAAATACGCTGGTTGATCATAGCCAAATGATTTTTGCTTTCACACCTAGTTGCTAATAACTCCCTTGAAAATGCAGTGAGCACATTTTAATTTTGTGCTCATTGCTTATGTATTTGCAGTCATGGCTGTCATTAGCATATGTGGGTTACGTCTCTACCTTGTTCGCATTTGCGATTTGGGGTTATCTACTGAGTAAGCATAGTGCAGCAAGTGTGACGCCATTTGCTTTGCTGATCCCCATATGTGGCATTATCGGTGCCAATGTCATGTTGCAAGTACAGCTCACTCATCTTGAAATTGTAGGGGCTGTATTGATCATAACGGGGCTTATGATTGGTGTTTTAGGTGGCAGGTTTAACGTAAAGAAAATGACTAAAAAGATGCGTATCGCAAAAGGTTAATTAAGGGCATTCTGGCTCAGTAAGTAGCGTAAACTTACCAACTGAGCCATTTCAAACGTTTAAAAATGACTGGTTGCTATGTCTTCCATCACATTCAATGCTTGTTCAAGCTGGTTTTGGCTAACGTAAGGCGCAGGTCCCAAACGTAGCTGCTCACCTCGGCTATCTGACTGAATGCCATGTTCTTGTAATTTTGCTACCCACTGGCTCGCGTTTGGCGTAGTAAGTGCCAAAAACCCGCCGTTATTGTCATGTTTATGGCTGGCAAACGTAAACGCTTGAGCAAGCTTAGGTACTGCTTCTATGCCGCTTTGTAATGTGGCGATTTGCAGTTGGCTAATCGCGCGCAGTACATTGATATCTAGATTTTGTTGTTCAAAAAAATCAAATACTGCGGCGGCACGATAATGGCTGCTAGGATCGTAGGTCGCGCCTTCAAAGGCATGATATCCAGGCCCATAAGCGACTTGACCAGGAGCTTGATCTAGCACGCTAAACTCTGCATACCAACCAGTAATAATTGGGCTACCGTCGTATCCTTGTGGGATGCGCATCATGCAGTTGCCTTCACCTGCTTGGCAGTATTTGTAGCCGCCAGATACAATAAAAGCATGTTCAAGTTGCCACGCTTTAATATCAAACGGCACCACGTTCAATGCATGATAGGTATCAACTAGACAGGGCACATTGTGTTGATGTGCGTGTTGGGCGACTAAGCCAACATCGCGAAAAATCTCGCTGGTGCCGTAGAATACTGCCGAGATCATGACTGCATCGGTGTGCGCGTCAATTTTATCAATCAGACGTTGAGCTAATGTGTTGCTTGGCGCGACGCTCACCACTTCAATTTGCATATTAAGCTGTTTAAAGCGATTAAGCTGTCTGCGCATGGAGTGAAACTCGCCATCGGTTGTGACGATTTTCACAGGGCGGCCAGTTGGCTTTTTAAAGCAGTTCAAGTCAGATAAAAATCTGAGCAGCAGCTCGTGAGTTGACTCACCTAACGTGATTTGCGCGTTGTCTTCACCGAGTAACTTGGCATAAAAGTTTTTGACCCGCTGTGACTTTTCAAACGCTTTGCCCCATTTATCGTCAACATGGGCGGCGGCATCTTGATAACATTCCAACAAGCCAATTTTGGCAACATTTGGCCATGCTTGATGTGAATGGCCTGAAAGTAAAATGCGCTCGCTGACTTTAAAATCACTGTAGTGAGGCTGCAATGTTAATGAAAGATCCAATGTCATCGTGTGTACTCCAGCGGTTACAGGTGCGTTCTTAGCTCAAAAAGCTCAGGGAAGAAGCTAATATCAAGGGCTTTTTTCAAGAACTCGACGCCCGAAGAGCCGCCAGTGCCCATTTTGTTTCCTATGATGCGCTGCACGGTGTACATGTGTTTGAATCGCCATTGTTGGAAACTGTCTTCAATATCAACAAGCTTTTCAGCAAGTTCGTACAGGTGGAAGTATTTGTCGGCGTTCTTGTACACCGTTAACCATGCATCTAATACGCTTTGGTTTGCTTCGTAAGGCTGGCTAAAATCACGATTAAGCACGCAGTCGTCAATAGCAAGACCTTGCAGTTTTAATGCATGGAGTGCTTCTTCGTACAAACTTGGTTTATGCAAAATGTCGCTTAGTTCAGCATGCACTGAGGGGTTACTTTCATGCACTTTGAGTAGTTCAGCATTTTTGTTTCCTAACAGGAACTCAATTTTACGGTAGCCGTATGATTGAAAGCCCGATGAATGACCAAGCGCATCGCGAAATTTCAAGTAATCAACCGGCGTTAACGTAGAAAGAATGCCCCAAGATTGCGTAAGCTGACTTAAGATTTGCTTTACGCGGGAGATCACCTTAAACGCGTGCCCAAAGTTACTACTTTTAATATTTTCAATGGCCTCATACAGCTCATGACCTGCAAGTTTTAACCATAGTTCGCTGGCTTGGTGGATGATGATGAATAACATTTCATCATGCTGATCCGACAGCGGGTTTTGAGCGTTTAGTATGTGTTCCAAGTTAAGGTAGTCACCATAAGACATATCATCTTTAAAGTCGGTATGAATGTCTTTTTCCATTGCACGATAATTACTTGGCTTGTTGTCTGAGTGGTATGGGCAACTCATAATTTGTTCCTGCCGTTTTAAAAAGTTGAACAACTCGAATTTATTATTCGGTGTTTTCGAGATTGAGCAAGAATAACAACCAATTAACAGAACAACAAAGAAAGCGGTGGCTGAGGTGTTTTGCTGTGTTTATTTTACTTTACAGTATATTGTTCCCACGTAGAGGCGGTTCGAACAAGCCTCTACGACATGGCGGCGAAAATCATAGCGAGTAATCATTCCCATCTTTAGCTGTATATTGCTTTAGACAAGGCGCATGTTGCACACCGTGCAAAAAGCTCATCCATAATCGAGTGAACGCATTTGACTGTGGCGACTGCTCTAGGCTGCTTAATGGTGTTTCGACTTGAATGTCATCAATATGCGCATTGTCAGATTTTCCAGCATCCCCACAACGATTAAATGCCATTTCGATGTGCAAGCCATCGGTCTTTTTAAGTAGCAAGGCTGTTGGGTCATCTTTGTGACCACAAAGTGCAACAAATTGCTTAGGGTACTTCAGACCACAGTGGCTGCCGTCGGCAAAAAATGCCATTAAGTGATTGTAATACACAACGTAATGTGTGACTTGGAGGTGCGAGCCATGGTCGAGCGGGCAATGCTCATCTAGATATTGCTTTGCAATATCAAGCTGCTGGTAGTGTGTTGGTAGTAACTCGAAATTTGAACGGGTAAGAGCAGTCATTCTAAGTTTCCTCATTCTTAAAGTAGATTCATCAGATGTTTTGTGAGAGTTCAAATTGAGTGTATGCAAGTTTTTCTGAAAATTTCACAAAAAGAATTTTACAGTGTAAATTTTACAATCTGTGTGATTTTTATCCGTTGAATGTGCGCCGTTAGATTAACGAATATTGATAAAGCAAAGTTGTATGTGCTAGTGGGGCGCGTTGGCATCGCTTCCTCTGTGAAGAGGCGGAATAGCGTAGAAAAACCAGCGGGGGTGTAGGTGCCGCAACTTGGTATTTCAGTCGATATTCACATGATATTGGTCTAACCCAATATCATGTGAAATGTTAATAACTAACGGGTATAAGAGCCAGTTAGTGTTGCACCGCTAAACATAGGATCAGCGCTTAGCATAATGTAATAGACGCCACCCGTTGTGCTATCAAAGTGGCAGGTTTCTCGGTTTCCGACTTTCCAAGGGCGACAATGATAGTCTTTTTTGCTCGGCTCACTGCCAAATTTGACATGCATGTCCAGTTCACCGGTTCCACCTGTGGTACTAAAGGTAATGTCTTTCGCATCGGCTGGCACGGTCATGGTGTACATCAGTTGACCATGATCGGCGACATTCACAGGGACAGAAACACCATTTTGTAATTCGTTATCACCGCCAATAGGTTGCTGAATATAACGGGCTAATAAGGTGGTATTTTGGAAGCCGTTGTCTGAATCTACGGCAATGTAATGCCAACCTTTTTGTATGTTATCGACGGTAATTGTTTCACTGTTGTCTGGCCCTTTTGATTCATGTGTATACTGCCAGCCGTTGTCTGGGCGACCAAACTCATAGTAAAGGTCCGCATTACCGCTGCCATGGCGTAGCGTGATCTGTAAAGATACATTTTGTAACCCATCTGGCACATACAAGGGATATTCTTTTATTCTGCGGGTGGGATCGGGTGCAACACACAATGCATGACCTGCCTGGCTGCGAGTGTCTGTTGTGGGTGGTTGCACTGCACAGGCATCTACTCCAACATTATCATTGCCTTGTATATCATCGACATTAACGGGCTCAATGGGTGAAGGAGGACGGGTTGTATCGGTACTACATCCGCTAGAATCCACTTGTTGTAACCAACTGGCAAAGGAAGTATCAAATAATTTTTGTGATACCCATTTATCAACAAGCTCAGTGCGATAGCGTTGATATTCGCCGACTTTAAATAACGCTAGCATGTCAAAAAACGCCTCGTTTTGTTGTTCGTACATATACCTTGTTGCAAGGTAGCCCCAATCATAAATACGTGTTTGGCCAACGCCATATTCATTGCTAAAAATGGTGCTGAGCGAATAAGTGCCTTTTCTGGCTTCTTCTATTGCATTGGCGTTACATGTTTTGAGAGAACTATATTCAGCAATGCCTTCGCCAAACCAGACCGTGCGGCCTGCATCATTACTGTCACCAAAATCTCCTTTGGAGATGTATCGTCCTTCTAAATAGTGAACATATTCATGGCGTAAATTCCAGATATCAAAAATAGGTCGCTCAGACACATGCTCATAGGCATAAAATGTGGCTTGATCACCGGCTTTCGCAGGGTCGCCTTCTCGATAGGTGCCGCCGTTACTGGTACTGACGTTAAACAGCACGCCGCCATAGGTCACCCATTCTTTTTTATCGTTGAAGATCACCATTTTCAAAGAGTCGTTGTCATCAGGTGTGACTGGAATGCGATTAGTGCGTAGTAATTGATGGAAGTGGTCGTCGTGGGTTTTTAAGGAATTACAGGTCCATGCTAATTGTGCTTCATCCATGTCTTGAGCCCAAATAAACAAATTGCCTGATGGGCATTCCACGCGATTGTTAAGCACTTGCTCGATAATTTCTGCTCGCTTGTTACACACAGCGTAAGTGTCACATTGGCGGTTGTAGTTAATCGATTCTAAAACCGCTAAGTACAAGGTACGTTCTTTATCGGTTTTTAATGGCCCGTAGGTCGTGAGTACTTTTGAGATCTCTGCGCTCAGTCTCCCCTCAATAGTGGCAAAATGCGAGTCGTTTTTACCTTTGTAAAAGTTAACTAGCTGGTAGCCCAAATTAAATAAATGATAGTCATTGGCTGATTTACGCAGCCAACTCAGGTTGGTGTAAATAAACCCAGTGATAGCGTCAATTAAAGCCGTGTTATGTTGCTGAGCGCGACAGGTTTCGTCTTTGGCACAATCATTTAAAACTTGCCAAAACAATGGGGTAGCCGAACGACCCCAGTCATTGATGTTCTCGTAAGACTCATCGAAACGCGCGAGTACGCCCAGTGCCATGGGGACCAAAAACTGGCCGATTTGCGCATTTTTAATAATGCCCGTTGCGCTTCTAACCACCTGCGCATGAGTGGCGGTTTTATCAAAAAAATGGCTGTTCGCATAGAGGGCATTGACCGCTTGTGTCATGGCTTGTTTTGTTGTTGGATTTACAAAGCGTCGATTATCGTAATACGCATACGCTTTTAACCAATAGAATAGGCTGCTCAGATATGCGGCGTTTGCTTGTCCATCATAGCTGCGAAGTTGGCTTTTTAACTCGGTTATAACGGTATTAAAGTTAGTGTCTGTATATCCACCGAGTGTTAGCGTTTCCGGTTTATCGTTAAATAAAGTATCAATACATTCGCGGCCATAATTTTTTATCGCATCTAAAAATACCGAACCACTGAGGTGGCTAAATGCCTGTGCAGGGCAGGTTTGCGTTGTTGCAGCTTGGCCGCTCATGACCATCAATTGCGGCTCGCTCAGTTTAGGCTGAGCCAAGTTTATCGTTGGTTTATCGCTAGTTGATTTATCGGTGAACATCGCATCGGGTATGTACTCTGCGTGTGCGCTGATATGTGCGACGTCACTGGCATGGTCAAGGGTTCCGATATCTCTATCATTTTGGGCCCAAGCCCAAGTACAGCTTAATGCTGCCACCAAAGGTGTGATCTTAATTGTTTTATACATGTTGTTTTCCTGAGTTGGAGTGAGTGAATATCGGGCACTTTTAATACTCGATTATGCCCGATATTCAAAAGTTACAGTGGGCGACAGCCGGCGACGTCGTAATCTACAACTATCGTGGCACCAGTCGCATCCCCTGAAATTTGTAAGTAGCCCCAGTAACGAGACTGTTCGTTAATTTCATAGAACAGACATTGTTGGTTACCTTGGGAGAAAGAAACGGCATCATGGTCAGTGCCATCCGTTTTTGGCCAGTGGCCGTCACCGAAGTAAACTTTGGCATCAGAGGGGGCATTGATAAGTGTGATGGCTACGGTTTTTGGACCTCGGTCCATGCCTGCGAAGGAGTGGCCGCGCGTGCCATTTATGCAGCGTGGTACATTTGGCGCGAGCGCTCTCGTATAAACACCATCGAAGTCGGCACAGGCGTCTGTTAATGGCGGGTGATCAACATTCACTGTGATGGTGGTATTAGCAGTCATGTTGTCATTGTCTGTCACGGTTAAGGTAACTTGATAAATACCTGCTTGCTCGTAACTGTGTGTTGGATTGGCAAAATTGCTTTGCGTACCATCACCAAAATCCCATTGATAGGCGGTGATCTGCCCATATTGGTCGTCAGAGCCCACGCTGCTGAAATCGACTTGTTGGCCAATTTGTAGCTGCGAAGTTGAAGCTTGGGCGTGAGCAACGGGTGGCTGAGGTGCTGGTGGAATATTCGAGCACTCAGCAAAGCTGCATAATGCCTCTAGTGCGATTACATCAGTGTTATCAACAACACCATCGCCGTTAATATCAAAACTACTGTCGATAGGTAGGTTTGCAGCGATAGCAGCGCTTATGGCATTGATATCATCAGTGTCTACATTGCCATCTTGATCGTAATCGCCGATTGGGAGTACTTGATAGATAACCTGCACACTGGCGCTGGCATTTTTATCATCGGTGACTGTTAGTGTAACTGGGTAGCTACCTGCACGTTCAAAATGGTGTGTAACCACAGCACCTGAGTATGTTAAACCGTGATTTAAATCCCATTTATATTCAACAAGCGTTCCGTCTTGATCGCTAGAGCGAGTACCATCTAGTTGCACCGCAACGCCCGCTCTCACCGTTTGATTGCCACCCGCATCAGCAACCGGCAAACGATTTGGTGCTGAGTGGTCGGCATCACGATGAATATCATAATAAGCTCTAAAACGTAGTGACTCGTAATCTTTAAATGGGTCAATCATAACTTGATAGACACCACCTTGCTCAAACTGACATAGTTCGGTTTGATTTGGTGCTTCCCAAGGGCGACAGTCATACTGAGATTTCGACACAGCTTGATTACGACTTACATGAATATCAGGGTCGCCGTTGTAGTATTCAACAAGTTCAAATGTGACTAACGACGCAGCATCAGGCACAGCAAACTCATAGTGATAAACGTGCCCATTCGCGTGAGTAGCGAGATCTAATTCATCAGCTAAATAAACACGCTCACAGTCGCTACATAATGGCGCATCATTTGGTGAGAGTTCAGTGATCACTGCACTGGTATGTGCCGTCGCGGTATTACCCGAATTATCTGTTACAGTGAGACTAACATTGTAAGTACCGGTGTGTGAGTAGGTATGTGTTGTTTGTGCATCGGTGCTTTGTGTACCGTCGCCAAAATCCCATAAATAAGATTCGATTTTTCCATCCGGATCATTTGAACCTGCACTATTAAATTCAAGCGCATGGCCCACAGCCTCATAGCGAGTTTTGCCATTGACATTAGCAAATGGCAATTGATTTTGTGTGCTGGCAATTTCATAGTAAACCTGAATTGATGCATTGCTATAGGTTTCAAATGGCTCGATGAACAGGTCAAAATCTCCTCCACCTTGGAACTCACAGTATTCTGAGATCCCTTTCCAAGTGAAAGGTCGACAATCGAAATCGGTTTTTGATACAGCACGATTTTTGGCGACATAGAGGTCGAGATCACCGTTTATTTTGATTGTTCCGTCAGCCATTTTGGGGCCTTGATAGCCACCGGGCACAACAACTACGACACGTGATGCCTCTTCAGGCACACTAAATTGAAAATCATACGTTTTACCAGGGCGTTCACTCCACGAGCCGTTGTTTTTGTTCGCCCATAAGTTGTCTATGCTCAATACAGAGTAGCGTTGCTCTCCTTCCTTTAGGTATGGGTCTTCACCCTGAAGCACGCTGAATTTCGAATTACTAAATGACGTAAAGGCATGTACAGAGGCAAAATAAGGTTCAGTCACGTCTGGAATATCGACCGTTGCAAGCTCTCTATCTCCTGCAGAGTTAAAAGACACGATGTCGGCCACCCATTGCTGTGAGTCGTCAGTTGGTGCTGTAGGAGCCTGCCCTTTTGAAACATACATGTCAGGGTCTTCTGTATGTCCATTAAGGTAAAACAAGATATTTTTAGCATCAAAAGGTAAATTTACTTCGAAGGTCTCAATCGCCCCTTTATCCGCAAAAGGGATATCGTGGTTGGCAAGTAACTTTCCACTTGGCTCAACATTCAACCCAGATACGCCATCCCATGGATGCTCACTGTTACTTACATACTGAGCTAGGCCCGTTGCTATCAAATTTTCATTAGACCAAAGTGTATTACGAGCAGGGTTATGCAGCGCTGCTGTCATCCGCATCACTTGCTCTTGGGTGAACATGGCGTAGTTATCGGAGTAGTGCATAAAGTTTTCAGTGTTGGTCGGTTGTCCTAGGCAATTTGGTGCATTATTTTGCATCTCTTTGGGCATAGACATCTGAGGTGTATCGCAGCTTCTGTCACCCGTTGAATCACAAAAGGCTTCGTTGGTAATGGAACACTGGTTGGTTTCGAAGGTATGGATCAGATTAAGCCAGTGACCAAATTCATGGGTGAGCACTGAGCGGAAGTTTTCACTGGTGTTGTTGCCCACATAATGGCCGTTGTATACAACGCGAGCGGTGCCTTGCTCCGTCATTGCAAGTTCAGGATACCAAGCGACGCCAGATTTAGTCACTTTGCCATCATCATATAAATCATGCATGAGATAAACATTCATATAACTGAAGTTATCCCACGCATCAGCCTGTATTTGAGCTAAGGTTTCGTCATCATAATTACCATACCCTTTTTGCTCACGTGCATGGCGAACGATCCCCGAAGTGTCGTTGCCTTGTGGGTCTTTCCCTGCCAACACAAACTCTATATTGAGGTTTTCTCTAATTGCTTGAAACTGTGGTGCTATCTCGGGCGAGTCGATGGATAAACCTTGAAAATCATTATTAAGCTTAGTTAGCGCGTCCTGAATTTTATCATCGGTTAAACATTTTTGTGTTTCATCCGCACAGTTGTATTCATCACCATACACATGAAAAACCACAGGAATATAATAACGCCCTGGAACTGAAACACTATTTTGGAGTAACTCTTCAGTTAGCGACGTACTTTCCATGGATTTAGACATCATAGGGCGTGAGAGCATTTTTGCTGCACGATATTGCTTAGATTCGCGCTGTAGTTCGGACCAGTCTTGACCATTGTCTTCAATGCCGCAATCGGGTGCTAACGCCTGCTGATATTGTTCGTTGTATTTGAGCTTTTCGTGACTCGGCTGCTGCTGGATGGAATGTGTGCTGGCATATGTCGTTAAATGTGCCATACAGGCACCAAACGTACAGATACCGGCTAGGGTTTTGAGTTTCATCTCGTTGTATCCTTGTTGGTAATTAAGCTTCTAATTAAAAACACTTTGATTAGCTTTTAATGGCTCTTTTATTTTCTAAGCTGCTGTTTTTTTTATTTTTAGCGAGTTGATGTTGTTGGTTGTTTGACTACAAAAGTTCGGTAGCTCAAGACATCTCAATAATGATTTAAATTGCAAAAAAAGAGTCATTTCATTCACCTTCTATTTTTAACTGATTGCGTGTGAATTCATCACCGTTTAGTTTCAGAGTCCCAAGAAGCATAGGGTTTATACTCTGAGTATTAAGTTGGTAATTACTTAACGTCTTTGGGCAAATGTGTTTGTCCGTTAGACATTTGTGCAAGATAGGGAAGGTGAATTCCTGTTTACCATAAAGTGTTTACACACCCGATCTTGGCAGATATTTGAAATTTGTTTTTCTAATATCGCAACAATAGTAAATACAAAGTTAAAATTTAAACTAGGAGTAATACGGCTATTTATGCAACAATTTCGGCGTTAGGTGAAGGGGAGATACACTGAAGCGCAGATAGGGAATTATATTAAATACATTAAAATCAAAGGTTAACGTGTTTGTTTTTTAATCTTGGTAAGCTTTTTCTTATATTTTTCTCGGCCCCGTTAACACTTGTGGTCATTTTTTAACAAGTTATACATAAGTAGGCCTATTCAATTGGTCGTAGGTTACTTTTTGATGTAAATGACAGCGATGTCCTTTTCTCTTAAAGCTAGCCAAACCTGTATTCACGTATAACTTAGAGAGTGATTTATGGAAAATATAAAAAGAAAGAGTATCAGTATTGCAATGTGCGTTATCTCAATAGTTGGCTCTACCACCCTTTATGCAAACACCCTCGCTCAAGACAATGTGAAGGAGCGATTTATTATCAAACTCAACCCTGAGTATATTTTGGATGAATTAGGGAAAACGCAATATCTTCATAAAGACATGAATGAAGCAAAAGTAACTGTAATTGATAGTTTTGCGTCAAAGGCTGGATTAACGCCAACAAAACGCTTGTTACAACAAGATGCGGTTGTTGCCTACTTAACGCCCTCAGAACTTAAAATATTAAAAGCAAACCCCAGTGTTAAATTTGTTGAGGCAGATCCAAAGCGTTACCTCTTATCTGAATCTATCCCTTATGGCATAAGCCTAATCCAAGCAAACCAATTACCCGATGTGGGTGCTGCTAATCGTAAGGTATGTATTATGGATACGGGTTATACGTTAGGGCACCCCGACTTACCACATGCGAATATCACTGGTGATGATGGTTATGGCGAGTTTGATTCAGGCAATTGGTTTGAAGATGGGCATGGTCACGGCACGCACGTGGCAGGCACAATCGCGGCGATCGGGGGGAACGATTTGGGCGTTGTTGGTGTTAATCCATCGGGTGAGCTTGGGCTTCATATTGTCAAAGTATTCGACTCACAAGGGAGCTGGACATATGGCTCTACAATCGCTGAAGCGGTTTATCAGTGTGCCGCAGCAGGTGCTAACGTCATCAACATGAGCCTTGGTGGAAATAAGCCCTCTGAACTAGAGCGAGAAGCGTTTAATACCACATACCAACAAGGTGTATTGCATATCGCCGCCGCTGGTAACAGTGGTTTTTTAAACCATCACTATCCAGCCTCTTATGATGATGTGGTTTCTGTGGCCGCGGTTGATGAGCAAGGGATGAAAGCGAGTTTTTCTACCTATAACGATCAAGTTGAAGTTGCAGCGCCGGGCGTAAAAGTGAACTCCACAACCAAAAATGGTGAATATGGGAATATGAGTGGCACTTCAATGGCAACCCCGCATGTGTCCGGTGCAGCTGCACTACTTTGGGGTTACTACCCAAATTGTACCAACCAACAAATTCGTAAGGCGCTTCAGGTAACCGCCTTAGATAAAGGGCCCGTTGGTCGGGACAATGAATATGGTTTTGGCGTGATTCAGGTGCTTGCCGCAAAGCAGTATCTTGACCAACAAGCCTGTGAACAACCAGTAGGCTTACCTGTTGCCGATTTTACCTATAACAGTAATCTTCTTGAATTGACTTTTACAGATAAATCAACAGATAACGATGCAATAGTTAGCCATCAATGGGCATTTGGTGATGGCACCAGCAGTGCGCAGTCCAATCCTATTCATGTTTACGAAAAGGAAGGCACCTACATGGTTCGCTTAGTGGTTACTGATAGTGAAGGTCATCGCGCATTGAAGATTAAAGCAGTAAATGTTGATGATGGTATTGCGCCAATATGTGATGACCGTGCTCAGTGGCAGCAAAATAAACACTATCGCATTGGGGATAAGGTGAAGTACTTAGATAAAAAATATACGGCTATTCACTGGGGAGCCGGAGCAACACCAGATGTGTTTACTCATGTATGGAAGTTTGATGGGTTATGTGACGACCCTACTCAGAACGCATTGTAAGCATCACCTCTGGCTAGACGATGACTTTTAATATCGTCTACCTGCTCATGACTTTAAATGTATCAAGTTCGGTTCAAACCATGTATCAGCATCGTCAGTCAGGTGTATTGCTATACGTGGTTTGATTTTTAGGGATAAGCTAATGAAAAACAAAATCAATAAACATCAATATTTACTCGCTTTGCTCGCTTTTAGTACATCGTCAGTGTGCGCTGCAGAACGGGTTGACGCGAGTGCATTTTATGCTGCTTTAAAGCAAAATCAGTCTGTTTATACGGCAAGTGATGCTAATGTACAAACACTACTGCGTGATGCACAAACCTTGCGCCAAGTTTCGCTACCTTCTGGCATTACAAAAATGCGCAAGCAACAATACTATCAAGGGCTTCCCTTATTGGGAGAGTCTTTCGTTGTGGGCCTCAAGAACTATGATATTTATAGTTTATATGGTGATGTAATAACACACATTAGCGACGATATTACGTCAACAGTACCAAAAATAACAGCAGAAGTAGCGATTCGAAAGATATTGGAATATACACAGCTGAGTCTCTCAACGGTTCAAAATACCACACAAAAGCTGCATGTCTGGCTAGACGAAAACAACAAAGCACATTTAGTTTGGCTGGTTTCTTTTTATAGTGACGTCGTAGTGCCGACTCGCCCCTATTTCATTATTGATGCCCACAACGGCCATATTCTAAAGCAATGGGAGGGGTTAACTCATGCCTCTACACCAATAAAAGCAAGTGGCCCTGGAGGAAATGGTAAAACTGGATTGTACTACTATGGGGCTGAAGATGGGCTTGCAAAGTTCGATGCAATAGAGCGCCAAGGTACTTGCTATTTAGATAGTGCCAATGTGACTACCTATGATATGCGTAACACCACAGGCGAACTGCATTTACACGAATTTGCTTGTTCAGAGAATACCACCAGAGAAGTAAATGGTGCGTTTTCGCCCTTAAACGATGCCCATGCTTTTGCACAGCTTACCGATAAAATGTTCAATGAGTGGGTTAACACGTCGGCGCTTAATTCAAAAATTAAACTGCGAGTGCATTATGGACAAAATAGAGCATCTGCATTTTGGAATGGAGAATTTGTAACCTTAGGAGATGGTACACAAAAAACCTATCCATCCGCTACATTAAGTGTGACATCCCATGAAATTGCACACGGCTTTACGGAGCAACATTCGCAATTGGTTTATAGCGGTCAATCAGGTGGGCTCAATGAAGCCTATTCCGACATTACCGCGGCTGCGCTGAATCAATTTGTACACCAACAATTTAACTGGCAAATTGGTGACAAACTGTTGAAAGAGCCTGGGACCGTCAGGTCAATGGATAACCCCAAAATGAGTCATACCAGCCAGTATCTTGAAGGCACAGACGTACATCGTAGTTCTGGTATTTTTAACAAAGCATTTTATGAACTTGCGACGATGACCGATTGGACCATAAAAAAAGCATTTAAACTGTTTACACTTGCCAATCAGCTGTATTGGACCAGTGATGCCACGTTTGAGTCGGCAGGGCAAGGGCTTTACCAAGCAGCTTTGGATCTCAACTACTGTGTAAACGATGTTGTACTGGCGATGGAATCGGTCGGTGTTTATGATTCAGGTGTAAAGAACGATAGTTACTGCCCAAGTCAAGATCATGACGCGGGGCCTACAGCATTGTTTACGTATAATAAAACGCAGTTGCAAGTCAGTTTTACTGATCACTCAACAGATGATAATGGTATTGCCAGTTATTACTGGGATTTTGGTGATGGTCAGTCGTCAACACTCGCAAGCCCGACACATATCTACCAACAACCCGGGAGTTATCAAGTTCGTTTGACTGTGATGGATAGCAAAAATACACTCGATCACACGTTGCAAACGATTCAGGTTGTCAGCGACAGCTGTCATGTAGCCGCTTGGAAGCCCGATCAGATATATCGCTATCCAGATAAAGCCGCGTATAACAACTTAGTCTATCGGGCTCAATGGTGGACCAAAGGAAATCGCCCAGATCTTAATTCTGGCAGTGGTAAAGTATGGCGCTACGTTGAACCCTGTTCGGGCGGCAGTGCGAACTAAAGTAATACATGGTTAGCGTTGAAGGAGGCATTCAAGTTTTGCCTTGCTTTAGCCATCTTTTCTGAAATAGGGGCAACCTAGCCCCTATGACCGCAGACTTCTTGAACAATTTTCTCTTGGATTAATGCCACCTAGCTTGTTTTCATTAGTGATAGCGCTTTGAGTGTCGCTATTTTATCAATCACTCAACCATCCTATTTGAGTTTGGTGGCTCGATACTTAACTGGGTCAACTTGTGTTATTTCGGTCGTCAAAGTTGAGCGATTTCACGATAATTTCACAAAAATAATTTTACAGTGAAATTTTTACAGGCTGTGCTATTTTTGTACTCAGGATGATCATCTCACTGGAATAAAAATAATGAAAAACGACAGTAGTTTGATGCGAAAATCTCACTTTTTGGGCACAAAAATACGTAATTTACGTAAGCGTAATCATCTGACGTTGGAAGATTTGTCGGCGCGTTGTGTGCGAGTGGATGCGCAAACAGCCCCGTCCGTGTCGTATTTATCGATGATTGAGCGTGGCAAACGGACGCCTAGTGAAGAGATGTTAGAAAATTTGTCTGAAGTATTTCAAAAACCGCTCAGTTGGTTTTTAGACAATGAACCTGAACCTGCGAGTATTATGCCACAAAAGGGTAATCATGGTGGTATTTCTGGCATGGTGTTAGAGCCTAACTTTTTATTTTCTAATGATATTTTGCAAATAGCTATTCCTGAAATGTTGTCACAAGCGGGGATCTCCGGTCGTCAGTTTGCGCAGCTTCTGATCCGCGCTCACCAAGAACATCACCAAAACCATTTCCCTGATTTGGAGCGCGCCGCGGAGGAGGTGGGTAAAAAAAACCTCTATTTAACCTCTGATGGCTTAATGACTACAGCTCAACAGTTTGGTTTAAAGCTCAATTGGTTTAATCAAGACTGTACAAGCAAGATGAATGACGAAGGTGAATGCACTAAGCATCTAGTTACTTCCTATTTTGAACAGCCTAATATTGTGCACTTGAATACACAGCTTAAACACCGAGAAAGTCGCCTCAAATATGATCTCGCGGTGCATATTGGTCATGCGGTTTTGCACAATCGAGAAGGGCTACAATGTAAGCTGACCATTGGGGGAAGTGAGCAGCATGAGGATCTGCGCCATGATACCCCGAATGCACAAGACATTCTTAATGCGTGGCGAGACTTTGAAGCGAGCTTTTTTGCTGGGGCGTTATTGTGTCCCAAGCAGCCATTTAGGCAATTACTCGATAGCGTTGGCTATGAGATCAATGTCCATAAGCAACTCAATATTTCTGCGTCGGTTGTGATGCGCCGTATGACGGTGGTATCGCCCTATCCACACTGGCATTATTTTGATGCCTATCAGCCGGGAAAATTGAAAGCGGTATATCGAGGCAATGGCATTCCGCTGCCGTGGGGGAATATGCGAGCGGTTCAAGACCCTTGTCAGCATTGGGCTGTGTTCAGAAAGTTTGCGCAGATGTCGAGTCAAAGCAGTACGCAGTTATCTATTTTGCTTGTTGAAGGTGAACCACGTTTATATTGCTGCGAATCGGTTCAGGTTTCGGATTTGGCTGGCAACCCTCATGTTTTGTGCGCAGGCGTTGATCTTAACCCTGCGATCGCTGCGCAGGGTCTTGATGTGCGCAGTGTGGTCGCCGAGTTACAAGCATTATGCATCAAGCATGGCGGAGAAAGCGTCATACCGCATCAGTTAAAACAACAACTGATGAGTGTGGCAAAAATTCTAAATATAGGTTGGGTTGAACGCGGCTTGTCGAGTGAAGTTCGTGTGATCTGTACGCGTGGTAAAGCATGCCCTCGTCAACCAGGTTGCTATGAAGGATCATCAAAGTGAAAATGGAGTGCTTGCCAGCCCCTCAATTAAGCCAGTATGTGGAGTGCTTTTGCCTCGAAAAAGTGCTCGGTCTCTACAACGTCGCGCCCCAAGGTGTGTTTGATATTATCATCAATACAACATCATTGTGGTATGGCGAAGATAGACAGTTGCTTGCTCCTTCAATGTGGCTGGCAGGGCTACATACTCGTGTTTACCCGTTATATTCTTCAGAACCAGCATGGCTTTTTACTATACGCTTAAAGCCATTTGCACTGCTGCCATTTAAGCAATTTAATCCCTTAGAAATTAAGAATACACTGCAAAACGTTGAAGGAAGTTTTCATGGCAGAAGTTTAGTCTGTCCGGTCATCGAAAAATTACTGGATGAGACGCTATCACCACAGAAGCGAATGCAACTCGCTGTTGATCTTGCGCAATCTTGGTTGAGCGAGGTTTTGAATAAATTTGATTATACTTTGCCGACGCTCTTTCGTGCCCAAGCTAACTATGTGCTTCATCATAAGGGGGATGTGCAAATTAATGCTTTGTGTCACAACTTTTCATTGAGCAAAGTGACCATGCGTAACCACTTTTTAGCGCACAGTGGTTTGTTACCAAAAGAGCTAAGCCAAATTTGGCGCCTCAATCACTTTTTGTTGTTAGCCCAGTCTCAACAATTTGACTCAATGACGTCGGCTGCTATCGCTGCGGGTTATTACGATCAAGCACATCTTATTCGAGAGTTTAAAACCGTTTTTCACATCACGCCAAAATCTTATTTTAAAAATCAGGAAGTTGATGGAAATACTATCTCTCAAATCCATAAGCGCTTTGTTGGCTCTTACGATCCCATCACGTACAAAAAATAGAGTTATTGAAAATTAGTATGTATTGGGTCGTTAATGCTATCTTGTTGCACAAATAAAAACATTAAAAACAGAGTAGTAAAAGACAAATACCATGAGCATTGATGTTGTAAAAACAGTGATTTATTCAAGCATGCTTGGTGCGATGGCATTGGCATTGGCTGACGCATTTAGCAGACCAAAGCAACTACAGACACGTTTCTTAATTGCGCTGCTGCTGTTTCTCATGGTGAATATATTAGGGGAACTTTACCTATATTCAGGGGCATACCAATTCATGCCCGCTTTAGCGGGCGCGCAATTACCAATCAGAATGTTAATGGGGCCAGCACTGTATTTTTATGCGTATGCCACTATGTCGCCAAACAAAACGTTGCCAAAAAATGCCTACTTATTGGCGCTTTTGGGACCCGTGTTGGCATTTTTAGCCATGATACCATTTGCTTTTGGCCTCAGTTCCGCAGAAAAGTTAGCACTTGCAGACCCGTTAACACGCGATGCTCAGCAATTTAAAATAGCGCTTCTGACTTGCATTAGTACCACATTCATTTTTATCTTTTTCACTGCGTGCTATTTAGTCGCGACCTTAAAGCTACATCACCGTCACTGCCAGCAGCTCATGGAGCGATTTTCTTCTATCGAACGTCAGTCTATGGAGTGGTTTAGAATTGTGCTGTTCCTTTGGGGCGCAGTCTGGTTCATGCATTCAGTTGAATATATATTGGTGTTTATGAAATGGCGCTGGTTTGGAACTGGCATCGTATTCCCATTATTTGAAGCATTGGTACTGATGACATTTGCTCACTTGGCGTTAAAGCAGTCTGTGCTTCAAGAATCCGACAAAGGTCAGCCACACACTGTGAATGTAAGAAGCAAAACGCTCAGCAATCAACGAATGGCGCAAATTGCAGTGCAATTGGAAAAAGTGATGTCAGAAGATCAAATATTTATGGACGAAAACTTGTCTCTAAGCATGCTTTCGAAGGCGATAAACATCAGTGAGAATCATATTTCAGAAACTTTATCACAGCACTTGAACACAAACTTTTTTCACTTCGTAAATGGTTATCGAATAGAGAATGCGAAAATGCTGCTCATCACGACCGATAAATTAGTCTCTACTATCGCTTATGAAGTCGGTTTTAATTCTAAGTCGACATTTAATACGGCGTTTAAAAAGCACACTGGCTTGACGCCATCGGTATTTAAAAAGCAACAAAAAGACGCCTCTTGAAGATAAAATATTGGATTAATTCGTTCGAATAGGCCCATTGCGACGATTTGAAGTACTCCTTTTTTGCACAATCCAGACACCAAACAAATTAACAATTTAAAAGGTGTTTTATGACAGCGCAAAATACTGATCAATACGCAGTGGGCAATAACTTAAATTATGTAAAGATCACGGGCTTTTTGTATTCGTTCATTATTATTCTTGGCTTTATTCCCACTCTTTTGCTAGATAATCGCTTAATTTTTCGAGCCGACGACCCGTTACAAGCAATGGCGCAATTTGAGCAGACATTTCGGTTGTCAATTTCAGGACATTTTCTCATGTATTTGCTTGTTCTGGCGCTGTCTTGGGGGCTATATAGCATTTTGAAGCCAGTTAATAAGCGTTTAGCCTTATTAGGGTTTGCATTTAGAAGCGCCGAAGCGATCTTAGGCTTTGTAACACTTATTTTTTACTTGATGCCTTTGATGATATTGAATGATAGCGATTATTTAAGTGTCTTTAATACGGAAGAGCTAAGGGCTTTGGCTATCTTATTTCTAAAAACCAGTGGTGCGATTTACTATGTGCTGCTGCCCGTAATGGGGATTGGTGCGGCACTTTACTGCTATTTGTTTTATAAATCTAACTATGTGCCTAAGGTGCTGGCAATATGGGGTATGGTTACTTACCTGTCTATGATTGCCTATGGTGTCATTAATGTGGTCATGGTTGATGCGCCAAAATCATTACATTATGCCATGTACCCTGGCGCACTGTTTGAGTTGTTATTTGGCCTTTGGCTATATTTCAAAGGAATAAAAACAAGTAGTTAGTTTTTTATTCGCATAATTGTAGTGGCCTTATTGCTAGTTTCTGTTGAGACGAGCATTAAGGCTTCTTCATACCTCATTATCAATTAATTTGCTCAGCTTAACTTTTTTACAATTTTTGCCCATCGGAGTTTGTTACCGTGTCGATAATTTGTACCTTCAGGATAAGTGACGATGAAAAGCACCGTAACATCAATTTTCAGTAGCCTTGTATTGAGTGGATTACTCAGCATGCCATTACATGCTGCTGAGATCTCACAGCAAACTAAACAACAAACAATCAGCCAACTTTCGAATGTGTTAATTGATGAATATGTGTTTGAAGATGTGGCCAAGACGCTCTCAAAACAACTTCAAGCAGAATTTGAACAGGGTAAGTTTTCACAATATACCGATGCGGAAGACTTTGCTAAAGCGTTAACGCAATGGCTGCAAACGCAGGCGAAAGACCGCCACCTAAGAGTACGCTTGAATCCAAATTCGAAAAGCGCCGCAGGCGCTAAAGCTAGGTTTAAAGATGACCTATTAAAACCAGGGCGCCACGGCGTTAGCTCTCAAGGAGTACTTGAAGTAAGCATGCTTGAAGGCGATATTGGTTATCTAAAACTGAACGCTTTTAGAGGCCTTGAAGACACCAAGCCTTATTTAGATGCAGCGATGCAGGTACTTTCTTCTGCTCAGGCCATTATTATTGATTTGCGAAAAAATGGTGGGGGCTCGCCGCAAACGGTCCAGTATTTATGCAGTTATTTTTTCTCTGAAAAGCTGTTATTAAACAGCCTGTACTATCGTAACACGGAGCAAACTCGTGATTTTTACGTGTTGGACGAAGTGGGGGGAGAGAAGTTGACTGATATTCCGCTTTATGTGCTAACCAGTAAGCGCACCTTTTCTGCGGCGGAAGAGTTTAGTTACAATATGCGCACGCGTGAACGAGCGACTCTGGTCGGTGAGGCGACAGGTGGTGGTGCTAACCCTGGTGGCATGTTCACAATTAATGAAACTTATAGAGCGTTTATTGCTACGGGCACAGCCATTAATCCAGTTACCAAAACTAACTGGGAAACGGTCGGTGTAGAGCCTCATGTGAAAGTTGAACCAGAGCAGGCATTGGATAAGGCCATCGCACTTGCCAAAGAAGCCGTCGATAAAAATTGGCAAAACAAAAAGCAACAAAGACAAAGCGATATAGCCAAGCTTTTCAAATTGATGACAGAGATACAAAGCGATACAGCATACGACGACAAGCAAAAGCATCGCTACTTGGCACAACTGAGAGATTTATTTGTTGCGTTAGAACTGGGTCGTTATGGTTTTTATGAGTTAGCAGAAGAGCAGCTAGAAACGCACCCTCATCTTGCTGCTTTAATGCTAGAAGCAAATAGCCAACAATTTCCAAAAGATGAATATATTTATGAGCTTTGGGCGCAAGCATTAAACAACGGTGGTCAAAGTAAAGCGGCCAAAGAAGTGTTGGAAGCGGGTATTAAGCAAGTACAAAGCGATGCGCAAAAACAATATCTAAAGGATCAGTTGACGCTGTTGAAAGGTAACTCGGCACTGTAACCACTTGTTTGTGATGCAGGGCACTGCGCTGCATCACTATCACCTAATCCTCTATAGAACAAACTTAAAGTAGGATCTTCAAGCGAGTTTCATTCTCTGAATCTAAAGCGGATCTGTCCAAAATTAACGTTTACCTGTAATAGGTTCTGCTGCGATAATATGCACAGCGTTGACGCTTACATATGTGATGAAATATTTGTGCATATCTAAACTGTCGAGTTATTAATTAATCATCGAGAATATAAATGAATTTATTGAAATTAGGTTTAACCATTTCATTGCTCATCATGTCGAACTTTGTAACGGCACAAACTGAAGCGGAAGTAGAAGCTGAAAAGTTGTTGAGTGTTATGGGGATGGAGCAAGCGATGAATGAATCCATGTCTAACATGGTGGACCTGCAAATTCAGCAAAACCCAATGCTTGCGCCTTTTAAACCAGTAATGATGAAGTTTTTTGAAAAGCATATGAGCTGGGAAAGCTTAAAATTCGAATTTACTTACATCTATGCGCAGGCCTTTACTGCTTCAGAGCTTAAGGAATTAAACGCATTCTATGCCACCAAAGTGGGCCAAAAAACCATAGAAAAAATGCCGGAGCTAATGGCTAAAGGCGCGCAAATTGGTATGGCACGTGTTCAAGAAAATATGCCCGAGTTGCAGTCAATGATAAAAGAAGAATCAGAGCGACTTCAAAAACTTGCAGAGCAAGAATAAGATCGTGCTTCATAGGTGAGCTTAACAGAGAGTTTTGTAAGCTCACCTATGATTGCCGAATTTCCCTTTTATAAGTACTTGCTTCAAGTCGAAGAGTTGATTATGAAAAACCTACATTGGAAATCTCTGCGTTTAATTTGGCTCCCTTGGTTTTTGCTTCATTTGTTTGTGTACATTTATTCATCATTTTATTTAGAAACATCAGATGTCGTTCAAAATATTCGGACCTGTATTACCATTTTGGCAATGCTAGGGTGCATTTGTTATGCAATTGGCTTGGCGCTGATCAATCGAACGTTTTGGCAATGCGTGTTTGTTATAGCGGTGATTGATGAAGTGATTGGTATCGTAGAAGAGTCAGGACTTGATACGTTTACTTATTTAGTGGTAGCTCCAATTTATCTCGTATTAGCGCTTTATGCATTTCAAAACAAGTCCATCTGGTTTGATAGTGCTAAATTGGCTCAAAAGCGAGAAGAACAGTAACAGCGATAGCTGCGACTGTTCCAATTGCCGATATTACTTACTTTCGTCGATAATATAATGCTGATTGTTGTGAAGCTCACGCTCAACTTGGTCGTTTAAAAAAGAAAAAGTCATAGGGCGGCGTGCTGCATCAAGTCGACCATTGTTCTCGATGGTGTTGTCGCTGATAACATGCGCTGATGCAGTGTTGGTTGCGTACAAAGTGATGCCATAGGTGCCAGGTTGAATGATTAAATTATCTTTATACACATGAGGTAAACTACCGCTAATTTGCGAATTTTGTTGTGCTGCATTGCGTGCAAAAATGCCGTTTTCACCTGCATTGATGATCTTATTATTGATAACTTTGAGATTGTCGCCATCGAGCATCATGCCGTTGCCACCACTGCGATAGATGAGGTTATCTCTTACTTGAACGTCATCGCCACCCACTTGAATGCCGGTGTTTTGCCAAACTGGCGCAAATGGGCTCACGCCTGTGCGGTAAATTTTGTTGCTGTAAATTTGTGCGTCACCTTTTACTGCGTTTAACTGAATACCATCTGCGGCTGTTTGCTCAAGCTTGTTATTGTGAATACGCACGTTTTCTAGTTTATGGGGGTAGACCGTAGTCACAACGCCATCACATTCTAGTTTGCGACTTAAACCTGTATAACCTACGTACATGCCTTCACCTTCTTCAGTGTGATGGACGTAGTTGTTGTGAATATGAATGCCCGTCATGGTGAAGTTTTCAGCCCAGGTTGCGGGGTCGCAGTTAGGATCGGTTTTGATAAGCATACCTGCAAAGCGCGCACGGTAAATTTCAATATTGTCTATTTCAACTTGTTCGCTTAGTTGGCCAACGCTGAGTGTGCCGCCCAAACGAATGCCATATGGCTGAGCTGGGTCTTGCGAAACGGATGTGAGTCTCAGCCATTTGGATTGTTCAATGGCAATACTGTACTCATACGGTTTTGTTGTTACAACGCCGTCGGCATTGCGAATAACGATAGGTTGCGCCTGTGTGCCTACGATATTTTTGAGTCTGAGTGGTCCTCGTTCCCCTGCGGCTAAACAAACTGTGTCTCCTGGTTGAATATTCATGGCAATGCCATCAACCAAATAATGCGAAGAAGGGATCTCAACATCACATGAATTGTGCGTGGTTGTATCTGCAAAAGCCGGAGTTGCAAATACTGCGGGTAGGCTTAACACTGCGATAGCTGCGTGTTTCATTACTATGTCCTTTATTAGAATGGTCGGTGTCCACAATAATTAAACAAGAAAGGGAAGGTGTTGCAAGAACTATTCAAAAATGGGTTTAAATATACGAAAATGGTATGGAAATTAGAAAATAAAAACGAAAGCGCCATGCGCTTTCGTTTTTCAAACATAAACTATCTTATTGACACTTGATAGAAGCGTATAGTGGATAACACTGGTTTTTGCTACCTGTGCTCTTGTTTTCCCACTTTTTAGAGTACCAGTTGTATTCTGCGTATGAAGACTCGTCTTCACCACACTTTACTGTGCTGCCGCTTGCTTCTTCACGGTGACCGCGCTCTCTACAGAACTGGTTGCCATTTAAAGAATTAACGAAGAAGTTATCAAGATAGCTACCGATCCAAACGCGTGGGTTGTAATAAGTAGTAGAAGTTGTTGCAAGTAAGCCTTCAACTTTAGCCACTTCAACCACAGCTTTTTCAAAAGTTACACCTTCGCCTTCAACTTGCTCAGCGTTGTTTAAAAGAGTAACAGACTCAGCCTGAGCGAATGTCAGCGTAGAAGTAAGTGCCAATAGGCTTAAAGCGATTGTAGTTTTCATAATAGTACCTGTTGTTTTAGTTTAGTTTTAAATGCAGGTACATTTAACGTGGTTTTGATGTACTTTCTGTTTCAAGAATGTTTAGACAAGGTTAAATTATTAAAGTATTCATATGACAAGGATAAGCGAGGTATTAACCCAGCTTATCTTTGAGTTGCGCATATTGGTAATAGGCAAGTTGGCCAAGGCGTCTAAATTGCGGAAAGGGCAAATAAGGCAATGGCGATTGATACAGTGGTAAATCAGGTACCGTTTTGTCTGCGACTAGTTGTGCCATTCGGTAGGCCGCTTGCGCACTAAATGATACACCCGCACCACAATAACCAAGAATATAGCCAACATTGTTTTTGAGGTGCACATGAGGCATGTCGTCTAATGCGGCAGCGATAAAGCCATTCCAATAAAAGTCGTGGTTTATATTTGCTAATGTAGGGAAGCAAGCCGATAAGCCTCGCTTGAGATTTTGTAAATACACGGGGGCGTTTTGGTGTTTGGCAAATACCGCACCTCGACCACCAAATAACAGACGGTTATCGGGTAGCAAACGGTAGTAGTATTTTAGTGTGCGCGTATCCATTGTCACTTGGTGAGTTTTGAGTCCTGTGCGTTCAAGCTCGTCATCAGTGAGTGGTTGAGTCACCAGTACGCTGCTTAAAATTGGCAAGTAACGATTATTGATGGCAGGATGTGATTGCTTGCTATTATAGGCGTTACCCGTGTAGATCACGGTATTGGCTGAAATTTTGACATCGTTGACGTGCAATATATGCACATTTTGCTTTTCTTCAACTTGGTTTACTAAAGCGTTTTCGAACAGTGTTACGCCCGCTTTTAGCACCATATCTCGGTAACCGAGCAATAATTTGAGTGGGTTAATACCAAAACCATCGGGCAGCCGCATGGCACCGTAAGCTTGCTTATTGCGCATGTACGATTGTTCAAGTTCTTCAACGGATAAAAATTCTGCGTCTCCCCCAAGCTTTTGTAAAAACAGTGCTTGTGCTTCCATAGCCTGCATCGCTTTTTGGTTATGGGCGATTTTCAAATAGCCTTTTTCTTGCGGCTCGCAGTTAATCTTGTGTTCTTTGATCAGGTCATCCACACGTTTTACTGCGGCGCTGAACTCATCATATATGCCTTTGCAGGTATCCAACCCCCATTTATTAGCCATTTGAGGATAGCTTAAGCGGCCTGAGCCTTTTAAAACGAAGCCCGCATTACGGGCACTGGCACCAAAGCCAACTTGGTTCGCTTCAAGCACACAACAGTCGATGTTGTGGCGTGTTTTTAAATAGTAGGCGGTGAGCAATCCGCTATAACCTCCGCCAATAATTGCCACGTCAAAATGACTATTGTTTGATGGAGGAGAGTTTGGAACAGGTAAGTTCGCTGTGCTTGACCAATAACTGGGTGCAAAGCCACTGGCTTGGCAATGCGCGTGAGTAAGGGGATCGTAGAACATATTTTTGTACACTTTTAATTAAAATAGCAAAGCCATTTCTGCGGCTTGGCAATGACACTCGTGACCACAGATGGTGCAAACATAGCCATCGTTGATACAGTTTTCTAACCAGCGGTCGTCATGTATTTTGATCAGCTTGCCACCCGCTTTGGAAAAGTATTTTACGGCACCATTACCTGGGCTTTGCTGCCAAAGGTGAGCGACACCCGCTAAAGCGCCTTGCTGGCGCAGCGCAACGACTGCAGCATGTAATAACGATGGACCAATACCTTGCCCCTGCGCCTTTGGTGCAACAGCAATACATTTAAAATAAGCCATTTGTGAAGGCAGAACGGGCCAGCTTTTTGGTGTGCACCATTTATCAATTGGCCACTGCTGCGCAGCGTAGCTGGTTCTAAACCCTAATAATTGATTATGTTCGTCGATTGCAACAAAGCAGGCATTAATGCCATGTTTTGTGCCTGCAGCGACCATTTTTTCAAGTCCTTCACTATCTAGGTAGTTATCACCATGCACTTGGTTGGCAAGTTTGACGACGGCTGGATAATATTCAGGATCTAATTCTTTGATGATCATATGTACTGCCTGTGTTGAATTTTCATTGTTACCTTACTGTGAATTTAAAAAGAAATCTTCATGAAAATGCAGGTACATTTAGAAAAAATCATGTTGAATCTTTTTAAAGATATTAAATAGTTACAAGTTTGGTTGGAATTTAGTCAGGCTTTTCTTGCAAAGATCGCTTGTTTGTTGATGACAAAAAACCATTGACAGCGATGTCATAAGGTTAATACTGTGGTTTGCAGTGTGAATAATATGTTTCTCACTCGATACAACATAAAGGAAGGAAAATAATATGAACAAACTAACTCCTGTGGCGCTGGCGCTCAATATAGCGGCCATTGCCAGCGCAAATGCCATGACAATTCAGCCAGACCCCGAAAATCCGGGTGGCTATTTAGTGTCAAAAGAAGAATTACAACAAGCGGCACAAAGTAAAACGAGTAACCCGATGTATGCTATTTGGGCGAAAGCCCTTGAAACAGCTGATAATGCTATCGTTGAAGCGATTGTACCAGGCGCGCCAAGTAACCCCAATAATGTAAAGCGTGTTGAACGTGTGTTCCCACAATCAGAGTGGAACTTTTTAACCAACATGGCAGCCCCTGAATATACCTATACGCGTTTTTTACGCGCGATAGGCAAGTTTCCTGCATTTTGTGGTGACTACACCGATGGCCGCAATGCGGATGCGATTTGTAAAAAATCAATCGTGACTGCGTTTGCCCATTTTGCGCAAGAAACAGGTGGTCATATTGCTAAAGACAATATCTCAGACAATCCAATGGGCTTGGAAGAGTGGCAGCAAGCTTTGGTGCATGTGCGTGAAATGGGTTGGTCTGAAGGCCAAGCTGGTTACACAACGGGCTGTGGCCAAAACGATTGGCAAAACCGCCGCTGGCCATGCGGAGCGGGTAAAGGCTATTTTGGTCGCGGTGCAAAGCAGTTGTCATATCATTTTAACTATGGTGCGTTTTCAGAAGTAATGTTTAATGGTGATGCCACTGTACTGCTTAACAACCCTGGGTTGGTTGCTGACTCATGGTTAAACCTTGCATCTGCTATTTGGTTTTTCTTAACGCCTCAAGCTCCAAAACCTGCGATGTTGCATGTGATTGACCGCACATGGACACCGTCACAAAAAGAGCTTGATGCAGGCATAGGTTACGGCTTTGGTACCACGATTAATGTGATCAATGGCGGCATTGAGTGTGGTGCACAAAATAGAAATAAAGGCCAACCGGTTAACCGCATTCGCTACTGGGAAGGTTTAGCGCACTATTACAATATTCCAATTGAGTCAGATGAAGAAAATACCTGTTGGCAACAAACGCCGTACGGCAGTTTAAACCTTAACGGTTCTGACGATGTTTTGTATACCAATTGGGAAGGCGATTGGGCGTACTATTCAGATCGTCCAGGTGGTTACTCATT
This sequence comes from Pseudoalteromonas sp. ATL1, assembly GCF_058933015.1. Lineage (NCBI taxonomy): Bacteria > Pseudomonadati > Pseudomonadota > Gammaproteobacteria > Alteromonadales > Pseudoalteromonadaceae > Pseudoalteromonas > Pseudoalteromonas sp. ATL1. The sequence continues at coordinate 756,845 of NZ_JBZYXL010000002.1, read as the reverse complement.
TGAATGTAAGTTAGTGGGTTATCAAACAGCTTATTCGGCCTTGGTGCCGGGCGATTATGAGAAGTGTGTGACCAACTTCTATCAGTCTCACGCGAGCTGGCCTGCGGTGCGAGTGGTAGACAAGCTCGATCCACCTGATGAAGAGCCACCAGTAGGCGATGTTGCTGCGTGGGACGCGAGCAAGGTGTATCTGAAAGGCGACAAAGTGAGCTTCAAAGGTAAAGTTTATGAGGCAAAGTGGTGGACCCAAGGGGATGAACCCGGGACCAGCCAACCATGGCAATACCTGGAAGATGCAAAATAATTAGTTTAAAAAAAGCCGATAGCGGGCGCTATCGGCTTGGCTGTTGAATGTAGAGTAGGCTAGTTCAACAAGGTTTCGATTGAGCTTTTTCCTTTATCGTCGGTAAATTTAAAAACAAAGTCTTGCTTACCGTCTTGGTTCACATCCACCAATAAAATATCCTTGCCACTTTCTGGTAGTTTGTGTTTGATTTTAGTGCGTTTATCACTGAGCAATTGCGCTGAATCGCCATAGTAGACATGGAGGGTTTTGCTACCGCTTTTGAAGATAGCATCGTCTTTACCATCGCCATTAATATCACCCACGTAGAGCGACAATGCATTGTCGTCATCATTCATATTCACGGCCATTTCAACTTCTTTTTCACTCAGTGGTGTTGGTGAAAAGTGGCCGTCACTTTGTTGTTTATAAAAACCAATTTCTACATCAACGTCGGTATTGCCACCGCTTAGTGCCATTGAGGCTATCGTGCCTAAACCAAAATCGATGTGAAATTTTTGCATTTCTAGTTTGCCGTCACCGTCGAAATCATACTCAAACTTGAGTTGTCCAATAGGGGTCGAGCTTGGCAAAGCAATCGCTTGGTTTGAAAAGCCACCCTTGGCATTACCTAAATACAAGTTGTTGGTAACTTCTGCGTCCATCATATCGAACCCGTCACCTTTTGGAATTGAGCGTGTGATCAAATCAACATGGCCGTCGTTATTAATATCCTTGATTTGACTAATCTTACGAGTGTTACCATCGCGCAATGTGCCAAGCTCAACAGGCAGTGGGAGGGTTTTGAGTGTATCGTTGAAACCGGCCTTATTGCTGTAGAGTGCTTGTACTTTTTTATCATTGAAAAAGAGTAAATCTGGTTTGCCGTCATCATTGAGATCAGTAGCAATTGGATTCACGTTGTAACTAAATGAGACATCCAACGTACCTTGCGATATCTCTCCCTTAAAATCGGGTTGTGTGTGATAGGCATATTGAACGAATCCTCCTTCTGGTGTTTGCACATATAAAGAAGAGCTACTAAGCCCTGGTACAACAAAGTCGCTCAAACCATCCTGATTCACATCAATCATAAAATCGAGTTTTGAAAACGTGTTCAGTTCCATTTGGCTATAGAGTGAAGTGGTTTTTACCAATAAAACCGGCTTATCTTTAGTGGCTAAATAAATGCCATCCTTGGCAATTACAAATGCCTGTTCTTTTTTGCTACTGGCGTGTTGGCCATGATCAAAAGCAATTGCATAGTCGGGTAAAACCAGCTGATAGTTTTGGTTGTTCTGCAAATCAATTTCTTCTAGCTGTTTAAGGTCTTTGTTGTAGGCGAACAAAGTGGGCGTTTTAGTCGTCACAAGTGGCATGCTTGTGTAAATAGAAAGGGCTTGAGCTGCCCAAAGGGAATGGCTAAGTGCCAACCCTGTAATACCAATACATAACCTTTTCATATTGTACCCTGTTTATTTGATGCGATGAGCAAGAGACTCCATGTTATCGAACAAGGTATTTCAAACAATTAAGGAGATGTAATGAATTGTAAGAAATGTAATGGTTTAAATGACTTGCAATGCGTACTCAGGTGTTCTCCATAAATAGACAAGTTTTGGATTGGGTTGATTGTAAATTGAAATTCAGTCTCAAATCTATCTCGAAGAAGCGCAGTAACTCGTCACTTTAAAACTTTGACCGATTGCGGCTTGAAAACAGCAATTGATGCGGTTGCACAGGCACGTTACTATACGCCTTTAGCAACAAACCGAGACAAAAAGTGTCTGTAACTCGTCCTTTAGTCGAAACTTTAGCACAATGCATTGAGAATGTGCTGGATGCGCCGACTTATGCTGATAAAGCCCTGACCCAATTATTACAAGATAATCCGCAATGGAGCCTAGAAGAAAGGCACTATGTCGTCATCAATTACTATCATATCTTCCGCTTTAAGCGTTTACTTAGCTATTTGCTTGAACAGGAAAATATCATCAATGACGGCTTTGGATATTGGTTAGTATGTCAGGTTGTGACTCAGCAGCCACTACCTCAGTGGCTAGATGCTCAAGACTATAATTTAGATCACCTTCAGGCAGTATTAGAAAAAGCACCTCAAGCGGTGCGTTTGTCTATGCCAGATTGGTTAGATGAGATGGCGAGTGCGCAATTGGGCGATAACTGGCCTGTAGTCGCCGCAGCACTGAACAAAAGTGCCGATCAGTATCTGCGAGTCAACACCCTAAAAACAGATCTCCCTGCACTGAAAAAGTCGCTTGCTCAAGACGGTATTGACGTATCTGACGTTGATCTTGGCAAACATATCGCGCTCAAAGTGGAGTCGAATAGCCATTTATTTCGTTCAAAAGCCTTCCAAGAAGGTTGGTTTGAAATGCAAGATGCGGGCTCACAACAAATCGCGCAATTACTTCAACCTCAAGCAGGTCAGCGTGTTGTTGATGCCTGCGCGGGGGCGGGTGGTAAAAGTCTGCACATCGCGTCGCTTATGCAAAATAAAGGTTACGTTCTGGCGATGGATATTCACCAGCACAAGCTAGATGCGCTCAAAACACGCGCAAAGAGAGCGGGTGTCCATATGCTAGAAACCCGTTTTATAAAGAACAGCAAAACAGTGAAGCGACTCAAAGATAAGTTTGATCGTGTGCTACTCGATGTGCCATGCTCGGGAACGGGGGTGCTGCGTCGCAACCCGGATGCAAAGTGGTTGCTACAAAGCGAAAACATTGAAAACTTGATGTCACTCCAAGCTGAAATTTTGCAACGTTACAGCCAAATGTGCAAACCTGGCGGTCGTTTGGTTTATGCAACTTGCTCAATTCTACCTTGTGAAAACCAACAACAAGTTGAACTGTTTTTAGCAAATAATCCACACTTTAAATTGGTCGAAGAACTATCGCTTTTACCAGGTGTTAGCAGCGAGTTTGACGGTTTTTATGGCGCAGCGTTAGAGCGCACCGCTTAGTGACTCACTAATACTGAAGCCACCAATAAAATAGCCAACGAGCATGCGCCATTTAAGCGCTTGATATGTTGGTGGCTTTTCAGTACTTTTCCAAGCTTAGCCCCCGCCAGTAGCCATAAAGCATCGATCACGCTTACCACTGCAATGCACACTAAGGCGGTCAGCGCTATGGTATTCAGCTTGTGTGTGTCGCCGATACTAAACTGAGAAAATAAGGTGATCAGAGACGCGTAGGCTTTTGGGTTTATCAAGTTTAGCAACACGCCTTGCGTGAAGCTCGGCAAATCGGCCTCGGATAAATGTGTGGTGCCAGCAAAATAAAGCTTGTATGCCAAGTAAACGAGATAGCCAACACAGGCTAAGGAAAGGCTAGATGCAAGTTCAGGCGAGCTTTCTAGCAAAGAGCTTAACCCCATATTCACCAATAACATAGCAAGCGCTAATCCAGTTAAAATGCCCAGCAAAAATGGTAAATTTCGTCGATAGCCAAAGTTGGCGCCAGAGGCGAGTAGTGAAATCGGTGCAGGTCCAGGACTACCAAATAAAAGTAAGGTCATAAATAGCAAAGAGAACAGAGTGTCGTGCATAACAACTCCTACAAAGCTATGCCACCGAGCTTGTTTGCTCAGGCGCAGCGGAGTCAGTATACGGTGATCAACGATTTTTAAGTAAGGCGTAGAACGGGCATATTGTTGTTAGAATGGCAAACCGAACACATGACTCTCTAGCGCGGTTCTACGAACTTAAGATGTATTATTTACTTTTCAACAATACTTTAAGCTTTGATTACAAAGTGACGACTGTCAAATTGCAAATGGCAAAAAGCCATCCCTTGGGCATCGAACTTGTGCTGTATTGACGTATAAAAAAGCAAAATGTTGAGAGTTTTCAATTTTGTATGTCGCAATCTGAAATAAGTTTGCTGAGATAATTTCATCGTGCTTGTTTTAGGCACTTGAGTTGATTACATTGATGTTGTGTTGAACGATCAAGTAATGAGGGTCTAAAGTCGTATTTATGCCTGTTTATAAGTGCCTTGATTTTAAAATTGATATTATCTCTGGGGTTGTATTGACTCAACAGCAGCGCTTTACGCTGCGCGCTAAAACCCTACAAGTGCTTAAAATATTGCTAGAAAACCGTGAGCAGGTAGTCACGAAGAAGTATTTACTGGATACCATCTGGCACGATGTGGTTGTACAGGAGCAAGTTCTGACACAATCAATTAAAGAGTTACGTGATATTTTTGGTAATGCTGCGATAAAAACCTACCCGCGAGAAGGTTATCAATGGTCTGCGCCCGCTCAATTGCTATCGGCACAGCATGTATTAAAAAAAATGACTTTGCTGAGCGTGTTGGTGATGTGCCTTACAGGCGCTATCGCCGCGGGTGTCAGTAAGTTCTCTGCACGCCAGCAATTAAGCGTTGCATTTTTACCCGTCGAAAACGCCATCCCCGATGGGATCCATCAATGGGTGGGGTTGCGAGGCATGGCGCAGTTGTCAGAGCAATTAAGTCGTTACTCAGATCTTAATGTTGTTGAGCACGACCAAACTTTATATGCACTTGAGTATGTCAAATGGCCAGCGCAGGGCAACACATTAAGTATGCTTCGGCGTAAGCTAAACGCCGATGTATTGGTACAAACAAAAGTCACGGGCTATCCGCAAGATTTTCAATTGCATTACACTCTGTACTTTGTGCATGGTATTGAAAAAGGCGTGGAGTTTGCAAAAACCATTGAGGGGACATTCGACAAATTGACTGCTCGCCTAGCTAGTCGTTATGCAAGTGAATTGAGTGATTTACCAAAAATTTCGCGCACGGATTTTAGCAATGAATCATTTGCCAGAGGGGTTGAACTGTATTTACGTCAAGCCTATGAGCAAGCAATCCCTTTGTTTGAGTCTGCACTTTTAAATGAGCCGCAATTATACGCGGCAAGGCGCTATTTGGCGGCGAGTCATGCCAATTTGGGCGAACACCAAAAAGCCATTGCATTACTTCAACAAAGTATCGAAATCTTTCATGGTTCAGAGCCCCGTGAGCTGATCCGAGCACACTTGATGTTAGGTTATTTACTGATTAACTGGCCGCAAGGAGAGGCGCGCGTTGATGAATTAGAAAACGCACAGTTTTATATAGAGCAAGCACAGGCGTTAGCGCAAACTCAACAAGATGAATTGTTCATTGCTTATACTTATGAGGAGCTTGGTAAAATAAAACGGATGCAAGGCGCATTGAAAGAGGCCACTGAATTATTAACCAAAGCGCTGCAATATCACCAATCTTTTTATGGTCAATATGGACAAACTAATGCGCTGATTGAGTTAGCTAAAGTGGCAGCCGCACAAAGGCATTTTGAGGTCGCACAGCATTATTTACACCAAGCACAAACCATTGCCGATGAAAATGGTGCGCCTGCTAATCAAATATGGGTGCTACTTGCCAAAGCGGATATTGCTAAAGCCCAAGGAAACAACCAAAAAGCGGAGCAATTTGCATTGTTGGCGCAGCAAATTGCTCAAAACAGTGATCAACCACATTTAGTAACGCGCGTCGCATCTTGGTTTGATCAACAGTCACCTTATACGCTGAATTAAAGTTACAGGCTGCAATAGTCTTCGTATTTGGGTTGCCAGTCTGGCACCGAGTCGAGTTGTTTAACTTGTTTTGCTCTAAGTTTGTGGACTTCGCCAAGCACGGCTTGCGTATCGAGTACTTTGTTTTTACTAAAGTAAACCCAATCAATATCTTGGTAATATTGGCGCATTTCTTTGCTTTGCATGATTTGTTCTGGAATGAACCAAAGATTGAAGTTAATGGACATCGCGACCTCTGGATATACATCTGGGCCATGTTCCGCGAATAGTTGCCCATTTACAAAATAACGTAATGTATTATCTGCAACTTGCAGAACTAACGTGTTCCAGCCTTGCAAACTATTTTGAACGGTGCTGTACGCGTTTTTTTTAGTGAAAGGATTGAGCTTGAATGTTTCCCAAGATGTTGCGAACAGGGTTCTATTGCCAGCGCCCCAGCCACCATTGGCCAAGTATTCGAAATCCATTTCGCTGTAATCTGGGTCCATCGGTGCGGCTAGAGGGCTGATGGTATAAAAAGTTTCAACGATGCCATCTCCATCAGGGCCATATTGGGGCTTGTCGTTAAAATACACGCGAGCGGCGTAGGTTCCCTCAAGGTACTTTCTTTTATGACATACTTGGGTATGGCGCGTATTTTGTGCTGTGCCATCGGTTTTTGAAGTCAGCCGCATAACCGTGTTGTTGTAATCCAATGCATCAGGGTGAAAAGACACCCCCTCTTGCCACCATGTAGCCCCTTTGACCCCGGGGTGACCGGTTTCTGTTCGTATTTGCCAACCATTTTTGGCAGCATCGGAAAATGTCTTGTAACTGAAATCATCAAACATGACTTCGCCGTTCGCTAAAACCATATGTGAAGAACAAGCGCTCAGAGCAATAATGCTCAGTAGGTGTGATTTTATTTTTATCATAATTAACTCCTATTTGTTGAAAAGGATGAATTCCTCCAGTGATGGGATAGTGTTAGGAAAAGTTATGATTAAATACCAATTAAATAAAATTAAATTGGCTAGGGATATTTTGATTTATTCGCTAAGAGGTTTGATTTTAAAGGTTATATTTTTATTAGTGTTGCTTGCTGCATTTTTGATAAGTAGAAACATCAAGCGCATTGTGTATACATAAATCGTTTTCAGGTTTTGTATTTATGAGAAGGATCAACACGGTTTGAAGTGAGCAGTAGTATAAGAACAAGTTTTTTTTAATACAGAAGGCATCAGGTAATGGTAGTGCACAAATGGTTTAAGGGCCTTTGTGACCCTTTAATCAATTTAACTTTGGTGCCACGGAGCTTTTCAAGTTGCTTGAGCTTTACTCTATATCTGTTTTGAAATGGGTGAAGCCTCGTTTCTTGTAGTTGTTAAGAGCATGAGGATGGTCAAGATCACAAGTGTGCACCCAAACTCTTTTCGTGTCGCTTATGGACCAAGCGGACTCCAATGCGTGACTAAGCAATGCGCTGCCATAGCCTTTGCCAATAAAGCTCGGAGTCAGGCCAAAATATGCTAGTTCCACATTACCCGAATTTTGTATGTTCAATTCATAATAGCCGGCAATAGCGCCATTGACATACGCAACCCAAGTGCGAATTTGGTTTTCACTAAGGTATTGCTGCCAAGCATCTAAATTCCATGAAAGCTTATCGTTCCAGTTCCACTGTTTACCAATAAACGCATACAAGAATTGGTTAAACTCGGGCTGCTTATGAACCACTTCTATAATTGAAAGGTTTTTAGGGACTGCACAAATCACGACATCATCTTTACTGTGCATTTCTAAATAATAAGTGCGAATTTGGCTTTGATTAGTGCTCATCGGTTAATTGCCCTCTGGATTCGCTATTGCGTGTAATTCATTTAATTTTGCTTTGGCTCTGCTGTAAATAGGATCGAGTTTTAGTGCGTTTTCTAGGTAAGTAACCGCTTCAGTGCAGAGTCCGGTATGGATTAAGCAAATAGCTGTGTTAAAAAAGACGTTTGCTTGTGTAGTTTGAGCGGTTGCCACTTTATAGTACCTAAGCGCACTATCAAAATCCTGCATTACATGGAATAAAGTTGCCACCTCAAATGCAAATTGACCGTTACGCTCCAAGTCGAAATAGTTGTTAAATAGTCTATGCAAGGTATGTGTAAATATTTCTAATTGTGCTGAACTGCATTCATATGTGGCTAAGTAGTCACGGACCTGGGTTTGAATTTGTGTAAGGAGCCATGGGTCGAAGTTGCTCAATCTAAAAAGAGAGCAAATAGAGGTAAGGTCATTATTAGGTGATTGAATGGCTTGTGTAGCAATGGCATGAAAATCGATGGGGTTATTGCGCTCGAAATCCCATTGTAACTTGTCTTTTAAATCGGTAATTGTATCGGCATTATCTTGGTTAACGAAAAAAGCGGATATACCAAGTGGCGTATCGGCATACTCCACATGAACAGAGTCACCCCCTTTGTATTTAAACAGGGTTTTTAACGGGTGAAGATTAACTTGGGAAGAAAAACTACCGTGTACCGCTAGTGATTTTGGCGAAGCGCTTTGTAGCTTATCTAGACTGGACACGCTTTTATCAGATACCAACAATAACATGTTGTTCTGTGTTGCTTCCAAAAAGCCAATTATGGTTTGAGTCAATTCATAAGAAAACGAAATGCTCGTATTTTCTGGTAACAAATGCGCGTAGTCACTGATAAACGAATACAAAGGACTAGAGGTAACAGTCTCCAGTGATGCTTCTTGCAATTGTATGTTTAACATTTCTTTGCTGTCGCTATTACGTATCGCATCAATGTGGAATAACTGTTTTTTAAGTTCGTTATTTTGGACGGTGAAAACATCGTATGGAATGCTATCGATTAAATAGTTTGCGATGAGTACACAAGGCGAGTGTCCAACGATATCCGCGACAGTCTGACTTGCAGAAAAGCCATGATGAGAGCACACATTATATTGTTCTGCTTTCAGTAAGCCAGCGCTTATGTATTTTTTCAATTGAGGTTGCTTTGACCACGTATCTACATTGGTTTGGCTAAAGTCAGTTATTACATACTGAATGTGGAACGTGTCTGTGCACTGTAATTGATGCTGTGCAATTTCATTCAGTATATGAAAAGCGAGTTTTCCGCTTCCTGCGCCCAGCTCTATGACTTTTAATGGCTTTTTAGTGGACAGTTTGCTTTTATTAGTATGGTAATAGTTTAAAATCGCTTTGAAATAGAGTTTAGCGATGTAGGGGCTGTTTGTTATTTGGTGAGGTACTATGTCGTTTGACCAAGCTTTGATACCTTGCTCATGGTAAAACTCAGTTTGCCAGTTCCAAATTTTTGATAAAGACAACGGGACATGTTCTTCATGTATTGTGTCCTGTTTGGGTGACTCTATATGGTTTTCTTGAGGCTGCAAAGAGCTGGCAATAGAGCTCAATGAGCTTTGTGTTTGGGTGGTTGACGCTTTATCGTTAAATTGACCTTTTAAAAAGCGAATGAAATCGTGGCTTCCTTCAGGTGTATTTCCTTCTAAATGCCCTGTAATTCTATATACATTTGCAATATGCCAGCGACGCGCTAGATGCTCGTGCCCTTTTTTAGCGACTAAGGGGGTGGTGTGGTGCCAAAAAGGAAGACGTAAAAAAGATAATGCACCTTGGGTGTGATTGATGTCCCATATATTTTCTAAATGGCCGTTTTTTTCTGCAATGAAGTATTGATGCTCGACATGCTCATTGCTCACCATAATGTGAAAATCAACATAGCCACTCTTCGCCCAGTCGAGAGTTGGGTGATGATCATTGTGAGGGCTAACGTAATGGCCAGGTTCAATACAAGAGATCTGCGTGCCATAGCCTGCTTCTAGTTTTAGCCCCGTTGCTTGCTCTACAAAACGTCGCATTGACTCTGAACTGAGCATGTCTATTAAGCCTATATTTTTAGCCGCAGTGTAAAGAGGGTCGTCCTTATCCCAAAGAACATGGGTACGTGCATGCATTGTTTTGCCAAACCAATCATCATAATTTATTGCTTGTTGTGCTAGCCACTGCGGGTCAATGCTTTTGTTGACCATACCCATCTGCGCATAAAATGTGGCATCTAATATCTCTATTATCCCTTTACATGCTTGTGGGGTGAGTGCTTTATCTACAAGGTGGTAATGATTAGATTGCTTGCTGAAATCAATTAAAGGCGGGCGTTTGTCACCTGTTAGCATGGCTTGCGTGCTTGGCGTAAGCAAGTCAGAGAGGTCCTTTGGAAAACGAAACATGTATTGCTGATCCATATAATTTTAAGACGTGTACAAAGTTGTACATGAAAAGCCAACTTTGGGGTAGTTGGCTTAAAAGCATGTACAGCGTTATTGGTCTTCGTTTTTTGATGCTGCTCCATTGCACGTTGGGGCAAACTCAACAAGGGGGATCACTTTTTGTGATGGATCCACCTTTTTGCGAGACGGTGTAGTCGTGAGCGGTGTGATTGGTGGTGCGATTTTGCAAGCAGGTGCGATCTCTCCTGATGCTGCGATTTTACATTCTTGTGAGTTGAAATCAGCATATTTAGTTGACTCACCTAAATCAAGTTCATGCAGAATATGTACGTTACCCATAATATTGTCCTTTTATTTGGTTTATTGAGGGCATTAGGCACAAAGCCAGTTTAGTGCTATTTGTTTGTTCCTAAAACCTTATACATTGTGTTTTTAGTTGTTAATCATGTCAACGAATATCAATAGATTAGAGAATGCGACTGAATAGAGGGGCAATACTATGTGTTGAGAGTGTACAGATAAAAAATTCTGACTAGAGAAAAGCTAGGTACTAGAAACGATAAAAGGGCCTAGCGGCCCTTTGGTGAAGTATCGTTCAAGTTAGTATGAATACCTTAACCCCTTAAGGCATCCAACCAATTGTTTTGCAAATGCGGCATATCTCGTTAAGTTTCTAAGCTAGCGAGAGGAAAAACCCTGCAATTGCTGCGCTCATTAGGTTAGCCATAGACCCTGCTAAAACCGCCCTGAGCCCTAAGCGTGCGATATCCTTTCTTCGACTTGGCGCCATACCGCCCAGTCCGCCTAGTAAGATGGCTATCGATGATAGGTTAGCAAAACCACATAACGCGAATGTGACAATCGCTTGTGTGTGTTCACTTAACCCATCGCGATAATTCATAAAGTCTAAGTAGGCAACAAATTCGTTAACTACTAGCTTTTGACCGATAAAACTACCGGCAGTTACGGCTTCATTCCAAGGCACACCAATTAGCCATGCAACAGGCGCGAAAACGTAACCTAAAATCTCTTGTAAAGTTAGGGTTGGATGCTCAAACCAAGCACCAATACCGCCTAACATACCGTTTAGTAATGCGATCAAAGCAACAAATGCCAATAACATTGCACCAACGTTAAGCGCCAAGTGCATACCACTTGAAGCACCCGCTGCGGCTGCATCAATCACATTAACAGGCTTATCTTCATCCACTTTTACGTCAGATAAGTCTTGTTTAGGGGTTTCAGTCTCAGGCACAATCATCTTGGCCATGAGGAAACCACCTGGCGCCGCCATAAAGCTGGCTGCGATTAAATACTTCAGCTCAACACCAATTGCCACGTAACCGGCCATTACAGAGCCTGCTACGGTTGCCAAACCACCGACCATGACAGCAAACAACTCAGATTTAGTCATCGTTGGTATAAACGGTTTTACAATCAAAGGCGCTTCAGTTTGACCCACAAATATATTTGCTGTGGCTGAAAGCGACTCTGGCTTAGATGTTTTCAGCAGTTTTTGTAAACCGCCACCTAAAATTTTAATGATCCAATCCATGATGCCTAGGTAGTAAAGTACGGCTACCAAAGACGAAAAGAATACGATCACAGGCAAAACCTGTACTGCGAATATAAAGCCTAAAGAGCTTTTATCCGCAAGCGGTCCAAATAGGAAACCAATACCATCATTGGCGTATCCAATAACCGCAGAGACTGCACCGGACATACTCGCCAAAGCATTTTTACCTGCCTCAACAAAGAGTACAAAGCCACCAATGATGACTTGCATTGCAAACGCAACGCCCACTGTTCTTTTGTTTATAGCGCTACGGTTTGTGGAACAACCGTATGCCACGCTTAGCAGCATTAACATGCCCACTAAGCTCATTATTGTTGTCATGCTTTAAACTTCCCGTTTTATTCTTGCAGTAAATATTTTATTTTACTTTTAATTATATCAATCGCAACGCGATTCATACCTCCACGGGTGACAACCAAGTCTGCATTGTGCTTTGAAGGCTCAATAAATTGATAAAACATGGGTCTTACCGTTGCTTGGTATTGTTCAACCACCGACGGTAAGCTCCTACCGCGTTGCTCAATGTCTCGTTGCATTCGACGCAGTAAACAAATATCTAAAGGTGTATCAATGAACACCTTGATATCAAACTCTTCACTTAATGCGGGATCGCTTAACAGTAGAATTCCCTCTATAATTAATATCTTAGCTGGAGTTACTGTACGCGTTTTATCACTTCGAGTGTGTTGGGCATAATCATAAGTAGGGACTTCAACAGCCTTACCTTGACGTAATTGCTCAAGATGTTCTCGTAGCAAATCATGTTCAAACGCATCCGGATGGTCATAGTTCGTTTGTGTTCTATGTTCAAACGGTAAATGCGATTGATCTTTGTAATAAGCGTCTTCTTCGATAATGGCAATGGCACCCGACTCGAGTTCATTCACCAATTCGTTGTATATAGTTTGCGTAAATAGAGATTTGCCGGAAGCAGACGCTCCAGCAATGGCTATAATTGTTCGTGTCACTAAAGTTCACACCCAGCAGTTGTTAACGTTGGAAGATCACAATAGCAAAAAAGACACGATTAATCTCTTTTGCCTCGCTTAGGATGCAAATTTAACGACTTTGTATGACACAAAACAGGACTTATGTCCTCTGGACCAAAATCAACAACGCCAGGCTATTATTGAATTTTATGATGCTTTTATGATAGCGGACTTATGTCCTGTACGATTTTTTGGAGCAACAATAAAGTAGCAACCCTTGGGAGCAAAAGTTGAATAAATATACGAATGTAAACCCATTTTTTGTAGCAAAGAGGTAAACAATGGCAAGAGCAATTATTTTAATGGCTGACAGCCTAGGCATTGGCGCTGCTCCTGACGCCGAAAAATTCGGTGATGTAGGCGCAAATACGTTTGCCCACCTTTTACAAGCTTACAAAAAAGAAACGGGTAAAGCGTTAGCATTACCTAATCTAAGCCGTTTAGGGCTCGCGGATGCTTGTGAAGCAGCCGGCAAAGAGCAATGTGAGCTGAGCGATCGTCAAGCGCCAATGGCTGCTTGGGGTTATGCCAAAGAGCTTTCTAGCGGTAAAGATACGCCTTCGGGCCATTGGGAAATGGCAGGTGTGCCGGTATTGTTTGATTGGGGTTATTTCCCGAACACAGTACCTTGTTTCCCACAAGCGTTTGTTGACGAATTATGCAAGCGCGCTGATATTCCAGGCATTTTAGGAAATTGTTATGCCTCTGGAACAACGATTTTAGAACAACTGGGTGAAGAGCATGTTAAAACAGGCATGCCAATTTGTTACACCTCAGTTGATAGCGTTTTTCAAATAGCCGCTCATGAGCAATCGTTCGGCCTTGACAAGCTTTATCAAGTATGTGAAATCGCACGGGCACTGCTTGATGAAATGAATATAGGACGAGTAATTGCGCGGCCGTTTATAGGCACTTCGAGTGCCGACTTTATTCGAACGGGTAATCGTAGAGATTATTCAGTAATGCCACCAGCGCCAACAGTGCTAGACAAACTAGCGGCAGAAGGTGGTGAAGTGATCAGTGTAGGTAAAATCGCGGATATTTATGCCCATCAAGGCATTACCCAAAAGCATAAAGCGCCGGGGTTGATGAACTTGCTAGAAAAAACAGCAGAGCTAGTAGATAGCGCGCCTGATCACAGTTTAATTTTCACTAATTTAGTGGATTTTGACGAAAAATTTGGTCATCGCAGAAATGCAGTTGGTTATGCAGAAGCGTTAGCGCAATTCGATGCATATTTACCGACTATACTAGACAAGTTGCAAAGCGATGACTTGTTGTTGATCACGGCAGACCATGGTTGTGATCCAACGGCTCCGGGAACAGATCATACGCGTGAGTATGTGCCAGTATTAGCTTATACGCCGGGTATGAAGAGCGTTGCTCTTGGAGAGAGAGAAAGTTTTGCAGACATAGGTCAAACCCTTGCCCAGTGGTTTAATTTATCTGCGCTTGAATACGGTGAAGGGTTTGTTACTTCACTAAGCAAAGCATAAAGAAGGAAACAAACGATGAGCACACCTCATATTAGTGCAAACAGTGGTGATTTTGCCGAAACAGTTTTAATGCCAGGCGATCCGCTTCGTGCACAATATATTGCAGAGCACTTTTTAGAAGATGCGCGTCAAGTAACTGGTGTTCGTAACATGTTTGGTTTTACCGGAACTTATAACGGTAAGCCGGTAAGTATTATGGGTTCAGGCATGGGCATTCCTTCAATGTCTATTTACGCAAGAGAGCTAATTGTAAGTTATGGCGTAAAAAATCTGATCCGAATTGGTACTTGTGGTGGTATAAGTCAAGACATCAAAATTCGTGATGTTATTTTTGCACAAGGTGCGAGCACAGATTCAAACGTGAACCGTGCGCGTGTTAGAGGCTATGACTTTGCAGCTATTGCAGATTTTGGTTTGTTAGAAAATGGTGTTAATGCAGCACGTAAGTTAGGCATTGAGGCTAAAGTTGGAAATGTGTTTACAACTGATACTTTCTATCAAGCAGACGGTGAGTTTTACAAAGAGTTAGACAAGCTTGGCATCATGGCAGCCGATATGGAAACTGCTGGTATGTATGGTGTTGCGGCAGAATATGGTGCAAAGGCAATGGCACTGTTTACCGTGAGCGACCATGTTATCACGGGTGAAGCAACGCCTGCTGAAGAACGCCAAAGCACATTTAACGAAATGGTAAAAATTGCGCTAGAGTCAATTTAAAAAGTTTTATTTGTGGGGTTAGCAAGCCTACAGATTTAAAGTTCCTTGGTAACGTAATCGCAGAGTTTTGGAGACACGCCTAAAACAAAGCGAATCACACCCAAAAAGCCGCACCTAGTGCGGCTTTTTTTTGTTTGGTATTTATCGACAAACAAGGTCGCGTTCGCTTATCCCAGCTATGCTTGTATTTATCGATAATTGTAAAGAGTATCAGTATGGCCATAACCGCATCCTTACTTTCTGCGTGGATGATGCTCCAAGTGAGTGCACCTCAGGTAGATGAGTTTAAGACTCAAGCATCTAATGACCCACAGCAAGCGTTGCTTGTATATCCCAAATTACTGGAGCAAGCTGTCAACCCTGAAGCCAAAGTCGAAGTCCATTACGAGGCTCTGCTTGCAGCGATGAATGCAGGTGATTGGGAAGCGTATGTGAATATAGTCGAATCTTTAAAAGAATCGACACTGCTCAATCTAACACAGCCTTATACATTTAAATTACTCACACGTATTGGCGTTGCTTATCGGCTGAATTATCAATTAGAACAGGCTAAGTATCATTACAAATGTGCGTTGGATAAATCAGGTAGTGATATTGAGCATACCTTGCTCAAAGTAAATTTAGCCATTGTATATCGCTTATTAGAGCAACCAGCAATGGCGTTTCAGTTGATTGACAGCATTGATGCCGAGCAACTTTCCACCAAAGTGAGAGCGGGTTATTTTGTCGTACGAGGCAATATATTTGAAGCGTTAGGTGAATTTGCTAAGGCGTTGGATAGCTTTGAGCAGGCCTATCATCAGTATATTAAGTTAGACAATCAGCGCTCTCAAATGGGCGTTATGCATAACATTATGGGGTCGGCATTGGCAAATAAACGCCTAGATAAATTCGAAAAATATCGCACTGATTTTAAAGAAAAAATGCGTGAACACCATCCAGACTCCTTAGATTACATACAGTGGCTAGATACCATTGCGGCGATTCAAAAAACGGAAAAAATGTCCGTTACGCAAGAAAAATGGCTCAAGGAGAACGCGCGTCAGTTTACACTGCGTGGCTATAAAGCAGATATCAAGGCGCATTTAATCGCCATTAATGCGGAGCACTTGTATTCTGAAGCCCCTCTCAGCGAAGCGAAAAAAAATACCTTACCAGAGTTTTTAGGCAAGACATGGTGCACCTAGCTTTTGACTTTGTTGACATATCTGCCATGGTTTAAAGAGGTCTTTAAGTGAAATCTCGGGTAAGCAGATCACGCTTTTCGAGGAATGTTATTGATTAAAGTGTCGATGTTGGGGGATTTAAATGGCGCAGTGGAGCAGAGGGAAAGTTTTAGATGTTACATGGTGGACACCCAGTTTATTTAGTTTACAAATTGCGGCCGATATTCAGCCGTTTAAAGCCGGGCAATTTACCAAACTCGCTTTAGAAATTGACGGTAAACGAATTGCAAGGGCTTACTCATTTGTGAATCCACCGGAAGATCCGACACTTGAGTTCTACTTGATTGAAGTGACGGACGGCAGCTTATCGGAACGGCTCGCTCAGCTCAAAGCGGATGATGAGGTATTCGTTGGTTCGCAGGCCAGCGGTTTTCTCACGCTGGACGAAATTCCCGATGCAGATGTACTTTGGATGCTGAGTACGGGCACTGCCATTGGCCCATTTCTTTCGATATTGGCTCAAGGCAAGTTGTGGGAAAGATTTAAAAGAGTAGTATTAGTGCACGGCGTAAGGACGAATGCGGATTTGACGTATCAAAAGCGGATTAAGGAAACGGAAAGCTTATTTGAGCAGTTTTCCTATGTGCCGGTAGTTTCTAGAGAAACGCCCGACAATGGCTTAGCAGGCAGAATAACGCACTTGTGCCAAACTGATGAACTTGCGCAGTTTTGTGGTTTGTCTAGTTTCCCCAGTTCAAGCCACTTTATGATCTGCGGCAATCCTGAAATGGTTAAAGAAACGTCGAGTATTTTAGTGGATAAAGGCTTTAAAAAGCATAGGCGAGCGGAAGCTGGACATATTTCAGTAGAACAATATTGGTAATAATAATGACGGATGATAAACGGATAATACTAGTGTATCGCGTGGAGCCTGGATGTTTGGGCCCAACAGGTTCTGACTTTATAGAAGGGTTCTGCGATTTTGCGAATCAGAAAATTAAGCCTCCAGCCTACGCTGTGTTTAATTTTGTACCACGATACGATAAATCATTGCCTGAGCGCGAGTATAAAGTTGGCAATAAAAACTTATCTGAACTTCAAGCAGAGGCTTACTTAGATAAACTTGGAAAAGATAAAGAAGAATTTGAGGAGCAAATTGATGAGCTGTTATCACATGCGATCGAGGCTTATTTGAAGCGGAAATAACACTATGTATTTTGCTTGTCGCTACTTGTTGAATAAATTACTCCTATTGTACTTAGTTACATTTTCACAAGTCTGTGTTGCCCAGACGATTAAATACGTCGATGCGACAGTACTTCGCAATAACCCAAATAATATTTACTTTGTAAAAGTACTTGAACTTGCTTTGTCTAAAACCCAAACGAATTCAGAGCTTGATTGGTTGCAACCAATGGACGCATTAATTACGCAAAACAGACAGTTTATTGAACTCAAAAAGGGCAACGTTGACGTTATGTGGACAATGCACTCCAAAGCCCGAGAACAGCAAGCGCTCGCAATACAAGTACCATTAGCATTTGGCAGTTATGGTATTCGTTTACTAGTCATCAATCAGCATGATAATCGACTCTTCGATCAAGTTGATAGTATCTCTCAATTGAACAAGATGACGGCTTTAGTGGGCAGAGATTGGCCGGATAAGCAAATATTGGCTGAAAATGGCTTGAACTATAATGACTCAGTGAGTGAAGAAGACTTGTACGGTCTTTTGAATGATAAAGCGGGACGTTATTTTCCTCGGGCGGTGACTGAGGCAAAGGCCGAATTAGCTAACTTAGTCTCGAGCGAACAGCTCGTCGTTTATCCAAAGTTGGTGCTCCAATACCCAACTGTGATGTATTTTTATGTGCGAAAAAACAATCTTGAACTCGCGAAACGATTAGAAAAGGGATTAAAAATGGCTTTAGAAGATGGGAGTTTGAAAGCCCTGTTTTTTTCATTTTCGCATCATAAAGAGGCGTTCTTGTCTTTTGATTTTAGCAAAGCAACACTCATTCATCTCAATAACAGTCAATTGGATGCGCAGAGTGTTGCTGGTATTCTTGCGATGCAAAAGCAATTAATCAGTGATGTGGCTAAGCTTGCTCAATCAACTCATTAAAGCTGGCATTGTCATGTAAGCTCGCAAATGCGGCTTCATGCAACAATTCATTTCTTAGATTCGGCGCGTATTCCAATGCCATACGAATGTCTGCCATAGCGTCAGCATGTTGGTGCAACATGGAGTAAGCACACGCTCGCTGCCAATATGCATAGCCGTAGTCGTTATCCATATCAAGTGCTTGATTGCAAAGCTGTATTGCCACGCCGGTTTGGCCAAGCTCTAGGAGCGCATCCGCTTTATAAGCAATGGCCTCCACATCTTCAGGTTTACGTTTTAAGATCTCATCGTAGATCTCAATTTTTGAGTTCATATCGCTCTCAAGGTTGGCACGCATCCAAAGTGAATGCACCTCATTCGTGATGGTGATCTTTTTGTGGTTATTGAGAATTTCTTCAGAGCGTTCTTTTAGTTTAGATTCAAGAACTTGCAAGCGTTGCTCATATTCTTCAGTAATATTCCCCACACGTTCTTTAACGAGATCTTCCACTTTATTTTTGATGTCACGTAAAGAATTCCAACCGACCACAACGAGTATCGATGCGGTTGCGGTGATGATGAACAATACGTTGTTAATCGTGTCAGTGGTGTATGTCAGCGCGCGGTCGGCTGCATCAAGTTGTGTATGTGTGACTTGTTTAGTGAGATCTTCTCTCAGTTTTTGTTGATCATAGCGAACTGATTTAAGTTCATCTAAAATATACCTTTCTAACAAGGGCTTATACATGGGTTCTTTGAGCTCAGAGAGCACTTTTTGTTGCTCGGCCTCACTTGGTTTGTTGTCAGATTGTGCAGTGGCGCAAATGCTAAACAGCAATAAGCAGAGCAGAAAAGGGATTGATTTCATAACGGACTATACTTTTATTTTTGTTAATTGAGAATGGTGCATGAAGTTGCGCTAAAATGCAAAGAAACCCAGCGTGTGGCAGGCGGTATCGGGTTTATATGCAAGTGTTTGTATTATAATTAACCAAACTTATATAGAGTTGCCGTTATGGAAAAAATTTTCTGGTTGTTAGCGTTCTTCTCTTTCGCAATATGTGCGCAGCCAAAGCTGAATGTCGTGACAGAGGAGTGGGTGCCCTACAATTATACCAATGAGCGAGGGGAAATTGTCGGCAGGGCAACTGAAAAGGTCAAGGCTGTGTTGTCAGACGCACAAGTGGAATACGAGATAAGAAGTTACCCCTGGGTGCGCTCTATGAAATTGACCCAAACCCAAAAGAACACCATGCTTTATTCTATCTATCGTACGCCTGAGCGTGAGTCTTTGTTTTTATGGGCTTGCCCTTTGTTGGCGCCCGTAAAAGAATATTTGTTTAAGCTTCGTGAACGTAAGGATATTAAACTTAATTCGCTAGATGATGCAAAAAAGTATGTTGTTTCTTTGGTAAGAGGCAGTATTGCACACGAATACTTGCGCGCACGTGGTTTTAAAAGTGGCGTGAATTTAGACTTGACCTATGACCCCAGTGCTAGTCCAAGGAAATTGTTGGCGGGCAGGGTCGATTTTATTATTACGACAGAATTCACCGCACATGAACGAATGAAAGAATTGGGTCGCTCGTTAGACACTTTAGAAATAGTCTATGAGGTTAAGAACGCAGATGAAAGAAGGGCATGTTTAGCTTTCAACCGTAACACAGATCCAATTATTATCGAGCGTGTCCGCTTAGCGCTAGACAAGCATAATCAACAATTTGGAAGCCCGTAGGTTGTCGTTAAAGCAATGCAGCTTGTTGTATGACAATACTATGGCGTTTTGCTAAACGCTCATGATTTTTGTCATATCCGCCACCAATCACTGTTGCAACAGGTATTCCTCGGCTTTGACATAGTTTGAGTACTAGCGCATCTCTTTTCTCGATACCTTGCCAACTGATATTCAGTTTTCCGAGCCCATCGTCAGTCCATATGTCCACGCCAGCATCGTAGAGTACGATACTTGGGTTGAGATCTTCCAATAATCCTTGCAAAGTTTGCTCAACGATTTGCAAATATTGCTTATCCTCAATGTGATTTTCTAAGCCAATATCTAAGTCACTAGGCTGTTTTCTAAAGGGAAAGTTTTTTTCACAATGGATGGAGCAAGTGAATATATATGGATTATGTTTAAGCATGGCAGCCGTGCCATCCCCTTGGTGTACATCCAAATCAAAGATTAATACATTGTGTGCGTCGCCTTGCTCAATCAAAGTGGTTGCACAAAATGCTAGGTCGTTCACCATGCAAAACCCGGAACCAAAATCAAAATGTGCATGGTGTGTTCCGCCAGCTAAATGACAGGCGACACCGTGCTGTAAAGCAAGTTGCGCTGTTTTCAAAGTACCTAAAGGTGCGGTGAATGTACGTGCCATCAAAGCTTCAGACCAAGGTAATCCTATGCGTCGCATTGCTTTTTCATTGAGCCTGTTATGCCACAAATCCCACACATAGTTGTCGCAATGAATGTGTTCCAAATCTTTAGGAGAACCCAAGGATGGTTGATGGAGGTTATGCTGGATCAAGCCATCAGCTTTACAACGTTGGTATAACCTAGCGAATTTGCTCATCACAAATCGATGTTTAGGGTCAAAGCTAAACGAGTAATTAGGGTGATAAACCAAGGGTAAATGTGGGTTAAATGTCATGGTGTCATCAATTGCGTATCGGTAGTATTTACTTGTGGTCGCGCCAAACAGTTTTGGTATAATAACGGGTTTGCGATGTCTTCGCGAGTAACGCCCCCATAGTTTAACCTCTAACGAGCACGGTAATGAGTAGTAACAAAACAACTGAAGTATTATCAAAAGGTGATGAGCAGCACTTAGATAAGGCGCTGAGCTATTTGAAGCAAGGGGAGCTAGTAGCTATTCCAACCGAAACGGTTTATGGCTTAGCGGCCGATGCGGCGCAGCCTGAAGCAGTTGCAAAAATTTTTGCTGCAAAAGGTCGACCTGCAAATCATCCGTTGATTGTGCACATTGAGCACGTCAATAAAGTGCAGCAGTGGGCATCGGTTGTACCAGATCATGTTGGTGTTTTGGCTAAAGCGTTTTGGCCTGGACCGCTCACTTTGATCTTACCAAAGGCCTCTCATGTCTCTGAGGTGGTAACAGGTGGTCACGATACCGTCGGTATTCGCGTGCCAAATAATGCCAAAGTCTTGGAGTTACTAGGGCGTTTGGATTCCGGTTTGGCGGCACCATCAGCAAACCCCTATAAGCGCATCAGCCCGACGAATGCTGAGCAGGTGATGTATGGACTTGAAGGAAAAATCGCGGCGGTACTCGATGGCGGTCCCTGTGAGGTTGGCCTTGAGTCGACTATTTTAGATGTCAGCGGTGATGTGCCCACTATTTTACGTGCAGGTCCAATCACTAAATCGCAAATCGAAGCTGTGTTGGGATGTGAAGTATATGCACCTAAGTCACATAATGCGGCGGTTCCGGGCAATGTGAAAGCACATTATCAACCGAGCAAACCGGTTCAGTTAATGACGCATAAAGAAATCGCTGATTGTCTGGCGAAATTGGATAGTTCCACGCAGCAAACGGTTGCCGTTTTGTACTACTCGGAACACATGCAAATCGCGCTTGAAGGATATAGTGCCGTTGCGATGAGAATGTCTAGTGACAAGCAGGCCTATGCGCAAGCGCTATACTATGCGTTGCATCAGCTCGACCAGGCAGAAGTTTCTGAAATTTGGGTTGAAATTCCGCCGAATGAAGAAGCTTGGCAAGATGTACATGATCGGTTAACGCGCTCGGCTGCCAGTCATTAGCCTTTTATGTGGCAATAAATGCAGTCGTCATACTGCATTTATTGTGTGTTTACTCTATTGATTAGACCGTTACTTCTTGTGCGAGCGCAGGGCTCTCTGCAGGCTCGATATATTCAATGACTTTCAGGCCGAACCCTGAAAGTGCTGGGTATTTGCGTGTATGGCCCATTAATCTGATCTCAGTCACGCCCAGATCGGCCAATATCTGAGAGCCTAGCCCCGTTGTTCGAGTGTTTTTGATTTGATTGACGCAAGGTGGCTGGTAGTCGCTGCCAAACATTTCATGACCTTGCAAAGCCCGACTCAGTTGTTCGGTATCTTCACCCCCATTGAGAATGACCAAAGCCCCACCTTCACGACTGATCTTTTCCATAGCTGCCGGTACTGTCCAACTATCACTCGTTGCCTTTTTACTCAGCAGCAAGTCCAGCAGGGTGTTTTGTAAGTGTACTCGCACTAGAGTGGGCCTAGCGTTGCTTATTTGGCCTTTTGTCAGTGCGTAATGGAGCTGACCTTGTACACTATCTTTATAAGTCAATAAGTTAAAGTCGCCAAATTGTGTTGGGAAGTTGCATTGTGCAACGCGTTCAATACTCGATTCATTGAGATTTCTGTATTCAATAAGGTCGGCAATGGTACCAATTTTTAGGTTGTGTTTTTGTGCAAATAGCTCAAGATCAGGACGTCGCGCCATGGTGCCGTCTTCGTTTAAAATCTCAACAATCACGGAGCTTGGCTGAAGGCCCGCTAAACGCGCGAAATCACACCCTGCCTCCGTATGCCCAGCTCGTACCAGTACACCACCATCTTTTGCTTTTAATGGAAATATATGGCCTGGTCTGACAATATCACTTGGTTTTGCTTCTTTTGCGATTGCCGCTTGCACGGTGCGAGCACGATCTGCGGCGGAGATCCCAGTGGTTACACCGGTTGCAGCTTCGATCGAGACAGTGAAATTCGTCGAAAATTGAGCCCCATTTTTTTGTACCATCATTGGTAATTTGAGTTGCTCGCAACGTTCCGTCGTCATGGTTTGACAAATAAGGCCTCGGCCATACATCGCCATAAAGTTAATGACTTCTGGCGTAACATGCTCTGAGGCAACCATGAGGTCACCTTCATTTTCTCTGTCTTCATCATCCATAATGATCACCATTTTTCCTTGGGCGATGTCCGCAATAATCTCTTCCGTGTTGTTTATTTTCATTCAGATTTGCCTCTTTGTCTGATAGCTTACTGTTTTCATTAATTTATTCATATATGTAGTTATGCTTTGAACACTCGGTGCTGGTTAGATGCATTACGGTGTTTTTAGTCAAAGCTCGGTAAATACTAGAAACTTTGCAATGCAAACGAGTGCATAGCTGTTCAGAGCATCTGTGATAGGAGAAGTTAAACGTATACTCACAGAGTCCACTCTCTTCATTCTGTGTTTATCAAGCACTGAAATAATGCTTTGATATTGAATATCATTATTTTCCCTGCTCTCGTTTGCTGCTTTGCTCATTAAAACACTTGCCTTGAGATAGTTTCAATGACTAATACTTAAATTTCATACAAATGACAGCATGGTAACATGGCACAACTATGTGATAATTAGATTAATTCTTCAGCAAAATCACCGTGAGTTATTTGATAGAACCGTTGAGCTGTTTTTTGAAACACTCAATTCGAGTTTTGCTCGTTGCTTAACCTCTCGATTGTTATCGAATTAGCGTAGATGGGGTGTTCTGCAACAGGTATGTTCTTCGCAGAGTACGCTTTGACAGCTTGTATTTCCTGAGTTTTATTCAAAAGCGATATTGCCTTACATGGAAGAGTTGTATTGATGTTTTGAGTCGTGGTTAAGGCTCGGGTTAAGTGTATTTGGTGGCTTCTGCGCACCACCAAAATTCATTCGCGTTTTAAAAATGTGTTTTTTTGCAATGACTGCATACGTATTCAGCGGGATAAAAAGCAGTCAGTGCTCTATGTTGTTATCGGTTTGTAAATAAAATAAATAACATACGAGCACATTATGACAACATTAAATAATCTATCTAAAGTATCGCTTTTGGCTGGCACAACGATGTTGCTATTCGCAAAATCTGCCTATGCTGAACCCACTACATTCGTTCACCTTTTTGAATGGTCATGGCCCGATGTGGCGCAGGAATGCGAGACATTTTTGGGGCCAAACGGTTACGCTGCTGTACAAGTATCTCCACCTAATGAGCACATTCAGGGGAGTCCTTGGTGGACGCGCTACCAGCCCGTCAGTTACCAATTGCAAAGCCGAGGTGGGTCTGAGACGCAATTTAAAGACATGGTGGCGCGCTGTAAACAGGTTGGCGTGAACATTTATGTCGATGCGGTGATCAATCATATGGCGGCTGGAAGTGGCCAAGGTGTTGCTGGCAGCGTTTATGGGGTGAAGCAGTTTCCTATGTATAGTCCCCATGACTTTCATGAGACCTGTGCCATTAATGGAGAAGATTACGGTAACAACCCATGGCGCGTACAAAACTGTGAACTCGTCGGGTTGGCGGACTTAGATACCGACTCCGCCTACGTACAGTCACAACTTGCGGGATACTTAAATACCTTAATGGAAGCGGGTGTGGCTGGCTTTCGACTTGATGCGAGCAAGCATATGCCTGCTTCTGATATTGCGTCCGTTTTATCTCAAGTAAATGGTGAGCCTCTGGTATTTCAAGAAGTGATCGATCAGGGGGGGGAAGCGGTGAGCGCCAGTGAGTACTTTACAAATGGCCTAGTGACAGAATTTAAATACAGCACCAAGCTAGGGCAAACATTTAAGGGTGGTAAACTAGCATGGCTAAGTAACTTCGGCGAAGCGTGGGGCATGATGCCAAGCTACAAATCGGTGGTGTTTGTAGACAATCATGATAATCAACGTGGCCACGGTGGTGCTGGTGATGTTGTCACTTTTGAGGATGGTAAGTTATACGACTTAGCTAATGTGTTTATGTTGGCTTACCCATATGGCTATCCAAAAGTGATGTCGAGTTTTGAGTTTCACGGTGACAGCGATGCGGGGGCACCGAATGTGGTTGTGCATGAAAATGGTCAGCTAAATTGTTTTTCGGATCAATGGCAGTGTGAACATCGCAGAAGCATGATCGCCGGAGCAATGGATTTTAGAAACAACACGACAGCGACTTGGCAGATAAGTAATTGGTGGGATAACGGAAATAATCAAATCGCGTTTTCTCGCGGTGTGCAAGGGTTTGTCGTCATCAACCGCGAGTCGGGGGGGATGCAGCAATCTTTGCAAACGGGGCTAGCGCAAGGAGAATATTGCGATGTTCTAACTGGCAAGCTAAGTGACGATAAAGCGCATTGCTCGGGGCGCAAAGTCGTCGTGCAAGCAAATGGCGTTGCGGATATATCGGTAGCGGGTATGGACGCGCTTGCAATTCATCACAATAGCAAACTTAATAGCGGTGAAACCCCTGTCAACATTAAGCGCACAATTGTGTTCATCAAAGCGCAAACGCAAACAGGGCAAGATATGTTCATTCGGGGTGGCATTGATCATGGCTATGCTCAATCCATTGGTAGAAACTGCAGCGATAATGAACAAGCTTGCGCACTCAAAATCAGTCACAACAATTTAAAAAATCCAACCACTCATGAATGGAAGGCTGGCGACAATTGGCTCGATTGGCGCGCTTTTGAAAACGGACAAGTATCGAGTGCACAAGGTAGCCCACTAGATTGGACAACTCACCTTTGGCCAAGCGAGTGGGGGGCGAAGAAAACCGTTGAGCAAGATGGTTTTGGCGAAACACCTTTGAATCAATATGGTGCGCATTACTGGATGTTTGACGTTCAAATGGACTGTAATAACAGTATCAATGGGTGGTTTGAGTTAAAGGCGTTTGTCAAAAATGGCCAAGGCTGGGAAGGTGATATTCAACAGTCGAATACCCCTTACACTAGTAACAACCATTTTGCTCAGTGTGGAAAAATCAATGTTTTTGAGTTTGGTCAAAACAGCTATCAATACGCCGATTTTTAGTTTTCCAATACTGAAAGGTGAACGAAGTGTTTGCCTTTCAGTCCCCATTCTTGGCGCTGCAAAATCGATGATAGAGTGCCATAGTGACCACTTTTTGCGGTCTAATGCGCTCATATTCTATTAGCTGTTGGTTAAATTGTGCGCTTATCCAAGGTACATTCAGCATGTTGACATACTGTCCCATGGAATGCTTCTGGCCGTATTCGAATAAAAACTCACCATGTTTCAGTGCGTAGGCAAAACGTTCATATTGCTGTTCATTGGGGGCTTGTATTGCACTCACTAAAGCGCGCATCAGCACAAAATGATAAAAATAATGGTGATTAGTGCCTTTGAGCGCAAAGATGTTTTCTTTAACGCTGTTTTGAAATCGCCAAAATAGCACGTAGTTTTTGGATAAGACAACGGCGTTCAATAAATTGAGGCCAATACGTGCTGCACTTTCCGTTTGTCGTGCCAAACTGGCGTCTCTAAATAGTTCCTTGTACAAGGGGATGGCTTGCGTTAACTGACCACTATCAAGGTAATTGTTGGCTAAATTAATTTTAATACGTTGTGTTTGTTGCTCCGTGGTGGCAAGCTGCTGTGCTTGATTTAGTACATGCAATGCGTGCTCATGTTCGCCGTTGTGGACCATAGCAGATTGTAGGTTCAGTAAGGTATGGAACCTGAAAAAATTGTCTGATTCACTTAAATCTAGAGCACATTGATAAGCATTTTGTGCTTGCTCGTAGTGGCCATTTATTCGCAATAATACACCCAGGTTACTGAGTATTTTTGCATGGCGATTGGGTATGTAGGTTTCCCACGAATTGTCAGCGAGTTTGAGTGCAATGTCATTGGCCAGAGCGGGTTGATTACTGATAATGGCTGCGCGAAGAGTCAGTTGGTAAAATTGCGCTGAGCCTTTGTTAGCAGGTAAACTTTGGTAATGATAAAACTGCTGGGCAACCTCTGTAGGTTGCAGATCTAACTGAGTTTTTAGTGCGTTAAGGTCGGGCGGAGTACCTTGTATTAAAGCGATTAACAATGCAAAATTTAGCAGCACTCTCTACTCCACGGGTTGTTCAAAATTTGCCTGTTCATAAACCTGAAATTGAACTTGCGGTTTATAGGTTTAACCTAAGGCAGCAGTGTACCATTGAATAATAGATCATAAAGGAAATAACAATAATGTGGATCAAAAATACGCCACTTATAGGCCGCGTTGTAACTTTAGTGCCGATTAAGATGGCGCATGTTGAAGCGCTACAATCTGCGGTTGAAGATGGTCAAAGTTGGCAGCTTTGGTATGCGAATGTGCCAAAACCTGAGCAAATGCCGGATTATGTTGCCACTGCAATCCAAGGTGCGGAGCTTGGTAATATTGCTTATATCGTCATGCATAATGAAACAAAGCAGGTTGTGGGTACAACACGATACTATCAAGTGGATGATGCTAATCGTCGCGCGGCGATTGGCTACACTTGGTATGCAAATGCAGTAAAAAGAACGGCTGTAAACACCGAAGCAAAACTACTGCTACTGCAAAATTTGTTTGAGTCGTGTGATGCCATCGCCGTTGAGTTTAGGACACACTTTTTTAATCAAGCTTCTCGTAATGCGATTGAGCGTTTAGGCGCAAAGTTAGATGGCATTCTTCGAGCCCATCAAATTATGCCCGACGGTTCGCTTAGAGATACGGCGGTGTATTCAATAGTTGCCTCAGAATGGCCTGCTGTGCGTAATAACCTTGAACACAAACTGCGAAGTCATATGTAATGAGATGTAAAAAAGTACGATAGGTTTATCGCAGATTAAAAACCATTCCTTACAGAAATTCCTCGCCATTATTTTATGCTAGAAATCATCGATTGATACAAGGCAAACAGATAATGGCTACACGGTTATTAGGGATTGATGTTGCGCGCGCCCTCGCGCTATTTGGTATGATTTTAGTCAACTTTAAGCTGGTAATGGGAGCAAAGTCAGGACAAGCGGCTTTATTGTATTTTGCCGGTCTGTTTGAAGGGCGAGCGTCGGCTCTGTTTGTTATTCTCGCTGGTATCGGCTTGAGTATCCTCACTAACAAAGCAATGAAGTCTGATGATCCCTTCCGCCTAAACCTAGTACGCAAGCAGATAATAAAACGAGGTTTGCTGTTACTCGCAATTGGTTTGCTCTATACCCCAATTTGGCCTGCCGACATTTTACACTTTTATGGCTTATATTTTTTGGTTGCAGCCTGTGTTTTTAATGTGTCTAGCAAGCACTTGTTGTGGCTGTGTGTTGCATTTGTCTTTGGCTTTGTAGAGCTATTGTTTTGGTTTGATTATGAACATGGTTGGAATTGGGAAACGCTAGACTATACAGGTTTGTGGACGGGGCAAGGGATGATACGACACATGTTGTTTAATGGGTTTCACCCTGTTTTTCCTTGGGTGGCGTTTTTGCTTTTTGGCATGTGGCTGGGCCGCCAAAATTTCGCTAATAAGCGCTTTCAGCGCTTATTAGCGAAATGCGCTGTGTTTATCTTTGTCGGTATTGAGGGCATGCTTTATATGCTTCGGGCATGGCTGGAAGGTCCCAAGATGGATGTGTCGCCTGAACTGGTCTCTTTGCTGACCTCTAACATGATGCCGCCGATGCCTTATTATATGGTATCCGCCACGTCTACGGCTGTGCTAGTCATTATAGGGTGTTTATATTTGGCTGATAGATACCAGCATGCGCAATGGGTAAATGCGCTGGCAAAAACTGGTCAGCTATCGCTGACATTTTATGTGTTACATGTGATTTTGGGCATGGGAACACTTGAAGCCTTAGGGTTATTGGGCAAACAAACCATAGAAATGGCCCTTATGTGTGCTTTTGTGTTTTGCGGATTATCAGTGCTGTTGAGCATAGTCTGGCTATCATTTTTCAGATCAGGGCCACTGGAAGCGATGTTTCGACGTTTAGCGAAATAAAATGGGAACTAACTTACGGCGCTTAAGTCGAATTAATTTAAGACAATATCACCCATCATAAAAAGAGAATGTGTATGTTTTCGATGGATGTGTTTTTTGCTTCAAAGTTAACGGCATGGTTGACTCATAAACCCAAAGTGGTTGCAGGCTTGAATATAGGCGCAGGAGTCACATTTGTGTCTTCAGGTCTTGCTGTCGCGTTTATGAAACAGCGCTAGGCTTGAAAAACGCAATGTAAGCCATTATTTATAGGTATAATCTGCTTTTGAGTCAGTGCAACTCTGACTCAAGTAACTTATTTAAGGCATAACCATGAACCCTATTTTAGCAATTTTAAAAGAACACAATATCAGCGATGCGCAAGTGAATGAATTATTTCAAACGCTGACTGAGAACCCAATGATGGCAATGGGCATTATTGCCAACTTAGGCATACCTCAAGAAAAGCTACAACAATTGATGGGATTAGTGATGCAAAACCCAGCTTTGATCAAAGAAGCGGTTGAGGAGTTGGGGTTAGACTTTGCAAAAGTTGAAGAAGCGAAAGCAAAGTTAAATCAGTAACACCGTTCTATGTGCGGCGAGTGTTGCCGCCCATATTTTTCTTATTCTCAGCAATACTGACTTTCCTTTTCTCATGCTTTTCTTCGTACTCTGTTTGGATCTTAGAAAGATCTTACTAGAAAGATCAGACTTTATTCTCAGTGCTTCTTTTATTCACTTTAGGAGTGCGTTATTATCCAAGAAAATGGTAATGGGAACTATTGTCACTTGCAATAGCGTTATTTTCTATGACTCTGAACGAATTAAAACCAAAGCAAAAGGCGGTGATTGACGCCTTAAATTATCAAGATATTGCACTTGCGAGCCGTATTATGGCACTGGGCATTGTGCCGGGTGAGCAAATCGAGTTGATGAATGTAGCGCCGATGGGCTGTCCGCTGCAAGTGAAAGTAGGTGATACCCTCGTGAGCGTGCGTAAAAGCGACGCAGATTTCATTTCTTTAACAACAAACACTTAACTAAGGATTGCGGATGAAAATAGCATTAGTTGGTAATCCTAACTGTGGTAAAACCACGCTGTTTAACCGTCTCACTGGTTCCAAGCAAAAAGTAGGGAACTGGCCGGGGGTGACGGTTGAACAAAAAACGGGTCAATTTACTTTAGAAAATGGCGACGTTGTAGAGCTGATAGACTTGCCAGGTTTGTATAGCTTAGAGCAACTAGAGCCGGGCCAAGACGAGCAAATAGCGATCGATTTTCTACGCTCTGGTGGTGCTGACTTTATTATCAATATTGTTGATGCCGCGAACTTAGAGCGCAATCTCATCTTAACCACACAATTGCAAGAGATCGACACACCTATGGTGGTGGTTGCAAACATGGTTGATGTGGCTACTCAGCGTGGTAAATCACTTAATGTTGACTTGTTGAGTGATCGACTTTCGTTGCCTGTTGTGGCGATGGTGGGGTCTACAGGCAAAGGCACGGAGCAGCTAAATCGAGCCCTTGGTGTCGCTTTAAACAAGCAGTTAGAAGACAATGAAAAGCGTGTTGTTAAAGCAATGGAGCCGTCCAGTAGTAACGACCCCGTTGCAGCGACAACGGCGCGATACAAAAAGGTCAGGACGCTCACTCATGGGGTCAACGTGATCTCTCCGGAACGTTCAGATTTAACCGACAGAATTGATAAAATTGTTCTAAATCGGTTCCTAGGCGTGCCTATATTCTTAGCTATGATGTATTTAATGTTTACTATCGCGGTTAACTTTGGTGCGGTATTTATTGATTTTTTTGATATTTTTGTCGGTGCACTGCTGATTGACGGGGTGAAAGAAGTACTCGGTGGCATTGGCGCACCAGCTTGGCTTGGTGTGTTACTCGCTGATGGCTTTGGTGCGGGTGTGCAGCTGGTGGCAACCTTTATTCCAGTGATCGGTGTGCTGTATTTGTGTTTATCGCTCTTAGAAGACAGCGGTTACTTGTCTCGCGCCGCATTTGTAATCGATAGATTAATGTCATCCATTGGCCTACCTGGCAATGCGTTTGTGCCTCTCATTGTTGGATTTGGCTGTAATGTGCCAGCGGTGATGTCGGCGCGTACCATGAATAGAGAGTCAGATCGTTTGTTGACCATTATCATGGCGCCGTTTATGTCATGTGGTGCACGGCTTACTGTATACGCGCTATTTGCAGCGGCGTTTTTCCCAACCAATGGTGCCAATGTGGTGTTTGCGTTGTATTTGCTGGGCATTGTGGTTGCTGTTGGCAGTGGCTTTGTATTCAGAAAGTTGGTTTTTACGGGCGAAAAAACGCCGTCTTACACGGAAATGCCCGCATACCATATGCCGGTTTGGCGCAATATTTGGTTGACGACTTGGCACCGTTTGAAGAATTTTATTATGCGTGCAGGTAAAACCATTGTGATGGTGGTGGTGTTACTCAGTATGCTTAATTCAATCGGCACGGATGGCAGCTTTGGCAATGAAAATACCGATCACTCATTGCTAGCCAAAGGCGCTCAGATAGTGACGCCAGCTTTTAAACCTTTAGGTATTGAAGAAGATAACTGGCCAGCAACTGTGGGTATCGTTACGGGATTATTTGCAAAAGAAGCGATTGTTGGTACGTTAGATGCGCTTTACATTGGTCAAGAGCAAGAAACGACTGAGTATTCACTCGTGAATGCGACGGTTGAAGCAGTGGGCACTATTGGTACAAACCTTGTTGATTTGTTAAGTAATTTAGGCGATCCGCTTGGTTTAGGTGCCTTGGAAGAAACTGACGCCAATAGCAATACTTTACTTACCCAAATGGCCAGTCAATTTAATGGCCAAATAGGTGCGTTTAGCTACTTAGTGCTGATCTTGCTATACACCCCATGCGTTGCTGTATTGGGCGCTGTGAAGCGTGAGTCTGGTGCGCGTTGGATGTGGCTCGTGATTGGTTGGACCACATCACTTGCATACATCTTGTCTACCAGTATTTATCAATTAGCGCATTTTGCGCAGAATCCTGTTTTTGCAAGTACTTGGTTGGCGGTTATGGCAGTGGTTACCTTTGCTTGGTGGCTAGGTCTAAAAGGCTTAGGTAAACAAATGAATAAGCCGCCTACGTATCAAATTAATTTGGGGTGATGGCTAGTTGCCCAAGCGACCATTAAGTGGCTTGGGCCTTAGCAAGGCTAGTTGAATCGCGCTGTCATTTTATCAATTGATGAATATAGTGCATAAGATGCGACAATCAATAAGATAACTCCAGAGCATTTGTTGATTAGATTGGCTGTGCTTTGCTTAGATACTTTAGTAAAGGTGAAAGACAGCAATGAAAGCAACGCGTAATCTAAGACTACCCAAATTAAAAGTAAAATAGCCATTGAAGCGTGAGTGTTGTCAGTGATGTGAAAAAAGGCAGGGAAAAAAGCCATAAAAAATAAAATATCTTTAGGGTTTGAAATCCCAATTAAAAAGCCATTCCTAAACCAAGACGTCTTTATGTCTTTAGTTATATTACTAGTCTCTAAAGAAACTTTTGAACGTAAAATATCAATTGCAAAATACAAAAGGTAAAATGACCCAAGTAGAGTCAAAAGTGCAAGTGCAGTCTCATTCGTAGAAAAAACACCTTGGATCACTAAAAACGATATTGAAATCAATACAATGGAAGCAACGTTAGTTCCAATAATGGTTTTACACCCTGCTGATATGCCTCCTTTAATGCTGCTGTTTGCGACCAGGATAGCAACAGGTCCTGGTGTTCCAAGAAAAATTATAATCGCCGTAATATACATTGCTATCAGTGGGTAATCGACACTCATGCCTCGCTCCTGCTTTTTATTAGAAATGGGGGTTTTGAAAAGCTAAGCGTCTATTGTTATCAAAACAGGGTCAAAATTACTACCTAATTTGTGTTTTTCTTGAACGAGTTAGCCTTTAGTCCTATGTCACCACATACCGTAGGTAGTAATGTCTCTGTTAGCCCCGCAGGTAATTTGGCTAGCTTTGAAGTAGACAGCTGGTGTTGCTTTTGAGCGTCTCCATCCATGATGTCATTTATCCACTGATTGAAATAAGACACACGCGTATAAATCTCTACAATGCCATATTTGCCTATGCCTGCTCCCGTAAACCGAGAGCTAATTCCTAAAATATAAAATGCATTATCGCGGACGAGATATGCAGGGCCACCGCTATCGCCGCCACCGGATACGCCTTCAAAGGGTAACGCATCATTGTTTTTATCAAACTTAAATTTAAGTAACGGGCCAATTGCTTGTTCTACTTTGTTTTGTGCTTTGCGTAAGATGCCCTTGTTTTCAAAGTTATCAATGGTTTGCCCTGTTTTGCCATTGCCTGTACCTCCCACACCAATAAACCAAACCACTTGTTCTCTTTCATCCTCTCCGACATAAGGTATGGCAGGTTTGATGTCGACGATAGGCTGTGCCAATTTTATCAGCGCAATATCATGGCTTTTTCCTGGTGTGTACTCTTTGTGTACAAAAATATTTTCTACTTCATGTAGTTGATTGTTGATAGCAATCAATTTGCCTGATCCTAAACAAAAAGTCGCATGTGCTGCAGTGACGACCCACTGTGGCTTGATCAGTGTGCCATGGGCGCCATCGATATAAAACGTGGCTAAGGGGGGAAAGTCAGTGGCATTCGCTAAATACTTTTTATTGTCCACATCATGTCGAGTAACAATAGCGGTACAGGGCAAGCTGAGTGACAGTAATAGCAGCGCGAGTGTTTTTCCCATGAAGATGATTCCTACGTGATTGTTTAATCAACATACTTACCTTAATAACTTTGGTAATTCAAGCATTTGCTTTTTCAATCAAACTGCGGCGCTAGAAAGTGACAGAATGCTATATTGCGTACACTTCCCCAGATAAACGGATGGGGTGAATGTAAATCTGCATTAACTCGGTCTACCTTGGTCATATTCGTTTTATTGAGCAACTGTAATGAATCATCAGTATTTCAACCATGCAATTAAAATATGTTTAATGATCAGCCTAGCGCTGCTCGGAATTGCTTATTTATTAGATGGCAGTCCTAAAGAAATGGCTTTGATGGTGAGCTTCTATCACCTTGAGCGCTTTCTGACAGCGACTCACTTTAGCTACCTATTTGGTGTTTTAATGTTGTGTACGGCGGTGCTACTCGCATTAGGGCAAAGGCTTCGAATCGCTCAGATCGGTATGTGGCTGTTAGCAGTCATCGCTGTAATACCTTTATTCACTTTGCTTGATGCAAGTCGTTATATTCAAGATCTGGGTGGTTTTCCCATTCTTGGGTCGGGTCAAGGGGTGATCAAGTATTTGGCTTTATTGCCGTTGGGGCTAAGCCTTTTTTACTCAGCTCGATTTTCTCACGCGCAGTTGACATGGCTTAACTATATCCCCGTTGCTACGGTGTTGTTTTGGATTGGTGGACTAAAGTTCTACGAGTTTGAGGCCAAGGGCATAGTGTCACTTGTCAGTACATCACCTTTTATGTCATGGCTGTATGAACTTTTTTCGGTACAGTGGGCATCTAACCTGATAGGCACTTACGACATTTTGATGGCTGCCTTGTTGGCTGTCGCCATTAAAGCCAGAAATAAGCGTTTACTGTTGGTCGCCGCAATGGGTTGCGGTGCCGTGTTTGTTATGACGCAAAGCTTCTTATTTACCGCCAGTGGTGCGTTTAGTTCGCAAACCGTGTTGGCAGGACTGGGTCAGTTTGTGATTAAAGATTTATGGTTTATTAGCAATTTATTGGTGATTTTACACTGCGCATATTTACATGATAGTTGCGAAACTAAGCGGCAGTAACAGAGTTGGTTTTGTACATAAATTGCGCTGAATGCTATAACTAAAGAACGTATCAAACGGCGTGCTCTGAGGTTGTGCAATGAAATTCTGGCTCTTAGGTTGTTTATTTTTTATGAGCCCAGCTTTTTGTGCAACCTATAATGTTCTTGTTTATCATGGCGCTAATCCACCTTATAGCTTCAAAGAACAACAGCAAGTGGTGGGGATCTTTGCCGATATTTTTGAGCGTTTGGCTGAGTTGACAGGGCATGAATTTAAATTCGTCGCTACCTCCGTAGCCCGAGGGCAACGCTTTTTTGATACCAAACAAGTTGATATTGAACCTGGGGTCAGTCCACACTGGCGTATTCATCAAAAAGTACCCGGAATATATACGCAAACCTACGCCACATCGACAGAAGTGTTACTCGCAAATCACGGGAACACGTTAGAAAACATCATTCAAGCCTATGGCAGCGTGGTTGGCAAAGTTAGAGGGTATCGATATGGTTCATTTGAACAGCATTTCGACGAAGATAAACTGCTGATCTATGAAAATGTTTCTGAAAAAGAACTACTTGGTCAACTTGCCTATGGCAGATTAGATTATGTGTTAATTGGTAAAGACACCGCGCATTACTACATGGCCAATAACGTACCGTATCGTCAGTTTAAGTTTGCCTACACGGTTGAAACCGCTGAAGTCGCGATGCGTCTGCAACCACACTTAACCACGTTGCAACAAGAGCTAAATCAAGCACTACAAGTCATGATTGATCGCGATGAAATAGATGCAATCTATATCAAATACACAGGCCAAAAAAATTAGCGTGGGCTTAAGTTGTTGACAGCATAATGCTGGTTTCACTATTCAAAATACCGTTAATTTCTCTTACCTCTCGTAGTACACCGTCAAATTCGCTGAGGTTTGCCGCTTTAATCTCGACAATAAGGTCCCAAGCACCATTGGTGGTATGGATCTTAACGAGTTCGGGAATACCTCTGAGTTTGTGGATCACTTGAGATGTGG
This sequence comes from Pseudoalteromonas sp. ATL1, assembly GCF_058933015.1. Lineage (NCBI taxonomy): Bacteria > Pseudomonadati > Pseudomonadota > Gammaproteobacteria > Alteromonadales > Pseudoalteromonadaceae > Pseudoalteromonas > Pseudoalteromonas sp. ATL1. The sequence goes on along the minus strand of NZ_JBZYXL010000002.1, from coordinate 721,089 downwards.
ACTGACCGACAACCTCAATCATCATTATGGCGCGTACACAGTCACTATCAATTTGTTCATGGACCCGAACAGTAAACCCGAGAATGGCGCCACTACTAATAAGCCGGTCTAAACGGTTTTGTATTGTGCCTCTGGAGACTTTAAGAGAATTAGCCAGCGTTGATACTGATGCGCGGCCGTCCTTTCTTAACACTGAGATGAGTGCTTTGTCTAAAGGGTCATATAAATAAGGTTGCACGTTTCACCATATCGAATATCACTGTCATTAAGCATAGAAATATACATTTTGTACTAAGTGGATATGTAAAATGTCAAAAAATACCACATATTGTATATATTTTTAGCATTTTAACTGCTTTGTTGCCAGTTTATAGTATATCTCTAATTTGCTCACAGCTTCTTGTAGCGAAACGGATAATCGGCATGAACGGGTATCTACAATGGTGATCTGTCAAGTAATCAGGCATAGAGTGCTTGAAAGCTCGCACGATACACTTTGTTCATCTATGGTAATGAATTATGACATTGACTTTGCACGGTGAAATATCTTGCACAAACGAAGTCAGTAGCGCAGTACAGGTTGTAGTATGAATCAATTACAAACGCCCAATGCAGTGGTGATGATCCGCCCTCACCATTTCGTCTCTAACCCACAAACGATGCAAGACAACGCTTATCAAGTCAGCGTTGATAGTAAAAATGTGAGCGAATTGGCTTATCAAGAAGTGTCTAACGTTGTGCGCTTATTACAAAACGCTGGTGTGGCGGTCCACTTATTTGAAGATAAAACGCAGTTAACACCAGATTCTGTGTTTCCAAACAATTGGTTTTCAACCCATAGTGACGGTCAACTGATCACCTATCCTATGTATGCCGCAAATAGACGAGCGGAAAAACGAGAGGACATCATTGAATTTTTACATCAAGAATATGAGGTGGTTTCGAGTACATATTTGAGTCGTTTGGCTGACAGTGGATTATTTTTGGAAGGAACCGGCTCCATGGTTCTCGATCATCAACATAAAGTGGCTTATGCAGTACAATCAAAGAGAACAAATCCGCAATTGGTGGAGCAAGTATGTGAACAGCTAGGATACCGAGCCGTCGTTTTTAATGCCTTTGATGAACAAGGCGTTGCGATTTATCACACCAATGTGTTGATGTGCGTGGCAACTGATTTTGTCATGATAGGAATGGAGTTAGTTGAAAAGCAACAGCAAAACGCGTTACGGTTAATGTTCGAACAACAAAATAAAGCGGTGGTTGAGTTAACACCTAGGCAAATTGCGCAATTTTGCGGCAATGCATTAGAGCTACAAGGGCACGATGGCAGAATATTGGCATTATCTCAAACTGCTTATGATGCGCTTACAAAAGCGCAGCGTACGCTGATAGAGCGTACAGCAAAATTGCTGCCAATGGCGATCCCGACGCTGGAGTCTGCTGGTGGTTCAGTGCGCTGTATGCTAGCGGGAATTCACTTTAAAAAACAACAATAATGAAGCACATAAAAGTGCTCTAATGGGGCTCATTATGGTCAACGAAGTCATCGCAAGTATCAATGGTCTATTGTGGGGAGAAGGTCAGTTATTGATTTACCTTCTACTTTTTGCTGGAGCTTGGTTTTCAATACGCCTCGGTTTTATACAGGTACGTCAGTTTGGTCATATGTTCACCTTGCTCAAGGGAAGCGGTAAGGCAAGTAAGGAAGAGGTCAGTTCATTTCAAGCGTTATGCACGGGCTTGAGCGCAAGGGTGGGAACGGGCAATTTAGCAGGGGTTGCGGTGGCGATTTCGCTCGGCGGCAGTGGGGCTATATTTTGGATGTGGGTCATAGCTTTGTTGGGTATGGCCACTGGTTTTGCCGAAAGTGTGTTGGGCCAAGTTTACAAGGTACGAGATAGCCAAGGTGAATTTAGAGGGGGTCCTGCCTATTACATCGAAATGGGTTTGAATAAGCGATGGCTCGCGATTGTATTCGCGGTATGCTTATTTTTAGGTTATGGCTTTAGCTTTAGCGCCATGCAAACAAATACCATTACCGATGCTTTGTCTTTTGCTTTTGATATTCCTCGCTTTTATTCTGGTTTGGTGATCACAGTACTCGCTGGATCAATTATTCTGGGCGGCTTTAAAGCCATAGCGCGTTTTGCTGAACGTGTAGTGCCCGTCATGGGGATCGTGTTTGTGAGTGCGGCATTGTTAATTACCATTATTAATATTGCAGATGTACCAGCCATGCTCAAAGACGTTTTTCTCAGTGCGTTTGGGTTACAAGAGGCTGGGGCTGGCGCAATGGGGGCTGCAATAAAAAATGGTGTGCAAAGAGGTTTATACTCAAATGAAGCTGGGGCTGGGAGTGTACCCCACGCCTCTGGGGCGGCCAGTCCTGTGCCGAATCACCCTGTAACCCAAGGTTATATCCAAATGCTGGGTGTCTTTTTCGATACTATTGTACTGTGTAGCTGTACCGCCGTAATTATTTTGCTTGCAGATATTGATATTAGCGGTGAAATGGAAGGAATTCGTTTGACGCAAAATGCGATGACAGCACATCTTGCCCAAGGGGGGATTTACTTTGTCGCTGCAGCCATCACCTTGTTTGCGTTCACTTCGGTAGTTGCAAATTTTGCTTATGCAGAGAGTAACTTACATCTGTTTAAACTCGACAATAAGATAGGAAGGAGCATTTATACCTTAATGTATTTGAGCATGATGTTATGGGGCGCAACCGCCACTTTAAAAGAAGTGTGGAGTCTTGCAGATATGGCACTGGGCCTGATGACATTGGTTAATATTTTTGCAATAGTGCTGTTAACGCCCACTGTTGTGGCTTTAACTAAAGATTATCAAACACAAAGACAACAAGGAAAAGAGCCCGAGTTTGAAGCGCAAACAGTCGCGATACAAGGTCATTGCGAATCAGGGATTTGGGTTAAAGAAGGATAAGCTATAACAAAAAGAGATAAATAAACTTGTTAAATAATTATAAAGTAATTGACATTAAATATTAATAAATTTATGTTTGTCCCTTCTTTGGGCCCTTTTGGGTCTCATTATAATAATAAAGAAGGATGTCACCATGGCAAAACAAGCGTTAGTGGCTTTAGCCGTATCACTCGCATGCGGCTACTCATACGCCCAACCCGTTGAAGTAAAGCTAGAGCCTCTTCTAGACAATCAAGGTGGTAAAGCTGAAATAAGCCGAAATCAATTACTAAAAAGCCAGTGGCACTCAGCTCGAGGTAAAGCCAGTGGTAGTGGTTTTGATAATTCAAAGCCGTTAACAGCGCAGGGCCGTGCTTGGTCAGGCAAAGTTACAACAGATAGAGTATTAGCGCTTCTTATCGATTTCCCTGATTATCCAGTTAATGCGGTGACGCCTGATTTAACTAAAAACTACTATTCAGATTATTCGCCAGAGCACTATTACGACATGCTATTCTCGTCAACAGGCTATGCGGGTCCGTCTGGTCAAAATCTGATGAGTATGAAGCAATACTACTTAGATCAAAGTGGTGGCTCATATCAAGTTGAAGGTCAAGTGTATGGCTGGTATACCGCAAAACATAATGCTGCTTACTATGGCGCTCCGGGTGGTCCAGGTCAAGTAGATAGTAATGCACGTGATCTTGTTTTAGAAGCGATTAATCACTTAGCCAATGACCCTAATGTGGACCTGAGTTACTTTGACCAAGAAGATCGCTACGATTATGACGGTGATGGTGATTTAAGAGAGCCGGATGGGGTGATTGACCACGTCATGGTCTACCACTCATCAATTGACCATGCTGCCGGTGGTGGTGCACTTGGTGCGGATGCAATTTGGTCACATCGCTCTTCAGTTGGTTTTCAACCTGTCGGTGGCACGGGCTACTTGATTAATGATTATACGCTTCAACCCGTTGATGGTGCAGCAGGTGTATCAGCACACGAGTATGGCCATGACTTAGGCTTACCAGATGAGTATGACGTTAACTATACCGAAGATGGCTTAGGCGAGATTGATAAAGCACCGGGCTCATTGGTCGGTTATTGGTCAGTTATGTCTGGTGGTTCGTACGGCGGTGAAATATCAGGCACAGCACCAACAGGTATGAGCCCATTTGCGAAACAATATTTACAATCGTCTTTGGGCGGTAACTGGTTCGTCGGTACAGATATTCATGAAAATGACTTAAATGCCACAGGTAGTATTTTCAAATTGGATACAGCGTCAGTACGCGGTGATAACAATGACTATATTCGTATCGATCTAGAAGATAAAACGGTACAAAAGTTAGAGCCCAGCGATAATAAAGGCTTTATCAGCTCTGAATTAGTCGGTTCTGACCTTACCATCTATACAATAGATTTCCCTGTGGATTTATCTGCTCAAGCAAAATCAACATTGTCATTTACAGCGGACTACGACACTGATAGCAATAACTCACTTGTACAAGTTCGTGTGAAAAATGCAGCAGGCGAGGAATTTGTGCTAGATGGTAACATTACCGACACTGCTAGTCGTTTCTCTCAATATATTGGAGCTGGATTCACAGGTTACTCAGGTGGTAAGCGTCAGGCAGAATTTGATCTATCCGCTTTTGCAGGCCAAAACGTAACCGTATCTATGCAATATTGGACATTTAATACTGGTTTCGTCGGTGTGATGTTTGATGATATTGAAGTAGTGTCGGACTCAGGTGTATTGGCAAGCTTCGACGCTGATAATGCGAGCAACCCAGGACTAACTGTGAATGGTTTTGAAGCGTCTAACGGTGAGTTTGATTATCCACATTACTACTTAGTAGAGTGGCGTCAGCACCTTGGTGTCGATAAGTCTCTAGAAAAAACTTTCCGTAATATTAGCTACGAACCAGGTATGTTAGTTTGGTATGTTGACACGTCATACCGTCCAGAAAGCACAGATGGCAGTAATAGAGTTGTGCAAGGTGATAACCACGTTGGTAACCACCCTGGTGATGGTTGGTTAGGTCTCGTTGATGCTGATAGAAACCCAATTATGTATAGCACAGGTGAAATGGCTGGATCTGAAATTCAGATCCGTGATGCGGCATTTAGTTTAGATGTACAAGCGCCTTTTGATTGGAAGAGCATTACTCGCGGCGTGACTTTATCTGACCCATTCGTAAACAATAACCCTCGTTTTATCGACTGGGATGATTACTCAAACTATCGCCGTCCTGCAACGGGCCGTAATATTCCTAAAAAAGGGATTATTATTGATGTACTTGAGCAAAGTGATGACAAATCAGTAGCGTCAATTCGAGTATCAAAAGTTTGGTAATCTAAGCTGTTACTAGGTATAAAGCCACAACATATCAAGTGTTGTGGCTTTTTATTTCGCCTTAATTTATTCAATCATCATTATTTCGTTCGGATGGTATATCACTAAAATATTCAACGAACTCGACTTCGAATCCGTCAGGGTCAATAAAGTAAGCATTGTGTCTGTAAGGATTCGTGTTACTACTCTTGTCTACTGGGTAACCGGCCTCTTCAAGCCTTTTTATTAGCGCATCCAAGTTATTGACTTCAAAAGCATAATGCGCTAAGCCGACTTGGTGGCCTTCTAAGACGCGGTTGTTGCCTTCACCATGATCACTTAGCGCAATGTAGTTGTAGTCATCGCCAAAATGAAGCCAGTGACGTGCTTTTCCATACCACTCACCTTGGCCTTCACTGCGTACATGCCAATGTGGAAATGCGGCTTTATAAAAATGTAACGATTTCTCCATGTTAGAGATAACGATATTTACGTGCTCTAGGCGCATAATTTACTCCCTACTTATTATTCATAGTGTTATTTATTAATTCGATGATCCTGTCTAACAAATTTGGATTCAGTGCCTGTTTAAGTGTCATCTTTCGTTCTCCCCTACGAGTTGAGATAACTTTAGAACCTCAAGTTAACTTTAGGTAAAGGCCTTTTTTCACTTTTTTGACTCTTTCAAGACGGCGTTTAAATCCGTGTCAAGAGGTACGATCTGCTAAATGCAGGTAGTGCTTAAACAAAGAGTTACGATATGCTTGCTGGAACAAAAGGAGCGAGCGATGAATCGTCTGTAATTAAACGAAGGTAAATAACTTAATGAAAGCAATGTTTGTATTTAGTGTGATGGCCGTGTTGTTGGCAAGCTTTGGTGCGAGTTCACAACCAGCCCCTGTCACATTTAGCGAAGTAGTCAAGAGTACCAAAAGTTGGGATGGCAGCGAATTACCACAATATCCAGAGGGAAAGCCTGAAATTACCATTTTAAAAGTCACCATACCTGTCGGTGCCACGGTTGTGGAGCATAAGCACCCAGTCATTAATGCTGGTGTTATGCTCTCTGGTGAATTAACCGTCACATCGCAAGAGGGTAAAGTGCTTAAGTTAAAAGCGGGAGATCCAATCGTTGAACTTGTGGATCAATGGCATACTGGCAAAAATGTGGGCACTGAGCCGGTAGAAATAATGGTATTTTATGCGGGCATAGAAGGTCAGCCATTAAGCATCAAGCACACTGATTAGTGTGCTTGTATTCTTGGCGTGACAATCGGTTTTTTATCATGGTCAAAAAGGCAATTAGGGTGCGCTTTTCCTTGTAGTTTCCAGCGTAACAGGTTCAAAAGGGTGATCAAGACCAGCTTTTTTGATGTATGAGTGCCTAAATAGGAAGCTGGAACTCGACCTAGTGCACCGTTTAAGTGAACTGCGCCTTTTACTGGCCCAACTTTTTCCTCTAATTGCTCATCGTGGATAAAGTTATGGATCAAACCAATGAAGGGCCAACCAGCTCCTAGCGTATTGCCTATGGGCGTGTTACAACATTGCGCATACCAGCGAAATAAACCAGACTCAGACAAACGTAAACACGCCACATGTTCTAGCCCACTCAGGATTTTAAAGTCGCCTATTGGCACTTGTACAATACGAGTGCCACCATACGAATCGACTATATTTTCCGAGCTATGTAGGGCTTTTGCAAATTGTTGGCAATCTTTACAATAACAGCGCAGGTGATTTGAGTTTGCCGCACTAATATTTGACACATTCGCCCGTATGCTGCCACATTGGCAACTAAGGGATAAACTATGTTCCGTATTTTTCATCGTATCTTCCATTAATTTATTAAATGTTTTATATGCAGATAAAACTTATTTTTATATAAATTGTTTTTTAAATAAAAGCGCTAATGGTTTGTTGCTTATTATTATTAGGTTGTGTGATAATGCCAAATTAATACGGAGTAGTATAATTAAGGAAAGTACTTTAGTGCAACTGATCCATTATCTAAATAACTCATTTCTAACTTTACCTCAGTTACTGAATCATACTCAAGTGAGTGAAGCACAGCTTAGGCAGCTGCAACAACAAGGTTTAATGCCGCTAGCCTCTTATCGCTTGAAGCTAAATGTGAATTGTGAATCATTTTTTGGTCCTCATGAACAAAGTGATGAGATTGAATATTATGCGAAAGGTTACACATATTGGCTTGGAATTTTGCAGTCGATGCCATCGGCTGAATGTGCTTTTGAGTTATTTTCGACGCGCTATAAGCAAAAAATCGAAGAGTTGAAGCGCCAAGGCTACCATTGTCACGATCCTAAAGTTAATGAAGGAATAAAAGCTCATATTGAGTCTGAGTGGCCATATTTTCTATCTGGCACTTACGGCTTATGTACACGCTCAGGTTTACCCGAAGACATCGCAGCTAAAGAATTTGCGATTGCTCAAATCAACGAACTTACCGCATTTGAACAACTGAATGAAGTGCAAACTCAAAGACTAAAAAGTGCGGTGGACCTATTGGATAGCGTAAGCTCGCAGTTTGCACCTCATGAGCGCAAGCGCAGTTCACGTTATCGTTTGATTGATGAAGTCAGGCAATTATACCGATTATAATTATTTACATTTGTGATGGTTTTTTGTTAATGAAATTTTTCTTTCTTAGTTCTTATTTTTTGTTGTTTGGTGAATCATTGAAGTGAACTTTGGTGTTATTTAAAATCGCATTTTTAACTTAGTTTTTTAATATAGTCAAAAGGAGAAAGACTATTATGATGTTTGTCGGATTAAAAAGAGATAAACAATTTAAACTCTCTTTATTTGCAGTTTTTTTTTCCACAATGCTATCTGCTTGTGGAGGGAGTAGCGGTAACCGGGACACTGTAAAAAAAAATGAAAATCAACTTCCGACTGTGGTAATAACGGCCATCGCGGATGCTGAATCTGGCAGCGAAGTACGTTTAACAAGTACTGCGAGTGACCCTGATGGAACGATTGCAAGCTACCAATGGTCGCAAAAGTCAGGCCACACTGTGACAATCCGAGATAAAGACCAAGCGAACGCCTCTTTTACCGCTCCGGTACTTGATACCGACAGTACGCTTGAGTTAGAGCTTTTGGTAACCGATGATAAAGGCGGTAAGGCAAAAGACACCATTACTGTGAAAGTAAAACACAGGGTTCCGGGTAATGTGAATTTACCGCCGCTGGTTTCTATATCAGCGCCAGACTCAGTGACATCAGGTACCGAAGTTCGAATGGTAAGTACAGCAGAAGACTCTGACGGAACGATTGCAAGCTATCAATGGTTACAAAAATCAGGCTATGCAGTAACAATCCGAGATAAAGACCAAGCGAATGCCTCTTTTACCGCGCCAGTACTAGAGGGTGATACCACGCTAGAGTTTGAGTTAGTGGTAACGGATAACAACGGCACTAGAGCAGTCGATACGGTGAGTATCAAGGTGAAAACAGCTTTGAGACAAAGCGCCAGAGAATACAGCAGTTACAAAAGTTGTAACGTTGAGACGGCACGTACGGTGTTTGAAAGTTATCAAAATACACAAAGTTTGGCTTCTAAAGTAGCGCTTAGTAAGTGGTTATGTAGTGCGCAAAATAATGTTGCTGATGAGCTGATGCAAAGTATTGTGAATCGCTTTTCTGTGGAAGGTGAAACCAGTACTGTTGAACAATGGAAAGAAGCAAATTGCTCTGTTGAAGATAAATCATACCGAGGCAGTCGAGCTGCGCATGCGCTCATTCAAGTAGCTGATGAGACTACAGTGGCAACTTGGGCTAAATGTATGCAAGACTCCAGTGATAGTCCTTTAGTTTGTTATGCTAAAGAACAGTCTGATGGGGTATTAGTACACGTTGGTATTAAACCTCAACGAGGCCATTTTGTGCCAAGCTCTGCTTTTGTAAAAAACCTTTCAAGCAATGATGTACTGCCAACGACTCTGAATGAGGGAACAACCACAGTGCTTTATCAACGTGATGATGCAATGAAAAGTGCTTATTTTGAGTTGCTAGGTGTTGATAATCAAGGGGTAGAATATAGCTGTGGTTATAGCATGGCTTCTCAAGAACAACTAGAAGCTGATGCATGTGAGCTTGTTAGACAGCAATCCTTAGAGCAGGGGAAGATCACTGAACGTGATTATATTTACTATCGGAATTTTGATGTTGTGCCTTTGTTTGTAAATAGCAATAGTGGGACAAGACCTATCACTATTAGTTGTGAAGGATACAAGCAAGCTCCTTAGTTGAGGGCGTTCAGAATTCTGTGTCAGCTAATTTTGGTTAGATATCTAAGACATCATCCAAGCGCCCATCGAAGTGAATCGCCAGTTGAGACAATGTCATATTCCAGTTCTGAATTGGCATTGTCCATTTCTTAGAAGCATTCAATATCCCAGCATACAGTAGCTTAAGCAAGCTGTTTTCGTTTGGGAAGCCGCCTTTAGTCTTGGTCAGCTTACGGAATTGGCGATGTACAGCCTCGATAGCGTTCGTGGTATAGATGGCCTTGCGAACGTACTCTGGATACTTAAAATAAACGGACAGGTTTGCCCATTTGTTTCGCCAAGAACGGAGCACTATCGGGTAATGTTGCCCCCATTTGGACTCTAAACGCTCAAGTTCCATCTCTGCTGCTTCTTTGCTCACAGCGCGGTAAACTGGTTTTAGATCAGCCATGAACTCCTTTTGATGCTTGGAAGCGACGTACTTCATAGAGTTGCGGATCTGGTGAATAACGCATTGCTGAACTTCTGTATTTGGGTAAATGGTTGCAATAGCTTCAGGGAAGCCTGTCAGCCCATCCACGCAGGCGATCAGGATATCTTCAACGCCACGGTTATGCAGATCCGTTAGTACAGATAGCCAGTAGTTCGCGCCTTCTGACTCAGATAGGTACAGGCCAAGCAGCTCCTTCTTACCTTCGACGTTTAAGCCTAAGATCGTGTACACCGCTTTGCTGACATAGCGGCCATCTTCCTTAATTTTGTAGTGGATAGCATCAAGCCAGACGAACGGATAGAGCGCATCTAATGGTCGTTGCTGCCATTCTTTCAATTCGGGTATCAAACAGTCGGTAACGCCTGTGATGGTAGCCTCAGAAACGTCAATACCATACATATCTTCAACATGGCCGCGGATATCACGATAGCTCATGCCAAGCGAAAACATGGATAAGATCTTGCGGTCGATCTCATCAGTTAACTTAGTCTGGTTTTTCTTAACTAGCTTTGGCTCAAATGAGCCTGCACGGTCACGCGGGGTATCCAGTTCGAAAGTGCCCACTGAAGACTTAACGGTTTTCTTACTAGAACCATTTTTACGGTTAGGCTGCTCGTCATCTACAAGGTGCTGTTCCAGCTCTGCTTTTAAGGCAGCTTCGGTGATCTGTTTGATAAGAGGGGTTAAGAAGCCATCTTTGCCTGTCAGATCTTGCCCTGACTGAAGGGCTTTAATGGCTTGTTCTAAATCGAAGTCTTTGGTCATGTGTCATTCCTGTTTTCTTAATGATACTGAAATGACACAGATTTCTAAACACTACCTTTTAAAAAGTCGCCTATGGGTACTTGCACGATCCGTGTACCGCCATATTCATCAAGTACACTGCTCGAACCATCTAACACTCTTGCAAACTGTCGACAATCCTTGCAGTAACAACGCAGGTGATTTGAGCTTGCAACACTTATATTTTCTACGTGTGCCTGAATACTGCCACATTGACAGTGAAGTGATAACGAAGAAGTGGTATTTGCCATTATATTTTCCGTAACTTGGCTGATGATTTTGGTTTTGATCATACGCGAATTCAAGTGTGAAGTGCACCACTCGTTAAATTTGGTTGCTTTGTCCTTCGAGCAACTGCTTGTAACTCATGGTATCAACTCTTGTTTTTTGGCGATTGCAAAGTACTACCAACCGGCAGTTGATCTCTTCTCACCGTTTAACCATAAGTGGTGTACTTGTTATTTGAATTCGGGGGAGTTTGATTTGCAAAAAGCTATTTAGTCGACACTGAAAAACACTTAATGTATTGATCTTCTTGATGATCTAAACGATCTTACTATCCTCATTTTGCAAGGTTTGTTTTCTCACCCCTCAAAACCTTGCAAAATGGAGATTAAAAATGAAGCCAAAAGCGACTAACCATACACCACAAAAGCAACTGTTCACGATCGAATTGATTGACCTCGTGGCGCCCAACCATGAACTGGTTAAATTGGCCAACATCATTGATTGGCAGCGTTTAGAAGCCGAATTTGGTCAACTTTATAGTGCAGATACTGGCGCATTGGGAAAACCCATTCGGTTATTGGCTGGATTGGAATATCTTAAACAAATTCATAAACTTTCGGATGAAAATACGGTCGCCATGTGGTGTGAAAATCCCTATTGGCAGTATTTTTGTGGGATGCAGTTTTTTACTCATCAGATGCCGTGTGACCCAAGTTCGATGGTTCGCTTTCGCAAGCGAATTGGCGAACAGGGTGCGGAATTGATGTTGTCGCTCACCGTCGATGTCGGACTAAAAGTCGGCGCGGTAAAAGAAAGTAGTTTGCGCGAAGTAGTGGTGGATAGCACCGTGATGGAAAAGAACATCAGTTTTCCAACCGACAGTAAACTGCTTGAACGATGCCGTAAAAAACTAGTCGACCTCGCCAAACACGCAGGTATCACACTGTGGCAAAGCTATGCGAGAGCAGGTGTGAAGGTCGCAAATTCAGTCAGTCGTTATGCGCATGCCAAACAATACAAGCGGATGCGTAAAGCATTGAAAAAACAAAAGTCGTATCTTGGTCGAGTGTTCCGCGACATTCTTCGTAAGTTAGATACCAACCCTTCAGCGGCGATGGTCGTTCAACTCCGCCAAGCTGAAAAACTGCTCAAGCAAGATAAATTCAGTAAATCGAAGCTGTACTCACTGCATGAGCCGCACGTTGAATGCATAGCGAAAGGTAAAAGTGCAAAACCGTACGAGTTTGGGGTAAAAGTCAGCGTAGCAACGACGGTGAAGGAACAATTTGTCCTATGCTGTCATGCCATGCACGGCAACCCTTATGATGGTGACACCTTGTATCGCACCTTGAAAATAGTCGAAGACGTCACCAACATTCGCCCGTTTACGTGTTTTGTAGACCGAGGTTATCGCGGTCATATGGCACAGCGGTATGAAGTCTTTATCGCAGGACAAAAACGCGGTGTGACACCTGCGATAAAGAAAAAACTCAAGCGGCGCAATGGGATAGAGCCCATCATCGGGCACATGAAAAGTGATGGCCATTTGGGGTTAAACCGCTTGAAAGGCATATTGGGCGACAAACTCAATGCCATTTTAGCGGGTATCGGGCAAAACTTCAGAAAAATTCTAAGCCTATTGAGGCTTTTTTACGTCTGGATTTTATGTTGGTTGAAAATGTGTCTGAGTTGGAAAAATCGGACAAATATCGAATTGTTTCGCTAGACTTGCTGTGGATGAATTGGGAACGGAAAGGCTCGGTTAACTGGAAAGCCGAGATTTTCAGAATCGACTATTTAGTATTTTGCATGATAGTTATTAGATACCCGCCTATATTATCATCAAAATATAAACGACGATATCCATCCTCAACCTCTTCCCAAACGAAAGAACGGTACTCATTATAGGCATCTACACTTAATGGTGGACTGAATTTATACCTAAAAATATAATTGAATAAATCTAAGCTATTAAAGTTTGGATTTGATATCTCTTCTGGGTTTATATTGTAGTTTGATGAAAATTTTTTGCTTAAAAACCTATGAATTTCAGCTTGGCTATTGATATGCTTTTTTATGTCTTTTACTTTTTTTGTTAATGAAATTTTGTTTGTCACCTAATTGGTTATCACTTATCATAAGGAAAATAATGCCATCTCTTTGCGCTGTTACTCTATAATCTTGTTTTATCCATGGTTGCTCCATTGAATCAAAAGAGATTAAGTTTTTAAAATCATGGCTGTCTAATTTGCTTAAGATAGGTTTGTCATAGTGGCCTTTAGCTATATAAACTCGAATGTTGCCATAGCTATCATGGTTAAATTGGTTATTTAAGCTTTTCTTTTTCATACGTAGACTCAAATGACCAATAGATGTATCCTTTGGGAAGTGCTTCCAGGCATATTTTAATGGATTTTGTTCCGTTACATCTAACATTAAATTATCCACAGATGTATTGACACCGCCACTTATTCTGAATTTAATAACTTCTCCTTTTTTTACTTCTATTCCTGTATCTAACCAAAGTCTACTTGCTGACAAGAATACTGTATGTTGATTATCTAATGCATGATTTATCTTTTCCTGAATGGCTTCTGATTTGGATAGGTTTTCTATATTGTATTGGTTAAAGGTTAGCGTGGAAGAAATTGCAATAGTTATAATAAATCCACTGCCAAATAACCACTTTAATACAGCAATATTTCCTTTGATTTTTGACCACTCCAACTCTATTTGACGTAGCCGGTCTTCGGAATTGCTCTCGTTATACTTTATATCTGCCATAAATCTGTCCATTTTAATGTTGATTTCGAAGTTTTTTATAAAATATGGCTGTTTTTTATGTGTTTTTTACGGTGCTAAGACCTTATTTCAAGATGTAAATAAGGCCTTAGTTAGCTTCTCCTTTAGAAGGTAGTAGAAAGGTTTATAAAATGGCCTAGGTTTTTATTTTTTCAGGTTTGAAAAAGTCTTATTTAAAATGCCGTTTTTTACTTTAATATAATGAAAAGTTAAAATTAGGAGTGAGCTTATTTCCTATTAAGGCTTGTGATGGTAGTTAATCAGCTTAATGCTTCAATTAAAGCTTTGATTTGAGATTTTTGAGTTGAAAATGATTGTTTAATTGCTTCAATTTCATTTTGCATTTTCTGAAAATCGCTTTGGCGTTCATCCTTTTCAGGGCTTCCTTCGGCGACCCATGCGCTAAAGTCTTTGATAAGCTTTAACTCAAGTCCTGGTGAATATTTAGCCGCGATAGCTTTTTCAACCTGGCGCTGTAAATCGGTCTTCAAAATAAGCGCTTCTTCTAATGAACATACTATGTCTTGTTTCAGTACTTGTTCAATCGTCCAATGCTTTATTTCATTGTTCTCAATGTACTGATAAGGTTTGGCTAACGTTAAGAGGCCTTCATCAATCTGTTCGAGAAGTGTTTTTTCGACTATAAGATTGTCGTAAATTTTTTGATTGGGTTTTATTTTTATTAAACCCTCTTTGACTTGCTTTTCAATACTTTTTTGAACTATCTTGCCTTCTGCAATTTCACTGTTATTTTCCAGATCTAGCAAGCCTTGTTCAACTTGTTGCTCAATGGTAAAAGGAATGAGGTCGCCTTGTGAATTAACTTCAAAATGATCAGGAAGTTGTTCTCCTTCAAACCACGCCAGAACCTGTTCTTTAGTCGCTTCCGGAAATACATCGGCTAATGTAAATGTGCTATCTTTACTAATTGCGGCTGAACAAATGATTTGGTTTGATTGAGAGTCAATAAGTAAGTACATATAAATTATCCTATTTTAAAGAACACGAATTAGTTTAAGAAGGCCCACATAACGAGGAATATTGTTACTGAAGGGGGTATAACCTTGCACTGTATGATAATGGTCACTTTCATTATCGGTGTAACCATCGTGGAAGCTGCCCCAAGTATATGAGTAATAACCACTACCACCTGTATCATGGCCATTCTCCCAGTTTATAACTCCAAACCTACTTCCAGAAGAATTGTAAGTTGATATAGTTTTTCCGCTATACCATAGCCAGTTATGGTTATGTTTTCCTTCACTATTGGTTCTAAAATTATTGTAGTGCCTATGGCTGTCATCCCCACCATAATTAACACCATAAAAGCTGGAAGATGTTTGTCCTCTTACAAAGCGCCCAGTTAAATTAGGCAACGTTTTTCCTCTTAATGAGATATCTACACTTGTATCATTGGAGGAGATTGATGCGCCATTTGCTATCATCCAGCCAGCAGGAATAGGTACCGACAAAGAGGGACGGTACCAATCAATTACGGTTCCTATTGGCACTATGCCTTTGCCACTAAAGACATCTCCTTTAATGGTGCCTGCGACTTCTAACTGCGCTGAGGGCGTGTCTGTACCAATTCCCAAAGAGCCCGTAATTAAAGTATTTCCGGTAAATTTACTGTCACCATTAATTTGCGCGTTGCCGTTGTTTATCATATTACCGTTAATCGATAATCTATATAGCTCATTGGGGGCTGTACCAATACCAACATTTCTATTTCCAGATATTTCTTTATGTACTATCGGTGTTTTTTCGACTTGAACTGTATAGCGACCATCCCAATAACCGGGAATATCTTCATAGTGTATATATAGATTAGTGTATCCAGACTTTTTGTTGGTACGAATGTTACTTAGTGTGATGTTTAGCCGCTCTTCTGCCGCTAAAAACTCTATAGGTGCATAAAAATAAAACTCAACTTGGCTACCAGTATCGTTTTTACTTAGGTCTAGTGTGTGAATATCCCACTGTTCGGTTTCTTCGTTGTATACTCTGTAAGTGAGCGTAGCGGTGATCGCATTTAACTGATCTTTTGAAGCAAGTGCAAAATCAGAATCAGCGCTATCAAACGTTAGTGTAAAACGGGTATTTTTCTCAACATCAGGGTTACCGCTTATGAACTTTATACGGTTCTGATCGGGGTTTAATGCCGATTGTCTCATTATATTCGTTAGCACAATTTTTACTTCGCTCGCAGTACCATCGCTAGGTTGGTCTGAGGTGGCATCATTTAATATCTGATTTGAGCCTAAAATGGATAGACTAAGAGGTAAATCTCGTTTACCAGTCTGATTTACGATATTGACCGGGAGAAGTCGGCTTCCTTCAATTACAGTAGGGTCACTTACATAATTTAGGTTATGATAACTGAGTGCTACCTGAGTGGTTCTCGACCCTACCTCAGCATTGGCACTTATGTAGTTTAAAGGCAAGTCTAAACGACCTGATGGTGACATAGAAAGGTCGCTTTCCCCTGTATAAAGCACGCATAGCATTAACTCATTTCGCTCACCTAAATTGTTAAAGCTTTTTGCTTTCCATCCAGAGGGAGAATCAATGATTTGGGGGACTTCTGCATCTGAAAACGTATTCGCTTTGAATGTAAGTGCAAAATGGTAATTTGAAGGAGTGGGTTCTTCACCAGCTTTACTCTTAATTGTGAGTGCTTGCCCAGATGTATTAATTAGCTCCCAGCTCAGTGTATTTAAATTTGAGTCATGACTGATATAAAGTACATTAACTACCTCATCGTCGATGAATCTGGTGGCAATAGGGTTGGTTTGTTTAAATACGGCTAAGGCAGTTTTATCTTGC
This sequence comes from Pseudoalteromonas sp. ATL1, assembly GCF_058933015.1. Lineage (NCBI taxonomy): Bacteria > Pseudomonadati > Pseudomonadota > Gammaproteobacteria > Alteromonadales > Pseudoalteromonadaceae > Pseudoalteromonas > Pseudoalteromonas sp. ATL1. Next base: position 704,435 of record NZ_JBZYXL010000002.1, on the reverse strand, counting down.
TCCATCGCGGTTTTGATTGCGGCTGTACTTAAGACTTCCTCAAACAAGTTAAAACCCGCGAGCTGTCCTTTAAAATAGCCACTATCATTTAGAGTGTTGTTTTGTGCGCTTATTTGTGTGTTAGGGCCAGCATTCTCCCCCGCCCCTAGGCGTATAGCACGTGGGGATGTAGAGGTAGCCTGAACCAAAGAAGTTAACTGCTGTGAATCAACCTTATTGCCATTTACAAACAGAGCAAAACTAAGTGTCTGTGGTTCTATGGTCAATGCTAAGTGGTGCCAATTATCTTGGTTTAATGGGGTTTGACTACTAAGCAAGGTATTTCCAGGTTGAAACAGCTCACATTCAAGTATGCCATTGCTTAGTCGTACTTGTAGTTGGTCATTATCAAAAATAATTTGTGTTGTTGGGGTTATCGCATGGGTTTTATACCAAAGGCAAACTGTCAATGGTAGCGGGGGCAACCTTAATTCGGGGAAAAATTCTATATACCCAACTTGTTCTGGAGTTGGGTTAAACAGGCTGGCGCTACCAAATAAATCATCGGGTGAAGTATCAATATTATCGACAGTTCTCCCTATGTTTTGGTTGGCTTTGTCGTATACTTTGCCATCTGTAAATTCATCTAATGGTACAGATAGACGAGGTAAAACAACTGCATTTTTATGCACAGGTGTATTTGCTTTTGACATCTTGTTTCCTTATTTAACTTTATGCCGCGACCATAGCCGGGCAGACGAGAAATGCTTGATTGAAATTAGCTTGGTAGTTGTGCTCAAAATCTGTATCTAAACGCTTTTTAAGCTGGGTTAAATTGTGATGACTTTTATCTAAGTTAAGGATGTTTAGTATTGAGTTGCGGTTATCTTGATTAGCATCATTCAAGAGAGTTTGCATAAAGGGCTTAATTTTACCTGATTGTGGGTCAGGATCTAACTCCAGTTGCTTCTTCCAGCGCGCCAATCCTGCTCGCTTAGGTACTTTCACATCAAATCTAAAGTTGCGGGTTTCCTGAGCCACTGTTTCATCTGGCAGAGGAGGAATAGTTGGCTTAATTTCAACACCAGCTAGTAAATTGGTAACTAGCTGGGCACTGTTTAAGGAGGTACTGGATGGGTCCCCCCATAGGGCCTCGGGCATATTTTTATGAATGGGTGAAATCACAAACTGGTTGATACAATCATGGCCGTCTTTAGATACTGTTATTTCCCATTTGGATTCATTAAATGTACTTAGCTGCATGGGTTTAACGGAAAAAGCTTTTCCTGTATGACTGACCCCTGAGTTTTCGGTACGTACCTGAGATAAAGGTAATACTGAATCTAAACTGAGTTTAAGTTCTTTGGGATTGACAATTTGGCCGTGTTGTTGAACTTGGCTCTCTCGTTGTGATGTTATCAATCCATCAGTTATGTTAACGGTACAAAACTCATCGTTTGCTGATGATAAAAAATTATTTTTAAATTGAGACCAGGTAAGAGGAGTAGATGCAGGCTTTGTTGAATTTCCTATCGGGATATCAAAGGATATGATGTCCCAATCTATATGGGCTTTTCCCGAAAAATCCGGACCCCAAATTGAAAGACCCGCGCTCAAATGCAAATCAAAACGTTTTTGTACAGATTTTTTGATTTTAAATTTCCATGCGCCAAACCAAGCTGAGCCTTTAAACAAAGCTGAAATACCTACTCGCACTCGCATATCTGCTTGGTAAGCAAAGGGCTGCCAAGCAATTATAAAATCGGCTGCGGCATCAAAATAAGCCTGTACTTTACCGTACAATTCAGCTCCGCCGATGCCTATATCAAAGCCCACGCGAAATGACTCTTCATAGCTGGCTCGCAAATTTCCACCTGCCATCAGCATACCAGGTACAAGCGCATAATAGAGGGAGCCTTTTATGCTGAGGTTACTTGCAATGGGCCAGTTAAATGCGAGCCGAGGCACTTTAGGGTAATGGGCGGGTTTTTTAAACGCAGGATGATAGCCTCCCATCGTATAGACAAAGTCACCCGCATGAGGGCCAGCAAACCAAGTTGACAGTGCAAATCCACCCGTTAACTTACAGTCCCGCGAAAAAAGGTAAGACTCAGGAGTGAGCACCCCCTCGACTTTTAAGTTGTTTTTCTCAAAGTCATATTTGGCTTTATAGGCAATTTCTGCCACGGCTAAGGGGTTGCTTGATTTCGCAGGCACCGCGATTTTTGATACCCCAATCACATCCAGATCTGTTTTAGAGCCAAGCTGCAAAAGTAATAATGCAAATGAGTCAATCAGTTCAAAGCTATTAAACTTTAAGCCAAAAGCTAAAAAGGAGTTACCCGCAGAAGCTGGTAAATAACGAAGCTGACGTTTTAGGTAGGGCATAGGATCGGATTTACCTGCTTCGCTTACCACAGCTTCAACAAATGGAAACGTCTTGATTTCATTGACTTCTGGCACTTTAATTGCGCGGTTATAACCAAACCCAGCGCTGAGACCTGTTACTCTAAAAAAGGTAGGGCCTATACCGATATCGAAATGACTAACACCATAGCAAAAGAGCGAAGGCATACCATTAATTGTTTCATAGGCACCAGTTGCTAGGATATTTAGCTTAGGTGTTTTAATGGTGATCAAACCGCTATAAGCGTTTTTATTTGAGCTGTTATTATTGGTCGTTTTTAATAAAGCGCCTGTAATGGCCACCTGACCCTTATTATATCGAATACCAATGCCGCTGAGATCAAACTCAAGGGCTAGCCTATCTAGAGGAGACTGCGCCGCCAGCCCTTCTAATATCAGGGTCAACGGACCCATGCTTAAGTCTGCATCTAGCAATAATTTTAATGCATCTCCGTTAAGCTGAGCCCCTAGACGTTTAATATACAAAGGTCCTAGCTGAGAGTTTACATCCAGCCAGACTGTTGGTCTTGAATGGGCTTGGGTAATTTCAGATTTTGTATTTAGGCTTTTCAGTTGATGGCTGTTACTTGCTTGACTAACCAGCTCAACTTTTTCGTATATAGGGATGGCTAACGGGGTGCTTCTTCCGTCAAACTCTAGATTGGAAAGAAGCTGAATACGGCTTTCTTTTTGCGTATTCTGGCCTACTTTTTTGCTCAGAGAGTTTAAGAGTAAAGACAGGTTTTTTAACGTTAATGAAAAAGGAATTTTTTTTCCTAAAATAGGGATATCAGCCAAGGCAAGCTCAAACCCTAAATCGGATTTCAGAAATTGTTGATTTTGACTTTTGCTCGCACCAAGTGTAATTGTATTTACCGGGATAGGGGGTACGTGTTGGCGTATTTCGTCCGGTGCAAGTGCATTGAGTTCAATGTCTTTAAACTGACCGATTAGAAAATCGTTCGAAGAGTCATAAGCGCATGTGACCTGATGACCCTTAAATTCGGCATCCACCGAAATTAGCTTATTTGGCCCATCAGAGTTATTTGATCTGTTCATTGCTAACTGGTCCCCAGTTAAAGTGAATGGCGTAGTGAGACGAGCAGAGAGGAAAATAGCGATCTAAGGTCAATGCCTTATCTCGCTATAGGTTACTTAATTACGCGGCGCTGACATACTCAAGCAGCGTCTGCGCTTCGGCAATACCCATTTCGTTAATAATTTTAGGGTTTTGTGTGTCCCATACAATTAAAGAAACAGTTTTAACTTTGATAGGCCAGTCAGCTGTTAGATTGGCAGCGTGAAGCTTAAGTGCAACTGCATATTCTTTGCTTGGCTGTGCCGTCGGTGACTCTTTGACAGAGCTGTAAAAAATCTCCTGTAATGAAAGGCTAAGATCAGAACCAATTGATCCTGGTAAAACAATATCATTGACACCGATAAAGCTACCTAATTCACTGGTTACTTCATCCAGTGTTAGTTGCGGGGCTGGTAACGCTTGGGGTTTACCATATACCACCATCGTTTCCTTGGTATCTTCCTTTTTATATACTGCGTCTACATTACATTTTAGCATTTCTGCTTGAGCTAATACTTGTACGTTAGCCATAGTTATTTCTCCACAAATAATTAATATCTAAATAAAGTTTGAGTTAAATATGTTGAAGTTGAGGTAAATAGGTTTAGATCACGTTAAATTAAGCATTAACACCTCCTTATGATTAAATAAACTGAGAAACGAAAAGTGAAAAGCCGAATATATTGATTTAATGAGTGAGTTTTCGAGTGCACAGATTGAAGCGGTGACTAATTGTTATCCGATGAGGCTTTTCTCAATTTTTGCCAGCCTTCAATCAGTGACTGTGGTGAGTTAAAATGCAAATCTGGATTAACAGAATTGATGCCAACAGCGTAAAGATCCAGCACGTGTTCGACCATGCCTTCTAATCCCTTAAAATCAGAGGAAAAATGAATCTCAGATTTATCATCAACTTTTAATTCTCTATCATCTTTATTCATGACTTGTGCTGAAGAGGCTGATTCATTTATTGATTTCAGCCATTTAACTTGACTCGATAATAAATAATTCCATAAATCAGCTACTTTTTGGTGGGTTTCACTTGGAGCGAGGTCTAAGAAGGCAGTAATAAAGGTTTGCTTTGAGATCCTGGCCTGCGGAAAAACCTCTAACCATTGCTCTGTTTCTTCTGATTTACGCTCAACCCAAGACCAAGCGTGGTCTTTTACGGGTCTCAGCGGCATCTCATATTGCCCTTGTGCTGTTAAAACTGGCGCATGGAGAAAACTGACCTCTAAATTTTCTAGTGCTTCTCGGTAACACTCCTCGGGTATACGTATTTCTTTATTAGGCAATACGCCCACCGTTGCATGAAGACTGCCTTGTACATCCATGAGTAAAGTCATCATTTGCGCGGAGTCAGAGAGGCTCTGATAAAAGTTAATTTCCTCATCAGCGTGCGTTTTTATGTGCGGATCTGGTCGATGATCTGGCACTTGCTCGTTACTTTGAGGGGAATAAAATACTGGATAATGCGCGTTGTCTACATCTCCGTCGCGACTTAGTTGCTCTGACTCGAAGTGGATAACATCTGTGTAGTCTGTGTCTTCAAGCCAATATCCCACTAGTCCATCATTGAGTTGCCCGCTTTCTCCCATCCTCACAGGAAAGTTTACTTTGTCGAACCCATCTGAAGTTCTGCGCTGTTTGCCTATATCTCTTCTAAAGGTATTCCAGTCTTGATTGATCGCAGGCTGACTCGCTAGTTCTAAATTTAGCGAGGCGCGCACAACAGCAATGGGTCTGCCGATCAAAACGGCTGCTCCTTGAACGGCTGTATGTTTTTCTGCATGTATATTGTCTAATGCATCGAGCAAGGTGTTATTGAAATGAGTTAGGAAGTCATGTCCTGAGCTGTTATCGATGTCTTGCTCAAGGGCATCGGCTATAAACTTGGCAACTCTGCGTAAGTGCGAATTGCTTATGTCTGTCCAGTTTTTTGCTGCATCACTATCGATCGCTTGTCGCCAACTACCAGCTTTAAAATAACCAAGTGCGTGACCTTCAGCGTTATAAAACATCAGGCTCTGGTCATGTTTGTTGACTAGAAGCCAGCCACACACAGGGGTATTGTGCGTGGTATTTTGTAGCGGTTTTTTATCGTGTGATGCATCAAGCCAATTCAAATTTAGTCTGGCAGGTTGTGCAAGTCTTGGCGGTAGCTTTATTAAATGTTTACTTCCTGGTGAAGTCATTTTATAGCTACTTAAGACCCGTTCACAGTTTAAATCTTTTACTTGGCCGAAACTATCTACTAATCGCAGCTGCAGTAACTTCAAGCAGCCTGTACGAATAGGGTTAAAAACATTTAATGGGCTGGGAGCCATTGTCAGGCTGTCTGAGATGGCATTTGATACTTGCAAGTCGCTGAATTGTCTGTATTGCTCGAACCCACAAGGATCTTCAACGGGCAATTCTAATGTGTTTTTGTGCATTTGTAGCGCTTGATTAAACCCACCCAAAGACTGGGCTAAGATGGGGGTATCCAGAATATAATTGTAGGCAGACAGCAGTGTATACACAGGATCTGAATACGGTTGGTGCTCATTTATCAAGTAACTTTCTTTGTACCAAGCTTTGATTTTGGCGTGATTTACTTGTAAATATGCGCTATCTGTCAGATCAGATGTAATATCATTATCTCTTTGATATTCATAAACTAAACGTCTTTTTGTGATTAGGTTGTATTCAATATCTGATTTTACCGAGCTATTGGCATGTGCAGTCAATAAGCTGGTTCCTGAATAGATATGACCAATTCGAGCGAGCTTTCCTTTATTTTTTTTCAAAGATAGATCAGGGTCATTTACTCTAGCTTGATAGTTATCTGTAATAAAGCCAGTAGAGTAGAGCCCTTTGTTCTGATGAAGGTTGCTGTTACTTAGGGTTGGGTAAAGCTCTACCTGCCACTCTAAAGCCAGTGGATTCCATGGCTGAGATTGCCAAATCTTTAAATGAGAGTCTGAATTATTCATACATTCGTGGACTTTATTGCTAAGCAAATTGAAATCTCGCTCTGCCACAAAGGGTTTATCATTTGAACTAGTGAAGATTTGACACTCAAGCATCCCATCCTGCCCATGTCGTTTACCTTGTTTAACGCTATCACCATCCATTAGAATTACGGGATCATTGGGTTCCCAAAACCTATGGACTGTGATTTTCTCAAGCCGATAACGTACACCAGCTATTTTTTGCTGTAGCTTGCTACGGATAAAAGTGAGTTTTTGACTCAACTTGACGGCGACTGAGTTTGTGGGGGAGTCTGGCGTAACTGTGTTGTCTGCATTTAAAGTACCTACATAGTTTCGCTTTTGTTTAATGCACGGCATCGCGCTGGATTCTAAATAAAACTTAAGTAGGTCGGCATCAGGATGGTAATCGATTGATTCATCACCAGGATAGCAGCTGACAATATATTTGTACCAATCTGCAAACAGCTGCTTCCTTAGATTTTCTAGTTCCCTCCAGCTTTTGTCATACTCATACTGTAAGGCATTAAGCTCGTTGAGGTTTTGGTTTATCTCATTAAGTTCCGCTTCAGATATCTCTCTTACTGACGGGGAGGCTTCATTTGTAGTGCTTTGCTCTGTTTTGAGCTGCCACTCATATCCACCAGAAGAAGGTTTAAAACCTAGTTCATGGCGCAGCTCTCTAAATCTGGCCATAACGTCGAGCTTTTTTTCTTCCAAACGGAAATTTAGCTGCGCTGCTTCGAGTTGATCTTCAAGTGTTTTCAATGATTCGCTACTGTTACTGCCGCTCTCGAGTAAAGCGTGAGCGACTCTGGCAGATAAGGCTTCTGTTTCTGTATTGGCGATACATAGGCTGACTTCCTTCTTATCGTCTTGGTCTGATGTATCTTTTGGATTGAATTCAAGGCCACCAAAGCACAGCAAATGCGTGGGGTTATCGGGCGACTTGTTTTCCCAGTTAAATTTACTTTTTATTGTTTCGTTTACTTCTTCTGGTGCGGTATTCTTAATCGCTTTATACAGTTCGTCGCTATGCGGGTCGCTATACCAACCGGTAACTTCATATCTAGTATTGCTTAAATCTGCATTTGGGCTTTGATCATGAAAACCAAAAACACTAAAGCAATTTGGATAAAATGCTGCAAAAGTCGGCTCACCATATCCTATGCTGGTTAACGACGGATAGTACTCTGCCTTATCAAATGTTTCTTGCCATGAAGACAGGGGCATTTTTCTCCCCATATAACGATAAGGTTGATTAGACCTGGACTGTGAGTCTATCGGTTGGCGAAGTACTGCAAAGAAACTTTCTACATCACTTTGCTCGTGGTGTGCTAGTTCCTGATTAATTTGCTCAAAAGAAACAGGTTTGAGCCTAAGTGAGCCTTGATTTACATCGTCAAATAGTGTGTTTAATAAGGAGCTGTCTGACTGAATTGATTGAGGAAAACTAGAAACTGAATATTCAAACTGTTTGTATTTAAAAGTTCTTGAGTTGTTATCAAAACACCAGTAATTACTATCGTATGGAATGCTTACGGCAGAGCTCACTTTATCAATACCAGGTGGATATAAATAGTCGCTTTCAACCACCCATTGTTTCTCTATTTCCCAGTTTTGTGTGATTGATGAACTTTTTTTTCGGCGCGTAATAAGCCAGCGGTTGGGAACTTCGGGAAATTTTAGCCCTTGCTCGCCTCGGGTGAGCGCATCTGGCAATGCCCAGTGTAAATGTACGCCTTTACCTAGTACTAGGCGTTTATTTTGAAACGCCTTGGAAGTTATATATTCACTTATGTTGGGTGAATCACTATTAAAACCCTGACTTAAAGCAGGCTCATAGTGTGACTGGCGATGAAAATCAGCCGCTTGCTGAACGACAGTTTCTGATTGACTCTCAATCACGAGCGCATCCAACTGAACTGGCACCATTAAATAGTTTTTCATGATGTTTCCTAAATTTTAGGTTAAGAATTGTCTTGAGAATGAATTATGAAGCGGCCTTTAGATTGGCCTTCCAGCATATACATGCCAAAGTGGCCTGAATGAAACTTATTGTCCTGTGAAGGGGTATCATCACTAATAAAGGTGGTTACGGCTTTGAAGATAGCCTGAAATGTTTGATTTAAATTATCGATGTCTATAATGGGGGTTGGCTGTTCGGGTGATTGATTTTTCACCGGTATGGCAAATTTACTTCCATCGCGATTGGGGATGTAAGAGATGGGGGAACCATCAGGCATAGAAAAAGCTAAATCACTAGCGGCGATCGCGTTTGCGAGTTCTTCAAGTGTTTTATCGACCGTCAAATTTGGGTTGGCTTTTAGTACAGAGTTATAGATAAAGTCTGTCCTACAGTCCTTTTCTAACACTCTTTGCTCGTTATTGATTGATACATCCAGCCCAAAATGCAACCCCTCAGGTTTAAGATAAAGTTCCGCGGTTAACAATTTTCCTTCATATAGACATAGTAGGGAATCTGGGCCTAATATTCGTTTTTTTACAAACGGCATTTTACTTTGTTCTTGTTCTTGCGTTAATGGAAGTTCACCTCCAATCAACTCCGGATAGGCATTACATAGCAAATCAGGGTAGTCGGCGACTAGTTGTGAGCGAACAATAAATCCAGATATTTCTTTATTTACTAAGTGGGTAATAAAGTGAGTGATCTCATTATAATCCTCTAAATTGGGAGTGGTATTTTCACTCACGCGGTGCAGATCCCCTCCTATACTAAACGCTCCGTAAAGTAGACACTCCAACCAGTGCTGGTCCAGTTTGAAAAAACGCACGGACTCCTTGGGCAACATTGCTTCGTTGGGTACTAAATAATTAAATGGCACACCTTCCATCACGGAAAGCTCATGTAACCATGACTTAATGTGTTCTTCTAGTGCTTTTAAATGAGCTTTATCATGGTGCTCATCGCTACCAAAACTCTCTTCAAATACCGTTAGTTTTTTTGAGGAGTCAAACTCAAAGTTTTGATGAATGTGCTCATTTTCATGGTGTTTCCATTGATAAAGTGCAGATGAAAAATGCACGTCATCTAATGCCAGTGCTCTTCCAAGCTGAAATGCGGCAGAATATGACATGTCAAACATGCCTGTATTGTCAATATAGCGGGTGAGCCCATCTGAAAAGTCAGGCAGGTCGCTTAAGGTTTTAAACTCTGTTGGGGTATCTGTTGGATGCAGAGGGCCGCGAAACCATGAAAAGGTGGTATCTGCCTGCCTTAGTTTATGGGGAAGAACGCAGTAGCCCCGTAGGATAAGTTTATTGACTAAATCAATGGCCGTTTGATTTTCATTTTCTAAATTGTGTTCTATTTCTGGCTGCGATAACGTTGATACATCCAGTTGTTCAACTAAGCTTTCGAAGTCTACTTTGTTGTGTTCAAAACACGTAAATTGCCAGCTTTTTAAGCTCGTAAGTTCAATAAAGTCACTGTCACTTTTACCCATGAAATTAAATTCTTGGTTTGAATCACAATAGCGGTCTTCCACGGACACCAAGTGAACATGCGTATTTGAGCCGGGCTTAGGTAAGCGGTTTGCAACAACAATGGCCATTTCAGTTTCAGGGTCTGAGCTTGGACTATTTTGCTTTAATCGAACGTGTGATTGCAGCTGAAGTTCTTTACCTGACGGGATCAACTCTTTTAATAAGGAGCATTGTACATCAAGAAGAACCGTTGATTTATTTACATCACTGCCAGCTGAGTCTGCTTCGTTGACTGTTCTTATTACAACTTTGTTGGTATCCAGTTCTTCTTGGTCAAAAACTAATAGGGTGACCCAGGGCTCAAAAGCCTCGTTACCAAACGCAGAAAGTTCCCAAGGGTAGCTGCTTCGTGTTATTGCAATATGGGGCAAACAGTCGTTATATCGGCCTAGGCGCCCTGGAGGTGGGTACATTCGATATATCAGTGTTTCATTGAGCGAATAACGCTCACTCTGAACTTGAAATTTTAATTCAAATTCATTTTTCTCAGAGCTGTCGTTAATGCCAGCTTGTATACTGGACGCAACATTTAAAACATAATTACCAGCCTCCAGTGGTGGCTTGCGATATCTTAAAAACTTGATTTCTGGTGAATCAACCATGTTATGCACACCTTAGGTATAATATTCAGGTTATTGAAAGTAAAACCGATTAAGAGTTGATAGTGTAAGGAAGTAAATTGGGATTTGCTTTTAGGCAAGCTCCGCCACATCAGTTACATATAAACTGATTAACTATTTACCCTTGTAGTCAATAAACGCTCAGGAAACTGATTTGTGAAATTTTTGTAACTAAATTGTTTTATTATGAGGTGTCGGCACCTATAAAAAGCACCTTGCATGCAGGTTTTTTGGTAATAAAGCGCGATTTACGGCGTTGAAGGAATGAACAAACTGGTAGTGGCATTTATGATTGAATGTATAAACTATTAACGGAAGCACGAAGTACTTCACAACATAACTGGTTTAGAAAAGCTGCTTTTAAAGTGTCTGAATGATATCAATCACCCAGAGCGAGCACCAAAACGTCAATACTGATAGTCGACTAAATAGTCTTTTAGGCGGGCATGATTCTAATTATGAACCACTGTGGTATTATACAGTGCTTTATAATGTGTCGCGCTTAGAATATAGCGCGAGCCAGATTAAGGAAGATATTTGTAATGCAGCTTGTTAACTATTTAAACGATTCATTTTTAACTTTACCTCAACTGCTTAGTAATACCCACGTGAGTGAATCACAACTCAGACAGTACCAAACGCAAGGGGTAATGCCTCAGGCTTCCTATCGATTGAAATTAACTGTGAATTGCGAGTCGTTTTTTGGTCTTCATGAGCAAAATGACGAAATTGAATATTATGCAAAAGGTTACACATATTGGCTCGGAATATTGCAGTCGATACCAGCAACGGAATGTGCTTTTGAGTTGTTTGCAGCGCGTTATACGCAAAAAATCGAAGAATTAAAACAACAAGGATACCGCTGTGAAGATCCTAAACTTAATGAAGGATTAAAAGCACATATTGAGTCAGAGTGGTCACATTTTTTGTCTGGAACCTATGGCCTTTGTACCCGCACTGGTTTACCTGAGGACATTGCCACAAAGGAATTTGCGATTGCTCAGATCAATGAACTCACCGTAGTCGATCAGCTTGATGACGCACAAATTCAAACACTGAAAAGTGCCGTTGACTTATTGGATAGCGCTAGCTCGCAATTTGCACCCCACGAGCGTCAACGCAGTTCTCGTTATCGTTTGATTGATGAAGTAAGGCGGCAGTATAAGCTTGAGCAATGTTAATGGCCACAGAGTGATTTAGTTGTGCTTTACTCGCGTTTAAATCGAGAGTGTAAAGCACGGCCATGCTTACATACTACACTCGAAGCGATTTGACGAAGAGCTCTAGTTCATGCTGATTGTAAGCAAACCCTTCCCGGCAGTTAGCATGCAATAACCCAGCATTATCTATATCAAAATAACTGAATAGCTTTGCAAAAAAACCTTCGAGTATCGGGCACATTAGAGGTTGTGTAGATGTGCTGATCACAAACCCTCGCTTGTTTTTTAAGCCTTTACCAATGAGCTTAACTTGTGGGTTTTCGGTCAATTCAGTCATGCGGTCGATAAGGCGTTTCATGTTTGAAGTGACACTGTGCCAGTAATTTGGGGACGCGAAAATGATATTTTGTGCCCACTCAAGTGCATCGGCAATGGCGTAAAAGTCGTCGTGGGGGTAGTCATTCGCGTAGTTATAATCTTGATAGGTAAGCTTATCGAGCTCAATGACTTTTACTTTGTCCGCATCAAGCTGCGTTTGAACCTGCTGCATCAGTTTATAGGTATTACCTTGTTGGTTGGCACTTGAAAATAAAATAACACTGTTTTGCATATTGTACTCCTTTGAATATGCAGCAAGGTTAAAATCTCAAGTAAGGTTTAAGTAAAGTGCTTTTTGATTGTGGGTAAAAATTAATAGGTACAAACTTTAATTCTATTCACCGAATCAAAGAGGTATGTTTTACTTGTCGGTAGATGTTAAAAGTAGGAACTCAGGTTCAAATGCTCAGAATTACATTAGAACAGTGGCGTATGTTTCGCATGGTGGCAGAGCACGGTGGCTTCAATCAAGCAGCGGAAAAAATTCATAAAAGCCAATCAAGTATCCATAATGCGGTGAGTAAAATAGAACAGTCGCTCGGTGTAAAAGTGTTTTACGTCGAAGGCAGAAAAACCAAATTAACGGCATCTGGAGAAATGTTGTTAAGGCGAGCCAACTATTTACTAGACGAGGCAAAAAAGGTTGAAGCGATTGGACAGACTTTATCCGCAGGTGTTGAAACCTCTTTACGAATTGCGGTCGATGAAGTTTTTCCACATGCCATTTTGTATCAAGCATTAGAAGCAACCTCTTTGGAATATCCTTTGCTGAGAATTGAGTTGCTAGAGTCAATTTTAACGGGCGCACAGGAACTTATAGAAAATGACCGTGCTGATATTGCCATTTCTCCGATTAATTTAGCCGATGGATTTAATGAACAGCTATGTCAAATTGAATTTATACCGGTCTCGAGTCCTGATCATCCATTACAAAAATTAAATAGAGAACTAACGCTTGAGGATATTAAAGCATTTAGACAAATTGTGATCCGAGATTCGGCACATAGTAAAAATACTGATTCAGGCTGGCTTGGAGCCAACCAGCGTTGGACCGTCAGTCACTTACAAACGTCTATTGATATGATCACTAACCAGTTAGGCTTTGCGTGGTTACCCACAAGCTCGATAGAAACACATTTAGACGCTGGAAAGCTCAAAAAATTGCCACTTAATAGAGATACCACGCGCACTTCTCCTTTGTATTTGGTGTATAAAGATGACGATCGCTTGGGTCCGGCTGCGCAAGTTTTTATCGACGCATTGCGGTCGTTATGTGTTTAGAGCCATAACAGTGGCTAGTGCGACTCTCAAGATGTAATTTATAAATAGTAAGCAAACGAGACGCTTACAATTCGATTGAATAAGAAAGGAAGTAAATCCAATGATAGATTTTCGCTCAGATACAGTGACCCAGCCATGCCAAGAAATGCGCTTGCTAATGAGTAATGCCGCAGTTGGTGATGACGTCTATGGTGATGATCCAACGGTAAATGAGCTTGAGCAATGGGCTGCAAAACGTCATGGATTTGAAGCCAGTTTATTTGTTAGTTCAGGTACACAGGCAAACTTGCTGGGTATTTTAAGCCACTGTGAAAGGGGTGATGAGTACCTGTGTGGGCAAAGTGCACATAACTATCGTTACGAGGCCGGAGGTGCTGCGGTACTCGGCTCGGTTCAACCTCAACCTATTGAAAATGAAGCCGATGGTTCATTGTGTTTTAAAAAACTCGCAGCTGCGATTAAACCAGATGATAGTCATTTTGCGCGAACAAAATTACTGAGCTTAGAAAATACCATCGGCGGTAAGGTGCTCAGCTTACAGTACCTAGCACAAGCCAGAAAATTTACCCAAGAAAACAACTTAGCATTACATCTAGATGGTGCTCGTGTATACAACGCGGCCGTTGCGCTCAATGTTGATATTACAGAGATCAGTAAACACTTTGATTCAATGACAATTTGTTTATCTAAAGGGTTGGGCGCACCAGTCGGATCTTTGTTGTTAGGTGATGAAACATTCATTAAAAAAGCGCGTAGGCTGCGCAAAATGCTGGGCGGTGGCATGCGTCAAGCGGGCATTTTAGCAGCAGCGGGACTCTATGCTTTAACCCATAATGTCAGTCGATTAACGGAAGATCATGACAACGCGCAGTATTTAGCGCATCAACTTAATAAGTTACCGGGTTTTAGCTGCGACAATTATCCCGTTCACACCAATATTGTGATGGTGGATATCGAGTCGCATGTTGATATCAAAGGCATAAGTGAGCAGTTAAAAGCGCAAGGCATTGTGATCACGCCTGGTTATCAAGGAATGCGTTTTGTTACCCATAAAGATGTGACAAGACAAGATATTGATACCTTACTTACAGCACTGAACACGTACTTGCTCGCCTAAATCAAAAAATAAAGCGCAGTAGTTGGCCTAGTGCGCTTTGCTACCCTTTCGTTAAAGCAATTATTTGTAAAGGTGGGTCAATTCACTCGGCACTTTGGTAGAAATGCTGGCAACGCGCTCTGTAGTTGTATCGATACCAACAAATGTGGTGGTGTCGTTGCCCGGTACACATAGCGTTGACGTCATTGGGCCTGTGCTGCTATTGATTTGAGGGAAGTGCACACGCGTGATATTAGTAGAATGCGTGTTATGCACAGCTAGGTTCATACAGCCGGCAAGCATTGGAAACTTGATGCCGTTTTGTTTTGTATAAGTTTGCAGATTTGCAATTTTTGAACCTAGGTTATTGGCATTTTCGGTAGTTTGCATACTGGCACGACCGTGATTACTCACTTGCAATGAGGAACGTCCGTAAACAACTAAGTCTGCTGAAGGCGCTGCATTACCCAAAAAGTAAAAATGTACGTTACTTGATGGGATCAAAATAGTTGATTCCGTTTCTTTGTAATCAATGTTGATCCAACTAGAAACCTGTTGGATTGACTTGGTCATAAAAGCACGGCCCCAGTGGATATTAGCCAGCGTAACCGCAGGCGTCATATTTTTGATAGTACAAGATGACTCGTTGTACAACATAATGCATCGGCCGCCATTACTCTGATATTCGTAATCAAGCACGACTTCAAAGGTGTGTGCTGCTTGACCTGAATCAGGCATAGGCACTGAATGAGTGACGCCATCAGTGGTTGCCGCAAGCTTAAAGGTAATATCTTGTGCTGCATTAGCGCTAAAACCTGTAGATGCGAGCGCAAACGCTAACCCCGTTAGAATTGTTTTTGTTTTCATAACTTTTCCTTAGTTAGTTTGTTAAGTGAGATCGATGTAGCGATCCGACGCTCACAGTACCACATGGTAATGCGGTGTATATGAAAAAATTCATAGGGATATGAAATTAATTAAAATGTGTGAGAGGGGATGACGCAGTAACTAGGAAAATTGGCTTACGAATAATGGCTATGAGTAGCTTTATATTTAGATGAGTTATATGCCGAGCATTAACTCGGCACGTTAATAATTACTGCTCGATATAACAGATAACCGCCGCTTGTTGTGGGTTATCCTGTGTATCTTCGATTAGGTAAGACGCCTTTTTAGAGTTTTGACATAAACACATGTCGTAATGACTGATCATATATGCATTACCTACCGCATCTTCATCGGTTTTTTGAATGCTACACGTTGGCTCACGCCAGATTGGGTCCCAGCCGCTTTGACCGATAGCAACGATTTTAATGTTTTTAGGTGCAGTTGCAGCAACGTTTGCTTGCTCAAGATCTACGTTAGCGGTTGCGTTTAAAGCGGTACATGCCAGTAAAGTCGCGAATAACTTTTTCATTTTTCTTCCTTAAGTGAAATGAGTAGTGATAGAGTTTAAACTCTAATCGGTCGCTATTGTAAAGCTGAAATTGCATAATTCAAGTATGAATATATTAATAATTTGATAAATTACTGTGTTGTAACTATTTGATATTTCGTCTTTTTAGAATTGTTTGTGGGGTTTTTATCTCGTTATGTTGTGATAATGTAAGCCACCTTATTGCTAAACATTGTTTGCAGTTATGCAAGTGAAAAGCATCCACATCATCTATGCCAATATGTGCGTGGTCGTTGCCACAAGCATGTTAGCGAAGTGCCATGGAGTAGCACTTATCGTTAATAGACCATTATTGATGGTGTAATATTTTAGGAATGCGAATAATAAAATGTGCACCTTCAGCGTCTTCTACACATTCTATTCTTCCTTCTAATATATGCACGACCGAGTTGTAGATGATATTCAGCCCTAGGCCAAGGTTACCTTCACCCATACGGGTTGTATAAAAAGGATCAAATATGATTTTGCGCTTGTCTTTGTCAATGCCTTCGCCATTATCGACGTAGTGGATAAGAACATGCTGTGTATCATCTTCTTCCACTTTAATAGTGACATGAGGTTCGTCAGTGTCTGCAAACCCATGTTTGACCGAATTTTCAACTAACTGGGTAATGACCTTGAGTAATACAGGGGCGTAAGAAGTGATCTCAAATGTGTTACCGCAAATTTCAAATTGAACGGGTAACGCCAATGTAGGAGTTAGAGTTTTGATATTCTCTTTTAAAAATATTACGGGTGAAAAGGTGGTTAACTCTGTCATTTGTAGTTTGGCAGACATCATTTTAAAACGCTGGATCATATCTGCGGTTTTTTCACTATTTTTTTGGCTTAGTTTAAGCAGCTCGGTAGACTCGTTAATAAACATCCCTAATTGATCGGGGGTTAATGTACGTTCAGTAAACCGCGCAGCGAGCTTTTCGACTAATGACTGGAGCGTTGAGTCGGCGGTGATCACTAAGCCCAGTGGAGTATTGAGCTGATGCGCCATACCCGAAACAAGCGTTGTCATTGCACGCATTTTTTCTGACTCAACCAGTTTTTCTTGGGTGCTTTGTAGCTCATCAAGCAGTATTTGCAATTGACGTTTGCGTTTATTGAGCCGAAACATAAAAACCCAAGTGAGCACAATAATAAGTGAAGCACTTAAGAGTATAACCCAAGCTTGGCGACGCTCTGATTCAGCCATAGCAAGAGTGACTTGATGTGCTTGCTCTAGCTGTTCGAGCTCCATCTCTTTAGTGCGTAACTTAGTTTGCGAGACCATGTAGGCAAGCCCAATAGAGGCTTGCTTGTCAGCAAATTTTTTGGCAATCGCACTATATTGATCTAACGCTTCTAATGCGCCGTGTAAGTCGCCCGTTTTTCTTTTTAACTGACTTTTTAACATCAAAGCTTCTTGTAAAGTTGAGAACTGTTGATGCTGCTTACCTAGCAGTACAACTTCTTCAAGCATTTTAACGGCGTCATTATCTCGGGCTTGCTCTGAATAGGACTTTGCCAGCTCTAGTTTGGGCTTGAGGGTTTTTGAATGGGCATTTTGCACTTGCCAATTATCGATAGCCTGTTTGAGGTGTTGCTCTGCTTTTTCATACAGTTTTTTTGTAGAATAAACGCGGCCAAGATTATACAGCGACCACGATTCATGATACTTGTAGTTGTTTTTTTGCCTGATCTCTAAGGCTTTTTCGTGTAGCGCTAGCGCTTTGTCTATATCCCCTTTTAAAAAGGCCACTTCCCCTAAGTTATTCAGTCCTGTGCCTTGCTGCGAAGTTAAGTTTTCTTTCACCGCTGAGTCGTAAAAGCGTTGAAAGTAATGCTCAGCTTCATCGAGTAAGCCCAATTTTAAATACACATGACCAATGTTGTTCTCTGTTTGATAAATAAACTCCGGACGGCCCAGTAATGGTGCTTCTTGATACGCTTTTAAGTTATATTCAAGTGCCAGTTCGTACAGCTGCGCATTAGAAAAGGCACTGGCAGAAATACTAAAGTAGCTGTACAAAATCCCCGGCTCATCAATATCTCTAGCTAATAGCCTTGCTTGCGCCAGCGTGCTCATGGCCTCTTCAATGCGATCAGCATTGATTTGATACCAAGACTTTAAATAGAGTAATCGGATAGTTTGGGATTCCGCCAACTCGGCTTGATGCTCAGCCAGCGCTTTATCAACTTTGCTAATACCTTCAACAGGTGATTGACCCGCTGCGCGACTGATCTGTGAACGTAATTGACTAAAGGTTTCGTCAGGTAATTTGGCAAGTGTATACAAGGGTAACAACAAACTAAAAACAACAAAAAATAAGCAATGTAACTTCATGCAAATACAGCTTTTGCGACTACAAGAGTATTAAGTCTAGTCAATGTTACCGTGTTTACGAGTTGTACCTACGACTTATTGCTTAGTTGTTCCATTGTTCACGACGCTCGGAAAAATACTTGAGGGTTTGACGGATGGGGTAGATTGAGAGGGCAGTGGCTTCAATCATATTACTGGACCAAGCGCCTGCAACATAGAAAGGTATAAGTACATGGAAGTCATAGTAGCCTCTCGCGATTAACTCCATCAACAAAAGTGCCATATAAACAAAAGCCGCATACATGCATACTCTAGCGGTAATCGAAAATAAGCACCCCTTAATTCTATGGATTAGATAGAATGTTAATAGCAAAGTGAACTTGTAGATTATCATCCCAGTATAAAACACCTTTATATGTGTTATCTTATCGAACTTTAGTGAGAGTAGATGTCTTTCTACCTCAGTTCCCATCAAGTGAAAAGCAGTAAATAAAAAAGCAGTGATAAAGCATGAGTGCAATTCATGTAACTGAAGGGAGTTAAGAAAACGATGTCGGGCAGTGAATAGCGCCCATCGATGTTTGGGAAGTTGCGTAACCAAAAACCACAAAAGAACTAGCAAAAAGTAACAGTTGAGTATCCAGCCTAATTTATAGAATAGTTCATTCATAATATATTCAATTAAGAGCTCTTTCGCGGCGTTCGGCAAAGTACTTTAAAGTTTGACGAATGGGGTAGATGGAAAGTGCTGAGATGGCAAATAAGTTGCAAAACCAGCCTCCAAGCACGTATAAAATACTTAACTTGTGATAATCAAAGTAGCCCCGAGCCACTAACTGCATAAAATGAAGAAGGATTATAACGAAGGTTATATACATGCAAATGCGTGATGTTAACGAAAACATACAACCTTTTAAACGGTGGACGGTAAATAACCACGGCGGGATCGCACTTTGTAAAAAGGCTTTAACACCCGCCTCTTTTCTGATCTAATAACGCCCACATTGTCACTATCTACTTGTTAATTATGTCGTTATTTAGCCACCTTGAACTTGTTGAAGATAAGCGTTCTTCTATCAATCAACATCATGATCTTACTGATGTTTTGTTTCTTATCATCTCGGCGGTTTTATCCGGTTGTGAGGGCTGGAAAGATATTGAAGTGTTCGGGCACAGTAAACTCCCTTGGCTCAGACAGTTCAGAGCCTTTAAACACGGTATTCCAACGCGACATAGCATTGCACGAATTCTTAAAACAGTGGAGACTGATTCATTGGTTTTGGCCTTGTTCAGTTGGGTCAACGAGCAACGGTCTCAATCTGATAAGCCAATCATTGCGTTTGATGGTAAAACCTTGCGCGGTGCCAGTAAAAAACGTGAGGATAACTTACACTTGGTGTCCGCCTTTGATTGTGAGTCCGGCCTAACCTTATACCAGCGCACGGTTGAGAATAAATCCAATGAAATTCCCGCAGTCAGAGTACTATTGGATGTACTAGATATTTCAGATTCAATCGTCACATTGGATGCGTTGCATTGTCAAAAAGCGATGCTATCAAAACTTACCTCACGAGGGGCTGATTATCTGGTTCAGGTTAAAGCAAACCAGAAAACACTCTATAAAGCAGTCACTTCGTGTTTTGAAACTGCCTTTGCCCAAGAGGAGAATTTACCTGAAGATGTACAAGTCAGCAGTGGTCATGGGCGTCAGGAAACGCGCATCACTTATGCACTGAAAGCAGATAAACTGCCTGAAGAGATAAAAGCAAAATGGCCTGGACTCACTTCACTGGTTGCGGTTGAAAGACACAACAAGTCCGGCTCAACAACAAAAATAGATACGCACTTTTATGTTACTTCTGTCGAGCCAGATGCGCAGATGTTGCAAAAAGCCATCCGCCATCATTGGCACATCGAGAACCAACAGCACTGGGTGTTGGACGTGGTGTTTAAAGAAGATGCCTGTCAGATAAGTGAGCCGATTTCTGCGGAAAATATGGCGCTATTCAGACGGGTTGTTCGCAATCTGGTAAAACAGCACACAGGCCGTAAAGATTCGATACGTGGTAAATGCGTTCGGGCTAGTTTTGACGATGAATTTAGGGCAGAGCTTATCTTCGGTTAATGGTTGTTAACGAAGTATGCTCTCACCCTGGGTAAATAACAAAGTTAAGAAGGTAAACTTTTGTATTATCAGGCCAGTATAAAACACTCTGATTCGAGTTGTTAGATCATAGTCGAGTTTAACCAAGTACATTTCTACTTCACCATCTAAGATACAAAAAATGCTATACGTGATAATTGTAATAAAGCATGAATGTAGTTCGTGTAGACTTAGTGAGTGAAGTTGGCTTTTGCGTGCGAAAAAAAGAGATGATTTATAATAGGGAAATTGCATGAGCAAGTACCATACAACTAACAACAAGCAGTAGCTTCTAGCAATCCATCCTAATTGGTATAACAGCTCATTCATAATGACTATCAATCCATATATTTAATTGAGTGCTCTTTCTCGGCGTTCGGAAAAGTACTTTAAGGTTTGCCGAATGGGGTAGATAGAGACTGCTATGGTTTCTGCGATATTGCAAAACCACGTTCCTATTTGGTAAATGGGGCTAAGTTGGTGGTAATCCAAATAGCCTCGTGCGATTAATTGCATAAGCATAAGTGCAACAAAAATCAGAGACATATACATACAAACTCGCGCTGTTCTCGAAAAAAAGCACTCTTTTAATCGATGTAATAAGTACAGGGTTAGTATGAGTGTGAATTTAAATACCATGGTGCCAACATAAAACACTTTAATACGACCAATCTGCTCAAATTTAAGCGAAAGCAGGTATGCTTCGGTCTCAGCGCCAAAAGCGCGGAATACAGTAAATACAAAAACAGTAATAAAGCATGAGTGCAATTCGTGTAACTGAAGTGAGTTAAGAGAACGATGTCGGGCTGTGAATAGTGTCCATCGATGTTTGGGAAGTTGAGTAACCAAAAACCACAGAAGAACTAGCAAAAAGTAACAGTTGAGTATCCAGCCGAATTTATATAAAAGTTCATTCATGATGTTCATTCCTATAAACGCATGGAATTTATTCTAATTTACATAGATGTTTGTTCGGAACCGTTACTGATTTGGTTTGGATGCTGATGCTCGTTTTTCTTTAAAATAGGTTTTCATTGCCAGAAGTGGGTATTTGGCTAGGGCACTGACAGCGATTAACTTACATAGCCACATGCCTAGGGCATATACCATATTGAGGTCGTGATAATCATATACACTTCTTACTACTAGTTGCATAAAAGCCAGAAGCATCACGATGATAGTTGCATAGGTGCACGTCCGAGCTGTGGGAGAAAATGAACAACCTCGAATCAAATGGAGACAAAATAGGGTTAATATAAAAGCAAGTTGAATGATGAGTATACTGGTGTAAAACAGCTCTATAAGTGGTGCTCTTTCCATATCTAACGATAAAAGATACATTTCAGCTTCGGTACCAATCGTGTTAAAGGTCAAGTAGCTAAATGCGGTTAAAAAGCATGAATGAAGTTCGTGAGGTAGTGTTTAGAAATCTGTGTCATTTCAGTATCATTAAGAAAACAGGAATGACACATGACCAAAGACTTCGATTTAGAACAAGCCATTAAAGCCCTTCAGTCAGGGCAAGATCTGACAGGCAAAGATGGCTTCTTAACCCCTCTTATCAAACAGATCACCGAAGCTGCCTTAAAAGCAGAGCTGGAACAGCACCTTGTAGATGACGAGCAGCCTAACCGTAAAAATGGTTCTAGTAAGAAAACCGTTAAGTCTTCAGTGGGCACTTTCGAACTGGATACCCCGCGTGACCGTGCAGGCTCATTTGAGCCAAAGCTAGTTAAGAAAAACCAGACTAAGTTAACTGATGAGATCGACCGCAAGATCTTATCCATGTTTTCGCTTGGCATGAGCTATCGTGATATCCGCGGCCATGTTGAAGATATGTATGGTATTGACGTTTCTGAGGCTACCATCACAGGCGTTACCGACTGTTTGATACCCGAATTGAAAGAATGGCAGCAACGACCATTAGATGCGCTCTATCCGTTCGTCTGGCTTGATGCTATCCACTACAAAATTAAGGAAGATGGCCGCTATGTCAGCAAAGCGGTGTACACTATCTTAGGCTTAAACGTCGAAGGCAAGAAGGAGCTGCTTGGTCTGTATCTATCCGAGTCAGAAGGCGCGAACTACTGGCTATCTGTACTAACGGATCTGCATAACCGTGGCGTTGAAGATATCCTGATAGCCTGCGTGGATGGCCTGACAGGCTTCCCTGAAGCTATTGCAACTATTTACCCAAATACAGAAGTTCAGCAATGCGTTATTCATCAGATCCGCAACTCTATGAAGTACGTCGCTTCCAAACATCAAAAGGAGTTCATGGCTGATCTAAAACCAGTTTACCGCGCTGTGAGCAAAGAAGCAGCAGAGATGGAACTTGAGCGTTTAGAGTCCAAATGGGGTCAACATTACCCGATAGTGCTCCGTTCTTGGCGAAACAAGTGGGCAAACCTGTCCGTTTATTTTAAGTATCCAGAGTACGTTCGCAAGGCCATCTATACCACGAACGCTATTGAGGCTGTACATCGCCAGTTCCGTAAACTGACCAAGACGAAAGGTGGCTTCCCAAACGAAAACAGCTTGCTTAAGCTACTGTATGCTGGGATATTGAATGCTTCTAAGAAATGGACAATGCCAATTCAAAACTGGAATATGACATTGTCTCAACTGGCGATTCATTTTGATGGGCGCTTGGATGATGTCTTAGATATCTAGCCAAAATTAGCTGACACAGAATTCTGAACGCCCTCGTTCGTGATGCTGGATAGTTGATAGATCCTTTTTTACTCCAAAGAATAACTTCCATCGCATTTTTGAAAACTTAATTAACCAAAAAGCAACAACAAAGAGTTCTACCGCTATTAGGAGCCAGCTTAATTCATAAATAAATTCATTCATACCTATTCCTTTAATGTGTTTATCCTATCCCATACAGGAATATAGAGTCGTTTGATAGAAATTGACTGCGGCCATTTGTGGGGGTTGATTACTTCCACTAGTGCCACCACCTACCTGCCGAGATTGCTCCTTTGACAGCGACTTTAATTTCTTTGCTTTTAGATTTAATTTAATTGAGGTTTTCATAATCCAGTCCTTATTTATTGATATACATCCCTCACCTCAAGAGGTGAATGTTAACCTTGAGTACACAAAATAGCAACAAGCTTAATGTTAACTCCCACGTATTAGGTTGGTTTGTATGAATTTATTTATACGCATATACCTGCCTGTGCTCAATAGTAAGCGGCAGTCAAAGTTATGTTACTGTGCCGAGATTAGTTCAACAAATAAAATATTTAATACGTTGGTCGCACGGTAATGCTGACGTTGCGGGTTTGGATGTTTAATAACAAGCAATAGTGGTGATTAACATTTCTATATAGATTTTTGATTTTCAGCCTTATTTTTATCCTGAACAGACTCCATAGCTACCTAATTCTAATGGGTTAAAGGAGGGGTTAAAAACCCATACAAATTAACGGTGGCAACGTTTTATTTCTTTAATCAGTGCATTAGCCAGCGGTGAAGCTGCGTTGTTTTTTGACGAAATCAGCATCACTGGAATTTGATAATGGTATTTTTCTGGAAAAATAGGCTTAAACAGGCCCTTTTCAACCCAAAAGTTGGCGTAGTGTTCGGGTAAGTAACCAATAAATTGCCCAGAGAGAATTAAATGGGCAATGCCTTCGTCGTGATACGCTGTGGCGCTATTTTGGTAGTTTAGGCCATCGTTACGGGTTTCTTTGTCGCGTAGGTAGTTACTGGTGATCACTTCAGCGCTGTGCAGTTGCTTGCTGACTTCAGAGGTTGGGCAATCAAACAAAGGGTGGCTTTGAGCACAGTATAAAAAGTTGGTTTCGTTATACAGTGGGATGTATTCAAGCCCACGTAAATGATGGCGGCTGACACCTAAGCCAACCAAAGAGCGACCATTCACTACTGACGTTTCAACTTCTTTTGCCTCACATACATTAATATCAAATTGAATTTGGCTACTTTGTGCTTTGAGTGCCGCAATGGCTTGCGATATGCCGCAACGTGGGTCGTTGACCATGGTATCGATGACAGAAATGGTGGCGCGACCTGACAGCGCGTTTTTAGAACTTGCCACCGTAGTTGCAAATGCTTCGCATTGTTGTAGCAGCTCTAATGAGGCTTGGTAGGTCACATGACCAGGCTCGGTGAGCTCAAAACCGCTGCGCCCGCGTTTGCACAATTTTACCCCAAGGCGTACTTCAAGGTCCGATAAATGCGAACTTATGGTGGAGCGGCCAATGTTTAAACGCGACTCAGCGGCAGATAAACCACCGCATTCCACAATGGCTACAAATATTCTCAGTAACCGTAAATCAACGTCTTGAACTTGCATAACACGACTCTGTTAATGGTCAAACTTTTAGTTCGACAAAATCGGAATGAATTACGATTATTATGCATTTATAAAACATCTTGCACAAGTTAGCATGAGCCCATAATAGCGATAACAAGCATCGCAACAAGATGATATTTGGGAGAATAATATGACATTTAGATATGGTGTTGACCGTCTAAATTTAGATATCGTAAACGGTATTGCTGGTGGCAGTATTAAAGCAGAGCTTTGCCAGCAAGCACTTGATAAAATTAATCAAAGCCGTCGCAATGTCGATAAAATGGCTGCCTCGGATAAAGCCGTATACGGCATTAATACCGGCTTTGGCCCACTGTGCGATACACAAATTTCACCTGAAGAAACCCATTTATTACAAAAGAACTTGCTGATAACTCACGCGGTAGGTGTGGGTGAGCCAATTGCCAAACCGATTTCAAAGCTTATGCTGATCACTAAGGTGCATGCCTTAAGCCAAGGCTTTTCAGGCATTCGCTTAGAAGTGGTTGAGCGTATGCTAAAGTTCATTGAACTTGACTTAATTCCGGTTGTGCCAGAGCAAGGCTCGGTTGGTGCATCGGGTGATTTAGCGCCACTTTCACACTTGTTCTTACCATTACTTGGCGAAGGCGAATTTTGGCAAAACGGGCAAATCATCCCTGCGGCGCAAGCACTAAAAGAGCATGGTTTAGAGCCGTTAGAACTACATGCCAAAGAGGGCTTAGCGCTTATCAACGGCACGCAGTTTATTTTATCTCACGCCATCACCGCGCTAACCAAAATGCGCTATTTGCTTGATTTGGCAGATCTTGCTGGTGCCATGAGCATTGAAGGCATGCAAGGTAGCCAATCACCATTTAGAGAAGAACTACACCAAATTCGTGCATTTGAAGGCAATATTGAAGTTGCAGCGCGTATGCGTCGTTTCTTTAAAGACTCGCAAAACATGGCGGCGCACACAGATTGTGACCGCGTACAAGACCCATACTCATTACGCTGTATTCCACAGGTGCATGGTGCATCTCGTAATGCGTACAACCACCTTAAAGAGCTAGCCGAAATCGAGATGAACTCGGTCACCGACAACCCAATTGTGATCAGTGAAGAAGAAGCCATCTCAGGCGGTAGCTTCCACGGTCAGCCTTTGGCAATGGTGTTAGATTATGCGTCAATCGCAGCCGCGGAGCTTGGTAACATTTCTGATAGACGTTGCTACTTGCTGCTTGAAGGCTTACACGGTTTACCGCGTTTATTAACCACATCGGGTGGTTTGAACTCGGGCATGATGATCCCACAGTACACCACAGCTGCATTGGTGACTGAAAACAAATCACTGTGCTTCCCGCCATCAGCCGACAGTGTGCCAACTTCAATGGGTCAAGAAGATCACGTGTCTATGGGCAGTATCTCAGGTCGTAAATTAAATCAAATTTTAGGTAATCTTGAGAAAATCTTCGCTATTGAATTGATGTACGCAGCGCAAGCGATTGAATTTAGACGCCCGAATACGTGCTCAGAGTTAATTGAAGAAAACTTTAAAGTGATCCGTGCAAAGGTTGCCAAACTAGAAGAAGACAGATTATTAAAACCTGATATTGATGCCATGATTGCATTGGTTAGATCTCAAGCATTTACAGTGAATTAAGGGAGCGTTGTGATGAATTTTCAAGAACAAATTAAACAAGGGATCCCAAGCGTTTTGCCTGCGCCAAAGCCATATCCGGCTGATGCTAACCGAGCGCCAAAGCGTAAAGACATTTTAACGGCTGACGAAAAGCAATTAGCCGTTCGTAATGCGCTGCGTTATTTTCCAAAAGAATGGCACCAAGAGTTAGCGGCTGAATTTGCCCAAGAGCTGAAAGATTTTGGCCGTATTTACATGTATCGTTTTAAGCCGAACTACGAGTTAAAAGCGCGTTCAATTTCTGATTACCCTGCTAAGTGTGAGCAAGCCGCCGCAATCATGTTGATGATCGATAACAACTTAGATCCAGCAGTTGCGCAGCACCCTGAAGAGCTGATCACCTACGGTGGTAACGGTGCGGTATTCCAAAACTGGGCGCAGTACTTGTTGGCAATGAAGTACCTAAGCGAAATGGAAGAAGACCAAACGCTACATATGTACTCGGGCCACCCTATGGGCTTGTTCCCATCATCAAAAGATGCGCCACGTGTCGTTGTGACCAACGGCATGATGATCCCGAATTATTCAAAACCAGATGATTGGGAGCGCTTTAACGCACTGGGCGTAACACAATACGGCCAAATGACAGCAGGCTCGTTCATGTACATTGGCCCGCAGGGTATTGTACACGGCACAACCATTACGGTGATGAACGCATTCCGTAAAGTGTTAAACAAAGGCGAAAGCCCGCAAGGTAAGATCTTCCTAACCGCAGGTCTTGGCGGCATGAGCGGCGCGCAGCCTAAAGCGGGTAACATTGCGAACTGTATTACGGTGTGTGCGGAAGTGAACCCGAAAGCCGCGACCAAGCGTCATCAACAAGGTTGGGTGGATGAGCTAATCGACAACATGGATGCGCTTATTGCACGAGTGAAACAAGCGCAAACGAACGAAGAAGTGGTGTCGATTGCTTACATCGGTAACGTGGTTGACGTGTGGGAAGCATTCTATGAGCAAGAGATTTTTGTTCACTTAGGTTCAGACCAAACATCGCTTCATAACCCTTGGTCAGGCGGTTACTACCCGGTTGATATTAGCTATGAAGAGTCAAACCGTTTAATTCGTGAAGAGCCCGAGCTATTCAAAGAAAAAGTACAGGCAACGCTGAAGCGTCATGCGGATGCGGTGAACAAACACACTGCCAAAGGCACGTACTTCTTTGACTATGGTAACGCATTTTTACTTGAAGCATCACGCGCTGGTGGCGACGTGATGGCAGAAAACGGTATCGACTTTAAATACCCGTCATACGTGCAGGATATTCTTGGCCCTATGTGTTTTGACTATGGCTTTGGCCCATTCCGCTGGGTATGTACGTCGGGTAAACCGGAAGATTTAGATAAAACCGATGCGATTGCCGCTGAAGTGCTGAATAAGATCATGGCCGAGTCGCCAGAGGAAATTCAGCAACAGATGCAAGACAACATCACTTGGATCAAAGACGCCAAACAAAACAAGCTAGTCGTAGGCTCGCAAGCGCGTATTTTATACGCCGATGCGCAAGGCCGTGCTGAAATCGCCAAAGCTTTTAATGATGCAATCGCGCGCGGCGAAATTGGTCCTGTGGTGCTTGGTCGTGATCACCACGATGTAAGTGGCACGGATTCACCATTTCGTGAAACATCAAACATCTACGACGGCAGCCGTTTTACAGCCGATATGGCCATTCACAACGTGATTGGTGATAGCTTCCGTGGTGCAACTTGGGTGTCTATCCACAATGGTGGCGGTGTAGGTTGGGGCGAAGTGATCAATGGTGGTTTTGGTATGCTACTTGATGGTTCACCAGAAGCGGAAGGTCGCTTGAAATCAATGCTATTGTTTGATGTAAACAACGGTATCGCTCGCCGCAGCTGGGCACGTAATGAAGAAGCCAACTTTGCTATCAAACGCGAAATGGCCAGAACGCCTAAGCTGAAAGTGACGTTAGCCAATAACGTAGATGATGAGATTTTAAATAACTTGTCGTTTTAAGTGGTGAATTGAGCTGCGTCGATCGGCGCAGCTCAGTGTTTTAATTACTTTAAAATGGTGCACAAACCAGTCTTACGCCATTGAGTGCAGTATCGTCGTCATCGCCTTGAGCGTCTTCAACTCTCGTAATAATGCCGGTTACGGCCTGGCCAGATGGACATGAGTATTGACTACTCCAGTCTCCCCAGCTGCTATTTGCGCCCGCTGAGATCAAAGTACCGTTCTGACAGTACAGTTGTACATCGTTGGCCGCTGTGTCATCACCTCCTTGTGGTGGCTCTGTTTGCATTCTAAACCCGGTAACAGGGTTATAACCCCCCGAGCAAAATGCATCTGAACTCCAGTTACCCCATGAGGCGTATTTACTGTAAATTCTGTAGTAACTGCTACTGCCTTTAGGTGCGCAATATAGCTCTACATCATTCAGCGCAGTATCATCACCATTTCCTTGGGGAGTTTCGCTACGCATACGGTAACCAAATACGTAATTATTTGTGCCACACTTTACGATATTACCCCATCCACCCCAATAGCCATCAGTGGCTTGACGGTGTGCATAATTGCCTGATGGGATCATAGTACCACCACGAATTTGATCAATGCACCTACGTGTGTCACCGCCAAAACTGCAAGTGAGCGCAGCACTTGAGCGATATGGCTGGTTATATCCATCGCTATCACCATGCGTGGTGACTTGGTTGACAATGGTGTTAAAGTTCCCACTTGAATAAGCTAATGCATTGCCTATGTGTGCTCGGTTGTAGCGTTTAAATGAGATTTGATTGGTTGATGTGTTTAAAGAAACACTCCAAAATATATTATGAAAGGCTGCATTAACATTCACAACGGGTACCGGGCTATCGTGCTTGTTTCTGATATTGCTACCAAAAGCATCTATGACAAAACCTGGACTATTCTCTTTGTAATTACAGTGATCACCACCACCACCTTGGTTACAGTGATAATGTCCATGAATGATAGCCGCTAAGTTGATGTCCCTTACCGCAGACTGAAAATCGCCAGAATAACTGCCGCCTGGGTAGTGGCCAACAATGATTACGGGTTTGTCTGTACCTATTTTACTGATTGCACGTTTTAAGTAGGCAACGGCATTTTGAGAGTAAATTTGGTTATGTAGCTGGATCAAATATGCAGCCGCATTGCTTGAAGACGTACCAGGCTGGGCAAGTGCTGCGGTGTAGTAATACGCATCTGCACTCGTGCAGTAATGCCTTGGACTATGATTAAATGATGAACAATCGCTTCCATCTATGTTGGTGTGGTATTCATCAAAGATTTTCCAACCTTTGTTATAAAGATCTTCGTATGAATGTAGTTCACCGTAGTTGTCAAAGCTTGTTTCATCGTCGGCTAAATCATGTGAATCATGGTTACCTAGCCCGTCTAGCACTTTCACACCAAAACTTTCCATGTATTTATGTGCATTGCCGTATGTAGTTCGTCCATCACCATCCATTGTAAGGTCACCAGCAATAGGAATAGCCTTAATACAATTCGTACACTTTGATGCTAATATCGCCGCATCTCTCATGGTGTTTTGCGCCCTAGCTGTTCCTGCGCTATCAGACCAACCAAATTGCGGGTCAGCGATAGCGAAGAAGTTGATTTCTTGAGCTTGGATGGTGCTACTAAAACAGCCTAGTAATGTTACACAAGCAAATTTTTCTAACATTCTTACTCTGTTATATTGCATTCTTCTCTCCTTAGTTGCAGTTGTATAAAAAGGGGCACCTGTTTTCAGGTTGAGAAATTATTAGACAGGAAAGTGAAAAAGGTTAATTACATAAGATTACATGTGCGGCATAACTGCAGGAGATTATCCGGTGGTGTGAACTGGGCTTGGGGTGTTTGTGCGAGATTCGATAAGAGCTTGATGGGCTGGTAAGTGAGTTGAAGCGTCATACAGCTTAACAGAGCATGCATAATGGGCTCAAAGCTTGGGTAAGAGAGTTGGCAAATAAGTTACGCGCCTGTGGCGCGGCTTGATACAATACGCCCACGATTATCCATCACTCACAATCGCATCCACTTCAGTCTCTACCAGCCAATCTGGGTCAATAAAACCTTTTACCTCTACAAACGTACAAGCAGGGCGTATTTGCGAGAATAATTCTCCGTGCGCTTTAGCAGCTAACTCCCATTGTATTATGTCTGTGAGCATAATGCGTGTTCTGATCACATCTTCCTTACGACCACCCGCTTGTTCAATGGCATGAATTGATAGTTCTAAGCAATATTTGGTCTGGGCATACACATCACCAATATGTACGGATTTTCCTTCTTGAATTGGCGCTGTGCCAGCGACGGCAATATGATTACCAATACGGCACGCCCGTGAAAAGCCGATAGGCTGTTCTAGGTGTGAGCCCGAGCTGATGTTTTTTCTCATTGTAATCCTTATTTAGTATTGGTCTTGACTGACTATAAAGTGCTGACTGATTGAGGTCAAAGTTTGCCATCTCGGGTTACTAATCTAATTTTCTATATTGCTGATAAAGATGTATAACCTATTCTTTAATAAACACAGCAGGTCGACTATTTAACTTAAGGTCTAAAGAAGAAAATAATACAGGGAGTGGAGCATGACAAAAATAAGTAAAGATAAATTAGAGTTTTATGATAAGCATGGCTTTGTAAGGCTTGAAAATGGGTTGAGTGATGAATTGCTCAAGCGGCTGAAAGATTTATCCGCAAAGTTGGAGGAGTCAGCCAAGCAAGAGTTTTCAAAAGGGGAAGTGAGCAATCAATATTGCATGTCGGTAGAATCGGGGGAACCGAGGTTATTTCGTTATAACGACTTACTATATGACGCGCCTGAACTGATGATTGAACTGCTAGCAACACCTTGCATGATGGCAGTGTGTCACCAGCTTTGTGGTATTGGCTGTGTGCCAATGGAGTTAGACCTGTTGTACAAGTATCCTCATCCTCACCCACATGTAGCTTGGCACCAAGGGGCAATGCACCCTCGTAACTACCCGTATTTAAATGTAGGGATTTATCTGGATGATGCGGATATCGATGATGGTTGTTTACGGTATGTACCCAATACACAGCACCAGCTTCAAGATATTTACCAATTATCCAGTGTGCACGGCTGGGAGATCCCTGGGGTAGTGCAACAAAACGCCAAAGCAGGTGATATTTTGGTGCAAGATATGATGATTTTACATAGCTCTGAGCCCAAGCGTTCGCCGGGCGTGCGTAGAACCATTTACGTAGAGTTACGGCCGATGGCAGGGATCGAAGAAAGTAAAGCGCAGAGCCGTGAGTGGGCAGAGTTAAGAAAGCAATGGATGGCGCATGTTATTGCTGCTGCGAATGAAGCTGATGTACCCGAAGATTGGGCTGAGTTTTACGGTAAACCACAGATTGAACTCAAAGAATTAGTTGAAAAAATAAAGCAAAGGGAAGAAGCCCCTATTCCAGCAGTGTGGGCGCCAAGCCCTGTTGCGCATCCTGACTATCCAACTCGGGCAGATTTACGTTAGCAGCTTTTAATACGGGCAGTACCTGCGACCGCGATATGGTTACCAATGCGACACGCCCGTAAAAAGCCAATGGGCTGTTCAGATGTGAGCCAGAGCTAATGTTTTCTCTCATTGTAACCCTTGTGTATTAGTACTTTTGACTGGCTATAAAATGCTGATTGATAGAGGCAAAGTTTAATTTTATTATATTTATTAGCTTGTTATGGTTGCTTTATTTAGTATAATCAAGCCGTTTTTGGTATCATCAAGGAGGTTCTCGTGCCTGATAAAAGAGTAATTTGGCAAGGTTCGCCATCTCAAGTAACTAATCTGTTTTTCTATATTTTCTGTATAGTGATCCCGTTTTTAATTCCTTTCGCAATATGGCGATATTTGTCTACAAAAAAGACAAAATATATCCTTACACCAACACGGTTAAAAACAGAAGTTGGCGTACTGAACATTAGGCGCGATAATCTCGAGTTGTTGAGAGTGAGAGATTATGCAATTGAAGAGCCTTTGTTTCTTCGTTTGTTTGGTCTGGGGAATATTTACCTTGAAACTACGGATAGAAGCCACCCTGACGTTGCAATTCGAGCAATTAAAAAGCCCCAATGGGTAGCTGAGCAAATTTATGCTGGTAGCCAAGGATACCATATGCATGAAATAGAGATAATCGAGTAACTATGTTTTTAAAAATATTGCTTATCCTCGGCTGTTTGCTTCTGTTTCTAAGCGTTCTATCTGCCGCTTTTTTATTTAAAAATGCGATTAGTGCTACGTCTTCTCCGTATCGAGAAAGTAAAGCGTTTACATTGTGGGCATTATTTATATCTGGGTTGATTATAGGGTTGGCTTTTACAGGTATCGCGCTGAGCTTCATATAACAATGCAGGCAAATATATTCACTCACTGTTGCGACATATAAAGCAGCTCAATTTCGTATTATCAAGCTGATAGCATACATAATCAGCTTGATAAGCTTGGACTCATTTCTAGTTTTTATCGTCTAGTTTTCTACCCAAGCGTTTTTCTATTTCGTGTTTTTCCCACTTTGCGCCAAAAATGCTAGAAACTTCATACGCTTCTAAACCGTGACTGACAATGCCTATGCCCCAGCCAAGGGCTGCCCACCATGCCCAAATATATCCTGGGGAGGTAAGATAATTGAGTATAAACAAAAAAGTGATGGTGACGAAGTAGGTAAGTAAGTGGCTGTAAAAACTCTTTATTGCTCTTACTTGTTCTATGACTTCGTGCTCTTCATTTGTAATGTGTACATGGGTGTTTGAAGGTTTCATTTTTAGCTCCTGTTGCAGTATTGCGACCGTTGTTTCAAAAACAGCAGCTAAAGACTTCAATGATTCTAAGCTAGGTGTGTGGCCGCGTTCGATACGCTGAATTGTTCTAAGACTTAAGCCACTTAACTGTGCTAAGTGATCTTGTGACCAACCTCTTTGCAACCTTAATTTTCTAATAATCACTGTTTTGTCCTTGCTGTTGTGGTTGAGGAGAGCTTAATAGTAATACCTCGAACTCTGTTACGTCATGGATGTGTTATTTGTATGACAAAGCTTATTTATCATGAGCTTACAATAAACTATAACATCTAAACAGTTGTAGCTGTAAACACAAAAATGTATGCATGTATCTGGTGTGGTGAATTAAGGTGTTTACTCGTGCGTATGAAAGGTGTGTGAAAAAGGCCAAGCAAACGCTTGGCCTTATGACTAGGTATAGTGGTTCGTCTTACAAACCAAAAGTGCGTGAAACGCCCTCCACGATGCGCTCGTCGGCGGTGTTAGAGTCAATACTGGTGTTTTCCGCAGCCACTTCAATATCAAATCCTTCAACATTGGTTTGATAAGCTAAGCGATAATGGTGATAAGATTTATCACCAGCGTCCCACATAAACTTGTCCCGTCTAACGATATAGACCCAGAACATTCGGTCTACAAACCACGCTGTGCTATAAGTCAAAAAAGTCATCCAGGCTACCAGCATAACTAAAAGATGGATAACGATTTTGCTGAATCCTTTCAGATAAATGACGAGCCATAGCCTTTACCGTTTTATTCTCTACAAGTATAGCTTCTCCATGTATAAGCTCCTTTTTAAGATTTTCAATATGCGCTTCTAAACTTTCCGTTACCGCTTTTTTACTCCTTGCTGAAAATCGACGCCAAACAAGTGCGGGAGGCTCATCGCAAGTTTTTATTTTCTTATGCTCTAAATCAAGCTGATAAGCTTTTTGGCGAAGCATTTTTTCAAGTGCAGCTATGGTTTTATTATCAAAGGTAAAGTCAGCGTCTGCGACATAGTTTTGGTAAAGCCTGAGAATAGTTACTGCATCATTATTTTTACGCGCAGCTAGTAATTGTTGCATAGTTTCATGCTTTTCAGCTTTCTTGGATTCATTAACTTCTTTATCAGGGTGAAGAATACTAGCTAGGCGCTTATACATTTTATTTAGTTGGCTAGACTTAAAAAGCTTATCTAGTGCCTCTTCATCAGTTTGTTGTTTAAAAGCTTCTTGTTCAAAAAAGCTTTCAAACTCGTCTTGATATTCAAATTCTTCATGTTCGTTGTCAAATGTTTCTTGAGTACTGCTATCGCCATTTGCTTCTTCATAGCTGTCGGTGAGCTTCTTAATATGTGCTTCAAGCAGTGAAGGGTTTTGAGCTACAGCCCTCAGTTCATCTTCACTTAAATTTAACTGACCATGAAACATGCTATCTAACATCATTCTGAGTTGTTCTAAATCATTATCCGTGATTTCAACAGATGTAGATTGGTGATATGCCGTCAACGCATCCGAGAACTCACCCCTTAACGAGAACGTATCAATATCATCTGCAAATGGGTGGTTTTCTAAATAGTCAATTTCCGAGTCAATCCACGCCATTAACTCTTCACGTTGGTTACTTGTTAAAGACTTTCTTGGAATAAAGGTCAACAAATGTCTTACACTTCTAACTGCCTGCTGGACCACTTCTTTTCGTATGGTAGAACGGTTTCTTCGAAACGTCTGTACAACGCAGTTATTTTATTTGTTAAATTTTCATTACGTTTCTCTTTTTTCTCTATGTTTTCCCATAATGATTTGAGGCTGTTAATGTTTTCAGCACCGTCATTTGATGACGCTGAAAGTTTAGTATGAATTTTTGTAAGTTTAGTAGGCATTGTGGTGCACTGTTGAAAGGTTGAACTCATGGGCTAAGAATAACAAGTTAACATAAAGAAAGTGATTAAACAGCAGCGCTGAATATATTTGTAACTAGCGCACAAGAGTTTGATGAATCTTTAGCAATTAATTCGGATGCTGCTAAATGTGTTTACAAGAATACCCGCTCGACTCAATATTGAGCGGGCAATAAGCATAAACTAGTTTACGAGCTTATAGGCTACCCAAGTATCCCCGAGTTTTTCATCGGTGCCTTTCATCACGTTTGGCAAAATATCTGTTACATTCTAATGCCATGTACAGCCTGTTTTGTTTAAACCTGAATAGGTAGGTGTACAAATTTAGTAAGCGAATAAAAGCGCCTTGATGTAGTTGAGTGATCTACTGGTTTATACTCAGAAAACGTTTCAAAAAGCCCTTCGTTTCATAGCAACACACTGCAAACGACGAAAGGTAAAAAAAGCCTTACAATCAGTAGGTTTATGATTGGAAAAGAATCAGTGTGTGGCTTAAGAACTAACATATGGACCAGAGCTTAGTTTGAGAATGATTTGCGTTGTGGCTTTATTCGGCAATATAAAATTGCACCTATCGCGCCCAGTAAGTGACCAATATGGTCGACTTTCATGCCAAGATCGCCACTGGTATGATTATTTAATATCGAATTGATAGCTAGCATAAATACAACAAATAAAAACAATAAAATAGCGGTGAACCACTCTTTTGTGTTTAACTGTTTATCATCAGTAAAATAGGCGGCAATCAGCGCAAAAATTCCCCCTGACATTCCACTTACCATGATATTTTCTGAGTAGAAAAATATCGATGGTGCGGATGCCACCGCACCTACGCTGAGCACAGCCAAATATCTTTTGGCGCCAACTCGGCGCTCATAAACCGACATTAGCCCTAAGCCAACAACATTCGCGACAACATGAACAAAGCTGCCATGGATAAATAAGTGTGTGACAGGCTGCAATGGGAACATAGCGAGTTGCTCTAGGCTATTACTCAAAGCCAAGACGCGGTATAAGTCCTCATTAACCTGTATAAAAGTCATATTGGTCGTTAAAAGAAATATCAACAATAGCAAAACACCAGTCCATATTGATGCTGATATTGTCTTTATATGTTCACGGTAGCTAAGTGGTGTCGCTTTTAAGCTACTTGGTGTGGGTTTGACAAAGATCAGAACACCAATATACACCGTAATGGTAATTAGAAATAAGATCATTGTTCGACAGTGATACTATTTTCAATGTGTTGCTGCACTTGTGGTGACAACTTCGCCACTCTTTCTAAACCCTTTAGTTGGGCATTAACGGTGAGTGTTCGATTGTTTTTGAAGACAAAAAACATGGGCTTTTGTATTAGTCCTTTGCCAAATCTAACGCTTTCGATTTCCTCAAAGGTAAAAAAATCATGTTCCCTAAACTTACCTAACAGGCTTAGTTTATAGAAAAAGATACCTTTTTCTGTGACGGCTAAAAAATACACTCTCATGCTGAGAACAAATAGGGGGCCAATTAAGAGCACTAACCACAAATTGGGTGGTCGAACAGCTTGAAAGAAGCCAATTAACCGATCATCTGCGTTTAAGTTTTTTTCTATATACGCTTGTGCTTTATCTTTATTCATCCATGAACCTAATTATATATTACGGGGTATCACCGATACTAATGAGTTGCTAACGGTTTATCTACAAATAAGAACTTAACATGATTTATTGCCACCTGCTAGCACTGTGTTTTAGAGAGACTTTGGGTGATAAAAAGAAAAGGCCAAGCAAACGCTTGGCCTTATGACTAGGTATTGTGGTTCGTCTTACAAACCAAAAGTGCGTGAAACGCTGAACACGATACGCTCATCCGCTGTATTTGAATCAATACTGGTGTTTTCCGCAGCTACTTCAATATCAAATCCTTCAAAATTGGTTTGATATGCCAATCTGTAGTGGTAGTAAGACTTATCGCCCGCATCCCACATAAATTTGTTGCCATCAAGCGAGTTAGACACATCAAAGCTTGCGCGTAATGTGTGGCCTGGTGCTACTTCTACATTGTGTGCAACCATATAAATGACTTGGCCCACATCTAAACCAAAGTAATCCCAGCTATACCAAAAGTTAAACTCGGTTTTACCTAGGGCGTTGGCGTAACCGAACTTGCTGTACGCTTCAAAGTAGTTGCCATCGCTAGAGTGACTATCGCCATGGTAGCTGTAATAAGCTAAACCATAGTCAACGCCCCATTGGTCGTTCAGTGTGACAAACTTACCAAGGTAGAAGTCCCATTCTAGATCGGTGTTGCCAAAATCAACATTTGACGCCCAAGTACCAGCGTAAAGGCCATTGTCAAAGGCGTAATCTAGACTGCCTTGCAAAGCGGGATCGTTCTTAGTTTGGCTTACACCATTA
The DNA here is from genome assembly GCF_058933015.1 of Pseudoalteromonas sp. ATL1. Classification (NCBI taxonomy): domain Bacteria; kingdom Pseudomonadati; phylum Pseudomonadota; class Gammaproteobacteria; order Alteromonadales; family Pseudoalteromonadaceae; genus Pseudoalteromonas; species Pseudoalteromonas sp. ATL1. Next base: position 666,987 of record NZ_JBZYXL010000002.1, on the reverse strand, counting down.
AAGGTGTAGTCTGAGGCGGCCGTAACTGTTGTCGACCAGTTTGCCATTGCATGGCTTGAGGCAAGTGCTAATGCACCTAAAATTAGTGTTCTCGTTGTTGTCATTATGTTGTATTCCTTAGCTAGCAGTTTCTATTTTGCTGTAATCAATTTTGTTGTCTTTTGGTGAGCTATCAATTTGGCTGACCGTTTTAAGCTTGTTATAGGCAATATAAGCTGCACATGAGATGAACAAGCCAATGACTAATGCGCCAACCCATTGAATTTGTAAAAACTCCAGTTTAAACAATAAAGTTAACAATGATAATGCAACTATGTTAAAAAACATGTAGTTGCGCATGCCTAAACGCTGCACAGTCAGATTCAAGTTGTCTGTATACAGCCGTATCAAAGAGTCGAGTGAGTTGATCACAAAAACAACACCGACGAAAACCATGGCAAAATTTTGAATGCCCGCAGTCGATATTCCGGCTTCATGATAGTGATAAAGTACGCTGAACCAGACCGCGATTGGAATGGAAGGGAACACTAACATGGCTGCAAGCACTTGATAAGTTTTAAGCCCACCAACAAAGCGAGAGGTGAATTGACCGATCATGATGCTCCATGCGAACCACCAAAATAGGTAGAACTCGTGGTAATCATTGAGCGGCAATACAAATTGATTGATGTTTACAAAGTAATCGCCAATCAGTGCAAACTTATTAGCAAAACTGCTCATTGCACTATCACCAAAAATAAAGGCGGCGCTCCACATATACGCAATCAAACCAATGAATAGCCAAGTGGTTGAAATACTTAGAAATCGTACGTACTTTAAACTGGTGCTTGAATACACGGCAAAGCAAATAGCAGCAAGCACAACAAGATAGAAAGTTGGAATTATCGAGCTACCGTCACCGACCTCAGGTAAATACCAAGGCAAGTTAGACAGCAACAAGTAAGCTGTAAACGCACAGGTGCCAATAATGATCACATTATTGACTAATTTCACCCAAGGAATTTCAAAGAACTTCACTTTGGGTTCTATTACGCAGAAATAAAAACAGGTAAGGAAATAAAATCCCCAGATCAAAAAGCCCCAAAAACCAAATTCAATGGCCAAAGGGTTTGCAAACGCATACTCTGGGCTTGCTTTTATGTCTGCGTAACCCGCAAACTCCGTTAAAGGAAACATGATCAGTCCGACATCTAAGCCCGACGTGAACAAGATGGCGATAAAAGTAAATGTTTTAACTGGTGTGACGCCAACACACTGTAAATTACCCCATTTAAACAAAATTAAAGCAATTGCCAATAGGGTGAAAATGATACCAGCACTAAGCCATAAGGTCATTGTCACCCTCCCAAAATAAGTAAAAGTAACTCATTATTTCTCCATTGTTTTTTTATTTATCTCGCATTAATGCTTAAGAGTTAGGACCAAGCCGAACTCCTTGGGATAACCAATTTATCCCGCACGCCACTGCGAGCCCCACTCAGGTATGGCTACCTGAGCGAGTGGCCAATTTAGATCTCCGAACTACGCTGCGTTTGTTGCCATTGTGATGTCATAGCAACACTTGCATTAAGGTTGTTTAGTGGTGTTTTGCCTAAAATATGATCTGCTGCTTTTTCAGCAACCATAATTGTTGGCGCGTTTAAGTTACCGTTGGGTATGGTTGGGAATATAGACGAGTCAACCACACGCAAACTGTTGATACCGTGAACTTTGGTTTGTGAATCAACCACGGCCATGTCGTCTTCGCCCATCTTGCAAGAGCAAGAAGGATGATAAGCGCTTTCGACTGCTTGGCGCACGAAGGCATCAATTTGTTCATCGGTTTGTATGTTTTTACCTGGCTGAATTTCACCGTCGCGATAATCATCAAACGCACTTTGCTCGATGATCTCACGAGTCAAACGTACGCAGGCTCTAAAGCCTTCAATATCCTCTGGGTGTTGAAGGTAATTAAATTGTATTTTTGGCGCGTCTTCTGGGTTGCTAGAAGCAATGCATACTGAGCCACGACTTTTAGGCTTGTTGTGGCCAACATGCACTTGGAAACCATGGCCATCAAACGCGCTTTTGCCATCGTAGCGAATAGCCGCAGGTAAAAAGTGGTATTGAATGTCGGGCCATTCCACACCTGGTTTAGAGCGAATAAAGGCACATGATTCAAAATGGTTGGTTGCCCCTAAGCCATCTTTATTTAAGATCCAGCGTGCGCCAATTAAGCCCTTTGAGATAAGCCCAAGTTTGCCATTTAGGGTAATGGGCTGCTTACATTTGTACTGGAAGTAAAACTCCAAATGATCTTGCAAGTTTTGCCCAACACCCGGTAAGTGATGTTGTACTTCTACACCTGCTTTTTCGAGCGTGTCTTTATCGCCAATGCCAGATAGTTGCAGTAGGTGAGGGGAGCCAATCGGCCCTGCACTTAAAATAACTTCGCGTTTAGCTAAAGCGGTTTTCACTTTGCCTTTAATTTTAAATTCAACGCCTTGTGCTTGTTTATTTTCAAGCAATACGCGCTGAGCTTGTGCGCCAGTGATGATGGTTAAGTTACTGCGGCGCTTGATTGGGTCTAAGTAGGCGCGACTAGCTGAACAGCGACGGCCGTCTTTTACCGTCATATGCATGGGGCCAAAGCCTTCTTGTTGCGCTGCATTGTAGTCATTGGTTTTGGCGTAACCGGCCTGTTGACCCGCTTCGATAAACGCGCGGTAGAGCGGGTTTTCCATCTCGTTACCGTTATTGACGCCCAAAGGCCCTTCGGCGCCGCGATGTGCGTTTTCACCTAAGTACCATGATTCCGCTTTTTTGAAATACGGCAAGCATGATTGGTAATCCCAACCTTGCGCACCATGTTGTTGCCATTCGTCAAAGTCTTTTGCGTGACCACGCACATACACCATGCCATTGATGGACGATGAGCCGCCCAGTACCTTACCGCGTGGGCAGTGCATTTTTCGATTATCTAAATAAGGCTCAGGCTCGGTATGAAACTGCCACGCGTATTTGTCGGTATTCATTGGGATCGACAGTGCCGTCGGCATTTGAATAAAAATGCTTTTATCGCTACCGCCTGTTTCTAACAGCAGCACTTTATGTTGGCCGTTTTCAGTCAGTCGATTGGCCAACACGCAGCCTGCGGAGCCTGCACCGACGATGATGTAATCATATTTCTGTGTCATGCATCCTCCAGTTAAAATGGGCTTTCGATCTTGTTCATTCCTACGTAAACCGATTTGGTCTGGGTGTATTGGTCGAGCGTTTCAATACCATTTTCTCTGCCAATACCAGAGTGTTTGTAGCCACCCACAGGCATCTCTGCTGGTGAGTTGCCGTAAGCATTTATCCAGCAAATTCCCGCTTTAATTTGGTGTATAACGCGGTGCGCTCGCTGAATGTCTTTAGTGAATACGCCTGCGGCTAAGCCTAAGTGTGTGTTATTGGCACGTTCGATAACTTCTTGCTCATCATCAAACACCAAAACACTCATTACCGGGCCAAAGATCTCTTCTTTGACTATGGTCATATCGTCGTTGCAATCAACAAAAACGGTCGGTGCTACAAAGTAGCCATTTGGTGCAGATTCAGGACTAATAGCTGTGCCACCGGTGAGTAATTTTGCGCCTTCCTCAATGCCTTTTTGAATGTAATTCATCACCAATTGTTGGTGTGGTTTTGAAATAAGCGCGCCTAGGTTGACCGCTGGATCCATTGGGTCGCCGGCAATAATATTTTGCTCGGTGCGGTTTTTAAGTTCATTGATAAACTGCTCATACACGTTGCGGTGTACGTAAACGCGTGTGCAGTTTGTGCAAATTTCACCTTGGGTGTAAAAGTTGCCTAACATGGCTGCGCTCACGGCTTCAGTGATATCGGCATCATCAAACACAATCAGTGGTGATTTACCGCCTAATTCCATCGTGACTTCTTTCAGCGTGTTAGCGGCACTACTCATGACTTTTTTGCCAGTGCCCACTTCGCCCGTGAACGATACTTTTTCGATATCTGGATGACCTGTCAGCCATTGGCCGACTTCTGCTGCACCTTGCACTACGTTAAATACGCCCGCAGGCATGCCCGCTTCGATAAAAATTTCAGCCAGCTTGAGTGCGCCAAGCGGTGTTTCTTCAGACGGCTTAAACAGCAACACGTTGCCAGCGGCAAGGGCTGGGCCTGACTTCCAACACGCAATTTGCAACGGGTAGTTCCAAGCGCCAATGCCCGCACAAATACCTAGCGGCTCTTTGCGGGTATAGTAAAAATCGTTGCCAACCATTTGTTGCTGACCTACTTGGGCCGGGGCAAGGCCTGCGAAGTACTCAATCACATCGGCACCGGTTTGCACATCAACACATTCCGCTTCTTGCCAAGGTTTACCCGTGTCGAGTACCTCAATTTTTGCCAGTTCATCATTACGGGCCCTGAGCAACTCAACGGCTTTTAATAGAATGCGGCTACGTTCAATGGGTGCCATTGCTGACCAAGTGGCAAAGCCCTGCTTTGCACTGTTGATCGCTGCTGTTTGCACGTGTTCATCGGCAACTTCAACGCGATAAATAACCTTATCCGTTGCCGGGTTTTTTACCTCAAAACTTTCACCAGTTTGGTTAGGCAGGTATTGGCCGTGAATAAAATTTTGGTAGACGGGGACGTTGTGCGTCGAGGTTGTCATATTAGGCTCCATACTGGCTGATCAATGAGCGAACGTAGTCTTTTGCCAGTCCCTCACTGTGTTTAAATTGGTCTTTGTCCGATTGAATGAGTACGGCTCTAAGCCATAAACCATCAATCATGGCGGCACTGAGTTCGGCTGCGCGTTTTGCGTTTTGCCTATTCATCAGTTGTCGGAATGAACTCGCAAGGTTGCTGTATAAGCGTTTGCTGTTCACGTTTTGTAGTCGGTGCAGTTCAGGGTCGTGCATTGACTGCGCCCAAAAACTTAACCAAGTACGGGTCGTATCCTTTCGTTGCTGAACTAACGCAAAGTTTGCCTCAACAATGAACATCAGTCGTTGCTCAGGTGATGTGTTGGCGTTGGCTTTTGCTATCAATTCAACTTTTAAATTTGATAAAAGATGACGAACGGTTGCTTCAATTAAGCCTTGTTTACCACCAAAGTAATGGCTGATTATCCCAGAAGATAACCCCGCTTTTTTGCTAATACTGTTAATAGTTGTACCTTGTAAGCCAAGCTCAGCGACCGATTCGATGGTTGCTTTTATAAGCTGCTCGCGGCGCACAGGTTCCATTCCGACTTTTGGCATATTTTTATTAATTGAACGTTCAATAAAAATAAAGCTTAAAGAGTTAGGAACTGTATTTCAATGTTGACATTTGCGTATAGCCCGTTCCAAGCTGCAAAGTGAGTTAATTAAGATTTTGATTTTAAAATATTTATTTTGCTCTGAAAATAATTGGAATATTTTTTGTGCAAGCGTTCTAGGTGGTGAGGTTTTGAACAGAAATAGTGCATATAAAGGGCATAAAAATTTTTCGGCCATTTAAACCTTTTAGTTAATAGCGACGACTAACCTAGTTTAAAACAACATCCAACGTAATCTATCAGGGAGTGCTATGCGCGTTTTTATTTAAATTTCTTTCATTTTAACAACGTTCTTTGTTGGACAAGTACATGCTCAGCAGGGTAAGAAAGTGCTGATTATTGCTTCTAATTTATTCGATATGGGCGACCCAGAAAAACATGATGCGAGAAATAACTTATGGGAAGTCGCACCACCTTATCATGTGTTTGTCAGTCACGGCTATGAGGTTGATTTTGCCTCTCCCAAAGGAGGCAAAGTGGCGTTTATGATGGACCCGCTTGGGATCAGTAGTTACACCATAAAATATGAAGGCTTTTTAGATAAGGCGAGCGTTCGCTAAAGCCTGAGCAGGTAGATCCAAATGATTATTGGGCGGTATTGTGGGTGGCAGTGGCCACAGCCCGGGCGCATTTGCCAACGTAAAGCTGCACAATGGCCAATATATGGTCGTAGGTAAACGTGTTGCAGTGTTCCCCAATTCTACCGAGCGTGAAAAAAGTTGGGCAAAATAGGGGACGTTACTACCATTTTTAGTGGAAGATCAACTAACCAAACGCGGTGCAGAAGCACAAAATAAAGACACGTTACAAGACAAGCATGCCGTGGTGATTGATGAGCGTATTGTATCGACGATGTTTCTACCGTCTGCGGCAAATGTAGCTAAAGAAATGATTATCCTAAAACAGGCTGGTGAGGGGTAGTTCACTACACTGTGGAATATTTGCTATCGGAAATTTGGCAAGTGCCGCATTTTATGCGGCGCTTTTCTTAATGCAATTTCTGATTTTGTTCGCAATTGGCTTTTCAAAAAACTGATAAGACAAGTAAGCAACTAGGATGCTTAAAAATAAAGATAAAAGTAGCTTAAGCTCCGTTGAAAGTGATAATTGATTAACCGAATTAATAATCGGCATATGCAGCAAATACAACGAGTAAGATATTTTACCAATAAAATCGCCTAACTTGTTTGCTAGGAAAATGTTGTTATCAGGTACCAAAAAAACCACACAGAAAAACACGGTACTCATCACCAATAACACTTCATAACTTAACCACATTCTTTGTTTTGCATCTGAGGTAACCGGGCTAAATTCTGGGTATAACAAGGGGATTAAACATAGCACCAAGATAAAGCCATGTTTTTTCATGTAACTTGGAATAGCGATAGATTTGTAATGTAGTCCAAAAATAACGCCAATAAAAAAGTAAGGCAGTGTTCTCAAGATGCTAAACAAGTTGTAGGGTACGCCATAAACATCGCCAAATATTTTGGGGAAATTGGTTAAAAACAACAGGATCATCGTGGCAACGATGGCGACATACACATAGCCAATGCGGGTTTTAGTAAACGACCAAAATAGCACAAAAATAAAGTAAAACTGTACTTCAGGTGGAATGGACCACAGTACACTTTCGCCATACAAAAATAGTAAATGCCCTAATACAGTGTTGAAGTCTTTTATGCTGTATAAAATATCTAACTCAGCAAGTGTGAAGAGGTAAGAACTCAGTACAACAAGGAGATACAAAGGCACCACTCGTCCAACCCTTGCAAGGATGTAGCGTTTTACGTTGTCACTGCTAAAAGACTCGCTCATATAAAGATGTGACATCAAAAAGCCGCTCAATAAAAAGAACAGCATAACGCCATAGGCACCAGACCCTCCACCTAACGCGCCATCTAACCAGTTGGTGATATCACTAAAATGAGTAAAAAATACGATGAGTGCGGCCAGTGCTCGTAAGGTGTTGAGTTTTCTTATTTGCATTTTATTATTGTTTTTATAAAGTTAAGTCACTTAAGAAGCAGTCTGCTTTAAATACCGACTTCCTATGTTTTTGAAAAAAGTATTGGTATCAAATATATGAGTATGATGCCAGTTTTATTTTTGGTACTCGTACAGCTCTATCGTATTGCCTAATGTGTAAAAGCCACAGCAAAATGCGGCTCTTCCTTATATCGATGCTGTTAGTACTTTTTTAATAACACCCAAAGCTCTGAAAGTAGGCTGCGTTTTGCAATTGCCTTTTCTTTGAAGTCACTGAGTTGCTTTTGCGTTAACCATACTCCTCGTTTACTTACGGCGTCTGGATTTTTCAATACAGCAAAGTCTTCAATTGGACTTATTCGTGTATAAATAAAGTCGGCGGCGAGTCCTTCTTTGATTTGCCCAATTTTATGGTCAAGTTTCATGGCTTTTGCAGGTGAAAAGGTTGCGGCTTTTAAAACTTCAAAGTTATTGAGCCCCGCTTGGGCCAATAGCGCCATTTCTTGGTGTGTTGCTAAGCCATGGGGTGACCACAGTACACCCGCGTCAGAGCCAACCAGTACCTCAATGTCTAGTTCGTGCATCTGTTTGGTTATTTCAATGAGTTGATTGAGTGTTTTACGATTATATTTAGCCATCTTTGGCGATGCGTTTAACCATCTTTTTACTTGGTCGTTTTCTTCACCGTATGCCAGTATGGGTGAAATATAGTGTTTTGGTAAGGTGTTCAAAAAGTCTGCTTTGTCTTCGCTAATTTTGGTTAATTGCCAGAATATGTTTAGTGTTGGGGTGATTGGCACATTAAGTTGTTTTAATTCTAAAAGTACTTGAGTCAATTTTTCTTGGTCAAACTGATGATTGAGTACACTTTGCAGTATTTCTTCCGTGTGCTCCAGAGATTGTAAGCCTTCCAAGTCACTCCAAGACATGTTGCCAGACAAATTAGGCCCATGTTTAGCGACAGGCATGTTGAGTTCATTGGCTGTGGTTATCAATGATGTAAGCGCCTGTTCGTTTAAACTGCCATAGGCTTTTATTAAGTCGTAACCGGCATCTTTCGCTTCAATAACTGATTGACGAGCAGCTTGTGCGCTATTGATATATTTGGCGAGCGGAGTGTTTTGGTAGCCAGTAAAAATAGGGCTGCTCACCGTGGCGCTAGCTCCAATTAAATGTCCTGAATTCACCTGATCTCGCCAAGTTAGCTGCTCGGGTGCGCCATTTAAAATGCGCACATGGGTGACGCCATGGGCTAAATTGCTCATCAGGGCGCTAGAGTCATAAAAGTGGGTATGCATGTCAACAAGCCCAGGAGTAAGGTAGCCACCTTGACCGTCAATGATTTCGTAAGTTGTAGATTCTCTACTTAACCCTTTGGCTATTAAGTTTATATTTCCATTTTTGACGATAATGCTCTGATTTCGCAAAATTGATTCGTTGACTGGGTCAATAATATTCACATTTTTCAAAATAAAGTCGTTACTTTTTGGTGGTGCGAGTGGGGCGTTGCAGCCGTTGAGTAGCAAAGCAAGTAAAATGCTAGCTAGGAGCCAAAGTAGGTTAGTTGGAGTTAGGTTCGTCATATGTTCACTCAAATAAGTTGCTTTATTACCGCCTATTTTGAATTAACAAACCAAGTTGAGCGTCCAATGGCAAGAATTTAGACGTACAAAATCATGCTTTTGACGACGTGTTGAGCGTATTTTTGTACTCGGTTGGCGTCATACCTGTTTGTTTTTTAAATGAATAATTAAATGATGACTTTGCGTTAAAACCTGCTTCAATGGCAAGTGTAAGTAATGACTCACTTGCTCTTTCTCTCATTGCCTTTTTAATGTACTCAATACGAAAAGTGTTGATGTAGTCATTAAAACTTTGTCCTGAATTCAGGTTGATAGCACGGGAAACATCGCGCACTTGCAAATTGGCCTGTTGTGCAAGCTCTGTGAGCGTTAATCGGCTTTGTAGATACCAAGCATGTTTTTGTATTTGCTGCTGCAAATGTTCAAAAATAGCCTGATAAGAGTCCGCACTTTCTTTGTTCTTTTCACAGTCATCTGGTGTCATTGGCGTGTTGCTCAGCGTGCAGATCACCGTGTGGTCACGGTTCAGTTTTGCAGTGAGTAGCATCAGTAAAATGAGATTGATTAAAGTGCCTAGACCTTGTCCGATCACATTGAGTTCGTGTGTTAAGTAGGGCTGTGCATTGAGGCGGACTAAGTCTAAAGCATTATTAACTGACATTGCGATGACCAGCCAACCAAGCCAACGCAAAGTAACCTCTTGTGCGTCAGAACGATAATCTTGTAGTCGTAGGTTGAATTGATAAATGTGATACAAAGCGAGTCCAGCGTAAATAAAGCGCCATAATGTGCCAACCAAAATAACCTGTTGAGTGAATTGGGTGAATGGCAGCGCTAAAAGCATAGGAGCTAGATGTAAGTATTCTATTTTATTAAGCTTACAGGTCAGAGACTTAACAACTAAATACAACATCGGCCCAAATCCAATAACAAAAATAGGTGTGATTAAATGGCGTGTTCGGGTGATGTTAAGTTCTTCAAGCAAATTGAACGCTGCCGAGACGCCGATCATGGCAAAAAATCCACAAATAACGCGATAGCGAGGGTAGGCACTTAAGATTAATATGCTCAGGGACGCAACGCCCAAGCCAAATGCTTGGAGTAGATTGACGGGGTTCACTTCAAACACTTAGACACTCCAATCGAGTATTGGTGAGTACATATGCTCCTACCATGGAACACCTTGATCATTAAAATAAGCTTTTATTTCATTAAGGTATGGCTCAAAGTTACGCCATCGACCGATGGATTTACTATTGAGAGGCTCTCTGACTTGGACTTTGCTTGCGGTAGAAACTGGCGCGGTGTTTAAGTGAAAGTCTAAACAGCCTTGTTGCCAATTTAAGCCACAGTGCTTAAGTAAATCGCGTATATGTTGTTCAGGATTTTCAACCAGTGATTCGTATTGCAGTAATTTAACCTGTTCACCATGCAGGTCTTGCCAGTGTTGCATCAACTGATAAAAACGGGTGTAAAACTTGGCCGTGTCCATTAGATCAAGCGAGTAGCGATAATAAGGATTATTGATTGTAAATAATTGGCGATAATTACCAATGCAAGTATCTAGTGGGTTGCGCAGCAAGCAGACGATTTTGGCGTTTGGTAGCGCTTTACGTATCAAGTCGATGTAAAAAAAGTTGAATGGCAATTTATCAATAAAATGCGCGCTATTGCCCGTTACCACACGAGTTGCATCAAGGTAGGCTTGCCCAAGTTGCTTAAAATCGAGTTGGTATGCCGCATCAAGTGTGGTGTTGTCTAGCACATGTGGTGTATTTGTTTGAGCCAACCGCTTGGTGCATATGCCAAAATCTTGTAGTTCTCCTGCCGACATAACATCTGAATGGCTTGATAAAATGCGTTCTACTAAGGTTGTGCCAGAGCGAGGCATGCCTAACACAAAAATGGGTTCGTTACTGTTGTGTCCAATCCTGACCTGTGTATGTTCTTCACTCAGCGTTTTTATATGTGCAAACAGCTTAGAGGATGCGTTGTTGTCGAAGCGGGCTTGTTCGAGCTTGGCTTTCTTTCCCTTATTTAACGCTTCAAACGCTTGATCATATTGTTTTAAATCTTGGTACTCTTTTGCCAAAGCGTGACCTATATGCAGTTGAGCATCTGGATGCGATATGTGTGAAAAAACGCTGCTTAAGCGTTCTAAGTGGTTGTTGTCGTGGGTCGCTTTGGTGAGGTCGGAAAGCGCAAAATGTGCTTGGTGCTGTGTTGGGTTAATTTGTATTGCTTTTTCAAAGGCTTGCTCTGCCTGAGCGAAGTTTCCTAAAAATTTAGCGCACACACCGTAGTTGTAGTAAAACTGTGGGTTAGTCTGTGTGATTTCTAGTGCTTTTGTGTAAAAGCGCATGGCTTGTTCGTGTAAGCCTATATGGCACATGGCAACGCCTAGCGTATCTGCCGTCAGTGCGCTATTCACGGTTGCTAGGTTTACTTTAGTAGCGGTCGCTTTGGCTTGCTCAAGTTGCCCATCAAGGGCATAGCATTTTGCAAGCTGTGCCAAGTACTCTGAACTTTGCGCATACTCTAGCGCTTTTTCAATTAAGGCAATGGCTTTTTTAACTTGGCCGACTTGTACGTTGATCATTGCCAGTAAAAAGTAGGCATCCGCATGGTGTGGTTCAGCTTGCACAATAGACACGAGATATTGGTGTGCTTGCTGTATGTCGCCTTGGTTTAGCGCTTTTATGGCATTTTGGTGTAGCTGGTTGATACTGAGCGTCATAAGTCATTATTCTTTTTAAAAATAAAAAAGGCTCAAACTAAGTTTGAGCCTCTAGCGTAACGGTATCTTGGTTACAGTTCAAATTGGTAATCGAACTTAACACCAATGGTGAGTGGTCGGTTTAAGAAATGACCATAGTTGCGTTGGATCTGTGAACCATTGGTTTCTATTTGAATGTCTTGAACGTCCCGTCGCACTGATGTGTATGCATATTTATTAAATAGGTTGTTGATATATAAAGTGGTTGACCATTGATCCCCAGTTAATTTAGCCGAAATATTGCTTAGGGCATAACCAGGTATCATTTCGCCATTTGCTCTTAATCCTACCTTACTTATCGTATCGCTTTGAGCCGTTAAGCCGTAGTTGATATCAAGTAGTTTGTCGCCCAGTATTTCCGTTTGGTAATTAATACCCAGTGAGAACTGATGCTCTGGAGAGCCTGGTAATCTATCTCCATTCTTACCATCGACAAAAACCAATGTTGAATCATCATCTTCGCTCGGCAGTCGTTTCACCCTGAATAAGTTTTTAGCATCTTCAGTTAACTCTACTTTGGTGTAAGCGTAGGTTGCATAGGCCGTGAAAGAGTCAGTGAGCATCGCTCTAGTCGCAATTTCTAAGCCTTTAGCATTGGCTGAACCAGCATTGGAAGTATATGGAAGTTGTCCAACTTCTGTTGCACCCTCAATTTGAGCATCTTTCCAATCAACATTAAAGACTGCGGCATTAAAGTGCAGGCGATTTTTCAGCCAAGTACTTTTAAGACCGAGCTCATAATTAGTCGTCGTATCGTTTTTGTAGAGCATTTCACTTGGTTGACCACAGCCCGTTTGCTTATCTGGCTGTGGTACTTTGCATGCTTTTAAGCCGTTGGAGCCACCTATTCTAAACCCTTCACTTATGGTTGTATAAGCCATAACGGTATCTGTAAACTGGTAGCTGACGTTAAATTTAAATAAGCTGCCGTTGTCATTTGCAGGACTATTTTCAAATTCTAAATTTACTTTGTCTGGGCCAGCATCACCATAAAATGTATTGCTTAGAGGGAAATCTACTGCTGAATCTGCGCTTATATCATATTCATAAAAGCGTGCGCCAAGTGTGATAGTAAGCATGTCATTGACTTGGTAACCGACTTCGCCAAAGATGGCCTTTTCTGTGGTCTGTGAACGATCGACTGAGTAGTATTCAAGGTTATCTGGACGTATGAATCGAGGTTCTCCTGAGGTATTGTTTGCAACCAAGAATTGGCTATAGCCAGGCGTATACTCTTTGCTTGAACCATCTTCTTTATGTTTGTTGTAAAAACCCCCAACAATCCAGCTCAAATCTGAATCACCTTGTGAAACTAAACGGATCTCTTGCGTGAAGTTTTCTTCTTCTTCGATTTCACGAGTGAAAGAAGAGAATGACGGGAATTCCTCATAACCATAATCAAGGCGGATCAGTAGGTCGGTTTGGTCGCGTTGGCCGTAGGCATCAAACTCTGAAAAACCTGTTGCAGATACAAGTTCAGCAAAGCCTAAATCCGCTTTTATTTCTAAGCTTAATAAAGAGTCTGTCTTGTCTCTTGGCTCTTCATAGCGATAGGCTGATTCATACTTACCAATTTTTGCGTTTAAACCATTGTTTGGGTTAAGTGCGCTGTGGTGGACGATTGAACGACCTTCACTTTCTTGCTTTTGGTAGAAGTAGTTAATGGTACTGTCGAGCCAGTCATTAGGCATCCAGCGCAGTGAAATACGACCTGTTTTAGTATATTCACCGTTATTATCCTTTGCCTGACGTAAATTCTGCTCAACCTCACTTTGATTTGACCAATCGGGGTCAGGCATAGAAACACCGGCATCACGCACAACATAGTTATAATCAATAAAGCCAGGATCTTTGTAAAGATTAACGCTTGCACGCACAGCGAGCTTATCATCGATGATTGGGGTATTAAAAATAAAGCCTGATTCACCACCCAATGAGTCACTTTCACTGATTTGAAATACGTCACCGTATACTTTACCTGTGGTTAGGTCCAATTCTGGGCTTTTAAGCATGTAACGAATGGCACCGCCTAACGTACCTGCGCCATATAACGTACCTTGTGGGCCGATTAATACTTCAACGCGCTCCACATCGGTTAAACGCATATCAATAGCGACGGGTATTTCGTTGATATAGGTTGCCACTGTGCCACCATCTGAATCCGGGCCTGATGAATTTGTATTCAAACCTCGCACAATAATGGGTGAACCAGAGCGACCACCTTGATCGGTGACGGTTAAACCCGGCACCCAACGTGCGACATCGGCCAGTTCACCAATGTTTTGATCGCGCATAATATCGCCATCAAGTGCAGTGATATTCAGTGGTGCTTCTTGCACGGAACCCGAGCGGCGTGTAGCTGTAATTTGTATGACTTCAAGCGACTTGTCTTTTGCCTGAGCATCATCGGCGAATGCTGATGTTGATGCGAATGACGCGCTTAGAGCGCTATAAACCGCCATAGAGAGTATGCTTGGTTTATACATTGTTTTAATCCCCGTTGTTTGTGTTGTTGCTTTTATGCTCAGACAGAAAAGCATAAATCAGCATAGGCGACAAGCCTGTACAATAATTGTTGTGAATATATATTCACAACACCTGAAAAGGCATGCATTTTAGTCTGGGTTTTTTAAAAATACAGCTAAATTTTGCATTTATATTTTTTCAAAAAATATTTTAGAAACCTGGTGGATAAATAATGTCGATGGTGGATAGAAATACATGATTAATGCATTTTTTATCACTTTAAGTTTGCTTTTTAGGTAAGGTATCTCCCCTTGAGCGTGGAGGAGTATGGAGAGCGACAGCTATTTTTTTGCTCGTACCGTGATGGTGAGCTAAAGAAGGTGAACTCGCTGAGGGCACTGTGATGAGGCTGGACTACGGCCCTCATTCAGCTTTTGTTGTTGTTTTCAGTGCGCAGCTATGAGTAAGGTCATACCTCAGCAAGTTCAAATCGGGGTTTTAGCCTTACTTTTGGTGTTTCCCAACCTGCCATTGGTTGTTAGACAAATATGTTTCACCCGCATCAATGGCACCAGACTCTAATGTGGTTGCCATTGAGTCATTCCAACGGTTTAGGTAACCAAATAAAGAAATCACGCCCAAAATTTCAACAATTTCGCCATCATCCCAATGTGCTTTTAGATGAGCTTCAATGTTTTCATCTACAGCATTTGGCACACTCGATGCGGCAAGTGCAAACTCAAAAGCCGCTTTTTCACCAGCGTTGAATAGCTCGCTATCACGGAATTGCCAAATATGCTGTAGGCGCTCATCACTGCCACCATAGCGTTTTGCAGCCAAAATTGTGTGTGCTTCACAATAGCGACAGCCAGTGTTTGCACTGGTGATGTAACCAATTAAACGTTTCAGTTCACTGGTAACTCGACCATGATTTTCCATCACTGCTTTGTTGAGGTTAATAAATGCTTTGGCGATGTGAGGGCGGATCTGCATCGTTAACACACTGTTTGGGCAAAAACCGAGTGTTTCGTTAAAAAATTTAGCTAACTCAGCGACTTCTGAGTTGGCATCTTGTGCTAAGGGGGTAACTAAAGCCATAATGAGTTCCTGTTTAATTATTTTGGTGTTGCATTTGCAACATAATTTAAGCCGTTTTTTCCTGTGTGTCTACAAAAAATGAACACAATTATAAAAAAGTGTGGTGATTATATGAGCAATAAAGCACGGCAAGCCGCGTTTAAACTTTCAGAGCATACAGATGAGCCGTTTGATTTATATCATCATGCTCCCTATCGTATTGCTGTTGCCAGTAACCTGTTGGCACTTGATAGAGATGCTTATATTCGCAATTTAACTGGGCTAGAGACGCGTGAGATCCGCGTGCTACTTAATGTCGGATCATATGGACCTATTAATGCAGCGGATATCGCTTATCAATCGCGCTTAGACCCTTATTCAGTGAATCGTGCGATTAATACATTGCTAAAACTTAATCTGATCTATGCAGACCAAAGTAATGAAAAGCAACGAAGTAAGCCTGTTATGCTCACTGACGAGGGCAAACCTTTGTATCAGCAGATCGTCGCGCATATGAAAAAGCGTGAAGCGAATGTGTTGGATGGGATCAGCGAAAAAGAAAAAGCATTATTACTCGCACTGCTCGAAAAAATTGAGCTGTGCGCCGAAGCCGCATTGGCAAAGAGTGCTGAAAATCTAGAAGCGCAAGGTCAAAGTATTACTCGTGATCAAAAAGAAGTTATACGTTGGCACAAGCGCTCTATTAAGTAACCTTTGGTTTGGCTACGACTTAAAACTCAGTTTGCTTTAAGTCGTTTACCCAAAGCTCGGGCAAATTGGGTTAGTGCATCGTATCCATTCTATCTACAACAACGAGACGTTCTTTGATCAAGCAAGTGTCTTGATTATCTACCAGTGTGTCTATGTAGCGGCCATTGATCAGCGTGGTTGGCTTGCTTTTATCGTTCTTATCGCTCAGGTAAAGGACAAAGTGTGCCACGCTTGTTAGCGTATTATCGGTGCTTGGGGTGACTTGAGTGCTGGTAAGCATGTGAATACTCTTCTTAGTTTTTAAAGCACCTTCCACTCTTTTTGCAATTTGCTCACTCGAACTTAATGCCACGTTTAACTTGGGTACTGAAAAGGTGGCATCGTCTGTGAACAGCGCTTGGTAGCTTTCAACAGGGCCTTTATCTCTGAGCTGAATATAGTCATGCAATGTTTTTTCACAACGTGCTATTGACTCAGCTGAACCACGCACAACTTGCGTAGAATTACAGGCAGTTAATGTAAACATAGACAAAAGCAATAAAAAATAAGGTTTCATAAAGACTAGCTGTTAACGAAGTTTTACTTAGACTACTGTTCCTAAGTTGATAATTCAATTATATTTAGCGGCGAATAATTTGGTCGTGTATTTCAACACGACAAGAATGCAAGGACTAGAAAATGAAACAATTTGCGCTGTTGCCGCTGGCTTTATCATCAGTCATGTTGATGAACGGATGCCAATCTATCACTCAGCAACCAACACAAGTTGAGCAAACTCAACAAGCGATGCAAGTAGCTGCACCCATCGCTAAAAAGTTACCTCACATCACGCATATCCATGGCTATGAGATGATTGATAATTATCATTGGCTGAGGGATGACACACGCAGCAGTGCTCAAGTTCTAGCTCACTTAGACAAAGAAAACGCATACGCAAAAGCAATGCTAGCCAATACAGAGCCTTTGCAAGCGCAACTATTTGAGGAAATTAAGAGTAAAATCGCAAAACAAGAGCGTTCGGTACCGGTGCAAAAGGGCCGATACTATTACTATTCAAACATGGTAGGTGATCAAGAATATCCCTCCCTTTATCGCAGCGCTGATGTACAAGGGACCAATTCTGAGTTGCTGATTGACATGAATGTCAATGCGCAAGGTCATGATTATTACGCCATTAAAGAGACACAGATCAGCCCTGACGATAACTTGTTTGCTTATGCCGAAGACACTTTGAGTCGCCGTATTTATACAATCAAAGTTAAAAATCTGACCACTGGTAAATTGCTTGTTGATGAGATAGTGGGTGCTGAAGAGTATTTTGTGTGGGGTAATGACAATAAAACCATTTATTACGTTAAAAAAGACCCAGTTTCACTGCTAGGCACACAAGTATACCGCCATAGACTCGGAACTCCCCAAGCCCAAGATGAGTTAGTGTATGAGGAGCAAGATCACACTTATTACACTTACTTAGGTAAAAGCAAAGATGGAGAGCAAATATTCATCCATCATTACAGCACTGAATCAAAAGGTGTTTCTGTGTTGTCGGCTGATGATAATAAAGCAAAGCCAACAAGGCTCGTCACGCGTCAAAAAGGTTTAGAGTACTCAATCGCCAAGTTCAACGACTGGTATTATATTTACACTAACCTGAATGCGGTGAACTTCCAATTAATGAAGGCCAAAGTGTCAGAAGCTGCTGACATGAGTAAGTGGCAAACGGTGATTGCACATGACCCAGATGTAAAGTTGGAAGACTTCACGCTGTTTAATACGCATTTGGTTTATAAACGACGCGTTCAGGGGCAGTCAAAAATTACCATCCGTGCACTTGATACCCAAGCAGAGCATGAACTGAAATTCAATGATGCAGGTTTTGAGGCAGACTTAAAAGGCAACACTCGACTTGATAAAGACAGTGTGCGTATTAGCTACACCAGCTTAACCACACCAGAAACCGTGTATGAAGTTGATTTGAACAACTTCAACAAAGTCACCTTGAAACAAGACAAGGTATTGGGCGATTTTGATGCCGCTGATTATGCATCGGAGCGTATTTTTATTACGGCAAGAGACGGTGAGAAGGTCCCTGTATCACTGGTTTATAAAAAGTCACTGTTCAAAAAAGATGGCTCTAACCCATTGTTACAATATGCTTATGGCTCGTACGGTGTGACGATCGATCCGTATTTTTCAATTTCGCGTTTGAGCTTGTTAGATAGAGGATTTGTATTTGCGATTGCACATATTCGTGGTTCGCAAATGTTAGGCCGCCCTTGGTATGAAGATGGAAAAAAACTTCATAAAAAGAATACCTTCAATGACTTCATTGATGTAACGAAGGCGTTGGTAGCACAAGGTTATGGCGATAAAAAACGCATTTATGCGCAAGGCGGGAGTGCGGGTGGACTGCTCATGGGGGCCGTCGTTAACCAAGCACCAGAGCTATATCATGGTGTGCATGCCGCTGTGCCGTTTGTCGATGTCATTAATACAATGTTAGATGAGTCATTGCCGCTCACCACGAATGAATATGACGAATGGGGTAATCCAAATGACAAAGCTTATTTCGATTATATGCGCTCGTATTCTCCGTACGAGCAAGTTAAAGCACAAGCATATCCAAATATGTTGGTCACGACTGGGCTACACGATTCTCAAGTACAGTACTTTGAGCCTGCAAAGTGGGTTGCCAAATTACGAGAGTTGAAAACCGATGATAATAAACTGCTGTTTAAGGTAGATATGGAAGCGGGTCATGGCGGTGCATCGGGTCGATTTAATCGGATCAAAGATAGAACTTTGAATTACGCCTTCTTTATTGAACTGGCCAACGGTCGTTTATAAAAGTGAGCGCGTAAAAAAGCCCAGAAGATCTGGGCTTTTTCTTTAATTAATTAAAATATAATTTATTTAGTCGACACTGAAAAACACTTAATGTATTGATCTTCTTGATGATCTAAACGATCTTACTATCCTCATTTTGCAAGGTTTGTTTTCTCACCCCTCAAAACCTTGCAAAATGGAGATTAAAAATGAAGCCAAAAGCGACCAACCATACACCACAAAAACAACTGTTCGCGATCGAATTGATTGACCTCGTGGCGCCCAACCACGAACTGGTTAAATTGGCCAACATCATTGATTGGCAGCGTTTAGAAGCCGAATTTGGTCAACTTTATAGTGCAGATACTGGCGCATTGGGAAAACCCATTCGGTTACTGGCTGGATTAGAATATCTTAAACAAATTCATAAACTTTCGGATGAAAATACGGTCGC
Source organism: Pseudoalteromonas sp. ATL1 (assembly GCF_058933015.1). Classification (NCBI taxonomy): domain Bacteria; kingdom Pseudomonadati; phylum Pseudomonadota; class Gammaproteobacteria; order Alteromonadales; family Pseudoalteromonadaceae; genus Pseudoalteromonas; species Pseudoalteromonas sp. ATL1. Next base: position 647,788 of record NZ_JBZYXL010000002.1, on the reverse strand, counting down.
CATGTGGTGTGAAAACCCCTATTGGCAGTATTTTTGTGGGATGCAGTTTTTTACTCATCAGATGCCGTGTGACCCAAGTTCGATGGTTCGCCAATTCGCAAGCGAATTGGCGAACAGGGTGCGGAATTGATGTTGTCGCTCACCGTCGATGTCGGACTAAAAGTCGGCGCGGTAAAAGAAAGTAGTTTGCGCGAAGTAGTGGTGGATAGCACCGTGATGGAAAAGAACATCAGTTTTCCAACCGACAGTAAACTGCTTGAACGATGCCGTAAAAAACTAGTCGACCTCGCCAAACACGCAGGTATCACACTGCGGCAAAGCTATGTGAGAGCAGGTGTGAAGGTCGCAAATTCAGTCAGTCGTTATGCGCATGCCAAACAATACAAGCGGATGCGTAAAGCATTGAAAAAACAAAAGTCGTATCTTGGTCGTGTGTTCCGCGACATTCTTCGTAAGTTAGATACCAACCCTTCAGCGGCGATGGTCGTTCAACTCCGCCAAGCTGAAAAACTGCTCAAGCAAGATAAATTCAGTAAATCGAAGCTGTACTCACTGCATGAGCCGCACGTTGAATGCATCGCGAAAGGTAAAAGTGCAAAACCGTACGAGTTTGGGGTAAAAGTCAGCGTAGCAACGACGGTGAAGGAACAATTTGTCCTATGCTGTCATGCCATGCACGGCAACCCTTATGATGGTGACACCTTGTATCGCACCTTGAAAATAGTCGAAGACGTCACCAACATACGCCCGTTTACGTGTTTTGTAGACCGAGGTTATCGCGGTCATATGGCAGAGCGGTATGAAGTCTTTATCGCAGGACAAAAACGCGGTGTGACACCTGCGATAAAGAAAAAACTCAAGCGGCGCAATGGGATAGAGCCCATCATCGGGCACATGAAAAGTGATGGCCATTTGGGGTTAAACCGCTTGAAAGGCATATTGGGCGACAAACTCAATGCCATTTTAGCGGGTATCGGGCAAAACTTCAGAAAAATTCTAAGCCTATTGAGGCTTTTTTACGTCTGGATTTTATGTTGGTTGAAAATGTGTCTGAGTTGGAAAAATCGGACAAATATCAAATTGTTTAGCTAGACTTGCAGTGGATGAATTGGGAACGGAAAGGCTCGGTTAACTGGAAAGCCGAGATTTTCAGAATCGACTATTTATTTTTCGTTTTTTTTGACTTCATCATTCTTGAAGCAAGCGCACACACGATATAAATCAAGACAAGAGAGTTACCTATCACCAAGACCTCTTTATCTGTCGCAAACATCCACAGGGCAGCTAATACCACAAATGCTAGGGTGAAATGTGAAACTAACGGGTTTACTTTCTTACTTTTCATACTTAACTGCTTTGTCAAAAATATCGAATAGACTTTTTGTGATTATACCGTTCAAAAAGCAAACAGGCGAGAAAAGTTGTAGATACAGCCAAAAAACTAAGTGAAAGGTAGTGATTTTGGCTGGCTTTTCAGTGTTATTTTACAATTTTGTACTTTTCATTGGCTTTAAAAGCTTCCGCTTCATATGGTGACTGCGCGTAACCATATTGTGCTAAATCAGAAATGTACTTTTTAGAAAACTCATAGACCGACGGCGCATTTTCAAGTTGTTTAACGTGTACAAGCTCATGTGCCATTTTTGGTCTATCTAATTGATAGCCATGACGAACGTAAATAGAGTAGCCAAAAACTTGTGCATTATTAACAATGTTTTCTCCAATAAATCCTAAACGCTCACCCATTGTTTTAAGTGCTTTGTTTTCAATAGGGTAAGGAACTTGGTCGGTATATACCACCCTTACTTTCTCAGGATGTAAAACACCGATTTCCTTAGCTAAGTGGAGATCTTCTTGACTGAGAGGGGTGCCTTCAGCTTGCCCTTTTTTATCTATTTTTTCTGCCCATTTTGCATATTGTGGTAACAATTCTAAAAACTGGCTGACATCCGGTTGGTTTGCTGAAGCGGTGCAACTTAGGCCTAATACTGCAGCTAACAAGATACTTTTGTTAATCATAGGTTCCCTTATTTTTTATTTGAAGCAGCAGTATATAGTATAACCCCATAAATATTGAGAAAAAATCAATAAGAACGCCCTTGTTACGGGAAAAATCGCCAACCGGTATGGAAATTGAAATCGGGGTAAAATGAAACAGTATGAGATCTGATTGAATAAAGCGTACTGTTTGCAACAAGAAATACCCAGCCATTGCCATGAGTGTAAATTGATGTCGACGCCATGTACCGTATGCGCCGCAAGCAGGTATCACTACAAAGAAACACCCAACCAATAATAGGTTATACATGCCAGATACAGAACCGCTGGCTGTTAATATAAATCCTATTACCGCGTAACAAGTGCAAATAATACTGGCAATTTTATACGGCAAATTTGAACAGCCTATGTTTGATTTTGGGGCCCATATATTAGGCATTAGATAGTGTAAAGCAAACCTTGTTGTCGTGAATATTGTTCAATTAAAGTTTCAGAACTTTCTGAAACTTTAATTGATCAAGGTGTGCTTTAAACATACGATGTACTGGGATTTACAAAAATAAAGAGAAAGGACAATGAAATTACTTAAAGCCGCACTCATCAGCATGACAGCCATTGCTGCAACAGCATATGCAAACCAATCAGACCACCAGCACGAATACCAGTTTGTCGAAATAGGTGGCAACAAGCTTGCTTATTCATGTAAAGGACAAGGAGACACCACTGCGTTACTGATCGCTGGAATGGGGTTAGATGCCCATGAAACCTACAAAAACACCTTTCACCGTGCTGATCCTAAAGGATATCGTTTGTGTTTTTATGATAGAGCGGGCACAGGCAAAAGTTCGTTTGCCAAACCGCATGTGAGAAACATATTAGCTCTAACCCAAGAGCTAGAAGCATTCGTAAAAGCAACGAAGATGAAAAACCTTGTATTGGTGCCACATTCATTTGGTGGGTTTGTTGCCAGAGCATACGCACACCGTAATCCAGAGAAAGTAAAAGGCATGGTACTCATTGATATTGCTCATGAATCTTGGTACCAAGATATGAAAGCTAAAATGTCAAAGGAAGCTTGGGGAATAATGAACTGGATCATTAATTGGGAGCGAGATACACACTCATTGGAAGACTTTGAAGAAGCGTCGTTACATACTGAACTGTATAAAATCGATCGCAGCATGCCTGTTACTGTGTTATCCAGAGGGATCCCACATGTTGGCGTTAGAACAACAGGAATGCGCTATGAGGATGTTGATATTTATACAGAAACTTGGAATGATTCTCAGCAAAAAGTAAGACAGATCAGCGATAATGTGACACCCGTTACGATGAAATATGCGTCTCACTTATTTGATCAAACCGATCCAATCATTGCGCTTAAATATATAGATGACATGGTCACAAAAGTGACCAAATAGGCTTACTAGCGTAACACCAGCTTAAATACCGCCATAGTGACTCGTTAACTTTTTTGGCGGTATTTACAGCCCTATTTTAAGCCTTATCGCTACATCTAAAATTAACAGTAACAACGTAAGGCGCTCCTAGCGAATGCTGTGCCAAAGCGCCACCAATGGCGGCAACACCCGCAACGTCATCAACATAGCCATCGCCTAATATCCAAAGCCAAGTACCCACGTCCGTAACACCTTCTGCGGTATTGAGTTTATTTAGGTATTCTTGCTCTGGCTTTTCGCCTTGATAATCAACGTCTTCGTTAATTACGTACATGCTTTTGTTACTTTGATCGCAATAGTCTTTGGCTTGATCCAAAGCTTCCTTAATGCCAGAGCTACGGTCGGTCGATTTGATCACAACGTAATGTTGGTTGTTTTCGCCTGGTCTAACATCATCGTGATGTGCGCACGCGCATAATACGGCAGTGGTAGTGAGTGCAAGGAGTAAGTTTTTCATGGTGATCTCTTGTTTTGGTGATTTGGTGAAATTATTGCCATTGCGGGCTTTGTGTTCCAGTAAGAATCTGTAAAAAATTGATGGAGGCTTGTTACTTTTTTATACACACTGACGTGTGTCATGCGCTCTACTATGCTTAAAACTAATGATGTACTTAATTGTTCCTCTTATAGGTTTAACTTATTGTAATTTAAGGCTGTTTAATGACGGTTGGGCCTGTTTTGTTGAATCTATGAGGTTGAAGAGCTAGGGTTACCAATACTACGGATATGAGTTTTCAGTCGTTTAGTGTGACAAAATAAAAGAGTGATACGGATCGTTATGCATTTATCTTTCAGTCAATTTTATCGTTTATCCAGCGGAAAACCGCGTTATCAATATGCGCTAGAGCACGTTTACAAACGGTTTTCTGCGGCTCATTGCTTTATTGGCAAGTTTATCGATGGTGGTCACTCAGTGAGCACGTTGTCGTATTTAAAAGATGGAATGCTGAGCAATAACATGATCTACGAGCTGGCTTGCACACCTTGCAAAGATGCAAAGCGCAAAGAAAATGTTTGCGTCATAGAAAATGACTTGCAGCGTTTATATCCTGAAGATTTATTGCTACCTCAGTTAGGTGTCGTGGGTTACTTAGGTATCACATTGCGTGCGCCAGACAATCGCCCTGTAGGCATCATGGTGTGTATGTTTGAACAACCAATGCTGGTGACTAGTGAAGATAAAGCATGGTTCACCGAACTAAGTTACATGGTGGCAACTGAGCTGAGCCACAACCTTGAAATGTCTGAAAAAGAACACCTTCTCAAGCGCCTTGCGATGAGTGAGCACATCGCAAAGCTAGGCTCATGGGTTTGGAAAACCTACGAAGATACCCATTGGTTTAGTGATGAAATGACCTGTTTGCTTGGCATCAAGTGTGACTCTCTGTCTTTTGATGATTTTGTTGCTTGTTTAAAGTCTGAAGATTCTCAGCAGCTTATGCGCATGCTTGAAAATGTAAAAACAGGCGAGGTGGAGTCATTTAGCTTAAATTTTACTCACAAATTAAGTGATTCGAATAAGGGGCTGTTTCACATTATTGCACGTGTTGAAGCCAGCAAAGATAACCCCGATGGCTTTATTTTAAGAGCAACCGTGCAAGATGTAAGTTATGCGTCAGCATTGTTAAAGCAGTTAGAACTCACCGATGTGGTTTTTAAAAACGCGCAAGAAGCAATAATGATAACCGATAGCCAAAATAGAGTGATGATGGTTAATCAGGCATTTGAGCAGCTTACAGGTTACTCAGGTGAAGAACTACAGGGCGCGAACCCAAACGTTCTATCCTCTGGTAAGCAAGATAAACAGTTTTATAAAGACATGTGGCAGCAGCTGCTGGAGCAGGGGAGTTGGAAAGGGCAAATATATAACCGGAGGAAAAACGGCCAAATTTATCCTGAAGAGTTATCGCTAAATGCCGTGCGAGACAAGCAAGGTAACATCTCGAATTTTGTGGCAATTTTTCACGATATAACCAAGTGGAAACGCAATGAAGCAGAACTCACCTTTTACGCTAATCACGAAGTGCTCACAGGTTTACTAAACCGTCGTAGCTTTATCATGGCACTAGACAAAGAACTTACCGACCAAAATAACAGGCACAGTGCTCGAGCTTTATTGTTTATTGGTTTAGACCGATTTAAAGAGGTGAACGATTTATACGGACCAGAAGCGGGAGATTATGTACTCGTTGAAGTGGCTGACCGTATTCAACGAGCCATTAAGGCTAAGGACATAGCGTGTCGCTTTGGTGGTGACGAGTTTGCTGTGCTACTTCACATTCAAGATGAAGCACAATCGCTTGCAAGTGCTAGGGTGATCAGTGCGCGCTTGAGTGAACCATATGTTTTTGAGGAATTGACCATTGAGTTAACTGCAAGCGTTGGGGTTGCGCATCTCGAGAAAGAATCGCTTAAGCCAAGCGCTGATTGGGTTAGAGACGCGGCGCATGCTTTGGGCAATGCCAAAAAATATAGACAAGGTCATGTCGCACTGCACAATGAAGTGTTGCAAAACGCACATCTGAATAAAATTAAACTCAGAGATAAGCTTAAAATGGCGCTGCGGGAGTCATCGCTTAAGGTGTACTATCAGCCAATTATTGATGTAAAAACGGGGCGTATTAAAAAGTTCGAAGCACTGGTTAGGTGGATTGATGTTGAGCTTGGTATGGTGTCACCTAGTACGTTTATCCCAATTGCGGAAGAGTTTGGCCTAATTGATCTTATTGGCCAGCATGTGTTGGAAACCAGTTGTAGAGACCTCGCCGCCTTACACCGTGCTGGGTTTGAGCATATTAGCTTTTCAATTAATCGCTCGGTCAATGAGTTTAAACAATCAAATAGCCAGCTTACTTTGATCCCAGAAGCGATTGAGAAAGTGGGTTTACCTTTAGAAGCGGTCACGATTGAGGTGACCGAATCCGTCGCGGCCAATAAGTACACATGGCGTGTATTAGACCAGCTAAGAATGAAAGGCGTACAAATTGCACTTGACGACTTTTGTACAGGCTATTCGTCGCTCAGCAACTTAATTGAGAATCAGGTCGATTTTGTCAAAATAGACAAGTCATTTGTTGATAGTTTAAAACACGAGCCTAACAAACAAATACTCATAAAATGTTTGATTGATTTGAGCACCCAACTGGGACTTGAAGTGATTGCTGAGGGCGTAGAGCATCTTGAACAACTCTGTATGTTGGAGCAGTTTGGTTGTCACTTAATTCAAGGCTACCTATACAGCTCGGCCAAACCCATAGATGAATGTTTGGCCATGCTCACACAAGAACAAACGAGCTTAATCAAAGCGGTCGATTTACTTCAGTAAGCCCAGTTCCAGCGTTTTTAAGATGGCTTGTGTTCTATCGCGCACTTGTAATTTGCTGAGTATATTCGAGACATGGTTTCGCACGGTCCCTTCTGCATTAAATACAGCAGAAGCGATTTCTTTGTTCGATTTTCCTGCCACCATCAAGGCTAAAATTTGTTTTTCTTTATCTGTTAAGTCGAACTGTTCTCTGTCTACGGGCTTTTGTTGTGCTTTTATTAGCTGTTGAGTTAATTCGCTTTGCAGCACAATTTCACCCTCATGCACGCGTTCAATAGATCTGACTAACTCTTCCAAAGACACGTCCTTAAGTAAGTAACCACGCGCACCGGCTTCCATACCACCCAGTAGTAAGTCGTTTTCATCAAATGTAGTCAGGATAAGAAACTTAGCGTCACTGCCTTTGGCTTGCATTGCTTGTAGCACTTCAAGCCCTGAGCCATCGGGCATACGCATATCAAGCAAGATCACATCGGCATTAATCTGTGCGTTGTTAAATTGATTTAAAAAGTCATTACCACCGGTCGACTCGCCGGTAACACAAATATTGTCCGTCAGGGTGAGTAAGGAGCGCATGCCTTGTCTGATCAGGCTCTGATCATCGACTAAATGTACATTTATTTTATTCATATGGGACTCTAATGGTCAGGGTTAATCCTTGTGGGCTGGGTGAAACAAGTAATTCACCGCCCAATTGGTTGATCCGCTCTTGCATGCCCGTCAATCCGTTACCAAAGCGCAACTTATGATTGAACATACCATCATCGCTGATAACGAGTTCAAGCTGGGATTGATCGTGTTTTAGCGAAATCGAGATGTTTTCTGCCGTATTGGCATGTTTAAGTGTATTGGTGATAGCTTCTTGGCTGCATTTGAGCAAGCATTGCGCAGTATCGAGCCGTACTTTGTCGAGAGCTCGCTCTATGTCTAAATGCACTTGAACTCTGGGGGTTTGTTGAGCAAGTTGTTCTAAGCACTCAAATAAATCAAACCCGATGCTTTCCCGTTTGTCGCTGACTACTCTACGGGTGGTTTGCAGTGCCGCTTTGGCTTGTTCATAGCAAGACTCTAGTTGAGGTTGCTGCGCTTCTGAACAGGTTCGCCGTGCAATATCTAGATTGATGATCAATGAGGTGAGCGCGTGGCCTACTTCATCGTGTAAATCTCTTGCCAGTCTTAAACGCTCACTTTGAGCTGAGGCCGTGCTGAGCAAGGTTTGCGTTGATTCTAACTTGGCATTGGTCAGTGCAAGCGCCTCTTTGGCTTCACGTTCACTCACCATTCTTTGTGTGACGACCAACGAGAAAAAATGAAACGCAATGAACATTGCCGCATCGCTAAACAACCAACCATGTTCCCAGTAGTTTGCTTGGCTGACTAAGAACAAGCAGTGGATCGCAAAAATATATAGAAAACAAATGTATTTGGGTGCATAAAACACCAAAATTGAGCACATCATGACGCTATAAATAAGCGTGAGACCCAGTGGAGAAACATAAAACAGCGTACCCACAATGCCAATGATACCGAGCAACATGACATGACGAATGCGATACCCATATGATTGGGATTCATTCACAACCAACAAAATAAGACCGAGCAGTAAGAAGTGGAGCAGATACTCACCATTGCTCGCAAGTGGCGGTGTGATCCGCAACATGCTAGGTATTGCGACCGCTGCCCAAGTAATAAATACCGTGAGTAGCCAGGTTGGTTGATACTTAAACATTGATCCTGAAGCCTTTTTGATTGTCATCTTAACCAGCTTTCGTGGTGCTGAAAAGGACTAAATATAGGGTCATGACATATGTCATGACAATAACGTGACAAACGTGACTGTGGCAATAGCGCCCATTTTCTTAATCTAACGTCATCAGTTTTGATTGAGGAAAAAGTCATGGAATACATTCACAAGTTTGCTGTTTATACACATATCATTTTGGGCTGCTTTGCACTCGTGTTGTTTTGGGTCCCTGTTATTGTGAGCAAAGGCAGTAAAGCACATAACCGCTTTGGGCAGTACTACAACTGGTCAATGTATGGCGTGTCTATATTGGGTATCGTCGCCTGTATACTGGTGCTGATAGATCCAATGACCGCTAAACCTAAAGAGTTTACAGATGCCGTTGTTCAAGCTAGCTATGTGCAGCAAAGCCGTATTTTTTCTATGTTTTTATTGATGCTCTCTTTGCTTGTGTTAACGTCAATTTATCATGGTGAGCGAGTGTTGAAAGTGAAAGCGCGCAACGAACAGTTAAGAAACCCGCTTCATTTAGGATTACTTGCGTCGTTAATCATCTCAGCATTAATTGCTTTTGCGCTTGGATTACAACAGTCACAAACTTTACTGATTGTTTTTGCCTGTGTATCCGTGTCTGTATCAATCAGCATGCTTCGTTATATTTTCAAATCAGAGATCGCGCCAAGAGCGTGGGTCATTGAACATATGGGGGCAATGCTCGGTTCAGGGATTGGTGTTTACACGGCATTTTCAGCCATGGGTGGTCGACATATTTTGAGTTATTTATTAGGTGAGCAAGCCATATTTTTAAGTTGGATTATGCCTTCCGTTATTGGGGTAGTTGGCATCTTGTGGTCAAAACGTTATTTTAGCGAAAAGTTTAAGGTGAAGGCTAAAGTCAAAACAGCTTAACAAGCGTAACAGCTAATAATTGGCAGCGCGGGCATTGCGCGCTGCCAGATGTTTTTAAAGTAGCGGTTTTAATACATCATATAATGCGTTGATGTGGTCGTCTCTATCATTTAAAGCGGCGATATAACGGTACTTTTCACCACCAGCATGTTCAAAAATTTCGCGGTTTTCTACTTCTAACTCTTCCAAGGTTTCTAAGCAGTCGGCGCTAAACGCTGGGCTGATAATCGCAATATCTTTAATGCCTTGTGCTGGGTAGCCTTCTAATGTGGCGTCTGTGTAAGGCTTCAACCATTCGGCTTTACCAAAGCGACTTTGGAATGTAGTTTCGACTAGTGATGTGTCTAGCCCAAGCTTTTCAACCACTAAGCGAGTCGTTTGCTGACATAAGCAGTGGTAAGGATCACCATTGTCTAAAAACAGTTTTGGCATACCGTGATATGAAAACACCAGCTTTTGCGGTGTGCCGTTGGCTTGCAAGTCTTCGGCAATCGAATTTGCTAATGATTCAATATATAAATCATTTTTGTGATACCCGTTGATAAAGTGTAGCTCAGGCACCCAACGCCACTTTTTAAGCACATTGGCTACCGCATCAAAGGTCGACCCCGTGGTAGGGCTGGAATATTGCGGGTACAAAGGCAGCACTATAATGCGTGTAAGCCCTTTATCGCGTAATGCCTCTAATCCTGCTTCAATAGACGGGTTTCCATAGCGCATAGCCATAACAACCTCTGTATTTTCGAAGCCATTTTGCTTGATCAGTGCTGCTAACTTATCGGTTTGCTGCTGTGAAATGTCAATGAGAGGAGAACCCTTTTCTGTCCAGATGCTCTGATAAGCTTTAGCTGATTTTTTAGGGCGAACGCGCAAGATTATGCCATGTAATATCATCAACCAAATTAAGCGCGGGATCTCAACAATGCGAGGATCAGACAAAAATTCAGCGAGGTACTTTCTAAGCGCTTTGGGGGTTGGGGCATCGGGGCTACCCAAGTTGGTAACTAATATGCCTGTTTTTTGGTTAAATCGCCCATCATGGGGATTGTCGGTGATCGCTGAAAATCGTGACACACACGGCTCCTTTGATATCTGTTTGAATGCAAAGCATCTAGCTCTGGCCAATTTTACAAGATTATCAGTACGTTCGTCACGGTAAACTCGATCTGTTTGCAACGCTATCTATAATTAAAATCACATTACGCTAAGAAAAACGTCACTCATGGCGTCGTATTAGCGTGAAATGTTTCTAAAATGGGTGTTTAGGGCATGGTTTTGACTCTTTTTTCGTGCAACTTAACACAATATGATTGCATCAAGTAAGCAGGAAGAGTAACGTTGCGACCCATTTTTAACAATATGCATCAAGTGCTTAAGATTCATTTAGGATGTAAAGGTATATGCGAGTTAATCAGCCAGTCACACAGCAACAGAAACATTTTGGCCAAAATGTTAAATTGATTTCGGTTACTGATCTACAAGGAAGAATTGTTGATTGTAATGACCATTTCATTGCAATTAGCGGCTTCTCAAGAGAAGAACTCATTGGGCAACCACACAATATTGTGCGTCACCCAGATATGCCAGAGCAAGCCTTTGCAACCATGTGGGCACAATTAAAAGCCGGTAAACCATGGATGGGGGTGGTTAAAAACCGCTGTAAAAATGGTGATTTTTACTGGGTAGATGCATATGTGACGCCCGTCACTGAAAATGGCAAAGTGGTTGGTTATGAGTCGGTCAGACGTTGTCCAGACAAAGAGACGGTTACACGCGCAGAGGCACTTTACAGGCAATTAAAAAGTAACAAATCTCAAGGTGTTAAGTTACCTAAACTTAGAGTGATTTGGCCATTAGTGATGTTGTTTATTGCAGTTTTACTTTGGACTTTTGTCTCTCAAACAGGAGCGTTCGTTTGGGTTATTTTCAATAGCATGGGGGTGTGTGCTTATAACTTGTGGCGTGACAGTGAGCAATTAAGACGTTTAGAAAATAGTTTATCCCATAGCTTTTGTGACGAGGTAGCCAAACAGGTGTATTCCACTTGGGACGGCACCATGGCAAGTATTCAAGTACGTTTACTCAGTGAGCAGGCGCACCTTGATACCGTGATCACACGTATTGAATACTCTGCGAAAGATGTCACCTCGGGTGCGCACGAAGCATTAGAAAAAGCGGGTGACAGTTATCAGCAGCTACAAAAGCAGCAACTTGAAACCGAGCAAGTGGCGACGGCCATGAACGAAATGTCGACTACAATCAACGATGTATCGGGCAATGTTCAGATCAGTGCCGAACATGCGCAAAGTGCATTGTCGATGGCAGATGAAAGCGCGCGTTTAGGCGAACGAACTCGCCAAGCAATAGAAGCGTTAGGGCGCACGGTGTTAGAGATAAGAGATTCAGTACAAGGTGTGTCTAAGCAAACGTCACGAATTGCAGATGCAGCACAAATTATCGAGCAAATTGCGGAGCAAACTAATTTATTGGCATTAAATGCAGCAATTGAAGCGGCACGCGCTGGCGAGCAAGGGCGCGGGTTTGCGGTTGTAGCCGATGAAGTACGTCACTTGGCTCAGCGTACACAGCAGTCAACTCATGAGATCCACACCATTATTAGTGAACTTAGTGATAGCACTCAAAATGCGGTGAATATTGCTCAACAAGGTGAGCAGGAGTCGCTTTCAGGCATAGAGCAATTAGTACAAAGCACAGATATGCTCAATCAAATACAGCAAGCGATCAGCCAAATTCATGATATGTCGATGCAGATTGCTGCGTCCGTAGAGGAGCAAGCTGCGGTATCTGATGACATTAATCAGCAGGTGGTGAATATCGCCAGTCTTGCGAATGACAGTTTGCACAGCGCAGATACAGTTAAGCAAGTGAGTGGTAATTTGACTTCTGTGGCAAATGACATGTATGAACTTGTTGTCCGGTTTAAGCGCTAGGCGAGCTGCCATGCGCACCCGTTTAATCAAAATTGCGATTTTGATTAATTAATTGACTCGCTTCTTAAATTTGGGTCGCTATTATTTAACCATGTGATTAAATAATAGCGACTCGTATGAATTCCCCTTCTAGCAACAAAGCAGGCCGCCCAGCCAAGCATAATGACGAAGCTCGAAATGCATTGATCGGCGCCGCGCGACATAAATTTACAAAAAAACCTTACGATAAAGTCAGCATTCGTGAACTTGCAGAGTATGCGGGCGTGAATTCTGCGCTGATCAAATACTACTTCAATAATAAAGAGGGCTTATACAGGGCGATGATCCTTGAAGTGACAGGCCAAGTGATGCGGAACATACAAACCCACTTGAACAGCAGCCACTTTACGTCGATCAGCGAGGTATTTCGTAGTTTCACCCAAGTAATGAAGTTATCGCCTGAGTTTCCGCTATTAATGCTCAAAGAAGTGATCCTCAATCAAGGTGTATGCCGTGATTTCTTTTTGGAACAGTTAGGCCATTCGCACTTAAAAGTGATTGATGGCGTGTATGCACACTTTGCAAATCAAGGAAAAATCAAACCGGATGTGAACCCTATGTTATTTCGTATCTCATTGATGAGTATGATGATTTACCCTTGGTATTTGCGAGAGCTACTACACAAGATGGAGGGGATTGAGTTTGACGATGTATTTTTAGAATCCCTAGTGCAACACAATACCTTGTTGATGACCAGTGGGCTGTTTCAGGATGTTCAGGAGAATCTTAATGATTGAGAAAATAGTCGCTTGGTTTCAGGCAGGTAAAAAGCGAGGCTTAATTTTATTACCCGTATTGGGCGTACTTTTTTTCGTTTTGATGGTGAAACTTAAGTCGCCACCGGCAAAAAACAGCGCTAATGCGGTTGTGCCTCCAGTGCAAGTCGGTTTAGTCAAAAAACGTGAGTTACAACATCAGATTGTCGGTTATGGGCGTGCTCAAGCTAAGCAAATTTGGCGAGCGATTTCTGAGGTGGAAGGTCGTGTGATCTATAAACACCCTGACTTAGAGGTTGGGGCTATGCTTGCTGCGGGCACCGTTGTGTTGAAAGTGGATCCTGTTGACTATGAACTTAAACTAGCGCAGACGAAATACGATTTGAACTCGGCGCAAGCACAAGCGGATATGATTAAATTTAATCAAAAGAAAACCACGCAATCACTAGAACTGGAATCGCAGCGATTAACGATTTTAGAAAAGGAGTTAAAGCGAAAGGAGGGATTACTGGGTAAAGGTTCGGTGTCGCAGTCTACGGTTGATCAACAGCGCAGCCAAGTATTTGCGCAACAACAGAAAGTGTTGGAATTACAGACCAGTGTGAATTTAATCCCATCAGACTTGGAAGTTGCACAGGCGAGAGTACAAGTTCAGCATGCACGCGTGCAAGAAGCGCAACTACAGCTGGACAAAACCACCATCATACTGCCACAAGATAGCCGCATTACGGCGGTGAATATTGAAAGTGAACAAGTGATCACCATGCGTTCAACGCTATTTGAGGCTCGCCATTTAGGTGATATGAAAGTGGATGCACAATTTAATTTAGCGCAAGCTCGCGCTTTGTTACGCCAAGTTTGGGTGTCTCAAAATAGTCATGAGCAGGGGCTACCAGATGTGAGACGACTGCCGCTTAGCGCTACTTTGCGACATTACAACAGTGACATGTTAGAGCAACCCGCATTAAGTTGGCCTGCCAAGGTCACTCGTGTTCTACAAAATACCCAGGCAAGCAGCAATAGCCTACAAATGGTCCTTGAAACACAAAATAAGTGGCAAGATTTTAACCCAGTGGCACAACCGCCTTTGCTGGGCGATATGTTTGTTGAGGTGACGGTTCAAAGCCCTGCGAGACAGTATTTGAGCGTGCCGCAAAATGCACTCAAAGATGGATATGTGTTTATAGTTAAAGACAACAAACTAGTCAAAAAGCCAGTTCATAAGCTGTTTTCTTCGGCCGGATACGTTGCGCTCGATAGCAACTTACCAAATACACTTAGTGAGGGCGATTTAGTGCTGGTAACTGAATTAATGCCTACATTAGAGGGAATGCAAGTTGAGGTTGTTGAAGGTGGTGAACAATGATCGCCTTTTTTGCTCGTCACCCAACCGCTGCCAACTTATTGATGCTGATTATTTGTATCGCAGGATTAACCTCATTACCGCAATTGAAGCGTGAAACGTTTCCCGAATTTAGTAGCGATAAAATTGCCGTTACCGTCATTTACCCAGGTGCTGGGCCGAGTGAAATAGAGCAAGCATTGTGTGTGGTGATGGAAGACGCGATTGACGGGTTAAACGGTATTGAAACCATGAGCTGTGAGTCGCGCGAAGGTGTGGGCACACTCACAATAGAAGCGCAAGAGAACTACAACGTTGCACTTTTACTGTCGGATGTTAAAACGCAAATTGATGCCATCGATAATTTTCCACAACAAATAGAGCCCCCCATTGTAAAAGAGCTTGGTAGAGATCAGCATTTGATTTCTTTGGCGGTATCTGCGGATTTACCAGTGCATGAGTTGAAGTTGTATGCGGAGCAGCTAAAAGCGCGTCTTAAGCGCCAGCCGGGTATCGACATTGTGGATATTCAAGGTTTCTCTGATCAGCAAGTCAAAATTGAGTTGTCGCTTTTTAAACTCAGAGAGTATGGGTTAAGCGCCAACGATGTGGTGGCGTTGTTGCAAAAGCAAAACGTGAAGTTGCCCGCAGGCAACTTCAGTGATGGCAATAAGCTGATGCAGGTACGCTTTGATCAACAACAACTCACCGCGCAAAGCATCGCTATGCTGCCAATAAAGAGTTTGAGCAATGGTGAACAGATCTACCTAAAAGATATCGCAGATGTGTCAGAAGGGTTTGAGCTTGATGAAGAACAGATTATCTTTAATGGTCAACGAGTTGCCTTATTAGATATTAAAAAAGCCAAGCGTCAAGATGCCATCAAACTGGTTGAACAAGTTTCACAATGGGTTGCAGATGAACAACAAAAAGCCCCTCATGGTGTGACGCTCACTTTAACGCAAGATACCGCACAAATTGTGAGAGATCGATTGAGTATGTTACTCAACAATGGCTGGCAAGGATTCGTGCTTGTCTTGCTGGTGATGTACTTGTTTTTCTCATTTAGATACTCGTTTTGGGTATCAATGGGGTTGCCAGTGTCATTTTTGGGGGCTTTTGCATTGATGGCCTTAATGGGGGTGAGTATCAATATGATCTCCATGGTGGCGCTGCTGATGTCTATTGGTATTTTAATGGACGACGCCATTGTTATTGCGGAGAGTATCGCCGCGAAGGTTGAACAGGGCGAAGACATTGATGGGGATGCAATTAAAGGTGTATTGAAAGTTGCGCCGGGCGTATTTTCTTCCTTTTTGACCACTATCGTTGTTTTTATCGGGTTGGCTTTTATTAGTGGAGATATTGGTAAGGTATTGAAAGACATCCCTTTAGTTCTGATCGCAACGATTTTTGTGAGTGTGATTGAGGCCTTTTTTATTTTACCAAATCACCTGATCCACTCTTTACATAAAGGGGTGAAGGAAGATAAATCACCTTGGGCATTTAAGGTACGTTTTACAAATGCATTTGAGCATTTTCGCTCAAAAACATTAGCTGCTTGGGCGCATTGGTGTGTGACCAAACGGTACTATTTTATTGGCGCTGTAGTGGCATTGTTCTTCGTGTCGATTTCATTACTAGCGGGTGGCGTTGTTAAATTTAAAGCTTTTCCTGTGCTTGAGGGTGATACGGTAGAAGTTAGACTACTACTGCCACCTAGTACGCCTTTTACGACTACCACTCAGGTTGTTGAGCAATATGCCCAAGCGCTGACAAGGGTGAATACGCGTTTGTCTGAAAATGAGAATAGCTCACTTGTTGAGCATGTTACGGTACAGTACAACCGTAATTCCGATGCATTTGAGCAAGGCGAGCATTTGGCGACGATTCGAGTTGATTTGTTAACAGCGCAAAGCCGAAACACCAAAATGGCCGAACTTATCTCACTTTGGCGTAGTGAAGTTGGTGTGATCCCAGGGATCCAAGCGGTTTCTTTTAAGGAGCCGGTGCTGGGGCCTGCTGGTCGAGCAGTCGAAATTCGTATTCATGGGGCCGAACTTGATACGCTGATGCTCGCAGCACAAAAATTAAAAACAGATTTGGCCCACTATGAAGGGGTGTCTAATATTATGGATGACTTGCGACTGGGGAAAAATGAATGGCGAGTTCGTTTACAGCCCGGCACCCTTGCGCAAGGGATCGATGGTTATGCGCTGGCGACACAATTGCGTACGGCATTGTTTGGGCAAATTGCCGGTGAAGTGCAACGAGATAACACCAGTATCGAGCTGTATGTAAAACTTCAAAAACAAGATAAGGACAGTGTAAGTAAGCTACTCAATTACCCAATCAAGTTAAATAATGGCACGCAAGTACCCTTAGCCAGTTTGGCGCAATTGAGCATTGAGCAAAGCGTAACACGAATAAATCGCGTGGATGGTCAACGTACTGTAACCATAACTGCGGATGTGGATGCGCTAAAGGCTAATACCAATGAAATCGTCAATGAAATAAAGGCGAACAGCATTGCGACATTACTTGCTAGTTACCCACAGTTAAGTGTTAGCTACGAAGGAGAAGTGAAAACGGGTGGCCAAACAGGTAAGTCAATGGCGGGTAAGTTTTTGCTCGGCATGGTTGGGATCTTCATTATTTTGAGCTTTCAATTTCGCAGTTACTTTGAACCCGTTATGGTGATGTTAGCGATTCCACTCGCTTTAATTGGCGTTGTTTGGGGACATTTCTTGCTAGGTTATGATCTTTCGATGCCGAGTATGATTGGCTTTATTTCTTTGGCTGGTATTGTTGTCAATGACTCTATCTTGCTGGTGGCATTTATTAAATCCCATGAAATGAAGGAAGGATGTCTTGAGCGTTCGGCGGTGTTGGCTGCTAAAGCGCGTTTTCGGGCAATTTTTATTACCTCAGCGACAACCATTGCAGGGACGTTGCCGTTGTTATTAGAAACAAGTTTACAAGCGCAAGTTGTACAACCCCTGGTGGTTAGCATGGTATTTGGTATGGCCTTGTCGACTATCTTGATTGTCTTTGTACTGCCAGCTATTTATGTGTTGCTGGAGGATTTTAGTTTGACTTCGAAGCACCATTTGCGTTCGGATACACCATCAGTCTAAATGGCGTAGGCTTCTTTTGTTCGAGCTGCTTGAGCTTGGCAATTGAAGCGGCGCTGAACACATGGCCTTTGGGTAGTAGCATGATACCTTGATGGTTGTGCACGGGTAATCCAAGTGTCATGCCCGGGTTGAGTTGATCGCAGTTTAAGATCTGCATCGATCCGGTTGCTTGATGTTGTTTACTGATTTTATCAAAGCCTTTTTCCAGCGCGGCCACGACATTTGGCGCATATAAATGGCCGCTAAATGCTTTGATATGGGAAAGGGCGTCGAGTTGTTTTTGTTCTTCTGATTTGGTGTTCATGTCTATGGATTGCCAAAAGTCTCGGGCAACGCTTAATATTTGCGCGCAAATGGGGATATCGTCAGCAATGAGACCACTTGGAATACCCTCGCCGTTATATTTTTCGAATTGGTGGTAAATACCTTCAGTCACGTCATTTAAATGTTGAGCAGGCATAAGCATTAACTGTGCGGTAGCTGGATGGGTATAAAACAACTTTTTTTGCTGATCGCTCAGTTGATT
The DNA here is from genome assembly GCF_058933015.1 of Pseudoalteromonas sp. ATL1. Taxonomy (NCBI): domain Bacteria; kingdom Pseudomonadati; phylum Pseudomonadota; class Gammaproteobacteria; order Alteromonadales; family Pseudoalteromonadaceae; genus Pseudoalteromonas; species Pseudoalteromonas sp. ATL1. Next base: position 629,641 of record NZ_JBZYXL010000002.1, on the reverse strand, counting down.
TACCGGCACACTATATAACTCGGGATCCATTGCCAGTAAACCCACTTGTGCTAAAAAGCCAGCCATACCCGCCGTTTGTACTTGTTTTGCTGTGAGTGACATATGTTTGGCGATGATGCGGCATGTTTTGGCAATATTGCTCGCCAATTTACCATCGAGATAAGGATTTGCGTTGATAAAGTTATAAAGGAGTTCTACAGTGGCTTTGTGCTCACCCTGTTCATGCGCATGTGCTATTTCAAGCTTTTTAAGCACCTGACGAATTTGTGCCGTGCGCTTTTCTACCAGCTTTTCTAGGGAGTGATTTAGCTCATTGAGTGCTTCATTTTGCTTCAATATGTGTGCTTGTAAAATCGCGTTACGTCTTTTAAGGCGGTATTTTTCTATCGCAAGAGTTATCACATGGATAAGGTTATCATTTTCCCAAGGCTTATTGACATAGGCACATACATGCGCGTCGTTAATGGCACCAATTGCCGTTGTCGGGTCGACATAGGCAGTAAGCAGTATACGTTGTGAATCGGGTGCGAGCTTTTGTGCTTGAGCAAGAAATTCTAAGCCATTCATTTGCGGCATGCGCATGTCGCTAATAATTACATCAAACTCGTTGTTTTCAAGCGCCTTTAAGGCTTCCTCGCCTGACGAGTAGGATTGCGTTTGAATATGATGATGACGCAGTAGCCGAGTGAGTGAGCGAAGCACACTGGGCTCATCATCCAAACACAGAACCTGATATGGACGCGCATCTAAATTTTGTAGATCTGCTATATCTTGCATAAAAAACAGTGTATTACCCAAGTGTATGTGAATAAATTTAGTCTAAGCTATTAATATGCACAACCTTTAACGAGTAGCGAAAAGACAATGACATCACAGGGTTTGATGATATTGCTAGTAGACGATGATGCCTTGATATTAAAAGCATTGTCGCGCTCACTGCAGCGTCTGTATGCACAAATAAAGGTTGTGTGTTTGCAACAGCCTGAGTTATTTGAGCAGTATATTAAAGAGTATGGTCAACCCGACGTTATTTTTTGTGATGTGCAAATGCCAGGTGTGACGGGGCTAGAAGTGCTGGAACGAGCAAAAGATATTTGTCCTTGTGCGACACGTTGCTTGTTAAGTGGTGATTATAATCGTGACTATCGTAGCCAAGTTAACAACACCATCCACTTTCATCTGGTAAAGCCATTCACGCAAGCACACCTGCAAGAAGTTATTTCAAACACTTTAATCATAAAAAGCTTACCTTTAACCAACAAAGTGAGAGTGGAGCTTGGTCGGCTAGATGGGTTACCTTGTTTAAGTGCGAGCGTGTCTCGGCTATTAGAAATACTACATTCTAATTCGGCGAATATTGCAGAGTTAGTCACATTAATTAGTCATGATTCCGTGCTGGTGGGTAAGTTATTACAAGTCGCCAATTCTGCGTTTATGGGGTATCAAACTCATACACTTGATCTCAAAGAGGCCATAGTTCGGCTGGGGCTGGTTGAATTAAAAGCGCTGGTAACCTGCTATGAACTCACTCAATTATTCAGCCATGAAGTTAAACAAGAAGACATTGAAACCTTGATCACAACGTCACTCGGCAAGGCTATGATGGCTAAATCGCTGGGAAAACATTTGGGCTTGAAGGTTGATTTTCAACAGGCGCTTTTTGCTTGTTGTGTGTTGAGTGCCGTTGGCACGCTAACTAAATTATGTATCGATACCAGTGATGCTATTTCAAATCACACACTCAGCGCATATTTACTCGCATTATGGGGGTTTGAATTGCGTTTGGTACATGCACAGTTAATCGACCAGATCATCAGCAGCGATGATGAACTTGTGTTGTTTCATGCTGTTGTTGAGCAACTGAGTACGCGAGAATCCTTCTCTTTAACGTATGAACTTGAAAGCGCATTGTCGCAGGCGGGACATCAAGCTGGTATCACTGATTGGTATACGAAGCAGTGGATAGGTAAAGGAGAGTAACATGAAAGGTATAATTTTTAGAGGGTTAGAGGAGTTGGTCGTGAGTAATTATGGCATGCAAACATGGAACCACTTGCTCTCACAACATGCTCCTGATAGTCGAGTTTATATATCAGCGCAAAGTTATCCTGATGCAGAATTGCTTCATCTTGCCGAGCAAATTTCAGTAGAACTCGACATCCCCATGAATGAGTTGTTAAAAGGGTTTGGCAAATTTCTATTTGGTTATTTAGGTCAATTTCATGGTGATTTAGTTAGCCAATTTGTTGACTTTAAAGCTTTAATCTTAGCTATTGACTCTGTTATTCATGTTGAAGTGGCCAAGCTGTATCACGAGCCACATTTGCCTGTGATTGATTGCCAGCAAATATCAGATAAGCAAATTCTGATGACTTACAACTCCAAAAGGCAGCTATGTATTTTCGCTGAGGGACTGGCTTATGGTGCTGCCGCCCACTATCAGGTTGATCTAACTGTAACACATCAATATTGCATCCATTCGGGTGATGCTGAATGCAAGTTACTGTTGGAATGGAGTTAGTTATGGATAAATCGCAACAAGATTACATCCAAGCATATGAACGTGAGAGACAGGCTCGCGATGAATTGGAAAAGTTACTAGAAGAAAAAACCAGAGCTTTATTTATTGCTAATCAGTCACTTGAAGAAAAAATAAAATTACTTCAAACACAGCAAGCCGTGTTAATGCAAACAGAAAAAATGGCGACTTTGGGCACGTTATCCGCTGGGGTTGCTCATGAGATCAATAACCCTTTAGCCTACTCAACAAGTAATTTAGAAAGTTTGGCGTATATTAAACCCATGCTTAGCGAATTGCTGAGTGCGTCTAAAGCATTTATTGATGGGGATATTGGTGCTGACGAATGTCTTGAAATATTTAAAAGGCTGAACCAACAACAGTCTTTTGAATTTGTAGAAACGGATATTGATGAGCTACTGGAAGATGCTCAGGAAGGGTTAAGACGAATTGGTGCGACGGTTGCTAATTTATTAAGTTTTGCTCGGCCAAAGAACAACCTTTTGGCGATGGGAGATATCACAGAATCAATAGAAAGCTCGCTTAAATTACTGAGTAACCAATTAAAAAGCGTGCATTTAATCTGTCAGATGCAGCCAGTACCACAAACTTATTGCAATTTAGCGTCTTTAAATCAAGTGACGGTCAATTTGCTATTAAATGCCAAACAAGCGTGTGAAGGTTTAACGCGGCGTGCTGAAATTATTATCGAGCTCTATTCAAAACACGATCAGATCATCTTAAGTATCGAAGATAATGGATGTGGTATGAATGAAGAAACGATATCCCATATCTTTGAACCATTTTTTACCACTAAACCAGTTGGACAAGGAACGGGCATGGGCATGGCGATGGTTTACGGCATAGTTAATGAACATCAAGGGCAGATCAAAATCAGCAGTGTGCTTGGCGAGGGCACAAAAATTACCTGTGAGTTTCCTATTACCACACCAAACGACTAGCCATAATAGCGTTCCTTGCTAGTCACGCGTGACTGCCTCGGTGAGGGCGCATTTCAACTCTCGATAGGGTAACCTTTAATAAAGTAAAAACTCTATAATTTAACACCAGCAAGAAATGACATTAATTTAACTTTACGTTTACGTAAACGTGCAGGTTGTTTTGATTATACTAATTGAGAGCAAAAAAAAATAACATATATTTTTTAGGAATATACTGAGTTTACCCGATATAGGAATTAACGACCTTTAATTTGCTGTAAAGGTTATTTGCTATGTGACAATTTGATTTCACAACTCTATGTTTTAAAAAATTAAATTTTTCATTTATGAATATCTTTATATGAATGCAATTCAACTTATTACTGAAAATAACGAAATGAACTTGACTCAGTATAAAGGTTGTACCTATACGAACATATTACTACTTTTTGCTTGTAAGACCGTTTGTGGTGTTTAAAAATTAAACGCATGACGATTGACGACCAAAATTTATGTGTTAGCTTTAATGTTAATTTGTTAAACAAAGGTTACATGTAAAGGTTGGAGATAATCATGAGTTCACAAAAAATACTCAAGTCGGCGCTTAGGTTAAGCGCGCTTAGTTTAGCTTTAATAGGTACGCAGTCTTTCGCGTATAACTGTGACGGGATCCCTGATTGGAATCCTGGAGGCACTTATACCGGAGGTACAAAAGTTCAACAAAACAAAGTTGCTTATGAGGCAAAGTGGTGGACACAATCAGAACCAGAAAGCCACTCTGGACCATGGCAAGAGTGGAATAAATTGGGTGATTGTGACAGCGTTGTCAATAATAAGAACCCTCAGATCAATCAGTTAAGCCCCATCAATAATTCTGAATTTGCCGTAAATGACAGCGTTGCCATTGTTGCAAATGCAACGGATGAAGATGGTTCGGTGGCTAAAGTTGACTTTTACGTCAATGGAAATTTACTCGCGACGGACACGTCAGGTACAGCGGATAATTTTGAAGCAGTTTGGACAGCCGTTGAGGGTACGCACACCATTTCTGTCGAAGCAACCGACAATGAAGGTGCCGTATCGACCAAGTTGAGTCATCAAGTTATTGTTAAGAGTGACACACCTGTTAACAAAGCACCGGTCGCGGTGTTGAGCATTGTTTCAATGCCAGATCAGATCAAAGTGGGCTCAAGCGTTAAATTTGCGCTGTCAGGTACTGATGAAGATGGCCAAGTTAACAAATTAAGCTTCGGGGTTAATGGCACAGAGGTTGTAGCAACAAATGGCAGTGCTACTGAGCATACATGGCAGGCAACTGAACTTGGTCAAGTGACCTTTACGTTGACGGTGACTGACAATGAAGGCGCAACGGGTCAAGTCAGTAAAACAGTCAGTGTCGTTGACCCAACTGCCGACCCTGATGCGTGTAAACCAGCTGGTTTATATCAAACGCCGGGTGTAAACACACCTTACTGTACCGTTTACGATGAAAACGGCCGTGAGCTAATGGGCCCAGATCATCCTCGCCGTGTAATTGGTTACTTTACAAGCTGGAGAAACGGTGCCAATGGTCAGCCAAGCTATTTGGTTAATGATATTCCTTGGGACAAAATTACTCATATTAACTATGCGTTTGCACACGTTGATGCAAACAACAAGGTGTCAATTGGCGATCCAAACGCGCCGGGTAACCCAGCAACAAATATGGAATGGCCGGGCGTTGTGGGTGCTGAGTTAGACCCAGCTTTACCGTATAAAGGCCACTTCAACCTATTGAATAAATACAAGAAACAACACCCAGATGTGAAAACACTAATTTCAGTCGGCGGCTGGGCAGAAACGGGTGGTTATTTTGGTTCAGACGGCAAACGCGTTAATAGCGGCGGTTTCTATACCATGACAACCAACGCAGACGGTTCAGTCAACCAAGCGGGTATTGATTCTTTTGCTAAGAGTGCCGTTGAATTTATCAAAAAATACGGCTTTGACGGCGTAGATATTGATTACGAATACCCTTCTTCAATGGATGACAGTGGTCACCCAGATGATTTCCCAATTTCGAATGCACGTCGCGCAGGCTTAAACGCATCATATCAAGTATTGATGAAACGTTTACGTGAAGAGTTAGACAAAGAAGGTGAAAAAGACGGTAAGCACTACATGTTGACCATTGCATCTCCTTCGTCAGGTTATTTATTACGCGGTATGGAAACATTCCAAGCGGCTAAGTACCTAGACTACGTGAATATTATGTCTTACGACTTACACGGTGCATGGAACTCACATGTTGGCCATAACGCTTCACTGTTTGATACGGGTGAAGACTCAGAGTTAAAAGCTTGGAATGTGTATGGCACTAAAGAGTTCGAAGGCATTGGTTACCTGAATACAGATTGGGCCGTGCGCTACTTTAGAGGTGCTGTATCGGCTGGACGTATCAACATTGGTATTCCTTACTACACACGTGGCTTCCAAAATGTACAAGGTGGTACGAATGGTCTTTGGGGACAAGCATCCTTCCCAGATCAAACAAATTGTCCTCCTGGTACAGGTAAAGGCGAGAAAAACAAGTGTGGTAACGGTGCGGTAGGTATCGATAACTTGTGGCATGACAAGAACGATGTTGGTTTAGAAGTGCCGGCTGGTTCGAACCCGCTTTGGCACGCAAAGAACCTACAAAAAGGTGTGATGCCAAGCTATGCGCAAGCCTACGGTCTAGACCCAGAAAATGACCCATCAGATAGACTCTCAGGTACTTATACTCGCCATTATGACTCGGTCGCAGTTGCGCCATGGTTATGGAATAACGACAAGAAAGTCTTTATTTCTATTGAAGATGAAGAGTCAATGGCGACAAAAGTTGATTACGTTATCAACAATGGCCTTGGCGGTATCATGTTCTGGGAATTAGCTGGTGACTTTGATTATGACGCTGCGAAAGGCGAATATTTCATGGGCTCTAGTTTAACCTCTTTGGCATACAATAAGTTTAACCAAAGTGGCGCACCGTATGATGTCAATCAGGGCAATAAGAACTTTGTGTTGCCAGCATCTTCGGTGGATGTGAGCTTTGCAGCGAAAGATTTCCCATTAGGTGATGCTAACTACCCAATTAGCCCGACATTCTCGTTTACCAATAACTCTCAAATCGACTTAACGGGAGCAAAAATCTCGTTTGATGTGCCGGTTTCAACTTCAGCCATTTTCAAATCGAATTGGAATTCGCAAGAGAAGCTTGGTATGGCGGTTGACGTTAACGGCTCAAATGCTGCGGGTAATAACATTGGCGGATTTGAAAATAACTTCCACCGTTTCTCTATTACGCTAGTGAACTCTTGGGGTGGTACGCCTAAGTCGTTCGCACCGGGTGAAACGGTTAATGCTCAAGTCATGTACTACATGCCAATTACCGGTCCTATCAACTTTATTGCTGAAAAAGACGGTCAAAAATATGCCTTCAAGTTTGAGTATCCAAAACTGCCAGATGCGAAGCCAGGTGATGGTGGTACGGATCCAGTTACTAAGTGTAAAGGCGTGCCGATCGAGAACATCGTTGTATACCCAACACTTCCGCAAGGTACGCATGCGGCCGCGGGTGACCTAGTCCGCCAAGGTGACAAAATCTTTGAAGCCAAATGGTGGACAAACAAAGCACCTGAAGGCAGCAGCGACTACCAAAAAGTGTGCACTGTTTCACAGTAAGTCACCGTTAATAGATTGGGCAGCGAATGCTGCCCTTTACTAAGGATAGAGTTATGAATAATCAAAGATTAAAAACATCGTTATTAGTCGCCGGTGTGAGTGCGGTCGTGGCGAGTACGTTTAGCTTTAAAGCTTCAGCCCATGGCTTTATGGATTTTCCAAAAGCACGTCAGTCAATTTGTGAAGCACAAGGTGGCTATTGGTGGCCTGAAGATGGCTCAAACATTCCAAATCAAGCATGTCGTGATGCCTTTTTAGAATCAGGCTACGTGCAGTTTGTACAAGAGCATGAGTTTTCAGTAAATACAGCCAACTATAACGACCAAGCGGCTGTTGAGGCGAACGTACCTGATGGTAAGCTATGTTCAGCAGGTTCAAATGAAAAGCGTGGTATGAACTTACCTTCACCGCACTGGCAAAGCACTGAAGTTACGCCTAATGCGCAAGGTGAATTGGCCATTCGATTCAGAGCAACAACCCCTCATAATCCCAGCTTTTGGAAGTTTTACATTACTAAGCCAAGCTTTGACCCCGCAACCGATGAACTGCGTTGGGAGGATCTTGAATTAGTAACGGAACTGGGCAATGTTGATTTTGTGAAAGACCCTGATGGCAAACGCTACTACGACATGAAAATTTCGGTGCCGCAAGATAGAACAGGGCGCGCAATTCTATACACCCGTTGGCAGCGTATTGATGTTGTGGGAGAAGGCTTTTACAACTGTAGTGACATCACGGTTGTTCGTGATACAGGCCCTATCACTTGGACTAGTGCAGGGTACTTTGTATCGCAAGGTCAGCAACCCAATGTGGGTGACACAGCATGGGCACGTGTGTTTGATGGCACAGGTAAAGAGGTGGTGAGCACATCACTGAAAATCACCGACTTCAACCACGGCAACTGGGCTGAACAACTTGCACAAATGTTGAATTTAGACCATGCAAGTACGGTAAAAATTGGCGTAAAACAAAGCGATGGCTCAATCACGTTTGACCCACAAAACTTGCTATCAAACGAAGTGTTTGTAAGTAACGAAAACTATACTTATAACCTTACCATTCAACCAAAACAAGATAATACGCCCCCACAAATTCATCCACCAGAACCGCTTACCATGGATGAAACGAGCACCGTTACTTTGCATGTGCACGCCTTTGACGATGAGCAACAAGAGCTGACTTATCAATGGCAAGTGCCAAGTGAACTGGCTTGGAGTGGAACGGGTGCGACCATTGAACTGAGAGCCCCTGAAGTGTCTGAGGACAAGTTACTCAATATCCGTGTCACTGTGTCTGATGGTGAATTGAGCACGAGTGCCGACATTCCTGTGACGGTGAAAGATACTGACCAATCGACCTATCCAGCTTGGCAAGCGAGCGCGACCTATGTCGGTGGAAACAAAGTCTCTCATAAAGGTCAGGACTATGAAGCAAAATGGTGGACGCGCGGCGAAGAGCCGGGTACTGCGCAAGTTTGGAAGAAATTATAAGTTGCTAATTATACCGCTACGTTGAGCCGTAGTAGCGGTTAACTTAAGTATTGGTACAACAATCATCCACCGTTATCGGCTGGATACAACATGTAAATAAGGTTGAGAAAGAAATGAAAATGAAGCATTTAACGGCTGCAATAAGCCTCGCAATGATCTCGGGTTCGGTTTTAGCTGCGCCTTCTACACCAAGTTTAAGCTGGGAGCCTCAGCAATACTCTTTTGTAGAAGTAAATCTTGATGGAAATGGCTCCTACAAAGATTTAGTGAAAGCGAAAGAGCAAGTGAACATTAGCATTAAATGGAACGCTTGGAGCGGCACGGGTGGTGATGGTTATAAGGTGTACTTTGATGACATGATGGTGAGCGAAGGCTCACTGCCTGCGGGCACCAAGAGCGGTACCATCGAGTTCCCATATGCTAAATCTGGCCGTCATACTTTGTATCTAGAATTGTGCGAAGGGCAAACATGTGCTCGTAGCGCAGGTAAAGCCATCGTTATCGCAGATACTGACGGTGGACATTTAGAGCCATTGGCGATGAATGTTAATCCTAACAACAAAAATTTTGGCACCAATCCAAACTACGTAACAGGTGCTTATTTTGTTGAGTGGGGGATTTATGGTCGTAACTTTGATGTGACTCAAATCCCAGCGCAAAACCTATCACACCTGTTGTATGGCTTCATTCCGATTTGTGGCGCGAATGAGTCGTTAAAAGAAATTGAAAACGGTAACAGCTGGCGTGCTCTGCAAAAAGCATGTGGCGGTTCAGCCGATTATGAAGTGGTGATCCATGACCCTTGGGCTGCGGTTCAAAAGGCACTTCCAGGTGTTGATAGCAATGACCCAATTCGTGGTACCTATGCTCAATTAATGGCGCTAAAACAGCGTTATCCTGATCTAAAAATTCTCCCTTCAGTGGGGGGGTGGACATTATCAGACCCATTCCATGGTTTCACGACTAAAGCAAACCGTGACACTTTTGTGGCGTCGATGAAGAAATTCCTAAAAACTTGGAAGTTCTACGATGGTGTGGACATTGACTGGGAATTCCCAGGTGGTGACGGCCCTAACGGTGATTTAGGTGACCCTGTAAACGATGGTCCTGCGTACGTTGCTTTGATGCAAGAACTACGCGCGATGCTAGACGAGCTAGAAGCGGAAACAGGTCGCACGTACGAACTGACTTCAGCAATTGGTTCTGGCTACGACAAAATCGAAGATGTTGACTATCAAGCAGCATCGCAATACATGAATTACATTTTTGCGATGACTTATGACTTCTACGGTGGTTGGAACAATGTAACAGGTCACCAAACAGCACTTTACTGTGGTTCTCATATTAGCACTGATGAATGTAATGGCACGGGTGTTGATGATAATGGTGATCCGCGTAAAGGCCCAGCTTACAGTGCGCACAATGCAATTAAACTGCTATTAGCTCAAGGTGTTGACTCTAAAAAGCTGGTAATGGGCGCAGCAATGTATGGTCGCGGTTGGGAAGGCGTTATGGACGCTAACGCAACTATTCCAGGCAATCCAATGACCGCTCCGGGTAACGGTAAGTTTACTGGTACCAACGCACAAGGTGTTTGGGAGCCAGGTATTATGGACTACAAAGGCATCGTCGCTAACTTGTTAGGTGCAAACGGTACAGGTATCAACGGTTTTGAGGCGGGTTATGATGACCAAGCTGAAGCTGCATACGTTTGGAACCGCAGCAATGGTAAATTGCTCACGTACGATAACCCGCGCTCAGTAAAAGCAAAAGGTGGTTATGTTAAAGTAAACGACCTAGGTGGTTTGTTTGCGTGGGAAATTGACGCGGATAATGGCGATATCTTAAACGCAATCCATGAAGGTTTAGCAGGTTCTGTGCCGCCGAACCGTGCACCGGTTGTAAATGTGGACAGCCAAGTGTCGGTTTCAAATGGTGGCTCTACGACGGTAACTGCAACCGCAACTGACGCTGACCGTGATGCATTAACATATTCTTGGACGGGTGATGCGGCGTTAACACTTGCGAACACGAATAGTGCAAGTGTGAGTGTAACGGCACCAACGGTAACTGCTGATACTAACTATAAACTAACTGTAACAGTATCTGACGGCAAAGTTGCTGTATCAAAAGATGTGACTGTAATGGTTACAACCGCGTCAAACACGGCACCAGAGCTACAACCAATTGCTGATGTAATGGTAGATGAGAACGCACAAGTGAGTGTGAGTGCGGTGGCATCAGATGCTGATAATGACGCATTAACTTACACATGGAATGTACCAGCGGGTCTTACTCTTGTAGGTTCTGGTGCAAATGTAAGCTTAGCAGCAGGTGAAGTGTCTCAAGATATGGTTTACACAGTGTCTGTTTCTGTATCTGATGGTAAAGCATCTGTATCTAAGTCTTTCAAAGTGACAGTGAAAGATGTAACAGCGCCAGTAGATGCTTGGGATCGCAGCAAAGTATATTGGGGTGGCGATATCGTGTCATACCAAGGTAAACAATACCGTGCAAAATGGTGGACACAAGGTGAAGAACCAGGAAAAGCACAGGTTTGGGCTGCACTATAACCGTTTATAGTTGCAACCCTCTAAGGCGGCGATCCAAGGACGAACCCGCGTAATATTTGAAAAGCGCCAATGAGTCATACTTATTGGCGCTTTTATTTAGAATCGATGACCTTCGTGGAAATATTAGGCCAGATATAATATGCTGACCGCAACTTTGATTATGCGGTTTTTACGTATTTATGCAGTCGATTAAGCATCGCGTTGTTTATACATTTATCCTTTCTTTTGTTTTGTCTGTACTGATGACCTTATGGGTGACGTACCTAAATTTAGGCTTATCAAGCACATTTTTGTATTCATGGGGTAAAGCTTTTTTACTGGCTTGGCCTGCTGCTGCGTTCATTTCATTCTTTGCCGCTCCGATGGCTTTGCAGCTCACTAATTACCTATTCTTAAGAGAAAAGTGACGATTCGGACTTTACTAGAAATTGCAATAAAGTTGGTATTCTTGGGGGATCACTCCATACTCTAATCTGAATAACAAATTTGAGATGTTGTATTAGTTTGTATTGCCGCATTTTATTTATCTCTTTCTTTTTCATAGCATTCTTATCACACGGTTGTGAGCGCACATACAAAGTGGGCGTAGGAACAGCATGGCCTCCTTATGTTATGTATCAAGATGAGCATTATTTTGGACTTGATGTGGAAGCCACACAGCAAGTGTTTTCAGCTGCGGGTATGTGCATAAAGTACGTTCGCTTGCCATCGTCAGCGCGTGGCATTACAGAATTAGAAAGAGGCTTTATCGACATATTACCTTCTGCAAGTTATAGCGACCAAAGAGCTGAAATCGCATTCTTTAGTGCCGTCTATCGCAACGAGAAAATGCGTTTGTTTACCCTCGATAAATTAGACACAATTGACAGCTTGGCTCAGTTATTTGCTGCTGATTATTTATTCACCGCTAACCCGGGCGCCTATTATGGGCAAGAATTGTTAGAAATACTCCGGGTTGAAAAGTACCGGAATAACTACTTTGAAGTAGCGAGCTTGGAGCAGCGTATGGAACTGGTACGCAGGGGACGAGTTGACTTTTTGATTGAGGATGAAGCCAGTGGGATTTACTACAAAAACCAACTAGGCTATAAAACATTGCAAGTGCATCCATACGTTGTTCATGATAATGGCATTCACTTTATGCTCAATAAGAATGCCTTTAGCCTAGAGCAAGTGGCAAAAATCAACCAAGCTATTGCCCACACAGCCAACATCGTCAAAACAATTGAGCAAAAGTATTTGGGCGCGGCGAGCAACGAGTGATTCTACATTGGCGTAACATGTTACCCCAATCGCGTTACTTCTAACTCAATGGCACCTCGGTTAAGCCCATAATCACACATAATGTCGTTGGCAAATGGGGCAAACTCACCATGTTGATTAATTTTTATATCTCCGCCACCGTTAAGCGAAAAAGCATGTTGATCGTCGGCGTTAATACAGCCAACTAGCGAAAACCAAGGTCTACCCGGCAAACGTTTGTACGGTTCCATCATTTCCATTGGTAATTGTTTTACGCCCACTGTTCTGTCAGGGCGCTGCCAGCCACTTGCGGTTACTTTGACGTCTTTGTCGTACCAGACCTGATCGTCGATTGGGTTAATGCGATAGGTCGCGCCTTTTTCTAACCAAAGGCCTGTGTGATTGTATAGCTCACAGGCAAATACTTTCACTCGTCTGCGCTCTCCCACTTGTAAAATGTTGAGCTGCTGAGTGGGTAATTCAAGATGAGGATTGAGCCCTTTACACAGTAAGGTTTCACCATTGGCGTACTCTAGTCGATGTGCTAACCCTTTTAAAGACTCTGGTCTGTAGCTGCTGTTATTGTATATTCGTTTTGCAACACTGTGATGGATAATGGGTGGTTCATCACTGACTTGGTTATCTTTCATCACTACGCACAAGCGATTGGTTGCTTTGAAATTAATATTGCCCCAGAAGTAATCGTGTTGATGACTTGGTGCAAGCGCATCTGGCGTAATTGCTAAATCGTCAGCATCGATTAACAGTGAGCCATCATGGGGCAGCAAACTTGCATAATTAATTTGATCGCGCGTGAGCAGATCAACCGGTATGTGTAAGGCTTCTAACCACTCAATGGCGTAACGGAGGCAAATATCAGATAAGCCACTGCGATAAAAACCGCCACCAATATCTGAATGACTTCCGGCAAACCAAACTTCATGTACATTGGGGGCTTGGTTAAATAAGGTAGATTCGAACGCTCTGCGTTTATCATCGAGACTAACGCAATGCAGCGCGGCTTCAACATTACTCGCAACGTCGTGCTCTGCAAAAATAACATGCTCGGTACCGCAGGTCGCTTTGGTTATTTTGCTAAAACCGATGGAAGCGATGGTATCAAAAACACATAAGTACACTTCACTATTGATATGTTTTTCAAGACATTTGGCAAATCGACGCGCTAATGCAGCACCTCGACTAAAGCCGATGAGGAGTACTTTGTTGCCCGGCTGATAATGGCCTTCAAAATCACGCATCGCCTGCGACAAAATACTCGCCACATCAGTATTCTGTGGTGCAAGTATTTGGTTTAAAACTTTTTTAACCGTACTACCTTGATTACCTATGCCGCTGTAATAAAAGCAGCGTTGAGCCGAAAAATGGCTGGGTGCTTGTGGATGAATGCGCCCCCCAAGTAGTAAATGCAGCTTGAGAACGTTACTTATTTCGCAGTCTTCTTTAAATTGTTCGGCGCTGTATTGCTGTACATCTCTGGGCTCACTACCTGTGCCATCAAAGCTAAAAACCAAAAGTGAAGATTCAGAAGGGCTAGACATGGTTTTCTCCTTTAATGAGCAAGTAGGTCGTTTGCTTTTAACATATTTTTACTGCACGAATTGGGTTAATGCTAATCACAAAATGTGATACTTTTAAGTCAAACATTCTTCCCATTGAGACCACACTATGGAGCATGGACAGCAGTTGCTAGAAAGCTTATCGCAACATTTTGGATTTGCCAGTTTTCGACCCGGGCAAGCACAAACAATTTCGGGACTACTTGAAGGAAATTCATCACTGGCTATTTTCCCGACCGGATCGGGTAAGTCATTGTGTTATCAATTAACTGCTTTACACCTTCCTAATTTGACCCTCGTTGTGTCGCCGCTATTAGCGTTGATGCAAGATCAAATTGCGTTTTTGAATGGGAAAGGGATTCAGGCGGCGAGTTTAGACTCGAGCCAAACGAAAGAACAAAGTCAAACGGTCATGCAGGGTGTCAGAAGCGGTAATATAAAAATTCTCATGGTGTCGGTCGAGCGTTTTAAAAATGAACGCTTTAGAGAGTTCATTAAGCAAGTACCAGTGTCTATGTTGGTGGTTGACGAGGCGCACTGTATTTCTGAATGGGGTCATAATTTTAGACCTGATTATTTAAAGTTACCTCAGTATCGACGTGAACTGAATATTCCTCTGGTGCTTTTGTTAACTGCCACTGCGACTAAAAAAGTAAAGTTAGATATGGCGAGTCGGTTCGATATTTCACAAGCGAATATCGTGCAAACTGGGTTTTATCGTCACAATTTAGATTTAGCGGTCATAAGCGCCCAAGAGCAGCAAAAGCTGCCTATGCTCATTCAGCAAATACGCGCAGAGTCAGGGGCAGGCATAGTGTACGTCACCTTGCAACAACAAGCAGAGCAAGTGGCAAAGCAACTTCAGGCCGCAGGGGTTAAAGCGGCTGCTTATCATGCAGGGCTTGGCGATGACATTCGCCGTCAGGTACAGCAGCAGTTTATGAACAATCAATTGCAAGTGGTGGTTGCAACCATCGCTTTTGGTATGGGAGTGGATAAATCGGATATCCGCTTTGTGTTTCATTACGACTTGCCCAAATCAATAGAAAACTACAGCCAAGAAATTGGTCGAGCGGGCAGAGACGGTGAACATGCTCGTTGTTCAGTACTGGCTAATTTAGACGGCGTGCCTACCGTTGAAAACTTTGTTTATGGTGATACGCCGGAACGTGCTGGTATTGAAGCCGTTATCCAGCAGTGTTTGAATGAGCAAACAAATGGTAAGTGGGAAGTACAAGAGTTACCGTTATCCAAAACCAGCAATATTAGATTGCTGGCACTTAAAACTCTCTTAGTGCAGTTAGAACTTGCTGGTGCACTTACGGCAAAGTACGCCTATTACGCTGATTTTAGGTATAAATTTATTACACCTCAAAATAAAGTACTCAGTCAGTTCGATGCTCAGCGCCAAGCATTTTTACAGCAAGTGTTTGCACACACTCAATTTAAAAAGGTGTGGGGCACGCTAGACATGCAAGCATTGCTCAACTTAGGGGTAGCGCGTGATAGAGTGGTTTCTGCACTGGACTACTTGCATGAAAAAGGCCTAATTGAGCTTGAAAGTAAACGTATGGTGCAGGTTTATGATGTCAATGTCGCTGTGATGTCGCAATCGGGGTTAGTGGATACCCTTTACCAATATTTTAAAGAAAAAGAACAAGCGGAACTCAAGCGAATTGCGGCCATGCTTCGCTTCTTTGAACTTGATAGATGTTTAAGTGCCAATTTAGCGTATTACTTTGATGATAAAAATGTGCCTAATGCGTGTGGTCATTGTAGTGTGTGCCGTGGCTATGTGGCGCGTTTATCGGCCAGTCAAGCTATTGAAATGCCAGATGATAACACTTTGCGCGACACCATTTTCGCTTTGCAAAAACACCTCAGGCAAGGCAATGTTGCAGTGAGTACAGAGACCATCATTCGCTTTTTAACGGGTGTTACAACCCCCTTTATTTCACAATATAAGCTCAAACAACTCCCAGGTTTTGGTTGTTGTGAAGGCGTGCGTTTTGCACAAGTGACGGAGAAGGTAGAAAAACTAGGGTTTATGTAGCAAGCACGCTCATAGATGGTTCAGATGCGTGCAGTTACTTTACTCTTTTGTATTTATTGAGTGTGGTTATGAAAAGATATTTCTCATTTTTGATGCTGCTTTTTAGTAGTCAATTGTTAGCGCAGCAAAATGTGTATACATTCGATGTCAGTGTTGCAAATGTACCACCCAGTGCGTTTGAAAATGAAACACGACAATACCCCAAACCCAGTGATTTTGTGTTGCAAGTTTATCACCCCATGAGCACGCAAGCAGGTGAGCGAGCCGCCTTGGTGACGATAAAAAACTCCGCCAATGGTAAACGATTTTTTGAGGCTGAGCATGTACTGGCGTTACTGGCCAATGGAGAGCGAGTCACGCCGACGATGACGAAGCAAAAATATGCTTTAGAAGGGGGTGAATCTTTGACGGTGACGCTCGAGTTTGGCAAACACGACTATCCCTTGATTAGTGTGTATACTTCTGAAAACTAATAAATAAGTGACGAGTTTTGCATTCACATATATCGAAACTAGCCAATAGCGCGGCTAAAGATCAACGCCTCATTATTGGGCTGATGAGTGGTACCTCATTGGATGGACTGGACGTTGCACTGTGCGAGGTGTCGGGCTGCGGTCAGCAAACCCAAGTGAATGTTTTAGCATTTACGACCTGTGATTACCCGCAAGATGTGAAAGATAAGATCCTACATGTTTTTGCCAAAGAGCAAGTCGACCTAGAGTATTTGACGTTATTGAATTCATGGTTAGGTAATTATCACGGACAGCTGATCAATCAATGCCTCAATGCTTGGCAAGTTGCGCCAGAGCGTATTGATGTGATTGCCAGTCATGGACAAACCATTTATCACTGCCCACATCATCAACATGCGTACAGTGAGTTTGGCAATGGCACGTTGCAAATAGGCGATGCCGATCATATTGCTGTCACGACTGGGATCACTACGATTGCTGATTTTAGGCAAAAGCATATTGCTGCTGGTGGAGAAGGTGCGCCACTCGCTCGCTATGGTGATTATTATTACTTTTCAAGCAAGCATGAAAATCGCATTTTGCTTAACATGGGTGGGATCGCCAACCTTACTTACTTGCCCAAAAACTCCGCATTAGACGAGATTGTTTGTTCTGATATTGGCCCAGGCAACACCATCATGGATGCGTACATGCGCAAACATTTTAATCAGCCGTTTGATAGTGACGCGTTAGTCGCGAAAAAAGGCATTGTTAATCAAGCACTTTTGGCTGAATTACAAAGTGACCCATTTTTCAAAAGGGCATTACCAAAAACAACCGGGCCAGAAGTTTTTAATTTAACCTTGTTAGAAAATGCACAACTTAAATCAAAAACACAGTCTTTGAGCCATGAAGATGTCATGGCGACGCTGAATGCCTTGTCGGCAAATGAAATTGCACATCATATAAATCAGTTAGCGGATGGTGACACCACGGTGTATAGCAGTGGTGGTGGAGTACACAACCCTTTGCTCATGGCGCAAGTGGCTAAGCAGCTAAACGAGCATATTACGTTGCAAAGTAGTGATCAGCTCGGTATTCATCCCGATGCCAAAGAAGCAGTGTTGTTTGCTATGTTAGCCAATGAGTGTTTAAGTGGCACGGCAAGTAGCCTTACAAACTCAAGCGTGCCTCTGGTTACAATGGGAAAAATTAGTTTTCCCGATTAAAAGATTGCAAGTAAAGACGCCATCAAGTTGGCTGTGCGGCGTTTAACCGCGGACGCAACAGGTGATGGCGATTCTTTAAGGTTGGGGAAATCATCATTTGATTGAACACACTGAATGAAGGCATTGTATTCAACCGTATTTTTAACCATTCCATGACGACCCACTAGACTCAGCTGCACAATATATTCTCCCGATACCCCTTGCCCTCGCATTAGTAAGCTAGCATGACCATTTTCAATCGTCTGCTTAGTTAAGTGCGTCTCAGCATTGAAGCTACTAGAACGTCCGGTCAGCGGCGTAGCAGATAGGGCAATCACGTCGCCTAACTGTGCATCGAAAGGTAGCTCACATAAAAACGGTGTACCTGTGGATGTGTGCTTTAGTTGTAAAGTATCGTACTGCAGCGCGTGTAAACAGGCCTGATCTTCGGCATGTTCATCTAAAGCACGAGCTGAAAAACTGAGCAGTACTGGTGGTTGTGTCATTTTTACATGGTTTGGTTAATTTTAAGTGGGGCGCATTATTAATGATAAAAATGACAATTTTATGACTTTGATGAAATAAGCCACAAATTTGTAGCATTTTTTTATTGCTTGTTGATGATATAGGAACTGTGTGGAGCTAAAACTCTATATTCACGTGTTGTGTACGGGCGTCTTTTACTCGAATTTTTTACATTACTTGCGGATCTGTCACTGTGTAAATAAGACGCCCTGTTATGGCAATATTTATTAGCCTTAAGCGACAAGGTGTCATAATTATTTTTGCAATAAATGCCATATATAAATTCATTAATTTAATACTATTCATAAGGTTATGGGCTGTATTTTTGTTGTAAGTAGATGAATTTATCAGGAGGGACCGGAATAGCCTATTCTTTGTTATATATATGATTTAAATAACACCTTTAAATACAATAAATTATGTGAATATGTCACATTATGTTTATTTTAATGTCAAAAAAATGTATCCAAATTTAACTAGTTTGGCCGCGAATGAAATATCCGCTGCTGTGCTTTATCTGCATGCGATAGTTCTTCCAAAGTCGTTACGTGTTCAAATTACTAAGGAAATTTTTGATGTTATCAACAAAAGCAATTCTAACCTCGGTCGCCATTACTGGGCTGTTTGTTACTTCAGGTTACGTTAACGCGAGTGATTGGATCCCAATTTATTCGCCAGAGCCAGATGCACAAAAAGGAGAGTCGCTATTTGGCTACTCTGCGCAAGGGCGTGAGACCTTTGAAGTCAAAACGAAAGATGGCAAAACAATGACCGTTGTTGATGTGGGCGGCTATGGGTATGTCAGTGATATGATTTTGGGCCGAACCCAAACACTGAAGCAGTCAGGTTATCGGGCTGATATGCCTACGTTGCAAGTATCAATGAGTGATCAAATGGTAGCACAAGGTGCGGTTAGACATGTGAACTCAGGGTATAAATGGCCAAATGGCGTTGTACCTTATGTGATTGACTGGAGCCTTGGCGACCAAGCGCGTCGCGATTTTCAATATGCTGTCGAGCACTGGAACGCGAACACCAGCATTCGGCTGGTGCCTCGCACTAATCAAGCCGATTATATTCGCGTGCAAAATGGAGGCGGTTGCAGTTCATGGATAGGACGTTCAGGTGGTGCACAAACGCTAACGCTTGCCAATAACTGTGGACGTGGCGCGGCGGTGCATGAAATTGGTCATGCAGTGGGTTTATTCCATGAGCAAACGCGCACAGACCGAGATAACTATATTCGCATTCTTTGGCAAAACATTTCCTCGAACATGGCCTATAACTTCCAAAAAATAGGGTCTAACCAAGGTCATAATCATGGTCAATATGACTACGACTCGATCATGCATTATCGCACTAATGCATTTGGCGTTGGCGGGCGACGCACCATACAAATTCTTGACTCCAATGTGAATGAATACCAAGTCGGGAATGGCCAGCGTTTGAGCCAAGGTGACTTAGACGCCGTGGCTTACATGTATGGTGGTCAAGATCCAATCGAAGAGTGCAGCGTACGTAGCATCGCAAATAAAGAAGCCGTGACATTGTCGTCACAAACAGGTCAGTCACAGTGCTTTAAAATTAATGTTCCTGACAATGTGGAAAACTTTGAGGTTGTTACTTCGGGTAATAATGGTGATGCCGATCTGTATGTGCGTAAAGGACAGCGTGCAACGCAAAATAGCTATGACTGTAAGTCAGATTCTGAAGACTCAAATGAGTCATGCTCGGGTGCGGTAGATAAAGGGGAATACTACATCAATGTGTATGCCTACCAAGGCTACAACAATCTGCAATTACGCGCGAGTTACGAGTTAGGCGACGATGATGGTGGCCCAATTGATGACGATTGTGAAGCTCACGAATTGCTGGATGGTCGCACAGTTACACTAAAGAACATTGCCGCACAAACCAGTATGTGTTTTAAGGTGAATGTGACGCAAAACGTTCAAACACTGATGGTTAACTTATTGGGTGGCACAGGCGATGCGGATATTTTTGTAAGACGCAATGCGCCGGCCACAAAAGATTTGTTTGACTGTGCAAGCACCTCGCAAAGCAACGATGAGGTTTGTTCGCTCAATACCCAAGCCGGAACTTACTACATTCGCGTATTGGCGAATAATGCGGTGGCCGATACGGCGTTATCAGTTCAACTTCAAACATCGGGTGATGACGTTGAAACATATGTCGGTGAGATCTCAACACCTGATGAAGTTGATATTCATCCAAATGGGCAATGGTTTGAATACGATGGTGGACGATTGGTCGCGAGCTTAACGGGTGATAATGACGCAGACTTAGAGCTAAGCTTAGAAAAATGGAACAATAATCGTGAGGCTTGGGAGCAAGTTGACGCGTCTACTGGCTCTACTTCGAGTGAGTCAATTGAATATCAGGCAAGCTATGGTTACTACCGTTTTAAAATTTACAGTTGGGATAGCCAGGGCACTGGTAAATATGAATTTAAACTAAAAAAATAATGAGATGAAGAAAGGGCTGGCGATATACATCGTGAGCCCTTTCATGCATTTGAGAGCCTTTTTTTGGGTTATATTGCTGATTAAAGTGATGAAAAAATCACAGCAGTTTTAGGCTTAAAGATAATCACCAACCCAATTAATAATGTGATGGCTTTTGCGGGTTAATTTGTCCATCCACTTTAAATACCCTATCAACTTTTCGCTTTGTTGTTATATGCGGTTTTCAACTCTGCGTATCGATCGGAAGATCTGAAAACAAGGCCAATATCTCGTTTCATGGCGTCATTCACCTTAGATCTGAAACTTGTGAAACACAGTGAAATGAATGGTTTTTTAGCATACTTATGCATTTTTATACTCTAATTCGTCGAAGTGGCGGGGTTAAAATGATAGTTGCTATTTTAACCTGTTGATATATAACAGTTTGTCATGTTTGGGGGGGGGTAAATAGTTATGCTTGTACCTTCTAATCGACAATTTCCATTGATATACTCCCGCCCCGAAATTAACTCATCGGATGTGTCCTATAGGCACATATTAACTAGCATGTTGCTGATTTAGCGTGGGAGAGGGCTTGAATATCCATAAACCTATTTGAATTGATAGTGAAAATTCAACGGCAGTACAATAATCATAAAATACACCCATTGCTCTAGAAAATTCTTTGTATCTACACATTTGAATGCGACAATCTTCGTAGACCTTTTTAAGGTACATCATTTAACCGCTTGAATATTGAATAATTTATTTCTTTTTATAAATGGATTAATAATATTTGGTGGCGGCCTAATTTAAATTAAAACTCGTTTTATATAAGTAGTATTAGGTAACTTTTTATGAAATCACCTCAACGAGATGCACAGTCAAACATTTCCCTGACGTGGCGACTTGTCTTGGCGGTATGCTCAATTGTGTCAGTTATTTTCATCACTCTGTCGGTGATAGCGGTTAATCGGATTCAAACCGAGAGTACCGAGCGTATTAAATCTGGACTAGCAAGAACAGTTGAAAACGAAGCGCGTAACGTCAAAGAGTTGTTTGTAAGCCGATATAAAGTGCTGCAAACGGCGTTTGATTCGTCAACCATGCAAGCTTGGCTTAGTAACCGCACGCAAGCATGGGCACCATTAGACTCAGAACCTCAATATGACGCTGTAAACAACTACCTGAGCCGCATTGTAAACAGTGAGCCTGAAATTATCAGTGTGTTTTATAGTCCTGAAAAAACCCGTGAGTATTGGGACGAAAGTGGACGCATTCCGCGCAAAGTGATGACGCGCCCAATTACAGAAATTCCATGGTGGCAATTAACCACGGCCGAGGGCAAAGGCGTGGTGAATGAGCCTTTTGAAGATAGTCGAACGCAAGTGGTATCTGCCGCAATTTCTAAACCTGTGTTCGACCAAAGTGGTCGTCGCATTGCCATTGCCGGTATCGACCTCAAGTTAGAATCTATTCAAAAGCAAGTAGCTAATAATGCAAAATTTAATGGTGCTGGACATGCATTTTTGTATCAACACGATGGTCGTCTTATCACGATGTTACCCAACACGCATATTGAGCCTGAAAATAGGACTTTAAAACAGCTTGATTTGCTTTCTGGTAATTCAGGCTTTTTAGCGCTAGACAATTTGGATGATGATTTGTCATTTTTTCCAGTCACTTGGCAAAACCAAGCCTTTCTCGCTGCGGTTGTGAAAGTTGATATATCAGAGCCACAGATGAGCTGGCGCTTGGTGCTATTGTACCCTCAGGCAAAAATAGATGAGCCGATTAACAGAGCGATTTGGCAACTGATTTTAATGACGGTTGTTTTACTCATCATCATTGCATTGGTATTAGCTTGGTCAATTAAAATGGGCCTTAAACCATTGCAAGAAGTTGCGGATGCGATGGCCCGAATAGTTAATGGCGATGGCGACTTAACGCAACGTTTAGAAGTGAAAAGCAATGATGAGATTGGCAAGGTAGCCAGCCTGTTCAATGACTTTGTAAACAACATCAATGGCATTGTGAGTAACAGCCTGCGGGTGTCAAACTCCGTTTCAGCGTCAAGTGCTAACATGCAACAAATGATGGTGAGTGCTGAGCAAGCCGTTAAAGAACAAGACTCGCAATTAGACATGGTCGCAACCGCAACCACAGAATTGTCGCATGCAGTGAATGAGATCAGCCGTAACGCACAAAAATCAAGTGATGCAACCATTGAGGTAAAAGAGCAGGTTGAGCATAGTATGTTTTTAGCCACGCAAGCCGATCAACAGATCAACGACATGGCTACCAGCTTTAAGGAAAACGAAGCGCTGGTCAGTGAGCTGAACACCAGTAGTGATCGCATAGGTGAAGTACTTGATGTGATAGGCAAGATTGCAGAGCAAACCAACTTACTTGCGCTGAACGCTGCGATTGAAGCTGCGCGTGCGGGTGAACACGGCCGAGGTTTCGCGGTCGTTGCTGATGAAGTGCGCACACTGGCAAGACAAACCCAAGACTCAACACATAACATCCAGACAATCATCAATGCATTACGAGAAAATACGAAATGTGTGTTAGAAGTGATGTTGAACAATCACGCGCAAGCCCAAGAAAGTGTGACACACGCGCAAGCAATTCATCAGCAATTAACTGAGCTAACAACGCGGGTTGAGCAAATTCAAATGCAGTCAGTGGAAATTGCGACGGCAACACACCAGCAATCCACCGTGCTTGAAGATGTTTCTAAAAACATCGTTACCACCAAAGATCTTTCGCATAGTACGTCTGAACTTATGCAAAAGGCCAATAGTGCTGGTGGTCAATTACAAGAAGAAAGTGAAGCGCTGTTACAAAGTTTGCAACACTTTAAAATCTGATAATGGACAAACTTAGGGCCAGTAGCACGGCGGGATCGCATTTTGTAAAAAGGCTTTAACACCCGCCTCTTTTCTGATCTAATAACGCCCACATTGCCACTATCTACATGTTAATTATGTCGTTATTTAGCCACCTTGAACTTGTTGAAGATAAGCGTTCCTCTATCAATCAACATCATGATCTTACTGATGTTTTGTTTCTTATCATCTCGGCGGTTTTATCCGGTTGTGAGGGCTGGAAAGATATTGAAGTGTTCGGGCACAGTAAACTCCCTTGGCTCAGACAGTTCAGAGCCTTTAAACACGGTATTCCAACGCGACATAGTATTGCTCGTATTCTTAAAACAGTAGAGACGGACTCTCTGATTTTGGCCCTGTTTAGTTGGGTTAATGAGCAACGAATTCAATCTGACAAGCCAATTATTGCATTTGATGGAAAAACCCTGCGTGGTGCCAGTAAAAAGCGTGAGGATAACTTACACTTGGTGTCCGCTTTTGATTGTGAGTCTGGTTTAACTTTGTATCAGCGTAGCGTAGAAAGTAAATCCAACGAGATCCCAGCAGTTAGGGCCTTATTAGAAGTGCTCGATGTTTCAGATGCAATCGTCACTCTGGATGCGCTACATTGTCAGAAAGCGACGCTATCAAAACTTACCTCACGAGGGTCTGATTATCTGGTTCAGGTTAAAGCAAACCAGAAAACACTCTATAAAGCAGTCACTTCGTGTTTTGAAACTGCCTTTGCCCAAGAGGAGAATTTACCAGAAGATGTACAAGTCAGCAGTGGTCATGGGCGTCAGGAAACGCGCATCACTTATGCACTGAAAGCAGATAAACTGCCTGAAGAGATAAAAGCAAAATGGCCTGGACTCACTTCACTGGTTGCGGTTGAAAGACACAACAAGTCCGGCTCAACAACAAAAATAGATACGCACTTTTATGTTACTTCTGTCGAGCCAGATGCGCAGATGTTGCAAAAAGCCATCCGCCATCATTGGCACATCGAGAACCAACAGCACTGGGTGTTGGACGTGGTGTTTAAAGAAGATGCCTGTCAGATAGGTGAGCCGATTTCTGCGGAAAATATGGCGCTATTCAGACGGGTTGTTCGCAATCTGGTAAAACAGCACACGGGCCGTAAAGATTCGATACGTGGTAAATGCGTTCGGGCTAGTTTTGACGATGAATTTAGGGCAGAGCTTATCTTCGGTTAATGGTTGTTAACGAAGTATGCTCTCACCCTGGGGCCAGTAGTCTGGCCCTACTGTCAATATATGGAAATTGCTCATGAAAAACCCGTCAACATTATTGGTTGTTAATAACCTCAAAGAGTCACTCGATTTTTATACAAAAGTCTTGGGTTTGCAGCTAGCTGAATCGTATTCAGATTGTATAAAGCTAAACGCGGGGGAACATGAAATAATCCTGTTTCAAGGCACAGACACAGCGGTTCCATATGCGCACGGCTATCACTCAAATTCGACATTATTGTTCACCGTAGATAATTTAGACAAAAAAATTGATGAACTTAAAGCTCAAGGCGTGCAGTTTGTACACAAAACACCTAATGAGAATCGTTGGGGACGTTATGCCGCATTTAAAGATCCATCTGATATTATCCATGAACTTTTTGAGCATAGACTGTCAGGTTTAATAAAACCCTAATTGGCAGATCTGACAGATTAAGTTTATTCTATCATTCGCATTTTATATCAAGGATTAATGATGTATCCCCCAATATTAAAAACAAACAATATCGTAATACGAGCCTTTGAAGAAAAGGATTTGCAGCGGTTCGCCGATTATCGCGCACAAGCCAGTGTGGCGAAATATCAGAGCTGGAGTGACTATAGCTACCAAAATGCACTAGATCTTTTCGCGGGCACGGATTATGAAAGCTTTGGTACGGTTGGATGTTGGTATCAATTAGCCATCGCAGATCGAGAGTCAGATTCTTTAGTTGGTGATCTCGCAGTACATTTTATTGATGATGCGCAAGTTGAAATCGGTTTTACAGTCGACCCAGCATTTCAAGGTAAAGGCGTTGCGAGTGAGTCTGCGCACGCTTTGCTTCACTATTTGTTTAACGAACTTAAAAAACACCGAGTTGTTGCAACGACGGATGTACGCAATGTGGCTTCTTATAAAACTTTGGAAAAGTTGGGCTTTCGTCGAGAGGCGCATTTCATTCAAAACATCTATTTTAAAGGTGAATGGGGTGATGAATACCAATACGCTTTATTGTGCTCTGAGTTTAATAAGCTTGAGTGCCAACTGGCTTAGGTACTTATTCAAAGGTGCTTAACCCCTTAGTCTTTTGTCGCCTGCTGTGAAATTTCGCTTGCTCACTAAGTGAACAAGCGAAAGTTGTATGTCAATGGTGAGTATTATTTATAATTCATACTTTTAAACGCATCGTATACGGCTAAATGCAAGGTGTCGCCGTGGTCGAGTTGTTCAAAATAATTGAATTTGATTTGGGCTTTATCTTTAAGCTTTGGCGAAATATTTTCGTGAAGTTGTTTGGCCACTCGTTCCATTAACTCACCTTCTTTGCCCACACCGATATAAACTGATTGAGGTAGGCTAGGTGGATTAAATTTACCGGCTAATAACGATTCGTCGTCCCACCATAAACTAGGGCTGACTATCACATAGTGATCAAATAGTTGAGTATGGTTAAAGAGAACTTCACTGGCGAGTAGCCCCCCTAATGATTGCCCTATAATGGTTTTTGTTTGGTTGGTGCGATAGCGGCTTTCAATCAAAGGTTGTAATTCTTCACCTAAAAAGCGGATAAATTGCTTGGCACCACCATGCGTGGGCAACTCGCGTTTATCAATTTCATTATTACTGGGTGTGGTGAAATCATGTTTTCTGTCGACATTGCTAATGCCCACCACAATGCTTTGCGGCAAAATCTTCAACCAAGGAAAATTGGCAAACTGCACAAGCCCTGCAATATGAATAAAGTCCTCGTCTTTTGAGCCATCTAGCAAATAAATAACAGGAAACGTTTGTTGTTTACTTTCGTTGTATCCGATGGGTAAGTAGACATTGACCGTTCTACTTTGTTTGAGTATGTGAGAGTCAAATGACAATGTATTGGCAAACTCAAGCGGCGTTGTTTTTATATCATTTTTTGCGATTGCAGCAATAGACATGAGTATGCTGAATAAAACGAGCGTTGTCCTAATCATCAATACTTTTCCTTATCGAACGGGTGGTCATTTATGCTACTGCTAATTTGATTAATCTTAAAGCTTTTGAGGGGAGTGATAATGTGTCACTGACCATATGAAGATAAGGCTTTATATAATGAAAAGTTCGTATTTTAAATGGTTGAGATTTGCTTTTTACGTGCTATGAATAAATTCATAATGTGTTGATTGTTATAAATAAGTGCACAGTTTTTACGCTAAAGGTAAAGTGATTTTACGCTTGAAGTGACTGATTCTTAGCGATTAAAACGATAGGTTTATTTTAAGAGGGTTGCTAATATTGTTCTTAATTCCTGTTTTTTTGGAATAAAAAATCTAAAGTTGTTGAGTAATTTTACTTTTTACACACTTTTAATATAAAAGGACTACACAATGAATTTGCACACATATCATAACGCCATTTTAAGCTTGGCGTTGGCTAGTTTACCTTTTGGCACTTTGGCAAACATCGACAAGGTGACGCACACCCATCAAGTTACTAAAGCAGATGCACTTCTGATTAATAACAAACAAGCCGTGTTGAACACCGCCTCTGTCTGTACAGCAACAAACACCGTGCAGCTGGGTAGCGAGGAACGTACAACGGTGAATGGCCGTAGTAACACGGTTAAAGGTAAGGGGAATGAGCAACTTAACCCTGCCCAGCTGTTGATGCCGGGGGCCATATTGTGTATTAAAGGTGCGCAAAATGGCGCAAGTAATGAATTGCGCATTGAAAATGTGACTGGCAGTGAAGCACAACCTATTACGGTGATAAACACCGGTGGACAAGTGGTTTTCAAAAATAGTCAAAGCAGTGGCTATATTGATACCGCCATTGAAGTGTTAAACAGCCAGTATTTGCACATCACAGGCTCTGGGAGTGAGGCATTTGTCTATGGCTTTAAAGTGGATGGGCGCGTAGGCACGGTTCGTAAAGGCGTTGCTTACTACAAGCGCAGCAGTGATATTGAACTTGATCACATAGAAGTGAGCCATGTGACTCAATCAGGCTTGAACCTGAAAACCTTTAGCAACTGCTCTGATGGCTCAGTACCCGCGCGATATGCAAAAGAAGGCGAAACGGCACAATTTTATGATGCCTATAACGAGCCCTTGGTGCTGCATGACAGTGTTTCGCAATACCAAAAAGAACATATGCATGATTACAACAATGACGGTGAAATTAATCAATTAGACGCGAGTTCTAAAGAGGATATGGTGTTCCGTAATGCCAGTTTTCATGACAATTATATTCACCACACTGGCACTGAAGGCATGTACATAGGCTCAAACGGCAGCTATCGATTGTATAAAGCGAGCGAGCACCCGGACCCCTTTCATTTACCGGGATCAGGCATGGGGGGTAATGAAAGGCGCATTTGTCAGTATTATCAGCAAACGGATAAGCAAAATCAGGTTGCCTTTGGTGACTACAACGAGCCAATTGCGGGCCAGCTCATTGGCGTAAAAATTTTCAACAACACAGTGGACAGCACAGGCTGGGATTCTATCAACGTTAAATCGAGTGCCATTGGCTGCGAGATATTTAATAACCAGGTTACCAACTTCTCAACCGCAAATGAAAACCGCGACCAAATTGGTGCAATTAGCCTGCAGAGCAATGTTTACTGCGATGTATACCGTAATACCCTAGAAGGAGGGGAAAGTGGCGGTTTCGGGCTAGGCATTCATGCGCCCACACTTGGTGGTGTGATTGCGAATAACGTTATTAAAGATGTTGGTAAAGGGGCTAGATATGGCAGAGAAGCCGCGATACAAGTACGCTTTAATACCGATGATAGCCACCATAAAATGTACAATGAGTTCAATCAACATATTCCTTGGCAGCAAATTTATGCTGGAAAGTCTCATCATGTGATCAACAACACCATCATTAATCCAGTTAAAGAAAGTGTCGATTTCGGTATCGATTTAGAGGCACACAGCGTTGCCAATAACTTAGTGATACCAAGCGGTACACCCATGGATATTGATGGGAACGTGGTACTAGCTAACAACTTAACGACCTCAGAGAACGTGTTATCAACGAACGAAGCTTTGCCTTATGCGTTACTGCCTGATACCGCAGCGGTGAATACAGGTACAGATATGCCAACTGAGTACGGTATTGATAGCACGCATCTAGTAAAAGATTTAGTGAACGTATCACGCCCTTTGCAAGGCGCTTATGATATTGGTGCGTTGGAATACGTGAGTCTGCGTGTGCTAGCCGATGAGGGAGGCACGGTTGTGAGTACACCAAATGGTATTGATTGCCCGACGGTGTGCGGTCATGTATTCGCTCCGACTCAACTTATCACCTTGAATGCAGTGGCGGATAGCACGCATGACTTCCTGGGTTGGCAAGGGTGTGATCAAATAAGCAACGGGCAATGTGAGGTGACCGGGTACAAAATTGTAAAAGCAAATTTTGCCCCTAAAGTTCTGCGGATCAGTACCTTTTCACAAGGCAATGGAGACATTTTACCGAATGGACCAATCTCAGTTGTACGCGGCGGTACACAGGTTGTAGACATCGTTCCAGCGCCTTTACATCAAGTATCGGCTTTGCAAGTTGATGGTGAAGTGGTTACACCCAGTGAGCAGTACGTTTTTGAAAATGTGGTTGCGCACCATGTTGTTGAAGCAACTTTTAGTTTTGACCCAACTTACGCTGAGTTACTGACATTGCAGCTTAACGAGCAGTCGGGCAATACGGCAGTTAATACAGGTTCGCTAAGCAGTGTTAATGGTGACGTTGAAGGGGCAACATGGATCGTTGATGGTAAACATCAAGGCGCGCTGTACTTTGATGGCGATGACCATGTCAACTTGGGCGCGCATGAGTTGATGGATGTTGACCCTGAGCAACACAGTTTTACTGCCACGTTGTGGTTTAGAACCACCAAAAGTGGTGCGTTGATCTCTAAGGTAGTTAAATCTAACGAGCAGGTGCAGTTTTATTTATATGCCGGTAGTAACGGTGCTTTATATGGCAGAGTTGGTTTGGAAGGGGATACTTATCGAACCATTCGAAGTGAATCCGATACGATAGATGATGGTCAATGGCACTTTGCTGCGCTGGTGAACAATCACAGCGAGAATGAATTTACCTTATATTTGGATGGTCAGCCAATAGGCACAAAAATGTCGGGTTTTATGCCAAGCAATGGCATGGATATTTTGCTGGGCGCGCGCCGAAATGGTGATAATCAAAGCATCGGAAACCACTTTAAGGGCGATTTAGACGATGTACGCTTTTACAAAAAAGCGTTAAGTCACAGTGATATTCAGGCACTTTACAATCAATAACTGCTATCTATACATTGTTATAAGCATCTGGCCAAGTTGATATTATTTGGTCGGATGCTGCCCATTCTTGCTACGCGTTATTAGGTATTAGTACGCATAATTATTAGCCCACATTGCGCGTGTCAGTACCTTCTCGTTTCTTCCTGTTTGTATAACTTATTCCTAGTTGTTATATTTCGCCCGCAAATTTATTTTTGGGAACAATCATTCATTGATTGTGACCGTCATTGATTTGCTCAATAAACTTAAGGATGAAGAAATGAAAAAACTACTCTTACCATTATTTATGGTTGCCGCTACTGTTGCCTTTGACAGCTCATCTTCGGAGCAAGTGTCTGATTTAAAAACATTAGATAATAACTCCTCGGTAAATCTCTCTTTTGGAACATCAAAGGTAAAGTTGGCCTTAAATTTACCGTCAGGTCGTTTTGAGCCGATATTAGACACGCAAAATTTTACCCCAGATGATGTCTTCAGTTATAACGCAAGTACTGCAACGTATGTTTGTATGCGAGACGGCAGTCAGCAGTTGTTGCAGGCATATCTGCTGCGCGTTGATAGCCTAAAATGGGATGTATATTTTAGCCTCGATAGTGAATTGGTGAACATTGAAGGGGGCGCACTAGGTGGCTCAGGCGTTAATAAAGCGTCTATAGAGTTTGATGCAAATGGGCAGTTTGTAAGACAAATACCTTACCTCTTAAATACGGTGATAATCCCCTCTCAAAGACTCAAGCAAAAAATTGAGTTCGACTTTTACAGTGGAGAAACAACCAGTTTTGATACGTATTTTGAAGTAAAAGAGTTAGACGTCAACGGTTGTAGATAACGCCTAGCCGTTACATGAGTAGTCTGTCACGACTACTCTTTAAATACGAAGCTTTAATTTTTCCTTTTTAGGTGATAGCACACGTTGTGAGTTTTTAGTTATATCTATATACTTTTCAATGGGTTGCTTGATTTAAATAAAAGGCTTATGGTCTATTATGTTTGATTATGTATACTGTGCATAATCAAACATAATGGTGCATATCAGAGTGACAAATCATGAAAAAGATCAATTGGCATTTTCAACGCAAAGCGCTAGCAGAATCTTATTTACAAACGGTTTATCAAGGGGCCGTAAGTCGGATCGCCTTGCTCGATGTGCGCCGAACCGGAAAAACCACGTTTTTGCTTAAAGACTTGTACCCCATTGCAATCGATAATGGTTTTATTCCTGTGTACATCAACTTGTGGGGGGAACCTGACAGCCCGACATTAGCCATCACTCAGGCCCTGAACAATACGCTCACCGCGTTAAATGAATCGGTAAAAGGCAAATTGAGTGATTTAGCGAAGAGTGAAATCAAAAAACTCGAGGTGGGTAACAACGTATTTGGCAAGGCGACCATCGAATTTAGCGATAAAAATGCGCACAAGCCCAGTGAGTCTGAGTTATTTAAAATTGGCCAATTGGTCGAAGCACTCTTTAAAAAATGTGGTGATAAAGTCATTATTATTATTGATGAAATTCAGCATTTAGCGTCTTCAGATAAGTTTTTACCTGTGCAGCATGCACTGCGCACCGCGTTAGACACCTACAGCGACATTTGCGTGGTATTTGCGGGGTCTAGCCGCTCTGGCGTAAACGCCATGTTTTCAGACAAAGACAAGCCATTTTATGACTCGGCCTTTATGATCGACTTTCCACGGCTTGACGAAGAGTTCGTTCGGCATTGTTGCAACATATTGAAAAAACACTTCAATTTAGAGTATGACCCGTTGGCGATGAATGATTTTTATGAAGAAATCGACAAATCGCCCTTTTGGATGATGAAGCTTGTCACCTATCTAATGGCCAATCAGGCATCGCTCAAAGAAGGCGCGGATTACATCAAAGCCTTGATGATCCAAGACGGGGATTTTGAAAATCTGAAAAAACGTCTAAGAGACATCGATATTGAAGTATTACGACAAATAAAAAAAGGCAATAACGCGCTTTATAGCGCTCAGATGGTAGAGTATTTGGCCCAAACAACGGGGATGAATGTAACGCCGTCTACCATTCAAACCTGTATCAAAAAACTGAAAACGATGACGGTAATCTCCCAGTACGGCGACAAATACTACATTGAATCACCGGGTTTTATTAAATACTTGGAAACACAAAGCAGCCAATAATAAGTTTGAAGCGAGTGAGATAGTTGTATTAATTTCACTAAATATTATTTGTAATGGGTACATTGATTTGCTATTTATGTAATTAAATTAGCATGTTGAAGCTAGGGCCTCTGAGCGATGGATTTAGATACACGTATTAAAAGAGTGGAGCGTGACAACCGAAAATTATTTGGTTTCATGCATCATTTTGTTCTTATTTTTGCATTTTTTACGCTAGTTGTGGCTCTGATGGTATTTGTTGACCCTATGATTGGCGTCGCGTGTTCGGGGTTTGTGGCGTTTTTTCTCAATTACTATTATTCACAACATACATTTAAACAACTCAATGCACGCATTAGCCTATTGCAAAGAAAGCTTGAGCGAGCAGGAAAATAAACGCTTGAGTAAGACAACCCACTTTGGTTGTATACAACAATATTAAATGTTTCCAAGTCGGATGGCGTTTAGCTTATACCGACCTACAGCACTTAAAAATCGCATCAAGAATATAAGAAAAAACAAGAAGGTGATATACAGTGGCCGGTTACTCCGAAAATAGCCCAAATAAGCACAAATCTGCCACCGTTTATATTGTGGATGCGTTTGTGCATCAAAGCCAAGGCGGTAATCCAGCAGGCGTAGTGGTGACAGAACGATTAAGTGACCGTTCGATGCAAATGATTGCGCACCACATGGGGTTGTCGGAGACGGCCTTTGTATTCGATATAGGTTATCAAGGATACAGCGTTAGGTTTTTTACGCCGACACAAGAAGTCGACTTCTGTGGTCATGCCACACTCGCTGTAGCGCACCATTTGTATAGTACGAATCTAATCCAGGCTGGCACATATCGTCAACACACTAAAGCAGGGCCTGTTGCAGTCAAAGTAGAGCAGAGCCAAAAAATTACCATGCAACAGAGAGCGCCGCGGTTTGGTCAAGCGTTTGCTGCTGCTGATATTAGGCCATTGTTTTTAATGCCAGATGTTGATTTTATTGAGCAAGACTTGAAAATTCAGGTTGTTGATACCGGTTTGCCTGATCTATTACTGCCCGTGAAAAGCGATATGTTGGATAAGTTAGTGATAAATGCACACGCGATGGCAGCGTTTTGTCAGCAGCATAACCTAGCAAGTGTGCATGCGTTTGAAATGTGTAACACGCAGAGCAACCACACTGCATACACTAGAAATTTCGCGCCCCATTGGCAGATACCCGAAGAGTGTGCGACTGGCAGTGCCAGTGGTGCCTTACAGTGTTATTTGAGACGCTACACCCATTTAGGCAATGAAGAAGCTTTATTTCTACAAGGCGTTGCTATGGGGAGACCTTCACAGATCCATGTTTCATCTAATGATGATGACAAAGCAGGGCCACTGGTTGGCGGCAGGGCGATGGCAAGAGAACAATGTGACGTTTAACTAAATATAAGCGCACAGGTTAAGCGTCAACAAGAGCTTGAAGAAGAAAATGCCAAGCTCAAGAAGATGTACGCTGACGTCAACCTAGAAAACCACGCGATTAAGAAATCAATGACTCTGACCCCATTGGTTCGTTCAGTTATACATCCAATTTAGAAAAAAGCATATCAAACGGTCAAAGTAAGATGGCACTTCGTTTATATCGAAAGCTAGAAACAGCGAGCAATCGTCTCTTAAGTGCAATAGCAGACCCTGGTAGTAGCTCGTTTATGCCCCAAAACGAGTTAACGTAAATGCTCTAAGGGCGACTTTGAGCGAGAAACAGACGCACTAGAACATTTTTGGACAAGAGGAAGCTGGCTAACCAGCTTTTCATCATTTCTCCAACCTTAATAAATGCCGAAAGATTGATTCGTAACGTCCGCTAACCTGAGAAGCGGAACTTAACATCCCGAGAAGCTTCGCCTTGTTTTCAGGCTTTAAGGTTCCTTCGATATACTTGACGTATAACCCGTGGATCGCTTCATGGTGTTTATTTTGGACTTGTAAGCCTATGTCGTTAATTGCGACGCCAGTTACTAGCTTGGTCTTTTCGGGAGGACTAGAGAACTCTTTATGATACTGATAACCGTAACCGTGTATTAGCTTCTTAACCTCCCAAATAAAAGCCCCAGGGACAACCTTTCCAGAAAACGTTAAGTCGTCAACATAGACCGTAAAGGTTATCTGATTAGTAGCGGACAACTCGCCTATTTTTTCAAACATCGGCAAAGACGAAAAGAACGCTAAGATCTGACTTAAAGGACTCCCCGTCGGGATATGGCCATTAACACAAGCTAGATTTGTAAGTATTTTTGATACGTCAGGCGAACAGAATAAACAGGTTCTGAAAAAATGATAGACGGCTTCTCGTTTCGTCGACGGGTAATATTTCTTAATATCTAGTTTGACCAGCGCGGAGCCTTTTACGTGGGCCTTGGCGTTCGTTATATGAGATTTTTTCTTGATCCCTGAGTGGAGGTATTCAGGAGTTTCTATTCGCTGTAAGAGCTTAAATAGCCTCTTGTGGACTTGCTCTAAAATTGACTTCGGGACTTGGACTTCTCGGTCTTTTCCGTTCTTTTGGATAGTGAATATTCGGAAGTTATTTTCGTCTTCGGATAAGTTCAGTAAGACTTTAAGATCCATACCGAGTAACTCGGCTAGCTTCCTTTTTGCCTGTAATTTATATAAGGGCGATTGATCTATCGGATAACGGTTCCGCGTTCTCAGTTCTCATTCCTCCAACGATATAGTTATCTAGAGGTCCCGAGCCATCACCCTCGACGAGCCACTCCAAAAAGTTACTTATCGGGTCCTCAACCCATCTATAAAATCTATAGAGAGCCAAGAGTTTAGTTAGCCATTTACATGGCTTGACTAGATGTTTAACGACTTTACGTCGCCGCATTCGGGTCTGTTCTTCTTTACTTGGGTCGTCTGTATCAGACATAACGTTATCCTCATAGTTACCGGGGCGATTGCCACCGTCTCACGCGTAACTTAAGGACGGGAGAAAAGAACAGTTTTTACCCTCTAGATTCCAAGACCGTTCGTTTCTCACCGAACGGCCTGCACGTCATTCATTGGTACATGTCATAACGAGTAATACGACGACACGACGAACGGATGAGCGCGCAAAGTGTTAGGGTTTTATCCCCACGGAAACTAACGCTTCCCAATAGTGTGAGATTATTCCCGTTTTCCAAGTAGTAATATTATGGGGGCGTTTATCTATTAATCAACACTAGGGAGTTAAATTTCTCTAACTTATTTTGGGACATAAGTGAATTGCAGATTTCACTCAATTAGCAGTTAAAGAATTAGAAAAGGTATTACATTACCCCCAAATGGGGCGACCAAATTCATTATACTACCACACTTGGTGGGATCACATACTCCTGAACACCGGCAGCCGACAACAACGCATAAAAATCTGCGATCTTGGTTCTTTGCCCTCTTTGCTGGCAATAGGAAAAAATAGCCCTTTGTTTAGCGCGAGACAGCGCCACAAAAAATGTCGATAGACCTTCGGAATCGCCGGGTCGATAGGACCACCAAGCATTATCATCGATCCCCATGAAAATAGTTGTATCGAATTCCAGCCCCTTGCTTTTATGAATAGTCATTAGCGGAATCTGATTTGTACCTTCAAATTCTTCCAGGAAATTTCCCCAAGAACTCTGGGTATCAACACAGTTTGTAAAAAACTCTTCAAGTGCTGCTAGGTTTATTTCAAGCAGATCTCCAGTCGCGTAACGAGCAAATGTTTTCCGAAGATCATTCAAATCAATAAAGGCAATAATTCGTTCAAAAACGAGGCGAGCATTGTCAGGTGTAAGTGATTGTCGCATCAACTCCTTGAGTTCAGAAATAAATAATGCTAATCGGCGTTCAACCTGTCTCAGTGCTTTTTCATCTTCTGGGGGTGTGTTACGAAGCAGCTGTACATCTGCTGATAATTGATTCCAAACTTGCGCATTTCGATGCCCAAGTCCCAGCCGTAGAAGATTAGAAAACAAAATAGTCAGCTCCTCAGCAAGTAAATCTTGAAGAGTAGTTTTACCTATTTTCACACTTTCATTTCGCAAGCAAAGCCCGTACTGAGTTAAATATGAAGATAGCTGCTCTTCGTAATCCTCAGGTCTTTGACGCACCAGAACGGAATAGTCCCTTGGATTCAATGACCTGCTTCGCATGTCATTCGCAATCCACTGCGCCAAGTAGCTGGCCTCTTGATCTACGTTACAGCTAAAACAAATCCAAGCAGCATCACCAGATACCTGACTGTGGTTACTTGTTTGAACCTCTCTCACCTCATGGTCAATAGTTTGTGCAATAACATGTTGTATCCTGACCAGTTCTGGAGAAGAGCGGTGATTAAGCAACAGCGGATATCGTTGTGCCGAAAAATCGGCCTCAAACTGATGAAACGCATCACCTCGGGCTCCGGCCCAACCCATGATCCTCTGCTTATAATCCCCCACAACCGTTACCGTTGTTTCACTATAACCGAAGGCTGACAACAGGAAATCATACTGACCATAAGTCGTATCTTGGAATTCATCCACAAAGACATATGGATACGTTGCTCTCAGAGCTCGTCGCACATGGACATTGGTACGAATTATATATTCAGCCAGCCGATTTATTGTCATGAATGTCAGTTGTGATAGTTCTTCATCTCCGCAACTTACTTGTTCGGCTAACCAATTATCATAAAGAGTCCGTTCCCCTATGTCGTTCGAAGCTAGACCAAGTTTCCTTGAGCCAACAAATGTAGACTCAAAAGTTATTGGGTTTATTCTGGCTATAGCATTCAACAATCCGGAGATATGACTATTTTTTTGCCGCTCTCGACCTAAAAAACGGGTTATCTGCTGGCGAGTTGCAAAAGTGACATCATATGGTTTTGTTGGTCTCCACTGTGGTGGCAACGCCATACGAAAACGGTCAACTATATTTTTAGAAAAAGCGTCGAAGGTCATCGAAACAAATCGACTACCTAGCTCTTCTGGAGACCGTTCTTCCACCCTATCTGCGAGATTTTTTGCAGCGTCGGTCTTAAATGAAATGGCTAGAATTTTTTGGTTTGGTGGGCATAGGCCAGTCTCAAGCAAATATGCAGCTTTTTGCGCTAAAAACTCTGTCTTTCCTGCACCTGGGCCAGCGATAACGCTTATGGACTCTCGTCGCCATAGTGCTTGCCAAGCATTTGGCTCAAGCTCGTCGATCCCTTTGGGCCGCCAATGATCGGGTTGAATAAACTTCACCTAGCCCCCTAGCTTTGAAGAGCTGCGTGAATAGACTGAACTAACGCTCGCAGTTCTTCTGGCGCGTTCTGGGCCAACTGTTCTGGCGTAATAGATCCAAGCACTCGGATGTGCGTGCTAGGCTTACCTCTTCCTAAGAACAGGTATCTGTACCAGCGCAGATTAAGTAGGTCGTCAGCATAAAATTCAGGGTTTCCCTCGTCGCCCATGACGGCATGACCAGGCTCCCCACGACTAGATGGACCGGTAGAGCTTTCGTCGGGTGCAATCCGATATTGTTCGGGAAATGCTTTTAGCATCGAATAATCAATGTCTAATGGGCTGGAGAAGTATACGTTAAAACGGGGTTGCCGAAGATAGCTAACCCAACGACTCATAAATTCATAATCATCACGCCTGAAGGTATCAAACTCAGCCAGATTTACAGATACCCCGTCAGCATGCACTCCATGAGTAAAAATACTTTCAGCTGGTATTCCATATTCTATTAACTTGGCGACTGCGTTCTTAATCCTTCCCCAGCCACCGCCGTGCCGCCCCCAATCCAGATCGAGTAATGTGATAAAGGGGATCTGTAAATCTGTTAGCAAACGCCACATGTGGTTTACATGTCGGCCCCCTAATGGAACCATGGCGACAAAAGACTTATCAATTGGTATTCCCATCGCTTCTGATATAGCGGGAAGAATTACCTCTTCGGAAGCCCCCTCCCCGAGAACCACGACCTTAGCGAAATACAACTCTGGATAGGCTCTCACCGCTTGCTGGATGTACTTTGCAGCTTCATTCTCTTCATCGGGTAAAGTCAGTTGACGAACAACAGTGGTGTTTGATTCTGTTTGTAGCCTGAAGTGCCTTACTTGCGTTGGTTGGATCCTGGCGAGAATGCTCGGCGAATGACTAGATAGTACTGCTTGAGCTCTTAAGCCATGCACTAGGCTGCTGATCTGGCTTATGATTCGAGATAGATAGTATGGGGCTAGGTTATTCTCCGGCTCCTCAAGTGCCAATATAGTCAATGAGGGCAAGGGCAAGTCTGCACCAAGAAAATCGTCACTCTCTGGTTGGGCTAAGATCTCGGTTTCAACATCGAGAGTGGCTGAAGTCATAGCGATGTGAAACAACGAACTTTGGCCATCACTTAGCTCATCAATGCTTCGATCTCGACCACTTTCATCTGGGTGCAGCAGTACCTCTACTTTACGAACAAACTCTTCAAAACGTAGGTCGACCGGACGAAACTTCGGTGTACTATCAGTTCCAGCAGAATGCAGCTCCTGCCAACGGTCTGTGAGCTTTCCAGTCACGGTACTAATCGCATTTTCACCCTCAAAGGATTCATTCAGCTCTGTAGCCTTTTGAGTAAAAGATGATCGAACTTGTTCTGACCAGTTAATAGCTTTCCAAAGCCGACCTTTCAGAAAGGCTGATACCTGGGAAACTGCGCATCGTGTGGCTGGTACGTAGATCAATTGGATTCGAGAGCGATCCGCTGGACGCACGTTGCAAAAATCACTCTCTTCAGGCTCACCCCATGTCGTAACCGCGCGGAACTGGCTCGTAATGTAACCATCTATTGAGCCATCATCTTCCCATTCCGCGTCCAAGCGCAAACGGCACTTCAATTTGCCGCCCTCATCTGTAACGCTCATATGGTGAAAGAAGTCTGGTATTACGGAGTGATCTCCGTCTTCATCATTCAGTTCAGGGAAAGCGACAATGGCTTCAAGCGTGAGAGTTCGCTTACTTGGTATTTCTGCTTCCAAAGAGGGAATATGAAAATCCTGACGACGGATCGTCCGCTGCTCGTTGGATATGCCGAACATTCGTTGCAAAGCCTGCATCAAGACCGTTTTCCCAGCACCATTTGCTCCAACCAGGGTGGTTAAATCCGGATCGACAGCTATGCTCTGACCTTCTGGTCCAAAGCTTCTAAAGTTCTGTAGGATTATTCTCTCAATATGCACAGCAGGTTCCCTCTTCTAAATATCCACAAATTTGGATGGGGCTTCTATTGTAAACTTTCAACTGACAAAGCACGGCCATGTTATCGCGGATCGGTTACTGGATCAAAAACGACCACCTTGGGGGACCGTAATAAGAGTAACGTTGAAGTCGCTTCTAAGTAGTGTTATCAGGTTGGTTATACCCCTGACAGCTGTTTCCAGACTCTACGATAGTCATCTCCAGACATTGAAACACTGACGTCGTATGCCAAGGTGAGAGCAGGTAAAGTCATCACAAAAGCTCTACCTTAATGGCTTTATCGAAAATTGACGGCATCAGCGCTTCTAGCTCAAATGAAGCGGACAGAGGCTGAAAGTAGTTACGCTTCAAGGTCCAATACTGGCACTGCGCCGTCCTTTCGGCTCTGACTCATCTCTGTCCAAAAGTGAGTTTGTCCATCGGTTGATCACACAGCTCAACCAACCATTAAATAAACTACTCCCTTTCCTACACCCAACAGTTCATATGAACTAATTGGTTTACCAACACGCCCAATCAAGCGTCTCAATTACACTCGTGCATAAATTGAGACGCTTGGGTCGGGGCGTTTACTCTTTGCTAGGTTCACAACGTGATTGCCAAATATCGGCGTAGTGTTTGTCGGTGTGCCACTGTTCGAAGTAGGTGCCAAACAAGTCGCGCCAGTCTATGGCGTTGATCTCATAGTTGGCGAGTAACGACAGGTAATTGTCTTTATTGTAGGGCGACATGGGCATAAGGTAGCTTTCGAATAGGTATTCATCATAGCCGGGTCTTGCGGTGAGTAACCCTTGCATAATGATCCTGTCATTGCCTTGAGCCAAGCTTTCAATATACGCGTTGCAAGCTGCAATAAACTCTTTTTTATCAACGGCTTTATGGGCGCAGTGCTGTGTTTCAGCAAAGTTGTAAAAAGTGTCGACTGGCAGTGGTTCAGCATTGGCGACATGAAAGACGGTATTGCGTTTTTTCTCATCATTCATGCCTCGCACAATGGCGGTTGCTGCTTTATCTACTGGAATAATATCAAGTAAATAAGGTGATTGAGCGGGTTTTACGGGCACTTTTAGCAGCATTTTTAAAATACGGTGGAAGATATCATTTGTATTGCCAATCCCGGTTTTTGATGACCCCGATATTTGCGCAAAGCGATAAATGGTATAGGGCACGCCTGCTTGTGCAGCTTGACGGATGTTTTCTTCTTGCACCCATTTAGATTGGCCATAGCCACTACAAATAAGCTGCGCATCTTCCACTTCAATAAAGTCTTCAATAGGGTTGACCGAAAAATGCGAATTCTTGATTTGCGTGCTGGCCGTTGTGCTCGATACAAAATGGAGCATTTTCAGCGAATGAGTTGTGGCGATATCAAGCAATTGATTCGTCCCAGCAACCGACTTTTTAAACGCAAAATAAGGTTGAATGTGATTCACATAGGAGGCGGTGTGAACAATGTGCTGTACTTGCGCACAGAGCTTGTGCCAGTTTTTATCAGACAGCCCCAGTTGCGCTTGTTCCATGTCGCCAATCAGCGGTACCACACGTGTCATATCGATTTTTAACTTGTATCGTTTAGCGGCTTGTACAATGCGCTGTTTCGCTTGTTTTAATGATGTTGCACGCACCAAGCAATACATGGTCGCGTTGGTTTCATCCAATAACTGCTGCAAGATATGGCTACCTAAAAAGCCCGTTGCACCAGTGAGTAGCACTGATTTTACTTCACCCTCAAATGCATTATGTAAACCCGTGGTGTTTGTCTTGGGGGTAAAACCTGCATCCAAAATAAAGTCGGGCTGCGGCTGCACTTCAAGTTGTTGACCGTTTTGCTGCACTTGGGCAAGTCGTTCAATGTCATCAATAAACGCACCAATGGTGTTCATATTTTTGAATGCATCGGCTTGCAGTTCAATGCTTAAATGTGCCTTTAATTGCGCAAAGGTTTTGAGCAGGGAGATTGAGTCAAACCCGTATTCATACAAGTCGCAATCAAGGTCTAACTCATCGGCGGGTACGCCAATCACATTACTCACCACGTGGATCACCGCACTTCGCACGTCAGCGTGCTCAACGCTATCAATGGCCAGATTTTTGGGCAAGGCACTTGCTTCACCAAGCGTGGTTTTACGCGTTAATAGTCTTGCCGTATTTTGGTAAATTTTATCTGGTGTTTGGCTTAGTAATGCGCCAACCGCAGTATATTCTGAGCTGAGCAAAGACTGCATCAGTGCAAACGCTTCTGGCATATTGATTAGCTGGTAACCCTTCTTTTGCGCAAAGCTATTTTCAATGCTTTTAACTGGGTCGTCTGAGTGCCAATACCCCCAGTTTATGGCCAGTGTTTTGCCGTGTCTTTCACCTGCCTTAACTGCTTGTTGGCGCTCGGCAGCAAAGGCGTTTTGAAAGCCATTGCCATACGAGTACGACAGGTGATTGAGACTACCAAACACCGCCATGGAGGCAAACATCACAAAAAAATCCAGCTCAGCGTCTGCAAAGGTGTTATCCAGGCACAGTGAGCCTTGCACTTTTACTTGCATGGCGTGTTCAAAATCGTCC
Source organism: Pseudoalteromonas sp. ATL1 (assembly GCF_058933015.1). Classification (NCBI taxonomy): domain Bacteria; kingdom Pseudomonadati; phylum Pseudomonadota; class Gammaproteobacteria; order Alteromonadales; family Pseudoalteromonadaceae; genus Pseudoalteromonas; species Pseudoalteromonas sp. ATL1. The sequence goes on along the minus strand of NZ_JBZYXL010000002.1, from coordinate 587,587 downwards.
CAGCTATTTTCGTCAGACGTAAATACCGTACCAAGATGAAATAGTCCGTTCAAAGATAACTCTTTGTCGTCAATAAATTGCTTAACGCTGTTGAGGTCATTTTGCGATGCAATATCGGCGCAGAGATAATGTACGTGGCCCTTATTTAAGGCGCGCAGTGTTGCAAGCGCTTCCGCACAGTCAGGTTCTTGTCGCCTGCCAAGCAGTACGAGAGTGGCATCATATTCACGCAACAGCTGTGTGCAAAGCGCTAAACCAAGTTCTCCTAACGCGCCTGCAATTAAGTAAACGCCATTTTGTTTGAACTGAACGTGCGTTGGTGCAGGCGTATCACATTGCTGCAAGGCCTGCGCAAAACGTCTGTCATCTTGATATTTAATATGATTGGGCTGCGAGGTTTCACCGTTCAAAATTGGGCAAATCAGCTCTTGAAGTAGTTTGTCGGCCCAATTTTCCGCGTTGTTTGCAAATGCAATGAAGATCCAGCTATGAGATGAGTTGCGCATGGTGTAGCTTCTAAGCAATGCGCTGATGTCGTCATGCGCGCTATGCTTACCACTCATAGGTTGAGCGTAAAACAACTGCATGGCATGTTTATCAAACGGCGAAATGGCCTGCATAAAGGTATACAGCGGTTGAATACGTTTTTGCACTGACTCGAAATGAGCTTGTTCACCGATAAAAAACACCACATCGGGGAGTGTGTCTGATGTGAACTTTAGCGTATCTAATTGAGCAAACAGTACTGTTTCAACGTGTCCATTGTTTAGCTTGGTTAAAAGAGGCGCTTGGCGCTTGTTATTTTCGGCAACGATCAGCACCTTTTTATTAGCCAGTACGTGCTCAAGTTGTGATTGCCAATCTGTCGGGCATGTGAGCGACTGTGCTTGCCACTGATTGTTGAGTAGCAACCATGGAACCTGAGTTTGGTTTGCTACACGCGGCTTTTGTTCAGCAGCAATAAAAGGCGTTGTGGGCAGATGTAACTTAGTGGGTTTGTCTGTGTAGAGGAACTGCCAGTTTACGCCTTTACCTTCTAGCCAAAAACGCAGTAACGCCTCAGGGTGATGTTGCAGTTTTTGCGCATTGTGATCGTCAAGCGTAGGCGCTTTAGAGCCTTTCACCGCGTGACAGCTAAGCTCATCGCACGCCAATGTTTGTACCAGCTGTTGTTGTAACGACTCAATGGAAGACACCGTCCAACCTAAGCGGTATTGATGTGCCGTTCTGCCAACCTGTAGGGTATAAGCGAGCGACGACAGTGCGGTGTTTGGATGTGCTTCAAGATACGCTTCTAGCTCGTGCATTTTGTGTTTTAACGTGGCTTTGCTGGTGGCAGATAATGTGATGACATGCGCGGGCGCATCACCACTTAGGTCATGTATCGGCGCGCGCTGTGATTGTTGAACGGAGTATTCCTCTAACACTAAGTGGGCATTAACACCGCTTATCCCAAATGAACTCACGCCCGCTCTGCGTGGCTGCTCACTGTGCCATGGTGTGGTGTCAGATTGCACTTTGAATGCAGAGTTTTCTATTGCTAAATAGGGGTTTAGTTCATCCACATGTAACGATGGCACTAAGGTTTGATGTTTAAATTGCAGCAACACCTTAATCACACCTGCAATACCCGCTGCAATTTCAAGATGACCAATATTGCTTTTTACCGAGCCAAGCGCACAGTGGTGTGAGGTTATAGAGTCAGTCGCTGCGTTTTTATAAGCCGCTTTAAGTGCGTCTAGTTCAACGGGGTCCCCTAACGAGGTGCCCGTGCCGTGACATTCAATATAGCTCAGCGTGGTGGGGTTTATATTGGCGTCTTTCCAAGCTTGCTGTAACAACCTTGTTTGCGCTTTTGCGTTAGGCACGGTAAAGCCTTGCGATTTACCACCGTGATTGATGGCGGAGCCTAACAACGTGCCGTAAATTGGGTCGTTATCTTGTTCTGCCTGCGATAGCTTTTTCAGAAAAATCATACCCACGCCTTCTCCACGCACGATGCCGTCTGCTGCGGATGAGAAGGTTCTGCAGCGACCAGTTGGCGATAATGCACCGATGTCATGCATTGCTAACGATGCCACGGGAGAGTCGATAACATTCACGCCACCCACAATCGCTTGGTCACATTCGCCACTGCGAATGGATTGTATTGCCTTGTGAATCGCGACCAGCGAGGACGAACAGGTGGTATCAATGCCTTCACTCGGGCCATGTAAATCCAAAAAGTAGCTCATACGATTAGGGGCATAGGCCGCAGAGGTTACAAGGCCATCGTGGTAACTTGCCTGACAGCCTATGAATAATCCAGTATTGGTGCCCGCCAGTGCTTTGGGATCGTAACCGGCATCTTCAATACACTTCCACACATGGGTCATCAATAAGCTTTCTTGCAGCTTGATGCGTTCACTTTCGGCGGGCGCAATATTGAAAAACAACGGGTCAAACGTTTGATTTCGTTCAAGACGGCCAAGCCAGTTGATCTCATTGGGGAATGGGCCACCTGACCAGTTAAATTCACTCACACAATCTTGTTTATCAAGTAGGTTTTGCCAAAACTCTTCGAGGTTATTGGCCTTTGGAAATTGTGCGCTCATACCGATAACGGCAATACGATCATCGTTGTTATTTGCTGCGTATTCATTGCTTTGAATATTGTTCGATGGTGCAACATCACTTTGCTGGTTAAGCAGTTTATCGCTGTGCTCATCAATAATATGGCGCACTAGGCCGTTCAGCGTTGAATGCATAAACAGCACGCTTGGCGACAGTGCTAGCTGATATTGACTGTTTATTTGGTTGATAAAAGTGATAAAGGCAATGGAGTCAGCCCCCAAATCACCCAAGTCAGTGTTTGGGTCGAGCGCATTCACTTCAACACCTAAAATGTTGGCTGCGATGTCTGCAAGGCCGTTTTGTAACTCAAGCTCTAAGGCTGCACTATTTGCAAATTGCGCTAACTGACGTGTTTCGCTTTTTGCTGCGTTTGCGCTCTTGTGCTGCGTAAATTCAACCAAGGTTTGTGGGTTCTGTATGGCTGTATTAAACGCCTCAATGCCTAAATGAGTGGGCATCGGAGCAAAGCCTGTATCACTGAGGATGTTGGCAAAGTCAGGATTAATTTTCATCCCGCCATCTTGCCAATATGGCCAGTCGATACTGGCACTTAAGCCATGGCGCTGCCCGCTTTTTACAAGTGCGCAGCGGTGGTGCATATAGCTGTCTAAAAAGGCGTTGGCAGTGGCGTAATCAATTTGCGTGAGTGCACCATTGATGCCGCTGAGCCCTGCAAAACAGGCAAAAAAGTCCAGTTGTATGTCTTGCGTTGCTTCATCTAGCGCCACAACGCCCGTGACTTTAGGGGCCAATACTTGTTTAAAGGTTTCGGCGTCTTTTTTATTTAAAAGCGTGTCGCGCACAATGCCAGCAGCATGAATAACCCCCGACAATGTGCCGTGCTCAGCGAGAATGTCTCGCACTAATAACAGCACATCCATTTTGTGTGATACATCTAGCGCACGGTATTGCAATTGCGTGTTCGCGTGCTTTAAGTCACGCAAATGCGCTTGTACATCTGGGTGTGATAACGGCTTTCGGCCAGTCACAATCACGGTTTTATTAATTGGTTTGCTGTTTAAATCTTGAATAAAGTGCCGGCCAATTCCACCAAAGCCACCGGTAATAAGGTAAACACCGCCGGGCTTAAATGGTGACATCGCGGTTTGTTCAGCTGTGAGCTGATACTGCAATACTTGGCGATTACCTTGGTGATAACGCACAACCGCATCTTCAAAGCCCTGTATGTTTGCCGCGATCTGCGTTGCTTGGTGCGCGCAGCCATCATTCAAGATCAACAATTGTGTTTTGATTGCTTGGCATTCTAGGCTCGCCGTTTTAAGTAGCGCGTGAAAACAGCAATATAGGTTACCCAAAGTATCTTCAAAGCCATTGTCCGCCACTATCAGTTGTAGTTTAATTGGCTGTTTAGTACTGGCTAGGCGCTGAATAAGTTCAACTAACTGAACGCCAAAATCGCTAATTTTTTGCTCAATGGCAAAGTGGCGAGATTGCAGTTTATGTATTGTCGCGTTCGGTAAATCGATTGATGGCATATCACACAACACCACATGGTGGGCATCGTTATTTGACGCAGCAACATCACTTGTTTCATTCAGTGGCTTAGTTACCCACTGAGGCGTTTTGAATAGTAATGTGCCGTCACTGACTTGATTAGCACTGCTTTGCTGTGGCGCTATGGCTGTTTGCGCATGGGCGAGCGGCATGGCTTTAAGTGCAAATGGGTAAGTGGGTAAACTTAGCTTCGTCAACTTAGCGCCTTGGTATAAAAAGTCCCAATTGCTATCGCCATTTTCTAGCCAGTTTTCCAACAGGGTATCGAAGTGACCGTGCTCAAGTAGAGTAGTTAAGCTTTCTTGATTCGTGTTGTGCTTTGCTGCTTCGTCACTTGCTTGCACAAAGTTTGGTGATGCTAAGTAGTCATCCAGCTTGGCTTGTAAATCACTAATTGAATTAACAACAAAACCTGTGCGCACCGGCATCACAGTTCGGCCCGTTTGCAATGTGTACGCAAGGCAAACGCGTTGTTGCTCGGTGAGAGGGTGTGCTGCCAAATATTGCTTTAACTGAGCAACCTGTTTTACCAGTACTTCTGGGCTTTGCGCCGAAAGTACAATGATTGAAGGCTGCGCCGACAATGTATCTGCAAGTGCGGCGTTTGCAAAGTTGCTCGGTGCTTCTTCAAGTATCGCATGGGCATTTGTACCACCAATGCCAAATGAGCTGACCGCGGCGCGTCTTGGCAGTAACGGTGTTTGCCAATCCATAGTGCGATCAACGATATAAAAGGGTGACTGAGCCAGTTCAATGTGCGGATTGGCGTTTGTATAGTGCAAAGACGCCGGTAGCTTTTTATGGTGCAGCGCCAAAGACGTTTTGATGAGGCCTGTTAAGCCCGCTAACGTATCAGTATGCCCTAAGTTTGACTTTACGCCGCCAAGGCCACAAAACTGTTTATCGTTGCTGTGCTTTTGGTAAACCTGTTGCAGCGATGAAAACTCAATCGGGTCGCCTAGCGCGGTGCCTGTGCCATGGGCTTCCACGTAGCTAATTGACGCAGGTGACACCTTGGCCGCTTGCAGCGTTTGTTCAATCACGCTCATTTGTCCTTGGGTGCCCGGTGCGAAAAAGCCCGCTTTGTCTTTGCCGTCATTGTTTATTTTAATGCCTTTGATCAAGCTGTAAATGTGATCGGCATCACGTGTTGCATCGTCGGCACGCTTTAATACAATAACCGACACACCGCTACCGCCAATCATACCATCGGCTTTTTCATCAAAGACTTTACAGCGCGCGTCTCCAGCAAAGTTAAGGCCCGCTTCATACTGGTAACCCGTGTAGTGCTGCGGGTATAAACAAGCGGCACCTACAATGGCGTAATCTATTTCTTTGGCTTTAAGTGCACTGCATGCCAATGCAATGGCTGACATGGACGATGAGCAGTTTGAATGCACGAATAAGCTTGGACCGTTAAACCCAAGGTGATAAGAAATGGTGGTCGGTAACGTGCCTGGTTGGTTGATGGTTGATGCCACGTAATCATGTGCATTTAAGACAAACTGGCCGTCTTTGAATTTATCTTGCAGGTTTAAATCAGGGCCATCGGTAAGCGAAGAGGATACATATACCCCCGTATTTGGCATGTTTTCTGGGCGGTAACCGGCATCTTCTATCGCCTTCCAAGCGTGCATGAGTAGCTGCCGCTGCGAGTAGCTCATGGTTTTGGCGTTCTTTTCACTGATATTAAAAAACGCGGGGTCAAAGTGATCTTGCCCGTCTATCCATGAATCAAGCCAAGTAATATCACCTTGCTCGTTCGACTCGCTCAGGCGCTTGATCAAGTCTTTTTCTTCTACAAGGTTATGCCAAAACGCTCGGTGATCGGGCGAATCGGGGTATTGGCATGACATGCCGATCACCGCCACATTTTGTGTTTGTTCTGTTACGGCTGAGGTCGACGTTGGCGTTTCAACTGGCATGATTGTGTTGTTCTGTTGCAGCCCCTTGGCATACTCAGTCATTGCTGCAATGGTACTGTATTGGAAAATCTGCGTAATTGGAAAGTCGATACCTAACTGCGACTTAAATTTAGCACTGAGCACATTGGCGAGCAGGGAGTTACCCCCCGCCTCAAAAAATGGCAGCTGTGCGTCAACATGCTCTACTTCTAATACTTGCTGCCAAATTTGGGTAATGGCCGTTTGTAGGCCTGATTGCGCGGCGGTCGGTTGCTTGCTAACAAGAACAGGGTCGCTTTCAGTACGCAATAGCGCGCTGTTTGCTAGAGGCTTTTCAACTGTTTGGTTGAAAGGTAGTTGCTGAAGCAGCGCTTGTTTGTCAATTTTTCCGTTTGCTGTCAGTGGCAAGTGAGGCACATATATAAAGTAGCTTGGCACCATATAGTCAGGCAGCATGGCTAATAGATCTGCACGTACCTGAGTTGTAGGCACCGCTTCAGGCGCAATGAGGTAAGCAACCAGTACTTGTCCTAATTGCTTGTGTGCCGCCGTCACATAGGCATCACTGATATAGCTAAGAGATTGCAACGCATGTTGCACTTCGCCTAGTTCAATTCGATGGCCACGAATTTGCACTTGCTCGTCTGCTCGGCCGATATACTCAAACAACCCCGTGTCATTTAAACGTGCCAAGTCACCCGAGCGGTAAAGTCGCTGACCACAAGGATGGTTAATGAAGCGCTCATTGGTGAGCGCTGTTTGGTTATGATACCCGCGCGTTACACCACAGCCGCCAACATAAATTTCACCGACTTGTCCTTGAACAACCGGGTTTAATTGCGCGTCGAGTAGATGGATGCTGTAACCAGGTAAGGGGCGGCCTATGATACTTTGGTTGCTGTGATGACTTACCAGATTGGTATCAATCGTGACCTCGGTCACATGCACCGTGGTTTCGGTAATGCCATACATGTTGACAAGCTCTGGCTGTTTGGCAGGCATAGGGTGTTCAAACCAAGGGCGTAGCTTGTTTAAATCCAACGCTTCGCCACCAAAAATAATTTTACGTAAGGCGTTGCTGCCATTTGTGTTGGTAAGCAATTCGTCCATAAGCGGATAAAACGCTGAAGGAGTTTGATTTAAAATGCTTACTTGGTTATCTATAACAAAACGGGCAAAGCGCGCCGACTCTTTACGTGTTAATTCATCAGGAATAAGCAGCTTGCCACCATTCAGTAGTGCGCCGAAGATCTCCCACACTGAGAAATCAAATGCATAAGAGTGGAATAAACACCAAGTATCTTGCTCATTAAAGCCAAATAAAGCGCGCGTGTTATCAAACAAATTACACACGCTGTGATGCTCCACAAGTACGCCTTTTGGTTTACCCGTCGAGCCAGAGGTGTAAATGATATAGGCTAAATCGTGGCTGGCAGCGTGATTAATATTGGTGACATGAGAATGCCCAGAAAGTGCCGTTTGTAGATTGATAACTTGATGATGTTCAATCGTTTGAGCGTGAGGTAAATCAGCCCCCAGTACAACAAGGCTAGGCTGTGCATCTTGCAAAATATGACTGATGCGTGCCGCAGGTGAATTGGCATCCAGTGGTACATAGGCAGCGCCTGCTTTGAGAATGCCTAAGATAGCGACAATAAGCTCAATAGAAGGCTGAGCGCACAGAGCAACAAGGTTTTGTGTATCTTGCTTAAACTCGGGGTGTGCGCGCAGAGTGTGGGCAAAGCCATTGGCTTTGTCGTGCAATGCTTTATAGCTAATGGATTGCATACCAAAACAGACCGCTGTACGTTCTGGGTGTTTCAGCGCTTGTGTGTCAAATAACTCAACTAACGTGTGTTGTTGCGCATGATTTTGACGAGTAGGCTGAACACTGACCTGAACGGGTGCAAAGAGGCGCAATTCATCAAGCTTTTGATTGTGGTTCAACATCACTTCGTCGAGCAGTGCCAAATAGTCTTTGGCTAACGCGTCAATCACATGGCTTGGGTAAATGGCACCATCAAATTTAAACGCCATGTTAAAGGTGTTTGGTAACGGGGTGACTTCTAAACTCAAGTCTAACTCAGGCTCTTGCAGGCATTCACGCCACAGTGACTCAACAAGTGCCTGATTAGCCTCAACCCAGTCCGGCGTTAAGAAATTGTGATAGGCAAAACCCATTTGGAAAATAGGATGACTGTGCATGGCCCTTGGTGCTTGAAGGGCATTAACAATTTCAGGGAATGGGTAACTACTGTGTTTTATTAAGTCGTGCAACTGGCCTTGGTTGGTCTTGGCTAATTCTGCAAAAGAGCACTGCAAGTTAAGTTGGGTGCGCAGAGGCAGCTGGTTAACAAACAGCCCCATGGCATTGCTCATTTCTTTGCTTGGACGATGCAAAACCGGCACGCCCAAAATAATATCGTTTGAGTGCGTTTTTGCGCTCAATAACGTTTGGAATGCCGACAGGAAAAATGCCGCAGGGTTTATCGCATGCAATTTGCAGTACTGGTTAATTTTTTCGACCTGCACATTATTGATCGGAAGTTCAATGCGCTTGGCCAGTTTTTGAACACCCGTTGGTTGTTGTTTTTGCGGTAGCGCCAACACAGGTAATTCACCCTGCAATTGTGTTTGCCAGTAGTGCTTTAACACAGAACAATGCGGGCCATTTAACATTTGTTTTTCCCAATCAAGGTAGGCAAAAAAGCCAAAATCGGGTTGTGGTTCACTTAAAACTTGCCCTGACACGCGTGCATTGTAGGCTTGCCATAATTGCTCAAGTAGCAAAGTGGCTGACACACCATCAATAATCAGGTGATGAAATGTCAGTGCCATCACATCACATGTTCGCGCAGCGTGTTGCACGCGCCAATATTTTGCACGCCACAGCAACTGGCTTTGCAGTGAAAGCGCATCCTTATCATCGAGTGAGAACGGCTTTTTAAGGTCTTGATTGATAAGTTCCACGAGCGCAGTTTTTGAGTCAACTATCATCGTTTGTTTTTCAAGCGTTGGCGTAAGAGCTGTGATTTGTTGTTGTGGTAAACCCTCAACCTCTGACATGACAAGTGACAAAATAGGATGCTTTTTAGTGAGCCAGTTGAGTGCATCTTGCATGCACGGCACATCAAGGCTGTTCACTTCAAATACTACGGGAACGTGATAGTGACTCAAGGTTGGATTTTGCTTGTGTAGCAACCACAAACCTTGTTGCGCTTTAGACAGTGGCATGAGGGCGCTTATACTTGGTTGCTCACGCTCAATTGCGGGTGCCTGCAACGCGGGGGATACTTGATGTTGTGCTAAGTAGTCACTGAGACCCGATATGGTACTTATCTCAAACAGCAAGGTGGGTGGTAGCTCATCAATATCTAAAAAGTTATCAGATTCAAGCTTTTGCACTACCGACATAAGCATAATGGAATCAAAGCCCATGTCTTTAAAATCCACGTCTTCGTCTAAATCTTGGCTGTCAATTTTAGTAATGTCTGCAATCACAGACTTAATGTAGGCCGTGAGTTGGGTGCGCTTTTTGCCCAGTTGTGAGGTTGTTAAACTCGACGGTGCTTGCAGCGTTTTTCCATGCCATAACTTGGTGAGCTTATTCGTATCACCAAATAAAAAGCAGTGCTGGCTTGGAATACTCGCGAGCGCAAAAATACGATAGAAGGCATCAATACCTTGTGCATTTGACAGCGGCTCAATGCCCTGTGCGTGTAAGAAAGACTGGGTGAGTGAGTCGACTTGCATACCACCTTGCGACCAAAACGGCCAGTTAATAGAGAGGCTTAAGCCAAAGCGTTCACCTTTTTGTACACGCACTTGTCGGTTGGCCATAAAGCGGTCCATGTAGGCATTGGCGCAGGCGTAGTCGGCCTGACCCATGTTGCCAAACACGCCGGCAATTGATGAAAAACAGGCAAAAAAGTCCAGATCAAATGCCTTGCTTGCCTCATCTAGTGCCACTAAGCCTGCCACTTTTGGTGCAAATACTTGCGCGACCTCTTGCGCTGTTTTGTTGCTGATCAACTGATCTTTAATAACCCCTGCACTGTGAATTATCCCCGTGATCTGCGCATACTTGGTTTTTAACTCAGTAAATAGTTGTGTGACGGCAATTTTGTCTGAAATATCAACCGACATATAACAAAGCTGTGTAGTGCCACTTTTCAGCGCATCTATTTGGTTTTGTATATCTGCGTTAAGTGCGCGTCGCCCGACAAAGATTATCTGAGCGTGAGATGTGTGTTTGACTATCTCTTTTGCAAAGGTTTGACCTAGCTGGCCGAGCCCGCCGGTGATCACATAGACACCATTTTCTTTCCAAGGCAGCGAGTTTGTCTGGACGCCGTTTGACGCCTGTAAACCAGTACCGAGCGAATTAGTGTTTAGCGGATGAGTGCTCAGTAAATCAAAGTTGAGCACGTGTCGTTGGTCACCTTGATAGCGTATGTACTCATCTGCTTGTGCGGCTTCCTGCGCTAATAATGGCGCTAGGCTATTGCTATGTTCAACGATGAGCAGTTGAGTTTTAAGGTGGCTATATTCAATCGCTGCGGTTTTGAGTACGCCGTTGATTGCTGATAGTAAGCCTGTTTGGTCTTGAATAACGACTTGGATCAATGTGCCACCATTGGTGTGCGTGTCGAGCTGGTTAAAAAATGCGACAAGCTGGTTGGTATAGTCTTCAAGTTGCGCCTCGATACTTGGCTTAGTGCTGACAAGGCATGTGGACGGTATCGAAAGAGACTCTGCCAGATCATTGCCAATGAGCACTACATGTCGGTTTGGCACACTGTGGGCCGTTGATTCTAACGCCTTGGGCATCCAATTGGGTGTGTAATGTAACAGGGTTGGCTGGACCCTTGTTGGCTGAGCTGTCGTCGGTTGGGCTTGGACTGGGTTTTCCGCAGCAAAAGAGGGCGTGCACACTGCAATTGTATCATCACCTTGCACATTGAACTCGAGCACGGTGTGCGCCTGAGGTTCTCTTTCTTGCGAAATCGGTTTAGCTTCGCTGTGTGTTGCTGCGCTAGTTGGTAACCAATACGATGTTTTAGCAAACGGGTAAGTGGGTAAACGCAGTAACTCAGGCAGTTGTTCGCCATACAACAAAGTCCAGTCGATGTTGGCACCCACCACCCAAAGTGCTAAAAGCTTATTCAGCGCGCCTTGCTCAATCCAGCGCGCAAAATCGCTGCTATCAAGCGCACTTAAAATCTCTTTGCCTTGCTTTACTTCACCTTGTTTATAGTTGCCGCGAGCGTCATTTAAAAATTGCCCCAGATGCTTCTGTACATCAGCCACTGAGCTGGCACACAAAGCCAGTCGGTGGTCCATTTCTTCACGGGCGCTTTGCAAGGTATAGGCTAATGCTGCGAGTTGCGTATCAACGAGTTGCTCGTGTTGTATCCAAGCTTGTAACTGCTTGGCTTTGTCTATCAACGCATCTTGGCTTTTTGCGCTGAGTGTGATGACCACGGGTGATGTGATCTGCGATAAATTTTGCGCTGGCTTTGCTTGATATTCTTCCAAAATCACATGGGCGTTTGTGCCGCTGAATCCGAACGAGCTGACTGCCGCACGGCGCTTTTGGTTGGTCTCAGCTTGCCATGGCACAGCGTTTTGATTAACAAAAAAGGGCGAGTCTTGCCAATCGATGTAGCTATTACCCTGTTCAAAATGCAGTGACGCAGGAATGGTTTGATGCTTCATTGCCAGCAGTGCTTTGATCACGCCAGCAACACCTGCGGCGGTGAGGCAATGACCAATGTTAGTTTTCACTGAGCCCAGTGCGCAAAACGAGCTTTTATTCGTATGCTCACGGAAGGTGCGTGTGAGGGCCTGAAATTCAATTGGATCGCCTAATCTGGTGCCTGTGCCGTGCGCTTCAATCATTTGAATTGAATCGGGTTTTATATCAAAACGGGCGTATATATCGCGGTGTAACTGTTCTTGCGATAGTGAGTTGGGGGCGGTGATCCCGCTGGTGGTACCGTCTTGATTGGTCGCAGAGCCTAGTATGACGCCATAGATGTGATCATTATCGCGCTCAGCATCGGCCAATCTTTTCAGTACCAATACACCCGCGCCTTCTCCGGGCACAAAACCATTGGCACGATCATCAAAGGTATAGCAAGTACCATCTGGGCTGAGCATGCCCGCTTTGCCCGCATAAATGGAAAATTTTGGCGTGCATAAGGTGGCTACACCGCCGACCAGCGCACTGGATATTTCATGGTTGTTCAGTGCCTGACAGGCGCTGTGAATGGCAACTAAAGAGGAAGAACAGGCGGTATCAATCGCAAGGGCTGGGCCTTTGAGGTTCAAAAAATAAGATACACGAGCTGGGATCACTGAGCCCGCGTTACCCCAAAACAGTTGTGCTGGTGCGTCACGGTCGGCCATGTCTGCATAATCGCTTTGCGCACAACCTAGATAAACCCCTACATTTTGCCCTGATACCTGAGTGATCATGTTGGCATCTTCGAGCGCCTTGTATGCCTGTTGCAAAAATAGTCGTTGCTGTGGGTCCATATACATGGCTTCTTGCGGTGTAATGGAGAAAAATGGCGCGTCAAATAAGCTGATGTCATTAATGAGACTTGCGTAACGACTCCAGCTTAGTTCTTTGTTATTTAACTTGCTGTTACTCCAACGAGTTTGCTCCTTCACCGAAGTTCTTTTCTCGACCAGCATCGACCAAAACTCATCGACGTTGTCGGCGTCGCCAAATTGGCCGCTCATGCCGACTATCGCTATTTTATCTTGAGTGCTCTGTGAGCTTGATGCTGTTACCTCTTGTTTTGAGGGGGCTGCATGTGCCGTGTGTTTTCGTAAACTGCGCGCATCGTTACTTGTCGATGCTTGAACATGCGCGTGCACTTGTTGAGTTTGAGTTGCCTGCGTTGGCATCAACGCAATCACGTTGTTTTTATGGGCTTGAATGATGTGAGTGGCCAAAGCCTCAATCGATGGATAATCAAACAACAAGGTGGCGGGTAAATTAAGCTCAAACTTAGCGTTAATATCATCCAGCATTTGAATAGCCAAAATGGAGTCTACGCCATAGTCGGCAAATGATTCGTCCGCATCTAATTCTGATGCAGGCATGCCTAGCGCTGTACTGGCAATGTCAAAAAGCGCATTTTGCACAAAGTCATGGATGGTACTTTCATCAACGTGTGTATTGTGAGTGTTTAATGTTTGCGCTTGTTCTGTCGCTTGCTGCTTGTTTGCCATATTTTGTGTGAGTTGTTTTGTGTTAACCGGTTTTGGAGATTTTGCAGCGCATTGCTGGGTAATTTGCCCATCGCTTAATGCGCAAAATATTTGCTGTGGGCATTGGCTATCGGCAGCCGTTTGCGTTGTAAATCCCAATTTGCTGAGCATGTGTTGCCAAGTCGCTATCGACAACATGGGCGAACCAGCTAAACGTAGGTGCTTGTCTTCGCTTAGCCACCACCCTTCGAGTAACCCAAAAGTAAGGTGCGTGAAGAGTGAGGTTTGCACCACTTCATTGATAAGCAATAAGCCCCCGGTTTTTAAACAGGCTTTGACGTTTTGTAGGGTATTTTCAATGTTGGCCGTAGCGTGCAACACATTGGTTGCAATCACCACATCGTAACTACCAATGTCGATGTGTTGAGCCGCTAGGGGCTTACTGATATCTAAATACTTGGTTTCAACAAACGGGTAGTCATTTTGATACTGAGCCTTTGCATGGTTGAAGAATGCTTTAGATAAGTCGGTATAGGCGTATTTTTCCACTTGCCATTGCGCAAGGGCTGGCAAAACCGAGCGGGTTGTACCACCGGTGCCTGCACCTACTTCGAGTACTCTGACAGATTTGAGCTGTTTTTGAGTGAGGTATGCCTGTAACTGGGTAATCAAAACCTGATTGGCATGATCCGCAATGGGGTTATTTTGATAAACAGCTTCAACTAAGGCCAAAGAAGCATTAGGGAAAACCGCATCGGTGGCTTTTATGTCGCCAGACAAAATAGCGGGGAGGTTTGCTAAACAGTTGCTTAGCAGATCAGTAGGCGTATTTTGTGGCTCGCACGCACTGGTATATTTATCGCTGAGTACACCGTTTTGAAGAAGGTGATTGGCCTCTAAATAGTGCTGAGTTTGCGCCCACCATTGTTGAAAATAGGCAGGTAACTTGCGAAGGGCTTGCGCTCGTGCATCGGGCTGTTGCCAGCGGGCTTTATGTAAAGCTGCACAAAGCGCAGCTAAATCAGGCTGGGCGTTGCTGTTTTCTATAGCGGGCAGCGGTAACGATGGTGCGCATGCAAAGTCACTTTGTGCGCCGCTGGCGCTGTAACTTTGCCGGTTAAACTCGCCTTTAAACTGGGCTGGCAGTATTTTAATTATCCCCGCTTGAGATAAGCTTGAGTCCATAAATTGTTGCAGCGCAGTCATGCCTTCGTCGGCTTCAATCGAGCCTATTCCAACTGCGCGCATTTTGTTTTGATAAAACGCATCCTGCACAACACCAACAGAGCCCCAATATCCCCAGTTCACGATTTTGATAGGGCAGCTGTTGCGATACTTGAGTGCAAGGCTGTCTAGATAAGTGCATCCCGCTGCGTAGTTACTTTGCCCAGGGGCAGGCGAGAACGACTGCATGGATGAAAAGAATAAAAAGAAATCGAGCTGAGCTTCACTGAATAGGTCAAGTACGACTTCACCGGTCTGTTGCTTTGCGCTGTAACTTTCAAGAAACTGCGCTTGGTTCATGTTTGCAAGCGTCTGATCTTCTAAATGCAAAATTGAATGCACCACACCGTTAAGCACGCCAACGTTGGCGCTAATGTTTTTTAGCACTTGCGCCATCGCCGTTTTGTCAGCGGCATCACATTGCATGTAAACGGGGGCTTTGCCTAGCTTTGCAAGGCGAGAAATAGCGGTGGTAATTTCGTCATTGGCCGCACGACGCCCAAGCCAGATAATTTGTGCATCATAGTGCTTAATCATCCACTCACTCCACACTTGGCCTAAACCGCCTGCACCTCCGAGCACCAAATAAGTCCCCTGTTGTTTATAGCGGGTGGTTGGTGTGTTGAGATAATGGTGGGTTGCCACACTAAAGTTGTACCACTGAGCATCTCTCAGGGCATAAAACCCAGGTGTTAATTGAGTGACCTCTGATGGAATATCAGCGTGCTGTGTGAGATCTATGATGCGAACCGTCGAGCGAGGATATTCTTGCGCCACACTTTGTAGCAGACCAATCAATCCTGCACCTTGGGCCTGAGCGTGTTCACCAAAAACCGATTGTGTTTGTATGGTAACTAACGTGATAGACAGCGAGTTTAAATCTAGACCTTGCGCAAGTAAGGACTTTAAGTGATTAAACAATGTGAGTGGTTGCGCATAGTCCTCTTGCGCAACCCACAGTAAATGTGTGCTGTTGAGCGGCACGTCAGTTTCGGGCGTTATCCAATCAGGTTGCAAATGCGTGGGGCCAAAGTATTGCCAGTGATTCGCCGTTTTAGTGCTGTGTGTTATTGGGTTGCATGCACTCCAACAAGGCTTCAACGTCAACAAGGTGTCTTGGCTTTGCGCTGTGGCCGTTGCCTCTTGAGTGGGCTGAATTTGGGCGGGTTGCGCCTGAATAGGTTGCGCCTGAATAGGCAGAGCGCGGGTTGAAAACCCTTCAATACGAACCAGTACAGTGCCGTTTGTGTCACACACGTCGAGATCAAACCGTTGTGTATTGTCAGTTGTTTTGCTCGTTTGGGTTACTTTTACCTTCACCTCATCAGGCGCCAATTCAGTCAGTTTTTTTGCGTTAAAATACGTGACGCGCTGCGTAGCAAATGGCAATGCAACTTGCTGATCCGGCGCAAATACAATCAATGACTGCAACGCGGCATCCAGCACAGCGGGCGACAAGGCAAACGATTGACAATAAGATGCCGCCACTTTGGCCTGCGCGATGGCGACATCACCATATTGTGCAGTTTGCTGTAAACCTTGAAAGCTTGGTCCGTAGTTGATGCCTACTTTGCTAAACGCCTCATAAATCGCTAAGTGGGAGAGTGTTTTGTTAGCATCATTATTTAATTCGAAGTTCAGGTCAAACGAGGTGTGAGGTGCACATAACTCATTGATAATCACCTCTCCAGTAACGCAGGTTTGTTGGCCATCAGGAAACTTTTGATAAACTTCAAACGCCAGCGCGTTATCCGTTTCTTTTATTGATAAGTAAAGCGTGGCTTGCTCGATGGAAGCGTTTTTCTTGATACCGATTGGCCGCAGCCACTTCACGTTTTCAATAAAAACGCTATGGCTATCATTTAAATCGTGAGACAGCGCAACCGCCGCACGGACCATTTCTAAGCTACAAACCCCAGGTAAAATTCGCTCATTTTGAACTTGGTGATCGGCTAAAAAGAACTCGTCTCCGGTAAACGTTGAGCTAAACAGCAATCCATCAAAGCACGGCAGGGCTTGATGAAGTAACGGATGTAACATGGCGGTCTTCGTTTGTGTGCTTGCTTGCTCAATCCAATAGCGCTTTGGCGCAAAAGGGTAACCGGGTAGACATAGCCTTTGAGGAAACCCAGCGTCGTAAAGTGATTGCCAGTTCACGTTGTGCCCGGCCAGCCACTGGGCAAGCAGGTCGTTGCTGCTTGTTTGCGATTCTGGTGGCGTGTTGTCTTTATCTACTTTGGTTTGCTGCCAAGTGCCTGTTTGGTTTTCACTAAACAACGAGAGCTGAGCAACGACATCTTGCATTGACTCGGCCATAAATCCCATGCGGTGGGCCATGTTTTCACGACCGACTTGCAAAGTATAAGCAAGGCTTGTTAATGTGCTTTCGCTTAATTTTTGTTCTGTAATAAATGTGTGTAATTGCTTGGCACGCGCAATAAGGCTCGTCGCATTTTTAGCCGATAATACGATGGTTACAGGGGAATTTAATTGTATTTGTTGAGTATTTTGCGTGGGAGGTGATTGCAAAATCACATGGGCATTAACGCCTGCAAAGCCAAACGAAGAGATACCCGCAATGCGAACCTTATCTTTGTTGCTCTGCCAAGGCACACATTCTGTGGCTAATTCAAATACCGATTTGTTCAAGGAGATTTTTGGGTTGAGCGTTTCAAAGTTTTGCAGCGGTGGGATCTGTTGGTACTTAAAACTTAACAGCACCTTGATAATACCCGCTACCCCAGCGGCTGACTCTAAATGACCAATGTTGGTTTTAACGGTGCTTAAGTAACAGGTATTACTTTGGCGTTTGTTCGATTTAGTCGCGCGAAACGCACGTTTAAGGCCTTGGATCTCAATGGGATCTCCCAAACGCGTGCCCGTGCCATGAAGCTCTACATACGACAAATCATCAGAGTGTATACCTGCGTTATCAATGGCTTCTTGAATAACGCGAGACTGAGAAAATGGGTTCGGAGACGTTAAGGTGTTGGTTTGGCCCGAATGACCCACACTGCTGCCTTTGATCACACCATAAATTGTTAAGTTTTCTGCCAGTGCGCGTTCCAGCGGTAAAAGTAATACCATACCCACGCCTTCGCCACGCACATATCCGTCAGCGTCTGCATCAAGCGTTTTACATCGCCCTTGTGGTGACAACACGCCAAGTTTACTAAACGACACATAACGACTTTTGGTGATCAGTAAATTGACGCCACCGACCAATGCTGCGTTTATTTCACCCGTTTTGAAATCATTGACCGCTTTATGAAGCGCTACGAGAGAAGAAGAGCAAGCTGTGTCGACGGTTTCGCTTGGTCCTTGTAAGTTAAAGTAGTGAGAAATACGATTAGCGAACACGCCTGTGGACATACCGGTCAGAAAATGTGGGTCAATGTTACCCGTTGCAAGTTCTTGGTAGTCGGTATTACTACAGCCTAAATACACACCCGTTTTTGTGTTTTTAAACGTACTTGGAGACAACCCCGCATCTTCAAAACATTGCCACGCTAACTCCATACTTAGGCGTTGCTGTGGGTCCATGCTTTGCGCTTCTTTTGGCGAAATGGCAAAAAAGCTGGCATCAAAACCATCCATGTTGTCGATGAATCCGCCCCATTTGCTGATAATTTTTTGCTCGTCTTTTTTAGGGGTAGGGTCGAAGTCATCTTGCCAGCGCCAACGTGACGCCGGAATTTCGCTGATACTGCTGACCTTATTCGTCAAATTATGCCAAAACGTCTCTTTGCTGTTCGCGCCGGGGAAGCGTAGCGATACACCAACGATTGCAATTTCTTTTGCTGTATTGCGTTGTTTTGGGGTCATCGTATCTTGTTTGTCTTTCATGGTTTATCTCAGTAAAACGGGTGTATAAAACAAATATTTTGACCGCCTACCTTGGCGGTCGCCCCAAACCTTAGTGGATTTGAGGCAGTAGGTCGTCCTAGTTTTTCTCATAAATGGTGTTGTTAATAACCAACACATCAATGCCAGACATCAAAAACACCGCCAGCATATCTTCTACTGAGTGCACTATGGGCTTACCCATAATGTTGAAGCTGGTGTTGAGTAACACGGGCACGCCGGTAATTTGTCGAAAGTTTTCAATCAGCTTGTAATAAGGTTCGTTCCACTCTTTTTTAACCGATTGCAAGCGCCCGGTATTATCTACATGCACAACAGCAGGTACTTTGTCTCGAACGGCTTCTTTAAATACCAAAGTGCGTTCCATGTAAGGCGACTCTTGATAGTTTTCAAAATATTCATCGCCGTATTCATGCAAAATGGAAGGGGCAAACGGTCTAAATTCTTCACGGAACTTAACACGGGCGTTGATGGTGTCTTTCATATCAACCAAGCATGGGTTTGCTAAAATTGAGCGGTTGCCTAAAGAGCGAGGACCGAACTCGGCTCTACCTTGCGCCCAGCCAATGATCTTGCCCTGAGCTAAAAATTCAGCGGTTTTCTTGTACACTTCATCGCCATAATCGGTGGCTTTTAGGTGACCGTATTGGGCGAGTTTTTGTAATGATTTTTCTTTCACGGTCGAGCCTGTGTATGGAGACTGTACCGTGTTGCTTGGCTTCCAGTTCGGGTTATCTTGTTGATAACTCAAAAATGCGGCACCAATAGCATTACCATTGTCGGCTGGTGCCGATGGCACAAAAATGTTTTCAAACTTAGAGCGTTCCAGCGCGGTGCCCATAAATGAAGAATTCAGTGCACAGCCACCTGAAATGGTGAGGTTTTTGGATGGCGCATAGTCATACGCGGCGTTGATCAAATCCATGAAAATTTCACCAAAAACCAACTGCCCTGTGTAAGCAAAGTCTTTAAAGCGTTCAACCGACTCGCCGGGCTCACGTGCCATGCCTTTGATCTCTTTCATAATGGCATTGAGGTTTTTAGGCACCGCAAAATTACCGTTTTTAACTTGCAATGAAGAACGCAGCAGTTCGTATACTCTCTCGTCTTTTTTGCCGTAAGGTGCAAGCCCCATGACTTTCCACTCTTCACCTTTGAGAGGATCAAAGCCGAGGTTTTCGCAGATGATGGTATAAAACAAACCTAAACTCTTAAACGAGCGTTTTACCTTGATAGGCGCGGGTTTTATTTGGCCGTTTTTGTAGGTGTAGTAAGCGATACTGCTTTTTTCTCCCATGCCATCTACCACAATACACGCGGCGTCTTCGTATGGGCTGTTAAAGCAAGCATTGGCAGCGTGAGTGAGATGATGGTCGTGGTAGCGGATATCAGTGGGCTTTTTGGTTCTGTAATTACCCACGATAAAGTTTCTGCATCCTGCTTCAAAGAATCGCGACAAGGTTCTGCCAGCGGCCGCTTGTGATGCTCTGGCAAAATAAAACTGATCTTTGATATCGCGAGTATTGACGTCAATATTGAACGAAAATGTTTCTAAAAGACTCAATGCGACGTTTTCAAGCACATTAGCACTTTTCTCGCGTCCTTTACTCCAGGTTTTGGCTATCACCAATTCCGTGCAGTCAGCACAATAGGTTTTGAGTACTTCTTCAATGTAATAAGGGTTATCGGGTAGGCAATATAAACCGCGCTTGTAGCCTAAGAAACGTTCGGCATCTTCAGCGAAGATCAGTTCGCCTTGTTCGTTAACGATTGCAACTGCGGGGTCGTGAAATGAGGTTGCTAAGCCAATATAGTATTTCATCGCTGTGATCCAAAAATATGATTGATATTCGTTTTTCCGGTTATTGGTTTTTCTATACCGGACTAATTTCGTCTAGATGGAAGTATCCGCTAAAATTGTGCAAATAAATTGCAGGGCGGTGACCAAATAACAAGGTGGCATGGGTTCGAGTTTTAAATTGAGACGTCATGCCCTTTACTTTGACTTGTGTGCCTATTGGATAGGCGTTGTTCCAACGTGTTACTTGTTGCTGTGGCGTTGTTGCCTGTGATGTTTGTGGTATTGACGGAGTATCACAAACATGTTGTTTGATATTGCTGACAAGCTTGGTCAGCACTTTTTTGGGGCCCAGCTCAATGAAGGTGGTGCCACCTTGAGCAAGCAACCACTGCACACTTTGAGTCCACTTCACGGGGTGCGTTATCTGTTCAACCAGCAGGTTCGATATATTCTCGTTCTCATAGGGCTTGGCGGTGACATTAGCGATCACTGGTGTGTGCGGGACGGTAAAGTCAAAACCTTTAATAAAGTTGGCAAACTCGCTTTGTGCCTGACTCATGTATCGAGAATGAAAAGCACCACTGGTATTGAGTTTAATAAAGTGTCCACCCAGCTGTTCGACGCCGTGCTGAGCTTGAATGATGTCGTCAGCAAGCCCAGATATAACAATTTGATTTGGTGCATTAAAGTTTGCAATATCAATGCCTTGCAATTGACTTGAGGCAAAATGCTCGACAAGCTTTGACGCTTCGATATTGAGCACCGCAGCCATCGCACCGGGTTGAGCTTGGGCCATTAACTCACCGCGTTTTTTAACCAGTTGTAGGCCAGTTTCAAAGCTCAAGGCCCCAGCCGCAAATAATGCGTTGTATTCACCCAAGCTGTGGCCCGCGAAGTAATCGGCCGAGGTTGTTTCTTGGCGTTGCTGTTGCAGATAAGACAGCGCACTGACCACAAACAAAGCGGGTTGGGTGAATTGAGTTTGATTGAGTTGCTTTTTATGGTCATCCAAACAGAGTGTTTTAATACAGTAGCCAAGCAAGTCGCTAGCTTGCTCTACGAGCTGGGGAAACTCAGACAATACTTGTTTACCCATACCGACGTATTGTGACCCTTGTCCCGGAAATATGTATATTTTCATATTGATTCTGTTTTTTAGCTGGTTGCTTGGTTTACAGCAAGTAATTGCTGAACTTTGCTGCTCAGTAACAAGGCGGTTTCTAACATCAGTTTGTGTGCGATCTGATCAACGTATCGGTTTTGCCAGTGTTCTAACTCGGAGCCTTTGACCCATTGGTTAAATGCACCCAGCGCAGGGCCCGTATGTACCTGAAAATTTGTACGGGTTTGTTCTTTACCTGCAAACGCTAGCTTCATTGAATGGGCAAAATACCAGCGAAAAATACGCGCCATTTTGTATTTTCCATCCGTTTCTGCCCGGGTGATATCTTGCGTGCGATTGGTACTAAGTAAGTGTTGTTTGGTTTGTTGCCAAACAGCCTCAAATGACATGCCGAAATACTTGTCTTGCAGCTGGTTTTTTATGTTCTCGGGGAGTGCATCAAGCGAATCATATTGTTGGTAAAGCTGGAAAAGCTTGTTGGCACGAGGTGCAAAAAGCACGCCTTTTTTTAGTACTTGTACCTTAGCGCCAGTTTCAAACATATCGCCTGCGGGGGCGTAGTCGGTGTCTTGCACATTAATGGTTTGCAGCATGGTTTTGACCAAGTCAGAAGTACCCGCTTCGACCGTGCATTGATTAATGGAACCCGTCAAAATGAAATCAGCACCCATCATAAATGCCGCGACAGCAGAGCTGGGGGTACCAATCCCACCACCGAGCCCAATTCGAGGCGTGGCATTGAAGTTGTATTGCGCTACTTTTTGGTCTCGCAGGTTTTGTATCGCTGGTAATAAAACCGCTGGTAAACCTCTATCTGTATGTCCACCTGAATCGGCCTCAACACAAATATCATCACACATAAATATGGCTTGGCTCATCAGCGCTTGCTCGGGCGTGATCTTCCCCTCGGCCAGAAGCTTTTGAACAATGCGCTCTGGCGCAGGACTCAAAAAATGGTCTGCCACTTCCGGTCGAGACAATTTGGCAATGATTTTATTGTTTGACTTGATAATGCCATTAGAGTCTTGATACAGACCTTTTAAACGATACAACACCAAAGCGGGTGTAATGCGAATGAACGCGGCCGCTTCAATACAGCGTACATTGTGTTGCAGATAGAGTTCAACTGTGGCTTGCTCAAGTTGAGGAGAGTCTAGATTTGCGACCAGATTGATGCCATAGGCTTGCTGTGGTGATAAAGTTTTTTGAATCTGGACAATATCTTGCTCAATATCTTTTAGTTTTCTGCCACCAGTGCCTAAAAAGCCCATGAAGCCAGCCTTGGCTAAAGCAATGACTAGCTCCTTCGATGCAATCCCTCGGTACATGCCTCCGGCTAGGTAGGCGTATGTTATGCCATAGTCTTTTTTAAACGCGGCACAACCTAAGCTTTGTGGACAAATAAGTTGAGCGTGTTTAGTTGTGGGTTTCATGCATGTCCTTTGGATAATTGCGATGTAATTACATTATCATGAAAAATAAAGGTTTTATTCAAAAACGAGCATACAAAGATGGTGTGACAGACACACCATTGGCAGCTATGGGTTAGGGTAATAGCTAATTATGCAAACAAAATGGAGAAGGAATAAAAAAGTCAATTAATCGTACGTTATGGCCAATTCACATCTTAACTCGAAAGCCAAGGGGCTTTTTTTAAGCTCTAGCTTTTAATGTGTGAGCGAATGCCGAGCGAACCACGAGCGAAGGCAATGAGTGTTCGCTCGATCTGCATTGTTGTTTTCGATTAGGGGGTTGAGGCGTTTACCGCTTGTGGCTCAACGTCAATATGATGGCTTAGCCATTTATTCATCACCACGCATGCAGTGAGGTCGCCCGTTACATTCAACACGGTTCGACACATGTCTAAAATGCGATCCACGCCTAAGATCAAGGCTATGCCAGCGGCTGGCACACCGAAACTCGTTAGAATTGAGGCCAAGATAACGATACCGACCCTCGGTGTACTGGGTGAACCAATTGAGGCGCCCACGGTGGTTAAGATCAGCAGCACAATTTGGCTATCGGTGAGTGTGATGCCAAAAACCTGAGTGAGAAAAATAGCGGCAACAACCTGATAAAGCGCGGTGCCATCCATATTAATGGTGGCGCCCAGCGGCACGATAAACTGGACGATGGGTTTTTTAACATTGAGTTCTTGCTCAGCCGTGCGCATGGAAAGTGGCATGACAGCCGCAGAACTTGACGTTGAAAAAGCCAATAACTGAGCACTTTTGATGGCAGATAAAAAATGCAGAGGATTAAGCTTACCAATGAATGTGGCGAGTAGAAGGTAAGCGATAAGTAATAACAACAGCCCAAGGATCACGGTACCAACATATGCCGACACCCCAACTAAGGCGTCAATACCAATTCGAATGGTAATGTCGCATAGCAGACCGAACACCGCGAAGGGGGCTAATAACATGGCCCAATTAACAACGCGTAATGACAGTGACTGTGCCGCTTCGGTTAAATCGAGTAACAAGACTTTTTGCTTAATACTTAGAGTTGTGAGCGCAATACCGATAAACCCAGCGTACATCACGACAGCAAACATATCCTTGTCTAAAGTCGATTGAGTAATATTCTCAGGAATGATAGAAACCATTCTTTCAGGGATACTTTTTGGTGTGATTTGTTGTGTTGTGACTGTGCTTGTTTGTGTATTTAAACTGGCGAGTAGTTCACTATCCACATAGTTGCCGGGCTTGATAGCTGTTGCCACCACAAGGCCGATGCACACAGCGATAAAGGTAGTGACCACAAAATAAGGAAAGATACGCAGTCCCACCTTCTTTAAAAACTCGGTGTCTTTATTACCTGCTACGCCTAAAATGATGGATGACATAACCAAAGGAATCACCACCATTTGAATTAACGCGAGGAACACCTTCCCCGGTAAGGCAACCCATTGCGCTACTTGGTTGGCGCTACTTTCACTGATTAACGCAGCGCCTTTAGGCGATAACAACAGTCCTATCGATACACCCAATATAAGCGCGATAACGATTTGCAGCCAGAGCATGTTTTTTTGCAATAATTGGTGAACGGGGCTTTGAAGGTTCATGATTTTATCCTTACGTGGGTTCGCACTAATTGTATCAATTACAAAATGTTAGTATCTTGACTAATATCAAAACTTCGGTGTCAGCGCCCTAGTCACTATCCTTAAATTTTCTTTTTGTACGTTACTCAAAAGTAATATTTGCGTTTACAGCTTATTAAATTAGAATTGTCTCGCGAAATTGTTCCTTAATTTATTACAAATAGGGAATAAAAAGGATCATGGATGATTTTGTACTTTAAACCTAAGCGTTACATACACTGTCATCCCGCCTTGCGTATACACAATTAAATCTCAAAAACACATATCAATTAACTTAACTTTTAGGAGAATTCTCATGAAGTTTTGGGAAAAGGATTTTTTCCGAACATTTATTATTAGCGTGTTCTTTACCACCTTATTGAGTGCTTGTGGTAGTGATAATAATCACACTGTATCAGTTGACCCTAAGCCTGCTGTGAAAAGCAAAGATGCCATCGTGGTTGGTGCAGGGCTATCTGGACTAACGGCGGCTTATGAGCTTGAACAACAAGGCTTTAAAGTCACCGTGCTTGAAGCACGAGACCGCATCGGTGGGCGTGTTGCAACCTATGAAATGGGCGAGCAAACCGGTGAAATTGGTGGAGAGTTTATTGATGGGCTCACTGTCCATAAAGAAATCCATCGTTATGCGAGTTTGTTTAATGTTGAACTTGCCGACACTGGATACTCAGGGGACATTGAATCGGGTGCATACTACGTCGACGGTCAATTGGTGAGCTACAGTGATTTTGACAACAATTTTAATCGAGAAATTGTGACCGACGTTAATCGATTTTATGATGAAATGAATCTATTGACTGCCGCTGTGCCAGATCCTGAGCACCCTGCCAATTCAGAGTTAGCCAAACAGTATGACCAAATGAACGTAAAAACTTGGTTAGATGGATTACAACTTCACCCTTCAGCTTATCAATTGGCCGAACAGTTTGTGCGTGGTGAGTTTGATGAACCAAGTCAGTTGTCATTACTGCACCTAGCACAGTATGCCAAGGTTTACGAAAATGTTTCGGATGATGATGTGGAGTCATTTCGCTTCTTGAAAGGCGGACGAGCAATGACCAAAGCGTTTGCAGACAACATTGAAGGCGAGATTGTTTTAAACCAAGCAGTTACTGATATTACCCAGCAAGGTGAAAAAATTACCGTTACAACAATCAGCAAGCAGCAATACACGTCTGATGTGATAGTGGTTACTGTACCGCTCAAAGTGCTCAATAAAATCAATTTTTCCCCAGTTTTACCTGAAGCAATGATGGATGCTGCCAATAAGATTAACTACGGCACGCATTCCAAAGTGCTTCTTCGCTACAGCAAACGTTTTTGGTTAGATCAAAATTTAGGCGGGGATACGGTCGTTGCAAGCTTACCTACGGGCTGGACATGGGAAACGACAGAACGTCAAGGTGGAGAGGGTGGCATATTAATCGCTTATACTTCAGGTGATTTCAGCTCGATGCAAAAGCATTGGACCGATCAGCAAATTATTGACACGCGTTTGGCTGAGATTGAGCTTATGTATCCTGGTTCGTCTGCCTACTTTGTCGAGGCAAAAGCGCAAAATTGGCTCAATGAAGAATGGACGAAAGGTGGCTTTTTGGCTTATGGCACAGGCCAAATGACAAAATATTGGGATTTGTTTAAGCAACCGACAGGTCGCATTTATTTTGCAGGTGAACATACTGACACGCTTTATTTAGGCTACATGGAAGGTGCCGTGAGAAGTGGTGTACGAGTTGCTCAGCAGATCAGCGAGCTTGGTCTGTAAACTTAATTTTGGTAGCGCTTTCATTATTTGGGAAGCGCTACCATTTGATAGATACTCAGATAAACTCAAATAAATGAACGAGAAGTAAACTTAATTTATGCGAAAAAGAAACCGCTTGCTTGGTGTGTTGCTCATCATTCTACTAGGGCTTACTGTCGGCCTAGTGCTCTATCACAATTCTCAAAAAGTATGTTGTAATGCCAAGACGCCTTTTAATAACCCTCACATGCATGTCGAGCCAAGTTCTGTGCTTGTAACAAACGAAATAGACCCTATTCCAGTAGCTCATAACGCGAGCGAGGTAAGCTGCCCAGAGCTGAAACACGTTGAGCTCTATCAGCAAAGATTGGAAGCAAGCTTTGTTCAAGCTAAAGCCATAGGGTGGTATTTTGAAGGCATGGATAAGTTTCAAATAGCCAGCACGTTGGCTGCACTATATGGATATAACAAAGCGATTGAATGGGTAGAACAGGTCAATAGCCTATCGCGTTATCACGAGTTGCATCATGAGCTTATCCAGCAATTGAATGCGCTGGAATATGATACCAAAAGGGAACCTGGGAAGATGTATTTACATAATCTTGCCACTTATACAGTCACAACGTACACACCCGACTTTGATGTGAATAGCCAACTTAATTTATACCCAGATATTGAACAGACACTTTGGCTAGGCGAGTTTGAGCAAGCGTTGCACAAAAGTGATGTTCAGCGAGCTATGTTTGCAATTAGCCGATTAAAAGCGCCAATCGACAATCCGATGTTTTTCCAACACCCACTTCGCAATTTGAACAATATGTTGTTAATTGGTGCACAGCCGCCAGCACAATCGGAGCAATTATTGACAGCTTTGTTTGAGTTAGCGCCTTTATATGTTGGGGATGAAATGCCGGTAAGCCCAATCGAGCGGTCTTTGAAAGGGTTGGTAGCGGATAAAAGTGCGCGTGAAGTAACACGAATCAATAAAACACAATTTAAGCCCAATGCGCAAATTCAAGCGCGAATTGACAGCTTAAAAGTCCAATATTTTGAAAAAAGTGACACGCCGCAGTTGAGTGATTATTGTGAAAATACAACGACTGATAATTCGATAGTCATTGAAAAGGTTAAATCATCTGAAGTGGATACCGCGCTCTCTGCACCATGGCTCGCTGTCAGTCGTTATTTATGTCCAGAGCGTGATTATATGTTTGCCCTGAACGCACTCAACAGTGCAATGAGCCGATACGGTGTCGAGTTGAGCGGCTTAGAAACTTATGACTCGATATTGCGCCAAAAAAAGGAGTTAGCACAGTTATTGCCTCACCTTGATGAGTATGAATCAACCATGCTTTATGAGCTGGTTTTTAGTCGCATTAAACCGACTGTTGAACAAATACTCGAGTTAAAAAGTCATGGGCTTATTCCTGAAAATAGTGACTTTTACTCACTCATTTACCACTTACCGTATGAGAAAAAAAAGCAGTTTTTGAGTAAATACTTGTATCAGTTAAAGAACACCAATGCGATGGGTTTTTCATTGATAGCGCAGGTTATGGATAAAAGTTTACGAAGTGATGGTTATGACGATGAAACGATCCCTTTTTTGATCTCACAAGGGCTTACGCTTAAAGGCCGCGATACGGATATTGACCCGCTTTGGTTTGCATTATATGTGATAAGTAATTATCGACAAGGCGATGCAATTCCAATCAACACTTTGAACAGTTTGATAGAGAATACGCAGCTCAGCGATTTGCACCGCAATATGTTATTTAAGATAAAACGTAATGATAAGGCATTGTATGACAAGTTAATCACACAGTTGCCCGCATTGGCGTTACCCGCGCCAAGTCAGCTTATCGAAATAGAATGTTTGCGATAAGCGACTGTTGACGGCTAGGGGCTATTTATACACGTCTTTTTCTTCAACTTTGTCTTTTGGTTGCTGGTCTTCTGCTTCATCTTCGCTTTCATCATTGAAAATATCGGTATTGATGATATGACCATCGACAATCAACATTTGCTCGTGCGCTGTTTTTTCTTCGATACGAGGGTCCAGCGTTGCCGCCAAAGGCGAATTAGTAATATCTGACGGGCTCGCAACGTAGTCACTAGGTTCTGGTTTTTCCGCTTTTTGTCGTGCATTGATATAGGTTAATAGTGAATACATGATGACAGTTAAAACCGCAAAAGAAGCATAAAGCGCGTGGTGGCCAAAAAAGGTCATCACTTGTGCTAAAAGCGCTGAACCGATACTTGCTCCTAAACCAAATGCAACGAGTAACGCCGACGACACGCCCACTCGATGTTCATCGTCAACTCGAGAATTAGCCAAGGCTGAAGACAGGGGATACAAGGTAAACGCGAACAGGCCAAATATAAACGTCAGCACATAACTGAGAGGTGCTTGAGTTGGCAAGAAAAACAACGCCAGCGATGTTAAACCAATGATCACAGCATTTGAGCGCAGTAAAATACTACGGCGAATTTTGTCGGAAATAATTCCCATCGGCCACTGTGCAAGAAGACCGGCAAATATTGTAACAGACATGTACATCGCAATTTCCGTCGCATCAAAGCCAGCTTTGCTAGCAAAGGTAGGCGCAAGACCGTAAAAACTGCCATTGATAATGCCTGCAAAGTGCACTGCAGTGAGAGATTGGGGCACTTTTTTCACAAACTCGAACATACTCACCTGAATTGGCTTAAGAGGTTTGGGGTGAATACGACGCGTTATAGAAATCGGCACAATACCAAAGGAGACAGCGATGCATATTAAGAATAGGGGGGCATAGCCAAGTTCAGGAAAGTGAGAAAGCGTGTATTGGCCTGCAACCATGCCCAGATACGAACTCAGCATATAAAATGAAAACACCCGACCACGCTGTTCAGGCGCCGCTTGCTCGTTTAGCCAGCTTTCAAGCACCATGTAATTACACATCATGCCAAGACCAACGATAAAGCGTAGCGCAAGCCATAAATACAAATTGTCACTGACCCCGTGCGTTGCAACACAGGCCGTTACTATTGCGGTACTTGCGCCGAAAGCGCGAATATGGCCAACCGATTTGATCAGGTAATAACCTAATTTAGAGCCGCATAACAGGCCTAAGTAATAACAAGAAGTGAGTAACCCAATCCAAAAGGTCGATACGCTATGTTGGCCTAAATACAGCGCCAAGTAGGTGGTTAGAAGACCAGTTCCACCGACAAGGAAAAGATTTGTAAAATATAGAGAAGGAAATGACTTCATAATGCTAGCTCATGACTATATTGGCTGATAATAGGTTGCTAAGTTACTAATAATAGTGATTAAAGCTAATAAAACCAAGCTAAATGAAGCGAACGGTTCGCGAATATGTACTATTACGGAAATTAGCCACGATTGAAAACAATTGCTGTGTTCGTTGATACCTCCACAAAGATTAATGTCACTTTACTCCATACAGAGAGTGCGGCTTTGGGGAGCTTAACTAGTCATATCAATTGAGCAAGCTTTTCGCACGGCGTCTAAAAGCTGCTCTTTCACAATTGGCTTACCAACTACATCATCCATTCCCGCATCAAAGCACTTTTGCGCGTCGTTTTTCATGACATTGGCGGTGAGCGCCACAATGGGAGTTTTGTTCCGCTGTTGCAGCACTTCAATCTTGCGAATTTCTCGTGTCGCGGTGTAACCATCCATTTTTGGCATTTGTACATCCATTAAGATAATGTCGTAATGGTTATTCTTAAACATGTCTACGGCTTCCTCGCCATCACGTGCTAAGGCAATGTGTTTCACGAAACCTTCTAACATGGAACGAGCGACGATTTGATTCACTGCGTTGTCTTCCACAAGCAGCAAGGATACGTTCAAGCTGATTATGTCATCTTCAGAAGAAGCAGTAAGTTCCTTTTCTGCTTTACTTTGTTCACTATAAATGTCTTTAAACTCTATGAAGTTACAGCTTTTTTGTCGTAGCAACAGTTCGATAAAATAATCTACTTTAAGGCTTTCGATTGGTTTTAATAAGAAACCACTGACTTTTGCGTCATGTAGTGTTTGCATTTCAACTTTTGCTGAAGAAAGCAAAATGATTGGCACTGCTGGGTTATGTTCTTTGATCTTTTTGCACAAAGATAAGCCATCATAGTCTGGCATCATGTAGTCGAGAATTACGACGTCAAAACTGTGCTTATCAAACTCTGCAAATGCTAAGGTTGGGTCACTCAATGCGGTAACTTGTGCGCCTCTTTTTTGCAGCAACTGGGTATATATTTGCAAGTTAATTTCATTGTCATCAACAAATAAAAGAGATGTGTTTGTTAAGTTAGGTAGCGAGTTTTCCTCGGATTCTTTTTGACTTTGCTCACAGACTTGGCTTTGTATATTAAAGGTAAATGTTGACCCTTCGCCTTTAATACTTTTGACACTAATATCGCCACCGAGCATATTGGCTAATTTTTTAGAAATCGCGAGGCCCAGACCTGTGCCACCAAATTTTCTTGTTATTGAGTTGTCCTCTTGTGAAAACTTGTCAAATATGGTTTCCAAAACGTCGGCTTCAATGCCTAGGCCTGTGTCAGATACCGATATCTCAATATTGACACGGCCTTCTTTCTGACTGATTAAAGACGCTTGAATGGTGATATTGCCTTGTTGGGTAAACTTGTAGGCATTGTTGGTCAGATTGCTAATGATTTGTCTAAGACGAACTGGGTCTGATTTAATGAAAGGGGGAATATCTGGGTCTATGCCCAGTATGACTTCAATCTTTTTATCACTGGCTTTTATGGAGAGAAGTTCGGCGATTTCCTCCAAAAGTGAGTATACATTGAAGCCAATTACCTCTAGTTCAAGTTTGTCAGCCTCAATTTTCGAGAAATCTAAGATGTCATTTAAAATAGTCAACAATGATTCCGAAGAACTTTTAATTATGTCACTGTAACGACTTTGCTCTGTACTTAACCCTGATTCAGACAAAAGTCGATTGACGCCCATGATCCCATTCATCGGGGTTCTTATTTCATGACTCATGTTGGCCAAAAATTCTGATTTCAACGCGTTGGCTTTCTCTGCTTGCGACTTGGCTTGCTCCAATTCGGTCGCATATTTGAGTAGTCTTGCCTCTTCTTCTTTTCTATCGGTAATATCATGAATAGTGCCAACAAATTGTATACCATTGGGGAGCAACATTTCACTGATACTTAGAATGATGGGTACTTCATGCCCATCCGCATGACATGCGGTTACTTCTCTAGACTTACCTACAATTTTGGCCTCGCGGGTTTTTAAGTATTGTTTGATATAACCATCATGCTTTTCTTTGTGTTCAATGCTCGCAAGTACGGAAATATTCTTGCCGATAAGCTCGACGGGGTTATGGCCCAGCACATGCAATACCGCTTCATTGGCGGACTGAATCGTGCCTTTGTCGTTGATCACTATCATAGGATCGATGGCGGCGGAGAAGATGGTTTTTAGCTCAATATCCGCTTTAAGTTGTTGTACTTCATCCTGCTTAATTTGCCGAATTAAAATAAAAGCGTACAGAATGGCGCCAAATATCATGAAGATCGCCAAAGTGGCTACGACAATTTCAAAGGCTTTGAGTCGCTGAGCGGTACTTAACTCAGATTCAAAATCAGCAACTTGTAGTGTTCTTATTTGTTCTGAGAGATTTGAAATATCTTTTGCAACAGCGGCGTAGTGTCTGTCCATTACCGACATATGCATGGCAGACTGTGTGGTATCACTTGAGTCAAACTTGGCAAAAATCTGCTGAACCTGCTCATCAAGTAATTCAAAATCTGCATATGCCGCATTCACAAAGCTTAACTGTTCGCTCGGGGTTTTAAGTAAATCACTCTGGCTAATGTGATGCTTAACTTTTTCTAAATGACTAATGAATTCAGATTTTGCTTTTATGTAGGCAACTTGTTCAGAGTGTACTTGGAATGAATCAAATATATTGTTGCCCGGCGCATTGGTGGCTAAAGCTTTTTCATTTAGCTGCGCAATCAGTGATTTTAGTTCGGCCCAGCGCTTGTTGGTTTTTACAGTGTCATGGTAAATGCTAATAATTTCTTTGTTGAGATATAAGCTGATTGACACAGTGACTATGCTGAACAATGCCAAGGCAAAGTAAGCATAAAACCATTTGGGTTTTGAGGTGTTAAAAAATGCTTTATTAGTCATTAGATTGGCAGCAGCATCCTAGCGAATGAGACAAATTTAAGTCTAATAGATCTTCACTAAAACGCTAGGTGGTGTGTTGATATGCGCTAGCTGAGCGCCAGCGCAGTCGCGTTGTTAGAAGTTAACTTGTCTCAAGTGAGTGTCTTTGACTTTAATATCCATAAACTGAGGTTGCTCGATGGTGAAACTCCCATCTAGAAGCGCCTCAATAATATCTGTGCGACTGAGTTTTGAATTGAATCCAAACTCCATATTCTGATATTCCCACTTATCTTGTGCTTTGAAAAACAACAGTATTTGTGCGTAATCAGCTTCTTCAATGATAAACAAGAATTCGAACACCTCGTCATCGTTTAAATGCACAGGAATTAAATAAACTCCTTTACTGGCCGCAATAGGTGCAGGGTTCGACTCCGAATAATCTTGTAACGCTGAGCGTAAACCTTGCGGTATCTGTTCAACCAATAGGTCACCTTTAATAATGAGCGCATCCAAAATATCGATAGCGGCAGAATCCTCGGTTTGATTTGCAAAGGCTGCTTTGATCCTCATGTCCAATTGTGGATTTGAGTCGCTATAATGCGCGTCAATTTCGTGTAATGCCTCTCGTCCTGCTTTGCCCAAGTCTTTTGCAAAGTAATAAACATCAACGTCGTTTACCTGCGTTGTGCCATTGTGAATTCGGGCTAATTGGTTCTGCGCACTGAGATGTTTAAAGTCCAAAAGAGGCGATTGACTTACTAACAGCGCAGCAATGAGTAACAGGCCTAATCGAGTATTGACAGGCGCGAGTGAGAGATACCAAGTCAACTTGTTCTTTATGATACTGATGCTGTAGCAGGTCACATAGAGCGTTAAAAACACCCACATAAACACCGCCCACAAACGACTTATGCTCAAGCCGTATTGTTCTACTCTAAGCCACAAACCATAGCCGCTGATCCCCATGTAAATGGGCAAAAGAGCAAGACAGACTAGCAGTATTTGGTAGGCAAGCTTTGGCATTTTAGGGGCGCAATCTCCCTGCTGGAATGCCAAGTTTAGGGTAAACAAGACTAAAGCGGTTAATACAAACACAAGATTACTGCCGCCGTTTTCCCACAGTGGTTCAAGTCCTTGTACGGCAAGCGCAACAAGAAAGACAGTACTCAGTAGCACCAGAAGTGGCAATATCGCCAGTGATAATGTTTGGATCAAATGATTTGCTGTATTGACGACTTTGTTCCTACTGCGCACTTTTAAAACACCAATGGCATGGGCGAGTGAAAGCGCAGGATAAATAAACCAGGGTTCGTAAAATATGTCTTTAAAAAGCTCAATATTGATCAAACCAAACAACTCGGCCCAAAGCACAATAACAAGCCAAACAATCAACGAAAATATGCTGGCTAAAAATAAGGTAATGATGAGGCGACAGGTATTTTCAAACAACAATTTGTAACTGACGTGCCATTGCTCAGCTTGGTTGCGCATCGAAGCGGCGAACACGAACACTTTGAAAGTGAGTAGGCTCATGATGGTCGCAAAGCTAAATCCATGCATGGGCAAATCGGGGTGTTCAGGGTAAAGTAGTTGGCTTCCGGTATACATGCCTAGCAAGAATGCCACGAGCGTATAAAGCGCGGTGATTGTATAGAAATGTCGAGGTGTTTCAATGGTGACACCATAAATCAAAATTGAAGGCCCCGTTAACAGTGTGGCATAGCAGGCTAACAGCCAAGCGGGTGAATCCGAAATTGACCAGCCGAAACTATGTGACTGATGCAACAGCAGCAACCCTAAGCCCTGAAGTAATGCGACGAGTAATAGCCATTTTCCTTGGCTTTTATCGAAATCAGATGATGAACTATCCAAAGTTTCTTCCTTTATTATTGAACTAAAAATGTAATTTTATGCTGTTGTAGGTTAACACTCAATGAGCGAAGCTGCGTTGTCTCTAAGGCTTTGCGAGCAATAAATCATTGCTCGCAAACTGGTGAATAAGCCTTCTGGCCATTGAACTTAATCAATGTGGAAACGGCCGACGAGTTGATCCAATCCTTTAGCCAGCTCAACAAGCGCTTTAGCGCCATTCGATAAGCTATCTGATGCTAGACTGACTTGATCGACTGACTCGGTCAGACCGGCAATTTGATCATGAGTTTGGCTAGCCGAGTCGCCTTGTTGTCTTGCATCGTCTGCAATGGTTGCCACTAAGTTTTTGACTTTAGTTACGCTATTTGCGATATCTTCAAACGCTTGGTGCGCTTCTTCTGATTGGGAAATAGCTTCACTTGAAGCGCTGACGCTTTCGGTCATTTTGCTTGATACAGCGCGAGTTTGCTCAATCAACTTAGTGAGCACTTGTTCTATTTCCTGAGTGGCGTCATGTGAACGTTGAGCGAGGGTTCGTACCTCATCCGCTACAACTGCAAACCCGCGACCCTGCTCACCTGCGCGTGCAGCTTCAATGGCCGCATTGAGAGCGAGTAGGTTAGTTTGTTCGGCGATACCACGAATAACCCCAAGGATATTGGTGATGTTGTTACTTTCAGCTTCAAGCTGTGAGATCTCCGCCGCTGATGCATCCAACGAGGTGTTCAACTGTGCCACTTGACTCACGGTATTGCTAATTAGCGTATTGCCAGAATGGGCATATTGATCGGTTTGTTCAATTTCATCCAGCGAACTTTGACAGTTTTGACTTACATTTTGTGCCATATGATGCACTGATTCCGTATTTTGAGCCGCTTGTTGTGCGGTGCCTTGCTGGTTACGGCATTGACTTCGAATATCATTAATTTGTGTTTCAAAGTGTTGTGCTGAGCTGTTTAGTGTGTGTGCATTTTGCTGAATATCTTTCACTAAACTATTGATTGAGTTTAAAAATTGATTAAACCAGCTGGCAAGTTCACTGATCTCATCTTTGCCGATAACCTCTAGGCGCTTGGAAAGGTTGCCTTCACCTTGTGCGATATCGCGTAGCCCTTCTGACACTCGTTCAATAGGGAACACAATTTTGTTGGCAAGCACTACCGCAATCACACCAAAAACAACCAGCATGACTAATGCAATGGCAGTGATACTCCACGACATGCTGTACGCCGATTGCAAAATTTCATCCTCATCAATCACTGCAACAAAGCGCCAGTCTAGCTTTTTGGAATGATAAATTTTTGCATCCAGCGTTTTGTTTTTGGTTTCGATGGTTATGTAGGGTTTGTTACCAACATTGGCTATTTCTTGGTATAAAACTAGGTCTATGTCGTTAATGTTTTTAAAATTATTCTCTGGGCGTTTTGGATCGGCCAAAATCGTGTTTTTACCATCAAGCAAAATTAAATAGCCTGTTTCTCCAAACTTGATGTTGCTGACAATATCAGTCAGGGTGGAGAGCGTAACGTCAAGCGACTGCACACCCACAAACTTTTCACTGCTATCAAAAATACTGGTTGCAACGGATACCATTGCTTGGCCCGTAACGCCTTGATAAGGTTCTGTGATGATCACCTCATTGCCGGAAGATTTTGCTTTTTGATACCAAGGGCGCTTTCTTGGATCGTAGTTACCCAAAGGTTCGGCTGGATATTGCACAAAACCGCCCGTTTCTGAGCCTAAATAAACAAACAAAAGCTCCGGGTGAGTTTGCCCAAATGAGGTATACAACTCAAAGATATTACCTTCGGCAGGGGAGTTCTTTAACGGCGTCATGGCCTTTTCAGCGCCAAAATATTGCGTAATGTTGTTGGGCATATTTGATACAGCTTTATGCTGTGCTAAAAACTGTGCGTTGTTTTTCATTTGGTCAAAAAACAACACAAAGCCATTTTCAATTTGACGTATTTCACTCTTTGAAAAGTCTAAAAAGCTTTTGAGAGATTCTTGTTTGGTTTTAGAAATACTAACCGTTGAAATTGCAAGGATGGGCACGATCACAGTGAGCAAAAAACTGATAATTAGTTTTTGGCGCATTCTCATAGGTTGCTCCTGTAGCTAGGCACTTGGCAGGCAAAAGTCAGTGAGTAGTTGTTATCTTTTTTGCCTGCTAATGGTTGTCATAGAATGTATTCACTTGCTCTGAGAGAGCATCCTTGGCGACTTTGAATGTTTGGTCACTTTTGCACGATGCCAAACATTCAGTGCGGTGGATGATATGTAAACCCACAAACGCATTAGCCAAGTATAGTTACAATAATAATATACGCCTAGTTTCGCTATAGTTTCTAGCAACTTATTTGATGCTTTTTAAGTAGTTTGTAAAAGTCTGAGTAGTTGGCAGCCACGAAATATGAAGCGACACTTAATGTTCACATAAAACTGTGGCTACCAGTGTTGACTGAACCCTAGATACTTTATTGTTCGATAGTCATAGGCTATTTATTGTGTGTTATTCACACGTATGTGGGCCATCACAACTAATCCAGATTCTTTCTATTCGGCATGACTGTTCGTCTTTAACCCTTTTGTTTACGTAGTTATATCCATACTCATTCTCTACTAAATGCAAGGTGCCTGAAAGGCTATGCCCTGGTGTTCTTCCATCGCCACCTTTGCGCACTGAATGTATTATTGAAGTGGAGCACTGAACATGTGAATCAAAATGTTTAGACACTGAAACCCAACCGTCATCATAGTACTGACCACCAGCATATCCGCTAATATTTCCATCCCATGTACATTGAGTAAATGGAACCTTTTCTTGTACAGTTTTATAGTCACATACCCTTTTTTCTTGCCAGTACCCACTACTCGCTAATACTGAGGAGCAAGAAAGAAGAAAAATTGCAGAAGCGGTTATTTTTTTTAACATTTTGTTTCCTTATTTGTTTTTTTGCGGGGACAAATGTACCTTTTATTAAACCGTAAGTAAATGCAGTGTTTTAATAAGGTGTTATTTTGTAAGTATCGTGATTTGAGTCTCTTCCTGTTTTGTTACAATAATATACGCCTAGTTTCGCTATAGTTTCTAGCAACTTATTTGATGCTTTTTAAGTAGTTTGTAAAAGTCTGAACGGTTGCGCTGAGCGAGCTTTGCCGCTTCTGCAACATTGCCTTGGCACAAAGAAAGTACCTTTTGAATGTAGTCATATTCAAACTGCTTTTTCGCTTCATTGAGTCCTTGAAAGCTGTTTTGCTTCAGCTCAGGGATCGCATTTTCAACAATGTCTTGAGTGATGAGCTTGCCTGAGCACAGTGCCACTGAATGCTCTATCACATTGTGCAGTTGTCGAACGTTACCCGGCCAGTCGTAGCCGAGTAAGCACGTCATGGCTTGAGGGCTTATCACCTTTTTATCTTCGCTAATGTGCTCAACAAAGCGATTTGCCAGCAGTGGAATGTCTTCTGGTCTATCTGCAAGGCTTGGCAAGTGTAATGAAACCACGTTTAGTCGATAGTATAAATCTTCTCGAAACTCTTTATTCGCAACAGCCAACTTTAAATCTTTATGGCTGGCTGAAAGTAACCGTATATCAACCGGTTGTTCGGTTTGGCTACCCACAGGGCGTACGCTGCGCTCTTGTAATACGCGAAGTAATTTTACTTGTAAGTCCATTGGCATATCGCCAATTTCGTCCAAAAAGAGCGTTCCGCCATCAGCACTTTGTACTAAGCCCAACTTATCTTGCGTTGCGCCGGTAAAGGCCCCTTTTTTATGACCAAACAACTCCGATTCCAGTAAATGTGCAGGCACAGCACCACAGTTAATTGCCACAAATGGCCCATCACTTTGGTTACTTGCTCGGTGAATGGCCCTTGCTGTGACTTCTTTACCTGTACCGCTGGCACCTTGTATCAAAATATTGGCCTGACTGGGTGCTAAGGCTTGAATATGACGAACCACTTGCGCCATGGCGGCGCTTTGATAAACAAGACCGTGAAAATATTGCTTGCTGATAGAGGCATCTCTTTGCGCATTGTTTTGGATGGTACTTTCAATGGTCTCTAGTAGCGCCTTGCTTTCGATTGGCTTACTCAAAAAGCTGACAAAGCCTTGTTGCACCGCTTCTACCGCATCGGGAATAGACCCATGCGCGGTCATCATGATCACGGGTAGGCCAATATGGTTCTTTTTTATATTTTCGAATAGCTCGAAGCCATCCATGTTGGCCATTCTCAAGTCGGTTATCACGAGATCAACGATGCTTTCTTGCAAAATTTTTAAAGCCTGCGTGCCACGGTGAGCGGTAAGCACGTCATAGCCATTGGCTTCAAGGCGCATACTTAACAGCTCAATGAGTGATTCATCATCATCTACAAGTAAAATGGTACTTTGGTTCATAGCTCGGCTTCCTCTATTTTTGTGCTGGTTGTTTGATTTGGTGGCGCAGAGAGCCTCGCTCTTTCGATGAGTGCCAGCTTATTTTTCATTTCTGTAATGGCTTTTTGTGTATCCTCCAGCATTTTGCTTTGTGCTTGGTATCGTTTGTTAAGCGCTAAGTGCGCCAGTTTTACTTCGCGTAATGCTTTGGTTTGCTGATGTAACATGGAAAAATAGCTTAAGTAAGCCTCTGGCCAATTAGTTTGTTGGTGCAGTGCTGCGAGCATTTTTAGTTGAGTAGTGGTCGATGAGGTATGACAGAATTCACTAAAAAAAGTACTCAGAACGTCATCAAATTTATAACCTAATAGCGGCTGCTTTGTAGAGCCGTCACAGGCATGATGATGGGCTGAAAGCAGTACGCTTAAAGGAGCAAACTGTGTTTGCTTATTGTTACTCGGACCTATGAATGTGGGGCTGTTAT
This sequence comes from Pseudoalteromonas sp. ATL1, assembly GCF_058933015.1. NCBI lineage: Bacteria > Pseudomonadati > Pseudomonadota > Gammaproteobacteria > Alteromonadales > Pseudoalteromonadaceae > Pseudoalteromonas > Pseudoalteromonas sp. ATL1. The sequence continues at coordinate 548,563 of NZ_JBZYXL010000002.1, read as the reverse complement.
GTGCAGCATTAAATGACTGACAGCCACTTAACACTAGAACTATCAAAAGCATCGCTGTGTTACGCATAGTGCTTGGCTCCTTCAATTGGAAACTGAATACAAATATGTGCACCGGGACTATTAAACTGCCATTCAATGGTGCCACTGAGTTGTTTGACGCATTGCGCGACGATGGCCAGACCTAAGCCACTGCCAGTATTCGCTGTACTGTGTTTTCCTCGGTAAAAGGGCTCCATCAATTTATACTGCTCTTGAACATCTATTCCCGGGCCATCGTCAATAACTTCAATTTGTATAGATTGTTCTCGCTTGGTAACAAGAACCTGAACGCTTGCATTGGCATACTGCAAGGCATTGCCAACAAGCTGCGTTAAGATCAACTTCACAGGCAGATAGGGTAGCGGTTGCTTGCCTATCGCATTGTGCCAATCTATATGGATCGCATCTCTTGTTTTGTGGTCGCTAAAATGTTGCTCAATTTGCGTTTTGATCTGGCTGAGGTGTTTATGTTGCTGTTCCAACGGATGACTGGCCGCACTGTATTTCAGTAAGTCATCAATTAAGCTACCTAATCGGCACAGCGCTTTTTCCATTAAGACAACGATGCGATTTTGTGCGTTGGTGAGTGAACCAAATTCGTGACCTTTTAGCAGACTATTACCTTCTGTTAGCGAGGCCAATGGGGTTTTTAACTCATGGCTGACGTGGCGTAAAAAGGTATCTTTTTGTTTATGACTTTTTTGTAGTTGCTCACGCAACCAGTCTAGTTTATTGCCGAGTAAGGACAGTTCCTCACTGCCGCTGAGTTCGATTGGCTTATCAAAATATCCACCACCCAGTTGCTTTATTGCATGTTCTAGCGACAACAATTGTGATGAAACTCGGCGGATCATCAATAAGCTGACCAAAGCTAATAAAGGGATCATGGCCATTAGGCCAATTAAAAAGCGTTGATTAAGCGATGTGAGTTTGTCGGCTTGGCTTTTTAAATTATCAGATAGCTGCGCTTGAAACAGAGGTTCTAGTTCGATTAACAGACTTTGCATGTTGGCGTAATCGAGGGTTTTAAGGCGTGCATTTGGGACCAAATTGAGCAGTTGTTGCCATTTAGCAACGACGGTAGGTGATTGACTCGCTTTTTTTAAAATAAAAATATTCTTTTTTGTTTCAAGCCACTTTTTTTCAATGCTGTTTTGCAATGCAGCATCTTCAAGTAGCTCATTGTTTAGTTGTGCTTTTTCGAGCGCCAACACATCCGTTTTTAACTGGTTGAAATTAAGGATAAGAGATTGATTATATTTGTAAATTTCAAGGCTTTCATGTTGGTGCGAGGTCAGATTTTGGGTATACCACAGAGACAACAAAACAATGGGGAGAGCGGCGACTAACAAGGATAGCCGTGTTTGTTGGCTCAAAGATTGAGAAAAAAAACGAGAACCTGACTGCTTGACCTTAATGAGGCGTGATATATGCCGCCAATTTAACCAATTTATGTTCACGTCATATTGCTCCTAATTGGTCATGTTGCCAAATGGCAACATTTTATACCTATGATTTATAAGTCTTTTTCATTTGTGCCTTGTTTCGTGTTGCTATTTAGCAACACGAACACTTAATCCTTCCTGAACTAAATCAAGGTGAAATTATTAACTATCTGAATCTTAACGTGTTTTTTGTTTTGGCACTAAAGTTGGAATAGTAAGACCACAGCACATCATCGCTTTGAAATTTAAAGTTTTAAAGTGTTGTTTAAAACGAGCCAACGTTGCTAGTGAGTAGGCACTAGTGACGACTAACAAAAGGAATCGCACGATGAAAAATGTATTAATCACAGTGTCAATGCTTACCCTTTCTTCAGCATCAGTAGTCGCTCAGGCTAGCAGCTCATTTTCGATGTTAGATGCCGATGGTGATGGCGTTATCAGTTTAAGCGAGTCAAAGGCACTGCCAAAACTAATGTCTCAATTTAAAGACTTAGATAAAAACGCTGACGGTGTTTTAAGCGTTGAAGAGTTCGCAGAATTTAAGGCTAAGTAAGTTAGTAGCAAATTAAATAACCCAACATAGGTTGGGAGATACAAATATAAATAACTGGAGTACAACATGAAACTAACACACGTATTTACACTAACGTTCGCCTCTCTTATGAGCGCATTTGCTTTGGCATCAAACACGTCATTTGAGTCATTAGACGCAAATAAAGATGGCGTCATAAGCCCGACTGAAGCGCAAGTATCATCAAAGCTTGCTAGCCAGTTTAGAGAGCTTGATGCAAACAAAGACAACGAACTATCACCTGTAGAGTTCGCACATTTTAAACAGTAGGAGAATGAGCCATGAAAACACTCAATGTAACACTGACATCACTTGTATTATTAGCGAGCACTTCAGCAATGGCTGGTCAATTTAGCGACTTTGATAGTAACAAAGACGGTGTGATCAGCCAAAGCGAAGCCGCAGCTTCAGAAAGCCTGATGGCTGTTTTTGATGAGCTTGATGCAAACAAAGACGGTGAGTTGTCGCCAGAAGAGTTTAACAAGTAATCCCTAGAGAGTCATATCTCGTCCAAAGCCCAGCTCGTTCTGGGCTTTTTTGATTGTTATTTTTTATTTGCACACCAAACACCAAGAAAAATGAGCAAAACGCCCCATATTTGGATGGGATGAATCTCGTTAATAAAGGTATCAATTACTAAGCTGGTTGATAGCTGTCCAGAGATCACTAAAAGTGTTGTAGCGGTTGCCCCAAGCTTGGGTATCACATAACTATTGAGCATGACAAAAAGTACACCAAATACGCCGCCGAACCAAAAAGCAGTTGGTGTGTCGAGCAAGCTGCTAACAGGTAATGGCTCTAGCCAAGCAACTAAAACACTCAATAAAATAAAGCCGTTTAAATGATTCCAAAAAGACGCATAGAGTACATTGGAATGCATGCTGAGCTTGCCGTTTAATACGCGACATAAGCTAATACAGCAGCCATTGAGTAATGCGAGTAAAAACATAGGGACCATTTAGCTTGCCCCCAAAGTGATCAATAAACTCCCCGCGCAGATAAGAAGCAAGGTGATTGCATTTTTTATGCGAAACGTTCTTTTTGCAAACCCCAGTAGCCCAAACGCATCACATATGAGTCCAAAAGTAATTTGTCCTACCATGATTAAAGCGATGGACCCCGATAAACCCAGTTGACTATTCACCGTGATTGCAGCCAGCAAAACGGTAAACGCCCCGGGTATGCCGCCCAAGTAGGCCCAAAGAGGGGCGCTCGCGCTTGTTTGTGCTGCAAAATTAGCATTCGACCAGCAAAAAACAATAACGAGGATTAAAGCACAAATAACCGTGCCAACTGCGTGTGCCAGCCATGAAGTTAGTAAAGCTGAGGTGAATAGTGCTACTTGGCTATTCAGCTTAATCATGATTGCGAGTGTGATACCGCCTGTAAATGCCAATGGCAGTGCTGATTTTAAGATTGTCATGTTTGCTCCCTAAATTGTTTGCGTGGAGCATAATAGGTTTCTTGAAAGTTGATAATTAGCTATATTAAGAAAACTTAGTTTCCTTCAAGTAAACATTCATTGGACAGCTTTTCACATATTCCTATTTTTATTAGTGTTGTTGAGTCTGGTAGCTTTTCACGTGCGAGCCAACAGCTTGGTATGACGAAGTCGGCCGTGAGTAAACGCATCAGCAGCTTAGAAGCGCAGCTTGGGGCTAAACTTATTCATCGCACCACGCGTAAGCTTTCGCTCACCGAAGCTGGTGAGCAATATTACAATTACGTGAGCGAGGCTAACGCACTGATAAAAGAGGGGGAAGACGCTTTAACTAGCTTGCAGGGCACCCCACAAGGGCATTTAAAAATCAGCGTCCCCATGGTTTTTGGACGCTTACATATAGCGCCATTATTGAGTGAGTTTTTACGCTCGTATCCGCAAATTAAGCTCAGTGTGTCTATGGATGACCGCGTTGTTGATTTGGTGGAAGAAGGGTTAGATATGGTTGTACGTATTGGTGAATTGCCTGACTCAAACCTCGTCGCGCGTAAACTCTCTGATTGCACAAGTGTGCTATGTGCATCTCCTGAGTACTTAAAGAAGCATTCCGAGCCTCTGGCTTTGAGCGAGCTAAAAAACCACAATTGTTTATACTACTCCTATTTTAGAGCTGGCATTGAGTGGTCCTTCGACGGCCCCGATGGCCTTGAAAGGGTTAAACCAGAGGGTAATATTCAGGTAAACAACAGCGAAGTACTCAAACAACTTATGCTCGATGGTGTGGGCATAGGTCAAATGCCGCTGTTTATTGTTAGCCGCGAGTTACAAGCCGGTTTGCTAGTTCCTATATTGACGCAATATAAATTACCGTTACACGGTATTTATGCTCTCTACCCACAGCGGGTATTTGTTCCAGCCAAGTTGCGCGTGTTTTTAGCATTTTTGACCGAACGATTGGGCCCATTAGGCGCACAGTGGTGAGTAACACCTGTTATTTAATCAAGGCACTGCACAATGGCGCATATTGCGTTTTTCTCAAGCACAGTGGTAAGTAGCGCACTTACAATGGTTTTGTTGATCTTTTTGAACGGTGTTTGTGAGGTTATATCGACGAGTTGTTGCCATTTAGCAACAACTAAAGGAGATTGACTGATTTTTTAAAATAAAAATATGATTTTTTGTTTTAACTCTGTTTTGCTCGCCACTTTTTCACAACCCTATATCCTCCTATCGCTTGTAGTACCATGCGCTTTTTCCAAGCGATACAATATGCGTTTTTAGTTACTTCGAAATAAAATTTAACCAACTGATTTTTAGGTAAAACACCATGTTTTATGTTGGTTTTTGGTCAGGTTTTGGGTATGCCACAGTGACATTATCACGATAGATAAAAATGCCACAACCAACGTCAAGTGAGGTTTTTGTCTCAAAGGGTGAGGAAAAACGCGCACTGGATGGATTAACCGTAATGATGCGTGATATTGGGCGCTAATTTTGACCCGTTGATACATACAGCTTATTCCTGCCAACTTATTGCGTTGCTAAATTGCAACAGGCTATCTATATGATTTATAAGCCACTTTTGATTGTGCTTGGTTTCTTGTTGCTATTTAGCGACAAGGCCACTTAATCCTTCCTGAACTAAAGCGATACATAAATTGTAACTATCTGATTTTTAATATGTTATTAGTCTTGGCATCAAAGTTGGAATAGTAAGACCACAGCACATCATTGCTTTGAAACTTAAAGTGCTGTTTTACAACGAGCCAAAGTCGTTAGTGAGTAGGCACTAGCGGCGATTAACAAAAGGAATCGCACGATGAAAAATGTATTAATTACAGTATCAATGCTAACTATTTCTTCAGCACCAGTAGTAGCACAAGCGTCCAGCTCATTTTCGATGTTAGATGCCGATGGTGACGGCGTGATCAGCTTAAGTGAATCGAAGGCACTACCAAAATTAATGTCACAATTTAAAGACCTAGATACAAACGGCGACGGTGCTTTAAGCGTCGAAGAATTTGCAGAATTTAAGGCTAAGTAATTAGCACATCACCAATAACTCAAATTTGATGGTGACATTGTCACACATAGAGTTCACATATTTTACATAGTTGGAGAATGAGCCATGAAAACATTAAACGTAACACTAACATCACTTGTATTACTTGCTAGCACGTCTGCGATGGCTGGCCAATTTAGTGACTTTGATAGCAACCAAGACGGCATGATCAGCAAAAGTGAAGCAGCAGCCTCTGAAAGCTTGCTAGCCGTATTTGATGAGCTTGATGCAAACAAAGACGGTGAGTTGTCACCAGAAGAGTTTAATAAGTAATCCGTACTGAGTCTTTGGACGCAAATAAAGAGAAAAAACGACCACACTTTAGTGTACACATATTTTAAATAGTTGGAGAATGAGCCATGAAAACACTACACGTAACACTGACATCACTTGTATTACTTGCTAGCACGTCTGCGATGGCTGGCCAATTTAGTGACTTCGATAGCAACCAAGACGGCATGATCAGCAAAAGTGAAGCGACAGCTTCCGAAAGATTGCTAGCCGAATTTGATCAGCTTGATACGAACAAAGACGGTGAGCTATCACCGGAAGAGTTTAACAAGTAACCCCTACCCCACAAGAATGTTATTACAGCCCACAAGCCCAGGTTGCTCTGGGCTTTTTTGTGCTTTCTTTACTCCACAAACAAGTTGTAAATGACGAAATAGGCTCAACTCAAAAACTAAACTAAGAGGCAAATTAGGAAGAGGGCAGTGTCTAATCATCGGTCTTTTTTTTCCTAAGGAAAGTCAGGTTCTCCTAAACGCGTACTGGTTGTTTGATCTTCCCATAAAACATGCAATTGGCGTGAAAATAGTGACTCAAATTGGAATGCTAATTGCTGATCTAATGACTTTTAACACTGCAACCAGTTTAAGGACTAAACATGAATACTCAAGGGATCAGTAATTATAATCAGGTTTATCAAACTAATCAGGGTGTTAGCAAAGCTCACTCTGGAATTAATAATGACAGCGGCAAGGTTCAGGGGCTGGAAATTGCCAAAGCACCAATGCATGCCGCCGGCAGAGAGTTTGATTTTTCGAATATGACGTTGCAAGAACAATCAAATGCCGCTCAGGCTTTGTATGATCAAGGTTATCTTACAATGGGTGAAATGGCCTTTATGACTGGCCGTTATGGTTTAATAAAACATGATGGACAGTTTGGTAGTACGACACTTGCTCAAGCTAACAGTGAACGTTTCGATGTAATTGGAAAAATGACAGAGGGTTTAGCTGATGTGAAGTCTCAAGGTCAAGCAACAGGCGATGTTATTAACAATTACAATACTTTGATCCGCAAGCTTGAAGTTTATCAATATGGCTTTAATGCGAGCGCCTGATTAGGTGCTCGTCTTCTTTATTGTATGGAGTTTAGATATTAGCGTTTTGCTCGTCGACGTTTTGTTAAATCAGTGATTTGGCCATTTACCGCGGTAGTGTTTAGAAATCTGTGTCATTTCAGTATCATTAAGAAAACAGGAATGACACATGACCAAAGACTTCGATTTAGAACAAGCCATTAAAGCCCTTCAGTCAGGGCAAGATCTGACAGGCAAAGATGGCTTCTTAACCCCTCTTATCAAACAGATCACCGAAGCTGCCTTAAAAGCAGAGCTGGAACAGCACCTTGTAGATGACGAGCAGCCTAACCGTAAAAATGGTTCTAGTAAGAAAACCGTTAAGTCTTCAGTGGGCACTTTCGAACTGGATACCCCGCGTGACCGTGCAGGCTCATTTGAGCCAAAGCTAGTTAAGAAAAACCAGACTAAGTTAACTGATGAGATCGACCGCAAGATCTTATCCATGTTTTCGCTTGGCATGAGCTATCGTGATATCCGCGGCCATGTTGAAGATATGTATGGCATTGACGTTTCTGAGGCTACCATCACAGGCGTTACCGACTGTTTGATACCCGAATTGAAAGAATGGCAGCAACGACCATTAGATGCGCTCTATCCGTTCGTCTGGCTTGATGCTATCCACTACAAAATTAAGGAAGATGGCCGCTATGTCAGCAAAGCAGTGTACACGATCTTAGGCTTAAACGTCGAAGGTAAGAAGGAGCTGCTTGGCCTGTACCTATCTGAGTCAGAAGGCGCGAACTACTGGCTATCTGTACTAACGGATCTGCATAACCGTGGCGTTGAAGATATCCTGATCGCCTGCGTGGATGGGCTGACAGGCTTCCCTGAAGCTATTGCAACCATTTACCCAAATACAGAAGTTCAGCAATGCGTTATTCACCAGATCCGCAACTCTATGAAGTACGTCGCTTCCAAGCATCAAAAGGAGTTCATGGCTGATCTAAAACCAGTTTACCGCGCTGTGAGCAAAGAAGCAGCAGAGATAGAACTTGAGCGTTTAGAGTCCAAATGGGGGCAACATTACCCGATAGTGCTCCGTTCTTGGCGAAACAAATGGGCAAACCTGTCCGTTTATTTTAAGTATCCAGAGTACGTTCGCAAGGCCATCTATACCACGAACGCTATCGAGGCTGTACATCGCCAGTTCCGTAAGCTGACCAAGACTAAAGGCGGCTTCCCAAACGAAAACAGCTTGCTTAAGCTACTGTATGCTGGGATATTGAATGCTTCTAAGAAATGGACAATGCCAATTCAGAACTGGAATATGACATTGTCTCAACTGGCGATTCACTTTGATGGGCGCTTGGATGATGTCTTAGATATCTAGCCAAAATTAGCTGACACAGAATTCTGAACGCCCTCTTTACCGCCGTGGGTATCGCAGTTGCTAGAGCTTGATGAACCGCCAAATTGACTTTGCTGCGAGTATAAAAATGCGAACTGCCCAGTACTTTGGTGTTTGTTTGCGTAACTAAGTCGGTAATTTGCCCATTTACTGAAGTTTGCGTTGCCATGGTATCTATCCTTTAAAACTCTGAATTAACAGTGTAGTTCACGTGTTTGGGCTTAGCGCTTACAGGGGATTACAAGAGGTTATTCCTAATTTGCAATCACACTTATTCTCTCAAAATAGATCACTTAGTTAAGCTAATTGGTATTAGAGAAAAGCTGTAATTACTCACCTGACTTAATGCGATAAAAACCAGAAGAATTGTACATTGCTCAACCTCAAAGCTTTTGTGCTTGTATTATTTTGTCAGGTAAGCTTGACATAAGATGTACTCTAAAAGTAAGGTAAACATTACATATTGTAATGACCTTTTGTCATTGCTTGCTTTTTAGTTCAACAAAAATGGGGTTAAGGTATGACGTTACATTCTCAACGGGAAAATAAATTCACTAAATATTTTATGATCAGTATGCTCGCTTTTTTACTATGTATTGGTGTGCAAGTTGCTGCATTTGAGTTCTTTAGGATGGCAACTTGGTTGCAGGTTGTGGTGACACTATTGCCTGTTATTCCCTTGCTTTGGAGTTTTAAAATCTTTCTAACAAGGTACAAAGCGCTTGATGAATATTTAAAATCGCTCACAGGTGAAGCATTTTTGTGGGTGCTAGGCGTATTATGCTTTGCAACTTTCACATATGGAATGCTTGCGATGAAGTTTGAATTGCCCACGTTTAACATTGCGTTGATCTTGCCTGTTGCGTTTGGTGCACATGGCCTTGTACTTGAAATATTACTGCGTAAAGACAATGAAAAATAAAATAAAAGTACTTAGAGCTGAACAGGGGTGGTCGCAGCAAGTTTTGGCTGACAAGCTTGGGGTATCGCGACAAGCTGTAAACGCAATAGAAAGAGAAAAGCATGACCCTTCATTACAGTTAGCGTTTGATATTGCTAATGCGTTTAACTTAAACATTGAGGATGTGTTTTTCCCTGAGGCAAAGTAAAGCAGTATGTTCGTGAACAAACTGCATACCTAGTCAGATGGCGCTTCGCTTATCAAACCTACAAGCAATGCATGACGAAAGCCTGCAGTAGGTTGGAAAAGCCGTAGGCGCCTTCCAACAGAATCGAAATACAGGTTGCTTAGTCACGAAGCGACGAAAAAGGCTTTGCATCAACAAAGCCTTATTGAATGAACCAATTAGAAGCGGTAAGTGATATTTGCGCCTGCTTGAAACTGGCTCAATGAATCGTTGTCGAAATGCCAGCCACAGGTGTCTACCGTTCCAGGGTCATTGTCACAGCTCACCGCTGATTTGTTTTTTACGATGGTTGCCACCCATCTTAACTCAGTGCCAACGCTAAAACCTGCACCCAACTGGTAATCAAGACCTGCGAACAAGCCCGTTGCAAAAAACGTATCTTCATCCACAAAGTTTGTGGTAATGCGGTTAGCACCCAGTTGTGCACCCACATAGGTGTAAAGGTTATCTGTGATGGGGCGGTAAACCGCACTTTGAAATAACAATAGCTCTGAATCTACTTTGTGTTGTGGGCTGTTCTCTAACTCGCTTTCAAAGTAACTGTAGTAAATACCGTACTTCGCGCCATCAATATGCTTATCGATACTCACCGCGAAGTTGATATCATCGGCTAGCTCGTGTTTTTGACCCTTGCTGGTAGTGAGTTTTTGGCTATAAGTTTGCCCTGCATAAGCTGTGATGCCGATATCCGCGAAGCTTGAAGCTGAGAAAAGCGCGGTACCTAATGCAACCACTGAAAATAATTTGTTCATGTGACTTCCTTTTTATGCGACCTCAACAGTAGACCGCTACAAATGATGATTAATTAGCGCAATTCTACAGTAAATACTAGATATATAAACCTTGTTGGTCATAAAAAGGCATATGTGAATGGTTTGTTTATTTACAATAAAATTTAATTGCAAAGTGGGTAAGCCTTAAATTTGAGCCAATATATTTGAAAGTCACAAGAGATGTTTATTTCTAGATGAAATATAATCGAGTCTCTCGTATTAAATCTTGTAAGCTATACGAATAGTTTCCTTTTTGCTTTATGAAAACCAAAGTATGCTTTTAGCTCAGATAATTTTCCAAGTTTAAATACCCACTTTAACTCGAGCCATCTTGTTTGAGCTAGGCTTAGCTGTGTGTTGCTGGTCTGAATTTCGTTCTGACACTTCCATAGATTGTATGTTTCAACAAAATTATTTGGCAATTGCATTGAATGACTGAGGTGATGCATCATATCTTCTGACATAATGAAATTAACGCTTGTTCTGTGTGGCAGTTTTCTTCCCACATCTCTTAAATCGATATCGAAGAATAATGCGTTGGTGCCTAAGAGTGTAGTTAAGGTTTGACCTTTTTCATTTATCAGAGCCAACGGACTCCATTGAATAAACTCGTAAAATAGTTCTAGTTGATTAAGCTTAACATGTGTATAAAATTTATTTTCTACATCTTCTCGTTGTAACATTAGTGTAAAATGGATGAGTTCGGCAGGGAGATCTTCACAAGTGTACAAATCTAAATATTCTAATTGGAGCAGGGCATTGGGTATATTAGCCAATAGCCATTGTTTGATAGTCTTAGGCTGATTACGTATTTTAGGGTGGAATGTGAAACTGACACCAAACCTACTCTGATCCATAGGGGCAATGTTATCCCATTCTAGCCAGATACTGTCTAATTTGTTTCTAAAAGGATGTGCTGGTTGTGTCCAAGAGTCGATAATGTCTATTAGCCAAAAATGGCTGGATTGCAGCCCATTTGAAATTAAAAACTCTTTTAATTTTAAAGCATCTAGACGATCCACTCTTGCCAAAAAGTCTATTTGATCATTGCCAAATATACGGGATTCAAAGTAGAAGGTACTATTGAAAGTTCCCGCGATGTTTTGCACCTTAGAAAATGATGCAGCTACTGAGTTTGCAAAAAGACTACCTAGGTTTTCTAATTGTGTTTTATTAAGCAACCGCATCAATTTTCTACCTTACCAAGTAATCGGGTTATCTAAAAGTTGAACTTCTGCAGCTTTCAACAGTTCAGTAAGTTGTGCTTTATCAAACTCGCCACCAATAGGCATATCTTGCAACATGCTCTGAAGCTCTTCAGGCATGAACGGACAGTAGTCTTCAATATATTTGTTTAGCCCGACCTCAGTCATTTTATCTATGCCACCATTAACATACATTTCATAAAGAGATGCTAAGTACGAGTATTTCTCTTCCATTTCTTGCTTTTTGATTTCTTGGCTGCTCATTATTTGTTTCCTTTTTGCTTGGTTTGTAATTTTGCGTCGTATAACGACCATATAAAATCTGATGCTGGTGTATGTCCAGTCAGAGAGTCTTTAGTAAATTGAGAATCTTGCCCATACCAGCCTCTATCTAAAAATAAAATATCGGGGCAATTATCATCGCCAGAAGATTTTTGTAAACATTGTGATTTTTTATCTGGGCCTAGTTGGTAACTATTAGCGTAAGAACACTTGTTTCTTTTAACTAAATTAAAAATTTCTGCTTGCTGACTGTCTCCGATGCGCTCAATGTTTGCATCAGCAACACTGTCACAATTTTTGTTATTTGATGTACTAATGTTTGCCCAAATTACAGCTTTGGAATGACAACTCATACAGCTACTATCGGCTTGGCGATCCCATTCAATTATTTCATTCGCTAGAATTTTTCCTCTAGGCTTAGCAACGGACTGGCTGAACTTTTTATCTGAGAAGGGAACTACTTCATTAGATTTGTTTGCTGCAAATCCATACGCATTAAGTGGACGTTGAACGCCGACTAATTGATAATATTGGCTAACACTTTTGGCCTTAGCGGCATTATCTTGGCGTTTTTGATTGTATTCAATAATTGGCTTTGCAATGGGAGTGACGCGAGCAAGCTGAGTTTTTCTTTTTCCATCTACTATTTGAGGACACATATTGACTGGGCACTGGTCTGCTGAGCAGTCAGGGTTCGTAAAGGATGGATTTTCACCGTCAAGATTATTGATATGACTAAATGTGGTCCAAACCCAGTAATTGTTGGCAGATGCTAACTTAGCTGCCAAATGAAACGCAACCAGTCCATATTTTTTACTATTTTTAGGATTATTCCAAACAAAGTACTGTTGCTCTTTATCTGATGGTGTTAGCAGTTTCCAAGCTAGCTTAATGGATAAAGGGCCATTTGACTTATCAGTTTGCCAATTTTTTATATAGAGTGTTCTATTACTCTTTGTATAGAGTTCAAATTGATCTGTAGCAGATTTAAGCGCATTCTTGTTCTTGTCGAAAGAATAATTGCTTGTGGCTATGTCGTTAAGGTAAGCAGTTAGTACAACTTGATTTCCAGCTTGATCCCATAAAGGGTTATGTGGCTTGGGAAGCGCTATATTGGCATCAACGCTAGCTTGTTGATGCCAAGTTGGTTCCAAAAAGTCCGAAAAACTATTAGCAGAATAGTTAGTACATTTTTGGGGGACGTATGTTTCTTGTTCTTCCCAATTTGCATTGTCTGGAAAATTGTTTTCTTTGAGTAATGCTTCAAAGGCATCCCATGCGAAAGAGTGATAAAGCTTGTCAATGTCAGTTTGGCGTTCAGGGTAATTAGCATCAATAAAACTACAAAATTTAAAGTTCCTTTGATTTGGCAATGCGTGGGTAATAACATCATCTGTTGGACAAATTACGTCGTAAATCTGAGCTGTGTCTTGAGCGAACGTTAAATTTGATATGAGTGATGCAGTTACAAAAAGCGAAGTCCTTAGCATGATGGCTGATTTTCCCGTAAGAAGGTGTTGATATATTTTACATCACTAGCGTGCAGTGATTCGTTAAATTTTTGATTTATAATATTTAATTTCTTTTCACAACCGATTAGGTTACAGATTCGAAGGCTGGTGTATAGGTAGAACGGCGCATGAATTGGTAGGCCTAACATTGCTTCAAGCCGACTTTCTATAACTTCCACCCCTTGCACAGAAGGGGATTTAAATGCCTCAGCGCACGCTAGATTCAGTAAGTTGAATAATTCGTAAAATTTGAAGCCATAACGAGCCGATAAACTAGCTCCTAGTTCACTGTGTGTAAGACACTGTTCGAGATGCTTTTCGTTACCCGAAGATACAAAGCAAAATAAGCTTAAAAGCCCTAACTGGCCGTGAAAACTCGATATTACATCAGGCGTGGATCGCATTTCAGATTCTTTTAGCACATTATTCATAAAGTCATAAGCTTGTGGAATATTTCCACTAAGGCAGAGCGCGAAACTAGCAAATGAGCGACATACTAAAACAGAGTCATGGCCAAATTTTTGCGTGTCTAAGGCTCCATTTTTGTGCTCTATTTCATCAGCCATTGCTGCAATATTGATTACCGCTTCATATTCTCCTGAGATGAATTTAATTTGTGCTTGACACTCTAAGTAAATGAGCTGATAGATTGGGTCATCGTTGACATTTAACGTATTAATTTGGTTAGAATATTGCCCTGCTAGTTTTAATTCAGCTCTAGCGTAATGGTACATGAAAGCATTTTTAGACATCCTCATCGCTAATTCAAGGTCATCTATTGTATTGACTAAGTGAAGGCACTCATTGAAATATTGAGCCGTTGCAGGGTCATTCCACCCCTTTAATAGTATTTCACATAATCCAATCTGGTTATAAATATTGAATTTATCCCACACCATGTCATTTTTATTATTATCAAGCTTCACGATAGATAGTGCTTTATTATACAAGTTGTGCGCTTGCAGCTTTCCATGTGGCAATTTAAAGCTTAAATTTCCTGCTTGAGAAAATAACTCAACCGCGTTTTTCAGTTTGTCAGCTAATTCAGCAAACTGAGCGAGCCGAATTGTTCGAGTTAAGTCTTCATTTGAATCGTTTAGGGTGATTAGGTGATCATATATCTTTGATGCATAGTCATGTATCTTTTCCGCATCCATACTCTCATACGCTGCATCTCTCACCAGCGCGTGTTTAAAGATGTAACTGTCGTTATCAACGCGTCTTTGGTGGATGATTAGGTCGTTGTCCATCAATTCTTTTAGGTCGTTTTGAACTTGGTTTTCACTTAAAGGTGATGCGGCAACGAGTAGGTCGTATTCAAATTCGCGGCCGATGGTGGCGGCGAGTTGGGCGGTTTCTTTGGCGTATTGTAGGCTGTCGAGTTTTTGTTGCAGTGACTCGCGTAGGCTGGTTGGTACTTGGTCGAGTTTGTCTGGGTTTACAAAGTCGATAATGTTAGCGCTGTCAGCAACAAGCCCTTTTTGTTTTAGCATGCCAACAAGCTCTTCAATAAACAGCGGTATACCGTCTGTGCGGCTAACTAAAACATCAAGTACGTTACGAGAAACGTTGTGGCCATCGAACAGCTTTACTATAAAGTCTTCGGTGGCTTGCTCGGTGAGCTTTTGCAGGTTGATTTCAAGCAGCGTTAAGTCGTGCAGTTGGCTTGGCACCTTTTGACGTGAGGTGCTTAGTAATACGTTTCCTTGTGTGAGTTTGTGCGCAAAATGATGCAAAAACTCAAGTGTTGAGCTATCTGCCCAGTGAATATCTTCCACAATATAGAGTTTGTGATCGCTTAGGCTATGCTGGTCAGTTAACAGTAAGGCACTTAAGCTTTCAAATAACAGCTCTTTTTGTGCATCGGGCGCAAGTGCTGACGGTTGTAGCTTGTCACCTAGCTCTATGTTTAACCAAACAAGCAAAATTGGCAGTGCTTGGTCGATGTTAAGCTGTGCATTTTGCTTTTCTAGTAATTTGCTGAAAAGCGCTGAAGCTGAGTCAACATCTAAACTGGGTGTGTTATACAAATAACGGATCAGCGTTAAAATGGGGTAGAGCGCGTTGTTTTGGTGCTCAGGCAAACATTGTGCCACTAAGTGCTGATATTGCGGTGCATTGGCTCTTATTTCTTGCAGTAGTCGTGATTTACCAATACCGGCTTCACCATGAATATGGGCAATACGGGTTTGCTCATTCTGTTCGTTAATAATGGAAAGTGTTTGCTCAAGCTCGGTATGTCGGCCAATGAGTTCATGATGATTTCGAGTGCCCCGCATAAAGCCAAATGCTTCAACACGGCGCTCACCCAATAAGTTAAAAATAGTAACAGGTTCGAAAATCGGCCCTAACTGCACTTGCCCGTAGGTATTGAATTCTGAATAGGCATCTAAAATTGAGCGAGACTCAAAGGTACATAAAATTTGTTTTTCGCCCGCTTCACGAGATAGGGCAATAGCAATATTGGCATTATGCCCCTCAGGCACTGAATTGGCATAGGTGATAAACACGCCCGTGTGCATGCCTACATGTGCATTAATTGCAACATTGTGCGCTTCTTGCATTAATGCATTGCGTTTGGCTAATTCTCCCACCATTTCAAGCGCTGTACGCGCGCACAAGCGTGTGTCGTTGTCACTGGCGATAGGGTAGCCGAAATAAAATAAACAGGTATCGGCTAAGTTACCCACGTGGTACGCACCATAACGGGTGGCAATATCAATGAGGTGGTTGCGCTGTGACTTATAAACTGCGTCGATAACATCGTAGTCTTTGTCGTTGTTATTGAGTGCTTTTACACTAAACCTAACCGCTAAAACGGTCAGTTGCTTTCGCTCAGTGAGCGCAGTGTATTCAACAATGGCGCGATGGTTTGGATCATCATCACGGATCATGACTGTGGTGTCATCAAAACCATGTTTGGCGCTGGCGTCGGCCAGTACACCCACTAAATTAGAGACGTTGATGTTAGCGAGTTCCGAATAAACTTCTGCACCCGTCACCACGCGCTCGGTGGCATTTTTATGCAGCACTCGGCGTAATAATTCGGCAATTGGGTGGCCAAGTAACGCACTTGGAATTGGAATATGTACGTCACTCAATTGTTTATGATAAATCGAGGCAATACTATTACCCGTTACCGCAGGTAGGCCGGTTAAACACTCTAGATACACCAAACCCCAAACATATAAATCAGATTTCGCAGACGCAGGTTCACCGCGCAATTGCTCCGGCGCACTGTACGATGGCGTACCTAAAGTTTCTTGGGTGAGCGTGAGTGTTTGATAGTCTACCGCGCGGGTATCTTGAGCCAGTGTGCCAATACCAAAGTCTAAAATCTTGGCGTAGGTTTTAGCGCCCATTTTGGTGAGCATGATGTTTGCAGGTTTGATATCGCGGTGAATGATGCCTTTGCTATGGGCATGAATGAGCGCATCAAGCACTTGCAGCATCACATCAGTAGCTGTTACTGAGTCTAGCGCATGTTCCGTAGTGAGATGTTCACGCAGGGTAACACCTTCAACAAATTCAAATACGCCATACAGAATATCGTCGTTAACTTGGCCTCTATCGAGCAAGCGCACAATATGCGGGTGTTGTAACTGGCTGCTAAGTTCAGTTTCACGCTTAAAGCGTTCAATATAGCGTTGTTTTTTTTGTTCTTCGCAATGGGGTTCTAATGCCAAAAACTTAATAGCAACCAATTGGTTAGTGTTTTTGTGCTTTGCTTTAAAAACTTTACCAAACCCACCTTCACCTATTTTGTGAATGAGTTCATAGTGTTCAGAGTTAAAGCTTTTAGTGATAAATTCATCTGAAAACTGAGTGAGCGACATAGCCAGATTGTTCCAATCGTTATTCTTGTAACCAGTTCCTTTTAATAACTTCCTAGTTACATTTCAATTTTATTTTTTATTTTTAAAGACAAGCAATTTCGCTCTTCCGTGCGCTTGCCATTAACATTGATATTAACATCAACGCCAGATTATAGCCTACCTTATCGGGTACACTTTAGGGAACTTAAATTATTTTTTTATTAAATTTGGGGACGGCAAGTTAAAAATACTTGCCGTGGGGGAGAGAAGATTACTTCAGTTTGATATGAATGTTTTCGATTGTGCTGTTGGTTTTTGCGTATGCACGGCTACCCGATGCATAACGACCATCTACGGTGCCGTAGCGTTTACGCTCAAATTCAAACTTAACGGTACAGTTGTAATTGCTATTCAGTTCTTCATTTTTGAACAATCCAATGACTTCAAAGTCGACTGACTTTTGCCCGTCATCTGCAATGTCACTGTACGTGTAGGCACTGGTTATCTCTTTGTCACCCAGTTTACAAGAACTCAATAGTTGAATATTTAGTGATTGATTGCCTGAAATTTTCAGCGCTTTGGCCCAGTTCACTTCAACAATTTCATCCACTGAGAATGTTTGCTCTTTTTGCGGTGCCAACGTCATGATTGGCTCAGGTAATGTAACCGTACTTGTAAGTGTTACGTTGTCTTTTGCGCGGTAGAGCTTGATTTCATACAGGGTGTCAACCTGGTAGTATGGAAAAGTCGCACGGTAGTCGATATCAAAAAAGTCGACGTCCTTCTCCATATCTTTGATCATATTGCTTGAATCGGTGTCAGTCGCCGTGACTGTTAGTTTATCGCCCGATACTAGATTGAGGTTGTTACCGTTACGACCACTTACGTTTAATTCCGCGATAACACGACTGTCATTGCCGTCTGACGTCACATAAATATCTGACCAAATGGCTTCTGTTTTAACCGCATCAGAATTTGTTGTTTCTGATGAACAAGCACTGGCGAGCATACAGCACAGTGTTACTGCTCCTAATTTAAATTGTTGCATGCGACATGCGTCCTTTAGATATATAAAAAAGATGGACGAATTTTACGCGTACCGATCAAGGATTAGTAGGTGATATAACAATTAAAAACAATTTTGCACAGGTGTTAACAAGGTGTTTTTTTAATCAACAGATAGAGTTATTTGGTTGGGTTTTATTAAACAGTTTATTTCGCTTAAATACTTATTCAGCGTATATAGCGCTAGGTTGAGTTGTTCTTGATTTAAACTTTCTTGTGTGCAAAAAAGTTGCACGGTCAACGTTGAAGCCAGTTTTTTGATAGAGGCTTTATGACTGAGGAATTTGAGTTGCGGCAGCTGAGTTTTTAACTCTTCGCAGGCATGTGTAAGCTGCGTGATCAGCTGTTTTTCGATTCGTTTTTCTGTTTTAGTCATTGTTTGCTTGCTGCGTAAATCCAACACGTTTTACCAGAAGCTAAATGGGCTTGAACACGCACATAGTCATCTACTTCGTAGTTATCGGCTTGTGTTAGTTCATCATCAGTCAAGAAAAACACCGTTCCGTCAACACGATCACTGGCAACACCTGTATGCAATAGAATAGGGTGTATATCTTTACCACTACTGGCGATAACTTTTGGATCTGTGATAGTCACTTCGCCCAATATATATCCGACTAGCGTGTCTTTTTCACCTTCTAATTTACGCCCAAAAGTGTCTAACTGCACTTGGGTTTGTTGCAAGGTACCGTACGAAAAAAGCGCTTCCATAATATTGCCAACTAATTAGTGAGTGGGCAAACTACCAAAAAACAGTTATATATTCAAATCATTAAATGTTTTCTGGGCGGCCCACATCGGGTTTGCTGTAATCGCATACTCCGCTTGGGAATATGCGTTTTAAATCATTAATATGCTCTGTTGATATCTTGTCACCATAAAGCCCTCTTTGTACTGCGGTTTCAATGTCCATTAAGGCGCATTTAAATAAGTCGCCAGCCCAAGGTGCCCCAGCTTCTATGCGGCTGGTGCTATACATAGGAAAACGGGATTGGCATGCACCGTCTTTATGGCGATTCCATTGGCCATTGAATACGCTTGGACCCATCGCATAAACGCTGCCATCTTCGTTGAAACAGGTGTCTAATAACTCACTGGGTTTAGCTGCTAAAATGCCCTGAGGTGTATGCTCTTTGATGTTGAGCAGCCATTTATCCATCATGGCAAAGGCCTGTGCTGTTGGGTCGTGATCTTTATGCGCAACCCAAATAATATGATTTTGACTGTGTCCATTGGCTTTTTCTATGCGTAAACGACTATAAAACGACGCCGACATATGGTGCATATCCAGCTCATTTTCGAGGTAGTGACGCGCATCAATGATAGGCAAATTGACTTTACCAATGAATACTTGGCCTGAGCGATACGCCGCTTCCATGGCTTTTAAATCGCCTTGATGTCGAGGTGCTGCCATTTGTTCGGTTTCTGTGATGTTGTCGCTGCCCCACAAAGAGAGCCAAAGAGGGAGCTGAGTGCCGATGGGTGTTACAATATGTTCTTGGTGCATGTCGCTTTGGTCTTTCCATGCGCCAATATGCGAGTTAATGTCTAAAAACTCGTCAAACGAGATCTGGTCGTTTAACAGTGCATGCAAGCCATATTGAACCCCTACGTTGTCCCACGTACTTCTACCAAAGCCCAGCTCATCCTTTCCAAAAATGTGCTGCATGTCTTGCCAATAACTCCAATTGGTTTGTTCAACGACGGACTCGGCAAAAAAGCTACGTAAAAAGCCTTGTCGCGGGTTATTGATAAACGCAGATAAGCCAAAATAACCATTTATACATTCACTATTTCCTTTGGGAAATGAAGGCACAAACCCGGCCATGAGCTGATTAATTGGCTGTAAAAAACCAGCTCGCTGTGGGAAGTCGTTAATGGCATTCATACCCTCTATGAGCCTGCGGCGCTCCCAGTCTCGCCACGCTTTTTTGTTGTCGGCTCTAAACGTGAAGTAATTATTGAGTAAGTCACAATCCAATGCGTACGTGGTTTGGGTGATCATATCTGGATAGCTATAAAGCGGGATCAAGCCATCCAGTATTCCTGTGCTGTTTTGTGCAATTAAATACTGTGCCAAACCGCCACCAGAGCCACCAATACCGACGGTGTAAAGCGGGTCGCCATATAAACTGGTAAACTGCTTTTTGACGCGTCGAGCCGTATCTTCCGCCAAAAGCATGTTATAGGTGTAACTAGTTTTGTTGCCACTTGAACTGATCACCGCGTAGCCATCAAGCAGTTGTTGTGCTTGACGTTTCATCACCTTCCAAGCGGTTTGTCTACCTTGGCGATAACCAATACCTGACCCCCCATTAAATTGATAAATCAGGCGCTTATTCCATTGTGATTGCGCCAGTCGGTCGTCGATTTCTGAAGGGAGAATAGGCATGATCAAGGTGTAGATAAAACGGTTAATGGTGCCTCTTTCTACCCTAAATAATGGGCCCTCGTGGGTTAAAGCCTGTTGCCTTGTGAGTGGTTCTGGGCGATCTAAGTCGGTAATGGTGTAGTACTCGAGCTGCGTTTTTACGCCACAATCTTTTGAGTATCCAATCACGTTACCTTGCTCGTCAGTAACGGGCACACCCAAACCTTGTTGGTTATCTACTTCAGGCTGACCTAGGCCCGAGTCGAGTGTCATGCAAAAAAATGGGTATTGATTTGGGCCTGAATATAAGTTGGTTGCAGGCCCTATTTCTCCCATTGGAACTGGGAAAGGGTAGGTTTCGTCAGGACGTTCAACTTGTGAAATGTGGGGATGAAAGTCGAGTAATGTATTGGGCGTTGCAGGAGCAATCGCTTTAACTTGCCTGTGCTGATATTCATCAGGAAAGAGCAGTGGCCAAGCAATTGATATAGCAAGAGTAAATGCTATAAAACAAGCAACAAACAATACAAGGTACTTTTTCATACATCACCTACCACATTACACCTGTTACTTTAAGTTTAGGGCAGCAAAAATAAGGGCGTTGTTATTACTTTGTGAAATGCCGGTAAGCTAATGAGGTAAGGAAAAATTTAATAGCTGGGCTCACTCAAAACTGCCAGTGAAGAGAAAAGCAAAGCAACATCTGTGATGGTTTGTTTACTTTTGTGGTGAATAAGTTGCCAGTTTTAGTGTCGCAGCTCATCAACCACCACTTGATTACGTCCCGCTCTTTTGGCTTTGTAAAGTGCATTGTCGGCGCGCTGTAACACCTGCTCGTAATGGCGGTCGGCCTTGTTGATTGCCGTTACGCCAACACTCACACCTAACGTTACATCAAGTGATGTGAGGTTCAGCAATGCCAGTGCGGTTTGCGCTTCTGCCCTTAATCGCTCTGCAGTATGTTTGGCTTGTTCAATGGTAATGTGGGGCAAAACCACAATAAACTCGTCGCCACCAAAACGACAGGGGATATCCGTTTGTCGCAACGCGCTTCTGCATAACTGAGCCACAGTGATAATTGCTTGGTCGCCCGTTTGATGGCCTGCACTGTCATTGATCGCTTTGAGGTGGTCAAGATCAAACATAAACAACGACACATCAACGTGATGGCGTTTAAAGGCACTAAATTGATTGTTGAGTTCGCGCTCCAACCTTCTGCGGTTGTACAAGCCTGTAAGCTGATCGGTATCACTTTGCTCCATCAGTTTTAATTCTAATTGATGGCGCTCTGAAATATTACTGGCAACCCAAAGTACCACATCTTCGCCGTCAATTTTAAAATCGAGCGCTTGTACTCGTGCTTCAAACCAGATGGGCTGTGAAGGACCTTCGTCAGGTAAGCTTTTTACGTCTTTATTGCTCAATTCATATTCTTTTATGAGTAGGGCTTTAGTTTCGAGGGCGTGAGAAATGGTACTTAGAAACCAATTGGCTTTTTCGGGTTTTACAACATCTGCGATATTAAGACCTATTAAGCCGCTCCCATCATGATAGTATCGGGTGTCTTTGCCACCGAATATGTCGATGTATTTTCCGCTGCGGGATATAAGAAAAGCGGGATCCGGTAGCGCTGCAAGTACAGCTGATAAATGCTTCGCGTCGATCATTACATTCTTTACTCATACTGCAATCAATGAATATTTTTAAACATATACTAAAACTGAAAAATTACCTGTGAGATGACGCGATTATGTGGTCAAAATGTATATTTTGCATGGAGTAGGTACGATGCTAAGCATCGTACCTTAATACTTATTATTCAGATAATTTCAAAAATAGTTCATCAAAGTAGCTGTCGTTATCTGCACCATGATTGCGCTTACCTGTTAAGGTAAATTCAATAAAAGCGGTGTTCGCAGGCAACGTTAACTGGCTTGATACGGCTTGCCACTGAGCATTTTGATGTGACAAAGTGTCGCTTTGTGAAATTTGCGCACCGTTTTCATCTAGAAGTAACAACTGGATGGAGTGTCGTTACCGCTGTTACGCAGCATACCACCAAACGTTACCACAACATTCCCTTCACTAATTTTACTCATGCTTTGCACATTCACTTTTTGCGATACGCTGGTAAGTGCGGTTTCATCCTGGCACACGCCACCGAACACAATAGTTTTGGTTGGCTTGTAAGCTTTCTAACAGGGTTGTTTACAATGCGAGGAAGCAATGGGAAAATGGGTACATGTTACAGTCCTCTGTATTAGTACTTACAACGATTTATTGGCTGTAAATAACCTCCTGAGTACTTCACTTTGTATTTGCTATCCAAAAATAAGGGAACAATGAAAAATTTTATACTAGCGGTGATCCTATTACCCTTCTCTGTTTTTACACACGCCCAAACCAATATTGTCACTGAACTACTGATGGGCCAATCTCACAATAGACTTAAAATAATTGATAATGACGACTTGGTACAAGATCACAACACTTCATTTAATGCATACTCTTACGGTTTGAGAGTAGGGTGGGAACTGACAGACAATATAAGTATTGAATTGGCTAAGCATCAGTCTAAAGATTCAACATTTGAGCATACTATTTCAGTCTCTAACTGGATTCCTGGTACTCCTTCAGCCCATTTCTCTGATCAGCCTGTTCGGATTTACCATTTCAATTCCAGCGTAGAATTACAATCAATCAGGCTTGGCGTCAAAGGTAAAATGGCATTGTTGCCTAGTCTGTCTGCCACTGGACGCTTTGGTATCGCACAGTGGAAATACAACAGTGCGACTCCTGCGAAAATTACAGATATATCAGAATCAAATCGCGATGATGGAGCCCGTGGCTATGATGGTTATGCAGCTTTGGGGCTCGAGTATAAAGTCACTGACAACTGGCATGTAGGTTTTGAGTACTCACTGCTTTTAATCAAAGAATCAAAAGAATATCAGTATACCGTGGGTTCAACTTACAAACACAACGTACATGATTTGTCTGTAATTGTAGGTTGGGCGTTCTGAGTTTTTAAATTTACAGCCAGTACTTGCTAGTATCAGACCCAGTACAAATACTAAGCATCTATTGGCTATATGTTGATTAAGAGAAAGTTGAAAGTGAAGCGCAGTGTTCAATTCAAAGTGTATTTAGTTTTACTTGTTGTTTGTATTATTGGTTACCAATATCAGGATGTGACAGTTGCTAACTTTTATGCCAATCCATTTTACATCGGATCTATGTTGCTAGGCTTTTGTGCTCTGTTCAAAGCAATTGGTTACACATGCCCCAAGTGTCTAAAAAACCAAGTTATATTGGGCTTTTATAAATATCGCTTTCCTGCTGCAACCTGCTATCGCTGTGGTTACGATATTGATAATCATCGAGCTGGGTAAGCTACTTGCTTGGCTTGAGTCAAATATTTTGAGCATGTTATGTCACCATTATGTCGCGCTTTGAAAGCGCAGTTTATAGGCTTAATTTTCTGCCTAACCAGCATTGTCTGTTTTTCAGCTGGTGCGGTTCAATTTGAGGTTTCTGGGCGCAATAACGCATATATAATAACGGTTACAGGCGAAACGGATAAAGGTGAAGCATTACTTGAACATTGGTATAAAAAGGCAGCGGAACTATGCGGTAATAAAAAAATGCGGGTAGAGCCAAACAATGGCCAACCTATTATTCAAGATACGCATTGTGGAGATGCCGTTAAAATCGAACAAGGCATCCAATCGTGTGAACGGATAAAAGCGAGTGTTTTTGGCAAAGTGATATGCAGCGTAAAATAAGTTTTATTAAGTTAAGAAAATATTTTAAAAGGGGGCTTAAATTTAGGCTGTTTTTATTGATGTTTGCTGTTTTTTTAGGCGGTTACTTATTTTTGCAAGGTAATACAGGACAATACAAGCTAACAAACTTTAAAGGTTTTTTCGGGTTAATCATTATTGTAATCGGAATATTT
Organism: Pseudoalteromonas sp. ATL1; assembly: GCF_058933015.1. Taxonomy (NCBI): domain Bacteria; kingdom Pseudomonadati; phylum Pseudomonadota; class Gammaproteobacteria; order Alteromonadales; family Pseudoalteromonadaceae; genus Pseudoalteromonas; species Pseudoalteromonas sp. ATL1. The sequence goes on along the minus strand of NZ_JBZYXL010000002.1, from coordinate 524,163 downwards.
TTACCTTGGCGTTGGTTTGATGAAGATGATTAGGTACATGTTTAGAAAACAGATAGTTGTACCTCTGCATTTACTGTTTGTTGGCATTTTTTAAATTCAAAAAATACCCTACATCTATCTAACCCACCTGTGCATAGTACAGCTCCTTGTGTGTTAAATATTGTGCCCACACGTTTTCCATTTGCTGTTGGTATTGCGTGGCGGTTTGAGCATTTGTTAAGCCGTTTTGAATCAGTAAGTCGCACAGTTGCATGGCGCTGGCCATGGCGTTAAACATGCCTTGTGACGAGAGTGGGTCGAAGCTCATGGCGGCATCGCCAATGGCGAACCATTGTGGGCCGTAAAAGCGCTCTAACCTTGAGGTATTGGCGGCAATGATACCGTGTAATTGCTCACTGTGTGGGATCAATTGGTCTATCAAAGTCGCAAAGCCGTTGATTTGTTTGGCTTGATTTAAAAACCACTGTGTATCTTGGCTGTCGTGCTTTGGTATGTGTTCAGGGTCGAGTTGCCACGATATAACCCGTGCTTGCCTGCCTTGCTCACTTGGCTTGCTTTTGCAAGGGATGGGCGCGCTGTACCACCAGCCATTATCTTTACTACTTTGCTCTGTGCTACTGCTCGTACTACTAATAATGGCCATGTTTTTTGATAGTTTAAATTGCCCAGTCAGCCAAATAGACATCAGCTTGTCGAGTTGCTTTCTTTTTACTTTTTGCTTGCGGGCAAACACACAATGTCGGCCGCTGGCATCAATAACCATATCGGCACTTAACCGTTTATGTTGCGCGTGTTCCAGTTCTAAGTGCCATTTTTGGTCGTGAAAGTCACATGCTGTGAGCGTCGCGGGCCACAGGCATTGCACACCTTGTGATCGTGCTTGCTCTCGCAGTTGTTGTTCAAAATGCTGTCTGTCTAAATGCCACCCTGATCCGTCAGGGTTGCGTAAGTTATCCATCACAGTAGGTTGTGCACTGCCCCAGTAAGAGAGCATGCCTTGGCTTGAAATGTGTGGTCCTTCATCCAATAGATGTTCAATGTTAAGGAGTTTTAAAATACGCCGAGCGGCAGGGGGTAAGCATTCGCCCACCTTTTCTGGTGGCTTTGCATGAATGTCAATCAAGGTGACATGGTAGTGCTTTGCCAGTGCAAGGGCTGCAATACAGCCCCCAATGCCGGCTCCGATCACAACCACTTGCGTTTGCTCGGCGTGCATGGTTTTAGTCCTCGTAGCGGTTGGCTTTGTCTGTTCTGCTTAGGTCTGTGCGACTTTGCATGTCATCAAGCTGCGTACGTTTTTGCAGTTTGAGTGGCGCATTGTCGGCATTGCTGACTGGTGTCATACCTACTTGCATGGTGGTTGGGAAACCCGTTACTCCCGGCTTAGTTTGTTTCAGCACAACGGCCAGTTGACCAAACCCCGTCACCATGGAATTAATTTGCGCTTCATAGTCGGTTGACGGTCCAATGGGCAAATCGTCTAACCAAAACTCACGTTCATTAAAGGCGGTTTGGCGCTGCTCAGGCGTATTACTTTCGTCAATGACGATGTTGTAGTTAGCTTGATTGAGCATGTTATTTGGCACACGTGCAGGCCAAAATGTGGGTAAATAAGGGTCGTAGGCTGAGTTATAACCATCACGACAACTTGCGGTGTCGGTTTGCCATGGAATCGCCATCCAACGGGTAATGCCACCGGCAACTTGACCACTTAATAAGGGGCCGTCTGGTTGGCGGGTAATTTCGGGCGTCATCACTGGCCCATAATTGATGCCATGGGTTGGCGCGGTATTTTCAGCATGATGTAAGCGATAGGCTTCGCTGTACATACCCGCCGTGCGCATTGGCCATGTCATTTCACAACCCGGATGAAAGGCATCTGCCAAACAAAATTCCATTGCGGCACGGGTGAGCATATCAGGTTGCTCGCTTACTGGCACATCGTCAATGCTGGCTGGGGGTGTGTAAGTTGGGCTGTAGTCGGCAATAAAGTCACCTTCAACCCACTGCGCTAAGGCATTTAGTTGCAGGCGAGTGAGTGATACAAACTGTCGTGGTGAGTGGTTGGCATTTACGCTCATGGCATCACCATAGAGCCAAGGCCATTGTTGAGCCGATAATGCGCTAGGTTGTGGGTTCCAAGCTGTCACATTGTTTGGGTCACCATCAACTGAAAACTCGGTGTCTAAACGTCTAAAGTTGTGATACAGCGTACGGCGTCTTTCTTGCCAAATTGGGGATGGATCAGAAAGCTTGTTAAGCCATTGTTCGCTGGTAAAATCATATGGGCTTTTCCAACCAAACCCTGCTGCAAATCCGGCGTTAACCCATTGCAAGTCGGTCATGCGTTGGAATATTGGCAAAATATCATGAGTAAACGACGGCTTACACGGCTTTGGTAGCATGCCCGCAGTCACCGCCACATCACGCATTAAATCCCACATGGTACGTACCGACTTTTGCTGTGGCGCATAATCAGGTGGCGCGCAGATCACCCAAGCGGGTTTTACAGGCAGTGCTTGATCGTTAAACACCACCTCTGCGTTAATAGGGCCATCGGAAGTATCATCGTACCAACCTTCGTTGTTACCAAAGGTCACCGCAGGCTCACCTTTTAAGTTTTCAGACTTACCGTGCCCGCCTAACATCATTAAGCGCCCTTTATCATCCGTGCGCATTTCACCTAAGTACACGCTTTTGCCTTCAAACTGGCCAACAAACTTAGTGTTGTCGCCATCTAGATTTGTACCGCTTAGCTGGTGCTCACCACCGTCAATCAATAGCGTACTTCTGTCTGGTGTTTTTTTGTTACGCAGATATGAAGGATCCGCTTTTGCCGCTTCAGGAATATCCAGCGCTAGCTGAAACTCGTACCAAGAGGCTTTTTGGTTTGCCAACCTTGCTTGCCAAGTAATGGTGGCGTTGTCGGCCGTTAGCTCTTGCACCACTTGGCCTTGGCTATTTAACCCGTAAACACGAAATCGTGCCGCTTGGCGTTTTAATGCACCAGTGCTATCGCGATAAAAATCTTCGCCTTGCGCTGGTGGGTTATTCACTTCAGGGCCAATAAAATACGCTTGTTCACTATTACCCACACGCATCACACCAATAGGCGGGTATATCGCGGCACTTACAATGGTTGTATCTGAAACTGTTTGAGTCATCACATAGGTTCCTTGACTTAAATTTGCGTTTATCTGCCAACATCAATGCTCGCTGTACATGCATGGCAAAAACACAAAATTGGATGGGGTGAGCAACACTGCTCGACGGATAAGTGTATGCACTATCTTAAAAATCGCCAATTGCGCGGGGTTACATTTTTTTTGGGGGGAATGGGGGAGTTGTTAGCGGGGAGGCTGCTTTTGTTCAAGGTGGGATTGCGAGTAAAAGTGCGTACTTGACCTATATGTCGTGTTAATTTTTTAAAAATTTTATTTTTGGTTATGTTTAGCTATGTTTCTAAAGAGCAATAGCGCGAACTTGCGCTAGCAACCTGTTATGAGTAAATTGAACTCGGGAGAAATGCGACATGTGCGAGGAGAAAATAAAAAGAGACAAAGCATATGATGTAGCTTTAGCCACACGAAATTTTGAAATTGAACTCTTTTGGAAAAGATCGATCTTTTTTTGGGGGTTTATAGCTTCGTCCTTTGTCGGTTATGCGGCTTTAATGAAAGCCCATTCAAGTCTCGCGATTGTTATCGTTGGCTTCGGTTTTGTTTGTTCATGTGCCTGGACTCTCGTGAATCGAGGAAGTAAACGGTGGCAAGAAAATTGGGAACTGTTAGTTGCAGAAAAAGAAGATGAAATTACAGGTAAACTATTTGAAGACAGAAGATATAAAGAAGACGATCATAGTTGGTTATCTGCACAGCAATTTTCAGTAAGTAAAGTTGCAATAGCGCTTAGTGATTTTACAGCTTTAGTATGGTTAATACTGATGTGTTGGCATGTTGTTAAGATATTTTATGTTCCAGAGTACGCAGCGGAAATTGGCGTAATTTCAATATCAGTATTAAGTATATTTTTCGCTATCATAATGATTTGTCAGGGCAAGTCTAGCGATTAAATACATAAAAAGTAGCGTCGATTGACAAAAAATAAATGTCACGAATTTTGGTCCCCATAATGTAGCGCTATATATTTTTGCAACAGTGTTCAGCGTTATGAGTCTTTCGAGTATTAAGAAAATGGACGATATTAAGTTAATAGTTGGTATTTTAGCATTCCTCGGGGTTGTAATTGGTGCTTGTCTTCAATACGCTTTTACTCGGCATATTGAGCGCCAAAAGCATTCTCAGGATCTTCGTTCTAAAGCATACATGGACTATTTAAAATGTGTTTGCGAATTAGCTCAATTTCGGCCTAAGTTCGATAGCCAAGAGCAAAAAGAGTTAGCTTCACGTACAGGTGACGCTAAAGCTCGTATTTGTTTGTATGGTTCTAATTCAGTTATCGCAGCATTCTCAAAATTCGAGCAACTTGGGGCTACAATAAATACTCCAGAACAGCGTGATGCTTTTACTAATATGGTTACTGAAATGCGCGCGGACTCTGGTACAAAACCATGTGACAATATGTCTGATATTAAGCATGTCATGCTAGGCGTAGATTAGGCTTACAATAAGGCGCTGCTGTCAGGAAAAATTTGCGGTTCAATTTTATCGCAGAGCGAGGTGTTCTAACTGGGGCAGCCATATCAATCCAAATAATTCTGAGGTAATTGTGATTGACCAAGCACGGCAACTATCAGGATAAAGCTATCTTCTTTGGTAAAGTAGGCTGTGTGCTTGCCAACTGGGAAGTAGAAGCCGCTTGGGTATAACTCATCACAGCTTTTAGCAATCACGAGAGGTTAATTAGTAATAGATTCACTGAAAATAAAAATAGCAGCCTCGGATATTGGAAACGAGCCTGCTAGACTAGCGGAAAACTGTTACTTCAAAGAGATTAAAAAGCTTTACTCACAAATGGCCGTCCATCGTGACTTTGCACCGCGCAATTTAAGCGTTCACGCGTAGGCGAAACTTCGTTGACTTTAATATAAAAAATAACGCGCTTAAAGAGAGTGTTTTGGTGCACTATGGTTTTATTAAAATGCCAATATTGCTCTACTTCGAAGGTGCTATTGCGGGCAAATAAGATATCAAACCGATTAGTTTCATCGTATTTTGGGTCGATGTTTAGTGGAAGGCGATGGCCGTTAACGCCATTAATTTCATAAACAATTAAGTTCGGATTGCCACCACCACAGCATATATGAGCATGCTGATAATCGAGATTAGTTGAACTTGGTTGGTAAGCTTTGTCTGCAATTATATCTCCTTTATCTAATCGTTTCGACAGTAGCTTATCAGAAATGCCGTGGTCTTGAGTGTACCTAAAGCTAGTACCTCGGTATTTAGGTAGTAATTTTAACCCAGAATCTAAATGCTCAATGAGTCTAGGTTGTAAAACTAAATCGGCAAATGTTGTCATTTGTGGTGTAAAGCCATATCGGATGAAGCAGTTTGTGGACTTAAAATCACTTTGGTATTTATGGATAGCTCGTTTAGACAGTGATATGAAAGTTTCCAACAGCTGACTTGAACAAGCTTGAGAGTCTAGATTATGGATCTGAGAAATCATTTTAAAATATCCTATGCTTCAAACATATTACTGGCGATTTTGTAACGGATGTTTCTTATCGCAAACTCAGTGTTATGCTTTGCAAGCTTACTGTTTCCTGCAAAGAAGATGATAGGGCTAGAAAGCATATTTGCGATGATTTCACGCTTGATTCTCACATTTTCAAAGACAGTTGCATGTCCAACTTTAAGGGTTAAATACTGATCAGGACTAATGGTGAGCACAACTGTTTTGTATTTACAATTGGTGTATTGCAATGCACTACTCTTGTATTTAAATCCTGACGGAAAGTAACGATGGGGCTTTAGAGCGATGCTTCTTACTCCAATATCATCAAAAATAACATCAATGCCATTTGAGGCTTGACCTCGAGGTAAAATCCGGCCTAAAGGTGCTGCAGCACTTAAGTTTAAATAACTATTCGTATTGTCTCCTAGGCGGATGCCAAATGATGAGTATTGCTCCGAATTTAATCCTAACCCGGCATTTTGACTACAGTTTTTGTAGTCAAATGTTAGCTCTATATGACTGGCTTTTGTTCGCAACAAGGAGTAGGGGTATAAAACAAGTACACTCATCGCGTCGCCTTCTTGCGCGTTCAGTAATTGATATTCAGTCTGTTGATTATGAATAGTAACAGTAGGCATACCTAACTGAGAGCTGGCCATAAACTTTTTTAGACTGTTTTGGTGCGACAGTTTTAATATAGCCTGGTTACCAGGTTCAGTGCTTTTCAACTGAGAGATGCTTTGTTTTGCGCTCACAGGTAGAGAGTAGTTCAGTGCTAGCATTAGTATCATCGAGTAGATCAACATCATTGTCGGTAGTATGAACGCAAAGGGGTTGTTTAGCGCATTGTTTCTAGGTTTCATATCTTTTCTCTAAGTTGCTCTAAGTTGCTCTAAGTTGCTCTAAGTTGCTCAATGTGTGTTTCGTTTTATAGTGAAACACGCATTGTAAAAATTATGGATTTAGAGAGTTGTCATAAATTGCTTTCAGAGGGCCTTCAAGGAGTCTACTTCGCATCAAATTTACCTGACTAGAAGTGAATGCTCTACGCTTTCCTTCTAGCGTGTTTTCAAGCATATAGTTAAAATATGACAGTGCATTAATGCATGTTTGATCTGTGTCAGTAGGGGTTTCGCAAATAGATAGTTTTGGGTTCTTAACTACTGTGCTCGGCAAGCCGAGAAAATGTCCTAGCTCATGAGTAAGAACGGTCCCCATATTTGTCATATTCGCCACTTGTTGAGGTTTTCCCGTCCCTTTTTCAAATTGCATTTGAGCTTCAATAGGTAAAGTAGTTAACTGGAATATACGCTCATCCACTAGAATACCTTTTGGTACGTTACCCGTTGGATTTGTAAATAGTGTTTTGCTCAATTTTGAGCCCGCTAATTTTTGAGTGTCAGTGACCCAAATATTAATATAACGAGATTCATCCCAAGTTGGTCTGTTGTCGGTCAATAATATATCTGGATTAGGAGAGCTTATTCTGTTAATGCCATTGGTTTGTTCACCCTCTTCAGAAACAGTCGCCAAATAAAATTGAATTCCAGTGTCATTCCCAAATGGTGTGTGTTCTGAAGTATTAGCCATAAATGTATTCATCGATGATGCAGCCCTAAAATGCCTATTTAGAACATCTATGCGGCTTTGAATCTGCATATCTGATATTTCACTTTTTTCTTCTTGCTGAACATGAACGACTATAGGCAGTTTGATGACTTCTTCAGCGTTTGCAGGAGGTTGATATATTGAAGTAAAGCTTGCTGTAATGTGGCACGAAGCAGATACATTTTTTACGGTCCAAGAATTTTGTGCAAGTTGTGTAACGCCACAACCTACTACGCTGTTGACTTTATGCCCTGAGTTTGGTCGTGTTTTAAACGTAAAGTCACTGCCTACGATTGCTGTGTTGGGAAAATCAAGTAATGCACCAAGCCCTGTGATTGAACCTGTTATCGAAATTTGTTTTATTGTGTCCTCTGTTACCGACACTTCACAATCTTGATTTACTCCCGACAAAACGATCGTGTCTCTTTGTTGGTTTAGCTGTGCTCCGCATCCAGAAACAGTATCGATGAGGTAACCAGCTTTAGATGAAATAACAAAAGCGCCTTGTTGATCTGCGGTTAATTCAAGACTTTCAGGAGTGATAGTAAAAGCATCTTGATTGAATTTAACCGTGACCTTAGAGCTGGTCGCTACTGGCTGCTGAACTTGGCTACTACCCGTAGCTGTTTCTACGCGCTGGATGTTGGCTGTCTTATTTTCTCCAGAGCAGCCCAGTAAGGCTGCCACAGAAAAGCTAATAAGTGATATACGTAAATGGCTCATCATTGTTTGCCTCATAAATGAATTTTCATAACTATATTAATGCTCTCAAAAAGACATGCAGCAGTGAGTTAGCAAAAGTGAATGTATTTTGTACTGCATATTGCGATGGCGAGACATTACCATTAATGACAATAATGGGTTCTTTTTTGTTCTTAATTAATGTTTGGAATAATTTAGTTAACTTTTTGTGGGTTTATCATTATGTTATATAACGATATTTTTTATTTTCTTGCTGTGGTAAGACCTGTTTTGGTGTGTTTTTTTAATCAAAATAACGGAAAGGTTTTCTGTAAATTACCTATAACTATTTACAAGTTTAATTAACATTATTAACAATGTTTAGTTATTTATTGCTAGTTTATATAGAAGAGGTTTGACCTCTAAATTGGCGAACACAAGCACTTCATACTTAGTCGCTCCTGAAACCAACTTAATTTATTGAATTACTTGAAGAGCTAAACGATCTTACTACCCTCAAATTGCAACTTTTTCGAATCACATAGCCAAAACATTGCAATTTGAGTGTAAAAATGAAACCAAAACCAACCATGCAAACACCACAAAAGCACCTGCTTCAAATCGTAACATGTTTAACGGACAGTCACTTTAACATGCCACGCGTCTGCGATAAATGCGCCACTAGATTTGGCTGTGACTCGGTAGGTTATTTGAATGTGGGGTGAGGATCAATCCTTCGAATAAGTTGTTTATATATTCGATTGCAAGCGATGCGATAAACGCACTCAGCAGAGGGAGGTAGAAATCAAGGGTGTTGATTTGAAATACCCTTTGCCAACTCGCACTTAACCAACTAGGTAATCGGTACAATAAGACGTGTGCTCCCGCCACTTCGTTCTGTATGTGTCTCTTCAGAGGCGTTATTACTAGGACAGGAATATTACCTCAAATGGTTTTGAGGCAATTGCGATTGACCAAGCACGGCAACTATCAGAATAAAGCCATCTTCTTTGGTAAAGTAGGCTGTGTGCTTGCCAACTGGGAAGTAGAAGCCGCTTGGGTACAACTCATCACAGCTTTTAGCAACCGCAGGGTTATCCGCAAGCATTTGAAAAGCGGTCAATAGCTTGTCTCTATAACTATTCCATTGCAATTCGGAGAAATTTGTAACTGTATAACTTTTAATTTTAAGTAAATGGCCTTGTGCCAATTTACTTAGCTTATATTTGCTTGTTTGCATACATTGGGTTACAGGCTTTTCAAAAAGGTGTCGCCATCAACCACATTGCCATGCGCGAGATCTTCTTTTGCAGCGTCAAAGCAATGCTTAATATAATCTGCTTTCATTGCTTCGAGTTCTTCGTAGTCTTTAATAGACATAACAACAACCGCATCTTTGCTGTTTTTGCTGATTTTAATAGGCTCGCGTTGAGCATTGAGAAGTAGCTCGCCAAAATGTCGTTTAGCGTCATTTGCTGTTAATGTATGCATGTTGAGGCTCCAAACTTAGATGAGTAGTAAAAGTATAATTGTTTGTATGAAACATTCAATTTAATTAAAACGTGCGATTTGTGCGAATGTTAAATTAACTAAACTCCTCAAGATGTAACTCTCCCAAAACTTCCCTTCATCAACCAACTGTGTTTATATACAGTTCTTAAGCTCAATAAAGGAAAATACAATGAAATATCAAGGTAGTTGTCACTGTAAAGCGGTGCAGTTTGAAATAGAAACGCTAGAAATCACCGAAGCGCTACAATGCAACTGCTCTATTTGCATCAGAAAAAACGCCATTATGTCTAAAGCCAGTTTTGCTAAAAATGAGCTAACCATTTTAACTGGTCGTGACAATTTAAGCGTTTATCATTGGGGTGATCACGATGTGAATCATTATTTTTGCAAAACCTGTGGTATTTATCCTTTTCATGATACGAGCTATGACCCCGAAGTCTTTAGAGTGAACTTGGGGTGTTTAGAAGGGCTAGAACCAAGACAATTAAAGATCACAGAATTTAATGGCAGAGATGAGCTGTAACGGCTTACAAACGCACACCTGCTTAGTTTATTTATGTACCATAATTCAAATTAGCTGCTTGAAAGCAGTTAATTTGTTTACGTAACTTCCTAACGTTTAGCGTGTAAATAGCACGGTACATCACATCAACATCCCTCATCTTTATCCGCATATTTTGCTTTTACCAAGGCGATGTAGTGATCTAAATTCTTTTCACTGTGTTTGGTGAAGTGAACATTCGTTACCGTTAAATCTTGCATGCGATCTAGGCGGAACTCTCGATAGTCGTTGCGCATTAAACAAAACGCGATGAGCGTCCATTTTCCGCCCCAATAGACTAGGCCTAAAGGCTCAATATGACGAGTTGTTGGGTTGTCGTTGACATCTTTGTAGCTGAGCTTTACACACAGGTTTGCTTCTATGGACTCCCGTAGCAGGGCGCTAAAAGTTTGTTGTTGCTCATTGTGGTTGTAACTGGCGACCAAATAAGGCGAGTGTTCATGTTGTTGTTTGAGTCGTGCAGGTAGCACGGCTTCAATTTTATCAAGGGCGGATTTGGCATGGGCGCTGAGCTTAGGGTCGGTCCACGCACCGACCATTTTACTGCCCAGCAATAGTGCGGTGAGTTCATCAAAGCTAAACATCATCGGCGGCAGGGGTTGGTCGGCAATTAAATAGCCAATGCCTGCTTCACCTTGAATGGGCATGCCGGAGTTTTGTAGGTTTTCAATATCGCGGTAAATAGTACGTTCAGACACTTCAAAACGCTCGGCCAATTGGCGCGCGGTAATGGCGGTGCGCCTGCCTTTTAACACGTTGACCAGTTGAAATAGTCGCTCTGATTTATGCATATGAACGTACTTATTAATGGGTTACTTAAAAGCTGGCAGCTTAGCCATTACAGGGTGTTTGTTCAATGATTAAATTGTGAGTCATCACCACAGAGTCTTTATCTATCACTTGCATAAAGCTTTTGCACTCTGGAGAGTCGTAAAACATTTGCTCCACTTTTTGTGCATCTTCTTTTGATTGCCAGTACACCACATCAACATACACGTCTGCATCGGTTTGTTTCGCAACCGAGCGATATAAAAGCCCAGGTTGTTTATGAATAAACTCAGAAAACGCAGTGTTTGCTTGTACAAAATCTTGCTCACTCACGCCGTGCGCTAATTTAAAAGTAACGATTTCAACTAGATTGGTAGACATAACATTTCCTTAATTGATTGGTTGTTTAGTACGGGATTAAGTAAACCACAGCCCTTTGTCAGGGAATGTCAGGAGTGTTCAGCGGGTTATTTAAAAAATAACCGAGCAAGGGGCACTCGGTTGTTTGGTTGGTTTAAAGCTAAGGTTTAAAGCGTTACTCAACGCAAGTAGGGGCGTTGATAAGTTCACCGCTGTGGCTTGCCACGGCGGAGTCTAATACTTCTGGGCTAGACTCTACTTCCGATACTTTGATATAGGTAATATTGCGCTCGCGCGCGAAACCACCCGATGTTAAGGTTTTTCTAAATTGTGAATAGCCATCAATTTTAAACGCAGTATTACGGGGAAAAAGCACCTCAAACTGGTTTTTTGCCGCGCCACCCCCGGTAAAATTGGTCGGTAGAAATCGGCCATTTTGACCTTCAATCTCATAAAATACGAGGTTATCAGCACTGCCATAAAACTGCTCCGATTGCGGGGCATTCATAAAATTCAAATTGCTGGATGAAGACTGGTAGGCTTTATCAGCAACCACATCACCTATGCCAACTTCTCCTGATGCTAACTTTTCGCCAATACCAAAGTCTTGCGTGTAGCGGTAGCTTACGCCGTTATATTTTGGCAAATGCTCCAGTCCGGTATCCAGATTATGCATAAAGGTTTGTGTATCGGCTAAGTCGGCCAGCGCACCACTTGGGCCTGTAGGCACGCCCGTACGGGCGTAACTGTTAATGGCAGTAAAGTCGAGTGTATATCTGGCGATGGCCGCTCTTGATTGAGAGATCAATCGACCAAATAAACGACTGGCCTCGGGGAATGAGTTTTCATATTCAACCAAGGTAGCTGCGGCTGCTCCTGAGTCTTCATAGGCCAGTACATCGTCGATATAAGCGGCATTGGCGCTCGCTTTATCAACCGTTGCTGTGGTATTGGCAAAGCGGTTGAGTAATGCGGTTTTAGACTCTTCGCTTAATTCAGAGGCGAAGGTGAATGTTTTGCCATCGACTACCTCACTCTGGGTTTCTACTGCATGGGCCATGTTGATACAAAGCAATAGTAAAGGCGCGCTTAGTTTTTTAGTGAACATTGCTATTCTCCCATGTTAAAGCGGACAAAATGCCGCAAAGTTAATATCTTCAATAGACTCGGAGCCGACTAAGGCACCTTCAAGTGAGGCACTTTCTTCTTCCAATGTTGCTATCCCTTCTTCGGCAAACGTACTCATTGATAAGCCTTCTTCTTCTAGTGCTGCGCTAAATGTACTTACTAAGTCCATAGCTCTGATTTCCTCTGCAACGGGCAGCAAAATCATTAACCAATCAGCAAAGCCACCAAAATAGCCTTTACTGCCTTTTTGCGTAATGAAGTCACTGATGGCGCGCTGCCTGATTGTTTTTACCTTGTTTAGGTCGGCTTGTAGCTGTGGGTAAAAACAGTTTTTAACAAGCTCGTAGTCATACTCGCTGGTTGTACAGGCTTGGAATAACTTAAAATCAACACTGTCTAGCATGTTGTTTTGATATGCGCGGCGTACATAATGGGCGGCTCTGACTAATGGCTCGTAGCTTTCAAGACCAAACGCTCCGGGGAGGTACGCTTTTTGATATTCTGCCACCGCACGCTGTGCTGCTGCGTAGAGCTTGTCGCCATTGTGGCCGTTTTGTAGGTAAAACTGATGGGCATCTTGTCTACCTTGCCATATGCCCTCATCATGCTCTATTAATGTGGTGCCTGATACCGCACTGGCGTAGCTATAAACATCGAGCCCTAAGGCTGAATAAGCCCACAAAGCGGGTGCTTCAGCACGGTGGAACAAGCGCCAGTTTTCTACCTCATTCCAATCAGGGGTGGGGTTTTTAACCGTTGGAATAGGGAAGTTGCCCGCGCCATATTGCCTTGCTGCAATATCGTTGAACCGTGTGAATTGAACGATGTATTTGGCGCTGTCTGCGACTTTTGCAAAACCGGCATGGTCTAAAAATGTGCCACTAAAATAACCATCAATCATGTCTTGAGTTAGCACATTGGTGAGCGTTACGCCGCCTTGGCTGAACTCGACACCCAAATTGATGTAGGGGGTAATGGTTTTTAGATAGATCTCTTTACCCAGTTCCTCTTGTTTTGACAAATTGGCAATGGCGGTGTTGTTGACCCTTGAAGCACGCAATTTTTTTAAGTACGCACCCACGGCATTGATCCATAGGTTGCCGCGACTTTTAGGATGGCCTCCTAGCTGTTGTGTTGCTTGGTCGGTATTAAACTGCAATGCGTGGAACATGTTTTTAAATTGCGGGTAGAATCGATAGACGTTCTTTTGTTCCGTGGTGAGATACTCGCTAAAATAGCGAAGTGTTCCTTTGGCGAACGCTTCCATATTTCCAGAGAAACTATAGATATTTGTGCCTTGTAGGCTTGGCTCTGTGTTGATGTTAAATCGAGAATCTTCATACCAGTTTGCAACTTGGTCTGCATCGGTATCTTCTTTAAAAGACACTTCCGCAACATTGAGAATGGTTTGCGTTGTGGTGAGGTTTTCATGTGGTTCATCAATGCGTAAATTTTGTGAGTAGCTTAAGTTTCGAATTTCGAGTGAGCCTTTAAAGCCATTGCTACTTGCATGTAAGCCAATGGGTTGAGATAAGAATTTATACACAGTATCGGCACTTAATGTGTGTAATAGAGATAAGGTGTAATTAGGGTTTTGTTTGCCAAGTGCACTGTCGGCATCTTGTTCAGACAAGTAGAGGCCAAAGATAAATTCGTCGGCTGAATCGCTGGTGGCATTTTTGGTGCCTATTACTGCCGAATGCCATGTGCAGTCTGCCAGCAATGATTGATTTGTGCCTTGTTTTATAGTTTGGTGGTCAAGGCTATCAATGAGCTTTGCTCCATGGTTTAAACCAATTTGAAGCGCCATCCCTTCTACTTGTTCAGTATCAATAAGCCCATAAGCGTTTGGCGCGATACGCTCCATAGCAGTGCGTTTATAGGCATTAATCACGTCGGTTTGGTTTAGGCTTAACGATAGGCCTAGTTGCGCGTTGCTTTCTTTTTGTTCAGTACAAATGCGATAGTCGAACTCAAAGCCAAATTCAGCGTGATCCGCTGGCGGCAGAAAAATACTCTGCGTTGCTGGTAAGGTGTTTTCTGTGGCAAGCAAAGAAAACTCGCTTGGATTATTCGAATTGCTGCGTGATGCAGAGATATTTTGTGTATTTGCGCTAAATTGCGCATCGATGCCTGCATAGCGAATGTTACGAATTGCATGACTGGTGTGGTTTTGCGCTACGGCATTATCACCGGCAAAAAACACCACAGGAGCGTCGTAAATATTGGCCACTTGCTGCGCATTAAGTTGTACATCACTAAAAATGCGCTTTGACCCTAAGTCTAGCGATAATTGGTTTTGCGCGTTAATTTGTAAAACAACGTCTTGATATTGGCAATTGGTGTATTGCTGCGCTGTTTGCACATAGGTGAATATGTCGTCGCTATACTGATGGGGTTGCAAGGTGACACTTCTTGAGCCCGTATCATCAAATAGAATATCGATGCCATTAGCGTTGTTGCCTATGGGTAGAATGCGACTATCTGGTGCACTAAAGTCTAAGCTTAGATAGTTTTGAGAGCCGTCACCTAAGCGCAGTCCCATGGTGGAATATTGCTCAGATTGGCTGCCCGGTTTACCGCCAGCACTACAATTTTTATATTCAAAAGCAAGCGCAGCCCCTTCTTTTGAAGGCATCCATTTTCGCTCAAATGCCAATACACTCAATGAGTTACTGGCTTGCTCTTCGATGAGCTGATATTCGCCATGACCATCTTGGTTGTTATAACTTGGCAGGCCGTTTTGACTACCCGCCATAAACTCACTTGGGTGAGTTTTTGACTGTGGACTACCGTCGGTAACATCGGTAGGAGAGGTGTATAAATGAAACTCACTTGCACCAGTGCTCTTAACGGTAATTGTGCTGCCTTCACGAACAACATAGTTGTTATTATCTGCTTGTAACTCAACAAGGTCACCGCCTTTAGGGGTCACTTTAAAAGTAGAAAATGGGTCTGGTTGGGTATTAGGCGTTAAGGCAATATACCGCCTATCGGCATAAAATCGTTTTAAATACCTACCGCTATAAGGACCTGGAATATCTCCAAGTTTCAGTCTAATGATATCGCTGAGCGGGTCGACTACTTCAACTTCGAATATACACCACATATTATCGAAACCAGTGAATCGTGAAGGTTGATTGAATATCTCTAGATTGGGTAGCCCATGATGAGCGTCCATACAAGCAAAGCCGTTTGTTCCCTTTGGCTGCAATACAATTTTATCTCCGGTTTGTATCGACAGGCCCGGCCCAATAACGAGCGGGTCGGCTTGGGCTGTATGTGTAAATGCTCCAACACATGAAATGAGCATAAGGGACGACGACAAAATAAATTGCCGCTCTTTTTTATGTTTCATTTTTATTCCTTCGTTTTTGTTGTGTGTTTATTTAGCTAGTTACGCCATGGTGCTTGCTACTTTTTAATCATTACAGCGAGGCGAAGAGCGCACTCTGTGATTTCCTCGGTTATTTTCTTTGCAAGCAATTAAGCTAACTGGCAGCTGTTTTGAACGTATCATTTAGCGTCTAAATGGGATCTTTTTAGTTCTTAGTAATTGTTTTTCTAACGCTACTCTTTTGTTAAGTCATTGACCTAACTTGCGATATTTTTTTGGGTGAGCAGCGCCATGTGTTGGCGCTGTGTGAGGTTTAAATATCAATAACCATACGTATTGTCGTACAGGGGCTTCAATTCGCCCTGTTGCAGCGTTTGGCGCATTGCATTAATTTGTTCCGTTGTGAATGCTTTTCGTTGCTTATCGAGCGTGTTTTCACGCATGTAGTTGTAATATTCAGGCGCATTTATGCAGCTATCATTGTAAGCTAAAGGCATTTCGCAAATAGGTGCTTTTGGGGTGTCGGGTGTTAAACTGGGCAAACCAAGGTAATGACCAAGTTCGTGCGTGAGTACGGTGATAAGAGGAGTCATTATTTGTATTGGCTCGATCTGAACGCCAGCTTGTACTTCGTTACTCGTCGTGATCCCAGTAGATTGAGGGAATGAATTACTCTTTAAAACGATGCCTTGCAGTTTGTCCTTGGCAGGTTTAGCCAGCTCAGAATTAGTTGTATTTGCGTTCGACAATGTATCGGCATCACTTACCCATACATTGATGTAATGTGCAGTATCCCAAATGGGTAGCTCGTTTACTGTGTTTGCATTAACTTGCGTTGTCGCTACTCGGTTAATACCGTTTGTAGGTAACTCATCTGGAGATGTGGTTGCTAAGTAAAATTGGATCTTCGCGTCAGAGCCCACATCCTCGTTTGCATTGATGCTGAAGCGACTAACTTGTAACACGCTTGCTCGAAAATGATTGTTGGTGGTGGCCAGTAAATCTCGTATTTGTTGATCCGAAACGTCCTGTGTATTGCCGGGCAAAACATGTACAACAATGGGTAACTTGATTAATTCATTCGATGCATCGTCACTCGCTTGTTGCGCAGTGAAATTGGCTGTGATGTGACATGGTGTGGTCGCACTTGCAACTATCCATTGCGATTGAGTAAGTTGGCTTGCTCCACAGCCTGATAAGCTGGCTAATTTATGGCTAGTGCTGGCTTGTACATCAAATGTAAAACTGCCGCCGACGGTTGTAGAATTGGGTAAATTAAGTAGTTCACCTAATCCATCAACCGAGCTTGTGACAGCCACTTCTTGCGCCACTTGTGTGCCTGTCACCGTTACTTTGCAATCCTCGATAGCATTGTTGATTAAAATCATATTCTTCTTTGTGTTGAGTGTGGCGTTACAGCCTGAAACTTGGCTCACTTCATAGCCTGCTTGAGAACTGATGGTAAAAGCACCACTTTGACCTGCTAACAAACTGAGGTTGGCAGGTGCGATTGTAAAAACCTCTGGTTGATATTCGACAGAGATTGTTGCTTTTGAACTGGCAGTTCCTTTATTGACTTGATCCTCAGGCTGTGGTGTTTTGTTAGCACTGTCAGAGCAGGCCATTGTTAGCGCAATAGACAGGCTTAACAGTGATATACGTAGAAGGCTCATTGGTTCATTTCTCATTCTAAAAAACTTCGATATGTTCAATTAGTGCGTTGGCAAAATTGAACGCTGGGTTGGTATTCAGTTATTGGCTGCGACGTTATTACTTCTTGAAACGCAAACTTGGTATGACAGTCACTTCTAGGAGTTGCTTGTCTACCAATAACGGTTACTTTGTAGTCCTCATTCGCATTACAGATTAAAATCATATTCTTCTGAGTGTTTAGTGTGGCGTTACAACCTGACACCTGATTCACTTCATAGCCCGCTTGGAAATAAATGGCAGAAGCACCACTTTGACCGACTAACAAGCAGAGGTTGGCAGGTACGATAGTAAAAACCTCTGGTTGATACGCGGCAGAGGTTGCTGCTTTTGAGCTGATAGTTCCTTTGTACACTTGGTCGTCAGGTTGTTGCGTTTTGTTCTTGCTATCAGAGCATCCCATTGTTAGCGCAATAGACCTTAATTGTGATAAACGTAGAAGATTCATTGGTTCATTTCCCATCATAAAAAACTTCGATGTGCTCAATTAATGTGTTTGAAAAATTGAACGCTGGGTTGGTATTCAGTTATTGGCTGCGACGTTATCACTTCTTGAAATGATGGGTTCTTTTTAGTTCTTAATAGATCTTAGAGACAGTTTTCTTTCCCAAAGAGGTTTTTAATATTTTGATTTTGATGCTTTTATTTGATTTTCGGTGAGCTAACTTAGTAAATGGAATATTTTGATTTTTTGAACAACGGAATTTGAGAAAAATATTTCTTATAACAATGTAGCATGTTGATTAACGAAATTAATAAACTGGAATAATATATTATTATTTTATTTCAGTAAGGTATGAGGTCGTATGAGTAGGGGCGGAATGTTAAGTCGCAGATTGTCCGCTAATGAGGTGGTTAAGGTCTTTTTACTCGAATAGCGGTTATCTCTGTATGATAACCGCCGGTATAGTGATTTTGTTATATTTTATCGTCCATTTTTGCTTTTATAATAAAGGGTTATTTTTGGCATTGCACCTTTGACATTTAAATGTCGCTCACAACCATCGCCTTACGTTTTTACAATAGCTAATGTACTCATCTCCAAATTGCTCCGACATGATATTTTCTTCAAATTGGATATACCAACGGTCAACAATCACAAAAAACAAGCCAGCCAAAAGCAGTGAAGTTACTGAGCCACCAAATAATATGGCAAAGCCAAACTGGGCGACCACAAATCCTAGATACATAGGGTTACGGGAATACTCAAATGCACCTTCAATGACTATTTTGTTCGGTTTATTGAAAGTTAATAAGTTTGTTTGGATCTTTTTAAACTGATTCTTGGCATAAACAGACAATGACAGCCCTGCAATAGCAATGGCTAATCCAATATAGTTGTAAGGTGTGCCAACAAGGTGTTCAACGGGCGTAAACCAACACACTACAGCCATGGAGATTGTAAATAGAATAAACAAGTAAGGAGGGAGTAACTTTTTCATGCGAGGTTCCTTTTAAAATAAAATCAAAGTTTACGCACAGTGATTTGGCTGTGCCTTAACCTATGTTAAGTGCATCGACTTTCTTATTCTTGAGAGCGTTACATCGGTTACGCCAATATACATGGCTACCTGGCGAAGGGGGATCAATTTGCTCTGCTCGCCAAATTCACTTAAAAACTGCTCATATCGTTGCGTGGCATTGAGCATTAAAAAGCTCGCTTCACGGCTTTCTTTTTTCATGACCAGCCGCTCATACAGGCGGCGAACTATTTGTGTCCAAATGGGCGTGTTTAACTCAAGCTCTATTAATGATTGATAGGGGATGGATGCAGTGGTGCATTTTGTCAGTGCTTGGCAGTAAAAAGGACTGGGTTGTTGTAATACACAGGTAGTGACACTGGCAAATGCGCCACCCGGTTTCACCAGCGATTTATTGCGCTCTATACCTTGATGGTCAATGTAATAGTAGCGTCCAACGCCTTCTAGCAGAAAGTAAACATTAGAGTTACTTTCTCCTTCACAGAATATGTGTTGATTCGCTGAAAAGGTCTCAAATGCAAAACGCTGTATTGCTGGCTGAAATTCTGAGTGATTAAGCGGTGCAAGGGTGTTGAGAAGATCAAATAACAATTGCTGGTGTGGGTTCATAGCCATCATAAGTGTTCCCTAAAGTTAAACTCACTATAAAACACACAGGGTGACAATGCGATATACAGTAAAGGCAATTTCCTTTCATGTATTCAAGTTGCATCCATTAAGTTCTGTGCGTTCCTCACAATGTAACTATTTATACGGCATAGCAGAAGACGTGCCGATACGTTGATGTTTTTATCTTGAAATAATCACCGTTTGACTCAACTCATTAGCTTGTTTAACAAAAAATACACATGATAGCGTTGTCATAATTATTGAACTTTTATTTTCATTTACAAAGGAGCTAAACAATGAAAGCACATAATGGTTTTACGCTTGCGCTTATCGCGGGTTTATCGGCGAATGCTTTTGCAGCAGACCCAACGGGGCGGTCGAGTCTCGAAAAAGGTAAGCAGCATCATCATTTGAACAACTACGGGCCGCAGTCGCCACGAGATATTGATAGCACCTCAGGGCAAAATCGCATCGTCTTTTCAGCGGCACCGAAACGTGAACAGTTAAATTTATGTAACATCCACTTTCACAAAAATGCAGAGCACCGTGGAGGTGAGTTTACTACACCGGCGCTGGCAAATAGCAGCCAAGCGGGCTTTTTATACAGTGGTGAGCTTACATCACTAGAAAAGCAGCCGTTAAGCGGACCAGTATGTGCTTCTAAAGAGTTGAGCTTAGTGCCGGGTGACACCATTGAGCTGCACTATGTGTACAGCTCTGCACCAGTTAAACCGGGCGCTACATTAGGTGCATGTTTGAGCGAGCACATTAAAAACCCGCAACTGCGTGTTGAAGCACAGGTGATGGTGCTAACCAATGACGGGTACGGGCAAGACTTTAATAAGCTGACTCAGTTTGAGGCAGTTAATGGCTACTACCAAGCAACTCAAATTCCAACCACCACAGGGCAGCCTGTTGAATACACGGGTTCTACCACGGGCCCTAGTTACAACCAAAAAGGCTCGCCATTTAAAGTGACATGGAGTGTGCGACCTGAGGTGATCAAAGTAGATACTCGTAGCGTGGGTACGTGGTGCGCAAGCAATGTATTTGAAGAAACCGCAGCACATGGCGTGAGAGATCTTGTCACTGCGCCTGAGCATTTATCACCGATTTTGAACTAACTTTTTTCGTCCGCTGATTGTGCCTCAAAATGAGCACGGTTAGCGGGCTTTTCCATACAGCCCTATATTGCATAGCTAATTACCATATACATTTTCCTTAAAAAGTTGAGGAAAAACTCATATTTAACCAACGCCATTTATGAAAAAAACTGTTTACTTCTTAATTTAAAAAACCAGATTTATCAGTATATTAAGTTTTAATAAAGTCAATCAACGTATATCAACCTCAATCAAACACCAAAAAATCTTAATCAATAAACAATTATTAAGATCCCAATTTTGACTCTTTTGTGAAAACTCAACATCTTGTTTTTTAGCAGTGAGTAACTGCGTGGATCTGTTTCAAGAACTTTTTTTAATAGTTGAGTGAACAAATGAAAAAAATAAAAACTCTATTACCACATTTGGTATTTGCATTAACGCCTTTGGCTTCATCCATAGCGATGGCCAATACCTGTCCGAGCATAAACAACGAGCAAGTTGAGAATTTCTCTGAAAAGCTTGATGAATTGAGAGGTAAATTTAATGAAATTGCAGCGGATGAAAAGCTTTCATCTGGGACAATCAGCAGCGATTTAGCTGAGTTGGACCATGCCTCTCCTGGGTTTTCAGAACTAGCGGGTGGGGTTGCTGAAGCTGGTGGCGTTTTGCTTGGTGTAGAAATGGGAGTAGGCGGTTTAGCTGCTGGTATTCGGGATCATAACAACGAAGAAATCATCACCAGTAGCGTTACAATTGGTACTTCAGTGGGTATTCCTATTCTCACTCGGATCATCACTGAGCTGGCTGGAGAAATGGTGGGTGAGGTATTTGGTGGTGTAGCTGCTGGCGTCGTTGCCGAAGGTTTCAGTATTTATACCGGAGTAAAAGCGGAGCAAGAGATTTCCAAAGTAAAAGAGCAAAATGCGGACTTAAAAAAAGAGTTCGTTCAATACGCCGACCAAATCATCGATAATATGGAAAATATTAAGGGGACCATACTGGGAAAATCAGGTTCTGCGTTGAAACTGGATGCCAAGCTTATCCCAGATGTTCTATTTAATGTAAATAAAGAAAAAATAGATTATCTATCCGATAAAATTCTAGCGCAAATGCTTGAAGGGAAAGCGTATTATCTGAATCAGGAAAGAGCGCAAGAATATGCCCAATACGTTGATAAGCCTGACAATAATAAAGCCAGTCTGTTGGCAAAAATAGAGCAAAAACTATTTTTTATTAACCACGATTATGACTATATTACAATCAAACCTACTCCTGGTATTTACCCAACCCAAACACTAAAGTTAAGTAACAAATATAAAAAGCAAGGTAGAAGTTGGACGACGACTGAATTGGTATTTGAAAGTAAAATATTTAAAGACTACCTAGAAAGGTTACTCGTTTATAGAAAAGACGTCGCCAATTCAGTTGCTGAGAATATTGTTGAGCGGGTGCTGGATAACAACAAAGTATTAATCAAAGAATACAAAGCCCTGATCCAATCTGAAATGAATTCCGATGCTTGGCAGCAACAACTTGTATCGCAATATAACACGGCCATCAAGACGAGATTAGCTTGGTATATTTTTGGTCAAGAACTCATTGAACAAACCGACACATTGGACTTTGACACTGCCGAGTCAATCGCTTGGATCTCTAGAATATTTTTCCCGATGATTGATGGTTTTGTTGATGGGGCAATCACCAAACAAGCTGTTAAGGATATTGATATAGCGCCGATCACAGTCGCTTTGGTTAACAAGTTCAGTAGTGCAAAACTAGATATCAATGATGAGGAAAAAGTCAACGAAATCATTATTAAACAACTCCATAATGATGACAATGTTCCGCCAAATATTGTGCAGGGTATTCATACCGCTTTGGAGAATACGCACAAGCGAGTGAACAACATGCTGCTCGCAGATAGCGACATAGTTAAACTCTCTTTTGATAAAAAGCAGGTGCTTGCACAAATAGATCAACTCGAAAAGAACAATGCCTTTGAAAGCAGCCTCAACGCTAAAATTAAAGATTATTTAAACAATTTTGGCGGCGTGCTAAAAGAGAGTAGTTTCGATCACCACTCTTTTGATCGCGACGCAGTTATGGAGATGTTTGGTAATGTCCTTGAGGATGCTGCACAGCTACATCATAACTACATGTGGCAAGTAAAAACTAAATTAACCGATTTACATGCGACATTAAAACGCAGTACTGATAATTGCAGTATCAGCCAATCTTTGTATCAAACAGCCCACGACATTGAACTTAATTATTACGATCATTATGTGCAAAACCCCAGCTTCGCACGCTATAAGTGGCTAACATTCAGGATGTTGCCAGATGTGGTCGACGAAACCAATAAGATAATGAATTACCTTGGGAATTCAGCAAATTTACTGGCTGATGCAAACCAGTGTGATCTTAAAAAGCCGTAACCATTAGTATTCAAAACAACATACTGAGTAAATGTACACGTATAGGAATAAATTTTATGTTTAAAAAAACAACTTTCGTTGCACTCGCTACCATGTTGGTCAGCGCAATATCTTATGCAGCGCCTTTTAAAGATGATGGTAGTTTAAAGCAGTTTTTTGATATGGAAGGCGCTCAGTTTTCCTGGAAAACGGTCACCATTGGTGGGATCACAGATGACGTACCAGTTGCACCGCATGCTGAGCGTTATTTTCAAGATCGACTTAAGCATATTACGGATCAAAGCTTTAAAGCGTGGGATATGAAAGAAATAGAGCGTAGGCAGCGTATTTCAGAGCTAGATGAACTCGCTGAAAAAGGTAAACTCACCCCAGGGGATGCCTTTGAACGAGCGGTATTACGAGGGGCGGGCAAAGAAGCATTAACCCGTAACGAAGTGCAAGCGATAAAAGAGTATACAGAAAACAGCAGCCCGCATGTGCAAGATATTCTTGCTGATAAAATGACAGATAGGGTGAATACGCTTGATAATGCACTTGACCATATTCCGCCTCATCAAGATGTGGTTTATCGAGGCGCAGCTGCAGAGCAAGGGTTATATGGCGAGCAGATCCAAGTTGGTGATCATATCCAAAGTAGAACCTTTATGTCGACAACCGCTGATCCAGCCTATGCTAAATCTTACAGTGAGAGAATGACTGAGTTGGGTGATAAAGATGCGGTATTTTTTCGCATAGATGGTGAAACAGGACGAGATATTAGCTTATACAGTATTTACTCGGGTGATGGCATCGAGGCTGAAGTACTTTATCCACGCAATAGCGTATTTGAGGTGACAAATATAGAAACAAACAACGGTATTACTTATGTGAACTTAAAAGAACAACCCAAATATGACGGACAGGTTAAAGATATCTACTCAGGTGAAGCATATCAACGTAAGTCGTCTCCGCTCGATAGTCCTGAAGCACAGGGTGCTTATTGTATTGGGTTATAGTCGCTTAATCCGATTATAAGCTAATACGAGGTAGCACAAATTTTAGGCCTCGGCTAACACATTTTATATTAACTAGGTGTTAGTCGAGGTTTTGAGACCTTCACTTCAGTTTGTCCTCTACATTGAATTGATCTAAGCCTTACTCACCTAGTCTCATAAGCTGAAGATTTATACTAATATATTGAAATTATTATTTAAAATCTTATAAGGGTAATTCAAACGGCGATTACTCAGCGACAGTAAACGTACCAGCGCACGCTAAAGAGTAAATGGAATGAAATGCCTGCGGTAAGAGCCCATTAGATGGCTTGATATCTCAGGTTCAATAACAAAAATAGACACGCTTTTATGTTCCTTCTGTCGTACTTGCTTTGACGATGAAGTTAGAACCGTGCCTATCTTTGGTTAATGGGTGTTAACAAATCACGCTCTCAACTCGCATCCTGAATAAGTGAAAAATTATTAACGTATTGATATTTATGGTTATTAAAGTGAAAAGATAAATTAAGATCAATTCAGGATTATTCACATACGTTACCTAAATGAGCCTGTTAGCCTGTATTGGCTTTTATGCAAAGCAAGTGGCTTGTTTGTCGCAAGCAAATGGTAAATCAACCATAGATTTACCAAGTAAGTGACTAGCATGCAAAACATCACACGCTTACTTGCCGCAAAGTTAAAACTACGGCGGCAAACAACAAGGGCAAAATTATTATGATTGAAAAAATGTTCAATAAACGATACGCAGGCTTAGTGCTTGCCTCAATTTTTTCTGGTGGAGCGTACTGTGCAAGTATCACCATAGATAACGATGTAATCACGCACTTTAAGATCACCCAACAAGACCTAGAAGCGAGTAACGGTGAATGGCAAGACGGTTACTACTTACCTTACAACGAGAATGGTCGTGATTACTCTATCGCTATTAAAGGCCTGCACTCTAAGGTGTTTGAAAACCCAAATACCACCTGTAATTACAGGATAAAACTGCAACATCTAGACAGATTGCCATTTGCAGTTCTTGCCTCTGATAATGAACAGTGTCCTGCGGATGGAACCATTGTTTACAGCGATGCTGCAAAGTCTGTTGCTAACCTTCCTCATATTCGTGTTGGCGGGTTTGCTTATGCCGACAAAGACACCATAACGATTGAAGTACTCGATGTGTGGCGTGGTGTATCAACTTCATTGGCTGTGCGAGATAATGTAGCATTAACGACAGGTCTAGCTGGGAGCGATAGTCTATCTCGATTTGAGGTTGATGTAGTTAACTCAGAATTAAACCAAATTCGTTTGAAGATGCGCCATGACGCAGGCAGTAAGGCTGGTCGCTACATAGAAAGAGAATATAACGACTTTTTAAATAAGCCTTACCTAGGTTTAACGGCTAACACCGAACCCACCGATAAATCCATTTTTACTGTAGATTGGATAAGTGATGAACTGGCGGCTGAGCGCGAAAATTTGAATACCTCTGGGATTCTTCTCACTGCTGACAATGACTTTACCCTAGATGTTGATTTAATTGGGGACGATGATTCTCCATTTGTCACCCTCAACGAAAATTACCACAAAGTTATTCGCTTTTGGGATGTAAATAGTTTGGGGGGCGTTGCCAATGTACCTGAAGCAAAAAATAAGGATAAAGATCCAGCTAGTTTGCAACTATCACAAAAAGCTGAAGTGGCTGAATTTGAGTTGTTCCATGCACCGTTAAAAGAGCGAAGTTACCCCGAAAACTTGACATTTAGGATCAATGAAAAACCAGAATTGGAGCTAACAAAGAATTACTTTGATTATGCAACTGGAGTATTTCTAAATATGAGCCCTGCTGATGTCCGAGCCACACTGGATGAGGTTAAACGTCAAAGTAAAGTGATTGGTGCGAACTATTTATATCCGATGAAAGCGGTTATCACGGTAGAAAATAAGGATGGTGAACAGTTTCAAATATATGATAGACATCATATGGAATTGAGTGACTGGGAGCAGCTTAAACGCCGTGCTGTAGCTGCAACTAGCAGTCGGCATCCAGGTACAGTGACTGACTTAAGCTCAATGGTTTTACCAACCTACATAGACAAAAATCAATTAACCTACATAGGAGATACACGCTGTAATACAACAGGTAACGTTTCATATATGAAACAGAACGATAGTTGTATTTCTTACGCTGAAGGTTTTAATGATATACAAAGTAATGAACTTGCTCCGCGCTTTATTGCTACAAAGCTAATAGAACGAGTCACTGAAGACAAGGTACAAAAGTTCAGCCATAAGCAAATGGTTCAAGCCGCTTCGGCCGTTTATAAAGAAGCACAAAACTATCTATTCTCAGATAATTTTTTACAGAATAAAATGGATTTAGACTTAGACCAATACCTGGGTTTTCTGGCGACAGTTGGCATATCAGGCGAAGAAAAACAGCAGTTTCGCACCTACCTTTCTAATGTTTTCAGTGCTGACTCTTTGGAAGTAATGCGCCCTAGAGCAAAAAGCTTTCCTAAGGTACATAATGTATATTTAAACCAGTACGCTCAAGGTACAGATTGGTTTAGGGAAATTGAATCACGCCATCACTTTTTACCGATGGGGATTTATAAACCATATTTGAGCACGTTTGCGTTTGAAGCATTTGCAGATATGGAAAAACACGCAGATTACACTGAATCACCTTATTCACTTTTACCTGCATATGACGCACCATTGGTGATTTTTGGTACTATGGTAGCGGCATTGCAGACCATCGAAAAAATGGAAGGACGAGATGCAGCACATAATTTTTATGCCAACAATGGTCATAATTACCACAAGCTCTACAAAGCCTCTTCTTTAATATTGAATCAATATGGTAAACAGTGGATCCCCGCCATTGACAGACCTCTGCGAAGAGAGTCAATCATTTTCCATGCAGCGTATGAATATGCGCAGCGAGCCTATATTGCGCCAAATGACATTTTACAGTCTTTTTGCAGCTTAAATGATATGAGCAAAAAAGCTGTATTGACAGAGGCTGAGTTTGCCGATTGCGGTTTAGTGCAGCTACACCAAGAAGAAAGAGACATTGCGGAGCTTAAAAAGCATGAAATTGCGCGCTTTATGCGTGTAGAGAAAACGAAAATATCAGGCGGTTGGGATGAAATATTGTTGCCTCTGATTAGTGGCCCTTTGATCGATTATGTATTTACTGGCTCATTGTTTGGTGAAGAGTTTGAAGGTTTGCTTGAGGAGTTTGCGACAACGGAAGCAAGTGAGATAGAACTAGAAACGACAGGAAGTGAGTTGGCTACAGAAGAGGAAGCAGGAGAAGCAACAGCGGCAGAAGAATCAGCCTCAACTGAGCTGGGCGAAGAATTATCAGAAACTCGCTTTAGCTCTTATTGTCCCATTTAATTTTGCAATCATTGAGGAGTTTTATTATGAATAACAAATTGTGTTTGATCGCTTTCTTTTGCTTAACTTCTTTTCAATCCTACGCAGTTGGACAAGCAGAGTGTGCATTACCTGATGCGGGAGAAGAAATAGCGCAAGGGGAGATTTTTGGTAACACCCCACTTACCGAAGATGAAAAGTTTAAAAAAGCCGTATCTTTAGAAGGGCAATATTGGTCAGAGCGTCGAGCAGCTGACAGTGCAAAAGTAAAAATAGGAGAGCTTAGTGGCAATAGAAGAAATAGTGCGGCTGCATATGCTAGAGCTAAAATCGATGTTGAAGGTATTGAAGGAGCTGACGATGGGATACTACAGACATCAGGCAACATTAATATCAACGTTAAATATGCTCAAGTGAAGAATGAAAGCTGGATCTCGACTGTAAGCTCAGAAGCGCCAGGAAACGCTACTTTTCGCATAACTAATGTAAACAAGTACATGGAGCGATTAACTAAGGAATATGAAAAAGTAGGAGAACGGCTTAACCCGTTAACACGCCGATTTATTGAGCAATATATAACGCTCAGTGACGAGGGAGTACCACTTGAAGACGGCGGGCGTTTGTTAAGTGAGGTGAATGGCTTACCCGGGATGCATGCTGAAGTACAAGCCTTTAACAGTATAGCAAATATAGCAGAAGAAGAAGGAATTACTCTCACTCAAGACGAGTTACGTAAAATCACTATTGCAACGGTTCGAGTTGCTAAATCGCCATCACAAATGGGGGCTGACTTCGTCGCTTGCTCTAATTGTTCAGGCATATTAAGTCAAACTGGCGTGAGCATCATAACCAATAGTCTGTAATTAGCACTCAGTCTTGCGTAAATAACACCTGAATTCTCGGTGTTATTTACGCAAAAATATTCACATTCGTCAAAGCGTATGCGAGGTAAAATAAATGAGAGATGAAAATGAGCTACCTATGATCGGCGCAAGAGCCGAAGACATTGGTTGTCCAAATGAATACACTGGAAATGTATATGATGTATATTTTGAAGTACGAGAGTATGAAAATAGGGCGCTCAACGTTTTTGAGGCGTACTTAGGATTGGATAAGAAAAAAGAGATTGTTCGGTTAGCGCACGGGTACCACGTCAAAGTGCCCCTTCAGGCAGTTCCTGATTTAGTCAAGCTATTATCAGAGCAACATATAGCAGTTTATCAAGTGGTACGTTTTGCGCGTTCGAAGGAAGTATGGCGGTAGACCATAGGGCGGCGGCTTAACCCACCTACGCTTGTATCGTAGTAGGTCGGTTAAGTGGCGAAGCCACGCCACCCGACACTGACCGTCGCTAATATCCAATATCTCATGGCAAAGAACTCTGTAACAGATCCTTTGACTCGTTTATGTATTGCAGCTGTTTTTTTGATGCAAATTGCTCGGATTTTTACAAGGTTTACAGGTATCAAAATCTGCATTTAAAGGTGAACCCTGTTGCCCGAACTCAAAATTACAGATAACCCAATCAAGAAATTTTTCTTGCAACAGTTCAGGGTGGTTTACTCGGCAGCCTCGTCCACCGACCAAACCCCTAAATTCATCTGGAATTGAAACACGCTCCTTTCCTAAGTAACAAAAATCGTTACTCGCATAAACAAATGGGTTCTTCGTATCTTGATCTTTAAGTTCTTTGTGAAAAGGGTTATCAAGTTGTATCCAGTGATGGTTTTCATCTTGATAGTACATATTATCACCACATTGCTGTTGCCAATTTCCTTGCATATTTGGTTTCTTAAAATCAAAACGTTCATCTCTAAAATAATCATTCATATGAATGATTTCGGTTATCTTCATGATATAGATGAATTTATGACCAGATTGTTTTGAGGAGAAACCTGCGATCCAATCGCCTTTATTGGCAGCAATAGGCTGATGATTTGGTGTGCAAACAGCAAGTGTGCACCAGCCTCCAAATGGATTGGGCGCTAAACCTGAATCAACCGTCATTATGTAAGTGTAAAGTTTTGTCATTTGAATACTCGTATTCCTTTGCAATGTAAAGAGACAAATCGAAGTACCGATTGGTCCCTAGTTGCACTTAGTGAGCGCGACAAAATGAGTATATACAGCTTGCGATCAACATCAATCTTCTAAAGCGCACCAATCGCACCTGCAAGTTTTTGATTAAACGCTTTGCAAGTGACTTGTTCATTTGCAGTATCAAAATTGTCGAAAAAACTGGGCAATGACAGGGCACCTTTCACGTTGGCTGCAAAATAGGGGGCGGATTCGGTGGCAGCTTTAAGTACACTTTGTGCGCCGCCTTGACCTGGTGATGTTGACAGCATGATCATGGGTTTATTTTGGAATACCTTTGAATTAATGCGTGAGGTCCAATCAAACACGTTTTTGTAGGCGGCAGTGTAGGTGCCGTTATGTTCAGCGAATGAAACTACGATAACATCGGCATCACCGATAGCCTGATAGAAGTTATGCGCAAGTTGCGGGATGCCGTCTTCTTTTTCCCTGTCGTCACTAAAAATGGGCATTTCAAAATCATAGATATTGAGCGACGAAACCTCTGCTTGTGGGATCTGTTTTGCGGCATATAAAGCCAATTGTTTGTTGATAGAGTTTTTATTATTGCTTGCTGCGAAGGCCAGTACTTTCATAGTTAATTCCATATAGCTCAGTGTGTTATTTTTCATTGGTTGGCACTTTAAAACCTCAATTTAACTTGAGGTCAATGGTTGAATTTAATTTTTTTAAAATTAAAAGCGTGGCAACTTTGGTAGTAAGCAAATGATGCAACTGAACATTATTTGACGCGTGTATGGCTTAATTCCAATAATTGCATACAATATATTTTGCGGTGGTATCTTATTTAAATATATGAAGTATTGATCGCACCGCAGATATACAACAAAGCGGCACATAACAAACTAAGGTTATGTGCGATGATACAACTAGGTAGAGGGACTCTGATGAAATTACCAAACAGTAAACGGGCTAACCTATTGAGTATGATATTTCTGTCTGTCACAGCCTCCGCTTGTGCAAAAACAGATTATTCATACTTTACGGGGACGCATCAAAAATTTAAGCAAACCAGCAACAAAGTCGTGGGCACTTACATTGCCAATTGGTCTAATCCCAGCATCATAGATGATGTGCCGGGTGATAACTTAACGCATGTTTTGTATGCATTTTTGCGCGCTTGTGGGCCAGGGGAAAGGCCAAATGATGCGAGTGTATGCGCGAACAAGGCTGACTTTCAATTAGCGGAAGACAGCACCACGATAGATAAACAGTTTGCGCCTAAGTTTTTACAATTAAAGCAAAAGTATCCACATTTAAAAATACTACCTTCGGTGGGAGGTTGGGGCGGCTCAGGCACTTTTGCACCCATGGCGAAAAATGCACAGTCGAGGCAAGTATTTGTCCAGTCAGTGGTCAGTTACCTTAAAACACATCGCGCTTTTGATGGTATCGATATTGATTGGGAGTGGCCAAGCACCATAGAGGAAGGTGGTCACTATGCCGATCTCATGCAAGATTTAAGAGCGGCATTCGATGTACTTGAAAGCGAATTAGGACGAGAGTATGTCATTACCAGTGCAATTGGAACGCACAAAAATAACGTGAAGAATATTGATTATGAGCGTGCAGCGCCTTACCTCGATCATATATTTTTAATGACTTACGACTTTTTTGGTGGCTGGTCTAGAAGTAACATAGGTCATCATACTGCCTTAGATGGCCATGGCGCGAATAGCGTGCCACACGGCGTAAAACAAGGTGTGCAAAACCTGCTCGATAGAAGTGTACCAGCGAGTAAGCTGGTGGTGGGGGTGGCGAAATATGCTCGTGGTTTTGATGGCGTGAGCTTAAGCGCATCGGGCACACACATTGGTGGACGCGCAACTGGTTTATTTCCAAAAGCTGTTCAGTCATGGGATGAAGAGGGCGTTGGTACCTATAAGCGCATAGTCAATGAAGTGATTGGTGCCAACGGTCAGGGTATTAATGGTTTTAGCATCCATTATGATGCAGACTGCGATTGCCACTATGCATGGCGAGACAGTGACAAAGCTTTTGTTGGTTTTGATCACCCTGCAAGCGTGATCAGTAAAGCCAACTATGTGTTAACGCACCATTTAGGCGGCATATTTGCGTGGGAATATGCGCAAGACAATGGTGATATTTTGAGTGCCATGAATTATGGCGTGGGTAATCAGTGGCTTGGTCAATCAGATCCTGATGATGGCGTTGGTGCATGTAAAGGGATAGAAAGCTGGCAAGCCGATGAAGTTTACCGCCAAGGCGACCGTGTTTATGTCGACAATGGTTTGTATGAAGCTAAGTGGTATTCGAAAAACCATCATCCAGAACAATACTCCGGTCCATGGCAAGTTTGGCGTTTTATTAGCCCCTGCCAGTAGAGAGCAAAATTAGCCCGAGGTTACCGGGCTATTTTCTTGAATAAGCAACAGATGCATATAACTCTTTGTGACTTTGGTGTTAAGTTGACTTAGTATCGGTGTACTGCAACTTTTTGTATGCCTTTGATTGCTACATTTTACTTGAGCGACAAGGTATTGATAGCGAGGTTAGCTAATCACAAGTTTAAGAGCACCACATCAATTAGATTAAAAACAATAAAAAGCATAAGGATATTTTGCGTTGAATCGATATGTACTCATTTCTGCCATTGCAATGTTCATTGCATGCATTGATGCCTTTGGTGGAATGCTTGGATTTTGGTCCATAACTCACCCAGATGAACGTGTGGTCATTTTAGCTTTTGAACTAAGCACATTAGCTTTGTTGTTGGCTAACAGCCTGTTAATTAAAAATCAATTTAAGCATGATAGCGAGATTTATAAATTAGCGTGGCTATGCACGCTATCAATAACTGTGTGCATGTTTGGCGATATCGTTAATTTTAATTTGAGTCAAACTTTCTATGCCCACTCAAATGTGGTTAAGCATGATTATTTAATTGACTCAATTTTATTTTTTGCACCAGGATATGCTTTATTACTCGTTGCAGTTGCAAAAGTATTACTGTGTATTTATTCCCCTCGCGTTATTACTTTTGCTGCTTTGATGGCATTTATTGTCGCTGCGCTTTGTTATAGCAATATGGTTATTCACGGCAGTGGTCGGTACGTTATCTCTCTTTCTTTTGCTTATAGCCTGCTAATTTCATTGCCTGCATGTGCCGCTGTGTTAATGCTGCTGAGTCCTTTTGGGCGAAGATATATCGGCGTCTGGTTACTAGCTATAGGTCTCGCTTTAGCCACGATTGCAGATGCCATTATTGGTGCGTTTTGGATATTTGGTAACAATGGCGCTGGCTTTTTTCCACTAGCAAGAGAAATCAATTGGATACTATACATTGCGTCGCAAAGTATCGTGATCCACTTACCACGGGTGGTATCGGTAACCAATCTGGATATGCAGCAGAAATCGCTTCGTTATAGTTCAACATAGTACAAGTAAACATTCGAGCCTAGACATAAAAGCGCAGTCTAAAGGCTCGGATGTTTAAATCACATTACTGTTTATCGCGCACATTATAATAAAGCGCCTGAAGAGGACCATTTTGAATGTGTTGTCTCATCAGGTTCGCTTGGCTGATAGAAAACATACGCTTGTTTTCATCCGCGACTTGGCTATCACGCATGTAATTGAATAATAGTTCTTTGTTAGTACATTCAGGACTTGGTTGGAGCACGCCGTCACAGGGTAAGTTGCGATGGCCGTTTTCTGGTCCTTGAGCGATATGACCAATTAAGCCCAGGTAATGACCCATGCTATGTGTCAACGTTTTACCGAGTTTTGCATCAAAACGTCGATTAGAAAAATCAGAAAACTTGCGGTGGTCGATGGCGATTCCAGCAAGCGAATTTGGCTCGCTAGTCGCTGTGAGATGATAGATAGCTTCTTGATCTATGACTGATGCTGGTTTTTCGCCAACCCATACATTAATCACTTTATTTGCATCCCACATTGATGATTTCATTGCTTGTTCAGTCAGAGCTTGATTAGCAGAAACACGATTAATACCCGTACTTGGCGCGCCGTCAGGCGTATTTGTCGCTAAATAAAATGTGATGCCGGTATCAGCGATATACTGTCTATCTTTGTCTGGCATAGGTGTGTGCTCAGGTGAACTTCTGTCTATCAGAAAGTCAAAGTCCGCGAGCAATTTCGAACGTCTAAAGTGCATATTCAGCAGCTCGACATGACTGCGAGCGAGTTCATCGCTGATAGATACATTGTCGTTTTCAATTACGTGTATAACAATCGGTAATCGAATAGGCTCGGCAAACTCGCTCGATGCCGCAAAGTTTGATGTAAATGTTGCTTCAATATGGCAGGGTGATTGGGCCGACAGAACACGCCAGTTACCTCTATTGTCCACTGTGGCACCGCAGCCTGTAACCTTATCCAAAATATGATCAGATTGGGGTTTTGCAATAATATCAAAACGACTACCTTGTTCTACACTTTGTGGTAGAGAGGGTAGAGAACCAAATCCTAAGACAGAGCTGGTAACAGGGATCATCATTTGTTCTTTTGCCGTTACGTTAATCGAGCACGACTTTTCAGGCGCAGTAACGTTAATTTTTCCGCTCTCTTGATTGTATGTCGCGTCACATCCATTGATGGACTCGACTTTATAGCCTTGAGTCAGCGTTATGCTGAATTCTCCACTTTCCCCTGCTTTTAGGTTAAGTGCATTGGGCGTGACAGACATCCCTTGCTCGTCTACCTCTATTGAGATTTGTGTCAAAGAAGGCGCGACACTTTTTATTGGCTGAGACTGCTGTGCAGTGCTTTCATTGTTTGATGAGCCGCCAGAGCATCCTAACGTCATTACGCTCAATGCAGCGATTGGAACAAGACGCGTGATATTCATGATAATAATCCTATTGATAAGGTGTGTAACGTTGCAGCTAAAGCTACCAACTTTGGCTATATTTCAAACTAAATAGTTCTGAGTTTTTCTTATTGGAGCAACTAGGCTAATGATAAATAAACTTATTTATTGATTTCGAGACTTCAATTGTGGGCATTTATGCGGAAATTACATGGGTAATAAGTGTTGATGAGGGCCTTAACAGGCTACTTTAACATTATCCTTTTGTAGTTGATATGTTAATGGCTGGTCTGAGTTCTAGTCCATTTGTCCTAGTATGGTGTAAGACTCTAAAAAGTTGTGATATAACGTGCGACTGGATTTTTGGTAATGATAGAGGGACCTGCATAGGCATGCGACGCGATTAAAGTCAGGCGCGAGTGTAAGTTTTAACAAAAGGTACTTGGTGTGCAATTTAAAGTTGGAAAATGGGTTTTAAATGAAAAGCGATTTAGCATTCTCGAAGGAGAAAATGAAATCGAACTCAGTCCTACCGCATTTAAACTACTTCAGCTATTGGTATTAAAGTCTGATGAAGTTGTCTCTATTTCAGAAATAAAGAAGCAAGTTTGGAATACGGAATACACAACGGATAACCTTGTTTATCAGACGGTTCGTAATTTACGGCTTGCGCTTGAAGGTGGTGAAGAGCAGGCTTACATTAAAACGGTCCCGCGATTTGGTTATCAACTTATTGCACAAGTTAGTCAGTTAGCCCATGGATCGAGCCAAGATAAATCACCAAGCTCGGTATCTCATGGCATAGAAAAAGCACCACACAACACGGTGTCAATTTCTAAATTAGTGCTTATTTTAATCATTACCAGCCTAGTCGCCATATGTGCATATTTATGGGTTCATTTCAAGCAAACACACTCACTGGTTTCGAGCCAAGAAAGTGCGACTAGTGCGCCCTATCTTGTAATGATTGACTCCGGCACACACACCAACGAAAAAAAACTAGCGGAGCTTCAGAAAAAATTGATCAGCGCACTCAACATCTCTGATGTGATTTCAGCGCAAAACAATACTTTTTTAGAAACGGTGAATGACCTAGGTAATCAGCCCAAGTTAGTCATTAAGTACCTCCCAGAAAAAGATGCGGTACTCGCTTTGGTCATGATGGGGCAACCTTCAAGACTTATTCACATTGAATATCAACCGCTGATTAAATTTGACACACATAAAGTCTTTTCTAACATCGCGAGTCAATTTACCACTCCGATGCTTCGTCAGGGTAATTCAGGACTAGCCGAACTAGTGCGAGGGAGTAAAGAATTAAAGGCTTTAGCCGCATTATCGGAAAGTGAAAATATCAAAAATGCGATTGTGAATTTGCGACTTGAAATTGACACAAGTAGTTTAAATGAGCAACAAGCGCGCGCAAAGCATGCCTTTGTTAATGCGTTGCTGGCGTTTTATCGAGTTGAATTTATTGAGGATGACAAACTCCAGGCTGGTGTAAACTTCTTATTAGCTCGGTATCATCAGAGTAATTACTCTTTGATTGCGGCTGCTTTGTACTTGGCGAATAATGATAATGGACATATTGCT
Organism: Pseudoalteromonas sp. ATL1; assembly: GCF_058933015.1. Taxonomy (NCBI): domain Bacteria; kingdom Pseudomonadati; phylum Pseudomonadota; class Gammaproteobacteria; order Alteromonadales; family Pseudoalteromonadaceae; genus Pseudoalteromonas; species Pseudoalteromonas sp. ATL1. The sequence goes on along the minus strand of NZ_JBZYXL010000002.1, from coordinate 488,377 downwards.
TTTCAATTGCTTGAAAAATTGGAACAAGACCATTTCCTGACTTTTATCCAAGGACTCCTGCATATTGAATTGGATGAAAATGACCGCGCTTTAAAGCACTTTGAGAAGGTGTATAAGCACGAACCAGAGTTTGAAGACAATGCCTATTTTTATTTTCAAGAGCTGCTTTATAGCCCTCGTAATGAAGAATTACGCCAGTATCAAACTACGCTCCGAAGCCAACCATATCTTTCTACCAGTATAGATTTTGTTTTTGTGAATTGGTTCATGATGCAAGGTGACTTTGAACATGTTTTCACGCTGTTGAGTGAGCGACAAGCAGCAATGAGTTGCAATGATGATTTTACTGGCACCATGGCGCTACTTAATGTAGTTCTGGGTAATTTTAAAGAAAGTGAATATTGGACGAGCCAATTACCTCCCAGAGATTGGCGGCTGCCATGGTTAGCTTTCTCTAAACATGCCTATGAGAAAAACCTAACAGAGTACCCACAGTGGTATCAATCCTACGCGCCAGACATACTAGGTGGCGACAGTTTGTTTGAAGCGCTTTTCTTAAACGCCACGGCTTATTTAGCGCTCGGTGACAAACAACAAGCGATGCCGTTTTATTCACAAATGGGGAAATCGCTCTCTAGGTTCAGCCAGGAAGCGCTCTTGGATGTGGCCAATGTTGTCACACGAGTTCAAGTAGAGTCACTTTCAATAGAGAAACAAGGACGACTGTTGTCGCAGCATGAAAATGCTGCACTAGCCATGCCTGCGGATGAAATTGCGCTAACCAATCTGGTACTCGCAAGCTTTTTTGTACTCTATGGCGATATGAGAAAAGCGGAGCAAGCGTTGATCCAAGGGTGTAACAAAAGTCCAGCTACGTGTCTAAGTTGGGGGGCATTCCCACTGTTATCTCAAGTAGCGAACACCAACAATGTCGCACAAGCAAAATCGCAAGCAAGGGCCAGAATGGTTGAGCTACAGCCTCGTATTAACTTACTCAATAAACAATTGCACGGTGTATGTGAGAAAGACTAAGTATACAACGGTCCAGAGCTAGGCTTGACAGCGCTAGAGTTCCTATCAAGGTTATTGATAGTCCTAAAGTAATAATTATAATGGCAAGTAAACACACGCAAAAAGGTACTATGAAGCAAATCTTTATTAATTTTTTACATCAACATGGTTTTAAAGCAGATGAAGCTAAAACGTTCAGCCAAGGGTCAGAGTTTATTGAGTTGACGACTGGAACAACAATAGTTCATCAAGGTGATAAAGTAGAAAACTTATATTTCATGCTCGAAGGCTTGTGTCATGCTTGTTATCTTACTGTTGATGGCAAGAGATTCAGCAAAGAATTTTATTGGACAGGAGACTGTGCGATTAATTTTGAAAGCTTAATTCAACAGGAGCCTGCGTTATATTTAATCGAAACTTTGGCACCTAGCCAGTTGATTAAGTTACCTATCACTAAGGTCCAAAAATTGCGAGAGCTATGCCACCCGTTTTATCTACATCTTGTTGAAAGCCAATTACTATACAAAGAAAACAAAGAGCGCTTTATGTTGTTAAATAGCCCTGAGCAGCGTTACAAATTATTCTGTAAAAGATTTCACGATCTAGAAGCTCGTTTATCGGACTATCAAATAGCGTCTTATATTGGAGTGACTCCGATCAGCTTAAGTAGAATTAAAAAACGTCTGCAATCTTAACAAAGGTTAACGCGGTATCAAGTTATACACGCTAAAGTTCTCACATAATTTAATTTGTGATGCTGAGAGCAATGATGAACTGGGTGTGTCTCACTTTTTCCCAACTTTCCACTGAACAACTTTACGAGCTTTTAAAGCTTAGGGTCGATGTGTTTGTTGTCGAACAAACTTGCCCTTATGCCGAACTCGATAATAATGACCGCGCTGAAGGTACATATCATTTACTTGGATATCAACATGGACGATTAGTTGCATACTCACGTCTTTTGAGCCCTGGTACTTCTTTTAATAATGTCAGTTTTGGACGCGTCGCTATTGAGCTATCCTCTCGTGGCTGTGGGTTAGGCAAAGAGTTAATCTCTACAACTTTAAACTACTGCCAGCAATTATGGCCAAATCAGAGTATTGATATTGGAGCTCAAGCGTACCTTTTGAAATTTTATGAAGCATATGATTTTAAGCCCATCTCTGAGATATATCTAGAAGACAATATTCCTCATCTTAATATGAGGCTAGTCAAGTTATGTTGAATCGCAATCATGTCGTTACAGTTGCTATTGTTTTTCTGACCGCGGGCAATTTGTCAGCGTCTTTATCCGATGTCGCTGTAAAACTTCTAAATGGTGGTGCTTCTCCAATTCAATATGTGTTTATCCGTCAGTGGCTGTGTGTCTTATTTTTACTGCCATTTTGGCTTAAAGCTCCCGTTAATAAACGAAAACTGGGAAATGTTAAGGTAACCTTGTTAAGGTCTCACTTAATGCTGGCAGGAAGTGGGTGTTTAATGGTTGCACTTACATATCTCCCTTTAACAACAGCAAATGCAATATTTTACACAGCACCACTTATTATGCTGCCATTATCGGTCTGGTTTTTCGGTGAAAAAACGACTACAGATAAAGTGGTTACCACATTAATTGGTTTTACTGGTGTCATAGTCATTTTACGGCCTTCGCAATTTCACTGGGCAGCCATATTTGCATTAGGGTGTGCTTTTACACTTGCGCTTTACAATTTACTGGTTAAGAAATTACCACGAGGGGAGCCTGTCTCTATAACTCTTTTTTGGACAAGCCTTCTTTCACTGCCATTTTCAGGTGTACTTTCTGCCTTTTTTTGGCAACCGTTGTCCTATTTTGATTTCGCATTAATTGCCGCCAGTGCGTTTTTCACAATGGGGTATCATGCGAGCGCTATATCTGCTTATAAACGTGCAGTAACCTCACACATTGCTTTGGCTGAATATTCCGGGCTTATATTTGTTACTTTGTTTGGTGTTGTCTGGTTCGAAGAATACCCTGACGAGCTCACGCTTGTCGGCATTTTGTTAATCGTGCTGCCTATGATATTAGGACATCAAAGAAAATAAGCAGAATGTTCAACCTAAATTAAAATTGCAGAGCTAATACTCTGAAAATTTAACTCCCCCCACGTCCTGAGGTGGGTGAAGAAAGCTTAAGAAAGAATTTAAAATTGGAGTTCAGTATATGAATGGTGAATATTTTCAAGAATTTTTAGCTTTGGCATTAATTCATTTTATTGCAGTGATAGTGCCTGGACCTGATTTTGTTGTAACAATTAGACAAAGTATTAGATTCGGGCGCTTACATTCTGTTTTTACAGCTTTAGGTATAGGTAGCGGTCTATCTGTTCATGTAATTTATACTTTGTTAGGGTTAAGTGCCATTATTCAGTCTACCCCTGAAATAATATTACTAATGAAAGTGTTAGGAGTAGGTTATCTAATTTTTATTGGATTTAACTGTATTTTTTCTAATAAAAGTAATCTTATGAATTTTAAGGTAGAGAATGCCGACAGTTCCCCTCAGTCTTTAAATCAAGCTTTTTGGCTTGGTTTTATGACAAACGCAACAAATCCAAAAGCTACTTTATTCTTTGTTGCTGTAATGACAAGTGTTGTGAGCATCAATACTCCACTCCAAATCCAAATGTATTACGGGGGATGGATGTGTTTTGTTAATGCTTTGTGGTTTGTACTTGTTGGTGTGATATTTTCGTCTGATATTTTGAGGAACAAACTAAGTCGTAATGTTAATTTAATCGAGACGGTATTAGGCTCATTATTGCTGTTATTTGCGATCAGATTAGCATTTTTGTAACTGTTAACTAGGGTGGGATCGCACTTTTAGCTAATTTATGATCAAATAGCGCCAATTCCATTGCTAGGCGCAACCAATGAGCCTGCTTGAACACCTTACAGTTGTAGAAGAAACTCGCTCTGATATTAACAAAAAGCGCGACTTAGTTGATGTCATTTTCCTTGTTATTAGTGCCATCATGGCAGGAGCTGAAAGTTGACAATATATCAAGCTCTACGGCGAGTCGAAGGAAGATTGGTTGCGACAGTATCGGCCATTTAAAAACGAGATCCCAAAGAGCATACCATCGCTCGGATCCTCAAATCTGTGGTGGCAGAATCACTGCTGGAAGCTCTGTTAAACTGGGTCAACGAGCAGCAACAAACCGCGACTGGAACGACAAATTTAGGGCACAGGTATTCTTTGGTTTATAAGTAATCAAAGTATACTCCGCCTCTAGTTTAAGGTGAGTAACACCTGCTTTAAATTACTGACTTTGGTTTAGTTGCAAACTAAATAGTCCTGAGTTTTCTTAATGAATTAGTAAGATTTTGATAAATATGATTATTTATTTTAAAAAAAAGGGGGATAGTTAGTTTTGAGAAGACGTGTTTAAGCTGTGACTGGGGAAGTGGCATTTATACACCATTCGTAAGCGATGGGCGTGGAAGGCTGGTCTGAGTTCTAGTCCGTTTGTCGTAGTATGGTGTAAGGCTCTAAAAAGTTGTGATATAACGTGCGACTGGATTTTTGGTAATGATAGAGGGACCTGCATAGGCATGCGACGCGATTAAAGTCAGGCGCGAGTGTAAGTTTTAACAAAAGGTACTTGGTGTGCAATTTAAAGTTGGAAAATGGGTTTTAAATGAAAAGCGATTTAGCATTCTCGAAGGAGAAAATGAAATCGAACTCAGTCCTACCGCATTTAAACTACTTCAGCTATTGGTATTAAAGTCTGATGAAGTTGTCTCTATTTCAGAAATAAAGAAGCAAGTTTGGAATACGGAATACACAACGGATAACCTTGTTTATCAGACGGTTCGTAATTTACGGCTTGCGCTTGAAGGTGGTGAAGAGCAGGCTTACATTAAAACGGTCCCGCGATTTGGTTATCAACTTATTGCACAAGTTAGTCAGTTAGCCCATGGATCGAGCCAAGATAAATCACCAAGCTCGGTATCTCATGGCATAGAAAAAGCACCACACAACACGGTGTCAATTTCTAAATTAGTGCTTATTTTAATCATTACCAGCCTAGTCGCCATATGTGCATATTTATGGGTTCATTTCAAGCAAACACACTCACTGGTTTCGAGCCAAGAAAGTGCGACTAGTGCGCCCTATCTTGTAATGATTGACTCCGGCACACACACCAACGAAAAAAAACTAGCGGAGCTTCAGAAAAAATTGATCAGCGCACTCAACATCTCTGATGTGATTTCAGCGCAAAACAATACTTTTTTAGAAACGGTGAATGACCTAGGTAATCAGCCCAAGTTAGTCATTAAGTACCTCCCAGAAAAAGATGCGGTACTCGCTTTGGTCATGATGGGGCAACCTTCAAGACTTATTCACATTGAATATCAACCGCTGATTAAATTTGACACACATAAAGTCTTTTCTAACATTGCGAGTCAATTTACCACTCCGATGCTTCGTCAGGGTAATTCAGGACTAGCCGAACTAGTGCGAGGGAGTAAAGAATTAAAGGCTTTAGCCGCATTATCGGAAAGTGAAAATATCAAAAATGCGATTGTGAATTTGCGACTTGAAATTGACACAAGTAGTTTAAATGAGCAACAAGCGCGCGCAAAGCATGCCTTTGTTAATGCGTTGCTGGCGTTTTATCGAGTTGAATTTATTGAGGATGACAAACTCCAGGCTGGTGTAAACTTCTTATTAGCTCGGTATCATCAGAGTAATTACTCTTTGATTGCGGCTGCTTTGTACTTGGCGAATAATGATAATGGACATATTGCTTTTCAATTGCTTGAAAAATTGGAACAAGACCATTTCCTGACTTTTATCCAAGGACTCCTGCATATTGAATTGGATGAAAATGACCGCGCTTTAAAGCACTTTGAGAAGGTGTATAAGCACGAACCAGAGTTTGAAGACAATGCCTATTTTTATTTTCAAGAGCTGCTTTATAGCCCTCGTAATGAAGAATTACGCCAGTATCAAACTACGCTCCGAAGCCAACCATATCTTTCTACCAGTATAGATTTTGTTTTTGTGAATTGGTTCATGATGCAAGGTGACTTTGAACATGTTTTCACGCTGTTGAGTGAGCGACAAGCAGCAATGAGTTGCAATGATGATTTTACTGGCACCATGGCGCTACTTAATGTAGTTCTGGGTAATTTTAAAGAAAGTGAATATTGGACGAGCCAATTACCTCCCAGAGATTGGCGGCTGCCATGGTTAGCTTTCTCTAAACATGCCTATGAGAAAAACCTAACAGAGTACCCACAGTGGTATCAATCCTACGCGCCAGACATACTAGGTGGCGACAGTTTGTTTGAAGCGCTTTTCTTAAACGCCACGGCTTATTTAGCGCTCGGTGACAAACAACAAGCGATGCCGTTTTATTCACAAATGGGGAAATCGCTCTCTAGGTTCAGCCAGGAAGCGCTCTTGGATGTGGCCAATGTTGTCACACGAGTTCAAGTAGAGTCACTTTCAATAGAGAAACAAGGACGACTGTTGTCGCAGCATGAAAATGCTGCACTAGCCATGCCTGCGGATGAAATTGCGCTAACCAATCTGGTACTCGCAAGCTTTTTTGTACTCTATGGCGATATGAGAAAAGCGGAGCAAGCGTTGATCCAAGGGTGTAACAAAAGTCCAGCTACGTGTCTAAGTTGGGGGGCATTCCCACTGTTATCTCAAGTAGCGAACACCAACAATGTCACACAAGCAAAATCGCAAGCAAGGGCCAGAATGGTTGAGCTACAGCCTCGTATTAACTTACTCAATAAACAATTGCACGGTGTATGTGAAAAAGGTTAAACGGAACTGATAAATGTTCGGTTTTTTCGAGTTATTAGTGCGTAATAATGTGGTTTTAATTTATTAATCCACTCTGTACACTAAACTTGTTTTCACACTTATCCCTTCATGATTACCCATGATGTTGGCCGCGCAAGCGGCCTTTTTTTTACGTGCTTTTACAATTTTCCTACAAATTCATTCAGGTATTGGCCAGTCGAGCCATTTTAAACTACAACTCATATAGACGATCCTAGAAACGGAGTAAAAACAATGAAAAATCTCGTATTGGGCATAGTGGTGACTGTGATGGTTTTGCTAGGCGGATGTGCAAGTTCAAGTGGCGAGTCGGTTGCGCAAAAAAGAGCCGCTGTAGAAGATATGCGGGCTACTGTTTTAGGTAAGTTATATGCACAAAAACCAGATGTAAAACAACAGATTGCTAGTTCAGTGGGCTATGCCGTATTTGACAATGCGAATGTGAATGTGATTTTCGCAAGTTTTGGTGGTGGTTATGGTGTTGCGGTCAATCGTCAGACTGGAACTAGGACCTACATGAATATGGCTGAAGCTGGCCTTGGGTTAGGTATTGGCGCGAAAGATTTTAGTGTTGTGATGGTGTTTCATACACAAGAGGCCTTAGCACGATTTATTGAGCACGGTTGGGCATTTGGCGGTAATGCTGACGCTGCGGCAAAGCATAAGCATCAAGGTGGGGCGGTGGCTGCAGAGGCTGTTGTAGACGATGTAACGGTATACTCTTTAACAGAAACAGGTTTGGCGCTCCAAGCCGTGTTAAAGGGAACCAAATTTTGGGTTGATGATGAGCTCAACTAAGGTGGACACGTAACGTTTTACGCGCCAACCATATAGCGTTGGTGCGACACGAACAAGTAACAATTCCTGCATGTATGAGCAAAACATATTGATTGTTAGCGTGAGAGGGTGGCTCAAAGAGAGGATAAAAAAGTTACAAAAGTTCCTGTATTGGGTTTTTTTGGCTTGTTTTGTGTTCAGAATGTTGTGTTTTTTACTCTATTAACTGCATTTTAATCCAGAATAATGGAATTATCCTGTGGTTTTAAATAAGTTGAGCTGAAATTGATTTATTTAAGTTGTTGTTTTATAAATGGAAAAAACCACCCTCTTTATTTATTAACTTTTTATCCCAGTTATTAACATATTAATATTCAAACATGTGATATTGGCTATTAGTAGAACAAGCTTCGTTATTTTGATGTTACTAACTAGACAGGACCGTTTTAGTTTATTTAATTCGGTAACTTTATTTATCAAGGAGGATTAATAAAATGCAAATGTGGATGGAGAGTCGAATGGTAAAAAGTTGGTTTTCACTATTTCACGCGGTTGAGTGCGAGGAAAAAAAATCCCCGTTTAGCCTGCTTTGGCATCGTTTGTTCGACAATAAAGAAACGGTTCAATTAGACTGTGACATACACATGCAGTCGGTTGGTGAGTTTGGGGTGAGCAATGTCACTAAATATCGCTCTAAATCACAGATACTCTATATCAAGCATATTTTTACTGAGCAATTAGGCACGCAAGTAAAACCAAAAATGGACGCATGTGATATAGATATGCTTTGCACTTTGGATAAAATTTCTATCCGTTGTTATGTGTTGGTTTACGTCAAAAACCAAACAAATGGCAAATATGACAAGGTACTGTTTCTGGAAGATTATGAAGCGATTAAAGGGGTAGGTCACGCCGAAGCAAGTAAACGTTTGGTCAGTTTTGAGCAGGCCGCTAAAACAATTAGAACAATGTTAACGTCCTGAATTAGATTGCATGTCAGTGACTGAAATTTATAAAATTGCCTTTTCTGCATTACTCTATATCTGGCAACAGTGCTCGTTTATTTACTTTTTATAGTAGCGCTTCAGTTATTCGCTGTTCAGGTTATTTCAGCCCCGTCCCTCATATTTGCATTTGACGGCTACCGAGCGTACCAAAGCTATTCACTCGTGAATGAACACGTTTTTGAGGTACAGTTTTTTAATCCCGCCATGATAAAGCGAAGTGCTGAGCAGTAATGTGATATTGCTCAGCTTTCCTTTTTTAAGAGTTTAATTTTTAGTGTTGGTTGTTTGAGCTTAATGTGGTCAGTGAGACCTTTTCATTAGCGTCAAAATCCAACACAAACACCTTATCGAATTGTGATTCATCAATCGTTACTTTCTGACCACTTAAAAGTTCTACTAGCATAGGGGTTGTATTGCTATGGCCTGCAACAACGACGGTGCCCGATAAGCTTGTTAGCTGTTTCGCAAAGTCAGGCAACATGCGAGGATCATAACTTTGGACCTTTAAACCTAGGTGTTTAGAAAGCGGCGCAATGGTTTGCTGAGTTCTTTTATAGTCAGTGCTAAAAAGATGTTTGATTGAAGGCTTGCTCAGCATTGTAACTAAATGCTCTGCGCGTTTTTGACCTTGTTCTGTTAAATCTGGATTACTGCCGGCTTGTTTTTCAGCATGACGAAATAAAATCACTTGTTCAGGCAGTGCGACAGCTGCACTGCAAATAAACGAACAGGTAAGTAGTAAAAAGCTTTTTATTTTCATAAGAATACTAACTTTATTTTTATTAAGAGAAGCACTTTAGCAAATGTCTATTTGGAAGCAAAGTACTTGAAACGCACCGAAACTGATTCAATGTGGACTGGGAGGTCAATCGTTGACCAATTTTGTGTGACCTCAAAAGTGTCCGCTGCAGACACTTAAAGTGTCCGCGGACACATGTTTTTCGAGAGTATAAAGTTAACTACCTGTTTTATAAAGAGTTAAATGTTGGCACGTAAATGGGATAGTAGAATGCATCAAGATTAACGCGGATTTAATTATGTTGCTATATTCACTGTTCTTTCTTTCTCCAGGTATCGTTTTGTGCGCAGCTGGGCTTATTAAAGTACTTGAAAATGCGGCATCTTAATAAGGAACTCTCATGATTAAAGATACCAGCGGGCAAGACAAGGTAGTCACTACCAAACGTTCATTTGTTAAACCTTTATTAATAGGAGCGTTTGTCATTATTGGCGGAACCATGTCTGCCAGAGCGCTTATTTCAGGCGCGCAGTCTAGTTTATCCGTTGCTAAAGATGAATTGAAAATGGCCACTGTTGTTCAAGGCGATTTAGTGAGAGATGTCGCGGCCACGGGTAAAATTGTGGCTGCGAATGCACCACAAGTGTATAGCCCCGAACAAGGCGTGGTAACGTTACTCGTCAAAGCGGGTGATCGCGTTGAGCATGGCCAGAATGTTGCCAAAGTAACGAGCCCCGAATTGCAGAACGAATTAAAGCAACAACACTCTGAGCTGCAAAGACTCACGGACGAGTTAGCACGCAGAGAGCTAGAGGCCCGTCGTCAAACACTGAGTTTGAATAAGTCGCTTGATATGGCGCAAGTTGAACTCAGTGCAGCGCAAAGAGAAAACCGTCGCGCACAACTGTCCATCCAAAAAAGTTTAATCAGCCAAATAGATTTAGAAAAAGCAGTGGATGATTTGGCCAAAGCAAAGCTGGAATACAAGCACGCCCAACAAGAAGTTGCACTGGCTAAAGACACGTTGGAGTTTGAGTTGAAATCAGTGCAAAGCACCGTTGAGCGTCAGCAGTTGGTCGTAGATGAAATAAAAAGAAAAGTGAACAACTTACACATTAAAGCCAGTGTTTCAGGCATTGTTGGTAATTTACTGGTGCAGCCCCAAGCCCTTGTGGCACAGAACCAAGCGCTGATGACTTTAGTTGACCTCAGTGCTTTTGAAGCGCAGATACAAGTGCCTGAAAGTTATGCCAATGAACTTGGATTAGGGATGCAGGTGGCACTAAAAATAGGTAACCAAGAAGTCATGGGTGAGTTGTCTTCAATCTCTCCAGAAGTAAACCAACGAGAAGTCACCACGCGGGTTCGATTCGATCAAACAGGCCTTACGGGCATTCGTCAAAACCAGCGTTTGTCGGCAAGAATTTTGTTAGAAAACAAACAAAATGTGTTGATGGTTAAGCGCGGACCTTTTATGCAATCGGGTGGTGGTATTGCCTACAAAATAGACGGTGCTACAGCAAAAAAAGTCAACATTTCGACAGGTGCTTTTAGCATCAATTCAGTAGAAGTATTGAGCGGATTACAAGCGGGTGACCAAATAGTCATCTCTAATTATCAAGAATTTAAGCAAGCAGAGCAGGTCGCTTTGCGTTAAGAACCAGACAATAAACAGGATTAAAAGTAGGAAGATTATTATGCTAACAATGAACAACATTAACAAAGTTTATCAAACGGATATGGTACAAACACATGCGCTTAGAGACTTTCAACTACAAGTGGATGAAGGTGAGTTTATTGCCGTCACTGGGCCGTCAGGCTCAGGTAAAACCACCTTTTTGAATATTGCCGGAATGCTGGAATCGTTTACTTCGGGTCAATACATATTGGATGGCGTTGACGTGGGTAAACTGAATGACAATCAACGAGCTGAACTAAGAAACCAAAAAATCGGATTTATATTTCAGGGTTTTAACTTGATCCCTGATTTGAATTTATTTGAAAATATTGAAGTGCCTTTGCGCTATCGAGGTATTAAGGCTGCTGAGCGCAAGCGTCGAGTGGAAGAGCGTTTAGAGCAAGTGGGCTTGGCTAGCCGCGCAAAACATTTGCCTCAACAGTTATCTGGGGGTCAGCAACAACGTGTGGCCATTGCGCGAGCATTGGCTGGCGAACCTCGATTCTTACTTGCCGATGAACCAACGGGTAACTTGGATAGCTTAATGGCACGTCAAGTCATGGAATTGTTAGAGCAAATAAACCGTGAGGGTTCGACGATTGTGATGGTTACGCATGACCCTGAATTGGCGCGTCGTGCACCTAGAAATATTCAAGTGGTGGATGGTCAACTGGCAGACTTTACCTTGTATCAAGGTAATCCTGCGGCAGTCGTGGGGGCATAACTATGTTTTTTCACTATTTGGACTTAAGTTGGCGTAGTTTTAAGCGCACGCCTATGGTCAGTGCACTTATGGTGCTCGCTATTGCGATTGGCATTGGCATAACAATGACAAGCTTGTCGATTTATCACATGATGTCAAAAGACCCGATCCCACATAAAAGTAGTGTGTTGCACCATGTGCAATTACAAACAATGGATGAGGGCGAAACTTGGTGGTCAAAAGACAACAAACCATTTCAGTTGACTTACCAAGATGCAATGAACTTGCTTAACGCAAATTTGCCATACGAGCGCGCGGCCATGTACAAATCAGGGTTTTCTGTTCATTTAGACTCGCCTGATCTAAAACCCTTTGTGGAGACAGTGCGATTAACCTCTCGAGATATATTTCAGCTTTTTGACCTTAAATTTATCCATGGTGGGGCCTGGTCTAAGCGGCAAGAGGATGATGCCGTTGCGGCTGTGGTGATTTCAAAAAGTGTTAATGACAAGTTGTTCAAAGGGGCCAATTCGGTTGGTCAGCACTTTTACCTAGATGATATCCAAGTACAAGTAGCGGGTGTAATTGCAGACTGGAATACACCAGTTAAATACTACGACACGAATAATGGCTCGTTCGTCGATCCTGAAGGTATTTTTATGCCAATTACGATGGGCCCAGCTTATGAAATTTACACTTGGGGCAACACCAATGGTTGGAAAGAAGAATCCGATAACACCTACAAAGAATTAATGGGCTCGGAGTCTGTGTGGTTGCAATTTTGGATCCAGTTAGAAACCGAGCAAGAAAAAGCTGAATTTGGCCAATACCTTGATAATTACATGGCACAACAGCAGTCGCTGGGTCGATTTAATCGTGAAAAGCTTGAGTACAATTTATTCAACGTCCTTGAGATGATGGAATACCGAGGTGTTGTAAAACATGATAACAAAATCATGGTCACCCTAAGCTTTATGTTTTTAGCGGTGTGTGTTGCCAATATTTTAAGTTTGTTATTGGCTAAATTCCTGCGTCGAGCGCCTGAGGTGGGTGTAAGACGAGCGCTCGGTGCGTCAAAAACACAAGTCTTCTATCAACATCTCGTTGAAGTTTCTTTACTTGGAGTGCTTGGTGGGGTGATAGGTATAGTCATCGCGCAGCTTTGTTTATGGGGAGTTCGTGCAAGTTACAGCTATTACGATGGGCTTGCTAACATGGATATGACAATGCTCATTTGTGCTCCTGCCATCGCTATGCTGGCCTGTATTTGTGCTGGGCTTTATCCAGCATGGCTTGTATGTAAAACCACGCCAGCCATTTATCTAAAGAGTCAATGAGGAGCGAAACATGTCTGAATTAAAACCTATATTTAGTGCCTTGTGTCGCTCCAAAGTGGGGGCCATATTACTGCTACTACAAATAGCGATTACCACAGCGGTAGTGAGCAATTCCGTTTATATTGTGAATGATAAAATTAATTACCTAAATCAAGAAACAGGCTATCCAGAGCAAGATATATTCACTTTTCAAATCATGTCGTTTGCAAGTGACATAAATGATAGCCAGCAAGCTGAATTGGATGAAACGAGTATTCGCAATATGCCGGGTGTGGTTGATGCTGTCATGGTTAATGCGATCCCATTGTCTGGGGGAGGCTCTGCCAGTACTTTTAGACTCGCGCTGAGTTCTGAGCAAGGTAAAAGTACGAATGCGTCAATATTTAGGGGTGATGAGCATCTGTTACATACGTTAGGCGTGGACATTATCGAAGGGCGAAACTTTACAGAGTCTGAAGTGATTGTGACTGATAACTATGATCAATTACCGACGGTTGTCATAGTTACTAAAGCAATGGCTGACGAATTGTTCCCCGCTGGAGATGCACTGGGAAAGAGTATTTACCGAGGAGAAAGCCCCGCGAAAATCATTGGCATAACAAGCATGATGAAAGGGCCTTGGTTAAAAGATAATCGCAAGGATCGTTCAGTCATTACACCATTTGTTAAAGCGGATAAATTAACGTACTTTGTGGTAAGAACCGAACCGGGTCAAAGAGCACAAGTAATGTCTCAGATAGAGCCGCGTTTACTCGCGTTAAACGGTAAACGTGTTATTGAGCGCGTAAAAGGTCTTGATGATGTAAAATCGAGATATGTTGCAGAAGATAAGCTTACTATGCGCATGTTGATGGTGATGATCGTTGTGTTGGTTTTAATCACTGCATTGGGTATTTTCGGTATGACCTTATTCAATATTAGTAAGCGAACTAAACAAATTGGTACACGCCGCGCGCTGGGGGCGAAAAAGTCTGACATAATTAAGTACTTTATCGTTGAAAATGCGCTGGTATGTTCAGTTGGGATCATCATTGGTGGCGTATGTGCCATTGCTTTGGGGCAGCAGCTTATGCAGCACTATAATCTTGCTCAACTACCCTATGTATATATTGTGGCAACGGGATTAAGTGTGTTTTTAATGAGTGTTTTGGCGGTTGTTGAACCGGCAAGAAAAGCCGCTAATATTTCACCAAGTATTGCCACGCGCACTATCTAACGATTCAAACATCAGCTGTGTTACACTCATTGGGTGTAACACAGTGAAGTAAATAAAATAATATGGATAAAATACTGATCGTTGACGACAACCCGTCTGTATTAGACGCACTGTCACTCTTGCTCGAAATACATGGTTATGAGGTTGTGACTGCAAGTACGCCTTTTGAGGCTGAGCAAGTTGTTCAATATCAAAGAATTTCTCTTGTTTTACAAGACATGAACTTTTCAAAAGACACCACATCTGGTGAAGAGGGCAAGGCACTTTTTTATCGGCTCAGGGGCATCAACCCAAATTTACCTATCATACTGATCACTGCTTGGACGGAATTAGAAACTGCGATTGAGCTGGTCAAAGCGGGGGCTGTGGATTATATCGGCAAGCCATGGGACGACCAGAAACTGTTGACGAGTATTAGTAACTTGATTGAGCTTGGCAAAGCAAAAGCCGATAACTCAGTGTATGAGCGTCAACAGCAAGAACGCAATGCGCCTAAAGAACAAGCAAACTTAGCCGGTCTTGTATATGCCAGTACGGCGATGGAGCGCATTGTTGACATGGCATTACAGTTAGCCAAATCAGACGTATCAGTGTTGATCACGGGGCCTAATGGCAGTGGTAAAGAGCGCATCGCTGAAATCATACAAGCTAACTCAACACTCAGTAAGCAAGCTTTTATCAAAGTCAATGCGGGGGCTTTACCACAAGAGCTTATTGAAGCAGAGTTGTTTGGTGCTGAAGCCGGTGCGTACACGGGCGCTAACAAACAACGAATAGGGCGTTTTGAAGCGGCGGATGGCGGCACTTTGTTTTTGGACGAGATAGGAAATCTTCCTTTGTCAGGGCAGATGAAAATGCTGCGGGTGCTACAAACTGGCGAATTTGAGCGTTTAGGTTCAGTGCAAACTCAAAAAGTGAATGTGCGTGTTATCTCGGCGACCAATGCAGATTTACTTCAGGATATTCAAGCAGGGCGATTTAGAGAAGACCTTTACTATCGATTAAACGTGATCGAGCTTAAGTTGCCACCGCTGTGTGAGCGTAGCGATGATATTTTGCCGTTGGTAAAACACTTTTTGCCAAATCGCTCTTGGTCTTTATGCGCTGAGCAGGCATTACTCAACCACCCGTGGCCAGGGAATGTGCGAGAGCTTGAAAATGCATGTAAACGGGCCGCGGTATTAAAACCTGACGGAGAATTAAACGCGCAAGACTTTGCATTGATTCAGCAAACTTCGGGAACTTCACAGTCTGCAAATACGGCTAAGCTCGAGCCTAGCAAAGAACAAATAGAGCAGGCCATGCATGCGCATCAAGGTGTGATCGCAAAAGTTGCTAGGCAATTTGGTATGACGCGCCAAGCACTCTACCGTCGCTTGCAAAAATTTGGGATCGACTATTGAAGATGTGTAACATGCTCAATTCAATCCACATAGTGACACGCATTAAGTTGAGTATGACGCTTATTTTAATGGTTTGTTTGCTGCCATTACTCCTTTATTTAGAAGTGTCTTGGGCGCAAGGGGCGCTCGTTGTACTCATTAGCATCATATTGACTGTATTTGTGACTTCGTTTGTTTGTTCGGGCATTAAGCAAGGACTCGATGCGTTAGAGCTCGGACTACAAAACTTCAAAGATGGCGAGTTCTCAAATAAGTTGGCATACACAGGCGATGACCAGCTTGGACAGCTATGCGAACTGTATAACGACACCGCCGAAAAGCTACGACAAGAAAAGCAGTGGATCTATCAACGAGAGTTGATGTTAGACAAGGTATTAGAAAGTTCACCGCAGGCGTTGTTATTGGTCAATAGTAACGACGTGGTGGTGTTTTGTAACTTGAGTGCGCAAAATTTGCTAGCAAAGGGGGGGCGATTAGAGGGAATGCATTTAACACAGGCGCTAGCTAATGCCCCGACAGAACTGAACCATGCCATTGAGGCAGACCAAGACGGTTTATTCAACCTGCTAAGTGAGCAAGAAGAAGTACAAACATGGCACTTGGCAAATGGCCAGTTTTTACTAAATAATCAACAGCATAAATTATACATATTCAAACAGTTAACGAGAGAGCTAAACAGACAAGAGGTGGCTGTTTGGAAAAAAGTGATCCGTATTATTAGCCACGAATTAAACAATTCCTTAGGGCCAATGTCATCGATGTTGCACAGTGGCAAAATTTTAACGCAAAACATAGACGAGCCAAGGCTACAAAGAGTCTTTTCAACGATTGAAGAACGCATTAAGCACTTAACTGAATTCGTGCAAGGGTATGGTAAGTTTGCCAAGCTTCCTCAACCAAAATTTGAGGAAATAGATTGGCATAAGCTAAACGATGAATTATCCGAGCAATGGCAATTTGAAACTCACATAGATTTACCATCGCAGCCGTGTTATGCGGATAATATGCAGTTGCAACAGTTGCTGATCAATTTACTCAAAAATGCCCATGAATCGGGATCAGACGCCGATAAAGTCAAATTGCGCATAGAGCAGGTAGCAAACGGTGTGATGCTAAGTGTGGAAGACGAGGGCCAAGGTATGAGTGAACAAGTGATGGCCAATGCACTTGTGCCATTTTATTCAACCAAAGCCTCTGGCAGCGGCTTAGGTTTGGCTTTATGTAGAGAGATTGTTGAAGCACATCACGGTTATTTAAGTCTGCATAGCGCGGCTCAAAAAGGTGGCAAGTCGGGGTTAGTGGTTAAGGTGTTTCTTCCTTATGGTAAACCTGCTGCAAATTAATTAGGTCGCAAGTTGTTTGCGCACTTTGGCCTTTATGTTTTGTTAATGTCGTTCGATTTCTTGGATATCGCTTTGTGTGTCAGTGCTATTCTCGCTGGTGTTTGTGCCTTCTTGATGAGCGCTGCTGGCATTGTCTTTGTCGAGCGTTTTGCAGTTACCTTTTAATTCTTGCCAGTAAACTGCATTCTTAACAACGACAATACTACCCGATACAACTAAGCTTGCGGCACTGACCAAACCAGCCGCCGCGAGCGACAAGCTACACGCAGCGTCATGGCAATTGGAAATATGCACTGCGGTTTCTGTATCAAGTACCGCCTTTTTAGAGAATACTTGGCACTTTTTGTCGAAGTAACTCACTTCTTTAGGAACAAATATACAGCCATTCAACATGGTTAGCATCGCACCTGCAACTAATACCTTTCTCATTTCTCGTTCCATGTATTAACGGTAAAAGTTGCATACTAGGCAATGCATTCGTAAACCTGAAGTAAAAAAGTGTAAAACTTACCGAGGTGGATCTATTTGACCCGCAATGCTGGCATTAACCCTAAACCAGCCTGCAATAGAGTAACGTGCTTTTTGCGCCGGTAATACTTCATGAGGAAAGTCTTCACTTAAGAAGGTCACCAGCGTGCCAAATGTTGGCGACACAACGTTGACAACCTGATCTGTATTGTCTTGGTCGTATACTACAAGCTCACCGCCATCTCCTTGCTGCCAATCGGGATTAAGATATAACACGGTGGACAGTATGCGGTTTGCTTCACCCTTAAATGCATCTAAATGCTTCGTGTAAAATGCACCTTGTTCGTAATGTGCGAAGTGGCACTCATAGCTAAACAAGCCCATAAATAAACGTCGGTTTAAATAGATTTTTAGATCTTGCATGTAAGATAAAAACAGCGATTCATGCGGGTCGCTAGCGTCAAGCCAGTGAATTTTGTCTCGGCGTACGTTCTCAGCTTTTATATGATCTTCATTTCGGCCGATGCCTGCCTTGTGGAAATCGCTTTGCGATAACAGGTTTAGCCTTTCAGTTAGTGCGATTAATGCGGGTTCTTGCTCATTCAGGTTTTGTATACTGACACCCTGAAGTTGCAGATCAAGGGCGATCTGCTCAAATAAATTTTCTGCTGTTGACAACGACGTATGCTCAAAATGATGGGGCGCCATTTTTATCACAGGACCATGATTTTGGCGAGCAAATTTTACCTCATTTTGCCGCTTGTTTTTGCAACTTTGAGACAATCTCCTTACTGGCACTTTCAATCAGATCTAGCACTAGCTCAAAGCCATCTCCCTCGCCATAATAGGGGTCGGGTACTTCTGCATAATTGCTTGCGCCAAAACTTAAAAACAGTTTAATTTTGTGTTGATATTGCGCAGGGCAAATCGCCATCAAATCGCTCTCATTGGCTTTATCTGCAGCTAAAATAAGGTCAAACTGTTCAAAGTCAGATGCAACAACTTGTCGGGCTCGCATACCTGAAAAGTCGTAACCGCGAGCTGTTCCTGCTTTTACACTTCGTCTATCTGGCGGGTTTCCTTGGTGATAAGCGATGGTCCCGGCAGAATCAACTTCAATATTGCGCTTTTTTTCGGCTAATTTCTTTTTAAGCACAGCTTCGCCTGTGGGTGAGCGGCAAATGTTCCCCATGCATACGACCAATATTTTTTTTACGTTACTTAGATCATCAAAGTTGTCCATTATTTTCCCCATTCTGAAGTTTAACTTCATGAACATTATCATGAATTTATAAAATTTTTTATATCTACTTATTAGATTTTAGTCCTAAATGTTTGTGATAAAAGGGGTTTTAGACTGGGATGACACACGTTGTTTTTACTTGGGGACGCTGAAGCAGCGTCGCTAAAAAAAGTGACATTGGAATTAAACTAAATAAGAATACTTAAACGCGCCGACAAGACACGATTTGTTAAGTGTGGGTTTTATATCCAACCAGTTGGCACTGTCGCTTCAGGTTGTTGGTTATTGAGTTCATTAATCATTGTGCAGGCATGCGCTGCGGTCATCGCGTAACCATTTAACTCAATGGCAGATAAAACCGGCTTAGTTGAATGCCCTAAGCCGATTTTTGTATTTATTGCTTTTCAAGTGGTTATGACACGCTACTTACATTCGCCATGGTTAATCCATACGTCTGAGGGCTCGGAGAACTGTTCAGGATCGTTATTGCGAGTCCACCATTTGGCCTCATATTCGTAGCCGTTGTGACTGACTCGCTCGCCCCCTTGGTAGCTACGATAGCTTTGCCAAAGCGCAAGTCCATCACATTCATCATCGTCTTGGTCTCTGAGGGTGACTGTTTTAATCAGCTCAGAAGATAGTCCTTCTTGGTCTTGTACGCGCAGAGATACATTGTATTGACCAGCCTGTGCATAGGTATGTACGGGTTTGATTTGATCGCTAGATTGGCCATCGCCAAACTCCCAATGATAAGCGATGATCCCTTTATCGTCGGTTGAGGCGTTGCTGAAAATCACCGCTAATTTATCCACTGCAACGGAAAAGTCAGCGACGGGCGCTTGGTTGCCCATGTCTCCACCACAGACTTGTTTTTTACTCCAAACATGCGTGTATACATCTGGAGTTGCACCTCTAGAGTGGTATGTCGACACATACTTCGCATCTTTGTAACGCACAGCTTTGCCCGCGCCATAGGATGTATTGGCGTTCCAAGGCGCTAGCAAGGCACACTGATATTGATCATCTACCACGAGATTCCATACCGATTGTGCCTGATTCTCGTCACTGTCCACGACGGTGAGCATGACTTGGTAAATTCCATATCCACTATAGGTATGCTGTGGGCTTTCAAGCGTCGATTCAGAGCCGTCACCAAATTGCCAGTGAAAGCGTGTAATAGGCTTATTATCGGTCGACAAATTTGTAAATGAGACCTGTTTATCTGAAAGTGCAAAGCTAAAGTTAGCAACGGGTTTTTCAGGTATTGGTAACGTAGCACAGCCTTGTTCAAGTAAGTAGTCGTATGCAGATTTTGCTTGCACGATACCGAAACCATACTCAGGATCTCGCCCCGGTAGGCCTTTATCTTTTGCGGTGCTCGTCAATGCACTACGTATATGCTGATTGGTACATTCAGGAAAATAGCTCCAAAGCAGTGCGGCTACGCCCGTAACATGAGGCGTGGCCATTGAGGTGCCATTCCACTTTACATATTTTCCATCTTTAAAAGTGGATTCTATGTTTACACCGGGTGCAGCGAGTTCCACTTGTTCAGGATACTGGGAGAAAGATGCTTTTTTTTCGTTCTCGTCCACCGCACCAACTGAAACCACGGCATTATAAGAAGCTGGGAAGTGGTCCCTACTGGAACCATTATTGCCGGCCGCCGCAATACTTAAAATACCTCTTGCATAAGCATTTTCAAATGCCAGTTCTTCTACTTGCGATGGCGTTGAACCGCCAAGACTCAAGTTGACCACATTCGCGCCTGCGGTCGTGCAATCTTGCAACGCATTGATGATCTTAGAGCCATAAACCCAGTCACCCGACGCGTTAAACACTTTAACAATGTGAAGGTTCAATTTTGCTGAAGGGTTGACGCCCACCACACCCAAGTTATTTCCACCTACCGCGGCAATAGTACCCGCAACATGCGTACCATGACCGAACCCGTCTTCATACCAATTGCCACTATCATAGCCACCATATCCGTCTACACCCGTCACATTGCTTGTTGGCAAATCTGGATGTGAAAGCGTATAGCCGGTATCGATAATACACACAGTTCTATTGCCCGTTATTTGATCCGACAGTGCTGTGGCCTGCACCATTTCAATCCCATACGGCATAGATTCAGCGGAGAGGTAGCGCTTAGGATCGAGTTCCAGCATAGCAATGTTCGGGTGGGTTTCAAGACGTTGTTTTTGCGCTGCAGACAACTCAACACTCATGGCGTTGATACTGGGTAGGTAACTGTGCGCTTGGACACCCAAAGACGACGCGGTTTGCTTTATTATCTGATTAATTGTTGCCAGAGATGGCTGCGCTGAGCGCGTGAGTTTGCTCGCCTTGATAACGTTGTCATTTAGTTTCACAATATAGCGCTGTGTGGTTTTACTGGAAGCTTTGATGTCTTGCTCCGCTGTTAACGCATGAGCGTTTAAGGAAGCCGTAATAATCGATGCTAAAACTGCAATTTTTGTTCTCATTGTGTTCACTCTACGATTGTTTGCATTTGTGTTAGTGAACTGTACAACTTGATCAGCTCGGGATAATGGCAGCAATTACAACAGCCATATGCCGCTTATTTCACACCACTTATTAAAAGAAAATCAATGCGCGATGTTTTTATCTTGGGCGTATTAAGTAGGCTGTGATACTGTACCTGTGGATAATGTATAAAATATATTTTTGTGAGTAAAGAAAGGTTTTAACATATTTTTTACTTTAGCTATGAGGTCTTACTTATTGGGAAGGACAAACATTGAGTACATTGTCTTTTCTTATTTGTGACGGCGTTAAACCAAAAAAGCACTTGAATTGTTTCGCAAAATAACTTGGATCTACAAATCCAGTTTCAAAGCAGACAGACGAGATAGGCATGGATGTTTCAACAATGAGCTTGCGTGCTTGTTCAAGTCTTATTTCGTTTAAAAATTGCTTGGGTGTTTTGGCTAAATATTTTTTAAACCTGCGTTCCAGGGCACTCACAGATAAATGGGCAATTTCCGCTAGCTGTTCAATTGTGATGGGTTTTTGATAATGCTCACGGATGTATTCTACCGGCGCTTTGATTGCGTCGATGTTGGCAAGTGTTGAAGAGGTTTTTTGTAAGTGGCGTGTCATGCCATAGGTACCAATAACCTGATTGTGCGTGTCGATAACCGGACGCTTCGTTGTCGTAAACCAAGCGAACTCGCCCGTTTTGGTTTGATTTATTTCAAAGCGGTCGGTTACACAGGCACCGGTTAAAACGTTTTTATCATCTTGGATAAATTGTCGTGCGACGTGTGCAGGGGCAAAGTCGAAGTCATTTTTACCAATGATGTCGTCTAGCTTTTTGGCACCAACATGCTCCAAAAAAGCGTGATTTCCATAAATGAAGGAATGCTTAGAATCTTTTATCCAAAATAAAATATCGGGGAGCAGGTTGAACATGTCTATGATGCGCTTAATATCTAAATTTTCTAAGAATTTTAAATTGTCACTACTTTTTTTCATGGGGGTTTCTTCTTCTTTTTATTCGTGCTTTAAAACAGCTGAACGCCGAATTTATTGCATATTTGACTGAATTAATCTTAACAGTAGATAGGAGCAAAATCATAGACTGTTGGGTAATCAGTGTTCATATAGGTAACTATGGGTGAGAAAAATAAGAATGGGCATGGTCGGAGGTGGACCGAATGCGTTTATAGGTGCAGTTCATCGAATGGCTGCTGTATTGGACGGTGAAATAGAGCTGGTATGCGGTGCATTTAGCGCCGATGAGTCGACTTCTGTTGGTTTTGGTCAAACACTTGGGTTAGCGCCAAGTCGTTGCTATGCGTCTTACCAACAAATGTTTGCCCAAGAAAGTGAACTGCCAAGTGCGCAAAAAATGGACTTTGTTGCCATTGTAACGCCCAACCATTTGCATTTCCCCGTAGCCAAACTAGCACTGGAATCGGGCTTTCATGTGCTCAGTGATAAACCCGCGACATTGGACTTGTCTGAAACACTCGTGCTCGAATCGCTCTTAAATACCTCAGGCTTATTGTACGGGCTTACACATACCTACACCGGGTATCCACTCATTAAACAAGCGAAAGCGCTGGTTAACGCCCTCGAATTTGGTCAAGTGAAAAAAGTGGTGGTTGAATATAGCCAAGGCTGGCTGGCCAAAAACGAGCAAAATAAGCAGGCACAATGGCGATTAGATCCAGCAAAATCTGGCATGAGCTGTTGCATGGGCGATATTGGGGTTCATGCTGCACAGTTAGCCGAATATGTATCGGGATTGGACATTGAAGCTGTGTGCGCCGATCTCAATATTGTTCATCCAGAGCGCCACTTAGATGATGATGGATGTGTGTTGTTGAAATTTAACAACGGCGCGAAAGGGGTACTCCTAGCAAGCCAAGTCGCGGTGGGAGATGAGAACAATTTAACACTCAAAATTTACGGCGAACATCAGTCTATAGAGTGGTCGCAGCTTGAGCCAAATACACTATGGTTGAAATCAAATGATCAACCAACACAGATGTACAGAACTGGTACTGCTTATGTTAGTCGACATGCACAGTTTGCTACGCGTTTGCCCGCAGGTCACCCGGAAGGGTATATCGAGGCGTTTGCCAATCTTTATCGAGGTTTTGCCCAACAAATTCGCTGCTATGAACAAGGTGCACAACAGCATGAATGTGAGTTTGACGTGCCAAACATCCATGATGCGGTTCGTGGTATGGCTTTTATTCAAAGTGTGGTGGATGCCGCGCAATCTGATCTTAAATGGCATCCATTACAACTCTCTCCAAAGGGAGTGGAAGCATGACACAAATAAAAGGGCCGGGCATTTTTTTAGCGCAATTTTGCCAAGATGTTGCGCCATTTAACTCGCTTGAAAGCATCAGCCAATGGGCTGCATCGTTAGGCTACAAAGCGGTACAGATCCCCACTTGGGATAAACGGTTATTTGACTTAGAGCTGGCTTATGAGAGCGACACGTATTGCCAACAAGTACAAGGCACTTTGCGTGAAGCCGGGCTACAAATCAGTGAATTGTCGACACATTTGCAGGGGCAACTCGTCGCGGTACATCCTGCCTATGACAAACAATTTGATGGATTTGCACCATCGTCAGTGGCCGGTAACACCGAACTGCGTACACAATGGGCAGTACAACAATTAAAAATGGCGGCCAAAGTGAGTGCCAAGTTGGGCCTAAGTGCTCATGCTAGTTTTTCAGGCGGATTATTATGGCCGAGCGTTTATCCGTGGCCACAACGCCCAACTGGGCTTGTTGAAGAAGGGTTTCGGGAATTAGGCAGAAGATGGACACCTATTCTCGATGAGTTTGCAGATCATAATGTTGATTTGTGTTTTGAATTACACCCCAGTGAAGATTTGCATGATGGGGTAACCTTTGAGCGCTTTTTGGAAGTAACCAATCACCATAGTGCGGCAAACATTCTTTATGATCCCAGCCACTTTGTGCTGCAACAAATGGACTATCTCGCATTCATTGACCATTACCACGAGCGGATCAAAGCATTTCATGTGAAAGATGCCGAGTTTCGTATGAACGGTAAAAGCGGCGTCTATGGGGGTTATCAAGATTGGCGACAGCGAGCGGGTCGATTTCGCTCACTGGGTGATGGACAAATCGATTTCAAACAAATTTTTAGCAAACTCACTCAGTATGGGTTTGATGGTTGGGCCGTACTTGAATGGGAGTGCTGTATTAAATCTCCTGAAGATGGGGCCAAAGAAGGTGCGCCTTTTATTCAGCGGCACCTTATCAATCCCGCGCAACGTGCCTTTGATGACTTTGCGTCCAGCAAAGCGGACCACCAATTAAACCGTCAAATACTTGGTCTATAGGAGTCAATAATGAATAACCAAAGTTCGAATAGGCTATTTGTGGCATGCTGTTTGGCACTCACCGTCACAGCCATGACCTTCGCAATTAGGGCGGGAATATTAACCCAACTTAGCCAAACGCTTTTGCTAACAGATACACAACTTGGCTGGGTTAATGCGATGGCTTTTTTAGGCTTTCCGATAGCAACGATGTTTGGTGGGTTATTGTACAACTCGCTCGGTGCGAAAAAACTCATGGTGATAGCTTTTTGTGGCCATATCGTAGGCCTAATTCTGACCATCAGTGCAGATGGTTTTTGGTTGCTCATAATATCGAGCTTTTGTATTGGCTTTGCAAATGGGGCTGTAGAAGCAGGTTGTAACCCATTGGTTGCACAGTTATATCCAAGAGATAAAACAACCATGCTCAACCGTTTTCATGTGTGGTTTCCCGGTGGCATTGTGATTGGGGCGTTGATCTCTCTGGCAATGACTCAGTGGGCGTTACCATGGCAAAGTCAAATTGCAATTATGCTTTTGCCAACCATGATTTATGGCTACTTAATACTCAGTCAGCATTTTCCTAGCAATTCAGCTTTGCAGACTTCAACGCTCACTAATGCAAAGAATTTATTAAACCCTTTGTTTATATTTATGGCTTTTTGTATGTCATTGACCGCCGTTACTGAACTTGGAACACAGCAGTGGATTGAGCGCATCTTGGGCGCCTCAGGTGCCACTCCGATGGTTATTATGGCGATGATCACAGGGGTGATGGCGGTGGGTCGCTACTTCGCAGGACCACTTGTGCATACACTAAATGCCCCAGGAGTATTGCTTGTATCGTCAATTTTTGCGGCCTTGGGTATTTTTCTAATGAGTGCGGCTTCCGGCCCAGAGGTTTATTTTGCCGCGTTTTTATTTGCTATTGGAGTCACTTATTTTTGGCCAACAATGCTTGGATTTGTTGCAGAGAAAATGCCAAATACGGGGGCGCTTGGTTTATCAATGATGGGCGGCGTGGGTATGTTCGCTGTGAGTTTGTGGAGCCCAGTGATAGGCAAATGGATAGATCTTGCACGAACCGACGCGCTTAAACATAACTTAACGGCGGAGCAAGCTGAGCTGATCGCAGGACAATCGACATTAGGGTATTTGGTGTTGTTTCCAAGCATTTTGATCGTTGCATTCACGCTCTTGGTTTTACATCAAAGCATTTATAAAAAACTAAGCATACCTGCTGATATTGCCTAGGAGTGGTTATGACGCAAATAAAAAATATAGATAAAACAAAGCGCCAATTTTTACATCATTTCAGTGTGTTATTGGGGAGTGCGACTGCGGCCCAGTTACTTGATGGTTCTGCATTGTCGAGTGCATTTGCGTACACGATGCGTAAAAACAGTGAGGGTAGCGATGGTGTACTGTTTAAAAAAGAGGTGATGCAAATGCTCAAGTGTATTTGCGATCTCGTTATGCCTAAAACAGAAACGTTATCGGCAAGTGAATTGGATGTACATGGTTTTATTGACCACCAGTTGAACGCGGTTTACAGCAAGCACGACCAAATACGTGTGAGTCAGTTGCTCAAAAAAATAACGCATTACAGCCAAACCCATTTTAACGATGAATTTATACAAATAACCCACGAGCATCAGGTAGATATTTTAAGTCGTGTTGAGGCGCAAGCCAAAGGCTTTAATGAACATGATAGAAGCACATTTAAACTACTCAAAAACCTGATTGTATTTGGCTACTTTACCACTGAATACGGTGCTACCGAGGTATTAAAGTATCAGGCAATACCGGGTGGCTTCAAGGGTTCCATTGAGTATCAATTGGTAGGGCGTAGTTGGGGTTCTTTGGGGTTTTACTAGGTACATACAATGACAGACTTATACATAAAAAATAGCAAAGAAAAGTTTGACGTATTGGTGGTGGGCTCGGGCATTACAGGCGGGTGGGCCGCTAAAGAGTTTTGTGAGCGTGGCTTTAAAACGCTGATGGTTGAGCGCGGCCGCGTTGTGGAACACCAAAAAGACTACATTGGTGAGCATAAAGGGCCGTGGCAATTTGAAAATCGCATGAAGGTAGATAACTTGCTGGTGGAACAGCAGCATCAAGTGCAAAAGCTATGTTATGCCTTTAGTGATTCCACCAAGCACTTTTTTGGTAATGATAGAGATTTACCTTATACCACGGCAAAAGGCACTGGGTTTAGTTGGATCCGTGCCAACCAACTTGGTGGTAAATCATTACTTTGGCATCGCCAGTCCTACCGTTTTCACCAATGGGATTTTGAGGCAAACAAGGCCGATGGTTATGGTAATGATTGGCCAATACGCTACGACGATTTGGCACCTTGGTATGCACATGTGGAAACGCATGCGGGCATTGCCGCTAATTTGGATAACCTCGATACATTGCCAAACAGCGTGTCTTTACCTGCATTCGATTGGACCGCACCAGAAAAAATGCTGCGAGATAAATTGGCCAAACTCTATCCTGACAGGCCAATGGTGATGGGGCGAGCTGCACATTTAACCAAACCTACCGAACTACATTTGGCGCAAGGCAGAGTTCAATGTCAGGCACGAAACGAATGCCAAAAAGGCTGTTCGTTTGGCGCTTATTTCTCGACACAGAGTTCAACGTTGCCTGCTGCGGCGAAAACGGGGAACTTGCACATTGCGCCAAATAGCGTGGTTCATAGCTTAATTTACGATAAAGCCAAGAACCGCGTATTGGGTGTGCGAGTGGTGGATAATGACACTCTTGAAACCCGAGAGTATTACGCCAGTATCGTATTTTTGTGTGCATCAACACTTGGCTCTACGCAAATCATGCTCAATTCGAAGTCGAAGTTTTTCCCTAACGGCATTGCGAATAGCTCAGGTGTGTTAGGACACTATTTGATGGATCATAACTATAACGCTGGAGCGGCAGGCATAGTTGAAGGTTTTGAACAGGAATATTACTCAGGGCGTCGTCCAACAAGCCCTTATATTCCAAATTTTCAATATAAACCAAGTCGTTATGCTAAACACTATAAAAGAGGGTATGCGCTAGCTGCTTGGTCTAATCGAGAAGATTGGCGCACTAAATCACGTAATGATGGTTTTGGAGCAGAGTTTAAAAGAGGTCTAACGCAAGCCGGTCGTTGGCGTTTTGGCTTGTCGGCGCAAGGAGAAATGCTGCCAAGGTTTGAAAATCAAGTGTCTTTACATGCAACCAAAACGGACAAATGGGGTATTCCCCAACTGTTGATCAACTGCCAATGGTCCAACAATGAAAAGTTAATGATGGATGATGCCGCTGAGACGGCGAAAGACATGCTGCTGAAAGCGGGTGTAAAAGAGGTGTATAGCTACACACGTTATCACGAACGTCATCCTGGTTTGGCTATTCATGAAGTTGGTACGGCCAGAATGGGCGCAGATCCCAAAGAGTCTGTACTCAATGGGTATAACCAAAGTCATGATATTCCAAATTTATTTGTAACAGATGGAGCCAGTTTTTGCTCTACGGCAACGGTTAATCCATCCCTGACGTTTATGGCGATAACTGCCAGAGCAGTTGATTATGCTGCTAAAGAATTTAAGAACCGTCGTATTTAGGAGTGAAAAATGAAAAAGTGCACATTGGTTATGGCATTACTTAGCCTTGCCCTGTCGGGGTGTCAATTACAAGAAGGATATTCAAATAAATTAGCTAACAATGAACGTAAGGCAAAAGTGAGTGTACAACTTTGGTCTGTAAAAGATACCTTAAAGCAAGATTATGACGGCACATTGCGACAACTTGCGGCGATGGGTTTTGATGGTGTTGAATTTGCTGGTGAGTTTGGCCCATACAAAAATGATCCAAAGCGACTACGCGAGCTACTCGATACATTAGGATTAAAAGCAAGCGGTGCACATATCGATTTTAAACAGTTCTCGAATGAGAATTTTAAAGAATCGGTGACGTTCTACCAAACATTAGGTGTTAAATACCTTATCGACCCTTGGGAAAAACGCGCATGGAACCATGAACAAGTGGCGAGTGTGGTGCAAGACTTAAACGCACTAGCAGACAAGTTAGCGCCCTATAAAATGCAAATAGGTTATCACAACCACCAACACGAGTTTGCACCGCATGCCGATTCAACATTTTGGGACTATATAGCAACCAATACGAAGGAAAGTGTGGTGTTACAACAGGATGTTGGTTGGACATCGTTTGCGGGGCAAGATCCTGTCGCTTACGTGAAAAAGTATCCAAATCGGACAAAAACAACACATTATAAGGTAGTTATTCCAGATGAAAACCCAGAGAATCTTTCTCCGATCATCGGCTTAAATAATGGCATTGATTGGCACAATTTAACGCAATCCCTTTATTCACAAGGTGGCGTTGATTGGATAGTACTTGAGCAAGAACATTATCCTGAAGGGTTAAGTCCGTTGCAATCTGTTGCGCTGTCTAAGCAAAATCTAGATAAGATTTTGCAATGAATGAGTGATGTAAAAAGTTGCTTGCAGCAATAAAAGGATTTGTATTGCTGCAAGCAATGTTAGCTACGGATAGCAAATCTATGCAAAAAATCGCCTTTTCGATGAAATAAATCGCTTTACGGTTAGGTCTTATTTTTGGAACACAAAAATAACGGATAAGGACAGTGAATATGAAAAATATCTATCTTGTAGCGGCGATAGTGGGTGCAATTGTGCCTTATATATTCTTTTTCGATTTTATAAATACCAATGGCGTTAATCTAAGCTTTTTTGTTTCATCTTTGTTTGCCAATGGCGCTGCGGGTGGTTTTAGCGCAGATTTACTTATTACATCATTGGTTTTTTGGATATTTATGTATCGCCAACACAAGACAGAGCAAGCACCTTCTCCTTGGCTCTTTATAATTTTAAACTTAACGATTGGTTTAAGTTGTGCGTTACCAGCGTATTTATACGCAATAGAAAAAGAAAAGTACCTAAAGTAAGGCACTTGTTTAGAAATTTCAGAACAGAATGTATGCCTAGAAGCGGCAATCGAAATACGGCTGAGGTATCGGGAGCAATCTCACAATACATCGTGCGCGACTACAATCGTTACCAAACTCACAAACACAATGATGGTTGCTTGCCAATTATGAAAGAAAGGCAGTACAGGGAAACTTATAGCGAGGTGGCCAAAAAGTATTGACCACTACCTACATAGATTTTTTATCGCGCCAAATATAATGTGGTAATGTGATGTAAAAATATAAGTAAAAAACATAACTAAATATGACATTGAAAACTAAAGATCTGACCCAAACTAAATATTGGCTGTCTGAGTCTCAAAGAAGTGCAATTAGTGGCATTATTGAAACGAGCTTTGCAAATGTTGAACCACGTGCATATTTAGCAAAATACTTTGATTGCCCAGAGCCTTTTGAGCGAAAGCTACGATTGTATTATCAAGCGGAACAATTAGTTGGTTACTGCTTGCTGACGTTTACTGATGATAAAAACTTGACTGTGATCCGCGCATCCGCTGCATTTTTGCCACAGCATCGTCAAGGTGGAAATACATTTTCATTTTCGATCAAAGAGAGTGTTAAATCTTGGCTAAAAAGGCCGTGGCGTCAGTACTACTATGCCGATACTATGTTGAGCCCCGCTATGTACCGTGCGATTGCAAAAAAAACGGGTATTATTTGGCCGCATTTTGCTCGGCGAGCGCCTGCAAAACTTTTTGATTATTTTAACCAAGGTGGAGCAATAAGTGAGGCAAACTCGGTGCGTTGTTTGGTATCTGTGGATAGAAAAACGAATTATACGGAACAAGAGCTTGTCGCATTAAACACCAGCGACAAGCCGGAAATAAAGTATTATTGCAAGGTTAACCCTAAATTCAATCATGGTGTTGCTTTATTTGTGATCATACCTATCAATTTATTTCAGCTATTAAAAACCTTATTAAAAAAATAAAATGTTCTGAAGATTATTGTTTCAGCTCTTTATGGGTTTATT
Source organism: Pseudoalteromonas sp. ATL1 (assembly GCF_058933015.1). Lineage (NCBI taxonomy): Bacteria > Pseudomonadati > Pseudomonadota > Gammaproteobacteria > Alteromonadales > Pseudoalteromonadaceae > Pseudoalteromonas > Pseudoalteromonas sp. ATL1. The sequence goes on along the minus strand of NZ_JBZYXL010000002.1, from coordinate 457,794 downwards.
CTGCATTGCTCTGAAACTTCGTCATAATAGTAGCCGTCACTGATAGAGAAAGTTTTACCATTCGTTATGACACTTACTACATTGTCGTTGTTGTCTCCACTTAAAACGAAGTGTAGATAGTTTTTAATTTGCGAGCTGATGTTTGATGGCTCTATGATATTGCTAACTTCATGTTTTGTATATTCGATAACAATAGTTACTTCTTTGAAGTAATTTGCATATGCCGGCGTAACAGTAAATTTAAAACTGTCTTTCGATATACCATAGCGGATCTGACTGGAGTTAGTACTAAAATGACTAAATTGCTGATGAACTCCGTTTAATCTAACATTTGCGTCAACTAGTTCAAGGATGTCAGGCGTGTTGAGTGTTATTTCGTGCCATGAGTTTTTTGTATTTGCATATGAAGAGAGGTCTCCTAGTTCAATCACTTTTCTATATACTGAATCGCCTTTCCAAGTTTTGAATGTTCTTACTTCCTCAGTAGAATATACATCATTTATTAACTGGTTTAGCGTATTTTCTTTTATTAAGCTCTCTAGATTATTTGAGTAGCTATATGAAGAGGCACAGTAGTTTGTAGTTTCAAATTCATCATATATCACTATTGAGTAATCAGCACTTGCGCTAAAGCTCAATAATAATAAAGTTCCATATCCAAGATTTTTAAATTTTGATGTAGGCATTGTCCTTTCCTTCCTTTGTTTTATTTGGATTTTATTGTAATGAGTTTTAAGCCGCGAATTCAACTGGTTTGTAGTGTGTAATGTTAATTACCTATGTAGTTTTGTCCACTTCCCTGTTAGTGCAGGGTGAGAGCATACTTCGTTAACAACCATTAACCGAAGATAAGCTCTGCCCTAAATTCATCGTCAAAACTAGCCCGAACGCATTTACCACGTATCGAATCTTTACGGCCCGTGTGCTGTTTTACCAGATTGCGAACAACCCGTCTGAATAGCGCCATATTTTCCGCAGAAATCGGCTCACCTATCTGGCAAGCATCTTCTTTAAACACCACGTCCAACACCCAGTGCTGTTGGTTCTCAATGTGCCAATGATGGCGGATGGCTTTTTGCAACATCTGCGCATCTGGCTCGACAGAAGTAACATAAAAGTGCGTATCTATTTTTGTTGTTGAGCCGGACTTGTTGTGTCTTTCAACCGCAACCAGTGAAGTGAGTCCAGGCCATTTTGCTTTTATCTCTTCAGGCAGTTTATCTGCTTTCAGTGCATAAGTGATGCGCGTTTCCTGACGCCCATGACCACTGCTGACTTGTACATCTTCTGGTAAATTCTCCTCTTGGGCAAAGGCAGTTTCAAAACACGAAGTGACTGCTTTATAGAGTGTTTTCTGGTTTGCTTTAACCTGAACCAGATAATCAGACCCTCGTGAGGTAAGTTTTGATAGCGTCGCTTTTTGACAATGCAACGCATCCAATGTGACGATTGAATCTGAAATATCTAGTACATCCAATAGTGCTCTGACTGCGGGAATTTCATTGGATTTATTCTCAACCGTGCGCTGGTATAAGGTTAGGCCGGACTCACAATCAAAGGCGGACACCAAGTGTAAGTTATCCTCACGTTTTTTACTGGCACCGCGCAAGGTTTTACCATCAAACGCAATGATTGGCTTATCAGATTGAGACCGTTGCTCGTTGACCCAACTGAACAAGGCCAAAACCAATGAATCAGTCTCCACTGTTTTAAGAATTCGTGCAATGCTATGTCGCGTTGGAATACCGTGTTTAAAGGCTCTGAACTGTCTGAGCCAAGGGAGTTTACTGTGCCCGAACACTTCAATATCTTTCCAGCCCTCACAACCGGATAAAACCGCCGAGATGATAAGAAACAAAACATCAGTAAGATCATGATGTTGATTGATAGAGGAACGCTTATCTTCAACAAGTTCAAGGTGGCTAAATAACGACATAATTAACATGTAGATAGTGGCAATGTGGGCGTTATTAGATCAGAAAAGAGGCGGGTGTTAAAGCCTTTTTACAAAATGCGATCCCGCCGTGCTGTTTGGTATCTGTGGATAGAAAAACCAATTATACCGCGCAGGAACTTGCGGCCTTAAAAACCAGCGATAAACTTGAAATACAGTACTATTGTAAAATCAATCCTGATTTTGACAATGGTACAGCTCTATTTGTAATTATTCCTATTAATATTGTTCAGTTATTTAAAACGTTTATAAAGCATAAGTTTGAAGGGTTTTAATCTTCTTGATTTTTTGTTGACTCGATGCGTTATTTGCGGTAGCTTTTTCTTGCTTATATAAATAAGTGAAATAATTGATTATAAAAGGAATTCGAAGTGAAATTACAACTAAACAAGAAAAAAGTAAAAAACCTATCACTTGATAATACACAGATCCCAGTGAATATGACGCCAAAAGTGGCGGGTGGAACAGCAACAACTTCATGGACTTGCCCTGGCTCTAGCCCATGTAAAGATTTCTTTGGTTAAAATATAACTATATGAGCTGTGGCTTTTGCCTCGCATTGTAAATGCGAGGCTGTCTGTTTTTTATATCCCATTATTTATTCAAATATATCAATATTAACTTGCCTTCATTAATATTTTTGCTTTTTTCTATCACTAGAAAGCTCGTATTTCGTCTCTTTCACAATCAATTATCTTAAAGAAACTATTGAGTTTATTCAATTGTTTGCGCTATAGCCTTTATGCTACAAAAAGCTGCTGTAAAGGCCTATATCAGTCTGTAGAAGTTCTGATGTTTGGATTGATAAGGAAATATTATTTTCCATAAAACAAGGATATAACATGAAAATTGTACATGGTTTTTGTGGGGTTTTATGCGTAGCAACATGGGCAACAACTGCACACGCAACTAAAAACGATGTGGAAACGGCCGTTAACCTTCATCCCAGTGCCATCAACATTAATTGCGATCACAACCCACGTATTTTAAAAACTATTACTGAACGCACAACAATACTGATAACGCCGACTGAATACATTGTGAGTGGTCGTTGTATAGGCCCATTGGCGCTTTCGCGGGGTGATATTGTTATTCGAGGTCGAGATGGGCAAACAACTAAAGTCGTCGTCGAGCAAGGCGATACCGCGAGTGCAGGCATTTCTATTGACCATGCAAATGTACAGTTGCATAACTTGGCGCTTGAGCTGCCAGTTAATATGCCCGCAGTTATTGCGAACAAAAATAGCGTTGTCACTATTGGCGCATTGACAAGCAATGCAACGAGTGATGACTCAGAGGCATTTTTTCCTTTCCAAGTACAAGACAATAGCACGGTGACGTTTCATCAGCAGACAAACAGTGCAGTATCTGTGTCAGGTAGTTCTGTGGCAGAGTTTGCGCAAGGTAATACGCAGACTACGCTAAATGTACTTGATACTTCTTACGCGCGTTCAAATCAGGCCAACCACTTTTCTTCAGTACAAACGTCGGGCAATGCCTACTTTTTAGCTGACAACCAAACGCAAGTTGATTTATTGATGATCTGGAGCAAATCCGCGGTAGATATCAATAATGAGTCGTCAGTAGGTCAACTTATGATGGGAGGACAAACACTTTTTGCTGCATATCGCAATTCTCATGTGAGAGGGCCTTACGGTATTTATGGCAACGTTGTGTTTGAACTAGAGCATTCAAGTGCTGAGAACTGGCAAATGGTGGATAAACCTCACGCTATTTTTACGGGTAACAATGCCACAGTGAACGGGGTGTTTTATCCGGGGTGGAGTTGGTTTGGCCAAGACTCTACACCTGAATAAGCGCGCCAACTAGCGTCAGTGCAGTAAGGCCTCGCAACTGAGTGCCTTACCGCTTATTTAAGTATTATAGCGTTTCATGTGGGCCAAATACTTCGTATAAAATACGCCCCTCATCTACACCCATTTCAAGTAGTTGTTGTTTAATATTTGCCATAAATGGCGTTGGGCCACACAGATAAAATTCGCCACCCTGCAATGGTAACGGTATATGACTTTGGGTTAACAGAATTCGCCCAGTTTGGTCGCCAGACTCGCTTTGTTCATACCAAATTTCAGTGCTTAACTGTTCATATTGCTGCGCTTTGAGTTGAATCGGCTGTTTAAAGCTGTGTTCGGCTTCACTAACACACGCATGGATAAAACTGACCTGTCCAGTATACTCATTTTCAAGTGCTTGTTCTAACATAGCCATCATGGGGGTGATACCCACACCGGCACTAATGAATACTTTATCAACGTGTGTGTCTTTGAGAACAAAATCCCCCGCTGGCGGATAGAGCATTAGAACGTCACCTTGAGATAGTTGATGTAAATGCTCAGAGACTAATCCATCTAGTTTTACGCTGATACGATAATGATCGTCTTTACTCACTTGAGAAAGAGAATATTGACGAATTTGAATGTGCTCGCTTTTAGCGGGTTTTACGCTTAATGCGATGAATTGACCGGCTTGGTAGCGAGCAACAGGGCCACCATCGCTGGGCTTTAAATAAAAGCTCTTCACATTTGCTGACTCTTGAACGATGTTAGCGATAGTAAACGCTTTGGTTCCTCGCCATCCACCAAGCTGGTCTTCACTTTGTTGATATAGCCCTTCTTCTTGGGTAATGAACAAGTCAGCTAAGAAACCGTATGCTTCGCGCCATGCTTGCTCAATGTCTGGTGTGAATTGCTCAGGCACTAGTTCTCTTAAGGTTTCAATCAAGTGGTGGCCAACTATGCCATAGTGTGCGGCTTGAATGTTTAAGCTGACGTGTTTGTGATTAATACGCGTAATTGCTTCACTTAACACTGCCGGATTATCAATATAAGTGGCGTATGCGGCCAGTGCGTTGAATAATGCAAATTGCTGTTTGCCACTGTGTTGATTACTCAAGTTGAAAACATCTTTCAGCTCTGGGTTATGAGTGAACATGCGTTGATAAAAATGCTCAGTAACGGCTGTACCCGCGTTACTTAACAGGGGAACCGTGCTTTTGACTAAACTGATTGTGCGTTGAGATAACATATATACTCCAAAATTAACCACGACGACCGTCGACGCGTCGTTGCGTCAGTACGGTAAAATAGTGATAAACAAAAAAACTAAATCCAAAACACCAAAGTGCTGCGCTCAATAGCCAAGCCAAATGCGAACTGATAAAGCTGGGTAATAGTGCTCTGCATAACGCGCCAAGTGCGACGACAACAAATGCGATAGACATTGACGGATGCACTTGCAGAGAGCGGCCTGTGTGCCCGAGCGATACGCGCGATATCATAGAGATAATGACCAGTCCCATACCGCCGAGTGTGATCAAATGAAGCGCATCTGAGAGCCTCACTAAGGTTGAAAAGAAGCTGCATGCGACTAGCAATAAACCTATTGCACTGAGTGTGTAGCCCAATTGCAGTGACCAAAGTAGCGCTACCTTTACAATGCGACGCTCAAACCAAAGCACTGCGCGGATCAGGTGTAACAATGCGGCACACGCGATGAGGTACCCTGGGTTGAGTGGCAGCGAGAAGGCTTGGCTAAGTACAAAGCCAAACATGCCAAGTAGGCTTACCCAGAGTAATAATTTATCGATGGTTGGTGTGCGTACTTGCGTTGTAAGGCCAAGGCCTCTGGCTGTGAAAAATGGGATCACCCGCCCGCCGACAACCCCAATCAAGAGCATAAACATCAATACTGCAACATGGCTAAACACTCGAGCGATAGTAAAGTCTTGCTGCATCATCAGCGCAATGAACAGCATGTTAAAAGTGCATAAAGCGGCGAGTATGAAGATAAAAATATAGTTATTTTTAGAATGGGCTTTGAGCAGCATATGGCTTAAATACACAATAGCACCGAGCCAAAAAGTGCATTGGCCAATCAGCAAAGCCCATAAGAGATCCGTATGTGTAAAAAATAAATAACGCGTTGCAGCCCAAACCATAGTGAGCACGGCAAGCCGGGTGCCACTGACGCTAGGCACATTTGTCCAGGTTTGCGCGGCAGTAAGCAAAAAGCCGACCGCGACTGCGCCAGCAAAACCAAAGATCATTTCATGGGCGTGCCAAAGCGTTGCGGGGATCTCCGTGCTCCATGCAATTTTACCCATCAAGATACCGGACCATAATGCAACGCTAATCACGGCCCAAATCGCAGCGCCTAAAAAGAGAGGCCTAAACGCAAGCATGAAAATGGGCCATTCATTAATTTGATACCATGGCGCTTTGGTCGCAATGGGCTCGTCAAGATTGATAGGGCGCATTATTTTACCTCCATACCAAGTTGGTATTGGCAAACGCAGCGCACCACGTAGCTGATTTTAAACAAGGCAGCGATCACGATGCTTGAAATGTGCAGTGCGACTTGAGCCGATAAACTAAAGTGATCGGCTAAGGGGTAGCTTGCCCCTATGCTGGCGCTGAAAATGAGGGTGAGCATCACCAAAGCGGTGTTTGCTGCGGTCAAAATGAAGCGGGTATCTGGCATGTTCAAAAGCTACTTATCGATGAATGATAATTTGTAATAGCAGCCTTTGTGCCAAAATTAAAAGTTCTAAAAATCAATGCTTTATTATTTTATGATTTGCATTGTGAGTCATATTGACTTATTTTGTGTTTATTCAAAAATAATCATATGAGTCATTTTGACTTGAATTCGCAAGACTTATCTCAACTCTTAACCTTGAGTGTAACGCTGACACAGGCGCAGCCTTCGCAATTAAACCAATCTGTAAACGGGTTTTACAGTGCGGTAGTACGGGCTGTGAAGGCGTGTATTAATTCAGATGCAGTTGCTTTATTACTGAATCAAAATAGCACACTCATTCCTGTGGCATTAGAGGGATTGACGCGAGATACATTTGGCCGGCGCTTTGAATTAAATGCGCACCCGCGTTTGGAATTAATCAGCCAAGCAAATGGCCCACTTTGTTTTGATGAGCATTGCGCGCTACCAGATCCCTATGATGGCTTGTTACTTGCGACCGAAGGAGATATGCCAGTGCATGCCTGTATGGGCATGGCGTTGCATGATCAACAAACTTTATTGGGGCTACTCACTTTCGACAGTTTAACGCCTGCGAGTTTTAGCAAATATAGCCAATCGTTTTTGCAACATGTCAGTGATATTGTTGCGACGCAGCTAAAATGCGCTTTGTACAATGAGCAACTACTTCGTCAAGCGCAGCATGGCAACGCGCTGGTATCTGCGCTCAATCAGGCGCCTCTTGATATGGTTGGTGAAAGCGCTCAGATGCAATCGTTAAAAAGTGATATTGAGCTAGTGGCCAGCTCTGATTTTAGTGTTTTGGTGCATGGTGAGACGGGGACGGGTAAAGAGCTTGTGGCACGTAATATCCACAAATACTCTGCGCGTGCAGAACAAGCCTTTGTACAGGTAAACTGTGCATCTTTACCGGAAAACTTAGCGGAGAGTGAGTTTTTTGGTCATCAAAAAGGCGCATTCACGGGTGCAGATAAGCGTCGAGAAGGTAAATTTATGTTGGCGGATGGTGGCACTATCTTTTTAGATGAAATAGGTGAATTGCCACTCAGTATCCAAAGTAAGCTACTACGTGTACTACAAAGCGGCGAAATTCAACCCGTCGGTGCGGATAAAACCGAGCAAGTTGATGTTCGCGTGATTGCTGCTACAAACCGTGATTTGGAACACGAAGTTGCGCAAGGGCGCTTTCGTGCAGACTTGTACCATCGTTTAAGTGTATATCCTATCAACGTACCACCATTGCGTGCGCGTCGAGATGACATTTCCCTGCTTGCTGGATTTTTTATCGAGCAAGCGCGCAAAAAATTAGGTATTAAACAACTCACATTGAATTCTATACTTGAGCAAACTTTGAAAACCTATGATTGGCCAGGCAACATTCGAGAACTCGAACATGTGATCAGCCGAAGTGCACTCAGGGCGAAACAAGCCCAGTGGCCCGCAGATATCATTAGGATTGAACCTCGCAATTGTGAGTTACAAGCACCAACTTCAGTTGCGCTTTCGCAACCAAGCACAGTAAATAATCAACATACATCTATGCCACTTAAACAGGCGGTTGATGAGTTTCAACGCACAAGAATTATACAAGCTCTTGAAGCAAATAATCTAAATTGGTCAGCTGCTGCGCGCTCATTAGAACTCGATAGGGCAAATTTAGTACGTTTGGCTAAGCGGCTAAACATTGAAATTAAAAAGCATTTATAGACTCATTCCTGCTGAACCTAAGTGACGTTGAGCACTGAATTTAGAGTGTTCAACGGGCCTTAAAGAACTACGAAAAAAGCATTGTAATTACAACTGCGATTAGCAATGTGAATCACTCTCAATTATGTTCTAAGTTATTTATTTTAAAAGAATATATTAAATTACTTCTTAGTGCAGAACGGTCTTGCGTTGTAGTTATTTTGAACTAGGTTTATTGGGCGTGTGTTTGTTTTGAAAGGGGGCCCTATGCAGGGTAATAAGCAAGTACTGAGTGTATTAAATCGCATTTTGACGTTAGAACTAACGTCCATTAACCAATATTTTCTCCATGCTCGAATGTACAAAAATTGGGGCTTGGAAGAGTTAAACGAAAAGGCCTATAAAAAATCAATCAAAGACATGAAACAGGCCGATGATTTAATCGAACGAATTTTGTTTTTAGAGGGGTTACCAAACTTACAGCACCTCGAGAAACTGCGTATCGGGGAGCACACGGCAGAAATGCTGGATTGTGACTTAGCCTTTGAAATGGAGCAAATTCCTGAGCTTAAATCTGCCATTGCCTTGTGCGAGCAAGAACAAGACTTTGTGAGTCGCGAAATTTTGGAAGACATTCTCGAATACGAAGAAGAGTATGTCGACTGGATAGAAGCGCAGCAATTCTTGATTAAGCACACAGGTATTGAAAATTATCTGCAATCGCAGATTGAGGAGTAACTCATGCAAGGCAGTCAAAAAATCATTGATCTGTTGAATAAGCAACTCACTTTGGAGCTGACTTCAATGGACCAGTATCTGGCACATTCAAAAATGTATGAAGATTGGGGGATCGGTAAGTTGGGTCATAAGCTGGCGCATGAATACGATGAAGAACTCGATCATGCAAAGAACATCATTGAGCGTATTTTGTTCTTAGAAGGGAAACCAGATACGGCGTCAAGGGCACCTATCCATGTTGGTGACAATGTTCAGCAGATGCTTGAAAACGACCTCGCTGCGGAAGTGACGGTGGCGGCAAGCCTGCGTAGCATTATTGCTGAGTGTGAAAAAGAGAAAGATTATGTCACTCGAGAAATGCTCGAAAAGCTTTTAGATGATACCGAAATGGATCATATTTATTGGCTCGAGCAACACTTGGGTTTAATCAAGCTGATTGGTTTACCAAACTATATTCAAAGCCAAATGGGTAGCGATCCAACTTAGTTGTGAAATGTGTGTTGTGTATCCTCAACGTCAAGCAGCGCCAAGAGCGCTGCTTTTTTGTGGCTTACTTGCGTAAGTGGCCAGCTTCGTAACCGTTTTTTAGCGGTTATCCTTTTCGTTTGACTGGCAGCTGGCATATAGAAAGCACAAACAGTCAACATACACGGTAACCAAGTTAGGTTTAAGCTTTGAGAGCCAATTGAGTGTACGGCCCACCAAAAATCAGTTCAAAACACATCTCTTTGTCAAATAAAGTTCAATAAAATCAGTGTTTTGATGCAGCCATTGACAATTTTCTGCGATCCACATTGTAAAATTTTACTTGCTAAGTGATATAAAAACACATATAAAACGAACGTTCGTTCTATTTTGGTGGTTTATGAGCAAAGGTAAACAAACTAAGCAGCAAGTTTTAGCAACGGCGTTAAACATTGCCACTGCAACAAGTTTGAATGATTTAACGATTGGTGGGTTGGCTGCTGCGACAGGCATGTCAAAATCAGGGCTTTTTGCTCACTTTAATTCAAAAGAAAACTTGCAGTTATCGGTACTAAAGCACGCCGAGCAGATTTTTAAAGACACGGTTATTGTGCCTGTAAAAGCACAAGAACTGTCACCTTTACAAGCCTTATTAGCAACATGCGACCGTTGGCAAAGCTGGTATCAAGAGCAAGCGTGTACTTGTATTTTTATTTCTGCGGCAGTTGAGTTCGACGACCAGCCAGGTGCTCTTAGAGAGGAAGTAAAAACCCAACTACAAAATTGGTTAGGCTATTTAAATAACTTGGTAAGCAAGGCGATTGAGACGGGCGAGCTTTGTGCTCACACAGATGCAAAACAGTTTACCTTTGAGCTGTATTCGCTTTATTTGGGTTCTCAACACATGACTTGGGTTGGCTTCGAAGATGATTCGCACACTCGGTTTAAAAATGCATTAACCAGCTTAGTTACTCGCCATCAAGGAGTTATCAATGAGCAGTAAAATATATTTTTCGGATAAAAACCAACGTAAAAATGCCGGATATTATGGGGTGAAATTCCTGTCAGGCACTATTGCACGAGTTGCTCCACGGGTTGGTAACAAATTTGCTCGACGTTTGTTGCTTACGCCCGTTCGTCATAACTCTAAAGTTGCGAAGCCGTCCAGCAGTCAAGAATATAAATTGTCCACAATCGAGGGCGATCTTCACATTACTGAGCTTGGGAACGGGCCAGTTGTGTTATTTACCCATGGTTGGAGTGGCAGCACCGGTCAGTTTTACCCATTGATGGAAAAGGTGGCGAGCCTTGGGTTCAAGGCTGTTGGTTTTGATCACTTTGCCCACGGGCAAAGCGCTGGACGCGAAGCCAATTTACCGTTATTTGTGAAAGCGCTTGAAGCGGTTATTAGGCATATTGATGCGCCAGTTGTATGTACGATCAGTCATTCGATGGGGTGTATTGCAGCAGTTAACAAAATAACAGGACCTTCACACGTTTTAATCGCACCGCCGTTTGATTTTTATACTGGTTTTGAGCAAAGAATACTATCGACTGGTTTATCAAAACGTTTATTTGAGCAAGTTTTAAAAGGGGTTGAAAAGCAACATGATATGGCTTTCAGTGCTTTGCTACCTGAACAACACTTAGCTAAACATAACGACATTTTAATTGTGCATGATGAAGAAGACCGATTCGCGCATTATGCATTGTCGAAACAGCAAGCAAGTATTCATGACCACATAGAACTTTATACCACGCAAGGCTTGGGGCATGGTCGTGTTATCAATCACGAGTTAACGTGGCAGAAAATTGCGACAAAACTTGATGCAATCAAAACCAGTTTTTAGCATATTTGACGATCTAACTACTTCAATTTTAGTAAATTTGGACTATTTTTAAAGCAATCTAATTGTTTTTCAAATGTGTCTATGAAACATCTTTTTTGGCTTACCTGTATTTTGTTTTGCACGATGTTGCGCGTTGAAGCAAAGCAAGATAAGCCAGTGTATTTTATTTATCACGACTCTGATTATACAAACCACTCGCAATCAGCCAATGCGATGAAAATGGGGCTTTTAACAGCCCTTGCGCAAGTGAACAATCAAATAAACGGCTATCAAATTCAGCTGGTAGAAAAGGATCACAGAGGGAATAGTAATCGTAGTTTGCTGCATATGAAGCAATTTTTAAAAGACTCAAATGCGCTGCTTGTCTTAGGTGGGTTACATTCCCCCCCATACATAAAATACCGAAATTTTATTAATGAAAATGGTATTTTACTGCTTGTGCCTTGGGCTGCTGGCGGGCCGATCACCCGGTACCCTGATGGTACGAATTGGGTTTTTAGATTATCTATTGATGATACCAAAGCCGGTTATACGCTTATTCAGCATGCGCAAAAAATGGGCTGTAATAATAAGCATCTGCTACTTGAAAGTACGCCATGGGGCCGCTCTAATGAGAGCACAATGCGTAAGGCTATGGGCGCAGATAGCAGTTTTGCGACAACATGGTTTAACTGGAATACTAAGCTAAACGGCGCAAAAATCATGATTCGTGACATTATTCAAACTGACGCGGATTGTATTATGTTCGTCGGTAATGCGATTGAAGGTGAGCAATTTGTCAATGCGATGGCCAGTTTCCCCAAAGCGCAGCAATTGCCCATCGTAAGCCATTGGGGGATCACGGGTGGCGTATTTTACGATTCAGTTGAACAAGCACTAGGTCAAGGACTTGTTCTCCATTTCATTCAAAGCTGTTTTTCATTAAGGGATTACCAGCAAAGTAAGATAGCGCAACAAGTTATTGAACGCGCGCAAAGTTTATTTCCAAAAGAGTTTGAAACGCCAGCGACATTACCCGCGCCCACCGGATTCATCCATAGCTATGACTTGGGTAAGTTGTTAGTAAAAGCACTTCAAAAAGTTGATTTGACTAAGGACGTTGCACAGGTGCGTGTACAGTTACGGGACGGGTTAGAGCAGCTTGGCGAGCCCATTTCTGGACTGATAAAAACGTATCGACAGCCATTTTCAATTTGGTCTCAACAGCAAGATGATGCGCATGAAGCGCTCGGTCTTTCAGACTTCTGTATGGCAAAGTTCGATACAGATGGTGGTGTGACCTTGTTACCACAGCCTTTACAGGGGCTGAACTAACGATGGGGCAATTTATCAGTCGCTTTTTTATGCGTTCTACGGATAGAACATTTTACGCATTTTTACTTGTGAGTTTGCTGTTATCCATCCTAATCAGCTTATTTTTAGTTGGCCAGCGGGCGAACGATACGGTGGCCGAATTACAGATCAACACCCATAAAGCACAAGCACAGCTAACTCGGCAATATTTGCAGCAGTTTTTAGAGGCGAGACAGCAGCTATTGAGCGACTTAGCAAAAACGCCCATTCTGGTGCAAGGCATTATGGGTAGTGACAGCTCTAAGGCATCTTTATCAGATTTTCTACAAAACTACGCGTTTTTAGGCAAAAAAGAGTCGTTAACCGTTTTTAATATTCTTGGTGATGAAGTGTACAACAATCAGCCCACAGAGCGTTTGGCGGATATTACACAGTTGTGGCTGCAAAAGGTTGTTAATGGTCAGGTAGACGGGGTTGTCGTACTCGAACAAACGTATTTCAAAGTGGCTGTTCCGGTAAAATATAATGGCTTTACGGAGGGGGCATTGGTTGCTGAATTTCACTCAAGCCTGAATGAGTTGCTTGCACAAAATATGGCCGATGAGGCGAATGCGGTTGTATTAAAAAGTGATTGGGTTTCGTATGATTCGAGAAATCCCAACAGCAGTTACTTAAGTATTGAAAAACAACTCATTGGCTCAACGGGTATTGCGTTTGAATATTTGATAGAAACCAGTTGGATAGAAAATAAAATTCTATCGTTTAAACAAGATATTGCGTGGGCAATCGCGATTAGCCTTTCATTGTCATCAATCATTCTATTTGTTTTTGGACGTCAACTTTTGCTTAACCCTTTTAAGCAGTTGGAGGTATCTGAAAAACAAGCCAAAGCGAATGAAGCGCGGTATAAATTAGCGGTGAAAGGGAGTCATGACGGTTTATGGGATTGGGATTTAGAAAAACGAGAAATTTACTTTGCCCCTCGTTTTAGAGAATTGCTGGGGTTTGATGCACACGATACAGATAACTTTCCCAACCAAGTCGATACCTTGAATAAACATGTTCATGCTAAAGACAAAACACGGCTTCATGAACATATCATTGCACACCTTAAACACGATCAACCTTTTGATACCGAGTTTAGATTGCGTACTGCGACAGGAGAGTACCGAAATTATCGTGCGAAAGGGATTGCTCAAAAAAATAATGAGGGCAGAGCGATACGCATGGCTGGATCGCTAACCGATATCACCGAGCAACGCATGTTTGAAAGTGCGCTCAAAGAAGCCAAAGAACATAATGATCTGCTGGTTGAAGCCATTGAGTCATGTACTGTCGGTATTTCCATATCAGATGCTAAAGGTAAAGATTTTCCTTTGGTGTTTATCAACAAAGCATTTACCGATATGACGGGCTACGATAGGCGTGTCTTAGGTACCAATTGTCGTTTTTTACAAGGGAAAGACACCTCAAAAGATGTCACGTCACAGATGCGTCAAGCTATCTCTGAGCACAGAAAACTAACCACCAGATTACTTAACTACAAACGTAACGGAGAACCGTTTTGGAATAGCCTACAACTCTCTCCTGTGTTTGACGCTAAAGGCGAGTTAAAAGCCTATGTGGGAATTCAGCAAGATGTTACGGAATGGGTAAAATCTCGAGAAGCACTTAAAGAAGCTAAAGTGTCCGCTGAGCAGGCTAGCATGGCGAAGAGTGAATTTTTGGCGTCCATGAGCCATGAGATCCGTACGCCAATGAATGGTGTGTTAGGCATGTTGAATTTGCTTTTGAATAGTGAACTATCTGAGGAGCAACATCATCGAGCACAGGTTGCAATGACAAGTGCAACGTCGTTACTTAACTTGATAAACGACATTTTAGACTTTTCGAAGGTTGATGCAGGCAAACTTGAACTCGAAGTGCTTGAATTTGACTTGCGCAGAATGCTAGGAGACTTTGTTGAATCATGCGCCATTCAGGCTCAAGAAAAGGGTATTGAGTTGGTGATTAACATGACCCAAGTGGATGAATCATTGGTAAAAGGTGATCCTGGCCGGTTACGGCAAATTCTGACAAATTTGGTTGGCAACGCCATTAAGTTTACCGGTCATGGAGAAGTGGTGATTGAAGCTTCTTTGTCTGAACACGCGCCTAATTTTTGGCGTTTTGATTGTGCTGTCAGTGATACTGGCATAGGGATCTCTAAAGAGCAGCAGCAGAAGTTGTTTAAATCTTTTTCGCAAGTAGATGCTTCTACAACTCGCAAGTATGGTGGAACAGGGCTTGGATTAGCGATTGTGAAAAAGTTATGCGAGTTAATGAATGGAGAAGTGCAGGTATCGAGCACTCCTAAGCGAGGGAGCTGTTTTAGTTTCTACCTGCTTTTACGCAAGAGCGCCGCTTCTGAATATGTCAAACCACCGCTTGATGTGTCTTCGCACCATATTTTGGTTGTTGATGACAATGCCAAACAACGAGATGTGCTGATTGAGCAGCTACAACACTGGGGTGCCCGTGTAACAGGGGCGGACTCAGCAGGGCAAGCAATTACACACTGTGATGAAACGGTATGCGCGTCAGGAAAATGCTTTGATCTCGCTTTGATTGACTTGGATATGCCGCAAATGAACGGTTCACAACTGGCCGATAGATTAGTTCAAACACCGGAATTTGCAGCAATGAAATTGGTGGCCATGACAGAAATGAATAACAAACAAGACGAAAGTTATTTTACGGCACAAGGGTTTGCCGGCTACTTTCCAAAACCTGTGACGACTGCGGACCTTTTTGCTGCGTTAAATATACTCAGTTCACAAGCTAATGATCCACAGCTAAAAGCGCGTGATAGTAGCGCAAAATCAAAAAATAACGAGCTCGCGTTTGATAGTATTCAATGGGACAGCGGCGTGCGAATTTTGCTTGCAGAAGATAATCAGGTTAATCAAATCGTTGCCACGAGCATGCTACAAAAATTTGGTCTTAATAAAGTTGATGTAGCTGCAGATGGTAATGAGGTGCTTGATTTATTGAAACAATCTCAGAACAAAGATCAGTACACATTTATTATAATGGATTGCCAAATGCCAGAATTAGATGGTTACGAAACGACCAAGCTGATCCGAAGTGGACACGTTGGACCACACTATCTTAAAGTGCCTATAGTTGCCATGACTGCGAATGCAATGGTGGGAGATAAAAACAAATGTTTAGAAAGTGGTATGGACGACTATGTTGCAAAACCAATAGATCCCGACGTACTGCTCGGCAAATTGCTTGAATGGCTGCCTCACACAGGGCATTAACAGCCGCTTCAATTACTTGCAGAAGTGATCCTTGTCATGTAAAACTGTATAAAAATACAGTTTTACAGCGTTATGCAAAAGCAACTTCCAGAAAAATACTACCTTGACCACTACCGAGAATTTACGTCATTCATTTTGAAAACAAATGCACATTTGCTTTCTAAAAACCATATGGATTTGCTAAGAAAAATTGAGCAACTAAATGAAAACGCTCAGTGTCTTCTGGTCAGAATGCTGAACAGAAAGTCTCAGATCCTTGCATTAAACACGTTGCAATATGCCGAAATAGAAAATGTATCGGTGGCATTGGAAACACTACAGCAGTGCCAAATGATAGAGTCTATAGGCAGGCATACTTTTACACAGTGGTTAGACGTACTTACCAAACCTGAGTTGATTTTGCTTTGCTCTGAGCTAAATGTTCAAAGCGTACCAACGCGCTCTGCTAAAAAGTCGGTATGGTTAGACTTTGCAAAGTCTTACCTTGGCTACGAATCATTACGCGAGCACAGATTACTGACAGAGTACATCTGTGTTTGTGTTGCGGTTGATTTTGAATACTTTTTGTTCTTATTTTTTAATCGGTTAGAAAACAATTTGTCGCAGTTTTCTATGCGAGATTTAGGCGTTATGGCAACGCAGAGCGCTGTTAACCCTTCCAGTTACTTTGATTGCTTATCACAAGCACAGTTTGCATTTGAAAGTGCTAAAAAGTATCAGCAATTAGATACACTCGCTGAGCATGAGTTGCTTTCACTCGCAATGCAGCTAGTTAACGAACCTATGAGTGAACACTTAGGTGAGCAAGGGGAATATCGACGAGAAAAGCTCTATTACAAACTAGCGTGTTTGTTAGAAAAGCAACACCCTGAGCAAGCGTTGGGTTTGTTAGCAACTTGCCAAACACGTAAAGCAAAAGAAAAATATGTGCGTATGCTCTATGCACGAGGTGAAGTTGAGCAATGTAAATTGCAACTTACATCAATACTAGACTCACCAAACGATGAACTTTTACTCCTTTTTGCGAAAGACTTTTTCCTTAGAAAATTTGAGCAAAAGCGAACATCACTGTTAACCGATCAGTTGCGCGAGAACGCATTCGTCATGAACTTAGATGAAGCGTATCGAGGCAGAACGGAACAAGGGGTTATTGCCAGCTATGCTCGTAAAGGGGTTAAAGCTTGGCACACGGAAAATCAACTCTGGTTAGCCTTGTTTTGTCTTACTTTTTGGCAAGAAATTTTTGAACATGAAATGAGTATCGCGGGTAATGAGTTTGAGCGTTATCCCGCGATTTTAAAATTTAACCGGCTATATGACCAGCTAGGTGACGAAATAGCGCATAAGCTAGCGCAGTTAAATGATAACCAATCACTAAAACTTTACTTAATGCAACAAGTGACACGCTACTTTGGTCAGTCAAACCCGTTGTTTTATTGGCATGACCAGCTTCTTCATTGGCTTGTGACTTTAGTTGAACATGTTGATGTCACTTCGATAGCGCAAATTTTGAAGGTCATGACACAAGATTTCAAAACGTTTAAGTCTGGGTTTCCCGATCTCATGGTGCTGGATGGACAAACACTTCGCTTTGAAGAGATCAAAGCGCCTGGTGATACGCTTAGAGCAAACCAATTGGTTGTCATTAATAAACTTGAACAATGCGGGTTCAACGTACAAATACAAAGAACACAGTGGCAAACCGATCCCGAGCAAAGTTATGTGGTTGTGGATGTTGAAACCACAGGGGGTAATAAAGACTATGACCGCATCACAGAAATTGGCATGGTCAGAATTGAAAAAGGCGAAGTTGTGGCGACGTGGCAAAGCTTGGTCAACCCCGAGCGGCGCATTCCCAAATATATCACTGAACTAACGGGAATTGATAATGCCATGGTGAGTAATGCGCCATTATTTTCAACGCTTGTAGAGCAAATTCAAGATTTTTGTCAAGACGCGATTTTTGTTGCGCACAACGTTAATTTTGATATGGGCTTTTTTAAAAAAGAGTTTCAAAGAATTGGTATAGACTTTTATATGCCAAAGCTTTGTACTGTGCAGCTGTCGAGAAAATACTACCCTAATTTTGCATCATATTCGCTAGCAAATTTATGTGGTTCGTTAAACATTGAATTGAATAATCACCATAGAGCATTGGCTGATGCGCAAGCTGCGGCAGAAATTTTAATGATGATAAATACAGTGCGAATTGAGTCCACTAATGAACAATAATAAGTACTTAATATGTGGTAATAATCTCTGTAAAGGCGTATATTAATCATGCTAAAACGCGAACGTAAATTGGCATAAGGAAGCTGACAATGATAGAAGAAAAAAACCTTTCCGGCGTTGCTACATTTCAACAGGGTGTGGCTAAATCAGATGGACGCCTAACAATTTCAAATGACTCTGTATCTTTTACCCCTTTTAATGAACAAACTAACCTTGGTGTTGTTGAATTTGCAATATCTGAAATCGCAAATGTGGCACGTAGCAAGGGCACTGGCGCTGGCATTTTACCAATTTCATCAGACGCGATAAAAGTGACCTTGGGTAATGGCAAGGAATATGAGTTTATCGTTTCAGAGCCTCAGCAATGGATCGATACCTTAAGTTAATGTTTTTAAAATCAATAGCTTGATTGTTTGATGATAGCCAGTGTAATACCAAGTATAAAATGACACGCTTTGAACATTTTGCCTTTAGCAACTAAAGTTAAGTTTAGTTTGGGGTAAATTAACGAGGTGACTGTGCATTTTTTGGTATTACTTGCAATTTTCTTGTTAAGTTTTCATGCGAACGCTCGTCTCGTAAATCCTGTTGGGGTGCTCAACGAGGCGGAAGACTATTTAACCGTCAATCCCGCTTACTCACTTACTTTATTAGAAAACATTGAAGAGCCTGCTGAACTGCCAGACCACCTTTTTCTGCGTTGGCACATTTTGTCTATGCGAGCCTCTGTGCCCACGAATCAGATGTCACGTTTAATGGAGTCTTTGGATGCCGTATTCACCAAACATGACACGCCTCATTTTCAAAAGAACCTTACAACCGTACTCAGTGCGCTGGGTATTTGGCTAAGAAGAGAGCGCTATTTCAGTGATGCAGAAACGAGCTTAGATTGTTCTTACAAGTATGCAGCGGATGACCGTCAGAGACTTACCCTAACTAATAGCTTAGCACTTGTCGCCAGAGACAAAGGAGAATACAAAAAAGCGCGCCAGTTTTATTCCCGTTCAAGAGTACTCGCTAAGCAAATGCAGCAAATAGCTGTTTTAGCCATGATTGAAAATAACTTAGGTAGTGTTGCTTTGGATGAAGGAAAAATAAACGAAGCGGAAAAGCTGTTCCGCCAAGCACTGAACGACTATCAAGAAGTCGATAAGCGTTCAGGTAAAATTTCAGCGGGGATCAATTTACTATTTGTATTTCTCATACAAGGACAAACCACCAATTTTCAACGTTTGATTGGTCCAACATCGAAGTTAACCGAAATATTCCCCAACGAATCTAAGCAGGCAATGCTACTGTGGCTCAATGCGAGATATGATCAGCTGCAAGGCAATGTACTCACAGACAAAGAAAAACTCGCGCTAAAGGTCGCTTACGAGCATCTTGAAAGCGATAAGGTAAAAATACTAGTACGTAAACATTTGGCATCTGAGTTGGATGTCGATGTGTCCATGCCAATCCCGCCGGGAAACTTAAAATTTGATAAAGGCTGGTTTGATTTAGTCCGAGCTTGCAATTGGACTCAAGAGTAACCATTCACCATTCAAAGTTGGGCCTAGGCCAATACTTCGATAAAATAACGTAAAGTTCGCATTTTGGTTTTAGCCTTTGCTTCACTCACAATTAAATTTAGCGTGCCTTGCGATGAGCTACAGCGTATCGAGGTGTAATTGGTTATGCCTTCTCATATTGCTGATTGCATTTGGTACGTTGGGTGTGCCTGTTCTTGGGGTTATCGTTGTTTTTAATTTAGTCTTTATGGGCATTTTTGCGTTGGATAAGCACAGAGCGATTCACTCGGGGCAACGAATGAGTGAGTTGTTGTTATTGACTCTTTCTACTTTGTCTTTCAACATCACACTGTTTTATGCGCAAAAAAAGTTTGCGCATAAAACATTAAAATGGCAGTTCAATGCAAAGTTGTTGCTGTGTACTGTGCTTCAAACAGCGGTGCTTGGCTTGTTTGCTTACGCTTTTCTACTCCAATAGGCTGGGTGCATATTCGTCTAGTAATGACCAGCGTTTTGCCGTTTTTTCACTACCTTGGCCTAAGATCCAGTATTGATAGTTGATATCGATCTGCCCGTTTGCCTGCTGGATATCAAGCCACGCGTTGAGATAGTTCAGTAGATCGTAGTTGCGCTTTGCAACCGCAAAACCGGTTGGGTATTTACTCACGCTGCCTTGTGGCACAACCACACCAAATTCAGGGTAAAACATACTCCAAGCAAATCCGGCTTCAGCACTTATTACAAGGGCATCGTATTTACTTGGGTCGTTAAAGTAGCTTTTTAAATTAGCTAAATGCTTAAATTTAATATTTGGGTAATCTTTTGCGGTTTGCTTTAGCAGCGGGCCATATTCAACATGAGCAATGGTTAATGGCTTATCTTGTAATGACTCCAAGGTCGCAAACTCATCGAGACGATAGTCGTGAGAAAGCAGCGCAAGTTGCAACTGTAGCACTTGATTACTAAAACGCACCTTGGTGAGATCAGCCACATTTATCTCTAGCCCCGACATAGCCACATCAAAATAGCCTTTGTTTAAATACTCACTGAGTTGATGCTTTTTAAATGGGATAAACTCAATTTTAACGTCTAAGTCGGCGGCGAGTCGATGTGCCAAGCTGATATCAAAACCAACAAGCTCATTTTTTTGATTAAAATAACTAAATGGCACGTTATCTACCAAATATCCAATACGCAACAAGTTACGCTTTTTAATCACGTCAATATTGGTCAGAGACAGCTCCCCTGTTTGGTAGGCTTTAGGCACGTAACTTAACACATGAGCGGGCACCTTATCGGCAATAACCATATTCGCGATCACCTCATCAGCGGCTTGGGTGTGTTTAGCCAAATAGCTGTTTAAACTAAAACTGAGCAACATAAATGCGGGCAACAAGATGCTGAATAAAGTGAGGTAATAAACGGAACGCAGGCGTTTTAAATGCAGTTGTTTGCGACAGTAGAAAATACTTAAAAATACAAACGCAAAAATGTACACCACAGTGGTGGGTGAAACCACTTTGGCAGTCAGCACAGACATAGATAAATATAATTGATAGCTATCAGCCGGTACTTTTAGGCTGTCTAGCATAAACGGTATGGCTAAGTGCACATTAGCAAAGTAACTGAGCATGGCGGAAAGCGTGACATTGGGAATAACGCTGACTCCTACGGGGTTGCCCGTCAACCATGCGGCAAACATCACAAACATCAGGGTTGTGAGTTTGCCCAAGCTCGGAAAAGTATAAGCAATAGGCACCAACACTTCGGCGATATGATCAGCCTGTTCATCCGCTTGGTGTATGGCGCGCATATGCTCTTTTATACCTTCGGTGATCACAGGTAAGACAATAAATACATTTCCCGTACTAAAAGCGGTGATCCATGCGTTGCGCATGACCCAAATAAGCCCACGATATTTTAATGGGGTAAATGCTGCAACGAGCATGGGTAACAAAACCAGCATGAGATACAGACCCAGACAGAGCACAAGCACCCAATATACTTGCAAGTTGTTTAACTGTTCTTGGCTTAGCGTGCCCGCTGTGCTGGCAGTCATAGCAAAAATGCCAATTGGGAAAATGGAGATCACCTTTTTTGAGATCACCGTTAAACCTTGGCCCACGACATCCAAAAACTCCAATACGGTGTTTTTACGTTTATTAGCGATGAGCGCCATACCCATAGCAATGCAAAATATCACGATAGCTGGGACATTGCCTTCTGCAAGTGAAGCAAATGGATTAGCGGGAATATATTGTTCGGCAAAGTCGACTTGGCTACTCGGGGCAACAAGCGCGGGTGAAAAAAATGTGCCCGCATCATGTTGAGGAAGTGTAAAAGTAAAACACCAGATTGCGAATAGTCCTACGCCCCATAAACACAACATAACCGTCGCAGCTTTGAGCAAAATACTACGTACTTGCTCAGGATTAAATTTCCCTAAGCCAACAATTAAACTCACCACAATGTAGGGGAAAATCGTTATCTGCATGAGCTTCACAAACCCGGCGCCAATGGGCTGTAAAAAGGCAACCCGTTCACCAAAAATAAGGCCTGTCGCAACGCCTAAAACAAGCGCCCAAAACATCCAGTTGAGGTTTTTAACAAATTCGAGCAATGATTTCATAGTGATACAAATGTGCGGTTATTAATTAATAAGCATAATAGAAAACAAAAAGAGCGGGGATCTTACATACAAAAACTGACTTGTAGGTGAACCGCTAGTCAAAAAGCAACGGTATCGCAGCAATTGACGCACTTTATCCTAAGGCGCTTGTCAGTTCGTCGCGTTTTAATACGGTTTGCATCGCGACGAGTTCGATTTATAGATTATATTTAGTTGGTGCAGATCATACGCGATATGCACTTTGGATAAGTGATAGGAGACATAAGATGAGTAGATCATCAATCAGCGTTTTGTTGGCCATCGCAACCATGTGGGCGACAAACGTGAATGCGCAAGACCCCGAGCAAAGCAAAGAGCGCGCGGAACAATTACGTGAACAAGCACAGGAAAAAGCCGAACAGCGTCGAGAAAGTGCCCAAGAGCGAAGAGAAAATCAATGGAAACTGGCGCAAGAAAGACGAGAAGCAGCAATAGAGAGAAGAGACTCTGAAAAGGATGAAGTTGATAAAGAACGAGAGAAAGCGAAAAAAGCCAGAGATAAGGCAAAGAAAGAGGGTAAAAAGCACAAAAACAGAATGAGCAAAAAAGAACGTGAAGCGAAAAAGAAGGCTAAAAAAGCGCAGCTAGAGGCGATGAAAGAGAAAAAGAAAGCCCAAGAAGAGGGCGTTCAGAATTCTGTGTCAGCTAATTTTGGCTAGATATCTAAGACATCATCCAAGCGCCCATCAAAATGAATCGCCAGTTGAGACAATGTCATATTCCAGTTCTGAATTGGCATTGTCCATTTCTTAGAAGCATTCAATATCCCAGCATACAGTAGCTTAAGCAAGCTGTTTTCGTTTGGGAAGCCACCTTTAGTCTTGGTCAGCTTACGAAACTGGCGATGGATAGCCTCGATAGCGTTTGTGGTATAGATGGCCTTGCGAACGTACTCTGGATACTTAAAATAAACGGACAGGTTTGCCCATTTGTTTCGCCAAGAACGGAGCACTATCGGGTAATGTTGCCCCCATTTTGACTCTAAACGCTCAAGTTCTATCTCTGCTGCTTCTTTGCTAACTGCGCGGTAAACTGGTTTTAGATCAGCCATGAACTCCTTTTGATGCTTGGAAGCGACGAAAGACAAAACGCTGAAAGAAAGACAAAACGCTGACACCCACCACAAAGACAAAACGCTGACACCCACCACAAATTTGCGCCTTCCTAAGATGCCGCCTAAGCTTTAATCCTGCACTCAAAGGATTGAGGAAACCAAACTATGGCAACTGCCCGTAAAAGACAAATCAGTTTAACCGACACCAAATACTACCACTGTATCTCCCGTTGCGTAAGGCGCGCGTTTCTGTGCGGTGAAGATAAATTTACGGGCAAATCATACGAGCACCGCCGGGATTGGGTTGAAGAAAAGCTCCTGATGTTGGGGTCTGTGTTTTGTATTGATATCTGTGCTTATGCCGTGATGAGTAATCATACTCACATTGTTTTATATGTTGATGATAAAAAAGCTAAGCGTCTGTCGGATAGGGCAATTGTGATACGGTGGCACAAGTTATTCAAAGGTAATTGGATAACCCATAAGCTCATTGAGGGAGAGCCACTAAAAGAGTCGGAGCAGTTGGTACTCGATGAGCATGTAGCCAAGTACAGGGAAAGACTCGCGGATATTAGCTGGTTTATGCGGGTACTTAACGAAGACATCGCCCGCCGAGCAAATAAAGAAGATAATTGTACAGGCCGATTCTGGGAAGGACGATTTAAATCCCAAGCATTACTGGATGAAGCCGCATTGGCTGCTTGTCTCGCTTACGTGGATTTAAACCCCATTAGGGCGAAAATCGCCGCAACGCCTGAAACCTCAGACTACACCAGCATCAAAAAGCGCATCGACCACGCTAAGCTGGGAAAACAACCAAAAAGCCTACTACGCTTTGCTGGCAGCCCACGAAAACATATGGCTAAAGGCCTGCCTTTTGAGCTTAAATCCTATATTGAATTAGTTGAACTAACAGGCCAATGTGTTCGCGCTGACAAGCGTGGTTATATCAACGAAGCGCAGCCCATTCTTACTCGATTAAATATAGAACCTGAGAATTGGATAAAACTCACAACTCAATTTTCTCGGGTATTCCGCGGCGCGGTTGGCCGAGAGCGAACAATAACAGCTTATTGCGAAACACTTCAAAAACGACGGCGCACGAATCTAACAAACTGCGAGCGCTTGTTGTCTTAGTCAGACAAGCACTATTAACTCGAAAATCTACAACTGTTGTATTTACAGCGCTTTGTCGTACGCGATAACCCGGTTTTGGTGCAGAGATACGCTTGGACGTTAAAAATGAGCCTATCGGAAAACGTTTTTGTACCCAGTGATTGAAATATTTTTATACGTTTTTACTCCACTTCCTCTGCTTGGATATTAATAGTGATGGGTGCCACTTAATTTTGGCCTTTAATTGTGATGGGTGTCACTTAATTTTTTCTCTAATTTTCTTAATTTTTTCTTGAGCTGCGACAGTTAAAGTTACGACAATTAAAGTGCTAAATTTATCAAAAATTACTCAACGGGTTAGGTGCTTAAAAGCCATATGTATTAGCGAGTTAATTTACTCTAATCCTTTAGTTTTGACATTTAATTTTTAATGGGTGTCATTTAATTTTCCACTGGAATTAGCTGAATGAACGACTGCTTTGTGGAATGAAGCAACATAGCCATATAGTGACGACCGTCTCTTAAAAGCTCCAGCCGCCTATCAGGCGAAGTCTAAACTTGTTTTTAAACTGTAAGCTCGGATATGAGCTGCGACAGTTAAAGTTACGACAATTAAAGTGCTAAATTTATCAAAAATTACTCAACGAGTTAGGTGCTTAAAAGCCATATGTATTAGTGATTTAATTTACTCTAATCCTTTGCTTTGACATTCGTTTACTTTTTGCACCTTTTTGTTTGTTCATAAAACTGTCATATTCATGTACACTCCGCGGTCGCTTAAAGTTGTGTGGAGTAATTATGCGTATTAAAACCCAGTTGTTATTGTCTTTTTTGCTTGTAGGTCTCGTTCCTGCTGGTTTGATCTCGCTTGTGGCGCTGTTCACAGCCAGTTCAACCATTGAGCAGCAAACCTATAATCAGTTGACGTCGATTAGAGAGATCAAAAATACGCAAATTACTCGCTATTTTGACGCCAAAAAAGCGGATTTAAACGTACTGGTGTCTGAATGGCAGGCAACCTCTGCACATAATAGTGGCCAGTCCCTCAAATCTGTTGCTGATCAACATCATGAGTTTTTTAATACGTTTATAGAAAGAAACGGATATTACGACCTGTTTGTTATAAGTCCTGAAGGCTTTGTGGAATACACGGTAGCCAAAGAACCCGATTATCAAACTAGCCTTGTGTCTGGGCCTTACCGAGACTCAGGCTTGGCTTCTTTGTACCAAAACACTCGGTACAACAATGGCTTTGTTATTCAGGACTTCTCGAGATACGCACCTAGCAACTATGAGCCAGCCGCATTTGTCGGTCAGGCTGTGGTTATTGAAGGCAAAGTTGAAGCGATTATTGCATTGCAATTATCTATCGATGCCATCAATAGCATAATGCAAGTGCGCAGTGGTATGGGAGAAACTGGCGAGTCGTATTTGGTGGGTGATGACAAGAGAATGCGCTCCGACTCATATTTGGACCCAACTGGCCATTCAATTCTTGCCAGTTTTGCTGGCAGTATCGCGCAAAATGGTGTGGACACTGAAGCCGTGCGTGCTGGTTTAAGAGGCGTATCTGACACCGAGATCATCATAGACTACAACGGCAATCCTGTTCTTTCAGCTTACACACCATTTAACTATGAAGACCTTAACTGGGTATTGCTCGTAGAAATTGATAAAGCTGAGGCATTTGCACCCATCTACAGCATGAACTGGATCATTGGCTTTATTGCTTTGTTGACTGTGATAGGTGTTGTGAGCATAACCTATATTGTGTCTCGCTCGATTATAAAGCCACTCGGTGGTGAGCCTAGCCAAATGCGCGCTATCAGTGAACAGATCGCGCAAGGTGACCTGCGCCAAGACTTTTGTGAGCGAACTCAGTACGAGGGGGTTTATGGTGCGATGGCAAGAATGAATAAGTCGCTAAATAGCATATTGGGCACAATTGTTGAATCGACTTCACAGTTAGCGAGTACGGCACAGCAAACAAGCGCAGCGAGCAATCAAGCCAACGCAAGCTTGCAAGAGCAGCATGCGAACATAGAGCAAGTGGCCTTGGCAATGGAGCAAACGAACCAATCAATTGAAGAAGTTGCACAAAATGCGCGTGTTGTTGCTGATTTGAGCCACAGTGCACAGCATACCTCGAGTTCAGCCAATGAAAATCTACAGGCAACCGTTGTACAAATGACTGAGCTTAGCAACGCCATTGATAATGCAGAGCAAGTGATTAAGCAGGTTGAAGGTAAAGCACAAAATATCAGCCAAGTTCTGGAAGTGATCCAAACCATCACTGAGCAAACCAATTTACTGGCGCTCAATGCGGCAATTGAAGCGGCACGCGCGGGTGAACATGGCAGAGGGTTTGCGGTTGTTGCTGATGAAGTAAGGCAATTGGCACGAAAGACCCAAAATTCAACAGCAGACATTGAAGCAATGATCAATAGCTTGCAAGAAGGCACGCAGCAAGCCGTGACTGAGATGCACCACTCAATTGAAGCAACGAAAGAAACAATTATTGCCGCAAATGACAGCGCTGCACTTCTGCAACAAAGTGTGCAGCAAATAGATCAAATTGCGCAAAGTGCAGAAATAATCGCCACGGCTGCGCACCAACAATCAGTAACGACTGAAGAGATAAAACTCAGTATTGAATCAATCAAACAGGCTGCCATTGAAAATGCGGCGGGTGCAGATCAGGTATCCTCTGCGAGTCACGAACTCAACAAACTGAGTAATAACCTGCAAGAGATCACACAAAACTTTAAGCTTGCTTAATTTGTTCAAAAATTCAGGCCGGACCTGCGCTATTTCTCGCATCATTCGGCCTTACTCAAATCCAACCTATCATAAATCTACACAGAGGGCAGTGCCTACTGATACTCCGTCTTATACCTATCCTGAATAAATCTAAGTTCGCGTAATACATGTAAGGCACTCAATAATGAACATTGTGATTGAATCATTTCTATCGGCACTGTACCTAAATAAGATATAAAGCATTGTTTGGTAATCGCTTTAACTTATCAACAGCATAAGCATTTACCTCTACTAGGGGCATGATATAACATACTTTAGAACGTAATTAGCTATTTACGGCTTGTATACATGAAACAATACAAAATCAAATTTATAACGACCTACATGGTTGCCTTATTGATCGCTTTTGCGTGTTTACTTATGAATGGACCTATGCGAAATGGGCTGCCATTTATCGTTTTATTGGTTACTGGCCTATATATGGCGTCTATTGCTGGGTGGTTTGCCACACCATGGCTTTGGCAAAAATTAATGATTATTGGTTTGATTATTTTGCCTCTAGAAATAGTTGATATGGTGTTGGGGAACTGGCTTGCAGCTAAAGCCTCGCTAAGTAAACAAGTAAGTGCTCGACAAAAGCGCTGGTTAGCCATGTATCATGGGCCGTTTACTCAGTTAGCTATTATATTGATCCCACTGTCAGTGGTTTTGGTTATGTATCTCGCTGTTAGTAAATTACCACAGACATGAAGTAGAAATAATTACTACCAGTCTTTACCCAACAGCAAAGCACCGCTGCCAGTATCACCCAGTACATCATCAGGGTTGTACATCGGGCAGCTGCTCATAGATAAACAGCCGCAACCAATGCAACCATTGACCTGATTGCGAATACGTTGCATGTAGGCTATTTTTTCATCGAGCTGTTGCTGCCAGATGGTTGAAAGCTTGGCCCAATCTTCTTTGGTTGGGGTGCGACTGTCTGGTAACGTACTGAGCGTAAGTTTAATCTCTTCAAGCGTTACACCCATTTTTTGCGCCGCTTTGATCACCGCTATACGCCGCAGCACATCGGGTTTATAACGTCTTTGATTACCATTGTTGCGCCAACTGCGGATCAAACCTTTTTGTTCATAAAAGTGCAGGGCGGAGACATTAACTCCGCTTCGCTTGGCGACATATCCGGGTGTTAAATTGGCGTCTTCTAATCGTTTACTGCTGGTTGGCATCTTTTTTAACCCGCGTTTTCCATCCTGTGTATTTACCGTGCACGCCTCGTGTGAGGTTAGTGAAAGTAGACTCTAACAGATCAACGCCGTACAAAATAGCCACCACAATCAAAGAGAGTTTAATTGCGATGAGCGGGCCAACCACAGCAATGGACACACCGATAGCGGCA
The DNA here is from genome assembly GCF_058933015.1 of Pseudoalteromonas sp. ATL1. Classification (NCBI taxonomy): domain Bacteria; kingdom Pseudomonadati; phylum Pseudomonadota; class Gammaproteobacteria; order Alteromonadales; family Pseudoalteromonadaceae; genus Pseudoalteromonas; species Pseudoalteromonas sp. ATL1. The sequence continues at coordinate 429,245 of NZ_JBZYXL010000002.1, read as the reverse complement.
AGCATCCAAATGGCGGCTGCCGAGGTTACACCGACCACAACGCCCTCTTTGGAGAGCATCACACCTGCACCCAAAAAGCCAATACCAGTAACGACTTGGCCAATTATGCGCGATGGATCAGCGGCAGCATTATTAACTTGAATGGATAACATCACAAAGGCATAGGTGCCGAGTACGATGAGCGAAGAGGTTCTTATTCCTACGGGTTTACCGCGTAGTTGTCTTTCAAAACCAATGATGGAGCCTGCCAAAATGGCTGCGCCAATGTGTGACCACTGCATGGGATCAATGCTAAATAGGGTACTTAAATCCATGAATGTTGCATTTAAATGACTGAAACACTGAGTGTAATAGAAATTATGCTTGTTAGACAGGAATTTAAAGTAATACCAATGGGCAATAACACATAATCATTTTAAGGGATTAAACCTGACGATAGCCCCGTTAAAAGTTTCTCATTTAAAACAACTAAATAACGAAATTTTTGCCTAGCTACCTACAAGGTTTACTTGCCTCAAAATAGACCACTTAGTTAAGTGGATTGGTATAAAAAAGCCCAACAACAAGGTTGGGCTTTTAATCCAAGGAGTATGTTGCTTTTAGAAGCTATAGCTGACGCTAAACTTGATGCTACGCGGCATGATGTAACGACCGTTTGGCGCGTTCATATTACGCGGATCACCTTCTGTGATACCTTGCTCGTCAGTGAGGTTATCAGCAGCAAGTTGCAGTTTCACACCTTCAGCTGGTTCAACAATTAAACCCAAGTCGAGCTTTTCATAGCCTTCTAGCGTTACGGTATTTTCATTGTTACCAAAACGGTCATCAACTGCAGAGAAAGTGCCGTAAATGGTTGCAAACATACCGGCAACTTCAAAGTCATAGCTAGGTGTTACACGTAACTGCCAATTTGGTTGGCGCTGACCTTCATTGCCTATGATATTTTCTTCAATGTGCTCGGTGATTTCTGTATCTTGCCATGTGGCGTTCAAATTCACTGAGAATCCCGACTCATGGTTGTAGTTGTAATCCAGTTCTAGACCAAGCGCTTCAGATGTGAAGACTTCGGCAGGCTCGCCTGGGCGGCGTACAAACGTGTCACCTTTTACTTCGTTCGCAAATACGGTGGCAAAAAAGTCAGTGTTATCACCCATGAATTTGTAACCAAGCTCTAACTGCGAGACTTCTTTGATCAAACGTTCACCACCTTGGTAAGCGCTGTAGTTGTCTCTAAAGTCATCAAAGTAAGGCATTTTGTAGCCTTTGTTGATACGAGCAAAGACACCCATGTCATTGGCAAGCTTATAATCAGCGCCAATTGTCCATGATGTTTTTCTTGCGTTGTAGCTCACCACTTTGTCGATGGTACTATTTAAGTCTTCATCAACTGAGTATTCTACTTCATGCTTTTCGCTTCTAAGGCCCAAATCAAGGGTTAGGTCGTCGCTCGCTTTGTAGCTTTGTGTGGTGTAAAACGCGAGCGTTTTTGCATCACCCGTACTATTTATATCGTAGTTCCAAGCACACCCTTCAACCGCAGTATTACAGGCAATGCCATCGAGCATTTCACCGCCGGATTCCAACACGTAATAGGCTGCATTACCCAAACTCCACCAATCTTTTGCCGAAGTTGAGGCACTGTAAATACCAAATGCACTGTCTAGATTGTCAAATGTTTTGCTAAATGCTAAATCGTTGGTGAACGCTTCAATTTCTTTTAAAACAACCCAGCGACCCATGTTTTGCACTGGGGTATCCGCAGCATACGACTTACCCGTTACAGCGCCGGTTGCTTCACCTGTATAATCAGGTACTTCGGCAAGCGACATCGCGCTGCCAGCAGATACCAAACCGTAGGTGTTTGCATCACCTTGGGTAAGGTTAAAACGATCTATAAAGTGCCAACCATTTTTTAACTCAAGCTTGATACTGCCGCCTGATACATGGCCTTTCCAACCACGGCCCTCACCAAGGTCAATCTCCATCGCCTCGTTGCTATCACCCGCAAAAATCGTCGCTTGGCGGTTGAGTGTGCCAAGTTGAGTGTACTCAGCATCTATGCCTTCAACATTGAGTGGTGTAGGCAAATACCAAGCACCGGTATCGTCGGTTTGACGGGTGTATACGTTTATTTCGCCATTATCTAATTCTTTGGTGAGGTTAACGGTAAATTGCTGGCCGCGCTCAGACGTAAACCCAGCATCACGAATACCTGAAGATCGTTTGATATAACCGCCGACCATATAATACAAATCATCACTCACCTCGCCACTGAACATGGCATCTAAGCGTTGTAGCCCGTAATCACTGGTGGTGTACTTAAAGGTACCTTCGGTTTCTTCATGACCGCGCTTGAGTTGAAAGTTAGTGGTTAAACCGGGCTGACCATTCGATACAACAGGGTTTGGACCGCCGCGTAGCGCTTCCATCATGCTGATGGTTTCATCTAAACGAAAGATGGACGAGTTTTCTAAAAATGATAGCGTTGGTGCTGGGTAAACAGGCGAACCTTGCAAACTCACTGTTAAGAAAGGGGCATCACCTCCACCTGGAAAACCACGCACAAACACGTTTGCACCAGACTCACCACCTGAGCTTTCAACCCATATACCCGGCACGGCTTTAAGTAAATCAGCGGTACTTTTTGGTGCCAGTTTGTCGATTTTTACTGCATCAATGTTAGTGACGGCAAAACCGGCATCAATCTTTCTGATCCCGCGGCCACCGGCTGTACCTGACACAACAATCGTTTCAACTTTTTGTTTTTGATCGTTTTTGTCTTCTGCGATTGCTTGATTACTCAATGCCACCGCAATGGCGGATGCGAGCAACGAATATTGCTTGAGCTTGCGCATGGGAAACCCCTTTTTGTTGTCATATGGTTCATTTTGTTGTGATGCGCCGTGCCCTAAATCAGCAAAAAAGTTGATTCTGTAACCCAACAGAGGGGCACTTACAGTTGGCGCTGATTTTAAAATAGAGGTTATTGCAAACGTTTGCAATAACTTTAATGCAACTTTTTTAATACCCGTTATTTTAAAGTGAGCAAATTAGTGGCACGACTAATTTGCATTTGTGGCAGTGAATTAGCATGAACATGGTGTAATATGCTAGCTTCTCAAAAGGTTAGTTTGTTGTAAGTGCGCGTTAGGGGTGGTAGTGGAACAGAAAAAATTAAAATTAGCAGATTTAGCTAAGTTAGCTGGGGTATCCACCTCAACGGCATCTCGTGCGTTGAATAACAACCCGGTGATAAAACAACAAACTCGCGAACATGTGCAACAGCTCGCTAAGCAGCATAATTTTAGTTTAAACACGGCCGCAAGCCGTTTGCGTTTGCAAAAAACCAAAGTGATTGCGGTGGTGATCAATCTAGACCCAAATACCGAGCAATCCATTGATGATCCTTTTCTTCTCAAGGTAGTCAGTGATATTAATCAAGCGGTTAACCGCCAAGGTTATGAATTATTGCTATCAAACTCATACATGGCTGGGGATGATTGGCATGGCTATTTTATTGATGGTCGCAGAGCCGATGGGCTTATTGTGGTGGGTCAAGGTAAGCAGCAAAACCGAATAGAGCAAGCGGCTAAACTTGGCGCCCCCTTAGTGGTGTGGGGCGACCCTAAAACCCAAAGTAATTACCCTATCGTGGGCAGTGATAATTACCTAGGTGGTTTGCAAGCAACAGCGCACCTGATTGAAAAAGGCGCACGTCAGTTACTGTTTTTAGGCGATCCCGGGCATGCCGAGATCGGTGAGCGTCACCGTGGATTTTTGGCGGCTATTACGCAAAGTAGCCAAGCGTGCACGGAACAAACCGTTAAGATAGACATCACTAGCCATGCAGCTTACGACGCAATTAACCAGTTGTTACGTGGGCAAGGGCTTACTTTTGATGGTATTTTTGCCTGTAGTGATATGGTTGCGCTTGGCGCGTTGAAAGCATTAAAAGAGCGTTATGTGAGTGTACCAAATGATGTAAGGCTGGTTGGTTTTGACGATATTGCCATGGCCGATGTCAGTCATCCTTCTTTAACAACTATCAAGCAAGATACCCAGCAGGCGGCTAAAGTACTGGTAGAAAAGCTGATCACGCAATTAAACGGTGAGCATGCGGATTCACAAGAAATAGCGATTGCGCTGAACTGCCGACAATCAAGTTAAGCATCGTATAAACGTGCTCTTGATTTAACTAAAATGCAAACGATTGCATTATTTTGTTTGCGCGGCTAGACTGAATAAACGAAAAATAGAGCGAGTTCCTTATATGACAGATGCAGCTAATACAAAAAACAATGCATCACGCGCGCGTATTATCTTGGCCATGATGGCCTGCTACTTCCTGTTTGCGGTATTGCTAAACAGTGTTGGTACGGTTATTTTGCAGTCGATCAACAGCTTTGGTGTCACTAAAACCCAAGCGGCAGGCCTTGAGGGATTTAAAGACTTATCCATCGCCATGATGTCGTTTTTAGTGGCGTCATTGATCCCAAGAATGGGGTATAAATTAGCGTTGTTAGCCGCGCTTGGGGCGGTAACTTTAGTATGTTTACTCACGCCTTCATTGGGTGAGTTTTATGCCTTAAAGCTACTGTTTGCCGTTGTTGGTTGTGCGTTTGCGGTGGTTAAGATCAGTGTATATGCCTTGGTGGGTCAATTAAGTGATTCGCCGTCATCTCATTCGGCGCTGCTCAACACCATTGAAGGTATTTTTATGGTGGGTGTGCTCAGTGGTTATTGGATCTTCAGCTTTTTTATTAGCGACCAAGGTAATGCACTCGATTGGTTGAATGTATATTACGTGCTCGCACTGTTGAGCTTGCTATGTGTGCTTTGCATTGTGTGGGCGCCAATTAGCAAGCAGGCCTTGCCCAAAGGCAGTAGCATTGCTGGTGAGTTCGCCGCTATGTTAAAGCTCACTTATCAACCCTTGGTGCTGGTGTTTATTATCTCCGCTTTTTTGTATGTGCTAATTGAGCAGGGGGTTGGGACGTGGTTGCCGACTTTCAATAACAAAATTTTGCATTTGCCCGTGGATGTAAGTGTGCAGCTTACCAGTATTTTTGCTGCAAGCTTAGCACTTGGCCGATTGCTGGCAGGGCAAATTTTAAAAGCCTGCCATTGGTATGTACTGCTTAATGTTTGCTTGATAGGTATAGGCGCACTTATTTTGCTTACGCTACCTATGACGCAAAACTTACCCGCGCAAACGGTTCACTCAGTATTTGATGCGCCGCTGGCCGCCTATCTTATGCCTTTGATTGGCTTACTGATGGCACCGATTTATCCGGTTCTTAACTCGGTTATTTTAAGCAGCTTGGGAAAACATCAACATGCCTCAATGACGGGCATGATAGTGATCTTCTCAGCGCTTGGTGGTACCACAGGCTCTATTCTCACGGGCTATATTTTTGAGCATTTTAGTGGTCAGCATGCATTTTATTGCGCACTCGTACCACTTTGCATGCTTGTTGTTTCATTGTTTTTATTTAAAAAACGCAGTACACCAGCAAACGCTGTCACCGCATAAGAGATTGTTATGAAGTTTGAATACACGACCTTATTTAAGGATGTACAGCTTAGTGGCATTTTTGCTGATAGTAAGACTTTTGCTGATGCCATTCCGAAGATAAGCTGGAAAGCGGCGCAAGAAGCCTATGCTCAACAACCGAGTAATTTAGATAACAAAGCGCTAAATGACTTTGTACAAGCGCACTTTACCTTTGCCGCGCAGCCAGAGTTGCAAGCGTTAGACAGTGTGAACTCAGTGCAAGACTACATAGACGCTTTGTGGCCAAAGCTACAACGCTCTCGCTTTGCGCAAAGTAATAACTCTTTGCTGGCATTGCCGTATGACTATGTCGTACCAGGAGGCAGATTCAATGAAATTTATTACTGGGACAGCTACTTTACTGCGCTAGGGCTTGAAGACGGCGGGAACATCGCTTTGATTGAGGCTATGGTCGATAACTTTGTTAGCCTGATTGAACGCTTTGGATGTGTGCCTAATGGCAATCGGATTTATTACACCAGCCGTTCACAGCCACCCGTACTCGCGTTGATGGTCGAGTTGTTGTTGCCTTATAAAAAGTCCGATACTAATTGGCTACAGCGTATGGTTGATGCGATGGTAAAAGAACATGCGTTTTGGCATGCGGGTGAAGAACAACTCAATGCAACTACCCAAGAGCATCGCCGTGTAATTAAACTGGCTGATGGCACACAACTAAACCGCTACTGGGATGATAAGCCTGAGCCTCGGCCTGAATCTTACGCTGAAGATGTTGCGGATGCGCAGCACCTACCACAATCGCAAAGAGAGTTGTTTCATCGCAATATTCGCGCGGCATGTGAGTCCGGTTGGGACTTCAGCGCTCGCTGGTTTGATGATCCGCAAGATTTATTGACCATTAATACCACATCACGAGTACCCGTAGATTTAAATGCGCTGTTGTATGTACTAGAAAATACCTTAGCTCAGTGCACAAATATGCTCGGTCATGCGGCACAATCAGATGCATATACAAAGCGTGCCGAGCGCAGAAAGCAGGCGATTCTCACGCTTTTTTGGGACGAACATCAGGGTTGGTTTTATGACTATAACCTCAACACCAATGGTCATACCGAGGTAAAAAGCCTAGCGGGCGTCGTTCCATTATTTGTGGGTATTGTGAGTGATAAACAAGCTCAGAAAGTTCGTAACACATTACACAATGAGTTTTTGCGTGTAGGGGGGTTAGTCAGCTGCTTAGAGCAAACGCCTCAACAGTGGGACAGCCCCAACGGCTGGGCACCGTTGCAATGGTTCGCCATTCAAGGATTAATGCGATATGGCGAAGCGGAACTTGCGGGTGACATTGCTCATCGGTGGCTCACCATGCTGAAAAATGACTTTGCTAAACGCGGTTGCTTACTTGAAAAATACAATGTGTGCGAGCCAGAAAAAATGGCGGGCGGTGGTGAGTATCAAGTACAGCAAGGATTTGGCTGGACGAACGGTGTTACTAGTCGGTTGTTAAAGCTATTTGGTGAAGTGTAATTCCTGTTGTTTTCAATTCGGGTATTTAACGAGATGACGTGATTAAAACAATCATTTATGCAGCAATTCATCATTAGATTTGCTGCATTTTTTACTTTAGAAAATAATTTAGCGATTTCAGCTAATAGTTTGTTTCGCTTAATGGTTTTACGAATTTTGCACTTGTCATGAACGTCAACACCGTGGATACTAAACACTGATTTGGCTAAGTCAATGCCAATTGCTTTGTGACATATGGACTCTCCTCAATTGAAGCTCTTTCAACTTCACTATGGCACGTTGATGCCGAGTGGGGAGTCCATATCATTCGTTATATGCTTTCGAGAATTCATTAATGGAAACAAAATTACTAAAAATAAAGTTGCACCCTGGATCTTGCCCTGACTGAAGGGCTTTAATGGCTTGTTCTAAATCGAAGTCTTTGGTCATGTGTCATTCCTGTTTTCTTAATGATACTGAAATGACACAGATTTCTAAACACTACCTATTAGCGAACTAGTTTTTTGTAATTGCTTTGTAACGTAAACACACATAACAAGCTAATAATGCCCAACACCACATAGACAACAGTTTCTAAATTGGACAATATATGACTAAGTTCACTCACCTGCACCGCTGCTGGTGCATAAGATATAAAACTGTCAAATTGTATTATCTGCGTCACTATTAATAAAGTTACACAGTTTAGGGCTAAATCGATACCTAAAGTTAGTTTTCGCCAACTTGCTGTAATGAGGTTATGTATACACACGAGCATACTCAACATGACGACGACATTTATTGTCCAATGTACAGCTTGCCACTCATTACTGAATGAAAAATGTGTTGTTTGCATATCCATCCAGCTATCAAATGGCCAAGCAATGATATCATTCCACCACGCAATAAATATTCCGTAAACTACAAGTTCAAACCCTGCTTCTAGTCTACTTAAAGGGAATTTGCGCGATGTATGGCTTAGCTCTTTTGGAGACCAGGCATATATATCGTCTAAACGCATATTTCTGCGTTCCATTAAGTGAAAAGTAATTGTGACAATTGCAAATACATATAAACCATACTCTATGCTTCTAGCCATTATTAACAAAGCTATCTCAGTGAAAGAGTGAGGGGAAATAATGTCTGGTAAGGATATTAAATTTACAAATGCGAACATTAATAATAAGGCTAGCTCCATTGTACGCTTATAAGCAGGAAAAAGCCCATTCCCGATTAACTTCTCATTTGGTTGATAAGAAGAAGCTACGCGCATTGGATGACCAATATTTTTGGTAGTGTTTAGAAATCTGTGTCATTTCAGTATCATTAAGAAAACAGGAATGACACATGACCAAAGACTTCGATTTAGAACAAGCCATTAAAGCCCTTCAGTCAGGGCAAGATCTGACAGGCAAAGATGGCTTCTTAACCCCTCTTATCAAACAGATCACCGAAGCTGCCTTAAAAGCAGAGCTGGAACAGCACCTTGTAGATGACGAGCAGCCTAACCGTAAAAATGGTTCTAGTAAGAAAACCGTTAAGTCTTCAGTGGGCACTTTCGAACTGGATACCCCGCGTGACCGTGCAGGCTCATTTGAGCCAAAGCTAGTTAAGAAAAACCAGACTAAGTTAACTGATGAGATCGACCGCAAGATCTTATCCATGTTTTCGCTTGGCATGAGCTATCGTGATATCCGCGGCCATGTTGAAGATATGTATGGTATTGACGTTTCTGAGGCTACCATCACAGGCGTTACCGACTGTTTGATACCCGAATTGAAAGAATGGCAGCAACGACCATTAGATGCGCTCTATCCGTTCGTCTGGCTTGATGCTATCCACTACAAAATTAAGGAAGGTGGCCGCTATGTCAGCAAAGCGGTGTACACTATCTTAGGCTTAAACGTCGAAGGCAAGAAGGAGCTGCTTGGTCTGTATCTATCCGAGTCAGAAGGCGCGAACTACTGGCTATCTGTACTAACGGATCTGCATAACCGTGGCGTTGAAGATATCCTGATAGCCTGCGTGGATGGCCTGACAGGCTTCCCTGAAGCTATTGCAACTATTTACCCAAATACAGAAGTTCAGCAATGCGTTATTCACCAGATCCGCAACTCTATGAAGTACGTCGCTTCCAAACATCAAAAGGAGTTCATGGCTGATCTAAAACCAGTTTACCGCGCTGTGAGCAAAGAAGCAGCGGAGATGGAACTTGAGCGTTTAGAGTCCAAATGGGGTCAACATTACCCGATAGTGCTCCGTTCTTGGCGAAACAAGTGGGCAAACCTGTCCGTTTATTTTAAGTATCCAGAGTACGTTCGCAAGGCCATCTATACCACGAACGCTATTGAGGCTGTACATCGCCAGTTCCGTAAACTGACCAAGACTAAAGGCGGCTTCCCAAACGAAAACAGCTTGCTTAAGCTACTGTATGCTGGGATATTGAATGCTTCTAAGAAATGGACAATGCCAATTCAAAACTGGAATATGACATTGTCTCAACTGGCGATTCATTTTGATGGGCGCTTGGATGATGTCTTAGATATCTAGCCAAAATTAGCTGACACAGAATTCTGAACGCCCTCCATTTGGTTGATAAGAAGAAGCTACGCGCATTGGATGACCAATATTTTTTAAGATCGTTTCTAATTCTTCATTGTTTAAATTGCGTCCAAGGTGTTCCTGTTGGTCTTCTATTTGAGCATAAATAGAAGATTCCAACTCCTCTCTCACTTCCTGCTTCATTTCATCTGGCAAGTAGTTTTCTAAATTTTTTAAGTAATTGTTTATTAAATCCATAAGGCATCCTCTATTGTTATTTTAAAGTATTATTCAAGGAGATAACCACTTGTTCCCAATCTGCCGTGAGTTTAGCTAAAACTGATTTACCTTCTTCAGTTAGTTGATAAAAACGTTTCTTACGCTTGTTTTCCTCACGCCACTCGCTGGACAACAGGTCTTGCTTTGCTAGTCTGCGAATCAATGGGTAAAGCGTCCCTTCATCTATGTCCACTCCTTTTTCCAGTAGTTTTTTACGCAACGAGTATCCATAATGCTCATCCTTAAGTTCGGCGAGCACTGCAAGCACCAACACTCCTCTACGCAACTCCAGTTTAAGTTTCTGATAATGTTCGCTAATAGTCATAAAAGTAAGCTGTTCCCCTATTGTCTAAATAATATGCATGATACTATATGGCAAACAGTATGTGTTAACAAGTATTGGTAACTATAATTGATGCGTTTATGTATAGCTTTTGGTTTATTACTAGGGCGTGTTATCTTTGCTGTATATATCTTGCTCAGCAGTATATTGGAAGCCATATTAGGAATAATTATGGCGCTTGAGTGGTTGTATATGCACTGGAAAAAAGAGTTTTTAGCGAATGGTTTTAGTGAAGAAGTTGCTCAAGAAGAATAGCAAACATGGTGCGAGAGTTTGGGTGGCGAACTAGATAATGAATACCAGCAAACTGAATCTTCTGTAATGGTTGCCGCTCAAGCTGCTATTGACGAATTCAGCAATATTCATAATTAGTCGACACTGAAAAACACTTAATGTATTGATCTTCTTGATGATCTAAACGATCTTACTATCCTCATTTTGCAAGGTTTGTTTTCTCACCCCTCAAAACCTTGCAAAATGGAGATTAAAAATGAAGCCAAAAGCGACCAACCATACACCACAAAAACAACTGTTCGCGATCGAATTGATTGACCTCGTGGCGCCCAACCACGAACTGGTTAAATTGGCCAACATCATTGATTGGCAGCGTTTAGAAGCCGAATTTGGTCAACTTTATAGTGCAGATACTGGCGCATTGGGAAAACCCATTCGGTTACTGGCTGGATTAGAATATCTTAAACAAATTCATAAACTTTCGGATGAAAATACGGTCGCCATGTGGTGTGAAAACCCCTATTGGCAGTATTTTTGTGGGATGCAGTTTTTTACTCATCAGATGCCGTGTGACCCAAGTTCGATGGTTCGCTTTCGCAAGCGAATTGGCGAACAGGGTGCGGAATTGATGTTGTCGCTCACCGTCGATGTCGGACTAAAAGTCGGCGCGGTAAAAGAAAGTAGTTTGCGCGAAGTAGTGGTGGATAGCACCGTGATGGAAAAGAACATCAGTTTTCCAACCGACAGTAAACTGCTTGAACGATGCCGTAAAAAACTAGTCGACCTCGCCAAACACGCAGGTATCACACTGCGGCAAAGCTATGTGAGAGCAGGTGTGAAGGTCGCAAATTCAGTCAGTCGTTATGCGCATGCCAAACAATACAAGCGGATGCGTAAAGCATTGAAAAAACAAAAGTCGTATCTTGGTCGAGTGTTCCGCGACATTCTTCGTAAGTTAGATACCAACCCTTCAGCGGCGATGGTCGTTCAACTCCGCCAAGCTGAAAAACTGCTCAAGCAAGATAAATTCAGTAAATCGAAGCTGTACTCACTGCATGAGCCGCACGTTGAATGCATCGCGAAAGGTAAAAGTGCAAAACCGTACGAGTTTGGGGTAAAAGTCAGCGTAGCAACGGCGGTGAAGGAACAATTTGTCCTATGCTGTCATGCCATGCACGGCAACCCTTATGATGGTGACACCTTGTATCGCACCTTGAAAATAGTCGAAGACGTCACCAACATACGCCCGTTTACGTGTTTTGTAGACCGAGGTTATCGCGGTCATATGGCAGAGCGGTATGAAGTCTTTATCGCAGGACAAAAACGCGGTGTGACACCTGCGATAAAGAAAAAACTCAAGCGGCGCAATGGGATAGAGCCCATCATCGGGCACATGAAAAGTGATGGCCATTTGGGGTTAAACCGCTTGAAAGGCATATTGGGCGACAAACTCAATGCCATTTTAGCGGGTATCGGGCAAAACTTCAGAAAAATTCTAAGCCTATTGAGGCTTTTTTACGTCTGGATTTTATGTTGGTTGAAAATGTGTCTGAGTTGGAAAAATCGGACAAATATCAAATTGTTTAGCTAGACTTGCAGTGGATGAATTGGGAACGGAAAGGCTCGGTTAACTGGAAACCCGAGATTTTCAGAATCGACTACATTAAGGTTGGCAAAACTCGCTGATGAGTGACTGCACTGATAGTATGATTACGTCAAAATCGCTTAATAATGGCTGCCAGTTACCTTTAGTAATCACACTACGACACATTAACCCTTTGCAGGTTAAAACATGGATCATTCAAGCGAGCTAAATGACTCATGTAGCATGTATATATATCGGAATTTTAGCTTTGTTACTAAGTCATTGGCCTATAGTAATATCGAATATTTATTTTATGTAATTGGTATTAATCATTTTTATGGGGGCTAAACTTGGCATTCGTCGCGTTATAAATTTCTCATTTAGCGCAACTCTTACTGTGCTATCGATAAGGTTCCATGGTCTAAACATAGATCACTTAATCAAGAATTGGCGTGAACTGTAAAAAGCCCCCAAAACGATTTTTGGAGGCTTTTTAATATTCTACTTTGTTGAAAACCGGTTAGCAGTTTTCATTCTCAGCTTTAGCGGCTTCTTTAACGTTTTCACAGGCATCTTCAATGGCGTTTTTGCTATCGGTTACCATTTCATCGATTTTTTCACCAGCATCCTCCGCTGGACCGTCTGAACAACCAGCCAGTGCAAGTAAAGCAACAACACCGACGGCTTTTGTTAGATTCATGATATTCATAATGTACTCCTTTAAGCCTAAGCTTTGGGCTTTTTAACAAGTGAAAAAATAAAAGACAGTACTAAGAATGCGATAAAAATAAAAAATAATATCTTAGCAATGCTTGCTGCTGCACCTGCGATGCCACCAAACCCTAATACTGCGGCAATAAGGGCAAGTACTAAAAATGTGATTGACCAACGTAACATGGGGCCTCCTCAAGCCTATTTGGCAATTAGGCTGTAATGTCCTGTAGTGTTTTCATTTCGTCATGACATGCTTGCATCGTCATGCGTATTTCACGTAGTGCTCGTTGGCAGTCTTGTGGTAGCGTTTGCTCAAGTGCCGCATCTACTTTCTCAAGGACTTTATCTTCCACTTCTTCCAGCTGAGAAATATACGTGTGATCTTTATCTGTGCTGATTAATGCGATGACCTTGGTATAAGTTTCGCGCATTTCAACACTGATTGCATTATCGTCTTCAATTTCACCTTTGTCGGCCACAATAAATGGCTGCAATGCGGATACGGCTTTGGTTTTTTCCAGCACATTCATTTCAAAAATGCGCTCAAGTTCAAGGTTGTCGACTTTCTTTTTTGCTTCTAAGTAAAACTCAATGCCACCATTTAGTACCTTGATAAGCTCTGCAACGGGTTTTAAATTAAAATCACTGTTTGACATAATGTGCTCCTTTAGTTTTAAGTCTGTGGCAAATGGATACATCATCATTTGCAATTAATCGTTGTACACAGAGAGTGATGCAGCGTCCGCGCCAACTTTATTTTTGTTTAAAATCAACTTGTTATATTTTTTATGTGTGCTGGTCTTGTAAGTATTACCGAGTGTATGTAATTACTGCTCACCTGTACTTTGTACATCTTGCAAGGTGGTGCCTCCTTTTGCATTAAAGTCCAATGTACGAATAGGAAACGGAATTAAAATGTCGTTATCATTGAGGGTTTGATTGATTGTAACAATCGCTTGGTGGCGAATATCCATAAAGTTGCCATCTCCTGGATAGTCAATCCAAAACCAAACAAGTAGGTCGATGGCGCTGTCACCAAAACCACTGGCATACACGGCGGTTTCCTCTTTACGTATAACAAAGTCGAGGTTATTAATGGCTTGCTCAATCACCTCTCGTGCTTGATTAATGTCATCGGCATAAGAAATCCCAACGGGAATTTCTATACGGCGCTTTTTGAGGGTGGAGTAATTTAGTAGCTTGTTTCTAAATAGTATCTTATTTGGGATAACACAGAGTTGACCATAAAAGGTTTCAATTAAGGTGTTGCGAAGGTTTATTTGCTTGACTGTCCCCAGTGTATCATCAGCTTCAATGATATCGCTCACTTTAAATGGTTTGCGTATCCCCATGACGACACCAGCAATGAGGTTTTCAGTCATATCTTGAAAAGCAAAACCAATAGCAAGACCAACTATCCCCGCACCGGCTAACAATGATGCCACGGCACCAGAGAGCCCCATAATGTCTAAAGCGAAGAAAAAGCCAATGGCAATGACCACTAAGCGGATGATGGCAGCTAACAGCCCAGCGACTTGAGTTGAGTGAGAGACTTTTTTTATGAGCTTGAGCGCCCAGTTAGCAATCAAGCTGGAGAGAAATAAAAACACCGCGAAGATAACAATGGCTACTACCAAATTAGGGAGATTTTTAATACTCAGCTCGGCCCAGCTGTCCATCTTTTCATAGATGAGTTGCCAAAATTTTTCTAATGATAGGTTATTCATTGTGCGCTCGCTATTTAATTAATAATGAGGTGAGAAGGCATTATTTATGCCAGCGCTTAGATTTACTGCTTTATCGCGTCTGGATGAGTCATAACTGGTTAGGTCTGTAATTTTTGCCTGTAAAAACTACCGTGTTATGAGAAAACTATACATAAGGGGAGTATGGGGTTTGGAATGTTTGATTTTAAGTTGTTGAATTTTAATGGTTTTAAATGTGGCATGCGCCATGCATTAATTAATTCGTCAAAGCAACTTAAAGGAAAATGATTATGAAACGCACTCTACTTACAATGGCATTAGCATCAGCAGTAACTGTAACGTCAGTATACGCAAAAGAGAACGCTTGGGAAAAAGAAGCAAGCGATGCGTGGATTGATGGTAAAGCAGAGGCAACATTGCTTTTCAATACCAACCTAGATTCATTTGATATTAATACCGACGTTCACAATGGCGTGGTGGTACTTACTGGTAAAGTTGAGCATAACGTTGATAAAAAACTAGCTGAAGAACTAGTTACTGGCATTGATGGTGTTAAAGACGTTGATAACCGCATTAGTCTAGTGAAAGACGTGGATCACAAGACACTTGAAAAAGAGCGTGGTATGGATGAGTCGAGTTTTACTGACGCTAAGATTGCCACGGTTATTAAAACACGCTTGTTATTTGATACTGACATTAGCGGTACGGATATTGATGTAGACGTTAAAAACGGCAAAGTAACTCTAACGGGTGATGTAGACTCAGAGTCTGAAAAACAACTCGCTATCGCGATTGCAAAAAACGCTGATGATGTAAAGCATGTTGATGACAATCTACGCATTGATAAAGAGTCGTAAGTAATACGGCGCAAGCAACTTAACTAACAAGTGTTGAGCGCGATTAACCGCGCTCACCTTTTCTATCTATTTTTAAAATAAATACTCTCTGAAAAATAAAAAGGAGCCATTATGTTTAATCGCTTTTCTGTTTCATCTATTTCATTGGCGCTGGTTTTGGGTACGGCAAGTACCTCGGTATTGGCCAATGATAGTAACTACTTTGACTTTAACGGCGAGCCTAAGGTGTATACGGGTATTGGTTATGGTCAATATTCATTTCAATGGGATGACAAAGAGAACGACACCAGCTTTGATGATGATGCATCAATGCTCAAAGCCTATGTAGGTACGGCGCTCAATGAGTACTTTAGCGTTGAGTTAGCCTATCAAAACTTTGATGAAGCCAGTGATATAGACAGCAACGCAGAACTTGACGGTGTGTCATTGGCTGCCCGTTTTTCAGCTCCTCTTAACGAGCGTTTTTCATTATATGCAAAAGGCGGTTGGTTGGAGTGGAATGCAGATATTTATGCCACTATCCCTGAAGTAGGGCGTATCGGTCGCGAGCTGGACGGCGGCGACTGGTTCTACGGTGCGGGGATTGCTTTTGGCGTAACACAGAACGTTAATATGCGTCTTGAATATGAACGTTATGAGCTTGATGATCGTATAGACCCTAATATGGATGTGGCATCTGTATCTGTTGAATACGTTTTCTAAGCTTACCAGAATGATATTTTAACAACGCAACTTCTCCCCAATGTTTGTTGTTTAAGCCACCTTATATTGTAAGGTGGCTTTTTTTATGTTTGGGGGAATAAATACTAATTACAACGGAAACCTGCACTATATGAGCCCTTTAGGTACATTCTTTTATCCAGAACAGAAGTTATTTAAATCAACTCACAACAATGGAGTGACCTAAAATGAAGTGTAAAAAACTATTGACCTCAACTTAACTTAAGCTTTTATCTTAGCAAACAGACCGATACACATATCAAGGATATTTAGATTGTTAAATATGCATACTCAAAACTTGCCAACCTATATAAAGCAATATTTAGAAAGCCTAAATCTCACCGCCCCTATTGGTAGCTTTGAGCTTGTTGAGCAATTGCAACAGCAGCATTTAGCAACCTACAGCTTTAGCAGCATTAATGCTATGCAGGGTGCTTACTTACCGCTTGATGCGGAGCCATTGTTTGACAGGCTAATCACAAAGCGCCAAGGCGGCTATTGTTTTGAACATAACCGCATCATGTATTTAGTCGACACTGAAAATCACTTAATATATTGATCTTCTTGATGATCTAAACGATCTTACTATCCTCATTTTGCAAGGTTTGTTTTCTCACCCCTCAAAACCTTGCAAAATGGAGATTAAAAATGAAGCCAAAAGCGACCAACCATACACCACAAAAGCAACTGTTCGCGATCGAATTGATTGACCTCGTGACGCCCAACCATGAACTGGTTAAATTGGCCAACATCATTGATTGGCAGCGTTTAGAAGCCGAATTTGGTCAACTTTATAGTGCAGATACTGGCGCATTGGGAAAACCCATTCGGTTATTGGCTGGATTGGAATATCTTAAACAAATTCATAAACTTTCGGATGAAAATACGGTCGCCATGTGGTGTGAAAATCCCTATTGGCAGTATTTTTGTGGGATGCAGTTTTTTACTCATCAGATGCCGTGTGACCCAAGTTCGATGGTTCGCTTTCGCAAGCGAATTGGCGAACAGGGTGCGGAATTGATGTTGTCGCTCACCGTCGATGTCGGACTAAAAGTCGGCGCGGTAAAAGAAAGTAGTTTGCGCGAAGTGGTGGTGGATAGCACCGTGATGGAAAAGAACATCAGTTTTCCAACCGACAGTAAACTGCTTGAACGATGCCGTAAAAAACTAGTCGACCTCGCCAAACACGCAGGTATCACGCTGCGGCAAAGCTATGCGAGAGCAGGTGTGAAGGTCGCAAATTCAGTCAGTCGTTATGCGCATGCCAAACAATACAAGCGGATGCGTAAAGCATTGAAAAAACAAAAGTCGTATCTTGGTCGTGTGTTCCGCGACATTCTTCGTAAGTTAGATACCAACCCTTCAGCGGCGATGGTCGTTCAACTCCGCCAAGCTGAAAAACTGCTCAAGCAAGATAAATTCAGTAAATCGAAGCTGTACTCACTGCATGAGCCGCACGTTGAATGCATCGCGAAAGGTGAAAGTGCAAAACCGTACGAGTTTGGGGTAAAAGTCAGCGTAGCAACGACGGTGAAGGAACAATTTGTCCTATGCTGTCATGCCATGCACGGCAACCCTTATGATGGTGACACCTTGTATCGCAGCTTGAAAATAGTCGAAGACGTCACCAACATGCGCCCGTTTACGTGTTTTGTAGACCGAGGTTATCGCGGTCATATGGCACAGCGGTATGAAATCTTTATCGCAGGACAAAAACGCGGTGTGACACCTGCGATAAAGAAAAAACTCAAGCGGCGCAATGGGATAGAGCCCATCATCGGGCACATGAAAAGTGATGGCCATTTGGGGTTAAACCGCTTGAAAGGCATATTGGGCGACAAACTCAATGCCATTTTAGCGGGTATCGGGCAAAACTTCAGAAAAATTCTAAGCCTATTGAGGCTTTTTTACGTCTGGATTTTATGTTGGTTGAAAATGTGTCTGAGTTGGAAAAATCGGACAAATATCGAATTGTTTCGCTAGACTTGCTGTGGATGAATTGGGAACGGAAAGGCTCGGTTAACTGGAAAGCCGAGATTTTCAGAATCGACTAGCTACATAGCCGATAACCAATTTAGAAAACGCAACCCGTTGTTTAAAAAGAGCGAAACCTACGAAACAGCGCAAGAAAAGCGCCGATTAAAACGCAGTAAAGGCAAGCCACGATTATTTACTTCAGACGACTTTCATTATGATGAAGTAACACAAACCTGCCGCTGCCCCGCAGGCAATGAGATGTGGCGAAGTGGTATCAATGTCAACAGCCATCATCAACAATACACCCGATTCTGCGGTTACTTAAAAGACTGTAAAATCTGCCCGGTGCAACGGCAATGTATGCGAAAACCACCGATAAAAACAGGACGGCAAGTGCAGTTTAAGAATGATGAATCACGCAAAAAAGTCAGTTACATCGACAAAATGAAAGTAAAAATAGACAGCCCAATGGGACGACGACAATACTGCAAACGACTCGGCTGTATAGAGCCCGTGTTCGGTAATATCACAGTGAATACAGGGATGAATAAGCTTACATTACGCGGCCAAGTAAAAGTCAATGCGCAATGGCTGCTATACTGCCTTGTTCACAATATCGAAAAGCTATGAGAAAGGGTGTCGTAAGCCAAGAACAACCTGACCTAACAGCTCTGAAACGCCTCTCAAACCACAACAAACCAGCTTAAAAAAATGTCCTAAAATAACAACTCACACCCAGCTAAACGATTGAATCAAAATAGGAACTCAGTTATGGTTCGTTGATTAATAAAAACAAATTAAAAACGGGTAAATCTACAGGCTCGTTATGTCCACCTTGTGATCAAACAAAGGAAATATTATGAAAGCGAAAACTAAAAAAATAATGGCTTACACAGCCGTAGTTGTTGTACTAGGAAGTTTGGGGTTCTATGCGTCAATGGAAGACTACCAAAAACAGAATATGGCTAAACTATTCAGTCAAACGTTTTCTTAAATTCGAAATTGATAGTTTCAACTTTATTTAAAAGACTTTCTTTTGAAGCAGGGCAGGCTAAAAAATGGCGAGGTTATACATATTGCCGATACTTGCTTAGGTAAGTGAAAAGAGAATCACTATCCCCCTTTCACTTTAGAAACAGAACCTACCGCGGGATGCCTTGGCACTTGCTCCCTCATTGTTCTCACTTTTGCTTACGAACAATGAGGAAGCACAGTTTTAAGCTCGTTTAGTTCAGCATGATCACCTTACCTAGTCCTAATTTATTAAGACGCTTAGCCTGTGTTTTAGCATCACCAACAACGATGTAAATCAGTTTAGTGGGATCGATATATTGCTGTGCAAGTGTTTGAACGTCTGCCACTGTGAGTGACGCGAGTTGCTTATCCTGTTGCTGAATAAAGTCGTAGGGCAGGTTTAATGCGCCAATTTGCTCCAATATATTCACTTTGGCGTTTAAAGTTTCAAAGCGTCTGGCGTTGCTTTTTTGGTAGTAACTTTTAGTTGTAGCTAAATCAGCTTGGCTGAATGTACTCGCATATTGTTCAACAATATCCTTCGTGAGTACGAGCGATTCAAGCGTAACATTGCTGCGTACGTTGGACTTGATTGCAAAGAGTGATGAATAAGGTGACGCGTTGAACTTCGAACGAATACCGTAGGTGTAACCTTTGTTTGCTCTCACTTCTTGGGTAAGACGTGAAGCAAAGCCCCCACCGCCCAGAATATAATTCATCACGCCAGCTTTAAAGTAATTCGGGTCACTTGCCTTTAAGGAGGGTTGACCGATGAGCAATGTTGACTGCTTCGCGTCGGGAATATCGTAAAAATAAACTTGTGCGGAGCTAGGCTTTGCTGGTTCAGGCAATGTCGGTAGGGTAGTCGATGTAGATGGCCAATCGTTTGTTAACTGCAGCAATGACTGTTCTATTTGCTCATGCTTTACAGCACCTGCGACATAGAGTTTCGCCAATTGCGGAGCGATGTTTTGCTTGTGAAAAGCTTTTAAATCGTCAATAGACATATCGATAATGCTGTTGTCGCTTCCGAGTATATTGTTCGCTAAGGGATGTCCTTTAGGATATACAAGAGTAAGCAATTGCTGCTGAGCAATGCTTTCTGCGTCACTTAACTCGCGCATTAAATTCCCTAGTACGGATTTTTTAGCCAATTCAAACTCTTTAAGATCCCATCTTGGTTGAGTGAGCATTTCACTGATCAGTGCCATGGTTGCGTCGTAATTACGTGCCAAGGAGCTTGCCTTTACCACAATTTGCTCGCGTTCTGCATGAATAGTGATGGTAGAGCCTAACTGCTGGATCTCATTGTTTAGCTCTTCGGTTGTTTTCTTAGCGGTTCCTTTAGTTAGCACATTGGCAAGTAAGTTGGCCGTACCAGATTTACCCGCTGGTTCGAGTAATAAAGCGCCATCTATGGTGAGTTTTATTTCCACCAGAGGGACTTCGTCGCTAAACAGAGAAAGCACTTTTAAGCCGTTGTCGAACACAGTTCCGTTGACGTTTGGTGTTGGCACAACAGGTGGTTTACCGTAAGCGGGTTCAATTGAGCGGTCAAAGCTTGATGGCGTTTTACGAGAAGCAGTTGGCGAAGAAGCATTCAAGTTGGCCTCGTTTGTAAGCTCTATTTGCTCTTCAACTATTTCTGCCTTGCTTGCACCGTTCACGGCAAGGTGCTTTTTACCTTTAGGTACAAAACTGGTTGAAATAAATGGCTTGTTTTTAATGTATTTATTGTAAACACGCCATACGTCTTCGGAGCTTACATTGCGCATGAAATCAACTTCGGCATTGATCCTGTTCGGATCATCAAGCAGCACGTTATAATCAGCTAATGCCACACCTTTGTTTTCAACGCTTGATAAGTGACGGTAAAAGCGCGTTTCTAATCCTGCTTTTACGCGATTTAGATCGTCTTGGGTGAATTTTTCATTCTCAAATCGGGCAAGTCCAGCTTCAACTGCCTGTTCAACTTTATCTAAGTCAACATCGTCAAACGCAGTGATCATCATTAATAGCTCACCTGCAAGCTCGGCGCGTAAATCAATCAACATTAACCCTGAGGTTAGCTTTTGTTGCTCTACAAGTTCGTTGGTTAATGGAGCTTGATTACCGTCGCTTAACAGTTTTATAAGCACTTCCATGGCGTAACTATCTGGGTGAAAACGTGGCATTGAAGGCCACGCATAGGTTAGCTGTGGTAGTTGCGCGAAGTTATCCTCATGATAAAGCTTTTTGCTGTGTGTTAACTTGAATGGAATTTGGGTTAACGGCTGTACATCGGGCCCGCGCGGAATGTCGTTAAAGTATTTTTCTACCCAGTCTTTTGCTTTTTGCGTGTCAAAGTCACCTGAAATGACCAAGGTGACATTGTTAGGCACATAAAAACGATTATAAAAAGATTTAACATCATCGACAGTAGCACTTGCTAAGTCTTCCAATGAACCAATCGGCAGCCAGTTGTACGAGTGCTCTTTTGGATACAAGTTTTTGGAAAGCACATCAAATACGTGGCCATAGGGTTGGTTGCCCACGCGTTGGCGTTTTTCATTTTTGACCACTTCTTTTTCTTGCGCTAATACAGACGGTGTTACCGTATTAATGAAATAACCGAGCTTGTCAGCTTCAGCCCAAATCATTTTCTCTAGCGCATCGCTTGGTACGGTTTGCATGTAATTAGTAATATCACGATTGGTTGACCCATTAGCGCCAGAACCACCAACGCGTGCACTCAATTTATCAAGTCCACCTTTACCTAAGTTTTCAGACTCTAAAAACAAAAGATGTTCAAACAAATGAGCGAATCCAGTTTTTCCAATTTTTTCACGCGCCGAACCCACATGCGCTGCAAGTGTAACCGCAACGACGGGATCTGATTTGTCGACATGAAACACCACATCTAAACCGTTGGCTAAGGTAAACTTTTCAAACTCGATGTGAAAAGTCTCTTTCGCTTGAGGCGGGACACTGGAGGCTTTTTCTGTGTGTGAATTTGTGCTGCCTGAACCGGAAATTGTGCACCCAGAAAGTACAAGTAAGCTGGCGGAAATAGCCAAAGACAGAGGTTTGAGACTCATTAAACGACCTTATTTTTATAATTTCTATATAATTTAAAGAGTTAAATAAGATTTGTCTATGGAAAGGGAACTTTTAATGTGAGCTGTGAACAACGACGAATATTTGTTTTTGGTAGTGGCCATAATTAAATGGCCTTTGAGGCCGCTTTATATTAATCGCATTTTTGGCTTTTACGTACGCGTTGCAACGCGTTAAATAAACGTTGTTTATCCGTGTTAGAAACATGCTCAGTTTCCAATATTAGATTAAATTTGGTTGCTAATTCTGTGCCTAAACCACCATGCTTGGCCAAATAGTTCGACAAATTTTCAAGTATCTGCGTGCCCAGACTATTTAATGATTGGCGCAGTGCATTTAAGTCAGCGTCTTCAGTTGGTGTGCCTTCGGATAACCATTGTGCTCGGTATCTATATTGAATCGCTTTGGCTGCATCCATTTGAGCTTGAAAAAAATCTTTAACGCTGTTTTCGTCTAAGCATTGTTGTTTGGCTTCAGCTAACGCTTTGTCGAGTACGATTGTTTCGCGTGTAAGATCTTCGATAGGTCGATGTTGCTGTGCTTTAAAAAGTGCAACGGCTTTCATTTCGCTTAAACGACTGTTAATAAGAGAAAAAAGGTGACTTGCTGAGTTGTGTTTAGCTTCAATGAGCGCATTTGCTTTGCTCACAACGTCGCTTAGTTCAGCCCTAGCCTGAGAAGTAGTCACTTGTTGCTCGCGTTTGGCAACGCGCATCAATGCAAACAACGTGCGGTTATCGGCACTGTTTTGAATACCTTGTTCGAGTAATACCAGTTGCGAGTAAACGTTTTTAAGGGCACAACTCCCGATTGCCACAGTGCCTGACTTTAATTGGTCAGTTGCCAATAACCGAGCCGCTTCATTGGTGCCTTTGGGCTCTGAAATTGGCGTGATATTTTTTCGGTCAAGCCAATGGCTGATCTGCTTTAAGGCTGCAGGGTGTGATGCTGCATGGGTTACTTGCTGGTTTTTGTCTTTGGCAAATACACACATCTCAATAGGCATACGTACCGCTGATTTAAGTTCGATCATTCTGTAATCACGAAAGGCTTCGACAATAGCGGGCACTAAATGACCCTCAATGGTTGAATTTTCGATCGCACTGAAGGCCCAACTATCATTTTTTACCGCTTGTGAGTAGGTATTGAGGGGCGTACCAGCATACTGCCTTACATGGTTAGAATTAGTTTGCGAATAAAGCAAATCTAATGCCGCGTGATTAAAGCTTCCAGGGCCCGCTTGAACATATATTTCCGTGGCTTGGCTATTAAAGGACAATAATAATGAGACAAAAGTTGAGATAAGCAGTAAGCCAGTGCGCACGTGTATTTCCAAAAGCTTCATTTATTTGCCCGGCATTCTAGCAAATGATTCTCCTACTGTCTCGGATACACACTTGCAGCAGAGTCACACAGTTCGAATGCACCAATACGCGGCATGGGAATTTTTTTAAAAGGGTATTGAAAGGTGTAAGTATAAATTTTGGAAACAAAAGGTTAACGAATCTGTAGCTAAAGTGTTTTTTAACTCAATTACATTGACGCCCTTATTAAGTTAAATAACTAAGGAAAGATACGTGAAAAATAACTATAAATTAGCACTTTGCGCTTTTGTCGGAATGATACTTACGCAAGCAAACGCCGCAGAAACGACACTTAAGTTAACAAAACCATCTGGCGATCCTAACTCTCCACAACTCGTCCAGACCGTTAACCTCGGTTCAGTTGCAGATAATTTATTTGCCGATATTCGTAACTTTGAGTTAGAAAGCGAAGCTGATATACGTCGTGGTATCAATAATATGAGAGAGGTTAAATATATTTATGCTGTTGATGTAGACGCAAAAAATGTGAGAGCGACATTTTCTGGTACCAATGACTACAAAGTAAAGTTAACGGTGAGTAACCTCGGTTTATACGCAAAGGTGAAATTTGATGGTGTTAATGTACTGTGCCCTAGTGTAAAAGTGAGTGTTCGACTTAAAAACTTAGCACCCACAGTCACTTACAACTATTACACCGGTGCTTTGGAAAATTTTGATATCAAATATAACCGTGATGTGGATATTAGCTGCTCGGGCGGATTACTTTCTTTTCCAGGTGTGAGCCATTTTGTAAACTCATTCGCTTCAGAAGTGGGTGGTGGTATTGTCGATCAGATCATTCAGGGTAATATGCAACGCTTTGCGGCCTTAGAGCAACCAGGTACATTGTTCGGTATGCAAGAGGTACTTGCAGATAACCGGGTATCTGGAAAAGTAGCGGCGGCTGAGCGTTATCTAAACGTAGACATAGACAGTATTATTGGAAATCTAGTTACCGGTATGAACTTAACTGTGGGTTTAGGCCGAGATGCAAATGGATACGGAAAACACTTAGCCCACGTTGGAATTTATCAAACCGCGCCTACAATTTCTGGTGGTAGAATGGGTAACTTTGATGTGAGCGCTGTAGGAGCAAACCGTATCAGTAAGTATGCCCTAGGTAGCAAATGGTATAGCAGCAATTGGACACCAGGGGTTATTTATGCCAACCAGTTTATCGGCGCTATTGCATATAACCGAGTGTATGGCATGCCAAGTTATATGACTCAACAGCAGGTTACTTTAGGTACTTGTGGTAAAGCGTGTGAGTAATCACTCAATATTGGTGGGGATTTAATTCCCCCCATTTTTCAAAGAGTTTGCTCAAGTAAAGCCAAAGTTTTTCTATAATCCTCTTAGGTCGTTAACTATGCGCCAAAATCCATCTTACTAAAATGTAGTGAAATGGGCAGGGATTCACGGATTTTGTCCGTTGGCTGTTTTAAATTCACCATTAACCATTCTTTGCCACTGCCGCGCTAGTTCTCCAGATTGTTTTAGCTTTAATAAGCCTTCGTTAAAGTGATTTTTTAAAACTTCACTAGTGCTCAAGGCCTGAGGGAAAAGCACATGTGCTGTATAGGTTAATAGGGGTTTGCTACTTGCATGGATTTGTTCTGCATCGGCAGGAGTAAAGTGTTTTTTTAGTAGTGCCTGCATTGCCGCTTCACTTAATAGGATCAGATCAACTCGGTTGTTCAGCAACATGTTTAAGCTGTGCTTGTCGTTGTTCACCATTAAAACATCAAGCTCACCTTCTTTGATGAGTTTATGAAACTCTGGCACATACTCATAACCCAATGTCGCCCCGATTCTATAGTTTTTAAGGTCTTGAATGGTTTTCCATTTTGGTATCTCAGTGCTCTTTCTGAAATAGAGCAACAACTTTCCTTGGTAAATTTCGTCACTGCAATAAAAATGCGCTAAATACTCTTTTTCACATACCCAATACGAGGCTATATCAAACTCACCTCGCTTTGCCGATTGAAAACTGCGTTTCCAAGGGAGGTAAATGAACTCGCTGTTGTACCCTTGTTTGTTGAGTATGAGTCGAATGACATGATTGATAAATCCATCGTCTATTAATTCTTGACCTGTAAATGGAGGATATTCACCAGTTGCAACTCGAATACTGGTAGGTGCTTGTGAAAAAGCGAAAGATGAGCACAAAATACATAACACAGTAAGAATTCTAATCATGCTTTTTTGATTGCAAGTGTGTACCAGAGTTTTAACTATAGTCCATTGTGAAATTCATCCCACACAGTGCTCATTTTGAGCGTAATTGTAGAGAGGATTTGAGCGTGAAAAAATGCAGTTTGTGTAGCATGAAATAAGTAAATTTCACTGGATCTTAATAATTTCTTTTTCTTGTAATACGCAAGCAACAATCAACACAAATTCGAAAGCGTGTGTCTATACTGAGTTTTAGTGCCTACAAATCGGAGCTAAATATGACCCGTTCCTTCCTTTGTGTTATAAGTTTGTTTTTCTCACTGTGTGTCGCTGCAAGTGAAATAAATGATTGGCAGTGGCATAAACTAACGGCAAAAAGCCAAGTTGGCTCTCATCAGATAAACGCGCAGCTGTATGCGCTTAACGCTGAGTTACTCGACAACAATCTTTACGATCTAGCTGATAGCTCAAACTCTATTCTGGTTCAGCTACCTGATGTTAAGGGCAATTTAGTTGAATATGTGCTTAGGCATGATTCAATCATGGCGCCCAGCCTTCAGCAAAAATATCCGATGATAAGAAGCTATTCTGGGTTTCAAAAGAATGCGCCCGAAAATACAGGGCGTTTTGATATTGGGCCTAATGGCTTTTTTGCTTTTTACAATGCGAATGGAGAAACACTTTATATCGACCCTAAGCAACAGGGATATCTATTGTATCAAAAAGGCAAGTCCGCTATGGAATGGCAAGATACTGTTGTGCATAGCCCCTCGGCGGATGTGTTAATGTCGCAGCACCAAGCGCGAGGGCCACTCATTGCAAATGGTGGTGCAGTTGAAATGGTCACTTATCGTTTGGCCGTCACAACCAGTGATGAGTACACCACGTTTTACGGTAGTAAAACACAGGCGCTCAATGGGATCGTAACCACCATTAACCGCGTCAATCAAATCTACCAAACCGATATCGCAGTCAAACTAGAATTGGTTGCAAATAACGACGTGCTTATTTTTACTGCCAATGATCCCTATGATAACGGTGAGTTAGACGACACGTTATCAGAAGTACAAAACCAAATTGACACACTGATTGGCGCAAGTAATTACGATGTAGGGCATCTCATGGCCACGTCAGGCGCGGGTTTGGCTGCGCTGGGCGTTATTTGTGCGGACGGCGCAAAAGCTCAGGGCATGACGGGAATTGGTACTCCGCAAGGAGACGCATTTGATGTTGATTACGTTGCACATGAATTAGGCCATCAGTTTGGCGCGAATCATACTTACAATGGCTCTGCGGGATCGTGTACCACGCGTGAAAGCGGCTCGGCTTATGAACCTGGCAGCGGTGTGACCATCATGGGCTATGCGGGTATTTGTAGTGATGAGGATTTAGCATCGAATTCGATTGCAATTTTTCACTCGCATAGTATTGATGAAATCAACACGCATCTAACGCAGGGCACAGGCTCAACTTGTGGTTCATTACAAGATAGTGGTAACAAAGCACCCATTGCCAATGCGGGTAGTGATTACACTGTACCCGCAAATACGCCCTTTCTGCTGACAGGTTCCGCAACTGATGCAAACACAAGCGATAATTTATCTTATGCATGGGAACAGTTGGACTTAGGGAGTGCCACCGCAAGTGCTGCTCAGCTCAAAGATAACGGTCAAGGCCCAATGTTTAGGCCTTATTTACCGAATTCGTCAGCAACGCGTTACTTTCCTCTGTTAGCTGATGTGATTTCAGGGCAAGTCACCAAGGGGGATGGTTACCCTACAACCGATAGAACAATGACATTTAGGTTTATTGTACGTGATGGTAATGGTGGGGTAAGTTTTGATACTGCCAACGTGACGAGCGTGTCTCAGGCGGGACCTTTTACCATAACATCACCGGATGATACCTCAAGTGCCGATAGTGATAATGTCATTACGGTTAATTGGAATGTTGCCAATACAAATATTACCCCCGTATCGTGTGCAAACGTGAGTATTATGCAAACCAATAGCGATGCGACTCAAATGCAAACGTTACTTGCTCAAACGCCTAATGACGGTACTCAACAAGTGACCTTGATGGGCAGTGAGAGTAACAAAGCCAGAGTAATGGTTAAGTGCGCGACAAGTACATTCTATGCGCTTTCAAAAGAATTCGAATTAGCTAAAACGCTGGCTGTTGTGTCTCAGCAAACGCTTAGTGTTGCAGAGGATTCGTCAATCACGTTGAGTGCTTCGCAATTTTCTGTGGTGAATCAGCAGGCGGGTTCCAACCTGACATTAACCATTCGCACAGGCACAAATTATACGTTCTCTGGTAGCACAGTAACACCGAGTGAAAACTACAATGGCACTTTGAGCGTTAATATCACTTTAAGCGATGGGAGCAGTTCGACCAATTATGTAGCTACCGTGCAAGTAACGCCTGTCAATGATGCGCCATCGGTTAGCGGCCAGCAAACACTTACTGTAAAAGAAGATGAATCAATTACATTGGGCGTGGCATTATTTGAAGTAGTTGATGTTGACAGCACCGCATTTACATTAACGCTGCAGGCAGGGGATAACTACAGTACAGATGCAAATGTGGTATTTCCTGATGAAAACTTTAATGGCCTGTTAGAAGTTAAAGTAGTCGTGAAAGATCAGGCAGGTGCTTCCACAAACTTTGCTGCTCAAATCACGGTGGCACCTGTCAATGATGCGCCTCAGGCAGTGAACGATTCTGCCACAGCGGTCCAAGGGCAATCGACGACCATCAATGTTATTGCGAACGATACAGATATAGACGCTGATGTATTAACTCTGACCGACGTTATGTACGATGGTACTGGCACCGCGGTTATTTCTGGCAACTCAATCAAATATCAATCGGCAACAAGTTTTACTGGCCAAGAGCAATTGGTGTATAGCATATCTGACGGCAATGGCGGTACAGCTCAGGGCACATTGACGATTCAAGTACAAGCCGAGCCCATTGCACCGCCTACAAATTTAGATGGTGGCTCGTCAGGCGGTGGTAGTATGGGGTCATTCATATATATGCTATGTTTGTTGGCAATCGGTTGTGTAATGAGAAATTTAAGAAGGAGTTATGTACATGCGTGAGCTAGTTTTTGCGCTGTGTTCACTCACAATGTTAGGTTGCCAAATGACAGGCTCGGAAGACGTAAAAACAGAACCTGAGCTTGTCATGGAAGAGCGACCTATGGCGTGGTTTTTGGAAAACCCAGTAGAACGGGTGATTGAAGTACATAATGCAGAGCAAGTATTTGGTTTGATTGCGCTCAATCGCAGGGGCTATTTCTATCCCAAAGTGGGAATGGCAAGAGCCCCATTAAATATGAATGAAGGTTGTAAAACGTGGTTACTCAAGGCTTCTAGTGACGTTGTCAGCAGCGAGCAAGAGAAAGAAAACATGTCAAAGCTGCAAGCGTTTGCAACCAAGTTTAATATGGCCATGGAAAACAAGTGTTTGCCGTAAAGAAGGCGGGAAGTTAGCACTAAAAAGGGCGCAAATAGCGCCTTTTTTAGATTTATTACAATGCTTTTTTGGGTGGTAAGGCCACGTTTGCGAAGATCAAACCTGCGACCAATGACATAAATATAAGAAACGTTTGCTGGCCAATATGATCAGCATGAATAATGCTTTGTCCTTCAATGAGTGAGTTAAGGCCAATATAGGTTTTGGAACCAGGTACCAATACGATTAACCCTTGCATTGCCACAATTGAAGCGGGTGCATTGACTATTCTGTTGAATAAGTTACTGAATACACCAACTGCAAACGCACCTAAAAACGCACCAATGGAATAGTCAAAATAAACTGCGGCGCTGATACTGACTGCATAGGCAATAAAGCCAGATGCAATTGACCAACTTGCATGTTTTAACTTAGTTCTAAATATAATTATCAAGCTTGAACAAAGTAGTAAAATAGCAAGCCATGCCGTCCACTTAGGCAATGGATCTGGTTGTACAAAATCGTGAATACCAAAAGAGTAAAAGCCAAGGCTAATGCCCAAAAATGCGCCAAAGTATAGCTTAAACAGCAGCATCAGAGAGTCCATCACCCTCGCCGTACCAGACACCAGGTGTCGAGACGATAACTCGGCAAATGCAAGCGCGAGCGCTAAACCGGGTATAAACACGATGATGGATGATAAAATAACGAGCCTGATATTAATACTTGGATCAACGTAACTGCTGACAGCACATGCGCTAAGCGCTGCGACGATCGCAACCAACGGCTCAAGCATATGCGTGACCCGCTTTGAACGCATTGACCAAAGCACAAACATATACACTAAAATGGAAAACACGCCAGACCATAGCACGTCGTTCCAACTGGTACCCATTAACATTGCAAATGCAGCGCCTGAGATTGAAAAAGCAAAACCAGTCATGAGTTTGTTGTAAGGCGCTTTTTGAGTACTGATCTTGTCCAAACAGGCGTCAGCTTCTTCTATGCGCAGTTCGCCTTTAAGTACCTTGTTAACAACATCATCGGTATCGGCGAGAGAACCTAAATCATGGTCGCCAGGATCAACACGCGCTACATGGGTATATTCTTCTTCATGGCCTTCAGTCCAAATAACAAAAGTCACAGAGGTAGGTGACATGACAAACGAAGACTTTAAGCCTAGGTGAGTTGCCACTTCCATCAAATGCGCTTCTAAGCGATAAGCGGGTGTACCATATTTGTGCAACATTTTACCAAGTTTAACAATAAACTTGCGCTTTTGGGTAAAGGTAGCTGTGTTCAACGGCTCGAGACCTAAAGTTAAGAAAAACCATGCACATAAATGCTAAAAACTGAGCATTTTTAATTTTGTGCAGCGATGGGAATTGCTGCGCATTCTAATCGCTTTCATTGCAAAGTCTAGGCTATTTAAAGATTTTTATTGACATTTTTTGCCTCAATCCATTGCGCCATGTATTGCGTGCTCTTCATGGTGTGATGTTTCAGCATTTGACCCGTAAAATTCATTTGGCGATGCGAGTCTAGGTTGTCTTTTATACTGTTGATTTTTAGCAATAAGCTCGCTTCTAATTTGCGCTTATCGTAAATATTGTGGAGCAAATTGAGGCCTGCTTGTTGCGACTCTTTGTATAAATCAGTGTTGGTATATAGCTCAACAGCGGCATCAGCAAAGCTTTGTGGATCGTTGGCGATAATGCCATGCCAAGGCAAATCTTGGTGCATGCCCTCTGAGCCAATGTCAGTGGTAACACACGGAGTTTGGGTGATCATGGCTTCCAGCAGTTTTCCCTTTATACCCGCACCAAATCGCAGTGGCGCAAGGCACACTCGGCACTGTTGCATGGTCTGTAATGCATCTTTGGCCCAGCCTTTGATTAAAAATCCGGTTTTAGGGTTATGCAGCGCAGTGGCTTTTGGTGGTGGGTAGGAACCATAAATATGCAGCTCGGCGTTGGGTAAACGTTTACGAATGAGTGGCCATATTTCTTGTAAGTAAAGAACGGCATCCCAGTTTGGCGCATGACGGAAGTTGCCAATGGTCATAAAGTGCTGTCGTTGTTCATGAGTTGGTGTTTGCGTTGGTGTGCGGTTTAAATCAACCATAAAAGGTAAATGGTGCAACAGCGCCTTATCGACCTTATAAACGTCATTGAGTAGTGACATTTCATAGTCAGAAATAATAAGACTCAGATCGCAACGTAAAATAGCCGCAATTTCGCGTTTTGCTAAGTCGCTGTGTAAATCGCTAAGTTCCAGTTTACGTTTCGCTTTATGCGCTTCATGACGGGCGTTTCTCAAGCATTGTAAATCTTCGGTATCTAAGATCTTAAATGCATTGGGTGCAAATTTGTCGACCCGCCAGCCAAACTGTTCTTCCATCATAAAGCGGTCAAACATAACGATATCGGGTTGTAGCGTTTGAATATACTCATCAAAGCTACTGCAATTAAGCGTGATCACTTTAGTGCTGATCCCATCTTGTGAAAGATCTACCATATGCTCCGTTTGCTGAGCAGGACTTGCAAACTCTACCAACCATTGCTGATCTCTAAAAAAGCGTAACAAAGACATCATGTGGCTGCCTGCTGCAGACGAGTTGGGTTCAGGCCAAACATAGCCAATGACTAATACTTTTTTACTCATAAGGGACTCTAAAACAGTGATCGATATCTTGCGTTAGCAAGTCGTTTGGGGCGGCTTGCAAGCATTCAAAGCGGGCTATTTTACTCTTTTTGATTGCACTCCACCACTGCGAACACTCGTATTCATATGGTTCAGTGGATAAATGATGGCTAGCTTATGTGACTGACGATATTCGCGTAAAGATGTTGAAAATTACTGCATGTGCTGAATTTATTTATTTTTAAGTATATTATTGGCCGTTAAGTGAATTTATCAGGACGAATAAATAATGATGAAAATCATATTTTTGGTAATAGCTTTAAGCTTGTCGATAGGACATGTTGCTCAAGCTAATCCCAATGCGGGATACCAAATGCCTTCTCCAGAATTAGCTGAGCTTGTAGATGCTAAGCTCATTCCAACTAGCCTTTTGAGTAATAATGGCAAGTGGTTGGCGTTATTAGATAGAAAACGCATCATCTCCCTTGAGGAGTTAAATCAGCAAGAAAAAGCGCTGGCTGGGATCAAGTTTAATCCTAAAACTTTCATGCGCATTTCTCGTCGGGTGTACTTATCACTTGAATTTAAACATGTTGATACAGGTTCCGTGATCCGCCCACAGGGGATACCGAGTGATGGGGTTTTTCGTTCAGTACAATGGTCAGCCAACAGTCGCTACTTAAGTTTTATCTTAGAGCAGCAAGATAAGGCAACTTTATGGGTATACGACGTAAAAGAGCGCAAAGCGAAGCAGCTTACTGAATCAACACTCAATGGAGTAGTCACTGACACCCCTTATCACTGGTTGCCTGATAGCAGCGCTTTGGTTGTTAACTTTGCGGTGAATCATGGCCAGTCAACGTTACAGCAAAAAGCGCAACCGTTAACCCCAATTATTCAACAAAGTACGGGGCAGAAGGCGCCAGCTAGAACCTATCAAAACCTGCTTAAATCGCCGTTTGACGAGGCAGAATTTAAGTTTTATGGACAAGGTCAATTAGCGAAAGTTCCACTTAACTCGCCTATAAACGCGATAGGCAAACCGCTGTTGGTGAAATCCTTCAGTGTGTCACCGGATTCGACCAGCTTAATCATTGGCATGATCGATGAGCCGTTTTCGTATCAAGTACCGTATGAGCGTTTCGCCACGGTATGGCAGGTTTGGGGTATGACGGGTTATCCGTTGTATGAACTTGCGAAACAGCCTCTTGCCGACAATATTCCGCAAGGTTTTGATAGTGTTCGCACAGGCCCGCGAGATTTTCAATGGCGTGCCGATAGAGGTGCGACCGTTGTTTGGGCAGATGCACAAGATGAAGGTGATATGAAAAAGGATGTGCCATATCACGACCATTTGTATTCAATTAGCGCACCTTTTAAACGTGAACCAGAGCTTTTTGCCAAAGTGGAGCGTCGTTTCGCAAGTATTGATTGGGCTGATGACGAAGTGGCAATGTTAACCGAATGGCGTTTTAGTGATAGAAGCGTGCGCACTTCGGTGATTGTGCCTCGTGACCCAGAAGCAAAACGTTTAGTGTTTTCAGAGCGTAGTTACAATGATGCCTATAAAAATCCGGGCCGTTTTATCTACACACGCAGTGATCTTGGCTCAAGAATTTTAAAACTGGTTGGTGGTCGTTATCTGTTTTTAACGGGTGAGGGCGCATCAGAGCAAGGTAATCAGCCATTTTTAGACCGCTATGATGTTAAAACCAATAGCACTGCGCGTATATGGCAGTCGCAAGCGCCTTATTATGAACGTGTTAAAGAAGTGCTCGATGATGAGGGCATGCGGTTTATAACCTTAAGAGAATCTACGAGTGAGCAACCAAACTATTTTATTCGCGATCTAAACTTCGATACGTTAACGCAACTGACACGTTTTGCCCATCCATATCCGCAATTCAATGGCGTGAAGAAAGAACAATTGAAGTACACTCGTGATGATGGGGTAGAGCTGACCGGTAACCTGTATTTGCCTGCCGGATATGATCCAACTCAAGGGCCTATTCCAGTCTTGATGTGGGCTTACCCATTGGAATATAAAGATAAAAGTGTTGCGTCTCAAGTGCGAGAATCACCGTATGAGTTTCCGTATTATGGCTATTGGGGCCCTATGCCATACCTTGCAAAAGGTATCGCGATTTTCGATGACCCTAAAATGCCAATCGTCGGCGAAGGTAATAAGTTACCGAACGACAGTTTTAGAAAACAGCTGGTGGCAAGTGCCAAAGCTGCTGTGGATACCTTATTGGCTAAGGGCGTTGCTGATCCAAACAAAATCGCCATCGCCGGCCACTCATATGGTGCATTTATGGTGGCGAATTTGCTTGCGCATTCAGATCTATTTGTTACAGGCATTGCGCGAAGCGGTGCCTACAATCGCAGTTTAACGCCTTTTGGTTTTCAGGGTGAAGAGCGAGATTTTTGGGAAGCACAAAGTGTTTATGCCAATATGTCGCCGTTCTTCCACGCAGACAAAATCAACGAGCCTATGCTGATGATCCATGGTCAAAAAGATCCAAACTCTGGTACTTTTCCTATGCAATCAGAGCGAATGTATGCTGCACTTAAAGGTCTTGGTAAACAAGCTCGTCTCGTGATGTTGCCTAATGAAGGACATGGTTACAGAGCAAGAGAAAGTATTTTGCACGTTTTGTGGGAGCAAGAGCAATGGTTAGACACTTACCTGTTCCCAGAAAAACAGCAAGTAGAACCAAGCGAAGCACCTCTCATAAATGATGTGGATGCGCTGATAAAGCAAGATCAAACGGTTACTGAAGGTGAACAAGTTAACTAATCAGCTAGGGCGTGTTGATCTTTGAGGTATGATTTTTGTTCAAATCAAAGGCTTTCAATACCAGAAATGCGCTATGACGCATAGCGATCTATGCGAGCAGCGCATGACGCCGTAGTGGAAGCCTTTGGTTGAACCCTATGGGCAGCGCCATTCGGCCATTTTTTCAACGTTATCGCCAGACTTACATAGAATAACTATGCGACGCAGGCTCTGCCTTGCCAAAATGACCGAATGACTGCTGCAAAAACACACAACAAAGTTCAACACGCCCTAGTACCCGTGTAACATAAAAAGCTGCATAGCGCGTGTTGTGCAGCTTTTAATGGAGACATTGATGGAACAGATCTACAGTAATACGTTTTCTTTTGAGCTGGTAGAACAAGCTTTATATGTCACTGATAATCGCAACAAATACACTTACTCACCCGTTCATTTGCCGTATCGCTTAGATTGCGCATGTGTGCATCCAAACATGCCACTGCTTTTTACTATCTCTCAGAGCCAGTTTGACATAGGCATTTGGGATTTAGTCAGCTCGCAGCGCACGGGCGCAATATCAATGCGCGCAAAACCTTCACAATTTTTGATGAGCCATAGCGGGCGGTTTGCGGTGGTGTTAGCATCTTCTGACAGTGAAGATGCTATAGTCAGCTTAATTAACTTCGAAAGTTTAGTATCGTTAGATGCACAACAAAACGTGATTGAAGTGCCGTTTGATTTTGAGGAGCCAGCTTACCCCAAAGTGTACTTTTCCAATGATGAGCAGCATTTGTATTTAATTTGGGATGATACGATGGACGAAGAGGTTGTCAGCGCTAAATATCAGATTTCGGCCTTGAGTGAGCTGAGCGTGAGTAAGCCGGAAATCGGCGCTTTACAGCTGCCCGATTGCGACTACCACCCACACTATTATCCAGAACATCAAGAGAGCTTTTTAGATAGACTGGCCATACTAAAGTACGGCCAGTATTTTGAATAAAAAGTGACTTATTCGCGACTAGCTAGCGAGCTGCCGACAGAAGCGACGATAACCATAAGAATAGCGAGCCATTGCCAAATGCTCAGTAATTCACCAAGAATGAGCAAACCTGCCAACGCTGCAATCGCAGGCTCAAGACTCATCATGATACTAAAGCCTTGAGCGGGCATGTTGCGTAAAGCGACCATCTCTAAGCTATAGGGGAGCGCACTCGATAGCACACCAATCATGATGCCCAGTGGAATAAGCTCCCAGCTCAGTAGCGCGGCGCCTTGTGATACCACACCGATTGGCACAACGGCGATTGCTGCAATGCTCATACCCAGTGCGACGGTTGTGCCCCCCGAGCCTTGTGACCCCGTTTTTTTACCAAATAAAATGTAGCCCGCCCAACACGCGCCAGCCACTAACGCCAAAACGACGCCGATAGGGTCAAGTCCATCCGTGCTGCTCATGTCTGGTAGTAATAGGATGATGCCAAGTAGCGCAAACAGCACCCAAAGGTAATCTCGCTTTCGCTTTGATGAGAACAAAGCAACGGCGAGTGGACCTGTAAATTCAAGGGCAACGCCTACCCCTAAAGGGATCCGTTCAATCGCATAATAAAACGTAATATTCATGCAGCCAAGGCAAAGACCGTAGATCAAGATTGGCTTTTTATTCGCAGGAATATGCTTCCATGGCTGGAAAACGAGGCACAGGATCAGCGCTGAAAAACCTAATCGATAAGTAGTTGTACCTTCAGGTCCGACATGAGGGAAGAGCTGCTTGGCGATCGAGGCGCCAGACTGAATTGTGACCATCGCAATTAATAAACACACTACAGCGAGTAAAAACTCTCTATTAGCTAACTTCATTTATGCCTATTCTTTATCACAGCTATCGTACAAAAGGCCGCCAGTCTAAAGGGCTGGGTAAGAATACTCAAGTTGTTTGTATACAATATTCGTTGATTTTACCAATCGATCTCGCATTGCTTACAACTGATCACTTTAATGCATCTTTTCTATTACGCTTGTGGTTAATTTAGAGATATGCTCTCACCTCGATTATGGCTTGTGTTGTTCACAAGACGACAAATAGCTAAGCCATGCTTGTTGATGTTTTAGCATAGCACGGTGCTTTTTTGAGTTAACATGCGATTGGTGATCTAGCTCACTATGAAATGGCCCCGCGCGGCAGAAACTGCAGTGATCATCGTTAAGGTATTTGGGCATATATAACTTGTTTGCTAATTCTGATTGATGCTTAGCGCCAAACACAAAGGTGGTACCACTGGTATCCTTAACGTGCTTGTCTCTATCAACATTTCTGATCTGATAACCCGGAAATTGTGCAATGTTAAAGTCGTGCAACCCTAAAAATTGCATATTTGAACCCATACACAGCGAACTTTCTAAATCCCATTCACAATACGGTTTAACGTCCTTAGAGGTGATGTAACACAGCATCGGTCCATTTGGGTCAAGCGCATAGCGATAGGCATTATCAAGAAATAAACGCAGCAGTCGACGATTAAGGGTATTAACCGACCAAGCAGACTGCACAAACTTTGAATGATTAGCAAATGCAGGGATCAGCGGAAATTGAAAAATAGCCAGATCATACTGTTGCCCGCCCAAGCGTTGCCAACTATTTTGCTCAGTGACATCGAATGCGGGTAAGTATTCGGTGCCGCTATTCTTAATAAGATCTAGCGCGTGATGTTGGTATTTGTCACGAATGGTTTGCTCGTCATCATAGGTGCTTGCAGTTAACTCACTGATTTGATCAGATGTTTGCAACGCATGTGAAAAACTGAGGTCGCCATCACCAACGGTTAATACTCGCCATGTTTTTTCGAAAATCATACAGGACTACTGAAGTTAAAACAGCGGCGAGCTTAGCATTTTTATTGTGAAAAAGCTGCTAGCGGCCTTTAAGGGCTAGTTCATCAAGCAGGTGCATAACTCGTTCGCTGGCTTGCTCCATCTTGCCTAGCTGCACAATGGCTGCCTTTTTGTCTCCTTGCGCGTTGAGTTTCATCGCTTGTACGCCTGCGGTATGAACTTCTTTATGTGGTGCATCAATAGATTTGTAAGCACTTAAATCGCCATACTTCTTAGCACCTTCACCACCAAGCCACTGACCTAGCCGACAACTGGTGTGATCTGAAAAACTATCAATAGATTGACGGTCAACGCCAATTAAATGGTTATAAACCGCGCCTTTCCATACAACATGGTCCAACTTAACGGTTTGTATGAAAGTTTGTGTAGTCGCGCCCAAAATGGTCTGTTTCATAGAACCACAATTGCGCACAATATCTTTATATTCACCATTGAGGTCACCAATACTTTGCGATAACTGCTCGTTTGAGTGTTGGATCACTTCCACGGCATTTACGGTGAGTTGGGTGGTATCTATGATTTTTTTAACTAAGTCAGAGACCTCATTGGCAGATTCGTTGGTGTTGTTGGCTAAGGCACGTACCTCATCGGCTACAACACTAAATCCACGTCCGGCTTCTCCGGCCCTAGCAGCTTCAATTGCGGCATTTAAAGCAAGTAAGTTAGTTTGATCTGAGATTTTTGAAATGGTGGTAACAAAGGTGTTTATGTTATCTGCCATTTGTGAAAGCCCCGAAATATTGGTCGTCATGCTACCCATATTTTCAGATAAGCTTACCATGCCTTTAAGAATATCCTTGAGTGAGTTTTCAGATATTTCAAAAGACTTGTTGACCTGCGAAATAGACTGACTTTGGTGTTCAATTTCCGTAAAGCTGTTAGCAACGCTCTCACGAATACCGTAGATTTGAGCTAAACCGCTTAACGCACATTGGAGTAGCTGGTTATCGGTATTGTCGTTGAGTTGTTTTTGATACTGGCTTAGCTCATCTCTTAACTCGTCATTTTGAGTCTGTAGAGCCTGATTGTTCGCTTGGCTTTTTGCTAATGCTTGTTGCAAGCTAGCGAGTTCCTGCTCCATTTGTTTGTTTTTAAATAATTGGCTAAACACGGTCTTTCCTTCGTAACAATTTATTAAAGAATAACAACGAAATGCGTTGCTTGCTAGGTACGTTCGAGTAAGTCTTTGTTATTTATCACGACGAGACTTATCTCGGTACATCTTAGCGTCTGCTTGTTGTAAGATTTTGTCAGGCTCAAGATGTTTATTGGTTTTTGCAGCGCCGATGCTGACGCCTACTTGGTATTGTTGTAATTGGGAAGATAAATTGGCTCGCAGAGCTTCTCTATCGTCAAATGCTAAGTTTGTAAAAGCGACAAACTCATCACCTCCAATGCGAAATACGGCTTCGCTATCCAACTCACTCATGAGCTTTTTGGCAAAACTACTGAGGATCTCATCGCCAATATGATGGCCAAATTCATCGTTAGCATGTTTAAAATTATCTAAATCGAAATAGTATAGCCACGCGTATTGGTCACAGTGTGTATCAAATTCATTGAAACAGGCTTTTCGATTACCAATGCCCGTCAAAGCGTCGTGAAAGGCTTCGTAACGTAAACGCTGTTCTAACTGTTTGCGGCTGGCAATTTCTAAATTCAATCGCATGATGGTGTCTTTTTTTGATGCCAGCATGACGAGCATGCCATAGCACACCAAGATAAAACCAATGCTTTTAAACGATGTATCAAGGATCAAAACGGGAATGAGGTCATAACCGATATAGTCATCTATCGCGTCGAGCATCAGCCCTGTACAATAAAAAAACCAGCCGTAAATAAGCAATCTGCTATTTAACTGAGGCGCAGCAAGCACCACAACGGTGGTTGATAAACAAAACCACACGACTTCTTCAATCGCATCCAAGAGCACTTTGTCTTGTGAGAAAGTCCAAAATAAAAATGACAGGCCTAGAGACCAAATTAAAGCAATGGCTATTTTCTGTTTCATGTCCGTGCC
This sequence comes from Pseudoalteromonas sp. ATL1, assembly GCF_058933015.1. Classification (NCBI taxonomy): domain Bacteria; kingdom Pseudomonadati; phylum Pseudomonadota; class Gammaproteobacteria; order Alteromonadales; family Pseudoalteromonadaceae; genus Pseudoalteromonas; species Pseudoalteromonas sp. ATL1. The sequence goes on along the minus strand of NZ_JBZYXL010000002.1, from coordinate 389,826 downwards.
AGTGAGCAACAAAGCTAATTACTTATTTAGGTATAGCAGTTTAAACACGACTCAGTTCAATGCTTTGGGCAATCATAAATAGATGACAAACAAACACCATAGACGTGAGAATGTAACGCATCTTGTGGTAGTCCTTATGGTGATCCTGCCAAGGTGCCATACCTCGCTCAAATGCCAGCACCAAGATAAAACCAATCGATAAGTAGATTAGCATGCTAGTCGATGAAACAAATGTTAAAAGTGGGTAGGGGATCACAACCAGTACCGCCATGATTGCATGCGTGTATGATTGCTCTCCTGCTCGCCAAAGGGAGCCTGCCATAAAACCCAAAATGCCCATGCTGTAAAATGTAAATGCATCAACAGCTGCTTGTGATGAGCCGAGTAATAACGAAAAGAACACACAGGCTAAAAAGGGTAAAACACCATAATAGCCAAGCTGTATGTGATTAAAATGTGGATGCATGTTGTCCTCTGAATAGGCGATTTATAGGTCGTTACTTGCGAGTATAACGCAGCACGCGTGTTACTTATAATTTCTATGTAATTCAACGCTGAATTGATCACTCTCAGGGCTAAAAAAGTTTCCAATCGCAAAAATGGATTAAAACAATCTAAACGATCAATTTTATTTGTTTTTCATTTCACCCTATCTTAGTAACCAAGCAAAGCGAACAAGCAAACAAAGTTCGCAACCGATATAACGTTAACTAAGAGAGAAAAATATGACTACTTCATTGATCAACACAAAAATTCAACCATTCAATGCAACGGCTTACCACAATGGCGACTTCGTACAAGTGAGTGAGCAAGACTTACTCGGCAAATGGTCAATTGTGTTCTTCTATCCAGCTGACTTTACCTTTGTATGTCCAACGGAGCTTGGTGATTTGGCTGACTACTATGCACAGCTACAAGACATGGGTGTAGAAGTGTATTCGGTATCAACAGATACGCACTTTACGCACAAGGCTTGGCACGATGCATCTGACACAATCAAGAAAATTCAATTCCCAATGATTGGTGACCCAACAGGGAAAATCACACGTAACTTTGGTGTGATGATTGAAGAAGAAGGCTTGGCACTACGCGGTACGTTTGTGATTAACCCTGAGGGTGAAATCAAAGTGGTTGAAACCCACGACCTAGGTATTGGCCGCAGTGCAAAAGAGCTTCTTCGTAAGGTTCAAGCAGCACAGTACATTGCAAACCACGATGGTGAAGTTTGCCCTGCATCTTGGCAGCCAGGTGAAGAAACGTTAGCGCCTTCACTAGACCTAGTAGGCAAAATCTAATTCTGTCGGGGTGGCCTGCCACCCCAGCCATTTATTGCTGTGAGGATGACCAAATTATGTTAGACCAAAATATTAAAAACCAATTAAAAAGCCATTTTAGCGCCCTAAAAGAGCCTGTAGAGCTGGTCATTGCACTGGATGACAGCAATAAGGCGAGAGAATTAGAATCGCTCAGCGCGGAGCTTGCGTCTTTGAGTGATATGATTTCAGTATCAAATAATCCAGAGACTCAGGTTCGTAAACCGAGTATGTCAGTGCGCTCTAAACAGCGTTTGACGGAAATCACTTTTGCAGGTGTGCCAATGGGCCACGAGTTTACCTCTTTAATTTTGGCGATTTTGCAGTCTGGTGGTCACCCACCCAAAGCCAATGAAGATGAGATTGAACAGATACAGTCATTAAACGAGCCGCTTAATTTTGAAATGTATATTTCATTGAGCTGTCAGACGTGTCCACAAGTCGTACAGGCGCTTAATTTAATGGCGGGGCTTAATCCACTGATAAAAACCACCATGATTGATGGCGCACTGTTTCAAGATGAAGTAAACGAGCGCAATGTATTAGCGGTACCGACCGTATTCTTAAATGGTGAGTTGTTTTCACAAGGTGCTGTATCACTCTCTGATATTTTGAACAAAGTGGATAGCAATGCTGGGCAAAAACAGGCTCAGAAGCTAAACGATAAAGACGTGTTCGATGTGCTTGTTGTTGGTGGTGGTCCTGCTGGTAGTGCAGCGGCTATCTATGCCGCACGTAAGGGCCTAAACACGGGGGTTGTCGCTGATAGATTTGGTGGCCAAGTCGCAGATACCATGAGTATTGAAAACTTTATTTCGGTTAAAGAAACTGAAGGCCCTAAACTTGTCGCTCAATTAGAAGAGCACGTAAAACAGTACGATGTAGATGTCATGGCGGGTCAACGTGCAGTCAAAGTTAGCCGTGATGAAGACTTAAACATTACGCTAGAAAACGGCGCTGTGCTTAGAGCAAAATCAATTGTACTCGCAACCGGTGCTCGCTGGAGAAACATGAATGTACCAGGAGAAGCAGAATACAAAGGAAGAGGTGTTGCGTATTGCCCACACTGTGACGGCCCGTTATTCAAAGGCAAGCCAGTGGCAGTCATTGGTGGCGGTAACTCGGGTATTGAGGCAGCCATTGATCTCGCTAACATTGTTGAGCAGGTGACGGTTTTAGAATTCGCAGACACATTACGTGCCGATGATGTTTTGATCAAAAAAGCACACAGCTTGCCTAATGTGACTATCATCAAGAATGCGCAAACCACTCAAGTGTTGGGAGATGGTAAGAGAGTAACTGGACTGACTTACACTGATAGAGTTTCGGGTGAGCAGCATGAACTGAGCCTCGCTGGGATATTTGTACAAATTGGTTTAGTGCCCAACACGGAGTTCTTGAAAGAGTCGGAGGTTTCACTCACACAATTTGGTGAAATAAACATTGATGCCAAAGGGGCAACCTCTATGGCCGGTGTGTATGCCGCAGGTGATGCGACAACAACGCCATTTAAACAAATTATTATCGCCATGGGTTCAGGTGCAACCGCAAGTTTAGGGGCGTTTGATTACCTTATTCGCCATAGCGAACGCAGTGAAGATGAAAAAGCTGCATAAAAGTTCATTGCATGCCAGTTTGTTAGGTTACTGGCATACGCGCAATGTTAAGCCGTTTTAGACTATCTAAAACGGCTTTTTTGTTTAATTAATGTATCACTTGCTTTAGCGTATCTCTCACCGTTGGCAGTAAACGTCGACTGACAGGCACCGTTTGTTGATTATTTAACTGCAAGACATGTGCGGTGCTGTCCGAGCGATTTGAATTTGAAGAGAGCGTGTCGACCATACTCAAGTTGACAATGTAGGAGCGGTGAACTCGCAAAAAAGTGGCAGGCAAAAAAGACTCTAGTTGTTTCAAAGTACCCGAATAGAGCGTGTCCGTTTTATCTAGCATATGTATTTCAACGTAATCTCCAGCAGCTTTGCAAAAAGCGATGTCGGTTGAGTTAACATATTGCACCTTACCAGCGCTGCTTATTTCTAGTTTACTCGGGGCTTTAGTTTGCGCTGTTTGCGCCAGTTGATATTCTAATTTTGCCAGTTTTGATTGTTCTTGCTGTAGCTGCTCATTTTGAAGCCTTAATTCATAGGCTTGTTGAACAAATAAATAACAAAGGAACAAGCCAATAACAACAAAGTAGATTATTTCATGAAAGCTTGTAGCGCTGATAAAAATGAGCGCAACGAGTAATAGCTTAACAATGAGCCAAGTCAGAATATGTTTGTCTTTTGTTTTTAGCCACGAAGTGGTGAGCAAGGCAATACCCACGAGCAACGGCGTAAAAATACCAGCCGTTGTTTTGGTATCGAATCCGGGCACGACAATAACCAGAACAAGGGTGAGCAAAAGGCCGCCGTATATCCAATGAATCGCTTTGCCCGGTTTAACTTTACTTGCAACATAGATAAGTACCAGTAGGCCAAATAGACAGGCTAGCAGCGTGATGGTAACGAGCCGAACATCGTGCCAAGGGTAGGTGTAATCAATAAATCGTCGAGAAACTTCAGCGCCCAGTTGGCAACTTGCGACAAAACACAAGGTTGAAAACAGCCGGTATGTACGTATCTTATTGTTTCCAAAGCTAAGAATGAGAAAATATAAGGCGCCAACCATGAATGCGCCAATCAGTATCAAGGCCACGTAATTATAATATTGAATGAAACGCTTCGGGTCTCCAAATTGTGCGAATGCAATAAGATGAACAGGCGTGCCTAAATGAATAAGACTATGATAACCCGAAAAGTTAAAAATAAGTTCATTATTCAATGGTTTGATTGCACTTTGAGGAAGGTGAAAAACACTATCCATTAGGCCAGGCTGTTCATTTTTGTTGGTTGAGGGCGTGCCATTGTGACCGAGCAACTCGCCGTTGACATACACAGTGCTTGCGGCCTTTGCAGATAGATATAGACCGTAAGGTGGCTTGATATCATGCCAAAAGGCTGTGTCTTCAAAGTTGATTTTCACCCAGATATCGGTGTTTTGGGGATCTATATCTATTAATTTGGCTTCATGGCAGTTGATGTTATTTAATGGGGTGTTGAGTAAGGGATTGGCATCGCAAATCGTCACCGGATGATGATACGGAATTGACCGTAGTGTGTCCGCTGCCGTGCTCATATTATGAAAGAGCACCATAAAAACAAAGAACACTAATTTACTTGCAAATGCTTTGTGCATAATTTAAACGTTTCCTCGTTGCCGTTTGCCGATAAATCACTACCGTTTAACGCCGTCACCTAAAAGCCGCTACCTTTTAAAGAAGACTTCTTATTGTTTAGCAATCACTTAGCGCTTAATAGTGGCTAAACATAACAGGAGTCATCTTATGCTAATAAAAAGCGCAATTCTAGCAACGCTATTCAGCTTGCTGACAATGCACGGTTTGGTATTTGCCAAATCAGATCTATTTGAAAACGAGGCGTGGACAAAATTTAAGCCAAATGAAGGTGAGCGTATTGATGCGATTGAAGGGCACTTTTTTGTACCAGAGAATCGGAATAGCGCAACCAGTCGCAAGATCAGAGTCAATTACGTACGTTTTCCTGGTACAGGCAAGTCTAAAGGTGCGCCGATTATCTATTTGGCTGGTGGCCCCGGTGGTTCTGGAATTGGTACTGCGAAGTGGCGTCGCTTTCCTTTATTTATGGCGCTACGGGAATACTCAGATGTGATTGCGCTAGATCAACGAGGAACAGGGCAATCTGAACAAGCGCCTAGATGCGTTTCAGATGAAAAGTTGCCGCTAACCGAAAAGCTTGCACCGTCGCAAGTGAAGCTTGCCTATGTCAAAGCAGCTAAACAATGTTTTGAATTTTGGCAACAAAAAGGATTTGATGTGTATGGCTATACAACGGTGCAAAATGCGCTAGATATTGAAAGTTTGCGAAAACACTTACACGCCGACAAAGTCACTTTATGGGGGATCTCATATGGTAGTCACCTTGCATTTGCTGCAATGAAGCTGTTCCCTGAGCGTATTGAAAAAGTGATTATTGCCAGTGCCGAAGGTCTTAATCAAACCGTAAAACTACCCGCAATGACCGATGATTACTTCAAGCGAGTGCAGCAAATCATCGATCAACAACCTTTGAAAAAGTCAGTGCCTGATTTAACAGAATTGATGAAGCGCGTTCATACAAAATTAGACAAAACGCCTATACCTCTGAAAATTAAGAGCAAAGAAGGCGCTAAAACCGAGCTATTGTTTCAAACGGGTCACTTACGGATGCTTGCGAGCATGATGATTGCCGACCCTAACCAGTATTTGGCTATGCTGATCCACATCTATTTAGGGCTAGATAATGATTCGACAGAGTTACTAGAAAGCGTATTACAGCGAGGTGTTTTTAACGAAGAGATAATTAGCTTTAGCCTAATGCCACTGGCAATGGATGTGGCATCAGGTATTACGCCAAAAAGACTCGCTTTGGTCAGTGAACAGGCAAAATCGGCTTTGCTGTCTGATGTATTGAACTTCCCGATGCCCATGTTAAATATGTTTGATACAAATTTGGATCTTGGCGAGCAGTTTAGAGTTGAGCCAAAAAATGACATACCCACCTTATTGTTTTCTGGCACGCTTGATGGGCGAACCTATCTCAGTGAACAAACTGAAGCGGCAAGTGGGCTTACCAATTTGTCGCACGTGACGGTAAAACACGCTGGGCATAACTTATATATGTCGTCGCCTGAAATTTTAGAAATAATGAAAACATTTTTATCAGATAAGGTGTTAACAAAAAGTAGCATTGCGCTCGAGATTCCGAACCTGTCACTTCAGCGCTAAATTGAAAAGGAATTAAATATGCCGAAATAAAAGAGCAGTTATAAACTGCTCTTTCTTTTTATTTATAAAATAAAATCTTTTATAACAGTGTGTTAGTTTTTAACTGGGGCGTTAATCGGTCGTTGCGCAGCAAGTAAATGCGACAGGTATGATAGCGTGATCCAGCATTATGAATAAATCTCGATTGCTCAACTTTTAGGTTAATACTATGTTGTATTTTTCACTAAAAGGAACAGCAACATGAATAAGGTTAATTTAATTTCTATGTTGATTTGCGCTAGTGCGCTTATCGCAAACGACGTCTACGCACGCTCAGTGCCAGCCACAAACCACGCTATCGTTTACGAGGGTCGAATTGCCAAAGACTACAGCACAGGTGCTGTTAATTTTAATTGGCCCGGCAGTCATTTTAAAACTCAGCTGAAAGGCACGCGCTTGGACGCAACGCTTATTGGTTGGGGCAATCAGTTTGACGTGTTGGTTGACGGTAAACTGCACAAAAAGATTATGACGGATTACAGTGGTCAGCCCAAAACTTACGAGCTGTTCAGCCAAGAAAATGCAGAGCCTGTAGCGATAGAAGTGGTAAAACGCACAGAAGATCCTGCTAACTTTAGCCAGTTACTCAGTTTTGAGGTAGACGGCCAGCTAGATGGTGTATGGGAAAGTCAAAAACATGTTTTGTTTATTGGCGACTCAATCAGTGCGGGCTTTGGTAGCGAGTCTTCTAAACGTGAATGTACATGGCCGGAAGTGGTGGAAACAAGCAATGCACGCCTTGCATTTCCCTATGTGAGCGCGCAACAACTTGACGCGAGCTTTACGCAACTTTCTTTTTCAGGCCTTGGATTGATACGCAATTGGAACGGTAATCAAACACATCACGACCTAACTTATTATTATGACAAAGCCGGTGCGGTTCATGGTGACACTCGAGAATTCGAGGACAAGTTCCCAAGCTTGTTAGTTATAGAAGTGGGTACGAATGATTTTAGTACCGATCCACAAGCTCATGAACCATGGAAAGATATTCAACAAGTCAAAGAAGCTTGGGTAAAAAGGATGGTTGAGTTTGTGCAAACGTTGCGCGCTCGTTATCCAGAGCAGCCCATTGTATTTATGCCAAGGCCTGCTTACCCATATGATTTCATCATTCCTGCGACGAATGAAGCCATCGAGCTACTTAATAAGCAGGGTCAAAGTGACTTGTACGCCCACACATTCTACTCACAGCTTAGTGGTTGCATATGGCATCCCACCAAGCAAGAGCATGAGCAAATAGCAGAGCAATTAGTCAGTTTTATTCGTGCGAAAAAGCTACTTTAACAGTGGGAGTGAAAAGGAAGTGTCAGGTAGTCCTTCCCTTAAGTTATTTGATGGTTGCAAGTACTAACTTTTACTTTCTTCAACCCACATTACTCCAACCTCTTTTTTGACCACTTGCACTTTAGTGCCTTTTGCGAGAGGTTGTTGGCTTTTTAGCTGCCAGTTAATGCCAGAGTAGGTATGAAAAAGCTGAGATTGCGCATTTAAGTCGTCTTCAAGCGTTAGTTCAATATCGGCAAAGTCTGTATGTATGGTATCTTGTTGTGCCGATTTTTGTAGTCGAACCAGTGGTTTCCACAACACTAGCGCAAAAACAAAGGTAAGAAGGCCATTTACCCACAATGCGGTTAGCCAATCTTGTGGTATCAAATTGGCATACATCATGGCACCCGAAAAGATAAACGACAGACCCAAAAACAGCAGCACAAAGGTGGAAAAACCAAGTACTAAGATCTCAATGATCAGCGCAAGAATGCCAATCACTATCAAAGATTGAGGCAAGTTATCTAATATAAACGCCATAGAATTTACCCTTGTTGTTTATTAATTGCGTTGATAATAGACATGCTTTGAGCAACAAGCGCACTGGCATCAGTGCCATTATCAGGCAAAATAACCACAGAGGATTCTTTGGCAATGGCTTGTTTAGCGGCAATAGCTTTTGTTGCCAAATCGAGCTGAATGGCTTTTTGACCTTCCTGTGTATCTGCGGCTTCCCCGACCTTTCTGAGCGCTTCGGCCTGTGCTTCAGCGACTGCCAATATGGCTTTTGCTTCACCTTCTGCTCTGAGAATTTGCTCTGCTTTTTCAGCTTCTGCTGCCAGTACTTGCGCTTGCTTTTTACCCTCAGCCACATTAATAGCTGCTTGTCTATCACCCTCAGATTCAAGAATTTGCGCACGCTTTACGCGTTCTGCCTTCATTTGTGCTTCCATTGCTTCCATCACTGAATTGGGTGGCACAATGTCTTTAATTTCATAGCGAAGTACTTGAATTCCCCAAGGCTCTGAGGCTGAGTTAATCGCCGTGACAATATTGGTATTGAGTAAGTCTCTTTCTTCAAACGTTTTATCTAACTCCATTTTGCCAAGCTCACTACGCATCGTGGTTTGAGCAAGCTGCGTAACTGCAAAAATGTAGTCATCCACGCCATAAGTCGCTTTATAGGGGTCGAGCACTCGAAAGTACAACACGCCATCAACAATCAAAGAAATATTGTCTTTAGTAATCGCCGACTGGGATGGCACATCGACCGCTTGCTCTTTTAAGCTTCTATCAGCCGCTACTCTATCAATAAAAGGTACGATAAAGTTAAGGCCAGCCTCTTTAGTTGATTGGTATTTGCCAAATCGCTCTACCATCCATGCGCGGTTTTGCGGCACAAATTTGATACTGCTTTTGAGTACAACAATAACCAAAATGAAGATAACAACTTCAATGTTAAAAAGTAGTTCGAGTATTTGTGTAACGGGGTCCATAGTGTTCCTTAGCAGATAAGTTGGTCCTGTTTTGAGCGTAGCACTAAGGGAACAAATAGACTAGAGGCGGGAGGATACTTTGTTAACAAGGTGCGCCTAAGCGCACCTGTTAATTTAAAGTTGTACCCTGATGCAAATTAAAGCGCGGTACAGCGAGTAGGCCCAGAGTGTGTGTCGCCTTCAGCAAAGTACTGAGTGCAAAGAGATGGGCCTGTTAACTCTTTACCGCCAGCAATATTAGGGGTTTGATTTAACTGTATTGCTTTGTTTGACCCGAGTGTTTTCAGTTTTTTGGTTTTTAAAGTGAGTTTCATAGCACTCTCCTTTTTGTGATTGTTTGAGTTTATTAATGTTTGTGTTCTTCACACAGTTGAACAAATACCATTGAAAAAGCTGTATTGATACTGGCAGGTTTGCTAGGAAAGCGCTGTGAAAATGTAACTGAATATGTCATTATCGCAGTTAACCTTTTGTTTATTAACTATTTTTAAAGTCTGCTTTGATGGTTGTTTACATACGTTCATATTTGTACCTTGTATGTGCACGTCGCTTGGCGATAATGACAATCACATTTCTAATAAGCGACATATTTGAGAAAAATAATGAAAAAGACAACTCTCGTATTGGCCGTATCCGCGGCATTGGCAGTACTGGGCGGCTGTTCTCAACAAGCGGCTAAAGTGGATCAAACAACAGCGGTTGTGGAGCAAAATCTACATTCAGGGATTGATAAAGCAAACTTTGATTTGAGCGTTAGACCGCAAGACGATTTTTTCCGTCACGTTAATGGCACTTGGTTAAAAAATACTGAAATTCCAAGCGACAAAACATTTTGGGGTGGCTTCTTTAAGTTAAGAGAAGAGTCAGATGTTGCTGTTAAAGAAATTATTCAGCAAACACAAAAACAGACGCAAACTGCACAAGCTGGGTCAAGTGAGCAAAAAGTAGGTGACTTATACACCAGCTTTATGAATGAAGAGCGATTAAACACGCTTGGTTTTGAACCAATTAAGCCGTTACTTGAGAAAATTTCTGCTGCAAAAAGCTATGATCAACTTAGTGCGGTGATTGGTATGTTATCTGTGTATGATGTGACCTTACCGTTAGGGTTTGCGGTTGAGGCAGACGCTAAAAACGCAACACACAATACGATTTATTTAGGCCAAAGTGGTATTGGCTTACCTGATAGAGATTACTACCTCAAGGATGATGAAAAGTCTAAAGCACTGCGCGACGCTTATGTAAATATGATCGCGGCTGAGCTGAAGCTGATCGGTGAAAAGTCACCTGAGAAAGCAGCGCAAACCATTTTGGATATAGAAACCAAGTTAGCAGAAGTGATGTGGACTCGCACTAAGTCACGCGAGACAAGCTTAACCTACAACCCACATACACCTGATGAGTTAGCGGGTAAACTAGGCAAGTTTAGCTGGGACAAAATGGCGCAGGCAGTGGGTCTACCTAAAACAGATAAAATTGTTGTTGGTGAAACGAGCTACGTTGAAGACTTTGGTAAATTGTTTGCCACCATTTCTGTTGAGCAGTGGCAGGCATACCTTAAGTTCCATACAGTTAACCAATTTGCTGAGTACTTGAGCGATGACTTTGCGCAAGCTAACTTTGAATTTTACGGTAAAGCGCTAAGTGGTGTGGCAGAGCAAAAGCCAAGATGGCAGCGTGGTGTGTCACTCACTAATGCCATGCTAGGTGAAGAAATTGGCAAGTTATATGTTGCAAAGCATTTCTCACCACGTGCAAAAGAGCGCATGGAGCAGCTAGTTCAAAACTTGATCAAAGCATACAGCATCAGCATTGATGAGCTTGAGTGGATGTCGGACGAAACCAAGCAAGCCGCACAAGAAAAGCTTGCTAAGTTCCGTTACAAAATAGGTTACCCGAACGAGTGGCGCAGTTACGACTTTGAGATCAATGCGGATGACTTAGTGGGCAACATTATGCGCTCTGACGAGTTTGAAACGAAACGTGAGCTTGCAAAAATCGGCCAACTGGTTGACAAAGAAGAGTGGGGCATGACACCACAAATGGTGAACGCTTATTATCACCCACTTAGAAACGAAATTGTATTTCCAGCGGCTATCTTACAACCGCCATTTTTTGATATGAATGCCGATGATGCGGTGAACTATGGTGGTATTGGTGCCGTAATTGGTCACGAAATTGGTCATGGTTTTGATGACCAAGGTGCACAGTTTGACGGTGAAGGTAATATCCATAACTGGTGGCATGAAAAGGACTTGGACCAATTTAAAACACGTGGTGACAGCCTAGTCGCGCAATTTGACGGTTACAAGCTGTTTGATGATGCAAGCGTCAATGGTCGCCTAACACTGGGTGAAAACATCGGTGATTTGGGTGGCTTAACCGTTGCTTACAAGGCATATCAGTTGTCACTAGAAGACAAGCCTCGTCAAAACCTAGATGGCTACACACCAGAACAGCGTTTCTTTATTGGTTTTACGCAAATTTGGCGCGCGAAGATCCGCGAACAAATGCAACGTCAGTTGCTTGTGGTTGATAGTCACTCACCGGGTGAGTTTAGAGCAAATGGTTCACTAACGAACTTTACGCCATTCTATGAAGCGTTTGCGCTAAAAGAAGGTGACAAGCTGTTTAAGCCAGAAGAGAAGCGCGTAAAAATTTGGTAATGAGCGACTGTCTGAACTAATTATAATGTAATGTTTACTAAGGCCTTTATCACATGATAAAGGCCTTTTTATTTGCTATTGCTCACTGTGGCTAAAATTGCACGCTGGCAATTTCTTTTTGATTGCTAGGTGACCATGCTTTTTGTAAAGCCGTTTCTCTATCTAGCCAAAGAAACTCGGTGTGCTCTTTTGGGTCTAGCTGAACAACGATATTGTTTGGTACGCAAATACTGAATACATGCTCAGTATTAATAAGAGAGCCGGGTTCATAACGATGGCGCCAACCTGGCCTTATTTCGTAATGATTGGTCGTTTGATGGTCGTGTATTTCAATTCCCAGCGCTTTGGCGTCTATTCCCGTTTCTTCTTTTAACTCACGGTAAGCGGTTTCTAAAGGAAGCTCACCTTGCTCTACGCCTCCGGTTACCGATTGCCAAAAGTCGGGATCGTCAGCGCGGCGGATCAACAAAAACTCATGATTATGATTATAAATCACCACTAAAACGGAAAAAGGCTTTCTTAAGTGCACGTGAACGAGTCTCCTTACAAAAAACAGCGTTATGTTAGCACTGCTTATACGTGAGTAAAGTGAATTTAGGGGCAAAAAAAAGCAGGCCCACATAAAGTGGGCCTGCTGAATAACAACACCTAAACAGTGTGCTTTAAGGAAGATAAAACACCGCCAACCTCCCTGTTGGCAACAGCGATAATCAACTTTTTAAGGAGATTAAGCTTTTAATGCGAAACAAAAGATACCTTAATGTTTACCGTGTGTAAACATTTAATTTAACATTTATTTAAACTTGTGAGTGAAATTGGAAACGAAAGTAAATTTTAAAATCCATAATTTCTCCACATTTGCCACTAACAATGAAATCTGCAATCACGGTTATGTGCATAACTGTTGCAAATCCAGTTGCTCATGGACGAGCTTTACCTCACTTCATCGCATACGTCTGTATGATATATAAACAGCTTCGTTTCAACGTATTAGACACTTCTCAACCGATTATTCCCTTGACAGTGCGCTGCTATCTTTAAGCTGTAATTCACTGTAATCGTGCTTGTAAAAATTAAATGATACGTTTGACGGTTTTTTATCTGACTTCTACCTACTTGTCGCCCTCAAACTTCCCTTTAATGTAAACATATGGTGAACGTTTTTTGCGTTTTTTGACTCAGATCACTATTAAATACGCGAAACTTCATGGTAACTTAGAGCTGTTGTAACCCGCCTGTATAGTCACTTCGTCTTCACAGCAGTTGCAGTATTCAAATAAATACGGTTAAGGAAGTAACAAGCCAAATGAAAGGAAGTTTATGCGTTTAAAAGAAGCTTTTGGTGTTTCAATAAAGTTACCATGTGATATGAATATATTTATGGTTTCATTAAACTCTGATGGTCAATTTATTTGCTGACGGAAAAACATCTCAGTCTTTTCATTTACTGTATTTTACGTTTTGAAACCCATACATTTTTAGGTAATTGATGTCCAACATTACACTCGAATATTACGCTGAGCATGCCCAAGAGTTTGCAAGCTCTACTTTAAACGTTGATATGCAGCCACTTTATAGTGAGTTTTTACCAGCGTTAGTCCAATTAAGTGATAAAAAGCACATTCATATCTTCGATGCTGGCTGTGGTAGCGGCCGTGACGCTTTGGCATTCAAAAAGCTTGGATATACCGTAAGTGCAATGGATGCGTGTAAGCAATTGGTTGAAATTGCGTCTAAAAATTTAGACCAAGCCGTGCAGCATGCACATTTCGAAGACATCAATGCAATTGCACAATTTGATGGTATTTGGGCATGCGCAAGCTTATTACACGTGGCTAAAAATGACTTAGTTGATAGCTTTGAAAGGTTGGAAAAAGCTTTAAAACCACACGGAGTGATGTATGTGTCATTTAAATATGGTGTCGAAGAGCGAGAACATAATGGCCGACGGTTTACCGACTTAAATGAAAAAGGTCTTGCGTCGATAGTTGAAAGCTTGCCTCATCTAAGTGTATTGAAAACATGGGTCACTGAAGATCAACGACCTAATCGAGAAAACGAGCTTTGGCTAAACGCATTACTTAGGAAGGACTAGTTTTGTGAGCCGTATAGATCAAGGAAGCGCTTTGCAGCTTAGCAATCAACAACAGCTTTATCGAGGTGGTGCCGACCCGCTGTTACCAGCGCTACTGCATGCGATTAATCATGCGGATACAATTAATATCACAGTGTCGTTTATTCAACGCTCAGGACTCAATCTGCTGAAAAGTGCACTTAATGAAGCGCTTGAAGCAAATAACCAAGTCAGAATACTTACTTCAGATTACTTACACATTACTTGCCCAAATGCCCTCAGGGATTTAATGCTGTTAAAAGAAGAAGGCGCAGATGTGCGCATTTTTGAAACTCAGGGCACAGACAGTTTCCATATGAAGTCTTACATCTTTATCAAAGGTGCTATGGATAACGGCAGACCATTTGAGGGGAGTGCATTTGTAGGCTCAAACAACATGAGTAAGTCTGCTTTAACAACAGGCTTAGAGTGGTGTTTTCGACATGATTTTTATGGTTCCAAGTCAGACACTGATGCGTTTCATCAATTTGATCAGGCTTTTTCAACGCTTTTTGAGCATCCGCAAGTTAATGAATTAAGCCACTGCTGGATTGACCAATATATAAAGCGTCGTAAAAAACCAACGTTTGTTGCGGTCGGGAGTGGATTTGTAGATGAGCAAGTTGAGCAACCAAAGCCTCGCGAGGACCAAGCTATAGCACTCAAAAAGCTAAATGAAACTAGACAACAAGGGTATCAACGTGGCCTTGTTGTGCTCGCCACCGGTATGGGTAAAACTTGGCTAGCAGCGTTTGACGTGCAGCAGTTTGCCGCAAAGCGAGTTCTGTTTGTAGCACATAGAGAAGAAATTTTACAACAAGCCTTAAATACGTTTACGACCTTATTAGATGGCAAAGTCGGGTACTATAAGGGTGATAAAAAAGAAGTAGAGGCAGACTTCTTATTCGCTTCAATTCAAACAATAGGCAAATTAACTCACTTACAACGATTTTGCGCAACTCACTTCGACTACATAGTCGTTGATGAGTTTCATCATGCCTGCAGTGGTATATATCAAAATTTACTCAACTACTTTAACCCCAAATTCTTATTAGGGTTAACAGCAACGCCAGAACGGACTGATCAAGCCGACATATTGAGCTTATGTGATAACAATTTGGTTTATGAGCGTAATTTAGTCCACGGCATTGATTCGAAAACATTGGTGCCTTTTAACTACTTTGGCATTTGGGATGAAGAAGTTGACTACAAAGCAATCCCTTGGCGCAATGGCAAGTTTGACGAAACCAAGCTTGAAAATAAATTAGTGACTATGCGCAGAGCAAAGCATGCATACGAGCAGTGGCAACAACATGCTCAAACTCGAACACTTGCGTTTTGCATGTCGATTAAGCACGCTGAATTTATGGCGCAATATTTTAATGAAAAAGGCGTTGTGTCTCTCGCTGTTTATGGTGGCTCTAAGGTACGTCGCAATGATGCATTAACACAATTGCAGCAAGGACAGGTGAAGGTTTTATTTTGCGTTGACTTGTTTAATGAGGGTACCGATTTACCCTGTATAGATACGGTTATGATGCTCAGGCCTAGCCAATCTAAAATACTCTTTTTGCAGCAACTTGGACGTGGACTCAGAGTCCACGCAGGTAAGGCGCATTTAGTTGTATTGGACTTTATTGGTAATCATCATAGCTTCTTAAACAAGCCGATGGCCTTGCTGGGAGTGAATAGCGCAAAAGACGTGATGCGTAAGCTTAAGGCGCCCGTTCTCCCACTGGGGTGTAATGTCACCTACGATCTGCAAAGCGCACAATTTTGGAATGAACTGGCTAAGAAATTAAGAACAAGCGCTTTAGAAGACTATGAAGCACTCGCTAAATTAATGGGGCACGGCCCCACAGCGTGCGAGTTCTATCACCACTACGGTAGTTTAGATAAACCAAAGCAGCAACACGGTAGTTGGTTTGAGATGATAGCTGAGCTACAAAATCGCAACAGCCCTAGCTTAGATAAACATCATCGCTCTATAAATTCAACTTGGCTTTCTTCATATAAAGATTTTTTGCTTGAAGCGGTTGAATTAACACGCATGGATAAGTGTTTTAAGATGATTTTACTCAAGGCTTTTATTGAGTTGGATGGCTTAAATAAATCGCTTACCTGCGGCCAGTTAGCAAAAGCGTCATACACTTTACTCCAGCGCAATCCCAAACTTTGGCAAAGTGATATAGATCCTAAACGACAGTTTCAATCGGGCAATGATACCAAGTGGTTTAGGTTTTGGCTTGATAACCCACTTGGTGCATACCTTCACCTAAAAAGAAAAGGGCAAAAGACTAAGCCTTGGTTTAAGTCCTCTTCAGGACATGGCACGCCATTTACAAATTCTCTATTTGAAGCAAACTTCTCAGTCAAAAAACAGGATATTGAGTTACTAAAAAGCTGTATACAAGAGCTCGTGGATTATCGTTTGGCTAAATATAAGCCTAAATCTGTGCAAGCTAAAACGGACAAATCCAATCAGCCTTTGGCTTCTGCTTCTCAATCGAATATCGCGTTATTTGGCCAAACTTCACACGCCCCTAACAGTGAAAGCAATACTGAAAATAATCACAACGATGTCGATGTGACTATGCTGCCGTATTTTCCAAATCTAAAAATAGCCTGTGGGCACTTTAAGAATGCGGACATAAGTGAGCTAGAGTACCGAGCAGCGCCAGAAGGAAGTGGCAAAGTAGACCCCACTAAACACTTTTTGGCTCATGCCAGCGGCAATTCAATGAATGGTGGTAAGCACCCAATTCTAGACGGTGATCTGCTGCTTCTAGAGCGTATTACTTCAGATAATGCAGGCTCGATCACGAATACAACGATTGCTATAGAACGGTTTGACGAAACAGGCGATGAGCAATTTTTATTACGTGATGTAAAAAAACAGGTTAATGCACAAGGTGAAGCAAGCTATTTGTTGGTACCAAGAAACCCAGAGTACGCAGTAATGGAAGCCAGAGATGAGTTTGTAACATTTGCGCGGTTGAAAGTGAACTACAACTAACAAAGGAAATGAAATACCTCTTATTTGCGGATGAGAGTGGTACTTCTTCGGTAGATAAGTGCTTTACTATTGGATGTCTGCTTGTCCCTAAGGATTATGTGAAAGAATTCGAAGTGCAAGTTAATCACCTAATTGATAAGCATAATTTGCCTCGTGATAGAGAGTTAAAATGGCAGCGTGTCAAAAAAAGTTATGGAATGATTAACTTTTTAATAGACTTAACATTGTTGATTAATAAGTCACCAGTTAGTTTCATATGCAAAGTAACTTGGAAGCAATATTATAAAAATTGGCACAAGAATGAAGAGTTAGCATTTTATAAAAGTTACACAATGCTGATGACTTTTTGCGCTCGGATATTAAACTCGACAATAGAAGCTAAGATCGATGATAAATCTGATTCCTATGGTAAGCACCCAGAAGTAGTTGAAAGGATCGCCAATCATAATCTTAAACATAAGTTAGGGAATGTTACAGGTGTTAGGAAGTGCGATTCTAAAAGTGAATTATTAATACAGATAGCTGACCTATTTACTGGTGCGATCAATTCATCCCACAATCACTACGTAAACCCTTCATTAGAAATTCATTCTGGAAAACTATTAGCTATTAGAAAGATGGCAGAATGTTTGGGGTGGGATCATCTTTTTTATGACACTTATCCTAATTCGTCCATAAATATATGGCACTTCCCTGAAAGAGAATATCGAGCGTACCCAGCAACAAGGATGGTTAATGTGAACAATAATGTGCCATATGTCACAAAAGAAAGCTTATTTATATAACGCTAGTGATTGTCCGTAGCTTTTGCAATTCCTCAAACAATTTTAGCTTTATCCATATCAATCCACCACCATCAACGCTCTATATGTATCATACGCAAATTGATCGGTCATGCCGCTGACGAAGTCTTGCAGTAGTCGGCAGCGGTAATAAAACTCAAAAATGGGGTTTTGCGTTTGTTCGTGAGTGAGTTTTTCAATAGCTTGCTGATATACGGCAATAAATTGGCCTGAAACACGGTTAAGTAGGCGTACTTCAACGGGGTATTTATTGCTCTTATCTATGACGCTGGCGAACTGTTCGGCGCTTAAATCAAGTAGGCGTTGGTATTCGCTTAAAATCCCTGAGGTGATTTTGTAGCCTTGTAGTTCTAGTTGCTCCACTTCTTTGTGATTAAATACGTACTTGAATGCCACATTTTTAAGGGCTTGGGTAATGGCGAATTGGTAGCTTTTATCTTCAAGCAAAGCGTGGTTAAAGCTGCCTTCGTAAATGGCTTCTAGATTGTTTACAAATCTTTGTGTGGCGTGCTCTACCAAAGGGTGAACTAAGCTTACTCTAAGCCAAATAAAAAACTCATTATTAAAGTTGGCGAGGTTCTTTTTGGCTTGTTTCTTGGCGTCAACGCATTTTTGCCCTACAAAGTCTTGATAGGCTTGCTCGCTATCTGGCAGCTTGGTTAGCTCTGCTTGATATTCGTGGTCAAATACTTCAATGATTTTATCGACACTGATAAAACCCTTTTCTACCGCGTCTTCAATATCGGCTAAGCAGTAGGATATATCATCAGCGGCTTCCATAATGTAAGAAACAGGATGTCGATTGCCTAACTCGATTTGTAACTCATCACACATTTGTTGTACGAATGATTGCTCACTAAAGTAGTAACCTACTTTTTTCTGCAGGTAGCTTTTGGGGTCTCCGTCATGTGGGCGAGTATGAGTGCCACAACGGGTGTATTTTAAAATGCTGGCGGTTTGGCTGTAAGTCAGGTTTAAGCTAAGCAAGGTATGAACAATACGAATAGCTTGGGCGTTGCCTTCAAAGTGGCATAGGTCCCAAATAAGTTGGTGATCAAAGCTTGCATGCTGTTGCGCTAGTGCTTCAATTGCTTTTTCACCATAAGTACGGTGCTGTTTTAAGTAGCGGCTAAACCAGTCGTTAATTGCTGATTCGCCAAAGTGACCAAATGCTGGGTTGCCAATATCGTGCATCAAGCACGCCATTTCGACTAAGGTTTCAAGCTCCGATGCTAGGTCTTCACAAAGCGTTGGTGCTTTGTAGGCTTGTTTGAGTGTTTTAATGATCTTTTGGGCGATAAAGCGGCCATTTTGCTGCACTTCCAAAGAATGAGTGAGCCTTGAGCGAACAGCGGCATTTCTTTCCAGCGGAAACACTTGTGTTTTTTGTTGCAGCCTTCGAAGGGCTGCACTGTTAATAATGCGGCCTCTATCACTTTCAAAGCTCATTTTTATATTTGCGTTAGGGCGTTGCCCGTAATGCCTTTTGCCGTTTATTTTAATTTTAAAATCCATTGGCTTGCTTATTTTATGGCCTTTGGGTCATTGTATGGGCAAACTATGCACTTGTAAATTTTATGTGATGTTTTGAGTGTTTTTTAGCTGTGTAAGGCACTGTAATTTACCTATCGCAAACAAACACTCTATATTTTGATGGTGAGTATACGTTACAAAGGAAATAATCATGTTACCGTCATCATTAAACGCTAAGCCACTTGTTGGTTTATGTGTTTTATCTATCGCAGCATTGTCGTTTACATCTGTGGCTAATGCTTATAGCAACGAAAAATGTAATGCTGAACCAAGCTGGTTTGCGTCTCCAGTGCCTAACCCAAAAGAAGGGCCAGATAGTCCATTTGCTTTTAAAAATGGTAAAGACACCTCAAGCAATTGTGATTTTCATCAATGGTCGTGGAATAAGTTTTTATACTTAACCCAAACGGATAAAAAAGCGCCGGGTAACATGTTTATGTTCGGGCCTGGTTTTTGGCAAGTCGACAACGCATTAAAGCCTTACTTTGAGCCGTGGAACGACCTACTAAATCCAACCGGATTAAAGCCAACACAGACTTTGATTTTAGAAGATTTTAACCAAGCGGGCTTTGGCGACCCCATCATTTACAGCAAGTATGGTGGTTTACCTGTACATTTCTCAATTCACGTGAATGACACGTTTATGAAATCTGCAATTGAACACCCCGTTGCTTCAAAAAGTGCTGAGTTTGCGGTGGGTTCGGTTGAAATGAAGGTTGCTTGGATTGATGTTAAAGAGTTACAAGAGGTGTACAAAGGCGTTGACCTATCAACACAATTTTACATTCGAGACGCAATCTACAAAACCGACAACAAATATAGCGAGCCGAGCCAAGTTGCTATGATAGGCATGCACGTCGTTGGTGTGGTTGAGAATCACCCTGAGTTTGTTTGGGCGACTTTTGAACATAAACTCACTGCGCCAGATTATTATCAATCAGGAGATGAATTTGTAAAAAGCACGGCTTATTTAGAGCAAGATAAAGTGGTAAGTAACAGTCATCAATATTTGCTTTATCGCGGCGGTACTGAAGTTCAAGATGCACATTTAAGTTACCCTGCAGATGAAAAAGTCACTAATTCGTTCCGTTTGTATCAGTATGGTGTACCAAACGGCTATCCGTATACAAATAGTCAAGACCCTTCTTTAGGTGCTCCAGTTAAGCAACAGGAACGCGATGTGACTAACTTTAACAACATTGCACGATTAAACGGTGAGGTAAATGCGAAGCTAGAAAAGTCAAACCCTGTATGGAGCAACTACTATTATGCAGGTTCTGTTTGGCTGAGTACGCAAGGTTACAATTTTGGTAACGGTATTAGCGGAAATATTGTCGGTAAGAATGCCAATGACTCGCTTCGCGGTTCACTGGCCGTTGCTAACATGACAATGGAAACCTATACCCAAACGTTTAGTACTACTACGGGTACAAATCCACAAATTCAACCACAGAACTGTTTTGCGTGTCATGGTATTAGCGCTGGTGACTCTACAATGCAAGTCAGTCATATTTATAACAACTACTTGCAGTGGATTAAATCAAAGAAAAAGTAAGTTTTCTCCCTGTACTTTGGTGGCACTGATGTATGTCAGTGTCACTTTGTTTCCTCTTCCTTGATGGCCAACTCATCCCTTTTTGTTATTCAGTATATGACACTAATATGAAATGCTGATTTTTCATTTTATGTTAATAAAAGTTTAATTTTTTATCTATAGTGTATTTACTCCAAAAAATACAAAGGATTAAAAATGAAAACGTCGAGCTTAAAAAAATCCCTTGCTACTTTAGCAATACTCTCTACATTTGGCGCTTCTGCGTTACCTAAATGTGCTGATCCAACATGGATGGAAATCAACTATCCAAAACCTCAATTGCCTGACTCTGGGTATCGTAACGGGCTAAACCGTTTTATCACTTGGTTACCCAGTTTTCATATGATCCATGATGTTGTGGTTGCGACAGGGCAAACGGCAAGGCTCACCGCTAAATTTGATTATGGGGCGGTGGCACATAAAGATTTAGAGCACGAAACGGTGCGTTTTTATATTCGCGGTGAGCAGGATACTCAGTGGCAATTTTTATCACAGCAAGTCACCAACAGCGATGGAAAAGCGTTTGTGACAATTCCGGAGTTACCTGCAGGACAGTACCGAGTATATGCAGGCGTACCTGCGGATGGCTCAGGCACAGAAGGATTTGTCACTGTCGTGGACCCGAATACACCAGCAGTTTTGTTTGATATTGATGGCACGCTGACGGTATCGGATGCTGAGGTTATTGGGGATTATACGGGGATTGATCGTGCCGATGCGCGTGATGGTGCATATAGCTTGGTTCGTCGTTATATGGATTTGGGCTATCAGCCAATATATTTAACCGCACGAGTTTACTGGTATGCAAAAGGCACACGTAGCTGGTTGGACTGGATGGGACTACCAGAAGGCGTTTTGAGAACCTCGTTAAGTAATGAAACCAGCATGTACAGAACGGCTGAATACAAAATTGAGGAAATAAATAGATTTAAAGCACAAGGCCTCAATATTGTAAGGGCTTATGGTAATGCTAAAACTGATGCTGAAGCATTTATTAAAGCAGGGCTAGGTGCACAGAACAGCTTCACCATTGGTAGTGATGCAGGACATTATGGCACCACCGCTATTTTAAGTGATGGCTATTTTGATCATATTGCACAATACGTTGATAATTTTGATTCGGCCCAATGTGAGTAACCCGGTTATTGGCAGATATTAAGTCAGCCCAAAAGGGCTGACTTGAATACGCTAAGCGAGGTTTACTTCGCGCTCATTTGTTGGCTCTGGTTTATGTTTTATCGCCTTGCTATAAATTCGCTGTTTGAGTGTCATATGGAGTAACCCAAGTACAACGATGCATTGAAAGAACGAAGAAGCAACGGAGATGCTCCACATGGTTGTAACGGTCAATGTTTGCTGACTCATAAAAAAGGCTAACAGCACCCAAAAACTGCCAACCCTTAAAAATGTGCCGAGCAATGCGGGCCAAGTATTGCCAAATGCTTGAAACATCGCGGCGGCTGAAAAAATAACACCCGCAGGTACAAAGTTAAAACCAATGTAACTTAAAAATGTCGTGGCGGCGTTCAGTACATCTGCGTCATTGGTAAACGCTATAAAGAATAATTCTGGCAATAAAATACAAGGGAGCGAAATCAAAAACATCAGTGTGACAGTCATGTACATGGTGATCTTATAAGTTTGATGTACGCGCTTTATTTTACCGGCTGCGTAATTTTGCCCGGCAATTGCTGGGGCCGCGAACGCGATGGCCATAACAGGTAAAAAGGCGGCTTGCATAATTCGACTACCTAACCCAAATCCAGCTTGTTCGGCAGAACCAAATTGGCTTAAGGCCCAGAAAATCACCGCCATGTATAAAAAGGTCAACATAAACTCGCTCCCTGCTGGGACGCCAATTTTTAGGATTTGTTTTAAAACATGCCAGTTCCCTTTGAAATGTGGTGTGACTATTTGCAATGTATGCAATGATTTGCGCAGATAGTTGAGTGTTAAGAGTAATGCAAATACTGCTGAGATTGAGCTTGCCAATGCGGCACCACCCACACCCATTTGCGGCAGTACACTCACTCCCGTGATCAATAATGGTGATAGTAAGGTGTTAAGCAAAATGGCGACAACCTGAATAATCATAAATGGTTTTACAAGCCCTGCACCGCGCATAGATGCGGCTATTGTGGTGAGCACAAACTGCAACGCCAGTGAGGGTAAAAACCAGTAAAAATAATCAATACTAGCCTGATAAGTTGCGTCATTAGCCGCGATAGCATCAAAGTAATGATGGCCAAATAGGTAGCCAAATATAAAGCAGGCTATGGTGGCAATTAAACCGTAATACACGGAGTGCGTGTAAATATTGTTGGCTTCTTGAGTTTGTTTTCGGCCAATGGCATGAGAAACAAGTGTCGCGCAGCCAACATTAAATACTTGCGTTAAGGCCATAACAAAGAAAAATAAATTGCCAGCAGCGCTCACACCTGCCAGTGCTGTTTCACCCAAAGCACCAACAAAATATAAATCGACAAGAAAATAAAGCGTTTGTATCAACAGTCCTACGGCAATGGGTACTGCCATCGTAATAATTAACTTGTGAATAGGTCCTTTGGTGAGGTCTTGCATTTGATCCCTTAATTTGTTGTTTTGAGTTTGCAGTGTACCTTTTATCATGTGTTTGGACATGATTGATATTGCTACTTTTTTAAAAGTTTCACGGTATTAACCAGTAATTCGAGTTGCTTGACTATAGCGGCGGATGGGAGAAGGCCAATATTGAGACGGATACATGAGTGGTATAACGCTGTCGAGGAAAATTGTTCACCGCTAAGAACATGAACATCTTGTTTATCAAGTGATTGACATATTTGGTTGGTATTTGAAAGCGCTAAATCTATCCATAACACTAAACCACCTTGTGGTTGAAAAATAACACAGTCTTTTGGTAAATTCTCCTGTAGGTAACTGATATAAAAGCTTAAGTTGTCGCCCAACAATCGATTGGTTTTGCTGAGTTGTTGCTGGTAATAGCCGCGTTGAATATACAATGCGAGCGCCAATTGTATAGGTTGATTCACACCTAAGGTACGCACTTTACGCTGTTTTAGATACTTTTCGTAAAATCGACCCGGGGCGCACCAACCGAGTCGAAGGCCTGCTGCGAGAGTCTTAGAAACACTGGCACACCAGAGCACCCAGCCATCTTTATCGAAATGCTTAATGGGCAAAGGAATGGTCTTTTTATGGCTAAGTTCCCGAAAAACATCATCCTCGATAATCGGTGTTTGATATTGCTTTGCTAGTGCCGCAATCGTGCGCTTTTGCTCCAAACTTAGGCTGTGCCCAGTTGGGTTTTGATGGTTTGCAGTCAAAATACAAGCCGCTACCGGATGCGCCTTGAGTACATTTTCAAATTGCACGAGATCAAGCCCTGCTTGCGTGCTGGGAATTTCGATGATTTTACGATTAAGCGTGTGCAGCAAATCCAGAAGCCCCAAATAACAAGGTGAGCTGACTAAAATAATATCGCCGGGTTTACTCACCACTTCCAAAGCCAAACAAACCGCATCTAAACAACCATTGCTGATCACAAGCGCGTCTTCATTCAGTGCAAAGCCTTGTTTTAAAAAATGAGTGCAAAGCGCTGAGCGTAACCTTGGTTCACCCCTGATGTCGGCATAGCCAAAAACCAAACCGCTGTCTTTCACGGCTTGTTGCAAACACTTTTGAATTCGCGCTTGGTCAATGAGTTGGCTGTCTAGCTCTGCGGTTGCAAGAGATTGTCTCGGGATAAGAGTGTGATTTTTTGCGCCACTCAGTGTTGTGGGTTTGGCTTTAAAATGCGGAAAGGCTTGGGCCGGCACGATTTGATTTGGTTTTGTAACAAAGTACCCACGTTTAGGCTCTGCAACCGCATACCCTTGCTGTTCTAAGTATCGATAACAGTTTAATGCGGTGGTCATACTAATTTGTTGCAGCTGCATAAATGCTCTGAGAGACGGCAGCGGATCGCCAACTTGATAAAGCTCAGTATGAATTGACTCAATGACCCCGTTCGCAAGTTGTTGGTAGGTTGATAATTTACGCATCTGTTATCTAAATATATCTAAATTTTGTATCTGTTATCTATTTTGTTCAAGCATACACTAGTTGTAAGGTTTGTTGACGAAAACATTTAAGAGGACGTATGAAATTTGAGAACAACAATCACCATGAGTTTATTAAGCCGCTGAGTCAGTATGTTGAGAAGTTTAGAAACAAACTAAATGAACAACCTGTGATCTGCGCTACAGCTAAGTTACCAGATTTTACGCTACCAAACGCTGGGCAAGGGCTGGATGCGATTCATGCGTTGGTGGATACACATTTGCTACCGGGGATCTCGGCCAGTAATGGTCCAAGGTATTGGGGCTTTGTTACTGGTGGGGCTAATCCCATCGCGACTTACGCAGATTGGTTGGTGACCACATTTAACCAAAATGTCAGTAAAGGAGGAGATTCAATCGCATCGAACATAGAACGGCAGGCTGTTAAATGGCTCAACGAGCTTTTTTATTTGCCCGATCAGTTTAGCGGTTTGTTTACGACTGGCGCGACATCGGCGAATTTACTGGGGGCGCTGGTTGCAAGACAGTTTGCAGGCTTACAACAGGGGGTTGATATTGCAAAACAAGGGATGCAAGGACTAGACGTACAAGTATTTAGCGCGTGTCCTCATGCGAGTATGATCAAAAGTTTGGGGCTGGCAGGCATTGGTCAAAATAATTGGCAACAAATTGCGTGTATCGCACATAGTGAGGCGATGGATGTGGATGCCTTGGCAAGCGCATTGTCAGCAAGTCGTGCAAAAAGTAACATTGTGATTGCCAGTGCGGCGACGGTAACAGGGACTGATTATGATGATTTGATCGCGATTTCAGCGCTTTGCAAACAGCACCAAGCTTGGCTTCATGTGGATGCTGCATTTGGTATTTTTGAAAGACTGCTAAAAGGCAGTGAAGGAAAGACTAAAGGCTTGGAATATGCCGATAG
This sequence comes from Pseudoalteromonas sp. ATL1, assembly GCF_058933015.1. Lineage (NCBI taxonomy): Bacteria > Pseudomonadati > Pseudomonadota > Gammaproteobacteria > Alteromonadales > Pseudoalteromonadaceae > Pseudoalteromonas > Pseudoalteromonas sp. ATL1. The sequence continues at coordinate 364,149 of NZ_JBZYXL010000002.1, read as the reverse complement.
TATTACACTAGATTGCCACAAGTGGCTCAATGTACCCTATGATTGCGGTGTGTTTTTGACGCGTCACCAGCCATTACTTAAGCAAACTTGCCATGTTGATGCGCCGTATTTAGAGCAAAGCGGCGAAGCTGATGACTTTATGTCATTGGGTATTGAAAACTCAAGGCGTTTTCGCGCACTCCCCGTGTGGTTTACGTTGATGTTTTATGGCAAAGAGGGAATTGCGCAAGCCATCGAAAGTAATATCGCTCATGCTCAGATGTTGGCTGCTTGGATTGATTCAAGCCCATTTTATGAGCTGGTGAAGCCTTGCGATCTCAATGTGGTGCTGTTTAAACCAAGTGACTCTCATCCTATTAGCAATACACGTGATTGTCGACATGCCATCAATCAAAGCTTACAAGTGTTTGTGACTCCAGGGTTTTGGCAGGGTGAAGAAATTATTCGCGCAGCCTTTAGCAATTGGTCAACGACCAGTACCGATGTGGAGCACGCGATAAGTGTTTTGGCACAGCTTTGCCGCTAGAAGGACGATTACTCATCGCTTTGTGCCTATTTTGTGCTAATTTAATTTAACGGCTATCAAGGAATAGGTGAATGACTTGCCAAAGAGAAATGCACAGAAGTGGTTGGTTGCAATCCTACTGATTTTACTGCTTGTGATCAGTGGGCACTTGACAAACTATGCTCAGAACAATGGGTTTATTTTTGATCAGAAAGAAACTCAACATATTAAGCCTGTAGAACCTGTTGTTAGCCAAAAAACTGAATCTGATGATGTGCAACCGCAACCGCAACCGCAACCGCAACCGGAAACACTTGCCAATCAGTGTGATATAGATGCGTTTTTCAATGAACAGCAAGCGCTTGCTGAGCGAAGGTTAAACCGACTAAGGGGAGACTTTGTGCGCAGCGAGCGTGTGCTGAATGGTTGGCTTAATGTAAAAATGTATCATGTAGGAATTAGCGAAAATACCTTAAATCACTTTTTTGAACAGCTTCGCTCAGTCACTACTGCCTATTCGCAATTGATTGGACCGAATTCTATTAAGCAAACGTATTTTAATTTAGTGGTATTGCCAAACAGGGCATCATACGAAAACTATTCATCGCGATATGGATTTGACCCTCGAAATAGCAGAGGAGTGTATTTCCATGGCAGCAATTCGGCGTTTGTAGAACATCAAAATGATGAGCAGCTCGTGACGACTGCTGTGCATGAAGCGGTTCATGCCATGAATTTAAGGCTACTTGGCGTTACACCTCGGTGGTTAAACGAAGGTTTGGCGCAAGTACTGTCTCGAGCCAAGTATGCGAGTAATGAAGCGCCGCTAATTAAACTGGATAAAATGAAGCATGCAGCACAGGCCTATGATATTTATGCCTTACTCGACTCTGAGTCACAGTGGGGGAGTGTTGACACTGCAGACTTGTATTTTAGTGGTATGACATGGGTTCATTTTTTATTGAGCAATCGGCTAGGCACTGATGCTTTGCGTCAGGTATTAAAACACGAGCAGAGTGCGCCTTGTACGCTGCTCAGCAGCGACGAAGTATATGAAATAATGCAAAACGCGTACTCTGCATTTGAACAAGACTTTTATGACTGGTATTGAAAATACCATCTGGCATAAGAATTTCTTAATTAAAATTGGCCTGTGCAAATTCGATAATGCGCTGGCAAAGGCCAATTTACTGGGGATACATGCTAAAGTGTGGCGAGCAATCGTTTCGCGACTGAGCGAGTTAAACAGGCCGCCATTGGCTCTTTGTTAAATTTCTTGCTACTCACAAATTGGCGTTGTCCTTCGTGATTTTCACCATCTTTAGAGACGATGACTTGGCACTCTACGGAACGGCCATCGTCACTATACTTAAGTTCAACACGGTCAGCCTTTAAGATCACATGTTTATATGGGTAGCCTTCGGTGGTATTGATACGTTCCTCATTTAAAGATTTAGCGTAGACATTGATTGAAGTTGCGAGTAATAAAAGTACGGCAATTAGTGTTTTCATGGTGCTATCTCATTTGTCTGTTGGTGTGTAATGAGTATCGTCATTCGCATTGGTGCAGACAAACGATAAAAAGTTTTCTATAGTTAAGTTTTTCTTAATTGTTTGTTTGGGATGAATTTACCTTCACTAAAAAGCTTAATGTATTTTAGGTGTGCAGCTAACCTTGGTAGTTTTAAGCTCGCAGCTGAGCAGCTATTTGTAACACAAGCTGCAATAAGTCAGCAGATCCGAGCTTTGGAAGAACACTTAGAGTGCCAGTTATTTGCGCGACAAACTCGTCAGGTGACGTTAACGAGTCAAGGCGAGCAGTTGTTACCCTATTTAAATCAGGCATTTGCCAAGATTGAGGATGGCGTCCAAAAGCTGGCTAAAGACCCCTACCCAAATACCCTGAACTTGTCAGTGCTTCCCTCTTTTGCAGCCTGTTGGCTGTTGCCGAGGCTCAGTGAATTTCAAAAGGCACACCCTGAAATAAAGTTGCGTATCGACCCCAGTGATTCGCATGCAAATTTTGAGATAGGCGAAACTGATCTTGGGGTTCGGTTTGGCAAAGGGGAGTACGCTCAATTACACAGCGAGTTATTGGGTGATGACCAAATGCTATTGGTGTACAAAAGCGGGTTACTTGACCCCAAGCTGCCGCTCGGCCCACAATTGCTGACTAATAATTTGATTATGGACATCTGTCCTGATGCTGAGCGTGCATGGCAAGTTATACTTGAAAAACATCAGGTTAAGAATGAGCAGGTGCCTCATTTCTTGGAGATAGATAACGCTGCGTTGGTGGTGCAAGCTGTGTTAGCGGGTCAGGGAATTGGTATGGTGAGGCGGCGTTTGATTGAGCAACAACTGTCGTTAGCACAGTTACAGATATGGCCCGATTTCGAATTGCAATGCGACTATCAGTACTTTTTGGTTGGGCCTCAAAAGCATTTTTCTTGGCCAAAAGTGCGGGTATTTAAAAGTTGGTTAGAGCGTCAATTTGAGCAGCCATATCAATAATGCATTAATATGGCTGTTGTTAGTTTTTCTTATGAGCACGTTAGCGAGTGAAGCGTGTCAACTTTTTCCATTAGGGTTCTGTTGTCGAGTTGCGCTTGAACTGTGCCGAGTGTATGCCAACCAGCTTCGGTTTTGTATTCAAGCACGCCTTCTCCTTGCAGCCAATCAGGACCAAGTAGAATACGTAATTTAATGTTTTTGTATTCTTTTGATGCACCATTAAACAAGACATTTGATGCGCAATAGCCGTCTGCAACAATTAAAATTGAGCGTTTAGATTGTTGAGTTATAGGGTGCCAATCACCTTTAATTGATGAAGCAATACTTTGTTTAGGCCCATTGTCTACTTGGATTTGCCCGAGGCCTGTGAGTTCGTTGTTCTGTGTGTCTATAAATAGTTGTAAGGTTAAAGTAGCGTGTTTTTTGTTGGTTTCTTTTGACGCGATAATATATGTAACAGGAAATAGTCCAGCGTTTTCTTCAATGAGAGCAGTCATGGGGTGTTCCTTTGTTGTCGTTTTAGACCATACTTTTTACTAGACGAGTTCCAGTAAAAGTGGTGTGGTTAAAATTTATACAGGTTGGGTTTTGTTGTAAATTACACGTCATTACACCTTGCACAATTTACCTTTGGTTAATGATATTATGTGTGTAAATAAATTTGGCATTATGATTGCTGAACTAGCGTATGTGGTAGATGTGACTGTGCATAGTGAAGTCGCTGTGATGAAGTAAGTGGGGCGTAAAATGCGTAGGCTAGTAAGTTTTACATTATTGTTTTTATTGCTTTTGTCGGGATGTGTTCAAGACACCAAGTTGCCTAGTGAAGTGGTGCATCAGTTTGGAACTGAGCAACTCATTATTGGTCAAATTTCTGACGATGGTAGATTAGCCTTGACAGTGGATAGCTCAGAGCAGGTCACATTATGGCGAACGGCTTCTAAGCAGCTTGAGTACCGTATTCCAGAAAAAGAACTCATAAAACCAGTTCGTCATGCGCTGCTGTCAGACGATAATTCCCTTTTACTGGTGGCCAACTACGACACACTTGGCGTTTGGTCAGTTGCGGGCAAGGCATTTATTCATAAAGTGCAATTTGCGGGTGTTGATCCGATGGCGACAATCAGCAGAATCGCGATTTCAGCAAATAATGATCGTGCATTGATTGCTATGAATGACGGCTCGGTCAACATGGCTGACTTAAATACCCGCTTAAATAACCGTTTTAAGCCTCATTCAAGACCCATTGATTTTTTAGCCTTTGACAATCAGGGAGAGCTTTTTTTAACGGGTGCACAAGATGGTAAAGTTGCGCTATGGCGGTTTGGATCACCGAAGGCCGTGTTTGAGCAAGAATTTGCGCATCGTATAACGAGCCTAGCGACTGATCGTAGCTTTTCGCGTTTCTTTGTGTCTGATGGCCTTAATGCTCAGCACATTAAGGCACTTGTGGGTGGCACAGAGATTATCAAATTAAATTACGCTGCGAGATTTAAAGTGTTTAGGAAGTCTCTATTTGTGCCGACTCAGCCTTTGTTGGCAACGTCTTCGTCAAAATCACATTTATCACTGTGGCATACTGAAACCGGCGATGAAATAGGTACTTGGACAATTAGTACGGTGCGAGATGGCGCGACTATTCTAGCAATGCACGCAACAACGACAGGGACTTTATACACGCTCAGTAGTGATGGCATGCTGCAAAGTTGGGACTTAAACGCTCTTAAGGCTTTGTAAATGTTTGCTAAATTGAAGTTTTTGCTACTTTCTAGTGTTGTGAGCCTATTATTTGGTTGTAGCGAACCGAGTCAAGTGACGGCACATAGCTTACATCAATTTAGCGATTCTCTCGTACTAACGGGACAAATATCAGCAGATGCAAACTATGTGATGCTGCTGGTTGAAGGGCCAAACCTAGCGATTTGGCGCACCCAAGACAAGCAAGTAACATTCAGTTTGAGTGAGTCGCAGCTCCCCAAGAACATTCGCGCCGTAAAACTTGACGTGGAGCAAGAGCTCCTGCTCGTTGCGGGTGATAATGTATTGCAGTTTTGGCGACTCTCAGATGGCGTTTTGGTAGACACGATTAATGCTGATGGGGCCGATGCATTAGCACGCGTGTCATCTTTATCACTTGCAAAAAATGGACAGTTGGTAGGAATAGGATTTACCGATGGATCTATTTCTTTGTTTAATCGTACAACAGGAAAAATTAAACAATTTATGCCTCATACGAGTAACGTAATTGGGATTGAATTTTTAGCACACAATGAGCGTGTTATCAGTGCTTCTCATGATGGTTCGGTAAAAGGGTGGCATGCACAAACGGGGGATATGCACTTCGAAAAAGTGTATAGCTCGCGGATTAGTACGCTCGCAATTTCTGAAGCGCTCAATCAGGCTTTTGTGTCGGATGGTCTAAAAACCCAACAGATACTCGATGTGGATAGTGGAGATGTGGTAGCACAGTTGGACTATGTGGCACGTTTTAGATGGTTTCGAAGAGCGCTATTTGTGCCGTTGCAGCCCTTTATCGTGACCTCATCGTCCAAGTCGGAACTTAGCTTGTGGAACAGAATATCCGGAAAAGAGCAAAGAACTTGGCATATTGACACACATAGTCTTGGGACGACGTTGCTTGATATGGTGATTTTTGATGGACAACTCTATACGCTTAGCAGTGAAGGTATACTAGAAACTTGGCGTTTAGACTCAATACTTTCGAATATTTAGAACACATAATTCAAAAAATTAAAATACTTAGAATGACTTATAATTTGACGCTTTGCCAAAATCTAATGTGGTTAGAGAAATATCTACTCAGTGTGTTTTCGTTTACGTTGCTGCTCACTTCGCAAAACGCAATTGCGTTTGGCAGCATAAATGAAAAGCACTGTTCGAGATTTCATAATGAAGCCCAGGGAATCAAACGAAAACTCAATGGCAACACACGAGACGCAAGTGCATTGAACCGCTTGCAGCGCTTGGAAGAGCGCTTAAGAGTGTTTTGTAGTGACTATGGATATGATCAGCCACACATGCAAAATCCAGTAAAAGAAGTGGTAAACAAGCCAATTATGCAAGTTGCAGCGGCTGAACTTAAACCTGTTCAAGTCAGTTATCAAAATGATGCGAAGCAAAAAGCGTGGTTACACTTTTATCAACCATCAGCACGCTGCGCGAAAGCGCATAAAATTGTGCAGGATAGGGTGTTTTGTGATGAGGAACAATCAGAAAAGAAAGAGGCTTTTGAGCAGCAATGGGACTCGGAACAAGTTGCACAAATAGCTGTCGTGAAAAAGCAACCGGCGCAGCCAATCGTAGCTTCCGTTCCAGCTGAAAATAGCGTGATAAAAGCAAAGTTCGATGATACAACACTGAATCAACAACAGAGCGGCTTAGCGCCATTGTGGTTGTACATTGGTCACTATGTGTGGTTCATTTTGCTTGTTGGTGGCGTGATCATTGTGCTCATCACATTTTGGCCATTTATTTTGGTGGTATTTAAGCGGTTGTTTGGGTCGTTTTTTTTACACCGTTATCTGACTCAGACACTATCAAATAACCGATATTTTATTGTTGGAAAGATGCGTTTTGATACAACGCAAAGCCAACTGTCAGTAGATAACCTCATCATTTCAAAATATGGTGTGTTTGTTATACAGCGCCAAACGGAAACCGGTACTATCTGGGTTGATCAACATTCAGATACGTGGACGCATAGAGTGGATAACGAACGTTATTACTTCGACAACCCCATTGAAATGTTGCAGGCCAAAGTGGATCAAGTAAAAGAATTGCTGGATTTAAAAAGCCACGTTCATGGCTTGATTGTATTCCCCGAAGACTGCGTATTTAAAACGAATGTACCGTATGAAGTTTGTGAATATCACTTGCTGCCAAAAAGAATCATGAGAGAGGACTCGGTATGCTTTGATAATGTGCAGCTATCTGAGATCAAAAAGTTAGCCACGCAGTATCGAAGTGACATGTCATTTTGGCAAAAGTTTAATGTTAAGAACGCACTGCGTATCTAGCGGATCGAAAAGTATTAGTAATGCACAACTTTAGACTACCTATGCTGGTAATCTAAAGTTGTAACTAAGTATCATTATTCAACTAAAAATACTATTTAATCAAACAGTTAATTCTAGTTAATAACTCAGAAGGTGGCGTTTCTCGTACGTCATTTAAATATTCTTCAAAAGGTGGAAAGTCGGCAAGTTCCGCGTTGCTATTTGGTAACCACTGACCAAATAACCAATCATATGGTTTGTCTAACTCGGTGTAATCTCCTTTGAATAGCAAACTAAACATTTTACCCTTAGGTAAAGTAAGTCGTTGTAACTGAGGATCGGGCAGCTCGATATGGTTATTTGCAACACTCATGCAAGCCATTGCTCTTAGCTCTTCCGTTTTTACGGTTTTAGGATCGTCGTAATAAATACCAAAAGATCGAGTTTGCTCATTGATCAGTCCGGCACTACCAGCAAGCATGTATAGCTTTTCAAATGCCTGTCCAATTTGCATGTAGTCACCTTGGTGAGGGAGGGCTATTAGGGTTAATTCATCATTTTCAATTTGTTCAACGTTGTACATGTGAGTATATTCCTTTGACTTAGTAGGATAAAACACAGACTTCTCAAGCGTGATGGCGGTGCGTGTTTGGCGATACGTATTCGGTGTCTCGCCGTAATGCTTGGTAAAAGCGCGGTTAAATGCTTCAACGCTTGCATAGTTCACTTTTGCCGCAATTTCGGCTTGGCTCATTTGGCTGTGCAGTAGCAATGTCGCAGCTTTGAACAAACGCATTCTTCTAACGGTGACGTTGATTGTTTCGCTTGTAAACTCCCTATAAATACGATGAAAGTGATAGGCAGACATATGGGCAAGGTCAGCCAACGTGTTCACATCTAAATCCATGTCAATATTTTCATATACATAGTCGATCACACGCAGCAATCGTTGTTTGTAGTTGTGCTCAGTTTGGCTTTTATGTGCCATCGTGACTTCCTTATTTATTCGTCAGTATTTACTGTTTGGGTTAGGTTACATGCAAAGCAATGAAACGAGTAAGATTGTACGTTTATTTGCTGTGGCGACGAAATAAAGATTAACGCAACCTAAATTGATAATGTTTGCTAAGTTTGAATGAGTGCGATTGAGGCATACAGCACATGAGTACTTTATTGCTTATTTAAAATTCAACCTGTTTTTGTTCTTCAGTATTTGATTGATTTAAGAGTGACACGCTTTAAACACGCTTTTTACTTCGTTACTGAGCAGTTGGATACAGACTTTGCACTCAGCCTTATTCGACTTGAGAGCAAAGTGTTCAAGCTGCTGCAGGCAATGAGCACACCTGTCTGCACCGATTGCTTTAGCGGATGTTTTCAAAAAGTGCGCCTCATCTTTTAGCTCGGCAAAAGCATTGTGTTGATAGAACCGAGCAATTTTTTGCAAACAATCTTTGGCTTGCAGAAGAAACTGTTGACGAAAATGCGCGATATCGTCTTGGTCATCCCCCAATAGTTCAAAGATAGTTTGCTCGTTTAAAATGAGTAGCTGTTCGTAATCAGTCATGTTCATACCATTTCCCGATTGTATTTTTAAACTTCTCTAGCGTGACAGGCTTACTGATAAAGTCGCTCATACCGATAGACAAGCAATGCTCTTGGTCGCCTTTCATTGCTGCACCCGTGACGGCAATAATAGGAATTTGGGGCTTATTCTTCTTCGCCTCATCAGAGCGGATCTGTTTAGTGAGTTCAAAACCGTCCATACCTGGCATGTGGCAATCGGTCAGGACAAGGGCATAGTCGCCTTTTTGCCATTTTTTAAAACCTTCAAGGCCATCTGATGCTAAATCACATTGATACCCCAAACGAGATAACTGTTTTATCATCAGTTTTTGATTGAAAGGATTATCTTCTACAAGAAGTAGGGGGGCTTGTTCTTCTGACTTGCTAAAGTCGTCACGTAATGAACTGCAATTATCTAAATCGATTGAAAAGTCACTCTCTTGCAATGCAGGCTCTCGATGAAGAGGTTGCCGCTTTAATCTCGATAGAGATTTATGTAATGAATAGAAAGTGAGAGTGTCTATATCTAGCACGCAAGTTTCTGAAACTTGGTCTTTAAGTTCAAGCAGCACAGTCCCTTGAGAAAAGGTGAGTAGCCGTACAGTGTCATTGAGTTTATCTATTGCTAGAGATGGAATGTCTTGCTTTCGGGTAATGAGCGCAATATTGAGTTCGTTCGGATCACATTTTGATAAATTGGAGAGTGATTCTGTGTCAATTGTTTCAATGAAAAATGATAGCTTGTTGGTTAACCACTTGAGCTTATCTTGACTTTCGATATTGTAAAATAGCTTTGCTTTAGGAAAAACTGACTGCCTGTCCCTTGTTTTGAAGTTCCAAATTGGCACACTCACGACAAACTCGCTACCCACATCAGGCTCACTATTAACGACTATTTCTCCACCCATAAGCTCAACGAGCCTGCCGCATATTGCAAGCCCCAGTCCTGTCCCTCCAAAGCGTCTTGTTGTGCTTTTGTCGGCTTGTGTGAAAGGGGTAAACAACTTTTTGAGCGTCTCTTTATCAATACCTATACCGTTGTCGGAGACGGTCACGGTCAGCTTACTGACGAGGTTATTCACTTTTATACAATTGGCATTGATGGCTACATGACCAGTGATACTAGGATTATTACCACTAAATTTAATTGCATTACTCACCAAGTTGAAGATGATTTGCCTAATCCGGTTTTCATCGCCATTAACCTGCGAAGGTATATCACTGCTTTCCTTTAACTCCAACAATACGCTTTTTTGTTGCGCCACAGGGCCAAAAATAACGGCAATGTTATTGAGCATTTTTGATACGTCAAAATCAAAACAATCTAGTTCGAGCTTGCCTGCTTCAATTTTGTTGATATCTAGAATATCGTTAAGAATTGAAACGAGGTTGTTGGCTGCCACGGCAGCCGTATCGAGAAGTTCTTGTTCCTCTATGCTGTTGTCATCTTGGTGCGCGAGTAAATCAAGGGCACCGATTATGGCATTCATGGGTGTTCTTAGCTCATGGCTCATCATAGAGAGAAATTCAGACTTAGATTGACTGGCCATTTCAGCTTGTTTAACAGCTTGATCCAGCTCTTCAGTTCTGGACTTAACCTTGGCTTCTAGTAGTAAGTTTGATTCTTCTAATCTAGTGCGGGCTGCGTAAACTGAAGAGTGGTCAATAATTACACCATCCATGCGAATGGATTGGTTGTCATCGCCCTTACTAACGATGCCCTTGGCGTAGATATAAAGCAGGCTGTCATCTTGCATTTTGAAGCGAAATTCTTTTTCAAAACAGTCTCCGGTTGCAAGCGAGTGTTCAATGGCTGATTTAACTGTCTGGGCGTCAGCTTGATGAATATGGGCGATGAGGGTTTCCAAGTCTTGGGCATTATTCTCGATTGATAGCCCGAGTAACTTGCAGGTTAGCTCGTCCCATCTAAATTGCCACCGACCCGAAACAAGGTAAATACTCCATGTGCCTATCCTGCCACCTTCAAGTGCGCGTTTTCTGCTTTCATTGACTTCATAAATTTTACACGTCGCAATTGTATCGGACACATGTGGGTATAAGGTGCCCTTGAGCAGTCGCCCAGTATACTCTTTAGATACTTCGGTACACTTTAAAGTCAGGCAGGGTACAGCTTTATTGCTCATGCATCGAAGGTCTAAGTCATATGGAACGTGGTAATTACCGCTTTGACTAAGTGCAGCTATGAGCTTTGTTCGGTCATCTTTATGAAATAGCTGCACAAACATGTTGAGAGAGGCGTTGTCTTGGCTGTGTATATCAAGTAATTGTTGGCATGATTTTGATAAATGGAAGGTTTTGCTCTGTAGATCAAATGTCCATTCGCCTTCCAATTGTTTTTGCTTAGCATCGAGCCTAAGCTGACTGTGGGTGATCAAAAGCAAATGTCGTTTTTCGTTGTAAGGGAGCACTAGCGCTTTAAAGCAGAAATCCTCAGTCGTTAACTTAAGTGACTTATGTTCAAATGCGCATAACAAATTATGATCCAGCGGGTCAGGGTAGCTGATATAGTCTTCAAGTTTACACCGTTTCGTGTTTTCTTTGATGCACGGTAATAGCTTTTCTAGTGCTTTGTTATACGAAACTATTCTCATATCTTCACAGATGAGTAGGGCCGGTGTATTACATTGCGCTAGGTCCATAGTTATTCCTAGAAGTGTAACCTAAAAGCTATTTCTAGTGGGTGGAGTGACATTTTTCGACCGCCTTCAATATCGATTGCTTGGTTGACGGTTTTGCAATGTACGCTGCTAACCCCAAAGATGCCCACTTTCTTATCAAGTCTTTGTTTTTATTGCTAGTTAATGCAATGATTGGTATGGATTTACAGTTGGGTATATTACGAATGTTCTTGGTCGTGTTATAGCCATCCAAATCGGGCATAAACAAGTCCATAAAAATAAGGTCATATTTTTGCTTTCTAAGCATTTTTATGGCGGTTATGCCACTTCCTACACTTTCTACATGATGGCCTTCATCTCTGAGAATTTTACTGATCATCTCACGATAGATTTCATTATCTTCTACCACCATTATTTTAGAGTTTTGCAAACGTTTTTCTTGGTGATGTTCAAGGCTATCTGAGGGCAAATCAAGGTATTTGTCGTTGTCAGTTAAATGATTTCGTTTGCCTAGGTTATTGCCTTCTTTTAGCTGAGACGCTTTCTGACTCGTATCAGGCAAGGACTTTTCAGTTAACAGCGCTGACAACTGAGCGAGAGAGAGTTGTTTGTTCTTTAGGCGATTCGTAAGTTCTGTTACGCTATCAGCTAATTGTGTTTCAAGTTTATCTAGGAGAGGCGTAATATGTTGGCGTTTTAGTTCTTGGATAAGCGCTGTTTGAACCTCGTTAACACCTTGTGCTCTATCCAGATCATCTCTCGCATCTTTTAGTGTTTGCTCAGCTGAATCATGATATTGCGCTGCATCGTCAATGAGTTGTTTTAAGTTTTCGTCAATTCGACCAAAATGTTCTTCTCTGATATTTGTTATATCGTTTGCTTCTGTGCTCCTCATCAGCGCATTGTGCAGAATCATTCGCAAACGATAATTTTCATACATGGGTTTGTAGATAAAGTAATCTCTAAAAATGTTTTTCATGCAACATCTAAAACCAATCCCTGATTCTCGGTTTTCACAGAGCAAAATATTTTCATGTGGATAATCCAATACCCCCATTTTGGCGAGTTTACTGTATAACTCTACGCTTTTACTGACACTCGACATAGCAATGATGATGACTAACGGAGTCGCTTCAATCAACACTTCCTGCATAGTGTCAATATCTTGCAGCGTTCTAAACGCTGAGATTTGTGAAGAGATAACATCTGTTACGCCAACGAGTTCTTCAACATCATCACAAAGTAAAACGACTTTTGGATGTCTTTCTACGTGTTCTACTTCTTTACGAGTCATGTGTTACTTCCTAGTTTCATGAGGTGAGACAGGCAAACATCTCAATTTCTAAGGCCTGCTTTAACTCTAGTATAGTTGTGAATATGTAGATAATTTTTATTACTAAAAGTGGTTATTACTCGCTCTTTTTTTGTAATGCTTTTTTTCATCTAACACCTTAAGAAAGTTAATTTTCTCCAGTGGTAGTGCGAACAGGTAGCCTTGGCCGTAATCAATCGAGAATTGGTTAATCCAATTTAAATCTTGTTGCTCTTCTATTCCTTCGGCAACTATTTTTAAATTCAATTTGTGCGCAAGCGCAACCGTCGCTTCAATAATAGCCTGTTTGTCTTTGTCTAAAGCACAGCCATGAATAAAACATCTATCCAATTTTAATTCGCAAAACGGGATTTGATTTAACTGTTTAATTGAAGAATAACCAGTACCAAAGTCATCAATTGAGAGAGAAAACCCTTTGAGACGTAACCTTAACAACACATCTAGCGACGCAGCTAAGTTTTCAATAAGCAGACTTTCAGTGACTTCAAACGTGATCATTTTTGTGGGCACGTTATAGCTCGCCGCTAGGTCAGCTAGTCGCTCTGGTAGCTGCAAATCTTCCAAGTTCTTAACACTAAGGTTGATGTTAAATGTGAGCGTCTGCAGTGCATCAAAATGTGCCTCTATAAATGCGAAGGCTTCGTTGACAACAAGTATTGAAAAGTCATGGACTAAATCGTCATGCTCTACAAGGTCAATAAAGTAATAAGGTGATAAAACCCCATAATCAGGGTGATTCCACCGAACCAAAAACTCAGCCCCCACAATTTCTTCATCGGGTAAAGAGAGCTTTGGCTGCAAGTGCAGTACCATTTGCTTGCCTTTAACAGCAATAGTAAGTTCGTCGACGGTGAAGGTGCGCTCATTGGGTAATACTTTGCTTGTGTGTGTTCTTTGCAACAGAGATTGCATGAGTTGATTGATTTGTGACACGGTAATCGGTTTGTCGATCCCTGTTATTACATTGAGAGATCTCAATTGAGCGAGATTTTTTGCCATCTTTATGATGGTGTTGTCTTCACCACTTAACAGAACAATAGCTGCCGTGCTGTTTAGCTCAGCCAAATGCCTGAGTACTTCAATGCCATCCATTTCAGGCATGTTGAGATCAAGAAAAATGACATCTGTGTGCTGGCTTTTTATTTGTTGTAGCGCGTCGGGACCGTTAGTGAAACCAAAGAAATCCACTTTATATGATTGACCTAAAAGCAGCTTTAATTGAGTTAAAATTAAAGCATTGTCATCGATCGCTACAACTTTAAATGAGTTTTGCACATCCATTAGGTGACCTTATATCGCGTTGTTTGTCACTTCGTTTTGCACTAATGCAAGTCACGTTGTTTTAGTATAGAAGCTATTTGCAAGCATAGCTCATCAAATTGCGCATTGCAGGTTGTTATTAGCGAGTCAATTTTATCAAGGTCTTTTTCTTTGGCGGCTATTTCTAGCTCGTGGTATTGGTCTGAAAGCGTGACCGCGCCTATGGCTTTTGAGGACGACTTTAATTGGTGTGCAATGCTTTGTATTTGAGACACTTCTTTTTCCTGCTGTACTAAATTTTGAACTAACGGCGTTGAGTCTGAAACAAAACTATCTAAGAATATACTTTGAATTTGCTTATCATCGCCAACATATGAGGCCAGCAGAGCGATGTCTATTAAATTGTTCGAGAGCGTATTGTTGTTCATACTTGCCTCTTCTTTTTTTGAGTCGTTTAATGCGTTGTTGTTTGGTGCTAGCTGTTTAGCCTTGGAAGATTCAGCACTGGCGGGCATCCATTTGAGTATAATTTCTTTCAAGCGCACTAACTCGATTGGTTTGGCAATATAATCGTCCATGCCATGCTCTAAACACTTGCCACGCTCGCCGCTAAGCGCATTAGCTGTGGCGGCAATAATTGGCAGTCGTGGTGATATATTATTTTGAATTTCAATTTGTCTATATTGTTTGGTGAAGGTATATCCGTCCATGACGGGCATATGGCAGTCAGTAATGATCAATGCGAATTTGTGAGTGTCTAAAAACTCGAGCGCCATCTCACCATGTTCAGCTATCATGCATTGGTAGCCAAGTAGGCTAAGCTGTCGTCTGAACACTTCTTGGTTATACGCATTATCTTCAACAACCAAGATAAGTTGATTAGATTGCTGTGCTTGCTCAATACTTGGCAGTTCTAATTGTGTTGTATGTGAGATTTGCTCTAGCGTTAGATCCGGGCTTATTAAGTCCTCTCGAATGGCAATATGCTCGATAATTTTAAAGCTGTAGTATGGATTGTAATAAATGGGTTCGAAAAACTCTCCTGTTGGTAAAGGCGTATTAAAGTTGTCACTCACCAGTATGATATAAATTGTTTTGTTGTTCTCAGGCTTAAATTGATAGTCAGAAGTGACAATTTGTTGATAACGTTCTTGAGTTATCACTATATAGTCTGCATTGAGTGCGTTAATTTTGCTGTTGTTGATGTTCGCCCAATTAATTATTTCACAGTTTGCGCCGTGCGCATTCAAGTTATCCTTTAAATCATTTTCAAACAGATCGTCATCGCCAAATATGAACACAGAAATATCGTCAAAGTGAATTTCAATATCATCACTCACGATGGAAGGGTGTGATTGATAGGGCAAAGACACGGTGAATTGACTGCCTTCATTAATTCGGCTCGCACAGGTAATTGAACCATGCATTAAACTGGTGAGTTTCTGCGTAATCGATAGACCTAGACCCGTACCACCAAACTGCCTTTGAATGCTGCTATCGGCTTGGGTAAAAGGTTTAAATAGCGACTTTTGCTGTTCATCTGACATTCCCTTACCATTGTCTTTTACAGTGATCTCTAGTGTGCCAGGTTTTGAAGGGGATTCGAGTATTGAAATTTCAACGAGTCCAATTTTACTAGAGGTTGTTTTTGTGAATTTGATGGCGTTACCGATCAAATTTAGTAGAACTTGGCGAACCCTGATCGGGTCGCCTTCATTCCAATATCCAAGTTTGGGATCGAATAAAAAATACAGTTGTATTTTCTTGTCTTTGACTTGATGCGAGAGTAATTCGGCAATTTCCTTAACAACGTTTCGCCAATTAAACGGCACAAAATCTATTACCATCTTGCCAGCTTCGATTTTTGAGAAATCTAAAATATCGTTGATGATACGCAGTAACATAAGTGCTGAGTTTTTTGCGACTGACGTAAGGTGAGTTTGTTCCTGGTTTAGCGCGCTTTGGTGTAGGAGGTCAAGCATGCCTACCACACCATTCATCGGCGTTCTAATTTCATGGCTCATGGTAGCTAAAAACCTGGATTTAGCGTCATTGGCGAGTTCAGCTTTAGCTTTTGCCTGTTCCAAATTGAAAGCATCTTGTTTGCGCTGGGTAATATTATGCTGATACAGCATAATCGATTTACTGCCTTGAGTTTCTATTGTGGTTACGATTACCTCGTACCACAAAGTTTCACCATCAAGCGCATATTCACATTCTATTTCTTTTATAAAGTGATCTTGAAATTTAGCTTCATTCAACGCATCCAGAAGGGGGCGCTTTTTGGCAAGGGGAAGTGAATTAATCGCATCAACGCAGTCGTCGCCAACAGAAAAGAAGGTGTTTAAAAATAATCCCCCACTTCTTTGGTTTGTATGCTGAGTTTTAAACCAATACTGGTTAACCAACTTGATGGTCGCTCGCGCATCAAGCAATAAAATAAAAGCAGGGATGCTATCTAGCGTTTCTTGTAACAGACGTTCTGTTTCTTTATTTTCTTTAAGTGCGACTTCCAGCTTTTTGCGTTGTTGGTCCGCTTCTTCCATTTTTGCTAAAGCGGCTTCTCTCGCGGCGTTTAGCGCTGCTTGCTGTTTTTGTTGTTGCATTTGTTCACGCACGAGTATCGTCACGTTTTTAATGATACCGATGAGCACTTTGCGCTTTTCTTTAGCGTTGTCTGTGCCTGTAATTTGCCAATTCGCTGCGAATCCAATATGGGTTAAATTTTCAAGGCCTTGGGTCGATAGTTGAAGCGTAATGGAACTGAGTGTATGGTGCTTTTTAAGCTCTTTGAATAGCTTTTGACGACTAGAGTGGCTTAGGAGTTTAAGTAGATAGCGGTACGAATAACTGTTCGAATTGCCTTTTAGGTTCAGCATATCGACCAGTTCATTTGAGAGATTGACATATCGCGCGCCAAACTCCCATTCCCAAGAGCCCATATTGGCAATTTTTTGTGCATTGCTGAGCTGTATTTTATCCTTTTCCAGTTGCTCTTCCGACTTGAGTAGTTTGTCAATTGCGTTTGCTTGAATTCTGTGCGCAATGATCAACATGGCAGTGCATAGAAAGAGTAGTAAAACTAATTGCAACACAGCTTCTTTATTAATTTGTGCCACGGTTGATAATACGGTTTTCACTTCTTTTTCGGCAGCAATGCCCATTTGTAGCTCAGTATCCCAAGTGAGCGCACCTATGACCTGTTTGTTCATAAAGTTAGTATATTGCTGTGGTAATTCACTTAAAGTGACGAGCGGAAGAAGTTGAGGGATTTGCTGTGGTGTCCACCATGGTGTTGAGTGATTATTCAGTTTGGAAACAAGGTGCCGCTTATCAAAATATAAAATAGCTGAATCTGAAAATATAAAAGGCGTTCTCAGCACAGCTCTTAAACCGCTTAAATCTTCAATCGATGCCCACAGTATAAAAGGGAGCTGGCCACTTATATTACTTATTCTGATAGCGAAATAAGTGGCTAATTGTTGTTCATGGAGCACCGAAGTTGAAAGAATTTTACCTTTCAATAGAAAGTTAAAATCTTGCTCTAACTGTTGCTCAGCAAGTCTTAACTTCTTGTGGCTATTGAACACCCATTGCTCATTTTCAATATCATAGAGCGAAAAATTATTGCGGGAAAGATAGCTTTTCAGCTTGAGATCATTGCTGACCGTTGCTAAATCGAATTGAGCAAGTTCATCTTGAGCACTTAATAATTGGTTATAAATGGGTTGATACCATATTTTGTAAACACTTTTAAGCGAGTGCGCGGCTTTATTCTGAAGCTCATTAGCAGTTTGATTGTACAGTTGTCTTTCTAACTTTTGGTGACTAAATAAGCGGGCTTCTAGCATTATGTACGCAATGCATAATAGCAATAAGACCAATTGAGCGTAATTTATTACAACGCGAGAGGTGGCCTTATCTGGTCCCAAAAAACGCCAGCAAATCAACATTAGTATGCTGGCCAGCAATGTTATTGCAATTGCCAAGGCCAAAGACAATCTCGCTTTGTTGCCGTAAGAGTTTGCTTTATCTCTGGCTAAATCTGTATCTTGGGTGGTTATGTTTTGGGCAACATAAATTAGCCTATCAATGTATTGTGTGCTTTGCTGCCACCACTCGAGGACGTCTTGTGTCAATTTCCCTTCTTGGCCAATCGTATTTATCAAGTCTGAAATAGACTCGCGCTCTTGCGATGACTGCGCTTTTAGCAGCAATCGTTCAGTCTGCTCGCTAAAAGGTGTTTGGGTTAAGAAAAGTTCGAGTGTTGCGTGTAAATCTAAAATTTGGGCTATCAAAGAACTTTTTTTATTTAAAGGCATGGTTGGTAACAGGCCCACTTTAGCTCTGAGCTGGCCCGCATATTCAGTGGCTTTGATTAAATTATGATAGTTGGCTTGATCTGGGTAATTTGACATATCTAAAGCGAAGCTGTGTTTTGCTTGGTTTTGAATCTTTAACAACGCTTCTAACTGGGAGTCGATTAGAATGCTATAACGTTCGAACGCTTCTTCGCTCGTTATTTGTTTAATTTCTACGAGGTGCCTCAATGTTTTAACTTGAGTGCTAAGTGGATTCGAATCGGTAGTACGACTACTTTGATTTTCTGACAATGTTAAAATGGCTTCAAGTGCAGCCAACTTTGTATCAGTCTCTTTTGTGTATAGTAATACCTTGCCAAAGGTATTAAGTGAGTCTTGTGTGTAACTAATAACGCTACTACCTCTTTCCCTTTGAAGGGCAAATATAAACTCACTTATTAGTGCAAACTGGCGATTGCTTTGATTTATTTGCTCAAAAACTTGTTGCAAATTTGTGGCTTTGCGATAACGCTCAATCTGCTGATGTAACATGAACAAGCAGAAGAATAGTAGTGCAACGCACAGCGATTTTTTGAGGTTTTTTTGCATCTTAGTATTACGCGTGAGCTTTAATAAACTAATATAGAACAAGGTTTGCAAATTGCTATGTTATGACACTATGAAAAAACCAGGTTTACCTGAGAATGAGCCCTTTCGTATACAAACACTGAATCAGTTAGGAATACTGGATAGTGATCCCGATCCTCAGTTGGATAGCTTGACCGAATTTGTAGCCCATGTTTTTTGCGTGCCAGTTGCATTGATTAGTTTGGTTGATAGTGATCGCCAATGGTTTAAATCAAAGGTTGGTCTTGATGCATGTGAAACGTCCAGAGATATTTCGTTTTGTGGGCATGCAATATTGGGAGACGGCGTCTTTGTTGTACCAGACGCATCGGCTGATCCAAGATTTAAAGATAACCCGCTGGTCGTTGGACCGCCTTATATCCGTTTTTATGCTGGCGCACCGCTTGCACATCCCAATGGTGCAGTACTAGGTACCTTGTGCTTAATTGATATTGAGCCTCGGGAATTTAGTCATGATGACGAAAAAATGCTTAAAGATGTGGCAAATAAAGTGATGAGAGAGTTTTGTCATTGAGTGCAGACCAGGAGACACCGTACTTTAAAAGAACAAATAGGAATTTAAAAACGAATTTTTGATGCGCTCAATCTCAAAAATCGCTACAATTGTGACTTTATATCATTACCATTTATGGTTTCTCCTCCGATATTAAGGTTTTCCATCATTAGATGACTGACATTACAACGCATCGCGCTTCTCGACGCAGGCTATTAATCGCCTTAGCAATTACATGTTCTTTTATGGTCATTCAGTTAGTAGGGGCATATTATGCCAACTCTCTGGCGGTTTTGGCTGACGCAGGGCATTTATTTGTTCATAACAGCTCTTTGTTTATCGCAGTGATCGCCTCCAGTGTTGCTGTCCATTTAGCTAAGTCTTTTAGTGATGGCTACAAGAAAGCAGAATACATGGGGGGGTTGATCAATGGCGTCCTATACCTAGCAATTTCAGTGCTCATCATCGTTGAAGGAACAGAACGAATGCTTGAGCATCATGAGGGCCATCACTTAGCCGTCAATTCATACCTAATGTCTGTTATAGCAGCAATAGGATTTTTGTTTCATGGTTTATCAACGTGGGTTTTATACAAGGGACGCAAAGACAGTATCAATGTTTACGCGGTTTTTTTACATTCATTCTTTGATTTACTGTCCACAGTCTCGACTTTTATTGCCGGAGTATTGATCTATGCGACTGGCTGGGAAGTGATTGATATCATCTCAAGCCTTCTTATATCTGCATTTGTATTATTTACCGGTATAAAAGTGGTAAAAAGTTGCATTACAGGGTTGTTTTTCACAAATAACAAACTGCCAAAAGTGAACGATATTGAAACAGCGATACTTGCAACTGAACATGTTGAAAGTGTTCATAATGTCACAGCGAGCCAAGTGGATGGCGAGCTTGCAATTGGGGCTCATATCGTACTCAAACATCATTGCACGAAAGAGTTACATGACGCTTCATGTCGTGCCCAAGTAGAAAACGTATTGAGTCAAAGGTTTAACGCGAAGCAGAGTGTTCTGCAAATTGAAAGTCACCAATGTCCAGAACACCATGAGCACGCATAAATAACTGTTTCCAATATCGGTTCGACAATATTTACTTAATAGTTGGCAAATGATAATTATTCTTTTACCTTTAATAGGGTGAAAACGTAGGAATTCCTAGTGCCAAATTATCAATCCAAACTTATACCTTTTGTCGTAACACTCGTTTTGGGGGGATTGGGTGGAGCTTCGAATTTATTACCACTGTTTTTTTTAGATTCCTCTGAATTTTTATTCGGTCAGCTTTTTGTTTTGTTATGTCTGGTGCTATTTGGTTGGCAGTATGCATTTTTGGCCGTTGGCATCGGTGCGTGTTTCATATTTTACCGTTGGGGACACTGCTGGCCATCCGTTGTCTACGGGTTAGAGATAGTTTGGCTGCAACTGCTTTGTGTACAAAAAGGACGTCCATTTTTTATTCGAGGCCTCGGTTTCTGGTTCGCTGTTGGCATCCCAATTTTATTTATCTTTGGTCATTATCTACTTAACTTACCTAACTTAGTGATCGCAACGGCACTTGCGAAATATTTTATCAATGCAGCACTCTATTTAGCCGTGGTTGATTTACTGAGCTTTTTTTTGGTTCGCCACCTTTGGCGAGCGCGTCCTCTTAACGCCATTTTGAATTATACAGTCAGTTTGCTTGTGGTTTTAGTGGTTTTGGTAACGTCGATCGTACTAACTAATAATAGCTTTAGACGCATTGAAGCTGAAGTTGTAGAGCACCTTGAAGGTGCGACAGACTCGATTGGGACGCGAATAAACGATACCTTAAAGGGATATCAGAGAGCCGTTGTGGGGGCTGCAAAAAGTATTGAATTTGGTGTTGATAAGTCGTTCACGCTTAAGTCGATGGTGGAGTTGCAGCCTGATTTAAAAACCGCTATTTTCGCGAATGAGCAGGGGCTCGCCAAAGTTTTTTATCCGAAGGTGTTTAATAATACGCAAATGGATGAAACAGTGTCGGTGCTCGACAGAGAATATTTCATCCAAGCGCCTTTTTATCCCGATGGGTATATTTCGCCCATTTTTCAAGGACGTGGGTTTGGTAAGGATTTAATTGTCGCGCTGTCTGCACCTGTTTTTGTCAACCAACAGTTTAAGGGCGTAGTGGAAGCATCCGTGTTTATGGACTCTTTTGCGCAATACAAACCAAAAATCATCTCAAATCAAGGTGACCTTATTGTTTTAGATGCCACAAACCAAGTTGTATTTAGCTCTTTAACGTCGGGCTTTTCATCGCTTGATAAAGTGCCTCAGAATGTACTAGATGGTTGGCTTGACATGAGTTTGAATACTTATACAACCGAGCAAGGCCGAGTTTACTATCGCTTTGGGCTCAAAGTTGAGGGGTTAAACTGGACTGTTGTCACTTTGCTGGAAGCGCATCATGTACGGCTAGCGGCAGCCTCGGCTTGGTTTAAGTCGCTAATCTTAGCGATAGTCATCATTATTCTCAGCAGTGTGTTTGTAGGACAGCTATCACGTTTTCTTGTCAAACCTATATCGGCTTTGAGTGAAGATATTAGCCGATTTGAACCAAGTGAAGGATTAAATAATTCAGTGAGTGATCAGGCAAGTTACCTAGAGGTGATCACATTACAACAACACTTCAATCAATTAGCATTTAAATTGACCATGAATTTCTCGAAGTTGAAGATGGCTAATAGTGAAAATGAGGAGTTGAATAAAAAGCTCACAAACTTTAATAAAGAATTAGAACAACAAGTTAATGAGAAAACAGAAGAGTTACTCGATGCGGTAGTAGCTGCAAATAATGCGAGCAAGGCTAAGAGCCGATTTTTAGCAAATATGAGCCATGAGATCCGCACGCCCATGAATGGCATTATCGGTTTAACGGGCATGCTGATTGAGCGATGTGAGCAGCAAGATGAAACTTTTAAACATTTGGAGATAGTGCATTCCTCTGCGCAAAATTTGTTAACGATCCTCAACGATATTCTGGACTATTCAAAAATAGAAGCCGGCGCACTCAAGTTAGACTTGCATGCGACAGATGCTTATAAAATGTTTGACGGTATTGCTGCGTTATTTCAGCAAGCTGGTCTAAAAGAGCAGGTTAAATTTGATTACGCCTTATCGCCTAGTCTACCTACATGTCTTTACATAGATTCACTACGGCTGACCCAAGTAGTTAATAACTTATTGAATAACGCAGGGAAATTTACTGATAAAGGTCATATCAGTTTGACCGTGAATTATGAAAATGAATTTTTAATTATAGAGGTTTTAGATACTGGGATCGGTATATCAGCGAAGCAGTTAAAAGTATTGTTTAATGAGTTTACACAAGTTGATGTTTCGACGACTAGACGATATGGAGGCACTGGGCTTGGATTGACCATTTCCAAACGGCTCGTGGAATTAATGGATGGGCAGCTGAGTGTCGAAAGTTTTGAAGGTAAAGGAAGTACTTTTACTGTTAGAGTACCTGCGCAAAAAGCCAAAATGTCGGAAAAAGAAGAGAGTGAAGTCATCACGCCTGATCTACACAATCTTGAAGTACTGCTTGTTGAAGACAATATGGTTAACCAAATTGTCGCAGCCAAATTGCTGCAAGATACTCAGTGTAAGTTGCATAAAGTATTTGATGGTGTCGAGGCGTTGGCGCTGTTAGATTCACAAAAAGTTGATCTCATTTTGATGGATTGCCAAATGCCAAATATGGACGGCTATGAGTGTACTGAACATATTCGCCATGATCCAAATAAATACGGCAGCCCCTACATTATCGCAATTACAGCCAACGCTTACAGTGAAGACAGGCTCAAATGTATTCAAGTCGGCATGGATGATTTTGTCGCTAAACCAATCGATAAGGTGTTGTTATTTAAAGCACTAAACAGCTTTTTAGAAGAACGCAACGGCTAGAGCTTTTTCTTTACTACGTCCATTAGTGCCTGTGCTGAAACTGGCTTTGAGAAAAAGTAACCTTGCATGTAATGACAGCCTAACTCTCGTAGGAATGTGAGCTGCCTTTTGTTTTCGACACCTTCAGCGATACAAGACATGTGCAAACTTTCTGCGAGTAAATAAATGGTTTTTATGATCGATTTGTTGCTCGTGAGTGTGTCCATTTTTCTTACAAACCCTTGATCTATTTTGATAATATCAATTGGAAATTGGCTTAGATAAGTTAGCGAAGAATACCCTGTGCCAAAATCGTCAAGCAGTAGCACGAAGCCCGATTGCTTTAACGCCACTAAGGTTTGTTTAGCTTTTTCAGTATCCTCGATTAATGAACTTTCCGTGATTTCTAGTCTAAGGGTACTTGCATCGAGACCAAAAGAATCGAGTATATCGACCAAGTTCCCTGCGATGTCAGACCGTAATATGTGAACAGGTGACAGGTTGAGTGATAGATAAAAATCACCATTTTTTTTAAGTAGCGGAGCCAGTTCTTCGAGCGCTGTGCGCAAGGCCTGTTCAGTCATGGTTTCAATAAGGCCCACTTCCTCACAAATTGGAATAAATTCATACGGAGGTATCAACTCGCCATTATGTTGCCAGCGCATAAGCAGCTCTACACCGACGACTCGTCCAGTAATGATGTTCACAATAGGTTGGTAGTGATTATAAATACTACCGTCTCTATGCTCTGTTTTTAAGGCGTTTTCTAACGCTAACTTGCGAGAAAACTGAGTATTCATGTTAGATGTAAAAAACTTAAAGCCATTTCTTCCTGCTTGCTTTGCATGGATCATGGCAATATCTGCGTTCCTAATCAGCAATTCAGGAGTAGGTGCGTCAAAAGGAAACATTGCAACGCCGATACTAGCCGAAATACTCATTGAAATGCCGTCAATTTCTATCTTATTTGGTAACTGTTCAAGGAGTAACGTGGCTAGTTTACTCAGGTTCTGGGGAGATTCTACTTCATTCACTAAAACCAAAAACTCATCGCCACTCTGCCTGCCGAGTAAAGAATTAGAAGGGAGTAGCTGGCTTATTCTCTGTGTAATTTTAACAAGTAATTGGTCACCGGTGTGGTGGCCATAAGCATCATTTATCGGTTTGAATTTGTCCAAATCAATAAACAGAACAGCGCAGGTTCCGTCTTTATTTTGTGCATTGTGCAAGGCAAACTCAATGTGTTGCAGCATGAGGTTACGGTTTGGCAGTTTTGTAAGCGCATCAAAATTTGCTAAATACCTGAGTTCACTTTCGGCTTGTTTTTGCTCTGTTAGATCCGAAATAACAATGACATAGTGATCAACGTTTATATTGTCTTTTGAGATTGCATTGATACTTAAATGTATCGGATGTGCATTTTGTAGCGAGGTCTTTACGGTCAGTTCCTGACGAATATGTTTGTTCGCTTTTAGTCTACGTATTTTCTCAAGTAACAGGGTTAGCTGTTTTTTACCTACCACGTCTAAGAACTTTCGGTATGATAATTGTGAAACGGCAGTTTCTTCCTGAAGCTCAAAAGCGCGACAGAAGCTTGCATTGACTGCAAGAAGCTGAAAATCTGAACTCAAAATTAATAACCAATCGTTGACTTGGCTGAAAGCTTCGCCAAGTATTGCAGCGCGAAGATCGGTCGCTTTTTGCTCTGTCACGTTGGTGTAAATCCCAATAACAGTTTGTGCTTTACCTTGCTCGTCGGTGCTCAGTACTTGTCCGATATCGTGGTACCACAGCCAAAGCGCACAGTCACTTTTGACTCGATACGTTAAAGAGAGTTGATTACTGCTTGGCTTTTCTATGAATCTTTGCCAAGCCTTTTGTACTCGAATTTGGTCTTCAGGGTGTATCACATCAAAATAGTCTTTTAAACTCACCTCATCTGAATTGTATTTACTGCAGGCCAAATACTGATTTCGATTTTGTTGTATGGTGTTTGTCGCTACGTTGATCTGCCAAGTACCACTAAGCGTGGTTTTCAACGCCATGTCTGTTTGCTGCTTACTAATAATGGCGTCGTCTAACGCCGTTTTTAGTGTTCTTTGTCTATTTTTGTTTGTTCTAAACCAAAAAATGAGCATGCTTGCGCCGATAACGAGATAGAAAGCCCAAGCAATCGGCGAGTTTAAAGGAGCATGAATAACTGAAAATTTAAGAGACACGGAGTCATGAACGCTGTTATTACCCAACAGTACTTGCTCTATTCGCAGTGTATACTCTCCGGGCAAAAGTTGATTGAAAAATAGATAGTTAGAATGAACATCGTCGAATGTGATACTTGTCGGACCATCAAGGTACGCGTGATACTGATAGCTTAACTGATTGGCGAAGTCGAAGTTATTGAACTTTATTTTAAGGCCAAGATCGTCATGATTTAATATAAGTTTATCTGTGTGTACAAAGCTGGGATAAAACGCGAGCGTGCGTGACATGAGGCTAATGTCAGTAATCGCGAGTTTGCTGTCTGAATGGTTTCGCTCAATAAAATCTGCTGGTGAAAACCAGACAGCACCGTTTACCGTGCCAAAGATCATTTGCCCTGACTCCAACACGGTACTTGCACCAGCATTAAATTCGTTACTCGGCAGGCCATGCTTACTATCAAATTTATCTATCTGATTTGTTTGGATGTTTACTTTAAAGAGTCCCGACTGCGTACTAATCCACAAGTAACCAAAATGATCGGCTTGAAGTTGGTATACTGAGAGTGTTTCGTCTTTGCTACTCAGTTGCAAGGTTCGTTTAACTTCAAGGCTTTGCATGTCAATGGCGCTAATATCAAGGCTTGAACCTGCTACCCAAATAGCACCATCTTGTGTTTTTGCCCAACTATCAATAGCAGGAAAATTACGCCCAAGTGACTTATGTGTTTGAAAAAGGGTTGAAATTGAGTTGCTATGCTCATTAAAGCTCAATAGTTCAGAATCTGTACTGAGTAAGTAGTCATCACCATATAAAGGAGGCATAAACTTATAGGCCATATCAACCTTTACTTGTTGGTTTAAGAAGTGGAGTGGTCGTGATGTTTTACTTTTTGCATTGTATGAGTAAAAACCTTCTTGGCTGATGAAGGCGATTTCCTCGCTGTTTATCGCAGTTCCTCCCCAAGTTAAAGTTTTAAAAGGGTTCATTGCGTTGTCATTTTCAACTTCGGGTAAGCTTACAGCGCCTGTTTCTGTGTTCAGGACTCTTATGCCAGAGGTTGTTTCAATATAGAGCTGAGTTTTCGACACTTCGGGTAATGCAAATATGTTATATACGGCATGGCTCGCATACGCCGCTTTTCTGTCTGTATTTTGGTAATACAGTTGAGGTTGAGTGTCTTGAAGGCTTTCAAAGCGCATAAGCCCATTGTCAGTTCCTAGCCATATATGATTATCTGCGGTTTCTAATATTGACCATACGGTGTAGTTGTTGAATGCATTGTTTGTGTCAGATCGAAGCGTACTAAAACGTTGCGATAATATTGGCCAATAGTAAGCACCTTGGTTAAGCGTTGCCATCCAAACATTTCCACTAGAGTCAAACATTAAATCTGTCACACTCGCTTGGTCGGTCGCATAGAGGGTGTTTTTAAGAGAGAGAATTTTTGTGGCGCTTTTCTTCTTTCTATCTAGTGAAAATAACCCGAGTTCGGTGGCGATAAGTTCCCCAAAAGGGGTGATCACATGATCCCAAATGTTTAGATCAGACACTAAAGTATAGGCATTCTTTAGCAACAAATTGTCATTGTGGATAGGAACCACATATAAACCTTGTACTGTACCAACAAGCAACCCGATTGATGGGTCTACTTTTAATAGTTTAATGTTCTTGTTTAACGAATTAACGTCTTCTTCAGGCAAAAATGGATATGAAACCAGCTTTTTCGATTCTAAATTATAGGCAAACAGCCCTTGATCAGTACCGATAAGTAATTGTTTATTCACCTTCAGCAAAGCTCGCAAGTAACTATGTTTGGTGAAGCTTACAACGAGTTCTGAACGGTTGCTCTCAAGCTCTATTCGATATAGGAAATTATCAATACCCACATAAATTGTATTGCCAAGTTTAATTGCTGCGCTTATTTCTGAGGTAGCTTGAGCACTTTGCAGGAGCTTTCCAGTGAATATCTGCTTTGCATTGAGTGTGTTGACATCTATTAAATAGGCACCGTTGAATGCGGTAGAGACAAATAATGTATTCGAGTCTAACAGTGTGATGTATGAAATGTGCATTGTCGCAAAATCAACCGGGTGTTGGACTTGCGCAATGGTATCCCCATCGTATCGATTGAGGCCCATATGAGTTGCAATCCATACATAGCCATATTTATCTTGAATAATGCCGCTGACACCCGCTTGAGATAAACCTTCTTCGGTCGACAAGCGATGCACCGTGCGAGTTGAGGCTAATTCACTAGCATGACTTTGCGTTGTTAACCAAAAAAATGCAATGAGCGCAAAGCGAACTAACATCAAATGTGCCTTAAGTTTGTTGTGTTTTTAGTTACAAGGTAGCAAGAATTATTTTGCGCAATCTGAGATGCACGAATGTTGTAATTTAACATATTTTTTATCTTCAATTCCATGTGATTCAATGTTGCATTAACATGGATCGTGGTAACTCACACAGAGCATGTATTATATTTCTTTATTTTATTGTAGCTTAGCTTTTGACTCGCAACTTATTTGGAGCATGAAATTGATCGCTGGCGAAGGCAAATCATGCAATCATAGGCAAATAGAAATTATTATCATTTTTATGCTTTTGTAGTTGATAACTATTTTTGTTTAGATTAAACTTCGTTCCAGTTAATGTTATTGAGATTGGTTTTCATTCATGTATATCTGTATTTGTCACGGCGTGACTGATAAAAAGATAGCTCAGGCAATTGATGATGGCGCAACAAGTATGCGTGAGTTAAGCAAAGAGCTTGGGGTAGGTACGCAGTGTGGAAAATGTACAAACTGTACAAAAAAAATCTTAAATGAAAAGCTGATTGAGATTGTTGATATTACCGATCAAGTCGCTTAATTAACACCAATTCATTAAAAAGGGCCTTATGGCCCTTTTTTAGTATCTAGGTTTTTATAACTATCTTATTACATTTGTGATTGTAGATAGTTCTCAATACCCATTGTTTTGATAAGACTTTGTTGAGTCTCTAGCCAATCAATTTGTTCTTCTTGTTCATTCAGAATATTATCAAGCGCTTCGCGTGAAATATAATCGCGCTTTTCTTCTGCCAACTTGATTGCTGCTTTGAGCTCATCAAGCGCCAGTTGCTCAAATTGCATATTCGCGGCTATCATCTCTTCGCTATTTTCTCCAATACGCAGTCGACCTAAGCTCTGTAAGTTAGGCAGGCCTTCTAGGAAAAGAATGCGTTCAATCAAGCGGTCCGCATTTTTCATTTTTTGAATAGACGTTTTATAGTCTGCTTTATCAAGCTTGGTAAAACCAAAATCTTTAAACATACGTGCGTGTAAAAAGTACTGGTTGATGCCTACAAGCTCGTTTGCCAATACCGCATTCAATGCGACAATTACGTCCTTATCACCTTTCATATCAACTCCTAACCAAGCTGTGATTGAATGTAGTTTTGTGTGCCAATCTTGTCCATAAGGCCAAGCTGTTGTTCCAACCAATAAACATGGTCTTCTTCTGTATCAAAAAGCAGTTTTTCTAATGTTTCGCGTGATTGGTAATCTTGTTCTTGCTCACAAATAGCGATAGCTTCTTTAACACTTTCAACTACTTCTAGCTCTAGTGTTAAGTCGTTTTGCATCATCGAACGAACATCATGACCAATCAGTAAGTCTCTGCGTTTTGTCATATTTGGCACGCCTTCAAGGAATAGAATGCGCTTAATCAACCAGTCAGCATGAGTTGTTTCTTCTTCCATTTCATGATTTAAGCGTTCATATAGCTTATTTAGGCCCCAATCATCATACATACGTGAATGAATGAAATACTGATCGATAGCTGCCAGTTCGTTTGCTAAAAGTGCGTTAAACGCATCAATGACTCTCTGTTTGCCTTTCATTTTGACTGCCTAATATAAATATTTGCCGCCAGTTTATATTATCGCTCTGGGGTGTCAATGAAAAATCTATAAAAATCATGCGGTTAAATATTGATTATAATTCGCATTACAGTTCATTTTTCTATCAATATGTGTGTTTACTAAAAAGCCCAGTGATTAAAATCCGCACTGGGCTTTTATCAGGAACGTACTATCAGAAACGTATTACGAGGCCATTTTGTTCTTTGAGAAAAATGGATACAG
Organism: Pseudoalteromonas sp. ATL1; assembly: GCF_058933015.1. Classification (NCBI taxonomy): domain Bacteria; kingdom Pseudomonadati; phylum Pseudomonadota; class Gammaproteobacteria; order Alteromonadales; family Pseudoalteromonadaceae; genus Pseudoalteromonas; species Pseudoalteromonas sp. ATL1. The sequence continues at coordinate 334,620 of NZ_JBZYXL010000002.1, read as the reverse complement.
AGTAGGCAGTACGAACAGTGTGAGTATTGTCGATGTGAATAGTCCTCCAACAATGACGGTAGCCAGTGGTCTTTGTATTTCCGCACCAACTCCACTTGATAACAACATAGGCACTAGTCCTAGCGCAGATGTTAACGCAGTCATTAATACCGGCCTTAAACGTGATGTTGCGCCTTCAATGGTTGCATTGTATAAACTCTGTCCGCGCTTAATTCGCTGATTAATACTTTCAACCATCACCACGCCATTCAACACCGCCACGCCAAATAGTGTGATAAACCCTACCGAGCTTGGCACCGATAAGTATTGGCCAAAAAAGTACAAAGAAAACACGCCACCAATGATAGCTAGCGGTACGTTAATGAGTATGAGCAAAGCTTGACCAATTGAGGAAAAAGCAAAGTAAAGTAGCAGCGCAATTAGTAACAAAGATAAGGGCACAACAATACTTAGGCGCTTTTGTGCTCTTTGCTGGCTCTCAAATTGCCCGCCAATTTGCACTGAGTAACCAGTTGGCATCGAGACGTTATTGGCTATCTCAGTCTGGATTTGTTCGACGACACTGCCCATATCTCGCCCTTGCACATTGGCTTGGACAATGACGGTACGTTGCACGTCATCACGGCGAACTTGTGGCGGGCCAGCTTGCAACGATATGTTAGCAACATCACTGAGCCTTACCCAAGCACCGCTTGGTGCGAGTATTCTCAGGTCTCGCACTGCTTGGGGGGGGCGGCGGAACTGCTGCTGCAAACGCACATAAATATCGTATCTTTCATTGCCATTGATAATTTGCCCGGCCGTTTGACCACCTATGTTGTTTTTTACAACATCCATTACATCACCCACTGAGAGTCCATAGCGAGATAGTTGGCGACGGTTAGGGGTGATCACCAATTGTGCTTCCCCTGATATTTGCTCTAGTGCTACATCACGGGCTCCGGGAATTGTTTTAACCAAAGACTCAATTTGTTGGCCTGTTTTTGACAGCTGCTCAAGATCGGGACCTTGCAGTTTAATGGCTAGTTGCGCTTTTACGCCAGACAGCAATTCATCAACGCGGGTGGCGATTGGTTGCGAAAAATTAAGTAAAAGACCAGGGAAATCCTCGAGTTTTTCCGCCATAACATCTTGCAATTCATAACGGTTAGTTGCACTTGTCCACTGACTGACAGGTTTGAGTCCAATATAAATTTCAATGTTATTGACGGGTTCAGGGTCGCCGCCAATTTCAGCGCGACCTATACGACTCAATGCATAAGTGACTTCTGAAATGGTTAATAATTTCTGCTCGAGTATCGGTGCTACCTCCAAAGCCGTTTCTAAACTTGACGAGGGGGCCAAGGTTACTCGTAAATTTATTGTGCCTTCTTCCAGCTCAGGTACGAACTCAGTACCAATATGGGGCAAGGTAAACAGGGCCGCGATAAACAACGTAAGAGACGAAGCAACAACGAGTAAAACATTCGACATCGCCTTGCGTACTAGTTGTTGATAAAGCCGCTCAAGTGCGTTTAATACGTGGTTTTGTCGAACATTTACCTTAAATTGGAATGCATAACATGCCAATGCGGGCACGACAATCATGGCAACGGTAATGGCACTGAGCACGGCCAAAATGATACTGATAGCCATAGGCTGAAACAGTTTTGCTTCAACACCTTCAAAGCTAAATAAAGGTGTAAAAACAATGAGAATGATTAATGTGGCAAAAAACACAGGTCGTGCAACTTCCTTTGCAGCTTCTTTGATTGCTGAGCGTTTACTGATCCGTTCGTGGTTTTTAAGGTGATTAAACATATTCTCAACCATTACCACAGAACCGTCCACGAGCATGCCTATGGCGACGGCAATACCGCCCAACGACATTAAATTTGCTGAGATCCCAAGCCAAGCCATTGCCATGAGAGCGAGGGTAATAGAAATGGGTATCGAGATGAGTACCAAGAGGGTGGCGCGTAAATTAAGTAAAAATAGTGCGAGGATCACGATAATCAACACGAATGCAATGAATAGCGCATTGATAACGGTTGAGATTGCTTGTTCGACTAAATCAGATTGGTCATAAAACGGCACAAAACGAACGTCTTTAGGCAGGGCTGAATTGATAAGTTTGGCTCGTTGAGTAATGCTATCGATGGTTGATTTTGTATTGGCACCCATGCGTTTAAGCACGATGCCAGAGACGACTTCCCCGAGGTATTCAGGTTCGCCTTTATCATTACGACGTGTCATCGTGACCGCGCCTTGACGTATTTCACTGCCTAATTCAATGTTTGCTACGTCAGATACTTTTATCACAGTACCATTGATAGTTTTAACTGGCACTTGTGCAAGTTCTTCAAGCCCTTTTTGAGCATGGCTATACCAGCCGACACCTCGGACGACCATTTGTTCTTTACCACGGTTCATATACCAACCGCCCACGTTCTCATTATTACGTTCAAGCGCGTCAACCACGTCTTGCTGAGTAAGTTCATAAGCGAGTAATTGGGTCGGGTCGATATTAACTTGGTATTGCTTAACGTCACCACCAAACGAAAGTACATCGGTCACGCCATCTACCGGCATCAAAAGTAGCTTTACAACCCAATCGTTTAAGCTTCTCAGGGTCATTGCATCAAATTGTGTCTTATCATCGGCAACTAGCAAATATTGGTATATTTGTCCTAAACCAGACGTATTTGGCCCCATCTGCGGGGTCCCAAGTCCTTCGGGGATCAGCTCTTTGGCACTTTGTAAACGCTCAAAAACCAATTGTCTGGCAAAATAAATGTCCACCCCTTCTTTAAACACGATGGTAATGCCTGATAATCCGGTTTTTGAAATAGACCGAACTTGTGCCACATCGGGCAGAGCATACATCACAGCTTCAATTGGATAAGTAATGAGCTTTTCGACCTCTTCAGCGGCAAGTCCAGGGGCTTGCGTATTGATACTTACTTGCACATTGGTCACATCGGGAAATGCATCTAAGTTCAGCTTGGGTAACACAAACACACTGCTAGACATGGCCAATAAAAGTAACAGTAAAACGATTAAGCGATTATCGACTGACCAGTCTATTAAGCGATTAAACATAATGACATCCCCGCTTAATGGTTATGTGGATCAAAGCTGCCTTTGGCAAGCTGCGATGAAACGAAAAAAGCGCCTTGAGTAACTATTTCAGCGCCTTCTTTAAGGCCAGATACTTCAATATAATCGCCAAACTCTCGCCCTCTTGATACCTCAACAGGCCTAAAGCGGCTTTGCTCTTTGATAAAGACCTGCCAATCACCATCTTGACTGCGAGTCAACGCCGTCTCTGGAACCGCTAAAATAGCGTCTGTTGTTGGTTGATTGAAGTACACGCTGACAAACATCCCCGCGTGCAGTTTGTCGGTTGGGTTATCTACTTGTAAGCGAATAATGCGCGTGCGAGTTATCGGGTCAATAGTATGAGAGGCTTGGATCACTTTTGCACGATATTGACTGCCAGAAAACTGCAAATATGCAGAAGTGTGTTCGGTAATTGGTCGGCTATCCTCAGCGGGAAGGCGAGCTTCAACCCATAAGTTTTCTTCATTAGCCAATTGCAATAGCGTTTGGCTCACGGCTACTTGCTGTCCTTGTGCAAAATCGTCTTTGAGCACAATGCCATCAATTTTTGCAAATAACGTGTATTGCCCGAGTTTGGCATTTTGCGGGTTGTTTAATTGCAAAATTGCCGCTTGCTCGAGCCCCAAGGCTTTGAGTTTACCAAGGCTAGCGAGATATTGAGCATGTGCAAGCACTTGTTCGCTTTCGCTCACCGTTCGGTTATCCATATCCTTAACACGCAACCAATTACTGTGGGCAACAATATAATCGGCTTGTGCTTGCGCAATGGATTCACTGAAAAGTGAAACGAGCTTATCCCCTTTTTTTACATGCTGGCCCAACGCCACATAGCGTTTATTGACCACTGATTCGGTTCGTGGCGCAACGAGGTAGCTGGTATAACCGTTTTCTTTTAGCTCTGCTGGTGCATAGTATGTTGTTACACGTTTTTGTTTTTGGATCCGCATAGTTTCAATTTTGGCGAGCGCTTGCTGTATGGAAGATAGCTCAACCGCTTGATTATGTTCAGATTCAGACGCGTTTGTGGTGTGTGTGTTTTGTTCGTGTTCATGGCTGTGTTCTGCTCCTGCAAATACAGGTGCAGATGAGAAAAGTAACGCGAATACCAGCATACTCACGCTGTACATTTTAGCTTTTTGCATAATGATCTCTTATCCAATGCATCTAGGCATGGCTTTAATTTTTTGACTAAAAGCACAGAGTAACGACGTGCGAAGCTAGCACGCCAAATTTTGCATTACGCTGTGCATCAGGTTTTGGGGGCGATTCGCCAAGAAGAGATCAAACTTTTGGAGGTTTGTATTGCGTTTCTTTATGCATTTTCTCTAGTCCAAGAGAGGCGGCAAAACGCTCAGTGGTGATTGTTGTTGGTAAATATGGGAGATTCTTTGCGATAAACCAGTGCAGATGCGAGCCACTGCAGTGACCGCAATGATGGCAATCTTTGATGTTATGGCCATCTTCGTCATAAACAACAGAACTTGTTTTGTATTCTTTGCTATGTGTATGTTCGGTTTGCAAGTGCTCGACATCAAGTTGGTGCGTTTGTGATTCAGCAGCAAACGAGCCGACCGATTGCAGAGCAATAGTCAAAGCAATGATGATGCTGATGAAAATTCGTAAGTTCACTCACTCAACCAAAACAATAAAAAATACCAGCGCAAAGCTAACAAACATCTGAGTAATGGTCAATACAGATGGTTGGCAAACATAGGAACAAGGTTAAGTTCCATTTCTGGCTAGGATAAAAAGTGAATTACGGTAAACTGAGTTGGTAATTTGCTACGAGTTAAGAGAATGTACTCACCAGAAATATGCCAAAAAGCCCGAAAAAGCCGAGACCATCGTTTTGATGGCTTGTTTTATGTCGCAGTGAAATCAACAGGCATTTACTGTAGGCCAATTTGTCCTGCACCGGCTGCAAATGAAGAAAATGTTGAGTATTTTGAACACGCGCACAATGCTGCTGAAGCAGGATTCAGACCTTGTATTCGTTGTCGACCAGATGCTGCGCCGGGCAGCTATGCATGGTTGGGAGCGAAAACCACGGCTGTGAGAGCTAAAAAGCTGATTGATGAAGGTGCGTTAAGCACAGGCACATCGCATACATTGGCACAGCGCTTAGGGATCACACAGCGATATCTTAATAAGTTGTTTAAGCAATATTATGGTACTTCACCCAAGCAGTACGCACTTTATAAACAGTGTGAGTTTGCAAAGCAGTTATTACAACAAACACACTTGTCGGTATCGCATATTGCTTTTGCAAGTGGCTTTAACTCTCTTCGCCGTTTCAATGATGCGTTTGTGCGATTGTTCCAACTATCTCCGAGTAGGTTACGTCAATCAAAGCAGAACATTCATTCACATATCACATTATTTTTGCCATTTCGCCCACCTTATAATTGGCAGGTACTACGTCATTTTTTAGCAATGCGAATTATTGAGCCAATTGAGTGGTTAAATACCAACAGTTATGGACGAACTTATCAATTGGAGCAATATAATGGGAGTTTTGAAGCGCATTTCGATGGTGCTAATTGCAGATTTAAGGTCGATATTTCAATTAACGATGTTGCCGGATTACATCTCGTAGTGAGTAACATTAAGCGAGTGCTTGACTTAGATGCCGACCCCAATTTTATAGAACAACATTTGAAACAAGGGTTACCGAGGGGTTTTGAGCTAGTAGAAGGGCTTAGATTACCCGGTATTTGGAGTGAGTTTGAAGCCGGAGTGCGCGCTATTTTGGGCCAGCAAGTGAGTGTTCAAGCGGCAAGGAACTTATTAACGACGTTGGTAGCAGAGCTAGGGCACGTTAATCACGAAGGAAAAATCCTGTTCCCAACACCCAGCTCAATGGCGACTTGTGACTTTGAGTTCTTCAAAATGCCACAACGACGTAAAGAAGCTTTAGCCTTATTCGCACAGTACTTTGAACAACATGATCACCCATCACAGAACTTAGAGGAATGGCAAAGCATCAAGGGGGTTGGCCCGTGGACCGTCGACTATGCCAAGATGCGAGGGCAGAGTCATCCCGATATTTATCTCGGTACTGACCTAGGTGTTAAAAAAGCATTGGCAGACTATGAAGACATGAATATAAGCGCATGTGCGCCATTTCGTAGTTATTTAACTTTTCAATTATGGCAAAAATTATGATGTACCAGCATATTATGAAAACCCCTGTGGGAAATCTCACAATTCAAGCATCACAAAGCGGCCTGACGTATGTCGGTTTTTATCCCAAGGAGCAGTTTGGCAACACCCATAATTTACATACAGCCGCTGCCCAAAAACAGCTGGAAGAGTACTTTTCAGGGACTAGGCGCGACTTTAATTTACAGTTAGATGTTGCAGGCACGCATTTTCAAAAGGCGGTTTGGCAAGTGCTTATGTTAGTTGAATACGGTAAAACAAGTACTTATGGGTGGATGGCACAACAGCTTAATAACCCCAACGCGGTTCGAGCCGTGGGTGGCGCAAATGGTAAAAACCCGATTAGTATCATAGTTCCTTGTCACCGCATTATTGGCGCAAATGGCATGCTGACTGGCTATGCCGGCGGTGTAGAAAAAAAAGCATGGTTATTGCAGCATGAACAGCAAAATAAATTAATTTAGATATACTTAGTACAGCGTTATGCTCATTTGGAGATTGCTGCTTTGCTGCTCAGAGTTATTATTTGCATTTGCTTATTTGTGCTCAGTGTTGGATCACATGCTCAAACATTAAAGTTTTGCTATGAAGATAAGGAGTTGGCACCTTCGTACATGGGACGTGGGTTGATAGTCCCAACGGAAAGCCCTGGTGTTGTCATTGAAATTTTACGTATGGCAGAGCAAAAATTCGAAGGTTTAACGATTGAATATATTCGACAACCTTGGCAGCGCTGCTTACATGACATGAAACGTAACAAAGTTGACGCGGTGGTTGCGAGCTTTAGGGAATACCGAACAGAGTTTTTAACTTTCCCTATGGGAACCGAAGGCGAGGTGGACAAAACGCTTGCAATGAATGAGTTTGGTCGATGTTATGTGGGGGACAAAAACTTTATTCGTGATTTAGAGGATCCCAGTAAGGTATTGAACTTGGCAGTGCCTAATGGTTACTCGTCAGCAAAAAGCGTAGATGAAAGCAAATTTGCTAAAGTGGCGACACCTTCCCAACTTGATGCGTTCGAACTTGTGAATAAGCGAGTGGTTGATGGTGCAATTGGTTTGTGCATGATCAATGGCTTTCCAATTAAAGCGTTCCCTTATTCCACTAAGTTACATGCAAAGTATCCGCCGTTTGACAAAAGTTATGGTTACCTCGCGTTTTCAAAATTGTTTTACGCCAATAATCCACAGCTTGCAAAACAGCTTTGGCAAGAAATGATAAAGTTCCCCTATACCGAAGTTTATATGCTCTACTTAGAAGCTGATAATAAAGATATTAACAGTGATGACGGGAAACGTCCCGAAGCAAAACAGTAAACATGTTGCCAGTTTTTAGTTAAACTAGCGTCAGATAGCATAATTAGAAAGAACTATGGCACAACTTTACTTTTACTATTCAGCGATGAACGCTGGAAAATCTACCACTTTGCTTCAATCTGCCTTTAATTACCGTGAACGAGGAATGACACCGTTTATATTGACCGCGGCTATAGACAATCGCGCAGGCGTTGGCAAAGTTGCATCTAGAATTGGTTTGGAAGCGGATGCGCACATTTATGATGCGCATAGTAACTTAATGGATTTAATCGCAACTCAAAATAGTGTGCAAAAGATAGATTGTATTCTCGTCGATGAGTGTCAATTTTTAAGTAAGACACAAGTAAACTCACTGACAGACGTGGTGGATGATCTGGGTATTCCGGTTTTATGTTATGGCTTAAGAACCGATTTTAGAGGGGAGCTGTTTGAAGGTTCGCAATATTTGCTTGCGTGGGCTGACAAGCTTATTGAGCTCAAAACGGTGTGTCACTGTGGCCGCAAAGCAAATCGTGTTCTAAGAACGGATGAAAATGGCGTGGCAATAGCGGATGGTGCTCAAGTCGAAATAGGCGGCAATGATAGATACATTTCAATGTGTCGTGAGCATTATAAAGAAGAACTTAATAAGGTTTTAAATAAAAGTTAGTCTGTTTGGACATACTCGGTTGCATGGGCAATCTAGCAAATTAAGGAAGCAAAATGGCAGGTGCAAGCTTACTGACGTTATTAGATGATATTGCTACATTGTTGGACGATATTGCGCTAATGAGTAAAACCGCGGCTAAGAAAACAGCCGGCGTGTTGGGAGATGATCTAGCGCTTAACGCTCAACAAGTATCGGGCGTCAAAGCGGAAAGAGAATTGCCTGTGGTTTGGGCTGTGGCGAAGGGATCGCTGTTTAACAAATTGATATTGGTCCCGAGTGCTTTGTTGATCAGCGCTTTTTTGCCATTTTTGATCACACCACTGCTGATGTTAGGCGGACTTTTTTTGTGCTTTGAGGGCGCCGAGAAGATAATTGAGAAGTTGTTTCACTCAGCACCTGAACATGACAGTAGCGCAAATCTGCAAATTGAAGACCGAGTTGAATACGAACAAGATAAAATTAAAGGAGCAATTCGAACTGACTTTATTTTGTCTGCTGAGATCATTGTGATCGCGCTGGGTACAGTCGCCCAAGAAACATTCACTAATCAACTGGCAGTACTCAGTGTGATCGCTGTGGTCATGACACTGGGTGTATACGGACTGGTTGCGTTAATTGTGAAGCTTGATGATATGGGATTGTATCTGCTTGCTAAGCCCGGTGCGGGGAGTGTTACAAAAGCCGTTGGTAGAGGACTGTTAGCATTTGCTCCCAAGCTAATGAAACTATTAGCAATAGCAGGAACCTTGGCGATGTTTATGGTTGGCGGAGGCATTCTAACCCATGGCTGGCATTTTGTATCTGAATACATTGATGCAATGAGTGTCGAGATTGCATCTCAAAGTCTAACTGTATTAACTCATGTATTACCAAGTTTATTTAGTGCGTTGTTTGGTTTACTCGCGGGGATAATTGTTGTGATGGTCATATCGACACTCAGTTGGTGTAAATCTAGAATAAGCTCTTAATTTTAGCATTGCTTGTGTATCACAACACAAGCAATGCTTGGTTTGTTAGTTAAATCGCCAAGCCAAAAATCGGCTTTGTTTTTGCCCTTGAGCCATTTTTACCACTTTGATCTCTTCTGGTTCTAGTTTTTTTAGTGCTTTTTTGAGCGGGAAAAGATTGTCTTTGTTTGATACCAAGCAAGTGAACCAGCCAACTTGATCAGCAAAGTCTTTACTCTCGTTAATCATTGTTTTAATGAATCGCTTTTCTCCCCCTTCACACCATAGCTCGTTATTGTTTCCGCCAAAGTTGAGTGCATTGGTTGGGCGTTGATTTAGATTGCGCCATTTCCGTTCTGTACCTTGTGTTGCGGCTTGTTCGTCTGCGTGAAAAGGTGGGTTGCACATGGTGATATCAAAGTACTGATTTGGTTTGATGACTCCATGAAATATGTTTTGCGGATTTCGTTGTTGATGTAATTTAATTTTAAGCTTGTTTACGTCAATAATCGCTTGTGCGCACTTTAAGGCCGCAAGGTTGATATCCGTGCCTTCAAACTGCCAGTTATACTCAGCAAAGCCAATTAAAGGGTAAATGACATTTGCGCCAGTACCTATATCAAGTACTCTCACGTTTGAAAGCAATGAATCTTGACGTGTATTTTTGAGCAGATCGGCAAGCGCGTGAATGTAATCTGCGCGGCCGGGGACTGGCGGACATAGGAAATCACCACCCAACTCCCAAAATTGCACACCATAGTGGCGCTTCAGGAGTGCCTTATTTAAACATATTACGGCATCTCGGTTACTGAAATCGATGCTAGTTGTGTTTCTTGGTGTGACTATTAGAAACTTGGCCAGTTCCGGCAATGTATTAACCAGCGCATCAAAGTCATAGCCGTTTTTATGTTTATTTCTACTGTGCATGTAAATCCACTTAATTTCTTGCTGATTTATCATTATACCGAATAGTGACAAACACATGCCACTGGCAATTATTGAGTAATTGCAGGACCAGTAATCTACTGGTAGGATGAGTTGAATATAATAATAAACTTGTCAACACGATGATCGAACAAACATCTTTATCTATCAATTTTAGCCCTGAACAATCCTTGCATTTAAGATATATTGCTGCGCCAGATAGCAATGGACCAGCCGTTTTCTTTATGCACGGAGCGGTAGAGAATGGCAAAATCTTTTACACCGAAAGTAATAAAGGGTTAGCACCATTCTTAGCGTCTAAGGGTTATCGGTGTTATGTTGCTGATTTGCGGGGGAGGGGGAAAAGTTTACCTGTGATCTCGGCCAATTCTCAATACGGACAAACTGAAGCCATACTGGAAGATATTCCCGCAATGGTTGAATTCATTAAGCAACATAGTGGTGAGTTTCCAAGGTTTTGGGTTGCTCACTCTTGGGGAGGCGTATTGATGAATAGTTATTTTGCTCGCTTTGTAGGGTCGATCAAACAAGTAGATGCATGCGTTTATTTTGGAACCAAACGTAGTTTACATAACCATCATGTAAGTAAATACTTGCAAGCGAATTTAATGTGGTATGGATTGGCCCCTCTATATGCGAAAAAGCATGGATATTTACCCGCCAAAGCTTTGCGTTGGGGAAGTGACAATGAAACTCGCAAATCACATCAACAAGGAGCGCAGTGGGCCAAAAGAAGACCTTGGGTAGATAGTGATGATGGGTTTGATTATGCAAAACAGCTACGTACTTTGGTATTACCGCCAACATTACATATTGCAGGTGTTAACGATAAAGCATTGGCACAGCCAATTGATATAAAGAAGTTTATGGAAGAATCGGGGTTAGGTGTGCAAGAAATGAAAATTTACGGAAAGAAGCATGGCCATAGTCACAACTATGGCCATATAGACATGCTTACACATCGGCATGCACACAAAGATCAATTTAGGGACTTACTTGGTTGGTTTGAGCGTCATTCCCGTTGTTAAGAGCGTCGTTGATTTGTGCTTCATAATGGCGCCAGCTCGATAGGGGCGCTTTGCTGATTGGCTTACGCACCTGGGCTTTACTCAACGTTGTGACAGGTCGGTGATCGTTATAGAACTCTAAACATTCGGGTTCAAACCGTTGGCCAATGAAGTTGAGTACACGGGTGATTGTTTTTTTCGGCTGGACTAATAAGTCTTCGTATTTAATCGTTAGAATTGTTTTTGGCACGTATTGTTTAAAGTGCGCCATAACATCTTTTTCGGCGCGCGCATAGGTCATAAATTCAGATAACGAGCAGAAATAAGGTTCGTCAGCAGCAAAATGATTGCTAAAAACTGACCAAGCCGTCGCATTAATGTCTCTTGTTAAGTGAATGAAGCGGGCGTCGGGAAACAGCCTGTATATCAAGCCTATATTTTGAAAGTTTGCTGGCAGTTTGTTGATAACAACTTCATCACCGACACGATGCTTTTTAATTTCTTCTACATATAAACCTCGGCAATAGTCTAATGCCGAGTTACTTAAATTGACCATGCAATAAGGAAAATGTGTTTCTGAGCGTTTTTCAAGGAAAGGCACAATTGTATCGCTAATAACTGTACTCTCGCCCAAACTCCCAATTTCGCTGTGTTGAACTAACATTTGTTCTAATAAAGTTGAGCCGGTTCTAGGAAGTCCTAAAATGAAGGTTGGCGTAAATGTCGTTGCCACTCGATCTGTCGGTTTATTGAAATAGGCGTCACCAAACTGTGCTTTTAACTCATCAAAAAAGGGCAACATATTTTCTGTTCGAAAATCACAGAATGAAAATTGCATGTCATTCGCTAATTTAAATGACTCAAAAGCCTCTTTGTAGTTTTCAAGTCGGTGATGGCACTTACCCAATGCATACAGAGTCACGATTTTTAGACGTTCATCATCATATTCATTCAGCAGGCGTTCTAAAGGAACAAGGAACCTAGACAGTGATGATGGAGGGGTAATTTGAACCAACTCATAGAGCATATAGGTTGAAACAGGATGAACTGGACATGTTAGCCCTTGCTCAAAAGTTTTCTTGGCTTTATCTATGAAGCCATAGTTTAGATAAAATTGGCCCAATTCGTAGTGGGCTAGTGCACTGTCTCGGGCAGTACTTAGGGTATATTCAAGTACTGTTTTGGCATCTATTGGTGAACCAACTTTTATAAAACAATTAGCCAAGGCGAACAGCGGTTCAAGGTCTTTTGGTAAATGTTCGCAGGCTCTGCGCAAATAATAAATAGCACTATCATACTCTTCTAACTGGATGCATATACGACCTAAGCCGAACAATGCAGGGCCGTTTTTGTTATTTTCTTTCAGTACTGCTTTGAACATAAACTCAGCTTCCCTGAGCCTATTTTCCGCCATCAACTCGTTGGCTCTTTGGATTAATAACATGGTTGGATAGTAGATAACTTCAGATAACTAGATAATAAAAACAAAAAGGCGAAATAGCCAATGCCATTTCGCCTTTACTGCTGGGTTACAGTAAAAATTAGAATGTATAGGTTGCTTTCACGTAGTAGAAGCCGCCGTTAATACCATAAGGCGAGGTCTCGTAGTACTTACCACCCCAATTGTTGTTTGGAATGCCCGTAGCACGTTGGAAATCAAGCTTTTCTGGTTCTTGATCGAAGATGTTGTTAGCACCTAATGTAAGACTGATATTTTCAGTTGCGAAGTAGGTTACTTCCGCATCAAACGTTACAGACGGGTCAGCCATGATAGCGGTAGCATCATAGTCTACGTGTACACCTTGATACTCACCAAAGTAGTTGTAACGAACAAAGCCTGTGAAGTCTTCCCACTGCTGAGTCCAAGTAAGAGTTGCGCGGTGGTTAGGTAAGTCTTTTTCCAAGCGCTGAACTTTGAAATCACCCGTAATAGCCGAGAATTTATCAACTTCGGTGTCATTCCAGTTATAAGCAAATGCAAAGGTTGAATAACCACCGAACAAGTCCATTGAATAGTTTGCTACTACGTCAACACCTTGTGTGGTTGTATCAAAGTCATTAGTAAAGAAACTTACCTGAGCTATGCTATCAACATTAGGTACGCCATCCGCCTTCAATGCGGCTTTTTGAGCTGGTGTTAAGTCGATTTTATCCGACTGGCTGATACGATCTGAAACTTGAATGTTGTAGTAATCAATCGTCATGAATAAATCACCAGATTGATAAACAGCACCCAATGTATAGCTATCTGATTCTTCTGGTTGAAGTTCTGTACCACCTAAAATTTGTGATACAGGGTTAGTTGGTGGTAGCAATGCTGAGTCAACTAACACACCGCTGCTCAAGTTCGTTTGTACGTTACTCACGTTTGCCTGACCAACCGTTGGTGCACGGAAGCCAGTGCTTACAGAACCACGGAACGATAAGTCATCCGTTGCTTGGAACTGTGCTGTGACTTTATAGTTAGTCGTTGAACCAAACGAATCATAGTCTTCGAAGCGAAGCGCCCAACCCATTAAGAACTCTTCTGTAAATGGCGTTTCAATGTCGATATACGCTGCATAGTTACGGCGGCTATATTCGCCTGCCGCTGAAGGTTTAAAACCAGGGAAACCGTTCGAACCGATACCGAAACCTTGTTCCGTTAGAGGGCCTGCGATAAAGGATGCCTCATCACCTGCAATCACTTCGAACGTTTCTTCATGCCACTCTAAACCGCCCGCAACGTTTACGTCATAAGCAAGGCCAAAATCATAACCTTTTGATATATCAGCGTTAAAGTTTTTCTCAAGCTGAATGTATTTACCTGGGCTAAATTCCATTGGCGTTTCTGCACCAAGTGACGCATTTACCGTGTTGGTAATAAAGTAACGAGATTCGTTACGGCCAACCGAGCCACTTAAGTCGTAGTATGCACCTTTCATGAATCCATCAGAAATTTCACCTTTGGTACCAATAGTCAAAGACGTATCTGTGATATTACCGCCAAAGAACGGTGTAAAGCCGGCTGGCAAAATTTCGTTAAACGCAAAGCAATTTGAAGCTGCAAGAGAGTTGAGCGCATCTTGATCTGGTAGGCCATTTGCCTGTATTTCAACAACAGGACAGTTGAGTTGTGCATCATAACCGTCATTTGAGCCAACAAGTACAGTTGGTGTTGCTGCATCCCACGCTGCTTGCTGTGTTTCATCGGTAGGGTGTCGTCTAGTAGGTACGCCATCAACTAAACGGACAACACCGCCGTAAACGCCTGGACGAGTTGTTGGGTTACGATAGTAGAAGCCACCTTTTACGTCACGCTCTGAGTAGTTACCAAACATGTAAAATTGCGAGTCATTCGAGAGGTCTAGGCCGACGTTACCGAATAATGAAATATCATCTTTAATTTCAGGTGCACCCCAAACTTGAGCTGGGTTACGTACACCGGCCAAACCAGCATCTGTGAACGCTTGTGCATCTGGTCGTTGAACGCTGCGGCTTGTAGGATCGGCATTTTTGTATTGGAAGCTTAAGTTTGCAAAACCATCGTCAGAGAATGGTAAGCCGACGTTACCTTCAAAGGTTGTAGTATCGCCATCACCTTCAAAATATTGGCCGTGCTTAACAGAGAAGCTACCGCCCTCTGACGCATCTTTTAGTACAAAGTTGATAACGCCCGCGATCGCGTCTGAACCGTATTGAGCCGCGGCACCATCACGTAGAACTTCTACTTGCTTGAGCGCGATACTAGGAATAACAGAAATATCAGGCCCTTGTGCACCGTCGTTAATACCGCCGCCTAAGAATGCAATCACCGAAGAACGGTGACGACGTTTACCGTTAAGTAGTATTAATGTGCTGTCCGCAGGAAGACCACGCAAGTTAGCTGGACGAACCAAAGAAGCTGCGTCACTGATTGGGTTTTGATGTACGTTAAGTGATGGCACTGAACCTTTCAAAAGCTCTAGCATGTCGTCGCCACCAGCTTTACTTAATTCTTCACCACCGATGATATCGACTGGTACTGGTGAGTCACCGACCGAGCGTGGTGCAGCACGTGAACCAACGACGGCAATTTTTTCAATTTTTTCTTTCTTTGCACCATCTTCTTCCGCCATCGCGGTAGTAGAAAATATACCGACCGTGGCAGTTGAGGCGATTGCATAGGTAATTGCACGACTAATCGCGTTTAGTTGTAGTTTCATCCTGTTTCCCCAGTTTGATTATTGTTGTCATAAGCTTTACATAAAACTCATGCTTGCTTTTATTTTCAACTTATATATACATATCATTAACTTGGGATGCAAACTTTCTTTGCACCCGTTTTAACCGTAGCAGTGATTTTGGTAAAGGCAAATTTTTAAATAATCTTGTTGTATTACGGAGGGTTAGATAAATAAAAACTTCAAAAAATGGCAAAAATATAGGGTGAAATGAAATTTTTAATGCAATATGAGAGGCGGTTAATTGTTCACAATTTGTTTTGTTTGTATGTAATTTGACCACTCTCTGCGTTTTTGTCGATAGACATCCCATACACAAGGACAGCAGCTGCCTCCACCGCAACATTCATCAGATTTTGGTTTTTGTGGCTCTTCGAGTTGTTTTGTTTTTTGGCTATTCATCGTTTTGTGACACGCTAAGACTAAAATCACATAGTATCATCAAATGAAAATTTGCTAAACTTGGTACAAATAGTTTGAAAACGGCACTTTATGAAGCTGATCAGAGTTATACACAAAGCGCCTATACGTGTTGTTCGTATAGGAAAACGCAGACAGCAAGTAAGGTTGCGACGGGTAATGCTAGAGCTTAAAGCCGCGTTGTCACAAGAAAAACAAGAAACAAAAGAAATGCTCGAGATTTATAAACGCTATACCTTGGGCAATGCGGATAAAGAAGAACTCAAGATAGCCAATGACCAGTTTCTTGATTTACTGAAAGGGCTTGGGCTAGGTGTATTTGCTGTTTTACCATTTGCGCCTATCACTATTCCGCTTATCGTCAAATTGGGGCAATGGGTCGGCGTCGATGTATTGCCAAGCTCATTTTCTTCTGGGAATAAATCATCGCGTAAATAAGTGATTTAAGGCATATAACTTGTTATTCTTGGAGCAAACTTGCTACGAGTATGAGACAAATTATGATGCGCGGATTACTTTTTCATGCCAAGACAGGCATTCCTATTCATTTTATCGTTAGATCACAATTGGAAGAGTGGTTAACCACTCAAGACAAATTGCTTAAAACTATCGTTGTTTCAGGTAAATCTGATAGTTCAAAGCCATTTTTGATCCCAAATCTTGAAACATCAGAACTTTCTTCTGTTGTTTGTGTTGTGGATTCTCTGGATTCAATGTGGCTTGGGGGTGACTTGGCAAAGCAGTTACCTCAAGGTGTATACCAAATTCAAGGAAACAGTCAGTTTGTAGAGCAACAAGCGCTCGCTTTTGTTCTAGGCGCATATCAATTCTCCGCCTATAAAGCAGTATCGAAAGTAGAGGCACAGCTTGCCATTTCAGATAAGCAAATCTTTGATGAAGTGATGCAGTGTGCTCAAGCTATTTATTTGGTGAGAGATCTTATTAACACACCTGCTGCGGATATGATGCCACAGCATTTAGCTGAAGTAATGACAGAACTGGCAGAGCAGTTTGGCGGTGAGTTTAGCCAGATCATTGGTGATGAATTACTTGAACAGAATTATCCAACGATCCACATGGTTGGTCGAGCGAGTGACAACAAGCCGAGATTATTAGATTTAAATTGGGGTAATGAAAAGCACCCCAAGTTGACTCTAGTTGGTAAAGGTGTGTGCTTTGACTCTGGCGGTTTAGATCTAAAGCCTGCCTCAGGTATGCGCAACATGAAAAAAGATATGGGCGGAGCCGCACATGTGCTGGGCCTTGCTCACATGATCATGGCCGCGAATTTGCCTGTTCGTTTGCGCGTGTTGGTGCCAGCGGTAGAAAATGCCGTGTCTAAAAATGCATTTCGACCAGGGGATGTGATCAAAACGCGCAAAGGTATTACGGTTGAGATAGACAATACGGATGCCGAAGGCCGATTGGTACTTTGCGACGCGTTAGCAGAAGCGCAAAATGAATCACCAGATCTGCTTATTGATTTTGCTACTTTAACAGGGGCGTGTCGTGTGGCGTTGGGCACTGAATTACCCGGTTTTTTCAGCACAGACACGCAACTAGCGCAGGATTTGATGCAACAAGGATTAGCGCATCAAGATCCTGTTTGGCAATTGCCATTGTTTGGTCAATACAAAGATCTCTTTAAAAGCGACATAGCTGATATTGCAAACTGTGGTGCCACGCCGTTTGGTGGAGCTATCACCGCAGCTTTATATCTTAAAGAATTTGTGGAACCAGCAAAAACACCTTGGGTGCATTTTGATGTGATGGCATGGAACTTACGTCCATTACCGGGCCGTCCAGTCGGTGGTGAAGGGCTAGGGTTGAGAGCAACATTTAATTATTTACAAACTCGTTATAACGGAGCGTAAATAGTGAGTTGAAAGCAGGCATTCATTTATGCCTGCTTTTTGCGCGGTTAGTTTTCAGGGATATTCGCTAAAATTGCTTTCATCTGCTCCCAGTACAATCCGACCGTGTCAATTTTTACTTTTTCGTCGGGTGAATGCGGGAACTTAATCGTAGGACCAAATGAGATCATGTCCATATTCGGGTAAGGTTCTTTGAATAAGCCACATTCAAGACCCGCATGGATCACCATGATGTCAGGCTTTTTACCATAAATACCTTCGTAAACATCGCGGAAGATCGCGGTTACTTGTGAATCTGGATCAGGTTTCCAGCCAGGATATGCACCTGAGAATTCCACTTCGGCACCTGCTAATGAAGCGAGTGAGCGTAATGTACCTGCCACATCTTCTCTACCTGAATCAATCAGAGATCGTATTAAACATAGTACTTCCACCTGCTCATCATGCGTCGAAATAACGCCCATATTCAGAGATGTTTCAACGACGCCAGCAATATCATCACTCATGCGCACGACGCCATTTGGGCAAACGTTCAACAAGGCCAGTAATTGGTTTTGACTTTGGCTAGTCAACGGCGATTGTGACGGTTCAATGCTCTGTGCGGATAAACAAATATTTGTTTCAATGCTCGCAAGCTCTTCCTTTATAAGCTGTTCAAATTGCATGAGTGAATGCTTGAATTGTTCAACTTGAGATTGTGGTAGGGCGACACGAGCGTACGCTTCACGCGGAATGGCGTTACGCAGAGAGCCGCCTTTGATAGACACGAGTCGTAAATCAAAGCCGTTGATATGATTTTTCAAAAAGCGGGCGAGCAGTTTGTTCGCGTTAGCTCGACCAGTATGAATATCTACGCCGGAGTGACCGCCTTTGAGGCCTTTCAGTACGATTTCAAAATGGCTTAAATCCGAAGCGTCTTCGCGTTCAATCGTTAATTTGAGGCTCGCGTCTACGCCACCAGCACAGCCCATGTATATTTCGCCTTCTTGCTCAGAATCCGTGTTAAGCAAAATGTCGCCTTCTAGCCAGCCTGCTTCCAAGCCAAATGCGCCGGTCATGCCTGCTTCTTCGTCAATCGTGAGTAATACTTCTAAAGGACCATGCGCGATGTCGTCAGCGGCCAAAACAGCTAGGCAGGATGCCATGCCAATGCCATTGTCTGCACCCAAGGTCGTGCCTGTCGCCGTTACCCATTCACCGTCAATATAGGGTTTGATGGGATCTTTGGTAAAATCATGTTCCGTATCGTCATTTTTTTGTGGCACCATATCGATGTGGGCTTGTAAAACAACAGGCTTTCTATTTTCCATACCCGCAGTGGCCGGTTTTTTAATAAAAACATTGCCGACTTTGTCACGGCGAACGTCAAGGCTTTGCGAGTTTGCCCAGTCAACAATATACTGTGCGAGCGCTTCTTCGTGTTTTGATGGATGAGGTATTGCGCAGATCTGGTCGAAAAACTGCCAAATTGCTTGTGGTTCTAATTGGCTAATTTCAGTATGTGGTTTAAACAAAATGCTTCCCCTACTTAAATGAATCCGCGGATTTTATCATTCAAGTAGGGGACAAAGCGATAGCTTTATTTACAGGCGTGTACCGCCGGCGCTATCAATTCGAGACCGGTTTTATCACATGGTGCTAAAGCAGCGTTACTTTGCGCGATAGGTGTGATTCTGTCACCCCACTTAATGTAGCTTGCCGCCCAAGTTAAACCGGCACCGAATGCTGCAGACATGATGTTGCTATGTGGTTTTATTAAGCCATTTTCTACTGCTTCACACAGTGCGATGGCGATGGTCGCCGCTGATGTGTTACCGTATTTATCGATATTGACCATCACTTTATCATCAGCAATATCAAGACGTTGTTGAATCGCTTGAATGATACGTAAGTTTGCTTGGTGTGGAACTAATACATCAATATCGTCTAGTTGCAGCTTGGCTTGAGTTAGTACGTCATCACATGCCTCGCTCATGCCTTTAACCGCGCGCTTAAATATTTCGCGGCCTTCAAATAGCAGATCAGACGGGCCCGCTGGCTGATACTTATCCATATCAGTGCCGTAATTTGCAATGTGCAAGATGTCTCGGTCCTGGCTATCACAGCCAGTTTTTGTGCCTAGCAATCCACAAGGCTCTTCACTTGCTTCTAACACGACGGCACCAGCACCATCGCCAAATAATACGGCGCTGTCTCGTTTTGCCCAGTTTACATACCAGGTCATGCGCTCGGCGGCGACAACAACGGCACGCTTAATCATTCCAGCTTGAATTTGTGCTGTCGCGTTTTGTAGCGCGTATAAAAATCCAGAACAAGCCGCATTGGTATCACAGGCCGCGGCGCCAGTTGCACCGATATTTTTTTGTACCAATGATGCTGAATTTGCAACAACTGTTGAAGGTGTACAGGTGGCTAGCAGAACAAGATCAATATCTTCGCCACAAAGCCCTGCGCACGCTAATGCATGTTGACTTGCAACTGTGGCAAGTTCAACCGTACTTACGTGACTGATTCTGCGCTCTTTGATACCTGTGCGGGTACTTATCCACTCGTCATTGGTATCAACGATTTCGCTTAATTCGTCATTCGTTATTTTGGCTGGCGGAACGCATTTCCCCCAACCTGTAATTTTTGCATAAATCATAGTGTTCTCATTCTTGTCTGACCAGCGGTCATTTGTCAGCGTTTATATCAAAAATCACAACTGATCACCAGTTGATATTGCTTTTAAGCCGTTGCGTGAACTAGACTGAGCGTATGGTATGCCTTGATCTATAAGGTATTATGAATAAAAAAATTAAATCTGAGTTGCTAGAACACTTAATCGCATTAGAACGGCAATTATTAGAGCCAAGTGTGCGGCGTTCCGGTGATATGCTGGACCAGTTACTGAGCGATGACTTTTATGAGATATCCGCCAATGGGTTAATGTTCAATAAAACGCATGTACTTTCAAGATTGCCAGACGAGAAGGTACCGCAGTTTTATAATCAGGCATTTACTGGACGTATGCTGGCTGAAAACCTTGTGCAGCTCAGTTATCAAGCAGCTTATCGGCGTAGCGTAAAATATCCACTCAGTTACTCTGTTCGAATGTCTTTATGGCGTTGTGAGCAACAAAATTGGCGACTCGTTTTTCATCAAGGCACGCCTTGTCCTGAGTTTTCACTGCATATGGAAGACTGATCTAAATCAGTCTGAGCCTAATTATTTCTTGTTATTTAATTTGAGTTCGATAGATTATCGCCAGTTTTATAACACTGACTAAATCTATGATTGCATTTTCTCCGAATTCAGCGATTGGAAGGCTGTTACTACTAAGAACAATCGCGATAGTTGTTCAATTAGCTATGGTATTGGCCAGTACCTACTTGTTCTCTAAAGACATTGACTTGTTTCCCGCGCTTATCGTGATAGCGTTGGAGTCGATATTTCAACTTGTCAGTCTATATGCATATCGAAACACCCATGAAGCGGCATTCTCGGGGATGTTGTTTCAGTTACTTGCCGATATTGTGTTTTTAACAATTTTGCTGTCATTGTCGGGGGGAGCAAGTAATGCATTTGTTTCTTTGCTACTTCTACCTATCGTTATTGCGGCTGTTACCTTGCCTAAAAAGTATGTGCTGTTGACCTCAAGTTTGGCGGTGGCGAGCTATTTGTATCTATTTTTGAGTATGCCGACGGCGCACGTGCACCACATGGACATGACAGGACATCTGCAAGGGATGCTTGTTAATTTTGTATTTAGTGTCCTTGTTATTGTGTTCGTGGTGATGGCGTTGGCACATAAGTTACAACAAAGAGAAAAGAGTCTAGCAAGAGTAAGAGAAAAGCAACTTAAGAACGAACAAATGATGGCATTAGGTGCCGCTGGAGCGCAAGTGACCCATCAGCTAGCTACTCCAATTGGTACGCTCAATATGCTGTTTGAGGAGTTAAAGGAAGAAACCCCACAGCATGAGTTATGGCAAGATTTTGAACAAGCGCTTGGACAATGTAAAACTCATTTGGATGGTTTTCGTGCGCAAGCTGAGTATTTAAAAAGTACCACATCTGAACGTTCTCAAAGTATTGAACATGTTTTAAAAACACTTAAAGAGTTAGTGGCGATGCAATACCCAGAGCAACGCTTTGTAGTGGCAGAGCAACATGTGAGTGGGCATGTGAGTGCCGACCCGATGCTTGTGCCTGCGCTGCTCAACATTGTGTCAAACTCCGCGCGGGCTAATGAGCAGTCTAACCAGAGGGACTTATTGATCACCAGTAAGATTAGTAATAAAGCATGGCAATTCTCCATTACAGACCACGGCGCAGGTATTGAGCCAGACAAGCTCGTCATGCTAGGGCATGAACTTATTCCAAGTGAACATGGCTTTGGTATGGCATTGTTGCTGTCGCACGCTACATTAGAGCGATTGAATGGGGTAATGACAATTGAAAATCATCCAAACCTAGGAGCCACAACCGTCGTTAGGTTACCACTTATTATGAGTGAGAGAAGCGAATGAAAATGCTAATAATTGAGGACGATGTTGCATTTTCTAATGCGTTAGCTCGACGTTTGAGTAAGTTTGGCTTTGAACCGAAAGTCACAAATGAGGCTGCAAACATCTTAAATGATTGCCAATCTTGGCAACCGAGTTATGTGCTACTTGATATGAATTTAGCGGGAGAATCCGGACTCAATTATATCGAGCAAATCAGGGCTCAATTACCTCTAAGCAAAATCGTGTTACTCACTGGATTTGCGAGTATTGCTACAGCGGTTGATGCGGTAAAAAAAGGCGCTGATGACTATTTAACCAAACCGGCAGATACGAGTCTAATAGTAAAGACTTTGCTTGGACAGAACGCGGAGCCTTTATCTTGTTCACAAACGATGTCGGCAGAGCGGGTTGAATGGGAACATATTCAACAAGTACTCAAGCTTAACAATGGCAATGTGTCAGAAACCGCTCGGCAACTCAACATGCACCGGCGCACACTGCAAAGGAAGTTACAAAAACGCCCAGCCCAAAAGTAATTATTCACCTCAGTTTGCTAGCATAAGGGTTATTTACTAAATTGAAATGATGAGTAGATATCAGCTAATTTTATGCAAATCTTCGATTTAAACTTTGGTGCCATACTTTTGGCCGCGTTATCGTCATTCATGTTGGGAGGGCTTTGGTACTCTCCGTGGCTATTCGGCAATGCGTGGCTGGAAGGGTGCGGACTCACTGAGCTAGACCTCAAACAAAGCGATCCCAAACTTATTTATGGCGGGGCATTGGTGCTAGCCTTATGTGCCTCTATGAGCATGGCGTTGCTGTTAGGTCGCGACCCTCCGTTATTCGAATCTTTGTTATTGGGTTGTATGGTTGGCGCTGGACTCGTTTCAACCGCATTAGGCATTAGTTACATTTTTGAGCAGCGGCCTTTTAAATTATTTTTAATTAATGGTGGTTATCATACCTGTCAGTTTGTTTTAATGGGGGTCATTTTAAGCATCACAGGGTAAGTTTTGGCAAAGCCTAATAAAAAAGGTCCAACGAAGACCATCGACATCTATTGTGCCAACTGTTTGGCTGTTCTTTTCAAATACCGCAAAGGTGGTAAAGGTGCGTTAGTAAAATGCTTCATTGAACGCATCGTCAAAAATCATACGCTTGATAACCTTCATTGTCCTGATTGCGAACAAGTTTTTGCTCGTGAGACGTTGATCAGAGGCACACCCGCAGTAAAATTTATTGGTGGCAAAGTGCGAGCCAAGTAAATGGCGGACATATATCCTTTTTAAAAACAGGCCTGCTGATAATATTAGCCAGTTTGTGCTGTTTCAACGATTGAAAATCACCCTTCCCATGGAATTGGGCCAGTGTGTTTGGGTGAACATTAAATTGCCTATTTGTGGGCGTTTATGGACAAAAACATGATTGATTTATTATTTGATGTGATTGGTATGAGTGGTACTGGCTTGGTGGTTGGTGCATTCTTTATGTTGCAATTGGGCAAGGCATCTCCTGACGGCTTAACCTATAACGTGATGAATCTGACAGGCGCAATTTTGTTGCTGATCAGCTTGTGTTACAACTTTAACTTGGCTAGTTTTGTTATTGAATTATTTTGGATTGCAGCTTCAATCATTGGACTAGTGAAATACTTCAAAGCTAAACAAGCGATTGCTACATAAATTTCAATAAATTACACGTAAAAGCTTGCACGGCAGCCTATCATTTGTATTATAAGTAAGAAGTGAAAGGTCGCTGTGCTGTTATCATTTTTTTTACATGGTGTCAGTAAGCAGTGCATGTTGTTAGGCTGAGCTATGGTAAAACCTTTAAAGATCTCTTTAGCGCTCTTGTTTGCAATGCAGGCAAGTTCAGCGGCATTTGCGAATAATGACCCTGACCTTTTTGATCTTTCCTTTGAAGAACTCCTTGATGTCAATATCAGTTTAGCGACTAAAACAGATGAAACTCGTGCATCTGTTCCTTCAAGTATTACCGTTTTCACACAACAACACATTGCACTGCTTGGTATTAGCAATGCCTATGACTTAATGAATTATGTACCTGGATTCCAATCAACTCGAGGAGATTGGGTTGGTGCTGTGCCTAAAGAGCACACTCGGGGTGTGTATTTGGACAGCGGTAACGTACTGGTAATGATTAATGGCCAGAGACTCAATGAGGCGTCTTTTGGTAAGGCCTCTGTTTACATGCCTCATATCGCTGTTGATATGATCGACAAAGTTGAGTTTATTCGCGGCCCAGGTTCTGCATTATATGGGAGTAATGCATTTTTGGGCGTCATGAATATTGTGACACTCAAGGCGCGTAATCAGATCAGTCTTGGTGTGGGGGAAAATGGCTATAGCCAGTTGGCCGCTAGTTTTAATCATGCGTTTTCCGACACTCTATCAATCTTTAGTAACGTTTCTTGGCAAGGGCAGGACGGCGAGCAATACCAACAGAGGATCAAAGATCCATATGAGAGCTATTTTGTTGAATTTGGTACGAATTGGCAAAAGTTGAAACTGTCGGCATGGCACAACCAAACCAAACTAGATGGCTTTGTTAATTTAGCTGGGTGGTCAAACAACAATTTCCATAAAAGTACCAATACTGCGTTTTCACTGGAATATAAGTTACTGAATAATGAGCAATTTGATGTCGATACATCGCTACGTTACATCAAACATGATATTGACTCTGCGGGACTTATCGCCACTGGTGAAGAGCTAGGATTAGAACACGACTTTTTTGTTGGGCCATCTTGGCAGTCAAAAGACCTCACTTTTAATTTTGACCTTGCCTATCGCGTCGATCCGGTCTTTTCATTTAATTTTGGCGCAGAGTATTCAGAAGAAAAGCAATCTGAAGCAGGTATCAACTCAAGCTATTACGACTTTGAACTGGGTGATGTGTACATTGATGAAGCATATTATCAAGGCAGGATCCGCAACGTTAAACCTCACGTTCCTTTTAACAGCTTATTGCAATCTTTTGACTCAACAGCGGTTTATGGACAGCTAAAATATAATTATGGAGAAAATTTAACGCTATTTGTTGGCGCCAGATATGATGATGTAAAACATATTGATAGCAAGTTTTCTCCTCGTATCGCCACCATATATTCTCTTTCTGAACATGACACGATTAAACTTCAGTACGGTGAGTCATTCAGAACCCCTGTCAGTAATGAACTGAATTCGAACGATGACGTAACAGTGGGGAACCCAAACCTGACGTCGGAGTATGTAAAGACAACAGAGTTGGTCTGGCATACGCAACGAGAACAGTGGGAATTAGACCTAGTATTGTTTGAAAATCAGCTAAAAGATTTCATTAACCTTGTTCCAATTCGCGCACAGTTGGGGCGTTTCACATTTGAAAATACCTTTAACACCAATATGAAAGGCTATGAGTTAAACGGCAAATTTAACTTATCCAGCGTCACTTGGTTTGAGTTGAGTTACACCCATTTATTTGACGAACCATTTAATCCAAGCTTTAAACGTTTTGCAGCGGCCGCTATCACCCATAAAGCGGGGGCTTTTCAAATGAGCCTGAATACAATCTGGCGTGACGCAGTTTTTGTTCAAAGCCCAGAGCCCGAAGCAATAGACAGTGTTGACCAAAAAGCTTATTTCTTATTTGGTGGTTCTTTTTCATGGAAACTTTCGAATAGTCAATCAATTATCCTCAAAGCGGCAAATTTGTTTGATAAACATTACGATGTTTTTGAACCGCGCATGCTGGATGGAAAGATGCCGGGAACAGGTCGAAGCTTAAAGCTGCAGTACGTCCAAAAATTTTAATTTCTCGTATAATCAAATCTCTAACATTATCACTTTTTCTCTCATAATCTTTGATTTACTTAGGATTTGTCAAATTCCTTAAATGGGTATGCAAAGCTAAATGAAAATAGTTATTGAATGCATATCGGTTATTCGTTAACATTCTCCACGCTAATAATAACCATACAAAATCTGGGTATAATTGTGAAAAATATTAAAAATCTTGCGCTCTCTTTAGTTTGCGTTGGCGTTTTGGCTGCGTGTGGTGGCGATGATAATAAAGTGACACCTCCGGTTGATACGGGTACAGGTCAGACAGAACAAACCGACGGAAAAGACAGTGAAGTGGTTAAAGCTGTCGCTACGTTTGAAAACGTTGTAGCGACTAACGCTGAACATGCTTACGCCGTTTATTCAGACTCTTTGGTGGGCGCGAAAGCACTACAGACTGCGATTGATAACTTTGTTGCTGATCCAACAGAAGCACATTTTGTGGCTGCTAAACAAGCGTGGCTTAGTGCACGTGAGTCATACGGACAATCTGAAGTATTTAGATTCCGTGAAGGTCCGATTGACGCGTTAACTAAAAACGAAAATGGCGAATCGGTACTTGAAGATGGCCAAGGCCCTGAAGGTGCAATTAATGCTTGGCCATTGGCTGAGGCATTAATAGATTACACTATCGATATGGATGGTAACGAAGCGCGTGGCAATGCGGCTGTGTATCAAGCTGGTGGCAACATCATTCAAGATACATTCGAATTCCCACAAATCACAGCTGATCTTATTAGAGAAAAGTTTGAGTTAGCTGGCGAAGAGGCAAACGTGACTTCTGGCTATCATGCAATTGAATTTTTGTTGTGGGGTCAGGATTTAAACGCGGATTTAACTTACACAGCGCAGCGTGATTACACCGCAGGACACCGTCCTGTTACCGATTACTATACAACGGCTACAATCCCGGCAGAAGAAACCAATGGCAGAACTTGTACGTCTGGAGATCAAGGCGCTGATGACGAGATCTGTAGTCGCCGTGGCGCATATCTTAAAGCAGCGGCACAACTTTTAGTTGATGATTTACAAAGTGTTGTTGATGCTTGGAACCCTGAAACAGGTTTCCACTATCAAGATAGTGTAAAAGCTGAAAATGCAGCTAAAAACTTAGGTGCCATGTTAGAAAGTATGGGCCGTTTAAGCTTTGGTGAATTAGCGGGTGAGCGTATGAGTATCGCCGTTCGTACTGATTCACAAGAAGATGAGCACTCATGTTTTTCTGATAACACGCACCGTGACATCTGGTTAAATGCCAAAGGTATCCGTAATACCTATCTGGGTCTTTACACACGCACGAATGGTTTAGAGTTATCAGGACCAAGTATCCATAACTTACTAATAACAAAAGGCCATGAAGATTTAGCGAACCAGTTAAAAGCAGCGTTTGATAAAACAATGGCAGCAATTTTAGTTATTGATACTAAAGCGAAAGCAGGTAAGCCTTTTGACACGCAAATTCAAAACGCAGCGGATCAAGAAGCAATCTATGCGGCCATTACTGCACTTGCCGCACAAACTGATCTTATCCAAAAAGCAATCGATGCGTTAGGTGTTTCTGCAGAAGACTTAAAACAAGACACTGAAGAAAACATTTAATAACTAGTCTATAGATGGCTGGCGCAATGCCAGCCTTTTTCAGTTTCTGATCCAGTATATCTGATCAGTAGTAGGGGCACTGAAAATGAAAAACACATTTAATACACTTTTAATCGTTTCAACGCTGGCTGCGCTCAGCGCATGTGGCGGTGGGTCTGGAAGTTCTTCAGCCGAAAGCACAAAGAACACTGACAATAATAATAACGGAACTGATACGTCAGTTTCTGATGAAAATCACGCATTTAAAATCAAAGTAAACGATGGATTATCGCCATTGCTTATCAATAAAGCGGATGATGCTGAATATTTGTCTGCAGGCCAAGCTACGACGAATATTATCGATCATAATGCCTACAGCCAAGCTTTGCCAGCGGTGGTAGATACGCCTGAATTAGACGCGGTGTTTAAAGCTGGAGACCATACTTTTAGAAGTAACCACGATGGTCAGGGTCCATTGTTCAACAATACAAGTTGTCAGGGCTGCCATATTAAAGATGGCCGTGGGCAGGTACCAGCCAATATCAATGAAGCAATGTCGAGCATGTTCTTACGTGTAGGTGACAGCCAAGGTAACATCGATCCTATCTACGGAGATCAACTCCAAGTGTTTGGCACGATCACCGGACAAGGTGGCGGTGTACTTGCAAAATATCGAGGTGCTGTGGATGAAGGTTTAGCCTATGGAGAAGCCTATACATGGGTTGAATACGAAACAATTACTGGCCAATTTGCAGATGGGCAAACGTACACATTACGTAAACCGATATATAAAGTAAAAGACCTTGCTTATGGCGATTTTATGGATGACGTGCAATTTTCAGCGCGCGTTACACCACACGTCTATGGCTCCGGTTTACTAGAAAGTATTCCAGAATCGTGCCTGCTCGCTTACGCCGACCCTGAAGACGCCGACGGCGATGGTATATCAGGTCGAGCGGCGTACACAACTAATCCAGTAACTGGACAAAAACAACTCGCACGCTTTGGCCAAAAAGCTGTGACGGGTTCTGTGCTGCAGCAGATCTCAGGTGCTTATCGCGGTGATATGGGGGTGACCAACTCAATTAACCCAGCAGAGCCGTGTACAGATCGTCAGCAAGCGTGTATCGCTCAAGCGCAGACTGAAAATGATAAACATCATGATGGTGTTGATCTTAACGACGTGGATTTAGCTCAAGTTGAGTTTTATAACCGTACTTTGGCAGTACCAAAGCGCAGAGGATATAGCAAAAGTACAAGTCTATGGAGCGAGGATGTCGCTTCTGGAAGAGTTCAGTTCTACGCGGCTAATTGTCATAGCTGTCATGTGCCACGACATAAAACGGGAGCAGCTCAAGGCAGTGTTTTAGGCGATGTAGATCTGATCACTTTGAAAACCACTCGTACCAATATTACCGCATTGGAGCAGCAAGTTATTTATCCATATACGGACCTGTTATTGCACGATATGGGTGGCTCATGCGAGGTGAGCAAAGAACTTCCTACTGGAGAAGCCTGTGAAGGCGGTGCAATGTGTACGTACACACAGCGCTGTGAAGGGCTTGCAGATGGCAGACCTGAAGGTGAGGCATCGGGCAGAGAATGGAAAACGCCGGCTTTGTGGGGCTTAGGCTTAGTGCAAACGGTGAACCCAAAAGCAACTTTTTTACATGATGGCCGCGCACGCACGATAGAAGAAGCAATTCTTTGGCACGCAGGGGAAGCTACTCAATCACAGCAGGCGTATATCAATATGAACAAGGAGCAACGTTCAGCATTACTGGCTTTTCTTGGTAGTTTGTAATGTTGATAATAAATGTTGCAACGGTTGCGTTACTGAGTAATGCAACCACAGCATTGAATACTGCGCTCCCACATAGCGAAGTGCAAAAGGTGCCAAAATTTTCTGTGCAAGAAATGTATCCTGGTGGTGAGGTAACTGCCAGGAAGCCTGCGCATAGAACTTTTATTCACCCTGCGAGCAACGTGCCGACGATGGAGCAATTGGATTTTTGGGATGGCTTTTCATTCTTTCGCGATCCTTGGGTAGCATCACCAGCAATCACGAAAGACAGAGATGGCCTAGGTCCGCTGTTTAACGCTCGTTCATGCAAGGCCTGTCATAACGATGGTGGGCGAGGAAGGTTAGCAAGCTCTGGAAGTCGAGCAACGCCAGCTTTGCTATTTCGCTTATTAAAAACCAACCGCTATGGCCATGATCTCAACTATGGTGGCCAGTTACAGCCTATCGCCATTAGATTGTCACATCATAAGTTACCAAAGCCAGTACAGCCAGAAGGCCAAGTTACTGTTACTTATAGTGAAGTTACAGGTAAATATGCCGATGGCAGTACTTATCGCTTAAGGCGGCCAACATATCAGCTTTCAGATCTGAACTACGGAAAGCTCGAGCCAGATACCACTTTGTCCGCTCGTTATGCACCGGCAATTTATGGCATGGGATTACTCGATGCAATCAGTGAGCGCGATCTGTTAGCTCAGCAGGATGTTGAAGATAAAGATCAAGATGGGATCAGTGCCAAATACAATATGGTGATTGATGCTGTAACTCAGCAAACCAAGATAGGTCGATTTGGCTTTAAGGGGTTACATAGCACGCTGGAACAGCAAGTTGCTGGTGCATTTGTTAATGATATCGGTATTACTAACCCTATCTTTGCAAAAGAGAGCTGCACCGATGTTCAAAAAGCGTGTTTAATCGCCGCGAGTATTGACCCACCTGGCACCTTGGATATTCCAAAAAAGCTTCATGATCTAACGGTGTATATGAATCAATTGCTCGCAGTACCGAAGGCAAGGGATCTGAAAAGTGAACGGGCTCAAAAAGGTCGTGCGCTTTTCTATCAAATAGGGTGTAACAACTGTCACATGCCTAAGTACGTGACTGGCGATGAATATCCAGTTAACGCGCTGAGAAATCAAGTTATTTATCCATATACGGATCTGGCGCTGCACGATATGGGTGAGGGACTTGCCGATGGTGGTGTAGAAAACTTAGCAAGCGGTTCCGAGTGGCGAACGCCACCGCTTTGGGGGATTGGCTTGCAAAAACGTGTGCAGGGATATGCGGCCTATCTACACGATGGTAGAGCAAGAACTTTAGAGGAAGCGATCTTGTGGCATGGCGGTGAAGCGAACGAACAACAAACGATTTTTCGTCATTTGACTGCAGATGAGCGAGCGTCGCTTATCTATTTTTTAGAACAAATTTAATATTAGAGATAGCATCATGGGAACAACTACAAATCAACGTGCGATGTTGGCGCTAATGGGCGTGCTTTTAGCAGGACAACTAACTGGTTGTGGCGGTGGCGGCTCGAGCGAGCAGCCAAAAGTAGATAATGGTGGCCAAACAGGTAATAGCGGCGACAGTAATAACGGTGGACAAGTTGACACGGGAGACAACAGCACAACCACACCAACTAATCCTGACGATGAAAATAAAGAACAACTTACGGCTGAACAAGGTTATGAGAAGCTGACTGCCAATTTAGTGGACGGCGTTGTCATTCCTTTATATGAAAATGTTGAGAAGACGAACTTGGAACTGAAAACGCAAGTGACAGCATTCTGTTCAAAGTCAGAGCCTTCATTACAAGATCTGGCTGACTTACAGGAAAAATGGCGTGCAACAAGCGCATCATGGCAACAAGCGCGCAGTGTTAAAATGGGCCCGATCGCAGACACCTTCCATTACTCACGAATTCAGTATTGGCCGTATTCAGCAGAAAAATTAATCGGCGACGTTGAAGTGTTGTTTGAACAAAATACGGATATGAGTCAAGGCGTTGCGTCATTTAAGCACCAGCTACAAGGACTACCGGCATTTGAATACGTTATTTTTAACAAAGATAAACCACTACTAACTAGTGCAGACCGCGCACAACGTTGCCAATTCATCAGTGCGATCACTGACAATATTGATACGCTCGTGACAAACAGCGTTACTCAATGGCAAACAAGTTACGGTGAACAATTCCGCGCTGGGAATGGTATTTTTACAGATAAAAAACAGGCGCTTGAGAAATTTTTAACGGTTTGGTTTGAGTATCTAGAGATCATTAGAGATGACAAAATCAATAAACCGCTTGGCCTTGAGGTCCCCGGTAAAATTGAACTTGCTGAAAGTATTTTTAGCGAATCGTCTGTCGCCAATATCAAAGCCAATATTATCGCACTTGAGAAACTATATGAAGGCTCTGATGGATTCGGATTTGATGATTATCTAATCCTCGTAAATCAACGAGAGGATGTGACAAAAGAAATCAAGTTACACTTCCAAGCGGTTTATCAAGCCATTGAAGCAACGGGTTATTTGCCTATGGGTGAGCTAGTTTCAAGTAACGAAGGTCGAGTGAAGCTTGCCAACCTTGCCACGGCAATTTCAAACTTACGCAGCCTAATGAGCAGTGACTTTGTTCAGGTGACTGAACTGAGCCCTGGCTTTAATACCAATGATGGAGATTAAGCGTGTCTTTGCATAAACGCATGGATATTCATGGTCGTAGGCAGTTTTGTAAAAAACTGCTGGCCATGGGGGCATGTATTAGCGTCATGCCGGTGTTAAGTGGCTGTGAATTGGTTGCTAAGCAACAACGTTTTGCGAGTGCTTATACTGCTAATGACGGGCAAAACTTTGTTGCGTGGTTTAACAGTGATGGTGAGATCCTTGGCCAAGTTGCGATAGCCGAGCGCGCGCATGATCTATGTTATGTGCCTAATCGCGAGCTTATATTGGCATTTTCTCGTCGTCCAGGTCGTGCTTTAAATATTGTTGATATGAAAGAACAGAAGTTGCTCAAGCGTATTGAGAGTAGCGCCGATCAGCACTTTTTTGGCCATGGTGTATTGAGCCATGATGGCAAGTGGTTATATACCACGGAAAACCATTTTGATGACTCATATGCTGAACATGATGGTTTGATTGTGGTACGCAATACCGATAATTTTGCTATTGAAGCTCAGTTTTCAAGCTTTGGGGTAGGTCCTCATCAACTGGCAATGTTGCAAAACAGCAATACGCTGGTTGTGGCAAATGGCGGGATCCATACGCATCCCGCGAGCCCGAGGACTAAGCTTAACTTGGATAGTATGAAGCCTAACTTGAGCTACATCGACACCAGCACAGGGCAATTGCTAGAGCAAGTTACGCCGCCCGATCATCAATTAAGTATGCGTCACTTGTGTGTTGCAAACGATAATACCGTTTATGTCGGTTGTCAGTATCAGGGCCCGAAGCATCAGATTCAGCCTTTGATTTTTGTTCATACCAAAGGGGGCAAGTTGCAGGCGCTCAAAGCTGACCAAGAACAATGGCTCAGTTTTAAACAATATACGGCGAGTCTCGCTGTCGATAGCAGTGATCATACTCTAGCCGTTACTTCTCCTAGGGGAGGGATTGTGAGCTATTGGCATAGACGAAGCCTGGAGCTCGCACATATTGAACGCAAAGATGATTGTGCAGGCATAGCAGCCGATGACGCGCATTCATTTGTTACTAGTACGGGTAAAGGTTATTTAAATCATAAAGGCAAAGCTGCAAAGCACGACCTTCACTGGGATAACCATATGATTAATTGTAATATTTAACGCCCTCATCGCGCAGTAATAATGGTTTTTTCCCTTTACTGCGCTTATTCGCCATAAAAGTGTCATTTATGAATACTTAATAAGTTACAGCCTTACATGGCGTATATGCTCTAATCGCAGATAACAGGAACTGGTATGTTTGGCTTAACCAGTTACGGCTCAAATGCTAAATAATCCTACCCAAAATAAGATCTAGATTGATTTAAAATATCTATATTTTCAAACTTACCTAAAAAAAGAAGCATCTCTGTATGTAAATTGTTAAGTAATGTAACCTTTAGTTTACATATATGAGGGGGCTTTTAATAAATTATTCTTGAAAATTTTTAAGTATATGTAAAATAAACTTATTAAATTGAAATTCGTTTTGTTTGTTTTTTGTTAAATTTAGGTGTTTTTTTTGTTCTGTCGGCCTACGCTGGTAATGCGACAGATTTATGTCGTGACACTTAAATTATTAAAAGTCAGTAACACTGACGTGGACAAATAAACAACAAATTGGAGCGTAAACGTGAAATTATCACATATCACTTTAGCCACGGTTTCAGCACTTGCTTTTGCTCACATGAGCCCTGCATTAGCTGCAAATAAGCAATATTTAAATCAAAATAATGCCCTTAACAGTGTCGTTAAATCGAATGCTGTGTCATTGCTTTCAAGCGATGCAAAAGAAATTGTTGGTTTAAGTACCGAGAATGACTTGGTGCTAGTTAAGGAGTTTAAAAAAAGCAATGGCGGCGTAACACGCCGCTACCAGCAAATGTACAAAGGTATACCTGTTGTTGGCGATCAGGTGATTTTATCTTTTGATAAAAACAACCAGCTAGAGTTTGCGCATGGTGCTGCGGTATATGATATTGCGTTAGATTTGCAATCAGTGAAGCCTACACTGACTAAAGATGCGGCTGTAGCACTTGCAGAGCAAGCGCATGGCGTAGTTGCACTTGACGCTAAAGGTGACAAGCTAGAGAAACACAATGAAACATCAAAACTTGTTGTTTGGGTAAACAAAAAGAATAAAAAAGCCTATTTAGCTTATGAAGTATCGTATGTTGTGTATGGTGATAATCCATCTCGTCCTTATCAAATTATAGACGCGCATACAGGAGAAATGCTGTTTAGCTATGAAAACTTACAGCACGCACAAGCGACAGGACCTGGTGGTAACCAAAAAACAGGTCGCTACGTATACGGCACTGATTATAGCCATCTTGATGTAGAGCAATCGGGCAGTACATGTACGATGAACTCTGCGAACGTTAAGACAATTAACTTAAACCATGGGTCGACAAACTCATCTGCGCACAGTTTTACCTGTCCTGAAAATACGATTAAAGAGATCAATGGCGCGTTTTCACCACTGAATGATGCACATTATTTCGGCAACGTTGTTTTCAATATGTACAGTGATTGGTTAGGTACAGCGCCTTTAACATTCCAGTTAAAAATGCGTGTTCACTATAACACGAGTTATGAGAATGCATTCTGGGATGGCTCAGCGATGACTTTCGGTGACGGTAAAGATCGTTTCTACCCGTTAGTGAGCCTTGATGTGTCGGCGCACGAGGTTAGCCATGGCTTCACAGAACAAAACTCGGGTTTAGTTTATAGCGGTAAATCTGGTGGTTTGAACGAAGCGTTCTCTGATATGGCGGGTGAAGCTGCTGAGTTCTTTATGAAAGGTTCGAATGACTGGTTAGTTGGTCAGGACATTTTCAAAGCGGAAGGCGCGCTTCGTTACATGAACGATCCAACGCGTGATGGTCGTTCAATTGATCATCAGTCTGACTATAGCTCGGGTATGGACGTGCATCACAGCTCTGGTGTGTTCAATAAAGCATTCTACAACCTTGCAACAACAGCTGGCTGGGATACTAAAAAAGCGTTCTTAGTCATGGCTAAAGCGAACCAGCAATACTGGACTGCAAATACCAACTGGGATCTAGCGGGTAACGGCGCAATTGACGCAGCGTGTGATCTTGGCTTTGAAATAGCAGACGTTAAAGCCGCTTTAGCAGCCGTGGGTGTAAACTCTGATGCAAGTCCTGGTAGTTCATGTGCAGGCCCAATTAATGATGAAGAAATCTTCAACGGTCAACCTCGTACAGGCATTTCTGGTGCTTCTAAAGAACAAAAATTCTTTGTGATGAATGTACCAGCGGGCGCGACAAACCTTAAGTTTGATACCACTGGCGGCACAGGTGATGCGGATTTATATGTGAAGTTTGGTAACCGTCCATCGCTTGATACATTTGATTGTAAGAGCACAACTTCTACGTCCACTGAGACTTGTTCAATCAGCAATGTTCAAGCGGGTGCCTATTTTGTGATGGTTGAAGCTTGGAATCAAATCTCAGGTGTTACTTTAACAGGTAGCTACTCAACAGATACAGGTGGTCCAACTCCGATTAACCGTACTGAATCAAATGTATCAGTTGCGCGTAGTGACTGGACTCGTTTCACTCAAGACTTAGCTGCTGGCTACTCTTCTTTAGAAGTGACTATCTCTGGTGGAACAGGGGATTCAGACCTATATGTCAACTTTGGTTCTGAGTCTTCAACAACTCAATACCAATGTCGTCCATACAAAAATGGTAACAGTGAGACTTGTTCATTCACCAATCCTCAAGCAGGTACTTGGCACATTGATTTGCGTGGTTACAGCGCTGCGAGCGGTGTAACACTGAACATCAAAGCAAACTAATTTGCCGATGTAAAAAGGGAGCTTAGGCTCCCTTTATTGATACAATACTAAGGGATACAACATGAAAACAACATTGAACATCGCCTTGCTAAGTGCCAGTATTTTGGCTTCATTCGCAAGCAGTGCAGCACAACCATTAGATGAAAAAATCTGGGTCACTATTGACCCTCAAGCCGCACAGCATTACCAGTTTAAAAATATGCTTAGCGGTAGCAATTTAACAACGCATAGTAGCGCTTTAAATAGCGTCAACTTGATGCTGATTGATTCTTCACAGGTGAATGCATTAAGTACGTTTATGCACGACAACTATCATCGCTGCGGTGGCTTTGTCGCGCATGAATCTTATGATGATGCGCAACAGTACTTGCATCAATTAGCACAAGTAAAAGACGGCGATGTGTCGCCATTTTTGGTTAACTATACGATTGACAATCCAGCTCGAGTGAGCAGCCTGTTAAGTCAGCTTTCTGCCAATAACCTTGATAATACAGTCAACACCATGAGTGCATTTCACAATCGTTACTACACACAACAAACGGGTGTCGATGCGGCAGAGTGGCTAAAAGGCCATTGGCAGCAGCTAGCGGCGTCTCGAAGCGACATCAGTGTTGAATATTTTAATCATAGTTGGTCTCAGTCATCGGTTGTGGTGACTATTCCAGGTAGCGAAAAAGCGGATGAAATTGTCGTGATTGGCGGTCATTTGGATTCAATTAACTCCTCTAGCCCAAGCTCTGGTAGAGCACCTGGTGCAGATGACAATGCATCGGGCATTTCGGTGTTAACGGAAGCATTGCGTGCCGTGGTTGCTTCTGATTTCAAACCCCAGCGTACCATACAGATTATGGGCTTTGCGGCTGAAGAAGTTGGCCTTCGAGGCTCAAAAGATATTGCGCAGGCGTATAAATCACAGGGTAAAAACGTGGTGGGTATGGTGCAATTTGACATGACCGGTAGTAATGGCAGTGTGCAAGACATTGTAATGATGACCGATTATACCAATAGCGCACAAAATCAGTTTTTAGGGCAATTGATTGATACCTATCTACCCTCTATCACATTTGCTTATGATCAATGTGGCTATGGTTGTTCAGATCATGCTTCATGGTACCAGCAAGGCTATGCGGCCTCTATGCCTTTTGAATCAAAAATGTCTGATATAAATAGAAAAATCCATACAACCAGCGATACAGAGTTTGATTCGACTCATGCCGTCAAGTTTGCAAAATTGGCTGTGACTTATCTTGCAGAGTTGGCTAAAGATGCGGGGGCAGTTGACCCAGATCCTGATCCTACCAATGAGCTAGAAAATGGCGTGCCTAAAACTGGCATCTCTGGCGCATCGAAAGAGCAACTTTTCTATACACTTGAAGTGCCAGCAAATAGTACAAATCTCAAATTTGTGACCACAGGTGGAACTGGTGATGCGGATCTATACGTCAAATTTGGATCTAAACCAACGCTGCAAAGCTACGACTGTAAGAGTACTAATTCAAATAGTGAAGAAAGTTGTAATATTGACAGTGCACAGGCTGGTACTTACTACGTGATGGTGGAAGCTTGGAATGCAATTAGCAACGTTAGCCTGACTGGTAGTTTTAACTCTGCTGGTGAAGGGCCTACACCTATTAATCGTCAAGAAACCAATATCAGTGTTAATCGTGGTAGTTGGGTATACTTTGAACAAGCATTAGAAGCAGGCTATTCAAACCTAACGGTGAGTATCTCTGGCGGTACAGGTGATGCCGATTTGTATGTTAAACATGGCACACAAGTATCTGATAATGTTCACGATTGCCGCCCATATAAAAACGGCAATACAGAGTCGTGTTCGTTTGATGCGCCAGCCTCAGGAACCTGGTTTATTGGCCTAAAAGGCTATAGCAACAGCAACGGTGTAACGCTCACGATTAGCGGACAATAATTCCTTTCTCAACCTAGTTAAATGTGAGTCATCATGATGGCTCATATTTAACTAATTGTTTACTTTTAACTTGTTGTCAGTGCTTTATCCCTTCATACTTCCTCCTCAATATTTCATTACACTCACGTTTATAACGTTTCAGTTTTACGATTGATATGACACAAATTAATAAAAATTCTAATTTAACTGGGCACTTATTATGGTTTGCCCCCGCTTTATTTCTCGTAACCTGTATCACGGACGCGCCGACTGGCATGAGCGTTGAGGCGTGGCGAACTGCGGGTTTAGCGATTTGGTTGGCGATATGGTGGGTCAGTGAAGTTGTCCCAATTCCTGCGACCTCTTTGGTTCCTTTGTTAGCAGTCCCTTTGGCAGGCATAAATAATATTAAAGCGGCTTCGAGCTTATACGCGCATCCTCTCATCTTTTTATTTTTAGGTGGGTTTTTGATTTCCATTGCAATGGAAAAGTGGCAATTGCATAAACGTATCGCGCTTTTTACCATGCTCAAGTGCGGGAATAATGCGCGTGTCCAAATTTTAGCAATGATGATGGTTAGTGGCTTTCTTTCTATGTGGATCAATAATACCGCTACCACTTTGATGATGTTGCCTATCGCGCTTTCAGTGATCCATGTCCTGCAAGAGAACAAGAGCAATTGTGATAATTATGGTAAAGCTTTGCTACTGGCGATTGCGTACAGTGCCAGTATTGGCGGAGTTGGGACCATTATTGGCACCGCGCCGAATGCTTTGATGGCGGCTTATTTGTGGGAAAGCTACCAGATTAAAATTGGTTTTGCGCAGTGGATGGCATTAGCGGTACCTTTCAGTGCGTTGATGATTTTTCTAGCATGGATTTGGCTCACGCGTTTTGCGTTTAAAGTTAAGCCAACTTCATCAGAGGTTAATTTAACAGCCTTATTTGAAAAGCAGCTAAACGCTTTGGGCGCGATGTCAGTCGCTGAAAAAAATGTCTTCGCCGTATTTGTGTTTGCAGCGACCAGTTGGGTATTGAGGCCCTATTTGGCTATTTGGACAGGATTAGATATTACAGACACAGGCATAGCGATTGCGGCATCTTTACTGTTGTTCGTGCTGCCATCCGGTGAAAAAGATCAAAAACTCATGGATTGGCAATCTGCAAACCAACTACCATGGGGCATTTTGCTGTTGTTTGGTGGAGGCTTAACATTAGCGGCTCAAATCAAAAGTTCGGGGTTAGCAGAATATGTTGCTAACTCGCTTTCAGGGGCTTCTGCTGTGCCAATCGTGTTGGGTATTTTACTGGTTGCAGCACTGATCTGCTTTTTAACTGAGCTAACGAGTAATACTGCTACAGCAGCAGGGTTCTTGCCGCTACTCGGGCCCATTGCAGAGCAAATTTCTGGCACACCGTTAATTTGGGTGATCCCCGCAGCAATTGCAGCAAGTTGTGCCTTTATGATGCCAGTGGCAACGCCGCCAAACGCCATTGTATTTGGTTCCGGTGAAATAAAAATAAAAGACATGATACGGGCTGGGTTTGCGATGAACATCATCGCAATCATATTGATCACGGTACTCACTATCAGTGTTGGTAGCTGGGTATTTGATTACGCTAGATTTTTGTATTGAAACAATTTAAGTACGGCACTATGCGTAGTGCCGAGCGCTTGATATAGTGGTTGTAATTTAGACAGAAGCTTAATTTATCATGCAAGTAGAAACGATTTGTGAGTTAAATAAACAACTGATGATGCTACAGTCTGCGTTCTCGCAGGCACCTTTTCCTAGTTTGGAAGAGCGTGTGCAGCATTTAACGTTGATCAAGGAGCGGTTAGTAGCAACACAGGCACAATTTGTTACTGCAGCCAGCTCTGACTTTGGGTCGAGAACAGAGTTTGATTCGGTCGTTGGTGATATTGTCCCTACGGTTAATGCTTTGGGCTATATGATCAAACATCTCAAACAATGGATAAAGCCACAAAAGCGCAGTGCGGGATTAATGATGTGGCCATCGAGTGTTAAGGTGCAATATTCGCCAAAAGGTGTGGTTGGCGTTATTTCCCCATGGAATTTTCCAATTCAGTTGGCTATTTTACCCGTTGCTACATCCTTGGCTGCAGGCAATAGGGTGATGCTTAAATTGAGTGAATTTACCCCGCATGTAAACGCTATAATGAAAGAGTTGTTTGCAGGTTTGGAGTCTCATTGTGTGATTGTAGAAGGGGATCATCATGTTGCGTCTGCGTTTTCCAGCTTGAAGTTTGATCACTTGTTTTTTACCGGCGCAACAGAAGTCGGTAAGAAAGTGATGGCTTCGGCCGCGCAAAACTTAGTGCCAGTAACTTTGGAGTTAGGTGGAAAGTCGCCAGTTATCGTGGCCAATGATGCTGATATAGAGCATGCGGCAAGAACAATTATGTTCGGTAAGCTTTTAAATGCAGGACAAATTTGTGTTGCACCTGACTATGTTTTGGTTACCAAAAAAAATGCGCAAAAACTTGTCACAGAGATACAAAAACATTACGACGCACAATATCCAAACCGTGAGCAGAATCACAAACTATCCAGCATTATAAATGAGCGACAAAGCAAGCGACTTTGGGGTTTGCTTGATGACGCTCAGAAAAAGGGCGCGACTGTCTGGCCCGACAAGGTGCAAGCAGATGTAAACACGCGTATGGGGCTACATATTGTCACTGATGTGAATTCTGACATGGCAATTTTGCAGGATGAGATATTTGGACCCATTCTCCCAATCGTGGTGGTTGAGGACTTAAAATCTGCAATGAGTTATGTGGAGTTGCGTGAAAGGCCATTAGCAACTTACTTGTTTACGCAAAGTAAAGCTGTAGCTGATAGTGTTGCACGCGGTGTTCGCACAGGCTCATTGTCAATTAATGAAGTGGTATTGCAAGTGGCGGTTGAAGATTTACCTTTTGGTGGGGTCGGTTATTCTGGGATTGGAGAATATCACGGCAAAGAAGGATTTATAACCATGAGTCATGCGAAGAGTATTGTATATAGCGGGAAATTTGCCCTGTTACGCTCAAGGTTGCTGATAAAACAGCCGAAATGGCTGCTGGCTTTAGTAAAAAAATTAAGTATGAGATAACTAGGTAAGATAGGCGTCAAATACATTTTGCTTAGTATATTTGGTCTAGATAAAAATAAAAACACAAGCTAAATAAACGCCTAACAGACTCTTATTTAGCTTGTGATTAACAACTTAATTTATTAGTAACAATAGAAAGTGCATCGGTACGCATCAGTATTACAATAGAAGCTTGGTGGTGGCGCAGCACCACCAATTTGAGGTGTTACTTTTTCAGCTAAGGTTTTTCCTTTAGATAGACTTTTTATACTTTTTTTGTTCAATAGTATCTTCATATTATTTTCCTTGTTTATTTTATGTAACTAAATTAATACGGCAATAACAAGTTAGCACAAAAATAAGGTAGTAGCTACCGAACCAAAAAAATACCTAACAATAATTTCTTAATTGATTTACATTTTAGTAAATATTTTTACGGGGTCTTACCTCAGGAATATACTTACGCTCTTGAATCTTATAGTAGATTTCATTCGCTTTTTCTGTTGCTTGTTCAATTTGTGAAGGCGAAAGTTGTTTCTCATCTAG
This sequence comes from Pseudoalteromonas sp. ATL1, assembly GCF_058933015.1. NCBI lineage: Bacteria > Pseudomonadati > Pseudomonadota > Gammaproteobacteria > Alteromonadales > Pseudoalteromonadaceae > Pseudoalteromonas > Pseudoalteromonas sp. ATL1. The sequence goes on along the minus strand of NZ_JBZYXL010000002.1, from coordinate 293,215 downwards.
TTGGCGGCTTTTTGCTGCATCTTGGTTGCCGTTATATTCGGCAATTAAGTTCCAAATGAATGACTTCACTATATTTTTACTGACACCTAGCCCCTGGAAATACATAAGGGCTAAGTTGAATTGCGCGAGTGTGTAGTTACTGGCAGCGGCTTTCTCGTACCAGTCCATTGCGGTATGGTAATCTTTGACTACCCCATCACCATTGGTGTACATCACACCTAAGTTAAATTGTGCGGCGGCCAAGTTCTTTTTTGCAGCTCGAGTAAATAATTCAACGGCACGCTGTTTATCTTGCTTTACTCCTTCGCCATGCTCATACATCACGGCAAGTGAAAACATCGCATCTGCCACGCCAGTATTGACGGCGTCTTGAAATAGTTGCGCTGCTTTTCTAAGATCTTTGGGTACGCCATAACCGCCTTGGTACATTTTTGCTAGTTCATATATACCGGGTCCATACCCCATGTCTGTCAAGTATCTAAATTCTTTGAGTGCCTCTTCAAATTGCCCTCTATTTGCCGCCTCAATCCCTTCTTCAAGACTTGCGTTGCTAGGCGTTGCCCATGCCAACATGCTAATTAAAACGGCGAGTTTAAATTTTCGATGCCACATATTAAATCTCCTACTTATTTAAACAATGCCTCAATGGTAATAAGACCATTGCCATGGTCTTATATTGGACCACTAATAGTGAACTAAGTGCAAGGAAAATTGATGTTTTGAGTAGGTCTGTGGGCCAAAAATTATGTATATGTGCCAATCCTTTGGCTCTTCACTATTTATTTAGGGTTATTGGGGTGGGTTGAATATTTGGCTTTGCATAGCTCAAGCGCGTGATATTTTCCGTTTTGTGATAGCTGTCTAACCCACTAATTGCAACGGTTTCGAGGATTTCATGATCAACGAAACCATCAGGATGAAGCGCCTGTTCATCATCTAAATAAATGTCTGTAATTTGGCCAATCACAAGCTCGGTCTGATTCAGCTCGATGGTTTGCGTTGATTTGAGTTCCAGGGCTACTTTCAATCTGCTTTGAGCCACAAATGGTGCTGAAAAGCTGCCTTTGTATTCACTCGTTAAGCCAACTGCTGCAAATTCAGACACATCTTTTGGATAGCGGGCCGATGTTTGATGCGCTTGAGTAATCATATTTTGATGAACTTGATTGAGTGTGTAACAGCCAGTTTCAATCATGTTTTCAAGCGTGTGTCTAGGTACCGAGTGTGGTCGTATAATCATCCCTATTAACGGGGGATTTGCGCCGACATGGAATACCGAACTAACGATCGCTAAATTTTCTTGGCCTTGTTTATCTTTGGTGCCGACGAGATTGGCACTTTTAAAGCCCGAGAGGGAATTAATAAGATGAACACGCTTTTGTTGATCAAGGCTATCAATATCTTTAGATGAAAAATGCATAGTCTTTACGCCTTAAAATTTTTGCTTTGAAACTTGTTTACCATTCGATGGGTTCACCTTGCCAGTCGATATAGTCGACCTCACCATTGTGGTCGCGGTTAGCTATCAACTCGCTGAGTTGAGTCGCGACAAAGCCAGGAGTGAACAATTTATCGGTTGCTACATTCTTGTGGAAGGGCTTTGACAGCGGGGTATCGGTCGTTCCTGGGTGGAATAGCACACATTTGCAGTGTTTTGCGCGTCGCGCCAGTTCAATGGCAAGTGTTTTTACCGCCATATTGAGCGCCGCTTTTGAAGCCCTGTAGCTGTACCAGCCGCCGAGTCGGTTGTCATTGATACTCCCGACACGTGCACTCAAGCAAGTAAGCACGCAGTGGCTGTTTGTATCAAGATGCGTAGCAATCGCTTTGAGCCACAGTAGCGGAGTCATAAAGTTCGACTCCATTTGCCAAACCAAGTAGCTAGCAGTAATATCTTCAAAACGTTTTTCTGGTGAAAATCGCTCATTATGAAGTTGGCCATTAAAGATTGTGATGCTCGATGCATTTGCGATTACGAATCGTAATTCGTGTACAGTTTGCAGTATACTTTTCTCGTCATAATCTGTAGCAAAGTGGTTATGATATTCGTCAAATTCCGCAAACTTGCTTTGACTGATTGTTATGATGCGCCTAGATGGAAAGCGCAGACGTTGTTCCTTTAAAAATGCCTGGGCAATTTCACTACTTGCACCGATAATAATGATGGCATCTTGATGTGCATTCATAGTTTGCATCCGTTTTTACTACAGCGATTAGGCATTAGCAGTCGCGATATTCCCATACGATGTTTGGCGAAGAACATATAAGCCAAATCAGCGAACCAGCGTATTGGCACAATGCGTATAAGCTTGAGCCAAGGGTATTTGTCAACACTGCGCCATGCTTTGTAAGTGGCATCTAATCCTAGCCAAATATTTCCCTGTTCATCTTGCGCGTGAAGCACCGTGAGCGCTGACGATTTGTCAATGTGAGGAAAGCGCATTGAAAAATCTTCATTGTGAAGATTGATCGTTGTGATTTTCTCTTGTGCATCATATTTTTTCAGCTTTTTCATTTCTGCTACACATAACGGGCAGCTGCCATCATAAAATATTTTCATGCTGCTTTGAGTCCTTACTTTGGTACAGTAGTTTACGTTCAACAGGTAAAAATAGATCGCTCGTAAATCGAATTAATCTCGGTATAGTGAGTAGTATAAAATATCGACAAAGGATGCATTATGACTGAGCAATATCAAACATTGAGAACCAATGTCAGTATGTTGGGTGAATTGTTGGGACAAACAATAAAACAAGCCCAAGGCCAGCAAGTTCTTGATAAAGTAGAACAAATAAGAAAGCTATCGAAATCTTCACGAAATGGTAGTGAGCAAGATAGAGCACGACTCATTGAAACGTTACACGCGCTCACAGACGAAGAATTATTACCAGTGGCTCGTGCATTTAATCATTTTTTAAATCTTGCGAACGTAGCAGAACAGTTTCACACCATTTCAAAACAAGGTGCGCCAGAAGGGACTATGGGGGCGCTAAAAAATACCTTGTTAGAGCTGAAAAAGCAGGTAGAGTCAGGGTCATTAAACCTCAATCAAGTGGCCAATACCGTGGCCAACTTGAAGATGGATCTGGTATTAACCGCCCACCCAACTGAAGTAACGCGTCGCACTATTATCAGCAAACACGTTGAATTAAGCGAATGTTTAGAAGCGCTTGAGTTACATACTTTAGATGATCATCATAAAGACTATTTGTTAGATAGAATTGAGCAACTTATTAGCCAAGCGTGGCACACCAATGATATTCGTGATAAACGACCAACCCCTCTGGACGAAGCAAAATGGGGTTTTGCAGTAATAGAAAACAGCCTATGGGAAGCTGTACCAAAGTTTATTAGACAATTTCACAGCTATTCAAAAGAGTTACTTGATTTGTCGTTGCCAGAAGACTTTTCGCCAGTACAGTTTACATCGTGGATGGGGGGAGATAGAGATGGCAACCCGTTTGTAACGGCGCAAATTACGCAAACGGTGCTCGATCATGGGCGTTGGATGGCGTTGGACTTGTATTATCGTGACCTTGATAAACTAAGTGCAGAGCTGTCGATGCACCGAGCCAGTCAAGAATTAAAAGATCAGATTGGCGAACATAGTGAACCATACCGTTTCTTACTAAAGATGCTTAAAGCACAAGTTAGCGAAACAATCGCTGCACTTGAACATAAAATCAAGAATGAACCAAGCAAAAAGCAAGACAAAATAAAGCATGTTGGACAGTTAAAGGCGCCGCTAGAGCTGATATATCGGTCTTTGACGCAAGAAAACATGAGTGTTATTGCAAACGGTTTGTTGCTTGATGTGATCCGTCGCTTAAATTGTTTTGGTGTCAATTTGTGTAAGCTGGATATTCGACAAGACTCCGCGCGCCATACAGAAGTATTTAGTGAGCTGACAGGATACTTGGGTTTGGGTAAATACGCTGATTGGTCAGAAAGTGATAAGCAGGCATTTTTGCTCGCAGAGCTAAATTCTAGAAGGCCGTTAATACCTAAGCATTGGCAACCAAGTAGCAATGTGCGAGAGGTATTAGATACCTTTGAGGTGATTGCGCAACAAGATGAACACGCGTTAGGCATTTACATTATTTCGATGGCACAGAACGCGTCTGACGTTTTAGCGGTCGAACTATTGCTGCAAGAAAGCGGTTGTAAATTCAAACTCCCAGTAGCCCCTTTATTTGAAACTTTAGATGACTTGAATCGCAGCGCGCATGTCATGACAGAGTTGTTTGCTCAATCTTGGTATCGACAACATATCAACCGCAAGCAATATGTCATGATTGGTTATTCAGACTCAGCGAAAGATGCCGGCATGATGGCGGCTGGCTGGGCGCAATATAGCGCAATGGAACAATTGGTTAATATTTGTGAGCAGCAAGAAGTCGAGCTTATCTTATTCCACGGCCGAGGCGGTACGATTGGTCGTGGTGGTGCGCCAGCGGCACAAGCTTTACGCTCTCAACCACCAGGTTCTCTAAAAAGTGGATTAAGAGTGACTGAGCAAGGGGAAATGATCCGCTTTAAGTTCGGTTTGCCTAAGGTGGCCACGCAAAGTTTAGCAATTTATAGCAGTGCGATTATTGAAAGTAATTTGCTACCGCCGCCACAGCCAGAGTCTAGTTGGCGAGAGGTAATGGCACTTATCTCTGATGTGTCGTGCGAGCACTATCGCAGTATCGTGCGAGAAGATCCTAACTTTGTACCTTACTTTAGAATGGCGACACCTGAAGTTGAGTTAGCTAAATTACCACTGGGATCGCGACCTGCAAAACGTAATCCAAAAGGCGGTGTTGAGAGCTTGAGGGCAATTCCTTGGATCTTTGCTTGGAGTCAAAATCGACTCATGCTACCGGCTTGGTTGGGCGCAGTACAGGGGTTACAAAAGGCCTTAGATACCTATGGAGAGCAAACACTTAACTTAATGAGTGAGCAATGGCCTTTCTTCAGAACGCGTTTGGAAATGTTAGAAATGGTGTTTTGTAAAGCGGACAGCTGGTTAAGCGAGCACTACGAACAAGGATTGGTTGAAGAAACCTACAAACCGCTAGGCCGAAGCTTAAGAGCTGAGCTTGCGCAAGCGCAAGAGTTAGTGCAACGATTAGCACCTGATTCAACTTTATTGTCAGCACAGCCCTGGATAAAAGAGTCGATAGCACTTAGAAATCCGTATACGGACCCTCTAAACGTATTACAAGTCGAGTTATTAAATCGCGCCAGAATGAGTCAAAGTCATGACGTTGACAATGCCTTGATGATCACAATGACGGGCATTGCGGCTGGTATGCGCAACACAGGCTAACACGCGTGTCACTAAAGGGTGAAACTCTCATCCTTTAGTGCTGTTTTTAGAGTTTATGTTCACTTATTAGTTCTATATTTATTGACTTTGTCCCCAACGTTAATAAAATTGCAACTGGTTAAACCAGAATGTAATACTTAAAGTCGCCTATCTGAGAATAATAACTGGGCGTGTTGTCTTTATCCTGAGGTCCAATGTCTACACTATCAACCAGTATCACGTACGATGATACGACTTCACTCATCCTGATGACGTTACGAGGCGCAGTAAGTGCCGAGGATGTTGTGAATGTATATCAAATTGCGAATGATTACGCTAAGTCGCACAATAGTAAGAAAATTCTCATAGATCTTAGTGAAGTTGAGCACCGTTTTGCGGCTATCGATATTGTAGAGTTTATGCCTAAGGTCGCCCATTACCTTCGTGATTTTGCGGTAGCGAGAGTTGTTGGTTTTGAGGGGTACATGCATGACTTGTTCTTACAAAAAGCAAAGCGCTATGATTTAAATGCAGAAAATTTCGAATGTTTTAAATCTGCAAAGCAATGGTTGTGTAATTTATAGAATCTGCTTAAACTGTGCTGCCATTAATCAATTATGTTTCAATAATGGCAGTATTTAATCCGCAACAATTACAACAACTACAAGAGCAAGCCAAAAGTGCTCGCGGTAAGTTTTCTCAATCTCAACTAAATCAGCTTCAGCAGCAACTTAACTGTGATTTAAGCACTTTATTACAAGCCCTCGTGCCAGTCGCAGCGTGCTTCTCACAAGCTCCTGTATCAAATTTTAATGTTGGAGCGGTTGCATACGATGGTGCGACAGGCTGTGCGTATCTTGGCGCAAATTTAGAATTTTCTCATCAAGCATTAAGCCTAGTCGTTCATGCTGAACAGTCAGCTATCAATAATGCGTGGCTTAACGGAGCCAAGCAAATCTCGATGATTGCGATTAGTGACGCGCCTTGCGGTTATTGTCGTCAGTTTATGTATGAGCTTGATAGAGCGGGTGAACTGAATATACTCCTGCCTGATCTAGACACTAATTTAAGTACATTATTACCCAGTGCATTTGGACCACAAGACTTAGACAATTCAGATAGGCTGCTAGCAAGCGAATGTGCACATGTGTTAAATACCTCTAAACCTATCAGTGATGTACTTAAATCGCATGTTCAAAGCGCGTACGCTCCTTATTCTGACAACTTGTCTGCGGTAGAATTAGTGACGCTTGAACACGGTACATTCTATGGTCGTTATGCAGAAAATGCCGCCTATAGTCCTAGCCTATCGCCAATGCAAAGTGCGTTGAGTCAGTTGGCGTTAGCGGGAGTGACTATCCCAGATGTAAAAATTGAGGCGCTGACTTTGGTTGAAACTCAAGACAAAGAGAACCAAAAGCAAGTGGCGGAAGCTGTTTTAGCTAGTTATGACGAAATCGCTTCGTTAAATTATGTGACGGCAACGATAGAGAAAGTTTGATATTAAGGTGTGTTAGGTCGCCATCAGTTTTATGGCGACCTATATTGATTAGAGCAGTAATTCAGCAGCTTTAATTACTACGGCAACCGAGTCATGCTCAACTTTAGCATGGTCCACGGTTGGGATCTCTTGGCGCGTTCTGTTCACTAATACACCTGCGACACATGCGGCTTTAAGTCCTAGCGCTGCACACATGGTAAATAATGTGGCAGATTCCATTTCATAATTCATGACGTTAAGCTTTTGCCATTCTTCACAGCTACCCTGAAATGCTTTGTTTACATAGCCTGAGTATGTATCGTAACGCTCTTGTCCAGGGTAAAATGTATCACTTGATGCGGTAATACCAACATGATGTGTAATGCCCAGTTCAACGCACGCATTGACCATAGCTTGCGTACAATGGAAGTCTGAAACCGCAGGATAACTCAGCGGTGCAAAATGCTGACTTGCTCCATCTAAACGAACAGAAGCCGTGCTTACTAACACATCGCCTTCGTTAATATGAGGTTGGATCGCGCCCGTTGTGCCAACGCGTAAGAAGGTTTTAACACCCAATTGCGCTAATTCCTCTACGGCAATTGAGGTTGATGGTCCGCCAATACCCGTAGAACAGATCACAACAGATTGGTTCTGAATCGTTGCTAGGTATACGTGAAACTCGCGTGTTTGTGCTAGGCAGATTGGATCGTTAAGTCTATGAGCGATACGTTTAGCGCGTTCAGGATCGCCGGGTACAATAGCCAGAGTTGCACCGTTAAGTGCTTGTTTATCTAGCCCTAAATGAAATACCTTCTCCATAGTAAACCTTATTTTATTCTAAAGCGTAATTTTGGTATAAGTGACTTTAAAGTACAGGACAGATGTCCGGCAAAGCGCTCACAATTGTTCACATACTTGCATCTTTATACTTGTTCTTCTAAACCTTAAGTGTAGCAACATTTAGAGGACACATTATGCCAGCATCACCACCTATTGATAAACACACTGAGTTTGCACGCTGCTTTGAAAGTAATAAAATTGGTACCTTTGCAGCTTTTCACTGGTTAGCACTTGCTATTAAAGATATGACAAGAGCGCCAATTCTGAGCCTGATTTACGGCGTTATTTTTACCATTATCCCAGCATCTATAATGTGGCTCGTGTATCAATCAGGAACGCACCTTGTGATTTTACCAGCGGTGGTTGCTTTTGCACTTATAGGGCCAGCATTTGCCGCCGGCTTGTATGATGTTGCGTGGGAGCTTGAGAAAGGGCATACACCGACATTGTCACATAGCTTGAAATCTATGTTTAGAAACCCCGCAGGTGAATGGGGTTTTGCTATTTTACTGATGGTGATAATGATAGTGTGGATGCGCTTAGCTGCGCTCATCCATGCGCTTTATCCCAATGTACCAAACCCAACTTTTGAGCAACTGTCTGCATTTTTAACGCTCGGTTCGATTGTTGGTGGGATTTTGATGGTATCGGTGTTTGCTATCTCGGCGTTCACGCCACAAATCATGATGGAACGTCGTGTCGATATCATGACTGCGGTTGTGAGTTCTATGCATGCGGTTAAAACTAACGCCAGTGCCATGATTGTATGGTGTGCATTAATAGTCGTGCTTGTTTTGCTCGGTTTTTTAACCGGCACTGCGGGCTTTATCATCATTATGCCACTATTAAGTTACGCGAGTTGGCATGGCTATATTGCAATTATTAAAACCAAGAAACCTCGAGGCTATGAATAGCTCTAACTATTCATAACTATTGAATATTAAACCACGGTAGTCATTTTGACTTGTACTGCCGTGGTTGACTTTGTTTGTCACAGTGTTATACCTCCTGCATAAATCACTTATTCATTGTGTAGCTCACATATAGGTTTAAACTTTTTAATCTCAACAATATGAATTTAAAGGGAATTTATTTTTATGTTGTGAGAGGTTTTCACTCGTTTACATCGTGACTGAAATACAGCTTGCATGCGTTGACTAAATATATGCTTTGAGCAGTGTGCGAATGAATATGCATGAATTACTTTCTTTGGAGGTTTACTATGACGATCACAAAACAACAATTTCAAGATAAGCTGGCGCAGTGTTTGTGCCCTCCCGGAGATGGAGTTTTCACAGTTAATACCGCAAAAGAAAGAAAAGACGCGCTTAGAACTAAATTGTACGGACAGACTGAAGGTGTTGACGAACTATGGAAAGCATCACTGTCGCAGATTGATGCGTCTGAACACAAAGCTGCAATTTTGGGCATTAGTTCAGATTGTGGTGGTGGTATTTTGCGCGGTGCTAACTGGGGCCCATTGTTTTTGCGCTCGACGCTAATTGAGCAACAGCCTCAAACCAGCGCGTTTGATTTGGGAGATGTTCGAGTTATACCGCATTTATTGCATGACAAGTATTTAAATGATGCAACCATCAGCAATTGTCAAAAGGCGCTGTATCAAGACGAGAACTCTCAATATCACGTGTCACCGCTATCTATCACAGAAGATGTGTGTGACGGCTTCTACCAACATTATCCTAACAAGGGGATATTTGGCATCGGTGGTGATCACTCAATTAGCTACCCACTGACCAAATCTTACCTTAAAGCAAAACGTGCTGAAGGCAAACGCACAGCGATTATTCACTTTGATGCACACACAGACTTATTGGTAGAACGTTTGGGTATTGATCTGTGCTTTGGCTCATGGTGTACACACATTTTAGAGTTTTTACCGGCACCGCATCACCTGATCCAGTTTGGTATCCGTTCAAGCGGAAAAGACAAATCACATTGGGAATCGACCTTTGGTGTGAAACAGCATTGGGCTCACGAAATTAGAGAAAAAGGCGCCGATGCGATTGTTAAACAGGTTATTGATCAGTTAAAAGCCGATAACGTCGATGAGCTGTACGTCAGTTTCGATATCGATGCGCTAGATGAAGAGTTTGCATCAGCGACTGGTACGCCAGAAGGTAATGGTATGACGCCAGAAGAAGCGTTGACTATCTTGCGAGCATTGCGAGATGAATTTCCAATCACAGGCGCAGATATGATGGAAATAGCGCCATTTACCGACAGCTCCTTGGCAGGACAAAGCAGCTCGGAAACAACATTAAGAGAAGGTGCTAAAATCTCTGCGTTCTTAATCGATGCAATAAACAACGCATAATAATTGTTGTTGGGGTAAGCAAGCCAACTTGGTTTGCTTGCTCTTGTGATATTGTGCTGCTTTTCTGTTCTATTACCCATGATTGAGCTATATTTTTGTTGTTCACAAGGATACAGGCAGTTTTTGAATGCGCATATGGTTAATGATATTTGGGTTGTTTGCTTGCACTTTGCAGGGTGCAGAACTCAATGTCTTAACTGAAGAGTTTCCAGACTTTCAGTATACAGACTCTCAAGGTAATCTTGTTGGCTCCGCAGCAGACACAGTTCGCGCAGTTTTACAGATGACTGATATTGATTATTCAATTAGCGTAGAGCGCTGGGCCGTCGCGTATAACGCCGCGCAACGTAATCCAAATAGTTGTATTTTTTCCATCGCTCACTCAGAATCGCGAGAACCTTTATTCGACTGGCTGTTTCCCATAGGTGGGTTTAGTGTGTCATTTTATGGGCTCGATTCACGAGACTATGACATTAAGACTTTGGAAGACATCAAGCGCTATAAAACGGCGGTTATTAGGCAAAACTTTAGTCATTTATACTTAAAAGAAAGGGGCTTTGTTGAAGGGCAACACCTACTTATAATTTCTACTTTTGACAATGTGTTTGAAGTGTTGGCAACGAGAAGAGGCTCACTTGATTTAGTGATTTTAAGTGACGTGCAATTTGAGTTTAAAAGTAAGAAAGAGCCGTTAGCTAAACAGCTTAAACGTATTTATAAGCTACCCGATTTTGGTTCAAAACTTTATTTTGCTTGTAATAAAGCACTGCCGAAACCAATTAAAAATAAGATAATTGACGCGTACAATGCATATCAGGCATCGAAAAAATAGGCCTCTAATAATCTATTTTTTAATTGTAGGCCATGCAAAGCCATGAAAGGTATCGAGATAAAGCTGCTCTACTTTTTCTCTTGCCCAAGGTGTACGGCGCAGGAATTTCAAACTTGATTTAACACTTGGATCATGAGTAAAACAACGAATGTTGACTACCTCGCCCATTGCTGCCCAACCCATTTCTTGTTCAAGCTTAATGAGCATTTCTTCTAGTTTTACCCCATGCAAAGGGTTGTTGGGTTGTTGTGTCATTTTAAACTACCAAAATCAAAACGCCTATTTTACCCTGATTGTATTTACTCGGTCCAGCCTTACAGGGTCACCTTGTTCATTGGCTTTAAGCCAAACTAGGCGACTATTTTCTTGATTGGCAAACTTATGGCTACAAACAAAATAAATATCGAACTGTTTGATCATTGCGCCTTCACTATATTGTTGCCCTTGATACCAGCAAACTCTTTCTGGATTTTCAAGTAATGCGATATTTCTATGATTAGAATCAACGGCAAATACGTTGTTTGCTGATACAAATAATACGCTAAGCGTAATAAATATAAGTGATTTCATGGCATAACTTCCATAGTTGGCTAATCTTTAAAGCGGAACACTTAAGTGCACGCTATGCATGACACTATATAGTTAACTATAACAAAATTAAAAAACAAGAAGGGGATAGCCATGGCGTTTGACCAAGATATGATGGCAGAGCTTACGTTACTTGCTAAATTTCCAAGAACGAGCATGCATCAAGGAATTAAAATTCATAGCAGCGCGGAGCAAAGTTTACGGGATGCTGCACAAAGGCTATATGACAAGGGGATAATAGATAGCCCAGATGGCGGGTACCTCACCGATCTAGGCTTAGACTTGATAACGCACTTAGACCAAGTCCATTGTGCGTTACAGTAGATGATTATTGCGCGTCAGGTTGATTTTCTGGCGCTGCATCGATAAATGCTTTTAGTTGATTGCAGCGCTCGTAAATAGCGGCAATTTTCGGATATGGCGTCATATCAACTTTAAAACGCAAAGCGTTAAATACTTGGGGGACCAAGCAAATATCAGCAAGCGTTGGTTTGTCGCCAAAACAAAACTCACTTTCACCTAACATCGCTTCGAGTTTTTTGAATCCTTCAATCACCCAGTGGCGGTACCAAGTGTTCTTTTGCTCGTCGTCAACGTTAAGTTCTTGGCTTAGATATTTAAGAACACGTAGGTTATCAATAGGGTGTATATCACACGCGATTGCATAACAGAAGTTGCGTACTTGTGCCTTTTGCCAAGGGTCGTTTGGTAAAAGCGGCGTGTCCGTGTGGGTTTCTTCCAACCACTCTAGAATAGCAAGAGATTGAGCCAATACGCCTTGTTCAGTTTCAAGGGCTGGTAGTAAACCTTGTGAGTTCTTATTGGTGTATTGCTCACCCTGTTGTTCAGATTTTAAAAGATTAACTGCAACTAAATCATGTTCAATGTTTTTCAAATTCAGCGCGATACGAACACGGTAGGCTGCTGATGAGCGAAAGTATGTATATAGCTTCATGGCTTATTCCTTAATCACGACAAAAGGCACTCAAATGAGTGCCTTATCAGTTTGGCTTACGTTATGTTACGCGCCTTTGTAATATTTTTTAATGCCTTTCCAGCAATCTAAGTAATTTTGTTGACGCTCTTTACCTTCAAGCGCGTACTTAGTTGGTGAAATGACATAGCGAGATTCGAACATAAACGCGAGTGTGTTTTCATAGCGTTGTGGCTCTAGTTCAGCATTGGATGCTTTCTCAAACACATCCGCTTCTGGCCCATGCGGAGACATGCAGTTATGTAAGCTCATGCCACCCGGTACAAAGCCATGCTCTTTCGCATCATACACACCTTCAATTAGGCCCATGAATTCACTCATGATGTTACGGTGGTAATACGGTGGGCGGAATGTGTTTTCTGCCACCATCCAACGTGGAGGGAAGATCACAAAGTCAACGTTTGCCACACCCTCTGTGCCTGAAGGCGATGTTAAAACAGTAAAGATTGACGGATCTGGGTGGTCAAAGCTTACTGTGTTCATCACGTTAAAGCGTGCTAGGTCGTATTTATACGGTGCGCTGTTGCCAGTCCATGCAACCACGTCTAGTGGTGAATGGCCAATGTCGCAACGGAAAAGATTACCATTAAACTTAGCAACTAATTCAAAGTCACCTTCTTTGTCTTCGAACGCGGCAACTGGGTATTGGAAATCACGCTCGTTGGTGTAACCATTTGCGCCTACCGGACCACGCTCTGGTAAAATCAGTGGATGGCCGTAGTTTTCGCAAATATAGCCACGAACTTGTTCGCTGATGAGTTCAACTGAGAACTTGATACCGCGTGGAATAACCGCAATTTCACCTGGACGAAGCGCTAATTTACCACACTCAGTATGCAGTACTAATTCACCTTGTTGTGGTACAAATAACAATTCACCATCAGCATTATAGAAGTAGCGGCCGTCCATTGAAGTGTTAGCAACATATACGTGAATACCAATACCGGCTTGACCGTTAGCGCTACCGTTTGCGGCCATGGTCACTAAGCCATCGATGAAATCGGTTTTCTCTGCTGGGATTTCAATCGGGTTCCAACGCAGCATCGTTGGTGGTGTTGGTACTTCAGTGATGGGCGCTGTGCGCAATAAACCGTTGTCCATTGCTTGGTAATCACCTTGTACTACTGATGGGCGAATGCGGTAGAACCAGTTTCTGCGATTGTCTGCACGCGGTGCTGTAAACGCCGTGGTGTTATATTGCTCTGCGTACAAATCATATTTTACTTTTTGTGGAGAAAACTGGCCAATTGGTAATGCGCCAGGTAATGCTTCGGTTTCAAACTCATTACCAAAGCCTGTTAGGTATTGAAATTCGTTGCTCATAATCTGTGACTCCTTAGTAGATGGGGTTAAGATACTCTCATGTGAGAGCATTATCAAGTGTCTTTCACAAATGAGTTTGTATATAATTTTTTACGGATGTATTTGAGGAGCAAAAGGCGTTGAGCAAGGTGTCACTAAAAATAGACGAATTCCTACCTTATAGATTAGTAAAATTAGCGAATAAAGTGAGTAGCGCCTTTTCTCAGGTGTACTTTGAACAAGCGGGTCTAACTGTGCCACAGTGGCGTGCTATCGCTCATTTGGCGCAGCAGGAAAAATGCTCCGCAAAGCACTTGTGTGATTTGGCTGAAATCGACAAATCAACCATGTCGCGTGCTGTCAAACAGCTAACAGATAAGCAACTCATCGAATTGTGTACAGATCCGAACGATAAGCGAGCTAAATTGCTTAGCTTAACTAAAGCGGGAGAGGGGCTTTATGCACAATTGTCGCCAAAAGCGCTTGAATGGGAAGCGGCGCTGCTCGCAGAATTATCTGAAAGTGAAAAGCAAATGCTGAGCAATGTGATGAACAAAATAGAGTCACAGGTTGATAAGTTATAAAAAGCCAATTTACCAGTTCGTGCAGATCATTTAGGAGATCCTGACCTTCGTCAGGATGACAAGAGGCATATGTTAGGATATCGCCACCTTCCCGAATAGTCTCGTAGCTTATCCATTTTGTCATTCTGAACTTATTTCAGAATCTCATCACTTTAAACGCTTGTTACTTCAAGAATCTTGCGTAGATGTATGCTGTAGCGGAAATAATAAGCCCCGGAATAGGGATCAGCAGTACATAGGGCGTAAATAGAATCACCCCTGAAAGGGCTGACGGCCTCCCACCAAACGGGTCAAAAAACATGATACTGAAGTAGACAAAAAAGATGATTAAATTGGTCGTTAAAAAATACAGATAAAAGTACAACTTTGATGATTCAAAATCTGAGTAACGGATATATAAGAAAGCAATCAGGTAAGGCGCAAACTTGGTATTGCAATCCATCAATATGGTAAAAATAAAGACAAAAGTGTGATTGGCTCCGCAAAGTCACCGCGTAGCAAACTGAAAACTGGCATACTGATCAACACAAACATGCCGACCACAATATGTTTTACATTGAATAACGATGAGACGTGTCTATTTGAAAGATTGAACAAAAACTATTCGCTTATTTTGTTTCTTAAAAGGGAATTTTACTGCGCTGAAACTTCAGAGTCTATAGCAGAAAGTGGTTTGTGCTGGAAGAATAAAGAACGTTTTTATTAAAAGAAAAGGCCAACAAGTGTTGGCCTTTTGAATTTATGCGCTAATCATTAAGTGATTAGAAAGTGTAACGAACACCAATCTTCGCTTGCCATGTAGACGCGCTCTTAACGATTTGTGAGTAGTTACGCACGTCAGAACCTTTGTAGCGTTGGTCGATGATAAGCTTGCCTTCATCGTCAAGGCCACCAAAGTCATATAGCTTTTGGTCAGCATAAGCTATCTTCTTCTCGATACCCCAATCACTATTCAGTAGGTTAGCGAAGTTGTCGATCATGAAGTAGATCTCGCCTTTATGGCCTTCGTAGAAACCAGGGATCTCTTGCTTAAAGCTAACATCCATGCTTGTTACCCAAGGTTGAGTACCTGTGTTACGGCCTAAGATTTGACCTCTTTCTGAGATACCAGCACGGTTAAGCAGTGTTTCCAGCTGTTCCCAAGATAGTTGTGACTCATCCCAGTTCACTTTTGCATCATCAGCACCAGTTGGGATATATGCTAGGTAAGCTGATGTACCATCTAAGTTTCGAGTATCACCGAAGTCACGGTCTCCGTATGAGCCCATAGTGTAGCTAAATGGACGACCAGAGCGGCGTTCGAAGAATACGTTAAACTTAGACGCATAGCCATCGAAGAACTCGGTTTGATAACGGAAGTTCACTTTGAAGCTGTGCTCAACTTCGTAGTGACCACGACCAACTAGGTCAACATTACGGCTTTGTGTAGTCGCGTGCTTGTAGTTGCCATCGGCACCTGATGCAGTACCAGGAGCAATATCTTCAACATCTTGGTGTGTATAACTTGCTGAAACATAAATGCCATTATCCCACTCTTTTGCAAGTGCTGTTGAGAGGATAATAGAACGTGGGTTTACATCAGCGTTGGTCATCATGATGTCGTAGTTATCTTTTAAGTCACCTTCATAAATGCTCTCATAAATAACTCGACCTGTTGCTGATGTGCCAACTGGTTTGATAGCGGTGTTGTGCCATACTGCTTCATTTTCTTTTTTGTGGTAAGCAAGTTCTGCAGTCCACTTAAAGCCGTCGCCAAGAAGCTCTGAGTCAAAATCATATTCAAAACCTAGCTGTGCACGAATGCTTGAAGGCAGTTCAAAATTAGGATCTGTGTAGTTAGTGCTACCAGCGCCTTGCGCTAGTGAATTTTGAATATCTTCAGGTACGCGGGTGAAATCTACTTGCTCAACACCTGAGAAATAGTCATTAATCGCATTCTGTGACGCTTCCACATTAGTGATACCGTCATACTGGAACGGGTTATTATACCAAACATTAGGTACACCGCCTTGGAAACGACCAATACCACCATTGATAGTTAACGCTTCAGTTGCATAGTATTTAAAGCCAACACGCGGAAGAATAATGTCTACACCATCCAAGTTTTCTTGGTTTGTATAGCCGTATGTCTTTTGGAAAGCGGTATTTAGCGCAGGTTTGTCGCTTGATGATAAACGCTCATAGCGAACACCGGCAGTTAACTCAAGATCGTCAGTAGGGTAAAACTTATCTTCAACATAGAGTGCTAATTGTGTACGAGTAGCATCATAGGCAAGATCTTTGGCGTTGTTAGTATAAGCGTTCATGTAAGAAAACTCATAATCGCCACGTCTGCTTTGTTGAAGTTTTTTAGCTGCAAAGTCTTCAATACTTGCAAATTCCCAAGAACCTCTAGAGTTTCTCGCATATAAGTTGTAAAGGCGCATGCTATCTAGCTGAGCACCAAAGTTAATTTCATGCTCACCTAGTAGGTAAGTTGCATCAAACGTAAAGGCAACAGTTTCCGTCTCTGCTTCGTTTTCATGGCGGTTAATATCACGGCCAAATTCGAATGCGTCACCACGACCACCATTTACATAAACTTTGATTGCGCCTAATGGAGAGTTTGAGACACTATCAGTAGTTACATTTTTGTATGATAGACCAACCTCAGTTGTGAAGTCATCGCTCCAATCAGAGTAAAGCTTAGTCGCAAAGTTGTTAAACTTGGTAATGTGTTGGAAACGCTGAGATGCCATTGAAACTGTTGAACCACCAGTTGCAAAGCCTCTTGTCTCTTCTTCATCTTGCCATTGGTAAGTGAAGTCCGCGCGGTGTGCTTCACTAATGTTCCAGCTTAGTTTGACAAGTAAGCTATCACTACTTTGTTCAGGATTACCACCAAACTCGTCTTGGATACCATAAACGCTGTTTAATGTGTTAATAAAATTGTCGTAGTCTGCTTTGTTTACATCAAACTCATGTGCTGTGCCTGAGCCATCGAAACCGTAATCCATATCTTTCTCTTCTTTCCAAGAGTTATAGTTTACGAAATAGAAAAGCTCGTCTTCTAAAATGGCACCGCCAGTACTAAAACCAAAGCGTTTTTCTGTAACAATTGGGTCTGTGCTAGCTGTTTCAAATGTTTTGTGACCATCAGCGTCTAATACGTTGTCACCGGCGCGGTGAATACGTTCGCCAGCATCATTGTATACATCTTCTTTGTATGTAACGTCAGAGATGTTCTCTAGTTTACCAGCTAGGCTAGGCGTACTTGTTTCATAGAAACCTGTAAATGTGTACTCGTTAGAGCCAGATTTAGTAACAGCATTGATTGTACCACCGCCAAAATTACCTTTCTTGGCTGAGAAAGGTGACGCGTCAACTGAAATTTGCTCAATGGCATCTAACGCTACAGGTGGTTGGTTGGTTGGGTAACCGCCAAAGTTCAAACCGAAGTCATCGTTTTGACCGATGCCGTCAACGGTTAAACCGTTTGTTCTTGGATTGTTACCTGCGATCGTTAGTTCGCCATTACCGCTGATGCTAGCTAATGGGTTTAAACGTGCAACGTCTTTAATGTCGTTGTTAAAGCTTGGCACGTTAGCGATGGTGTCAGCACCAAATACGCTGTTTGAACCGCCAGCTTGTTGTACGATTTTATAACCCGTTACTTCAATCTTTTCTACTTTTTGTAGCGGTTCAAGTTGGTTAACGATACGGTGTGTGTCACCCAGCTCTAAGAAAATGTTATCAAGCTGAGCGTCTGAATACTTGTCTGAATCAAGCACTACGCGGTATGGACCGCCAACACGAAGACCTTTTGCGATGAATGCACCTGACTCGTTAGTAGTAAAAGTGCTAATTGTGCCTGTTGGCTCGTGAATAACAGTAACTTTAACGTTTGCAGCAGCATCTCCAGTTGGAGTGGTGATTTTACCACGCATAGCAGATGATGTATCAGCAGCAAATGCACTTACAGATACGCCAAGAGCTAATGCTAAAGCGCCGGCCACTTTAGTTAAGCGAACGTTTTTCATTGTGTTGTTTCCCGTGTGTTTAGGTTGTTTAAAGTTAAAAATTACAAGCTCAGTCTCCATGTACTAAGCCCGTTGAATAAGCTTTATCGTGTTTCTTCAAGTTAAAACACGGCTAACTCCTAATGGGGTTAGCCGTGCTTGAATGTATTTTTATGAAGTTACATCGATAAAGAAAATATCTTAGAAGTTATACTTCACACCAAGGCGGATTTCATACAGCGATGGTTTGATTTCAAAGTCAGTACCTGATGGGTTATTAAACTTCTCAAATACATATTTTCCGTCTTCAATTGAAGCAGTAACCGCGTTTTGCATCTTGTTGCCTTTGTTCAACGTACCCCAGTCATCATTCAGTAGGTTACCTACGTTTTTGATAACGAAGAATGCAGAACCTTTATGGCCTTCAGCAAAACCAGCGAACTCTTGCTCTACCTTCAGGTCGAACGTAACCCACCATTCACCTTCTTGAGAGTTACGGTCTTGGATACGACCGCGAGATAGACCTTCTTGCTCTACCCACTTGTCAAAAGCCGCTTTATCAAAGTCTGCGCCATAAACTACGTTGGCGTCATCAGCTGTTGGTACATAAAGTAAGTCACGGTTTTCGTCAGCAAAACCGAACATACCTGTTTTCGCAAATGTATATGAATACGGGTTTGTTACACTCGCTTGGCCGAATAGGCTGAACTTAGTATCTAAGCCGTCGAACAATTGCGTTTTGTAAGAAAGTGACATTGTTGCACGGTGCGGTACTTCGTAATCAGACGTTGCTACACCCGGGTCTTGTGGATCAGCCGTTGCAATTCTGTGGAAGTTAGAGAAAGCCACCGAGCTGTCCATTGGGTGCACATCTTTAGATACTGAGTACGCGTAAGAAAGCGCTAAGTCGATACCATTTTCAAAAGACTTATTCATACCAAATGACAATACATGGCTATAACCGTCTTTGCCTTTAACGTTTGTCAGCATTAAGTCTGAATTGAACTTATGAAGGTCATCATTGTAGATAGGGCGACCGTCTGGTGCAGTTTCAGTCACGATAGTGCCGTCTTCAAGCTGCTTCATATTCGACAGTGTTAAGTTTTTAACAAGCGCAGAATCTTGCTTATCTGTGTATAAGTAATCAACTGTGAATACGTAATCAGATTCTGTTACGTAAGTGGCACCTAATGAGAACTTCCATTCTGATGGAATTTCAAAATCAGGGTCGGTTACGTTCGTGCTGTTATCCGCGCCACCCGCTGCAACTTTGTCGAACAATTCTTGTGGGATTGCATAACCTGGCTTGCCACCATCAACAAACGCAACCGCATCATCACCTAGCAACTGCATGTTTTTTTGGTTCTTCTGAACGTTACGAATACCGTCGTTTGAATAGCTGTTAGAGATCCAAACGTTCGGGTTACCACCAGAGTACAGACCAATACCACCGCGGAACTCTAACTGGTCGTTATATACCCAGTTGATGCCTAAACGTGGTTGTAGTAAGTCAACACCATCAAGGTTTTGTTGGTTTGAGAAACCAAAGCGTTCTTTAAATTTTGCGTTGTCGGTCGGTACGTCATCACTTGTGTACCAATCGTAGCGAAGACCCGCTGTGATTGAAATATCGTAGTCAATCAGGTCAAACTTATCTTGGAAGTACAGTGTGTTTAATGCGTATTTAAACTCACCGGCTGCGTCTGCAGGGTTGTGAGAAGCTGCATTACCGTAGTAAACACGAGCAATACCGTTCTTTAAGTCTTCGATGCTCTTAAAGCGATGTTCGCCTTCGTTGTGCTGAACGAACATGTTAAATACGTCTAGCTCTTCACGCTCATAGCCAAAATAAAGCTCGTGGTCATCTAGATAGTAAGTACCCGCAAGTTTTAATGATAAGTTGTCATATTTAAGCTTATTTGCTTGACGAGAGTCATCTGGACCTAGGTACACAGTTACATCATTAACATCTACTTGGAACTCACCAAAACCAGATGCTCTATCTAAAGAGATTTGACGGTTATCAAGCTCTGAATAGCCAATACGTACTTCAGTTGAGAATACATCGCTCCAGTCTGAATAAAGAGATGTCACGAAAGATTGTAACTCTGCGCCACGCTCATAAAAGTGATTCGACAAAGATAAACGATCTGAACTTGAATCCGACTGAGAAAGTGAGAAGCCATCGTTATAGTTATATACAAAGCTTGCACGGTGGTCGTCGTTGATGTTCCAGTCTAATTTAACAAGAATTTTCTCGTCTTCAACTGGCATGCTTGGCACCATAGAACCTGCATCATAGTCATACTGTTCTTTAGTGATAGCGATAATTTGGTCGATGTCAGCTTTGCTGATCTTACCATTAGCATACGGCGTATATTCGAAGATTTGCGAACCTTCTAACTTTTCGTAGCTAGTGAAAAGGAAAAGGGTATCTTCAATGAGTGGTAAGCCGAAGTTGTAACCGTAACGCTTTTCATTGTAGTCACCCGTTGCCTGAGTTTTACCATCAATTTTATCGCCAGCCAGAGAATCATTGGTGTAATCGAAGAACAAGCCACCAGTTAATTCGTTAGTACCAGACTTTGTAACTGCGTTAATGTTACAAGAAGTGAAACCACCGTATTGAACGTCAAATGGAGCAAGTTCTACAGCAACTTGGTCAATAGAGTCAAAAGAAAATGGAATGCGCTCAGTTGGGTAACCGTTACTGTTAAGACCGAAGTTATCATTCATACGCATGCCGTCAACAGTTAAGCTGTTGAAGCGAGGGTTACCACCGGCACACTGAATAGCGCCAGAGTTACTTTCGTCGACGTAAATACGTGGATCAGTGCGTACGATGTCTTTAATGTCACGGTTAATGGCAGGTTTGTCTTGAAGATCTGCTAGAGAAAAATGCGTTGCAGGACCTGTACCACCAGATTGCATAGTCATAGGACGACCAGTAACGACGATCTGTTCTATGTTTTGTTGTGACTTTAGTTGAACTGATAATGGATAAGTTTTACCTAATGAAAGGTAAACATCTTCTACCATGGTGTCTTCAAATTTATCTGAATCAACGATAATTTGATAAGGACCACCAACGCGAAGGCCTTTTGCTGAGAAAGTACCGCTCTCATTCACTACTGCTGTTTTTACAGAACCTGAAGGCGTATGGATGATAGTAATTTTTGTACCAGCCGCTGGGTTACCCAGCGGACCTACTACCTCACCTTTCATACTAGATGCTGTGTCATTAGCAAATGCAGCGCTGCTTGCACCAATGCTTGCTGCGATAGCAAGCGACAGTGTGGTTTTGCGCAAAAGAGTTTTCATTATGTTGTTTCCCGTATATTTAGTCTTACTAGGTTTTATTTTGAAGTTGCAGCTTTTGAAGTCTTAAGTGCCTCTTTTAGGGGCTGCGCGTTCTTATCAAAAATTTGGTTCAGTAGGCCTGCTAAGCGGATCCCACCTTGCTGCAAACGGGTTCTAACCGTTGGCATGTAGGTGTAAATGTACCCATAACTTATGTCAGTTTCATTTAAGTCATAGACTTTTTTAGAAATATAATGAGATTCAAGCAACCAATCAGAAGGTTCACTGTCTAAATATTCCTCAATGATACCTTTATTTGACGTTTTTATGAAATTTGTAAATTCGGTATATGAAAGCTTTTCGTTTTCTATCAGCAAAGAATCCCATGTACTGTGTAGATTTGATTTGTCACCAAAGAACGATACTTCAATAAGGTTGCCACCTCTATCTGCCGCTCTGCCGACATGGAATGGTTGATGTCCGTCGCCAACAAGGTGAACTAGAAAGCGTAATGCAAAACGCTTTTCTTCAAGGGAAGTTTTGTCTGATTTAAGCGTGTTGATACCGTAATAGATACCATCGAGGATATTTTTAACTTGTTCTTTAGAAGAAAGGTCGTGGTGCACGTGATTGTGCATATTTTCAGGATCGGTCACATTAATGTAGTGCCATTTCGAAGACTTTTTACGCCAAAACGTACTGCTGTCTGAGCGCATCTCATCAGCCCATGTAGAAATTTGAGCGAGAGACTGGCCGTCGAGTAAAGGCTTAATCGCTTCTACTGTGGTAGGCGTGAGGTTTTGCTCTGCAAGCTCCCCAACTATTCTATGGCCATTTGGACCCCATGCAAAAGCTTGGGCTGAAGTCACTGCTGCTACAGCAATCACGAAACTAGACAGTTTTTTCATTAACATGATTTTATTTACTCTGAGTATCAAACACGGTTGCGAGCCGCTATTTCAATAAGGTCAATTGTCCTTGTTTTTCAAGAAAACAAAAGGAGTCAATGGTATTCATAATTTCTTGTTAATAAAGTCTATATATCAATTGGTTATAACCTTTAGGTAATATTACTTATTGCAATAAGTAAAGAAAGTTGCTGTAATGTCGGTGAATGATACTTTGGTAGAGTTTGGTTTTGTCTGACTATTACATTTTGAACAAAAAATGCACGTTTCTTGTGGTGCTTTTACTCAGCGTACTTGTTATTTGGTTTGTTCCCCAGTATTTGGTTAACAGTAAGTTAAGTAAACTTCAACCAGTCAATACGTATTCTTACAGCTGTGATATTGCGTCAAGCTCTAATTTATCCGTGTTTAGAGCGCATGTGCCTATCAAAAGCTTGGCTCAGAGGTTACAAAAGTCACTCTGTGAAGATGATGTGGTTGGCAAGCAATTTGGCAGAGTCGAGGTGTATTGGGGGGGCAGTTTGGCTGAGCAAATTGAGTTCTTGGCGAAAGGGATAGCTGACCTTATTCTAAGTAAAGATAATGTTATGGCCGCCATGATGGCCGAATCAACGCAAAATTATATGCCTCTTATTGCTTATCCTAGCTATACCGCATTTTTTATTTCCAGCAGAGAAAAACCCCAAATAAACAAGGCCTATTTTCTAGATAAAAGAATTGGATTAATAGATTACCCTACTAGTCGGTCGGGCCATATTTTACCTAAACAAGTTTTTAAACAGTTGGATTTAGATTTATCCGCACTGAACATAGTGTACGCAAGCTCTCATAGTGCATTGCGCGATATGCTGGCGCAGGGGAGCGTTGACTTGATAGCGTCTTATTGGCAAGAAGATGATGAGCAACGTTTTTCAAAAAATTATATTACTTCCATCGCTTCGGATGTTAAAGGTAGCCAATGGTATATAAAAATGGATGACAACAACACAGATCTCGCATGCGCATTGCAAAATCGCGTTAGCGAGGTTGTAAATGCTGTTCAGTCCAATTATTTTAATGAGCTACGGCTTTTTTGGCAGTGTGGAGTTCAGCCTTTTGGTTTGGTTAAAGGGGATGAACATGAAGGTTAAGGGTAACAATGCCATCGTATTTATCTGTTTCTCGCTCGTTTTTATGTGCCTATGCGCTTTATCACAAACATTAAAAATCCAAAGGGATAGTGTACTTGATATAAGCCGAGTTGCGACTCGCGTTGCTTTAGATTTGGAAATGTTACCCATTGCTGATCCGCTGTTTAATTATGGCGGAGACAAGCAGCGAACAGAAGGGTATGTACAAAAGTTGAATGAGCAGCTTAGAGCCGCCCAATCCCGTGTTATTCTTCAAGATATTCAGAGTATGTCTCAAGGAACGGGCGAAGAAAATAGCTACTTTTATCTAAAATCAGCACATCGGAATGTGGCGCTTAAGTATACGGTCAATTCCACCCATTCATGGGTGGCTTATGCTTTGTCCTTGTTGTTGGGCATGCTTACCGGCTATGGCTTTTTAGGGTTGTCTCGTGACAAGAAGGCACGTGAACAACATGTACTAACTACTCCAGTGAACGAAAGTACGCCAAATTTAGTTATTGATCTGCATGATAAATGCTTAAGCTTAAGTATAAATCAGGACGAAAAAGTACAACTTGCGAACAAGCCACTTTGTTTTTATTTAGCGCTTGCGGAGTTTTGCCATTCGAACCCTGACGTGATACTTAATCCAAATAAAGATGTGCCAGACGAGCTGATTGATATTGCTGACAGGTATTTTGAAAGGCTAATCGCACTCGGTCATACTATTCGCAAAAAACCTAACTTTTCAAATAGCCTCGAGAAAACGTTGAGCGAGGTACGAGCTGCACTGGATGAAGTGTTTGTTAAATATCCTGATTCGAAAACCAAATACTATCCACCTAAAGCCTACGGAGAGGGTTCTCGCTCGAAGTTACACAGTTATGGTTTAGTTGATATATCAGCAACGGATATTACCGTTATAGGAAAATAAGGAAGCCCAGCGGCTTCCTTATTGATGTTATAGTAAGCCAACCTTAATTGGCGAATGCGTTTGCAAATAGTCTTTTAAAACTTGAGCGTCTGTTTTACTGGTTGATTCAAAACCACTGAGACCTGAAATGTTGGGGTAGCCGTCACCACCAGCAGCGTTATAGCTATTAATACTCATACGATATGACGCATTCATATCCAAAGCTTGGCCATTGATTTTTACGTTAGTGAGTTTACCGCTCACTGTCTCAAATGACAGACCATAGTACTGTAGGTAAGCGCCAGAATCGGGAGGGTAGCTCGTAACAGTTTGCAGGTACTCATATAAATCAGCGCCTTTCCACTGCATATACGTAATACGGTTTTTGAATGGATGAACCTTCAAAATGTCCTTATAACTGACCTCACCTTCGTTTATGCTGTGGCGGATACCACCCCCACTGATCACACCAAAGTTAGCATCGACGGCGGCCATTTGTGCTTTGATGATTAGCTTTGCAAGGTTGCTTTGCTTGAATCTGACAGTATTGCGGTTGCCATCTAAAAAACCGTCTACAAAGCCAACACTATGCATCAATTGTTTCTCCCCAATAGCTTGATATGGCTTTAAGAATGCTTTCATTTCAGGGTCGGGCTGAATATATTCGGCCACAAATTCACCCGACTGATCCTTCAAATTGACTGGCAATAATTCATAACTCAGCAGTGTTTTTTCACCATTTTCAATTTTAAACTCGGCCTTACCAACATATTTTCCCCATTCATGGGCTTGCACTATCCAAACCCCGTTTTGTCTATCCGGGATACATGCCTTACCTGGTGCGAAATTGAGGTCTTCATTACCGTTTGGCTCAACGCACACTGGCTCTTGTGAATGACCGCCGACAATCAGGTCGAGTGTATTTGGTGCGATGGTACGTGCCAACGTTACGTCGCCAGGCGCGTTAATGCCAAATTTGGCATCATGGTAGTGGCCCATGTGTGTCACTGCAATGACCACGTCTACCTTGTGTTGTGCGCGAATAGACTTAACCAAAGGTTCGACTACATCAGTCGGTTCTTCAAAAACAAGGTCGCCAATGTATTCAGGATTTGCGATTTTTGCTGTATCGGTTGTAGTTAAACCAATCACTGCGATTGATAAACCATCACGTTTTATAATGGTGTAAGGTTGGTACGCATAAGCATTCGTGGTTGAGTGCTTGATATTGGCCGAAAGCAACGGGAAGTTAGCCCATTGCTGTTGTTTTTCTAACACATCAAGTGGATTGTCAAACTCATGATTACCAATGGCCATTGCATCATAGCCGAGCAAACTCATGCCTTTAAAATCCGGTTCTGCAAATTGCAGATCAGACTCAGGAATGCCCGTGTTGATGTCTCCACCAGATAATAACAAAACAGAGTGACCTTTTTGCGCAGCTTCTGTACGCAACTTATCAATCAGTGTTTTACGAGCGGCCATACCATATTCACCGCGCTCGTTGTGCCAAAAACGGCCATGGTTATCATTGGTGTGTAATACGGTTAAATAATGTGTGGTTTTGTTTGGTACTAGCTGACAAGATGCCAAAAAGGCACAAAACAGTACCGATAAAATAATGCGCATATAGACCCTGATAAAGGTAATTCTAACGAGGGGCCTATTTTAAACTAATTAGTCTAAATTTAAATGACTAGAAAGCGGTATTTTTATTATTTTCGCAAGAGGAAAATACGGCATCTTCTCTACGAGACAGTTCTTGGCGGGCAAAAGACGACTTCGCGTGATCAACCTCTATCATCCAATTTAAAAAACTAACAGGCAAACTCGTATAGGGTTCACCTGCATGAAGACCAAAATCACAAACTGGCTTTTCGTTATTCATTGTTGCCGCCTCTAATTTTCAATGTGCCTCATGCTACCAAAACACACGATAATTTAAAGAACGATGTGTTACTAAGTTTGTTTTTTTAATTCTTTAAAGTTATATAAATGTTGCAAAAAGAACACCCCATAAAGCGAGTAAAATTGCGCAGCTGAAGGTGAACACTCTAAACCGAGTGCGTACATGGTTTGAAGTAATATGCACGTAACTGTGAACTATTCTGCATAAAACATAACTAATTGATAGCGCTGCAAACAGCCACCCAATTGCATTAAGTTGTAAAGCTAATAAGCTTACTACAAAAAACAAGACGGGCATTTCGAATTGGTTTTCAAAGTTGCGACTGGCAACCTGCACTGGTTCGGGTGCTGAGTCTAACTGCATCGTTTTAAAGTGGTGAAGTGCTATTTCACCACTACGTGCAGCACCAAATCGTCTTTTTGCCATAATGTACATTACGGTGAAGGTTAAAAATGTTTGTAAAAACATAGAGATGATGACAATGCCATTAGGGGAGCTAAACATGGTTTGTAGTCCTTGATTTACAGACTGTTACAATGATGTCTGCATATTAGTTGCAAATCACTAACTTACTAAAGATGATTGCTATCAGTAAAGCAAAATAAAAAATGGATATAGTCATGAAAAAGCTTTTTGCACTGAGTATTTTAAGCCTTTCGGTGATCACAGGTTGTAGTACAACTTCTAATACAACTGCACAGAATGCCCCCTCCGCGTTGTTGAGCGATAAATTAGTTATCAGTCCAAATGATAATCGCCAATACCAAACACTTACTTTGGACAATGGCATCGATGTTATTTTGGTGTCTGACCCCAGTGTTGAAAAGTCGGCGGCGGCTTTAAGTGTGGGCGTTGGCTTGCTACATGATCCGATGACGCAGCAAGGTATGGCACATTATCTCGAACACATGCTGTTTTTGGGTACCGAGCGTTTTCCTGATACCAAGGGTTATTCAGACTTTATGACGCAAAATGGTGGCTCACATAATGCGTATACTTGGCTAGATATAACCAATTACATGTTCAAGGTAAACAACAATGCTTTTGACGAAGCGTTAGATCGTTTTTCAGACTTTTTTAAAGCACCAAAGCTTTATCCTGAATATACCGAAAAAGAAAAGAACGCAGTAAATGCAGAATGGTCGATGCGCCGCGAGTTAGATGTATATGGTCAATTTAAACTTGCTCGAAATATGATGGGAGCGCACCCGGCAAATCGTTTCCTACCTGGAAACTTAGAGACGTTGGGAGATAAAGAAGGCAGCAAACTACATCAGGAAACTGTCGACTTTTACAATCGCTATTATTCAGCGAACATTATGAAAGTTGTGATGCTGTCAAATGAGCCGCTTGTTGAGATGGCTAAAAAAGCCAACAAACACTTCTCAAGCATTGAAAACAAACATATCGAACAGCCTAAGGTGACTAAACAGTTAGACTTTAGCAAGATAGGCAAAAAACGTATTCACTACGTACCAAATGAAGATGTTAAGCAATTAAAACTCGACTTTACGATTGATAATAATCGTGACCAATTTGCCGTTAAACCGAACTATTTTGTCACTTACTTACTGAGTAACGAAATGGCTGGAAGCCCTGCACAGGTGTTGAAACAAGCAGGTTTAATTTCACAATTAACTGCGTCAGCAAGCCCTGATATATACGGAAACTACGGTGCACTGAGTGTTGATATCGATTTGACTGATAAGGGTATGCAAAGCCGAGAATTGGTTGTTGCGACAGTGATGCAATATATTGACCTTATCAAACGAGAAGGCGTGGATAGCAAATATTTCGATGAGATCCGTACGTCACTGAATAATCAATTTCAATTCTTAGAAAAAGGCGATGAATTTGGTTATGTCAGTAATCTTGCAGATAGCATGCAAAAATTCCCAGTAAATCATGCGATTAATGCGGGTTTTCACTATGCGAAGTTTGATCCTGCTCAGGTAAGTTCTGTATTACAGCAATTAAATGCTGAACGATTAAGAGTTTGGTACATCAGCAAAGAGGAACCGACAGAAGCACAGCTTCACTTTTACGATGGAAAATACAAGGTCGTTGATATTTCTAAAAGCGAAATTGACAGTTGGAAAACGCCGAGTCAGTTAGCATTGCAGCTACCGAGCGTAAACCGATTGCTTCCTGAACACTTTGCGCTAAAAGCGACCTCTGAGCAAAGTAAAATGGGTGTACAGAAGGTACTTGAGGAAGAGGGAGTAACTGTTTGGCATAAGCCCAGTGAGTTATTTGTGCATCAACCTAAAGGTAGCTTGAATATTTATATCAATTCCCCTGAGCCTCTAAGCAACATCCATACCGATGTGGCTTTGGCTGTGTGGACAGATTTATTTGCGATTAAACAAAGCAAATTGCTGACTGAGGCTTCGATAGCAGGTATGTCGCTTTCACTTTCGCCAAGCAATGGTTTGAGCCTAACTATCTCAGGTTTTACTGACAAACAAGCAAAGCTATTGTCACAAGCAATGTCAGAGTTAAGAGTCAAGGTTACACAAGAAGAGTTTGCACAGGCCATTGATAGATATCGCCGTCAGCTGCAAAATGAAGCGAAGCAATTTCCAATAAACCAGGTATTTGGCCAATATCAGCGATTAATTAGAGCTGGTAGCTTTGATACGTCCGCGTTGCTGGATGCAGCAGAGCAATTGACGCTCGAGCGGTTTAATAACATTCAAACTCAATTATTGGCAAATAATCAAGTACGTATATTTGGTTATGGTAACTACGACAAAGCCGATTTGAGTAACGTCGCTAAGGTAGTTAAGGAATCATTACCCGCAAAGCAATCGGTGACTGAGTATGTTAAAACGCCGTATTGGCAGCCAAAACTGAGAGAAACGTTTGTTTGGCAGCAAGATAGCGATGTTGCCGATGTCGGTTTAATCGATATGGTTGTTCATCCAAAAGCTGGCTATAAACAAAAGGCTGCTGCCAAAGTGCTTGTTAGTCATTTGAGCACGCATATTTATGATACGCTGCGTACTGAAGAACAGTTAGGATATGCCGTTGGCGCTACAGCACAAAATATTGATAACTATTCTGCTATTGGATTCTATATTCAAACACCTGTGAAAGACGTCGCGTCAATGCAAATGCGCTTCGATCAATACAAATCAGAATACGCTAAAGTGCTCGGCCAGTTAGATAACGAAACGTTTGAGCAACTCAAAAATGCCTTACTTATCTCTTTAAATGAAGTACCCAAGAATTTGGCTGATGAAGTCTATCCACTGCTTTCTGACTGGTATAGAGAAAACTACCAATATGATTCAAAGGAAAAACTAATCAAAGCGGTAGAGCAGATAACGCTGGCTGATGTACAAGACTACTACCAGCAAACCATGATGAATGGGGACGCGCCTCGTCTCAATATTCAATTACGAGGTAAAAAATTCCAAGACAAGCCGTTTGCTCAGCTACCAAAGCAAACAAAGCTCGCGTCAATTGAGGAGCTATATAAGCATATCTCGTTGCAATAAGTAAAAATAGGCCAGTATACTCAATCAGTTACTGGCCTTTTTATGTGGAATTACAATGATAATAATAAATACCGAACGCCTATCAATTCGTAAAGCGACGCTGTCGGATGATGCGTTTATTGTGAAATTACTGAATCAAGCTAGTTTTATTGACAATATTGCCGATAAACACGTTTACACGCTAGAAGATGCACGTAAGTATATTCAAGGGGCATTTTTTGATCCTTATGAAAATGGCTTAAAAGCCCCCTTTATCGTTACTCTAAGAGATGGTACCGCAGTTGGCATCGCTGGGTTTTATCAACGACCTATCTTTGAAGAGCCAGATCTTGGTTATGCGTTTTTGGATGAATATACGGGTAAAGGATATGCATTGGAAGCCGCGACTGCATTGCTTAATTTTGCGAAGCATGAGCTTTCTCTCACGCGTGTTTTAGCTATTACATCACCGCACAATGAATCCAGCATTAAGTTGTTAATAAAATCTGGATTTAAATTTGAAAAAGCGATTGCGCTTGAGCAAACAGACTCAATATCAAATCTCTATGCCATCAGCTTGCAATAACACGTCATCGTTTTGAGGGATTAAACCTGACGCTAGCTGTATTAAAAGTTTCTCATTTAGAACAACTAAATCACGAAATTGTTGCCTTGTCTAAATGGATGCAGGTATTTTGGCTAAAAATAGACTGCTTAGTTAAGAGAATTAGTATTATTCGAAATAATTTCGAGTTGTTCAATGATCTGACTGGCAACTCCGTGCCAAGAACGTTCAAGCGCCTGCACTAAGCTGGCAAAACCATCTTGGCTTAACTCTTCGCTCAAGCTAAACGCTCGATGGGCGAGCAACTGATTGGTTGTTTCGCCTTTTTTGTACAAATACCAATTACCATTAAGTAAAGAGCCCGCCTCATAATGGCCAGCAAATTCGTTGACTTCAATCATGAGGTAAATGGTATTGACATCGTCAGTGGGTACGCTACTGTTCACGACTTGCCAGTGTGTCAATTGCTTGCTTAATGTGTTTTGCAAAGTTTTGCTCAGCATATTGCTTGGGTGCTCAGCCCAAAAGTGATGCTGAGCAACAGAGACTTCATGATCAGGCAATATCTGGACTATCGCCTGCTGATCTGCAATACCAGAGAGCTTTACTGCGTGTACTTTTAAAACAGAGGTTTGTGCATTCTCACTTAAGTTAGTATTAAGGCCTTTTACGGCACTAAAACTAAAGTAAGTATTTGGGTTACTGACGCTGTGACTGCAACCACACAGAAAGCTAAGCAATAAACTGGCAAAAATAGCACGCATTTATTTTTTCCTAGGTTCCGGATCATTAACCGTTTGCTTGTTGAATATCAGCATATTAGGCTGTTCATTCAAACCTTTCGCAAATGGCTTTAAGGTATTAGATAAGCTTTCTAACTCTTCCAAAGTGTCCGTCAGTTGCTCAACCATGGTTGAGTCTTGTTGGTAATGCGTCAGCGTTTTTTCAAACTGTTTTAAGCTGGTTGTCAGTTGAGTTAGCGTACTACTTATATTGTCTAAATTTTCATTCACTTTTGCGGCCGTGCCTTGTTGATTAAATGTGCTGATTAATTGCTTCATTTCCATCGCAAGTTGCCTATATTCGTTTAAGGTTCCGTCTAGTTGTATTAACGTTCGGTCTATGGGCAGGTCATTCAAAGTATTTAACAATCTTGTTACTTGTTCTGAAATCGCCGTAAACCCGCTGGATACACTTGGTAGCACTGGGTAAACCGAAGATGTTACTACACTTGCTGTCGGTGCATCTGGATAGAAGTTTAGCTCTATATACACCGCACCGGTTAACATGTTGCCACTTTTTAACGATGCTCTCAATCCATTTCTAATCCATTGTTCTATATTTTCTTGCCAGTAGCGTTTTGCTACATCTTTTTGTTCAAATAATCGTCCATATTCAATGCGTATCAAAACTGGTACAGAGGTGTTACCTTGCTGAAAGTAGAGGGGTTGGCCGTCTCGTTCCAATTGCGCAGGTGCTTGTTCAACCGTACCTATGCGCATACCACGATATTCAACGGGGGCTCCGGGGCGCAAGCCTCGGATCGATTGTTCAAAATCAACAAGGTAGAAATCAAAATTATCGAAGCGCTGTTCCAAAGCAATAGAAAAGTTTTCGTGCAGTGCAAAAATATTATTTTCGGGAGCCATAGCACTTGCTTGTTGATTGGGTGGGTAGTCTGCAGAAATACCCCCTTTAATAAGCTTAGATAAACTACCCGTTGATACTTGGATACCTTCTGTTGACATGTTAATTGAAACACCTGACGATACCCAAAATATCATGTTGTCGGAAACGAGTTTATCGTAGGGAGAGAAGATAAAAATCCCGTACTCCATTGCCAAACTTTCAGTATTAAAACTAGATGCCTCAATTTGCCCTATTTTGAAATTTCTGAAGTAGATGCTTGTGCCCACTTCAAGTACTTCCGCATGGCGAGATTTAAGCTTGTATCTAGTTCCTTGAATATCTGAGCCGATGAGGGCGGGTTCATCTTGCAAGGTGAAAAGGGTTGATTTCACTTTGCTACTTCCGGGCTCAAATTCGAGATATACGCCGGAAAGTAGTGTATTCATGCCCGATATACCAGATTCATCAATGCGCGGTTTTACAACCCAAATTTTGGCATCTTCGGTCAATAAAGAAGCGTATATACTGTCTACTTGAACTTTCGCGATAACGGCGTTTTGGTCCATCTGCAGCCGTAGCGACTGGATTGTGCCTATTTTTACACTGCGAACACGTACTTCGGTTTTACCTGCAACAATACCATCGGCATTAGTCATCTTGATAAAGATGGTTTGCCCTTGATTTAATTGATGTTGGTATAGCATCCAAGCCGTCACAAATAAGGCTATGATAGGGATAAACCAAATCACAGAAAACTTCGGCTTTGATTCTATGTAAGCATGTTCATTCATTGGTTTTTAATTTATCCCATAAAATACGAGGGTCAAAACTATGCACAGCCATCATTTGGCACAATACCATGACCGCAAAAAATACGATGCCAATCTGTGGTTCCACTGTCAGCACTGAGCCAAGCTGAACTAATGAAACCAATATAATAACCACAAATACATCTATCATCGACCATTTTCCCATCCATTCAAGCCAACGATATAACTGACTCGCTCGTTTTGGGTTATTACACATTTTTGCTTCAAAAAGCAGATAAAACAATGCGACCGCTTTGAATAGTGGAATACAAATACTGGCAACAAAAATGATGATAGCGATAGGGTAGGAACCATCTCGCCACATTATGACGATGCCTGAGAATATCGTTGCTAAAGTACTTTGGCCTAAGTTAATGGTGTTCATAATCGGAAGCAGATTGGCCGGTAGCATTAGAACAAGGGAAGTTAACATCCAAGCAAACGCGCGTGAGTTTGCCTGTGGTTTTCGAAAATACGTTTTAGCGTAACAACGAGGGCAATGACTACGAGCTGTTAACTGACCACACACGTTACATTGCTTTAATGATTGGGATAAGGCACTTTGACCACTTTGTAATGGCTTAGGCTCAAACTGTTTTTGTTGGCGCTGCCAAAGCGCGTTAGCGTCTATTAAAGTGAGTAATTCAACAAAACAGAAGACGAACAATACATAGGCCCAAAAACCATACCCTAATGTAAGTTCGGCATACGACATGAGTTTAAAAGTACTGACTAACACCGCAACTAAGAAAATATCGGCTAAGTTTAAGGGAGTAATATAACTCAGTGTCTTTGCTATTCGACGGGCATTGTGCGGATTGAGTTGCGTCCATAAAGTGCTACTAGTTAACAACACTAAACAACATACCAATAATGGCATGACCAAAATAGTGAATATGAACATCAAAGCAAGCGCGGTACTGTATTTATCGCCCAGCAATATTGCTGCGTCCCACAAGCTAATTTGTTGATTGAGTCCGTGCTGAGCGAATGAAATGAAGGTCGGATACAGACTTGAAAACAAAAACAGCAGTGAAGCGATGCTGAAGGCATTCAACCACTGCTGTTGTTGGTTTTTACAACTCAATAAATGTGCGTGACAAACTGGGCATACAGCCCTTTGCTGTTGCCCGATATGTCCGACATTAATCAGTCTGTCACAATGTTTGCACGCGAGGATCACATTAACTACTTACCATTGTTAAATTCAATTTAGTGTGCGGTAATAATACCTTGAGTGCAAATTTTTGCGAAAGTAGGTAGGGCATTCGTTAGTTGTTTTTAAATCTCTTCTCGAGTAAATATAGTGGCGTACATAAATCAAATCATAAAAATGATTCTTAATTTCAGTGATGGTTCATTCAGGATCAACTAGCATTAGTGGAGCATTAGCAGTATTCGTAAATGCAACGAATAAGGAGATGTTTTGAGGTATTTTTTAGGCCTGATTTTCATATTACTAACTTCTTACGCTCAAGTTTTCGCGAATGAAAGAAAAGTGGTTGTAGCGGCCAATGCTTCTTTACCACCTTACGTTATCCCAAGTGGGGATAGTGGAATTCAATTGGAGATCTTAAAAGCTGCATTTAATCAGCAAGGGTTTAGCAATATCGAAGTACGATATATGTCTAATTTGCGGGCGGAGCAAGAGTTGTTATCGGGTAAAGTAGATGTCGCTTTAAATTTTCCGCATCGAACGCATCCAAAAGTTTATAAAAGCGATAGCTTATTAAGCTATCAAAATGTGGCTGTGTCTCTTGCTTCTAAAAACTTTGATATCAACTCTATTTACGATTTGCAGGGTAAAAGCCTAGTCGCTTTTCAACACGCAACTGCCTATTTAGAAAACCCCTATAAGGCAATTGTTGACAATTTAACTGCTTACGAAGAAGTCGTTAACCAAGAAGCGCAAATCATCAACTTGATGAAGGGCTGGGTTGATGTGATCGTTTTAGAGCGACGCATATTTATCTACTACCTGAACCAATACGCACAGAGCAACGTCATACAGCCGTTTCGAGTTCATGCTATTTTTGCGCATGCGCCGAGACCGGGCTTTTTTAAAAGTGAGCGTTTGCGTGATTCATTTAATATCGGTTTACAGCAAATTGTTGATAACGGGCAATATCATGCCATCATGAAATTTGACGGCATGGAGTACGCTACCGTTGTAAATGATAGTTTAGTCAAATAGAGCGACGGTTTGTCGAGTCAGCGCTAGAAGTTTGCCATCACCGCTCCAGATTGTCCCATCTTCTAAGCCATACCCATCTTTACAGTGGTGTGTCACAGCTTCAAAACCAAGCCAATCATGAGCAGTTAGGTTAGGCTCTTGTACAAATTCTAAATACCAAGACATGCTACTTGCAGGCGCTGGTTGCTTATACATTTGTAGCAATGTCGGGGGCCAAGCATCGGTCAGCGCAATGATATGAGCCTCGTTCATTTGCTGTTGTTCGTCTTTGAAACGCATCCAACCGCCAAGATGTGATGTCTCAGCACCTGAAAACGGCAGCGCCCCTTGCTGTGGACATAAAGCAACGTGTTGAAAAAATTCTGGCATAACGCCTTTTTGATATGGCAATTGATACTGCTCATTAACAGGGGCTAGTGTCATTTCTTTTGTGACTTCTACATTTACGTTAGAAGCGCGTTTCGCTCCAAAGCAAGCTTGCGTTATTACGCACACCTGCTGGTTTTGCACAATGCGCGCCATAACTTGGCTACTATTTTTACCTTCTCGTAGTATTTCAATTTTTATTTGAAAGTTTTGTTCGGCAAGGAGCGGGGCGACGAAATTTGTGCTCAAAGATAAAATACGTCGTTCATTTGAAACGTGTTGCCTGATTGCTTGATACATTAATGCTGTAGAGAGTCCACCAAATGCGGTTCTGCCTTGGCACCAGTTAGCAGGAAATTGCATTGTGCCGTCACCAAGTTCAGCAGCTTGGGCCAATAATTGTTCAAAATGCATAATCGTTCTTACTTTATTTCGTTATTATTGTTGAAAGTTATAACATAAGCTTTGAGGTCAGACCAGTTTGGTGTGTGTGCATTTTGTGTAATCAACGTCCATGTTTTGGAGGAAAACAGCGCATTTCGAAATAAAAATAAAAAAAATGAAATTTTTTTTATAAATACGCTTGAATTCGATTTTCTTGCCCCTATTTACAAAGCATCTAACAGAACAACGAATTTTGAAGTCGGAGAAGATTCATGGGTAAAATTATTGGAATCGATTTAGGTACTACTAACTCTTGTGTAGCAGTACTAGATGGTGATAAAGCACGCGTTATCGAAAACGCTGAGGGTGATCGTACAACCCCTTCAATTATTGCATACACTGCAGAAGGTGAAACGCTTGTAGGTCAACCAGCTAAGCGCCAAGCGGTAACCAACCCACAAAATACATTATACGCGATTAAACGTTTGATCGGTCGTCGTTTTGAAGACGAAGAAGTACAACGCGATATCGGCATCATGCCATTCCAAATTGTTAAAGCAGACAATGGTGATGCATGGGTAGAAGTGCGTGGAGAAAAGCGTGCTGCACCACAAATTTCAGCAGAAGTACTGAAAAAAATGAAGAAAACGGCTGAAGACTTCTTAGGTGAAGAAGTTACTGAAGCAGTTATCACAGTACCTGCATACTTCAACGATTCACAACGTCAAGCAACTAAAGATGCGGGTCGTATTGCGGGTCTTGAAGTTAAGCGTATCATCAACGAGCCTACAGCTGCTGCACTTGCATACGGCATGGACAAGAAGCAAGGTGACAACGTTGTTGCGGTATACGACTTAGGTGGTGGTACATTCGATATCTCTATCATCGAAATCGATGAAGTTGATGGCGAGCACACGTTTGAAGTACTTGCTACTAACGGTGACACGCACCTAGGTGGTGAAGACTTTGACAACCGCGTTATCAACTATTTGGTTGCAGAGTTCAAGAAAGACCAAGGTATCGACCTTAAAAATGACCCGCTAGCAATGCAGCGTGTTAAGGAAGCTGCTGAGAAAGCAAAAATCGAGCTTTCTTCTGCACAGCAAACTGAGGTGAACCTACCTTATGTAACGGCTGATGCGACTGGTCCTAAGCACATGAACGTTAAACTAACTCGTGCGAAGCTTGAGTCATTAGTAGAAGATCTAGTAACTAAGTCAATCGAGCCACTTAAGCGTGCACTAGCAGATGCTGATTTGTCAGTAGGTGATGTAAACGACATCATCCTAGTTGGTGGTCAAACACGTATGCCTCTAGTACAGAAGACTGTTGCTGACTTCTTCGGTAAAGAGCCGCGTAAAGACGTTAACCCTGATGAAGCGGTAGCAGTAGGTGCTGCGGTTCAAGGTGGTGTACTCGCTGGTGACGTGAAAGACGTTCTATTACTTGACGTATGTCCTCTGTCTTTAGGTATTGAGACTATGGGCCAAGTGATGACTGCACTGATTGAGAAGAATACGACTATCCCTACTAAGAAGTCGCAAACATTCTCAACGGCTGAAGATAACCAGTCAGCGGTAACAATCCATGTACTACAAGGTGAGCGTAAGCGTTCAAGCGACAACAAATCTCTAGGTCAATTCAACCTAGAAGGTATTCGTCCAGCGCAACGTGGTGTACCGCAAATCGAAGTAACATTTGATGTTGACGCGGATGGTATCTTACACGTATCTGCAAAAGACAAAGACACAGGTAAAGAGCAGAAGATCACAATCCAAGCTTCTTCAGGTCTAAGCGACGACGAAGTAGAAAAAATGGTACGTGATGCAGAAGCAAACGCAGAAGAAGATAAAAAGTTCGAAGAGCTAGTATCGTCTCGTAACCAAGCTGATGCAATGGTTCACGGCACGCGTAAGCAAGTTGAAGAAGCCGGCGATGCACTTCCAGCTGAAGACAAAGAAGCAATTGAAGCAGCACTAAGCGAGCTTGAAACGGCTATCAAAGGCGACAGCAAAGAAGATATCGATGCAAAAGTACAAGCATTAGCTGAGAAGTCTCAAAAGCTAATGGAAATTGCACAAGCTAAAGCACAGGCTGGCCAAGCTGGTCCTGATGCTGGCGCTCAGCAAGGCTCTGCTAAGCAAGACGACGATGTTGTTGACGCTGAGTTTGAAGAAGTTAAAGACGACAATAAGTAATTGTTGACTTGCAAGGGCGCGCTGGCGAATTCGCTTGACGCGCCCTTAGTGTATGTAAATTTTGGCTAATGTTTGTTTAGCCTTTTGATGAGTTTGCTCATCATTTAACTAGAGTAATGTGATAACTATGTCAAAACGTGATTATTACGAAGTACTTGGCGTTAGCAAAGATGCCAGCGAACGTGACATAAAAAAAGCGTATAAGCGCTTGGCGATGAAGTATCATCCAGACCGTACGGCGGGCGATGCGGATTTAGAAGCTAAGTTTAAAGAAGTAAAAGAAGCTTACGAAGTACTAACTGATAGCCAAAAGCGTCAGATGTATGACCAATACGGCCATGCAGCCTTTGATCAAAATGGTGGTGGCCACGGTGGTTTCGGCGGCGGTCAAGGTGACTTTGGCGACATTTTTGGTGACGTATTCGGTGATATTTTTGGTGGCGGTGGCCGTCGTCAATCTCGCCAACAGCGTGGTGCCGATCTTCGTTACAATATGGACTTAACGCTAGAAGAAGCGGTCCGTGGTAAAGACGTTGAGATCAAAGTACCAACTTGGGTGAGTTGTAGCCCTTGTGACGGCAGTGGTGCAAAAGCAGGCTCTAAGCCAAAAACCTGTACAACCTGTCATGGTGCGGGCCAAGTTCAAATGCGTCAGGGTTTCTTTGCCGTGCAGCAAACTTGTCCAACGTGTCAGGGGACTGGTTCAATTATTTCAGACCCTTGTAACAAGTGTCATGGTCAAGGCCGTGTAGAGAAGACGAAGACATTATCTGTGAAGATCCCTGCAGGAGTTGATACAGGTGACCGCATTCGCTTAACTGGCGAAGGGGAAGCAGGCGCACATGGTGCACCAGCAGGTGATTTATATGTTCAAGTCTCTGTACGTGAGCATCCAATCTTCACGCGCGACGGCAATAACCTGTATTGTGAGGTGCCAATCAGCTTTAGCACAGCGGCCCTTGGCGGTGAGATTGAAGTGCCTACCTTAGATGGCCGTGCGAATTTGAAGATCCCAGCAGAGAGCCAAACGGGTAAGATGTTCCGTATGCGTGGAAAAGGTGTTAAATCTGTGCGTAGTGGTGCCGTTGGCGACTTGATCTGTAAAGTGGTACTAGAAACTCCGGTGAACTTGAATGAACGTCAAAAAGAACTCCTAAAAGAGTTTGAAGAGAGCATGGGCGGTGACAACAGTAAAAATCGCCCTAAAGCACAAGGCTTCTTTGATGGTGTGAAAAAGTTCTTTGATGATTTGACCAAATAAGGTTAATTTATTGAACGTAAAAACGGCGCATTTTATGCGCCGTTTTGGTTTTTACCACTTAGTTAAGCGGCATTAAATAATCATGTTTGCTCTCACACAGACAGGCAATTGTTTGGTTATTTTGGCCCAATAATAACTGCCCTGTTTTACAGCCGAACTGCTCACATTTAGCATCGCACACGCGTGCATCACGCCATGTTTCGTATTCATTTCGCATAAAGTTAAGCAATGCTAACACTACAATCACCTTCAATCCGAAAGACAATGCATTTGGAATCATAAAGCACATCTTCTCATCTCAAGTGGTATATAGACTTTAGTTGAGTGTTGACGTTTGTCGAACTTTAGGTATTTTGGTTGAGCACATAAAAAGGAATGAATCATGACACCTGCAATAAAATTACTTGAAAAGCACAAAATTCAATTCGAAATTCTAAAGTTTGACCACGACCCAGGTGCACAAAACTTTGCCGATGAGGCTGCTGAAAAGCTTAACCTTCTGCCAGAACAAGTATTTAAAACATTGCTCGTTGATGTAGATGGTGTGCTTAATGTCGCTGTGCTACCAGCAACACGGCAGGTTGATTTAAAGGCGTTTGCTAAAGCCTGTAAAGGTAAAAAGGCGAGCCTAGCAGATGCTACAAAAGCACAAAATAGCACTGGCTATTTGATTGGTGGTATAAGTCCATTTGCGCAGAAAAAACGCTTAAATACCTTATTACACAATGATGCGCAGCAGTTTGATAAAATTTATGTGAGTGCTGGAAAACGAGGGTTGGAAGTAGCCGTTGCGCCACGTGATTTGAATGAACTTTGTGCAGCAAAATTTGCTGCGTTTTAATCATCAAACCTGCGGCCTGTTTTTTGTTACGTTTACCATTTTTTTCTATTGATAGCGCTGGACCCTGAACACATTTATTTTCCCATTTTATCCTTCTATTCATTTTGCAAATGATCTATTTAAGCCCAATGTTGCGTAAGTTCACTCTGTGACTACACTCAAATAAAAAAGAATTAACGATTTACACTTAAATTCTAACTGCTCTAACGTGTGCTCACTGGAGGGAAATCAATTGGATTTAAATAAAAAAGTATCGGTACTCGTTGCAAGCCTGATTGTTTCCTCATTGGTAAGTGGCGGGTTGAGCTATATTGGATTTGAAAAACTCGACTCAGCATTAGAATTTGTGAGTGGTCCGGCTTGGGATGCTGCTGATGGTGCAATGGAATCGACCATTGGTGTACAAGGCAAGGTTTTAGCAATTAATAACTATATGACCCATCAGGCTGAACTTGATCCTGCCTATGCAAAAAGACAACTCGATAAGTTAGCGAAAGCAAATGATATGCTCAATGAGGCATATGACAGAATGCTTGCCTCGGGCTTAGTCTCTAAATCTGATGAGCAACAGTTACAGCGCACTCAAGAGCAATTTAAGAATGCGCAGAGCAAATTACTCGCAAGCTACAATGCTTACGCGAAGCAAAGCAATGAGTATCGCAATGTGCTTGCCAGCTTTCAGTCATTTATGACAAGCCTTGAAGAACTTGGTGATGGAGCTGTGGAATATTTAGCACAAAATCCGGATGAGCAATTGTCTTGGCGCAATGGTTTATCCGAACGCTGGGGAGCGGCTGACGGTGGAATGGAAGCTCAGATAGCACTACTTCAAACGCAATATTTTTTCCAAGAATATCTCAGCTCTGGGGGCTCCGAGGTATTTTTAACAGAGTTTAAAAAGGCGCAAAACGACTTTACTTCACTCAGTAGGGAGCTTTCAGCACATCCTTTATTTAAATCACATTCACTGTCGGTGGCAGGTGTGTCGAAAACGTATGCCGAGCACGTCGTAGACTACGAACGAAATTTTAAACAGACGACGGAAGGGTTACAGGCAAAGTGGAAGGTTTATTATGATGACTTTAATCGTTTCAAGTCTGCGTCATCAAATTTTTTAGACACACTAGAATCAGTTGAAGAACAAGCAGATGCTAAAGTTGAAACTGAAGCGCAGACGGTTATCGAGATCGAAAACTTTGTTGCTAACTCGCTTATTTTTTCCCTTCTATTTACCATCATTGTTGCTGTGCTTGTTGGTGCAGGCGTTAATAAGTACATCGTTATCCCAATACGTGACATGGCTCGAAAACTCGATGCTAATGAAAATGATCTAACTATTCGATTAGAACAATCGCAAGATGATGAGATAGGGATGCTTGCTTCGTCAATAAATAATGCCTATGAAAGACAATCAGAATCATTGTCGAAAGTTGAAATGGGTACATATTTGGTTGAATGTCAGTCGATATTACTGGAGCACTCTGCAGAAATTACTTCTGATGAAGTCAATAAACAAGAAGCGGATACGGAACAAAGCGCCGCAGCAATACAGCAAATGGCAACCAGTGTTAGGCATCTGTCTGAGAATGCACAAGCAGCTTCAATCACAGCAAATAAAGCGTTTGAAGCAACACAAGACGGGCATGAGTCTGTGACGGTAACTAAAAAACAGATTCATCAGCTGTTCGATAATATTGCACAAATGTCGCAGGCTATTTCTGAGTTAAATAAAGATACCGAAAGCATTTCGTCGGTTTTAGAAGTGATACGCAGTATCGCAGATCAAACCAACCTGTTGGCTTTAAATGCGGCCATTGAAGCCGCGCGAGCCGGCGAACAAGGGCGAGGATTTGCTGTTGTTGCTGATGAAGTAAGAACACTGGCGTCACGGACTCAAGAATCGACCCAAGAAATTCAATCTACCATAAATAATTTACTCGATAGCTCTAAGAGTGTGGTGGCTGCAATGGAACAAAGCACTAATCAGTCGCAAGAAACGGTGAAAAAAATTGATGAAACGGACCAATTGCTCACGAAAATTTTGAAGTACGTGAATGAAATTAACGATATCAACTCTCAAGTTGCAGCAACAACGGAGCAGCAATCAGCAACCTCAGATCAGATAGCCGTCGGGCTAACTAAAATATCCGATTCCTCCAAAGAAACACTCAATGCAGTTAATTCAGTGATCATGGTGAGTAAAGGATTACGACAGATCTCAACCAATTTAAATGGTCAAGTAAACCAATTTAAATTTTAAAAAGAATATCAGTGCTGGGTTTGAATTAGGCACTTTGTTCATAGTCGACTTTTAGTTAAAGAGTGTAGGTATCAACTGATGAAAAAAAACTTGGTTATCCCACTGTTCACTTTATATCCAGCACTATCTTGTGCGCAGGATGGTGGTGTTTTTTTTACTGCTGATTTGGACTCGTCTTCTGCCAAGTTACAAGACGAGAGTAAGAATATAACTCGCTATAAAATTGATGCGGGCTACGAGTTTGACCTAACAAACCTATTGGGTTGGGAAAGTACGTCTTTAGTTAGTTACAGCTTACGCAGGGGTAAAAATGCCTCGGATTTTGTTGGCGATATACAAAGCTTTAGTAACGTTGATGAAGTTGAATACAGCAAGTTGTACGAAGCGTATGTGGGTATGGAGGTGTTTGAAACCGCCAACATTAAATTTGGCCTAATGGATGCGACAAGTGACTTTGCAGCGCCTTATTATGGTGATGGTTTTATTAATGCTTCCGCGGGGTTCAGCCCAACAATACTGGATATTTCAACTTTTCCAACGCCAAAGTTAGGCATCTATCTCGATAAAACGTTTGATGGAGTCAAACTAAAATTTGCTGCATATTCGGTTGATGAAAATAGAGTGGATATGTCTGAGTCATTTCAAATAGGCGAAATAGAGCTTGCTTATGGAAGTGGAAACTATGTGAGGTTTGGCGGTTGGTACCACACAGCGTTAGAGGACATCAACGGTGAAACAGGCAGCGAAGGAGATGTTTACGCCGTTGTTGATCATGCCATTAGCGACAAACTGAACGGCTTTGTGCAATATGGCCATGCGAATGCGCAATATAGCGAAATAACAACACATTGGGCGCTTGGGATTAATTACCAAGGTATATTTTTCCATGAGGACAATTCTGGCATTGTATTGAGTGACGTAAAAGTACACGACAGCGATACAGAAACCGCGATCGAACTGTATACAGATATAACGATTGGTGACAATTTCTCGATAAAGCCGAGCCTTATTTATATTGCAAATATCGCTGGGGAACAAACTTTGGGTGACGCAAAGATCTTGAATATCAGACTGAGTCTCTCATTTTAGCGTAAGATTTTCACACCTTTAGCTAGACCTCTCAGGAAGACAGAAAAAGCCCCGCAATTTTACAAATTTTGAAACAAATCCTCTCTCTAGTTTTCAAAAAACTGGGATATAATCACGCCAATTTTCAGCTATCCAAGAATCAAATAACCTATTGGCTACCTATGTACGAAAATATTAAAACTCAATTGAACAATCTAAAAAACAATAAAGCGTTTGAGCTTGCTGTTGTAGCAGTGATCATTATCTCAGCGCTGGAAATTGGTGCTAAAACTTTTGCTTTACCCAGTGGCGCGGTTTCTATCACGCATGCTTTAGATGTGTTTATTACGCTGTTCTTTTTGTTCGAAATTTCGGTGAGATTTATCGCGGATGAAAACAAAAAGCGATTTTTCGCTAATGGCTGGAACGTGTTCGATACCTTAGTGGTGGTGATCAGCTTAATTCCCATCAACGATAGTGAAATGGCCTTATTGGCGCGTCTTGTTCGAGTATTCAGGGTGCTTCGAATGGTTTCGGTGGTACCGGAGCTCCGAGTGTTAATAAACTCATTAATGAAAGCTATGCCACAGCTTGGTTATGTGATCCTCTTAATGTTTATCATCTTCTACATTTATGCCGCGATTGGTAGTTTTGTGTTTAAAGACATTAACCCTAAGCTGTGGGGCGATATTGCTATTTCAATGCTTACCCTGTTTAGGATCATGACATTTGAAGATTGGACGGATATTCAGTATGAAACCATGGAAGTGTATCCGATGTCTTGGGTGTTTTATTTAACGTTTATTTTCTTCACTGCATTCGCGTTTTTAAACATGGTGATAGGTATCGTGGTGAATGTGATGGAAGACGAGCGTACCAAGCTTCGCGAAGAAAAAGAAAGCAAACAGCATAAACCGACGATAGAAAGCTTACAGAATGAGATTAGAGAGTTAAAAATGCTTATTCTAGCGCAGCAAAACAATACGGCTAAGGCATC
Organism: Pseudoalteromonas sp. ATL1; assembly: GCF_058933015.1. Classification (NCBI taxonomy): domain Bacteria; kingdom Pseudomonadati; phylum Pseudomonadota; class Gammaproteobacteria; order Alteromonadales; family Pseudoalteromonadaceae; genus Pseudoalteromonas; species Pseudoalteromonas sp. ATL1. Next base: position 248,770 of record NZ_JBZYXL010000002.1, on the reverse strand, counting down.
AGATAAGGAGCGTGCGTCTTAGGCAGAAATAGATTTAGAGCTACATTATATGGGGGTAGATAAGATTGCTATTTTTGTAAGGTAGCTCTGTAATCCAACTTATTGTAAGAGGGAGTATTGTGATTGTGAATTTATTGATAATTTAATGTGATTTTTTGTTGTGTTTTTACTGCTGAAGTAATCATGAGTGTTTATTGGTACTCTGAAACAATTGGTTTTTACAAAAAGTAATTAAATTTCAACTAATAAAGGATTATTACAATGAGACATATTAACTCACTAATGTTCGTTCTATTGCTTGTTTCGTCTTTCTCTACGCTTGCAAACTACCTTAAAGTTTGTACCGAATGTAACGGAGGTTATATTAGTCAAGCGCAAGTAGGGTCTAGCGGGATTGGGAAGAAGGTTTATGTGTTAGATGTAAGAAACAAAGTACTGGTTAAATATAAAATCAGAGGCGTTAGAAACGGAGACTTTATTGAGGGCGTTCCGTTCCCAGAAGAAGTTACTCTTGAAGAGCGTAGTAAGGCAAATGCATTTTTTGAAAGCCGAGAGGCGTTTGTCGATGACATAAGCAGGAATCCAACGCTATTGACCGACTTCATCAACGATCTTTCAAGTGACTCAGTTTCTCCAGTAAAGCCTAATTTATCCATTTATCCGGCAATTGAATCTTGCCAAGATAGTGATATGAATCCCTATGAATTTCTTTCTAATTCGTCAATTAGGAGTTCTATATTTAATAAAATGCTTCAGTTTTACCCAACAGGTCAAGCAGCTATAAATAAGTGGAACAGCTTTGTTAGTTTCGCAAGTGTGAATATAGGCGCAATAACTGTTGAGACTTCTTTTTTATCCGTGCCTCAAACGATTAACTTTCCAAGTGGAGGTACGTTAAAAGTAGTCGCTAACCCCTCGGGTAGCACTTTCAAAGTAGTAAATGGGTCAGCATTTGATTGTAATGGAAACAATATTCCTCAAGAAAGGGAACAATTTAGAGGGGATTATAATTTCGGTACGATAAGAGGTATTGATGGTTTTAAAAAATATGGCCAAACTTTTGGTGTTGATTTCGAAGGAAAAATCGAATTTTGCAGTAGTTATTCTACTCGTTGTTTCAGAGTGGGGACGGGACGACATGTTTGCGTGATAAGTAATTGTTAGTTATAAGGATTTAAGTATGTACTTTTTAGTGAATCACCCACTTTCCATAATACTTTTGCTATGTGTGTTTTTTGTAAACTTAATTTTTGCATTTGGTGTCTATTCTCAAGCCATGGATTTAAAAAGAATGGGTACAAGGGTCTTATTCGGAAGTGGCTTTATTTGGTTTATAAGTACTATTTTATTCGGATTGGTATCTGTGTTCGTTTTTTGGTTAGTACACTTGTCAAACTTGAGCAAGCATCATTAATCTCACGTTAATAGCATGACGACAGTGAGGCAAAGGCGCTTGCTGTCGTTTGATAACATCGACCTCTCAGCTATATCAAGCAAGAAACTAACTTTAGTAATTTTGCTTTTATAAGATTGTAAGAAAAGAAAAAACTTAGTTTATTCAGTCCTTCATCAGCAAAAAAGTGCATTTCAGCGTACACGTGTAAGCTTTTAATTTATCAATAAAATTTCTTAATCAAATGAAACTCCAGTAAAAAACTCGTTAAAAATTTCGATAGAGCAATTGATCTATTGTCATTTTTGTGCCGTAATGTAGGTATATCTATCTGGTCGGATGAGTTGATTATGAGTTTAAGAACACAACTAAAGAAAGTATTACCAAGTATCTCAGTAACAGAACAAGAAGCATTAGATGCGGGTGATGTTTGGCTTGAAGGCTCGATTTATCGTGGTCAGCCTGATTTTGATGCCCTAAGAGCGGTACCTGAAGCAAAACTAAATGCTGAAGAGCAAGCGTTTTTAGACGGCCCTGTAAAAGAATTAATGGCGATGATTGACGATTCTGTTATTCAAAACAGCAAGCATCTGCCAGATCATATTTTAGAATTTTTGAAGAAAGAGCGTTTCTTCTCGCTTATCATTCCTAAGTCATTTGGTGGTCGTGAGTTCAGCCCGTACGCTAACTCGACGATTGTTGGCACGATTGCAACTAAATCTTCAGCAGTAGCCGTAACTGTAATGGTGCCTAACTCATTAGGCCCGGGTGAGCTGCTTCTGCATTACGGTACAGAGGAGCAACAAGCTCACTATTTACCTCGTCTGGCTGATGGCCGTGAAATTCCATGTTTTGCACTAACTAGCCCTGAAGCAGGTTCAGATGCGGGCGGCATTCCAGACATCGGTATAGTGACTAAAGGTCAATACAATGGTGAAGAGGTTATTGGTTTAGAAGTAACATGGGACAAACGTTATATCACATTGGCGCCTATTGCTACTGTGCTTGGTTTAGCGTTTAAAGTGGAAGATCCAAACGGTCTACTTGGTGGTAAAGAGCACTTGGGTATTACCTGTGCGCTTATTCCTAAATCACACCCTGGTGTAGAACTTGGTAACCGTCACGACCCTATGGGTATTCGCTTCTACAACGGTACAACTCGCGGTGAAAAAGTGTTTATTCCAATGGACTTCATCATTGGTGGACAAAAGAACATCGGTCGCGGGTGGCAAATGTTGGTGAGCTGTTTAGGCGCAGGTCGCGGTATTTCACTGCCTGCACTGGGTGTTTCAACAGCGCAAGTGGCACTTAAGTCAGCTTCTGAATATGCTGCTGTACGTGAGCAATTTGGTTTATCTATTGGTCAATTTGAAGGTATTCAAGAAAAACTTGCAGACATAGCTGGTAAAACTTATCTTCAAGAAGCAATGCGTGTTTTAACAACTGAAGGTTTGGGCATGGGCTTGAAACCATCAGTAGTGACGGCCATTGCAAAGTACCACATGACTGAAATTGGTCGTGATGTGTTAGATTCGGCTATGGATATTCAAGCTGGTAAGGCAATCCAAAATGGTCCTCAGAATACGCTTGCTAGCGGTTATGTGGCACAGCCTATTGCTATCACGGTAGAAGGCGCGAACATTTTGACTCGTAACCTGATGATCTTCGGTCAAGGTGTGATGCGTTGTCACCCGTACTTGCAGTCTATGGTCGAGTCAATTCATAGCGAAGAAAAAGACGCTGACAAAACGTTTAATAAGATTTTACGTAAAACCGTTGGTTACAGTGTAGCAAACAGCTTACGCGCATTCCGCTTAGGTGTTCTACCGTTTACGGCAGGCAGTAAATCGTCATTACCAGAAGTACAAGCATACGAAAAAGCAGCGCATCAGCTATCTGCTAAATTAGCCGTATACGCTGACTTCTCACTTCTTGTTTTGGGCGGCAAATTGAAGCAGGCTGAAATGCTGTCTGCACGTCTTGGTGATGTGATGAGCTACTTGTACGCGGCTATGGCTTCAATTAAGTATTACGAGCAAAAAGTAGCTGTTGCAGACAGACAAGCTGCGGCGCCTTACTTTCATTATGCGACACGTTGGGCACTTCAAAATGCTGAAGATGCGCTACATAAGTTTTTAGATAACTTCCCAGCGTCTATGACTCGCAAGTTTATGCGCGTGATCACAATGCACTATACCCATAGAATGCCGACTATTAGCGACGACTTGGTACGCGAACTGGCAAAAGCGGCGCAAATGGATACCGCATTTAAAGCGCAGTTAACGCACTTAGTGAAACCTTGTGCTGGCGATGGTCATGACATTAATGAGCAAGCATATAAAGCGAAAATGGCATGTCTAGACCTACTTGCAAAAGTGAAAAAAGCACTACGTAAGAAAGAGATCAAAGCGGGAGTGCGTTTTGCACAAACGCTGGATAATGCATTAGCAGCAAACTTGATTTCAGCACAAGAGTACGCACAACTTATTGATTACAATAAGAAGCGTGAAAAAGCGATCCGTGTTGACGAGTTTGATTTCGCTTTAAACTTGTTGGATGACAATGCTCAGCCTATTGAAAACGTGCAACAAGCGAGCTAGAAAATACTCAACAATGCCTTAAGTGTCAGCTCCATCAGCACTTGGATATCCACGCGAAGCCTCTAAATTTAGAGGCTTTTTTTATGGTTCGTGATAAGGTTTCATAAAAATCTTTTACTTAGCTTTCATGTTATATCACATACTTAACCAGCAATACTTCGACATTATAGATGCAGACTCATGTGTGCGACTGTGGAGTGGCTGTGGTGAAGTACGCAAAATGCGTTTAGATGGGCAAAATCGTGTTGTTAAGTTCGCCCAAGTACCTGAACAGCTAAGTCATCCTCGCATCAAACAATCCAATATCGCGCTTGCGAGAAAGATCAAGTCCTATCAAATTGAATTAGAATTTTATCAGCATCAAGGCCGTGGATTAGATGCAATATGTGCTATCCCAGAACTTTGTTATGGTGTGCAGCAGCAAGGCGCCACATGCTTGGTATTATCGGACTTTACCACCTTGGGTTATGAATCTAGGCTTGAACCTACAATGCGACAGCATCTAGCAATACTTGATTGGTTAGCGAGATTTCATAGTTACTTTTTGTCCCCGCAAGAAACAATTGGTTGGCAGCAGGGGGGTTATTGGCATTTACATACACGCCCAGATGAATGGCAGACAATGGCGAGGGGTGTATTGAAAACTGCAGCACAATCGATAGATCAGCGTTTAACTGATTGTGTTTATAAATGCGTAATCCATGGTGATGCTAAAGCGGCCAATTTTGCACTAAACGAAAAAAATGACGTTTTAGGCTATGATTTTCAATATGTTGGTAACGGAATAGGATTGCAAGATGTGATGCTTTATTTCACTAGTGTACTTGATGAACAAGGCTTGTACGCGCACAGCGAAGCGCTACTGACACATTACTTTTCAAGATTGCGTGTTTACTCAACGGCAAAATTGACCGAGCAACAAGTAATTAACTTAGAGCATTCATGGCGAACTTTATGGCCATTTGTGTGGGCTGACTTTCATCGTTTTTTAATGGGCTGGAAACCCGACCACTTCAAAATTAACCAATATATGCTAGAACAAACGCAATTCGTTTTGAGTAATTTGAGAAACCTATGATTTTTGCATTGATAAGTGCCTTATGCTGGGCTGGATTTGACGCTTGTCGTAAGCAGCTTTCCAAGTCATTTAGTGCGCCGTTTATGTCGGTGATTTTTAGCGCGTTGGTTTTACCGATTTTTGTCTCGATGTGGTTGTTAAGCGACGCTGGTGTTCCGTCAAGCAATTATTACTTAGTTGCTACTTTGAGCGGACTAATGGGCGCAATTGGTAGTGTTGCATTTATTAGGGCATTGTCACTCGGAAAGCTGGCGATTGTTTTACCTATGATGTCATTCACGCCTGTTTTTTCGGCTCTGTTTGCTTGGGTGTGGTTATCTGATCTGCTGAGTGTTTATCAATGTGTGGGGATCATCGGCATCGCGACTAGCTCTTTTTTGGTATTGGGCGGCAGATTTAAGACTAATGAAAAAGGAGTTTGGCAGGCGCTACTTGCCGCTTTTTGTTGGGGGGGCTGTATTGTGCTTGATAAGTTTTGTTTGCAATATAGTTCGAAAGAGTTTCACGCCGCTTATATCTCTTTTATTATTTTGGTTGCGACCACAGTGTTACTGCGTGTAAAGCTGAGTATAGACAAAGTACGAGGCAGAGCCGCTTGGTGGCTGTTGTCAGTGGTGCTTTTGGCATGCGCGTTAATCTTGCAGTTTATTGCCATTACGCAACTTCAACCAGGTATTGTAGAAGGGCTTAAACGCGCTATAGGTATTACTAGTGCGCTTTTAATTGGTGTATTCATGTACAAGGAACAGCTGAGTAAGGAGCAGTTAAGTGGAATTGCATGTGTACTGTTCTTTAGTGCATTGTTAGTGAGATAAAGCGCCCACTAAGTGGGCGCTAATAAGATGTTTATTTACAAGAACCTACACGTTTCCAAACATTGCTGAAGATATCTGGCTGAGCAGCGCGTGACCACCAAATCGCTTCGTACTTGTAGTTTTTGTAAGCCACTTGATCACCGATTTGGTACATTTTTGATTCTGACCATTGTGCGACACCGTCACAACCTGGAGGAGTTACGTCACCCACTTTAACTGATTGAGTTACTGAATTTGACTTGTTACCATCAGTTGCAGTCAAGGTTACTTGGTATGTACCTGCATTTGCATAAGTATGGCTAGGTGACATTTCAGTGCTGCTTGCACCATCGCCAAACTGCCATGAATAACTGCGAGCATCTTTTGATGTGTTGTTAAACTTCACAGATTGACCATTGATGCTGAAACTAAAGCTAGCAACCGGTCCACCTACAGGGTCGCCACTACAACCATTTTGAGCGATATAGTCGTAAGCAGCTTTTGCCTGCACGATACCATAACCATATGAAGTATCACGACCAGCCGCGCCCTTATCTTTCGCAGTATTGTTTAAGATCTTACGAATTTCCGCGTTTGTACAGTTCGGGTAATGACTCCAAACTAATGCTGCAACACCTGATACGTGTGGTGTTGCCATTGAAGTACCGCTAATTGATTTGTATGCATTGTTATTCCACGTTGAGTTAACGCCAACACCTGGTGCTGCGATTTCAACTTGTGCATTGTATTGTGAGAAAGACGCTTTGTTTTCTGAGCTATCGACTGCAGCTACAGAAACAACTGCATCATAAGATGCAGGGTAGCTTAAGCTGCTATTACCACTGTTACCAGCTGCAGCAATGTGTAGCATACCGCGATCATAACTTTGTTGGAATGCGTTACGTTCTGCTGTTGAACTACCACCGCCACCCAAACTCATACTGGTTACGTTTGCGCCAGCGGCTTCACACTGCTCAATCGCTTTGATTAAGTCAGAGCCGTATGCCCAATTACCTTGGTCGTTAAATACTTTAACGATGTGCAGACCAAGCTGACCTGATGGATTAACCCCAACCACCCCCTGACCATTACCACCAATCGCTGCAATTGTACCGGCTACGTGAGTACCGTGGCCGTTACCATCGTTGTACCAGTTACCTGTGTCGTTTGATCCCCAACCATCATCACCAGTAATACCTGTACTTGGTAGATCAGGGTGGTTCAATGTGTAGCCTGTATCCATGATACATACTTTACGATTACCGCTCATGGTATCTGCAAGCTGATTCGCTTGTACCATGGTAATACCGTAAGGTGTTGATTCAGCCATTAAAAAGCGTTTTGGGTCAATCTCAACGTTCGCTACTTGAGGGTTTGCTTTTAGTTCAGCTAATTTCTCAGGCGTGACATTCATAACTACTGCATTAACACTTGGCAGCGTTGTCATTGGGTCTATGCTTAGTTGCTGAGCAAAAGAAGTAAGTGTTTGCTGCTTGTATTTAACAGCTTGTGCCTTACTTACCGAAAGTGGGAATGTATTGATAGCGTTGTCATTTAGGGTGACAATAACTCGTTGTTCTTCATTTGCAGATGCTGTACCACAAAGGGCTGCACCAATACATGCAGAAAGAAGAGACATTTTCACGCTGTTAGAAACCATTTTTTTCATTTTAAGTTACCTTTATTACATGTTGTTAACGTATGTAAATAAAACAGGTAATTTGATCTATGTCAACGGTTTGTTTTTTGACCACTTTAAAGGTTGGATTTTTTTGTCTAAATACTGAGTGGTTCTGGGTGAAAAATGTACAAAAACGTTTTTCCCATAAATTTTGAGTCAAATTTTCATTAAAAAAACATATAAATTCATTTGAGCTGTTTGTTCATGTTGTCCAGTGTGAATGTCGTTGGTGATGGGCTTGTATGTAAACGAGAGAAGTAGCGAAAATCAATTTTATCGATTTTTCCATTGTGTATCGCATTGTACAAAGGTGCGTATTTGGCCTCATAGGCTTTGAAAATGGGGATCTTTCGGTGACCAATGAAATGGCTATTGTCGTTGTAATGCTCGTCTAGATATACCAACAAAAGTGCACCAAGTGTAACGTGTCCGCCAATAGAAGCGTCGAGTAACCGATCTTGTTCTTCGTCCCAATTTATTCCGCCAATATATATGTAATCTCTTAGTGACAGCTCTGTGGCTGCTCGTACCGCGCCTTTGGCCATTGCATCGTTGGCGGCCCAAATCAATTTAGTTTGCGTAAAGCGAGCCAATAAACCTTTGGTAACCGTATAGGCTTCTTGTTCTGACCAATTGGCGTTGACACGTTGTTGGAGTTTTAAATTTGGTGATCGATTGCTGTAACTCAGTAATCCCTGTTCACGCTGTCGAGCGGCGTCTGTGGCTGATTCGCCAAGCAGTGCTAATGCATTGATTGTGGGGTTTTTATTAGACTTTATAATTAAACTATCTAGTTTTTGGATCAGTAAACGACCAGCTTGATGATTGTCGGGTACGAGCGATCCCAAAATACCAAACCCTTTGCTTTTAAGACGGATCAAGGTTTGTTTGTCTGGGGTGTTTAATAAAAATACAATTTTGTCATGGACTTCTTTAGAAGTTAATAAGGCTTGTGATACCGCAGACTTCTCATCTACAAAAATAAGGTAATGGTCCTTTCTGGTTAATGCCTGTTTAACCATATTTTTCATCACAATGTGATTTCTATCTGCGTATAAAGTGGTTAAATCCATGGTTAGATCATCTGCAGCAGCATCCATGAAAGCCGATACATTTTTCCAAAAATTGCCAGTGGGGTTCTCTTGCGAAAAGCCAGGATTCACAAACGTTACTTTGATGGGCTCTGCAGCACTACTTAAAGTGGCTAACAGTAATAATAGGGTCATTAATGACACTTTAATCAACACAAACCTCAGACTGTAGTTTTTAACTAAGTGATTATTATGGCACAAAAAAATAAAAGTGCAGGGCAGGCGTATTTTGAGTCGATAAGCGGTGCTTTTGTATCGAACTCAAAACATCTTTATAATGCAGCCAAGTTTCTGGAGGGGTTATGTATAGAGTTTTATTATTAGCATTTTTATTGGTGTGCGGTGTTGCACAGGCAAAAGAGTCGAGCGATTTAGAAGTAACGATGAAAAATATGGGGCATGCTTTCAAAAGCGCGCTTAAAAGCGAGTCAGAAACTCAAATGCTCGAGCATATTGCGCTATTAAAGCAGTATCTTGCACAAAGCCAAAAGCATCAATTTAAACCTGATTTACATGAAAAATCACTACAAGGCCTCAATAAAGTGCAAATGGTAGTGGAGCAAAGTGAGCAGCTCGCTAAGCAAGGAAAAATGGCTGAAGCAAAACAGCGACTCAAAGAGATTGATATATTGCGAAAAGAGTATCACAAGTTGCACGAGCCACCGAGTATATGGGATCTCATTTTTGGATAGTCAAACTAACGGCGTTTGAACTTAAACATATGTGCACTACTTAAACAGTAATATGAAATTTTTAAATGTTCTGTTTGAATGTTGAGCATCCGTTCATTCTGGGGCTAGCTATTCGGCGCCAGCCTGATATAAATAAGAGGCTTGATTAGAAGAAAGGAGCCGCCATGACGGAGCAAAACGATCAATTAGACAATAGCGTCATTGCGACATTGAAAAATAAAGACCACACAGCATTAAGCGCACAAATCGACGCGCTTACGTGTACGCACATGGATATCATTGAATTGTTAGCACAGTACCAAGCTCTGAGCGAGCAAGATGATGATGAGCGATTTGATGCTTGGTACGATGGCCTCTGTAAAGAGCAATTAAATGTGCTAAAAACATTTGAAGTTATACGTGCTCAATTTGAGCAGCAGTATCAGTAGTTACTTCACAGATAAATCGTATTTAGTCACTAGTGTTTCTATATAACGTTCGCGCAGCGATTGGCTACGTTCATGTTGCGCACTATGACTAAAAGCCCGATTTAAGAGTTTAAGTGCTTGCAGCAAAGCGGGTCTTTGTTCAGCTGTAATACTGCTTGCACTGCGCTCTTCTGTTATTTCATCGACGATTGCTCTGCCTAATTCAATGTGAACTAACTCCTCAATCAAGCCATTTTGGCTAACTACACCATATTTACTGCATAAATATTGTTGCCAAGCACTTTGTACTTGCTCAGCAATATCTTCACTAAAGCGTTCATCCTGACACAGGTAGCCTTGCTGCAGACATTTACTCAATGCGTGTAAATACTGTTGATAAAACAGCTCAAATGCCTGTGCTGAACTTGAGATTTTATGCTTGAGTAAATCTACCCCCCATTGCACACAGCCTCGTGGATAATAATCAGTGAATTCTTCACATTCATAAAGTCCCAAAAAAGAACTGCACTTTATTTGATTTTGAATGCTGTAACTGGGTTTGGGAAATAATCCTATTTGTTGCCACTCATCTAGCTGTTCGCTGTCTATTTTTAGTGCGTGGCAAAGCTCTTCTGTGCGATAGAAATATGTATTTAGATAATTAAGCAAGCTCATAAATGTTACTGGTTAAATATACAGTGTTTGCATTTTGAGTCATGTTTTGAACTTTTACAAGAAAAATTTGAAGGTTAAAGTTTTAACTAAAGAAGGAATAGGCGAGGTTAGCAGTGTGCTTTAGGCTCTAGCTGCATTTCGGCGGATTGCATTTGTACTCGTGTTAGAAGTTGATTCTATTACCTGTGTTTGAGAGATCTTTTAGTATCAACACCCCGTTGTGATCTTAGATAAAGCCATCGGTAATGTGCGATGGATTTTTAAGGTTTAGCCTTTTATCTGGGGTTCAATAACTAAATTGCTTGTTATTTAAAAATTTAATGGGGCTAGCACTCGGATAATATCACTATTTATGGTAAAACAATGCGCAAACTCAGTAACCCCAAAGTTAGAGTATGATGCGTACAATCCAAACCATAAAACAAGCAAGTTTAATTACTGCAATAAAAACCCCTTACACAATGGCTGGTGAAATTGATCTGGCAACCTACGATGCGTTAGTGGAAGCTCAAATTGAGGCTGGCGTAGACGGGATTATTGTGGGTGGTACGACCGGTGAAGGCCAATTGATGAATTGGGAAGAGCATCTAATGCTTATTGCCCATAGTGTGACTAAGTTTTCAGATAGACTGGTTATTGTTGGTAACACCGGCAGCAACAATACCCGGGAAGCGATTAAAGCAACAGAATATGGTTTTGCATCAGGTATGGACGCAGCGCTGCAGATCAATCCGTACTACGGCAGAACGTCTATTGAAGGTGTTAAAACGCACTTAGAACGTGTTTTAGAAATTGGACCAGCGTTTATTTACAATGTGCCGGGCCGCACAGGGCAAGACCTAACGCCTGACATTATTGAACCATTAGCACAGCATAAAAACTTTATTGGTGTAAAAGAGTGCGCAGGCAATGAACGTATTGCACATTATGAAGCTAAAGGTATTGCATGTTGGTCGGGTAATGATGATGAAGCGCATGATAGCCGCCATCGTTTCCAATCTCACGGTGTGATCTCTGTGACATCGAATCTGATCCCAGGTTTATTCCGCCAGTTAATGGACAAAGAAAATAATGAGCTGAATGGCCAATTGCAACCGCTGATGCAGTGGCTGTTTTGTGAGCCGAACCCAATTGCAATTAATAGCGCATTGATCATGACCGGCGCCGTTAAACCTGTGTTTCGCCTACCTTATGTACCACTGAATAAAGCACAGCAAGCACAAGGGTTAGACCTTATTAATGAGCTTAATGAAGCTGATGTGGTAGGTGGCAAAGCACAGCCAATTGACGAAACATTACTAAAACTTTGTTAGGTCAGAACAAATAACGTATAATCTGCGGCCCTTAATGTATTGGCCGCAGGTTTTTACCATGAATTTTAAATCTTTTAGCTTTTCACCTTTGCTGTTACAAGCATTAGACGAACTTAATTTTCACACCCTAACACCAATACAACAAGCTGCAATCCCCGTGGTGCGTAAAGGTCATGATGTTTTGGCAACCGCACAAACCGGTACGGGTAAAACAGCGGCGTTTGCATTACCGATCATCCAAAAGTTGATTGACGGTGAGTCAATTGATAGCCCGAGAGCTTTGATTGTTGCTCCAACGCGAGAGCTTGCAGAGCAAATTGCGCAAAATTGTGCCGCTTTTAGTCAGCATACTGCACTTAAAACGGTTGCTTTGTTTGGTGGAGTTAGCGCTGATGGTCAAGCGCAGCAACTGAACAATGGCGCTGATATTGTTGTAGCAACGCCAGGCCGCTTACTTGATCATATTCGCTTGGGTAACTTGAGCCTAGCTAAAGTGACACATCTTGTCCTTGATGAAGCGGACCGTATGTTGGATATGGGTTTTATCACTGATATGCAACAGGTAATTGATTTAGTGGATAAAGAACGTCAGTTACTGTTGTTCTCTGCTACTTTCCCGCCAGCGATGAAGCAGTTTGCGAGTAAAGTATTACGCCATCCAAAATACGTGCAAGTGACACCAGAAAACACCACAGCAGAAACAGTTCGTCATGTTGTTTATCCAGTAGAGCAATCTCGTAAGCGAGAGTTATTGTCAGAGCTGATAGGCAAGAAAAACTGGCAACAAGTGTTGGTATTCGTCAATATGAAAGACGTTGCTGACGAGCTGGTGGAAGAACTCAATCTCGATGGTATTCCAGCGATTGTCTGTCATGGTGATAAAAAACAAGGTGCGCGTCGCAGGGCATTACGTGAGTTTAAAGAAGGAAAGTACCGTGTACTAGTTGCTACTGAAGTAGCGGCACGCGGAATTGATATTGAAGGCTTACCCCGTGTTGTGAACTATGACCTGCCATATTTGGCAGAAGATTACGTGCATCGTATTGGTCGTACCGGTAGAGCAGGTAACTCGGGCCAAGCGATTTCTTTTGTATCTCGCGAAGAAGAACAAGTGCTGGTCCATATCGAACAGTTGATCGAACAGCAGATCAAACGTTATTACTTGCCTGGTTATGAAGTCAGTAGCCGTGATACATTAATTAAAAAGCTGACCAATAAACCATCTCATCAGCGTCGTCAACCACGCAGTAATCGCCCAAGCAACCAAGCAAGCGGCGAAGCTCGAGCTAAAAACCGTGCGCGTATTGCTAATGTCCGTAAACAAATTAAGGGCAAGAAGCTTGGTTTAGATAAATAAGCTTGTTGTATCGAGGTTGAAAAGCGGCTGCAGTAGCCGCTTTTTTTTATGAATATTCAACTGATTATTTTCGAATTATTGGTACACAGTAAATAGATGCTTTTGCTAGAGCCTTGATTAAATTTTAGTTACAATGTGTCTAAAATAACAACAGGGTAGTTTATAATGGAAGCACGCCAACGGTTTCACTTCATTGACAATCTTAGAAGTATCGCTTTGCTTTTTGGGGTTGTATTTCATGCCGCGCTCGCATACGGGCCTTATTACAGCAATATTTGGTTTACTGCAGATCCAAAAACATCGTCAACTTTTGACTATTTAACTATGTGGCTGCATTTATTTCGAATGCCGCTGTTCTTTGTAATTGCAGGCTTTTGCAGTGCTTTGCTAATTGCAAAATATGGTGGGAAAGGGTTTATAATAAATAGAACCAAGCGAGTGTTACTGCCCTTTTTTGTCTTTTTTCCTCTCAGTATATTAGCGTTTATTCATTCGCTCACCTGGGGGGCAAGCTTTGTAGAGCCTCTTCCTGCGATTTTTAGTGTCTTTAAAGAAATCAAAGATCCAAAAATCAGCACCATGCATTTATGGTTTCTATGGAATTTAATGCAGTTTTGTCTTGTACTTTGGCTGCTAAGCAAGGCGCCCAAATTGTATGAAAAAGCGCTTAGTTTAGTTGTAACGCCTCTATTTTTGTTTTTGGTTTTACCGTTATTTATCTTCGGTTCGCTGAGCTTTCAACCCATTCCATTTCCACCACCAGATAAGTTAACTCCGCAAATTTGGTCTTTTGGTTTTTATGGTTGTTTATATGTGGTTGGTGCAGGGCTCTATAAAGCAAGAGCTAAGATAAACCAAGCTGAAAAATATATATTACCGTTAATAGCAGTTGCGTTAGTCTCGTTTGGTTTGTATCTCAGTCATATGCCTGATGCGCCTACTCTCGAAGCGGTAAAGGAAGCCGCTATACAAGGGCAATTTGAACCTGAAGGTGTCGCTCACTATATTCTCAGCGCTATCCAAACGTGTGCGATTGTAAGCTGGACGGGGGTGGCATTATTATTGGGCTCAAAATTTTTAAATAAAGAAAATAAACACAGCCGATACATCTCAGATGCCTCTTACTGGATCTATTTAATACATGTGCCTGTTTTGATGTATGTTCAAATGCCTTTGATCAATTTTGCGCTGCCAGCTTGGATAAAATTTATAGTTAGCTTAGTGGCAACTCTTGCAGTCGGATTATTAAGTTATCAATTGATTGTTAGGAAAACTTGGCTGGGTGTTTTTCTAAATGGGAAAAAATACAAAAAGGTATTGATAAATAAATCAATAAACAGTCTGCAGAGTTAGATTTTGAGCAATAATTTAAGTGCAGCAGCTCATGCTGTTGCACTAGGCAAAAAATCAAGCGCAATGAGTTTCTAACATTGGTAACTAGTAATTTGAATGCAGATCTAAATACGCTGTATCCACAACGATAGTTATATGCATATCGCCATATTTAACCAAAAAACGTGCAACGTTTAGGCTAAGAAATTTAGTTTTCACTTTATTATTACACTGAAGAGAATTAATTTCCGTCCACTTTTTGCTCTAACACTAAATCAACTCTCGATTTACGAACAAAAGCAAACTCTCACCGCGTTTCATTAATGTAAACAATGTATATTTTTGTGTTTTTTAATGGTTTGACCGATACCTTTTGTTGTTGTAGTTTCCTTTATTGGGTACCCAATAACCGATGCAACAGAAGGAAACTAAAATGAGAAAAAAAGTACTAGCCGCACTGTGTTCAAGTCTTTGCTTTGTGCAGCCTGCGATGGCGAATAATGATGTCGATAAAGTAGTTAAGTTACTCTCCGGTGGAGAAAATGTTCAATATCTGGTGAAGAACAATCCCGCGGTAGAGCTGCACCTACAAACGGTAGAATACTCACAAGAGTTACCAGGTAATGTATTCTACACACTTGAGTTTGATACGAATGAAGTAAAAGAAACCTCAGGTGCGCTTTATCTTCGAGATACGCAAGGTGAAGTGCAAGGCTCTATGAGTGTATCTCGTGCAGGCAATTTGCACGGCTATATTACAACGCCAAAGGGTGAGTTTAAAATAATTAGCATTTCGGACAAGCTAGTTATTATGGAAGTAAAGCGGCCGACTGGTTTGAGTGAAGAAGCAGAACAAGAGCTAATGAAACATCCAAGCCAGAATTTTGGTTCAGTATCATTACCTTCTCGGGTAAGCCGAACAAGTGCAGTGTCAAATTCGCAAACTCGTACCTTACGTCTATCTCTTTATTACACAAATGATGTGGCTCAGTTTTTAAAAGGTATTGGCGCAGATCCTAAAGAGTATCTTGAGTTCTATATAGATCGCACAAATCAGGCATATAAAAACAGTGGCGTAAACGTTTCAGTAGAAATTGCGAATGTCACGGGGGTTGATTACGACGAATTTGACCCAACGTATTCAGCAATAGACTTTTGGTTGAGTGAAGGTGAAAACCTAAATAAGCTTAAGCTCTTATTCCCCGATATAGATTATGTATGGGAGCGCAGCGAAATGGACGAAGAGCTAAAACAGAGCGAAAAATACGGCTCTGATATGGATATGCTTTTCACCAACCTTCTTGAAGGGTATTGTGGCGTTGCACAAGTTATTGGTGCTGAGGAACGAGATCAATCGATGGCTGTAACAAACATTCATTGCTTATCTGGGAATACGCTTCCTCACGAAATGGGCCACTTGTTTGGTGCGGAACATAACTGGGAAGCAACTGCTGAAGTACCGTTTAGAGCGCAATATGCACATGGTTACTATGATGCAGAAGATTGGTCGTTCAGAACAATTATGTCGTATAGCTGCGTATCATCAGCTGGTGGGCCAAAAGAGTGTCCAAGGATTAATTACTTTTCTACTCCACGTAAAGAATTCAATGGAAAATATATTGGTACCGCGGACGAACATGATAATGCACGTCAGCATAACGATTGGGCACCACTGCTTACTAACTTGAGTACAGGTGCTGATTGTGAACAGTTTAGCCCTTGGCAATTACATAATGCTTATCAAAAAGGCACTGAAGTTGTAAAAGATGGCATGCTTTACCGAGCAAATTGGTGGAGCTATAACGACGACCCAAGTGTTTCAAGCTCAAAAAGTGAGTGGATGCAAGTTTGGCAGCAAGTTACAAATTGCCGATAAACCCTAATCACTCATGCTACTTGTTTAATTTAGCATATGTTGTGTGAATCTTTATTGAACAATGACATCGCGCGATGTGTGTTATTAGCGGTAGGTTGGAGAGTACAAAAGCCAACGAAGTACTATTTATTCGTTGGCTTTTTAATGGAAGCGGTTTTAGTTACACGTATCAGCCAGTTTCCAAGGGCCACCTAAGTCGGGTTGATTGCCTTGGGTCCACCATTTTGCTTGATATGCGGTGCCTTTATACATCACCTTGTCTCCGCCCACATAGATGGCAGCGGGATCCCAATTAGCAGGACAGCTATCACCCACTTCGAAAGTGACTTCCAGACTATGAGCCGCTGATAAACTTACAAAGGTGTAGCTTGCTTGTGGATTATCAATAAGCTGACCATCAACCTTGACCGTTGCAATTTTATAACCTGAGTCGGCGATAAAATTGACGGTGAAGTCTTGATTACCTTTCGCACTGATCACACCTGTACTATCAGGCGTTGGAGAAATACTGCCACCGGGTCCAACAACAGAAGCTGTTATTTCGTAAAATACAGGAATATCAATTACTGCGTCTTCAAAGTTGCCAGATACAAAGCCGAAGTTTGCTGCGCTTAATGTTGTTACATCCGTATTTTTTAATACCAAGCGTTTTTTATCGCCACGGGATGCGGTTTCGTCTAGCGTGATCACAGTATCTGCGCCTTCTTGAGTCAGTATCAGCATAGAGAAGCTGTAATTGAACAGTGGCATACTGATTACGGTTTTGGCTGGATCAAAACTGTTGACAGTGAGCTCAGCATTCCAGCCCCAGTTTTGGCTATTAAGCGGCACGATGAAACCAAGGCGATCATAACCTCCTGTAACATTATCGAACATGTCTGAAGATAAGTCAGCAAGCGTCAAGCCTGTTAACTCGATTGAGCTATAAATGCCTCCATCTTTTGCTTGCACACCAATCACAAGCGCGGTGTTAGTTTCGTATGCTTGTAAATGCTTGAAACCAATGCCAGCGGTACCACGCACTTTATCTAGTGCAGGATTAAAGTCGGCAACGGTTTGTTTACCTGACCAAGCAATTTCATAGATGTCAGATTGGGCAATCACCGCTTCAATATTTTGGTTAATAGCTGAGGCGTTTGCACCTTCAATAATGATGCGTTGACCTGCAAATGATAGCTCTGCGCCACCTGAAACGTCAGAAATGCTTAAATTAGAAAGTGGCGATGCCACTTGCCAATCGCGAAGAATAATACGATCTTCACCTACAGTAAAATCGCTGAGTGTTGTGACAGAACCACTTTGTTCATGTAGCTCTATGGTATCTGCGCCGCCACCCGTTATTACTGTGTCGTTGCCCCAGCCAGCAGACATTTTTTCATCGTATTGTGAGCCTTCAATCACATCATCCGCAGGCGTATCAAAAATGGTATTGTAGCCTCCGAACTTATGCACATATTTAGTAATACAAGTGCCTAGCTCATCACAGGTAATTTCGTCTTTTGTTAATAACCTCGCTGTTCCCCAGGCACCGCGAAGGTGTGCGGCGGCTAACAAACCTGACATAGTGGCTTGTACTTGAATTGGATTACCATTGTCGTCTTTGTCTGGCCAACTCTTTGACAGAGCTTGATCCCAAGTCATGTTTGCATCGGTAAGTAACTGTGTCATTACACCATAGTTGAAGCGCATAGCATCACGCATAACCAGCTCTTGTTTATCTGGGTTGAGTAGGTCCTCAAAAGAATTGATGCCATTTTTACCGACAAATGTGCCTTCCCAGTTGTTTACATCGGTAGCGAGAATTTTGTTGCCACCTGAGCCCACTATTTCTGTTAAAGCTTCTGTCTTACAGCCTATCCAAGTTGAATCTTCAACAAACACGTAAAAACTGTCATATTCTACACCGTCAATTTCAACAACTTTTGGGCTGTAGTAACCAGAGTCAATCAGTACTGCTTCTCCTAGTTGATAACCAACAAAGCCCCATGCGTTCATTGAGTTGTACTGCATTTTCTTGAACATTTCTGGGGCATTTGGCGTTTGTGCATTGTAAAACTTGTCTACGCCTAGCTTGCTAAAAAACTGATTAATAGTGGTGGGTTCTGGGATCATACTCCCGGTTGAGCAATCACGGATCATGCGACCTGGTGACGATACCTTAGCGTAGGTGTATACAGGGTTGTTTAAGTTTTCAAGGTAAAAGTCGGCGAGATTTGGGTTAATGCCAGATTCAAAATCTCTCAAGCTATTGAGAAAATCTTGCACACCTGTACCTGCGTTCGCAGTAAAACTGAACATTACCGCGATAGCACATCCTGTCATTTTTGTTTTCATGTCATATCTTCCTAATTGTTGTTTTATATTAAATAGATACGTACTGGTATTTGTGCTCTTCACGCTATGTAAAACATTCAACTCATTAAGCGTTGGAGCCTTGTAATAATTATTTTGATTAAAAACAATTAGTTATGGAGTTGCTTTTAACCGTGTCATCCGAGTACGCATTCATTGAACAAACTCACCCTCAAAAAACTCCCAATTGAGAATTTTATTTTGTTCAATGAATAATCAAGTTGGCGAGGAAAAAATATTAAGTCAATTAATTTTACTAAATAATTTATTTGTTAATTTTAGGAGATTTTGACAACAGAGATATAAGGCAGGGCGGGCTGCCTGCCTTATGGAGTAGGAGGGGAATGCTCCGTGTTAGCACAGATGGAACTTTGTGCTGTCTTCAAATTAGCAGGCTCAAAGCCTATTAATTGTGAACTAGCAGGGCTGCGAATTACGCCCGTTTTACACAGAATTTGATGAGGCCTAAATTCCTTGGCCATACACCAAAAACCGTTTTAAAAAAGCTAACTAATTAATTACCTTACTTTTAAAAGCGTATGCTTGCTCCTACGAAGTAACGAGTACCGAACTCGTCTACACTGTGAACAATGTTGCCAGCTTTAGGTTGTCGAAGTACCAGTGCTTCATTAAGTAAGTTTACAGCTTCAAAAGAGACATCAATGTTATCGGTGGCATGCCAGACTACAGACGCGTCAAGCTGATCGTAAGCATCATTCATGCTGTCGAGACTACTGCCGTTGTATTGACGAACCCAATCGTCGCGATAGTTATATGCGAGGCGTACGCTAAATGTATCATTTTCATAGTAACCAGATAGGTTATACGAGTTTTTAGATACCTCTTCGATCGGGACTTCTTCACCCGCCGAATTAGTACGGCTACTGTCTGTATAGGTGTAGTTTGCTTGAATACCAAAACCGTTTTCAAAGTCATGTTGATACTGCAGCTCTAGTCCTCTAACATCTGCCGTGCCTACGTTTCTTGAGCGAGTCACTAAGCAGTCGACACCACAGCCTGCGTACGCTTCTTTTGCCGTTGTTTGCTCTATGTAATCGCTGATGTTTTTAACGAAGAAGGTTGCACCAAGTAGTGATGAAGGACTGAAATACCACTCAACGCCCATGTCATATTGATCTGATTTATACGGGTCGAGATCTGGACTACCTACGTTGGCTGTTTTAAAGCTATTTGAAATAATATCAGCGACTTTCATATCATCATAATCAGGACGAGATACTGTTGAACCTGATGCAAAACGGAAGATCATGTCTTCAGTTAGGTCTACTGCTAAGTTAAAACTTGGTAAGTAGTTACTGTAACTTTTTTTGATCTCACCGGGCACGTCATTGATACTGCCTTTGGACAAGATATCGGTATCTACAATACGTAATCCCACGTTACCTCTGTAGCCTTCACCCGAAAAGTTTGCTTTTACATAAGCGGATGTAATGTCTTCCTCTATTGAAAAAGCGTCTTTTACGGTAATTGTGGTGGCCTTATGTTGGTGTGCGTAATTCCACAAAGCGCGACTGCCCACGGGGAAACCAGACATACTGCCTGCACGGCCCTCAGCGCTGTGTAATCCACTGACAAAACCACCATTGAAGTCGGCAAGTGTCAGTCCATCCGCTTGTGCGCCTGCTAAATCTAAATCTTGATAGTCACCACGAGATGAGAACATTTGTTCTTGCAACTTTATCCCCGCCTGAATTGAGGTCACAATACCGAGGTCTACATCAAAGCTAAAGTCAGCTTGCGCATACTCAATTTCATTATCGCGAGCATAGTTCACGTATGTAAATTCTTGAAATAATGCAAAGTTATTATGGCTCTTTAAATAGTCAGGGTTTGTAGGTATTAGTTCAAGTGCACCTGCAACGTCAAAACTAAAGCTTGAATTAGCGCGTTCTGTGATATCACCCCACCAGGTACTTGATTGTAATGTACGTCCTTCTGCTTCAGATTTACCTATCACGACATCAACAGACCAGCCATCAGCCTGATATTCAGCACTGAAATTAAGCGCATCAGTCTGCATTTTGGGTGTACGCATAACTGTATTATTGAATAGTGGCGCAGCACCTGGGCCTGATGCTAAAGAGGTTGCTGCGGTGACAATGCCTTTATCGTTTACCGCCACTGAATCACCTTGCATTTCACCAAAGCCAACGATGGCAAATAGCGCCGAATTCACATGGTCATTGTCTAGTTCAAATAAGTTGTAGTTAAGGTTGAGCGTTAGGTTTTCGCTTGGGGCATATTGCACAGTAAATTGTGAACTACTTCTGTCTCTATCTTCGTCGAATAAGATTGAAGACATCGCGCCATAGGATTGGCGGTCAACGCCATTAGTATCAGTAAATGTAGCATTACCAGCTGGGCCAAAGTTTGATAGTGTCTCACGATAAACTTTTGATTCTTCGTTTGAATAGGCCACTAAGATACCGAAGTTTTCTGCGTCATTTTTCCAGCTAGCTAAGCCTGAATAAGCAGGGGACCAGTCTTCAGCATTTTTGTGATAACCATTCTCAACGGAAGCGAATATGGTGCCAGATTCAAGCTCAAGAGGTTTACGGGTTTTCAAGTTTACGGTACCACCCATTGCCCCTTCATTGATGTCAGCTTCAACTGATTTATACAGGTCCATGCCAGAAATTTGTTCAGCGGCAAGCATCTCAAAGTTAAAGCTACGATTCATACCACCCAGGTCAAACCAACCTACACTTGCCACGTTTTGGCCATTCAGTAACACCATACTATGTTCCGGCGCAGTGCCTCGTATGGTTACACCGGCTACTTCACCAAAGGTACGTACAACCGTTACACCAGGAATACGCTGCATGGCGTCGCCGATGTTTTTGTCTGGAAACTTACCTATGTCTTCTGCAGAAATCGAGTCGACCACGGAATCGGCAAAACGTTTAGTATTCAGTGCTTCTGTCAAACTACGGCGTATGCCGCGAACCTCGATTGTTTCAATCTTACTTTTTGCACCGTCAGTATTTTGCTCATCGGCGTTGGCTGAAAATGCGGTGCCAGCAAGTGCTGCTGTCACACATACAGCCAAATAGCTACTTTTTAAAGCTGAGTTGTGGTTTTTCATGTGGCCTGTCCTTTATTTTCGTTATCTGTGTAGGTAAACAATCATCACAATTTAATAAGTCAAACTGTTGGTCTTTTATTTATTCAATCATTTTGACTTATTGTCAAGCGTTCAAAGTTAATAATTTAAAACAATTTTTAAAGTAAGTTTGCGATGCATTTTGCGCTGACGGCTCGACTCGAATATGCACAAATATAAGTATATAAATCAGTATATTGATGCATTTCATAGTCGGAGCGCATGGCGATGACAATGACTTGTTCTGACCATCTATCTAGTGCTTTTTGAACAAGATTTTGTTGTGCTATTACATCAAAGCGTTCACCGGGGAGAGGGTAGTCCTCGGTGATTAAAACGAGTGGGTTAACGAGCTCAAAGAGTGGGTCTTCAATGGCATTGACTAATTCATTGTATTCAATAAAACGGTGCGCCCGTTCACTTTGTTGTAATTGCTTTAAGATCACATCTTTGGCGGAATTAGGATCGTTTGGGCCGATCCCTCTGCTATTCACGATACTGTCGTAGCCTTTTGAGTTTGCAGCAAAAGCTAGGTTAAATGCACGATTGTGCAACGGCCATAGCAGGCGCTCGTTTTTCAGAACCGTAATGGCTTGTTTGGCTGCTAATGTAGCGATAGCCGTCGCATTACTGGAGATATGGCTTTGGGTTTTATATTCATTCGCAAAATATTGATATTTGAATACAAGTACGTCTTGTAATCGAGCGTTAATTATCGCTTCATCAAGCTTTTTGTCTCGTACCGCATCGATAACACCCTTGATGGTTTGTGCCTGAATTTCTTTATACGGTGTCGTGCTATTTTCATAGTGCTCTTCACTGAGCATAACAATGTGAGCACCGGCTTTTAACGCTTTTATGGCTGCTTCTTCAGGCAGATAGTTTTTGCGCATCGACCACATATTCATGCTATCAGTGATGATTAACCCTTTAAAACCTAACTTTTCTTTCAAAATATCATGGAGAATAATTTTTGATAGCGTTGCAGGGTTTTCACTGTCAATTTGTGGATAGCAAATGTGACTGGTCATGATCAATGGCACGCCCTGTGAGATTGCCGCTTGAAATGGTTTTAAATCTTGCGACATCAGTTCATCTAGTGACTTATCCACCACGGGTAGAGTTTGGTGAGAGTCATCATGGGTGTCACCGTGACCTGGAAAGTGTTTTGCACAGCTTAAATTGCCCGACTTTCTCACTCCTTGAACAGCGGCTGCGACGTGACGAGAAACGAGAGTTGGCGTTTCACCAAATGATCTTAGGCCAATAATGGGGTTATTTGGATCAGCGTTTACATCAGCACACGGAGACAACAAGGTGTTGTAACCTATTTGCTTCATTTGCTCGCCAAACACTTGATACATATCACTGGTAAGCGCAATCTGATCGACTTTACCCAGTGCTAAGTTGCCTGGGCCCAAATCGGTATATTTCGTTAAAATACCCCATGCACCTTCTTGATCGACGGCCAAGAGTAGGGGCACATCGCAGGCTCGAAGTGCGGCTTGTTGTTGCAGTTCTTGCGCCATTTTAGCAGCGGAGTCTGGGTTGGCAGCGTTGTCATCGGTTATATAAAAACCACCAATATGGAAGTTCTTAACTAAAGACTTAGCGTAGTCGTGGTCTTCACCCGCAAAGGCTAATAAAAACAATTGGCCAACCTTTTCGTCAATAGAAAGTGTACTTACAAGCTGCGCCACCTTTCTTTCGATATCCATGAGCTATCCTTTACCTTTTACTTTGTTGTATTTTGCAGTTCTCAAAAGCACATAGCTTGTGCTTTTGGTATGTTGGCTAAGCGGCCGTTTTCGCACCGGTGATCAATGCAACTAGGTCTTCTTTGGTCACATCTTCAACCGCAACATCTGCAACCGACTGGCCTTGATAAAGCACCACTGCGCGATCACATGTTTCTACCACATGTTGCATATTGTGGCTGATCAACAGCACCGCGACGCCTTGAGAACTAATGACATTGATCAGTTCGTTTACTTGGGCACTTTGTTCTACCCCTAACGCTGCGGTTGGCTCATCCATGATCACAATATCGGCACCCCAATTGACTGCACGGGCGATAGCCACTGCTTGACGCTGGCCTCCTGAAAGTCGATGAATTTGTTCCTGATAACTGGGAATACGGCTATTCAATCGGTTTAGCGCTTTCTTCGCGCGCTTTTCCATCGCCTTTTTATCAAGCCAGCCAAGGCGGCGAAGTAGGGGATTTTTATGGTAAATCTCACGGTTTAAAAATAGGTTTTCGGTAATGTCGAATTCAGGCACCATGGCCAAATCTTGAAATACGGTTTCTATACCAGCATCACGAGCATCAAGTGGACTATTGATGCTTACTTGTTTTCCATTCACTAAAATTTGGCCTTCATCCGGTGCATGAATGCCAGAAATACAGCGTACTAGCGTTGATTTGCCAGCGCCATTATCGCCAAGCAGGCCGACTACTTCACCTTTGTTTATGGTAAAATCCACGCCTCTTAGCGCGTGAACGCCGCCAAAGCGTTTGTGAATGTCTCTTACTTCAAGAGCAAGTTGATCCAGCGCAGTTCTAACCATTTTTAAGCTCCTTAACACCAATCGCTACGGCAACGACTAAAATGGCTCCGCGTGCAATCATTTGTTCATTGGTTGAAAACCCAGAAAGAATAAGTCCGTTGTTGATCATGCCCATGAGCCAAGACCCTAAGATAGCGCCAATAATACAGGCTCTACCACCAAATAAACTCGTGCCACCAATAGCGACGGCGGCTATCACGGTCAACAAATCTGCTTCCCCTAGGGTATACCGAGCACCGTGTAAGCGACCGGCATATAACAGGCCTGCAAGTGCTGCTGCCATTGATGAAATGACCAGCGCATAAATACGAATTTTTGTTACTTTAATACCCATAGCTAAAGCCGCTTTTGGACTGCCGCCCACGGCCAATAAATGTCGCCCAAATGCCAGTTTTGTCAGCACCACATAAGCAATCAGGGCAGTGACAAGTGTCCAGATAAATAAAGAAGGCACGCCAAACAATTCACCGGCTCCGAAAAACGCAGTGAACGATTGGTCGATGATAGGGACGGATTCAAGATTCGTAATTTGACGTGCAACACCCGTGATCACACCCATAGTACCCAACGTGATCAGTAAGGATGACACTTGCAGGCGTTCAATCAATAAGCCATTAATCACACCAACAATAAGCCCCACACTGAGTGCACCTAATACGGCCAATGGAATACCGACATGTTGTAGTAATATTGCGCCAACCAGAGCCGACAACGCCACAACGGAGCCTATCGACAAGTCAATATGTCCAACAGCTAATGCGAATGTTAAGCCCACCGCCATAACGGTAATTGGTGCTGTTTGACGTACAATGTTCATAAAATTGGTCAAACTTAAAAAGCCAGTATCGTGAAGCGTAACGGCAAACAGTGCTAAAACGATTAAGAAAATGTAATAGATAAAGTACTCTCGCTTTAGCGCCAAGACTTTTATCTGATCGAGTGATAATTGATTTACGCTCATGATGAACCCTATTGTTTTAATGCTAAATTAAGTAATTTCGGTAATGGCGTGTTGAACGCTTTTTGCCATATGTCGGCAATATTGCTTTTAGTGACAGCGTCGTATTGAACTAGCGTGAAATGTGGGGCTGGTAAACCAAGTGTTGCGCCCGCTCCTAAGCGTGCCATTGTTTGTCCGATATCGAATGGCCTATCCGAAATCGTGCCATAGACGTTACCTTGCATTGCCATATCAAGCAGGTTGTTTACCCCTAAGTCGTGGGTGACCACTTTGATATCTTGGCGCCCTAGTGAACGAAGCGTTTCAACCACACCTTCGGCGGCGGCATCCCATGACACATATAAAGCTTGTATATCTGGGTGTTGTAAGATCATGGCGGCGGCGATATTGCTGGTTTCATGCTCCTTGATAAAACCCTTTTCACTGATCACCGACATACCCGAATGTGCTTTGAGGGCCTTTCTAAATGCGTTGTCTCGATTGTTAGTAATAAAATAGTTCGCATCGTGGTAGATAATGCCAACCTTACCTTTATGATTTAAAGCTTGTGCGACCAAGTTGGCCGCCTCTTCACCCATGCCAAACATGTCATCAGTCACAATACCAACATAGTCTTTGCCCTGTTCAAAATCTGGGATAGGGTTGCTTAGTAGTACGAGCTTTGCACCTTTATCTACCACTTTTTTATAGCTTTGTTTGGTGCTAATCCCATCAACACTAAGCGACAAGACAATATCGGGGTTAAGTGCATTGATATTTTCTAAGTCAGCAACTTGTTTGGCGGGATCAAACTGCGCATCGGTACTTGCGACGACTTTGATACCTAGTTTTTCAAACTCTTGCTCTGCGCCACGCGATACAGCACTTATCCAAGGGCTGGCGCCATGCCAAACTAACGCTGCAGTCAGATTTTTACTGCGGATCTGCGCGACCTGAGCTTGTGATAGGTGAATATCTTGCGCTTTGGCTGCATTGGCCCAGTCAATTTGCTGCTCTGCTAATGCATAAGGCGTCAATAGTAAGGAAAGCAGCAGCCCCCCAACTTTGAATTGATTAAAAGAATTGACTAATAGGGAGTTCACTTTCTCTTTGGCGATTGCTTTTAGCTTGAAAAGCGGGATAAAAAAATGTGTAAGTACTGGCATTATTCACTGTCCTGGTTTGCAATTCCGTAGATTTCGCCAACGCGCCAAGCACAACTTATTGTTATTTAACGTATATGCTTTTCGTCTTTGCAGGTTTATCAAGCGAAAGCGTGGCGGTTACCTGTTGTATTTATATCCATATTTATGCAACTCATTATTTATGTCAAATACTTTTACTAATTATTTTTTGTTCGGTTTTTTGTCTTAATGACATAAGATAGTCAGGTTTTTATGTATAAAGCTTGCCCACAACGGCTGGCAATAAAGGTGAATGAGCATTGAAAGGATCTAACGCAAAACAAAATAAAGCGATAAATTTGCGTCTTGTACTGTCCCAAATTGTAACTTTAGGCCCAATCTCTCGTGTTGAAATTGCGCGTAACACGCAACTCACTAAACAAACCATTACTAACATGGTTGAAGAGTTACTCGAAGCACAACTCGTGGAAGAGATTGGAATTAGAAAGGCGGGCGGTGCTGGAAAGCCTTCTAAAATGCTCAAGCTAAACAAAAAAGCAGCTTATACATTAGCAATTAGGGTGACAGATAGTGAATTAGAAGTTGGCTTGTTTTACTTAAACGGCGAACTACTTAATCGATTACACACTCAAGTTGAGGCCACCGACGCGTTGGAGCGCGCAATATATCTTGTTGATACACTTTTAACGGTTGCGAATTTACCTAAAGCATCTGTACTCGGTGTGGGTTTGTCACTTAACTTGACCGATTCAGGGCAAATGGACAATTATGCTATGAACCAACGGTGGCAGCAGAGCCTAGCTCAACAATTACAGCTACCCGTCGCGATGGAAACAACTGCCTCTGCTTGTGCCGCTTATCAAATGTTGTTTGGTGAAGCACAACAATTACACAGCTTTATCTATGTACATATCGGTAATAAAGTTGAATCAACCGCAGTTTATGATCGACAAATACTACTTGGGCAAAACGGTTTAACCGGAGCGCTCGGGGACACTTTTGTGACGCCGGAAACCGATAAAGATACAGGCGAGCTAGGACGCTTGGATGATTTTGCGTCACTTACTTCGCTGAAAACACAATTAAATATTCAATCCTGCTCTCAAGAAGAGCTTCTATCTCGTTTAGATAGTGGTGAGCATGTGAACGATTGGTTGGAGCAAGCAGCTGAGCCACTGAGAATTGCAATCCATACCCTTGAGTCCATTCTAAACACGCAAACTATTATTTTAGGTGGAGACATCAATGATTGGTTGTTAGACAAATTAATTACGCAGTTACGACCATTCATCCCATCAATAGCGCAATTTGGAGAGCGTCACGTTGTTCGTTTAGTTAAAACCCCTGATGTGAGCAATATTGCCATTAAAGGATTGGCAACGCTGCCGCTGCATGCTGCGTTGAATAGCAAAAATATGCAAACCCTAGAGCTGCCTGTCGAATATGAAAGTTCTCAGTTACAAGCATTGGTTTATAGCTAAGACGTGTTCGTATTTTCATGGAAGTGATAGCAGGGATTATCGGGGGCCTTTCGCGCAAATATGTTTTACTATGTCTCGAATCGCCAAAATGACTTTTTCAAGCTCTAACTCACTTTTGCACCAAAATCAGTTAATGTAAATGATCAAAAGGTCTGCTTTGAGCGAGAAGCGGAAGTTGTTAAAACTACCTCAGAAGCTAATTTAACTTGCGTTACTCGGCTAGTTGCTAGTCATAAGAGCAGAATGAATGTTTTACTTTAATGCAACCTTCAGGCTTTTATTCAACAACTGATTTAAACCTTTCTTGAGTTACTTGCGTCTCAAGGGGCGTAGTTATAAAAAATGGTATTTTTTTATAGCAAGATCGGTTTGCTATACAATACCACGTACTAAATTTTGACATTAGGGACAATTTTGATGCCTATTCGTTTTTCGTACTTTTGTGCCATTCTATCCATAGTTACCACCTCGTTTTCGACATTAGCTTCAGATGTTTTAGATTGTGTTATTGAGAGATATAGTCAGCCAAATAGCCCGTTTACGGGTTTACCTAATCCTGCCGAACAGGGCGAACATAAATACACAGTAATGAACTATGGCGAACGGCCATTTTTATTTGCTATATCAAAACCTGATGTAATTGCTCCAAATGTGAGCTTACCTAGCTTTCTTTCCGACTATTCACGCAACCAAGGATATGAGGGTAATGCTTACCACAAATTTAAAAGTAGTAATTTACCTTTGGAGGCTAAAGTTTGGCTTCCGTTGGGAGCCCAACCACTACCGTTAGTATTATTAGTCCATGGAAATTCTGCTCCAGGATTTGATTATCTAGGTGAATTACTCGCCAGCCGAGGGCACTTTGTTGTGCAAGTAAATCAAACTTATTTGAATGATTTAAGGGGAGAAAATGGTGCCCGTGGTTGGATACTGCTTGAACATATTAAGCTGCTGCAAAAATGGAATGCTGAGCAAGGTCATACTTTTTATAACAAACTAGATTTAGAGAATATCGCTTTAATAGGGATGTCTAGAGGAGGGGAGGCTGTTGCTTTAGCTGCATCATTTAATCAATGGCAGACCTTACCAAATAGTAGCGAATCAACAGAGTTTGGTTTTAACATTAAATCCATTGTCGCATTAGCCCCAATGGACGGGCAATATCAACATGCTGATGGTAGAAACATCCTGAAAAATGTTAACTATTTAGTGTTACAAGGAGGTCATGATGCGGATGTTTATCAGTTTCTTGGTAGCCAACAATGGCATCGAACTCACTTCGATGATGATAAAAACTACTTAAAGCAGTCGATTTATATTTATCGTACTAACCACATAAACTTTAATCAAGATATGTCTGATGATTTCCATTGGGGGCGCAGCAAAGATTTTTATTCTAAGCTATTAACACCCAAACAACAGGAGAATTTAACTAAAGTGTATGTTTCTGCTTTTTTGGAAGCTACATTAGCGAACAAAAAAGAGTATCGAAAAATTTTTAGACAACCTGTGGCTGGTGAGTTTGGTCTTCCTGACGATATTTATGTCAGTCGCCATATGACATCTGATTTCAAAGTTATAGAAGATTTTGAAAATGTAGCCAAGAAGGAAAGTACCGTTAAAGCCCTATCCGATAAAACATTAACAGCAGTGCCAATCAGTATAGACTCAGAGCGTCTAAGAAACGGAACTAAAACTTCTAATAATGTATTAAAGGTTCAGCTTAAGAAACAAGTTGAAACACGGTTGAGCATTAAGCTTTCGGAAGCTGGGCTGTTACATCAAAATCGCAAAGGAAAATCCTACCTAAGTTTCTCACTGGCTCGAGCTGATTCAGGAGAAAGCGAAGGATGTGGATCATACAATTTGTTATCTGATACCAGTGTAGAGCTACTTGATAAGTCTGGTGTAGTATATAAAAAAAGTTTGGGCGCATCTGGTAGTGTCTCCCCTTTATTAATTTCTGACTTCTCTGAATTGGAAAAAGGTGATATGAAATATGCGCCGACAGAACCAGTATTGCAAACCTTTACGCTCCCTATTGAATTGAATAAGCCAATCAGTGCCGAAAGCGAATTAGAGCTTGTCTTGATTTTTGCACCGAAGCGAGATGTATCTATCATCATGGATGATATAGGGATAACTAGTTCTATATAGCTCGTCAGCTTTTTTTAAAGCAGCTAGTCATTAACGCATAAGGAAAGTTAACGCATTAAGTCAGGTTTTCTTACCATTATTGTTGGATGGCGTGGCTTCGCCACTTACCCGACCTACATCAACGTGATAGGTTGGGTAAACCGAAGGTGACACCCAACATGGTTTCAAATGCAGCATTGAAGATCCGCTTTTGGGAGAAGCATGCAAAGGACAGGCACTCGAATTTTTCTCGAATTTGAAACTTTAAGTGACTTTTCTTTACTTTGAGTACTTTAAAACGTAATAAATTCTTAATTCAAGGAGTGAACGATGGGATTAGCAAGGAAGTGTCAAACCAGCCTATCCGATACTAAGTATTATCACTGTGTTTCGCGTTGTGTTTGCCGCGCATTTTTGGGCGCAGAAGATAAATTGATAGGCAGGTCTGATGAGCATTTGTTGTTTTTAGCGCAGGTGTTTTGTATTGATGTCTGTGCTTATGCGGTGATGAGTAATCATACCCATATTGTGCTGTATGTAGATGATAAAAAAAAGTACAAAGACTCAGTGATAGAGCCATTTTACTGCGTTGGCATAAATTGTTTAAAGGTACACTGCTTAGACATAAATACCTCAATGGTGAAGCGTTAGATGAAGGTCAGCGGTTCTTTTTAAGTAAAGATATCAAGGAATACCGAAACAGCTTATCGAGCATAAGTTGGTTTATGCGTATGCTAAACGAGCACATAGCCCACCGTGCCAAAAAAGAAGATAAATGCACAGGCCATTTTTGGGAAGGGCGCTTTAAAAGCCAAGCGCTGTTAGACGAGGCAGCACTGATGGCCTGCATGGCATACGTAGATTTAAACCCAATACGCGCCAAAATGGCACGGACCCCGGAACAATCAGAACATACCAGCATCAAAAAGTGCTGTGAAGCTGCGACATCAGGCAAATAACCTAAACAGCTCGCTCGCTTTGCAGGCAGTCCCAGACAACACATGCTCAAACCCAAAGGAGTGCCCTTTGAATGAAAGCCGTACTTAGAGCTAGTTGAACTCATCGGTCGATGCATGCGAGAAGACAAACGCTGACACATAGAATCAAACCGAGATCTTTTTTAAGTGTCTTTTTCTATTAAGTGTGTGTCCTTTTTAATATGTGCATTTCTTTTGATATAATAACTAACCAAAAGTGCGGGAGTTATTATTATCGCAGAATTTAAAGCATCTTTTTATAGTGCCTGTCCAGTTTTGGTTTTAATTAAAGACATATGGACTCTCCTCGTTTTGGTTTAACTACCACTATGGCACATTGTGGCTAAGTGGTCGGGGAGTCCATATCATACGTTAGAGGTTGCTCATGAAACGGATTTTCTTTTTACTATTTTTAACCATGTTACTTGAAGGTTGTACTAGCCTGTATGATTCAATGTACCCCAGTGCGGCAGCAGTTCGATATGGGTGTAGTTATAACGATGGACATTTTACTAAAAGTGGGCAATACATTTCAGGAAGTTACAGCTGCCCGAGCACTACGCCTAAGTCATTTCTTTCGAGTAACGGTTGCACATGGGTAAATAGTTATTATCGGAAAGATGGTACATTTGTAACAGGACATACTCGTTGTAATATACCTAAATATATTGTAACTCAACCCTCAGGCTCAAATTGTCACTATGTAAGTGGATATTATCGTAAAAATGGTACTTATGTAAAAGGGTATACTAGGTGTAGGTAACCTCTAACAAGGCAATTATGGGAATCAATGGGGTCGAATCAATGGGGTCGAATCAATGGGGTCAGAGTTGTTGATTTAGAGTTGTTGATTTTAATAATACTATTTAACGGCTGCTTCTGGCACGAAGCTGTCCTTAGTCTCTTACGCGTTTCTGTCCAAAAACGTGTTTGAAAGAACTTTTGCTAATCGCTCTAAGTTATCTGTTAGATGAGATATGAACCTATTCATCAACACTATAAGATCAGATATGAGCTAATCATACCAAAGTGTCTAACCAGTTGGCTTACAGGTTATGCAGATCAAAGCAAAGAGGGTGAACTTTGCGCCGAATATCGGTAAGATGCGACAAATTTAACTTTTTATTAAACGGAGCTGTACTTTCATGGCAAAGACATTGAAAGTTCCTCATACCTTAATCTTGCTGTTAGGGATGATGGTCGTCGCTTTGGTGGCGACTTGGATTGTACCGCAAGGGTTCTTTGATACTGCAACCACAGAATCTGGTCGCCAAATGGTACTGGCCGGCACGTATCATGTTGCCCAAAACACTGTTATGTTGACGCCGTGGGATTTGCTTAAAGCGATACCGCGTGCATTTGCCGCCGCACAGGATGTGATCTTTTTTGTCCTCATTGTGGGTGGTGTACTCTCTATTGCTCGAGCAACCGGGACGGTAGATGCGTTAATTGGTCGATTGCTCGAGAAGCATGGCGATAAACCACAAAAGCTTATTTTTATGGTGGTGTTTTGTTTTGCAATGGCATCAAGCTCTATTGGTACCGCTGGCGAGTACATTCCATTTGTACTTATTTTGGTGGCGCTTTGTAAAGCAATGAAACTTGATGCAATGACGGCCGTGGGGATGATCATCGCGGGCTATGGCATTGGCTATGGGGTTTCTGCGTTTAATCCATTCACTGTATTAATCGCACAACAAATCGCTGAAATTCCAGTTTATTCGGGCATTTGGCTGAGATTGGCTATTTTCATACCGTTTGTGTTAATTGGTTTTCATCACGTATGGAGTTACACCAAACGCGTGCAAGCGAACCCTGAACTTTCGGTCATGAAAGGGGTGCCTTGCCCATTATCAGGGCAAGCACAGCCGAGTTACCCGGCATTGAACAAACGCCATCAAACAATTTTGTTTTCATTTCTAGTTACCCTAGTGGTTGCCGTTTGGGGTATCGCCACACAGCATTGGTATCTTTACGAGCTGGGTGGTTTGTTTGTTGCTTGGGGTATTTTGATTTCGATTTTGGGCAAGCTCAGTGCGGATGAAGCTTCTCATAAATTTATAGATGGTGTTGCAGAGCTAGTAACTACGGCCATCTTGATTGGTGTAGCCCGAGGTATTGCTTTGATCTTAGAAGATGGTCAAATTCTTCATACCATAGTGAATGGCCTTTCAACGCCGCT
The DNA here is from genome assembly GCF_058933015.1 of Pseudoalteromonas sp. ATL1. Classification (NCBI taxonomy): domain Bacteria; kingdom Pseudomonadati; phylum Pseudomonadota; class Gammaproteobacteria; order Alteromonadales; family Pseudoalteromonadaceae; genus Pseudoalteromonas; species Pseudoalteromonas sp. ATL1. Next base: position 215,576 of record NZ_JBZYXL010000002.1, on the reverse strand, counting down.
GTCTTATGTTGCCGCTGAAGTATCGGCAATTGGTATGTTGTTCATCCAAACGTTTTTAAACTTATTTATTCCGTCAGGTTCAGGTCAAGCCTATGTGACAATGCCGCTCATGGTGCCGGTTGGTGATTTAGTAGGCGTGCCTCGTCAAGTCGCTGTTTTAGCTTATCAATTTGGTGATGGATTCTCTAATATGATAGTGCCCACAAACGCAGTACTGATGGGGATCATCGGCATGGCGGGGGTGCCTTATACCCATTGGTTTAAGTTTTGTATGCCGTTAATGGCGAAACTCATGGCTGCGGCGAGTGTTGTACTGGTGTTGGCCGTCATGTTTGGTTATGGGCTGGATGTGCAACCAAGTTTATAAAAATTTGCTCTTAGCGTTGATTGGTAGGCGGCTATAGAACGTAGCTGCCTTTTTTATTTTTAAACAAAGCCTTAGTAAGGCTTTCATTTCCCATACAACTTCAGTGAAAAGCTTCATGACATTGATTAATTCAGATACAATGCGCGAGTTAAAGCTTTGTAACAAAAAGGAAGATGAAAAATATGAAGCATATTCACACTTTAATGACAGTTGCTCTTTGCACTGCCATTTCTATTGGCTCGCTTTTATTCCCTGCCCAAAGTCAAGAAAATACGCCGATAACCATTGTAAAAGCTGCCAGTGATATTGGCGCAATAACAGAGGTTATTTATGCTGATGATAAGCAAATGGCTGTGATAGACATGTGGGATGAGCGCCATTTTTTAAGCATTATCGAAAGAGAAAATGATAGCTTTACGGTAAAAAAGCGTTTTTATTTATCTGATCAAGTCACCGCATTTAGTTATTTTACGCAAGCAAACACGGGGCATCTCATTACTGTGCTAGGTATGAATACGGGCCTTGTAAAGCTATTCGATTTAACCACATTCACGCATCTCAAAGACGTTGATATTTCTGAAACTAAAATTGATACCGCACAATTACAAGTGCAAGAAAGCACGATTAATGACAAGTTGTTAGTTTCTTCAAATGACACGTTAAGCATCATTGATTTATCTGATAACTATGACGTTACAAGCTACCCTGTGGGCACAGGCGGTATGGTGCAAGGTAGTTTTACGCAAGCCAATATACCAGAACTACTTTTTGGTGATGGTTCTGTCTATCGCTTTACTGCGTCTGCTGCTTTAAGCAAAGTGGCACAACTTAGCTCAGAGCAATTTAAAGGCGAGCCAATTTACGCTCAAGATTTTGATGAAGATGGTGTTGATGAAGTACTGTTGAAAACAACTCAATCGGATTATGACGGTCATTATGAAGAGAATGGCCTTGCTTTGTTCAGTGTGAAGCATAACCGCAATATTTGGGATGGAAATAATACTGCTTATCCATTTATAAGAGAAAACTTCCGAAGTTTTTTGATGGGAGACATACCTCAGGTCGTTATTACACCAAACAGTATAGGCTCTCTTGAAACGAGGTATATGTCATACTCTTACTGCATAGTCACGATTGAGTTAGAGCTACAAGCGCCTAATTGCTATACACATCCAGAAGCTGGTTATCGCTACGATGAAGTGGTATTTGTACACGATTTCAATCAGGATGGTAAATTAGATATTTTTGAATCTGGCATTTCTCCGCACAATGTTGCCCATAATCTGTATACAAATGTTGAAGGCGAAGGTAGTTGGCTGACAGCTGAGTTTCCAGAGCCAGATGCCCGCTGCGCCAATTCACGTGAAAATAAACTGGTTGATTTTGAGGGGCGGCCAGCTTTGGAATGTACCAGTGAGAATGAATTCCCTTCAGCTATGAGTGGTAATTTTAAAGATACAATTTACACCCGCACGATCGATTTAAAAACAAACAAACAGCTGAAAGAGTCATATCTTGCTGACGTTACTTCATCGTATTTTTGTAGCCGAACGCTTTTTTATGATGATGTTAATTTAGACGGGCTAGACGATGAATTTAATTATTACTATTGCGGTCGTGGCGATCCAAGTGACTATTCGGATTATAACCAAATTAGTGTTTATGATGGCGCATCCGACTACAAAACATTCAATCACGTTGAGCTAAAAGATATTGATAAGCGCAAAGCAAATAAACTTGTGTACAGCAGCAAAGAAGGGGCAGTGTACTTACTTTACCCACCAGCGACTTGGATTGTCGGGGCTGAGGAAGGCCCTAAGCAAATCGATAACGGTGTTCAATTTGTTGATATTGCAAGCGCGTCTTATAAGGGGTTTACATCCGTTTTTGGACTATCTCAAGATGGCGCTTTGTATGTATTGGATGAACCCGGACTTCATAAAAAAATAAACCAGTTATGCGGGGCTAACAATCCCATTTCATTAAATGATGTTGCGGTCAATAAACTGGTGTTTAGCTGCGAGAATGGCTTTGGTGTATATAACACCATTAATGAATCACAAGAATTTTGGTTTGATACACCGCTCAATTATCAGCATGTGTTCTTTCAGTCTTTGGGTGAGCAAGGATACTTTTATACCGATGGGTCTGATCCAGTCGTATTTCAGTATTTAGAGCAAGCACAGGCGAGTGAGGAAGTTGTAGGAAAGTCTCTGTCAGTGCATGTTAGATCTGCTCTTGATATTGATTTGGCCCAGTGGTTTTCTGGCGAGCATTATGTATTTGACCATCAATCGAATAAAGCACAGTTGGCTGCTAAAGATTTAAATCATGGCGTTTATCAATATACACCCAGTCAGATCGGTAAAGATTACTTAAGTTATAAGGTGCTCAGTAATAATAAGCAGGTCGCTCATGGTAGTGTTCGTATCGAAATTTACAATACAGCTCCTGTAGCCAAAGCGATTGAACAGCAAGTCCATTGGCGCGGCGTATCTGAATTACAATTGCTTGGCGAAGATGAAGATCAAGACACTATTTCGTATGAAATTATAGAGCAGCCACAAGAAGGAAGTCTTTTCGACTTAGACTCGAGCACGGGAGTTGTGCATTTTAATCCCGAAGCAAGTATGAGTGAAAGCCTCTCTTTTTCATATCGAGTTGCTGATGCGAATGATACTTCAGAGCCTGCTGTTGTAAAGCTCCAGTTAACTAATTCGGCCCCTGTAGCCCAAGACATGCAATTGTCAGCCAAGCCTTCACAAACGCTAAGCTTTAGTTTGAAAGTATCAGAAACCGATGGTGACCCACTAACCTATCACTTAGCTCAAAATGTCTCGAGCAAACGTATAGTGTTGAATGAGGCTACAGGTAAAGTCACCGTTAGCATCCCATCTGGCGCCAGTGAAGATATGTCCTTTGGTTTTTATGTCAGTGATGGTAGAGACGAATCTGAGGTAAAAACGGTGAATATTAAAATCGCTCCCAGTAACAATAGCCAAAGTGGTTCATCGGGTAGTTTCGACCCAAGGTTAATCGGCATATTATTAGTATTATTTGCGATAGTGAGAAGAGTTAACGCAGTGACTAAAAACTAGTTTATGCTTGAATTTTGGGGATATTTTAAAGTGTAGTTGGATAGCAATAGGGCATACTTGCCTTATTGCTATCTGTAACTTATGACCTGCTTTTGCTGTGTTGTGCTTTAGGCCAATTCCACGGGCTGATTTCAAAAACACGGTCTGAATTAGTGCTTCCATTCTTACATACGTCACCTTTGCTAATAAAGCTAACAGTTTGAGTGTTGGTTTTTCTTGCTATGGAAGCAATAAATTGTCGTTAATGGCGATAAACTTGTCACTACTTTCAATAAGTTGTTGCGATGTGAGTTTTTCTGCGCCGTAGACTCGACTGGATACGCCATAGCGGTTACGCAAATGTGCGAGTAATAGCGCAAAGTCTCCATCTCCGGAAAGCAACACCACTTCATCAACCGTTTTAGCGGTTTCCATCATGTCGATGGTAATGCCCACATCCCAATCGCCTTTTTTTGAGCCATCTTGTCTTTGAATGTAAGGCTTTAATTTGACTTCAAAACCAATCGCACGAAGAATGTTTTGAAACTGAGTTTGTTTATCATCGCCACGGTAAGTTGCGTAAGCGTACGCTTTTTCGATATGACCGAGTTGTTGAATTTCTCGCCAGAACGCATTGTAGTCAAAGTTACGACCAAGTGAATGCCTACAGGTGTAATAAATGTTTTGAACATCAACAAAGATCGCTATTTTTTTCACATTCTTCCCCAACAAAATCAAAGGCGTTACCTTAACTTAGTCAGTATGGTTTAACCATACATTTTGCTTCTCTTACTTTAATAATGAGTGGCTGACGACGAATGTTGATTATAAAGTCATGTTTGTATATTGTATTCAAAAACCAAGTTGAGGATGTGCCTTTTGGCTGAGAGACTATGATAAAAAAAACAATACTAATGCCAATTTTCGTTTTAGGACTTGTTGCCTGCCAGAGCAGTACTGTACACGACAACACGATAACTATGCCCAAGGTAAACAGCTGGTGGCAGCACGGAATCTCACTTGATAACTACAAGGAGGCAGTCGAATACATTGCACATCAAGCTCAAGGCAAAAATACCAACTGGACGCACGTGAATGAATTACTGTACGGGCTGAGAGGCTTTAGTTACTTTGGTGATACATCTGACTTTGCACAAGATGAGTATCAGTCGCTCTCGTCCACTTTGTTAACCTTGGTGGATAAACCTCGACCAGCAGACAAGAATGCGAGATTTATCGAAAACTATTCGGTACTTGTTTATCGCTTTTTGAGTAAAGAGAAGCAGTTAGCCGACTGGCCTGCACACCTTGATCGCATTGCAAGTTTGCTGGCTGAGTTAAAGAACAAACAAGGTGTTGAAAACGACTATGCCCGATGGGAGCTATTTAGAGCGATTGGCTTTGTCGCATTTGCTGCGCGTTCTAATGAGCAATTGCAGTCGGATTTTGTGTTACAAACCAAGCTTATGAATGCGCTAATGAATGAGTTAGATGATATGAGTTGGCGACGAGATCATGCACTTTGGGCACTTGGTTACATTAGTCAGCTTTTAGATGAGAAACAACAATCTAAGCTTGATGACGAGATTTGGCAAAAACTAGAGAGCCTACAAGCAAGCTCTGATCTACAGGCAAAACAGGGGTATTCAAATTTATATTTAGTGAATAGCTTTCGTGGTAAAAGCGAATGCGAGCAGAATACGCCGGAACGCTGTGTGAGTCATGATCTCGACAAGGTATTACCGATTAAGCATGTGTGTTCTGACAGACTTTGGATCCGAGCAACATCGCTCGATAATGAGCAGCTAGCATATAGTTGTAAGCGTTTGATCTCACAAGAAAGTGACTTTCATGATTTGTTTAACACACAAATGAAAAGCGTAGCCAATGATAATAATAAAGCGTTACAGGTGGTTATTTTCGATAACTATAGTGATTACAACCGCTACGGCCAGCTGCTTTTTGATATTAATACAAACAACGGAGGTATGTATATTGAAGGGACGCCCAGCGATCCCAACAATCAGGCATCATTTTTTAGCTTTCAGGCATTTTGGACAGACGATAAGTTTAAGGTTTGGAACTTAAATCATGAATATGTACATTACCTTGATGGCCGTTTTAACAAGTATGGCGGATTTGGGCACTTTCCTGACAAACTTGTTTGGTGGAGTGAAGGCCTCGCTGAGTTGGTGGCCAAAGGTAAAGACAATGCCAAAGCCATGAAAGTACTCAATGAAACCGAGCGCTCGGCACGGCTAAGTTTAAAAGATATATTCGAGACTAAGTACGGACAAAGTTCAAAGCAGATATATCAGTGGTCGTATCTAGCGATACGATTTTTGTCAGAGCAAAAACTTGACGAGCTGCGTGAGTTGCAACATGCGCTGAAATCGGACTTTTTTCCGGGGTATGAGGCAAAGCTACAAGAAATTGCAAAAAACGACGAGCAACAATTTGCGCTGTTCCTAGATGAGTTAATGACGAAGGCTGACACACAAAGCGATACGACGGGACCTAAGATCCGTAAAGAGTACCGCTATTTGTATCGTAGCTATTTGAAACCGCCTCATTTGAAACTAACTGAATCACATCGCCACTATTTTTAGGTCAAGAAGGACTTGTGCTGCGCTGCTGGATTTGTACCAGCAGCGCGAGTTTGCTAATGATTAAGATTTATGCGCTCTTTTATCTTCATAAGCTGTGAAGCTTTTTTGATAAAAGCGCAAAGGCCAAGTGTGATAAGGAATAAAAACACGAGGTAAAGTCAATAAATCAGATTGAGAGTTGTAATTGGCTCGGCCTCTGATTGTGGTTGTTGCCGTTTCGAATCCCGCCATTTTCACCTGCTCAACATTGTTCTGAGTAAAATGACCATATGGGTAGCAAAAATCGTTAACTTGTGTTTGAAATTTGTTTTCAAGGTCTTGTTTGCACCCGACAATTTCTTCATTCGCTTGTTGTTCAGTTAACTCATTTAAATGCACATGGTTTTTCGTATGTGCCCCGATATCTTGGCCCAAACTAAGCCACTGTCTAATATGTGATTCATTCATTAATGGGTTGATGTCGATATTTTTATGCTCATCCCATTTATTATGTTGGCCAATGAGATCACTTACCACATAAAGCGTTGAACTAAAGCCCAGCTTTTGAAGTATGTTTGCGCCATAGGTCAGGTTATTTAAATAGCCATCGTCAAAAGTAAGCCCCACAACCTTGCCTTGTTTTTCCCTTTTTAAGTAAGGGGTCAGGTCTTTCATACTAAGCGCTTTATAACCAAGCAACTTGAGCATTTTCATGTGGTTTTCAAAACGTTTTGGTGGAACATGGATACTACGTAAAACAGTACCTTTCTGTTTTACAGCGAGACTGTGGTACATCAAAATTGGTATTGGTTGCATCATATCGTTTTTACGGTTGAGTTAGGGCGGCCTGGGTGTGTTATCTTGTAAAATTTTTCTTTAACAAAAGCACTGAGCGTTCTTCTTAGGCGCAGTTCAGGGTAACACTGTAATTGTGTATCAAAGCCGTAGTGCGCGTATTTGTTAAAAAAGGTATCAATGTTTATTTGCGCAAATGATTTTCTTCCTCTGTGCGAGTAGTGATGAACCCACTTTTTACCTTCAATTAGACTTCCATGTTTTTCAAGTACTTGAGCCATCGCAAATTGCTCGACAGTTCTTACTTCTGGCGCATGTAAATGCAGTGCAGTCAACAGGTCGTCAGCTTCATCTATGAGTGCGCGCTTGCCGGCAGTAATACCAACCATTAAAGATCCCCACATATGATACTCGTGAGAAAGCGTATAAGTTTGGCCGTCTCTCAATGCTAAAGGAGCATCATATGATTCGCGATATTCAGTGAAGTTTTTTTTTGTCAACGCGCCTTCATCCAAGAACATGAGCGATTGACTTGCGGTTATTTTGTCAAACAACACATTGATATCTTGAGTAAAGTAAGTGTCAGTGTCTAGAGCCAGTATTTTATCATTTGCCTCCAAGTTGAGTTGGTCTATTGCATGCGCCAACGCTCGATTTTTTATCCGGTAGTGGTACTTTCCTTGTAGACTCCACGCATGTTTTAACTCGGACGTGATGGTGATGTGCTGAATCGGGTATTGACTGAATAATTCGGGCTTTTCACTGACGACGACTATTTCAGGCTGATTGTCACCATGACAATGATGCAAGACAGATAAAATACTGGCTTTCACACCTAAGTAATAGAGTAGGTCATCGCCATATGCGACATAAAGTAAAACTTTACGCAGATGACATTGCCAATTTGTTTGTGTGAGATTTGTCATGCTACTTGCTCCTTTTTCCAAAAAATTAACTCATTTGTTTTTGGCAAATTAATGACCAAATTGAATGGATTAAACTTTGACTTCCAATAAAGTGAGAGGATTGTAGAGTAGAGATTTGTATAAAACTATTTGGAATAAGTAAGAAAGTGTAGGCTATTTTTAAAATTGCTTTTTATATCTAACGTGTTGAAATAAATAATTTTAATATTAGAAGCTTAACAGTGTGAGTGAATGATGTATGTGGTAGCAATAATTGGTTTTTTCGAATACAGGTAGCGAGCTAAGAGTCGCTCGCTACCTTCATTAAAAAGTGCTCGGATTAGTAGAAATAGCGCTTGCTATTCCACAGTGGTGTTTTGCCACTATCCAAACCGACAAACTTGATTGAGCCAGAAGTCAAACCTTCAGGAATAACAAAGTCGAGAGTGGTTGCTGTTGGGCCATATGCGTAAACTGCAACTCTATCAACTTTCTGGTCATTAACGTATACATCGACTAACTCGGTATTTTTAACTTTAACCGTGATAGTGTTGTTTACATCAGCAAGTGCCACGTGGCGTGGTTGCTCAAAGCTTACGCTTGCAGGCTTGGTTCTTTGGCTAAGTAATACTTTTGAAATGGTCGCAAAATCTTCACCATCACCATTTAAGATATCTTGCAAGTCGTAGCTAACAACTTGGTCAGCAACACAGCCATAGTCTTCAACAATGCTATTTACGTTATGACCATGACGAACCATTTGACGCCAAGAAACGCGCATGCCTTGTCCATGAGGTAACTTTTCGAATGGCGCACCCACATAAGTTGCAAATACATCTTGCTCTAGCACGTTTGCACCACCTGCACCTGTGCGTTTGTGTTGACCGAAGATGGTTGCAAAACCATTATCTTGCATACCACATGTGAAAACATCACCCGAAGAGTAGGTTTTCGCGTTTGACCAAACACCGACGGGTTTATAGTAAGCTTGGCCAACAAGGTTATTCTCGTCTTTAGTCACAAATGTACTGGTTGCTGTGTATTGAGCATCTGTTCCCGCTGCATCGCTTACGATCTCTCTCCAACGGTCTTCAAAGTACATACCAAATTGGTTTTCAAGCATCATATAATGATTTAACGGCGTATTTGTCAGTCTAAAACGTGTCGGAGTTGCTTTTTGTGGTGCAAATAGCTGCATCAATGCATCTGCATATAGAATATTGCCGCCTGGATTATCACGCACGTCAATCACTAATGCGTCGGTGTCGCTTAGTTGATTGTCTAATACTTGTACTACTGCGTTGATTGCGCCTTCCATTCCTGTTTGAGGCACGAACGATGCAATGCGAATATAACCAACAGATTTGCCATCAACGTCCACTTTGTTCCAAGTAATTGTTGGTTCAAAAGTTGGGTTTTGTGCTAAAGCAAAGTTGTCGTCAATATCAGCTTCTGCTTCAAGCGCTTGAATTTGCGCAAAAACATCGTTGGTACTTTGTGCGAATGCATTTGCTTGATTTTGTTCATCAACTGCACTTGGCGCGCTGTTGTATACCAGCCAAGGCAAGGTGACATTGTACACTTCTCCAGTTTCATGAGATTCTAAAGACAGTGTTAAATCGTTGCTTTGAGGCACTAATGATGATGAATGCGACTTTAAGCTTAATACTTCTAGTGCTCGTACATAACCACCATCAGGGTTAGCGCCTGCGCCGTTTTCAAAGTTTTCTTTGACAACTTCATTGATGTCTCTGCCATTGTAAGAGACTACTTTATCACCTAGTGCAATCATATCGCCTTGCGGTACAAGTGCTAGGAAGCGAGTCCAGATATCGTTCACTCGCACTTCAACTGAGCCATCCGCAGCAATAGTTTGCGCAAATTTAAACGGTACAAACGATAGGTAGTTTGATAAAGGTGCTGGGTAGTTATAATTTAAGTGAAGATCACGTTGTGAAAGAAAGATTTTTTGAATCTTCTTATGAAACTCTTCTGACGAGAGAGAACCCAATTCATCAATTACTGAATTAATTGCTGCTACAGGGTCTAAATGGCCTGTTGGGGAAATCCCGTAGTAGAGATTCTTTGCGTATTTGTGAACATAAAGGCCATCAAGCAGTAATTTTGCCTGCTCGGCTACGACAACCTTCTCATCGTATGTGTAATCAGGAAACACAAGCGCGTCTCTTGTATCTTGTAAGTATGAAATTTGAGCTTGTACTGCTGATGAACATCCAAGTGCTAGCATTACTGTCAGCGCTGTCTTTTTAAACATGTTTTTGCCCTTTTTTTTGTAGTCGCTATTATTTTTAATCACATTTTTACCTAAAAGCAATACAGGTTAAACATAAATGTGATAACAATGTTTTAAAAGAGGGTTTTGTGTAACTTTTTTGGTTTGCCAGGTTTTGATTTTGGGTTTTAATTAAAGTTGAATAAAAACAATGTTTTACCGTTTACTTTCTTGGGTTTATTGCGTCTTGTTAATCCTTTGAGTCGCTACCGATATCGAGTTGGATATGAACTGTAAATAAATGTAAACTAATGGTTCTGGGCTTGGTGTTTTATGTTTATTTTGTAACAGAGGGCTTGGTACTTGAAGATGACTACCAATTCTGCATTTCTACAAGGCGACTTTTTGTTCGCTCAAACTCAAATGCGAGCTTTTTTCCAACATAAAGTGCAGTCAGGCCAACTCGTGCATGTATGACAATCAAGCACTTTCTTTCGTAACACTCATCAACGAGAGCAATAAAACGTCGGGCAGGGTCATCTAGCTCATAACTAACATCGTTAGTTTTTGTTCGCTGATAACCATCTTCAATGCCTTGCGCTGTGTTGTCGTGCAAAGCGTGTTTTCCCATTTGCGGAATGTTGGCAACGAATAAAGTCTTAAATTTGCCTGCCAGCTCTATATAGTCTGCGGTTGCCCGTGGTGCTGAGCATAAAGTCATAAAATCAAACATGGCGATATGCCCTCCCAAACCCATGAGCGGAATTTCGCGCTGACAAATGGTGATGAGTGAAGCGCATCGCGTTCCTCCAGCGTTGGCAAATGCTTTATTGAAGGCAACTTCGTTGCTTTCATAATAATGGGTGGTGCTCAGTCCGTTGGCAAATCTATGGTCATAGTCACCTGCCACATTGATAATTGTGCATTGCTTTTCTAACAGCGCGATCGTTGGCACAAAGCGGTCTCGTTGTAATCCATTACGGTATAGGGTTTGTGGGTGACAATTGGAGGTTGCAACTAACACAACGCCTTCGCTAAATAGCTGTTCAAATAAGCGTGCCATGATCATCGCATCGCCAATGTCCGTGACAAAAAACTCATCAAAACAAAGCACTTTTACCTTTTTTGCCCAGTTTTTAGCGATGTGACTCAATGGGTTAGTTGCTCCTTGAATGTGATTCATTTCTTGATGCACTTGTTGCATAAAATGATGAAAATGGAGGCGTTGTTTTGAATTTAAATTAAGCGTGTTGAAAAACATATCCATCAGCATGGTTTTGCCACGCCCAACAGGGCCATATAGATAGATGCTTTGTGGCGTACCGCCCAATTGGATGGCCTGTTGAAGTGCATCTAGCATTAAAACGGCTTCTTGCTGTGCTGGGTCGAAAGTAAGTTGTTGAGAGTTCAGTTTTTGCTGATAGTATTGGCGCATTACAGAGGCTTTGCTAAATGAATGCATTACAGCATAAAGCGCAGACACATGCGACTATTTTGCCGGTCATATAAAGGAATGAGGAAATTATGAATACGCCACTTCAGCAGCTCAAAGAGGTTATTCAAAGCTATAGCGAAATATCGGATAGTACGTGGGAGCAATTGGTACCATTGTTTCAAATCGCGCATTTTAAAAAAGACGAATTTTTGTATCCATTTTCGCAATTACCGAGCACATTTGCATTTATTCACTCAGGGTTAGTACGGCTTTTTGCCTGCGATCACAATGGTCAGGAATATAACAAGCGATTTTTCAAAGCGGGTGAATTTCCCGGCATAATGAGTGCTTTACACCAACAGCAAAGTGTTGAGCAGGGCGTACAATGTCTTCAAGATACCGTTGCGGTCTTAGTCAACTTTAAGCAGTTCAGAAGCGTATTATTTGATAATGTTGAGCTAATGCGATTTCAAATTAAGTATTTGGAAAAAAATTGGTTATTAGAAAAAGACCATCGTGAGATATGCTTGATACAGCAAGACGCAACACAAAGATACTTGCTGTTTCTTGAGCAACATCAAGAACTTGCCAAAGTAATACCGCAATATCACCTAGCATCACATCTTGGCGTAAGCGCTACCCAGTTAAGTCGAATACGACACACATTAAAAAATCAGTGATTATTTACATAGGTAAATGAATCTCAATATCGAGTCGCGTAATCTCTTCAACAAATGGAAACGTCGTTGGAGAGATAAAATGCAAAATGCGACAAATATAGAAAAGCTACTTAATTGGCGTTACGCGGTGCGCCGATTTTCAAGTGAAAAAGTACAAAACGATGTATTAGAACAGCTGTTAAATGCAACACGACTGAGTGCGTCGTCTTTTGGCATTCAACCATATAAGATACTGGTGATAAGCCAAGAAAGCGTTAAGGAGCAGCTGGTGGCAGCCAGCTACAATCAACGAAAAATAGCCGACAATAGTCATCTTTTGATAATTGCCGCGAATATGGCGGATATTGGTTTGCAAATCGACAGCTATATTCAACGTGTACGGCTTGCCAACAATTTAGAAGCGTCCAAGCTTGATGCTATGGACCAGACCATCCGTTCTTCATTGATGCACTTAAATGAAGCTGAGCGCTTTCAATGGGCGAGTCAACAAGCGTATATCGCGCTTGGGACGTTATTGATAAGTGCCGCAAGTTATAAAGTGGATACGTGTCCTGTGGGTGGTTTCGAGCATCAAAAATACGATGAAATACTCGGTTTGAAGGCTCAGCAGCTCAAAACCGTCATCGCTTGCCCGATTGGTTACAGACACGTTCATGATGTTGTCGCAAAAAATCACAAAGTTCGCTACGCATTGGATGAACTCGTTATGGAGGTGAATTAATATGTTATTTGCCTTATTATCTGTCGGTGCTGGCGCGGCAATCGCGTTACAAGCCAGTATGAATGCACAACTTGGTAGTTTGCTGAATAACCCACTGCTTGCCACTGTGTGTGCATTTTTCTTCAGTGCCAGTTACTCACTTATTGCGCTAAGTACGATGGGCAAGTCGTTGCCAACGAGTCAAATGATAGCGTCTGTGCCTTGGTATTTATGGGGTCTTGGTGGTGTGCTCAGCGCAGTGGGTGTTGGTCTGTGTTATTTTCTTATTCCCAAAATGGGGGTAGGGAGTTTGATGTCTTTTGTTTTAAGCGGACAAATTTTGATGGCCATGCTCATTGCCCATTTTGGTTGGTTTAATGTCCCGCAAGTTAGTATTTCAACCCAAAAAGTGTTTGGTATATTGGCGCTGATCGTGGGTATTATTTTGATTAACAAAGATTTTCAAAATTTTTTCAAGTGAACGTGTATCTATCCATGGGGTACTTCATACCACGCCCCATGGAGCTGTCATAGTCCTATTTATATGGACTTAAATCTGTTTCTTCAACTTCGCACACCGCTTTAATAGCAGGATGCCTAGCAAGTTCTGACAAATAACGTCGCAAGTTAGCAAAGCTAAGAGGCGGCTTTTTAAGTTCATCAGCCCAGATACACAACATGAACATATAACAATCCACTACAGAGAACTGGTCGTTTACCATATAGGTTTTATCGCCGATGTGACGATTAAGGATCTCTAAACACTCGCTGATACGAGATTGCTGCGTATTCACGATGTCGTCATACATAATGGCGCTTTGAGTATGGCGCTCTGGGTAAAAATAAACCATCAACTCATTCTGCACCGTCGTGGTTAGATACATAAGCCATTGATAGAATTCGGCCTTAGCTTTTTGCTCTGTCGGGATTAAATTGCCTTGTGGATGCTTTTCACTTAAATAGAGGCATATCGCGGCACTCTCAAACAGTACAAAGTCATCATCAACCAGGGTGGGTATTCGGCCTGTAGGGTTAATTCTGAGATATTGTGCTGATTTGTGGGCAACCTTGGTACGGTCTACAAGTTCGAGTTGGAAGGGGACGTTAAGTGCTTTCAATACAAAATGCGGCGCAAGGCTCGCATTACGTGGGTAATAAAACAGCGTGTACATAAAATACCTTAATGATAAAAATAATGTTTCGTGAGAAACCTAAGCTCCTTTTTTGGCGAGTTCTACTGAACTGTAGGTGAGCATTCGCCTTTTAACAAATCAAAATTTGGTTTTTTATGTCAATATCTTACTGGAATCAGTACCTTTATTAAACACTTTAAATAAAAACGCCAGCATGCGCTGGCGTTTTTATTGCTTCATTAAGGCGTATAGTAAATTGGCGAGTTAGGCCCCACTGGTAAGCCAAATCCAAACACCCAAATATAAAATAGGGCGACCCAACCGATGAAGAAGAACATGCTGTAAGGCAACATAGTTGCTACCAAAGTCCCAATACCCATGTCTTTTTTATACTTAGTGGCAACCGCGAGGATCAAACCAAAATAACTCATCATTGGCGTGATCAAGTTAGTGACGGAATCACCAATTCTATACGCTGCTTGGATGGTTTCTGGTGCATAGCCAACTAACATGAGCATAGGCACAAAGATAGGTGCGGTTACTGCCCACTGCGCAGAAGATGAGCCAAGGCTTAAGTTCACAATGGCGCACATAAATATGAACAGCACAAATACTTCAGGGCCTGTTAGGTTAAGTGCTTGCAGTAATGCAGCTCCATTGATAGCTAAAATAGTACCGAGGTTGGTCCATTTGAAGAAAGCAACAAATTGAGCAGCGAAAAATACAAGTACAATATACATGCCCATAGAGCTCATTGACTTACTCATTGCATCAATAACGTCTTTATCATTTTTCATTGTGCCAACAACGCGCCCGTACACAAACCCAGGAATTGCAAAAGTCACAAAAATGAATACCACAATACCTTTTAAAAATGGAGAACCAGCGACTAAGCCCGTTTCAGGGTGACGCAAAATACCGTGCTCTGGCACTATGGTTAATGCCAGCAGCGCAGACACAATCAGTAATGCTACGCCCGCCCATTTTAAACCTGACTTTTCTTTGTCAGATAAATGTTCGATGTTGTTCTCACCTAGGTCGATGCTGGCCTCTTTCGGATCATACTTGCCAAGGCGGGGTTCAACGATTTTTTCTGTGACCCAAGTACCAACGATAGCGATAAGGAATACAGAAACCATCATGAAGTACCAGTTAGCTTCTGGACCAACTTGATAACTAGGATCAATCATTTGTGCAGCTGGCGTTGTAATACCCGCAAGCAGTGGATCTATGGTGCCTAATAGTAGGTTTGCACTGTATCCACCTGATACACCGGCAAATGCCGCTGCAAGGCCTGCCAGAGGGTGGCGACCCAAGCTGTGAAATATCATTGCGGCGAGCGGAATCAAAACAACGTAGCCGAGTTCTGACGCGGTATTTGATAAAATAGCGGCAAATACAACCATAAAAGTAACCAGTCGTTTTGACGCGCCCATCACCATGCCACGCATTGCGGCTGACAACATGCCTGAATGTTCTGCAACACTTACACCCAATAGGGCGACTAATACGGTTCCTAGAGGTGCGAAGCCTGTGAAGTTGGTCACTAAACCAGTCACAATTTTTTGCAAACCTTCGGCGCTGAGTAAGCTTACAACTTCAATAACGCCATCTGGCGCACGTCCTTTAGCACCTTCAGGTCTGGGATCAATCGCACTTAATCCCATCCAGTCGGCAATACCGCTGAAAATGACGATGGCAACACAAAACATCGCAAATAAAGTTATTGGGTGTGGAAGCATGTTACCCAAGAATTCGATGGTAGCTAAAAAGCGATTAAACCAACCTTTTTGCTGAGAATTCTGGGGCTGCTCATTGGTGCTAGTCTCTACAGCATTTGACATCACGAACAATCTCTAAATCACAAAATTCCCGTAATCTATCATTTTATGACGTTATTTTCACAATGAATCGGCGATTGAACGTATTAATAAGACGAAACTTATAGATATTCGACATTTTCGAGCTTTTTCGTCATGGCAGGACGTTTCAACAGTGTCTCTGTTTTTCTAAAATAATAAGGTTATTTTTCATGTGATTAGAATAACACCTAAATTAGGTTCATGGGTTTAGTACAATGCCAGCGCATAGAGTTGTTTACAGTATCATTTCGTGTTTTTAGAACAGGCTTAGCTGATTGTTTGAAGCAGGCTTTGTTCGCTTGAGTTGACGCTTTCTCGAGGCGTGTGTGGTGATCACCCGAAGTGTTTCATCTTTGTCGATATGTTGATTGTAAAAGCGTTTAATTTTACTTTTCGCCGCACTTGCTGCTGATTCAGGCTGTTGACTGGGTTTATCATATAAATCGGTTTTTAACCCTGAGTACAACCAAGGTCGGTGAATGAAGCTGTCTGGCACGTGGGCCAATTCTGGAATGTAATAACGTATAAAACCACCTTTGGGGTCGTATTTTTCGCCCTGTGTGACCGGATTGTATATCCTAAATGGGTTGATCCCTGTTGTTCCTGATTGCATTTGAACCTGTGGATAGTGGATCCCTGGTTCGTAATCGATGAATGTACTTGCAAGAAATGCTGCTGTTTTTGGCCAGTCTAGCCATAGATGGTAGCTTGCAAACGACATTAGCATGGCGCGCATTCTGAAATTGAGCCAACCGGTTTTTAACAGCATTCTCATACATGCGTCCACAAAGGGAACGCCGGTTTGGCCATGCTGCCAACGCATATAACTTTGCTCATTAAATTCACTTGCTCGCATATGGAGTAGCGATTTATGGACGGACTCATAGGCATATCTTGGCTCTGACTCGAGTTTTTGCACAAAATGACTATGCCAATGCAGGCGAGCAATAAAACCCGATAAACTTTTTCCATCTACCTTAAGCTCGTAGGCCTGATTTATAACTTCTCGAAGACTCAGTACGCCATAGCACAGATAGGGACTAAGGCGAGAGCTTGTAGTTACAGATTTCACAGGACTTGAGATCCCATACATATATTGATTGATGCGATCAGTAAAAAAGCTCTGCAGGGTTGAGTTGGCGTGCGTTAATCCCCCTTGTTGTGGCTCGTCAGCCGTCAAATTATCGTTGCCGGGATACATATCAAGTAACGATAAGCCACTATGGCGAGGGAGTAATGAATTGACACGGCTGGGAATAGCGTGGGTGGGTGAATCTAGCCATTCGGATGCTTTTTTTTGCCAATGGTCGCGATTCAGCTTAGTGCGAAATACGGCTTGCTGTTGGTATTCGAAGACTGAGATTTGCTGCACTTTACACCAAGCGAATACATTTGTATCTCGTTTGTACGTCCAATCGTTCCCCGTTTCCTGATGGCAATAAAGCGAATGGATAGGGTACTTTTGGTGTATTTTTTCCAGTATGTCGACAACGGCACCACTGCGAATACACAAAAAACCGTCGTGCCTCGCCAGCTCTTTGGCAAGGCTGTGTAAACTCTGGGCGACAAATTGATACTGGCGTTTGCTTGTATCTGCTAGACGCCAATATTCAGGCTCTATCACATACAAAAATAAAGTTGGGCGATCATTTTGTTGGCTGTAAAAAAGAGCCGAATGGTCATTGAGCCTAAAATCTCGCTTTAGCCAAACAAGGTTAATCACCTATTACTCCTTTAAAAAGTAACGGATAGCGTCTGATCCTATTCCCAATGTAATCATTTGCTAAAACTTGAGTGCAGATCCGCTCGATATTGTCATCAATCGCAAATACCCATTCGAATCGTTCGACAGCGATGAGTAAGCCTCTTTTGAGATGTGCTTGTTGTTTGAACTGAGCGCAATTGCTTTTAACAATGGCTAATTTGTGAGGGTGCTTTTTTAGCTCTTCAAGCGCCGAGATAATAAACGCTCGATGGCGGTTATCATCTTGGCGAGTTTTTCGTTTAGGTCTATGTGAATACATTGCTCATAAATCGGTTAATCACCTTCAAGGTGCTTGCCGATTGACTCCACTTTTTTAATAAAGTCTTCTTTGTTTTTTTCGACCGCATAATCCAAATGGTAGGTATTATGAAAGCCAAAGCGCATTAGCACGCCGCTTCCTTTGAGGTAAATGGTATATCCATCTACATCGGAAAACGCCAGTATGCCTTCATAAAGCTTACCTTCTTCTGTTACTTCACCATGTTTTTGAATCGTTTCATAAACTTTTAAAATGGTTTTACTGTCTAGTTCATTTTTCATGATTATTCCCTGTACGTTTTGGTTATACGATATAGAGTTAGGGTAAGATCATACAAAATCAAGTTATTAAGTTAGTTTATCTATGCATATTCAATTTTTAGGCACATCTTCGGGTAGTCCAAGTCAAGTAAGAAACATGTCAGCTACCGCAGTGAGCTTTGATACGTCAAAACAATGGGTACTTGTGGACTGTGCTGAAGCGACTCAGCATCAATTGCTTAAAAGTAACTTGTCTGTGCATAAGCTCAGTGTGATCTGCATCACACATTGTCATGGTGATCATTGTTATGGCTTACCCGGATTACTGGCTGCGTTAAACATGAGTGGGCGAACAGAGCCCGTACATTTGATAGCACCACGAAAAGTGATTCACTTTGTTGCTGCAACCCGTGCGATGACGAGTTTGACTTTACCCTTTGATTTAGTGACGCATGCGATTGAGGAAGTGACAGATCAACTCGACTTTGCATTGTGTGCCATTGACATTGTCGCACTGAAGCATCGAGTGCCGAGTTATGCATTTAAAATAACGGAAAAGGGCATTCCGAATAAACTAAAAATAGCTGCTCTTCAGGCTCAAGGCATCGCCAGTGGGCCGCATTATAATCAATTGCAAAAAGGGCTCAACGCACAGTACCAAGGCCAAACATTAAAGGCGAGCGAATACACCTATCCCAGCTGGCGACCTAGGCGAGTGATCGTCAGTGGCGATAACGAAAAGCCAGCCTTGTTGAAAGCGCATTGCGAAGATATAGATATGTTGGTTCATGAAGCGACGTTTACCCATGCTGATTTACATCGTGTTGGGCTCCATACGGGGCATTCTGATGCAAAACGTGTTGCCGAATTCGCCGAAAGATGCGCTATACCAAGGCTTGTATTAACTCACTTTAGTGTGCGTTATCACGGCCCAAATATGTTAGACAAGTTAGAACAAGAGGCTAGAGCGCACTTCAATGGAGAATTACATCTAGCCCAAGATTTTGATACGTTAACTATCTGCAAGCATTTGAGCGAGTAGACCACAGTCTGTTTGTACTTGCTCGGCATATTGACGGCCAGTTGCAATAATCGTGTCGATATAGCTTGGCAAGGTGTCTAAACATGCCTGTTGGAACAATAAGGAACGGCGGTCACCGCGCATATGTGTTAACGCTAAAGCAAAGCCACAGCTATCTGTAAACTGGGTAAAGCCATTTTTCTGCGCGGCACGTTTACCCAGTAATACATCCTCGGGCGCGATACCGACTCGGGCATGATGTCGTGAGCGAATAAGCCAATGCTTGTCGAGCCAAAATGCATCATCTAAAACTAGATCTGGGCGACGTTGCATTTTGCGCTGACAATTTACTGTTAAGTGCGCCGCGTTTAATTGATTGATTGGGCTTAAATTTGGATAAAACGCCAGCGGTGCTGCCGTGCGTTGTTGTTTCACTTCAACGATATGGCAGAGGCTCAAATCAAGTTCTGCTTCACTGTTTACTTCTGGGCCCACAAGTAAATAGTAACGTTTCATATTATTAGAGCCAGTCCCTGCATTTAGGCGCTCCACGCAATCAAGGATTGTATCGTCAACATAAGGTGAAAACGTGCTGATAATATCTTCAAACACCGCAGGGGAAAGGGATTCAAACCGCTCTGGGTTTTGTTTGAAACGTAAAGGAAAAGTCTCTAAATCTAGTTCTTTTGCCAGCGTACTATTTGTCAAAAATGCCGCACCGCCTGCTTTACGTTGTAAAGCCTTTTGCCAGCGTTTATGGAGTATGTGCTCTTTATCGAAATGCGTTAACGCAGATTGACTATTAATTTCATGGCTAAGCGAGCGCTCACATGCAGATAGATAACTGGTTAACAGTTGTCTTGCTGCTATATCAAGCTGATCTTGCGCAACCAATGGCTTTTGTCGAACTTTGACATCATCACTTTTGGCTTGTTCACGTTTGGCATGATCGTGCGCGAGATATAGACTCGTCACTAATCGAAATATATCCCAAACCGCATGGCCTATACATGCATCATCAAAATCATTGGGGGCAAAAATTAGCGTATCCCCGTGTGAGCCTTCTTCGCTGATAAAGCCAAAGTTGCCGGTATGACAATCACCAACAATATTGGTCAGCGGTAGGGTAAAAAGCTGTTCAGGTAGCGCAATATGATTGCTTTTAAAATCATGATACATAAGAGCTGCACTGCCGCGAAAAAACAAATATGGACTACCGGCCATTTTTAAATGTTTGGGCAGCTTAGCTACAGCAAGCGCGCCATCGACGTTATCTAAAATAGATTCTATTTGATCTGCTCTGGTCATTGCATTTCCCTCTCAATAGAAACGTCTAGGAGTTTTCAAAGTTCTGGCGCCTAGCCGTCATAAACGGATGTTGATTAACGCTAACCGAATATTGTGACCCCTGTGTTACACTTTTTGGTCAAAAATAAACCCGAGGAACATATGTGTCGAAGTGGCTAATTAATCCGGCTGAGCTCGTAGTTATGTTTTTAATTGTGATTTTGTTATTGATTTAAAGAGACAAATTGTGATTTTGAGTATGGGTTACATGGCTAGCCAAATTAAATACCACTCATACTTTCGTTTAGCTTTCTATGAGTCTCTCGTACAGGTCAAACAATTAAAATTACGCTCAGTCAGCGTCGCTGTCAATGTGTATGAATTGGAAACACATTCGTACACAAAGTTAAATGTACCTAATTATTTACCGAAGATGTTAATTGTAAATTACGCAATACAAATTCTCACGTGAGACTTGTTTGTCCTTAAATTGACTACAACACTGAATTTTTCATATACCTAATACGTAACTACTTGAGCAATTTTAATGCTTACAAATAAGTGGTGCGAGTCGTACTTAGCAAAACGCTAAATAATAATAATTAGTGAGTCGATAGGACAAAATATGAATCATTTCAATCGTAGTAAGGTCGCCGTCAGTCTGGCATTGCTGTTCGCAAGTAGTGGTGGTTATGCCGCAGAGCAAGACGGGGTAGATGAAGTAGAAAAAATTCAAATTACGGGTTCACGTATTCAGCGCTCAACCGCTGGTACACCCACGCCAACAACCATCATCGATTCTGCACAAATTGCGTTGTCAGGTGTTACCAATGTTGGCGATATTTTGCGTGATTTACCAGCCTTCACTGGCGGTTCGGGTCGTTTAGGCACAGAAAGTAACGGTCAGTTAGTTGGGGTTGAGTTAGCGGATTTACGCGGACTTGGTACAAACCGTACTTTGGTTTTGGTCAATGGCCGCCGTCACATTGGTAATAGCCCTGGCGACTCATCCGTTGATTTGAATAGCATTCCGAGCAATTTGGTTGAGCGAGTTGAAGTTATCACGGGCGCTGCGTCCGCTGTTTATGGTGCAGATGCAGTATCGGGTGTAATTAACTTCATTATGAAAAAGGACTATGTTGGTACTCAGGTAAATGTGCAATATGGTGAGTCGGCAGAAGGGGATGATGAAAACGCTGTATTTAATATTTTGCACGGTATGGACTTTGCCGATGGAAAAGGTAATGCCGCCTTCACATTTGAATACAATGATCGCAAAGACGTACGCCAAATGGATAGGGACTTTGCGTCAAAAGGTCTATCTTGGGTTAACGCACGTGATCCAAGAGATCCAGAATTTGATCCGAATAACCCTCCTCCTTATGAACAAAAGATAGTGGAAGACCTTCGTTTCTTGCCTTTAAGTGCCGAAGGGATTGTCGCCGCAGATCCAGGTTTTGGCCCAATTGGTGAGCTAGGAGTTATCAACATTGATGAGAATGGTAATGTAACTCCCTTTGATACTGGCTTATGTTTTGGTATCAAGTGTGTTGGTGGTAAGGGCTTCTCAATTCATGAATACGGTATGATAAGCCAGCCGTCGGAGCGCGTTCTGGCTACGACTTCTATCAATTATGCAATTAATGACTCTCATAGTGTTTTCTTTGACGCTAAGTACTCTAAAACAAAAGCACAGACGACTTCCCAACCTGCTATCAGTGACGGATATTTTGGGCCGTTTGCAATTGCTAAGCTAGATAACCCGTACATTCCTCAGTCTGTTCATGATGTTATGGTTGAACAAGGCATTGAGCAGTTGTTTATTCGTAAAGCTCATGCTGATCTAGGAAAACTTCCTAATAACAACGTTTTAGAGCTTACTCAGTTCGTATTCGGTGGAAGTGGCGAAGTAAACGATGACATTAGCTATAATTTTTACGCACAGTATGGCAGTAGTGAGCAGGATGACCGTCGTTTGGATAGGGTAACCGACAAATATGTTCAAGCACTTGATGCCGTGCGTAATGAAAGCGGTGAGATTGTGTGTCGTGATACGAGTAATGGTTGTGCGCCGCTTAACCCGTTTGGTCTGAATGCGGCCTCTATGGAAGCGGTTGGCTTTGTTATGCAAGAAACGGGGACTAAGAGCAAAATTACGCAAACTGTTTTATCTGCATCAATTGACGGTAGCTTGTATAGTTTACCTTATGGTGACATGTTATTTGCAGTTGGTGCTGAATATCGTGAAGAAACAAGTGAAGCACACCCTGATGAGATCTTACGGACAGCTAGAGTGACAAATGCTGTTTGGAATGCCCCTCTGAACTCTGTTGAAGGTGAGTATGATGTGACAGAAGTTTATGGTGAACTCTATGTCCCATTACTGAGTGATGCTTATTTGGTTAAAGACTTAGTTTTAGAAACCGCTTTTCGCTTTTCAGATTATAGCAGTGTGGGCGAACATACCGCTTATAAATTAGGTTTAGACTGGACTGTTAACCCTTCACTTAGGATCAGAGCATCTCAAGGATTGGCAGTACGTGCACCTAATATCAATGAGCTATTTTCTCCAGAGTCAAGCAGCCCTGAACATGTGGAGGACCCATGTGATATTGATCGTATAAACAGCCCTAAGGATGTAGCTATTAGAGCAAACCGAGTTAAAAACTGTGCAGCACGAGGTGTACCAGAGAACTTCAACTCGCTTGCAGATGGTGCTTCACAGCCTGTATTTAAAGCGGGTAATAGAAACTTAAAACCAGAAGAGTCTACGACTTTCACCTACGGCTTTGTTTTTACACCGGAATCAATTGACAATTTATCTGTAGGTATAGACTACTGGAAAATAGAGATTGAAGACGCTATCGCAACCGTGTCTACCAATTCGATATTATCGCGCTGCGTTGATTCATCATCTATCGATAACCAATACTGCCAAGCGATCAGCCGTGGTGAAGATGGTAACTACACCAAAATTGTGGCTGAAACTTTGAATATTGCCCGTCTTGAAGCTGAAGGCTACGACCTAGAAGCCCATTATGGGCTGGATATGGCTGAAGCTGGTGAACTTAAGTTCAACCTAGTGGCATCTTTAATGGAAGAAAACAAAGACTATTATGATTCGGAAGATCTAAGCAAGTTTAACTCTCGCGTTGATACACGTAATCGTCCCAAAGTGAAAGGCAATTTGAATGTAACCTATGATATTGAAAATGTTCAATTACATTTAGACTTTAGATATCTTGGTAGCTCGAAGTACGATAATAAAGTGGCGGACAACTATTATGCGATAAACAAGGTTGACTCGGTGCTTTATACCAACATGCGTGCTGCTTACAGCTGGGGTGATAACCTTGAAATGTATTTTGGGGTCAATAACTTAACTGACAAAAAGCCACAAGCGATACCAGGGATAGACAATGGCAGCGTAATGTATGATGCCATTGGCCGCAGTTACTATGCCGGTGTAAATTATTCATTCTAATTAGTTAACTAAATACGCAAAAGGCCAAGTAGCATAGCAAACTTGGCCTTTTTATTTGGGATAAAGCGCGATTAAGCGTTGTTATCTCGCATTCGTACTTTCAAAAATTTTGTCAGCAGATGCTGCGACAAAGCCTGTGTATATTTCACCATCCGGCTTGTTGTAACGTAGTGCAAACTCATAGAAGCAACTAGGAATGCTAAATTCACCATCACTGAACTGTACGTTGAAGTGATCAGCAAGTGTAGAAGATTGCTCAAGCAGCACCTCTGGTGAACCTTTAATTTCGCCGCCGGATGTATTTAGCTCAAAGCCTGCATCTTTTAGCGCTTGGTTTACCGCTTCAATTGTAGTGAAGTTTTGTAAGTAGTTAATACTCACTGTAAAGTGGTTTGCACGGTAACCCCACGCCGACATCCAAGCAGCATATTCACTTTCTTTTAAAAGTGCTTGATATGCTTCATGGCTTACTTGCCAGTGCGTGCCTGAATACAGGAAGTTATCTGCCGTGATTGCGCTTTCATCAATTTGCGCAACCATGTCTTTAACGATTTCTTGAAGCTCTGGCGAGCATTTTTCTACCAATAATTCTGAGATGAATACTTTTGGTTTAGTTGGATCTGAATGCTCATAGTGCTTTGCATACAGCTTTTTAGCTTCAAAGTGGTACTCACCACACTCTTCGTAACCAACCGCTTTAAAGTGAGCAGCTAGCTTTTCTAGGCCTACTTTTTCAAGGTTGAAAGTACGCAGTGCGATGTGGTCATTGATCACGTCGTCTTGTTGTGTTGAACCAAGCAGCTCATGAACTTTAACTGCTGAAGGGGTTACCGAAAGGTAGTTATTCCAAAGTTCGTCAAATAGTTGATCAACATTGTTGTGCATAATGGATTCCTTAATAGTGCGGTTTATCCGCGTTAACTTGGTGCGATTAAGCTCGACGCAGCAAGTTTATAACGTAAACGTTCTTACTTTATCGCCTTCATTGAGCGCCAACGCTTTTGCAACTGTGCTATCAATTTGTAGAACATTGCTTTGAGCATCATAAGAACACTTATCGCTAAATGTAGCTCTAAAGTTTTCAAGTCCTTGATTTGAAATGGCGCGTGCTTTCCCGTTTACGCTGTCTTTAATTTGTACGTTTGCCACAACGGAGCGCTGTACCGTTCTGATGTTAGCCAATTTTGCTTCAACCGTTGGGCCTGCATCAAATAAGTCGATATAGCCTCTGTGCTCAAAACCTTCTTTTTGTAACAGTTTTAGCGCAGGTTTAGTCTTTTCGTGAACTTGGCCTATCACCGCTTGCGCATCGTTACTGAGTAAGTTTGCGTAAATTGGGTATTTCGGCATGAGTTCGCTAATGAATACCTTGTCGCCTAAACCCACTAAATGGTCGGCTTGTGGAAATTCAATACTGAAAAAGTGCTCTTGTAACCATTTCCAAAATGGCGAGTTGCCTTGGCTATCACTCACACCACGCATTTCAGCAATCACCGTTTCGCTAAAGCGTTTGGCATGGTCGGCCATAAATACAAAGCGCGAGCGGCTCAAAAAGCGCCCAGCTAAACCTTTTCTGAAAGGCTCACGCAAAAATAGCGTGCAGATCTCACTACAGCCCGTGTAATCATTACACATGCTTAAAATATCGACGGTGTTATACACGTTCAGCGTGCGAGAATGGTGAACGGTTTTGCCTAAGTGATAGTGGTACAGTGGCACTTGCATGCCTACAGCGGCTTCAATGGCGGTGGTGCCCATGATGTCGCCAGTTTCACTATCTTCAAGCACGAACACATAGCCCTCATCAAGCGGCTTGTTCACTTGTTTTGCAAAGCTTTGCTCTGAACGCTCGATTTTGGCTTTCAATAGCTCGTCATCCACAGGCAATGACGTAAAGCCATGGCCCGATTCAATGGCAATTTGCTTAAAGGCAGCAAAATCGTTGCTGGCAATTGGTCTAAGTATTTGCATAGATTCAACCTTTAGGAGGCACAATGTGCCCCCTAAACCAATTAACCGTTTACTACGTCAGCAACCGCTAGTTCAAAACGTGCTAAACCAGCTGCGATGTCTTCGTTAGGAATAACAAGTGAAGGCGTGAAACGGATCACGTTTGTACCTGCTACAAGCGTCATTAGGCCGTGCTTAGTGCTTGCTACTAAGAAGTCTCTTGCGCGATCTTTAAAGTTATCGTTCAGTACAGCACCCAGTAACAAACCTTTACCACGTACTTCTGAAAATACATTGTACTTTTCGTTGATTGCATTTAAGCCATCGCGGAATAGCTGTTCTTTCACTTTTACTTGCTCAAGAACTTCTGGTGTATTTACTGTGTCGAATGCTGCTTCTGCAACCGCACATGCCAGCGGGTTACCACCGTAGGTAGAACCGTGTGTACCAACTTTAAGATGTTTTGCAATGTCGTTTGTTGTGATCATGGCACCGATTGGGAAACCACCACCAAGTGCTTTAGCTGTGCTTAGAATATCAGGTGTTACACCTAAACCTTGATAAGCGTATAGCTCACCTGTACGACCAACACCTGATTGCACTTCATCAAAAATTAGTAATGCATTGTGCTTGTCACACAGTTCACGAACGCCTTGAACGAATTCTTGAGTTGGCGTGATGATCCCGCCTTCACCTTGTAGTGGCTCCATCATCACAGCACACGTTTTGTCGCTGATCAATGCTGCGAACGCTTCTAAATCGTTGTAATCGCAGTGTACGATGTCAGCAGGCTTAGGACCAAAGCCGTCAGAGTATGCAGCTTGGCCACCGACAGTTACTGTAAAGAATGTACGGCCATGGAAGCCTTTATTGAATGCGATGATCTGTGTTTTTTCTTCGCCGTAGTTATCAAGTGCAAAACGACGTGCTAGTTTAAGCGCCGCTTCGTTTGCTTCTGCGCCCGAGTTTGCAAAGTATACTTTGTCTGCGAAAGTTGCGTCGGTAATCTTTTTAGCTAGACGTAACGCTGGCTCGTTAGTCATTACGTTTGATAGGTGCCATAGCTTTTGGCCTTGCTCAGTTAATGCATTAACGAGCGCTGGGTGGCAGTGACCTAAACAGTTAACCGCGATGCCGCCAGCAAAATCAATGTACTCGTCGCCTTTTTGATCCCATACGCGTGATCCTTTGCCTTTTACAGGGATCACTTCTGATGGATTGTAGTTAGGTACCATAACCTCATCGAATAGTTCGCGGTTAGTTTGCATGACGACTTCCTCATAATTTACTTCAATTTGTAATGCATCCTTTTTATACAATTTTATTGGATGCGCATATGTTTCCATTATTACGATGATTAAAGTAAATTTGCAGTGCAAAATTGCGCAAAATGATTAAAATAAAAGTCAAATTAACGAATTGTTTTGGCAAAATGATAAATTCACACGATGAAAAACTCATTTCACTACTTAGAAGCAACGCACGTGCAAGCATCTCAGATCTTGCAAGAAGCCTAGATGTATCCCGCTCTACGGTGCAAAGCCGACTACAAAAATTAGAGCAATCAGGGGTTATTCAAGGTTACAGCGTTGAGTTTGGAGCCAGCTATTTATCCGAGCTGGTGGAGGCGCATGTTTCAATTAAAGTTAAACAAAAGCTCACCACCAAAACTAACATCGCACTCAAACATATTCCGAATATTAGTGCCTTATATGCCATAAGTGGTGAGTACGACTTAATAGCTGTGGTTGAAGCCCAAAGCTTGCAGCAACTCAGTACTATTTTGGATGATATTGGCAACTTGGAAGGGGTGGAGCGCACAAACTCGTCAGTGATTTTGGAAACTAAGTTTAAGCGTTAGGGCAGTCGTCTATAAAAATAAAACAGAAACGTCGAATGTCGTTTTGTTTATCTCGATCCACGTTTGTATTGAGTTGGTTGATTATGTGGTGCAGTTAAGTCATCCTGAATAGATTTCAAAAATAGGCTTGCTCTTGGAAAATTCGTTTACTGTGGTTCTGTACAGGTATAATTTAAGGCATTAAATTTTGCAGCGAGAGACCCCGTTAATTTTTGTACTAGTTGTTCGTTTGAGGTCTTTAATTTTTATTCTATCGTATTGATTATAAATAGGTTTTAATTCGTTAGATAAATTATCATATTCTCGTTTAAGTAGATTCTCGTTTTGTTTTAGGAAGGTTGTTGACTTTTTGAGGACAAATTAGAAGTTAACATGCTAATATTTAGGGTTATTAAATTTGATAATTGGTGTGCTGTAGGGCTAATGGGTAGAACATTAACGCGAATTCACGCTAATACACTGTTGAACTAAGCCGCTACGCGGAGATCGCCAACCTCACCATTTTCGCCACACTTATCTTTGGGTATTCCAACTTATCCGGAGGTAATCATGGACCCACTGATAGAGCAAGTAAGAATCGAAGTCGGTTATTTAGGGCTTTCAGAGTGCACAGCCAAAAGCTACTGTGAACAC
This sequence comes from Pseudoalteromonas sp. ATL1, assembly GCF_058933015.1. NCBI lineage: Bacteria > Pseudomonadati > Pseudomonadota > Gammaproteobacteria > Alteromonadales > Pseudoalteromonadaceae > Pseudoalteromonas > Pseudoalteromonas sp. ATL1. The sequence goes on along the minus strand of NZ_JBZYXL010000002.1, from coordinate 187,281 downwards.
TTGCAAAAACTAAGTCGTTATATCAATAAACCGTTGGCTCAAGTCACCGATGAAGAACTGAATGCGTTTTTTAAGACGCCGGAGATACGCCGATTGTCACGGGCGAGCCAAAAAGTACAAATAAATAGTATCTGGTTTTTGTTTAAGCATATTTTACATCGACCGTTGAACTTAGACATCGTATTACCAAAAGCGAAGACTCGCGCACCAACCTATTTATCTCGAGATGATATTCGGCGGCTCATAGAAAGTTGTACGGACATGCGATTAAAAACGTTAATCGTGGTTTGCTATGGCTGTGGCTTACGCATTGGTGAGCTGGTACATATTAAAGTTCAAGACATTGATGGACAGCGAAAAACCATATTGATTGAACGAGGTAAAGGAGATAAGTCGCGTTATGCTGTGGCCTGCGCTAGCGTACTTAACCAATTACGCAGTTACTGGAAAATGTATCACCCAACAAAGTGGATGTTTTACTCGCGATGGTTAATGGATAAACCGATGTCAGCATCAAGCTTCAGGAAATCATTACGAGAACAGGCACAAAATTGCGGTTTAATGCACTGTAACCCACATGCACTGCGCCATGCTTATGCCACCCACCAACTTGAGTCAGGTATGCCACTGCATCAACTTCAACACCAACTTGGTCACAGTGACATTAAAACCACGCAAAGTTACTTACATTGGTTGCCTGAATTGGGGCATGGAGGTATTGATTTACTCGCAGGTTGGAGCAAAGCAAGAGCACCTTACACCTTGCTGATATTTTAAATTCAGGTCTTAGCAATTACCGCCAACATCATACGATGAGTTATCAGCAATTGCGTGTCTGTCAGCACCTTCAATCGTGTAGAACTGGTCAGCTTGGCTATCAAACATGGCAATGTGATAGCTGTGGTGAGCCACAGCAGATAGGATGTAGCTGCCGAGACCGTCATTGTCCACGGTGCCAAGGGATGGCAACGGCAAGATGGACACAAAAGCAGCAAGAAAACTTATTACCATGTCGCTATTTCCATCTTGTTTTTACGCTCCCTCATGAACTTAATACTATTGCTCACTATAATCCAAATGCCTTGTACCAGAGTTTATTCAAGGCAGCATGGCAAACCTTGAGTAAATTTGCTAACCGAAAAGGGCATGGTCAACTAGGAATGACAAGTGTCTTACATACTTGGGGGCAAAATTTAAGTCAGCATATTCACTTACACTGTTTAATACCCGCGGGCGGACTTAATAAAGCAAGCTGGTATGAAATAGAAAAAGGCTATTTATATCCAGTTAAAGCACTATCAACGGTCTTTAGGGGGAAAATGCAGGCAGCACTTAATGAGTGCAATAGTTCACTGGCGAAGATACACACGCCTGCAAAATGGTGCGTGTATAGCAAAGCTTGTTTAGCTTACAGCGAAAAGTTAGTGAGTTACCTAGCACGGTATACCCGAAAAGGCGTGATATCTGAATCACGTTTTGTATCAGCAAATGTACAGTCGGTGAGCTTTAAATACCGAGATTACGCCGATGATAATCGTGATAAAGTGATGACACTGAGTAATGACGAATTCTTACGGCGTTATTTGCAGCATGTACTACCGAAAGGATTTATGCGTATTCGCCATTATGGTTTTTTAGCCAATGCTTGTCGCAAGCGAAAGTTAGCGCAGATAAGGTCGCAGGTCTCATGCACATGCAAAACAAAGAGGACAAAGGCAGAAGATGTGACGTAGGTACCACATTGGCCTTGTCAGCATTGTAAGGTAGGTATCTTACGGTTAATGGGCGTATTCAAGTTAGAAGCAACAACGAACAAGGCAGAACGAACGAGTTAGCAGCTAGGTAGCTGCTTAAAATCAATTAGTTAACCTGCTTAATTGCTCAGGCTGGCGGTCTCTGTATGCGTAAAAAATATAATTGCTTATTAAGGCAAATTTAGGTGTAATGAATACATAATAAGCGCTGAGTGATGCAGGGAAAGCTTAATTGATAATAGATTAGCTGTTCAAACCAACTGATTTGGCTAATGTCTCTAAAAAGCAAATTCCCATAGCATAAATAACACCAACTCTGACACATCGAGCAGGTAGCGGCTCAGTCCAACAAGCGATTATGCAACACAAACTGCGTGTTGCATAAATACTAAATTGTTAAATGCCAAAGGAAAGTATGAGCATTGAAATTGAAAATTTAGGGAAATTTGTTTTCGAGTACATTTCTAGATATAGGGAAGGTTACGAAAGCTTTACCTCATTGCCCCCTAATGGCGCTGGCTATCCCAAATACACAATTTCACCATTTTTAAAGTCTGAAGCATTTGAAGTAATTCTTGCTGAAGATGGGGTTGTGATAAATGAAGTTGCAAGTGAGCCTGAACATCAATGGTATATCGCTGGTGGCCCTGCATTAAAGGTCGATCTTGAGCCTACAAAAACGCCAAGTGAAGTAACTCAATTTATCAAAGATAACGGACTAACCGGTAAACCTATCGGAATCTATCGGATTGTTGCCAAAGAACATATTCCATCTGCAGTTTGGAAAGGGAAGATAAAGAATATTTCTTTTCAAAAAACGGTCGTAAATGACGAGTTGAATGTTTCACTTCATTTAACAGAGGTGAAAACCACTTTAAAGAAGCTTGTATGTAATCTGACATTTGGTGCATACGGTATCGTTTTAGAACCCCACTTGCCTGATGCACGCTCTTCTTTTGGAGAACCCTATATAATTGAAAAAATGGGTTTTTTCCCCGCAGATCTGAATAATAGACGATTCTTTAATTACATTGAAATTTTTGGCCAGTCTAACATCAGGGCCTGGGATGAAAGAATTATTAGTCTTCGTGTTAAGCATGACTTAAGGCGAGACTTTGCCAAAACTTTGTCTAACCCTGAAGGGAACAATGGTGGCTCGATCTCGATGGGATCAACAAATCAGTGGGTGGAAAATTATACAAATCGTTTAGGCAGGTTAAAACAAGCAATAGATGATTTTAGAAATATTCTGCTATTTCAATCTCATGAAACTGAAGATATATTTCATAAGCTAATAGAAAAACATCCAATTTTATTAGATGTCTATGGTAGCTGTGAAAGTAAGCCTAAGCTACATTATCCAGGTGGAGAGCTATCGCCAATAGGGAAAACATATGTAGAGCCTGATTTTATAGTTTCCTACGCTGATCAATCTTATAAGTTAGTTGAATTAGAAAGAGCCTCTAAGAATGTTGCTACTAAGCAAGGCCAACCAAGAGCAGAAGTTGGTCAAGCAACGTTTCAAACTGCCGAATGGGTACACTACATTAGAGAGCACTATAATCAAATACGATCACGGTATCCTGGAATCCATACCAAGTGTAGAACAAGCCTTATTATGAGTCGTTCAACTCAATCTAGTTTTAATAACGTAGCAGATATAAGCAGATATAAGGAAATGATAGTTCAACAATACAAAGTGGATGAGTTTCTAACCTATGATGATCTATTTGATAGAGCGTGTACTGCATATACTGTGCTTACAGGGTTGTCGCCACATGGCATTTAATCGGGTAGCCGAGGGTATCTAGCCCTCAGCCCCCACAACACCCTGCATGCGGGTCCGCACAGGGCGAACTAACAAGGACATATATGGACGCTCAGCAGAAAATAGAAATAAGTGACACCCATCACAATTAATATCCAAACTGAGGAAGTGACGTAAAAACGTATAAAAATATTTCAATCACTGGGTACAAAAACGTTTTCCGATAGGCTAATTTTTAACGTCCAAGCGTATCTCTGCACCAAAACCGGGTTATCGCGTACGACAAAGTGCTGTAAATACAACAGTTATAGATTTTCGAGTTAATAGTGCTTGTCTGACTAAGACAACAAGCGCTCGCAGTTTGTTAGATTTGTGCGCCGTCGTTTTTGAAGTGTTTCGCAATAAGCGGTTATTGTCCGCTCTCGGCCAACCGCGCCGCGGAATACCCGAGAAAATTGAGTTGTGAGTTTTATCCAATTCTCAGCTTCTATATTTAATCGAGTAAGAATGGGCTGCGCTTCGTTGATATAACCTCGCTTGTCAGCGCGAACACATTGGCCTGTTAGTTCAACTAATTCAATATAGGATTTAAGCTCAAAAGGCAGGCCTTTAGCCATATGTTTTCGTGGGCTGCCAGCAAAGCGTAGTAGGCTTTTTGGTTGTATTCCCTGCTTAGCATGGTCGATGCGCTTTTTGATGCTGGTGTAGTCTGAGGTTTCAGGCGTTGCGGCAATTTTCGCTCTAATGGGGTTTAAGTCCACGTAAGCGAGACAAGCAGCCAATGCGGCTTCATCCAGTAATGCTTGGGATTTAAATCGTCCTTCCCAGAATCGGCCTGTACAATTATCTTCTTTATTTGCTCGGCGGGCGATGTCTTCGTTAAGTACCCGCATAAACCAGCTAATATCCGCGAGTCTTTCCCTGTACTTGGCTACATGCTCATCGAGTGCCAACTGCTCCGACTCTTTTAGTGGCTCTCCCTCAATGAGCTTATGGGTTACCCAATTACCTTTGAATAACTTGTGCCACCGTATCACAATTGCTTTATCCGACAGACGCTTAGCTTTTTTATCATCAACATATAAAACAATGTGAGTATGATTACTCATCACGGCATAAGCACAGATATCAATACAAAACACAGACCCCAACATCAGGAGCTTTTCTTCAACCCAATCCCGGCGGTGCTCGTATGATTTGCCCGTAAATTTATCTTCACCGCACAGAAACGCGCGCCTTACGCAACGGGAGATGCAGTGGTAGTATTTGGTGTCGGTTAAACTGATTTGTCTTTTACGGGCAGTTGCCATAGTTTGGTTTCCTCAATCCTTTGAGTGCAGGATTAAAGCTTAGGCGGCATCTTAGGAAGGCGCAAATTAGTGGTGGGTGTCCTTGGTTTCTGTTGTGGTGGGTGTCTTTGGTTTCTGTTACTTTTTTGGCAGTTTAAAGCACGATTGGCTATTCAAAGTTAACCAGCCAACAAGGGAATTTATGAAGCAAGATGTGGCCGCTTACATGAAGTATTACAACATAGAGCGGCTGCATTCAGCTAATGGTGATCTATCCCCAGTGGAGTTTGAAAATTATCAACTAAAAGTGTCCAGTTATGGTTGACCAGAACAGTTTCCTCAATCCTTTGAGTGCAGGATTAAAGCTTAGGCGGCATCTTAGGAAGGCGCAAATTAGTGGTGGGTGTCCTTGGTTTCTTCTTGGTTTCTGTTTTTTAAAAAGGCCTTAAAACCCCCACATAAACCGTAAGAAAACCCATCTAAAACCCCGATTTAAAATCTCACCTAAAAACAGCCTAAACGGTTGAATCAAAATAGGAACTCAGTTATGTTTCGTTGATTAATAAAAACAAATTAAAAACGAGTAAATCTACAGGCTCGTTATATGCCTTTGAAGTTTTGGAGATTAAATGGATATTCTCATTGAGCAAGAGATCGAGTTGCATCAGTATGAAATACGCCAGAGTAAAACGGATATTGAGCGCCTAATCCATCCTAGTTTTGTGGAAGTCGGTAAATCAGGTACGAGGTATGATTTTGACTCAATCATAGAAATGATGGAAGGTGAGGAATCCTCAAGCACTCGCATACATTCACAGAGGTATGAATGTATCCAGCTAGCACCTTCCGTCCAACTTCTGAGGTACGAGTCAGCTCTGGTAAGTGAATTTGGCGAAGTTAGTGATTTTGCTAAACGTTGTTCAATTTGGGCATTTACCGGTACTTGCTGGCAACTCAAGTATCACCAAGGCACACCGTGCTCGCCATTCGAGCTTAAACATAATTAAAGCCTGAGAAAACAGGCATATAAAAAACGACTATGGCGTTAACAGCTAATATTTAGCTTTTGGTGCTCCCACATAACATCTTCTCTGAGTATAGAATTTAAGATTGTTGTTAACTTACCCGTTTACTCTCTATCGTTTCACGTTTACTTCACACCGACACACTTAATCTAACTGCACTTAATGGTATCAGTTGGAAATTTAATATGTTCAAAAGCGTTATTATTACTATCGCGATTGCGTTGGTCGTTAGTTTGTCGGGGTGTGATCTCGTCAATGCTATTCGTATGAAGCAATCGAATTCAGATGTGGAGCCGGTATGGGCAAATAAGCAACGGTTAAAGTTAAAGTCGGTTTTTTTAGGTGAAAAACCTTACATTTACGCAAATGTAAACGGGGAAGAACTGTTATTTTTACTCGATACCGGTGCGAGCTTTTTTGTATTGCACGATACACCTAAAGTACAAAAACTAGGTCTAGAACACTTATTCGAGTTTTCTGTCGGTGGGTGGGGAGATGAAGCGCACAGCACCGGTTTTCAATCACAGATTGGCCGTGTTGACTTAGGTGGTGTGTATTTTAACGATGTAAAAGCGGCGGTTATTCCTACCTCCAAAACTCATTACTATTTGCGTGATGATGAAGCCATTGAAGATGGCATCATAGGGCATGACTTTATGCGCCACTTTACTTGGGAAATAGATGCCACCAACAATGAAATCTATATCTCTAACGCTCGGTACCAGCCAGAGGAAAATGCACAATACCTAAAACTGGGTGAGTTTTTTGGCAAAATTAATGTAAAAGGCGAATTGGCATTTAGCCAAAACCACGTTGCAAATGGTGAGTTTATTGTGGATACAGGGAGCCGCCACTACGTCAAGCTCAGCGCGTCGTATCTTGAACAAAATGATGTGGAAGTGGCATCTAGTCGTGTACGCGCCGCAGATTTTGGTTTAAGCGGTAAAGTTGAACATGACAGAGTAACCTTACCGTCGCTCACATTAGGCGACATTAAAATAAACAATGTAAAAGTGAACCTGATCCCCGGTGGTGATGAAGATGACTGGTGGATCATTGGTAATGCGCTAATGAACCAGTTCAAAACGGTCATCGATTATAAAAATGAGGCATTTTATTTAGTACCGCAAGCGCAGTTTGTCACTGACTATAATCTATTTGGGCTTGAACTTCGTAAAGTGCGAAGTGGTGAATTTGTGGTGCGCTATCTTTTCCCTGAGTTACCAGCAAGTGAATTAGCGCTAAAAGTAGGGGACTTGGTTACCAGCATAGATGGGCGACATGCGCGTAGTATTTCACTGAGTGATTACAATGATATCGCTTCTCAAGTTGGTGAGCATAAATTATGCATAGTGCGCAATAACTTGTGTTTTACACTAGAAGCTAAACATATAGCTGGTTATTCGGCTTTTTAGCTCGTTTTCAAATTGGTGCTTATCTTTAAACATAATCTCAATAATAGTTGATTGGTTTCGTCCCTCTCTCCATTTAAAAGCCCTTAAGCAACGACAAGCTAAAGGGCATACGATTATATATTAGCTCGCCAGTTGAATGGCTTGACCAAGCTCTTCATTGGTATAGGCCTTGCCTGCAATACCCCAAAGCCCGTCAACAGCATAAACAGCATTAACCCAAATAGACTCTTTTGAAATCTTGCCTTCTGTGTAAGTCAACACGATATCTGTGACCTCTTTTACAAAATTGTCTTTTTGCGTTTGCGTGCCAAAAGTAAATGAGGGAACTCGCAGTTCTACGATGGCCACGGGCGAAGGCTTGAGCCCAGAAAAGGTTAGCTCGCTATCAACGAATACAACTTCACCGACAATATTGGCTAGCATGAACCGATTATCACTGATCTGGTGGTGATCTAGTAGCGCTTGCCCAACGGCTTTATGCATCTTTTTTGCTGCTTCTTTTGAAGTTAAACCTTCGGTCATGATTATTTGAATTGGCATATCTAATTTCCTTACTTGATTGTGTGGATGTTTATAAATAGCGATCGCTATATATTTCAAGTAAAATATAATGATCGCTATATATAATTTTCGGGGTAGACCATGAGAGCATCAAAAGAGCATATGCATAAGATACGTACCCATATTTTGGAATCTTCCGAGCAAGGTTTTCGTGAAGAAGGGTATAGCGGTTTAGGGATCAATGGTTTGGCAAAGCGTGCAGGGATGACATCGGGCGCTTTTTATGGGCATTTTTCCTCAAAGAACCAAGCGTTTCATGAAGCAATTGAAAAGGGGATGCATGACTATTTGGAAACACTTGTTCAGTTAGAAGATGAACACAAGCAAGCGTGGCCACAACATTTTTTGGACTTTTATTTGAGTCAGGAACATGTGAATGATTTAGGACATAGCTGTGTTGTTCCGGCACTTTCAGCAGATGTTATGCGCTCAGATGACAATACTAAGGAGGTGTTCTCAACACTACTGGATAAAATAGTAAGCCAAATGAGTGGTGGTGTAGAAGAACAAGATAAATCTAGAGCTTTGGCCTTGGTATCGCTATTGGCAGGTAGCGTAATGATTGCGCGTTGCACCACATCAAAAGAGCAATCTGATGAAATACTAGCGTCAGCTCGCGCACTGGCAAATTCTCTTTTCTCAGCACAAGAAAGGGCTTAATAAACATGGAATGGTGCAAGCTAAAGTGAACCCCCCTCTGATTTGTTGTTTACAAATTAGTACTAAAAGGTAGCTGTTAGTTGCCTTTTTTGTATTTCATTTATTTGTTTAGTTGTCTGATTTATATGTGTAACAACTAGGTACAGCTCTAATCAATAGTGTCAATATTGGTAATCTAACGTTGATAGCTTTCTGATTTTATATAGATTTAAGAAAATTTGCCTGAATTTACAATTATCACTTGAAAAATTGAACGAGCATGAAATTTTCTAATTTGGTTAATAGTCGCGACGGGCAATAAGCGCCTTATGCAAATGATTTTTATTCATTGAAATGCATCAATCTTATTTTTTCTAGGTTTCAGATGTAACTTATTGAAGGAGATATTAATTATATTCACTTTACACAAAGTGAAGTTAATCATATTTTAATTAACGATTAGTTGGTCTGTGTTTTGCTCTTAAGTCTATAAGACCTGCCACATAGGCCTAAATTTTACTGTTATTGCACTACAAGAGTGCGCAGTAGCGATCAAAATGCACTGTCATAAAGCGTAAATACAATTTTGATTTACTGTCTAAATGACTACCACTGTTTCCGATTGTTAAGCAGTTAAAGGCACGGCACTGTGGCAAGGATTTATTTACCATCAAATGGTTTATTTGGAGCCTGCTATGTTAACCAAACGCTTTTTTAAAACAAAAGATGAAGCCGAAGTCACTTTTGAGTTTTCTCACCCTGATGCTAAAAAAGTAGAGCTTGTTGCTGAGTTTACTGATTGGCAACCTCTAACAATGAAGTTTGTGAAAAAAGACAATGCTTTCAAGCTCAAACAACGTCTTCCAGTAGACAAACAATATCACTTTAAATATTTAATTGATGGCGAACAATGGGATAACGACCATCACGCTGATGCGTACGTAGCAAATGGCTTTGGTACAGAAAACAGCGTTGTCGATACGCAACGTTTGGCGTAGCACTCGATTATGCAAGGTTTGTCTCAGCTGTTTTATTTGCACGGCATAGGTTACGACTACACAAAATACACCGGTGAGCACGTTATTTTTGATGATCAGGTGCGTGAACAAGCGCTGCGCTGTTGTGGCATTGAAACGCGTAACAATGATGAGGTTGATTATCTTAACTATGAGTTGGATATCGCGCCGTGGTTAAGAGTGATAGAAGAGGTTTGCACGGTAGAGCAGCACGATGCCCTATTTAAGCTAAAAGTGCCAGACTATCAACTACATTGCTGTGGACATTTGCAGATAAATGAGTTGGCCGGTTACAGGCAAGAATTGGATTTGTCTAACGGCAGGGTGGTCGGTGAGTATCTTCATCATGGTGTTCGCTATGTTGAAGTCGCTTTTAAAATTGCCCCGTTACCCGTGGGTTACTTTAACGCTCAACTGCATTTGCCATGGGGCGAATTTGAAACGCAAATATGGTCCGTACCCAGTGAATGTTATAACCCGATCACCGCAAAGACGACGGGGATTTCGGTCCAGTTGTACACCTTAAAGAGCGAGCGTAACCTTGGTATTGGTGATTTTGCTGATTTACAAGTATTGATCGAGCAAAGCGTTCAAGTTGGTTGTGATTATATCTTGCTCAACCCGTTGCATCTTCTTTTTGAAACCCAGCAACAACGTGTCAGCCCTTATAGCCCAAATCACCGAGCTTTGCTTAACCCCATGTATATCGCCATTGATAGAACCGCGCAATATGCAGACAGTACACAATTACAAGCCTTGTATACCCAATCGCAAGCTCAACTGGCGCATGAAAAATCGCAGCAATATATAGATTATCAGATAGTGAGTGAGTGCAAATATGCGCTGCTCAGGGCTTTGTATGCCGATTTCAAACTGCGAGATGAGAGTAGTGAAATAGTCATTCAATTTAGCCATTTTAAAGCACAGCATGCAGAGCAGCTAAGCGTGTTGGGTGACGATGAACACGGCATTTATTGGCAGTTTTTAGCTTTTCAACAATTAAGTGATTGCCAGCAGTTAAGTCAACGCCTTGGCATGCAGGTTGGCTTGATCAACGATTTAGCCGTGGGTTGCGCCGATGACAGCTTGGAGTTTAAAGCGAATCAGGATCTGTATGTTAACGAGGCGCATGTAGGCGCGCCACCCGATCCCTGGGCGGAGAACGGCCAAGACTGGGGCTTACCTGCGTTAAATCCACAAAAACTTAAAACTGACCGCTATGCATTTTTCAGGCAATTACTCAGAAGCAATATGTCTTGTGTTGGTGGCCTGCGCATAGACCATGTCATGGCGATTCGACGTTTGTGGTGGTGCTTTAGCGTGGCACAACAGCAACAAGGCTGTTATGTGTATTACCCGTTTGAGCATTTAATTGCTCTTTTAAAAATAGAGTCACAACTTAACAAAACCTTGATCATCGGTGAAGACCTAGGGGTCGTACCGCCGGAAATTAAATCAGTGATGCTCGACGCCAGCATGTTTGGTAATACACTATTTTATTTTGAAAAAAATCATGTTGGTGATTTCGTGCCACAACAGCAATTACGTCAACATGTATTACTGATGGTGGCTAATCATGACGTGCCACCGTTTATTGCGTGGTGGCAAGGTGATGACATTCAGTTGCGCATAGAATACGCATTACAAGAGCCAGGTTTACGCGAGCTAGAGTCAGAAAAACGTTTAGAAGAGAAAAGCAAGCTACTGAATTGGTTGCATTCGTGTGGCTTTGACGCGATTAATTTGCAAAGCCGAGCTTCAGAAGTTTATGAGCATTTAATGTTTGCACTTGCGCAATCACCGAGTGAGCTGCTTTGTATACAGTTAGACGATCTCGATGAGCAAACCCTACCGGTCAATATTCCAGGCACATATTTGGAATACCCTAATTGGCGTCGCCGACTTAACCATAGCGTTGAAGACACATTTAATAAAAAAGGTGACTTTGTAGCCACCTTAGCAAAAAGCAGGAAAGGACTATGAATAGCGTGGTATCAGCAAACCAACCAGTCGTAGATTACTCAGCACAACTCGAAGCATTACAAAACGGTTGCTTCTCAGACCCTTTTTCATTTTTAGGGTGCCATAAACTATCAGACAACACAGCTGAGCTTAGGGTATTTTTACCGGGCGCTAAATCGGTCAGTATTAAAATTGGTGGTAAACCTCAAGAACTGAAAAGATATTTGAAAAGTGATCTATTTTTGTTGCCGCTTGAAAAGACAGAGCTGTCACATAAAAACAAATTAACGGTGCAATACGATGACCATCAACTGACCAAGTACGATGTCTATCGCTTTGGCTGTCATTTAGATGAGCAAGCGTTGTATTTGTTTAATGAAGGTACGCTAGAACACGCATACAAGCATTTAGGTGCACATTTTGTATCGCACGAAGGGGTGAAAGGCGTTCGCTTTGCCGTTTGGGCGCCGAATGCGAAAAGTGTTTCGGTGATTGGTGATTTTAACTGCTGGCAACGCTCTGAGCACTTTATGCGTTTGCATCCGGCGAGTGGTATTTGGGAATTGTTTATCCCAGATCTAAAGCCGGACCATTGTTATAAATTCAGCATTGTTGATAATTACGGTCACGTCCAAGACAAAGCTGATCCGTTTGCATTTAAAATGCAACAAGCGCCGGGTACCGCTTCAATATTGCAACCTACCGCAAAGCGTAAGCCCTTGACCGCTCGTCAGCAAAAGCAAAAGGCTGCTCGCAATAGCATTGGTGCGCCAATTAGCATTTATGAAGTGCACTTGGGCTCTTGGAAACGCCGCATCGAAGAAGGCAATCGTTACCTCACATACCGTGAACTGGCTGATGACTTAATTGAATATGTTAAGGACATGGGCTTTACCCACATACAGCTTATGCCGGTGAGTGAGTATCCTTTTGATGGTTCATGGGGTTATCAACCCGTTGGTTTGTTCGCGCCAACCAGCCGGTTTGGCAGTTTTGAAGACTTTATGTATTTTGTCGAGTGCTGTCATGATGCGGATTTAGGCTTATTGATAGATTGGGTTCCCGGTCACTTTCCATCTGATCCGCACGGTTTACACAAGTTTGATGGTACACATCTTTTTGAGCATGCTGATGCACGCCAAGGTTTTCATCCCGATTGGAACACCTATATTTATAACTATGACCGCCCAGAAGTGAAAAGCTTCCTGCTAGCGAGTGCCATGTATTGGCTTGACGAGTTTAAAATTGATGGGCTCAGAGTTGATGCGGTCGCGTCAATGTTATACCTAGATTACAGCAGAAAGGATGGCGAGTGGGTTGCAAATGCCTTTGGTGGCAGAGAAAACCTTGGCGCAATAGACTGCCTACAGCAGGTTAACAAGCGCTGTTATGGTAATGACAATAGCATCATGATGGTTGCGGAAGAGTCGACCGCTTGGCCTGGTGTTACCAACAGCGTTGATAACAATGGGCTTGGGTTTGGCTTTAAATGGAACATGGGCTGGATGAATGACAGCTTAGGCTACATGAGTCGTGATCCAATACATCGCCAATACCATCACCATGAAATGACCTTTTCAATGGCGTATGCCTATTCTGAAAATTACATTTTGCCACTCAGTCATGATGAAGTGGTGCACGGCAAAGGCTCATTGCTCAGCAAAATGCCGGGCGACGATTGGCAGCAATTTGCCAACTTGCGCGCCTATTTTGCTTTCATGTTTGCACATCCGGGTAAAAAACTCCTGTTTATGGGGAGTGAGCTGGGTGGTAGAGATGAGTGGAACCACAACCTTAGTCTTGATTGGTCTTTATTGGAACACGAGTCTCATCAAGGCATTCAGAAAACCATTAAGCGTTTGAATAACATTTATCGCACAACACCAGCATTGTATGAGTGCGATAACACGCCTGCCGGTTTCCAATGGATAGATTGTAATAACGCTGAGCAGAGCTTGTTTAGCTTTGCGCGTTTTGGAAAAAGTGCCAAAGAGTTGCTGGTGGTCATTAGCCATTTAACGCCTCAAGTGTTTCATCAGTACCGCATTGGGGTGCCAAAAGCAGGCGTTTATGAAGTTGTGCTCAACACCGATGATGACACTTTGTATGGTTCAGGCGTGAAAGTCGTAGGGACTAAGCAGCAGCTGATTAAAACGCAAGATACAGCGGCACATGGGTTTGAACACAGCATCGTGATCAGTATTCCTGCATTGGCTACCTTATACCTGCGTTGGATAAACGGATAACCTATGTTGACTTCTAAGCGTGGGAGCTGTCGCCCGCTAGGCAGTAGTTTGGTTGATAACGGCGTAAACTTTGCGGTTTATGCACCTGATGCACGCAAGGTCAGTTTATGCCTTTTTGATGTGAGTGGGCATTCAGAAATTGCGCGTATAGAGATGTGTTTGCATGAAGGAGGGGTCTGGAGCACGTTTGTTGAGCCTCTCTCGATAGGGTGTTTATATGGCTATCGCGTCGATGGTGATTATAGCGCTGCTAAAGGCAGACTGTTTAATCCAAATAAGCTGCTTCTAGACCCATATGCAAAAGACTTTCAAGGTGAGTTCACTTGGAGTGAAAGACATTTTTGTCACATGCCCGTTGGCACGCTTAGTTCTTTAGATAATGCCATTGATATGCCCAAGTCTAGAGTCGTTGAAATTGATAAATATCAAGGGCAACGGCCAAAAATACCTTGGTCAAAAACGGTTATTTATGAGTGCCATGTTAAAGGGGCGACGTATCGTCACCCTGAGATCCGAGCGTCGCTCAGAGGCAAGTTTCTCGCGCTCGCAGAACCTGCGTTTGTGAATCATATTAAACGGTTAGGTGTAACTACCATTGAATTGTTACCCGTTCAGGCTTTTGTCAGTGAGCAGTTTCTCACTACTAAAGGCTTGAGGAACTATTGGGGATACAACACGTTAAATTACTTTACGCCACATAAAGCCTATTTGAGCTCTAGCGACATTAGCGAATTTCAACAAACGGTTCAGCGCTTACACGAAGCAGGATTAGAAGTCATTTTAGACGTGGTTTATAACCACACCGCTGAAGCGGGTGTGGATGGCCCCATGTTGTCGCTAAAAGGGTTTAATAATCGAGGCTACTATCGAAGTGTTGAAGGTCAGCCTGACGTTTACATCAATGATACAGGTTGTGGTAATACACTTAATATCGACGATCCTTATGCACTACAACTTGTACTCGATAGCTTGCGTTATTGGGTTGAAGTGATGGGCGTTGATGGTTTTAGGTTTGACCTAGCACCCATTTTGGCCCGTAACGCGGACGGTTTTAACCGTTATCATGCGTTTTTACAAGCTGTACAACAAGATCCCATATTACAAGATATAAAGCTTATCGCAGAGCCTTGGGATATCGGCCCCGGAGGCTATCAACTTGGCGCATTCCCTGCGCCTTGGCGCGAATGGAACGATAAATATCGCGATACGGTTAGGCAGTTTTGGCGTGGTGATAAAGGGGTACTCCCCGAACTCGCGCGAAGAATACATGGCTCTCATGATCTGTTTGAACACAATCTGAGAGGGCCTCTGAGTTCGATTAATTTCATAACCAGTCATGACGGCTTTACATTAGCTGATTTGGTCAGCTACGAGCATAAGCATAATGAAGCCAACGGCGAAATGAACAGAGATGGTCATAGTGCCAACCACTCAATGAACTGTGGTCAAGAAGGGTTTTCAACCGACCCTAAAGTGACGTCGCTGCGCTTAAAAATGCAAAAGAATGCTTTGTTAACGCTGTTTTTATCTAAAGGTGTGCCCATGATCGCTTCTGGCAGTGAGTTTAGCCACTCACAAGGGGGAAATAATAACGCCTATTGCCAAGACAACCGCACGAACTGGCTGGCTTGGAAGTCATCACAATTTAATCACAGCCTCACGTTTTTTATTCAAGAATTGATTGCACTTCGTGACAAGTTCGCTGCTTTTTCGCATCCATTTTATATTCATGCCAACGACCCTCGTTTTAGCGTGCAGTGGCTCAATGAGCAAGGTGAAGCCATGTTGCCAGAGCAATGGCATGAAGCATCAAGGCAGTGGTTAGGATATATGTTGGTGGATAAACAACATTCGCAAAGCGTGTTGATCATGCTCAACGCGAGCGCCGAGGCAATGGAGTTCACAATGCCATACGCGCCTTTTAGCGAACATTGGCAACTTGCCGTCGCAAGTGATCCGCAAGCAAAGTCAGACAAAGTTTCAGTTTCTATTTCCCCCCAATCTAGTTGGGTTTTTACATCGGTAAAAGAAGGAATCTCTCATGGCCAAAAAGACTGCTAACGTGTGTGTAGTAAAACACTGGCAAGATGCGCCAAAGTTAGACGAAAGCACATTAAGTGATGATTTAAGTCGTCATTTTTACTATACACTCGGTCGCGATAAAGTCGGTGAATCGCAACTGTACTTGTATCATGCATTAGCGCTGACCATTCGCGATAGGCTAGTTTCTCGATGTCGTGCCACAAAACAGTACCTTAGCGAGAAGAAAACCCGCAAAGCAGCTTACCTATCGTTAGAGTTTTTGATGGGCAGAGCGCTAGGTAATGCGGTACTGAATTTAGATTTAGAACACAGCACGAAACAAGCGTTAGAGCAGTATTGTACCGAGCTTGAGAAAGTGGGTGAAGCTGAGCATGACGCGGGCTTAGGTAATGGTGGCTTAGGGCGTTTAGCTGCGTGCTTTTTGGATAGCTGCGCAAGCCTAGCATTGCCCGTGGTTGGCTATGGCATTCGTTATGAATACGGTATGTTCAACCAGTCAATTGAGAACGGACATCAAGTTGAGCAACCCGATAACTGGCTACGCGAAGGTCACCCTTGGGAATTGGCTGCGCCAGAGCAATCACAACGCGTTAAATTTTTTGGCCACGTCGAAACCTTCAAAGACAGAAGTGGCCGAGAACACCGCCAGTGGATGGATACGCAAGATGTACTTGCAGTGCCTTATGATGTGCCAATTCCAGGCTATAAAAACGGGGTAGTGAATACACTCCGACTCTGGAAATCTGAAGCGACGGACGAGTTTGACCTATCTGAGTTCAATGCGGGCAGTTACTCAGAGGCGGTGGCAAGAAAGAATCTGGCCGAGCAAATCACCATGGTGCTTTATCCAAATGACAGCAGTGAAAACGGTAAGGAGTTACGCTTACGTCAGCAGTACTTCCTATCTAGTGCCAGCCTGCAAGATATTTTGGTTCAGTGGGTTGAGCGCTATGGTGCTAATTTTAAAGATTTTGCTGATTACCATGTATTCCAACTTAACGATACACACCCGAGTATTGCGGTTGCAGAACTCATGCGCTTGTTTGTGGATGTTTATGAACTGAGCTGGGATGAAGCATGGCAGATCACCACAAAAACCATGGCTTACACTAACCATACATTACTACCTGAAGCGCTTGAGAAGTGGTCGGTGCCTTTATTCCAAAAGTTATTGCCACGCTTGCTCGAAATCATTTATGAGATCAACGCACGCTTTTTAGCACAAGTGGCCTTGCAGTGGCCAGGCGATGTGAATAAGCAGCGAGAGTTGTCACTCATTGAAGAAGGCGATGTACCACAAGTTCGTATGGCCTATTTGGCAATCGTCGGGAGTTATTCTGTAAACGGGGTCGCGGCTTTGCATACAGAGCTATTAAAGTCAGGATTGTTTAAAACGTTTTATGAATTGTGGCCACAAAAGTTTAATAACAAAACCAATGGCGTGACACCACGACGCTGGTTAGCGCACTGTAACCCTGCTTTGAGCGAACTCATCAGTGCAAAAATTGGTGCGCATTGGACGGCAGACTTTTCGCAAATTGATAAGTTACGTCGTTATTACGATGACGAAAAGTTCCATAAACAATGGCAGCGTGTAAAAAGTGAAAATAAACAACGACTTTGCGAGCTAGTTAAGTCCCGTTGTGGCGTTGAATTTGACCCTTCAATGATGTTTGACGTGCAGGTTAAACGTATCCATGAATACAAGCGTCAACTTCTTAATGTGCTGCATATTATTCACCTTTATGATCGAATTTTAAAAGACGACGTTGAGGGTATGGCACCACGTTGTGTATTGATCGGGGGTAAAGCCGCTCCAGGTTATTACATGGCCAAGAAAATTATTAAGCTTATCAACAATGTTGCCAGTGTGATCAACAGTGATGAAAAAGCAAAGCCGTATCTGAGAGTGGCGTTTTTCCCTAACTATAACGTCACTGCGATGGAAGCGATTTGCCCTGCTACAGATTTGTCTGAACAAATCTCTACAGCGGGTAAAGAAGCATCGGGTACCGGGAATATGAAGTTCATGATGAATGGCGCCATTACCATAGGTACTTTGGACGGCGCTAATATTGAGATCCGAGATAATGTGGGCGCAGACAATTTCTTCTTGTTTGGAGCGCACGCCGACCAAACGGACGCAATTAGAAGTAACTACAACCCTCAGCAGATTATTGAGCAGGACCCAAATTTAGAAGCCGTCATGTCACTGCTAGAAAGTGGTCATTTTAACTTATTTGAGGCGGGCATATTCGACGACATCATCAATGCGATTAAAAGCCCACAAGACCCTTGGCTTGTTGCGCATGATTTTCCAAGTTATGTACAAGCGCAACAAAAAGCAGCCGACACCTATCTTGATAAATCAACATGGACTCGGATCAGCATACTTAATACCGCGGCCAGTGGAAGCTTTTCCAGTGACCGAACAATTCAACAATATTGCGATGAGATTTGGCGCTTGGAGCCAATGCAATAGACCACCACACAAGGACAATTGGAGAAAGTTATGCCCAGTTATGCAAATCGCTACATAAGTAGTTTAACCAGAGAAACTTACGCCTTGATTTTAGCCGGTGGTCGAGGATCTCGTTTACATGAATTAACCAATTGGCGTGCTAAGCCTGCAGTCTATTTTGGTGGTAAACACAGGATCATCGATTTCCCCCTGTCAAACTGCATTAATTCAGGGATCAGACGTGTTGGTATTGCAACGCAATACAAATCACACTCATTGATCCGCCATGTTAATCGCGCGTGGGGGCATTTCAAGAAAGAGTTAGGTGAGTCGGTAGAAATTCTTCCAGCATCACAAAGATATGGTGATGAGTGGTACTGTGGTACGGCTGATGCGGTATTCCAGAATATGGATATTATCAGACATGAGTTACCAAAATACGTGATGATCCTATCGGGTGACCACGTGTATCGCATGGACTATGGTGCACTGCTTGCAAAGCACGTTGAAACGGGGGCCGATATGACCGTGTGCTGTATTGAAGTACCTTGTGAAGAGGCAGCGAACACCTTTGGTGTAATGACCGTAGATGGTGATAAGCGCGTTCGTCGTTTTGATGAAAAGCCAGCAGAGCCGACTTCAATACCGGGTAAAGAGGGTATTTGTTTGGCATCGATGGGTAACTATGTGTTCAATACGGAGTTCTTGTTTGAACAGCTAAAGCAAGATGCAGAAAGGGAAGGCTCAGGTCGTGACTTTGGTCATGACATCATCCCTGCCATAATCGAAGAACATAACGTGTTTGCATTCCCATTTAGAGATCCCAGTCATGAAGGTCAACCTTATTGGCGCGATGTGGGTACTCTAGATTCGTTCTGGGAAGCGAACATGGAGTTAGTGTCACCGGAACCTCAACTCGACCTTTATGATCCTACTTGGCCTATTTGGACTTATCAGGAGCAGCTTCCGCCAGCAAAATTTATTTTTGATGATGATGAACGCCGTGGTATGGCCGTTGATTCAACTGTATCTGGTGGTTGCATCATCTCAGGTTCTGTGGTTAGACGATCACTATTGTTCTCAAACGTGCATGTGCATTCGTACTGTGAAATAGAAGGCTCGGTTGTGCTACCTGGTGTGGTCATTGAACGTAATTGTCGTATTCGTAACGCGATTGTTGACCGAGGATGTCACTTGCCAACAGGCCTTGAAATTGGCTTTGATGCGCAAACGGATAAAGAAAATGGCTTCCGAGTCACCAATAAAGGTATAGTATTGATCACAAGAGAAATGTTGCTGGCGTATGCCAAAAAAAAGCAACAAAACTTAGTTGAACGACAAACTGCATAAATAAGGCGTAGCATGCGGGTATTAATGGTGGCGGCTGAGAATGATCGGTTGCCAAATTGTAAGGTTGGCGGCGTTGCGGATGTGATCCGTGACGTGCCTTATGCACTGGGCAAGCAGGGCATTCAAGTTTCGGTGGTTGTGCCAGATTATGGAAGTAATCAGCTAAATCGCACGTTTGTAGGTGATATTGCTGTGCCGTTTCGTCAGCACCTTGAAACGGCTTCTTTGTGGCAGGTCGAGCAAGGGGATGGCGTGGTGCAATATGTGCTGTCGCATTCACTATTTAGTGAGCATCACGGAGCAATCTATTGTAACGACGATAGTCACAGACCATTTGCGACAGATGCCAGCAAATTTGCTTTTTTTGCCGCAGCGGTGAGTGAAGCGATTGAACATATGATGTTTGGCAAGCTTGATGTACTGCATCTACACGATTGGCATGCCGCGTGTGTGAGTGTATTACAAAAGTTCAGCCCGCGTTTTGTTTATCTCAAACAAATCAAAACGGTATACACGGTACATAACTTGGCGCTGCAGGGGATCAGGCCCTTTAATGGCGATGAATCTAGCCTAGAAGCTTGGTTTCCTACGCTCAGTTATGACGGACAACAACTGTGCGACCATCAACATCCAAATTGCTTCAACCCAATGAGAAGTGCGATTACTTTGGCTGATAAGGTACATGTGGTGTCGCCGACTTACAGCGAAGAAGTACTGCACACCAGTGAACCAGACAGAGGTTTTTTTGGTGGCGAAGGTTTAGAGCATGATATGCAAATTGCCAAACGGCATGGCAAGCTGCACGGCATTCTCAATGGGTGTGAATATCCAAGTGACAGTCAGGAACAAACGACACTTGGCGAGTATTTGCATGATGTAGAGTCAACGCTATTAACTTGGATGGCAGGGCATAGGCAACTTAAGTCTTGTCACTATATTGCACATCAGCGATTAAAACAGTGGCAAACGGGTTCATTTGACGGGCCGCTTATCACAAGTGTAGGTCGTTTGACGGATCAAAAGGCATTGCTTTTGCGCCAGACCACTGAGCATGGCTTGGTATTAGACACGCTAGCAAACATTGCGTCAGAGTATCAGGGTAAGCTGATTGTCCTTGGCTCAGGTGATCAATATTTAGAAGACTTGTTTACGCAAGTGATGGCCCGACATGATAACGTATTGTATCTGAACGGCTATGGCAAGAATATTGGCGATCAACTTTATAGCTTAGGCGACCTATTTCTGATGCCAAGTTCGTTTGAGCCTTGTGGGATCAGCCAAATGCTCGCTATGCGTGCTGGACAACCCTGCTTGGTGCATGGTGTGGGTGGACTTGTTGACACGGTAACTCATTTAGAAACGGGGTTTTCTTTTGACGGTGAAGATTTGTACGAACAGGTGCAACAACTAATCGCAACCTTTGAAGGTGCGATGGCCATGTACCGCCAAAATAGTCAACAATATCAACAGTTATGCAATAATGCGGCAGCGCTACGCTTTACGTGGGATTCAATGGCCCAGCAGTATATTGAGCAACTTTATGATTAATAAGTAGTTTATTTTATGAACGATTTTCAAAAAAGCAGACTTCGGTCTGCTTTTTTGTTGGTTGGTGCTATAGTTAATAAACTATTTTTTACCAACTATTAATAGCTTAGTTCTATATTATTCTTCGTCATTTATGGTTAGAATCTAACTTTTAATCAGGAACAAAGTGCTACATTGGAAGTGGCAGGTAATGAGGAGTCAACATTTGAAGGTTTTTGTTGCTCGACAAGCTATTTTCAATCGCAAAAAGCAGGTTGTAGCTTACGAGCTGTTGTTTCGTGATGGTAAAAGCAATTGTTTTCCTGACATTGCTGAGGACGCCGCGACCGCAAAATTGATCATGGACAATCAGCTAAATCTCGGAACTCGTTACCTTACCTCTGGAAAAAAGGCTTTAATTAATATTGGGCCGGATTCATTGAAGCAAGATTTGGCTCATTTTTTACCTGCGCGAGATGTGATACTTGAGTTGCTAGAGACGATCACTCCCAGCCATGATAATTATGAGAAGGTCAGGGAACTTTTTCATTTAGATTATCGATTAGCGCTTGATGATTTTGAATACACCAAGCAGTGGGAACCCTTCTTAAAACTAATTCGGCTCGTAAAATTCGATATTCAACAAAACTCGTTAGATACGATATCTCAATTAGTTGAAGAGTTTAAAAAAAGAAAAAATGTTAAGTTGCTCGCAGAAAAAGTAGAAACAGAAGCCGAATTCGAGCAAGCCAGAGCAATGGGATTTCATTTTTTCCAAGGTTACTTTTTCGCTAAACCGCGAGTGATACAGCAAAACGATATTGAAATTAACTATGCTGTGGCCTTACTTATCTATGCGGAAGTGCTCAAACCCCATATTAATACCGATAAGATTGCTCGCCTGTTTGCTCAAGACACAGCGCTTGCTTATAAACTCCTTCGTTTGATTAACTCGGGCGTCTTCCCATTAAAAAACCGTATTGAATCCCTAAAGCAAGCGCTCGTTTACTTAGGCGATGAGCGAGTTAAAAAGTTTGTTGGATTGATCATGACGGCACACGTTGCGGAAGGCAAACCCACTGAGCTGACTCGGTTGAGTATTGTACGATCGCGCTTTTGTGAACTTATCGCCAAAAGTTTACAACCTAATATGCGTAGCATGAGTTTCTTAACAGGATTGTTTTCTTTGTTGGATGCCATACTGGATAGGCCAATGGAGCAAGTGGTTGCGAGACTACCGTTTCCTGATGAATTGCAAGATGCCTTAATGGGCAAACACAACTTTTTGTATTACATCTTAAATGTTGTAAGAGCGTATGAAAGTGGCAGCTGGTGGAATTTGCAAGAGGCGTGTGGCTTGTTAAATTTAGACGATAAAAAGCTGCCTGATTTTCACGCCGATGCCATCCGTTGGGCAGATATGTATAAGGACAGTATTTTCTAAATGACACGCATTAAACAGTTAGATAGCTTGCGTGGCTTTGCAGTGCTTGGTTTAGTTTTACTTAATATTTATTTCTTCTCGATTTTTGAAACCGGCTATGTTGCTTCAACTTCACCTCCAATCAGTGACACATTAATAGATTACCTTAATGTGTTGCTGCTTGATGGTCGCTTTCGTGCACTCTTTTGTATGCTGTTTGGCGCAGCGTTAGTGCTCCAGTTTGATAAACAAGGTTGCGCTGACGCGCTAAAGCCGAGGCTCAACGTACTTGTCGCTTTTGGGGCTTTACACGGCATTTTAGTGTGGCCGGGTGATATACTATTGAGCTACGGCCTAGCGGGATTCTTAGCGCTAGGCTATTTGCAGCGATCTGATGCGACTCTATTACGCCATGGCATGCTTATGTTATTAATAAGCGGTTTGTTATTGCTCTTGCTCAGCATGTCTGGTCACGAGCCAGAAATTTACCGAGAAACCCTCGAATTTGACGACCTTCTTAATTCAACGCCCAGTACGTTGTTCGGTTTACTTATCCACAATATTCAAATGTTTTTAATCATGCTTTTTATGCTGCCTATTTTAACCGTGTGGAATGCCTTGGGTGTGATGCTTATTGGTATGCTGTGCTTCAGGCATAACGTGTTCAGCAATGGCTTAGCTACGCCCATATTGTACCGTTTGCTATTTGCGGTTGTGGTTTTATCTATACTGAGCGTCGTTATTAAATATGTTGGGGGAGTGCGGTATGCGTATTTTGTTGATGCCATAATTTGGATTAATGCCGTCGTTGGGGGTCTTCTCATCGCGCATGTTAACGCCAATATATCAGTAGAAAGTTTAATATCTTCTTGGTTACAGGCCGTTGGGAAACTGGCGCTCACATGCTATTTGCTACAATCCATAATGATGGTTTTGTATTTTACTTGGCTAAATCCAAGTGCCCGTATCGAATTTAATCGTATCGATTACATTCAATTAGCGATTATTGTCATTATCTTACAACTACTTTTTGCACCCATTTATTTAAAGTATTTCAAGCAAGGTCCTTTTGAATGGCTGTTGCGTGTTTTGACTGATAAGCAACTTAAGCGTTTAGGCTAATAGTTCAGAACATTGAAGCGTCAGAAAATTAAGCATTTTGCACTGCGATGGTTTAAAATGCCTTCTTTTGATTGAGCATTAAGAAGGGTAACGCGTGACGCAATCAACACGGCTAAATAAATACATCAGCGAGACGGGTTTTTGTTCTCGTAGAGAGGCTGACAAGCTGATCGAAACGGGCCGAGTTAAGGTAAATGGCAATTCACCTGAAATGGGGTTGAAGGTTAGCGATGCTGATACCATTTTAATTGACGGCAAACCACTCAAAGCGAAACCAAAAAGAGTGTATATCGCTTACAACAAACCGGTTGGCGTCACCTGTACAACAGAAAGAAAAATAAAAAGTAACATTGTCAGTGCCATTAATTATCCTGAGCGCATTTTTCCGATTGGGCGCTTGGACAGACCATCTGAAGGTTTGATCTTTTTGACCAATGAAGGTGACATAGTCAATAAAATCCTACGCGCAGGTAATAACCACGAGAAAGAATACGTCGTAAAAGTCGATAAACCTATCAACAAACGTTTTGTAGAGCGCATGGCGGGTGGTCTGCCAATTTTAGACACGGTAACTAAAAAATGTTTTGTTAAGCAAACAAGTGAGAGAACATTCACAATTGTTTTGACACAAGGACTCAACCGACAGATCCGTCGTATGTGTGAGTACTTGGGATATGAAGTAACCAGCCTTAAACGTGTTCGTATCATGAATGTCAACATGAATGGTTTACGTCCAGGCGAATGGCGCCATCTTTCTGATGCTGAAATGAAAGAGATCAACGACTCGATTGCTGATTCAGCAAAAACTGAAGAAGGCTCTGTCGATGTGAATAAAAAGCCAAAAGCACAACAGGCTGAAGTAAAAGACAAAACGCACAATAGGGCACCGAGAAGCGCAACAACCAAAAAAGCAACGCACGATAACAAACGCAACCGTGTATCAAGCCATAGTCCAAAAAGAAAAGCGGGCACCTTGAGCTTAAAAAAGACTAAATAAGGTTACAAGGAACATTATGAAACAAGAGCTAATTCACATTGCTCTAGTCGTAAAGGACTACGATGATGCTATCGATTTTTACATCAACAAACTTAATTTTGATTTGTTAGAAGATACCTATCAGTCGGAGCAAAACAAGCGTTGGGTTGTGGTCGCACCGCCAG
Source organism: Pseudoalteromonas sp. ATL1 (assembly GCF_058933015.1). NCBI lineage: Bacteria > Pseudomonadati > Pseudomonadota > Gammaproteobacteria > Alteromonadales > Pseudoalteromonadaceae > Pseudoalteromonas > Pseudoalteromonas sp. ATL1. The sequence goes on along the minus strand of NZ_JBZYXL010000002.1, from coordinate 162,519 downwards.
GCTCTAAAGGAGCGAGTATCTTGTTGGCACGAGCTTCCAACGAAGAGCAAGCTCAGTTTATTGGTCAACAGTCTGGTGGTCGTGTATTTTTGTTTCTAAACACGGATGACTTTTGGCGTGATTATCACTCAATGTGTGAAAAAGGCATTGAATTTGCGCGCCCACCTCAAGAGCAAGAATACGGTACGGTGGCGGTTTTTAAAGATTTATATGGTAATTTATGGGATTTATTACAGTTAGACAAAGGGCATTCAATGGCCTGTCGTTTAGCTGAGATACATACCTAACTAACTCTATGAAATAACCTTGTAGTTTACATGTGTTTCAACAAGGCGTTTACGATTACACTTATGTTTTATCAAAATAGTGAGAATGAACAATGATTGAACAAGGACAAGCTTTACCCGATGTTACTTTAAGCGAACTGACTGCTGATGGTATGGCAACGCATCAAGTAAGCGAGTTATTTGTAAACAAAAAAGTCGTGCTATTTGCGGTACCTGGCGCGTTTACCCCTACTTGCTCTGCGTCACACCTACCTGGCTATGTTACGCTAGCTGACAAAATCAAAGCCAAAGGTGTTGATTTAATTGCATGTGTGTCAGTTAATGACGCGTTTGTAATGAAAGCATGGGGTGAGGCTCAAAATGCATCCGAAATTGCGATGTTAGCTGATGGTGACGCAAGCTTTACCAAAGCACTGGGCTTAGATATGGACACAGAAGGTTTTGGTGGTATCCGTTCACAGCGTTATGCGATGATTGTTGAAAACGGTACCGTGACGCAGCTGAATGTTGAGCAACCAAAGCAATTTGAAGTCAGTAAGGCTGAAGTCATTTTAGAAGCTCTATAAGCTTAATTGATAAAAAAGCAGTCAACTCGACTGCTTTTTTATTATCTCAAACTTTGAAAGATAGGCTATGGGCAATCAATCAGACAAAAAATCTATCCAAAACATTGTATCCACCATTCAATCTCAAGAAGCCGCTCTAAGAAGTAAATACGCGTTTTTAAAACATCAAAATTCGCTTGGTTTGGGTTTTCTGAGTTTGTCACTTATTGGCATGTTAGCCGTCGCTTGGTGCTATGCAATGGGCCTTCTAACTATTTGGCAAAGCATAATTCTTTCGGCTGTGTTCGCCTCGATTTCACACGAGATTGAGCATGACTTGATCCACAAACTGTACTTTTCCAATCAGCCAATTATCCACAATACAATGATGCTGATAGTGTGGTTGATGCGACCTAACACCATTAATCCGTGGTATCGAAGAAAAATACACTTGCATCACCATAAAGTGTCAGGAACCGAGCAAGATTTGGAAGAGCGATTAGTCGGCAATGGCGTTCGAAATTTGCTACTTCGACTGGTGATTAATTTCGATGGATTAATAGGCTTATTAATTAGCCAACGTCGTCTTAATAGTGAGGTGAAATGTTTTAAGTTTTGGCGTGTTTTTAACGCAGGTTTTCCAGTCGCAACCTTATATTTTATAGCGCTTTATGGCTTTGTGATTTTCCAAAGTGTCGATTATTTCACCGGTGGAAGTGTACACTATCCACAATGGTTAGTAATGACGAAGGAAAGTGTGAGCTTTTTGATGGTCGTGCTGATTGGTCCTAATATACTACGCTCGTTTTGCTTGAACTTTGTCACTTCATATATGCATTACTACGGTGGTGTTAAAACCTTAATGCAACAAACGCAAATCCTTAATCACTGGCTGTTTTATCCGTTCCAATTATTTTGTTTTAACTTTGGTAAAACACATTCTATACATCACTTTGTGCCAAAGCAGCCTTTTTACATCCGCCAATGCATTAGCAAGAGAGTGAATGTAGTGATGCATGGAAATGGAGTACGGAAGAATGACTTAGCTAGCCTTAAAAGGGCTAATCATTACGAGCTGTAAAGGGGGTTTACTGTTTTGTAATAGCCAATTTATTAAGGTAAAAAGAGAGGGCCCTTAAGCCCTCTTAACTCAATTGACTTAATTTGGTTGTCTAATTTTAAATACCACGCAGTACATGACTGGTAGCACGACCAGCGTGAGAATTGTCGCAAAGCCAAGGCCAAACATGATCGTTACCGCCATCGATTTGAAAAACACGTCAAATAGCAATGGGATCATACCTAGTATGGTTGTAATGGCAGCCATTGAGACTGGTCTAACACGACTGACACCCGAATCAAACACGGCTAGGTAGGGGGATTTCCCTTGCGATAACTCTAGGTTGATCTGGTCCATCAAAACGATACCGTTTTTGATCAGCATACCCGATAAGCTAAGTAGCCCCAGCAATGCCATGAAGCTAAACGGCGCGTCTAGCGCGACCAAACCAGCAGTCACACCAATGATAGCAAGCGGGACGGTTGACCAAATTACCAATGGTTGTTTGACTGAGTTAAATAACAACACAGTAATAATAAACATGGCTAAGTAACCAAGTGGCAGTGAACCAAAAATCGCTTTTTTAGCTTTTGACGATGATTCGAACTCGCCGCCCCATTCCATTTGGTAACCGTGTGGTAGCTCGATGGCTTCAATGTCTGTGCGAACGCGTGCAAATAGTTTTGCTGGTGTTTCATCACCAATCACGTCATGATCCGCCATCACCGTAATGGTACGTTTTCTGTCGCGTCTCATGATCAATGGGTCTTCCCAAATCACATCAAAGCTATCGACTACTTGAGTGATTGGCACATAAACACCAAGTACAGGACTAAATATTTGTAAATCGCTTAGATTTTCTACATTCTTCCTTTCTTCTTCGGGAGAGCGGGCCACAATAGGTAGCAAACGTGTACCATCTCGGTATAGACCCACTTTATTACCAGAAACACTCGTTAACAGTAATTGATCGAGATCTGACTTACTGACACCTAGACGACGTGCTTTTTGCTCATTAAACACTGGGCGTAGTACCTTAGTGCGTTGACGCCAATCATCGCGAATGTTGAATGCGCGGTCATCTTGTCCTAACAAGTTCTTTGCTTTGTCAGCGAGTTGTCTTAGGACAACTGGATCGGGGCCGATGAAACGGGCTTCAATTTTGGCATTGGTTGATGGGCCTATTTCCATGCGTTTAATTTTAAGGGCGCCTCCAAGCACTGCTGTGCGTTCAAACTCCCTAAGTTTGTTGATCATGGTTTTAACCGCGTCTCTGTCTTTCACCCGCACGATTAACTGGCCATAGGCGGCATATTGCTTCTCTGGTGCATAGGTCAGCATAAATCTCGGAGCGCCTTGACCTATTGTTGACGTGACTTCCTCTACAAGCTCGTCATTTAAAAGAAAATCTTCAATCGTAGTCAGGTTTTCCGTTGTACTTCTAATATCTGCGCCTTGGTAATGCCAGTAATCCACGTAAAACATCGGCGTGTTAGATGCTGGGAAAAACGACTGTTTGACCGATTTAAAACCGACAATTGAACCAACCAATAGAGCAACCATCACAATGAGTGTCATTGCACGATGTTTTAAAGCAAATGATAAAGTGGCTTTGTATACGTTAAAAATCACACCTTTGTAAGGGTCAATGTCATCATCGGAGTTTTGAGAGTTTGATTCTTTGAAAAGTGCATCTGCAAAAAACGGTGTTAACGTGATTGCTGTCACCCAACTTAACAGCAATGAGATCAATAGCACCCAAAAAAGTGAGCCTGCAAACTCGCCACTGGCATCACTACTTAAACCTATCGGTGCAAATGCGGTGATACCAATCGCTGTAGCGCCTAATAACGGCCACTTGGTTTGCTCAACGATATTCACGGCTGCTTGTAATTTAGTTTGGCCTCGTTTTAAATTGATCAGTATGCCTTCAGTCACAACAATAGCATTATCGACTAGCATACCTAAGGCAATGATCAGGGCGCCAAGCGAAATACGTTGCAAGTCAATGGCAAACATTTTCATGAAGATAAATGTGCCCAGTACGGTTAGAAGTAACACTGCGCCTATCAACAAGCCGCTTTTCATTCCCATGAAGATAAGTAGTACGACAATGACAATGGCGACTGCTTCTAATAAGCTGACAATAAAGCCATCCACTGACTTTTCTACTTCATTGGGTTGATGATATACCGTGTTTATTTCGATGCCGTGAGGGCGATGGTACTCGAGATCTGAGATGTGTTTGCTGATGGCTTTACCGACATCGACGACATTCACACCCGAGCTAAATGACACGCCAAGTAATAGAGCTTGTTGTTTATTAAAGCGCGTAATATGACTTGGGATCTCAGCATAAGCACGTTTTACAGTCGCAACATCACCCAAGTAAATCAGCTCTTTAGCGCCAGCTTTTGAAATAAGCAAGTGTTCCAGTTCTTTGACGTCTTGGAACTCGCCCGTTGGATGTAAACGAATAGACTCTTCACCGACTCGGATCGTGCCAGCGTTGGAAACGCTGTTTTGTGATTGCAGGAGGCTGAAAATATAGGATGGCGCAATGCCGAGCTGCGATAGTTTTTGCGTTGAGATCTCGACAATCACTTGCTCTTGCTGTTCACCAGCCACGGTCACCTTACTTACACCGTTAACAAGTACCAATTCACGTTTAAGATAGTCAACGTAATCTTTTAACTCGTCATAGGCGTAACCATCTCCCGTTATGGCATACATCACACCGTATACATCGGCAAAATCATCAATGACTTTTGGTGGGTACACGCCGGGCGGTAGACTTGGCTTTAAATCATTTATTTTACGTCGCAGTTCATCCCAAATTTGTTTAAGGTCATCTTTACGATAGATACTTTTCATCTCAACCGTGATTTGTGATTTACCGGCCGAAGAAATGGAGGTGACATAGTCAACGTAAGGCAACTGTTGAATCGCGTTTTCAACAACAAAGGTGACCTCCTCTTCAACTTGTTGTGGTGATGCACCGGGGTAGAGGGTGACGACCATGGCTTTTTTCAAAGTGAACTCAGGATCTTCAAGTTGCCCTAAACCAAAATATGAATTAGCGCCCGCAAGTAATAAGAGGATGGCAAACATCCAACTGATCACTTTGTTTTCAATCGACCATTTAGCAAGACTCATCCTTACAGCCCTCTTTCTTTGGTCCATGGTCTGACTTTAAGTCCTTCCTTCAAATGATGGACACCAGCGGCGACGATTGTTTCACCGCCATTGAGGCCATTTGTAATTTCAATGGTTTGTGCTCGCATTTTACCGACACTGACTGCATGCTTGGCGATTTGCTTTGTATCAGGATTAAACACCCACACATAAGCATTGTTGTTCGTTGGCATGGTTTGTTCTGAAAAAACAGCTTCAACAGGCACGAATATTTGGCTATGACTTATGTTAGTGACTTTACTTCGGTCGATATAAACGTGGCCTGTCATACCCGCCAGTAGGTTAAAGTCTTTCGGCACAGGTAATGTGAATACAACTTTGTAGCTTAGTGTTGCTGGATCTGCTTGAGTATCCCATTCTTTAATGCTTAATTCGTAAGACTTGTCAGGGTAACCGTCGAAGATAACACTCGGGTGGTAATCTAATTGCTTCTTAACACGTGCGATGAGTTTTTCTGGTACTTGGATAACCACGTCCATCATGTCACGGGTTTCTAGGCGCAAAATGTTTTGTTTTGCGACAATATTTTCATAGTTTTTCACGAAAACTTTCGCAATTGTACCGTCAAACGGGGCACGTAGTTCGCTATTGACGAGATTTGTTTTCGCTATTTTTAATGCTGATTCGGCGACTTGTTCATTTGCTACCGCTTCGTCATATTCTGACTTACTGGCAATGGATTTTTGATAGAGCGATTTCACCCTAGCCAGTTGAGAGGAGGCAAGTTTAAATTGTGCTGTTCGCTGTTCATGTTGTAGTTCAAAGTCTTCAGGATCTAGCTTAGCTAAAAGTTGACCTTTTTTGACGTCTTGACCCGCACGTACTGGGAATTCCATTAACTCACCATTGACCCTAAATGCCAAATAGGAACCTTGATTGGCGACAACATTGGCAGGAAAGCTGCGAATATCACTTTGTTCAACGGCATCAACCGTAATTAACTTGACCGGCCTCACTACGTCGCCTTGAGGTTTTTGTGGCTCGTTGTCTTGGCAGCCAGATAGTAACAGCAGTGTTGTAACAAATAAGATGCTACGTAACATGAAAAACTCCATCTATATCATTGATGATAAAACATAACGTGCAGAGTATAGAAGTTTTATATAAAATAAAAATTATATTAAATTTGAATCTTTATAAATTAATCTTATGAAAATTTCGGATTTGGAAATTTTAAAGGTTGTTGCAAACACCACGAGTTTAAGTGATGCAGCACAACGACTATATAAAACGCAACCTGCAGTAACACAAGCACTAAAAAGACTTGAAGAACAGCTTGGTTTTGAGTTGATTAATCGAGATGGCTATCGAGTGACGTTAACTGAAAAAGGACGCCGCTTTTGTGATGAAGCAGACAAGCTGCTCACGCTACGGGATGACTTACAAGTGCTAGCCAATGAGTTTTCTGTTGGCAATGAAGCAAAATTTAATATCTGTTATGAGCCATTGTGTTACCAATCTGAGTATAACGATGCCATAGGTCGGATATTCAGTCAGTTTCAACATACTGAAATGGCGATAACCAGTGGTAAACGTTTTGTCGCCTTAGAGCAGGTTAACAGTGGTGTGGCAGATTTGGGCATTGGTCCATGGTTTGATCTTTTTCACTCAATCGGTGATTTAGAATCCATAGCCATTGGTGAGATCAGATTGGGATTGGTTGCAAAATCGGGGCTATTACCCAAATCTCTTAAATACGAACAGTTGGCTGACTATCCCTGTCTTGCCATGTTAGAAAGCGGTTTTAACTTTGACAGTGAGCGTTTGTCTTATGCGCGAGGCACTGGAATGATGAAGTTGGACGATATCGCGTCAATCAAGTCATTTTTGTTAAGTGGAACGGGCTTTGCGATGATAAGTTTGAGTCATTGCCAAGCTGAGTTGGATTCAGGGCTTTTAGAGCAGATCACGGTAACGGATAGGAAAAGCACATTTAATGCAAAAATTCATGCGTTTAGAAAACTTGCAAGACATCATGGTCCCGTGGCAAGGGCGATTTGGCAGGAGTTTAAACAAATAGGAAAGCGGTATGGAAGTGCAGTTTGAACAACAAATTTACACCTTAATTGGTGCTATCCCATACGGACAAGTTGCGGCTTATGGTCAGCTAGCTCGTTTGGCCGGTGCACCAAATCAGTCGCGCGCAGTTGGTCGTATTCTTAAACAGCTCCCTAAAGGCAGTAAACTGCCGTGGCACCGAGTGATTAATAGCCAAGGAAAAATATCCTTTCCAATTGATTCAGAAAAGTATGTTCAACAAAAAACGACGCTGGAACAAGAAGGTGTGGTGTTTATCAAAGGAAGAGTGAACCTAAGAATATATCAATGGCTTGAAGGAAGTTGATCGTAACTTTAGGGAAATGCGTAATTAACAGCATGATGGGTATCAACATTGGGTTTTTATGAATTGTGCTATTTTTCCACTTCCGGTTTTTATATTGCCAGAGGGGTACACAAAATTAAGAATATTTGAGCCTCGTTATCTCGAAATGGTGAGTGAAGCGTTAAAAAACGAGCATGGTTTTGTGTTGTGTCAGTTTGACAAAAATAGTGAACTAAATGTGCCTGAAGACGGTGTATACGTAGAGATCGTAGATTTCTCTCAAGATGAGTCTGGTCATTTGCTCATCGACGTTTACGCAAAGCATCGAGTGACAATTTCAAACCCTTATCAAGACCATAAAAACCTCCGATATGGGTTGGTCGTCGAAAATCATCATGCCCTTTGGGACAATGCACAATTACAGGATACCCAGATTATTCGTGACATGGGAGAAATGTTGGCAGACGTATTTAACCAGCATCCACATATCGGTGAACTCTATAGAGAAAAAAGGTTTGATGACGCCATTTGGGTGATGAGTCGATGGTTAGAGTTGATGCCAATAAATATTGATGAAAAACAAAAACTTTGTTCGTCTGTAAACTTTGAACAAGTGGTCGATTTCATCCATACTATTTTGTATCAACAACAGTGATCTGAATGGGCTGGGCTCGCGTATAGATGTCAACGTCATAAGTATGAAGAGATATCTAGCTATGGTCGAACACGTACCCACTGAGGCAGCTCACCTTCAAGCGGGAAACCAAAAAAATATGGAACAATTGCCAACTCAGGCTTTGTCGGACGCATTATGTGAAGTAGCAAACAGTCGAGACAAGCGCGCATTCGCGAAGCTGTTCGAATACTTTGCACCCAAAATAAAGCGATTTGGCATAAAGCAATTTGGCAACGAGGCGCTCGCAATGGAGCTTGTTCAAGATACTTTAACCTCGGTATGGAGAAAGGCGCATTTGTATCAGCCCGACAAAGGGGCTGCGACAACATGGGTTTACACTGTGATGAGGAATGCTTCGTTCGATACGCTGCGAAAAATGAAGAGTAATAAAGAAGAGCATTTGAGCGAAGACATTTGGCCTCTATTGCAAGATGAAGCGGATTGCGATGAAGACTTTCAAGATCATTTGCAAGGCAAGCAAATTAAAAAATACATCAATAAACTACCTCGAGCGCAACAAGAAGTTGTTAAAGGCGTTTATTTTCAAGAGATGTCGCAGGAGCAGTTGGCTGAACACCTCAATATTCCCGTAGGCACAGTTAAATCCAGACTAAGACTCGCTTTACAGAAACTTCGCGCTGAAATGGGAGAGAGCCATGATTAAACATCATCCATCTGAGCAATTTTTAATACAGTTTAGTCAAGGTGCGTTACCAGCGTCACTGAGCATTGCGGTCTCGGCCCACATTGAATTATGTGAATGTTGTCGCGCGCAAGTCGAAAAGCTTGAGGCATCACAAGCGACAGAAGCATTTGATGTTGAAATAGACGATGAGATGTTATCGAGTGAGTTTTCAGACATGTTTGAGTTGATTACGGCAGGTAAAGAAATCGCAGTTGTGGAAGCATATCAACCACAACAACTTGAATATCAAAATAAAACAGCTGTGCTGCCAAGAGCGATTGGTAACACCAAGCGCGGTACTTTTGTGCATGTTGGTAAGCTAGCTAGGGCACGTATGCAGCTAGACGATGGAGAAATGCGTGCTAGTTTACTGCAAATCGATAAAGGTGGAGAGATCCCAGAACACACACACACTGGGTTTGAACTCACACTGTTACTTGATGGTGAATTTTCCGATGAGGACGGCTCATATGTCCCAGGCGACTTTATATGGCGCGATGCAAGGCACAATCATTCACCTCAAACGGCTGACGGGTGTTTGTGCTTTACTGTGGTAAACAGTGCTCTACATTTTAATAAAGGTCTCAGCAAACTACTTAATCCAATCGGAAATCTGATTTACTAGTTAGGAGTCAAAATGGAAAAATCGTCTTCGATAAAAATTGGGATCAGCGCGTGTCTTACCGGAGAGAAAGTTCGTTTTGATACAGGGCACAAACGCTCCAATTTTTGTATGGATGAATTTGTTAAACATGTTGAGTATGTCAGGTTTTGTCCAGAAGTGGCGGTTGGTTTGCCCATTCCTAGGCCAACCATTCGCCAAGTAAAAGTTGGCGATACAATTAAGGTGTGTCGCCCTGATGGCTCTGGTGATGTTGGCCCGCAGTTGACTGAATATGGTAAACGTGTGGCGCATGAGTACGCAGGAAAACTGTCGGGCTTTATCTTTTGCGCGAAAAGCCCAAGTTGCGGTATGGAACGGGTAAAAATCTATAATGAGGCGGGCACGGGGAATACCTCTGAAGGAGTGGGCTTTTTTGCACAGCAAATTATGGAAAATAACCCATTATTGCCATGTGAAGAAAACGGCCGTTTAAATGACCCGCATCTACGTGAAAATTTTGTGCTGAGAGTATACGTATACAAAAGCTGGAAAAATTTGAATGAGCAAGAGATCGGTCTGCACGAATTAACGCAGTTCCACGCCAAGCATAAATACCTCGTTATGAGCCACAACTATCAGTCATACCGACAGCTCGGTCGATTCTTGGCGCAAGCATCGCAAATGCCATTAGAGCAAGCAAAACATGAATACATATCGGGTTTGATGAAGGCTCTGAGCAAGCCTGCGTCACGTAAAAACCAAACTAATACGCTGACACATTTGCAGGGTTATTTCAAAAACGATTTATCAAAAGTAGAAAAACAAGAGCTGTGTACGGCTATTGAACAATACAGACAAGGCTTGGTCCCTTTGTATGTGCCGTTAACGCTTTTGAAGCACCATTTAACGGTGCACCCAAATGAGTATCTTGCACAACAAGTCTATTTTGACCCGTACCCGAATGAACTTAAACTGAGGTTTGGTATTTAATGACGCCTATTTTTTGGTTTAGAAGGGATTTACGTTTTTTTGCGAACGAAGCCCTTATTGAAGCTGTAAATCAAGGTGCCAATGAGGCACTTTTTTTTGTGTGCGAAACGCAATGGCAACAGCACGATGCGGCCCCAATTCAGATTGATCTAGTAAAGCGAAGAGTGGATTGGCTGGGTGCAGCGCTAGCCGATTATGGCATTAAACTTCATGTACACAATGTTGATGACTTTAACAGTGTGCCTGCCGCGCTGAAGCAGTTTTGTGAACAGCACAATACCAACCGCGTGTTTGCTAATGCAGAGTACGAGGTCAACGAGCGCCAAAGAGACGCTGACTGTGAACAACTCGGTATTGAATTGACATTGTTTGACGGTGACCTTGTTGCGCCACCGCATAGCATAGTGACCAAAAATGGCGAGATGTTTAAGGTATTTACGCCATTCAAAAAAGCATGGTTAAAGCGCTTTGAGGCCGAGAGTTTCATTATCCCTCACTGGCCAAAAGCCAAATTGGAACAATCAATTGCGTGGCAAGCGCCAAAGTGCTTGCAAGGTGATGGTAGCTCAAGCAAGTGGCCAGTGGATGATAAATGTATCGCGCAAGTGGCCAGCCATTTTATTGAAAGTAAGTGTTCAAATTATCAAGCGGTTAGAGATTTTCCTGCTATCAAAGGGACTTCAGGCTTGAGTCCTTATTTGGCACTTGGAATTGTTTCTACTAAACAATTGCTCGCTCAGTTACAGTTTTATAATCCCGACATTTTGCAAAATACCACGCATGCTGATTTTTGTTGGGTGAACGAGCTTATTTGGCGTGAATTTTATCGCCACTTAATGATTACTTTCCCACGATTGTGTAAGCATTTTAATTTTAATCAAAAATATAACCCTGTAGCTTGGCGTGAAGATGAACGCCAGTTTAGAGCTTGGTGTGAAGGGAAAACTGGTTATCCAATTGTAGATGCGGCAATGCGGCAATTAAATCAAACGGGTTGGATGCATAACCGTTTACGTATGATAGTTGCGAGCTTTTTAACCAAACATTTGCTGATAGATTGGCGAAAGGGAGAGCAGTATTTTATGCAACACCTAATCGATGGTGATCTAGCTAGCAACAATGGTGGCTGGCAATGGGCCGCGAGTACAGGGTGTGACGCCCAACCTTATTTCCGCATTTTTAATCCGATCACGCAAAGTGAAAAGTTTGATCCGGATGGCGAATTTATACGTAAATATGTTCCAGAGCTTGTTGATATTCCGAGTAAATATATTCACTTTCCGCATGATTACTTGGCACTTAAACAAGATACACAATACGTAAGCGCCATTGTTGAACATAAGGCGGCGCGAGCAAGGGCACTAGACGCTTTTAAGGTTTAATAATGCACCCAATCATTGAACGTTTTATTGATATGTACAGCAAGTTAAATGCGCGAAATTTGTCATCACTTGAAGATGTCTACCATGACGAGATTGTGTTTCGAGACCCGCTGCATGAAGTAAGTGGTTTACATGGGCTTACACATTACTTTTCTAATATGTATGCCAACGTGAGTGAGATCGAATTTGCGATTCATGACTCATACAGTATTGATGATATGGGTTTTTTATATTGGACTATGCGGTTTCGTCACAAAAAGCTCAATGGTGGAAAAGAGATAAAAGTTGATGGCCACAGCAGATTATCCTTTTTGGATAACAAGGTTGTGTTTCATCAAGACTATTTTGACTCAGCGGCAATGGTTTATCGACAAGTGCCTATCTTGAAGCGTGTTATCGGTTTTATAGATAAAAGGGCAACCCAGTTATGAACAATATGCTCATTACTGGCGCTACATCAGGTATTGGGTTGGGCCTAGCGAAACACTACGCACGTAACGCCAAGGTATTTGCGTGCGGTCGCAACGAAGAAGCACTGAAAACGTTATCTCAATTTGCCAATATCGAGGCCCTTGAGTTTGATGTTACCGAAATAGACTCCATCAAACGCGCGTGTGCGCATATTGAGTGTTTGGATGTGCTGATACTCAATGCAGGAAATTGTGAATATATCGATGACGCTAGAAATTTTGACAGCGCACTGTTTAAAAGAGTGATAGACGTTAACGTGTTGTCGATTGGCTACTGTTTAGAGGTGCTATTACCCAAGGTTAAGCGTGGGGGGCAGTTGGTTATAGTTAGCTCAAGCGCCTCCTTTTTGCCTTTACCTAGAGCGCAAGCGTATGGCGCGTCAAAGGCGGCTGTGAGCTATTTAGCGAAAACCTTGTCTGTGGACTTAAAAGATATTGATGTGAGCGTTGTACATCCTGGTTTTGTTAAAACGCCGCTGACAGCGAAAAATGATTTTCCCATGCCCATGGCTATTACGGTTGAAGACGCTGTAAAGGCGATTGCTAAAGGCGTAAGCAAAAGGCATAGGGAAATACATTTTCCAAAGCGCTTTACATATCTGCTCAAGCTGTTGCAGTTGTTACCAAGTAGTGTGTGGTACACCTTAGTAAAAGGAATAAGAACTTGAAAAAAATAGCAATCATTGGTTCCGGTATTTCTGGAATGAGTGCTGCGTATTTATTGAACGAGCAGTATGACATTACCGTATTCGAGAAGAATGACTATATCGGTGGACATACAGCGACAGTCGATATTGAGTCGAACGGCGACCATTACGCCATCGATACTGGGTTTATTGTATTTAACGATAGAACTTATCCTAATTTTGAGCGATTGTTAGCGCAGTTAGGCGTAGAGCGACAGCCGACGCAAATGAGTTTTAGTGTGAAACGTGCCGATACCGACTTTGAGTATAATGGCCATACATTTGCTAGTTTGTTTGCACAAAAACGTAACGTAATTCGTCCGAAATTTTGGCGTTTGCTGTACGACATCATTCGCTTTAACAAAATTTGTAAGACGATGTACGCCAGTGACGACTATCAAAGTCATAGCACATTAGGTGATTTGCTCGCGCTACATCGCTTCAATGATTTTTTCAAGATGCATTACATTTTGCCTATGGGCGCAGCGATTTGGTCTACCAGCATAAAAGAAATGGAAAACTTTGAAGTCGAGTTTTTTGTTCGCTTCTTCTACAACCATGGGTTGTTAGATGTGACTAATCGTCCGCAATGGTATGTTATCCCGGGCGGCTCACGAGAATACATTGCGCCTCTTGTTGAAAAATTTAAAGACAAGATCCAGTTAAATGCTGACATTAAAACTGTAAAACGAGATGCTCAAGGCGTATGTATTGTGATGAAAAATGGCGAACGGCACGAATTCGACAAAGTGATTTTTGCCTGCCATTCAGATCAAGCATTGGCGTTAATTGACAATCCAAGTGAAGATGAGCTGCTTGTGCTTGGCGCTATCCCTTATACCGCAAACTCGGTTGTGCTGCACACAGACAAAAGCGTGTTACCTAAGCGTAATGACGCTTGGGCAAGCTGGAATTACTTACTCAATGAACACACTGACAAGGCGGCAGTGGTTACCTACAACATGAATATATTGCAGGGCATAAAAAGTGAGACTGCTTTTTGCGTCACGCTAAACTGTGACGGGGGCATTGATGAAAACAAGGTACTGCGTCGTTTCACATATCATCATCCTGTTTTCAATAGTTACAGTATTGCGGCTCAGAAGAAAAAACCATTGATTGACGGTAAAAACAACTCTTACTTTTGTGGCGCATATTGGTTTAACGGTTTTCATGAAGATGGTGTGAAAAGCGCAGTAGATGTGGCAAAGCAATTGGGTGTTGAATTCTGATGGAGGCGCTAAATAGTGCTTTGTATGTTGGGGACATTCGCCATCGCCGATTTGTGCCTCAAGCGCACTGTTTTAACTATCCAATCTACATGGCTTGGTTAGATTTGGATGAACTTTCGTTACTCAACAATGTTCATCCAACATTGTTTGGTACGAGTGGCTTTAAACCGCTTAAGTTTGTACAGAGTGACTATTTAAAGTCTTACCATGGCACGCTAAAGGAGAGAGTGACACAAGCCAGTGAAACACTGGGTTATCAAGGTGACATTGCTAAGGTCATGATGTTGTGCCAGTTGCGTTGCTTTGGCATTTATTTCAGTCCGGTTAACTTTTACTTTTGCCAAGACGAACAAGGCCAATATCAACATATGTTGGCCGAGGTGAGCAACACACCTTGGAACGAATGTCATTGCTATTTGGTGAAGCTGCATAAAAAAGTGAACTTTAAAAAGTCTTTTCACGTATCTCCTTTTATGGATCTAGAAATGAATTACCACTGGAAAGTAACGGTGCCAGATGGCAATGCGTTGATCCATATCGCAAATAAACGCGATGACGATGAGCTTGTATTCGATGCTACTTTGAGGTTGAAACGCTCTGAGTTTAATAAGGAGAATGTAAAAGGGTTGCTACGCAGATTTCCTGCAATGACCTTTTCTATCTTTAAAAGTATTTATTGGCAGGCATTACGACTGTTTTTGAAAAAAGTGCCGTTTGTTGGGCATCCGGGGATTTAGCATGGAAAATACCACATTATTAGAATCACAATTTTCATTGTCTTGGTTAGATAAGGTCTATAGCAAACTCGTGTTTTCGGCGTTTGAAAGCATTGAAGACGGCCATTTGAAGGTAATGATGGGTGAGCAGGTGTTTGAATACGGGAAAGCGAATAGTGAGCTGAGCTGTACAGTGACCGTAGTAAATCCAGCCATGTTTAAATTGTTCGCGCTTGGCGGTAGCGTCGGCGCTGCTGAGGCGTATATAGAAGGGTATTGGCGCTGTTCCAACTTAACAACGCTGATAGAAATTTTTGCAAGGAATCAAGCTCAGTTAGATGCTTTCGAACGCAAGTTTGCGTTTGTAACGGGGTTAGTAAACAAGTTCAAACACATAAAGAATAAAAATACCAAAACGGGTTCAAAGAAGAACATCGTGGCACATTATGATTTAGGTAACGACCTCTACAGTGCATTTTTGAGTGAAGAAATGCTCTATTCGAGCGCCATTTATCCTCATGAGAACAGTTCACTCGAACAAGCACAAGTGCACAAACTCGATACCATTTGCAAACAAATTGACCTAAAGGCAGGTGAGCGAGTGATTGAAATTGGCACTGGCTGGGGCGCTTTTGCTATTTATGCGGCACAAAACTATGGTTGTCACGTGACCACAACCACCATATCAGAAGAGCAATATGATTATGTTAGAAATAAAATTTTAGAGCTTGGATTGGAAGACAAAGTAACTTTGTTAAAACAAGACTACCGAGATCTTGAAGGTCTGTATGACAAGCTTGTTTCTATAGAGATGATCGAGGCAGTAGGCCATGAGTTCTTGCCTGGCTTTTTCCAAAAATGTGATTCATTGATAAAAGACAATGGCGTGATGCTGATCCAATCAATCACTATCGCCTGTCAGCGTTACAAGCACTATTTAAAGCAATCAGACTTTATACAGCAATATATATTTCCCGGTGGTTGTTTACCCTCTGTAACAGAGCTGAACAAACAGATATGTGCAAACACCAATATGGTGGTGCATGAGATCAATGATATTGGTTTACATTACGCAAGAACCCTAAATGATTGGTACAAACGCTTTAAGCAAGCGTGGCCGACGTTGGACAAGACAAAATTTGATCAACGTTTTTATCGGCTGTGGGAGTTTTACTTGTGTTACTGCGAAGGGGCTTTTAAGCAACGGGCGACGAGTACGATTCATTTGGTAGCACGCAAGCAAAAGTACTTATCTAGTCAATGTTATGCTGCCCTTAATTATTAATTTTGGACTATTTCAGGCTTGTTGGTTTTTGGCCCTTTTTTATCAACATCAAGCAATATGGGCGATGGCTATTATTTGTATAGGGTTGTTGTTGACGCATAATAATATAAAGCAACAACTTACATTAGTTTTAGCCTGTTTACCTATAGGCATTGTAGTTGAAATCATCGCGATTCAAGGGGATTTGATCAGGCACGTTGATGACGGTGTACCAATTTGGTTAGGTGTATTATGGGTGGCATTAATACTCACATTTGATAGTTCATTACGTAAGATAATTACCCTTCCAAAACGCGCTGGCGCGTTGGTGTTTGGTGCCTTTGCGCCGCTCAGCTACATCGCTGGCGACAAATTTGGTGTGTTCGAAATTACACCTTCAATGTACGAGTTTTATTTTGTTTTTTCGATTATTTGGCTCGTTTGTACCTTATTTATAATCATGATTTATGATTGTATATTCGTAAAAAACTAAATTTAGGTCAGTTAGCTATTGCGTAATTTATCAGTGCTTGCTAGTTTGTAAATGCTTGGTTAGTTTGTGTATTAAGTGCTACAAACGCGCGCCATCACTGACTTACAAGACTTTTTGGTAAAATTAGTCAGTTAATGGTTGCACATCGAACCAAAATGCATAAACATAGGTTTTGCTTAGGCAAAATATTAAATGAATAGGAATCTAATAATGAATAAAGCTCAACTAGTTGAAAAGATGGCAGCAGACGCTGAAATTTCAAAGGCAGCGGCAGCGCGCGCATTAGACGCCTTTACTGGTGCCGTAACCAATTCTTTAAAAGAAGGTGATTCAGTTGCACTGGTTGGTTTTGGTACATTCTCAGTGAAAGAGCGTGCGGCTCGTACAGGTCGTAACCCACAAACAGGTGCTGAAATCCAAATTGCTGCAGCTAACATTCCTAGCTTCAAAGCGGGTAAAGGCTTAAAAGATCAAGTAAACCCTTAATCAGGTTGAAAAGTTCATATAACAAAGGGACCATCTGGTCCCTTTGTTTTTGTCCACGGATTGATAATTAACCTTTCAGCGCTTTGTCTCCGCGTCCGATACCCACAGCGCCAGAGCGAACTAATTCAATAATATCGCTTTCGTGACGAAGCATATCCAAAAATGCCTCTAACCGCTCGGCATTACTTAAAAGCTGCAATGTATAACTTTGCTTACCCATATCGATGATTGAGCCTTGGAATACGTCTGCAATGCGTGTGACAGCCGCTCTAGTCATCTCATCTTTGGCAAACACTTTAACGAGTAGCAGTTCTCGTTCGATGTGCGGCATTTCAGTTAGGTCGACAATTTTTAGTACATCAACCAATTTGTTTACCTGCTTGGTGATCTGTTCAACCACTCTGTCATCACCGTGGGTTGTGATTGTGATGCGCGATAGGGTATTGTCGGCCGTTGTACCTACTGTCAAACTATCGATGTTGTAGGCGCGCTGTGAAAATAGGCCAACGATACGAGATAGTGAACCTGGTTCGTTTTCTAATAAAATACTTAAGATTCTGCGCATTATGCTTTTACTCCCTTTTTCAGCCACATATCATCAACGGCACCTAGTTTTATTTGCATAGGATAAACGTGTTCTTTTTCGTCTACTCTAATGTCTAAAAATACCAATCTATCGGTAATTGAAAATGCCTTCTCTAGTGCTGCATCAAGCTCGCTTGGGTGGTCAACGCGAATGCCAATATGCCCATAACTTTGCGCAAGCGCTACAAAGTCAGGTAACGACTCCATGTAAGAGCTAGAGTGGCGACCACCGTACATCATGTCTTGCCATTGACGTACCATGCCTAACGAGCGGTTATTAAGAGATACGATTTTGACTGCTAAGCCATACTGTAAACAAGTTGAAAGCTCTTGAATGTTCATTTGAATAGAGCCATCACCAGTTACACATACAACATGGTCTTGTGGAAATGCTAACTTAACGCCCATCGCTGCAGGTAAGCCAAAGCCCATAGTGCCTAAGCCACCAGAGTTGATCCACTGGCGAGGTTTCTTAAATGGATAGTATTGCGCTGCGAACATTTGGTGTTGACCAACGTCTGAACAAACGTAAGCATCGCCGTTGGTGATTTCATACACTTTTTCTACTACGGTTTGCGGTTTAATCAAATCTGTTTCACGCTCATAGGATAAGCACTTCTGTGCACGCCATTGTGTAATTTGTTGCCACCATTCTTCTTGCGCACTTCTATCGATGCGGCTCGAGCTTTTGTCTATTGCACTTTGCAATTGCTCTAATACCGTGGCTAAACAGCCAACAACGGGGATGTGTGCTTTGATGGTCTTGGAGATTGAAGTTGGATCTACATCAACATGGACGATTTTTGCGTCAGGGCAGAACTTGTTAACATTATTGGTTACCCGATCATCAAATCGAGCACCTAAAGCTAAGATCACATCGGCATTTGCCATGGCTTTATTTGCTTCAAGATTACCGTGCATACCCAGCATACCGATGAAGTTAGGGTGCTTACCACTTATTCCACCTAGTCCCATCAGTGTGTTAGTGATTGGCGCATTGAGTGTTTCAACCAGCTCGGTAAGTTGTGCCGATGTGTTTGATAAAACAATACCACCACCCGAATAAATCACGAGTCGCTTAGCATCTAAAATGGCTTCAACCGCCTTTTTGATTTGTTTGGAGTGGCCTTTTACGTTTGGATTATAAGTGCGCATCTCGATAGACGATGGCATTGTGTAGTCAAATTTAAGCTGTGGGTTAAGAATATCTTTAGGTAGCTCAACAACTACAGGACCAGGGCGGCCAGTGCTTGCCAAGTAGAACGCTTTCGCTAGCACGGTTGGGATCTGAGCCGCATCACGACAATTGAAGCTATGTTTTACGATAGGTCTTGAGCAGCCAACAATATCGGTTTCTTGAAATGCATCATCACCAATTAAATTTGAAGGTACTTGCCCTGAGAGTACGACCATTGGAATAGAGTCCATATAGGCTGTTGCTATTCCCGTAACACAGTTAGTCGCACCAGGGCCTGACGTTGCTAATACCACACCCACGCGCCCTGTTGCTCTGGCATAGCCATCAGCCATGTGTGTTGCCGCCTGTTCATGACGCACGAGAATATGCTCAATCTCGTTTTGTTGAAAAAGCGCGTCATATAGATCTAAAACCGATCCGCCCGGATAACCGAAAATATATTCAACGTTTAATGCGGCGAGTGCTTTAACTACTAACTCGGAGCCATTAAATTGCTCTGTTTTCATCCTCATTCCTCAGTTTGTAGTGTTACCTGTTGGATTTTTACCAAAAAAAAACCCCGCATTTGCGGGGTTAAAGCGTAAATTTGCTCAACACGGCCCCGCTGGACTTAAAGTTAAGACCAGGACTAGCACATGTAGGTTAGATAAAGTACGTTTCATTTATTGGTAGCAATTGTTCGTTATTAACAAAAGTTATTAAATGTTGTTTTTAATGCTATGTCAAGGATAGTTCTGAACTATTGCATAAAAAAGGTAAAAATAAGACAGAGAAAGAAAAGTTGAAACTTTTCATAGCGAAAATGGGTGTGTTAAGGGAAGTTTTATGCTGTTTTTTGAAGAGGGAATTGGGCTGGAAAATCCAGCCCAAAGACGATTATAGTCTTTCGATCACTGCTTGAGTGAAATCTGTAGTACCGTGGTTACCACCAAGGTCACGTGTTGTACGGTCACCTGATTTGATAACATCAGCAACAGCGTTGCGAATACGCTCAGCAGTCTCACCCATATCTAAGTACTCAAGCATTTGGATAGATGCAAGAATTACAGATGTTGGGTTTGCTAGATTTTTACCTGCGATGTCTGGTGCACTACCGTGAACTGCTTCGAAGATCGCCGCGTTCTCACCAATGTTTGCACCTGGTGCCATACCTAGGCCGCCAACAAGGCCTGCACATAAGTCAGATAGAATGTCACCGAACAGGTTAGTTGTTACGATAACGTCGAACTCTTCTGGTGTCATAACAAGTTTCATACATGTTGCGTCTACGATCATTTCCGCAGATTCGATATCTGGGTAACGCTCGCCAACTTCACGTGCAACTTTAAGGAAAAGACCAGACGTCGACTTCAGAATGTTTGCTTTGTGAACCGCCGTAACTTTTTTACGACCTTCACGGCGTGCAAGCTCATAAGCAAAAGTAACGATCTTTTCTGCACCGTCACGTGTGATCTTTGACATCGCTTCTGCTTCGTTACCATCTTCTGAAACCACTTGGCCAAGACCAGAATACATGCCTTGTGTATTTTCACGAACAGTGATGATATCGATGTCTTCGTAGCGCGCTTTTGTGCCTGCGAAAGATTTAACTGGACGCACGTTAGCGTATAAACCAAATTGTTTACGTAGCGTTACGTTGATAGAAGTGAAGCCTTCACCTACCGGTGTCGTTAAAGGACCTTTTAGCGTGATCTTGTTCTTTTCAATAACTTCTAGCGTTTCTTTAGGAAGCAACTCGCCAGTTTTTTCTAATGCTGCAAGACCTGCATCAACATATTCGTAGTCAAAATCACAGCCGGCTGCGTTTAAGATTTCAATTGCTGAATCAATAATGCTTGGACCGATGCCGTCGCCTTTAATTACGGTAATGGTTTGCTTTGCCATTCTGGTTTCCTTTATCAAAAAAATTGTTACACCACACCCATCGGGTACTTTTGAGAAGTTTAGTAAACAAAGAGGGAAGGTGTGTGCTCGCTTGAAAATTTAAGCGCGTTTTATAACAATTTATCAGGACTTATGCCAGTGAGTTATGCTTAATTGGGTATAAACAGTATTTATGCTTGTTATGCTTTGTATTTATTGTGTAAATATTCAACGGATATGGACTGTTTTTACTCAATCGATGCAACAACTTGGGCTGTGGGACATAAATTCATCATAAAATGCGGCTAACGAAGGCCATTTAAAGTGGGCAAGTACCTCGTCTATGATTTGTTGCTGCCAAGCGCTTAACGTTTGCGATTCACCGAGGGTATAGATACAAAGCAGTTTTACAACGACCAGCTTTTGCGCATTCTCATCCAGTTTAGATTTACTTTGATGTTCGGATGCTAAAAATGCTTGGTGCGCTGGCGAATGTTTAAAATAGCTGTTAGTGAATTCGGAAAATTGCTCAATGTTACATTGGCTAAAACCAAATATTCTGGCGACTGATATTGGCGTGTCGTCAATATCTTCATGGCACGGTTTGACCTTGCGCATTATCTCGCAGGCGTTATTGGATAGAATAAAATACAGCGCCATGGTAAAAGGACTTAGCAAAAATTCAAACAACTCCGATTGCACTCGGCTCAACAGGGTGATTATTACTTTGTTGATATGCGTATATTTATGCCATATATCGCTTGCAAATGGATGGTTGAGTTGACTAATGAGCGTTTCTAGTAATACGCGTTGACACAGTAATCCAGCAGTATCCAATCCTACCATGGTTAAGCAATGACGAAGCGTCGATGCTTTTTGGCCTTGACGGTTATATTGACGCGCAGCCACTTGCAGGGCTTCTGTTACCTGTGGAAAAGGCTTAATAGCACGCTCAATTGGCTTGAATTCTAAAAACCGTTCTTTACCCAGTTTGGTAACTGCTTGCCAAACGTCATTGCTGTTTTTTGTATTATAAACGGGGGTGGGAACCTGCTCGCTAAACCAAATTGAGAACAACAAGGTTTTATCCCCGGTGGTAATGGGTTTATAGACCGGTGAAAACTTGCGTCGTGTTTTGAGCATCCCCATGGCTTGATTATTATTTAGCAACGCCAGTACGTAACCGTTATGATCGGCTGAAAGTACAAGGGCGCTTTGTCCCTTATAACTTACAAGTCCGCCTCCTGGGAATTGAGCAACCTGCCTAGCCAAAGCCATTAATGACAATTGTGCGAATTGGCTATGAGTGCCTAAATATAGGGACTTTATTGCCTGTACTATATTAAACGTTTTTGCATTTCGCCTTGGGGTAATTGCTTTGGCGATACGTTTAGCCAGTGCTACAAGTATACTGGTGTTGTCATATAATGGGATTGAATTTGCCCCGGTCAATGCTTTGCTATAGGGTTCAAGCCTTGACAGAATACGTTGGAGTTGGCCTTGGGGCACATCCGCGCTATTAAGCATTTTTATCGCAAATTGATGCCTTAGCTTGATCAGCTTGTTTTCCTGTGGAGAAAGTAGCGAACCTCTAGCCATTTTGTTGGTTTCGTTGGAACAACACAAATGGTCACTCAGCGCGGCAATCACCAGTTCTTCAGTGAAATTTTGATCATAGCCATGGGCGCTACAAAAGGCGCAAACCAAAATACATTGATTCACGGTGAGATTAGTTGTGTAACCCTGATCACTGACATAGAACTGCAAATGGGCGTGCATGGCGTTTGGCTGAACATGGTATGTCTTTACAAAGCGTTCAGCTAACTGGCTGAGTGTTGGATAAATAGCACTCCACTTATGCTTGTTATAATACAGCCGTAGGGTTTGATGCGTATGCTCAAATAGCCTTTTTAAATGTTTAGGAGACGAGTTGAACTCTGACATTACTCAGTTGCTCTTTCGTAGGCGACGCTAGCTGCGGGGCCCCACAAGATAAGTTTACCATTTTCAAATAACAAACCTGTGCATTCGTCTTTGGTGGTTATGCCATCAGGTTTAGACAGTTGAGTTCGATAATAGACAATTTGCAGCATTTTGTTTGGCGTTTGCTTTACGTAGGTAAGATCTGGACTGCCCAACGTTTCAAGCACGTCTCCAACAAGCACCTCTTGATCGGGCTTCAAACGGTTAATAAAGCGATTGTTGAATGCTTCTCTGTCTTGCCAGATCATCGCTTGTGGATCATCTTTATAAAAATTGATGACAAGCATTACGATAGCTGCATATACCGCTAAACCTAACACTATGTACTGTAATACTTTTTTGATCATACAAAACTCATTTAAACGTAGAGTGTGAGTATAGCAAAGGTCTTAAACAGATAAACTGTGTTGCGACAGATGCATTAATTATGCCTTTTATCTATAGCCTGAGATCTCGCATGTTAAAGCCCAAATGAATATCGGTTCTAAGCTGGACCAAGTTTTTGCTTAATATGAAATCGTCCATTCCAGCCATTAGTTTGTTTTGTATCGCTTTTTTACAGTCAGGATCGTCAATGGCTTGAGTAATGTTGGGGTAATGTTGTATCAATGCCTGAGCAGACTTTTGACCAATGCCAGTTACGCCTGGAATATCGTTGGTTTTGTCGCCGCTTAATGCCCAAAAGTCGACGAGTTGATGTTTCGCAACACCAAAGCGTTCACTAATTTGCTGTTCTGTTAACCATGAACGCTTGAAGTAATCATAAATGCTGATTTGTTCACTGAGCAAGGGGTAGAAGCCTTTATCGGTTGAAATGATAATGGACGCGACATCGGCTTTTTGCGCTTTGCTAGCCAGCGTTGCGATAATGTCGTCCGCCTCGTCTTGCTCTGGTTTGTATACAGTCACGCCGTGCTCTATGAACGCCTGTGCAATAACGTCTAGGTTATCGGCTAATAAACTTGGCATTGGCTTACGGCTGTGTTTGTAATTTGAGTAATAGTGGTATCGCCAACTTTTTTCACCGTCAAATACGGCGATAGCATGTGTCGCATCGGTTTGACTGAGTAGCTTTTTGGTTGCGTGACTAACACGGCTTTTGCAAGAAAGAATGGTTTGTTGTTCGCTGCGGTGGCTTTGTTGTTCGTCTACAGCAAAAATGCGCCGAATTAAATTCAGCGCATCAATTAATACTAATTTTTGATTCATGCTTTAATTTGATAACAAGGAATATATTTACTACCTGGTAACTTCATTCTACCTTGTTCTACGAATGCTTTCAGTAGCTTATCCATGTCCTTCATTAAAGATGTGTCACCAGCGAGAATGTAAGGGCCATGTTTCTTAATCGCACTGATCCCTTCATCTTTTACGTTACCCGCTACAATTCCAGAAAATGCACGGCGCAAATTAGCTGCCAATTGCTGCGTCGGTTGGTCCAAATGTAAGTCTAATGCGGCCATGTTTTCGTGGGTTGGTGCAAATGGCATTTGAAACTCGTTATCAATTTTTAAGGTCCAATTGAAGTAATATGCATCGCCCGTTTCTTTTCGATACTCGCGCACTTTAGCCATGCCAGCTTTGAGCTTTTTAGCCACAAGTTCTGCGTCATCAACGACCACTTCAAATTTTTCGAGTGCCGCTTCACCAAGTGTACTTTTTACAAATGCACAGATCTCTTCAAAATACTGAGCTGACTCTTTCGGTCCAGTCAAAATAACAGGCAAACACTGCTTTTCATTATCAGGGTGTAATAAAATACCTAATAAATACAACAATTCTTCGGCTGTGCCAGCACCACCGGGAAAAATAATAATACCGTGAGCTGTTCGAACAAACGCTTCCAAACGTTTTTCAATATCAGGCAAGATAACCAATTCGTTAACAATCGGGTTAGGTGGCTCTGCGGCAATAATGCTTGGCTCAGTAAGGCCTAGGTAACGATTGTTAGTAATACGCTGCTTAGCATGGCCAATAGTAGCCCCTTTCATAGGGCCTTTCATGGCACCAGGTCCACAGCCTGTACAAATATTTAAACCACGTAAACCAAGCTGATAGCCCACCTCTTTGGTATATTTATACTCGACTTCATTGATTGAGTGGCCGCCCCAACAGGTGATGATGTTGGGATCTGAGTTCACTTCCAAAGCATCCGCGTTGCGAAGCATATCAAACACCATATGTGTGATTTCTCGTGGCGTGTCTATTTTTTCTTGATGGCGCTGACAAATAAACAGAATGTCTCTAATGACGGAGAAAATATGCTCATGGATACCTAAAATGATTTCGCCGTCAACGAATGCCGTTTCAGGTGGATTGCTCAGCTCAATTTTAATGCCACGTTCGCGGGCAATTAGCTTGATATCAAAATCATGATAGCGATTATAAATTTCTGAACTTGAGTCGGTATGGCTGCCTACATTTAATACGGCTAACGCGCAGTTTCTAAACAGTCGATATCGCTCGCTGTTAGATGACTGTTGTAGTAAGTCTACTTCTAATTGAGATAACAGGTTTAATACGCCAGTAGGATTTAACTGTACTTGCATAGGCATTCTCCTTGTTATTCACGAAGACATAAACGGTCACGGCCGCTATTTTTCGCTTCGTAAAGTGCGCTGTCTGCACGATCAAATGCAAGCAGCGGTGTATCACCATCTTTAAATTGCGTTGCACCCAAAGATATGGTGATTTGAACTTGCGTCTCTTTAAACTTAAAAGGGATCGACTTGATTGCGTTTCGCAATTTTTCTAGTGGCTGCCTTGCATGCTCTAAGTGCATACCCGGCATTAAAATCACAAACTCTTCACCGCCATATCGGGCGATAAAGTCGGTTTTGCGTATGCCTTTTTTTAATGCACGCGCAATCACCTGAAGGGTTTTATCGCCTGCGCTATGACCGTATTTATCGTTGATTGATTTAAAGTGATCCACATCAACAACAACCAAGGTGACGTCAGATTTTTGAATACTGAACAAATGGAACTCTTGACTAAATCTGTCATCAAAAGCCGTTCTATTCGGTAGCTTCGTTAAGCCGTCTAATAAACTTCTAACCCGTTGCTCAGAAAGACGTTTTTTATAAGTATTTACCTTCGACTCAAGCACATTGATGCGCTCGTTAATCTGTTCAAAACTATCATAGAGCGCTTGTCTGTCTTGTTGCTCAATTCGTTCACGTTCTACTAAATCTTCGCTTAATAGTTTTAATTCGCCATCTACAACTGACTTAAGCTCTGATATAGACGTTGCTTTTTGAGTTTGCGCGTTTAAATTTTTGATCTTGAGTTCAATTTGCTTATTAAGATCAGTCAGTTTCTTATTAACGTTTTGTGTGTGCTTGGTTGTTGCTAGTATAGATGTATTGAGCTCTTCAAGCGTTTGATTGAGAGATACCAAAAAGCCTTGTGCTGACTGCCTCTCGCGGCTAATACTTTTAGCTATGACGCGGATAATGGCTACCGACGCGCCCAATAATGAATCTATATCGTCGTTTAATGTGATACTATTTTTAATCGCTTTAACTTCTTGAGAAACGTCATCATCAAAAGTCAGTTCGTTGGCTAAATTTAATAGCTCATTTGCGATTTCAGGCGACTTAACCTTTTCTGTATTCTCGCTTTCAATACCCGCTGCAGTTATTTTTACCTGCAATGCATGCTGATACAGCTTGGATAGTTTTTCCAATACCGGTATGTATTCACTGATACTACCAATATCGTTTAATTCGTGATCAAGTAAATGACGCAGTTTTCTGCGCCCATCTGAAGGTAAACCTTTTACCTTTTGAAGTTGCTTACCCGCTTGCAGAATACTTTGTTGTAACATACGATTGTTGGCTGAAATGAGCGCTTCATGATGCTTTAGAGATTCATTCATGCCCTCAATCAGCGGTTCCAATTCATCGAAGTCCATTCCTTTATGTAGTGCTTGACGAAACTTCGCTAATTGATTATCCAGCGCAACATCTTGGCCTTTACAGTTTAATGAAAGCTTGGCAGCAAATTGCGATAGAACATCAACTTGGTGCTTACGTGCAGACTCAAGAGCCTTACGAGCACTGATTGTACGTTCTAGTTTTTTTTCTAATAGCGCTGAGTTGTTATTAACCAATATTAACTACTTCCATTCATTTCATTGCTTTTTAAGTTTATATCAAATACGCACTTAATGTAGATGAATTTTCACTTATATCACTGTTACCTAAGCATATTGTGCATTCACCGAGTTTTTGAACACAGTGACGTGTAGGTTTGCTATCTTATGCGGCAAATTTGCATTACCAACGATGATTATATGAATTACAAACACCTACTTTTACCGCTAAGCTTTGTTTCTCTAACAGCTTTTGCGGATGTTGAATATAAACTGCTCATCGAGCAACCTGAACATCATTTAGGTAACGTCTCTATTTCGTTTCCAAAAACAGCTCAAGCCCACCTTGATATTAAGCTACCAGATTGGCGCACAGGACGCTACGAAGTTTTGAACTTAGCCAATGGTATTCGCTATTTTAATGCGACAGATCATAAGGGTAAGGCATTAAAATGGCTTAAGATTGATAAAAGTACCTGGCGCGTACACTTATCAGAGCCTGCGCAAGTTAATCTCAGCTATCAAGTTTATGGAAATGAGCTTGGTAAACGAGCTCGTCATATTGACGATAGCCATGCATTTATTGATGCGTCAGGCTTTTTTATGTTCTCTGAGTCCTTCCGTCAGGACCCTGTTAACGTTGAATTGAAAGTGCCTAAAGGTTGGCGCTCGGTATCAGGTATGGACTATGCGGATAATAAACATAGTTTCAAAGCCGATAATTACGACATATTAGTAGATTCTCCCATCGAAACTGGGATCAATCAGTTGCATACATTTAACGTAGATGGACGTGAGTACGAGCTGGTTATTTGGGGCGAGGGAAATTATAACGTCTCACAGATGCTGTCGGATTTAAAAAAGTTGGTGAAAACGGGATCATTGATTTGGGATGGCTATCCGTTTGAACGTTATGTGTTTATGGTACATGCAACGAGCGGTGCGCGAGGGGCTACGGAGCATTTAAACTCAACCATCATTCAGCGCCATAGAGACTCCTTTGCTAAACGTGAGGATTATGTTGGCTTTATTTCGACAGCCGCACACGAATTCATTCATACCTGGAACGTAAAGAATTATCGACCAGCAGGGTTAGTTCCTTACGATTACGTCAACCCAAATTATAGCGACCTATTATGGCTGTCAGAGGGGTCTACAAGTTATTTGGAAGACTACTTGTTGTTAAATGCTGGGATCACGACCACAACAGAATTTCTTAAAACGTTAACTAAAGGCATTAACCGACACCTACATACCCCAGGTCGAGAAGTGCAATCGGTGGCGCAAACAAGCTTTGACAAGTGGATAAACCAAGGGGGCGATCACGGTAAAAACTTCAGCACCAATATTTATTCTGAAGGGTCTTTGGTGTCACTTGCTTTGGATATCGATTTAATCGAACGTACAAATGGTGAAGTGAGTTATCGCGATGTACACAAAGCACTTTACAATCAATTTAAGCTTCCGAAGTCTTTTACGAGTAAAGATGTTAAAGACATTCTTAAACAGATTTCAGGTCACGATTATTCAAATTGGTGGCATACGCATGTTGATTCACCACTTTCGTTAGATTTTGATTCTTTACTAGCAAAAGTTGGTCTCGAGCATGTTTATCCCGAAGATGCTAAACCCGTCGCGCGTTTGCAACTTAAAGGGACAAGTCATGGTCAATTGTTTGAACTAATTCACGTTGCACGCAACAGTTCAGCTTGGCAGGCTGGGCTAACTGCGGGTGATAAAATTGTGGCATTTAATGGCCATCATGTAAGGGCGAAATTGGAAGACTCACTGGCTTATTTCACTGGTGGAGAAAAGGTTAAAGTCGACTTTATTCGCCGCGACCAACTTATGAGTACGTACGTTGTGCTAGATAAGGGTTACGATAAAGAGAAGCAAGTTAAAGCAATGGCAAGCCCCAGCACACAGCAAAGTAAGTTGTTTAAAGCCTGGATGGGCATTGAGCATCCATCAATCGCACATTAGCAATCTAACATGAACCCAGTTAAGCGCTGGGTTCATGTCCTTAGGTGCTTTTGTAAATAATACAGCTCCCCAGTCATTAAAGTACCCTCACCACACAGCGCTTTTTATACTTTACACCTAAGTTGGGTTTACTCAGAATTTCACAGCCTGAAAAGGCATTCCCCCTTTAATTAATTGCAAGCGTTCGGTTGTTTTTTAAACATATTTTTACAGTGTCACAGCTTTTCCGGCCGAAAAGTAACCAATCGGTCAGAATATTGAGTTTTTTTTATTTTTTTATTAAATATTTTCGAAAAATACAGGAAGAGGTGTTTAGTTAAATAAAATAATAAGTAGGAATTACAATCGTCATGGGCGCTATTATTTCAGGCGAAGGACTCGGTCTTTTCAACAACCACACATCGACACTTAATCAACATACTCGTTCGGCTTTAGGACAGGCATCAGAAAATATTTTTGTGAATGCGGCGACGGGTAACTTAGTACTGCAACACCAAGATGAGCAGGTAAAGGGCTTAGGTCTAGGGCTGGGGGTTTTGAGAACCTACAACAGCTTAGGCGAGGTGGATAGTGACCAAATGCTGGGTCAGAACGACCAATGGCGCTTAGGGTTTTTAAAGACGATTTCACTGGAAGGTGCGCGTAACCAAGCGGGGAGTGTGGTAACGCGCGTGACGGCGGATGGCTTTGCACAGCGCTTTAACTATGATGCGGCGAAGGGCGCATATATCAGCACCCAAGGCAGCGGCGCTCATGATACGTTAAAATTCAACAGTAATGGCAGTGCGGTGCTGAATGTTGACGGCCAAAACATCACAGAGCGCTACAACACGCAAGGCCGCTTAACGGCAATGATAGGCCAGCAAGGTCATGAAACGACGATTAGCTACAACGGCAGTCGTGTTAGCCAAATCACCACCAAAACGCAAAGTGGCACCGAAACCACGCTACTGAAATACAACAGCCAGAACTTATTAGAAAGCATTCAAACCCAAGCAGGCACGGGTAACGCCCAGACTCGTGTGTACTATGGTTATGATGCCAATAAGCGCTTGAACTCGGTTAAAGTAGATTTAACGCCCGATGACAATTCCATTGCCGATGGCAAGGTATACGAAACCAAATACACCTACCATGGTGATAGTAATCGTATTCAGTCGGTTCGCCAGTCTGACGGCACGGCACTGACGATAGGCTACGAAGCCCATGGTGATGATTTTAGAGTTAAAACGCTGACAGATGGCGAGGGTCGAACGACCACTTACACTTATGTGTCAGAGTCTCAAACCCGTGTGGCTTTAGGTCAATCACAAGTCGACTACTACTTTGACAGCAATAAACGTTTATCGGCACTAGAGCGTGTGGTGGATGGTCAACATGTTCGAGAAGAACACGAGTACAACAATGCAGGGCAAATTACCGAGGTTCGTAATGGTTTAGGCCAAGCCAAAACCTTTACCTATGATGCGCAAGGTAACTTAACCACCCAAACTGATGCGGATGGGGTGACGGTTAAACGCACTTACAATGAGCATAACCAAGTTGTCAGTGAAACCCTTGGGGATAACACCACGCACTTTGTTTACGATAGCAAGCAACGCTTACGCTTTACCTTGAGCGCAGATAACAGCGTGGTGGAGTATCGTTATAACACACTGGGCCAACGCATTAGCCAACATAGCTACACCAAAGCGAACTACGCCAGTACTAATCACAGCGTAAGTGCACTAGAGGGCTTTATCAACACACAAGATAAAAGTCAGCAGCAACTGAGCGAATATGGCTACGACTTCAGAGGGCAACTGAGCACAGTCACCCGCTACAACAGCGTGAATAGTCAAGGTCAAGGGGTAGATGGCAGCACCACACGTTATGTGTATGACGCCCACGGTAAACTACTACAAGAAACCACGCCACGTGGTGTGATGACCGAAGGCACGCAGAATGATTACAGTACCACCTACAGCTACGATGGCTTAGGTCGTGTTTTATCCAAAACCGACGCCAACCAAGCACAAACGCTGTATACCTATGATGATGCTAACCAACGTATCGGCACCCACTTTGCCAATGGCTTATGGCAAACCCAAGTGTTTGATAGAGCGGGGGCATTGGTTGTTAATGTTGAAGGCACGTCACTTGGCAACAATATTTATGGCACAGAGCGAGTTTACTACAATCGAGAAGGGCAAGCCGTTGCGACCAAAGACAAACAAGGGGCGATTAGCTACACCTTGTATGATGAGTCAGGCAACAAAGCGGCTATGGTCAGTAAAACTGGGGCCGTCACACGCCTGCACTATGACCGAGCAGGGCGCTTAACGCACACCATTCAATACGCGCAAAAGGTGAATACCTCACAATGGCTCTCACCGGGTGGCGCAATGGTGAAAACCCTAGCCCAGCTAGACAGTGAACTACAAACTCAAGCCAACCACGAAGACAATCGCACCACGCGTACGCTGTATACCCTAGGGGGCAAAAAGCAATACGAGATTGATGCCAAAGGCTATGTGACCGAGTACCTCTATAACGACAAAGGTCAGCTGACAGAGCAAAAGCAATACGCTGAGCCGATGGGCGACATTATCTATCAAAGCCACAATAGTCCCGTGAATATTGGGCAGTGGGAGGTATACGATAAAGACCCTGCCGGTGCCACTATGACACCCACCTTTGATGCGGAATATGGCAAAGAGGTGATGGTGGTTAAGGGGCAAGCGCGAGATAATGGATTCCGTTTAAGAACGACGCCAACCCAAAACTGGGATTCAAAAAGTACGACTATCTCTTGGGATATGAAGTATGACGAGGCTTACACAGTTTACATTAGTCTGAATACCACGGATGGTCATCGTTATATGACCTATCAAGTCGGCACCCAAGCGCCCTACTTAACCGGCGCGACCAGTAAATATGCGATGTATTTTCTCTCGGCAGATACGATGGATGGTAATTGGAAGGCATTTACCCGTGACTTGCAAGCGGACCTCGCAGCACTTGACCCGGGTGTCACTATCATCAATACCAATGCCTTCCTAATCCGCGGCTCAGGCAGAATCGGTGAAGTGCGTTTATCGGGCTTAAACGAACAAGCCTCACAAGCCAACGCGCGCAGCACCAAAATGACCTACAACACACAAGGTCTGCTTGAAACCAAAACTGATGCTGAAGGTTATGTTACCCGTTATTACTACGATGCAGCAGGCAATGAAATTGCACAGCGCCGTTATGCCAAAGTGGGCACTAGCGAGTCGGTCGATGACCGCATTAGCCATACCTATTACGATGCGCAAGGCCGTGTTGTGGGGTCACTGTCCGCAGACGGTGCATTGACCACCTTTACCTACAACAAAGACGGTCATAAACAATCACAAAGCGTATATCACACCCAAGTGCGCAACCAAACCATTGGCGCGCCTTTAACACTGCCTGTAGGCGATAAAACCACCACCCGTTGGACCTATACCGCCACAGGCCAAATCGAGCGAGCATTCCGTGCTGATAAGTCCATGACCCACTACAGCTACAATGCCATGGGGCAATTGGTTGAAAAGCGTGAGTATGACAATGTTGTGGCGTTTGATGATTTCGCAGGTGGGAAGCTAACGGGGGTTAGCATTGACTCTAGAATATCAGGAGATATTGAAGCAAAAAATAACCGGGTTGCGTTTAATAGGTTGAAAACCGACCGGTCACTATGGCCTTCGCTATCGGGAAGCAGTAAATTTGAACTCAAAGAACAAGTTACTATGAGTCTTGAGGTCACGACAGGTACTAGTACGCATGATAACTATTTCTTTGGTGGACTAGATAACAATGGCAGCTTTAGCAATAACACATTAGACCGTCATTCTGTTTACGTTAGTGGTTCAAGGATAAGAGCAACTGTTGAGAGGCAAGGTAAAGGAGTCGATAATGAGGTATTATTTTCTGATGTAGAGCCAAATACGACATATGTAGTTACTTGGACAACATCAAAAGATGAGACGACCCTCTCTGTTTATCCTAAAGGTTACCCAGAGCTTGCAAAAAGTCATCGTTACTCTGCGGCTGATTGGAGCGGAAAAGCAGGCTTAAGACTGTATGGCAACCCACGAACAAACGGAAGTAATACAACTGTCTATCTAGACAACTACCTGCTCGCCAAAGCCCCGGTTAGCACCGAGCGCTATCAATATGACCAACAAGGTCGCTTAATTTCGAGCTTAGACGGCAATCAAAATGCAGAGCTTGGCGCGGATGCCACGCAGGCACAAATTAACAGCAAAGCAGCCCAAGAAGGTGCGCGCACTGAGTATGATATTTTAGGCAATATTCGCCTAACCACAGACCGTGAGGGGGCACAAACCCGTTACTACTATGACGCTGCGGGCAATATGCGCTATGAGATAGACGCAGAAGGTCAAGTTACTGAATATAAATACAATGCCTTTAATCAACGCACTGAGGTGGTGCGTTACCACGATGCATTAACGGCTGCGGATATCAGCTCGGCTGAGTTGATTGGAGGTTTGGTTACAAACACCGCAAAAGGCACCAGTCAAAGCATCGATGCCTATTTGCAGTCAAAAGTCGGTGGCGGAGATAAGTTTACTGAAACGCTTAACTACACTACGCGCGGCCTACTTGAAAGCAAAACCGATGCAGAAGGCTATCAAACCAAGTTTGCGTACAATGCCTTTGCACAATTAGTTAAACAGACTCAAGAAACGCATCAAACAATCTCAGCAAAACAACGCGGTGCGGATGGTAGAGCCTTCATGCACACTGAGTTTGGCTACGATAACCGAGGTTTACTGACCACGACCACCCTCAGTGCCACAGCACATGATGCAGCAGGAAAAAACCAAACCACGTCTAAATCTTACGATGCTTTTGGTCGAGTACTCACAGCCACTGACGGTAATGGCAACACAACGACGATGACTTACGCGGTCGACAGCGCCAGCGATAAAGTCGGTCGAGTTGTAACCAGTAAACAAACGGTTGATGGCGCAACACGCACGATTACTACCCAATACGATATGTTGGGCCGCAAGCTGGCGGTGATAGATGCTGCAAATAACATCACCCGCTATAGCTATGACGACAACACCAATACGGTGACGGTCACGCAACCCAACGGCACACAAGTAAAAACTACCCGCAATGGCCGTGGTCAAGTTGCGTCTGTGTCGCAGCTAGATGCACAAGGTAAAGTACTAAGCACCAGTGCCTTTGAGTTTGACGCCAACGGTAATGTGGTTAAAACCCTGCTGAACGGCGAAGTTCAAAAGCAAACGCAATATGATAGGAATAACCGTGTCCACTTGGTGACAGAGGCCAACGGCAATCAAGTTGAAACCCAGTACGATAAAGTAGGCCGTGTTACAGCCAGTATTGTTGACCCAAGCGGCTTAAAACTCACCACCACGTTTGAACATAACAAACACGGCAGCGAGGTAGTTAAAACAGAGCAAATCAACACGGTGACCATTTATGGCGCACAAAGAGCGGGCCTTAAAAACACCACAACGACCACTTTTGATAGCCAAGGTCGTGCCACAGAAGTACAAGTGCAACAAGGCGGTGTACAGCAAAGCCTCACGCAATATACATACAATGGCTTAGGTAACAAACTGCAAGTAACGCAGGGTAGCGGTGCGAATGCCATTGATACCGAGTATGAATACGATGCATTAGGTCGATTGGCTAAAACCGTTAAAGATAACCAAGAAACCGTTTATCACTATGACAAGCACAGCAATGTCATTAAAAAAGAATCTAAGTTTAACGCCCAGCAGAGCAAGGTAGAGTTATTCACTTATAATGCTGCCAATGAACTCACAGCGCACTTAGTTTCAACAAAAGCCAACACTTATCAGGTCACACGTTATGAGTATGATGTACGAGGTCTGCGCATTGGTGTGCATCAACATCCAAGTCACTTAACGATAAGTAATGAGGATAAGTTGTCGGAGCAGGTTGATGGCTTTGCAAAAGGCAATATCGCGGTGTCAACCTACACGGGATATGATGGTCATGGCCGTAAATCATTCCATGTGAATGCCGATGGGGGCGTCACCCAGTGGCACTATGACGCACAAGGGCGTACCGCTGAAGTGGTTCGTTGGGGTGAGCGTGCCTATATCTCAAGCTCGCGTTTAGCCAACTTAAAGCAAGGCACGTTGTTAGCCAGTGACCTCAGCAAATCAACAACCGTGTATGCTAAGAACACCCAAAGCGCCGATGCCAAAGTTAAAACCCTATACAACGATAAAGGCCAAGCACGCTTTACCATTACCCTAGTAGAGGGCACACAAGCTAGCGTAAAAGAAAGTCGCTACGATGGCGCAGGGCAACTCATTGAAACCATAGCCTATGCCACCAAGGTAAATTACAACGAATTTACCGACACCAGCACACCGGTAGCGAGTAGCAGCGACCAAAAAACACAGCTCTATTACGACAACGCGGGGCGTTTGCGCTTTACGGTGGATGCACTGGGTCAGGTGACTGAGCAACGCTATAACGAAGTCGGGGATGTACTGCATACTGTTGTACATGACGCAGTGCTCACCAAGCAAACGGCACTGAGCAGCAAGTTTGCAGCAGGCACATTACAGTACACCGATTTAGCGGGTCACTATTCTAACAGCGTGTTGCAAAAAGCTCGAGTGAGTACCGCTGAGTACAATGCCAAAGGGCAACTGTTGTTCCAACGCCATGCTGATGGCACCACGGAGCGTTATAGCTATTACGATAATGGCTTAAAAGCCAGTTACACCAACCAAAAAGGCGCGACGTGGACCTATCACTACAATGAGGCTGGGTTATTAGAGTTCGAGCGCGGCCCTGAGCAAAGCCTACATTATTGGCATAATGGTACGCTGGTTCGTGCTGATGATGTGCATGCCACAAAGCACTTTAGCTATGACGGGCTGGGCAATGTCACCACTATCACCGAAGGTGCGCAAAAGAACAGTGCCTGGTTGTCTAACGCCCCTAAAGCGGTTACTACGTTCGCTTATGACAGTGCAGGGCGTCAAATACGTATTCACCAAGGGACGACGACAAACGCACCACAGACAGAAACCCTCACCCAATATGATGCCCTTGGTCGTGCGGTCAGCGCGACACAAAACGGTATTACGAGCGTAAAGGTGTACGACAACGCTGGTCATGTTCGTTTTGAACTTAATGGTGAAGGCCATGTGATTGAGCGCCAGTTTGATGCGCTGGGTCGTGAAGTGACCCTCATTCAATATGCCGATGAACAAACCATTACGCCAACCGGGCCAATCTCACTGGCAGATATGGTGGATAACGACGGACTATTAGCTACAAACAATCAAGCGAAGCTACAAGTATCCCCAAGCCAAGACCGCCGTATTACCACTCAATACGACGGGGCGGGCCGTAAGGTGCAGGTGCAAATAGGCCAGCAGCTTACCCACTTTACCTATAACGCCTTTGGGCAGGAAATCAAAAAAGCGCAGTTAGTCAGTGGGACGTTTGGTAACTCAGATGCCCAAGTATTAACCTCCTACACCTACTACAACGCGCTGGGCCAACAGGTTGCGACCGTGGATGCTGGTCACTACCTGACCACCCAAAGCTACAACCAGTTTGGTGAAGTTGCCTCGCGCACTGAATATGCTCAGGCTATTACAGGTAGCATTGACATCAATACCATCCCAACAGGCACGCAAGGGAATGAAACCGTAGGCCAAAACCGCACCACTGAGTTTGTTTATGACAAAATGGGCCGTGTCACGCACACGGTGTATCACAATGTCTCGGTCAAACAAACAGGCAGCAGTGAGTTTGTGTATGTGAACAAAGGCCAAGTCATCGATTATAAAGAATACGATGTACTGGGTAATGTACGTACCACTATGACCGAAGCCACTGATTTAGCCAACCCAGCAAGCTACACGGGCACCAAAGTGGGCGCAGATACGCTTTACGAATACGATGCTGTTGGTCGTTTAATTAATAAAGCCACCGCGTATGAAGAGCATGTACACAACGATGCGCGTAGCTCTAAAGCTAATGCAACCACCACACAAAAAGGCCGCCAAGCGACTTCTTATCGTTATGACTTATTTGGTAACTTGATTGAGCAACGTGTTCACGCAACACGCTTAATTGGTCATGACCGCGCATGGGGGAATATCACGGCGCCGGCGGACATTGCGGGCCTAGATAAGGTTACACGCCATGAATACAACACCCGTGGTCAGCTAATACGCGAATACAATGCACAGGGCCACAAAACAGAGCACCATTACAATGCACAAGGTAAGCTGAGTCAAAGTCGTGCCTTTTATACTGAAGACGGGATTGAAAAGGCGCTACTGACAACTTATGCGTACGATAGAAACGGGCAGCTGACACAAAAGTCACTAGACCGTGTCGCCCACAATGGAGCAAAACCAACAAATTCAGAGTTTGTGTTTAACACCCGTTACAACGCCTTTGGTGAAGTAAAACAAGATAGCCACGGGGTGTATGTCTACAACCAAGAAGGACTGCTTTGGAAAACCAATAAAGGGGATGGGGTACTTAAAACCCATCTATACGACAAAGCAGGTCGCTTACTTGAAACGCAGCACAAGTTGAACGGCACCACGAAAATTGAACGGGATGCACTGGGCAATGCCACCCAAGTCACACAGCCAACATTTACACAAAACGGGCAACCATACACGCCAGTTGTGACACAAAAATATGACCGTTGGGGCAATGTCATTGAGCTTAAAGATGCCTTGGGCTATGTGACACAGGCGCAGTATAACCACCAAAACAAGGTGATTAAGGAAATCTTGCCTGCGGTGGCGGTCACCAGTAAGTCAGGAGTGACCAGCTTTAAGCAGCCTGAGAATATTTACCAATACGACGCACAAGGCAACTTGGTGCGTAAAATTGATGCCAACAACGCCCAACAAACCTTTAAGTTTGATGCCAACGGCAACCAAGTGGCACAAAAAGACGGTGAAGGGCATGTAACCCGTTACTACTACGATATTCACGGTCGTAAAGTATCGACCCAAGATGCCCTCGGGCGTGTCACCACCAGTACTTACAACACCTTGGACCAAGTGGTTGAAACCGGTCAGTTTGGTGTGGTGAATGGTGAAAACGACAAATACCGCAAAGCCAATCGCTATGGTTATGATGAGCTTGGCAATCGCACAACCACCACCAATGCACTGGGCGGCGTTAAGCGCTACCAATTTGATGCATTGGGCAATGTCTTTGAAACAACCGATGAAATGAACCGTGTGATGACCTACGCCTTTAACGAGCACGGTCAGCAAATTAAAGAGCGATATAACGGCTTATACACCACAGGTAATAGCCATCAAAACACCCGAGAGTACAACGAGTTTGGTTTAATACAAAAAAGTAACGACCTCGGGGGCAGAAACACGAACTATGTGTACGGTGAAAACTGGAACGGCACCACCCCACAAAATATCGACTCGTTAGATAGCGAGGGGGCTGAAAAAGCTCGCACCGATGTAGGGCGTTTAATCCACAAAAATAATGATTACGGACAAAAGCTGAATTACACCTACTACGAAAACGGTTGGCTAAAAACCATTAAAGATGAAACCACCGGTGCGTACTCGTATTTTGAATACGACAAAGCAGGGCGCAGAACGCTTGAGTTAAAACAAGCGCAAGACGACTTGCAGCGTACCATTCGTCACCAAACCACAACCCGATATGACAGTCATGGTCGTATCGAGATGATAGAGACCCAAGCGTTTAATAATACAAGCGCACAAGGGTCAACACCGAGTTGGCAAGCGGGCAATATACTTTCTCGTGTGAGCTATCAATACGATGCGGTGGGTAACCGACGCAGCATGACGGTTGAAAATGGCATTATTGGAGAGGGGTTACCTGATCCATCCAAGGTGTTTTATGGCCAGTTAGAGGTGAATGAAAACGTTCAATTCAATGAAGACAATGGCAATGTTGCTCAGTTCTTCAGCACGTTACGTTTGCCTAACTTGCAGTACAGCGCGACCTTCCAAAAGCAACTTGGAACAGACAGTTGGCAAGCGCCTAGCTCGGTTGAAGGCGTGAAATTAAATGCCAAAGGCATGCTTGAAGGCACGCCATCTTACAACTCAAGTGGTGTTTACAAGATCAATGTAGTGGCAACAGATAACTCTAAGCAGCCTGCCCGCACCTTTAAAGGGGAAATAATCCTCACCATTAACAATGTGCAAGCACCCATTGAGTCCAAGCCTATTCCTAAGCAAACAGCAAAAGAAGGGTATGCTTATAAAGGGTTGAATTTAAGTCAATATTTTACGGCAGATTCAACATCAAGACGCTTGCAGTATTCTGTTACGAACTTACCGAGTTCGTTTAGCTATGACCAAAACACCGGCATGATAACAAGTGGCACAATTGGTTATGAGCAGGCGGGCAGTTATCAGCTCACTGTTGTTGTTAAAGACCGAGACAATTCAGCCATATCTGTTACAAAAACAGTGGATTTGGTGGTGCATGATACGGTGAAGTATGATGTATACGAGGACACCATCAAACCAATAGACTTCAGTCAAGGGCGTAACGAGAACAAATTTTTTGTTCAGTATCGACTTGATACGAAACCATCATTTGTCAATATGGTTAATGACAATATACATGGCGACCCTGACGGACCAGTATTCGGCACTGTTGCAAATATCACACCAGGCGTGAATGATGGCAGAAGTGCGCCTTTTGTTGTGAAATACAGCCGTTGGGTACGTGATGAGGAGTCCCTTGAATTTAAGTATGAGTCAAGTTCAGAGTTTCACGTGTCAGTGCCAGATACTAAATCACCGCCTCCGCCGAACGTGCCGGTTCGAGCAGTTAGCGGCAGCTTTGGCAATTTTAAACAGGGGCAAACGTTGAATAGTGCAAATGCAAGTGTCGCGCATTTGTTCTATGACCCCGATAACGCATTAGAGTATTCGGTGACCTTGAAGAAAAGGAATAAGTCTAATGGTTCTTTGGAGGAAGTTTATCTAAGTACGTTAAACATCAGCTTCAATAAAACGGGTGGTTACTTTAACGGCACATTAGCAGCAGATAGCGATGGTACTTATGAAATAAGAATAATAGCCACTGAGATAGGTGGAACTGCTTCAGCTGTCAAAACCTTAGAATTTAAGATAAGCGGACTTATCTCATTGACTAAGCCGTTGCCTGATGTACAGGTTGGTGAAAATGAATACTACAAGTTTAATGCGGGTAGTTACTTTTTACCTGACACGAATGCGCGCAAGCTCAAATTTTCAGCGTCAGGCTTGCCAAATGGTGTGGCAATTGACCCTGCAACTGGGTTCATAAGAGTTGTAACACCTAGTGAGAGGCTCGCATTTGGCTCTGCGGGTAACTATACAGTGACCGTTCGGGCAGAAGATGCCAATGACCCAAGCATTTACAAAACTGATACCTATTACATGCGCGTTAAAAAGGCAGAGAACTTTTTTACTGTTGATGAACGCATTAATGGAACTGAATCGGTTTTCCCGATCCCAGGGGATTTTCAAGATCGACTTAAAGTGGAGCTCAATGCTGGTGCACCGAGTTGGGCTAAAATATCGACTGATTTCAAGTCACTTATATTAACACCAGGGTCTGACGTTGGCCGAGATGAGTTCTATTATTTTAATGCAACCGTAAAAAATTTAGTTACAGGGAATTCTTATACACAAACCTTTATCGTGAAAGTAAATGACACCTTAGCGCACAATAATGCACCCGCAGGTACAATAAGCGACAAACTGGTTTATCAAAATAGAGACTACGATATTGACCTTTCAAAAGAGCTTAAAGACCCAGATGGTGATGAATTAACGTATACCGCTTATTTTGAGAAGCGTGTAATCGGTAATGGCGATGATAAAGTTGTCGCTTTCTCAACTGCGAGCTTATCAACACAAAGTAAGAAAAGTGAAAGGTATGAGCCAGTAATGAGTATTGAAGGTGTGACTATTACTAACACAGGTATGTTGCGTTATCGTAAGAGCCCCGTAGGAGACGGTGTTTACAGAGTGACGGTGAGAGCCACTGAGAAAAAGTCATCTAAACTATCGGCAACGTCGACATTCAAATTAACGATTGGCTATGTTGCTGGCAACAGTAAGCCAACAGTCACCATTGACTCAAGTAGCAGTGTAATAAAAGACCAAAGTATTACGGTCAAGGCGAATGCCAATGACAAAGACGGCACGGTTCAAAAGTACGAATGGCAGCGCTCGTCTAATATCCGTTTGTACGGAAGTGGTAGCAATATCACGCTAAAAGGCGTCACTGAAGGAAGAGGTTGGTTTAAGGTTAGAGTGCAAGATGACGATGGTGCTTGGAGCGACTGGGTAACAAAATACATTGATGTTAAATCAAGTAATAGAGCGCCCGTGGCTAACAAGACAGTTACACGTACCCTAATGGAAGGCTATAGTTTTAACTTTTCAATTCCTGACGACACCTTTACTGATCCCGATGGTGATACACTCACCTACACCATGTCAGGATTGCCAAGTGGAGCGCAATCATCAGGAAAACGAATTTACGGAACGATATGGTATCCTGGACATTTTTTGATCACG
The DNA here is from genome assembly GCF_058933015.1 of Pseudoalteromonas sp. ATL1. NCBI lineage: Bacteria > Pseudomonadati > Pseudomonadota > Gammaproteobacteria > Alteromonadales > Pseudoalteromonadaceae > Pseudoalteromonas > Pseudoalteromonas sp. ATL1. The sequence continues at coordinate 121,112 of NZ_JBZYXL010000002.1, read as the reverse complement.
ATTACAGCAAAAGACAGTAAAGGTGCGACAGCCTCGACCAAGTTATCTTTAACTGTGAAGCCTCAAGAGCCAGATATGGAAAGAGGCACACCTTCTCCACAACCAGTACCTGTGCCAGTGCCTAAACCTGTTCCGGTGCCAGTGCCTAAGCCTGTTCCGGTGCCAGTACCTAAACCTGTTCCGGTGCCAGTGCCTAAACCTGTTCCAGTGCCTAAACCTGTTCCAGTGCCTAAACCTGTTCCGGTGCCAGTACCTACACCGAAACCTAAGCCAAAGCCGGTTATTATTACCATTCCTAAGCCCACGCCTATTTGGATGGTTGCAAGCACCCAGCCAAGCTATAGCGCGCTTTCAACGGGGGTGTCGTTTAGACGAGCGGATGCAAGTAGATTACCTCGCGCTATTATGCTTAAAGCGCAAAGTGCGCCAATGGCAGCGGCCAGCGTTCAGCCTACGGCAACGCCAGCCGTTAAAAAAGACGAGCCACATAAAGAAACCTACTGGTTTACCTACGATAACAACAATCGTGTGGTGATTGACGGTGGTAGCTTAGACAGTGGCACAATTGGTATTGCAGAAAAAGGGCAATATATTGACTACAATGCGGCGGGCCAGCAAAAGCTCATTATTAACCGTCAAGGTAAACGAGCACAGCAATTCTTATACAACAGTTATGGTTTGGTGTCGCACGTACAGGGTTATCAAAATATAAATGATAAGACCGACTTGTATGGTATCAGAGCAACACTGAGCAACTCGCCAAACCACAACAATTGGCGTAATGAAAGCAAGTTTTTGTACGATGATATAGGGCAAATGACGGATAAATACACCTATTCTTCAGCGAATATGTTCGAGTCGATAATATTCAGTAAACAGGGAAGCAACCAGCAAAAAGATGATGTATACAAGGCTGCTGTTTACTACGGAGGAGCCATCATAAATCATACATCGACGAAGCATAATGCAGCAGGTGAAGTGATACATACGCAGGAAAGAAGGTTAGACATAAATTTGGAGCAAACACTTAGAGCTGCAGCGGTGAAGGAGGCTGGAGGCATCACCAATATTTTTGGGTCAATATCTTTGAGCGCCCCTTGGACAGAATCAGCGCTCACAACGCGCTCGGTAACTTATGGTTATGAATACAAATTAGCTGGGCGATTAGACCGCTATTCATATGAGCAAAAAAGTGACCTACCAGCGGGGGCCACTAAACCGCTTATTCATGAATTTAGTAAAACATATGAACAAAGAGAGCAATACCTAGAGCACACGTCAAATGGTGCACCTAAAGAGGGCCATGAAGCCAGTAAACATTTATTGTCGGCTACAACCACATCTAGCTACGATGTGAACGGCAACCTAACCCGAGTGGAAGAGAGCATAACGGACGACCGTTATAAATCAGATGATGAAAATAAAAAGACAGTCCATGCCCGTTATATGCGTTACGACACCGAAGGTAAATTACTCTCTAAGGTGACGGGAAAACAAGACCATGTACTGACTAGCTACGATTTAACCAATAAAAAAGAGGTGGTTGGCAATGACGGTGAAGTGGTTGATTTTCCAACCACAGTGACAAAAAACGTCGACTTCACTGAAGACCAAATAGGTAATGGACGTCTGGCGGGTAGTTACTACCTATACAGTGGTAGCAACTATTTAGGAGAAATTAACAAGTCAGGTATTAACACCATAAAGCAGCAGCACTTTAGTACGCCTAAAGGCAATGAAGCCAGCATAATGACCCGCCACCAAGTGCATAGTGGCGATACACTTAAAGCGATTGCAACGCAGTACTATGGTAGTGAAGACCTATGGTATGTCATCGCCGATGCTAATGGTTTAGGTTTGGGCTCTGAATTGCTAGAAGGCAGCACGTTGGATATTCCAGCGCGCGCCAACCTCTTCAACAGCCACGACAGCTTTAAGCCCATGAACTTGGGTGAAGTGGTTGGTGATACCACGCCAGCTATGCCGTATGTGCCACCACCGCCGCAGGCAGGGTGTAATGCGGTTGCAACGCTCATTGTAATTGCGGTGGCAGTTGCGGCTAGTGGTGGTGTAGGGATGGCATTAACAGGGACGATGAACGCCTTTGCAGCGGGAGCAATAGCAGGAACGGTAGGTAGTATAGCAAGCCAAGTTGTGGGTACGGCACTGGGCGTGCAAGATAAGTTTAGCTGGGGGAAAGTGGCCGTGTCGGCGGTGACGGCTGGGGTGACCACCGGTGCGTCAGAAATGTTAAATGGCGCATTAGAAGTTGGTACCGCGGTAGAACAAGGTGTCACCACTACAAACAGTGTATTGACTAGTGTAAGTAATGGACAAGTTGCTTTGAACGCAGGAGGTCGAGCGCTGCTTGGAGTAACATCAGCCATAGCAGGCTCAGCGGCAAGCAAGATTTTTACAGGACACTCGAATTTTAGCTGGGCGAATGTAGCAGCCAGCGCGGTAAGTACAAGCCTGGGAAGTCGCTTACCAGGAGAGGCGGTATCTGAGTTCGACTTTGGAAGAGAACTCGGGTATGGTGTGCTGCGTCAAGGGGCCAGTTATGCGACTAATAAAGCCTTTGGGGGGGAAGCTAGTTGGAATAACCGTGATATGGCGGTTGATGTGTTTGGCAATGCGCTTGGTAATAGTATCGTTAGTGGAATGCAAAGAAAACCTGAGTCTACGACTCAAGGTGTCAGCGAACAAACCAAACAGCGAATTGAACAAGCTCAAAAGACTGGCCAGCCAATACCACAAGATGTTGCTGAGCAGTATGTTCGTGAGGTCACAGCCAGCAAGAATGGTGCGGTAAATCTGACCGTTGAAAAAGAAGGTCAACAGTTATTTGTGAGTGATGGTAGCACCCGTGCTACGGTGAACTTAGATCAGATCACAAACTATCAAGGTTTATCAATTGCTCGAACTGGGTTAGCTGATACCTTTGGTGATGCTTGGTATGGCACAGCCGCGGGTCGAGGCTTGAATATTACATTCATGGAAGCCCAACGGGATGTTATGAAGCAAACATTAAGCACGCCAATTCATGAGTCAGCGGCCTACATTGCAGGTGAGCAGCGTGGCTATAATAATGCTACTTATCACGCACGAGATCGTATAGCTCAGCAACAACGTTTTGCTGAAACCTCCCGAAAGCTTAATGCTATGAACCGAGCGCAGTATAATTATGAGTTAGCTAATCCAATGGGAACATGGGGTGATTTGGCATTAGGTATGGGCAAAGGCCTCATTGATAGTGTGTATCAAGGTGTGCAATTCTTAGGGACTTCAGTTGCGGCATTGACACCATTAGGACAAGGTATAAGTTACGCAACGGGCAATGGGGCTTTAAATCCATTTGATGTTGAATACCATTCAATGTTTGATACACCAACTAACCGAATGGATGCAGCGGGTCGCTTTATGGGCGAAGTTGGAAGTTTCTTTGTTGGAGGTGAAACAGCATTGTTAGCTGGAGCTAAGGGGATTAATGCATTATCGAAAGCTAATGTTGCTACCGATACAGTTTCAGCACGTCGAGCATATTTAAATAGTAAGTATGGCCGTACAGGTGACATTAATGTTGATATAAACATTCGAGGTAATAAGGAAATTGCAACTAATTTCTATCGCCAATCTGGCTACAGTGATTTAGATATGGTTTCTCATTTGAACGGTATTGATTTTACTCAGCCTGTTGAAGTTGTGAAAATTGGTAAAGGTCAGTCTTTATATCAATGGGATTCACCAACTACATTCCGGGGGGGTGAATACTTCTCTCTTCTAGAAAGAAGCACCCCTAGTCAGTTGGGTATCAACCCCCAAAAAATAGGGTTTGGAACAGATACCGTATTTACTAGAATGCAAACACCACTAGTGTCATCTAGAGCAACATATGGACTTAGATCTATAGCAGCTCCAATAAATGATACATGGTCTGTTAGACATCAACCATTCATGACACAAGGTGGAGCACCGCAACTGTTTACGACAGACATAAGTGCATTCAAATTAAATTCTTGGAAGTATTATGGCCAATAAGTACATGAGTAATATCGAGCAACTACATAGCGTAAAAGTTGCTATAGACTTAACTAATCAAAGGTTGAGTAAGGGAGCTAATAAAGAGTTATATGAGTATATCCTCAATCAACTCAACTATATTGATGAATGTATCAATGATAAAAGTGTTGCAAGAGATAAGCTTGCTGAGGTCAACATAGGTCAATTAGCTGTAAGGGAATTTGAACCTGTTGATTCAGAGTATAGCGAGGCTTTAAAGAAAGCTTACTTTATTGTTCATTACATGAAAAGTGGTCTGAAGGTACCATCGTTAGATGAACATGGAAATATCGTAAAGTAGTTTTAGCGGCTAATTACCCTTAGCCGCTTGCTTGTTGTATCACTGTATCCAGCATCTCGCTCACAAACTTCTGTTTGGTGCGGGGTAGCTGGCTGATCTGCTCAATCTGCCGCTCTAATAATGAGGTTGGCCCTCGCTTAGCTGCCTTAGTTGGCACATCATCTTCTAGTGAAACCTAAAATAAACATGACACCCACTTTTATTTGCTTGTTTTTCAATCATTGCCTACCTTTTATCTATCTGGTTAAAAGGTAGGCAGCTTTGATGGCAACGGCACGTAAAAGGCAGGTCAGTCTTGTTGATACTAAATATTATCACTGTATTTCACGGCGAAAAAATAAACAAGACACCCATTTTTATTTGCTTGTTTTTCAATCATTGCCTACCTTTTATCTATCTGGTTAAAAGGTAGGAAGCTTTAATGGCAACGGCACGTAAAAAGCAGGTCAGTCTTGTTGATACTAAATATTATCACTGTATTTCACGGTGTGTTCGCCGCGCATTTTTGTGTGGTGATGACACGATAACAGGCAAAAGTTATGAACATCGCAGGCAATGGGTAGAAGACAAACTGCTAGCACTTGCTAAAGTCTTTTGCATTGATGTATGTGCTTTTGCTGTGATGAGTAATCACACGCATGTTGTGTTGTTTGTAGATGATAAAAAAGCGAAGCGGTTGAGCGATAAAGCCATACTTATTCGTTGGCACAAACTATTCAAAGGCACAGTGCTTACACATAAATATTTACAAGGCGACAAGCTAGATAAGGCTCAACAATTCTTTTTAAATCGTATCATTGCAGATTATCGTGAACGACTGGCGGATATTAGCTGGTTTATGCGCGTGCTCAATGAAGATATAGCCAGAAAAGCGAATAAAGAAGACAACTGCACAGGTCGTTTTTGGGAAGGGCGCTTTAAATCCCAAGCGCTTTTAGATGAGGCAGCCTTGGCAGCATGCATGGCGTATGTTGACTTAAACCCCATTAGAGCGAAGATGGCAAAAACACCAGAAGACTCTGACCACACCAGCGTTCAAAAGCGAATCAAATCCGCAAAAGATGCAAAACAACCTAAACAACTCGCCCGCTTTGCAGGCAGCCCAAGAAAACACATGCCCAAAGGGCTCCCGTTTGAATTAAAGTCGTACTTAGAGTTAGTTGAACTCACTGGGCGTTGCATGCGAGAAGATAAGTGCGGGCACATTGAGCAGCACACACAGCCTATCTTAGAACGATTAAACATCGCCCCTGAAAACTGGCTAAAGCTCACCACCCAATTTAGCAAAGTGTTCAAAGGTGCAGTAGGCAGGCCCAATACACTGGATGGCTATTACACACATTTAGAAGTAAAACGGCGAACTGGCATCAGTCATTGCGAAAAGCTATTCGGTTAAACCACGCGACAACCCTAAATAAGTAACCACAACCATGCTGACAAAGTAGGTAGAGTTGTATCTATTACTTTGTATTTATGACCAATTATGTCGGATAAAAGCAAAAAGTAATGCGAAGAGGTGCTTTTGATGTAGAAATATCAAAGGAGCGGTTCAATTTGTTCGTTTTTTGATAATTTAACAGTGGCTGTCTGAATATTTTGTAGATTACCTCGCGCTATTATGCTTAAAGCGCAAAGTGCGCCAATGGCAGCGGCCAGCGTTCAGCCTACGGCAACGCCAGCCGTTAAAAAAGACGAGCCACATAAAGAAACCTACTGGTTTACCTACGATAACAACAATCGTGTGGTGATTGACGGTGGTAGCTTAGACAGTGGCACAATTGGTATTGCAGAAAAAGGGCAATATATTGACTACAATGCGGCGGGCCAGCAAAAGCTCATTATTAACCGTCAAGGTAAACGAGCACAGCAATTCTTATACAACAGTTATGGTTTGGTGTCGCACGTACAGGGTTATCAAAATATAAATGATAAGACCGACTTGTATGGTATCAGAGCAACACTGAGCAACTCGCCAAACCACAACAATTGGCGTAATGAAAGCAAGTTTTTGTACGATGATATAGGGCAAATGACGGATAAATACACCTATTCTTCAGCGAATATGTTCGAGTCGATAATATTCAGTAAACAGGGAAGCAACCAGCAAAAAGATGATGTATACAAGGCTGCTGTTTACTACGGAGGAGCCATCATAAATCATACATCGACGAAGCATAATGCAGCAGGTGAAGTGATACATACGCAGGAAAGAAGGTTAGACATAAATTTGGAGCAAACACTTAGAGCTGCAGCGGTGAAGGAGGCTGGAGGCATCACCAATATTTTTGGGTCAATATCTTTGAGCGCCCCTTGGACAGAATCAGCGCTCACAACGCGCTCGGTAACTTATGGTTATGAATACAAATTAGCTGGGCGATTAGACCGCTATTCATATGAGCAAAAAAGTGACCTACCAGCGGGGGCCACTAAACCGCTTATTCATGAATTTAGTAAAACATATGAACAAAGAGAGCAATACCTAGAGCACACGTCAAATGGTGCACCTAAAGAGGGCCATGAAGCCAGTAAACATTTATTGTCGGCTACAACCACATCTAGCTACGATGTGAACGGCAACCTAACCCGAGTGGAAGAGAGCATAACGGACGACCGTTATAAATCAGATGATGAAAATAAAAAGACAGTCCATGCCCGTTATATGCGTTACGACACCGAAGGTAAATTACTCTCTAAGGTGACGGGAAAACAAGACCATGTACTGACTAGCTACGATTTAACCAATAAAAAAGAGGTGGTTGGCAATGACGGTGAAGTGGTTGATTTTCCAACCACAGTGACAAAAAACGTCGACTTCACTGAAGACCAAATAGGTAATGGACGTCTGGCGGGTAGTTACTACCTATACAGTGGTAGCAACTATTTAGGAGAAATTAACAAGTCAGGTATTAACACCATAAAGCAGCAGCACTTTAGTACGCCTAAAGGCAATGAAGCCAGCATAATGACCCGCCACCAAGTGCATAGTGGCGATACACTTAAAGCGATTGCAACGCAGTACTATGGTAGTGAAGACCTATGGTATGTCATCGCCGATGCTAATGGTTTAGGTTTGGGCTCTGAATTGCTAGAAGGCAGCACGTTGGATATTCCAGCGCGCGCCAACCTCTTCAACAGCCACGACAGCTTTAAGCCCATGAACTTGGGTGAAGTGGTTGGTGATACCACGCCAGCTATGCCGTATGTGCCACCACCGCCGCAGGCAGGGTGTAATGCGGTTGCAACGCTCATTGTAATTGCGGTGGCAGTTGCGGCTAGTGGTGGTGTAGGGATGGCATTAACAGGGACGATGAACGCCTTTGCAGCGGGAGCAATAGCAGGAACGGTAGGTAGTATAGCAAGCCAAGTTGTGGGTACGGCACTGGGCGTGCAAGATAAGTTTAGCTGGGGGCAAGTGGCCGTGTCGGCGGTGACGGCTGGGGTGACCACCGGTGCGTCAGAAATGTTAAATGGCGCATTAGAAGTTGGTACCGCGGTAGAACAAGGTGTCACCACTACAAACAGTGTATTGACTAGTGTAAGTAATGGACAAGTTGCTTTGAACGCAGGAGGTCGAGCGCTGCTTGGAGCAACATCAGCCATAGCAGGCTCAGCGGCAAGCAAGATTTTTACAGGGCACTCGAATTTTAGCTGGGCGAATGTAGCAGCCAGCGCGGTAAGTACAAGCCTGGGAAGTCGCTTACCAGGAGAGGCGGTATCTGAGTTCGACTTTGGAAGAGAACTCGGGTATGGTGTGCTGCGTCAAGGGGCCAGTTATGCGACTAATAAAGCCTTTGGGGGGGAAGCTAGTTGGAATAACCGTGATGTGGCGGTTGATGTGTTTGGCAATGCATTGGGGAATAGTATTGTAAGCCATCATGTTGAATCAGCAGCTCGCCAGAAATACATCAATGAGACAGGCCAAAAGCTTAGTGCCAATACACAAGCCAAAGTGGACCAGCAAGCGGCTAAAAACCTAAATCAAACCTTGGCTGACGCACAAACGAGTGTGAATGCAGCAACGCAAAGTACGCTGGGTATATTGCAAGCCTCTCAACGAGCCAATGCAGATGCACAGTTTGCGGCAGACGAGGCGAGAAGAGCGTCGAGGCAGCAAGGGGTTGTTGATAGGGCTAATGGGTTGAATGCGTCATATACCAAGCAATTGCATGACAAGACACTGAGTGTTCAACGTACTCAATCATTCATTGCTAATAATCAAGCGTGGGTCGATAGAAATACCACGACAATGGGTAGGGTGCCACAAGGTTTTGACCTTGAAAGCTCGTTGATAGGTTCTATTGATTGGCAGGATATGAGTCAGCCTTTAACTTCGGGGCCTTGGCGTGATGGGTATGTGTTTGGGTCTTCAAACACGCAATCAGATTTAACGCGTAACCTTGGCTATGCATCGTTAACTGTGGGTGGATTAGGTTCTGCTCATACCTCATTGAGTGGAATTGCTGCGACAAAACGCGGCAGTTATGGCTTTGGCTTAGTGCAAACTACAGGTTGGGCGCTAGCAGACAAAGCGCCACTCTCAACTATTTTTGATGGAAGTTTTGGTCGCGGTGCTTCAATACCGCTTAATGGCGTAAGCAATTACAGTTTTGGCTTTGGCCCAGTGGACGAGATTAAGAGCTTGACTGGGAATATCTCTGGATTGATGGACAATGATTGGATGAAGCTGGGTGGAAATACCTTAGACTTTTTAGGCCCGGCTGTTTCAGGTTATCAAGCTTATGACTATCAGTTTAATCAAGAAAATCATAATTGGAGCAACCCAGCTAATCAAGCTGATATCGCTAGCAATTGGGGGAAATTCGGTGTGGACAGCACCTTTGCGTTAGCATCATTAACTGGTGTAGGCACAATTCCAGCAGCTATTTATGGTGTTACGGATTTTGCTTTACAAGCATCAGGCTATAGCTATACCCCTAAATTCCACCCAACAGAAATGGGCGTTGAGAAGAAGAGTTGGACAGGTCTAATGTATCAATTTGGTGACGTGATTGAAGCCAATCAAAGAATTAACCCTAATTTTAAAGTTCGTGGACCGGGAGGATTTTAAGTGGGTATTTTAAGTTGTATTCGTAACTTCTATCTGTATGTATATTTCCATGGTGCATTGCAACCAGATACAAATAGAGTATTCCCACCAAGGGGGTTTCTGGGTATGACACTATTAGTAATGGTGTTTCATACTGGAACTATTTTGTATACGTTTAACGCGGTGGGTGTTCGATTTATTGAGGGGGTATTCACTGAACATTTGTTTACGTTTAGAGGAAGTGTAAATCTCATAATGATTCTGGCGATTGTATTTGCTGTTCTGCTTACATACTTGGTATGTTGTTTCGGGATTAGGTTTGATGAAATAGAACCCAGATTAGCTAAAACTAAATGGTTAGCGAAGCGCTCAGTGTGGAAGATGATTTTGTTGCCAATATTAAGTATGGCGATGTTTGTATTGAGTGGTGTTTTGTTTTATTAGGTGAGGAAGTATCGGCTAGCAGTTAAAGCTAGCCGATGCCTTTGGCAATGCGTTGGGGAATGGGATTGTTGCCCATCATGTTGAATCAGCAGCACGCCAGAAATATATCAGTGAAACAGGCCAAAAGCTTAGTGCCAATGCACAAGCCAAAGTGGACCAGCAAGCGGCTAAAAACCTGAATCAGACCTTGGCTGACGCACAAGTGCAAATAAACAAGACACCCATTTTTATTTGCTTGTTTTTCAATCATTGCCTACCTTTTATCTATCTGGTTAAAAGGTAGGCAGCTTTGATGGCAACGGCACGTAAAAAGCAGGTCAGTCTTGTTGATACTAAATATTATCACTGTATTTCACGGTGTGTTCGCCGCGCATTTTTGTGTGGTGATGACACGATAACAGGTAAAAGCTATGAACACCGCAGGCAATGGGTAGAAGACAAACTGCTAGCACTTGCTAAAGTCTTTTGCATTGATGTATGTGCTTTTGCTGTGATGAGTAATCACACGCATGTTGTGTTGTTTGTAGATGATAAAAAAGCGAAGCGGTTGAGCGATAAAGCCATACTTATTCGTTGGCACAAACTATTCAAAGGCACAGTGCTGACACATAAATATTTACAAGGCGACAAGCTAGATAAGGCTCAACAATTCTTTTTAAATCGTATCATTGCAGATTATCGTGAACGACTGGCGGATATTAGCTGGTTTATGCGCGTGCTCAATGAAGATATAGCCAGAAAAGCGAATAAAGAAGACAACTGCACAGGTCGTTTTTGGGAAGGGCGTTTTAAATCCCAAGCGCTTTTAGATGAGGCAGCCTTGGCAGCATGCATGGCGTATGTTGACTTAAACCCCATTAGAGCGAAGATGGCAAAAACACCAGAAGACTCTGACCACACCAGCGTTCAAAAGCGAATCAAATCCGCAAAAGATGCAAAACAACCTAAACAACTCGCCCGCTTTGCAGGCAGCCCAAGAAAACACATGCCCAAAGGGCTCCCGTTTGAATTAAAGTCGTACTTAGAGTTAGTTGAACTCACTGGGCGTTGCATGCGAGAAGATAAGTGCGGGCACATTGAGCAGCACACACAGCCTATCTTAGAGCGATTAAACATCGCCCCTGAAAACTGGCTAAAGCTCACCACCCAATTTAGCAAAGTGTTCAAAGGTGCAGTAGGCAGGCCCAATACACTGGATGGCTATTACACACATTTAGAAGTAAAACGGCGAACTGGCATCAGTCATTGCGAAAAGCTATTCGGTTAAACCACGCGACAACCCAAAATACGTAACCACAATCATGCTGACAAAGTAGGTAGAGTTGTATCTAGTACTTTGTATTTATGACCAATTATGTCGGATAAAAGCAAAAAGTAATGCGAAGAGGTGCTTTTGATGTAGAAATATCAAAGGAGCGGTTCAATTTGTTCGTTTTTTGATAATTTAACAATGGCTGTCTCAATATTTTTTTAGAGCGAAGATGGCAAAAACACCAGAAGACTCTGACCACACCAGCGTTCAAAAGCGAATCAAATCCGCAAAAGATGCAAAACAACCTAAACAACTCGCCCGCTTTGCAGGCAGCCCAAGAAAACACATGCCCAAAGGGCTCCCGTTTGAATTAAAGTCGTACTTAGAGTTAGTTGAACTCACTGGGCGTTGCATGCGAGAAGATAAGTGCGGGCACATTGAGCAGCACACACAGCCTATCTTAGAACGATTAAACATCGCCCCTGAAAACTGGCTAAAGCTCACCACCCAATTTAGCAAAGTGTTCAAAGGTGCAGTAGGCAGGCCCAATACACTGGATGGCTATTACACACATTTAGAAGTAAAACGGCGAACTGGCATCAGTCATTGCGAAAAGCTATTCGGTTAAACCACGCGACAACCCAAAATACGTAACCACAATCATGCTGACAAAGTAGGTAGAGTTGTATCTAGTACTTTGTATTTATGACCAATTATGTCGGATAAAAGCAAAAAGTAATGCGAAGAGGTGCTTTTGATGTAGAAATATCAAAGGAGCGGTTCAATTTGTTCGTTTTTTGATAATTTAACAATGGCTGTCTCAATATTTTTTTGGTCTCAATATTTTTTTATATTTTTTTATTACATCCTAAGAATATAGAGAGTAGGCGTTGTTTTTTGCACGCTGAGGCCCAGAATATGACTCTATTTGAGCCGACTTACAGAATTTGGCGTGTTATCGGACCTGAATTTGCAAAAAATGGAAAGTGTAGAGTACTTTCCATTTAATAAAGGTGCTTAAGTATACTAGCTTAGAACCTTAAAACTTTTTTTATGTGGCAGACTTGATCTACCAGCGGCACGTTTTTCACCTTCATAAATTGTACTCTTTCGCCTGCTTGAATAGTTGCGGCCATGTCTGTTAGTTTATCTAGCTTTTCTAACTGCTTTGTCCACACACCATTCATTGTACAACTAAATCTAGTCCCATTTGAGTCTTCAGCGTTTACAGTTAAATGGTTTTCGCTTACGTCCAAAGAGAAAGTACCTGCTTGGCTATAGTTCAAAATAACGTCAGCTGTTTGGAGAACTTTGCCATTGCCATAATCGACTTCAGTGATCGTTACTTCAGCTGCGGATGCCACGCTCGCTGACACACCTAGAGCTAAAACCGTAACGCCTAAAATTTTATTTAATGTATTCATTGCATATTTTCCTTATACACTTTTTTATAATTAAAGCCCTTTAAATCAAGAGCTAAACAAATCTAACATATCTTTTCTCAAAGGCAAACAATTTGTTCCTATTTTATTTACATATGGTTGGTTATCTTTAAACGTGATTTATTTGTTTTTAAGGATGTTATAAGTGATCAGCCTTGTCATCAAGTTCACTATAGAACAATAAAATAAACAAAAATAAACAAAAATAAACAAAAATAAACAAAAATAAACAAAAATAAACAAAAATAAACAAAAATAAACAAAAATAAACAAGACACCCATTTTTATTTGCTTGTTTTTCAATCATTGCCTGCCTTTTATCTATCTGGTTAAAAGGTAGGCAATCGTCATGGCAACGGCACGTAAAAGGCAGGTCAGTTTGGTTAATACTAAATACTATCACTGTATTTCACGGTGTGTTCGCCGCGCATTTTTGTGTGGTGATGTTGTCGGATACGCCTATTATCACTGTATTTCACGCTGTATTTGCCGTGCATTTTTGTGTAGTGAAGTTTGGGAACTCGAATGCAGTTGAAAATCACCTAGGCTAGTGCTTAGGTGACTTTTAATGCATTTTTGGACATCAATTAAACTTATTCTTATAGATGTCTAAAAGCACCGAGTTTGTTTCATTTGTAAAGTCGTCGTCTTCTTGAGTACTTACTTCACCATTGGTTTCTTTTGGCTCGGATAACAGTGCGATGACATTTTTCATATTTTCATTTAATGCTAAGTTTTCGGTATTTAATGTGATCCCTTCTTGCAAATATTCAATCGCGTCAGCTGTTTGGTCGTTAAGTATACAAATGAGTGCTTTAGTAAATATATGCAAATAGGTGTGGCTTGGTAACTCAATTAATGGGCCGACATAGTGGTTAAACGTTTCTAAATCGTTGTTGATGATTGCCAAAAAGCATAGTTGAAAGCGAGCGATGTTAAATTCTGCATTTAGCTCAATACAGAGGCTGAAAGCCGCTATTGCTGCCAAATAATCACTTTTTTCTGCATGGTAGGAGGCTGCTAAAAAGTGCAATTCACTAGAATTTGGATCGTCTACTAGAAGAGTCTCAATGGCTGCAAAGTCGTTGTTGTCGATAATTGTTTGAAAGCTGCCGATGAGATGTTCTAGTTCTGGCTTAAGGCCGTTTGTTGAAAAAGACAAGGTTGTAACTCACTTTAGAATTTAATGTTCGAATATGGTGAACTTACCTTAAATAAAAACAAGATAAAAGTTAATTTTACGCGCAGAATAACCGGAGAGCTGGCCCCAGCTTTCGGACATGACTTTAAGTGATTGATCAGTTTTTTAGTAACCAAAAATATTGGATCAGATCAACAGCTAGAGAGGTAATCAAAGTAGATTGGTGAATCTGCGCTAAATCATGTTGCCATAGCAGCGAGTCGTTGTTACTAAAATGACCTTGTGTACCAAATCTGCTGCCATATTTGCGTGAATTTAAGAAAATTTTCGATAATTATTAAAGATTTTCAAAAAATTCTGGATAAGGGTATATATGATAAGTAGTAAGTAGTTGGTAATTGATGTCGCGTTTAACATCCGAATTATGTAAATGGGTTGATGAAAATATAGAGCAGGGGGCCGATAAAAATACAATTTTTAAGGTGCTATTTGATGATGGTGTGGACTATAACGATATAGCTCAGTACATGAAATACACACCTTCAATACCACTCGAAGACATTGAAAACCCATTGTCAGAAGTTAGTTACCCAGACTACGCCGATATACCTCAGGGCACGCTTTTTTTGCCAAATGCGCGTGAATGTATTGATGGTGAAAGTCGAGTATTGTGTGTTGACGGATTTTTAAATCGTGACGAAATTGCACGTCTATCTCAGTTTGCCTCAGGTGATGCTATACACAAACATTTGCTCAGTGAGCAGCGTGACTCGACTCATCAGTTTAATTACGAATTTAGTAAACTTGACTCCCACCTAATTGATGATATTGATGCTCGTATCTGCAGTTATATCGGTTTAGACCCTGTCTGTGGCAGCGAACTGCTTTTGCAATCTCTGGAGCATGTATATGATGACATTGCGACAGATGCTTACCTTGATATGAGTGTGTTTTCAGTTGCCATTTTTTTAACCGATGGTTATATGGACTTTCCACGCCTGTCTAGCAAGTTTCTTTTTAAACAAGGCGATTTGGTTTTTTGGCAAAATAAGCAACCGAATGGTCAGGCTGATGAGCAAATGTGTTATTTATATACACCGAGCGCAGGTCAAACACAGCGCATGCTGGTTAAACGTTTTGAGCTTGACCAAACGGCACTGGTATACCGAAAAACACTTAATGAGATGGTGCAAAACTATACTCAAGTTGGGATAGAAAAAGTCAGGTTAAATGAATCATTTTTTGAAACGCTAAGTGATTTTTATCATGCAAACCGGGTAATGGAGCTTGCGGAGTTTGATGGTGAAGATGATTTTATTAAGAGTGAAGATACCACCAAAACGCCCAGTAGTTTAATTAATTTGCCAGATGATATGTGCGAATATATTCACCAACAAATGAAACCGATACTTGAACAATGGGCCGGTGTGGAGTTGGACCCTACATATGTATACGGTATCAGAACATATCATGATGGTGCTACCTTAATGCCTCATCGAGACCGTATCGCCACACACATAATTAGTTGTATTATTAATGTTTATCAAGATGTTGATATGCCATGGCCACTGCAGATAGATGATAATTATTACAGAAGTCACGCGATTACATTTGAGCCCGGTGAAGCTGTCTTATATGAAAGCGCGCGATTAGATCATAGCCGGATTGAACCATTACGGGGCAGAGCTTATGCAAATATTTTTTGCCACTTTAAGCCAAAAGACTATACACCTCCAAAGCTAGATTAAGGACTGTAATGAGCGGTACAACAAATTATGATGAATGGGTAGCATGGTTTA
Source organism: Pseudoalteromonas sp. ATL1 (assembly GCF_058933015.1). Classification (NCBI taxonomy): domain Bacteria; kingdom Pseudomonadati; phylum Pseudomonadota; class Gammaproteobacteria; order Alteromonadales; family Pseudoalteromonadaceae; genus Pseudoalteromonas; species Pseudoalteromonas sp. ATL1. Next base: position 105,627 of record NZ_JBZYXL010000002.1, on the reverse strand, counting down.
ATACGAACCGTGAGCGCGGATGCTGTAGCGAAGAAATGGTTCAGCTAATGTGTCAGGGGGGGCTATCAATTAAAACCGTGAAAGAAATTATGGGAGATGATTACCCAGCTTATCTCGATTTTAGCGAAATTTCATCGCCCTCCATTACAACTAGTCCACATGCACGAAAAATTGAAACGGATAAGGCACAAGTTTATTGGCTAGAAAACTTTATGGACGAAGCTGAGTGCGATTTGATCATGTCAATTATGGACACGGCTTTAACTCCATCTCAAGTTACTACGTCTAATGGAGATGAAAAATTTAGGACCAGTTCAACATGTTATTTAAGTGAGCAGGCTCATCCATTTGTAAGTGTATTAGATACACGTATTGCCCAAACTATTGGGATCCCAAGTTTTAACTCCGAGCAAATTCAAGGCCAGAAATATGAAGTAGGGCAAGAATTTAAAGCCCACACCGATTTTTTTCAAGTGGGTGAAGCGGACTATGGCAAGTTTACTATCCCTTTAGGGCAAAGAACATGGAGCTTTATGGTTTACTTAAACACGACGGAACAAGGTGGTGAAACGCTATTTAAAGAACTTGGAGTTGAATTTAAGCCTAAACAAGGCTGTGCAGTTGTTTGGAATAACCTTAATGTTGCAGGCTTTGGTAATGAAGCGACTCTTCATCATGCCAAACCTGTTATTAAAGGAATGAAATATGTGATCACCAAGTGGTTTAGAACGAAGTCATTTAAACATTAATTATTGTGATTTTATAATGGTGTGATTTGTTTTTTTAATTTGGTTTTTGTGTTAAATTTTATTTGGATTTAAACTGAAATTTAAAAAAGGAAATAAAATGAGGTTTTTTTGTAAAAAAACATGCTTTACAACTGCTTTAGCGCTAAGCGTTTTATCTTTTAATAGCGTAGCATCTGACTTGCCTTTGTATAAAGCGTATAGCTATGGTAATCATTTCTACACTACCGATGTAACTGAAATGCTTAATGCAAAATCTGCTGGTTACGAATATAAAGGTGTCGCATTCACACTTGTAAGTAGTGATGATAGTGACGCAGATAAAGCATTTTATCGTATGTATAATAAAGATTCAGGCAAAGCAGGCACACATTTTTATACTGCAGATCTTAATGAGGCCTTAAATAGCAAATCGCTTGGCTATGTGTATCAAAGAACCGAAGGCTACACAACAAAATCGCAAGCAAAGAAAATTTATCGAGCATATTCTCCAGTCAGTGATAAATATTACTACTCTACTGATGTTACCGAAATGCTAAACTTAACAGCTAACACTAATTTTGTTTATCAAAAGGTTGAAGGTTTCAGCAAGTAAAGCAAGTAATATTTAACTTGGGTGGCAATTTCACATAAGTTATTGTCATCCATTTAGGGAGTTTTATGTTTAAAAATAACTATATTTTCTCATTTTTTATTATGGTTCTTTTGTTTTTCTGTATTTTCTTGCTAGATAGGGTGGATGCTTTGTCCGACCAAGTTAATAAGTTAGAGGGAGAACTTAAAGAATTATCATATATTGGTGGCGAGAGGCAACAATATAGTCACGATTACGAATGGGATGATTTAGTTGAACGGCTAGAATATATTGAAAGCTATATAGCAAAACCAGCTGTATTATCCAAATTGTCTAAGCCAGTTACTCACAATAAGGCTATTCAAAAAGATTCTGCATTACAAAATGAGGAACAGGGAAAAATACCAGAGAGTGATTTCCAAAAAGGGCGGCTCCAATGGCAGGAAAAGTATGCAAATAGTATGTTTGACGACTCAGATAGAAAGGCTCAACTTATAGCGGACGTTTTGAAAAACAAGTATGGCGTTGAAGATCAAAAGCTGCTCCAAGTAAAGACAATAATGAGTGGGCACTTTGTTGAATTTGCCTATGCAATTTCTGATATTGATGCATATCCCAGTTATGAGTTATTTGCGAAAAAAGTTGAAGCGCTCAATGTTCAAAAGATGGCTCGGTTATCACAGGTGCTTACTGAACAAGAGATAAGTGCATTCCAGTCAATTGATTGGATGGGAGTATTTAAGCGTAACGGATTAAATTAGCTCTGAGCGCTTGCTACACAATTGGAGTTTCACATTAGATCTGTATTACATATGAGTCCATCATTCTCAGACCTGAAAATCTATTAAAGTCATTGGGTTTCCTTGGTTATATCCATCAGCGCATGATTGCAAGCGGTGCACGTGTGTTTAGTGATAATTATTCCCCAGATTCAGCACTTGGCACCTTAGAAACGCGTTATGTCATTTGAACGAGTTGATGAATAAAGTTTGTACACCCTTCCTTTACATAGTTATGACGCCTTCTATGTCACTGCACAAATTTGTTACTCTTTCCTTTATTTCATGTTCGTAGAGCCCTTTTCTGAGTGTTCAAGTGAGTCTATACACATGTGTTGTGTGTTAAACAAAAATTTATAAGTGGAATAAAACCCACTGTTTAGAGTTGTTCTTCAAGGAGCTAGCTCAAAAGAGTTAGGTTTAAAACTCTAACAAAACAAAAAAATTTATTTTCTATTTAAATCAAAGTGTTGTTTTTTTAACGTTGCGTTAATTCGAATTGTTTGTTTCCATAAATGTACGGTTGTGTTATTTTTGGAGACTTAATGAGGTTCGTGTGAAAATTTTTGTATTGAAAAACATAGTTTCGGCAAAAATGTAAACGTACGTCAGTCGAATTAACAGTTTTTTTGATCTTCAGGGTTGTGCTTTAGATAAATGGACGAACAAGAAGTGACAATGTGGTCTCAATGGAAAGTGAGTGGGTGTGAAAATGCCAAACACTTTTTATATGAGAAATATCAACATTGGGCGAGCTTGGAAGCGGTGTCTTGGCACAACAAGTTATGTAGGGTGAATGCCGACAAGAACGACTTTTTTCAATATGCCATGGTAGGCCTTTTGGAGGCAATTTCAAACTTTGATGTCGCAAAAGGTGTGCTATTTAAAAGCTACGCACAATACAGAATAAAAGGCGCAATACTTAATAATATTTTTAAGTTTTCAGATGACTGTGCACACAAGAGTACATTGTATTCTACTCACAATGCGCATGATTTGGCCGAGATTGATGAATTAATTGATAGTAGTGGGCTTGTTGGAGCAATAGAAGAGCTTGCAATAGAGTATTTGCTTGAAAATGAACTTGTCCCCTCTGATTGTAATGAAGATGCGGTGGGCGGGTATTACTATTCATCGCATGAAATGGCCTTGTTGAAAAAAAATAGTGTTGCGGCGCTCGCGCAGCTTGGAGAGCCTAAAGGTACCATATTGTCACTACACTATGGATGCGAAAAAAGCTTGACCGAAATTTCTAAGATACTTGAATTATCCTTAGGGCGAGTAAGTCAGTTGAAAAAGCAAGGGTTGGTAGAGCTAAGTCAGATTTTGAGCGTTAAATGAGTTGTGTTTTTATTTTAGTAACTCTTTGAGCTGCTCTTGCAGAGAGTGTGAGTTATGAATACTTGGTTCTAAGCGTGCACAAATAGAGTCGACCATCTTTATAAAATCTGGTTCTGACGCTGCCTTTTCACCAAATTTGCGTTTAAGTGTGGTGAAAACAAGTTGTCTTATTTGCCCTTTTAAAGGTTTGCTCTCGATATTGGAAACAGATGCAGATGCTACTTGTTTCTTTATTGTATTTTTTGGGGTTTTTGAGGTACGGGTAATTCTACCTATTTGAGATTTCGATTTATTAATCGGTGGGAGCATGCTATGTACCTAATCTGTTTATCATTTAACAGTATATCTGTTATCTAAGGTGTTTGCACGGACTCTATCGCTATTGATGAGTTATTAAAAGTGAGTATCGGAAGTGTTGTACATAAAGGATTTTAACAAGCAGCAAGTTGTGAGTGATGAACAAATTGTTGCAGCGGTTAAGCGTATTCCAACTAAGCATTTAGCTGGGCTAGAATATATTGTTTACGACCCTCTTAGGTTTTTTCAACGCAGCTATGCCGACCCTAAGCCCGTTAATTATAACGCTATAGGTCAGTATAATCAGTTGCCAAAACACTTCATAGCTATTTATAAAATTAATACCTGCGAAGAGTTTTATCATGTTTTATATCATGAAGTTGGGCACCATGTTTTTAATCGTATATTGCCCAGTGAATTGCGTGCAAGGTGGGTAAATGAGATTCATCCAAAAAGTAACCATTTTGTTTCTGAATACGCAATGAAAAATGCGCAGGAAGATTTTTGTGAGAGCTATGCCAGCTTTTACACGGGAGTAGGCAACCTATTAAAAGAAAAAAATAAATTTTCTTTTATTCGACAATGTACACAGTTTTAGTGTGGATTGGGTCTGAATTTACAATTGTTTACCAAATTAACATGATGCAACCTTTGTTACGGTTGCATTGACATTTAGTTTTGTTAAATTTCGCACTCGAAAATGCGAGTTGCAAGGAATAAAGTATGAATAACGAAAAGTTGGATAAATTAGTTGCATATTGGCATAGCGATAAGCAAAACGAAGCGCTTTTGGCGGACTTATTGCTAAATATTTCTCAGTGCAATAATTTTGAAATATTTCGCGATCTTTATTCACAAGTGTCGTTTGCACACATTCACTCAGAACAGGTTCATGCGCAGTCGGTTGAGTTGTTGATCCGGGCTGGCGAACAAGCAACAGCACAGCAACACTTGCTCGACTATAAAGCACCTTTGGGAGAGTGGTACTTCCATTTTAAAGCGCTTATGTCGCTAATGAATGCTCATTTTGAGGACTGTATACAAATACTGTCTGTGCTAGACGAGAACAATGAGTTACCCGCTTCGAGTATAACCTTGTTAGCGAGAGCGAATTATCTTAACGGTGATGTCAATGCTGCACAAAGTGTACTCGCAAAGTATTTACCACTATATCCGTCTCCAGAAGTACTTGGTTTGTATGCAATGTGCTTACTCGATCTTGAACAACACAGCGAGTCAGAAAAACTGGCCTTACAAGCGCTAGAACTACAAGCAAATCAACTGGATGCTTTAATTGCTAAAGCTTCCTGCGATGTGGCCAAACTAGATATGCAATCAGCGACTAAGTACGTTGAGATGGCGCTTGAAGCCAATTCAATGATTGGTCGAGTTTGGTCGCTTGTCGGTCAAATCGATTTATATAATGCTCATTATCAAAGTGCCGCACAAGCGTTTGATAAAGCCATTGAACTTATGCCTGATCACATAGGTACATTCCACCTGTCAGCGTGGGTTAGCCTAATCCTTGGCGATATTGATAAAGCGCAAACACAGTTTTCTCAAGCACTTGATTTAAATCCTAACTTTGCAGATTCTCATGCGGGTCTAGCTATTGTAGCGGTAAACAAGCAGCAGATTGATGAAGCGCAAAAGTTGGTTAAGAAATCTCTACGACTCGATCCTAATAGTTTTACTGCCCGATATGCCCAATCTTTACTGACAGCTCAGCAAGGAAATGAAGAACAAGCGAAGGCGCAAATTGAGCAAATTATTAACTCTGAGAGTTCAGTGAACGCAAAGACGTATAGTCAGTTGATTGAAAAAGCAGTTAAAGACATCAATGCACGCGCGGAAGGCAACAATGAGCACTGATCTTGTAATTGGCTATTTGGGCGGTATGTTTCAAATTGCGTTACAAATAGCGATGCCATTACTGCTTGCCACATTGGCGGTGGGTTTGTTGATTAGTGTGTTTCAGGTGGTCACGCAAATACAAGAAATGACTTTGACTTTCGTGCCCAAAATTATTGTTTCAGTTGCGGTTTTGGCATTAGCGGGCCCATGGATGCTCAATGTCTTGGTTGAATTTACGATCCAAACGATATCGTCAATCAAGAACTTTTAATTGGACGATTTTGGGTTAATGAAATAGATGCAACTAACGTCAATCGCTACAGAGTTTTCACTTGTAATGGCAAGGTTATTACCTTTTTTCGTTTCAAGTGGCTTTGGTCCATTACAAAGACTTCCAGGGTTTATCAGAGTCATATTGTTGTGCGTATTCTCAATTTCCTGCAGCTTTTTGCTTGAGCAACAAAGTAGTGTGACCGGTAGCCAATGGGTATTTGCAATACTTAGTGAGTTTTTCATTGGTTTAGCGATGTTTTTTGCCTTACAGCTTGCGTTTGTAGCGATTACATTTTGGGGGCGAGTGCTCGACATGCAAATTGGTTTTGGTGCAGCAGGTGTCATTGACCCCACTAATAAAAATCAAGATCCTTTACTTGGGAGCATCTTTGCCATTGCCGCAATATGCCTGTTTTACGTGTCGGGCATGCACTATGAGTTAGTGAGAGGTTTGGTTTTTAGTTTTGAAGTATTGCCTATTGGCTCCAGTGTACTTGAGCTGAAGCTGCCTAACTTTGCGTCCATGATCACTATGGTTTTCAGTGTAGGGTTATTCATGTTCGCACCAATTATTATTTTGATGTGGTGTTTGGATGTCTTTATTGGTTTGTTATCAAGAACCATGCCGCAGATGAACATTTATTTTGTCATGCTGCCGCTGAAAATATTTGCAGGCATATTCTTGCTTAGCATATTCAGTACACACAGCAAGTTTGTGTTTGAACGTTTGTTTGAGCAGGTTTTCATATTTTGGAATGGGATGCTTTCTTAACATGTCACAAGATCAAGACAAGTCAGAAAAGCCTACCCCGCAAAAATTAAAAGAAGCCAAGGGAAAAGGGCAAGTAAGCAAAAGCCAAGAGCTCAATTTGGTGGTGACCGGTATTGTCTTTTTATCGGTATTTAGTGTGCTTTTCAACAGTATTGGTGAGCAGTTTATTCAGCTTCTTAAGCGTATTTTTATTATCTCGTCAGATTTTTCATTTACCTCGACATCGTTGGTTACGCTATTTCAGTATATAGGTATTGAAATGATGTACATTTTTTCCCCTTTACTGGGTTTTGTGATGTTGTTTGGCGTGGCATCAAATGTATTTCAAACAGGATTTGTACTCAGTGCGTTTCCTATAAAACCTGATTTTAAAAAGATTAATCCAGCGTCTGGACTCAAAAAAATATTCTCCAAAAAAACGTTGTTTGAGTTGTTTAAAAGTGTTCTGAAGCTGATTGCGTTCTCGGCTGTAATTTATTATGTATCCGAGTCAATGATAGAAAAAGCCCATGAACTCATGCTTGCTCCAATTAATGTGGTACCGTCACTGTGGCAAGCCATGTTTATAAAAATTGGCATCTATTTCATTGTGTTATCAGTGCCCTTTGTGTTGCTCGATATTCTTTTCACCCGTTGGGATTTCATGAAAAACATGATGATGAGTCGCAAAGAAGTGAAAGACGATCATAAAAAGCGAGAAGGTGACCCAGAAGTTAAACAAAAGCAAAAGCAGATCCAAAAAGAGTTGCTCCAAAAAAGCGCAGCACTTAGCCAAGTAAAAGATTCGGACATTGTCATTGTGAACCCAACACACATTGCGATTGCCTTGAAATATGACAAACATACCATGATTGCACCTGTTGTTATGGCAAGTGGCAAAGGTGAGCTTGCCATGAAGATACGATCACAGGCTCGCAAATATTCAGTGCCGATGATTCAAAACAAACCACTCGCAAGAAAGTTATACAAAGAAACGCGGATCAACAAACCTGTACCCGCTCATTGCTTTGACGATTTAGCGCCAATCTTTCGATGGTTATTAGGGATTAAATAATGAAGAAAATTGCATCGATATTAGCTGCCAATAAGGATTTATTACTGGTCATTGCAGTCGTCGTCATATTGATGATGCTGTTTTTGCCTGTGCCTCCGTTATTGCTCGATATTTTACTGATCACCAATTTTAGTTTGGCGCTGCTGATTCTAATGTTGACATTTTATACGGATAAGCCTTTGAGCTTTTCCACCTTTCCATCATTACTACTTATCGCGACTTTATTTCGTCTGGGGCTAAATATTTCTGCTACTCGGTTAATTTTGAACGAGGGGGATGCCGGTGAGGTCATTTCTGCAATTGGCGGATTTGTGGTTGGTGGCAACTATATCATCGGTCTGGTTGTGTTTTTTATTCTCATCGTGGTGCAGTATGTGGTGGTCACCAACGGTGCGCAGCGTGTTGCGGAGGTAGCGGCGCGATTCACACTCGACTCAATGCCAGGTAAGCAGATGAGTATTGATGCGGATCTCAATATGGGATTAATTGACGAGCATGCCGCTAAACGTCGTCGTGAGAACATAGAAAAAGAAGCCAACTTTTATGGTGCAATGGATGGAGCCAGTAAGTTTGTAAAAGGTGATGCCATTGCAGGTATCATTATTATTCTGATTGATATTATAGGTGGCCTTACAATCGGTGTCGCCCAGCGAGGTTTGAGTTGGGAAGAAGCGTTGCAGACTTACACTTTGCTGACCGTTGGTGATGGAATCGTAACGCAGATCCCATCGCTGATTATTGCTACTGCAACGGGTATTATTATCACTCGGGCTGCTACTGATGCGCACTTAAGTGATGAGTTAGGCAGGCAGATCACTTCATCGCCAAAAACGCTTTTCATTGTTGCATTCTCTTTATCTGCAGCGACCATGTTGCCTGGGCTGCCAGTTGTGCCGCTACTATCAATTGCAATTATTTTCTTTGCTTTAGGCTTTGTCGCTTTTAGACGTTCAAAACAAGTGAATGAGGAAGAAAGTGACGACACTAAGAGTAAAGATGAGGCTACTGAAAAAGCAGCTGACAGTATTGAATCTATGCTGACGATACGCCCTTTGGAGCTTGGGGTTTCCTCTGAAATTGCTAATGCGATTCACGAACAAGGCGATGTGTTGTTCGACCGTTTTGATACCTTTAGAAAGCAATTAACACGAGATCTTGGTGTGATAGCCCCAAAACTATTTTTGCTTGATGATCCAAGTTTGAAAGAGGGTGGTTACGAGTTACGAATTTTGGGATCTCGCGTTGGTCGAGGCACTTTGTTCTTTGATAAGCATTTGGCAATTGATCCCAAAGGTAAACTCAATGCTGTTGAAGGTATTAAAGCGAAAGAACCTACTTATGGCTTACCTGCTTGCTGGATTGATGAATCGCAGACCCAAATAGCACGCCAAGCAGGTTACACGGTGGTTGATCCAGAAACAACGTTGCTTACCCATTTGACGGAAATGATAAAGTCTCACGCATGGGAGTTACTTACTCGCTCAGAAACTGAAAAGTTAATTAATCGTTTGGAGGCGTCACATGCGAGCCTGCTCAATGAGCTCGTTCCTAATATTCTGAGTTATTCAGAAATACAGAATGTCTTACAACAGCTCCTGAAAGAAAAGGTGTCTATCAGAAATTTAGAGATGATCCTCGAATGCTTGGTTGATAAAGGAAAAGTATCTAAAGAGGCATTCTTCTTGTGTGAGCAGGTGCGTGAAAAGCTTAAGGCACAGATTGTACAGAGCTTGCTAGATAACGACGATATGCTCCACGTGATCACATTTGAGCCACTGGTAGAACAGCAACTCATTTCTGGCGTACAAACTGAGCATGGACAAAGTTCGCTGGCAATAGATCCATCATTGACTGAAGCCATCATTAAACAGCTAGCCGGTTATACAGAGTTGGCGATATCAAAGCGCTTGTCACCTGTGCTTGTTTGTCACTCGCCAATCCGATTAGCAACTCGTCGCTTATTAGAGCGTGTGATCCCGCAATTACACGTGATAGCTATTTCCGAAATCCCATCGTCAGTGTCCGTTTCTAATCTTGGCGTAGTTAAAAACAGTAAAAGTGTGGAGGCTGCATAAATGTCAGTAATTGATGCAATCGCACTTGGGATCGAGCGAGACCTTCAGCACCTAAAGGCGGTGAGCGAAAACGTTGCCAATGTGAATACTCCTGGATACCAAGCTGTTCAATCATTCGATACGGTACTTAATGCAGACCAAGTGGTCACTCAGCAGTTGGTGTCTAAAAAGTTTGGCGCAGTAAAAGATAGCGATCGAAACCTAGATTGGGCGATCACTTCAACGGGGTACTTTGTCATTGAGAAAGACCAGCAGCTTTTTGTTACGCGTTATGGACGTTTTCACGTCTCGAAAGACGGTTGGCTGACTCATGTCTCTGGTGGCAAGTTAATAGGTGAATCTGGGCCGATAAATGTCAGCAATGCTACCGTATCGGTCTCACCGAATGGCACAGTTTTACTCAATGGTAAAGAGTCAGAACAAATCAAAGTTGTGGATGTCGCTCAAATTGCAAAAGGTGTATCGGGCGGACTTTATTCGTTCACAGGACGAGTGAGCGATGTGATAGATATTCAAGTTCGTAAGAACGCAATCAATACCTCAAATGTCGATTCGGGTGAACAGATGACCAACATGATCAATTTGAATAGACATGTTCAAAGTTTACAAAAAGCAGCATCGGCATATGACCAAATGATGAATGCTGGCATTAATGAATTAGGAAGAAAGTAACATGATAGAAGCTTTATATATTGCCGAGACAGGGATGAATTCTCAGCAAGAGTTAATCGAAGTTATTTCAAATAACATCGCGAATGTGTCAACGCCCGGTTTTAAAAGTGCCGACGTGAACTTCGTTGACTTGGTTTATCAGACCAATGCGGGAGCGCAAGGTTTTGAGTTACCAGCGCATACTTCGGCTCAAGGAATTGGCGTTTCAACGTCGCAGCAAGTTGTGAATTTTGAACGTGGCGATTTAAAACAAACGGGTAACCCGTTTGATATAGCCATCAATGGTAATGGCTTTTTGGTGGTTGAAACGCAAAATGGCGAACTGGCTTATACAAGAGCGGGCCGTTTGCGTGTTGATGACAGTGGTTATTTGGTATCGACACAAGGTCAGCGTCTTAGTGCCAATATTCAACTTCCTCCTGATGTGACAAGCGTTACATTTACCTCAAGTGGTTCTGTTTTAGTACGTGTTGATAGCGCTTCTCAGCTCGTGGAGATTGGCCAACTAGAGCTTGTGAACTTTAGTAATCCGCAAGGTTTGAATCGCATTGGAAACAATCTTTATCAAGCGACTGAACAAGCAGGTCAGCCAGCTTTTGGCAAACCTGGGGAAAGTGGCTTAGGCCAAATAGTACAGGGCTTTACTGAACTTTCCAACGTGTCAATGAATGAAGAAATGGTCAACTTGATGCTAGCACAACGTGGTTATCAGTTGAATGCTCGTATCATTCAAGTATCCGACCAAGTACTTGAAACGATTAATAACTTAAGGCGCTAAGTTTGTGAAACCGTTTACTTGTTTTGCTTTTTGCTTTTTAGGTACATTCAACGTGCTGGCATCGAGTGTGGCTGATGATTTAACGATAGAGATAAATCAAGCCGAATATCTTGGTCAAGGTCCGGTGACTGTGGCAGATATTGCAAAAGTATCTGGTGCTAACCGCCAGAGTGTAGAGCAAGTGAAATCACTGGCGCTAAGTTGGCCAAGTAACGCGAACTGGTTATTCAAAAAAGACATCAATACTGAGATAAAAAATCAGTTAAAGCTGGATCAGAGTTGGCATGTAACGGGGTTAAACCAAGTCTATCTAAAGCGTTGTTGGCACACACCAGCAATTAAGTTAGAGCAGGCTGCCGTTGATGCTTTGAATAGCGTGTTAGATGAAGGTTTTCAACGCGTTTTGTCGGCAAGTTTTGATGATGATACTCAAAACTTATGCAGGACACGACAAGTGAATTCGTTATCGGTAAAGACGCTAAGCATTGGCACTTTGTTTAGTAAAAGCCGAGTGACGTTTGTTTCTGATACAGATGAAGAGTTTACGGTGATTATGAAACTCGCGTTGCAACAAAAAATGCCGGTACTTGCCAAAGCTCATTCAAAGGGTGATGAGATACTGACGTCAGATATCAACTGGCAGTGGCTTAGCGTTGAGCATTTAAAGCCAAATACTCAGCCATTTAATGTTGCTCAGTTAGTTGCCAAAAGGCACTTAAATCCAGGTCAGGTATTGGATAAACACAACACCAAAACAATACCTCTGGTCGAGCAGGGTGAGCAGGTAAGTTTTAGCATGACTACTGGCGCTTTGTTTATTAAAGGTAAAGCAAAAGCTTTGGGGGAAGGGCAATTGGGGGATGAAATTAACATCATGCTTGAGTCTAGTAACAAGGCAATTAAAGCCAAAATCGTACAAAAAGGAGTTGTCGTTGTTTCACAATAAATTCATAGGAATAGCCTGTATTGCATGCGCTCTTTCCAGTGTTAACGTGCACGCCACGTCTTTGTTTAATGAGCAAACATTTAGCTCGTTAACCGCAGATAAAAGGGCGATGGCAGTTGGCGATACGGTCACTGTCATTGTGCTTGAAAATGCACAAGCAAAAAGCCGCTCAGGATCATCTAACGCAAATGATCTATCTATTTCCGCATCGGGTAGCTCTCCGCAGGGACGTTGGCCATACAGCATGGGACTCGGTGCAGAATATAGTGGTGATGCCGTAACGAGCAGGAATGGTTTTATCAAGGCGCAGATCACGGCAGTGGTTAACAATATTGATGAGTTTGGCAACTTGGTTATTCGCGGTACACAAAACATCACTATTGATGGTGAGTTACAAAGCATCGAGCTGTCGGGGCGTGTCAGAGCAACCGACATCATGGCTAACAATACCCTGTTATCGTCGCGCATTATGGATGCAAAAATTAATTTCACTGGCGAAGAAGAAGAGTCAGAAGGCGTGTTATCGCAACTGTTCACATGGTTAGGGTTTTAATAATGAAGTTACTTGGTTTGCTATGTACGTTTATTTGCGCGTTGATGATAACTTTTTCTACTCAGGCGAGCACCCAAGGTGCCGTGAGAATTAAAGATCTTGCGCGTATTGATGGAGTTCGAGAGAACGCCTTAGTAGGCTATGGCATCGTCGTGGGCCTTGCAGGTTCCGGTGATTCGTCAAGAAGTTTGGCTACGCTTCAATCAGTGAAGAACACCTTAGAAAGCTTTGGCTTAATCATTTCAACCGACGATATAAAAAGTAAAAACGCGGCGGCGGTTATCGTCACTGCAGATTTACCTGCATTTGCCCAACCTGGAGATAAGTTAGACGTGCATGTTTCTTCTATTGGAGATGCACGAAGTTTAACCGGGGGCACTTTATACATGACGCCTCTTAAAGGTGCGGATAATCGTGTGTATGCACTCGCACAAGGAAATTTAGCGGTTGGAGGCTTTAAATTCAGCGCCAACCAAAGTGTATTACAGCGTAACCACCCTACTGTTGGTTTTATTCCGCAAGGGGGAACGGTAGAGCGAGAAATAAAGAACCAATTTGTTAAAGAAGACGGTTCTTTGAGCTTAATTTTAAAGCACCCTGATTTTGTTACCGCCGATCGTATTGTTAAGTCACTAAAACAATCTACAGGATTTGACGTTAAAGCCATTCATGCGGGTAAAGTTGTTGTGACGCCAAATGAGGGGGACTCTGTTATCTCTGCTATTGCAGCAATACAGCAAGCTTGGGTTGTACCTGAGGTTGCTTCAAAAGTGGTTATCAACGAACGCACAGGCACACTAGTGTCAGGATCAGATATTCATATTGGCAGTGTAGTGATCTCCCACGGCGCAATTCAATTAACCGTGGATACTGATTTTTATTCATCACAGCCAAATGGTGTATTTATTGATTCAAACGATGGGATCAGAACGGTTGTAACGCCAACGAGTAAGTTAAATACAACGCAAGAAACAGAAGCACTCTATCAGAGCAACGAAGGTACTAATATTGCCGAACTAGTGAGTGCTTTGAAAAAGCTTCAGCTCTCAACAAGAGACATTATTTCTATTTTGCAAGCGCTCAAAAAAAGTGGCGCATTGCATGCTGAACTTGTTGTGCAATAAGGATTGAAAAATGTCTGATTTACTCTCAATTGAAGCATTGCGTTTATCGCTCAATATGGCGGCAACACAACAACGACTGTCATTGGAAAATGTTGCTAATCACAGTACTTCTGCCCAAGGTTCACAGCGGGCTGACTTTGCTTCTTTGTTACAGAGCTTAGAGGGAATGTCCAGTGCGCAAAAGCAACAAGTGATGTCAGAGTTATCTTCGAGTTGGCATGTGGTAGAAGGTCACTACATCCACCAAAGCGATAAAAAAGCATCGTTAGATGAAGAAGTTGCTTTGTCAATGAAAGCGTCAGGTCAGTACCAAAAGCTTGTAGAAGTGTTGAATAGAAAAATAGGTCTTATGAATCTAGCTGTATCAGGAGGTAAGCGATAATGGCACATGATATTTACGCAATTAGCATGTCTGGCATGGCAGTTGAGCGCGCGAAGTTGCAAGCAGCATCATTAAACATTGCCAATGCCAATTCAATTTCATCAACGGCTGAAGGTGTTTATCAAGTTAAATCACTTTCAAACGAAGTGGCCAGTTTATCTTTCGAACAGAGAGTTCAAATGCAAACTGAGCAAATGCTCACGCAAAGTACGCAAGTGCGTGCAATGTACAAGCCTGAACATGCTTTGGCAAATGATCAGGGCTATGTCTTTACCCCAGAAATTAATTTAGCAACAGAAATGCTGAACTTGAACACAGCAACGCGTGCATATGAAGCGAATGTTAAGGCATTTAACGCTTATAAGAGTATGAGTTCAAAAGCATTAGAAATAGGCAAATAACATATGGAAATTACAGCAATAGAGGCCGCAGAACTATTAAAAACAACTGATCTGCAGAGTGTTTCTCAGTCGCAACCAACGAGCGGTTTTATGGATGTGGTGATGAATCAAGTGGGTGAATTAAACGCAAGCTTAGTGGAAGCAGAGCAAATGGCGCAGCGAGCAGCCGCGGGTGAAAGCATCCCATCTCATGAAATTATGATTGCGATGGAAAAGGCCCGTTTGGAGCTTAACATGGCTGTTCAAGTTAGAAATAAACTTCTTGATGTTTATCAAGAAATTACAAAAATGCAGATTTAAGCGAGTAGTTAAAAAATGGGTAATATATTTTCGGCATTAACGCCGGTGCAGAAACGTTCCTTGATTGCATTAACATTCGCGATTGTCGTTTTAACTGTGGGTGCTGTTGTATGGGTGGTAAAAGCGAGTTACCAGCCTATCTCTTTAAACAACGTGCAGCAGTCGGCGTCATTAATAGAAAAATTTGAGCAGAATAACCTCGATTACAAATACACTGCCGATGGGCAAATATTAGTGAATCAGGACCAGTTAGGTAAAAGCCAGTTACTGTTGGAGCAAACTCGTGGTGCGAGCTTTTCTTCTCATGGCTTGGAGCTGTTCGACAAAACAGATTACGGCATGACCGAGCATGCGCAAAAGGTGACGTTTCAACGCGCTATGCAAGGCGAGCTAGAGCGCACGTTGTCGTCACTTTCTTATATCAAGTACGCTCGCGTGCACTTGACCATGGCAGATAAAAAGTTGTTCTCATCAGACAGTACGCCCGCAAAAGCATCGGTTACCCTTTTTACAGAGCCAGGCCATGACATATCAAGCAAAAATATCACTGGCGTACAATCACTCGTTGCCGCAGCGGTAGAAGGCTTAGAAGCAGAACAGGTGACGGTTTTTTCTCAAAGTGGCAAACAGTTATCACGCACAACAGGGACCAGTGATGAGCAGGAACTATTGGTAGGTAGTAGTGCAAAAGAAGCAGAGTTGACTAAAAAAGTAGAGAAGCTTCTGAGCTTATACATGGAGCCTTCACAATATGCTGTGAGCGCAACGGTGCAACTTAATCTACAAAAAGTGAGTTCTGTTGAAAAATCAGTGCTCGTTGGCCCTAATGGCGAGGGGGTTGTTGTTCGTAAGAAAACCTCAAGTCGTGATGTTCCTAATGTCGACGGAGCAGGCGAAGATAAAAAAGAGCAGTTTAGTGAAGAGTTAGAGTATTCAGTAGGCAGTAAAACGCAGCAAAGCACTCAACTTGCAGGAGAGGTTGAACGAGTAAGTATTGCTATCGCGTTAGTTGTAGAGCTGAGTGAGCAACAAATCACTAAATTAAAAGCCCTTGTTACTTCTGCAGTTGGCTTAGATACATCGCGTGGCGACAGCATTGCGATTGAGTATTTTGAGCCTCTGTTTATGGACACTGAAGTACAAACGCTGGTAAATACGCCTGCAACTGAACACCTTCAGTCACAACAGCCAGCAGAAAAAACATTAAAAACTCCTTCACTGGCATTCATTGAAACAGTGCCAACATGGACTTGGTGGTTGGCACCTGTGTTGCTCGTTTTATTTACTTTGGCCTTAGTTAGCCGTCAGCGTTTACCACGCAAAGAACGTGAAGCTGTGTTGTTAGAAGTATCTGATTGGTTGAATCAAAAGGAGTCTAGTAATGCACGCTAAGCACTCACCAATTAAGATGGTTGCACTTAAGCTTTGTACGTTAAGTTGGCTTGACCGTATGTGGCTACTCAATAAATTGGATCCGAGTGTTCGAGTAAAGGTTAAAACAGCTTACAAAGAACTAAAAAGCTTGCAGCTTGAAAATCCACAAGAGTTATTGGAACAGTTCACAAAAGCAGCGAATGATACTTTGCCTCACAATAGCGCTTTACCTGAGGAGGTTGCGTCGTATTTAAAGCGCGTAGACCAAAACCCTGATTTGGTAACGCCACAGGTGAAAGCCTTTTTGTTTAGTGAACTTGCCGCAAATAATCAAAATGTTGCTCAGTTTAAAGAGGCTTAGGAATGATTAATAGCGTTAAGACTTATCACGGACCAAAGATGCAGCCAACGCGGTCATCTAATGTGCCTGTCGAACCCGTTGCGACAACTCAACAAGTTGCACAGCCACAACCAGACTTGCGCGCTTTACTACAAAGTCTTGAGCCAAAGCAACGTGAAAAATTGATAGCTGAAGTGTTTGAGCACGATCTGACAACCATTGTTAAAAAAGAGTCTGAACGTGGTTACAAACAAGGTTTAGAGCAAGGGTTAAAAGACGCGCAATCTCAGTTAGAAAAAGTAACTAAAGAGCAAAACAAGCAGTTAGATGAACAAACAGCGCAGCTTAGTCAGCTCATTTCAAAAGTTGAAAAGCTCGAACCTAATGTGGCATTACACAATGAAGACGATGTTTATGAAGTCATTGTGCTTGCCGTGTTTAAGCTACTGGGTGAACGCTTAGAGCAAGGTGAATACTTAAAGCAAGCTGTTGAGCGGGCGATTGAAGAATGCACCGTGTCTAAAGAGGTGTCATTGTGTTTGAGCACTCAAGACTACCAGTTTGTTACGAGCCGTTTTAAGAACCAGTATTGTGAGGACGAACTGGCCAGAATAAAAATCAAAGAAGATAAACGAATGTCAATTGGAGATACGCGTTTAGAACTGGCCAACGGCAGTATAGAACTGAACTTTACTGAAAAGCTAAATGCATGGTGTGAGAACTTAGCCAAATTTAGACGGGAGTCGAACCTTGGTTAATTTGCAGCTATTCAAGCAGTCTTTGGATAACATCGAGTCACAAGTCAGCAAGGGTTATGTGATCACAACCATTGGGGTTGTTGTTGAAGCAAGTTGCCCAGGAGTTTGCATCGGTGAGCTTTGTAAGATCCAACCGCAATCTGGCTTACCTGAAATACTATGCCAGGTTGTGGGTTTTAAAGAGCAGCGAGTATTGCTATTGCCATTTGAGAGCCTACGAGGTGTAACTTATGGTAGCAAGGTTGTGTCATTAGGCCACAACGTTACCGTTCCTGTAGGTAATGACTATCTTGGCCGGGTGGTTAATGCGTTTGGTAAACCCATTGACGACAAAGGGCACATTGCCAGTTGCGCAGATGTTGAAATTCATACTCAGCCTATTAATCCATTACAACGAGCCCCTATTGAAGAGGTATTCGATACGGGAATAACTGCCATTGATACCTTTTTAACACTGGGTCACGGGCAGCGTGTTGGCTTGTTTGCTGGCAGTGGTGTTGGTAAAAGTAGTTTGTTGAGCGATATTTGCAAAAATCGTCTGGCAGATGACAAAGTCAACATCGTTGTACTCGTTGGCGAACGGGGCCGAGAAGTGGAGGAGTTTGTTACTCGGACACTGGGCCAAAACGGTATGAAGAATTCTATCGTGATCGCAGCAACGGCTGAGGAATCTCCGTTAATACGTGTACAGAGTGTGCACTATGCGTTGGCGATGGCAGAATTTTTCTCTCATCAGGGTAAAGATGTGTTATTGACGGTTGATTCAATGACGCGATTTGCGATGGCCTTACGAGAAATAGGCTTAGCCATTGGTGAACCTCCCACTCTTAAAGGTTATACAACATCGGTATTTTCGGCGGTGCCAAAAATTGTTGAGCGTTGCGGACGTTTCAAAGAAAGAGGCGCAATTACCGCTATTTTCACCGTTTTGGTCGAAAATGACGATTTCAATGATCCGGTTGTAGACACGTTGCGCGCCATATTAGATGGACATATTGTGCTGACACGACAGTTGGCTGAACGCTATCACTTTCCTGCTATCGATATTTTGAAATCGGTAAGTCGATTGTTTCCAGACTTATCAACTGAAGCGCAGAGAAGTTCACTGACAAAAGTAAGAAAAGCATGGCTCAGCTTTGAAGATAATAAAGAACTGTTAGAGCTTGGCATGCTTGAAGGTGAAAACTCAAACACGGCATTGATCAAAAAGAATTACCAAACTATTTGTGGCTTTTTGCAACAGGCTAAGGGTGAGTCAATCAGTCGTGAAAAAATGTTTGAACTTTTAAATGCACTGGAGCTGAAAGATGAGTGATAAGCATGTGAAATTATCAAGATTCTGCGCCCAGTACGCCAAGGTTTATGAACATCGTGTTAGTGCCAAGATGCAAGAGCTAGAACAGATAACGACGCAAATTGTTGATGTGCAAAAGCAGCTAACTAAAACCCAAAATAAGCTTACAGACATTAATGATTATACTCTGGCGTCTATCGCAAACATGATGCCTGAAGTGCACAGGGTCACATTGAATCAAGTTGCGGCGTTGTCGCAAGAAGTTTTGGATCTTGAGTCAGTTTTAACTGAATTAACACAAGCACGTAGTACGCAAGAGCAAGCACTTTGCGAGCTGAAGTTGAAGCAAAAAGTGATTAATAACAAATCAACTAAACATAAAAGTGAAGAAATTCAGCGTATTAATGCTTTGCTGGATACACAGCTTGAACAATTACGTGTGATCAATAAAGGAGCAATTCAGCATGCTTGATCTGACCAGTATGTTGTTATCCCAAAATGGACAGTCGGCTTCTAATCCAGAGCTGGGTAAAAATAACCAATTAGGTCGTTTAGATTCAGCTTTTGAAGCGCTGTTATCTGATGGGTTAGATTTGAGCTCAGATGCCGCTTTGCAGCAAGGAGCTGACCAAGCGTTTAAGGGGCAGTTTGCAATACACGATACGCTAGAGAGTCATCTACAAAACAGCCAAACATTACTGTTTGCCAATAGTGCGGAACAGCAGGCTCCGAGCGTTCACTTTCAATTGAATGACTTGGCTGAGTTTGCTGATGCAACGATGAGCACTCAAGCGGCACAGTTAATAGGAGTAGGTCATGACAGTGGTAGTACTGCAACATCGGTTACTCAGCTAAAAGTGGCGGTTAAATGGGGCATGTTGGCGACAGGGCATTTGGCACAGCAGCTTGTCAGCACCGTTGATTATGGTCTCAATGAAGGGCTTACCGATAAGAAGAGCACACTGAATCAAGTTGCTGCACAGCTAACCAATGTGCACACAGGTGCCTCAACAGTAACGGCGCACTTTAAAGTTGCAAATCAGTTACAGAATAACTTTGCTGCTAACAATGCACCGTCTTTGCGTACCCATTCAGTGAATGCAGAAAAAGCCTTACTTGAAACGGCAAAACCGTATTTTGATCCCCGTTACCAGCCTTATTCTACGCAAGCTTTATTTGTGTTCACAAATGCGGATAAATCCGTAAAAGTCTCGGCTCGTGACTATTTTGGTGGACAAGAACAAGCCGATGCAGTGGGGGGATGGTTAGATGAATTTGTTGATCAAAGCGTTTTGAAAAATATTAAAGAATATAGCTTTAACGGCAAAGTAATTTTCAAAAGAGATGTGTAAATGGCAGTTGAAAGCATTGGACAAGTGACGGGCACAACCGCCACAACAAATGAAAATAGCAATGTATCGCAAGACGAGTTTATCAAACTGTTCTTGGCTCAGTTGAATTCTCAAGATCCACTTGAGCCGTTGAATAATAGAGAGTTCTTAGCGCAGTTGGCACAATTTTCTGCGCTGGAACAAACACGTCAATCGAACGACAAATTACAAAGCTTGCTTTCGATGAACTCATCGAATCAGGCACTGAATTTACTTGGAAAAACGGTGCAGGTTAACTTGCAGTCGGGCTCTGAGTTTAATGGCACCATTGAAGCAGTTCACTATGACGCAAATGGACCGACATTAACAATAAAAAGCGCCGAAGGTAGCTTTATAGATAAGGTATCACTCAGTCAAGTGACCGTGGTGCAACAATAACAGGAGTTTAATATGTTTCAGGCCTTCTTTAATGGGCTTTCGGGAATGCTGTCATTCTCAAAAAACCTCGATACAGTAAGTAACAATATCTCAAATATGAACACCCCGGGTTTTCGTGCTGCGGATACATTTTACGACAGTCTAAGTGGCGGTAACGGCGATGGTGGCATTGGTACGCAAATCTCAGGGTTAGGTTATCGTTTTACCAGTGGTGACATTAAACAAACTGGTAACGCCACAGATGTTGCTATCAACGGGCAAGGCTTTTTCACCGTGCTACAAGATGGCAATCAGTATTTTACTCGTGCTGGTCAGTTTAGCTTCAACAGTGATGGTGTTCTGATTGATAAAAACTCAGGTGGCTCGGTAGCGAGTATCAGTGATACAGGCGCTTTGTCTGAGTTCAATATCAGTGAGCTTAGAATGCTTGCACCAAAAGCTACTCAAACCGTTGATTTAAGTGGCAACTTATCAACCGGGGCGTCGAGTCATGAGATCTCTGGTGTGAAGGTATTCAACCGTCTTGGTGAGGAAGTTGAGCTTACGTTGAAGTTTGCAAAAAGTACGACTGTCACAGGTGAATGGACTGTTGATGTGAGTAAGTCGTCAGATACCAGCACGACTATCTCAACATCCAAAATCAAATTTGGTGCAGATGGCACGCCTGAAGCAGGACAGGGTAGCTTTAGCGTAAGTATTGGTGACTCAATGAATGGTACTGCGGCAGTTACATTCTCTTTGGGCAGCCCTACTAACTTTTCGCAGTCAACATCTATGGATACGGGTGAAACCTCAACATTAAAAGCCACAGTAAAGGATGGCTCTGCGGTTGCTTCTTTAACCAGCATTGAATTTTCATCAGATGGGACTTTGTCACTGAAATATAGCAATGGTGAGACGAAAAAAGGCCCAGCGCTTGCGATTGCAAACGTGAAAGACTTGGCATCTTTAACGCAAGTTAAAGGTAATTTGTTTGAAGCACAATCAAACTCGGGAGTGACGTTCGAAAAAGCGGGTAATTCAGGGCTGGGCAGCATTGCAGGTAAGAGTATTGAACTGTCAAACGTTGACCTATCTAGAGAGTTTGCAGACATGCTGGTTATTCAACGTGGCTATCAGGCAAGCTCAAGATTACTGAACGTATCAAACCAGTTGCTTGAGCAATTGTACGAGAACACTAGAGGTCGTTAATGTCGATTAAGTACTCAGGTGTATTCGATAGTTCATTAAAAGCGCTCATTAGTGAGCGCCTTAACTCGGCTACAAAACAATGGCTACAAACTTGGTTTGTCGCAGCGAATGATATTGCCGTGAACATTGAGTTTAATGAGCAGTTATTTTCATCGTTAAATATACAAACACAAGATAATTTTCAAGCCGATAAAACGGGTATTACTTTATGCAACCAACCTGATCCTATGGTTGCGGCTATGCTGTGCGAAGCGCTGAATGTTGATAAAGTAACTTTGCCTATGTTACTAAAATCATTAGAGAAACAGCCCTGCGCGCATATCAAAGAAGACTTGCACTTAAAGTTGCAAAGCGCACTTGGCGTGCCTGACAACGTTGAGGTTAAAAGTAGCCAGGTCGTGGCGACCGTTGAGGTGCAAGCGGCAACTTGGACACTAATCATTGCGTTAGATTGGCAGGTGTTTGCACACCTTCTGCCAAAAGCTGAGCAACAGGCGAGTGTGCCTTTGTTTTCACTAAAACATGCCGCGCAACATCACACTGTTCCAGTGCGTGTGGCAATGAAGAGTCAGTCACTGAGTTTTGCTGATGCCATGTGTCTAAAAAAGGGCGATGTGGTCATGCTCAATCAAGCTATTGAGTCGCCAATTCCTATTGAAATTAATCATGTTAGCGAAGTCGCTCAAGGCTTTTTAGTTGAACGTGATAATAGTAAAGCAATTATTTTTTCGGAGTCATAAATGGAAAATGTTCAACCTGTTGAATTTACAGAAGTCACAGAACAAAGCAATAGCGGCGAAAAGCTGTTACCGAGCATCGACAAAAAGTTATTAAAAGGTGTTCAAGTTGAACTTGAGTGTGTTGTTGGTGAAACCCAAATCGCGTTGGATAAACTTTACGCTTTAGAAGTGGGTGAAGTGCTTAAGCTTCAACAAGCTACGCAGGACACCATTAAACTGTGTCTAAACGGTAATGTTGTTGCAATGGGCCGCTTAGTTGCAGCCGACGGTAAATTTGGAGTGGAAATTACCGATGTTCCAGTAAGCTCTGATGAATGAGCTGCAATTCAAGCAAACTGAAGTGGTTAGCGATTATCAGCTAATCATTTTAGTTGCTGTTTCTTTGATTCTCGTGGGTATTTATCTTTTCCTTAAGGTGTATAAAAAGCCAACCCTTAACTCATCAAAAGGAATTAAGGTCGTCAGCCAAACTCGAGTTGGGCAGCACAGTGTTGTGTATGAAATGCAATCGCATGAGAAAACATATGTTGTATTTGAGTCAAAGTCGGGTGTGGTTGAGTTGTTTGGTCAAGATATAAAAAAGGGAGAACTTGATGGTGAGTAGGGTGATTAAGCTGTTTATCCTATTGTCTGTGTTAGTGCCATCGTTTGTTTTTGCACAAGCAGAGCAAACAAGTTTGCTGGTGGAAGTGAAAAATTCAGGCTTGCTGGACAATCTATCTCCTGAATTGAAAACAGTGTTTACGCTGACAATGCTGTCTTTCATTCCAGTAATTTTGATCGCAATGACCGCTTTTACTCGTATTGTCATTGTGTTATCGATGCTGCGTCATGCGCTTGGTTTGCAGCAAACACCGCCGAATATCGTGATCATTACACTGAGTTTGTTTCTTACCTTTTATACTATGTTGCCGGTATGGGAAAAGGTAGAAAGTGATGCGATTCGGCCTTATGTAAGCGAGACTGTCACGCTAGAGGAAGCCTTAGAGCTTGGTGGCGCGCATATGAAAGCATTTATGCTGAGCCAAACCAGAGAAGAAGACTTTGCGGCCATTCTGGAAATGGCAAAACAACAACCGCCAGCCAGTGCTTCAGATGTGTCGTTTAGCTATTTAGTGCCTGCATTTTTGCTAAGTGAGCTGACAACCGCATTTAAAATCGCATTTATCATTTTTATACCCTTTCTATTAATAGATCTTGTTGTGGCCAGTGTACTCATGTCGTTGGGTATGATCATGTTGCCGCCGATTTCTATTGCGCTACCTATTAAGGTTATGTTGTTTGTACTTATCGACGGCTGGTCTTTGGTTTCCCAATCCTTGGTGAGCAGTTTTAGTTAGTGTGAATATGCGCAAACCAAAATAACTCAGCTTCAATTTCCCCCATTGAAGCTGAGCGTTCAACCTTCATTTCTCTCACCGTGATAAATCGTGCTCGCCCATTTTGATCTGATCCAATAGTTTTGGACATCTCATTAAGTGAGTAAACTAACTCACAGAGGTGAAAAATGACATCCCAAAAGAAAACCAGAAAAACCTATTCAACCGAATTTAAAGAAGAAGCTTTAAAATTAGCTGCTAAAGTTGGCATGGCACAAGCCGCACGAGAGCTTAATACTTATGAATCTCAGCTCTATGCGTGGCGAAACGCGGCACAAAAGAAAGCGTCAACCTCAGAACGAGAAAGCGCTCTCGCCACAGAAAATGCCAAGTTAAAGCGTCAATTGGCCGAACAAGCTGAGGAGCTGGAAATCCTAAAAAAGGCGGCGACCTACTTCGCGAAAAACCAAAAGTAGCTCGATTTGAGTTTATGAAAGCCAATCACGGGTCATTTGCCATAGTTAGAATGGCCTGTGTATTTTCTGTTTCGCCAAGTGGGTATTATCCATGGTTAAAGACATGTCAGCAGCCGAGCAAGCGTTCACCGGCACAGCAAGTGCGTGATACAAAAATTAAAGATGTGTTTACCAAAATCAAAGAGCGGGACGGTGCTAGACGTATTCAAGCTGAGCTTGAGGAGCTAGGCGATAGGCATGACATAAAAACCATCGCTAGTAGCATGGAACGTCAAGGGCTTGTGGCTAAAGCTGCTCGAAAATTTAAAGTCACGACAGATAGTAAACATGCGATGCCTGTTGCACCGAATTTACTTGAGCAAAATTTTACGGCCGACAGACCTAATCAAAAGTGGGCAGGTGATATCACCTATCTGATGACAAGCGAAGGTTGGCTCTATTTAGCTTGTCATCATTGATTTATACTCTCGCGCAGTGATTGGCTGGTCGATGAGTAACCGTATGACTTCAACGTTGGTTTGTGACGCTCTACAAATGGCGCTTTGGCGACGAGGCAAGCCCAAAGGCGTCATTATTCACAGTAACCGAGGCAGCCAATATTGCTCTCACGCTTATCGGAATATAATTGAGCAACACGGATTAATTCAAAGTATGAGCCGTAAGGGCAACTGCTGGGACAATGCTTGTGTTGAAAGCTTCTTCCACTCAATGAAAGTTGAAGCGGTTCAATACGAACCAATTATGAACCGTGAAACCATGCGCCAGCACATATTTGAGTACATCGAGATTGATTACAATAAGAAGAGAAGGCATAGTGCCTTAGGCTATTTAAGCTCCGAAAGATTTGAATAATTAAACGTAGATTAATGTAGTGTCCAGTTTTACTGGATCAGATCATCATACAAAACACCAGAATTTGTGAGTTTGGATCTATCTCATGTTCAAGAAGCTGGTGCAGAGCAAGGGGTTCAAGGTTTACTCGGTTCGTCATTTTTTATGAAACACAATGCGATAATTGATTTTGAGAAACAGCAGTTAACGCTATCAAAAGAAAAGTAGTCTAGAAAAAGCAAATACCTTGAGTTAAAGAAACGGGCCTATTCTGCTTCTCTATATTGAAACACTTCTTCCAACGGCAGCCCAAATACATGCGCAATTTTAAAGGCTACCTCCAAAGAGGGGGAGTATTTATTGGCTTCTATGGCCATTACAGTTTGTCTTGTTACGCCGATGGCATCCGCGAGTTGTTTTTGTGTCATTTCGTTATTTAAAAAGCGCAATGTGCGAATGTCATTGGTAATTGTCATCTTACTCATAAATGTTGCCTGTTCTACCTTTATATAGCTGTGCAGCATAGTTAGCAATTTCAGCGAGTAAGAATGCGCCGACCATCACATGCATAGGCAAATAGGGGATGTTGTATTCCAGTCCCGGACCCCAATTATTGGCTTCGGCTTGGTATTGAAAAATAGCAACGCAAATGCCTGCTTGGAGTATATGTGCTTTGTACTTATAGCCCTGCAAATTGATTTGTTTCTCGCGTACATCTAATGGCTGTTCTAATTCATCGTCACTAATAAATGCAAGCACCATGTAGCTTAGTGTCATTAATACAACCGAATAGACAAGCACTTGTAGCAACAATCCAGATAACCAAGAGGTGGAAGCAAGTTGTTCAGCGCTTGCTGAATATAACTGGTTGATATAGAAATAAGAGATATACAGGCTCACGAGCAAATCTATGGTGAGTGTTAACTCCCGGAAACTGATGCTTTGTAAAAACTCTTTGAATTGTGCTTGCCTAGTCATGTATGTTTAACCTTAAGTAAAATACTTTTGACATGAGAAAGCGTAAGGCTAAGATTTAACCATGTCAAATATTTTTTACCTTAGGTATGTAAAATTTAACTTGTTAGTACCGGATGATGTTAGTTGTTAATACCTAACTTTTCTTTCAAATCATCGATGACTTTTTTAGTTGCTTTTTTGTTGGTGAATTTTTCTTTGAACTGAAGCCACTTGCGTTGCCAAAAACGTTTTTTCAATTTCTTTTTACCAGAGGCCGCACCAATGTCGCTTTCAAATTCAAGATCTTGTTCAATGTAGTAGGGGAGGAGGGAGTAGACTGGCACTTTGGTTTCCCAGATGTGCTGAATGTCGGTGTCTACAGGGCGAGCGAAATGTTTGGTTGCTGCTAACAGCGCTTTCGCGCCTTGGTAACTTATAGCCTGAGCGCAGCAACCGGTCATTGCCTTTTTGTGCACAACCAAATCAAATTTATCATTAATTGAATGAGAAAATGCAATGGGGCGAGTTCTGTTTTCGTACGCAGCTAACTTAATGAGCTGCCAATCAAAATCAAGATTTTCAATAGTATCAAATACTTCATGCAAATCGCCGACTAGCCTGAAATCATCTTCCATCACGATAGCATACGGGTGTTTGCCATCGACGATGGCTTGCCATGCTTTACGATGACTCATGTAGCAGCCAATCTCACCTTTACCAAGCGGACGATAGAACTCAACCCGATTGAGCAATGGTTGATAATTTTTGATTAAATCAATGTCGCTGAGGGCTTTGCCATAGACACCCGAAATTCTCTCAAACTCAATATTTTGCTCTTTTAAACGAGCCGCACTTTTTTGCAAACGTTCGGAGCTTTGATCTAAGTTGATTAAGAAAATAGGGGGCTGTTTGCTCATTTATTATTGCTCTCTTGTCGTGCCAATTTAAGCATATGTTAAAAGTGCGTTGCCAAACAAGCTAAGTGTAGCTGAACTAGAATCTTTGTTCGGTCAGGCACTTAACCATGGTTCTCTTGACAACAATACGACAAGCATACCATGGTTAAGTTCAATGGCTAGGTGTTACGCCTTTTTATGGCGATTTTCGAGACAATTTACCACTTCAGTGAGGTTAGTGCCGCTTCGTTCCAGTAAAACAAGCAAGTGATAGAGTAGATCAGCCGATTCATTGACTAGCTCTTCTTTGTCTTGCTTCATTGCCGCAAGGGCCACTTCAACACCTTCTTCGCCTACTTTTTGACAGCTTCTGCTAATGTCTTTTGCAAACAAAGATGCAGTATAACTTTGCGCTGGATCGTCGTTTTTCCTAGAAACGATCACCTGCTCAAGGTTCGCTAAAAAGCCAATGTTCGGTTTTGCCTCACCAAAACAGCTTTGTGTGCCTAAGTGACAGGTGGGTCCTTCAGGTGCTGCTAATACTAAGATCGAATCTTGATCGCAATCCGTATGAGCGCTAACCAAGCGCAATACATTGTTCGACTCTTCGCCTTTAGTCCATAAGCGGTCTTTGGAGCGAGAGTAAAAGGTTACAAGCTGCTTTTCAAAGGTTGCTGCAATGGCATCTTGGTTCATAAAGCCTTGCATGAGTATTTGCCCTGATGCTGCATCTTGCACTATCGCTGGGATCAATGGGCTTTTTTCAAAATCGAGCGTTGATAGATTGTTTGGAGTTAGTTGCATAGTCGCACCGCCACTTGTTGTTCGTTTAAGAATGATTTTAACTCACCAATATCGATAATGTTTTTATGAAATACGCTTGCGGCTAAAGCGCCATCAACGTTGCTCGTTTTAAAAACATCAGCAAAATCTTGCATGGTGCCCGCACCGCCTGAGGCGATAAGCGGAATATCACACATTGTTCTAATTAAGCTCAGTTGTTCATTATCATAGCCTTTACGCACGCCGTCTTGATTCATGCAATTTAGTACTATTTCACCAGCACCTAGCTCTTGCACCATTTCAACCCACTGCTGTGTTTTATAGCGAGTACGACTTGAAGCGTTTGGGTCGCCCGTTAATTGATACACCAAGTATTCGCCAGTGGTTTCATCGTAAAAGCTATCGATACCTACGACAACACATTGCTTACCAAACTCGTCATGTAGCTCTTTGATAAGTTGCGGTCGAGCGATAGCAGGGCTGTTGATGCTGATCTTATCTGCGCCTTGCTCGAGTACTTTCGCAGCGTCTTCGACGGACTTGATGCCACCAGCTACGCAAAATGGAATATCGATGTGTTTAGCGATATTACTGACCCAATTGATATCGAGTAAACGCTTTTCAACACTGGCACTGATCTCATAAAAAACTAACTCATCCGCACCCGCTTGGCTATAAAGCTTGGCTAACTCCAAAATGTCACCCACCACCTCGTGGCCCTGAAACTTTACACCCTTAACAACTTGGCCATTTTTTACGTCAAGGCAAGGGATTATGCGCTTTGATAACATGCTAATGCCTCCTCTACGGTGAAGGCACCGTCTAATAATGATTTGCCTAAGATCACACCACCCACACCAATTTCACTCAAACGCTGAATGTCTTCCAGTGAACTTACACCACCCGAAGCTTGCACCTTTATCTGTTTATTGTGTGCAACAAGCTCTTGATACAACTCAAAAGAAGGACCTGTCATTGTGCCATCTTTACTGATGTCCGTGCATAAGAAGTCGGCCACGCCCAATGCAAAATAAAAATCGACGAGTTCGAATAGATTGTCTTCACCGTCATTAAGCCAACCGTGGGTCGCTGGTGCCCAACCCGTGGCGGTTTTGTTTACATCGAGCGCTATGACAAATCGCTCAGCGCCAAACTCTTTGATCCAGCCTGCAACTTCATGCTGCTTATCAACGGCCATAGAGCCGATAACCACTTGCGCAGCACCCGCAGCAAGCCATTGTTTTACATCATCATAGCTGCGTATACCACCGCCTACTTGATAAGGCACATTCAGGGCTTTGGTTGCTTGCTGTATTTGTTGCCACTGTTTCTTTTGCGGGTCGCGGGCACCTTCTAAGTCAACCAAGTGTAGCTTTTGTGCACCACTTGCTTGATAGCCAGCTAAACGCTCACCTAATTCAAAAGGGTAAAACTGTGCCGTGTCGTACTTGCCTTGGTAAAGGCGAACAATTTGGTTTTGTAATACATCTAATGCTGGAATGATCATGTGTTGCCCTTAATCAAGTTGCCAATTTATAAAATTTTGCAGTAACTGTGCGCCGACTTTAGCGCTGCGCTCTGGGTGAAATTGCATGCCCGCGTAATTGTCTTTTGCGACGATAGCGGAGAAGGCACTGCCATACTCGCCTTGGGCGAGCGTTGCGCTGTTAACCCCATGGGCAAAGCTATGTACAAAATAAACCTGCTGATTGATATCTATATTTTTTGTCAGCGGGTGTGCCACGAGGTTACTTAAATTATTCCAACCCATATGCGGGCTAGTAAGTTGTCCCACATCTAATTGCGACACGTTACCTGGGATCATACCAAGACAATCAACGTCACCCTCATCTGTGTGTTCGCAAAGAAGCTGCATGCCTAAACAAATTCCCATCAAAGGATTGTTATACTCGTTGATGGCTTGCTGCCACCCTTTTTGTTTTAAACGCTCCATCGCCACTTTGGCATGTCCAACACCAGGCAAAATAGCACGTTCAAACTGACTGAGTTGTTCCGGTGCTGAGATCACTTCAGGAGTAACACCAAGACGTTCAAATGCAAATCTAACA
Source organism: Pseudoalteromonas sp. ATL1 (assembly GCF_058933015.1). NCBI lineage: Bacteria > Pseudomonadati > Pseudomonadota > Gammaproteobacteria > Alteromonadales > Pseudoalteromonadaceae > Pseudoalteromonas > Pseudoalteromonas sp. ATL1. The sequence goes on along the minus strand of NZ_JBZYXL010000002.1, from coordinate 75,909 downwards.
GAGTTGATATTGGCACAGCCTGTGTTAATTATGGCGATCATAAACACCCCTTTGAGCTTGCTGTTTGCTGCTGTAAATCTTGTGCGATGGCCATGCGCAGGGCACGAGCGAATGCTTTAAATAAGCCTTCTACTTGGTGGTGACAATTACCGTCTGACACCGATAAAATCAGACTGATTTGCGCGTTATCCGCCAGCGATTTAAAAAAGTGCTCTACCATTTGTACATCTAAATCGCCCACTTTTTCACGGCTGAAGTTGGCATTCAGTACAAATGAAGCTCGACCAGATAAATCAAGTTGACACTCAGCCTTACATTCGTCCATGGGAAGCGCAAAGCCATAACGTGCGATTTGCGATTTAGTCCCTAATGCTGTTTTGAGTACTTGGCCTAGGGCAATACCAACGTCTTCCACCAAATGGTGCTCGTCAATGTGTAAATCACCTGAGGCTTTGATATTCAAGCCTATATTGGCGTGGGTGCGAATTTGGTCGAGCATGTGATCAAAAAATCCAAGGCCTGTATTTATCTCGCCATTGGCATTTTGATCTAGGTTAGCACGTACACTAATTTGCGTTTCTTTGGTGTTACGTGTCACACTTGCTTCGCGATTTTGCGTCGTAAGCTGGGTCACGATCTCAGGCCAATTGTTTTTGTATAAAATGCCTTGAATACAAAGGTTTTCAGCCAAACCAAGATCGGTGTGTCTATCACCAATCACGTATGAGCGCGATAAATCTACCTTGCCTGAGCGCATTAGTTCAGTCAGTAAGCCTGTTTTTGGTTTTCTGCAATTACAATTGTCTTCGTCAAAGTGCGGACATATGAGTACGTCAACAAACTTAATGCCCTGACTTTGAAAGATTTCCATCATTTTATTTTGCGCGATGTCAAAATCAGCTGTTGGAAAGCTAGATGTGCCCAAGCCGTCTTGGTTTGAAACCATGACGAGTTTGTAGCCTGACGCCTGAAGCTGTAAAAGAGCGGGGATCACATTTGGCAACAGTACGAGCTTTTCAAGACTATCTACTTGCTTATCGGTGATAGGTTCGTCAATCATTGTGCCGTCGCGGTCTATAAATAAATACGGGTTACTCATGGTTTTTCCTTTACAGTTAGGCGTTGAGCGACTCAAGCCAAATTCTTACTTGTTCTAATTCTTGTTCACTGCCGATTGAAATACGCAGCCAGTCATCTTGGCCAAAGAGAATGAATGGCCTCATGATTAACCCAGTGTCCATCGCTTGCTTAATGAATGATTTATCGCGCAGTTGCAAGGTGACAAAATTTCCCTCTCCGGCAAGTACTTGGGCCACAGCGTTGCTGTTTTTAAGCCATTGCAACAAGATGTCTTTTGCACGATTCAAAATGGCAACCTGCCTGCGCATCTGTGTGATAGCATCGGTTGACAATGCTTGCGCTGCAATTTGTGCAACAACACGAGAAACGGGGTAAGGTGCAATCACCTTGCGCACTGGGGCTAATGTGCACGCGTTCGCGAGCATAAACCCAGTTCTAAGTCCTGCCAGTGCAAACGCTTTGGATAAAGTGCGCAGTACAACTATGTTTCTAAAATCTTGCAGCAGAGCTGTTGCTGTCTTGTCGTCGCAAAATTCAATGTACGCCTCATCAACAACCACAATTGCTTTGTTCTCAAGCGCTTTGGCAATCGCAGAAATTTTGTCCAAGCTGGTCAAGCTGCCAGTCGGGTTATTTGGGTTACAGATGAATACCAGTTTGCTCTGTCCAACCGCTTCGACAATGTCTTGCGCGCTACCTTCTAATAGCAAGGCTTGGCTTAGTTCATTGATAGCGACGTTGTGACTATCGGCGGTAACTTTATACATGCCATAGGTGGGTAAAAATAACGCGATACTATCCTCGCTTGGTTTGCAATACGTACGAACCAATAGTTCAATGCCTTCGTCTGCGCCGCGAGTCATGATGACTTGCTCACTTTGAAGGCCGCAATATTTTGCATAGGCGTTGATCACCGCCTCAGGCTGTGGATCTGGGTAGCGGTTAAGATCTGATAAAGTAAGCTCAAACGTTTTGGCATACGGGCTTTCATTGGCGTTGAGCCAAGTTGACCCGCTGAGCTTTTCGCTTTTAGCCGAGCTGTATGCTTTAAGGGCATTAATGTTGTCTGGCAACAGCGAGTTGGGAAAATCTAAATCAGTCATTTTGCATGGTCTCCAAACGAACCTGTACTGCGTTGGCGTGTGCATCTAGCCCTTCTGCTTGTGCCAATGGCAAAATGGCTTTGCTTAAATCTTTTAGTCCTGCTTTGCTAATGGTTTGAACTGTATAAGTACGGTAAAAGTCGAGCAGATTGAGGCTTGAGTAAACTTTGCTGTATCCGTAAGTAGGCAGAACGTGATTCGTGCCGGAAGCATAATCACCCGCTGACTCCGGCGTGTAGTCGCCGACAAATACGGAGCCAGCATTAACGATTCTATCAAGGTACTGCTGGGCATCACCGAGCTGAAGAATAAGGTGTTCTGGACCATATTGGGCTGAAATATCGAAGGCTTGTTCGATTGAACTCACTAAGATCAGAGAACTGTTTTCAAGCGCCTGTGCCGCAATCTCTTTTCTTGACAGTTGGTTCAGCTGAGCATCTAACGCAGCTTGCGTTTGTACGATCACTTGCTCGCAGTTACATAGCAAAATCACTTGTGAATCCGTACCGTGTTCCGCTTGCGACAGTAAATCAGCAGCAATAAACGCTGGGTTTGCACGCTCATCGGCAATAACAAGCACCTCTGAAGGACCTGCAGGCATATCAATGGCGAATCCGGGCTGTGTTTGACTCAGTAGTTGCTTGGCCATAGTCACATAACTATTGCCTGGTCCAAACACTTTATTCACTTGAGGCACGCTTTGTGTGCCAAGGGCCATTGCCGCAATTGCCCCCGCGCCGCCACTTTCAACAACAGTGGTAATGCCACACAACTTAGCAGCATACAAAATAGCGGGGTGGATAGATTCATCACCATTAACGGGGGTTGCTAAAACAACCGTTTTCGCACCACTTAGCTGTGCGCATACGCCTTGCATGAGCACTGAAGAAGGTAGAGGAGCGCTGCCTCCAGGTACATATAAACCAATCGCGTCAATGGCTTGGTACTTTAATTCACATTCAACGCCCGGTGAGGTGGTAAGCTTAATATCTCTCGGTATTTGAGCTTGGTGAAATTGCCAAATGTTGTTATAGGCTGTTTCAATTGCATTTTTGAGTTCGGAAGACAGCAAGTCACCACTTTGCTCAATTTCTAATGTGGGGACGCGTAATCTTGCAGTACTACGCTTATCAAACATTTCAGCGTAATTAAGTAGGGCTTGATCACCAAACTCTCTCACTTCACTGATGATCTTTAACACGCTTGATTCCACAGTTGCGCTTGCCATAACGGCGGGGCGCATTAGTAGTGCCTGCTGAGTTTGTTGATCTACCTCATTCCAACGGATCACGATATTACTCCATCATTTTTTCAATTGGCATGACTAAGATTGAGTTAGCGCCGAGGGCTTTTAGCTCTTCCATGGTTTCCCAAAATAGCGTTTCAGTGCTTACCATGTGGAGGGCTACATACTCATCGCTGCCAGCAAGTGCCAATAGGGTAGGCTGCCCGGTACCAGGAAGAAGCGCGCATACTTCGTCTAATCGGTCCTTAGGTGCGTGTAGCATGATATATTTGCTTTCTTTCGCTTGCTTTACACCTTTTAAGCGAGGCATGAGTTTTTCAATGAGCGCGAGCTTAGTTTCGTCCCTTAGCAAAGGGTTTTGAATTAAACATGCGTTTGATTCAAGTATGGTGTCACCTTGCATCAAACCATTTGCTTCAAGCGTTGCCCCTGTTGAAACAAGGTCACAGATTGCATCCGCAAGGCCAGCACGTGGTGCGACTTCTACGGAGCCTGTTAGCATCACCGTACTGGCGTCAATGTTTTCGCGTTGTAAATATTGCTTTAAGATTTCAGGGTAGGTGGTCGCGATACGTTTACCGTTAAACCAAGATTTGTCTTGCGGACCTAGTTCTTGTGGCCAAGCAAGTGCCAATCGGCAGTAACCAAAATCAAGCTTTGATAATTTGATAACATCAGCATTTTGTGTCGAACCGGAACGCTCTGCTTGTGCCTCAACCAACACGTTTTCACCTACAATACCAAGGTCACACACGCCATCCATAACAAGGCCTGGAATATCGTCATCACGTACACGTAGAACGTCAATGGGCATGTTGGTTGAGTGTGCAATTAAGCGTTGTTCACGAAGGTTAAGCTTTACGCCAAGTTGTTTAAGTAGCTCTTGGCAGTCTTTGGATAAACGGCCTGATTTTTGAATTGCTATACGTAATCTATTGTTGTTCATAATTTATTTTCCTAAATGTTTAAAAACAAAAACCCCGAGGTGGAACCTCGGGGCGAAAATAAATTAGTTCTTGGTGCCGCTCGCCGGAGGTTCCTTAAGGGAATAACCCACCAGCGAAATACCTGACAGGTTATCCCGTTGAATGATGGTGATGATGTAAAGCTGTCAGTGTATTGAACATAGTTAACTCTTAATGTTTCAGTTATGCTGTATTTGTATATCTAGAAGAGCATAAAAATGTTAATCGATGCAAGCATTTTTTTACTGTTTCTAAAGCATATCTTATAACTGCCGATAATATAGGTAGATTTTATATAACGAGGTGACTTGTTATGGATGCACTAAAGCCATTTTTAACTAACATTGTACGACTTGATGTTGAGCATAAACCAATGTTTTACATTGCGGGTGTCAAAGACGGCGCGATTGAAAAAATTAGGCTTCGTAAAGCGGCCTTGCAGGAGCAACGTAAAAAGCTCAAAGAGCAAGAGTTGGCAGAACAAAACAAAAAGAAAAAAAAGCAACACGATGAAGAGGATGATGAAACGCATTTGGATACTTGGGCGTAGGCGCTTCTCTTGCGAGTGCCTTGCTCTTGGCTAGTTTCCTCCGTACAATCGAGCAAATTTAATTAATTGCACTAGTACTTTGTCCATTCAGCAGGTTTTTAGCGAGCAAGGCCCCCTTGCGATACAGTTTCCCGGTTATACGCCTCGTCAGCCGCAAATAGAAATGGCGGTCGCGATTGAGCAAACCATTGCCCAAAATGGCCAGTGCGTTGTTGAAGCAGGTACAGGTACCGGAAAAACATTCGCCTATCTCGCGCCGGTCTTATTAGCAAAACAGAAATCGATAATTTCTACTGGTTCTAAAGCGTTACAAGAACAGCTGTATCACCGCGACCTTCCTGCCTTACAAAAAGCTTTGAAAGTAGGTAAAACCACGGCACTTTTAAAGGGGCGTGCAAATTACCTGTGTACCTATCGATTGTCTCAACATGTTGCCCATGTACCTAGCGACGACCCTGACATTATGCACCAGCTGGCGATGGTGGCGAAGTTTGCTACAGAGACGGACACTGGTGATTTAGCAGATTGTGTAGGCATTGAAGAAGATGCCAAGGTGCTGCCGTACGTTAATTCAACTTCAGACAACTGTTTGGGTAAAGATTGCCCTGATTTTCAAAGCTGTTATATACGAAAAGCGCGTTTAAAAGCCATGGAAGCTGATTTAGTGGTGATTAATCATCACTTATTTTTTGCGGATATGGCGGTGAAAGATTCTGGCTTTGCCGAGTTGATGCCAACGGCTGATAACTACATTTTTGATGAAGCGCACCAGCTAGCGCAAATTGCCAGTGATTACTTTGGCGAGACTGTAAACACCAAACAACTTGTCGACCTAATTAACGACATTCGCCTCATTTACCGTTCAGATATCCCAGATATGCTGCAACTTGGTAAAACCCTAAATAAGCTTGAAACCAGTGTTGCAGATTTGCGAATTTCGTTTGGCGTGGATGGTGGTCGGGGTGATTGGCGAGCAGCGTTGTCGAATAAATTGGTTTGTGATGCGTTGCATCGTGTTATCAGCGATTTAGACTTTTTGTACAAAGTGCTGAAAACGTGTTTGGATAGAAGTGAAAAAATCGAGCATCCATTCGAGCGCGTGTTAAAGTTTAAAGGCCAACTTGAACGCGCCTTTGATGTATCACAAACCGGCTTTAGTTATTGGTTTGAAACCACTCGCCGTTTTGTGTCTGTACATATTACGCCGCTCGACGTATCACTAAAATTTAAAGAGATAATAGAAAAAACCAAGGCCAGCTTTGTGTTTACGTCGGCCACCTTGTCGGTTGATAACTCTCTGGCGCATTTTAATGCCAGTTTAGGTCTTACACCTGTGCATCAGAGTATTGTGGCGAGCCCATTTGACTACGAAAACCAAGCGCTGTTATGTCTTCCTCGTTACTTGCCTGAGACGGGCGATGATTTGATGCCGCACACATTGGTTAAAATAGCTAAGCAGGTTATTGAAGCAGCTAAAGGGCGTACCTTTTTGCTTTTTACAAGTTACCGAGTAATGCACTTAGTTTATGAAGGGCTAAGTACATCGCTAGAATATCCCATTTTTATGCAAGGGCAGTCGTCAAAGCGCATTATATTGGAACAATTCGTTCGCCATGGTAATGCGGTTCTGTTGGGCACAGCGTCATTTTGGGAAGGTGTAGATGTTCGAGGTGACGCGCTCAGTTGCGTGCTCATTGATAAGCTGCCTTTCACATCACCAGATGATCCCCTATTACAAGCGCGTATGGCGGATGCAGAAATGCAAGGTAAGGAACCGTTTTCGGCGATTCAATTACCACAGGCGGTCATAAGTCTCAAGCAAGGCGTAGGGCGATTAATTCGTGATAGAGCAGACAAAGGCGTACTTGTGATTTGCGATAATCGCCTAGTTACGCGAAAATACGGGCAAACTTTTTTAAAGAGCTTACCAGCTATGAAGCGTACACGTAGCTTGGACACAGCAACAAAATTTCTAGAGAACATTGAATAATATGAAAAATAATCTGTTAGCGATTGATGCATCTACCGAGGCTTTAAGTTTAGCGCTTCACTACCAAGGTCAAACTTATCGCCACTTTGAAGTGTGTCCTCAGCAACACAGTCAAAAAATACTGCCGGAAATTGAACGAATGTTATCTCAGGCGGGTTGTCAGCTTAATGATCTCGATGGCATTGTGTACGGCCGCGGTCCTGGAAGTTTTACTGGGGTACGTGTAAGTGTCGCCATTGCGCAAGGTTTAGCATTTTCAGCAAACTTGAAACTGGCCGGCGTTTCTACGTTAGAAGCGATGGCATTGCAAGCGGCTCGCGAAAGTAGTCAAACACATGTAGTGAGTGGCATTGATGCACGCATGGGTGAAATTTATTTCGCAGAGTATGTAATCGATAAAGACGCAGGCGTAGCGCTGGTTGGAGAAGAAGTGGTTTGTGCCCCTGCGGATGTGAAGCAATACGATAATGATATATGCGCGGTTGGAACCGCATGGTCAGCGTATCCTGAAGTTGCGCAGGAAAAAGGTTTGCTGGCGGATGAAGAGATCACTTTACCAGACGCATTCTATATGTTGGAGCTTGGTGATAAAGCGTTTGAAATGGGCAACACGGTTACAGCCGCAGAAGCTCAACCACATTATGTACGTGATACTGTCACTTGGAAAAAGTTGCCAGGGCGCGAATAATCTTATATTTTTATTAGTAGACGTTTAAGCGGTGCAGAGCATGAAAACCCAACTCATCGTACAAAATCAAAATACGTATCAGGTAAAACCTCAAGTTAAAAAGGTTGAGTCTGAGCGTAATTCTGCACCCGCACCTCAAGAAACTGCAAATTTCGTCAAAAGTTCCTCGCAAGGTATAGAGCTTGCAAAAAAACTACAAAACGATTTTAAGTCAACGATTTACGATCAACCAGACTACAAAACCAGTAAAGCTATCGGTACTTACATGGCTATCAATAATCAGCAACGTCGCAGTGAAGTTGAGAGTTTAATCGGAGTGAGCGTTTACGCGTAAGCGATTAAAAAATATTCACACAAAATTATTCATCAGCAATTCTGTTTTTCTCTACACTAAAAGCAAATAAGATGGATTTGGGTGTAGGATTCAATTCTTCGTAAGTTCAACTACATAGACATAACGTATTGTCAGAAGCGGCTACAGTCGTTGAAAACTTGGTGATTGAGGCTCAGATTGATTATGTACAAGGGTATTTTTATTACAAAGCAATGCCCATAGATGACGCGATTCAGTTGTTGTCAGAGCAGGAGAAAGCGGTGCACAACACCGCTTCTTAAAATTTAATTATTTGCTTACAAACTCGAGCAGTTTGGCTGCAATGTCAGTATTGTTTTGACCACCAATAAAGTGCTCAGCGCCTTGACCGTATGCAAACACTTGTACATCAACTGCGGTGTGACCTGTGGTCGTCCAGCCTGTGTAGCTCGCTTCATTTATAATTTGTTTAACTGTGTTAGTTAATGCTTTTAAGTCGATATTTTTAGCACTTTGCAACTTGAGCTGGGTTTGCTTATCAAAAGCAAGGTTTGTCTGTGTTACCCAAACATTTTCCATGTCTTGTGCTGCCAATAATTGTTTTGCGATCGGCTCTGCAGAACCTTTAATGCCTTTCACTATATCGCGTTCCCAGCGGTATTGACCATTAGCACCTAATGTAACCCCTCCGGTTGAATGATCCGCAGTGACGACCAGCAAAGTATCAGGGTGTGAATCAATATATCGCTTAACGGCTTTGATAGCATTTGCGAAATCATGCATTTCATGCATCGCACAGGCGATATCGTTGCTATGTGCACACCAATCTATTTGGCTGCCTTCAATCATCGCAAAAAAGCCTTTGTCATTTTGTTTATCAAGTAACGACAGCGTTTTGTTGGTCATTTTCTCTAGGCGATTAGGGTCTTGATCGATTGCATGAGGTAGGCCTTTGGGCGCGAATAAGCCGATTGCTGGTAACTTATCTAAGGAATTTAAGCTAGATAATGAATCTGTATAGATATAGCCTGCTTTTTTAAACTCCTCGACGATGTTTCTATCATCGCGGATAAAATACTCAGTACCGCCGCCTAAAATAAGGTCTACCGGCAATTTGCCATTAATTCGGTTATCAACAAAGTCGTTTGCAATGTCATCGTAGTTGCGACGGTAATCATTGTGTGCAACGAAACTCGCTGGAGTTGCATGATTAACTTGAGATGTTGCAACTAAAGCGGTGGTCATTCCTTTTTCTTTAGCCACTTCCAACATTGTCTTAATGGGCTTTTTATCGGTTGAAACTGCAATTGCACCATTGTAAGTTTTTTGCCCGGTGCTGAGCGCGGTTGCGGCGGCTGCGCTGTCAGTAACAACAGTTTTATCATCTGGGTAAGTGCGCGCCATACCCACCAAAATTGAATCAAAAACAGTTTGTTCAACGTCAGGTGTTGACTTGTCATCCATATAGTATCGGTATGCTGTTGTATAAGCTGGCCCCATACCGTCACCGATCATAAAAATGATGTTTTTTGGCGCCGATTCCGCGCTGGCATTAGCAGCGAATAATATCCCCGAAGCGATTAAACTTATCGTTTTTTTCATTTGACTAAACCTTTTGGATCCCCGTGTAATTTCGCGCATATCATACCCTTAATCACATCAAAATGTGATGACTATATTTTTATTCTGTTCACAAAAAAGCGAATTTGATACGCCCTTAGTGATTGAATCGAAACTAAGTTGCAGTAGGATAGAGGGCATAGGAAGTACAATGAAAGAGAAAAGTGATGACTGAACATCAGGATGTAGAGGGGGTATTAGCGCAACTTGGGCTGTCTGGGCAAATATATGGTAATGATAAAGAAACCGTGATCTGCTTACATGGTTGGCTTGATAACAGTAACAGCTTTGCGCCTCTTTTCGAACATCTTAGCGGCCATAGGCAATGGATCAGCATCGATCAAATCGGTCATGGTATGTCAAATTGGCGCTCTAACGATGCACACTACTACTTTATTGACTATGTCTATGATCTATTACGCCTAGTTGATGCGCTTAAATTAGAACAGTGCCATTTAGTTGGGCACTCAATGGGGGCGATGATCTGTGGTTTATTTACGTCGTTATACCCAAGACGAGTCAAAACACTGACCATGATTGAGGGGTTTGGTTTAGTGTGTACGGAGCCTCCAGCATTAAAACAACAAATACTCGATGCGTTTAAGCAGCGTCAACATACCGACCAGTATAGTAAACGGCTCTATTCAAACTTTAATACGCTTGCTGTTGCTCGAAGCAATGCGGGAGATTTGGGATATGAAAACGCAGCGTTACTAATGCAAAGAAATTCTCAAAAGGTTGAAGGCGGATACTATTTGACGACGGACCCTCGACTAAAAACCCAGTCAGCGTTTCGTTTTACTCAAGCTCAAGCACTTGAAATACTGTCAGATGTGAACACCCCTAGCTTACTTATTGAAGGCACTCAGGGCTATGAATTTATTCAGTTAAATAAAAGTACCTTCGCTAAAAAGTTCAATAACTTACAGATTGAGCGAGTTTCAGGTGGCCATCATTGCCATATGGAAAACCCATCTCAATGTGCACGACTAATTGAACAGCACCTGAATAGATTTACCGTATCCTGATTGTATATTAGCAACAAATGTGGGAATATCCCCGCATTAGAGTATTTGCTCAATTGTTAAAGCGCCTTATATCGATTAAGGTTAAGTATCAAAAAAATAACTAAAACACAGGAGCTAAGAGTGGAAAAAATCTGGCTAAAGCGCTATCCAGAAGGGATGCCTGAAACTATTGACCCAGAACATTACAACTCGTTGCTTGAATTGTTTGACAAAAGCTTTTCCGAATTCTCGTCTTTGCCTGCATACACAAATATGGACAAGACGTTAACCTATAAACAAGTTGATGAAAAAACCAAAGCTGTTGCTAGTTACATCCAGAATACGCTGAAATTAGGTAAGGGTGACAAAATTGCTGTCATGATGCCTAATTTACTGCAAACACCTATTTCTATATTGGGTATTTTGCGCGCAGGATGTACAGTGGTTAATGTTAACCCGCTTTATACGGTAAGAGAGCTAGAGCATCAGCTAAATGATTCAGAAACAAAAGCTATTTTTATTTTGGCTAATTTCGCTCAAACTCTGCAAAAAGCACTCCCTCAGACCCAAGTTAAGCACATTGTTTTAACAGAGATTGGTGATATGTTGGGTGGTGTTAAGAAGCATCTGGTCAACTTTGTTGTTAAACACGTTAAAAAGATGGTGCCAGAGTTTACGCTGCCAAACCCCATTCCTTTTCGTAAAGTGGTAAGTGCAGATCCAAATGCATATAAAGTGCCGAACGTGACATTGGATGATTTGGCATTTTTACAATACACAGGTGGTACGACTGGTGTGTCAAAAGGTGCGATGCTGACACACGGCAACATGGTGGGTAACTTAGAACAGGTTTCGGGCTGTTTAGATAAGGTACTTGATTCGGGCAAAGAGATAGTGATCACTGCATTACCGCTCTATCATATATTTGCGTTAACGGCCAACTGCCTAACGTTTATGAAGTATGGTGGTCGCAATATTTTGATCACAAACCCTCGTGACATGCCGGGATTTGTAAAAGAACTGACAAAATACCCATTTACTGCGATCACGGGTGTAAACACGTTATTCAACGGCCTGTTAAATACACCGGGATTTGCTGAATTAGATTTCTCACACCTAAAAATGTCTTTAGGTGGTGGTATGGCCGTTCAGCGTCCAGTAGCTGAACGTTGGCAAAAAGTCACGCGCAGCAAACTGATGGAAGGCTATGGTCTAACCGAATGTGCGCCATTAGTGACGATTTGTCCGTATGATCTTGATGGTTATAACGGTTCAATCGGTTTACCAGCACCAAGTACAGAGTTGAAAATCGTACTAGAAAACGGAGAAGAAGCAGGTCTTGGCGAAGCGGGAGAGCTGTGTGTTAAAGGCCCTCAAGTGATGGCAGGTTATTATAATCGCCCAGACGCTACTGCAGAATGCTTAAAAGACGGTTGGTTTGCAACCGGTGACATAGCAACGTTCGATGAAGAAGGCTTTTTCTACATCGTTGACCGTAAAAAAGACATGATCATCGTATCTGGCTTCAATGTTTTCCCAAATGAGGTTGAAGAAGTAGTTGCGATGCATGAAGGCGTATTAGAAGTTGCCGCTGTCGGCATTCCTCATGATGTGAGTGGTGAGCAGGTTAAAGTTTTCGTCGTGAAAAAAGACCCATCCTTAACAGAAAAGGATATAATCAAGCATTGTCGTGATAATTTGACCAATTATAAGGTACCGAAATTGGTAGAGTTCAGAGATGAACTACCAAAAACGAACGTAGGTAAGATTCTACGCAGGGCCTTAAAGGAATAAAAGAACGCCGGCATAAGCCGGCTTTTTTTTGCAAATAATAATGTCCAGGAGACGTAGTGCAGTATCAAGTAATTCAATCACAAGTAGAGCTTAATCAATTTGTTAGTAAAATTGCTGACACTAAAGTCGTGGCGCTTGATACTGAATTCATGCGTCGTAGAACGCTTTATCCAGAAGTCGCGCTAATACAGGTTTTTGCCAATGACCACTTAGGGTTGATCGACCCATTACTTGAATTAGATTTTTCATTATTATGGGATGTGTTCAAAAATCCAAATGTCTTAAAAGTACTCCATTCGCCGTCAGAAGATATCGAGGTATTTCAAAATTTTGCGGGCTTTGTACCTGCACCTATGTTTGATACTCAATTTGCTTTGCAATTACTTGGTGAAGGAAACTGTGTTGGCTTTGCCAATATGGTTAAAACCATTTTGGATGTTGAAATTGATAAGAGCGAATCTCGCACGAACTGGTTGCAAAGACCGCTCACGCAAAAGCAACTTGATTACGCTGCGTCTGATGTCTTTTACCTGATGCCATGCTTTGAAAACATTTTTACACGTATTAGCGAACAAAATCTTACGGATATTGTGATCTCAGAGTGCGAATTAATTGCCGCAAAGCGTGCGTTCATCATTCCTGATGACCAAGTTTATCTAGACATAAAAAATGCATGGCAGCTTAAGCCGCGTGTTTTAGCCGTACTCAAAGAGCTGGCGGCTTGGCGACGAAATAAAGCGCAAAGAAAGAACCTAGCTTTGAGCTTCATTCTTAAAGAACATAATATGGTTGAAATTGCCAAGCGTAGACCAACGTCTTTAAATGGATTGAGAAATATTCCAGGCGTTGAAGCCATGGAAGTGAATCGCTCAGGCAAAGAAATACTCGCTTGTATCGAGAAGGGTAAATCTGTGAGTGAGCCCAATTGCCCTAAAAAGCTGCTGCGTTTAATTGACTATCCAGAATATAAAAAAGCGGCAAAAGAGTTAAGTAATAAAATCAAGCAAGTAGCACAAAAACATAACATACCTGCGGATGTACTGGCATCTAAAAAGCAAATAAATCAACTTATTAGCTGGAATTGGAAAAAAACAGCCGAAGAGCGAGCGAGTTTACTGAAGCCAGATCTACTAAAAGCGTGGCGCTATGACTTGGTTAAAGAAGAGTTAGCTGAGTGGGATGTGTAAGGTAGGGTAGGAAATAATATCTACCTGTGGCGCGTGTTTGCAACGACAGGTAGATGTTATGAGTTGGCATTTAGTTATCTTGTCTCTTTATCATCATCAGGCAAGGTGACGTTAAGCTCCAAAACAGCTAAATCATCTTCGTTTTGTTCAAATTGAACATTGACGGCATCTGAGTCTACTTTTACGTACTTTCTGATCACATCCAAAATATCTTGTTTTAACTGGGGTAAGTAATCAGGTGTTCCACGTTTTGAGCGTTCATGCGCAACAATAATTTGCAGTCGCTCTTTAGCAAGCGACGCACTGTTTTTCTTTTCTGAGCGAAAGTAGTCAAGTAATGACACATTAACCTCCAAAAATCCGTTTTAATAAACCCTTTTTCTCAACATTAAGAAAACGGAAATCAACAAGTTCGCCAAGTAAGCGGTTAATCGCATCACTGTATGCTTGACCTGCGTCAGAGTCACTGTCTAGCACAACTGGCTGACCCGAGTTTGAAGCATTCAATACGGCTTTTGACTCAGGGATAACACCAAGTAAGTCGATTGCTAGGATTTCTTGCACGTCCTCAACCGATAGCATTTCGCCATTTTCTACACGCTCTGGGTTGTATCGTGTGAGAAGTAGGTGTTCTTTAACCGGTTCTAAACCGTCTTCAGCGCGTTTAGATTTGCTTTGCAAAATACCTAAAATACGGTCTGAATCTCGAACAGAAGAAACTTCTGGGTTCGTAGTTACTATGGCTTCATCGGCAAAATATAGCGCCATCATTGCGCCTGCTTCAATACCAGCAGGAGAGTCACAGATGATAAAGTCAAAGCTGTCTTTCATTTCGTTAAGGACACGTTCTACGCCTTCACGTGTTAGCGCGTCTTTGTCGCGTGTTTGTGATGCCGGTAGAATATATAGTTTCTCAACACGCTTATCTTTGATCAGCGCTTGATTTAAGTTAGCTTCACCGTTGATCACATTCACAAAATCATAAACTACACGACGTTCGCAGCCCATGATCAAGTCTAAATTACGAAGGCCAATATCAAAATCGATTATGGCTGTTTTGTAGCCTTTAAGTGCAAGGCCTGTACCGATGGCTGCGCTAGACGTGGTTTTGCCTACACCGCCTTTACCTGAAGTTACGACAATAATTTTTGCCATCTGATTTATCCTTTGACCAAAGCTGATATTTCTAATGAATCGTTTAGTTGTTTTACTTGTGCAGCTTGGCCCCAGTGTTCACCTTGTGATGAATCGCTGGTCCAGTAGCTACCGTTGATCGAAACCAATTCGGCTTCAAAACGCTGACAAAATATTGTTGCGTCTTCATAACCTTGAGCGCCTGCAATTGCGCGGCCTCTCAAAGTACCATAAATGTGGATGTTACCATCAGCAATCACTTCTGCACCGTTACTTACCGCACCCATCACAATCAAATCACGGTTTTTAGCGTAAATTTGTTGTCCAGATCTGACGGTTGTTTTGACGACTTGTGGTGGTAGGTAAACCGCCTTTTCTACAATTTCTGTGGTGACGTTTGCTGCAGGGACTGGCTTTGCAATATCTTCGCTATAGTTCAAAACTGATAAAGACGCGGTTTTGGCCTCTTCATTCTGTTGCGCACTGCCGTTACAAACGCCCACAGGATTTAACTGTAGATCGAGCAAAGCCTGTTTTAGTGCTGAAAAGTCAATTTGTTCGTCTTGGAGTTTAGCGAGATTGATAACGATAGGTGCTCCAATAAAGAATTTTGGAGCTTGAGAAATCTTTTCGTCTAAGTCTTTTTTAAGATTGGTGATATTGACTGAGAACAGGTGCAACACCGATAGTGTAAAAAGGTTTCCTTTTAACTCAAATGTTTGTTCTGACATAGGCGCTCTATAAAATGCTGACTCAATACTTATACAAACTCAGTTGACAAAATGCCAATAAAAAAACAGAGTTTGTTTGGGACTCTAGGGTTGTTCTGGCCCCATTTTTTATACAATTGAAAGTCGCAAAACTTTCCAAATACATATTGTGTCATGGTATAGTGCCGATTAGACATAAGCAAGAATTTATAGGGTTATAATGCTCACCGCCGTATATAAAAGCACAAAAAAAGCTGACACTTATCTTTATGTAGAAAAACGAGATGATTTTAGCAAGGTACCTGAGCCACTCATGAACATGTTTGGACGCCCGCAGTATGTGATGATGTTTGACTTGTCTAAACGTGAGAAGCTTGGAATTGCCGATATTTCGCTCGTTAAGGACAAGTTAAGCAGCGACGGCTTTTACTTACAGCTTCCTCCACCAGATGAAAACTTGTTAGATCAGTTTAAAAAACAAAATGGAGTGTCTAGTGATTAAAAAGTTAACAGTGCTTGTTAGCGCGTTATGCCTTTCCAGCTCAGTTTTTGCCAACACACAAGAAAAGTTCGACCAGTATGTTGCTGATTTAAAAGTTGAAGCAAAAGCAAAGGGATATAGTGACGAACTAATCCAAGAGGCCTTTGCTACAGCAAAGTTCAAAAAGAAAGTGATTAGCAACGATAAAAATCAACCTGAAGTCGTCGAAACGTTAGAAACCTATTTACCAAAACGCGTTCCAACATGGAAAGTGAATCAAGCGCGTAAGCTCTATAAGCAACATCAAGATATTTTGGAAAAAATAGCCAATGAGTATGGTGTACAAGCGCGCTTTATTGTCGCTTTATGGGGCTTAGAAAGTAATTTTGGCCGTATTCAAGGCGGATACCCAGTGATCAGTGCGCTAGTTACTTTGGCTTTTGATGGGCGCAGAGAAGCACTTTACAAGCGCCAATTGTGGGCCGCATTGGACATTCTTAAAGAGGGCCACATCACGCTTGATGATTTTAAAGGCTCTTGGGCTGGTGCTATGGGGCAAACCCAATTTATGCCGACGTCATTTAACTCTTATGCAGTTGATTACAATAAAGATGGTCGCAAAGATATTTGGACAACCGAAGTCGATGCGTTCGCCTCTATTGCAAATTACCTTAAACAAGCTGGTTGGAATGACGATTTGACTTGGGGACGCCAAGTGAAGCTCCCCGAAAATTTTGACAGCAAATACATTCTTAAGCGTGGTACGAAAACACGTAAAGAATGGTTGGAATACTGGCAGCAGTCAGAACGCACTCTCGAACAGTGGCAAGCTTTGGGCCTGCGTCGCGCTGACGGCAGTGATTTACCTAATGTAAAAGTAACAGCGGCGCTCGTTATGCCAGATGACGAAAATGGCAGAATGTATTTAGCGTACGATAACTATAAAGCGTTAATGCACTGGAACCGTTCATATTACTTCGCCACTAGTGTTGGGTATTTGTCCGACAGGATAGGGTATCCAAAGATTTAATAGGATAATTAAAAAGCCAGATAATGTTATCTGGCTTTTTAATGTTTCGCGCCTAACTTGAGTATTCACTAAGTGCTTTGCTTCAGCTTATTTGTAAAGCGTCATATATCCGATATACAACCCCTATTCAAAAGACAAATCCGCTTGACTATAAGTAGTTGGGTGTTTAATTATTGAACACTCTTGTTTCGGCAATCTAATATGACACGTTTATTTTTATTACTTTTTTGTGGTTTATTTTCTCTTCAACTTAGTGCTCAAGCATGTAAACCAATTATTGCCGTATACCCCTATTGGAAGCATACGGAAAAGGAAATGAATAATCTCGCTTGGAAACAATTTGACTATCTAGCTATTGCTTCTATTTTCCCGCTCCCCAATGGAGAAGTTCATACCGAAAGTGTGGATAGTTTTATTGTTTCACTGGTCAAAAAAGCGAAAGAGCATGGTAAAAAGGTGATCATATCAATTGGCGGCAGTGGAGAGGGGAGCAAGGCTTTTTTAAATATAACAAAAAATAACGCGCTCCAAAGTGTGTTCATAAAAAATGTGTTGAGGTTTGTAGATAAATATAACATAGATGGTGTGGATATTGATTGGGAATATTGGACGTACCAGAATGAGCTGAGTAAGGGGGGCAATGACCCCCAAGAGAGTGCTAGTCTGGTTGAATTGCTCAAACAACTAGATCTAAGTTTACCCAGCAATGTGTTGTTGACTACGGATATTTTTGCCGGAGACTGGGTTGGCACGCAATATCTACCTCAAATGCAAAACTATGTTGATTATATAAATTTAATGGCTTATGACTTCACAGGGGCATGGCCAAGCTCGCAAATTGCACATCATTCTGATTTGAATACTTTTAAGTTAGCTGTTAATGACGTAATCGATAAAGGGTTTGAAGCGAGCAAGTTAATCATCGGTATTCCGTCATATGGTATCAAGTTTATTGATGGTAAAAACCAAAATATTGAACATGTTTCATACAGAGATATTGTAAATATGTCTAAATTAAATGAATTTATAATAACGAAAGGACGATATAAAAATGTTTACTTTGAAACACCTCGTCTTGTGATAGATAAAGTTAATTACATTAACTCAGGGGCGTTTGCTGGTGTTATGTTTTTTGAAATGCTTTCCGATTCTCGAATGAATAAGTACAGTCTACTTTCTAAAATAAATGACCACTTTGAGCCAATAGCGTGTAAGGAAAATAGGTGAAGCTCATGTCAAATAAAACGACAACAGGTGATGCATCGCTGAGCTATCTATTAATCGTTCATCAGATTTAATGCGCGAGAGCTAAACAAAATGGTAGTGTTTAGAAATCTGTGTCATTTCAGTATCATTAAGAAAACAGGAATGACACATGACCAAAGACTTCGATTTAGAACAAGCCATTAAAGCCCTTCAGTCAGGGCAAGATCTGACAGGCAAAGATGGCTTCTTAACCCCTCTTATCAAACAGATCACCGAAGCTGCCTTAAAAGCAGAGCTGGAACAGCACCTTGTAGATGACGAGCAGCCTAACCGTAAAAATGGTTCTAGTAAGAAAACCGTTAAGTCTTCAGTGGGCACTTTCGAACTGGATACCCCGCGTGACCGTGCAGGCTCATTTGAGCCAAAGCTAGTTAAGAAAAACCAGACTAAGTTAACTGATGAGATCGACCGCAAGATCTTATCCATGTTTTCGCTTGGCATGAGCTATCGTGATATCCGCGGCCATGTTGAAGATATGTATGGTATTGACGTTTCTGAGGCTACCATCACAGGCGTTACCGACTGTTTGATACCCGAATTGAAAGAATGGCAGCAACGACCATTAGATGCGCTCTATCCGTTCGTCTGGCTTGATGCTATCCACTACAAAATTAAGGAAGATGGCCGCTATGTCAGCAAAGCGGTGTACACTATCTTAGGCTTAAACGTCGAAGGCAAGAAGGAGCTGCTTGGTCTGTATCTATCCGAGTCAGAAGGCGCGAACTACTGGCTATCTGTACTAACGGATCTGCATAACCGTGGCGTTGAAGATATCCTGATAGCCTGCGTGGATGGCCTGACAGGCTTCCCTGAAGCTATTGCAACTATTTACCCAAATACAGAAGTTCAGCAATGCGTTATTCATCAGATCCGCAACTCTATGAAGTACGTCGCTTCCAAACATCAAAAGGAGTTCATGGCTGATCTAAAACCAGTTTACCGCGCTGTGAGCAAAGAAGCAGCAGAGATGGAACTTGAGCGTTTAGAGTCCAAATGGGGTCAACATTACCCGATAGTGCTCCGTTCTTGGCGAAACAAGTGGGCAAACCTGTCCGTTTATTTTAAGTATCCAGAGTACGTTCGCAAGGCCATCTATACCACGAACGCTATTGAGGCTGTACATCGCCAGTTCCGTAAACTGACCAAGACGAAAGGTGGCTTCCCAAACGAAAACAGCTTGCTTAAGCTACTGTATGCTGGGATATTGAATGCTTCTAAGAAATGGACAATGCCAATTCAAAACTGGAATATGACATTGTCTCAACTGGCGATTCATTTTGATGGGCGCTTGGATGATGTCTTAGATATCTAGCCAAAATTAGCTGACACAGAATTCTGAACGCCCTCAACAAAATGGATAAAAAAGGCAGCATTCCAACAATGCTGCCTTTTTGGTTTGGGCTATATCGCCTACAAGTGTGTATGAAATTCTTAGTTTTTGTTTTACTTAATTAAAATGTCAGTAGTATGAAAGTGGCTGAACTTTCCCCCAAAATACACGATATGAAAACGCGGTATACGCCATGATAGTGGGCACAACAATGACGACGCCGTAAAACAAAAAGCTGAGCGACTCGGGCGCGGCAAGCGCGTCAAATATAGTGAGTTTTCCCGGTACTATGTAAGGGTAGAAGCTGTAAACAAGACCAAAAAAACACAAAATAAAGATGACTGAGGCGATGACAAAAGGTAGCCAAACTCCGGCGTCAGGCCTATTTTTTAAGTGAACTAATACTCTGTCTAGCAGCACGAATAATGCAAGGCAAATGATGGGCAATGGTAGTATCAAGAAAAAGACGTTTGATTCAAACCAGCGCTCATAAACGCTGTGATTTATAACTGGATTGATAGCGGACACTGCAACGACGCCTAAAAACGCAATTCTGGCAAATATCTGGTTCCAAGCAATGGCTTTTTGTTGCAGCTCGCCCTCGGTTTTTAACACTAGCCAAGCAGCGCCTATTAAGGCGTACGCAGCACAAACCCCAATGCCACTTAAACACGCAAACAAAATTGTCAGCGCACTGTGTTCGAATGACATAACATACAAACCTAGCATATAGCCTTGCATAAACGAGGTGATGATTGAGCCGATTTTAAACAGTTTATTCCACATCGACTTTCTGTTGGTTTTGACTTTTGCTCGAAAATCAAAAGACACCCCGCGGATGATTAGTCCAATAAGCATGAAAGTAATGGGAAGGTACAAAGCTTGTAAGATCATACTATGAGCAACGGGAAACGCGATGAGTGCCAAGCCTACAGCTAATACCAGCCAGGTTTCATTGGCATCCCAAAATGGGCCAATGGAGGCTATCATGGTATCTGCCTGTTGCTCGTTATCGGTGGGAAGTAATATACCCACACCTAAGTCATAACCATCTAAAATTGCGTAAATTAGCACAGCAAGTGCCATTAGCGATGCATAAACATAAGAGAGAGTGGTTGGCTCAAGCATGCGATAGCTCCTTCACTGTTAGCGGTTCAAATTCTTCTACTTCTACTGACTTGTTAGCGGTGTAGAACACCGTGCGTACGTAGGCAATTAAAAGCAACACATAAACAGTGAGATAAATCGCTAAAGAAACTGCGACATTCTGAGGTGGCACATTGGTAACCACGTCCGACACGCGAAGCACTCCGGAAACTATGTAAGGCTGTCGTCCTACTTCTGTGACGTACCAGCCTGCGAGTGTGGCTATCCAGCCTGAAAAACTCATAGCTACCAGTACCTTAAGCTGCCAATCGGTAAGATAACTATGACGCCATAAAACGTATCTAAAAGATACTGCGACCAAGATCATGAGCATGCCCATGCCGACCATGATCCTAAAGCTGAAAAACACGGGCTTCACGGGTGGGTGTTGTTCTTTAAATTCGTTGAGTCCTTTGATTTCACCATCTTTCTCATGAGTAAGAATAATACTCGCCAGATTCGGTATTGCGATTTCATAGTCATTTGAACGCGTTTGCTCGTTCGGTATTGCAAATAATAAAAGCGGCACGCCTTTTTGTGTTTCCCAAGCGCCTTCCATTGTAGCGACTTTTTGAGGTTGATGCGCTAGCGTATTAAGTCCGTGCAAATCGCCCACAAATATTTGTAGTGGCGCCAATATCGCCGCAACAGTTAAAGCCACCTTGAGCGTGAGTTGTGGTGCACGTTTGTCGTCTCCTTTAAGCAAACGATAACTGCTTACCCCTGCAATTAAAAAGGCGGCGGTAAGCCCACTAGCTAACAGCATATGTGCTAAACGATAAGGAAATGACGGATTAAAAATCACCTCAAACCAGTCAGTTGGAAAAATCACACCGTCTCTTATTTCGAATCCTGCGGGTGTTTGCATCCAAGAGTTTAAAGATAAAATCCAAAATGCTGATAGGGTAGTGCCAATTGCCACAATTAACGTCGCCATGGTGTGAATCTTGGGGGGCACACGTTTCATGCCAAAGAGCATGACGCCTAGGAACGTTGCTTCCATAAAAAATGCGGTCAGCACTTCATATCCCAACAAAGGACCGGCAATATTGCCGACCTTTTCCATAAACCCAGGCCAATTTGTCCCAAACTGGAAAGACATAGTGATGCCACTGACCACACCGAGTGCGAATGTTAGTGCAAATATTTTCACCCAAAATCGATAGGCACGAAGCCAAATAGGGTGTCCGGTTAAGTCGTACTTTATTTTGAAGAAAACTAAAAACCATGCCAAAGCAATGGTGATAGTAGGAAATAATATATGAAAGCTAATATTGGCAGCGAACTGTATTCGTGACAACAGCAAGGTATCAAGCATGACGCACCTCAACGGCTAGGACTTCTTCAATAATTTATCCTTCAAATCAATCACTTTGCTAACAGACGAACCTAGTTTCATTAGTGTTTGCAATTGTTCTGGGGATAGGCGTTGTAACTCTGCAGACCATTTGGTGACGGTCTCTAATAAATCATGAATAGATTGGATCTGTTGCAGGGCGTACTCCTCTTCTTTAGACTCTGTACTGTCTAAAATTAAATCGCGCAATAATGAGAGTGTGGGGTCAATTTCTCTTTTTCTACGTTCTTCAAAAACGCGATTAGCAAGATCCCAAATACTGCCACTTGGCGCATAATATTCTTTTCTGTCACCAGGAATATGCGTTACTTTGACAAGCTGCCAAGATTGCAACTCTTTGATCCCCATGCTTACATTACCTCGGCTTATCTTAAGCGATTCGGCAATTTCATTGGCTGTAAGCGGTCGTTCGTGAATAACAAGTAAACCGACCATTTGGCCAATAGTTCGGTTAAAGCCCCAGCGACTACCCATTTCCCCACAGTGGAGTACAAAGTTTTCAATTTTTGGTGAAAGAGTCATAGTTATAAAGTTTCAATAATTACTGAAACTTTAATATATAGTGGTCTGAATTTGAGATCAAGCGCTATTTTGGGACTGAAGGGCAAGATAGGTATTTGTTTAGAAGTCAATTAAATCACATGTTATTGCACAAATATGAAGAGCCTGAGGGGCAGGCTCATATATACTTGTTAGTTAGCGTATAAAGGTAACGCGACGCCTTCAACCTGTGTGTACTCGACTACAGCTGCAGGTTCAAACAGTGTTTTACGAAGTGCCTGTGATGTTTTACTGGTAGATGAACCAACCCAAAAATACCCAATAAACGGTTGAACCCAACCATTATTAGTACTCAGAATACCTTTTAGTTGTGCTTGTTTGTTCGAGTTTGGATTGAGCTTTTGTGGTAGCACATTATCGCCTTCACTTAATAAGGGGGTCTGTGTACCAATTTTCCGCAGATAACTAAACTCCACAACGGGTGCATAGCTGGGCAAGTCACCAACTTGTATATCGACATAATGCTCACCGATCCAGTAATTTATCTCTGCCTTTGATTTGGGGTAACCCCATATCTCTATCCCAGCTTTAATAGCTAGATCATTATTTAATTTTAGATCTTGGTTGTACATGGCATAGTCCGCAGGTAAACCTAACGCACTATTGCTTGCATTGGCCTGTGCCATTATTTGCTGTGCAGAAAGCAAGTATGTCATCTTTTCAAATTTAGTGGCATGTGGTGGCAGACAAGGTAAATCTAGAAGAGGCGCGGATTTTCGCTTGACGCCAATCGTGTTGATTGTTTCTGCATAAGCGCCAATCGGGCTGTTGGTAATATCCTGAAAATATAATACGCCGATACCCTGATGGGTGTTTTTGCCATCGCACATTATCTCAATGGGTTCGAATTCATTGTGATCTATAAATTGCGCTGCGTGCTTTGTATTAATCACTGCCAAAAGTGCGGTTGTGAGGTTGCCAGAAACGTGAAATGGCATTGCCACTTTTGAACCATCGCTTAACTGAACTTGCTCTGTGATTGGGAAACGTTCTTCAAGTGTATTCCCAAAAGCGGAGAGTGTGCATAATGACAAAGCGATCGTGAGTGCTGAACGACTAATTACGGTCATACATTTCCTTACTAGTTATTGTTTGTTCCTTTTTGTGGGATATATAAACTAGCATGGTTTTTAACCACTTTGAAGTCGCTAATTGTAATGAAAAACGCCGCGATGGTATGCGGCGTTTAATACAAATGAATGATGAGCGACTACCTATCGAACTGCCATCAGAATTAGGCCTGGCAGTATGAAGAACGAGCCGACTACATATCCCAGTGCTGCAGGTTTATTATTGGCACCGATATGGGCAAGCTTTTCTGCGCAGATTAGCGGTAACTCACGTAACATTGGTAATCCATAAATAAGAGTTACGGCGAGTACATTGAACAATACATGGACTAATGCAATCGTAAGAGCCACCTCAGCGGCTGGGCCTGTAATTGATGTTGCTGCAAGCAAGGCTGTGATGGTTGTGCCAATGTTAGCGCCAAGCGTGAAAGGGTAGATCTGTCTAGTAGTAAATACACCACTGCCAGCAAGTGGGATCATTAAGCTTGTAGTAGTTGACGATGATTGAACCATTACTGTAACCAATGCGCCTGATCCTATCCCAGTCAGAGGGCCTTTACCCAGTGCACTGTGCAATACATCTTTTGCTCGTCCAACAAGTGCTTTTTTAAGTAATTTACCTAACGCGGTTACAGCAAATAAAATAAGCATGATACCTGCAACGACCATTGCTATACCGAGTGTTTTACCGTCGAAGAAGCTTAATGCATCTTTGATTAACCCAACTGTGGGTTTTACGAGCGGTTTTATGAAGTTATAGCTCTTTAATGATAGGTCAGTATCGCCAACAAAAAGATGTGACATGCTAGACGCAATTTTCTCTAGTAAACCGAAAATTAATTCTAAAGGCAGGAAAATAGCCACGGCGATAAGGTTAAAAAAGTCATGCACAGTAGAAGCTGCAAACGCACGTTGAAACTCTTCTTTGGAACGGATGTGTCCAATTGAAACCAGTGTATTGGTGATGGTTGTGCCTATATTCGCGCCCATCACCATAGGTATTGCGATGCTGATTGGTAATCCACCGGCTACCAGACCAACAATGACAGACGTAACGGTAGAAGAAGATTGTACTAGTGCTGTTGCTAGAGCTCCTAATAAAAGCGCAACAAATGGATTGGTGGCAAAAGCAAAAATCTCTTTAGCGCCTTCGCTTCCGCCTGAAGCAAGTTTAAAACCGCCACTCACGGTGCCCACTGCAACGAGTACCATATAAACTAACAGTGCTATAGCAGCCCAATTTAGAACTTTATTGAAAGGGGAAGTTGCGGTATCACGCATATACATTCTCTATTTTACTACTCATCAATTATGACAATTTGATGATGTTTTTATTTCAGGGGCGGCGATTAGAACACTCGTTTATTACAGAAATATTTCAATGCGTGTTTTTTTTGGAAAACGAAGAGGAGCAACGTCTTCAATTATGCTTAAAAGTAATTCTTTAATCTTAATTTATGGTTGTGTCAGAATTATTTATAAATTTATTCATTGTCCCCAAAGTCTCCAGTTATGCAAAATTCAAATTAGTTAATCCCGTTGTACTGAATAAAATATCCTAAAGCCATGCCATTGGAATGGTATGAGAAACGAGCTAAATCAGCTGTATTTATTGTTGCTATATATGAAATTAAAACATTGTAAAACACGATTTTAACGAAAAATTTCACGTTCCAATTCAATGAAGATCAAAAGCATGTAAATCAAAAGTTTTTTAATTGTAATTAAACTTTTCTAATCTATTCTCCTTTAAGATGAATTAACGCTGAATATGGCAGTGTGCTGGGTATATTTTATTCTTTCAACTCTCATGTTTGAAAAATAAAGGAGGTAATACAAAAAGGTGGTTTTTATATGTTAGTCAAATTTGAGCGCTTGTTTCACTGATTTGTGCGCTGAATCTTTGTGGAATGCGCGCATATTAAAAATGGTCATGAAGGAGTATATGAATGTTTAATACGAGTATGAGAAAGAAATACACAGGTCTAGCTTTAGGCTTTTTAACGCTAGCAAGCGGGTTTGTTAGCATTGGTGCACAAGCAACAGGGACCGAATTTGCAGGCTGTATGGAAGAAACGGCAGGTTTTGCAGTCCAGTGTACTGCAAACGATGTAAAAGTTGCAGGAGTAGCGAGCAATCCAGATGGTACACCCAAGTTAGAAATATTAGACGATGGCTGTGCATATCAAGGCGATACGGTGCAATTTACTGCGACTTTTGATGTAGAGACAACATCTAAAGAACGGCATGATATTGGTATTTATTTTGTAACTGATGGTGACCCAAATAAGGACGGAGCAGTAAGTGGTCAGTGTAGTATTTCCACTTTACCTTTCCAACCTTCTCCGCCTTGGTTAGACCTTGATGGGACAAATGATCCTTTCCCTGGCACGAATACCCCGTCTGGCATTCAGGATGAGTGTGGTGATATTAGCAAACCGGATTTTAATCCGCTTGCACCAACTTTCACACTTACTGCCACCTGTGTAGACCCTGACAATGACGGCCAATTAAATTTGCCTTACTGTACAAGCTGGAGACAATCGGGGGCGAATGAACTCTGCGTGAATCCTAGTGATGCATTTCCTGGATCACCGTCAAAATGTAAGTGTGATGACACATTTAATATTCCAATCGCAGTCCCACCTGCTGAGTTATTGGTGACTAAATCGGTCAACCCTGACACGCTTGTGGAGCCGGGCGGCACAGCAACATTTACGGTTTCTGTTACAAACGTAGGCATTGACCCTTCAAATAATGTGACGCTTAACACATTGAATGACAGCATTTATGGCGATATCACCACAGCGGGTCATGACGGTATTTTAAGTACCACATGTAGCGTACCTCAAGTGATCCCTGCCGATGATCGCAATCCCGGTGGTATTGATACTTATACTTGTCAGTTTACAACAAGCATTACTGGTAACGCGGGTGATGTTGAAACTGATATCGTGACAGCGACGGGTGTTGACGACAACGGTAATACTTTAAACGGTGAAGATACTGCGCAAGTAACTCTTACTGATTCAATTCCAAGTATTACTTTGGATAAGACTGCTAACCCGACTTCGCTACTTGAACCAGGCGGTATGGTTACATTCTCCGTGGTCATTAATAACACCAGTCCAGCAAGCTCCGACCCTGTCACTATTACCTCTTTAGTTGATAACATTCATGGCGACTTGAACGGTCAAGGTGATTGTTCTGTGCCTCAGCTAATTAATGTCGGGGCAAGTTACTCATGTTCTTTCCAAGTCAATGTTGCTGGGAATGCGGGCGACTCTGAAACAGATACAATTACTGCGTTGGGTGCAGATGATGAGGGTAACCCTGTCAGCGCAAGTGACTCTTCAACTGTCATTATTCTAAATACGCCTTCGAGCATTGAAGTTATTAAAACTGCTCAACCACTGGTGATAGACGAGCCAGGTGGAAACGTAACCTATACGTATACTATCAATAACACTTCGAGTGTTGATACTGTAACGATTGATGAGGCAGACGATGACAAGCTGGGGTCAATTAATGGTCAAGGTACTTGTCAGTTGCCTTTAGTGATTGCACCAAGTGGGTCTTACAGTTGTACTATCACAACGTACGTGTCTGGAAATGGTAATACGTCTGTGACAAATGTAGTGACAGTGTCAGGATTGGATGATGATGGTGAAGTTGTCAGTGGTGTAGATGACGCAACGGTCAACATTCAAAATACGCCGCCCGCGGCGACTGTCGTTAAGCAAGCTACACAAATATTGGCGACTTATACGGTCACCGTATCTAATGATTCTGATGCGGAGTCTTTGACAATATCGACTTTGATGGACGATAAATTTGGAGATGTTACCGTAGTTGCAGGAGATATTCAGTCTACAACTTGTTCTGTACCACAGATCATTTCACCAGCGACGCAAGCTGGTGATAGCTATCAATGTCAATTTACAGCCATTGTGACAAGTTCACCTCATGTGAATACAGTGACAGCAACGGTATCAGATGATGATGGCTCTCAGGCGATCACACCGAGCGATTCAGCAACTGTGACGTTTGAATAGTCAAAACGATAAAAATACGAGATGTGCCATGTTTGGCACATCTTTTCCTAACGGGAAGTTATTTAAAACTAATTCTTTAGTATTGAAAATGGCTTTTTAATTAGGAAATAAATGCAATCTCTCCACAATTACTACATTTTCCTCTCATACAATTTGTGACAATTGCTAATCGTCAGTCAAGCGGTATGAAACTACTCCAATATTTAATGCTATTTATGTGTGTCTGCTATCACTCGTATGGTGATGCACGTACAATTGAGCTTACAAGCGATCAAGGCGTATACGAAGTAAATAGCCTTGGAGAGTTTTTTTACGATTATGAGCGTCAACTTTCTAGTTTAAGTCAATTGAAAGCCCTACCGCATGTGCTCAAACCATACACAGCACAAAAGCCTAATGTTAAAGGATACTGGAAATGGGCCAAGCTAACGCTGAAAAACAACACAGAACAGCAAAACTGGTATGTGTCTTTTGGGTTTGCAAGACTACCAATTTTAGAAGTGTATTGGGGAGAAACGAAGCAGACGCTTCTTAAGCTGGACGAAACTAGTCGCTTTTTTGATCGGCTGATAACACACCCGCAAATGTATGTGCCTATAGAGATAGGCGTAGGCGAGACTAAAACGCTCTATATCAAGTATCAAACATTTGCCAATGCACCTGCGAATATCCGTTTATATAACTATGATAGCTATATTCAAGCATCTCAAAATAGCTTAATAAACAATGCGGTAATAGCAGGTATCGTGATTGCTATATTATTAATCGTACTGGTCAATTTATACTTTAACCCTAATTGGACCAACGCCTTATATGCCATTTGGACCAGTTTGTTTTTCCTCATTGTTATTGATATGGCTGGGTTAACGTATCAATACCTATGGCCTGAATCGGGTAATATCTCCAATAGCTTTTCAATTTTGCTCATGGCAATTGTGCCCGTTTTTCATCTGTTGTTTGTAAGGCGGTTCCTGCATTTAAAGCTCTATCATCCTCGTTTAGATAGCGTATATAAAGGCTGTATCGCATTATACATTTGCTTAGTGCCAGTCGCGCTGTCAATCGGTTCGGTTTTTTATAACCTACTGGCAAGTTCACTCATCATTCCTATTTTTCTTTATACCTGTCGCTGGTCTTTACATCAAAAAGCCCCCGGTATCGGCGTATTCTCAATTAGCTTGTTTAACCATGTTTTATTTGTAAACGTGCTCACCATTGTTGGGGCGAGTTTTGGTGATGCATTTGGCTTTTTTGACATAGCAACGTACATAAAAATAGGATACTTGATAGAGGTATGCCTATTCACTGTAGCGATGGCTATCCAGCATAAATCGGTGCAAAAGCAATTGGTGTTTCACTTACAAAGCCAAGTAGACTCCCTAAATCAATCTGTCATTGAAGAACAAAACAACACAAAGGTTCAATCTGAACGAAGCAAAAAAAATGAACAGCGTTTGTTTACTGATCTATCACATGAATTAAGAACACCACTGACAGTCATGAAGATTCAGGTGGAGTCTTTAGAGCATAACATTGTAGAAAATGTGCACGACTCTTATAGAAAGCTGCACGAAAAAATAGATGAACTGAATGAGTTTATTAATGGTTTAATGCAAATCAGCGATGCAACTCACATAGGCAAAAGTTTAAAGATCACGTCCACGAAACTGACACCTTATATCAATGAAGTTCATCATCAGTGTCTTCAGTTACTTGATTTAAAAAAGCATAAACTTAACTTAAATTGCCAATTGTCTAGTGCTCAAGTGATAGATATTGACACACAAGCAATGACCAACGTGATAAAAGAAATTGTGAGCAACTCTGTTAAATATGCCGGCAGTGATGTTGAAATCACGATGAGTTTTATTGAAACTCAAGACAGTTTAGTCATACGCCTTGAGGACAGTGGCAAACCGTTAACTTATGAAGCACATCAATTACTTTTTGAACCACTGTATCGAGAAGAGCCTTCAAGAAAGCGCAACGGCAGTGCCAAAGGCATGGGCTTGGCAATATGTAAGAAAATTATTGTAGCCCATGGCGGCAGCATCACATCGCACAATGGTTTGCTCGGTGGACTGTGTATTGACATTGTCTTACCCAAAACGAAAAGCGTTGAATATGCCTGATCTTTGCGTCATGCCCTGTAATTAAGTAGACTTCACAGTATTAATGAGCCGTTAAGTAGTAAAAATGAACGAGCAACACTTTTGGCAAACAAAAAGCCTAGAGCAGATGACCCAGCAAGAATGGGAAGCAATTTGTGATGGATGCGGTAAATGCTGCTTACATAGCTTTATTGACAGTGACTATGAAGAAGATGATGACTTCACCAGCACTGACTTTCTTCGAGAGGGGGAAACGCTGATATACACTAGCCTAATATGTCAGTATATCGATGAGCAGACGTGTGGCTGTACGCGATATAATGAGCGTCAACAGCTAGTGCCTTCTTGCGTTAAGCTCACCAAAGAAAACTTAAAAGATATTTTCTTTATGCCACAAAGTTGCAGCTATAGGCGGCTGCATGAGGGAAGGGGATTAGCAAGCTGGCATCCTCTACTGAATGGTGGAAGTAAAGAGAAAATGCATCAGCTGGGGATCAGCGTTAAAGGTCGAATTACGAAAGACAACCAAGTTTCTCTAGAGCACGATTTTGAAGATTATGTCACAGATTGGCCAGAGTTTGATTGTGATTAGCCCTCTCCATTATTAAAAATTTAGCTAGGGATGTGAAAATTTAAAAGCCAGAGGTTGCCTAGCTACTTTCACGCAAATTTTAAAATGTAAGCCGTATTACTCTGTGTATTAACTTTGAGTTGATAATAGAAAAGGTGCTTTGGGGTTATAAAACACACTAAAACCCCCCCTGAGTTAGTGGAACGTTCCGCATTCAAGGCGGTGTTTTTCTTTTCATAGCATGTAAAATCATAAAACCCGTATATTGGAGATTTACTTGTGAGTGAGATCAACACAAACCAAAATTATGTTGCTCAAGGTGAAAACGAAGACAAAAACTATCTATTACCTTTATCAGCAATGACGACCCTGTTTTTTCTATGGGGTTTTATTACCGTATTAAATGACGTTTTAATTCCAAGGCTCAAGAGTGTCTTTGACTTAAACTATACAGAAGCGATGATGATTCAATTTTGCTTTTTTAGCGCCTACTTCATCGTTTCATTACCTGCAGGTGCATTGGTCAAAAGACTAGGCTACAAAAATGGTATTCTCACGGGTTTAATAGTTGCGTCTATTGGCTGTTTACTTTTTTACCCAGCGGTTGTTGTTCATGAATATTTCCTGTTTTTAGGCGCTCTGTTCGTGTTGGCTTCTGGGATAACTGTGCTTCAGGTTTCTGCTAACCCTTATGTCGCAGCCCTTGGTCCAGAAAAAACCGCATCTAGCCGATTAAACTTAGCGCAAGCACTCAATTCCTTAGGAACGACCGTCGGCCCATATGTTGGCGGCTTATTGTTTTTTGGTACAGCAGGGGCACTCGCGGCTGAAGCTGGCGCTGAGTCGGTTAAAGTGCCTTATTTGATGCTTGCTGGTGCATTACTGGCTATCGCGATAGTTTTTGCATTCCTCAAGTTGCCAACTATCGAATCACACACACAAGAGCAAGACTGTAAAGCGAAAGGGCACAACCTAATTGAAGCTAAGCACCTTGTCATGGGGGTTGGTGCGATATTTTGTTACGTCGGTGCAGAGGTTGCGATAGGTAGCTTCTTAGTTAATTATTTTGCACAACCAAACATCGCTGGACTCGAAGAGCATGCTGCAGCAAAATTGATTAGCTATTATTGGGGAGGAGCGATGGTAGGACGCTTTATTGGTTCCGCGGCTTTACAAAAGATTGCACCTTCAAAGGCGCTGACGTTTAACGCTCTGTGTATAGTGGCCTTGCTGATGACTACGATGGTATCCCAAGGCTCTGTGGCGATGTGGGCGGTATTAGCAATCGGCCTATTCAATTCAATTATGTTTCCAACCATTTTCTCTGTTGCGATTGAAGGCTTAGGGTCACTGACAAGTAAAGGCTCAGGCTGGCTATGTTTAGCGATTGTGGGGGGGGCACTAGTACCGTTACTTCAAGGCGTATTTGCTGACAATGTTAATATCCAATACAGCTTTATTGTGCCACTTGTTTGCTACTTGTATATCGCATGGTACGGGCTCAATGTTGTCAATTGGTCGTCACTTTGGCATAGGAAAGTGAAATAGACCTTCCATTCGAACCCAAAAAAGCAAGCTTTGGCTTGCTTTTTTTGTGCCCGTGCAAAATAAACCAACTTTTGAATACGTATTCATACTGTTTAATGTATGTAAATCTATGGAACGTTCCATATTTGGTCTTGTTTACAATATTTTTTGATAAAAACACACATGTCATTTTGTAGCTATACTATGAGGGTAAGTAACATCTTGAAGTTTGCTCTTTTTTTATTCGATTAATCGTATTTTTTCATTTTTCCCTAAAAAATCTCAGATACTGACCGATAGCAAAAGACAAACCTGTTTAATTTTGTTAAATACGAGTAAAGCCTACTGATGTCAGCGTGAATAGCAATAAACACAGTAGGTCATGCAGAAAAGAAATAATAATAGGCGCAGAATGTTCAAATCGTTTAAGTTCACTACCAAGGTAACCATAGCTGCATCTTTAGTGCTGGTATTAGTGTTGGGGTTATTTACTGTTAATAACTTCATCGCAATGCGTAGCCAGACGCAGCAGCAACTCACACTTGTGTTACAAGAAATTTCCCAATCTGTTTCTCAAAATATAGCGAATTGGCTTAATGATAGACTGGCTATTGTTAGCTCGGTTGCTTTAGGGCATCGCGCTTCGGATTCAAAAGAACAGATCTTACGACGTTTAGCGACAGCGGATGCCGCTGGTGATTTTAAAAACGTTTATATCGGTATGAAAGAGGGGACTTTTATTTTAGATGATCCAAGTATTGTGTTGCCACCAGACTATGATGCAACCACACGCCCTTGGTATCAATTAGCAAAAGAAAAGAATGGTACGGCATTTACCAACCCTTATATAGACGTAACAACTAATGAGTTAACCATCTCCGCGGTTGTACCCGTATCAAGTGGAAGCCAGCTATTAGGTGTTGCTGGTGGCGATATTGATATGGCCACGATTACTGAAATAATCAATGAAATAGATTTCTTAGGCTTTGGTTATGGGTTCTTATTAGACTCAGAAGGGCGAATTCTTTCACACCCAAACACGAAGTTAAATGATAAACCGATGTCTGATCTCTTTGGCAAAAACCTTGAACTTAAGGCGGACTTTGTTGAAGAAGAGATTGATGGCACAGCGCGTTTAATTTCGTTTGTAAAAATGAAGGGCATAAAAAACGTAGATTGGTATCTAGGCGTTGTGATCAATGAAGAAATAGCCTATGCGTCTGTGTCTTCATTTAGGAATATGGCAGCGATATACATGCTTCTTGGTGTGATAGTCATCGTGTTTATGCTTAAATTCCTGCTGAAATACTTAATGCGTCCTGTCGACCATCTTAACGAAGCAATTAAAGATATTGCACAAGGCGAAGGTGATTTAACACGTCGCTTGCAGGTCGAAAACGATGATGAGTTTGGTGAGTTGTCTAACTACTTCAACTTGTTTATTGAAAAAATACATGTATCCATTGCGCAGGTAAAAGATACAACGATTACTTTGGAACACTCCGTAGAAAGTTTAATTGCGCAAACTCAGTCAACATTAAGCATGTATAGCGACCAAACCAAGCGCACAGACAATGTGGCAACAGCGATTAATGAATTGTCATCAAGTGCGGTGGAGATCTCTAATAATGCGACGCATGCCTCTGAACTTGCCACTGAAGCAAATCGCTTAAGTATAGATAGTCAAACAGCGCTTAATGCCAATATCTCAGAGATCGCGTCACTGAGTGATAAAATGGCACAGGCACAATCGACAGTTGATAGTTTAGATAAGCATTCAGCCAGCATCGGCCAGGTACTGGAAGTGATCAAAGGTGTTAGTGAGCAGACAAACTTGCTAGCACTGAACGCCGCGATTGAAGCTGCACGCGCAGGTGAGGCGGGAAGAGGTTTCGCAGTTGTTGCTGACGAAGTGAGACAACTGGCGCAAAGAACTCAAGAGTCTACCCAAGAAATTCAAAATACCATCAGTGAATTGCAGCAAGGCTCAGCATCGGCTGTTGCGGTTATGAAATCATCTTTAGAAGATTCAGCGAAGAGTGCATCGCAAGCGAGCCAAGCTGGAGAGAAAATGCATGAAGTGAGTAATGCAATTGATTCCATTGATGGAGTGAACCATGCCGTTGCGAGTGCGACGCAAGAGCAAAATACGGTGATCCAATCATTGGATAGCGATATTCATCATATAAGCGATTTGTCAGTTCAAGGCTCTGAGAACTTAAATGCTACACTCGGTGAGTGCAGGCAATTGCAAGCACAATTTGATGAGTTAGAAAAAATGGTTATGAAGTTTAAAGTTTGATTTTAATCTATCTACTGCTAAGAAAAGCCAGCGATATTTGAGCTGGCTTTTCTGTTTTTTAAATCGGTAAATTGTTGTTAAGTTCAAAATAAAAGCGCCCCAGCTCATTTCGTGTACCTTTTATGGCTATTGTCATTATTCTGTATTATTTGCGCAACACTTCTGTCATCAAACGCCCTTAAACTGCACCCAATTTAATTACTAGCAAAAACTTAAGGTGTATGCGATGAAGTGCGTTAACCCCCTGTTGTTAGCAGGTTTGCTTGCAACTGCGTCAAGCGTTCAAGCGAGTGACTTAAATCAAGTCGTAGAAAAAAGTAGTGCAATTAATGAATCTGCACAAAAGACTCAAACTAAAATAGATTCTATTGCTGACACGATGCAATCGCGTTTGCAAAAGTTCAAAACACTCAATAAAGAGATCGATGGACTTGCGGTTTATAACGCGCAACTGGACAAACAAATCAAAAATCAACTTGATGAAATGAATGCTATCAACGCGTCAATGGATCAGGTTTCGGTTATTGAGCGTCAAATTACACCTTTAATGCTCCGTATGATCACAGGCCTAGAGCAGTTCGTTCAACTTGACGTACCTTTCTTACCTGAAGAGCGTAAAGAGCGTATTACTACGCTAAAAACAATGATGGATAGAGCGGATGTTACTTCAAGCGAAAAGTTCCGCCGAGTTCTAGAAGCGTATCAAGTTGAAGTGGATTACGGTCGTACAATCGAAGCGTATACGGCACTGCTGAACGTAGATGGTCAAGAGCGTGAAGTCGACTTCTTACGTATCGGTCGTATGGAACTACTGTACGTAACAAAAGATGGTTCTCTTGCTGGCAGCTGGGATCAATCTGCAAACAAATTTGTAGCACTTGAAGATACAAGCATCAGCCAAATCAAAAAAGGCATACGCATAGCGCGTAAGCAACTTGCCCCAGATATGTTATCGCTTCCAGTTCACGCGTCAGAATAAGAGGTTCATCATGAAATTTATCAAGCAATTTAGCAAACACGCTGTTCTGGCAGCAACTTTAGCGCTTTCAACAACTGCGGTAGCGGAAGAGGCATTAAATTTAGACTCTTTGCTTAAAACACTAGAGCAAGGTCAAATTGCTCAAAACAAACAAAACCAAGCACGTGAAGCTGAGTTTAAAGCAATGCAAGATCAACAAGTTGCCATGCTTAATCAGCTAACACAAAAGCGCAACGGTGAGCTAGCACGTTCAGAGCGTTTAGAAACGCAGTTTGAAGAAAACGAAATTAAGTTACAAAACCTGACTGATACGTTGTCAAAGCGCATGGGTTCTTTGAAAGAGCTTTTTGGTGTGCTTCAGCAAGTAGCTGGTGATTCAAGCAATAAATTCCAAACCTCAGTAGTGTCAGCTCAGATCCCTGGTCGTAGCGAATTCATGGATGAAATGGCAAAGAAAATGGGTTCAACATCGCGTTTAGCATCAATCGAAGACATCGAAAAAGTATGGTTCGAATTGCAACGTGAAATGACAGAGCAAGGCAAAATTACACGTTTCAATAACGAAGTGATTGTTGCTGGTGGCTCTAAAGAGAATAAAGAAGTTGTGCGTGTAGGTGCATTTAACCTTATCGCTGACGGCAAATATCTTACTTATAACCCAGTTACCAATACAATTTCTGAACTAACACGTCAGCCAGTAGCTCGTTTCACTGAAACTGCTGCTGATTTACAAGCTGCGAAATCAGGCGTTGTTGAATTCGCACTAGACCCAACCGGTGGTTCTATCTTAGGTCTATTAGTACAAGCGCCTAACACTGAAGAGCAAGTTCACCAAGGTGGTGCGGTTGGTTATGTAATCTTAGGTGTGGGTGTACTTGCGC
The DNA here is from genome assembly GCF_058933015.1 of Pseudoalteromonas sp. ATL1. Lineage (NCBI taxonomy): Bacteria > Pseudomonadati > Pseudomonadota > Gammaproteobacteria > Alteromonadales > Pseudoalteromonadaceae > Pseudoalteromonas > Pseudoalteromonas sp. ATL1. Next base: position 39,855 of record NZ_JBZYXL010000002.1, on the reverse strand, counting down.
TACTTATTGCACTTGAGCGTTTTATCTCTCTGATGCTAATGGGTGCAAAAATTAATCGCCAACTTAAAGACAGCACAGCACGTGATGACAACCCGTTAGGTCGTGTTATGAAAGTGAAAGATCAGTACCCAGATGTTGCTTACGACACACTAGAACTTAAGTTAAGCGAAGCCATTTTACGTGAAATGCCAAAAATTACGCGTAACCTAACTCTGATTAAGATTATTTCAGTGGTTGCGCCTCTACTAGGTCTACTAGGTACGGTCACGGGTATGATTAACACCTTCCAAGCAATCACATTGTTCGGTACAGGTGACCCTAAACTGATGGCTGGCGGTATCTCTCAAGCACTTGTTACGACAGTACTTGGTCTAGTTGTCGCAATTCCAACAGTATTCTTATACACGCTACTAAATACACGTTCACGTAACTTGCTACTTATCCTTCAAGAGCAAAGCGCGGGGATCATTGCAGAGCGAAGCGAAAAAGGAGCGTAATCGTGGTCCTATTGGTTGAAGCAATCAATGCGCTACGAGAGTTTTTAGATACAGGTGGCCAGGTTCTCCTGGTCATCGGCCTAATCATCTTCGCCATGTGGTTGCTAATTTTAGAGCGCTTTATGTTTGTATTTGGTCGTTACAGAACATATCAAAATGAACTTCTTACTGCTTGGAAGTCACGTAGTGAGAGAAACAGCTGGAATGCAGAACAAATTCGTCAAGCGCAAATTTCACGTGCTGGAATTCGCTTAAATGCAAACTTACCCTACATCAATGTGATGGTTGCCTTGTGTCCTCTGCTTGGTCTTTTAGGCACAGTAACCGGGATGATTGAAGTATTCGACGTCATGGCAATTACAGGCACAGGTAGTGCTCGTTCGATGGCATCGGGTGTTTCAAAAGCCACAATTCCTACAATGGCGGGAATGGTTGGTGCGCTATCTGGTGTGTTTGCATCAACTTATTTGCAGCGCAAAGCCAAGCGTGAAGTAGAACTGTTAGAAGACAAAATGCTGCTTGACCACTAGGTCGAGCAGTGAGAGGAAAAAGTTATGAGAGCTCCATTAGCTAAAGTATTTCAAGAAGAAGAAGCAGAAGAAATTAACATGACGCCAATGCTAGACGTCGTATTCATCATGTTGATTTTCTTCATCGTTACTGCGTCTTTCGTTAAAGAAGCGGGTATCGACGTAAACCGTCCAGAAGCGGCTACCGCTGTTAAAAAGCAACGCGCTAACATCCTTGTGGCTATTTCAGACAAAGGCGAAATTTGGATCAATAAGCGTCAAGTTGACATTCGTGCCGTACAAGCAAATATCGAGCGCTTGAAAGCTGAAAACCCACAAGGCAGTGTGGTAATTCAGGCTGATAAAAAAGCGACAACAGAAATGTTAATTAAGGTAATGGATGCGTCTCGTGCGGCTGGTGCGTTTGATGTATCAATTGCGGCACAGGAATCATAGGTAATCATTATGCGTTATTTAATAGCACTGATAATAGCAGGTGTTATTACGTTCTTCTTGTTCTTGGGTATGCAAGCGCTTATCCAAGGCGGAGAAGGCGCAATGACCGATCCTGTAAAAGGAAATGTGCTTGATTTTGTTCGTTTGAAAAAAGAAGAAACGGTACAAAAGAAAGAGCGTAAACCGCAAAAGCCACCAACACCAAAAGAACCGCCACCACCGATGGATGCACCGCAAATGCAAAGTAATGATCTCGATGCGGCGGGTGCTGACTTTGATTTCAGTGCAAATGTTGAAGCCAATGTGGATTTGGCTGGCGGGCTTGCACTTGAATCGAGTGACGGCGAATACTTACCAATCGTAAAAGTTGCACCAGTATATCCTCGTCGCGCTTTATCTCGTGGGATTGAAGGCTTCGTGATCGTTGAGTTTGTGGTAACAAAACAAGGCACAGTTCGTGACCCTAAGGTGGTTAGTGCTGAACCTGAAGCGATTTTTGATAGAGCAGCATTAGATGCGGCACTTAAGTTTAAGTACAAACCTCGCGTTGTTAACGGTGAAGCTGTTGAAGTAGCGGGAGTACAAAACAAAATTTCATTCCAAATCAACGGTTAATGAAAGTTTAGAGGTGCGATTATGAAAAGTTTTAAACATTTAGCGTTATACAGTGCGCTGTTCGTTACAGGCACATTTGGTCCGTCTATAGCAGCGTTATTACCATCAATATATGTGAACACAGCGTATGCTGATGGCGAGACCAAAACTAAGCGTGTACCAGCGCTGAGAGAAAAAGTTTACAGTCAGCTTGCCAGAGCACAAAAATTAGCTGATGACGGTGATGTCAAAGCGGGTTTAGAAGCGCTAGATGGTATCAAGGATAGAGCGTCTAGTATGAACTCGTATGAAATTGCCATGATGTACAATTTCTACGGATTTATTTACTACAACGAAAACCAACTTGATAAAGCAATTACTGCGTTTGAAAAAGTAGTTGCGGAAGAAGGTATACCTGAGTCGCTTAGATTATCAACAACATTTAGTTTAGCTCAGCTGGCAATGGCCAATTCTGAATATGAGAAAGTAATAAAGTATTTAGACCAGTGGGAAGCTATAAATACTAAGGTTACGCCAGATAATTATTATGTTCTACGTGCTCAAGCAAATTATCAGTTAAAGGATTATGCTGAGGCTGTTAAGTACATTAATACAGCAATTGGATTATCGGAGTCTAAAGGTGAAGTACCTAAAGAAAACTGGTTGGTTCTTCAACGTGCTCTTTATTATTCGTTAAATCAGCCGAAAAAAGTGACCGAAGTACTCGAAAAAATGGTGAAGCTGTATAATAAGCCTAACTATTGGGTTCAATTAGCGGGTATGTACGGAGAAACTGGTAATGAGAAAAAGCAGCTAGCAATTTTTGAAGCCGCCGAGCAACAAGGGTTTGTTAAGTCTCGCTCTGAGATTATGCAGCTCGCGCAGGTTTATATGTATAACGGTTTATCTTACAAAGCTGCCAAAGTGATGGAGCGCGGGATAACGGCTGGCGTGGTTGAAGATAATGCAAAGAATCAGGTGTTTATTGCTGAGTCACTGGTTCAAGCTAAAGAAGACAGCAAAGCCATTCCTTACTTTGCAAAGGCCAGTACTCAGGTTGAACATGGTAATTATGACCAGCGGATGGCTGAAATATATATCAATCTTGAAAAGTTTGATGAAGCCGCGGACGCTGCAAGAAAAGCGCTAAATAAAGGACAATTAACTTTTGAAGCGAATGCATATGTAGCACTTGGTATGGCACAGTATAACTTGCAAAACTTTGATGCTTCTATTCTCGCTTTTGAACAAGCCGAAAAGCACAAAAAGTCTGCAAATTTAGCCAAGCAGTGGATTAAGTACGTTAAAAAAGAAAAACTTCATAACGAGACGCTTAAACAAGCTTTATTATGATTTTATAATCGCAACACCAAAGCCGCCTTCGGGCGGTTTTTTTATTTCCAAAAATCGAATTGTCATTTTTGTTTCCATAAAGTGTAACCCATTTGTAATACAGTGGATGTACTTTATGTCCAAGCTTTTTATGCGCTTATAATTATTATATTTTTTGGAGATACAAATGAAAATTTCTGGGTTATTCAAAGTAAGCCTTGTTGCTTCTGCTTTAGTTCTAGCTGGCTGTGGTGGCGACATCGAAGTAACACCGACTGTTAATGATACGAGTGTAACTAATTCTAATAATACAACCACTAATAATAACACGGGTGGTGACAGCACTGGTGGTGATAACACAGGCGGCGATAACACTGGTGGCGATAAAGTTGAAAACCCATGTACAGCACGTACTGTTGCTGGCAACGAAGTTCAAGGTGAATTCCAAGCACCACACTGTGTATACAGCACAAGTTTTGCAGGTAAAGCGCTAGAAATTGAAGAAGATATCACTTTCAAAGCGCTTGCAAATGGTGGCGCACATGTATTTGACGGTGCAATCCAAATGGGTAAAAACTGTAATACAACTTTAGGTTGTACGATTGAGAAAAATGGTCCAACACTAAACGTTGAAGCAGGTGCAACACTTGCGTTCCGCTCTGGTGAAGCAATTATACGTATCGGTCGTGGTGCAAAAATCAATGCAGTTGGTACAGCTGAAGCGCCAATTACATTTACTTCTGCGAACGTATTCCCTGAGTTTGATATCGCTGAAACTGGCCCGCAGTTTGCTGACTGGGGGGGTATTATCATCAACGGCTTTGGCTTAACTAACCAATGTACTAATGCGGAACGTGCGGCAAATACTTGTAATGCTGAATCTGAAGGTATTGCTAGCCACTTTGGTGGAAAAAACAACGCGGATAATAGTGGTACTATCAAGTTTGCAAATATCTGGTATGCAGGTTCAGGTCCTCGTGAAGGCGGTGACGGTGACGACTTAAACTCACTAACTCTTAATGCTGTAGGCTCTGGCTCTATATTTGATTACATTCATATTCACCAGGGCTTTGATGATGGTATCGAGTTCTTTGGTGGTGCAGCGAATATCAAGCATATCGTTGTAACTGATACTCAGGATGACTCAATTGACATCGATGCAGGTTGGCAAGGTAATGCTCAGTTCCTTTATTTACAACATGGTACTGTAACAACTAAAAAAGACGTTACTTATTTTGATGAAGGCGAGCAGAAAACAATACCTGCTGGTTCTGTAGGTTATATGGGTAACAATGGTTTTGAGACAGACGGTCAAAAAGGTAAGGGTGACGACTACTCTGAAGTACCTGCATCAAACCCTACGATTGCTAACGTGACTGTTGTAACTACAGACGGTAAGTCAATTCGTGACAATGGTGCTTCACAAGCAGCTAAATTCGACGATGCTATCGAAGGTAAATATTACAATGCACTATTCGTTAAGGCTGAAGGTGCAAACGGTACAGACTGTTTAGAATTCAAAAAAGAAAGTGCTGAAGAAAAAGCAGTTGCTGGTAAGTTAATGTTCAACAATTCTGTAATGGCTTGTGTTAATCACTTTAAAGGTGGCGAAACATTCGCAAGCGGTGGTAATAAAGCTGAATGGTTTGCAAACAGCGGTTCAAGCTTAATCCTAAATAGCGCTGAAGGTGTACTAGCAGCAAATGGTTTTGCGACAAACACAGCTTCTACTGAGATCACGATTCAAGCAAATGACCTTAGTGGCCTAGATTTAAGTTTCTTCGACCAAGTTGATTACATCGGTGCGGTATCAGACAAAGATACAAGCAGCGAATGGTACAAGTGGGTACAAAAATCTCTTGCAGCAATTAAGTAATCTTTCGTGGCTTAAATTGTTTATCACGAAGTAGGCGCAGCTATTGCGCCTTTTTTACGATTTTTGGCAGGATTGAAAATGAATACTCAAATGAAATTAAAAAAAATTGCTTTAGCAGTTAGTTCAGCGATGGTTGTTGGGGTATCAATGCCAAGCATCGCAGCTGAAGAACAGGCAATTGAAGAAGTTGTTGCAGTAGGTACGCGTTTGCAAGGCAGTGCGGCAGCAGTAATTGAAGAGCGTAAAAACCAAGCGTTCGTTGCTGATATTATGGGGGCAGAACAATTATCACGTACCGGTGACAGCGATGCTGCATCAGCGCTTCGCCGTGTCACAGGTTTAACACTTGTTGATGGTAAGTTTGTTTATGTTCGTGGTCTGGGTGAACGTTACTCAAGTGCTCGATTAAACGGTGCATCGGTGCCTAGTCCAGATCTAACTCGTAACGTAGTTCCGCTTGATATCTTCCCTTCAAGTATCATCGAAAGTTTAGCTGTACAAAAAGCTTACTCTCCGTCAATGCCTGCGGCATTTGGTGGTGGTAATATTGATATCCGGACCAAGTCCGTACCTAGTGAGTTTTCTGCGGGTATTGAAGTGGGCATTGGTATGAACTCTAATTCAGATGAAGGTTATACCTACAATCGCCCAAATTCTGGCCAACCGCAATCATTGCATACTGGTGTGTTGAGATATAGAGGCGACTTTAGTCTAAGTTCAATTGTAGACAGAGATTTTATTGAAAGTACACAAACACAGACTAGGGCGGAACAAGCAGCTCAAATAAATAAAGCGTTTATTTTATCTTTACCAAGAGATTTAAAGGTAGCTAAAGAGTCACTTGATCCTAACTACGATATCAAAGCGAATATTGGTAACAGCTTCGATGAAAGTTACTTGGGTGGCACGGTCGGCTTTATGCTAGCTGGTTCATATGACAGTGATTGGCACTATTCAGAGCGAAAAACAGCAGTAACCGATGACGACCCTGCTGAAAATTGTACAACGTCTTTAGCCACCGCTGACGATGCAAAAAGTAATTGTTATATAACAGTAAAAGACTCAAAAGTAACGACTGAGAATGAGCGTATCAGCGGTGTATTTAACTTAGGCTATAAGTTAGATCAGCATAGTGTTAGCTACTCAAAAATTTATCTTGAAGACAATGAAGATGAGGTAAATCTTTCTGTATTGCAAAGCCCTAACGGTAGTACCGTAAGAACTATTGCTGGAACGGGCCAAGCGCAGCGCACTCATAGTTTTAACTATGAGGAACGCTCTTTGGATGTTGATCAATTTATAGGGCAACATACATTCCTCGATTATTGGGGGATCGGTGCAGATTGGCAGTACACTGAATCTAAGGCTGAAACGCGTATTCCAACCAATATTGATTATAAATTTATCGATACATATCAAGACGGTGTTTACAATACTTCAATCGTAACTGGTGATGATAACCGAGCTACGTACTCTTTCACTGATATGGTTGATAACGTAAAGTCTTATGGCGGAAACGTGACGCTACCGTTGAGCTTTGACAGTGTCGAGGTGACACTTAAAGCAGGTTATGATTTCTTAGATAGAGCTCGTGTATACAACACGTCTAGTTTTGCGATTAATAACGATACGGGGATCCCAATTCCTATCAATAGTGATGCGGCAAACGTATTAGGTTTGACGAATTATCTGAGTGATACGTTTGTTAATGATAACGACTTTTTCCTTTCGTTTAATGAGCCAACAGCGCCTAGCGCTGATGACTATATTTCAGCGCAAAAAATCGATGCAGGTTATTTTGAATTTGATGTGTTCTTTAACAACGCTTGGCGTGTGAGCGGTGGTCTACGTTACGAAGATTTCAAACAAGTGACTATCGGTACTTCTAGTCTAATCTTCGATAAAGTTACTCAGGGTATTTATTACTCAGAAGAGAAAATTAAAGAAGGTACAGTTAATCAAGACGATGTATTTAGTTCACTTGCATTAACTTATTTAGCACAGAACAACTACCAAGTTCGTTTTAGCTATGGTGAAACAACGGTTCGTCCTGACCTGAGGGAACTTGTAGCAGTTGCTTATTTTGATCCGCTAACCGACATCAAGACATTTGGTACACCAGGATTGAAAAGTAGTGATTTAAAGAACTACGATGCACGTTTTGAGTATTACATGGACAATGGCGATAACTTCTCTGTAGGTGCATTCTACAAAGACATCGCTAACCCAATCGAAACAGTCCTTCGCGTTGGTGATGAAGATTACAGTGCTTCATTTGTAAATGGTATTGATGGTGAAGTGTATGGCATTGAAGCCGAGTGGTTATATGACCTATCATCACTAGTAAGTGGTACATTTACCTCTGGTAACATTACATTAAGTGACTCGGAAGTGTCTATCGATCCAGCATTTGCAGGTAACTTGACGAATCCGACTAAACGTATGACGGGTCATTCAAAGTACGTTGTAAACTTACAAATGGGCTTTGATTCTGCGGATGGTCAGCACAGTGGTTCATTAGTGTATAACGTATTTGGTGAGCGTATCTTGGCATCGGGGATCGGTGGCCGACAAGATGCATTCGAACAGCCATTCCATTCGCTAGATTTGGTTTATACGTGGTACCCTGACTTTAATTCAAAGGTTAAATTTAAAGTTAAGAACTTACTAAACGAAGAGCAAGAAGTGACTCAGTCTGACCTAATCGTTAGACAAAAAGAAGTGGGTACTTCTGTAAGTGTTAGCTATAGCTACGAATTCTAAGTTTTTACAAACGTTAAAATTGAAAGCCAAGACGAAAGTCTTGGCTTTTTTGTGCCTAATAAAAAATGACTAGCTAACATTGCGAATTCATGACATCTAGCGTACTATTACCTCACTGAACTTATTGAGTTTTGTATTTAATCGCCAAATAAAAGTATAAATCTCATGACTTTAATATATTTGTCATTTTTATACTCTAAAGTTACATGCATTCAAACGGCTATAACTAATAAGCATAAGCAAGCCTAAACAGAGTTCTGAATTGATGTCGTGAACATCAGATTAGGACAACCTTTACATGTTGTATCCAAACCCCGCTCTGCGGGGTTTTTTATTTATATTATTCTTTATCAGTAAGTTACATCTCAACATTGAAATCATCCGGTGTTTTTCTTGTCACATGATGTGCGATATTTCATCTATTAGCAGACCTTTCTAGTCAAAATCTACTACTTGCTTGAGGGTGAACCACTAGCTTGAATTTATCATGGGCATCTTTTATGAATTGCATGAATAATATTTGTCAGAAATTTAGTTAATTTCTCTAGTAGGAACAATTGATATTTGTTATTTTGGACGTCTAGACTCACGCAATGTCTATCTAATATTAACTGTAAGGTATTAAACATATGAAAAAAGTAGGACTCGTAGGTTGGCGTGGTATGGTGGGCTCTGTATTGATGCAGAGAATGACGGAAGAAAATGATTTTGCTCATATCGATGCATATTTTTTTACGACCTCTCAAGCTGGCCAGCTAGGACCAGATTTTGCGGGCACGGCTAAGCCTCTACTAGATGCTACAAATACAGAAGCGTTATCGGACATGGATATTGTTATCTCGTGTCAAGGTGGTGACTACACAAAATCTGTTTATCCAACATTGCGTGCGTCAGGTTGGAATGGTTATTGGATTGACGCAGCCTCGGCGTTGCGTATGGAGTCTGATAGCATTATCGTATTAGATCCAGTAAATAGTGATGTGATCACGCAAGGATTAGAGCAAGGGGTGAAAACCTTTGTTGGTGGAAACTGTACTGTTTCTCTTATGCTTTTGGCACTGGGGGGCTTATTCGAAAAAGACTTAGTTGAATGGGTGAGCCCTATGACTTATCAAGCCGCATCTGGTGCTGGAGCGCGTAATATGCGGGAGCTTATTACGCAGATGGGTGAAATCCACGCATCGGTTGCACAGCAGCTTGATAACCCAAGTTCCGCTATTTTAGAAATAGATAAAATTGTTGCGGATAAAATTAAGTCAGAGTCATTACCTACTGATCAATTTGGCGTACCTCTAGCCGGTAGTTTGATCCCTTGGATTGATGTACCTATGGAGTCTGGTCAATCAAAAGAGGAATGGAAAGCGCAGGTTGAAGCGAACAAGATACTTGGCTCACAGAAAAACCCTATCCCAATTGATGGTCTATGCGTGAGAATTGGTGCAATGCGTTGTCACTCGCAAGCGATGACGATTAAATTAAAAGCCGATTTGCCGGTAGATGAAATCGAGCGCATTATAGCTTCGCACAATGACTGGGTAAAAGTTATTCCAAATGATCGAGACTTAACGGCCAAAGAACTGACGCCTGTGAACGTGACTGGTACACTGAATATTCCAGTAGGGCGTATTAGAAAACTCAGTATGGGCCCTGAATATATCAGTGCGTTTACAGTGGGAGACCAGTTGCTGTGGGGAGCGGCGGAACCATTACGTCGCATTTTGCGAATTATTTTGAATGGTTAGTCATCAAGTCTTAATAATACAATAATCTTAATGTAATTTTCTTATTTTAGATTAAGTCGTCCCTGAGTTAGGGATGGTTTAATCTAATTCTAAGGAAAAGAAATGAAAGGTTTTATTTAAGTATTAGCGGCTAGCGCACTTGTTTTCGCTGCTCAATCTCAAGCTGCAGTTGTATTTAACTGTTCGGGTTATGTAAAAGATGTATATTCTATCGGTAACAATGAATATGAAGTAAGATATTCGCGTTACGATGATGGCGGCTTTGAACTGGAACCTGTCATTATCTATCCCCAACAAACTTATCTTCTTGGTCAGGTTCTAGAAGCTATCCGTCAATGGAAAGAAAACAAGGTTAAGTATGCTTTAGTTGTTGAGAATTGAGATGGTGGTAATAGAAAGTGCCATGATGGTGAAAGTGGTAACGCTTTACTGGCAATCACTAAATACTGATTACTTAAAGTGAGAAAGGCGCAACGTGCGCCTTTTTAGTTTTGTTGCCAATATCTTCCAAATAGCTTAGGATATTTTTCTTTTAATAACTTAGGCTTATTTTTAAACTTCTTACCTTGAGGCTGAAAATTAACGACATTGTGGTAGGGGAGTTCTTCACCGCTAAGTTCTTCGTAAAGTAAACCGGCCACAAGATCAAGTTCGTCACAATATGGTACAGGTAAGCTATCTTTAAAAGGCATGCTTTCGTAGTCATAAAGGACTTCTGGATTGGTAAGTATTGCATTTAGGTTTTTATTACCTTGACTTATCAACCAATTACAAAAGTCTAAAAAGTCATATTCGCTATTGCAGCCACAAATAATATAGGCAAATTCCCAATTATCCCAATGCCAAAGATGACGCAATTGAGAAGTATATAATTTATCAAATTCGGCTATTTCGCTCGCTTCTTTTGTAGCTAGAATTTCACGTAGCGCATTGTTTTTATCATCGCTATCTTTAATGTTTTCAATTATTTGCCAAAAAGCTTGTTCATTCATTGCTTATTGTCTTCGTGACCAGAGTAAAGGTGAATAATACCACATCAAGTTTCTTCTATGTAACACCCTAGACGACGTCCACTGATTGCTGTACATTCTCGTCTCGTTTGATTATTAGGGTAGTAAAATGTTCGACAAAGGTTTTGCTTGTATAGGTTTGACTAATCCAAAGAGCCCAAGCAATGTTGGAGCTGTCATGCGCGCGGCAGGGTGCTACGGCGTAAACTCCGTTTTTTACACTGGTAAACGCTTTGAGAACGCGCGAAAATTTACAACCGATACAAAAAAAGTTTATCAAAACATACCCTTGATTGGCGCTGATTCACTATCGTCTGTTATTCCTTTAGGTGCTACGCCGGTTGCAATTGAATTGATTGAAGGTGCAAAACCGCTTACAGAGTACAAACATCCCAAAAGTGCGTTTTATCTATTCGGGCCAGAAGATGGCTCTTTAGATAGAGAAACACTTAAGCAATGTCACGACGTCATTTATGTACCCACGCAAGGTTGTATGAACTTAGCAGCAACGGTTAATGTTGTGCTTTATGATAGGCTGCTGAAATCAGGCCTTAAATTTGATAATGATGAGATTATCAGAAGTAGCCGTGACAACAACAATAATATTATCTTGTCAGATTTACTGGACAAGTAACTTTCATTGTTACCAATTACAACTTTGTACTTTTTCATACCATTCTTTTTTTACGAGTTGTTTAGTGGGGGTAGGGTCGATATTTTTTACATCGATTCCCATAGGATCAGCCAAGTATTTTTTTATGAGTAACTGAAGCTGAGGTCCGGCTAATTCGTCAAATGCGGAAATTAGATTTTCTCGCATAGCAGGGTCCAACTTAGCGCCTTGTGCATGAATGTAGCCTGCGTTTACCCAATAAAGATATGCTTTTTTGGAAGCGTCAGAATATTCTTTTGAGAGTGCGGATAAACGCGGGTATAGTCTTTGGTAATTGACATATTGTTCTTGAATCACAAACGTGAGCAGTAGGTTTATACCAGAATTAATGTGTCCGGAATGATTATTCGCTACTTGAAAGCCTGCAAGCGCAGAGCGGAAATATTCATTAGCTTGTGAGAAGTTAGCTTGATCCATAGCGATTGTACCCAAGTTATTATCTATCGTTGCGATAGCTCGCTGTTCTGACATACGAAGAGCAACATCTCTCGCTTCTTTGTATATGGAATTGGCCAATTCATAGTCGTGCTGATAACGAGCAACGATAGCGCTGCTGATGAGTAAAGATACGCGCTGTGAACCTTTGCTTGCATGCTTTAAAGCACAAGCGAACGTATGGCGTGCTGAATCAAAGTCATTAATTTTACGAAGCCAAATCCCAATGCCACTCAAGATAGACACAAGCTGCTCTCTAAACTCGGGCTGACTATCAAATTTGAATAATGTGTGTACGATTGGTTCCACATGGTCCAATTTATTTAGGGTGAGTGAAAGGCGCATTTTCAACACGTAATATGATACTTTCTGTTCATCACTAAGCAAGTTCAAATCATAGATCTCAGCCAACGTATTCTCAGCCAATACAGGATTTGAACGCATGAAATATTGTGCACGATCAAGCTTATATGCGTAATCTTTATTGGATGCGGGACTGGATTTGCAGACCAAAATAAAAAGTAACGTAATGATTATAGTAACAAAGTTATACCGCAAAATGACTCATTTGATAAGAGGCGTTATATATCTATTATTATAGAATGCGCAACAATTAGTTCAAGAGAAAACTCAAGCATGAACAGAGCCCAAATCCATGTTGGTATTTATATCTTATAATTTATATTATGTTAAATACTCTTTTGCATGACTTCAATATGACTCGATACAGCAAAAGAGCAATTTTGACTTTATCAGATCGTAGAACCCTTGCAGATCTCATGTAACCCGATAAAATGTCCAGTACTAGACAATATCGGACATAATAAACATGTTAGTGCCCTTGGCAGATACCCTAAAACAACTGCGCTATCAAATTGCACATATTGAAGATAAAACACTGAGTCAGGAATACCCTGAATTGGAGAAATTTTTACATACGTGCAGCAAGGTCAATTTTAATGTTAAAGCAGATGTGTTGTTTTTATATCAATTTCTTTATGTATATGGACGAAAGTCAGAAGCGACCTATAACCGTTTTCGAAATGAGTTAGAGCGGTTTTATTTGTGGTCATGGCTTATCAAACAGCAATCAGTTTTTGATCTTAAGCGTGATGATATTGAAGCATATGTTGATTTCATGGTTGAACCTGAAATTAGTTGGTGTTCTTCGTCTGTGCAGTGGCGATTTAAAGATAAAAACGGAGTGCGAATTGTAAACCCCAAATGGCGCCCTTTTGTTGCAAAAGAATCGAGTGTGAGCCAACAAACGTTAGCCGCAATGTTTACGGCTTTGAATGTATTTTACAAATTTGCAATTTTGGAAGAAAAAACGACCACCAACTTTGTACCGGTAGTTAAAAAAAATAGTCCTTATCTCGTCGTACAATCTCAGATTAAATTACCTGATACATTGAGCAACTTACAGTGGGAATATGTATTTGGTGTTACTAAGGACATGTGCGCTCAACAACCTGAATTAGAACGTAATTTATTTACTCTAGCGTGCTTGAAAGGTTTATATCTGCGCATTTCAGAACTCTCAGATAGACCTCAATGGTCGCCTGTCATGAGTCATTTTTGGCAGGACCCAGATGGATTTTGGTATCTACGTATTATGGGTAAAGGTAATAAACTGCGTGATGTCACATTAAGCGAAGATTTTGTTGAATATTTAAAACGGTATCGTATTTACCGTGGTCTATCTCCCCTGCCGCGCGTTGATGAGCCACACCCATTAGTACATAAATTGCGCGGTCAAGGGGGCATGAATGTTCGACAGTTGAGACGAATTGTTCAACAAAGTTTTGATTTGGCGGTTGAGTCGCTTAATAAAGATGGGTTTTCGGATGAAGCCGAACAATTGAAAGCTGCAACTACGCATTGGTTACGCCATACTGGCGCTACGCACGACGCGCAGCACCGCCCGCTCAAACACTTATCTGAAGATTTGGGACATGCCAAAATAGCGACTACGGATCAAATTTACATTCAGACCAATATCAAAGATCGTGCAAAGTCAGGCTCAAAAAGAAAGCTATAACTTTAGTGGTGCCCTACATTTCTTGAAGAACATGGTTTTAATTATGTTAAATTGGCTTATAAAGAATATTTATAAGCCAACCTTATACAAAATTAATTAGATTGACCTGGCAATAAACTCGAGTGGGTGTAACGGTTTCTTGTTTTCAAATCGCTTAACCTGACTTCTACAAGAGAACCCTGTGGCAAGCAATTTTTCGGGCTCTGTTGCCTCTACATGTTTTTGCCACGACATCTCATAAAGCGAACGGGAGTTATCCTGGTTTTGAACTTCATGACCATAAGTGCCCGCCATGCCACAGCAACCCGTTGCTGGTGCTTTTAGTTTAAGGCCTAATTGAGAAAATATACTCTTCCAAACATTGGTAGTATTTGGTAACGCCGTGCTTTCAGTACAATGAGACAGCAAAGTATATTCTTCAGCATGCTTAACATTAAGTACAACCTGAGACCAATCTTGGTCTTTCAACCATTCGTGCGCAAGTGCAACATGAAATCCTAGGTCATCAGAGTTTAAAATTTGTTTGTATTCATCTCGATAGACCATAACTAAAGAAGCGTCTACACCGATCATTGGGATGTCGTATTGTGCAACATCAGATAAAAACTCGCTGGCATGCTTTGCTGTTTTAACAAATTCTTTGAGGAATCCTTTTACATGCTGAGCCTTGCCGTTGGGCACAAAAGGTAACACGATCGGGTTTTTACCTAGCGCTTGAACGACATCAACCAAAGACGCAACAAGTTCAGCTTCATAGTAGCTTGTAAATGGATCTTGGACGATGAACACACTATTCGCGCGCTCTTCATCTGACATTATATTTAGCTTAGCTTCATCAAAATCAAACTCGGATTTAAGTCGAGTTTGCAAACTTGGAATACTCAGTTGAGGTGCATCGATATAGCCGACTATGTTTTTGATCAAACTTGCCGAAATCTTATTGCTCATAAGAGGATTAACAACCGACGCAAATTTGGATAAAAACGGTGCCATTGATTCTACATTAGCAACTAAATAATCTTTGAGCGGTCGGTTATAGCGGCTGTGATAAAAGTTTAAAAAGCGTGCCCTAAAGCTTGGCACGTCAACTTTTATTGGACATGCGGTTGTGCAAGCTTTGCATGCCAAACATTCATCCATCGATGCTTTCACTTCATGTGAAAAATCGTATTCACCTTTGTTCCGAGCTTGTGTATTGCGAAACCGTTCCCACCACGTGGTGTCATTTTCAGCTTTAATTAATTGCTTCTCGGTAGATAAGAGATCAGTTCCAGCACTTTCTTGTAACCTTAACCACTCTCGTATTAAGCTTGCTCTGCCCTTTGGTGAGTGTCGTCTGTCTTTTGTTACCTTGTAAGATGGGCACATCGGAGACGCTTCATCATAATTAAAACAAAGCCCGTTACCGTTACAGTTCATTGCATTTTCAAAACTGTCTTTAACTTGAATATCTATAGATTTGTCGAACCAAGCACGCTTTTGGCCATCGACGGAAACCAAGTTTGCATCACTTTCTAGCGGTGTACAGATCTTACCTGGGTTTAACCGGTTATCTTTATCAAATGCAGATTTTATTTTACGCAGTTCAGTGAAGAGTTGGTCGCCAAAAAATTCAGGCCCATATTCACTTCGGTAGCCTTTGCCGTGCTCTCCCCACATTAGACCGCCGTACTTAGCAGTTAATGCAACGACTTGATCTGAAATTTTTCTAAGCAGTTTTTCCTGTTCAGGATCACACATGTCTAATGCTGGTCGCACGTGTAACACGCCGGCGTCAACATGGCCAAACATACCGTAATGTAAGTTATGCGAATCGAGCAATTCTCTAAACTCTGCAATAAAGTCTGCCAAGTTTTCAGGTGGAACGGCGGTATCTTCGGCGAAAGCGAGTGGCTTTTGCTTACCTTTTGTATTGCCTAATAGGCCAACTGACTTCTTACGCATAGCGTAAATTTTTAGAATATCTTCTTTGTTGTTAGTAAGTTGATATCCGATCACGCCAGCTTGTTTGGTTTGAATTAGTTCATCTAGCTTATTACACAGTGTTTTTATTTTGTCGTCCATTTCATCGGCAGTTTCACCGTTGAACTCAACCATGTTAAGACCCTGCATATCCACACCAGGAACATCAGTTATTAAGTCCGATACTGAATGCCAAATGATATCTTCTTTTGCTAGGTTAAGTACTTTACTGTCGACTGTTTCAACTGAGGTAGCTTGCGCGCCAACCAAGAATGGCGAATTTCTGAGCGCGGAATCAAAACTATCGTATTTTATATTTATCAAAGTCTTATAGGGGGCAATTGGCGTGATGTTCAGTTTTGCTTCTGTCACAACACCCAATGAACCTTCAGAACCTGTAATTATTCTCGACAAATCAAAGTGCGTAAGATCATTGTCAAAAACATTTTCTAAGTCATAGCCCGTGAGAAATCGATTTAAACGCGGAAACTTTTCTAAGATGAGTGCGCGGTTGTTCTCACAAGACTCAAGTACTTGTTGATAAATGAGTGCCGTACGGTTGTCTTGTTGAGCAATTAACTTCGCTTTCTCTGTGGCTATTTTACTGGTATTTAATTCTGTACCGTCAACAAGATAGGTTTTGAGGCCTAAAACATGGTCACTTGTTTTACCATAAACAAGCGAGCCCTGCCCCGATGCGTCTGTATTAACCATACCGCCTATGGTTGCACGGTTACTTGTCGATAAGTCTGGCGCGAAGAAAAAGCCGTAAGGTTTCAAAAAATCATTAAGCTGATCTTTAATAACACCAGCTTGAACCCTGACCCATTTTTCTTCCACATTGATTTCGATAATCTCGCGCATATAGCGAGATAAATCGATAACGATACCTGGTGTGAGAGATTGGCCATTAGTACCAGTTCCGCCACCACGCGGGCCAAAACTCAACGACAAAAATGGGTCTTGCGAAGCGCACTGTAAAGCGGTTTGAATATCTTTGTTATTCTTTGGAAATATAACCGCTTGCGGGACCTCTTGATAAATACTGTTATCCGTTGAAGTGACTAAGCGAGTTGCGTAGCTTGAATCGGTGTCCCCGACAAACCCTGCATCCTTAATTGTTGATAGATAATCATTGATTAATTGATTGGCTGTATCTTGCTGACTTATTTTGGCAATCATGACGGTTTACTATTTTTGCTTTGTGCGTATTGTAACATGCTGTGAGATTTAAAAAATTGAGAAATTTAATCTTTGTTACATATTGCCTAAATTTTGACATACCCTTTCGGCTATAGTTGAAAGTAGTAGAACTATTTGTGGGTATAGCGCATTGAAAAAATTAGCGACACTCCTTTTGGGAGTCATATTTATATTGTTGGCAGTTGTGTTTTTTGTTGTACCAGGGCCATCGATAGTGTTTCTTTTAGCTGCGTTGGTGTGCTTTTCAATTTACTATCCTAAAGCTCGTACTCTTCTGAGAAAAGTGCAAAGAGCATTCACAAAAGCGTGTTATAAACTTGATGGCATAAAACAACGATAAATATTAACCAGTTGATTTATATCGTTTAATGTATCTTTCTTTGAAAATAAAAAAGCCGGCGCACTGAAGTGGCCGGCATTTATTTTTAACTAGGCAACTTAGTCTTTTAGCTTATCAGCTAAGTACAACCAAGTTTCTAAAACAGTATCTGGATTTAGCGAAACAGAATCAATGCCCTGCTCTACCAGCCAAGCTGCAAAGTCTTCGTGATCAGATGGACCTTGACCACAAATACCTACGTACTTACCTTTCGCTTTAGCCGTTTGAATTGCCATTGAAAGTAGCTTTTTGATTGCAGGGTTACGTTCATCAAACAAGTGTGCGATTAGACCAGAGTCACGGTCTAGGCCAAGTGTAAGCTGAGTTAAATCGTTTGAACCGATAGAGAAACCGTCAAAATACTCTAAGAACTCTTCAGCTAAAAGTGCGTTTGATGGTAACTCACACATCATGATCACTTTAAGACCGTTTTCGCCACGCTTAAGACCGTGTTGCTCAAGAAGCTCAATTACGTGTGCTGCTTCTTCAAGTGTACGAACAAATGGGATCATGATTTCAACGTTAGTCAAACCCATGCCATTTCTTACGCGCTTAATTGCTTCACATTCTAAAGCAAAACACTCGCGGAAATCTTCCGAAATATAACGAGACGCGCCGCGGAAACCGATCATTGGGTTTTCTTCTTCTGGCTCGTACTGCTGGCCGCCCACTAGGTTTGCATATTCGTTCGACTTAAAGTCAGACATACGAACAATGACGCGCTCAGGCGCAAAAGCACAACCTAGTGTTGAGATACCTTCTACTAATTTTTCAATGTAGAACTCTACCGGTGAAGCATAACCAGCGATGATGTCATTAATTTCAGCTTGTAAATCAGCTGGTTGCGCATCAAAGTTAATGAGTGCTTTAGGGTGTACACCTATCATACGGTTGATGATAAATTCTAAACGCGCTAGACCGATGCCTGCATGAGGTAGCCTTGCAAAGTCGAATGCTCTGTCAGGGTTACCCACGTTCATCATGATCTTCATTGGTAGGTCAGGCATTTCATCAACACGTGATGAAATTACTTCGTACTCTAACTCACCTTCGTAAATGTAGCCTGTGTCACCTTCTGCACATGAAACTGTTACGCTTTGGTTATTGGCTATTAAGTCCGTAGCGTTACCGCAACCAACTACTGCTGGAATACCAAGCTCACGCGCAATGATAGCTGCGTGACAAGTACGGCCACCTCGGTTAGTTACGATTGCAGCTGCGCGCTTCATGATTGGTTCCCAATCAGGGTCAGTCATATCAGTGACAAGTACATCACCGTGTTGCACTTTGTCCATCTCTTCGATTGAATTAAGAACTCGTACTACGCCTGAGCCAATTTTGTGACCGATTGCGCGACCTTCAGCGATCACTGTTGATTGTGCTTTTAACTGGAAGCGCTCCATGACGTTCGCATCTTCGTTTGAACGAACTGTTTCTGGGCGTGCCTGAACGATGTAAAGCTTGCCATCGTTACCGTCTTTAGCCCACTCGATGTCCATTGGACGACCGTAGTGTTTTTCGATGATAACAGCTTGCTTCGCCAACTCTTGGACTTCTGCGTCAGTGATAGAGAATTGCGCTGACTGAGCTGGATCCATATCAACAATCTCAACTTGCTTACCGTGAGACTCGTCGCTTGAGTAAATCATTTGGATTGCTTTAGAGCCGATGTTACGACGAACAACGGCTGGTAAACCTTTCGCTAATGTTGGTTTGTGAACATAAAATTCGTCAGGGTTAACAGCACCCTGTACAACCATCTCACCAAGACCATAGCTAGAAGTTACGAAAACAACATCTTCGAAGCCAGATTCAGTGTCAATACTAAACATTACGCCTGATGACGCTTTATCAGATCGAACCATGCGCTGTATACCAGCTGACAGCGCAACACCTCTGTGATCATACCCTTGGTGTACACGGTATGAAATCGCACGGTCATTAAATAGCGAAGCAAATACATGCTTAATAGCAACCATAACTGCATCAATGCCACGAACATTCAGGAACGTTTCTTGTTGGCCAGCAAATGATGCGTCTGGCATATCTTCAGCAGTAGCTGATGAGCGTACAGCGAAAGAAACGTCAGAATTGGTGTCACCGTGGAGTGTGTTGTAAGCGTCGCGAATTGCTTTGTCGAGGGCTGGTTGGAATGGAGTATCAATGATCCATTGTCGAATATCGGCGCCAACCTTGGCGAGGGTGTTGACGTCATCGACATCAAGGGTATCTAAAATGGTGTGGATTTTTTCGTTTAAACCAGATTGGTCAAGAAATTCATTGAAGGCTTCAGCAGTAGTTGCGAATCCTCCTGGCACTTGCACACCAGCGTTTGATAAATTAGATATCATTTCCCCAAGTGAAGCATTTTTACCACCAACTCGAGGTACGTCTTGCATACCTAACTCTTGATACCAGAGAACGTAGTCTTGCACGGAACTGTCTCCAAAAACAAATTGTATTAAATGTGAGAGATTGTTTGACCTTTTGTGAAGGTCGAGGGCATTCTACACTGGTATATACACCTACGTAAACCGCGATAGGGAAAATTCGTCTAATTAAACAGTACAAAGGTAAGCATGAGAACGGCATTTTATATTTCAGATGGCACGGCAATAACATCAGAGGTCTTTGGCCACGCAACGTTGTCGATGTTTCCCGTAGAATTCAATCATCAAACAATCCCGTTTGTTGAAACAACTCAAAAAGCTGAAGAAATCAAAGCATTAATTGATCTAACTGCAGAAAACAGCGGCGATAAACCGTTGGTCTTCTTTACATTTGTGAATCATGAATTGTCCGATATTATTTTGTCTTCACAAGGCATTTGCTACGACTTCTTGGCGCTCGCCAGTAAGGTTGTAAAAAAGGAACTTAATGTTGATCCGGTACCAAAGATTCATCGTACTCACTCAATTCATGAAGCAAGTTATGATTTTCGTATCGAAGCGGTGAATTATGCTTTAGCTAATGATGATGGCGCAAATATTAAAGATTATGAACAAGCCGATATTATTCTTGTCGGCGTCAGTCGCAGTGGTAAAACCCCGACTAGCCTTTATTTGGCGCTACAATATGGGATCAAAGCGGCTAATTACCCCATGACTGAGGACGATTTGGAAAAAGGAAATTATCCAAAATGTCTTATTCCCTACAAGCATAAGTTGTTTGGGCTAACGATAAACCCGGAACGTTTGGCCGCAATACGAGAAGGCAGAATGGCAAATTCTAAATACGCGTCGTTGCGCCAATGTCGTATTGAAGTGCGCGAAGTCGAAATGCTATTTAAGAAACACAGAACGCCTTTTTTGAATACGACAAGTCATTCAGTGGAGGAAATTTCCGCGAAGATAATTTCTGAAACAGGTTTAAAACGCCGTAAGTATTAAAAAAGGCCGCGACTGCGGCCTTATCTATTTATGCTTGTGAGCGTGAATCTTTTAATAGATCCGCTACAAGGAAGCCAAGTTCAAGTACTTGGTCAGCATTTAAACGAGGGTCACACTGAGTGCGGTAGCGCTGAGCTAGGTCTTCATCAGAAAGACCATATGCGCCACCGGTACATTCAGTAACATGTTGGCCAGTCATTTCAAAATGTACACCGCCTGCGTATGAGCCTTCAGCTTTATGCACCGCGAAGAACTGGCTGATTTCACGTAAAATATCATTGAAGCTACGTGTTTTATAACCAGTACTCGCTTTAACTGTATTGCCATGCATCGGATCAGAAGACCAAATAACCTTTCTACCTTCCTCTTGTACCTTACGAACAAGTGCTGGCAGTTTTTCAGGTAATACATCGGCACCCATACGCGTGATTAAGGTTAAACGACCAGGTATGTTGTCTGGGTTTAACGCGTCGATGAGTTCAATCAATTCATCTGGTTTCATGCCTGGACCAACTTTTACACCGATAGGGTTTTTGATACCTCTGAAAAACTCAATGTGTGCATGATCTAGTTGACGCGTACGCTCGCCAATCCATACAAAGTGAGCCGAACAGTCATACCAATCGCCACTCAAGTGGTCTCGGCGTGTTAGCGCTTCTTCGTAACCTAGCAATAACGCCTCATGAGAAGTGTACAGATCGGTTTCTTTTAAACTAGGCGCGACAGCTGAGTTAATGCCACACACTTCCATAAATTCCAGTGCATCTTGGATTTTATCCGCTAATTGCTGATATTTGTCACGCAGTGGATTGGCTGCTACAAAGCTCATATTCCAGCGGTTAACTTTATGGAGATCCGCCAAACCGCCTTGAGAAAATGCTCGTAGCAAGTTTAGTGTTGCGGCGCTATGGTGATACGCAGTCATCAAACGATTTGGATCAGGTATACGTGCTTCTTCAGTGAACTCAAAACTATTGATAATATCGCCACGATATGAAGGTAACGACAATCCATCGATTGTTTCGAAGTCTGATGAGCGTGGCTTTGCGTACTGGCCCGCCATACGAGCAATTTTTACGACTGGACATTTTCCGCCGTATGTCAGTACCACTGCCATTTGTAACAGTGTTTTAAAAGTGTCACGAATGTTTGCCGCATTAAAGTCTGAAAAAGACTCGGCACAATCTCCACCTTGAAGTAAAAATGCTTTACCTTCGCATACATCTGCCAATTGCTTGTATAGACTGCGAGTTTCTTCTGCAAATACAAGTGGTGGCGCGCTATTGAGTTGTTTTTCGACAAGCTTTAGTTCAGCTTGACTCGGGTATTCAGGTTGCTGAACAATCGGGAGTTCTCTCCAACTGTCAGGGTTCCATGGTTTCATTGTTTTTCCTCATTCCAAGTAGTATTACTTCAAGGGCCAAAGTAACGTATAGCGTGTCTTGCATCAAGGAAAATTTACCAATAAATTATCATTAGAACACATCATACGGCTGACTGAACTAAACGTTAACCTCAGCTGTTGTAGAAATGATTGAAGCTTTCATATTGCTTGGCAAGAGCTCATTAGCAAAGAGGCTTTCGCCTCTCGACTGATAAATTGTATACGAAAAATGAAAAGAACACATCGTACGAATAAGCTTATAACAATCACTCAGCAACTGAGTTAAATGAAATATTAGCCTGTCAAGACAACAACAAAAATCTGTGATTTTTATCACATCTAATCAAACAGATTGGCTGTAGTTATTGCATTGAACAATATTTTCGGCGGTATTCGTCATGCTTGTGTTCCATCTCGAACAATTATGTTATTCCGAAAATTCTTATGCCATTATTAGGTGGGCATTAAAGTGTATAAGCGATAAATTATTGAAACGTTTGACTCTGCCTACCTCTTTTCCAAAACGTACATCAATCCAATATTTATATACCTTGTAGGCTTATATAACAAAACGCTATGGCCATAAGCGACATAGTAAAAATTCCGCCAGCTTTGCATAGCGTCTTAGCACACTAAAACAAGCAAACAGACTTCCATATACCTCAAAGTAGTCAATCATAGCCAAGGATGGCGATTGAGAGTCATAAAATCTTTTAAGTATGGAGGCTCGCTTGTTGTTGTCTTTATGAAATATGTTTAACGGTCGAAAGGCCCATTACGAAAAATTGATGCTTGCTCCTTCTTTAAATTTCTCTGTTTGAACTAAGTATTTCGAAAAAAAGAAAGAACTGATAGTATTAGTAAAAGAACACATCATACTGAAATAAAAACTCATCAACCCCTCAGCTTCCGATGAAAATTCTATTAAATCTATTACAATCAGTATGTAAGCAATAACTAACATACTTTGCGACGATAAGTGTCACGAGCTACTACTATTTGTAAGATGTGTTCTTTTTTATGTACTTAAAACTCACCCGTTGAACTCGCCCTATTAAATATACCTGCTAGAACGTAAGCAGATGTCTGCTGATAAGCATGGAAGGGGGAGAAACACTTTAGAAGTGTATAAAAGGCAGTAATTTAACATAACGTAAAAGCTTGTAAATCACTGACTTTTATACTTATTTTTTTAGTGTTTTTAACTCACAGTCAAACCGTAAAGTTGTACTCTCTTTGCGTACGCCTCGCATAGTAAGCAAACCCTGCTTTTGAACGCTTATCCTGAAGGATCCAATCGTGTGCTTCTCTTGCTAACTCCGGGCTAACATCTTTTATTTCACCCGCAGATTCGGCAAGTAGTTGAAGCTTTGCAGCTCGCTCACATTGTATTGCTAGCATACAGGCTTCTTCGATTGTCTGCCCTGCAACCACTAATCCATGATGGCATAACAATGCAGCTCTTTTATCTCCGAGTATGCCAGAAATAATTTCACCTTCTTCGTTACCCACAGGTACGCCAGGCCACTTCGCTAAAAATGCAACATCTTCATACAACATGCATGCATCCATATGAGATATCTTGAGCGGTCGCTCTAACATGGATAGCGCTGAAACATGAGGCGGATGCGTATGGATGATACACCTCACATCAGGTCTTACTTTATAAATCCATGAATGAAAACGATTTGCTGGATTTGGCATGCCATCTCCTTCAATCACTTCCAAGTCCTCATTCACTTTGAGTAAGTTATCAGACGTTATTTCATCAAAGCCATAACCAAATGGCTGAGTAAAATATTCGCCAGGTGATTCGCCACGTGCCGTTATCTGGCCAGCTAGTCCCGAATCATGACCTTGTGCAAACAGAATTCGGCAAGTTAGTGCAACTTTTTGCTTTTCATTCCATTCGCCTTCAGGCAGTTTTTTCGCAATATCTTCACGGCTTTTTGCCATGATAGATTGCTTATCCATACTTAGTGTCGTGCTCATGTTTCCTTCCATACTGTTACGAGAACTCAATACTAGCACTTTCTAGTTTAGCTGTGTGACGAACTTGATTTTCAATGGCATCAAAAAATGCCATGCGCGCATCTATCATTTCCTCACCCGCTTTGATCATATTGTCCAATTGGAACTCATTCATACCCGCAATTTCTAGCATGATATCATTCAAAGTCTCAGCGTGTCCGTCATCACATTCAATGTGTAATAGTAAGAAATGAATTTGTTCATCCGGCACACCGTGATGTCTAAAGCCGGCGACCAAGCTAGAATAGAGGTCTGGCACTATTGCCTCTGCACCAATACATAGTGCACCTAATCCGAATGCTGGGTTTAATTCACGACAATGCTTAAACATACAATCTATAAGTGCTTGAGTTTCATGTGTAATTTTGCTCGAATCAAGTTCGATACCAAAACTATCAAGCATATTTCTATAGATGATGTGATGCGGTGTTGGGCTACCCGGTTCTAAACCTAATTCTTCGAATAAGTTTTCAGCCAATTCCATTACCTGGTCATTTGACGGCAAGTTTGCCATCATCGCACAAAGATAGCGCGTAAAGTATGCACTGTATAAGCCTTGTTGTAACAAAAATGCTTTTAGTTCATCTAGTGAGATTGAGCCTTCTCGACATCTTACCAAAAATGAATGGTTATTTAGTCTTGTTGAAAGCGCGTTAATATTGTTCTCAAGCTTACTTATACTCTGCGTCATTTTCTGTCTCCGTCACTAATTTATTTTTGCTTCTATCCTTCGAAAGAAGAGCGTTATATTAAAAGTTATTACTCACTTACATGAAGTGTTCGGTGGCTAAGCTTCGACTCGTCGACTTAGTCACCGCTGTCTATTCATGATTACATCACTGATTCTGGAACTACGCGCTTTAAGCGGTAGCGCTGCAATTTACCAGTGACCGTTTTTGGTAATGTATTTACATACTGAAATAGATGAGGATATTTCCATCTCTCTAGATTCTGTTTTGCATATTCCTTCAACTCTTTGGTGAGTAGCTCGTGATCTTGTCGGTGGGTTACTACAAATGCTTTCGGCCTAGTCGTTGTCTCATGATCACCCACGGCAACAACCGCAATTTCTGCCACATCCGGGTGACCAAGAAGTACATCTTCAATATCTTGTGGAGATACCCATTGACCTGACACTTTAATCACATCATCTGCACGGCCGATGTAACGAAAATAGCCATCTTTATCACACTTGAACATGTCGTTCGTACAATACCAACCATCTTTAAATCTCGCCTCAGTTTCAGCGGCATTGTTTTCATAACGACTTGGCAATGTAGGGCCTTTTAGCCAAAGTGTGCCAATATCACCGTGCGTACAAATGATGCCACGCTCATTCATGATCTTGGCATCAAAGCCTGGGACTATTTTTCCAGTATCACCAAATGCTCGATTCGTACCAGGAATGTTTGTCAGATATGTACTAAACGCCTCCGTAGAGCCTAAACTATCTAGGATCACGGCATTAAACTTTTTCTGCCACTTACGATTAAGTTCGATCGGCATGCGGTCACCCGCAGATACAAAACAACGCACTGTAATAAAGTCATTTATGCTGAGGTTGTCGTGAGTTAACAAGAACTGATACACCGTTGGTACCGCATAAAAAATGGTCGGTTTGTAAAGCTTGATAGCCTCAACAATGTCATTAATAGATAAGTTATGAGGCGACAATATTGCCGTTGCACTATTGTATAAAGCGTTAAAACAGTTATGTAATCCAAACGCAAAGCTCATTCTTGATACTGAGAAAGTCCGGTCACTACTGTTAATATTCAACACTTGTGCAGCGTAACGTTCAGCAGCGACCACAAAATCTTGATGACGATGCAAAATAAGCTTAGGAATACCCGTTGTGCCCGATGTGAACATGCCTATTGCGTAATCAAATGGTCGCGTTCTTGCCGGGGCCCAATTCATCACTTCTTTTTCGTCGGCTCTTGTGCATATTGGCGCGATTTCCATGATGTTCGCTAGTAATGAAATTAACCCCGTAGGTAAGTGTTCACTTTCACTTGCAAGCTCAAAAAATTCGTCGTCTCCAAATACGATGTCAACGTTCGCTGACTTCAATGCTTGTGCGATAGTTTCAGCTTTTAGCAGAGGATTAATAATAATCGCGGTGCAACCCGAATACATTAGTGACAACACTGCGATGCTGAAATATGCGCTATCGTTAGCAACAATACCTACACGTGTACCAGGTTTGATATCCAAGTTAACGATATTAGACACACAGTTTTGGATTGAATGCTCAAAGTCACCATATTGCATGTCACCCAAAGAGTGGTGAATAGCCACTTTGTCTTGCTTAACTGAAGCTGCGATCTTTAAGAGTTTGTCAGTAAAGTTGAGTGACTCAGTATGCTTTTTTTCATGCGCAAATAATATGGCATCAACCGTTATATCGTCTTTCCATGTTTTTGCATCGAGTACTTGTGCTTCAATCGTTGTTAAAAATGAACGCGCTAACGTGTCATCTTTGCCTTTACCATCCAATGTTGATAAAGCTAACTCTTCACGTTCTATAAACTCGATAAGATCAACATCCTGATCGGCTCGTGAATTTACAAATGCCAGATCAAGACCAAGCGCTTTAGCGAGCGCTGTTACAAGGTCTTTAACGAGTACCTTGAGGCTTGGCGTTGTAGACTCTAAAGATGTTTTTTCGCCGGTAATGTTAGCCAAATAACTTTCAAAAGGCATAAACTCTAACGACAGATTCTCTGGAATATGCACTTTAACCGTACGACCTTTCATTTCGCATGAGTAGTCTAACAGGCTAAAAATAAAACGATTTAGTGGTGTATCTAGTTCATCTTGATAATGCCCAAC
Source organism: Pseudoalteromonas sp. ATL1 (assembly GCF_058933015.1). Lineage (NCBI taxonomy): Bacteria > Pseudomonadati > Pseudomonadota > Gammaproteobacteria > Alteromonadales > Pseudoalteromonadaceae > Pseudoalteromonas > Pseudoalteromonas sp. ATL1. Next base: position 12,744 of record NZ_JBZYXL010000002.1, on the reverse strand, counting down.
TGGACCTAACACGTTATCTATTTTAATTTCTTGCACGACGCGACTGTCGGCATCACCCGGTAAATATTTAAGTACCCTTGCATAGTACTCTTTATTCTCGGCAGGTTTGATTTGCGTTTCAACTTCCCAGTGCACAGTTTCGTGATGGTAAATCCCGAGCGTTGTCAGTCGTTGCTCGATTTCCACCAAGGCTTCATTTACGCCCGCATTGCTGTCATGATTGTAAACTGTTAGCTTTTCAAGCTCTGCTGTACTCAGCAACACATTATTCTTGGTGGCAATTTCATTTAGACTTTTAAACACAACATTTTTGCACGCCACTTCATCCGAATTTTGTCGAATGATGACAGAAATACGTTCGCTTGTTTTGTCTGTCGCTAAGGTTAAAATCAAGCGAGCCATCGCATAATTTAACTCACCAAATACTATATGATGTTTGTTCACGCTTCTAACCCTTCTTCCTCTGTACAAAGTTGCGCTTCTTCACTTTGCGTATTAATTCCTTTTGATGCTGCATCGACCTGATCATTGGACGTAACACCTATCACTTGATAACGATTTTCGTCACCCGTCGCATATTTTGTTATGGCCCTCATCAAGGCACGACCTTTGATCAAGATCTCTTCAAACTCTTCCTCTGGATCAGATAGCCAAGTGATCGCACCACCAACACCAATCTCTAACCCATGTTCGCTCGCTACCAATGTTCTAATCGCGACATTCAATTCAGACGCGCCATTTAAAGACATGTAACCAATTGAACCCGAGTAGATCCCACGAGCAGATGATTCTAGATGATCGATTATTTCAAGCGTTCTCGTCTTAGGAGCGCCGGTCATTGACCCTGGAGGGAAAGCAGCACCGAACAAGCTTGCCAGCGTTTCTTGATCCTTCAATCGGCCCCGTACGGTTGAGACTAATTGATGCACAGACGCGTAGGTCTCAATTTGCATTGGCTTTGGAACCCAAACTGAACCGGCCTCACACACTCGGTTTAAGTCATTTCTCAGTAAGTCAACAATCATCAAATTCTCAGCGTGGTCTTTCTCGCTTTCAGCCAAATCTTTGATAAGTGCAGCATCTTCTTGCTCTGTTGCGCCACGCTTTCTAGTGCCTTTGATGGGTTTTGCTTCAACGACTGAATTTCTGCCGACGCTGACAAACTTTTCAGGCGATGAACACAACACTGAAAACTCAGGGCAGTGTAAATAAGCCGAGCGTGGCGCTGGGTTAACTTGTCTTAGCACATTGTAAAGCGCAAATGGCTCGACGTTCAGGTTTGAACGTATACGATTCGTTAAACATATTTCATAGCTTTCACCCTGTAAGATGTATTCCTTACAATGCGCTATTTTTTCAATATATTCTTTGTCGCCATCTTCTAACACAAATTCGATATTCTGCTGAGATTGAGTATATTTTTCCAACAAGTTACTTGTACTCGTCGATGCATTAACTCCCTCTTTTTCAACAGTTTTAATTTTGGCGCATGCCAACTCTATCCAGGCTTGAGCCTCGCTTTGGGCGCTACCATTACGTGCATCTTTTTCAATTGCGACGACATAAACAAGCCCAGTTTTATGGTCAAAAGCTATAAAGCGGTCTGCAAAAATACCCGATGCATCTGGCTGTTTTGAGCTGTATTTATTGTCTACCGATTCTGTTTCAACCTTCAGTTCATAGCCTTGGAAACCAACCAAACCACCACAAAAATCAAATGGTAAATCTTCAGCACCCACAATTGTTGCAGCCAAAGTTTCATTTACAAACTCTTGATAAGGCTTGTTAAATTCTGTTTTTTTACCATGAGTATCTAAAGTAATGTTCTTAGTTTCAACGTCATAGGCAAACCAAAACGACTCAACGCCACCAGCATCACCCATAAATGAAAAGCGTGCTTCGGCATTATTTATCGAACTAGAGTCTAACCAGAAACTGTACTTTGATTTCTCGTAAAACGTTTTGAATATATCAACCGTTTTCACATCCACATCGAGTATTTCGAAATGACAATGCCACTGTGTTTTGTGTAGTTGTCCTTCATTTCCTTGCATTTGAGGCACTTTCTCAGCAAGTAGCGCTGGCTTTTTGCTCTGCGCATAGTGTTTGTCGACCAAGTTCTTGAAGTTTTCTACTATCTGGCGACCACAATTGGTGTACACAGATTCAGGGTGGAACTGCACACCCCACATAGGCCGAGTTCGATGCTCTACACCCATGATCATGCCATCTTCCGTAAATGCCGTTGCAATCAACTCCTCTGGCAAAGGTTGATATGCAATCAAGGAATGATAGCGAACAATTTCCAATGGATTTGGCAAATTCGCAAAAACACCACTACCACCATGTACTATGTCACTTGCTCTGCCATGATACGGTACACCTGAGATCTCAACTTCACCGCCCATACAAGCCACAATTGATTGATGACCTAAGCAAATGCCTAACAAAGGTTTATCTGTTGTTTTTATTATATTTTGGCAAATGCCGATGTCGCTTTCTCTATATGGAGTACCCGGACCCGGCGAGATGACGATGGCATCAAATTCTTCAACATTAACCGTTTCATCGTTATTTTTTACAACCACTGGCAGCACACCAAACACTTCGCTAATGTACTGATACAGGTTAAACGTAAAACTATCGTAGTTATCTACAATTAAAATTTTCACAGTCTTTCCTTAAACCTAAACACAACCTGAGAAAGGAAGGTTATTTAAAAAATGGGATAAGGCGCTTGTTATACAAGCGCTTCAGCTTTGTCCTCGTGCTCCGCCGATTCAATCGTATCAACGTAGTCATTACCAGATGGGGTGGACGAGTAACCTAATGGCTTAAAACCTTGGTTTCTTGCCACATCCAGTACATAACGTGCTTGTGAATAGGCAATAGATTTGCCTTTACTAAACTGCCCTTCACACCCTTCCATTGCCAAAGCAACCGTTTCTGACAAACACGCTAAGTTAATGCCCGGTGGTAAACCAACCATATTGATATCGCCATAGCGTACCGCATCCGGTTGAATGACTAAGCCACCTTCAAGCACTTCCGCTTTTTGCCCAGGGGTCACAATGAAGTCGAACGGACGGGCTGTATCTACAGCTATCGCGCCTTCTTTGAGAAATTCAGTACTCAAGAAAGCTTTACCTTCACTGGTTGCCGACACAACAAAATCAGATTGCTCTAGAGTTGACTGATAGCTATCGCTCGTTCTTAGTCCCATAGAAAGGATTAAGTCATCAGCCAAAAGCGCTTCTGTTACTTGTGTAACCGCCTCTTCTGGCGCTTCGTTTAACGCGCCAATGTAGCTTGCTAATTCAGGCTTCGACGCATTTATATATTCTTGAATATTGTCGATAACAGAGCCCGGCTGCGCATTTTGTTCTGCACTAAACGCCAACTTACATAAAATAGGCACCAATTCGACCAGTAAACGCCTTTCTGTGCCTGGGCGGCCCATCAAGATGATGTTGTCACACCAATGAGACAATTCACTGACCATCAATTTACCAACAGCACCGCGTGCACCGATGATACTGATAGTTGACCCAATTAAGTTATGGTTTGCCGCTTCAATAACTGTTTCTGTGGTTGCCAATGCAGTGAGACTGTTGCCTGTGGTAAACGATAATCCATCGATATCTTCAAGATTTTGTTCACCGCCGCGTGTAATAACAGAGGTATATGCACCTAAGCCAAAGAATTCCACTCCTTCGCGTCTTGCAACAGCAATAAAGTCTTTCATCAAGTTTACTTTTTCAGCTGCTGGCAAGTTCATCATATCGCGCGCTTGGATCGGACTCATTAGCATCAAGCCATCGGCATAAGTGTGTTCATCAGAGACTGTAAATTCGAGCGCAATTTCTGGTGCATAATCTACCGCCCCTACTTCCATGATCAGCTCACACAGCTCACGGATCTCTTCTTCACTGTAGTTGCTGTGCACACTCTTCGGCATCATGCGTATACAATCTTCCACTACGGTAAAATGCATAAAGAAAGCAAATTTCTTACCACGTTTTTTGCCTGTCCCAGCGTAATGAGTGGGTGCCGTTTGGCCCGCTCTTGCAGCAGGATAATACTGGTCAACACTTGGTAAGTCCGATAATGGTTTACCAACGAGTCCTGCCAGTAGAATGTCGTAACGACCATTTTTCACGATATCACATACGTTCTGCACCGCCATGAAGAAGTCTTTAATATCTTGTTCGCTGGTATTCAATGGTGGTTCAAATCGGATCGAGCACTTGTCAGATAATAACGGCATGACCATCATATTATGTTCGTTTAACAAGTAACTACAGAACAACCAAGCCAGTGAGCCGCTATTTTGCATGTAAGTAACAAAGTAGTTGGTATCACCTTGCGTGTCCTTAAACTGCAACGCTCTCATTAAACCAGCACCACGGCAATTAAAGATACCGGGATATTGTTTCGCTAAGCGGTCACACTCTTCATCCACTAAGTTTGAGATTTTTCTTACATGTGCGAGTGCCGCACCATTATCTTTTTGCAATTCTTGGATGACCGCTCTACCCACCGCCGTCGCTAACCCATTGTTGGCGAACGTCGAGCTATGTTTTCTATCGAACTCAGGCGTTGAAACCCAGTTCGAATACAGTGCAGCCCCTGTTGGGATCAAACCACCGCTTAAAGACTTTGCAAGTAATAGAATATCTGGCGTGATCCCCAAATCCATTGCCGCACACATATTGCCGGTACGGCCAAGGCCAGTTTGCACTTCATCAAAAATGAGCGCCGTACGTGTTTTTGAACACAATTCTCTTGCACGTTCAAGCCAGAGTGGATCGGCAACATTCATACCGCCTTCACCTTGAATTGGCTCAACAATAAACGCGGCATATTCTTGTGTTTCAAGTTCACGCTCTAGTGCTTCAAAGTCATTTAATGTCACTTTGAAGAATGAATCATCTGAATTGCGTAAGTGATCAATATTATGACGACGCGAGTTGGTCGCTAATAAAGCCGAATAGGTTTTACCATGGAATGAACGGTCTACAGATAGAATTTTCTTTCTGCCCGTTTTAATACGCGCTATTTTAAAGCCAACTTCCACGGTTTCAGCACCACTGTTGGCAAATGTTACGTGCTTCGCCCAACCACCAAGTGCATCAACAAGCTCTTGAGCAAATACCTCGGTTTCTTCCTGAAAGATAGGTTGAGTGAACACAGGAGATTTATTCTGCAAATGTTCAGCAACCGCTTTTACGCAAAAATCTGGGTTGTGACCAAAAGGCAATGCGCCGTATTGTGACAAGTAATCACGTACCACTCGACCATCTTTGGTGTAGACCTTATTGTCTTCACACTTGGCGATAGGTATATCCAGTTCAAGTTTGCCCGTTAAAAATTTTCGATAACTGTTAATTAGTGACACTTCTTTTTCCCTTTGCCTATATTAAAATTAAAACGACGATTTGGCATGTGCACTGACGCATATAAGCATGCCTGCTCACCTTCAAACGAGTAACGTAAAGTTACTGAACATCCACACAGTCACTTATAAGTGACTGTGGCATAGAGTGTGGCGAATGAAATCAATACGCTCACCTCGAGATAACGGGTGGAAGTTCAAACAATTGGCTACTTGAAGAAGATATCGAACGTCTTCATTGCCTAAATACTTCATGCCACCTAAGCTCATCACCGCTAGTTGATTCGCGCGTTCAATACACTGCGACACCATGGTGCGTACAGCCAATGAGGAAGCAACCAAGGCTTCACTTGGCATTTGCGTATCAATTTGTGCGGCCATGCCTTCCAGTGCAAGCGCTGCGGTTTCAAGTTCGATTGCAATTTGGCTGACATCTGTTGAATTAGCGGGGTTGGCTTCAAAGCACAGTGCAGCTAAGCGTGATGCTGCACCAAGATAAGACGCAGCAACAATCACTTGGAAGCTACTCAAACCGACCAATTCTGTGACTTCAATTGCTTGCTGTGTTTTCTCAGGTTCCGCACCTGTTTCCATCAAGGCTACGTTTTCTTTACTCACCTCTAGACCTCTAAAGGCAAGTTCATTACTGCTTGTAGCAGTCAAGATTGAAGCCGGCCAAAACGGTATTTTTTCGATGTTCTGCGCGTGCATGTTATCAACGATGAGTAACCCTCTTGATTCAGGCTCTTGACCGTTTGGATTTGCGATACCGACTAATGCAAGGTCCGCTAAATCAGTCATAGTGCAAGGCTTTTTACTACCCGTGATCACAAACTTGTCGCCGCTTTCATTTGGCGTACAAGTCACTGACGAACTTAAAATGTTTGCCCCTGGACGCGCTTCTGCAAAGCCAGAGCAAAATACCAAGCGGTCATTTGCTACATTACTTAATGTCTGCTCTGTCACCGCAAGTGACGTATCCATCGCTTTGTTTAATGCATAAGTCGTGTGGTTATGCATTGTCATCATGATTGCAAGCGATGGGCTTAAACTACCAACATAACGATGGACGCGCACTGCGGATACTAAGTCAGCCCCAGAACCACCTAGGTTTTTATCAATCATCAAACCTGGGTTCGCACAGTTTTTGAAAATTTGATATAGCTCACGGCCATCGCTTGCTTCAAACTCAGCCATTGATTTTTGTTCTAACGCGGCGGCTAGCTCTGGAATCAGTTGATCAGCAACTGCTTTTTCCCTATTTAAAAACATAATTTATCCTTACCCATAAGTGTTAATTGACCCTGTTTTGGCTAATTCATGACACAAAAAGCCCCTAGGGTTTTTCAGTAAAACCAGTTTTCTTTTTAAATTGCATACCGAAAGAACATTCGGTATGCGTATTTGTTTTGTGTATTGCCTGAGCTTAGTGAGCGGCTGTTTTTGAGAAGAAATGGATAACCATAACTCCAATGATGATCATTAACAGGCCAAGCAAGGCTGGCAGATCAGGGATCTCCTTAAAGAACACAGCACCGATAATGGTGATCAATACGATACCAAGGCCTGCCCAAACACCATAAGCAACACCAACTTGAATAGAAGAAAGTGCAACCGAAAGGAAGTAAAACGCTGCGCCATAGCCAAGCACTACCACAATTGAGGGACCAAGCTTGGTAAACTCTTCAGACATTTTTAATGCAGAAGTTCCAATTACTTCTGACAGAATTGCTAGACCTAGAAATAAGTACGGCATAAGTTTTTTCCTATATTAAGTTTATAATGTGTAAATAAATCTATGTGTGCTGTGCGTATTAAACAGCGTCCGCCACCTTGGCTTCTTTTGCAGGTGCAGGGACCGTTTTTGGCGGCTCCACTACGCTACAGATCTCGTTCAAGATTTTAGTAAACGGCTCTACAACGACGTCTTTCATAGACTGTGTAAAGCAACGAGAATCGTACACCAACGTCAATTTCAAGCGGTTTCTAAACGTGCAAAAGAAAAATCCGAGTCTGAGTGGACCACCCACGTTTGGAAAGCTAAAGAAGTCAGTGACTTCTGAGTTGCCAAAATCATATGAATCGAAATTGAAAACGCCCAAGTTTGAGATCAGCATGTTGCTTCTAAGTTTGTCGTCTAACACTGACGTCACATATTTCGTACGCAAGAAAGGCGGTAACATCAAAAAAGCGCCAACCCAGAGTTTTTGCTGATACCAGTCTTCAAAGATCTTTCCATCTTTAAGACCCGTTATATAGTCGGTAACATCTCTGATGATCTCGGTTTCAGGCTTGTTGGTGTCAAAGTCTTTAAAGTGGTTGATACTAAACGCATCGTAAGACATAGATACCGAGGCTTCGTCCGAAAATTGACGCATGGTTAGCACGTCTAGCAACTGAAAACCTAAGCGCTCAGTGTCATTATTAAACTTATGCTGATATTTGATCATGCCTAATACAAACAACACATGAACCGACGTGTTGTAATGCTTAGCCGCCTTTTTCAGCTTATCTAGCATGTCATCCGGCAAAGCATCCGAGTATATCGAACGAGTCGCCTCTTCCCTCGGATTCGGTAAGTTCAACCCCGTTACCTTAAACCCAGGTTTAGATAGAAAGGCTTTAATGCCGCGACAGAATATTTTCACCCGTTCGCTAAACGGTAATTTATTTAGATAAACACGACCGACATCGCGACGATTAACGACATACTCGCTTCTATCTATCGGCTGTGAGTGCGTTAAAGCCGTATAGATTTTGGCAATATCCTTAAACAGGTTATAACCCGATTGAGCATCAGCTGACGCATGATGAGATACACTTTGTAAGTAGTATTTATCACCACCTGTGTAAATCAGATAAAAGCGCACTAATCGTTCCGCAGTAAAGTCTGCTTTGCGACACCACGTATGCTCAGCAATTTTATCTTTAATTTCTAGTTCCGAAAGGTGACTATAATCACAGCGTTCAATAGATATAGGTGTGCCTTCTGGAAGCGCCACCCAATCAAATCCAAACAACCTCGGTTTTATACAACACTTCAGAATGGGTTGTTTATCAATGGCAATCGCAATCGCTTCTTTTAAACGTGCAAAATCGATGTCGCCAGTTATCTGAATTATTTCTGCTGAGTGGGAATTCATTAACTTCCCCCAAAGCAAATAGTTTATGTTTAGATGAGTGAGTTTCATTTTATTACCTTACTCTAATTGTGAGCGAGAAATGCGTCATCAAACCACGCTGATCTCTTTAATTCCTTGGTCTTTATTCTTATCAAAGTGCTCACTGACATGACTCTTTAAGCTTCTTTTTAGTACTTTACCGGTTAAGCCACGGGGGAACTCATTCAAGGTAAATACAAAGTGTTTGATTTCCTTTGCCAAATCAAACTGCTTAATAGCCGATACAATAGAGTCGTACTCGTCTTCTTTTACATCTGAATGGATCACACACGCCACACTTGGGTTGTCATCACCATTGAGGTGCAGACCCAGCACACACGCATTTAAAACACCCGCTGCTTTTATTACTTGTTCTTCCATGGCAAGCGTTGAGATTGGCCCACTATTGGTTTCAATTAGGTTTACACCTCTATCCATGTGATAAAAGCGGCCACGACGGTCTTTGTAAACAATGTCTCCCGTCCACCACCAATCATTGTGGAACACACCCAACTCTTTCTCGCTATTGTTCCAATAGCCTTTAAACATAGTTGGGCCGCTTACCACCAGTCGCCCAGGCTGATTCACAGGCACCTCATTCCCATACTCATCGACAACATTGACTTTTAAGCTATTGTTGACTGGGCGACCTAGGTAGCGGCCAAAACGGTTACTATATGACGAAATACTTCTCATCAGTGCCGGTACGCCCGTTTCTGATGAACCAAGTAAGTCAATAAATAAAGATTTCATGACGACTTTGCCGAAGACACGTAACAATGCACCTTTTTGTACAAATGCACGTTGGTGAACTTCATAACTAACATCAGCAACAGACACCCACATTTTGATCGTATCTAGCCTGTAATTATCCAACCCCTCGTTGTACATTTTTGCGTAGTTGCCGGCAAAAGCGATGAAATTGTTAGTTTTGTACTTATCAATATTCTCGAGGATAAATTTTGCAGAGTAATCTTTGACTATCCACCGAGTGGTATCACACGACACTAAAGTCACTAAAAACGCACAATGTGAAATCCAGTGGTTACAAGGCATAACAAGCATTGCTTGCTCATCTTTAGAGGTAAAAATGGCTTTTGAGTTTGACAGTAAAACAGCCACTAAAGTCGAATCTGTGTGCGTAACAGGCTTAGGAATACCGGTCGTGCCTGATGTGTGTGGAATAAGAACAACATCGTCAGGGCTTAGCTTAATGCCATCGAACTCATCGGATTGTTCTTGCGCCGCATCTTCAACGTAGCAACCGCGTTCATCTAGATTTTTGTCATCTAAACTAATGTAATGCTCTACTTGCTGTGTTGGATAGCTGTCACCCCATATGCAAGACTCAGTAACGAGAATATTCACACCAGTTTGCGTTAAATATTCGTCTAGCTCCGTCTTATCAAAGCCACCATTCATTGGCACTGCAATGCCACCAGCTCGCGCAATGGCCAAGAACCATATGTGGTATTCCATGCTGTTATCCAGCAAAATACCCACCCTATCATAGCGGTTTATACGGTATTTGTTTTTTAAGATGTTGCTATAGATATTGGCTCTTTTTCTTAAATATTGTGCCGATAGCCCTTTACTGTTGTCAGTAGAGGTTTCCGACATTTGAAAAAATATACTCTTGTCGCCGTGTAGTTCACTCGCTACATCAATTAGATTAGAGACACTAAGTCTTTCCCCTTTTTGTGCAAGCATCCTTTTTATCGATGATAAATTGCCATGATAAGACATTTTCGCTCCAAAATATCAACAATGATTGTTTGTGGTTAATTACAGTTAATATCACTAGAGGATGCATTTGACAGGTAGATAAGTTAGGTAAGCGAGAGTTGCTTTTCCCTAATCCTTGCAAATACCTATTCCTTTATGTACTCATCTTCTAGTAAAAAATATGATCCATTTAATCTTTTACTTCGTATTTCACAAATACATGAAATACGCACCAAACTTGGCTTGTTAGTTACAATCGTGGAGATTTTGGCTAACAATTTCTTTTATTAATGGGCTAACGGTGAACACCTTATCGCCGATTTGTGACAAAGGCATTATGCCTAGTAGTGAGTTACAAATAACGACAGAATCAGCACCAAGTAGCTCATCTTTAGTGATGTTCTTAACACAAACAGGGTTTTTAGCCGCTTCTTGCGTTTCAATTAACTTACGTCTTACCACACCACTGACGCCCGATTTATCGAGACTGGGTGTATAAAGCACACCATCCTTTTCAATAAACAAGTTAGACATCGTCCCTTCAATAACAAAGCCATCGCAATCCAACACAATGCCTTCTTTTATCTGTGGGTCATGCCACTCAGCTCTTGCGATAACTTGCTCTAAGCGATTTAAATGCTTTAACCCCGCCAAATTATGATTGTGTGACAACTGGGTTTCGCAAAAAATGGCTTTCACCCCATCAATATAGTCTCGTTCATTAGCGACATACTCTGGGCCTGACATGACGATAACGGTTGGTTTTTCGTTACCGCTAAATGCATAGCCTCTGGTGCCAATACCCCGAGTGACGATGATTTTTAAGACTAAATTGGGGCCCGTATTTTCTATTGTTTCGACCACATCCGCTTGCAAGCGATTGAGATCAGGCAACACAATCTTCAGCCTATTACAGCTATGGATGAGTCTATCCATATGCATAGCCCAGAGCTTTGGCGTGCCATCGCTGACCTTGATAGTTTCGAAAACTCCGTCTCCATAAAAAAGGCCTCGATCTTTAACACTGATCTCGTCTTTTTGTTGTCCATTTACAATAATCACAATCTGCTCTACTTAGTTATTTTTATAAATGCTCGTCATGGTAAAAAAGTAACTAAAATGTAATGCGTTCTTCGCATTTATGAAATGGTTAGCACTTTCTTTACCACAACACCTTGAGTCGTTATTTGAATCTACAAGATAGTGTTACGACTTTAAAATCCAACAACTGCAAGGAATTGTATTTTACATACAGTAACTTAATGCGTTTCTGCTTTCTTTTTGTTCTAGGCGGACCATACTAGCTAATAAAATAAATAAGTCAACAGACGAAGGAACAAAAACTTAACAATTCACTTACTTTTAATATTTGTAACTATTCAAGTTAGACATCCTTGGCGCGAACTTTTTTATGCACTCAAACTTGAATGTTCTCAAATGTAAGACGTACTTTACTACACTCTCAATCTATCTAAAATCCCCGTTTTATAGACATTAGTATAATAGCTCCTATGAGCTAAACTGGTTTGTCTCACATGTGAGACAAAAGTCTATAGTAGAAGATTCATTTATCACTTTACTTGTCTCATGCATGAGACAAACATGAATCTCAAATGAGTTGACAAAAAACAGTGCATAAGCAAAGTGGTTTGCCTCATATGAGAGACAAGCTTGCTGTACGATTTATGCACATATTAATGAATAGGTATGTTAACCAGAAATTGCGGTGGCTAGGATTTTGTAGCAATAAAAAAGCGCCCAAGTTTAGGCGCTTTAGCTGGTTAGAAAAGTGAATTATCGCACACGCTTCAAGGTATTTTGACTGAAGTCTTGTTCATCCAGTCCTGTTCTAAAGCGGTAATTGGCCATCAATAATACGGTACTTTTGCCGTTAAGATGGTTCGTCATTTCTAGTCGATCTGGACGCCAGAATTTGCCCTGATATTGTTTGTAATCACTTGCTATCAGTGTTTTTAGCAAACTGTCTTTACGGTCGTAGTACTCAGTTTTAATCGGTTGATACATATCTTTATCTAGCCATACGACTTGACGCGGGTAGCCTGAGTACTTATCGACTGGATAGTACTCTAAAACAAAGCAAGCACGACCATCTACTGTTTCGTCACGTAAATACTTGTACTTGTATTTCTCCACTTCAAACGGAGACATATCTTCGTACGAAAACTCACTGCCCATGAATGGCCCTGATTTATTACGTGACGAAATGCGTTTAATGCGTTTTAACGCAGGTAAATATAACCACTGGTCATCCGGTTCAATTGGGTGAGAAAAGTTCAAAAATGCCGTGCCTTTTACATCCAGTGGTTCATCAAAAATGATCAGGCTTTTATCACCCTCATCTTTTACCTCTAAATTTTTACTGCGAATTGCACGGCGACTTTCTTGACCATGCTTATTACGCAAAATCATTTCTACTTCTGATTGAGAGTCGCCCCAGCCACT
>NZ_JBZYXL010000001.1:3017500-4172860 GCF_058933015.1 Pseudoalteromonas sp. ATL1 | reverse complement strand
AGCCCTCGCTTTGGTTGGCGTGGTATGCACTATGACAATGCTCGAAACTTTCATGGCAAAGACGCGATGTTTAAACTCGTAGAGCAAATGGCTCGTTACAAAATGAATGTGCTGCATTGGCACTTTTCGGATGACGAAGGGTGGCGATTAGACATTCCAGGATTACCGGAACTGGCACACATAGGTGGAAATCGTTGTTTTGACTTAACCGAGCAATCTTGTCTGTTAACACAACTCGGTACAGGGCCGTTTAAATCGGGATCTGGCAATGGCTTTTTAACGCGAGACGAGTTTATTGAATTATTAAAATTTGCCACTGCACGACATATCAAGATAATTCCTGAAATTGAAAGTCCTGGTCACGCGCGTGCTTCAATCAAATCAATGGAAGCGAGATACAACAAACTGGTTGCTGAGGATAAAAAAGAGCAAGCGAAAGCTTATTTACTGAGTGAGCCGGGTGATACTTCGCAGTATATGACGGTGCAAAACTACACCGACAACTCCATCAACGTTTGCCTAGAGTCAAGTTATGCTTTCATTGAGAAAGTGACGTATGAATTACAAAGTATGTATCGTGAGGCGGGTACACGATTAACTAATCTTCACTTTGGTGGTGATGAGGTTGGAAATGGCTCTTGGAGTGGCTCTAAAGCATGTCAGGCACTATTTGCGGACGCGGGTAACGGCGTGGCTGGTGTGGCCGATCTAAAACCATATTTTACTAAACGCGTTGCGGATATTTTGCATAAACGCGGTATTACCCCAGGTGCTTGGGAAGACGGTTTAATGTATGACAGAGTGAACCCTTTTAACCGTCAAGCTTTTGCAAATAAAACCTTTACTGCAAATGTATGGGATAACATTTGGGAATGGGGCGTTGCGGATAGAGCTTACCGTTTAGCGAATGAAGGCTATCAAGTTGTGCTATCTCATGGCACACATTTGTATTTTGATCACCCGTATGAAGCACACCCGCAAGAGCGAGGTTATTATTGGGCAACTCGCTACATTGATACTAAAAAAGCGTTTAGCTACATGCCTGATGATGTGTATGGCAATGCGGATTTTACGCGAAACCGCGAACCCATTGAGAACTTAGAAGCTTTAGTTGGGCGAGAGCTACCAAAGTTGGAAAAACCTGAAAATATTTTGGGTATGCAAGGGCAGGTATGGAGTGAAACAATTCGTACCGAAGGGCAAGTACTTGCAATGATTTTTCCGCGTATTATTTCTGTCGCTGAAAGAGCTTGGCATAAAGCTGATTGGGAAAGGTCTGGCATAAAAACGAAAGATTTTACCAAGGATTGGCAAGACTTTGCGGCCGCAGTGTCGCTTAAAGAACTCGGGAAATTACAAAAATCGGGTGTTAATGCAAACCTGCCTGTGCCAGGTGCGAAGGTGACTGATGGTAAGTTATATGCCAATAGCGCTTTTCCATACTTAGCTATCGAGTACAGCACGGATGGTGGAAGTAGCTGGCAATCTTATAGCTCACCAGTTGAAGTATCCGGCAATGAGAAAATACAGCTCAGAACACGTTTAGGTAACGAAAATACGAGTCGTATCACAGAGTTAAACTAGTTATAGTTTTACTTACTCACATAATGTAGCTAGAACTCAAACTAACAGTTTCTTTTTTAGTTACATTTGTGTTTAAAAACTAACTAGTAAAATGTAATATTTTAACGTAAAGTTAAATGTCAGCGCTGTCATTTTTTGGTTTTTGGCTTGTGAATGTTCACCACCCAATTAAATCTTTTAATGTACAGCCCTAAAAATAATGATATTAACTAGCAACAAGAAGAAACTTTATGGAAGCAATCGTGGATATTGAAAGTAAAGACAGGCAGAGTATTTGGTTGCCAATGGTACTTGCCGGTTCAATGTTTTTCATTTTGGGTTGTATTACGTGGTTAAATGGTGCGATCACACCATTTTTGCAACAAATGCTTGAACTAACCCCATTACAAGCCTCTTTTATCATCTCATCATTTTACATCGCGGTAACTGTTGCTGGTATTCCCTCTGCAATGCTGATTAAGCGAGTGGGTTATAAAAATGGGATGGCAATTGGCTGCGTTATTATGGCAGGGTCTGCTTTAATGTATATTCCCGCAGCAAAGATGCAAATGATAGAGATTTTCTTATTTGCACAACTTATGATTGGTGTGGGGCAAACCGTATTACAAACAGCTGTTAACCCTTACGTAGTAAAAATGGGGCCTGAAAAATCTGCAGCGGTTCGTGTGTGCATCATGGGGTTACTCAATAAATCAGCTGGTGTGATTGTGCCTATTATTTTTGCTGCGGTCGTTGTGAGCGGATTAGTAGAAGGTGGCGCGCAGCTAACTCAAGAGCAAAAAGATATCATGGCAAATAGCCTAATTGCACCATACATGGGAATTGCAGGACTAATTTTTATGTTTGCACTTTTTGCCAAATTTTCACCGCTACCTGACTTGGTGTTTCATGAAGAAAGCAGATCTGGCAAAGGTGAATTAAAAGAAACATTATCTCATCCTCATTTAGTACTTGGTGTTATAGGTATTGCGTTATATGTTGCTGTTGAGGTTATTGCCGCTGATACCATTGGTTCATATGCGCTGCAGCTGGGAATTGCAGACTATTCAGTCATGACTTCGTACACTATGGCGTGTATGTTGATAGGCTATGCAATTGGTATTGCACTTATCCCTCGTTTCATGTCACAACAAAGTGCCTTGATGATGTCTGGAATTGCAGGTATTGTAACTGTATTAGCCGTCGTGATGGGTAGTAATGATTCGTTTGCTATTGCAAATCTGTTACTCGTCCCATTTGGTGGACCTCAGCTACCTGATCCGTTATTGTGCATTGCGCTGTTAGGTTTTGCTAATGCCATGGTATGGCCTGCAATTTGGCCTTTAGCCTTAGATGGGCTAGGCAGATTAACGGGTACCGCATCAGGCTTACTGATAATGGGTATTGCAGGTGGTGCTTTGGGACCTCTGCTAATTGGTATCGGTAATGCTGTAGGCTTAGGTGCACAAGGTGCATATAGTTTAATGATCCCCAGCTACTTGTTTATTCTATTTTATGCCCTTAAAGGTCATAAGATGAGAAGCTGGAAGTAAAGAATTTCTATCTATACGTAGAAATAATCCCGTGTGTGATGCCACCGAAAGGTGGCATTTTTTTATCTACGAAAAAGTAAAAAGCACAGTGAATCTGGCTTTATAAAAACAACTTGGAAAGAGAGTTTTCCGTATTTTTAAAAAATAGAAATTGATATAAAAAGACACTAGATACTTCTAGCTTGAGAAAAGAGTGGGGCGACTGATGGGACTTGAACCCACGACAACCGGAATCACAATCCAGGGCTCTACCAACTGAGCTACAGCCGCCGCAATAACAACACCTCGTTGGTGTGTGGCGCGCATAATACATAAATATCTGGCACTTGCAAAGTAAAATTTCAATTTTTTGTCAAAAAAGCGCTGAAATAAAAAAATCCTACCATACAGGCAATATTCATATAATCTATGTATGATCCGCGACAAATTAAGAATTGAGCCTAGGAGGCCTAATGGATAATGCGTTAAATTGGTTAAATGACAACTCAGACATGTTGATGCACTTTGCGATTCAAGCAGCCATTGCATTAGTTATCTTATTGATTGGCTTGAAGGTAGGTAAAGCTTTTGAAAAGCTAACGGTTAAAGCGTTTGAAAAGCGCAAAATAGATAAGGCTGTAGGTGGCTTTGTTGCCAACATCGTTTATGCCGCTGTATTTGCAGCCACAATTCTGATGGCACTCTCACAAGTTGGAGTTGAAACAACCTCATTCATTGCGATTTTAGGTGCGGCTGGCTTGGCGATTGGCTTGGCGCTTCAGGGCTCTTTGTCTAACTTTGCATCAGGTGTGTTGATTATTATCTTGCGTCCATTCAAGGCGGGAGATTATATCGAAGCGGGCGGAAAGGCCGGAAGCGTGCAAAAAATAGAGATCTTCTCAACAGAATTAAAGACGCCAGATAACAAGGTCATCATTATGCCAAACTCGGCCATTATGTCAGGTGCCATTGTTAATTTCTCTCGAGAGAAAACCCGTCGTATAGACCTCGTGATTGGTGTGGGTTACGACGCGGACTTGCGACAAGCTAAACAAGTCCTAAAGTCGGTGCTTGATAAAGACGAACGTATTTTGAAAGACCCTGCTTATAACGTTGCGGTGTTAGAATTGGCTGATTCAAGTGTTAATTTTGTAGTTCGCCCTTGGGTCAAAACTTCCGATTATTGGCCGGTTTATTTTGAATTGGTTGAAAATATAAAAATCTCTCTTGATGACGCTGGTATTACCATTCCATTCCCGCAAATGGATGTTCATCTTCACAAAGACTAATTATTGAAAGGCTGTTGAGTAATGAAATTTAAACTTTTGTCACTATGCGTAATGGCAGGTATTGTAAGCACTGCACACGCAAGTAATGCGGATGCTAAAACCAAGAAAACCTGGGATGTGAGCAGTGAAGTGGGGGCGATTATCACTAGTGGTAACACCAAAACAACCACGTTGAAAGGTGGGTTAAAAGCAAAGCACAACTTAGAAAATTGGCATAATGAATATAAGTTGAACGCCATCTATAAAGAAGATGAAATTGAGAACGATGCGGGTGAGCGTGTTACTGAGCGTACCAATGAAAAGTACTCTATTTCTACACAGGGCAACTACAAGTTAGAAGAAGACCATAGCCATTTATTCATTTATGGTTCATATGTTTCTGATTATTTTGGTGCCTATAGAAATGAAACTGTCATATCTGTTGGTTACGGTTTAAGACTACTAAACAGTGAAGACATGTATCTGAATGCTGAAGTGGGTCCGGGTATCAAACGTTTCGAGCATCAAAATTCAAGTTCAGCTCTGGATGAAAACGGTAAACCGCTAGCAGGTACATCTGAGAATGAAGTTATTGGTGTCGCTAAACTAGACTTTAATTGGCAAATATCTGAAAACGCGAGATTTACCCAATTACTTGCAATGGAATACGGTGATAGCAATACAAAAACCACATCTGAATCGGCTTTGATGACCAAAATTAATGGTTCGCTTCAGATGAAAGTCGCTTACAACGTGATACATAACTCAGATGTTGCAGCTGAAAAGGACAACACAGATACTGAAACGTCACTGACTTTAGTCTATAGCTTTTAAGCTTTAACATTTTTAAACATAAATGGGGCTTAGTGTCCCATTTTTTTTGGGTCAGAAATACTGTATCATTCGTCGGTCTAGTCGCGTATTCAATAAGGGTATATTCGTGAAGTTCAGTAAATTAGCTGTCTTTTCTCTGTTGTTGTCAGTTTTTCTTTTCAGCGTAGGTCATGTTGCTCAAGCGGCATCTCCGAGTCCTAAGCAAATCGAGCAGTTTAAAAAGTTGCCTAAGGCACAGCAGGAAGCACTTGCTCAAAAATATGGGTTTGAAGCAGACAAACTAGGCAAAGAGGATCCAAAACAAGACGAAAAGGAAGAATCTGAAGCGACTATTCAAGTGCGTGCAAAAAAGCAAATTGAAGATGAAGAGTTTGAAGACCGATTTAAACCTAAAGGGCTAGAGTTAAAACCATTTGGTTATGAGCTTTTTGAGGGTGAACCGACCACATTTATACCAACCGAGTTGGCGGCAATTCCAGATACCTATCTAGTAGGAGTGGGAGACAACGTTAAAATTAATTTGTACGGAAAAACAAGTGAAGAATATGAGGTGCTAATAGATAGAGAGGGGCGACTAGCAATCCCTAATCTTGCGCCAGTGCACGTTGTCGGTTTGTCGTTTAAAGAATTAAAAGTACTTCTTAAAAATAAAATTGAAGATGAAATGATTGGTGTCAGCGCCTTTATTAGTATGGGCGAGCTAAACGCCATGCGTATCATGGTGGTGGGCGAAGCTTATAAACCAGGTAGCTACACGGTTTCACCACTTGCAACGGTGACACATGCCTTATTTGTTGCAGGCGGTGTAAGTGAATTAGGTTCACTGCGTAACGTGCAAGTAAAGCGAGCAGGCAAGTTAGTCACAACATTTGATTTGTATGATTTATTGCTTGAAGGTGATAGCTCGAATGATGTTGTATTAAAGCCCGGTGATGTTGTATTTGTGCCACCGGCAACTAAAAAAATCACCATTCAGGGCGAAGTAAATCGCCAAGCTATTTTTGAGTTAAAAGAAAGTGACAATTTAAACACCGTTTTAGCAATGTCAGGTGGTCTAAAAGCCAATGCAAATAAATCGCGAGTCTCTGTATCTCGTTACAACGGTAATGGTAAGCGTATCACTTTAAATTACGATTTTTCGAATGATGGTAACTACCAGCCAATCAATGGAGATGAGGTAACGGTTTATACTGCGTCATCTCGTTTACAAGATACCATCACCTTAGTCGGTGCTGCGACAAGTCCTGGACATTATCAATGGAAGCCAGGCAAAACACTACGCGATGTTTTCACAAGCCCTAGAGAAGATTTACTGCCTATTGCTGATTTTAACTATGGTTTGATTGTTAGAGAAACGAACTTGGAAGGCGATATAGAGATCTTGCAATTCTCTATTCAAGATATGATTAAAGATGACACGGCAAATGTAGAGCTGCAGTCAAATGACACAATTGTTGTATTCAGTCGCTATGAGTTAAAAGAAGAAGAAGAGCAACTACTGTCAAAGCTAGCGCATAGAGAAGAGCAATTGGCTATGCGCGAAAATGTGAAGCTTTGGGAAGAATACGAACGCAATGAATTTCTAAAATATATCGGTGTAAAAGAAGACGAACGCTTTAATTTCGAAGAGGAAGAAGAAGAGTTTATTAGCAGTATTGCTGCACTTTTTGAGCAGCCAGAAGAAATTGAAGAAGAAGACTACGCAGTATTCAGCCGTAAAAATCTACTTGCGCCAATCGTGGCCAAACTGCAACAGCAAGCGAGTGTGTCTGCTCCTATTCAAGTGTTTGCGGTCAATGGTGAAGTCAGGTTCCCGAATTTATATCCGCTACCTAAAAATGCGACTTTTAAAGATGCTGTGAATGCTGGAGGTGGGTTTTTGGAGTCTGCTTTCTTAGAAAAAGCGGAGCTAACCCGAGCTAATTACTCAAATGGCAGTAAATTTGAAAATGTTGAATTCAATGCTTTGCAAGAACTTGAAAAGCAAAGCTTTACTATTACTAGTAAAGATACCGTAAATGTTTTCCCTAAACCCAACTGGCAAGAACGTTTAGAAGTGAAACTAGTAGGTGAAGTGAAATTCCCAGGTACGTACACAATTAACCGGGGTGATACTTTGGAGAGTATTTTAGAGCGTGCAGGTGGGTTGAGTGAGTTCGCTCACAAAGAGGCTGCTATATTCACGCGCGAGTCGATTAAACGTAAAGAACAGTCTCAGATCCAAAGGCTAACTCAGGTGTTGCGTCGTGATATTGTGACGAGTACGTTCCAGCAAAGCTCATCAAGTAATACGTCTAATAACATGCAGTATGAAGACATGGATCAAATACTTCGTGATTTATCCAAAGTGAAAGCACTAGGCCGTCTGGTCATTGATCTGGATAAAACGTCAACGCAACAATTACAACTAGAAACGGGTGATGCGTTATATATCCCTTCAAGGCAAGATTCTGTTAGCGTAATTGGTGAAGTAAACCTAGCGTCTACGCATTTGTATGATCCTGCAAAAGATGTGGATGAATACATTCGTGCCAGTGGTGGCCTAAAACAAAAGGCAGATGAACAACGCATCTATATCATTAAAGCGAATGGATCAGTGGTGTTACCAGGGGGCGCGGCTTCTTGGTTTGCGGTTAATAACAGAGCAGGTCAGCTCGAGCCTGGCGACACTATCGTTGTACCTTTAGATATCGAATATGTAAACAGTGTAGAGCTTTGGACATCGGCCACGACGATCGTTGCTCAACTCGCCCTCGCTGCAGCTTCACTTTCGAAGTTAGACTAGAGCAATTTGAGGTGAAAAAATTGGAAATTAGTGAAGCAACTATTATAAAACGCAACGAAGTCGATCTTACCGAGATCTTATCTGTACTGTGGAGAAATAAGCTTCTCATTATTGCGCTATCAACAGTATTTGCAATCGGTAGTGTGTTTTTTGCGCTATCGTTGCCTAATGTCTATCAGGCAACGACTATATTAACGCCTGCGGAAGATGATCAAGGGGGTATGCTGTCAGGGCTAAAGTCTGAATTTGGCGGCCTGGCGGCAATGGCTGGCGTGAACCTTGGTGGTGGAAAGTCAAATAAATCACAGTTGGCTTTGCAAGTGCTAAAAAGTAGAGCGTTTATTAGCGAATTTGTGGATAAATATGACCTTAAAGCTAAACTGATGGCGACAGAAGGTTGGGATTTAGCAACGGATAAGCTGATATACAAAGACAAAATGTATAACACGCAAACCGGAGAATGGCTGCGAGATGTTGTGCCGCCAATGACTGCCGAACCAAGCGTGCAGGAAGTTTTCGATTTTGTCATGGGCAATAACGTACAAATTGAAGAAGAGCAGAAAAAGGGCATAGTAACACTGTCTGTGACCCATTACTCGCCGAAGCTAGCCAAATTTATCGCTGATCATTTGGTGTTGGAAATTAACTTGTACATGAAAAAACATGACGTTGCGGAAGCTGAAGGTAAAATTGCGTACTTAACAAAAACATTAGAAGAAACGGCCGTTGCTGATATGCAACGTATCTTCTATCAGTTGATTGAACAGCAAGAACAAACCAAAATGCTGGCAAAAACGCAAGAACAATACGTGTTTAAAACCATAGACCCTGCTATTGAGCCAGATCGTAAAGCAGGACCGAAACGCGCGTTAATTTGCACAGGTATTACTTTCTTAGGATTTGCTTTAGCGACTGCAATTGCTTTGTTTAGACATTTTGTCCTTTTAAAGCCAATAAGAAAATAAGTGTTATAAAGTGTTATCGACAATTTTTTTTATTGGGCAAAAGCGGTATAATCGCCCGTTGATATTAGGAAGTCTTTGAGGATATGTGGATCTGTATGGTCATCTTTTTTGCGTTTTTTGCCTCGTACTGCACTATTTTTATGGTAAAACCATTGGCTGAAAAGATCGGTTTAGTTGATGTACCTTGTAGCAGAAAAAAACACGTTGGCTCGATCCCACTAATTGGCGGTTTATCTATTTTCCTCGCTGTTTTAATCTCAATTTTGGTCTTTATTCCTCTAGAGAAACGTTTGGTTGTTTATCTAGTCTGTGCAGCCGCTATCGTTTTATTGGGAGTGGTGGACGATTACAAGCAGTTAGGAGTTAAGATCAGACTTTGTGTGCAAGCCGTTGTTGCTTTGCTTATGATGTGGGGCTCTGATGCGTACATCCATAATTTGGGCAACCTATTTGGCATGGGAGATATTGAGCTTGGATTATGGGGCATCCCATTTACTGTCGTCGCAGTCATCGCAGCGATTAATGCATTCAATATGATTGATGGGATTGATGGCCTAGCAGGGGCGATGAGTATCACGACATTCACCGCAATTTTGTTCTTAATGTTGGTTAACGGTGGTGAGCTTAGTGTGTTACCACTTATTATTATCGCGACCATCGTACCTTACCTTGCTTTTAATCTTGGTGTTAAAGGACATCGTAATAAAAAGATATTTATGGGCGATGCAGGCTCAATGTTTATTGGCCTAAGCGTTATTTGGTTGCTGATGATCTCAACGCAATCACATACGAGCAATGCATTTAGTCCAGTTACTGCACTTTGGATCATTGCGGTTCCTTTAATGGATATGATGGCGATCATTATAAGAAGAGTGAAGAAAGGTCAATCCCCTTTTATGGCGGATCGAGACCACCTACATCATGTATTTATGCGCATTGGTTTTAGCCCTAGACGAGCGCTTGCAAGTATTAGCTTTTTTGCAATTGGACTCGCATCTATTGGGGTTATGGGGGAGCTTGCGGGTGTACCTGAGTGGGGAATGCTGATATTGTTCTTACTGGTTTTTATTTGTTACTCGGCTTGTATTCAGCATGCATGGCGCGTAGCTCGCTTTTTAAGAAAATATATTTTCGTTAAGAATAAGTGATTGAAAAAATGGCGTTTAACAGAAGTATAATTATGAAAAAAAATAAGCAAACGGGCTTCACTATGATGGAGCTACTAATAGTCATTGTTATTTTGGGTTTGTTGATGTCATTAGTTGCACCTGATTTTTTTAAAAGACTAAGCTCGTCTGAGAGAAAAATAGCCGCTGCTCAAATGGCTGCTTTTGAAACGGCTATTGATACATACCGTCTTGACGTTGGCAATTATCCTAAGTCTTTACAAGAGTTAAGAAGCAGCGAGATTTCGAGATGGGATGGCCCATACTTGCCTAAGGATGTTCCTATGGACCCTTGGGGAAATGCTTATGTTTATAAAGTTCCGGGAGAGAATGGCGCGCCTTATTTATTGAAGTCATTAGGTGCGGACGGCCAAGAAGGTGGTGAGGACGTTAACGCAGATATAGTTCATCAGTAATATTATGGAACTTAATCAATTATTAATTGAGCGTTTTAACGTCAAAGCCTCAGATTTGGATAAAGCAGAGTCTTACCAGCAAAAATATGGTGGTAGGCTCGAACAGATTCTCATTAATATGGGAAGTTTACCTGAAGACCAGCTTGTAGATGTCTATTCTCAGTATTTGGATCTGCCTATTATCACGGCAGAGCAGTTGAGTGCTTCTGAGGAAGTAAAGCTCGAATCTAAGTGTGATATCGATACTTGTATAGAACAGAGCTGGGTTCCACTCTCTATTGACGGAACAGTTTGGACATTTGCAGTTTTAGATCCATTAAATCCAGTAATGTGTGAATGGCTATTTAACCGAAAAATAACTCCAAACCTTATTCTCGCCCCCTCATCTGAAATTGCCCTGTTGGCTTCTAAATTTGCACCCGCAGATGAGATTGAAGATGAAACACTCAGCGCGGAAGAAGAAAAATTAAAGGAATTAGCGACAGAGGCGCCAATTGTTAACTTGCTGAACTCTCTTATTAGCAAAGCTCTAAGGCAAGGTGCCTCTGATATGCACTTAGAACCCTACGAAGGTCGCTATCGAGCGAGGTTTAGGGTTGATGGTGTCCTGCATGAAGCTGAAACTATCCCTGCAAGTAAGCAGCTCCCAATTGTTACACGTTTGAAGATCCTCTCAGGTATGGATATCGCAGAGCGTAGACGCCCACAAGATGGCAAAATAGAGATGAAAGTTGCCAATCAGGAAGTTGATATTCGGGTTTCTGCACTGCCTCTTAACGATGGTGAATCGATCGTAATGCGTTTCCTGCGAAAAGAGAGTGTTCGTTACGAAATGTCAGTATTGGGTTTATCGGCAGATATTGAACAAAGCATACGACAGGATATAAAGAAAACGGCGGGTGTAGTGCTATTGACTGGTCCAACGGGATCGGGCAAAACAACAACTCTTTATACTTTTTTGAATGCCTTGAATAATGATGATGTAAAAATTATTACGCTCGAAGACCCTGTTGAATATCAACTGGAGGGTATCAATCAAGTCCAAGTAAACAGTGAGATTGGCTTTGATTTTGCTGCTGGTTTACGTTCTGTCGTGCGTCAAGATCCAGATGTAATTATGTTAGGTGAAATACGCGATAAAGAGACAGCCCAAATCGCGTTGCAGTCTGCGTTAACTGGTCACTTAGTGTTCAGTACCGTGCATACTAATGACGCAGCGAGTGCCTACACTCGATTATTAGATTTAGGGGTAGAAGAATTTTTACTAAACGCGGCGTTAGTTTCTGTTGTTGCCCAAAGATTGGCGCGTAAGGTATGTGACGCTTGTTCAACAGTACACCCCGATAGTGCTGCGCTAATTAGACAATATGAGTTAGATAGTGTTGCAAGTCAATTCGGTTTAGAGTCGATTAATCTTCGTCATGGCATTGGGTGTGAACAGTGTGGTAATACCGGCTATAAAGGGCGTTTAGCGGTTACCGAATACTTAGCATGCGATGATACGATAAAAGCTTTGCCGAAAGACGCAGATTTTATTCAAAAAGCAAAGCGACATAATAAAAGTAGAAATCGCAGAACTTTGTTTGAAGATGGGCTTTATAAAGCAATTTTAGGCCAAACAACCATTGAAGAAGTCGTTAGGGTTGCTGGGTAATGGCGACGTTTGAATATAAAGCTTTTGATTCTATGGGTGGCAAATGCGATGGTCAGATAGAGGCTGACGATATTGCTTTAGCTCAGCAAAGGTTAGAGAAACAGGGGTTATTGCCATACGAACTAAAAGAGCAGCGCTCAGCTAAAGCTGCTTTTCATTTGCTTGAAGAACGTGTAAGTTTAGCCGATCTTGAATTTGTGACTTCCGAATTGAGTTTGCTTCTAGCGACGGGTATACGTATCGATCGAGGTTTAGATATCATTCGCAAAACCAAGGCGAACCCAGCGCTGGCTAGGCTACTTTCAGACCTAAGTCAAAGTTTAAAAAAAGGAAGCAGCTTATCACAAGCGTGTAAAGCGCACCCAAAAGTTTTTGATGGCCTATATTGCAATCTAATTGAGTTAGGTGAAGCTTCTGGTGATCTGGCTGGTACTTTCGCTGGCCTATCGCAAGATTTAAAGTTCAAAAGAGATTTGAAAAAACGAATTGTCAGTGCGATCACTTACCCTATAGTCATCTTTTTTGTCTGTGTTCTCAGCATTTTATTTATTTTTAACGTTATTATTCCGAAAATGGCTGATATGTTTGCAAATATAGAGCAGCTGCCATGGTACACGCAGGCTATGTTAGGAGCGAGTGCTTGGTTTAACCAAAACCAGTCTGCTTTACTGATAGGGGGGTTGTTGGCTGTGGGCGGTGGACTTTACGCAAGTCGACAAAGTAAAGTCCAGTCATGGTGGGATCGTATAGTTTTACGTTTGCCGATCACGGGGACCGCTGTCAAAACGGTTGAGAGGATAAGATTTAACACAGGCTTGAGCCTGATGCTGAAAGCTGGGTTGCCAATTGATAGAGCGTTAGAACTTGCGACGGGTAATATTCGAAATCAGCAGATGCGTGGCGAGCTGGAAGTGGCGAGGAAAAAGGTAAAAAGGGGTAATCAACTCACCCCTTCTCTTCAACAATCATCTATGTATCCACCCTTTTATGTTTCTTTATTAGAAGTTGGCGAAGAGTCAGGTAAGTTAGAAACTGTGTTTGATGAGGTGGCAAACCGTTCAAGGCAAGATTTTGAAACTTGGACAGATAGAATTACGTCATTACTCGAACCGTTGATGATCCTTTTTATGGGCGTATTTGTTGGCGGTGTTGTTGTCGTGATGATGCTCAGTATGATCTCTTTAAATGACGTTGGTTTTTAGTTTTGAAGAACTGGCACGGCTTCACAATGATAGAGTTGTTGATAGTACTGACTATCATGGGCCTCATTATGGCTTTAGTTGCGCCATTATCGTTGCAAGCGATCAACCGTTCTGATGCAAAAATGGAGTTAGTGGAAGTCAAAAACTGGCTACGTAATCGCTCTAATAAGGCGTTTTTGGAGCAAAAAGACTATCAAGTTGTTTTAGATAAACGTTCTGCTGTAGTTTTTTATCAAAAGCAAGAAATAGAGAGTAGGCAATTTAAGTATCTGCAGTTTCCCAGTCAGGAAATAGTATTAAACCGCTTTGGTATGATCTCTTCAGACCTTATTACCACAAAATATCTTGAGCAAACTTTACAAATTGATTTGCAGGATAGAAATGAACACTAACAAGGGCTTCACACTCGTCGAACTATTGGTATCGGTGGTTATCTTGTTGGCTGTGATAACAACTGTGTCGATGCTCTATCGCGGTGCGTTTATCAGTTCGGAGAAAGCCACCAAATATGTTCAATTGTCTACAGCAATCACTGGGATCTTAGATAATGTCAGATTCGAGATCCGTCACTCTTCATTTGAACAATCTGAGTTAGAAGGTACGGGTAATAACGGAGGGGTGTCATACCGCTGGGAAGCTTCTGTTATTAAAGAAAAAGTAGACCCTAGTTCGAGAGCAAGTGATGAATTTGGGTTGATGAAAACCTCTAGTAATAGTTACAAGCTATGGCAAGTGCAGTTAAATACAGAAGTCAAAGGTCTTACCCGTAAGTATCAATTCAAAGAGGTAAGTTGGCGTGAGAGATAGGCAAATGGGTTTCACACTTATTGAGCTACTCATATCAGTGACTTTATTGAGCCTTGTAATGGCAACGGGGACCTTTGCTTATTTTCAGTTTGCCAGTCGGTGGGACAAAGAGCTTGGTGACTTTCAACACCAAGCGCAGAAGGCAAAAGCGACCGCTCAACTTGAGCAAGTTCTAAAGGGAGTGTTGCCTTATGTGGTCCGCAATGAAAAGGAAGAGCCAACTTTTTTTTTCGTTGGAGGTAACTCAAGATTATTGGCCGTAACGAGCAATGGGTTGATGACTGGTAAGCCTGAAATATTCAGGCTTACGGTTCAGCAAACAAATAATACAACGCAGCTGGTTTATCAATCAGTACCCTTAACACAGGCAATGCTCATTTCCACAGAGCAAACAATTGATTTCGTAAGTTACAAAGTGCTATTGGAAGATGAGCAAAATATGGAGTTTAGTTACTTTGGCTGGCCAGATACCGCTAGAAAGTTTGGGCGAGTTCCGGGAGGTAAGGCGCAATGGTTTACGGACTATAGAGCCATAGATAGAAAACTAACACCGGAATACATTAAACTGCAAATCGGCAATATAAATATTCTCGCCCAGTTAGATATAGAACCAAACCGTTGGAAATCATACTTTTTAGAAAACGGAGTGCTTTAATGCAAAATGGTATTGCGTTATTACAAGTTCTACTTATAACCGCTGTACTTAGTTTGCTGGGATTGTTTATGACAAAAACAGCGAGACAGCAAGTATATATTGCAAGTGCGTTTGAAGAACGAGCCCAAGCTGTCGTCGCAAATTACGATGCAGAAGCAATCGTTCTATTTGGTTTACTGACAGAGTCTAAATCGCCTACAAGTACACTCTCCAGTGAGTTGAGTGAATTAACAGGCATCTGGAATTTTTATGGGAAACCATTTAACTACACTGAGAATACGAAAATTGTTTTACAAGATTTGCGCGGTTTGCTTAACCTCAGCTTTCCTGTGGAGCAAAGGTGGCTGAGAGTATTGACGAAACAGGGACTAACCGACTATGATGCTCGGCTCATAGTGAATAAAATTAAAGATTGGCAGGATGTTGATAAGGTTTCTCGGTATTCGTTGCCGGAAGGTGATTATAAAAATGGCACAATCCAAACTTTGGCAGAATTAAACCATATAGACATGCCAGAAGCCGTACGCCAGTTTTTAAATAAAAGTGCAACAATCAACAAAATGAGCATATTCAATCCCATGACGGCCCCTGATATGTTACTGGCGGCATTATATGATGCTCCGATAGCTGAGCAGCTTATTATTTTGAGAGAAGGCAAAAAGCTAACACCTACTTTATTTTCAACATATGTTCGTACCGAACCAAATTCAGATATTATGCTTTATCCATCAAATAACTATAGGCTCACAATTGAGACTGATATAGGGCATTCACGGGTCAATCGTACACTTTATTATTTATTAGAATCAAATAAACCAAAGCCTGTAAACTTAGTGGCTTCGGAAGGTTAATAATTGCATGAATAAACGGACATTACCTAGGTGGTACATAAAGTTAGTTGGTAATTTTGTGAGTTACTATCGGAACAATCAGCACTATGCTTTTGAGTATAAGCAAAATGAGTGGCGCTTTGTTGAGTGTGATAAGCCTAAAGCGATACAAATTGTTGCAAGAAATCACTATAGCGAGCAGGTTGAAAAGTTGCCTGTTACAGAACCAAAAGCATTGAATAACCTATTAGCCTTAAGAAAAAAAAAGCACGCGACGCAGTGCTACGCATCGCAAATTAGAATCAAAGATGACAGTACAACTTTTGTTAATAGCTGGCTGTTTGATGGCCGCGCTACAGGAGCGTTATTTTTGCTTCCTGAATCAGTACTGTTGTCACGTCAGCTTTCTGAATCAGAGATTAGTTGTATAAACGATGAGTATTATTTGGCAAAGAGAAACAACGTTATTTACTCGGCAGTAAAGTTCGCACTGATCAACACCCCTGAACGTTTTGCTAATACTGTAGGAATTAGTTATAAATCAACATCTCAAATGCATGCAGAGGCGAAGGTAGCCGAGCTTTTAGTTGAAAATACACTGCCAACACTAGTGGAATCTATGAGAGGGTTCTTTCAGCCAATAGGTACTTCTGCGTATCGCGGTGTTGCGAAAAAGTCTTCTTTTATTATCGGTACGAGTTTGCTTGCTTATCTTATGCTTAGCAGTGTGTATTTGATGGGCAAGAAGGCCTATGTTAGCTCTGAGCTCGAAAATAACCAAACAACTATAAATCAAGCGCTTGATAGTTTTTCGGATTATGAGCAGCAGCGCGATAAACTCGTAAAGTGGCAGGCTATTTTCCAAGATATACCTAAGGTATCTCCAAGCTTTTTGGTATTAGAAAGTCTTCGAGCATATGCCAATATAGAGCGGGTAGAACGTAAAGGTGAGCGATTTGTTGTTCGAGGTAAGAGTAGCAGTGCTATATCAGCTTTAGAATCTTTAAGTCAGTTTGATTGGGTTATAGCGCCAAAATTTGATTTTCCGGTGAGAAGCTATCAAGGACAAGAGGAATTTGTGATCAGTTTTTCGACTCCATCTGATGCACATAAACAACATTACCAAGTAGAAAAGTCACAAGCGACGCAGGCGGAATTAAACAATGATTGAGCAGCTAAAACAATATAGGTTGTTGTTAAGTATTCTGCTGCTACTCGTGGCAATGAAGTTTATCATTGTGCCAATTTTTACTTGGCAAAATGAGCAAGTTACAGCAATTGAGCAAATCCAAAAACGGCTAGCGAAAGCTGAGAATCTAAAAAGGCAGCAAAAAGAGCTGGATGTTGCTAATAAAAAAGCGATGATTTTGCATGAATCGTACGAAAAACTCTATTTTGATTGGCAAGACCCCTCAAAATTTAAAATTGACAAGCAAAAGCTGATCAATCAGTGGCTGACTGATAGGCAATTGACCACGATTAATGTAGGTTGGCAACCGAGTGTAAAGTTTGAGTCAGCGGGCATCCACAGAGAGCAAATGCGCGTAAACATTTCAGGTAAAGTGAACAATTTGGGGGCGTTTTTAACTCAGCTAGAGTCTTATATGCCAATTATAGCGATTGAATATTTTGACATGAATATAAGAGGGCTGAATGTTGAGGAAACCGGGAGTGCAGAAGTGAGTTTGTTACTTTCTTTCTATATGCAAGATGAGGCCAAAAATGAATAGAGGCTATATTTATTTGATCTTGTTAATCTTATCGCTGTTTGTTTTTGATGTATTCAGCCGCTTGAGTTCTGACGTTGATGTGAACAGTACCCCGTTTTTGTTGGATAGCGCTGATGACGTTGTTTTACCAAAGTTATCTGAGCAGAGCTATGAGCAGCTAAATGTATTATTGACGAGTTGGATTAAAGAAAAACAAGAAGAGAAGCCAGCAACAAATAAAGGTATAAGTGTAGCTGAACAAGGTCAGCAACAAGGCGAATTGAGTACTGTATTTGCACAAGATAAAAAGTTGAAATTAAAGGCTGTGGTGCACTCTGCAAGTGTCGCCTATGCGCTTATTGAAGTGACGCACGTTGAGAGTGGTATGAGTGAATTAACGCGTTTTAATCACGGAGCAATGATAGAAGGCTTTTCTTTGAATATTAGCTCCAACACCAAAGTGGAGTTAAGCAAAGAAAAGCAGCAAATTACTCTCATTATGTATCAAAGTACGAAGCAATAACGATGACGGAAACACTATGAAACAAGCTCAAAAAATCTTACTCGGTTTTATTGTCACAGCGGGTCTGTCGGCATGTAATTCAGTGCCAGACTCTATTGCTGTAGATGGCTCGTACTTACACAAAAAAAATAATTTTAAAGCAGCTAAAAATGAGGTTGCTGCCTCGCAAACACAAGGAAGACAGGAGACTAAGCCGGGTGGTTTAGTTTATCTGCCAGCGCTTCCCGATGATAAAACATCACAAACTAGCCAGCCTAATTTATCGCAGCAATTCAGTGATACAGTTCAAGTTAAGCTAACCGCCGATAGCTTAAAAGTGAAAGATTATCTTCACTATGTTTTTGGTGACTTGCTAGGCGTCAATTATATTATTGGCGATACTATCAGCAATAGTAACGATGCGATTACTATTAACTTAAAAGAGTCGTTAAGTAAGCGTCGTTTGTTTTCTATTAGCCAAGATTTATTGATAGAGCGCGGCATTGTTATTAGGGAGCAGGAAGGAATTTTTTATATTCACCCTTCAGAGAATGCATCGGGCGGCAACGTGGTCTATGGGTATGGCAATAAAGTAGAAGATATACCCAATACAGCCAGTAATATTATCCATTTAGCCCCTTTTAAAGGAAGAGTACAAACTCCTTTAGCTAACACTATTCGTCAGATGACAAACGTAGACGCCCAGCCTTTATTCGACCAGCATGCGATCATGTTTAAAGGTAAGCGCTCTGAAATAGTTAGGGCGCTAGAGTTTATGCAAATGATGGATAAACCTACATTTCGAGACCGCCACATAGGGGTGTATAAATCTACATTTATGCCAGCCAAAGAGCTTAGCCAGAAGCTTGGTGAGCTCTTGAAACAAGAAGGTATCACTAGCAGCGATACAGGCTCGACAGAACAAACCGTAAGTGTGGTAGTGATAGAAAGAACAAATAGTTTGGTGTTTTTTACTAATAGCGATGCATTTTTGCAGCGTGCTGAGTTCTGGTCTCAGCAATTAGATCAACCCGCAGATAGTAACGAAAAGCAATATTTTATTTTTGAACCTGAGTTTGCGCGTGCGGTGGACTTAGGGCAAAGCCTACAAAACTTATTAGGTGGTGGAAGTGGTTCACAATTAAGCCGCGCAACATCGGTCAGTGCTGAAGCACAAGAGCAAAAGCAAAGTACAACAGCAAATACAAATATTTCTGTGAGTAATCAAAGTTTGCGAATGGTGGTTGATGAACGCTCAAATGCGATAATTTTTCATACCTCAGGGGCGGACTATCGTAATATCCTTCCTCTTGTGAAAAGACTGGATGTTATGCCTAAGCAAGTAGTATTAGAAGTATTAATTGCTGAAGTGTCTTTATCAGATGAGTTTAGTCAAGGGGTGAAGTTTGCACTTGCCAATAATCGAAGTGCAAGAACGGGTTACTATAGTTTTGGGGGGGACGCAAGCACCGGTTTAAATTATGTGTTGGAAGGGGTAACAGGCAAGCTGGATATTCAACTATTTGAGAAGAACCAGAATGTGAATGTACTATCTAGACCAACTATTTCGGTTCGAGACGGTGTCGAGGCAAACATTACTGTCGGGGATGAAATTCCTACGACGGGTGAAATTGTTACCGACCCAGTAAATGGCTCTCGAACGTCGGTGGTTTACCGAAAGACCGGTATCGACTTGAATGTAACACCAACAGTCAATGCGCAAGGCGTTATTTTAATGGAGATAGAGCAAGAGATCAGCAATGATGCTTCAGGCGATGACTCGACACAAGGTCAGCCTACAATTTTTAAGCGCAAAATAAAAACAGAAGTCATCGCTGCCGATGGACAAACGATTATGCTTGGCGGTTTAATCAGTCAAAATAACAGTTTGACTGATACTGGCGTGCCATTTTTCTCTTACTTGCCGATTATAGGCCGTTTATTTGATGGTAAAAAAGACACTAAGTCAAAAACAGAACTAGTGGTGATGGTAACACCGAGGGTTGTTGAAGCCGCAGAGCAGTGGCAAGGTGTTATGGATGCATTTAAGCAAAACTTGACTAATCTAGAGTTTGACACGCAAACTCAGAATTAAGTACGAAAACATGACTGTTTAGAGTCACATTATTGACATATACTTAGCTTAAATTATTATTAAGTATTGTTCAAATAGCTAAAATTACGTTTTTTAACAAATAAAAATGGACAAAAAATCAACACCTTAATCCGTGCGTGAGTTTTTAATGTTTTGATTTTTTAGGTATTTTTTATGGTGAGGCTGATGTGGCCTTTTATAATAGAGTTAACGCTTAGTTTTTGCATAGTTAACTGCTTGACAATACACTAACAATGTTTAGACTAAGCATGGATTTGATCGGAATGTCACTTAGGTGACGGCCTAACTGAATGATCAAATAAAAGAAAAATAGGAACGTTTATTGTTCCCGTTTCATGAAACTTTGGAGAATGGAAAACATGTTCAAAAAATCTCTACTAGCGCTTGCGCTTGCAGGCCTTGCAACTTCTGCAGTAGCTACAGAAATGAAATTTAACACTGGTACTTCAGCAACTAACATCAGTGTTGAAGGCCTTGCAGATGGTCAAGTAACAAATAACACTATCACCTTAAGCAATGTACGCATCGTACTAGGTACAAATTATAGCTTAGACGATGTGGTAACATTCAAGCTAACTGGTGCTACATTTAATGATAGTGACCCTTTTACTCTAGTTGAAACTGGATCAACTGGTGGTGTATCTTTTACTTTCCTAAACATGAACACAGCTAAAGATGAGTTGAAGTTCCGCGTTACGTCTACAGTTACGGGAAGTCAGGTTGGTAAAGAATACGTGTTGCAAGCTAGCTCAGGCTTCGACGTAAAAGTTGCTTCGATTGCTAAAGATGGTAAGGTTTCTATCACAGCATCAGCTAAAGCTTCAACAGGTGACCAAATTGATACTAAAGGTACTGCCGATACTTTAGTACTGGCTCAAGGCGTTCAACAGTTCTCTGGAGAAGTTGCGAAAAGTGATGCAACTGTTGACGTAGCTTCTTTACGCAAGTCATTCACTGTGTCAGGCGGTACAATTCAGTATCCAACTCCTTCATTCACGGTTACTGAGCCTACAGCTACACCGACTGGTTCTATTACAGAAACTGATGTGCAAGTTGATCTAACTGGTGATTTCACTGGTATCAATGCAATCAAACTTGGTACTGCTTCGTTCACAATCGCAGCTGACAAAAAATCTGCTACGCTTAAGACTGGTACAACATTCGCTTCAGGTACAGCTCAAAACATCACTTTTGAACTACCTGCTGAAGACAAGCGTGTTGCTCTAACAGCTCCGCAAGACGTAAAAGTTACTGTATCGGCAATCTATGGTACTAAGTCACTTAAAGTTATCGATGCTAAAAACCTTTCTTCTTGGAGCCTAAATGGTGACTCTGAGTTTGTAGAAATCATGCCTTTCGCTGACAAATACTCACGCTACGTTGCTGTTACTAACAACAGCACTGTAGAAGGCGATATCATGGTTGAACTATTCTCTGAAGGCAAAATGATTGCTGCTAAGAAAGTTGGTACTGCTGCTAAGTATGCAGTAACAAACGTAACTGCAGCAGTAGACGCAATGGCTGCTGAAAACTCAATCACAGGCACTGCTGGTATTCGTGTTACAACTAACGCACCAGCTGCAAACATTGAAGTAACGGCACTTTACTTCGACAGCGAAAACAAAGACCACGTAAAAGTTAACTAATTTATAGTTACAGCTTTTATAAGTCTTAAAAAAGCGAGCTTCGGCTCGCTTTTTTGTTTGCTTTAAATGCTTGCCAAAAGGGTTTTTATTCGCGCCCCTTTCTATCTTTACCTTGATTCTGTAGACTACTTAGCTACTACCATTGATGTTTGAGTTATTAGTGAAATACCCCATAGTTAAACCCTTTTTACCCAATTTAGCCTTGTATCAACAGGAAATAGCTGAAATTTTTTCCAGAAATAGGTTATCAAATGGCGGTCCATGCTTAGAGGCTTTAACAAATAAGTTAAAAGCCTATTTGGGGGTTGAGCATTTATTATTAGTTGCGAATGGTACGCAGGCTCTGCACGTTGCATATGAAGTGATGGGTATTAAAAAAGCGATTACAACACCGTTTACTTTTGCTGCAACGTTAGGCGCGTTGCGTTTACAAAAAATAGAAACGCGCTTTAGTGATATTTGTTCTCAAACATTCAATCTTGACCCCGAAAAACTAACTCAGGAAGATCTTGAGTGGGCGGATGCACTAGTACCTGTTCATGTTTTTGGCAACCCCTGTGATGTTGATGTTATTGATAAAATTGCTAAAAAATATCAGCTTAAAGTTATTTATGACGCAGCGCATTGTTTTGCCAGTGAATATAAGGGCGCATCGCTATTTAAGTACGGTGATTGTGCAACGTTAAGTTTGCATGCGACTAAGTTGTTTCATACCGTTGAAGGTGGAGCAATCATTTTTAAGCACAAAGATGATTTAGAAAAAGCCAAAATGATAATTAACTTTGGACAGAATGCACAGCAGGTTCCTGTATTGGTTGGTACGAATGCTAAAATGAGTGAAATGCATGCTGCGATGGGGCTTTGTGTATTCGACCATATTGATAGTATTTTAGAACATAGGAAATCCCTTTTTAACCATTACACAAGTTGTCTTAATGGCTTTGTGGAATTTCAGCAATGGGATTGTAATAGCGCTAGTAACGGCTCATATCTAGCCGTACTATTCAATGATGAAAAAGAGCTTATGTATGTGCGAGAGCAATTAGAGCCTCTTGGAGTTCAGACTCGTCGCTATTTTTATCCCGATCTTAATGAGCTTGATTTGTATACAGAGCGTCGAGATTTACCTTGTTCGGATTCCGTTTCTCGCCGAATACTGTGCTTACCTATGTACTATGAACTTGATTTTAAAGATGTTGAATATATTTCTGCTAAAATCATAACTTTCCTAAAAAACTTCAGAAAACGAGATGAAACAAACATTGCATTATAGTAAGTCAGAATTGAAAGACTTAGGGATTAAAGCCGTCGGTGATAACTGCCTTATTTCTCGTAAAGCTTCTTTGTTCGGACTTGAAAGAATTGCTTTTGGTAATCATGTCCGCATTGATGACTTTTGTATTTTGTCTGCGGGTAAGGGGGGAATAACCCTAGGAAATTACATCCACATTGGTGCATATTCATCTTTAATTGGCGATGCATCAATTACAATGGAAGATTACTCAGGTCTTTCAGCTAGAGTGACAGTTTACTCAAGTAGTGATGATTATAGTGGCACCTGGATGACCAACCCAACAGTGGATGCGGCGTTTACTAACGTAACAAGTAAGCCTGTTCATATTGGCCAGCACTGTATTATTGGCGCAGGCGCTATTCTATTACCGGGTGTTAAACTAGGGTTAGGTGCAGCAGTGGGGGCGCAAAGCCTTGTTACAAAATCTGTTGACGAGTTCAAGATCGTTGCAGGTATGCCTGCTAAAAAGGTTAACAAACGAAAAAGGGATCTACTCAATATTCAAAAGCAGCTAGAAAAAAAATAGTCATGCTTATTCACATATTTTCAGCTTCTCCACATCATTATATCCCCATGAGGGAGTTTTTTATCAAGGCAGGAAAAGGGATCGAACAACAGTTTTGGATCCCTGTTGGTGCATCACATTGTAAGCATGGATTTGTAGAATTTGCGGATAATAAAGCACTCTTGGTTCAACTAGCAGCTATGAAGAGTAATACAAGGTTTGTATTTCATGGGGTGTTTGACCCCACTTTAATCCGTGCTTTGCTTCGGTTTAAACGCTTAGCGCACTCTGCATGTATGATTTGGGGAGCTGAACTATACCGATATGAACATAAACTATCGTTAAAAGGTTTAGTTAATCGCTTTATACATAGCCAAGTTTTAAAGAAGTTTGGTTGCGTTTTTACACTCAATCAAGGAGATAGCAATTTATTAACACAAAGACTGGCTGTTAAGCATGCACACGTTTTACCATACCCATTAATTGGTTTTGCTCAAACAAATACAAAAAAAAGAAGCGACCGAATTAAGCTATTGCTTGGTAACTCTGGTGCACCCAGTAATAATCATATCGAAATGCTACAAAAGCTTGCTGCCATACGTGATCTGGAATGTCAGATTGTCGTGCCACTGAATTATGGCGCAGAGCAAGACTATATAAAAAGTGTGATAGCGGTTGGTAAAAAATTGTTTTCAGATAACTTTATTGCGCTGACATCGATGCTGGATAAAACCTCTTATGACGAATTGCTCAACGAAGTAGATCTACTTGTATTTGCACATAACAGGCAGCAG
Organism: Pseudoalteromonas sp. ATL1; assembly: GCF_058933015.1. Classification (NCBI taxonomy): domain Bacteria; kingdom Pseudomonadati; phylum Pseudomonadota; class Gammaproteobacteria; order Alteromonadales; family Pseudoalteromonadaceae; genus Pseudoalteromonas; species Pseudoalteromonas sp. ATL1. The sequence goes on along the minus strand of NZ_JBZYXL010000001.1, from coordinate 4,148,617 downwards.
GGGTTGTACGCTGTGTATGCTATGTTGCAGATGGGGAAACCCGTCTTTTTGAATTCTAACACTACCTCGTATAGAGATTTAAGCAGTCTCGGTTTTAAGTTGTATGATTCTTCAAGCTTACAGAACCTTGGTGGTGATGGACTTAATTGTTTAGTACAAAAAATAAATACGCAAAATCAAGGATTGATGCAGCGAAACTTTTCTGAACACGCTTTATTGCCCAAGTGGCGTGAAATGTTTGTGGATCTACTGAAATAATGAGCACGCGTTTCTCGGTAATAGGCAGTGTCTCATGGAGTACTGCAACTACGATCGCTAAATTTGCGGTGCAGCTAGCTCAATTTTTAGTGTTAGCGAGATTTCTCTCTGCTGAATCATTAGGTTTGCTTGCTTTCATAGGTATTTGTGTCAGTTTGTCTCAATTAGTCGGGGATGGTGGGCTATCCAATGCTTTAATATTCCACAAAAAACTGAGTAGAAATGAAATGTATCAACTCTACACTTTTGGCTTGTTGATAGGCCTAAGTGCCGCGCTTATAAGTTTTACCGTTATTCCTTGGGCTGGTTTTTATCTCAATCTGCCTGATTTAGAGTCATTCGCTTTGGTTGTTTCTGGAGTGATCTTCATCCGCGTGTGTATTGCACAGCCAATTGCACAGTTGCAAAAAGAGCTAAAATTTTATGATATTGCGGTGGTTGAAGTGTCTTCTCAATTTTCAGGCTTTCTAGCCACGTGTGCTTTGTTATGGCAAGGATTTGGGGTTACTGGCGCGGTATATGCGCAATTGCTACAAGCTATCGTGTTATTGATATTGTGCCTTTTTCTCCACCCTGAAAAGTTTGGTATTACATGGCCACATTTTAAAGTAATTAAAGGTCCGCTCAAATATGGCTGTTACCAAATGTTTGAAAATCTGACCGGCTTGCTTAGCAGACAGTTTGATCAGCTGGTTATATTAAAGCTTTTAGGAGCTGAAACGCTTGGAATCTATAGCTACCTAAAGGACTTAATAGGTAAGCCAATGTTACAGCTTATAAACCCGACGGCTAACCGCGTACTATTTCCGATGCTGGTTAATGTATCGAAAGATAAAAGAGCTTATTATTATCTCAATGCAGTGGCGTTGCTAAGTTTAATCAATATGCCTTTGTATATCGGGATCGCTTATTTTTCTGAACCTTTTCTTGAACTCATTTTGGGGGGGAACTGGTCAGAGTTTCATGAGTTTGCATCTTTACTCGCTCTTACATATTTGATTGTGTCTGTTATCAACCCTTGCAGTAGTTTGTTACAAGCGACAGGAGCTGTGAAGCGTTCTTTTTATTGGAACGTAATAGTCACTCTCTTACGTATAGTCGTTATTTTGTTGATTGTACCCTTCGGGCTTTTCGACATGCTTTTGGCCTTGCTAATATTACAAGTTATAATCTTGATTGCACACTGGTATTTTTTGATTAAACCTTGTGTTTTTATAGGGTTACTTGAATTCGCAAAGGCTCCAGTTTGCATCATTGCAGTTGCCTTGGTTTCATTGAGAGCTGTGATTTATTTGAATAACTTATTCTCTATCACGTTTATTGCGCAGTTGAGCGTCTTTTTGCTGATTAATGGTTTGGGAATAGGGCTAACTTTGTTAGTATTCCGAAATTTAGGTTTTGGCAGGCTGAGCTAGGTTGTGGTGAACATGGAATTTTCAAAAGAGAGTCAACAAATTATTACTGTCGTTGTAGGTGTTCCCACATATAAACGTCCAAATGGTTTGAAAAAGCTTCTAAAATCGCTTGATAGCTTATTTCTAACAAATCAAGTCGAACTTAAAGTCCTTGTCGCGGATAATGATTGTATAAATACTCAAGGGGTAAACTTAGTTAATGGAATAAGAACAGAGCTAAGTTATGAAATTGAAACAATCATAGTGGAAGAACGAGGGATCTCTTTTGTTCGTAACCAGATATTGAGTCATGCATTCGAAAAAAATCAAGCTGATTTTTTAGCTATGGTTGACGATGATGAGTGGGTTGACGCTAATTGGCTTCAATCTTTGTTAGACGTTCAAAAAAATACTTCTTGTGAAATCGTCGGGGGTATAGTCAGGCCTGACTTTGCCACTCCCCCCCCTAAATGGTTGGAAGAATTAAGTATTTATTACCCACCAGAACCATCTTATTCTCAACAAGTTGATTTATTAGAAGGCGTCGGTAACGTATTGCTTTGCAAAAACGTATACTTTCAATTCGAGCAACAACGTTTTGACCCATTTTATGCGTTATTTGGCGGAGGAGACAAGGAGTACTTCACTCGTTTGAAGGAGCGAGGGGCTCGTTTCGCAATTGCTGTAAGCGCGGTAAGTCATGAGGTGTTTGACGACGGTAGAATGACTAAACAGTGGGCGATTGAGAGGGCATACCGGATTGGAGCCGCTGATATGCGTATCATTTTAAAACATCACGGCAATTTCAAAACATTGTTGCTTGAGCTTACGAAAATACCTCTGGCACTTAGCCTTGGTTTTGTACTGTGTTTGGCATTTCATAATCAGGCTAAGCAAATGAAAGGACGCTTATTAATGTATCGACAACTAGGAAAAGTTAGTGGTTTATTCAATAAACACAAAGCGGTCTATAAGAAAGTACATGGGAGCTAATTAGTGTTACAGAATCTTACTTTGGATGCAAAACAAAGAGTTTTAGTAACTGGGGGAGCCGGTTTTATTGGTAGTGCATTTATACGCCATTTGATTAAAAAGACTGAAGTAACGGTGCTCAATGTTGACAAGCTATCTTATGCTGCTGATTTGAATAAACTGGAAGAGGTAGCTACTAGTCCTAGATATGCGTTTTCACAGATAGATATTGCTGACTTTGCCAAGTTACACAATACAGTGCTCAATTTTAAACCGACCATTGTTGTGCACCTAGCGGCAGAAAGTCATGTGGATCGATCAATTTTAGGCCCATCAGATTTTATACAAAGCAACATCGTTGGCACGTTTAATTTATTAGAGTCAGTAAGAGAATATTTGGATACTCAAGACGAGAACATTCGTACTCAGTTTCGGTTTTTACATGTGTCAACCGATGAAGTGTATGGAGACCTTGAGTTAGATGAAGAAGCGTTTACTGAGAAAAGTAGGTATCAACCAAGTTCTCCTTATGCAGCAAGTAAAGCAAGTTCAGATCATTTAGTTAGGGCTTGGGCAAGGACATATAACTTACCAGTTCTTATTACTAATTGTTCGAATAATTATGGCCCATATCAGTTTCCTGAAAAGTTAATTCCTCTAGTTATTCACAGAGCTCTTAATGGGGGCTGCCTTCCAATTTATGGTGATGGAATGCAAATAAGAGATTGGCTCCACGTTGATGATCACGTCAAGGCCTTATGCACGGTTATTAAAAAAGGGAGAGTGGGGCACACATACAATATTGGAAGCAACAATGAAATCTGTAACATTGAGCTAGTAAGACGAATATGTTCACTGTTAGAAATACACGCTTTCAACAATAAAAATGCGTTACGGGCATCGGGAGTTGGCTTTGATTCACTTATAGAGTTTATTCCTGATAGACCTGGGCATGATAAACGGTATGCAATTAACAGTGATAAAATAGTCAATACTTTAGGTTGGAAACCAACCATTTCTTTTGAATCCGGTCTTGAGATGACAGTAAAGTGGTATATTGAGTTATTTTCAAATTCTGGGAGTACTGTTTCGGAGCGCGCTCAGTGAAGGGGATTATTTTAGCGGGTGGAACAGGTTCTAGGTTATTTCCTATAACTCAAGGGGTTTGTAAGCAGCTACTACCAGTCTATAACAAGCCGATGATTTATTACCCAATATCAGTGCTAATGTTAGCAGGTATAAGAGAAATATTGATTATAACTACAAGCGTGGATCTGCCATTTTTCAGACGCTTGCTCGAAGAAGGGAAACAGTTTGGCATTGATATTCAATATGCCGTTCAAGATAGCCCTGATGGTATCGCACAGGCATTCATTATCGGTGAGTCATTCATTGGTAACGATAGTGTCTGTTTGGTGTTAGGAGATAATATTTTTTACGGTCAAGGTTTTACACCCGTTTTACAGAATGCAGCAAAACTGTGCGAAGGCGCTCTTGTTTTTGCATACCCAGTAGCATCAGCTCAACATTTTGGCGTAGTTGAATTTGATGAAAATATGCATGCGCTGTCTATAGAGGAAAAACCACTTAAACCGAAATCAAATTTTGCTGTCACAGGGCTTTATTTTTATGATAACAATGTTTCGCATATAGCAAAAACTATCAAGCCTTCATCACGTAATGAGTTAGAAATAACCGCTATAAATCAAGTTTATTTGGACGCGGATCGGCTGTCAGTTCAAGTTTTAGGGCGTGGTTTTGCTTGGCTGGATACAGGGACTCACGACAGTTTACTCGAAGCAAGTCAATTTGTTCAGACTCTGGAGCACAGACAGGGGCTCATGGTCGCTTGTCTTGAAGAAATAGCTTGGAATAAAGGTTGGATCAACTCAGAGGTTTTGCTTGCAAGAGCAAACTTAATGGAAAAAAGTCGCTATGGTGAGTACTTACGGTCATTGCTTGATTAGTTTTTTGCTAGGCATAAGCTTGTTGTCAGTACGAAGCTCTATTTTGTCATAATCTTCTTGAGAAGCACCCTTGTTAAACAATAAATTTCTAAAAAATATCATTACATTGATCTCTGGGACGTCAGCAGGACAGCTACTACTGCTATTACTATCTCCTATTTTAACTCGCTTATATTCCACAGATGATTTTGGCGCATTCGGTGTGTTTATGAGTGCATCCACTATTTTATTGGTGATCGCAAGTTTAAAGTATGAAATGGCTTTACCAATTGTGAAGAGCCGCAATGCGGTTTCGGCTTTGGTCAAATTATGCGTCTTGCTAATTTGTGTGCTGTCGTTATTAACGTTTTTGGTCGTTATCGCCATGCAACAACCTTTAGCTGAGCTGTTGAACATAGAGCAGCACAAAGAGGTGCTTTACTTATTGCCAGCAGCATTATTTGTATGTGGTCTTTATCAGTTAGCGAATTATTACTGTGTGCGTGAAGCCTCATTCAGCCGCTTGAGTATTTCAAAAGTTGTGCAAGCGACATCTATTGGGCTTGGGCAGGTGTCATTGTCTGTTGCTTCAACCCTTGGTTTGATCTATGGCTATGTTGCTGGTTTTGCGTTGTCATTACTGTGCTTTTTACCTTTTTTAAAAGGTAAAAAAATAAAGCTTAAGTCAGATACACATAAAATGCTTGCAGTTTCAAAGCGCTATGTGAAGTTTCCTAAATATACGATGTGGGCTTCTTTGACTAATACATCGGGTACAGTGCTACCCGTCATCATGTTCTCATCGTTTTATTCTGCGAGTTTAGCTGGTTTATATGTGTTAGCGCATCGTGTTTTAATTGCGCCGGTAAATATCATCGGTTCAGCGATAAGTAGTGTATTTATGTCGAATGCACGCAAGTACAAAGAAGATGGGGAGCTTAGTAACAAGACGTTCGAGATCCACAAGCAATTAATCAACTTTTCAATGCCTTTGTTAGCGCTGTTTGTATTTTACTTACCAGAACTATTTGGCTTTATATTTGGTGAACAATGGAGTAAAGCGGGGCAATTGTCATCATTTCTTGCGGTTTGGATTTACTTTGTGTTTACTGCATCCCCAATTAGCACGGTGTTAATTGTTTTAGAAAAACAAAAGCTTGCAGCGAACTTTGATTTTGTTTCATTTGTAATACGCGTTTCTGCGGTAGCTGGTTTGTCAGTTTTACCATTTACCGATGCAATTATGTATTTTGCTATTTTAAACGGTTTCATTGTATTTGCGTTTATTTCAATGACTTTTCGACAGCTATATGTGCCTTTATCAACGGTGGCTTTTTTACATATAAAGAGTGTGGGCACGTATTTGTTACCGAGTTTATGCCTATATGCATTGTTACATGATACGTCGAAAATCGCTGCGTTTGTGTTAACGCTAATCTGGGTGGTTGGTACATTGACTTTTAAAAGAAGGAAGGCAGCTTGAACATATTGGTATTGCCATCATGGTATCCGCCATATGGGGGCGTTTTTTTTGAGCAGCAATCACAGGCTTTGGCTGAACTCGGTAATGAAGTAACAGTACTCAGTGTTGAACGAGTTTCACCAAGAAATATCGGCGAATGGTTAGGTGCATTGCTGAGCCTTTGGTTTGCAAATTACACTTGTGTCAGAGAAGGTGAACTACAGGTCATCAGAGCAAGAGTACCAGGATTGCCCCGTGCTCCTAAGTTATATGCAAATATTTTCGCGAATAAAATGTATCGAGTGTTTAAGCGTTTTCAATCTCAAAACGATTATAATCCCGATGTTATGCATGTTCATAGTTTGATTTGGGCGGGCCTTGGAGCTGCAAAAATCAAAGCATCTACGGGGACTCCTTATTTAGTAACGGAGCATCGAGGGCGTTTTGTAAATAATCAATTTGTTGATGCCACAGAAAAGTTAGAAATGGCATTGCCTGAGCTTAGAGTCGCACTTGCATCTGCGCAAAAAGTGCTATGCGTTTCTTCGGTTTTACGTCCTTATTTAACCAACTTGTGTCCTAATGCTGACATCGATGTATTAGCCAACATGGTTGACATACCAAAAGCTGTTATTCAAAAAAACAGTAGTAACCAAGCCACGTTTAATTTTATTTGTGTGGGTAACATTGTACCTCTAAAAGGCCACAAAACACTGGTTGAAGCATTTGCTGTTTTGCTAAAGCAAGAGTGCGCTATCAAGTTAACCATTGTGGGGGATGGTTGGTATAAGCAAGAAGTTGAAGCGCATGTGAGATCGTTAGGTATTGATAATCATGTGCACTTTACGGGGTATGTTGAGCATTCTGAAGTGACCGAACATCTCTTACAAGCAGATGCATTTGTATTACCTAGTCAGTATGAAGCATTTGGTGTTGTTTACATTGAAGCGATGAGTTTAGGGTTGCCTGTGATAGCGACCCATAGCGGTGGAGCTGTGGATTTTGTTAACCCCAGCAATGGCTTGTTGGTTCATCCTGATGATGTGAAAGGGCTCAGTGAGGCAATGTATCAGATGATGGTAAATATAGAACGGTATGACGCAAGTTATATTTCACATTACGTTGAAAAGCATTTTTCAAAAAGTGTGATCGCTAAACGCCTTTCAGGTGAGTTATCAGCAATTATAGGTAAGTAGTATGAAGCCCGTTATTAGTAGCTTTTCAGTAGATAAAACAATACTTGGTAATTTATATATAAACGGCTCAAAAGTATTGGTCGATGAAATTACCGATTTTGATGTAGAGGTTTCTTCGCAGCTAAAGCAAGCTTGTGGCTTTTTTGCTCTGTATATCGAGTCAGATACACATGTACATATCGCTGTTGATAGAGTTCGCTCTATTCCCCTCTTTTACGCCCATACTGAACAAGCATTTTATGTGTCTGATAATTTTGAGTGGATTTCAGAACAACTCCCCCACGCACAAAACTGTCGCGCTCATTCCGAGTTTTTACTCACGGGGTATGTGTGCGGTGCCGATACATTACACCCAATGATCAAACAAGTAGAAGCTGGGCAACTAGTTAAATTTTGCAAAGCGAGTGGTGAGCTGCAAGTTACAGATCATTTTTTATTTGATCATCATGAACCCAATGAAATTGATGTAGAAGAACTTGCAAATCAATTTTATGAAAATGTCGCAATTTGCTTTGAGCGATTAGTCAAGCACGCGAATGGACGCCAAATTGTATTGCCGTTGTCTGGTGGATTTGACTCTCGTCTTATAGCCTCGTCGTTAAAGCAACTAGGATACCAGAATGTTGTATGCTTTTCTTATGGGGTCAAAGGTAATAAAGAGGCGACGCTAAGTAAAAAAATTGCGGATAGCCTCGGTTATAATTGGCACTTTATAGAGTACACCGATGAACTATGGCAAAAAGCTTGGTTTAGTGAGCAAGCTAAGCAGTTTCAAAGAATGGCATCGCAAGGCGTATCTTTACCACATATCCAAGATTGGTTGGCCATTAAAATGTTAAAAGAAAAGCAATTTGTTACGGATGACGCGATTTTTGTGCCAGGCCATAGTGGTGACTTTGTTGCAGGTTCTCATATCCCTGACATTACTTTTGAAAAAGAGCGCTTTTCTAGTCAGGAGCTAGTCGCTGAAATTGCAAAAAACCATTATGGATGTGCACCGCGTACGTCAAATAATGAGTACTCAGATAATTCTGTATTAGCTGATCGGATTAAAGCTACCCTGCCAGTAGAGTTTGCAGCTGATAGTATTACGTTTGCTAATGCTTATGAGAGCTGGGACTGGCGAGAGCGACAGGCAAAATACATAATTAACTCGGTTCGTGCTTACGAGTTTTTTGGTTACGAATGGTGGCTACCTCTTTGGGAGCATGAATTTGTTTCATTTTGGTGCAGTGTTCCATTGCAGCTTCGGAAAAACAGGTTATGGTATAATGACTTAGTTGCGCAGCTATTTAAAAAGCAGGCACCTTCGTTTGTGGAGCTAAGTAACAAGAATGCCGCGGATTATAGCTTCAAGCGGAAGCTTGCCCATCGTATATATGGACTGCTACCTGTGACCATAAAAAAGATCATTTATGCGAAAAAATTGCGTCGAGACTTCGACACGCATTTCCTGAATTTTGGGGCTTTGCTATCTCAATCGCAGAAGGAGGAGTTTTCTAAATATGGTTTCACTATTATTGGGGCATACAGCCAACTGTTTTTAGACAAGCGCTGGGGAAGCCGTGATAGTTAGCGACAGGTTGCTCTAAAACGAGCGAGTATTGGCTTAAAGCTGTATTGCATTTTTACTTGGAAGCACGTCAGGCTCTATGTACTCAAATCCCCCGCTAGTGTATAATCTCCGGCCTTTGTAAATTTTGGTCCGAGATTGTTTGAACTTGACTCGTTTTTAGTGTTTTAGAGGGGCAACGTTGTATGCTCAACTTGTCGGTTTGATTATCAAATGTTTTGGCAAAGATTACATTAATTTACAATGTATTGATTAGTTCATGGATATAATCGCTTGCTTATTCTGTGGATAATTATATTTGAGTCTCGAAATTGGTGAGTGGCAGTTAGTTGTATATACGAAACACAATAGATTTGGATTGGGCATGAGCAGGCGATTTCAATATTTCGCATTCATTGATAGTGAGCAGTCACCAGGCGTCGCCAAAAAAGTCAATAATACAGTGGATGCAGCTAGAAACTTGGGGTTTCGTGCTACTTCCAATCTGTATAATGCTAGTGTAAAAGAAGCAACTCGCTTAGTTGTTGATTTGTTTAAGGCTCGGGCAGATATCATTTTTATTCGCTTTTCGCTGTTATTGGCGCCAGTGCTGTTTTTTCCAATGCTTTGGTTGCGTCTAAAAGGAAAAAAGTTGGTGGTTGATGTGCCAACACCTAGAGCAGTTGTTCTAGCAGAATATAATACTTCTATTACAAATCCATTAAAGCGGGTGGTTAAGCAAGCAATCTCTTTACTGAGTTCAAGTTGGGTGTTGTTTCCTGCGTCACTTGTTGTTCAGTACGCAGATGAATCAGCTTGGTTTTCTTTAGGCGTGAAGCGTAAAACACTTAAACTTGGTAATGGTATATTAGTATCTGACAATTTGCCGTTATGTAGTTCACCATCATCAAAAGCTCTTGGAGAATTACGCCTAATTGCGGTGGGTCAGCTCGCTGATTGGCATGGATATGATAGGCTTATTCGGGCTATCCACAGTGCAAAACTAAATAGCGACGCGCGCATTACCTTGACTATAGTAGGGGGCGGTGACGCCCTAGATGGCTTGGTAGAGCTAGTCAAAGAGTTGGAGCTCGAGAGTCATGTATTTTTTACCGGCTTTTTGCATGGTGAAGCACTAAATCAGACATTTTTGAATGCTGACATGGGAGTATCTAGTTTGGGACTTTATCGAAAAGGGCTCAATGAAGCGTCTGATCTCAAAACACGTGAGTATATCACTCGGGGGCTTGCTGTTATTGGGTCTGGTACTGATCCGGATTTTTCTCAGAATGCCGAGCCATATAGATACACTGTTAGTAATACGGATAATATCACTGAGTTGAGTGAGCTACTTGTTAACCTTGCTCAAAAGCACCTCTTGCCAGCGACTGAGCTTAGAGAGTTTGCGCTACAGCATTTATCTATGGAAAGTAAAATTGAGAAGATCTGCAAGCAGATCAACGTATAAACCTATATTATTTACTTCAGTAGGTGTGTTTTGATTTATTCAAATGTATTAGACAGTAAGCTTTCCGACAAAAATACATTTAATGTATTACTTGATAAAAGTCAGCAAGGCTTGGAGCAGAGTCAGGCGGTGACTTTTGTCAATCCATTTTCATATGGCCTGCTGGGGGATGACTTATCTGTTTTGACTAAGTTGGATGCGATTTTCTCTGATGGTTCACTACATACATGTTTACACAATGCTTTCAATAAGAATAAAATTGAGCGTTTAAGTTTTGACTTCTCTTCAATTGCTGTGGATGTGCTTGATTTTGCGAATAGGACTGGCAAACGCATAGCATTTATTGGTGCAAAACCTGGGGTTGTAGATATAGCAGTTAGTAATTACTTGAAAATGTTCGACAACTTAAATGTAGTTTACAAACACCATGGTTACTTGAATGATCCTAGCCTGAAAGCGGTGGTTATCTCTGAACTAAATTTGTTAAAGCCAGATATCGTAGTGTGCGGTATGGGGACGCCTAAACAGGACCAGTTTATTGTTGAGCTGAAAAATATACTGGAGCAACCAGCCCTTTTGTTCACTTGTGGTGGATTCATTGAACAGTCAGCAATTAAGGCTGATTATTACCACCCTCTAGTGAAAAAGTTAGGATTACGCTGGTTACAGCGGGCAATTTTACACAAGCATGTACGAGACAGGCTTGTTAAAGAGTACCCTAAATTTATAGTGAGCTATGTGCGTATGCAATTAAAAGGTAAGCGTACAGAGTCAGTTGAAAAAGCAAACTCTCGCGAGAAATAGGAATAGTATGTTTTCTCCTTTACCCAAGAAAAAAATAGGCATTATTGGCCTAGGCTATGTTGGTCTGCCACTAGCGGCAGAGTTTGGAAAATTTTTTGACGTAATTGGTTTTGATATAAATCAAGCGCGAGTTGAGCAATTACGTGAAGGCGTTGATGCCACGCTAGAGGTCACGAAAGCACAGCTAGCAGAAGCGACACGTCTAACATACTCTCATGATGAAAATGATTTGGCAGAGTGTAATATTTATATTGTTACCGTGCCAACGCCCATTGACGATACGCACGCACCGGATTTAAACCCTTTACGCAAAGCGTCTGCATTATTGGGGCGTCATCTCTCAAAAGGCGATATCGTTATCTTTGAAAGCACTGTATATCCAGGTGCAACAGAAGAAGTGTGCATTCCAATTATCGAGAAGATTTCAAACCTTACTTTCAACGAAGACTTCTTTGCTGGTTACTCGCCGGAACGCATCAATCCGGGCGATAAGGTTAATACGCTTACCAAAATTACAAAAATCACGTCGGGCTCAACGCCTGAAGTCGCCGATTATATCGATGATATGTACAGAACGATTATTACCGTAGGCACACATAAAGCTTCTTCAATCAAGGTAGCCGAAGCGGCTAAGGTTATTGAAAATACGCAACGAGACTTGAATATTGCGGTTATTAATGAATTTGCCAAGATTTTTAATCGTTTGAATATTGATACTGAAGAAGTACTCAATGCGGCTGGCACCAAATGGAATTTTCTAAAGTTCAAGCCTGGTTTGGTTGGCGGGCATTGTATTAGTGTTGATCCATATTACTTGACCTACAAAGCTGAAGAAGTCGGCTATCGCCCAGAAGTCATTTTGGCAGGGCGACGCATCAATGACGGTATGGGGGAGTATGTTGCTACCCAGTTAGTTAAGAAGCTATCGAGTCGTAAGATTCATATCGATGAAGCTAAAGTGCTGATTTTAGGCTTTACTTTCAAAGGGGATTGCCCTGACGTTCGCAATACCAAGATCATTGATATTGTTCGAGAGCTAAAAGACTTTAATATGTCGGTTGACGTGTATGATAGCTGGGCCAGTGCCGATGAAGTTGCACACGAATACGGCTTAACTCTGATTAATGACATCGAAAATGGCCAATACGATGGTATTGTGCTGGCAGTAGATCACCATGAATTTAAAGAGTGGGGCGTTGAAAAAATCAGAGCTTTTGGCAAGCAAGCACACGTACTCTACGATGTTAAGCACGTTTTAAACCCTCAAGATGCAGATTTAAGGTTATAACACAGATGAATAAGGCAAAAAATTTCGCACTAATTGGTGCTGCGGGCTATATTGCTCCACGTCATATGAAAGCGATCAAGGAAACGGGTCATAACTTAGTTGCAGCAATGGATAAGAATGACTCGGTAGGAATAATTGATAGTTATTTTCCTGATGCTGATTTTTTTGTTGAATATGAACGTTTCGATAGGCATGTTGATTTATTGCGCAGAAAAGGAGAAAAGATTGATTATGTCGCTATCGCTTCACCTAATTATTTACATGACTCCCATATCAGATTTGCATTGAAAAACGGCGCACATGCTATTTGCGAGAAGCCTTTAGTTTTGAACCCTCATAACATTGATGCGTTAAAGGAAGTAGAATTAGAAACAGGGAAGAAAGTTTATAATATTCTGCAGCTTAGACTTCATCCGAGTATCACTGCTTTAAAAGATAAAGTATCCGAAGAATTAGCTGCCAATCCTGGAAAAGTATATGAAATAGATTTGAGTTACCTGACCAGCCGTGGCCATTGGTATTTTACTTCTTGGAAAGGTGAAGATAGTAAATCAGGTGGAATAGCAACCAATATCGGTGTGCACTTTTATGATATGTTATCTTGGATTTTTGGTTCAGTTAAAAAAAATGAAGTGTATGTTCGAGAGGCCAGTGTATCTGCAGGGTACTTGGAGCTAGCGCATGCTCGGGTTAAGTGGTTTCTATCGGTTGATAGCAATTACCTTCCAAAATCAATCAGTGCTAGTGGGCAGAGAACTTACCGTTCAATTACCGTTGATGGTGAAGAAATAGAGTTTTCGGGCGGCTTTACTGACCTACATACAGCTAGCTATGAACACATTCTTGAAGGGAAAGGCTTCGGCTTAGAAGAGGCGCGCCCCAGTATTGAAATTGTTAGTTATATCCGAAAGTGTGACTTAAAAGAGCCTTCTGCAGACACTAAACATCCATTCTTAAGTGAAATGTAATGAACTACCAAAAGCATGATAGCGCCATTGTTGATGAGGGCGCTCAAATCGGTGATGGCTCTAGAGTTTGGCATTTTGCGCATGTGTGTTCAGGCGCTGTAATTGGCCGAGGCTGTTCATTGGGGCAAAATGTATTCGTTGGCAATAAAGTCACCATTGGCGATAACGTCAAAATTCAGAATAACGTTTCTGTGTACGACAATGTTCACCTAGAGAGCGATGTGTTTTGTGGGCCTAGTATGGTCTTCACTAATGTGTATAACCCCCGCGCGTTTATAGAACGAAAAACAGAATATAAAGATACCTTGGTAAAACAAGGTGCAACTTTGGGGGCAAACTGCACAATTGTTTGTGGTATTACTATTGGTGATTATGCATTAGTCGGTGCAGGTGCCGTTGTTAACAAAGATGTAAAGCCATTTGCTTTAATGGTGGGGATACCTGCCAAGCAAATCGGCTGGATCAGTAAATATGGTGAGCAATTAGACTTACCACTTACGGGCAACGCAGAAGCGATATGCCCACATACTCAGGATAAATATCAGCTCACCGATGATGAGTTGAAATTAGTTAGCGTATAGCGGTGATGGAATGCAATTTATTGATTTAGCTGCACAGTATCAGCATTTAAAAACAAAAATAGACAGAAGAATTCAAACTGTCCTGGAGCATGGTCAATATATTATGGGGCCCGAAGTACAAGAGCTAGAGTTAAAGCTAGCCGAGTATGTGGGTGTTAAGCACGCGATTACCTGTGCAAATGGTACTGATGCGTTAACATTGTCGCTGATGGCGTTGGAAGTCGGTGAAGGCGACGCAGTTTTTTGTCCAACCTTTACTTTTTTTGCTACAGCTGAAACGATAGCTTATGAAGGTGCAACGCCGGTATTTGTTGACTCAAACCCAGATACATTCAATATTTGCCCTAATGACCTTGAACGTCGCATACAAGTTATTTTGGCGGAAGGAAAATTGAAGCCGAAGGCAATCATTGCGGTCGACTTATTTGGATTACCAGCGGATTACCCCGCACTCGAAGCGCTTGCAAAAAAATACAACTTAAAATTAATTGAAGATGCCGCTCAAGGATTTGGTGGCGAAATCAATGGTCAGCGAGCCGGTTCTTTCGGTGATATTGCGACAACGAGCTTTTTCCCAGCAAAGCCTCTAGGTTGCTACGGCGATGGCGGTGCTATTTTCACTAATGATGATGAATATGCAGCGTTGATAAAGTCATACCGTGTACATGGCAAAGGCAAAGACAAGTACGATAATGTGCGAATTGGCATGAATAGCCGATTAGATACGATCCAGGCCGCTATTTTGTTGGAGAAACTCGCTGAATTTCCAACTGAATTGGTTAATCGAAATGTCGCCGCACAAAAGTATAATGCACAATTAGCGGGCCGCTTTAAAACACCCGTTATACCACAAGGGTATCTGAGTTCTTGGGCGCAATATACAGTGCAGAGCGAACACCGAGATACCGCTATGGCTGAATATAAAGCACAAGGTATACCGACCGTGATTTACTACGGAACTTGTATGCATGAACAAACTGCTTTTGCTGAGTTCGGTGATCAAAACGGCGACTTTCCAATTGCAGAGCGTTTAGCAAGAACGGTATTCAGTCTTCCGATGCATGGATATTTATGACTTCCCTTTTGTTGAACTTGATTCATAAGAGCAAGTAGCTGAATATGGATATTTCGGTTGTTATCCCCCTGTACAACAAAGCTGACTATATTGTTCGAGCGATAGAGTCTGTAGTTCAGCAAACATATACAGTGAGAGAGATCATTGTTGTCGATGATGGCTCTACTGATGAAGGCGCGAGCAGAGTTCAGGAGCTAGGCTACGCTAATGTTAATGTGATAAGACAAAATAATCATGGCGTTTCTCACGCGCGAAATACTGGTATTAATCTCGCAAAAGGTGAGTTTATCGCATTTTTAGATGCAGATGATTACTGGTATCCAGATTTTATACAATCTATCAATGAGTTACATTCGATATACCCCGGCGCTAATTTATTGTGTACGGGGTATGAGTTTGGTACTTCAAAAGGTAACAAGCGGGCGATTAACTCATACTTTAAAACGCCCCATGGTGTGATTTCTGATTACTTCCAAGCCTGTTGCAATGAAGATTTGCCAATTACTGCGTCATCTGTATGTCTCAACAAAGCGAGTCTGTTGGATATTGGTTTATTCCCAGAGGGATTGAATTTAGGTGAAGATCAGGTTGTTTGGGCAAAAATGGCTTGCGCTGGGCCAATTGCTTATATGGCCAAAAGTTGCGTAGTTTATGACCTCAAAGCATCAGGTACGGAACAATTTCGCATCGATTATATTGAACCTTCACCTCATTTGTATATGTTTGAAGAGCTAAAACAAAAACAGATGGTGCCAACATCCCTTCGAGGTAGTTTGAGTTACTTACAACACTTGACAGTCATGAGTAGTGTGAAAAGCAATCTAATTCATGGTCGTAGACGCCAAGCATGGAAACTTCTCACTTCACACCCCATGTTGCAATGGGATTTCTATCGAATTTTTGCATTTGGCATGTTGCTGCTTACTCCAAGTATGAATACTTGGTTATTCGATAGAGTAAAATCGCGTAGGGCATAGGGAAATTATATGGTACGACAGCAATACTTTGTGCTCTTTTTGTTACTGGCATTAGTCGGATGCGTGTCGTATGGCTCCTACAATTTATTGCCAGCAAATGTTATTTTTGAGCTACTGATTCTCGGTGTGCTGTTATTTGTCGCAAAGCGTATGACACCTCAGGCTTGGTATATTTTTGTACTGTGTGCAGGGTATTTTGGTGTTTGCATGGTACTTGCTTTGTCTCGAGGTGCACACCCAGTTGATTTTCTAATTGCATACAAAGCGTATTTTTATCTGGCAATACTTTGCTTTTTCTCCTCTAAAGTACTTTTTACATCAGATATGGTCAAATTGCTTTGGCGTGTCATGCTGACTTTGTTCCTGATCAAATATGTGGTTTGGCTTATGTTGGGATCTAGTGAGCGACCAGGGATCTTTACTGAAAACAACTTTGAAATTATGTTCTTGCTGCTACTCGGGTGTGCTGTTTGGAGCTTTAAGAACAAACTGTCTATGTATGAATGGTTAGTACTTGCTCTCGCTGTATTCTTATCGGGTTCTCGCTCTGGTGTTATTTGTTTTTTAGCTATGTTAGTGCTGTTATACATCAAAGAAATGAGCTGGAAAACGGTTGTCCAGCTTTGCTTGGTTGGGGCCGCAGGGCTTGGAGTGGTTGCTATATTTGTCTCACGCCTATCAGGTGGAAGTGCAGAAGAAATTGACCGAGTCGTGTTTTTCCAAATATTTTTAACCGCGATAGCCGATTGGCATTGGTACGAGTTTTTATTCGGTAACCCCGCTATCACGGCTTTGCCACAAGACGCGTGTGAGCGCCTTGCTTTTTATGAATCATTGTTTAGTGCAAAAGATCCTTCAATTTGCTACTCCGTAATTTTGCATTCATATATTACGAGAGCCATATATGATCACGGTTTTGTCGGGCTAGTATTTATCTTTTGGGCCATTAATTATTTGCTTAAGCTCAGTGATGTTGATCGCAGGGCACGGTGGGCTGCGTTATCAATTTTAATTTTAAATGGTGTGTCGGTCAGCTCTGTTAATAGTGTGTATGCTTCTTTGGGCATTATCATTGTAATGACTTCTTTATATCCTCACCGCTTGCATTCAGAATGTAACAAATTTAACATTGCAGACATAAAAGCCGCGTAACATGGCGAGTTCGATTTAAGTACAATATTTCAGCTGTAAGACCAATTTAGTTGGAGAGCCGTTTGATGAATGTAAATATTGCAGTTGTTGGCACAGGATATGTGGGCTTATCTAACGCTATTTTGCTGGCTCAGCACAATGACGTGATTGCATTAGATATACTCCAAGAGAGAGTGGACCTAATAAACGACAAACTCTCGCCCATTGAAGACGATGAAATCAATGAATTTTTAACCACCAAACCTTTAAAACTCCAAGCCACGACCTGCAAGCAAGACGCTTATCAACATGCTCAGTTTATTGTTGTCGCGACACCAACAGACTATGACCCGCAAACAGGCTATTTCAACACTCACACAGTAGAAACTGTCATTGCTGACGCATTAGAGGTTAATCCAAAAGCGACCATTATTATTAAGTCTACGGTACCTGTTGGCTTTACTAAACGAATCCGTACTGAGCTTAAGGCCGAAAACATCATTTTTTCACCGGAGTTTTTAAGAGAAGGTAAGGCGCTTTACGATAATCTTTATCCCTCTAGGATCATTGTCGGTGAACGTTCGGAGCAAGCATACGCTTTTGCGAACTTGTTACAGCAAGGTGCGATCAAAAAAGATATAGATGTGCTATTTACCGACTCAACAGAAGCCGAAGCCATTAAGCTTTTTTCAAACACTTACCTTGCTATGCGTGTGGCTTATTTTAATGAGTTAGACACCTATGCCGAAACCCATGGATTGAACACCAAGCAAATTATTGAAGGGGTGTGTTTAGATCCTCGTATTGGCAATCATTATAACAACCCCTCTTTTGGTTATGGTGGCTACTGCTTACCTAAAGACACACAACAGCTTTTGGCAAATTACAAAGATGTACCAAACAATATTATTCAAGCTATTGTTGACGCTAATACAACAAGAAAAGACTTTATTGCAGAGTCTATTCTTAGAAAAAAACCAAAAGTGGTTGGCATCTATAGGTTAATTATGAAAGCCGGTTCTGATAATTTTCGAGCGTCTTCCATTCAAGGGGTTATGAAGCGGATCAAAGCTAAAGGAGTCGAAGTTGTTGTCTATGAGCCAGTGCTTGAAGAAGAGCAGTTTTTTAACTCCAGAGTTGTTTCTGATCTCGATGATTTTAAAGTCATGAGTGACGTGATTGTTTCAAATCGGATGGTTGATGAACTGAGAGATGTTGAAAATAATGTGTATACGCGAGATTTGTTTGGTAGTGATTAACAGATTAAAGGTGCATTGAAACTTTTCATTGTTTAAATATTGTAATGGTTGTACTTGTTTTAGCCATTTAGCTCCTTAAAAAGTGATTTACTCTAGAATGTCGAGAGGGGGAGTGTATAATCACGCCTGAACATGCTTTGATTTGGAAGGGATTATTTAATGAAGCACTGGTTTTTGGTTTATTGTAAACCAAAACAAGAAAACAGAGCCAAAATAAATTTGCAGCAGCAAGGTGTTCCTGTTTTCTACCCCATACTTTCTCGCAGAAAAACTCCTGAGTCAAGGTTGATCACTCAAGCTTTATTTCCTAGATACATATTTGTGCGTATCGACCCAACTATAAATAGCTTTTCAACAATCAAGTACACGCGTGGTATTTGTGATTTCGTGCGCTTTGGAGAGCGCATACAGCGGGTGCCCGAAAATGTTGTTGAACAACTTATGAACAAACAAGAAGTTGCTGAGGAATGTGACTTCAATAGTGGTGATAAAGTGCTGCTTAATACTGATTTGTATAAAAATGTCGAAGCTATATACCAACAAGCAGATGGAGAGACAAGGAGTATTTTATTAATGAAGTTACTAAATAGGGATGTGGCGATTGTTGCAAATAATTGTGACTTCCAACAAATAATTTAATTCTTTATTCTTATTTTAATGTAGCAAAATGTATGTAACCTAAGTTCTAAAATGTTTTTTACTTGACTGTTTTAGGTTATTAGATGAAATATCAGCATTTAGGGGCTGCAACCTAAGGGCGGAAGCGTGGTTAATTGGCTTTACAGTGAGTGGTTAAGCAAACTGAGTAATGAGTACAAATTAAGGGATGGTTTTGTAATGGGTGGGAGCTATCGATTTAAGTAGAATAGTATGTATATATTTATAATATGCCGATGACATATGTGCTTACTTGCACTCAGTTATTCAGCATGCTTTAATTGAGACACTGAATTCAATTGCTATTGAATAAAAAGCAATAAAAAGAAAAGATTACAATTTTTGGGAAAAAACAATGGCGTTACGCTGTAAAACTATCATTGCAAGTAGTTTGTTACTAGTGATGAGTGGCTGCACACTGATCCCAGGTGGCCACATTGAAGGGATTAGCTCAGGACAACAAACGGCCAATCTAGAAAGGGACTTAGAAAAAGTAAATATTCACATTATTGACTCGCAATTAGTTCAAGAGCACAAAATCAAGCATGCTGAGCAAATTGATCGTACATCACTTGTGGGTATTGATGTGTCAGCTTATGAATATCGCTTAGGTGTTGGTGATGTGATCACAATTGGTGTGTGGGATCACCCAGAATTGACTATTCCAGCTGCCGTGCAAAGAACGGCTGAGTTTGACGGCTTTCGTGTACAAGCGGATGGCACTATTAATTTTGCTTACGCTTCTAAAGTTCCTGCAGCAGGAAGAACTGTAACAGAACTTCGTGACGATTTAACCAAACGTTTGAGCCGAGTGATTGAAGATCCACAAGTAGACGTTAAAGTCGTTGGTTTTAAAAGCCAAAAGGCCTATGTAACTGGGGAAGTATCCAAGCCTGGAGTGTATTCTATTACAGAAACGCCAGTTACTCTGATCGATGCTATCAACCAAGCTGGCGGCCTAACTGAAAACGCTGATTGGGAAACAGTAACCTTTACTCGTGGCGATCAAACCGAAGTGATCCAATTAGACGACTTCTACTCACAAGGCGATATTTCACAAAACCGCTTGCTACAACATGGCGACATTATCCATATTAGCCGTAACGATAAGCGTAATGTTTACGTACTTGGTGATGTAATTAGAGCTGGTAAAGTCGACGTAAACCGTTACGGCCTAAGCCTAGCTGAAGCACTCACCGAAGTAGGTGGCTTTAACGAGCGCACAGCCGACGCAAACGGTGTTTTTGTATTGCGCAAACGCGACTTCCAAAAAGACGGTGTATTAGCAGATGTGTACCAACTACATGCAAAAAATGTTGCGTCGTTGGTCCTCGCAGAGCAATTTGAACTTCAACCACAAGACATTGTGTATGTAACAAGTGCGCCATTGGCACGCTGGAACAAAGTTATCAGCTTATTGTTGCCTTCACTGTCAACAGTGGATGCGATTCAAGATATAGAAAATCAATAACTGTGAGAACTCATGTTTGATAGTGTTTTAATGGTATGTGCGGGCAATATTTGCCGTAGTCCTACGGCAGAGTATCTGCTAAAAAACAAACTAAGTGGCAAAAATGTAGCTGTTTCGTCAGCTGGATTAACCGCTCTAGAAGGAAAAGCCGCGGATGCATTAGCGCAGGAGTTGGCGAAAGAACAAGGGATCGACATGAGTGAACACCAAGGTCGCCAGTTAACAGGTACCTTGATCGCACAAAATAGTCTCATCCTCGTAATGGAACAAAGGCATTTAACTGACCTTTGCGGCCGTTACCCCCAAGCTCGCGGTAAAACCTTTTTACTTGGTAAATGGATTGGCGACAAAGAAATCCCCGATCCCTATCGTCAATCTAAAGAAGCGTTTGCACACGTATATGAGCTTATCGATAGCGCCTGTGGCGCTTGGCAACAGTATTTATAAGGAATTGCGGGTATATGAATGCTCAGCCAAATCTAATCACTCCACAAAAGTCCCAAAAAGACGACGCACAAGAAATCGATTTACTGGCGCTATTTGGTGCCTTGCTTGATGCAAAATGGTTTATTGTTGGCGTTACTGCGTTATTTATGCTGTTGGGCGTAGCCTACGCGATATTTAGCACGCCAATCTACCAAGCTACTGCTATGGTACAGGTAGAAGAAAAGGGTGGTTCAGTCCCAGGCTTCGATGATATGTCTGGCATGTTTGAAAGCACCTCTGCCGCGGTAACCGAAATTGAATTACTCAAATCAAGAAGTGTGATCGGTGAAGCCGTAGACACACTGAACCTAGATACGGTAGTAGAGCCCAAGCTATTTCCATTATTTGGTGGCCGCAGTTTCCGTAAATTTGCAGCCCAAACTGAAGGCGAAGTTGCAGAGCCAAACTTTGGCGCAACTTCTTATGCTTGGGGCGGTGAACAAGTTGAAATTCACCGTTTTAGAGTGCCTAAAAGTGCAGAAGGGCTTGAGTTCACACTATTAGCACGAGATGACGATAATTTCGCTCTACTAAATGCGAAGGATGAAGAGGTGCTTGCGGGTAAAGTTGGGGAAGAGGTAAAAGCTGGTCGATTTGAATTAACAATCAAAATGCTTATTGCGCGTCCTGGTACTGAGTTTTCAATCGTAAAGCGTAATAGATTACAAACCATACTAGAATTGCAAAGTGCTATCTCTGCTTCTGAGAAAGGCAAAGATTCTGGGATTATCGATCTAGCTCTTCAAGATAAAAGTCCAGCATACGCAGAAAAGGTGCTCGACAAAGTTGCCGGTATTTATGTTCGCCGTAACGTAGAGCGAAACAGTGCTGAAGCGCAACAATCATTAGAGTTTTTAGAAGTACAGCTGCCAGATGTTAAACGCAACTTAGAGCGTGCGGAAAAGGCTTTTAATGAATATCAAATTCGACAAGAATCTATCGATATAAGCTTAGAGACGCAAGCGGTACTCGAGCAAATTGTAATACTGGAAACTAAATTACAAGAGTTAGACTTAAAACGATTAGAGCTTGGCCGTAAATTTAAGCGCGAACATCCTTCATACCGTGGTGTCGTGGAGCAAATTGATACTGTTAAACGTCAGCGCAATGAGCTTGCAGGAGAGGTACAAGGCTTACCTGAGACTCAGCGAGAGTTACTACGTCTGAAACGCGATGTTGAAGTAAATAACGAAATCTACACATTGCTGTTAGCCAAAACTCAGGAGCTAGATATTGTCCGAGCAGGCACCGTGGGTAATGTTCGTATAGTCGATTATGCTGAGGTAAACACGACTCAACCGGTAAAACCTAAAAAAGCACTCATCGTTGTAATGGCGACAATGTTAGGTGGCATATTAGCCGTGGCTATTGTACTTATCCAAAAAGCACTGCATAAAGGGATAGAAGACCCAGCAGAGATAGAAGCCCTTGGTTTACCTGTTTACGCTAGTGTTCCATACTCTGAATATCAAGTAAAACTTACTGGTTTTGCCAAAGCGCGTAAAGGTAAAACGGCAAAAGCAAAGTCTATCCTTGCCATGGATAATCCAGCAGACCTCTCTGTGGAAGCTCTAAGAAGCCTACGTACAAGCCTACATTTTGCAATGCTAGAAGCAAAAAATAATGTAATAGCTATTTCAGGTCCGAGTCCAGGCGTGGGTAAATCCTTTATTACCGTAAACCTTGCCACTGTACTGGCACAAAGTGGCAAACGCATTCTTGTTATTGACGCGGATATGCGCAAAGGCTATTTGCAAACTCAGTTTGGTATGAAATGGGATGATGGTTTAAGTGACTATCTATCGGGTAGATTAAACTTAGTGCAGGTAATTAAGCCTAGCCAAGTAGAGGGTTTGCAAGTAATGACTCGTGGTCAAATACCCCCTAACCCATCTGAACTGCTGATGCACGAGAACTTTAGTAAATTAATTGCCGAAGTGAGCAAAATGTACGACCTAGTTATTGTAGATACCCCACCAATCTTAGCGGTAACCGACCCCGCCATTGTTGGTGCTCATGCAGGAACGACTCTTCTAGTTACCCGCTTTGGTCAAAACCATATTAAAGAGCTAGAGATAACAAGAAACCGCTTTGAGCAAAATGGTATTGACGTGAAGGGCGTCGTATTTAATGGTGTGGTAAGAAAGTCATCAAACGCATATGGTTATTATGGCTACTACAACTATGAGTATAAGTCAGATAGAGCATAGGCGGTTACGTGGCTGTAACCCGCAGCAGCGACTTTATGTTGTGACCTGTAGTTAGAAATTAATATTACTGCTCCAAAATATAAAAAGACAGGAGCAGTCATACATATTCCCAACTTTCTTCTAAAGAAACCAAAATTAAACAATCACCAAGCGAGATGTATATGGATTTAAATAAAGTAAAAATTGGTGTTATAGGGTTAGGCTATGTCGGCCTTCCTCTAGCGGTAGAATTTGGAAAAAAATATGCAACACTTGGTTTTGACATTAATCAAAATCGTATTGAAGGCTTAATTTCAGGCCATGACTTCACGCTAGAAGTAACTGATGAAGAACTTAAGCAAGCGCCGCATCTACAATACTCATACAATATTGGCGATCTGAAAGCCTGTAACGTATACATCGTAACTGTGCCTACTCCAATAGATAATCATAAACAGCCAGATTTAACACCGCTTATTAAAGCCAGTGAAATGCTAGGAAAGGTCGTCGATAAGGGCGATATCATTGTGTACGAATCCACAGTGTATCCAGGAGCCACTGAAGAGGACTGTATCCCTGTAGTAGAAAGAGTATCTGGTCTTACTTTCAATCAAGACTTTTTTGCAGGCTATTCACCAGAGCGTATTAACCCTGGCGATAAAGAGCACCGAGTAACCAATATTTTAAAAGTAACAAGTGGTTCAACATCTGAAGTTGCTGAATTTGTAGATCAGTTGTATAAGTCAATTATTACAGCAGGTACACATAAAGCGAGCTCTATTAAAGTTGCAGAGGCGGCTAAGGTAATAGAAAACACTCAACGTGATGTAAATATAGCTTTGATTAACGAGCTCTCTATTATTTTTAATAAACTCAATATAGATACGCTTGAAGTACTCGAAGCGGCAGGTACTAAGTGGAACTTTTTACCATTCCGTCCTGGATTAGTGGGTGGGCATTGTATTGGCGTTGATCCATATTATTTAACTCATAAAGCACAAAGTGTTGGTTATCACCCTGAGATGATCTTGGCCGGTCGCCGTTTAAATGATGGTATGGGTAAACATGTGGTATCTGAGTTAGTCAAAAAAATGCTGAAAATACGCATTCAGGTAGAAGGTGCAAATGTTTTGGTGATGGGATTGACCTTTAAGGAAAACTGCCCAGATCTTAGAAATACCAAAGTAGTGGATATTATTGCAGAGCTTAGAGAATATAACGTCAACGTAGATGTTGTAGATCCTTGGTGTTCAAATGAAGAAGCACAACATGAATATGGCCTCTCATTGACTTCTGAGCACAAGCAAGGTCACTATGACGCAATTATTCTTGCTGTAGGTCACAATGAGTTTAAAGAGCTTGGTGCTGAGGAAATCAAAAAGCTAGGCAAAAAAAAGCATGTATTATACGACTTAAAGTATGTGCTACCAAAACAAGCCGTGGATATGCGCCTGTAAAAAGCGGACCTTAGCCGAGGAAAAGGGTTTGTTAATAACCCTTTTAAATTTTTTTGAACTAAAAACCCGTAGAGTTTCTCATGTCTCGTTACGAAGAAGTTAAAGCTGAACTACAAAACACCCCAAAAGTCTGGCTAGTCACTGGTGTGGCTGGATTTATAGGCTCTAATCTACTTGAAACGCTGTTAAAGTTAGGCCAAAAAGTAATAGGACTAGATAACTTTGCCACGGGCCACCAACATAATTTAGATGAAGTACAAAACCTAGTGACTGCAGATCAGTGGCAGCGGTTTACTTTTATTGAAGGTGACATTAGAGATTATGCCACTTGTGAAACTGCTGTAAGTAACGTTGATTATGTTTTGCACCAGGCTGCGCTCGGCTCTGTGCCTCGTTCAATCAAAGATCCTGTAACAAGCAATTCTACAAACGTTACTGGCTTTCTAAATATGCTACATGCGGCAAAAGAAAAAGCTGTATCCAGCTTTACCTATGCAGCAAGCAGTTCAACCTACGGCGACCACCCAGCACTCCCCAAGGTTGAAGAGAATATAGGCAACCCATTATCTCCATACGCGGTGACCAAGTATGTTAACGAACTATATGCCAGTGTTTATGCTCGGACATACGGATTCAAAACTATAGGCTTACGCTATTTTAACGTATTTGGTCCTCGGCAGGATCCAGATGGAGCCTATGCTGCAGTTATTCCAAAGTGGACAGCTTCTTTAATCAAGGGAGAAGAGATATTTATCAATGGTGATGGTGAAACCAGCCGAGATTTCTGTTTCATAGAAAATGTTGTTCAAATGAATTTGCTTGCAGCAACAGCACCCAAAGAAGCCAAAGGTGAAGTTTATAATGTTGCTGTAGGCGACAGAACGTCCTTAAATCAACTTTTTGATACCATCAAGTTTGAGCTTTCTAAAACGGGGGCTGAAGTATCAGTTAAACCTACATACAGAGACTTTCGTTCTGGTGATGTTAGACATTCTCAAGCGTCAATTAGTAAGTCTGTAAGCCGTTTGTCCTACAACCCCGAATATAATATATATCAAGGCCTATCAAAGTCTATCAATTGGTACGTAGAGAATTTAGGTAAAGGTGGACTATGAAGAAGATAGTAATGGACTTAGATGGTACATTGACTCTTTCAAATACAAAAGACTACACGAATGTATTGCCTAGGCAAGATGTAATAGAAAAACTGCGAGAATACAAAAAACAAGGTTATTTAATAACAATCTTTACTGCAAGAAATATGAGAACGTACGATGGGAACATCGGAAAAATAAATGTTTTTACTTTACCAACTATAATTGAATGGCTTCAAAAGCATGATGTACCGCATGATGAAGTAATAGTTGGTAAACCTTGGTGTGGTTTTGATGGTTTCTATGTCGATGATAGAGCTTTAAGGCCATCAGAGTTCGCTTCATTGACAGAGTCACAAATAAATGCTTTGTTTGCTGAGGAATTCTGATGTTTTTAATTATGTCAGCAAAGTATATTGATGAGGAATTGAAATCCGAATTTGGTAGGCTTCCACCTAGTTTTCTTCCATTGGGGAATAAGCGGCTCTATCAATATCAAGTGAAACTAGCGAATAGCAATTCGGATGTATTTCTAAGTATTCCTGAATCTTATGAGCTTTGTGAATTTGATGAGTTATGGCTTAAAAAGCATGGTGTAAAGTTAATTCAAACTTCAGAAGACCTGAAGTTGGGAGAGGCTTTGATAGCGGCCATTAATTTATCTGAAAGCAAACTTGATACGCCGTTAAATGTTCTGTTTGGAGACACACTTTTTAATGTTTTGCCAAATGAAACAGATACAATCAGCGTATCTTTATCTGATAGTGATTATAATTGGACAGATATTGACGAAGTTTTAGAGTACTCAAGTGTTGAACGCAAGGATTATAAAGCTAAAGTTAATGGCTTTTTTAGCTTTTCGAAACCTAGAGAATTACTATACTGCCTTACTAAAGAAAAAGGTGACTTTTTTGCATCAATAAACATGTATAGCAAAAAAAGGAGGCTGACAACATTTGAGTCCAGTGATTGGATGGATTTTGGGCATGTAAATACTTACTATCGTTCAAAATCAAAGTTCACAACTCAGCGGTCTTTTAACAACTTGACTATCACTAGTGATTATATAGAAAAAAGCTCAACCAACGATGATAAAATTGCTGCTGAAGCAAATTGGTTTAGAAATTTGCCATATAGCTTGAAGCACTATACGCCCAATTATTTAGGCTCTAGGAAACAGGATGGACAATTTTCTTATCGGCTAGAGTATCTTTATAACACGCCACTGAATGAGTTATATGTATTCGCTGACATAAGTATAGATGGCTGGAGGAATATATTATCCATAGCTGTAAATTTCTTACTAAACTGTGAACGTTTGACCAGTAACTCTACTCAAGATGTAAACAAGTTAACAGACTATTTTTGTTTTAAGACAAATTCAAGATTAGAAAAGTTTTGCGCGTCTCGAAATATTACTCTGACAGATGAGTGGTTATACAAGGGAAACTCTATCTCTTTGCAACAAATGATAAAAATTGCAAATGAAAACTTACCCAATGAAGGGCGCGTCTCGAGCATAATTCATGGAGACTTTTGCTTCAGCAATATTTTGTTTGATACAAGAGCACAAAAAATTAAAGTTATAGATCCTAGAGGCTTTGATGTATACGGCAACAAAACCTTGTTTGGAGACATACGATATGATGTAGCAAAGCTAAGCCATTCAATTCTCGGACTATATGATCTTATCATTGCAGGCTGCTACGATGTTTCTATCAGTGGCAGACATATTGATTTTGAAATATACCATAAAGAAAAGCATAAAGAAGTACAAAGCTATTTCGTAGATTTGATAAAAAATGAAATTGGATTGTCACTTACAGAGTTAAGAGCAATGCAAATTCATTTGTTTTTATCAATGTTACCATTGCATACTGACGATCCACATAGGCAGGACGCATTATTTGCAAATGCATTTAGAATATGCGATGACTTAATTAAGGAGAAAAAATGATTGTAATCCCTATGGCTGGGCTGAGTTCAAGATTTAAAAGAGCAGGGTTTAGCGTTCCTAAGTTTATGTTAGAGGCTCATGGTAAAACTCTTTTTCAACACTCACTCGAATCATTTTCTACTTATTTTGACACTGAACTTTTTTTATTTATATGCATGAATGATGATAGTGTTATTGAGTTTGTGAATAAAGAATGCGTTAGTTTAAGTATTAAGAATTTTAAAGTTTTTCCGATTGATACTCCAACAAAAGGGCAGGCTGAGACTGTTTACTTAGGTGTATTGGCCGCTAAAGAGCTGTTTGTAGGTGCACAGGGTGCTGTGGGGTTGACAGTTTTTAATATAGATACATTTAGACCTAATTTTGAACACCCAGATTTGAATAGAATGGAGGATGGGTACCTAGAAGTTTTTGAAGGGCACGGTAGTAACTGGTCTTTTGCTAAGCCTGTTGACAGCTCTTCGACTCTAGTCGCTGAGACTGCTGAAAAGAACCCTATATCTAATTTATGTAGTACTGGGTTGTATTATTTTAAAAATTTTCTAGACTTCATTTCTGCATTTGAGGAATATTCAAAATTGCCCCCAGATGAGTGGGATAGTGGAGAGTTATATGTAGCTCCGTTATATAATGTTCTTATTAATAACGGTAAGAATATACACTATAGGAAAATTTCAGAAAACGAAGTCGTTTTTTGTGGTGTGCCTGAAGAATACTACGCGTTTAAGCAGCAAGCTTAATGTATTTAATTGAAAAGTAATCGGTTGGAACTATAACTTGGTTAAAAAAAGCAATCTAATTATATTCTTTTTGATGACTCTTCCGCTTTGCAACTCATTAGGGTTTGATTTATATTCTCATATTTCAGCTTATGCATCATATCAAGAGTTACCTTCTATATACAAAAATTATCATTTTCAAGAGTTCTTTTTTGGGAGATATTTGGCTCTAAGCCTAATACTTGAGCTCTTTGGTTGGCTTCAAGTTCCACTTGGGTACGTGATATTATCTCTTATACTAATCCCACTAAAAGAGATATTAGGAAGTAAATCTGCGTTATATCAGGTGTTGCTTCCAAAAGATTGGCAAAACATAGCCTTTTTCTCACTATTTACGACGTTTATATGCTTCATTGTTTTGTACTACTCTGCGTTGTCACTATCTATATTGTGGGCGTGTGCATACTTTTTCAGGAAAAGAAAGCTTCTATTATTGGGGGCTTTCTTTCATCCATTAGGGGTTTTAATGTTCTTTATTATTTCTGGAAGAAAATATTACTATAACCTAGTTGTTGCTATATTCATGTTTGCTCTATTTCATGCCATATATTTTTGGTTGGATTTTGATTTTTTCTACTCGTTAAAAGAGGCTGTACTAAGCTATGATTTAACTGTAGTTGACATTGGTACAGTCAAGACTAAATCAATGGAATTAATAATAGCAGTCATCTTTGTTGTTATTTTTGGAGGGAAAATTAACCGTGTTTTCAAGGAATTGGATGGATATCGTCATAGTGCTATCCACAGTGGACAGGATTTATATCGCAGAAAAAAAACAGTGGTCGGAGAAACAGTAGTATTGTGTGTTAGTGCTATTATATCGATTAGCCTTTTTTTTATGTCATTTTTTTATAAGACGCCATTAAATGTTGTTTTAAGTGGGGAAAAAAGCCCAATCGTTGAGAAAGCATGGCTCTTTAGCAAAGAAAAATACTCGAGTAGAGTTTTGAACGCATCAAGGTATGAATAATGTTCACAGTTATTATCCCAACATATAAAGGTTACGAGACACTCCGCTCTGCAATAGATAGCTGTAATCATGAACTCATAAAGGAAATTATAGTAGTAGATGATAACCCCGAAGAGTCTCGTGAGTACCCTAATTTCCTTTTAGAAAATGAAAAAGTTGTGACTCTTTATAATAGTAAAAATATGGGGGTAACGTATTCAAGGAACAAAGGTTACTTCAGAGCGACATGTGATTACGTTATATTTTTAGATTCTGATGATGAGCTGGTAATTGGCAATGTGGCCTCTGCGGTGTCTCTTATTCATCAGCATAATTCGGATCTGTTTTTTTTAAATACGGAAACAAAAGGTAAGCTAAATTCAGCTAGGAAGGAAGTTGTTCAGGGAGATTATCTAAAACTATTTTGTATGGCTAATAGTGGAGAGCGATTGCTGATTATAAAAAAAAATGAGCATAAGCCGTTTGTAGGTTTTTTAAGAGGGCACGAGCTATGCGGCCTATTGTTATGGTCCATAAAATGTAACGCCAGTCTAACCTGGTTGCCAGTAAGTCTTAGGTATTATCATCAAGATAATACCACCTCGTTAAGTACTCTTAGGCTTAGCTATGAAAGAGCAAACTTAATTTCTATAGGTCATAAAATCATAGCGAAGCGCCTTGCAAAGAAACTTAAATTTTTTACTTCTATAAAATACTTATTTAAAGCAATTTATTATGATTACAAAAAGAGTAGTGCTTGTTGACCCGCATATGACTGATGAGTTGTTTACACCAGTTAGGTTTTTTTTGAAGAGGCGTAAAGGAATAAGAAAGTACTCGTATTATACCCAGATTAGCGATACATCTAATATAGCCTTCACATTCCAAAAGTCGGGTATTGTGCCTAGTCGCATTTTTAAACATATGCCCAAACCTTTAAAGGTTATATTGGTTTTATTTGAATACTTGATATGGAAACTCCTCCAAGAAGATAAAGTTAAGCTCGTTAGTTTTAGGGAAAGTGATCTTGCTATAACGACCTTAAGGAATGCCTGCGAAGACTCCGTGGCATATTTAAGAAAGAAGGAAGTAAAAGTCGCTTGGTTAATGAGCCATTTCCACTTGGCAAAAAAAAATGCAAGGTATCTTAATCTACAGGACTTGGTTTTGGGCGACAACTCAATGAGCTTTTATGATAGCTTGAAGTGTCAAGTTCATATTTTGCCTACAGCAGTAAAAGATAAGTTCATCAATTCGACTCCCCGAGAAGCAAGGTCAAGCAAGGTTATTGCTACGGGAACTATACATTTGCATTCGGTGGAGTTTTTAGGTTCCGTACGTTATGGAGAGTATTATACAATGCACCCATCACGGGCCGATGTTTACTTTTCTGATAGCCCTATTTACGAAAAAAATTTTTCTATAATAGGTGATAACGCCTCACTATACAGTGCGCAAAGAGGCTATATGTCACAGGATATAGTTAAGTTGTATAATAATTATAAATATGCATTTGTCGGTTCAGAAGCATCAGGAGTGCTAGCTTTGGGGGTTGTAGAAGCCATGGCATGTGGCTGTGAGGTCTTTGTGGAGGAATCGATTGGAGAGTCGTTAAAACTAGAAGATTCAAAAAATGCTTGGTTTTTTGATGGCACATCAGCATCTTTAGAAAGAAAATACCAAGAAGTAATCGGTGAGCAGCGCTCGCTAGACCCTAAAGCAATAAAGGAGTTTAGTGATTCATTCACCTGTGACAAATTAGCTTTAAAGGTTAAAAGCTTGCTTTGCTATGAGAATTAATAAAATACTGTATATATTTTTTTCGATTCTTTCGCTTGCATCTACGCTGGTAGTTATTGTTTATGGTGTTGATTCAATTGGCAGTCATATATACACCTTACATCTACAATCTTTAGCAATACTTTCTGCTGCAGGCTTATTAGATTACCTCTTTCTAAATAGGTTAGAGCTCATAGCGGTAAAAAAACGTTACACTGTATATCGTATTCTCAAAGAGAACCAGTTTTTGGTTTTTGTTTACCTTTTAGGAATTGTGCTGACCTTTATAGCTGGTAATATCTTGTTTTGGTTGACAATCTTGGGTGCAAGGCACTACTTGAATTTACGAAGATCCGTATTAGTAGTATGTGGGAACCTCGCATTGTCATATTGCACCTATATAATGCAAATCTTTCGTAACCTGATTGTATTTTATCCAGATTTAGAGCTGGCTGATTATTATTCACTGTATCTTTTAAGTTTCGCACCAGAGCTTATCTGCGCTTTAGCTTTAATTAAGCCAAACTCAATAAAGAGTCTTTTTCCACGGAGATTGAAACTAAAAATAAGCGATAGCTCCTTTTTATATAGATTCTATTATATATGTACAGATCTATTGTTTAGGGTGCTTGTTCCTTTTCTGCTCGTTAAAGAGTTTTCAGCTAAGTATATGTACATCATAAACCTCATGGCGTTACCTATTGCCGGCTACTCATTGTGTGGTGCGTTAGTTCACTCGCATATTTTGAATACGCGACTTTTGCCGAACCCACAATATTTTTACCTAGGTACCAGCACTGTTACTTTACTGTGCTTTGTTTCGTATTACTTAATTGGTTTTCAAGGCCTAAGCATCTACGTTTTGTTGTTGACTTCTATTTCAGCTGCGTTGAAAACGCAAGACCAGCTTCTGATTTCGTACTGTGTTTCACACCGTAACTTTGAGTTATTGAGGAGCACTTTTCTAATAGGCTTTGTACTATCTTGTTTTTCTTTAATTTTAATAGTTTTTCATCCGCATTATGTGTTGGAAACTGCATTGGTAGTCCTAATCATAGTGTCTGTAACTCTCTACTATCGTGTCATGAATAAAAGTTTAAAAGTTGTTCCAAATGCGTAGAAATAAAAAGGTAGTATTAATTGGAGCTTTACCATCATCGCTCTACAATTTTAGAGGGGACTTGCTCATAGCTCTTAAACAGCGAGACCTTACTGTAACAGCAATGGCTTCTGGGGCTAACCAAGAAGAGGTGAAGTCGATCAAGAAGCTTGTTGATAGCTATGTTGATTTTCCCGTTCAAAGAAATGGACTAAACCCTTTCAAAGATCTAGAGAGCTTTCTATTTTTGAAAAAAGTTTTACGTGAGCTCAAGCCGAATGTAGTATTGGCATACACCATAAAGCCGGTCATATGGGGAGGAATTGCTTCACGATTTATACCTAGCACTTCGTTTTATGCTCTGATAACTGGGTTGGGTTATGCTTTTCAGCCTGGAGGATTATTTAAAAGTATTTTAAATAACTTGGTTAAGCGTTTATACAAATTTTCTTTAGCCAAAGCCAAAGGAGTGATTTTCCAAAACAGGGATAATATGGAAGTATTTATCCAAAATGGAATTGTACCAAAATGCAAATGTTTTCTTGTCAATGGTTCGGGGGTTGAACTCCAACACTACGGTTATACTCCGCTAGGAGAGGAACCCCATTTCCTATTGATTGCTCGTTTGCTGGGTGATAAGGGGATTAGAGAGTATGTTGAGGCAGCTAGCGCTGTAAAACTATCTTATCCGAAGGCAAAATTTGAGCTTCTAGGTCCTCAGGACCCGTCTCCAGATGGAATTGCTATGGAAGAGGTTTATAAGTGGGTTGAAGAAGGAAAGGTTATTTACACACCAAGCCAAGAAGACGTTAGGCCATATATTAGTCACTGTTCAATATATGTATTACCGTCATATCATGAAGGCATGCCCCGTACTGTCTTGGAAGCAATGGCAATGGGGCGACCGATCTTAACGACAGATGTTCCAGGTTGTCGAGAAACAGTTGCCAACGGTGAAAATGGTTGGTTAGTCGAGAAAAAAAATGCAAAGCAACTGGCCGAAAAAATGATTTGGTTCATCGAAAATCAAGATAAATGGCAAATAATGGGGGAGAAAAGCAGAATAATGGCAACTGAAAAGTTCGATGTTCACAAGGTCAATGCTGATATTATGAAAATTATGGAGTTGAATGATGAAACGAACTTTTGATTTTCTAATATCATTAATGATGCTAATAGCTTTATTTCCTTTTGTTTTGGCTGTTGCCGTATTGATTCATTTTAAATTGGGGGGCCCTATTTTATTTTGTCAGGAGCGCCCAGGCCTTAATGGTAAAGTATTTAAAATGATGAAGTTTAGAACCAT
The DNA here is from genome assembly GCF_058933015.1 of Pseudoalteromonas sp. ATL1. Lineage (NCBI taxonomy): Bacteria > Pseudomonadati > Pseudomonadota > Gammaproteobacteria > Alteromonadales > Pseudoalteromonadaceae > Pseudoalteromonas > Pseudoalteromonas sp. ATL1. The sequence goes on along the minus strand of NZ_JBZYXL010000001.1, from coordinate 4,115,063 downwards.
GTTAAATACAAAAGACGAAAATGGTAATTTGTTGCCAGATGAGCAGCGTATGACCAAGTTTGGTGGTTTTTTACGTTCAATTAGCTTAGACGAGCTACCAGGACTGCTAAATGTGATTAAAGGAGATATGAGCTTAGTTGGACCCAGACCTTTACTCGTTCAGTACTTACCTCTTTATAGTCCTGAGCAAGCGCGTCGCCATAATGTGCGCCCTGGTATTACTGGTTGGGCACAAGTGAATGGCCGTAATGCAATTAGCTGGGAAGAAAAGTTTAAGCTTGATGTTTGGTATGTAGAAAATCAAAGCTTTTTACTCGATATAAAAATACTATTTTTGACAGTAAAAAAAGTATTTGTACGCGAAGGAATAAGTGGTGATGGACACGTGACTATGGAGCCGTTCAAAGGAAATCAAAATAATGGCTAAACTGGCTATTTTAGGGGCAAGTGGTCACGGAAAAGTAATAGCGGAAATCGCGGAATTAAACGGTTATCACGTCGAGTTCTTTGATGATGCATTTGAAGTTAAGAGCAAACTTGAGCACTGGTCTGTAGTTGGAAATTCGGAAGCGCTAGCTCAAAGACTCGATAATTACGAAGGCGTAATAGTTGCTATTGGTAATAATCAAATTAGAAAAGAGAAGCTAGAGAAACTGTTAGCTCTTGGAGCTAAAATGCCTGCATTGCTCCACCCGAGTGCTACGGTAAGTAAATTAACTAGCCTTGGTGAAGGTACAGTCGTTATGGCTGGTGCAGTGATCAACGCTTTTGCTCAAATCGGTCGGGGCTCTATCATCAACACGAATGCGACAGTTGAGCATGACTGTTTTATACAGGACTATGTTCATATATGCCCAAGTTCAGCCATTGCCGGCGGCTGTAAAATTGCCAGTGGAGTGTGGGTAGGTATTGGGAGCTCTTTTAAACAGTTGATTGAAGTTGGAGAACTAGCGATTATTGGTGCCGGTTCTGTTGTTGTACAAAATATTCCTGCAGGTGTTACAGCATATGGTAACCCAGCTAAAGTTGTGAAGGATTAAGATGTTAAATTCCCCGTTTTCCCCTTGGCCTAGCTTTACTCAGCAAGAAGCAGACGCAGTAAGTAAAGTTGTACTTTCTAATAAGGTGAATTACTGGACAGGTACAGAAGGGCGTGAATTTGAAAAAGAGTTTGCAGCTTGGACTGGTGCTGAATATGCGATTGCACTTGGTAATGGCACATTGGCGTTAGATATTGCGTTGAAAGCATTAAACGTTGGCGAAGGAGACGAGGTTATTACTACTCCTCGTACTTTCTTAGCTTCTGCAAGTAGTATCGTTACAGCGGGAGCTGCACCTGTATTTGCCGACGTTGACTTAAATAGCCAAGCTATTACTGCTGAGTCTATTAAAGCGGTTTTAACACCTCAAACAAAAGCAGTTATTGTGGTGCATTTAGCTGGGATGCCTGCTGAAATGGATGCAATTATGGCCCTCAGTAAAGAGCATGGCTTCTATGTTATAGAAGACTGTGCTCAGGCTCATGGCGCTAAGTATAAGGGGCGTTCGGTTGGTACTATAGGGCATATAGGTGCTTGGTCATTTTGCCAAGATAAAATTATGACCACAGGTGGCGAAGGTGGAATGGTTACTACAAACTCCAAAGACCTATGGTCAAAAATGTGGAGTTATAAAGACCACGGTAAAAGCTTTGATGCTATTTACAATCGTGAACACCCCCCGGGATTTCGCTGGTTGCATGAGAGTTTTGGCACTAATTGGCGTATGACAGAAATGCAAGCTGCAATTGGTCGTATTCAACTCACTCGTATGTCAGATTGGACAGCAAAAAGGCAAAGCAATGCTCAGGCGATAGATCAAGTTGCAAAAGCATTCAATGTGGTACGTACAGTGCGCGTGCCTGATTATATTGAACATGCAGAGTATAAACATTATTTGTTTGTAAACTCTGCGGAGCTTAATGAAGGTTGGACAAGAGACCGCATAGTCGACGAAATCAACACGCGTGGTGTGCCTTGTTTTCAAGGTAGCTGCTCTGAAGTTTACCTAGAAAAAGCCTTTGATAGTACGCCTTGGCGGCCAAAAGAGCGCTTAACGAATGCAGTAGAACTAGGCGAAACATCTTTAATGTTTTTGGTACATCCAACACTTACAACTGATGAAATTAACAAAACTTGCGCTGCTATTGAGCAAGTACTTCAAAGAGCATCAAAATAAAAGGTGAAGGGTACAATTGTACTCTTCATATTTCCTTCAAGCATGTTTGCTTCGCTTTGAATGTACTGCAACATGTACTATGCTTTAGTTCATCTGCGATTTTTGTTCGTATTGGAATAAAAAAGGAACACAATGGATAGTTGGTTTCGTACTTTGTTAGGGGCTTCTCGTAGCCAAAAACGCCTCATTACCCTAGCGCTAGACTCTATTTTTATTATCTCTGCTTTTTGGTTGGCGCTAATTGTTAGGCTCGATAGCATTGCTCCTTTAAGTGTCACCAAAAATTGGCTGTTATTGGCTATTTTGTTACCCGTTAGCTTGTTTATTTTTGTGCGCTTAGGGCTTTATCGCGCTGTTCTACGCTATGTTGGAGCTAATGCCGTTGGGGCGGTAGTTCTTGGCACTGTTGTTAGTACAGTGGTATTGGTGATGGCGGCGTTTTTTACCCAAACTGCGATTCCCCGAACTATGCCTGTTATTTATGGCTGGCTGATGGTCTTATCGCTAGGAGGCTCTCGTATTTTGGTGCGGGCCCTTATTTGGCGCTTATCTGCGGTGACTAAAACGCCAGTAGTGATTTACGGTGCTGGTGATGCAGGCCGCCAACTAGCTACGGCGCTTGCAACCGGGCCTGACTATTATGTTACGGCGTATCTAGATGATGATAGTGGTAAGCATGGAGCTATTATCCAAGGGATCCCCGTTGTTGCCTTTGGTGAGATTTATAATTTAATAGACAAAAAAAGAGTTAAAAAGGTGTTGCTGGCATTGCCTAGTGTGCCGCGCTCTCGCCGTAAAGAAATACTTACTAAGTTAGAAAAGCTTCCACTTGAGGTGATGACAGTACCAGGTATGGCTGATGTTATCGACGGTAAAGCGCAATTGGATGAAATCAAAGAAGTTGAAATTGAAGACCTATTGGGCAGAGACCCAGTAACACCCAAACCAGAGCTGATGGCTGCAAATATCAAAGACAAAGTCGTTATGGTGACTGGCGCTGGTGGTTCTATTGGCTCTGAGCTATGTAGGCAAATTATAGTAAATGGACCTAGCAAGTTAGTGCTTTTTGAAGTGTCGGAGTTTGGTTTATATAGCATTGAAAAGGAGCTAAATCAGCTCGCATTGAATAAAGGCGTGTCATTGGAAATAGTACCAGTGATGGGATCGGTGCAACGAGTCAACCGTATCGAAACTTGCATGAAAGCCTTTGGGGTGCAAACTGTCTATCATGCTGCGGCCTACAAGCATGTACCGCTTGTAGAGCAAAATGTCGTTGAGGGTGTTCGCAATAATGTATTTGGTACTTATTACACGGCTAAAGCCGCTATTAACGCAGGAGTAGAGACCTTTGTATTAATCTCTACAGATAAAGCGGTGCGCCCTACCAATGTAATGGGTGCAACCAAGCGTATGGCAGAGTTAGTATTACAAGCCTTGGCTGAAAGTAAAGTAACGTCTAAAAATACCCGTTTTTGCATGGTACGTTTTGGTAATGTATTGGGTTCTAGTGGTTCTGTCGTGCCTCTATTCCGCAAGCAGATTAAAGAAGGTGGCCCAATTACTTTAACCCACAAAGATATCACTCGGTTTTTTATGACGATACCAGAAGCTGCCCAGTTAGTGATCCAAGCTGGAGCAATGGGCAAGGGCGGTGACGTATTTGTGTTAGATATGGGTGAATCAGTTAAGATAAAAGACTTAGCGACCAAAATGGTGCATCTTTCTGGCTTAGAGGTTAAATCAGAGTCAAACCCTCATGGTGATATTGAAATTGAATGTACCGGCTTGCGCCCAGGTGAAAAGTTATATGAAGAGTTATTGATTGGTGACAATGTAGAAGAAACCTCTCATCCACGGATCATGACTGCCAATGAAGTAAAATTGCCAATGGTAGAGCTTGAAGGTTTTATGAGCGCAATGGATGCAGCGTGTCACAACTTTGATCATGAGCTTATCCGTAAATTGTTGTTAGAGGCACCTACAGGGTTTAATCCTACAGACGGTATTTGTGATTTGGTGTGGAATGAAAAACATCAGGTGCTGAATGCTCCGCAAGAAGACGAGAAAAAAGTTGTTAACTTTAGAAAACTTTAACATCTAGTGAGCCATAGCTTAACAGTGAAAAGGTTCAACTGATGCGTTTATTGAAGCTTAAGCTAAATTGCCTTTGTACATATTAGATGTCAATAGCTTGGGTTTTTCTATACTTAGTTGTACGATAGCTTAATAACTCTAGTAGTCGTGGTAGAGGTAGCAGGCTATCTCTATCTCAATTGAACCAAAAATTTAAAACTATAAATTGGTCTGTGTACATGTCAAAAATAAATAAGATCTTTGCAGTTAGCGTTGTTCTTGCTAGTGCGCCTGTTTTAGCTGATAGTCAAATTACAAGCTATTCTTCATTTGCAGGTTATACTGGCCTCTTTAATACCCCAAATGCTGAAATATTAGAAAAAGGTGTTGTTGACTTTGGCTACAATAATCAATTAGATCTTCGTGGTGTTGAATATGTTGAGGGGCATAACTTCATCTTTTCTGCTGGCGTTTATGATGGCCTTGAAGTGAGCGGTCAGATAGCATCGACCACAATGCATGACAATATGTTTGAAAAAAAAGGTCAAACGCGAGACCTTTCTTTTAATCTTAAATATCAAATCCCTTTTATCCTTAAAGATTGGTTTAACTTAGCTGTCGGCGGTAAAGATTTAGGTGGAGCGGCAAATAACTATGAAACCTATTATTTAGCAGGTTCTCGTGAATGGAACGACTTTAGGTTTTCAGCAGGCTTTGCGGTCAGCGATCGTACTACTGGGCAAATGGATGGTGCTTTTGCAGGTGTTGAATGGCAACCATTAGATTGGTTTGCATTGCAGGTTGAGCATGATGCGGATGCTGTAAATGCAGGCTTACGTTTAACTGTGCCTAAGGAGTGGATTTACGATGTAGGCACTTTAACGCTCACCAGTAAGTTTTATAGTAATACAGATCACGCCGATAAGGATACTTACTGGGGTTTAAACTTCTCGATGCCTTTGTTTAAGCAAGCGACACTCAATGACCCGACAGAAGCTGCACCTGCGCCTATTTTAGATAACTACAATCAACGAGAAGCTGCGTTTAAAGCGCATTATCAAAAGCAGCAAGAGCTCGCACAAAAACCTTTAGAAAAAGCAAAGCAAGAAGTGGCTGAGCGAGATAAATTCAGTAAGTCGCTTACTTTACAAACTCGCGAGCTTAAAAATGCGTTAATTGACGATGGCTTTGAGGCGGTAAGTGTTGGTTTTAATAGAGAGCCCCATATCGTTGTAAGTTTTGAGAACTTTGTATTTAACCGAAATGACATTGACGCAATCGGGCTAGTGTTAGGGCGTATTGCAGAGCACATTGATGAGCCTGATGCAAAATACAGCATTCAGCTTTTAAATCGTGGCATGCCAATGTTATTTGTGCGCGGTAACGTAGATAACTACCGTGAGTTTATCAATACCAGCACCACACCAGATATGGATATACGACGCGGCGAAATGGAGCCGCTTGGTAGTGTATCTTGGGTTGGTATGCCAAATGCTAATAGTCCTTACTTTAAACCTCGCTTAACTATAGGGCCTGCGTTAAATCAACGTACAGCAACAGAACTTGGTGTGTATGACTTTTCGCTGGCTGTAAAAGCCGATTTAGACTTACCTATGTGGTACGGCGGCGGTTTGAGTATCAGTGCTCAATCTGAACTCGCAAAAACCGATGATTACGAGCAAGGTAAAGCATTTGGCAAATTAGCTGAAAAAGATGGTATAACTCAAGCCACGCTATACCAAAGTTTTGCGCTGCCTTACGGTATTTATAACCAAACCCATGTCGGGTTCTTTAGAGAATTCAACCAAGATTATACTGGCATAAAAAATGAAACGGTTTGGCTTAGTAACAATGGTCGCCATCAATTCACAGCGGATATTGGTTATTTAGAATATCAAGATTATGATTTGGATCGTGATTATCAAGCGTTAGAGTATCGTTATAATTGGATCGAAAAAGATGTGAGTTTTCATGCAACAGCTGGGCGCTTCTTTTATGATGATAGCGGTGTGAAAGTAGAGACTCGTTTCTGGTTTGGTGATAGCTATATTTCTGTATTTGCACAAGATACAGATGTGCAGGTTGCAGGTGTATCTTTTAGTATTCCTTTAACGCCGCGTAAAGATATGGTTGCAACGAGTTATGGCCAAATTAAAGGTAATGAAGCTTGGCGTCATAGTGTAAGTACGCGTATCGGTGAGTCGCACAATAATGTAACAATAGGCCGAGCTGAGCAAATAGAGACGCCAGTCAGTATCACCACAACCTTGTTAAACCAAGGCCGTTTGTCAAGTAGCTATATTTATGCAAATTTGGCCCGTTTGCGTGAGGTTTATTTAACGCACCGATAGATTAGTGTGTGTAGCTACTAGGGTAACGTAACTTTAATATTAGCTAAGTTTATGAATAGTTATAAGTTATGGTGGTTTTTATTAAGAGGTGCTTGTATAATTTATCAACTACTCATACTCTATTCAGTGCTATAAAAATTTTGTTGCTCATGTCTCCAGTAGTGTTGGTGGTAGTGTAAAAAGTTAAGTTGATGCACAAAGCAAAATACGTTGTTACTTTTGCTGGTGAATCATAACGAAGCATCCTGCTTAAAAAATAGGCTGTAGTAGATGTTATTGAAAAATATCAATAGGAACAGGTGGCAATAAACACAAAGTTTCCTATAGTATAAATTTGAATTTCAAACTCTGCGGGGGTTGTTTGGGCTCTTGCAAAAAAAAAATGGAACAAGGACTAATCATGCTTGCTAATAAAAAAACTCTTTTGGCAGTCTCAATCGCTGCTTCGTTAACATTGACAGGTTGTTTTAGCGACAACGATAACAATGTAAAAGTTGATCCACCACCGACACCAACAGAGCCTACTACTGAAGTAGTACCTCCTTCTGATTTGGTTACCGAGCAGCCAGCTAAAGTGTTTGCAGTGAGTGTTATCGACTCAGGTAATGCTGATGTATTGGAAGGAGCGACGGTTAAATTTGTAGTTGATGGTGCTGCTGCAACAAGCTTAACTGATGTTAACGGTGCCGACTTAACTTCGGTGGTTGTTGATGCATCAGGCAGCTTTACTTTTTTAAGTAAAGAAGGCGCGTCTGGTGAAGTAACAGCAGTGGTAACGCAAACAGGTTACGCTGCAAAAAGCTTTATTGTGGACCTAAACGCTGAAGCAGAAGAAGGTGCTAAGGATGTGCCTTTACAGTTTGCCCTAAAGAAGATTGCTGGTAATAGCTTAAAAGAAAGTACAGAAGCTGTTGCGGTTGATGGCGCTGTGACAACTGCTGAAGTAACAGTTGAAGCAAAAACTGAAAGTGGTAAAGGCGGTACTGGGGTCGCTATTGATGCAAGCACTGAGCTAAGAGATGCAACAGGAGCCCCTGTAAGTGGTGGCGATGTATCACTAAGTGTATTAGCTGCTGACTCAAATGATAATAGCGTTGGTGAAATTATTCCAGAAGGTTTAAATGCCGCTGGCGCTACGCAAGTTGCAACACCTGTTGGTGTAACTAACGTTAATATGCAAGCTGGTACAACAAAAATTAAGCAATTTAGTAAGCCTATTACACTAACCACAACGCTACCGGCAAGTAGCGGTGTAACTGTGGGTGACGTGCTTGATGTTGCATCTCACAATGAAGATACAGGTGAGTGGCAGAGCGAAACAAACAAAGCAACAGTAACTGCGCAAAATGCAGATGGTACGTTTGCTGCACAGTTTAAAACAGACCACTTAACTTTCTTCGCAGTGAACAGAAGTGCGCCAGTGTGTCAAGACGGTGTTTCTATTAACGTTACAAGTGGCACTGTGCCTCCTCGTGGTTTAGCTGTTTCAATTACGTCTTCTGATGGTTCAATTGGTAGTTACTTACGCGGTAATTCAAAGCAGATTATATCTGGCAGCGCAACTGCAAGATATGGTATTAGTGCAACTGCAACAGCTAATGTTAGAGTGTATGATTACTCAGGTAATGATTGGTACAACTCAAATGGCGAAGTGAACGTGTGTGGTGCTATTCCGGTTACTTTAGGCAACCCAGTTCAAACGTTTGATGCTGACTTTACATTAGCTGGAACCTGTGCAGATACTTCAAATGGTACTGTTGCTGTTGATTTATCTGGTTCAGTGGTAACTTATGCTAAAAATGGTAAGGCTGCTTCAGTTGCTGCTTCTTTAGGTAACTCAACATTCAGATTATCTGGTTTAGAAGCTAACGCGAACTACACGATACGCACAACAGTGCGTGGTGCACAAGTTGCTAGTGGTGGTCAATCTGTTGTGACTAATACAACTACAGGTGCAGCTACGAGTCCTATCTCTCAAGCAGTTACCTTAACGTGTGAAACACGAGTTGTAACAGGTGGTTAATACCACTTACTTGTCAAAATGAAAGAACGCCACCTTAATTAGGTGGCGTTTTTTATGCCTGATAAAATACAATCAGTATCCGGTAACCCCCCCGAAAAATATCGCAGCCAAAAGTAGCATTTTTTCGCAATCTATTACGCAGGAGATTAGCTATGTCGCTCAATAAATCTTTGCCAATGCACATTGCTGTTTATCACTCTAATTGGGGCAACAATTTGCTTAAGTAAGTTTGGAACGGGTGATTGAGTGAGCAGCTCATCTTTTAACCCCATAAGATAATGAAAAGCGGGCTTATTAGCACGTTGAATGGCAGCAATACGAACTTGCTGTTCAAAGTTTAATCGCAAACTGCTTATGGCTGTTTTATGCCCTTGCTGATCTATATTAGGTAGGCCACACTTTTGTAAATACCCCAAGCGTTCCCCCTCACCCGAAAACCAAATACGCACTTTTTCACTATACCTACCTGATTTAGAGGGTAAGTCGAACAGCAGTCGTGTTTGCCCTTGAGTTTTTACAAAACTAATGTAGTTTTCTAATCCTGCCTGCCACAGTGCGGTATGAATAGGTATAAACCTGTGCTGGATTTTTCCATGAGTTGTAAAATTAAAACCGTGTACAGAATCTTTTTTGACAACATCATCTAGCGTTAAACTGCCTATTTCATCACTGTATGCGCCGGTGTAATAGGCGATAAGTGGTAGCCAAAAATGCCAATGTTTAGGTTGTTCTCGAGGCTGCTTTTCATCACCATAAATGTAGCCATTAAATAGCGTGTGTAACTCCATTGCGGAGAAAGCTCGTCGGCCTAAATGGGATTTCATGCCTTAAATATCTGCCTCTTTTATATTTCGTTGCTAGTTTATCGCGTCTAACGTAATGCGCAAGCGCGACTATATAGCAAAGTACATATACGGATGGAAATAAAAGGAAGCACGAGTTGCTTTTCGGGATAGATTGTTCCGTTTACTTGCACATTGAGGTATGCTTAGGCTGTTGCTGGCTATGCAATTGATTAATTTAAGGAATGCTGTTAGTGCTAAGTATGCAAAACTATCAAGTGAACAGGGAGATCATGGAAACGTTAGGCGCAACGCGGCTTAATGGATCTGGCGTATCATGGTCGACTGATGAGGCGAAGCAATATGCTTCAGAGTTTTATGGTCATTGCCCCAATCAAGCTTGTGAGCAACAAGTCGCTCTATTTCTTTCTGCGCCTTTACATTTAGCGATGAATTTTTCAGCTCCGACTCGTTCACCTTATCTACATCAGGAGTTTATTCATGGCATGACTCAACATGCTAAAGAGCTGGGCTTTAAGCTCACATCTGTTCCCTCAAGGAGCACATTGATTCTTCTGGGGGGGGGCTCAGGATTACACATTCCTAAGTTGATACAAAAGGTCAACTATACGGATATCATTATTGTTGAAAGTGATGAGAATCAGCTTGAGCTTGCTTGCCACTATACAGATTTTAAAGCACTAAAGTTTCACTGTGAGGCACAAGGGGGAAGCCTACACTTGCTTCAACCTAAAAATTATCGCGAGTTTATACAGCAGATGAAGCGTTTAAACTCCGAATTTGGCTATGGATTGCTGGCAGATATCAGCTTGTTTAGGCACTATAACTGCGAATTGTTTGATGAGTTAGTCGAAAATTTTAAATCCTGGCGAAATCATTTAGCTAGCATGTGGGGTTTTTTTGAAGATGAATTAATAGGGCTTAACCACACGATTGAAAATTTACCTCATATTACCAAGTCTCCACCTTTGTTTGCGCAGTACTTTGACATAAATACGAACGTGATTATTGTTGGGAATGGTCCAAGTTTAGACAATGACATTGAGGAGATAAAAAAAACAACAGGTGCACTTATTGTCTCCTGTGGAACAGCCGTTGCGAGTTTACTGAATCAAGGAATAACGCCTGATTTTCATGTTGAGATGGAGCGTACAGTTGGTATTTTTCACCTAAAACAAGATTCTCTGGCTGATCCCCGTTTAAAAAATACAGTATTGTTAACATTGAACACTGTAGCGCCTCAACTTTTGAGTTTGTTTGATCGTAAGTTGGCGTTTGCCAAAGCTAATGATATTGGGACTTATGTTTTGAAGGCACTTGACCCGGTATATAAGCCCCTATACCACTGTAATCCAACAGTCGCGAATGCAGCTTTAGCTATGTTGTTAGAGTTAGGTTTTAAGAATATCACCCTATTAGGGTGTGATTTAGGCTTTTATGGTGAACAACATCACCATAGTCGATACTCTCAGTATCATGATCAGCAAGATAAACTCTATTTGGCGAAAATGAAGGCTGAACTGCAAGTTAAAGCAAATTTTGGTGGTCAATTGCAAAGTACACGTATTTTCAACGAAGCGAGGCAAAGTTTAGAGTCTGTGGTCGCTAAAAACTCTACAGCGTTAATCAAAAATGGTAGTGATGGCGCATATATACATGGTTGTCAGCCTATTAAATTTCAGTTTATTCAACAGGATGAGAATCGGAGAAAAGCACATGATGTGTTTGATGAGTTCATATCAAAAGCATCACATCTAGAGCAACCGCTATTCAAAGCTCAACAAAAAACATCCAAACTAGTGGAAGAGTTGAAAGATATAATCATTGGGTTAACGCAGAATATTGAAGTAAGCCAGACACATAGAGATTTAATTTTATCTCTTAATCGCTGCGTAACACAATTGGAAAGCGCCTCGACGGCTGAGTCAAAAATTTTACTCAGTGGGTCATTAAAATATTTATGTGTCACAATGGTGAGCCATACCAATCATATTTCGGCTAAATATTGGGACCGTTATTTTTCAGTTGCTAAGGATCAGTTGTTGAGGGTTCTTAGTGGCTACAACAACAACCTAAATACTATTTTAGTTAAGGAAAAACAATGAAGTTTAATTTACTAGCAGTCCTTCCGATTGCAGTAGGAACTGCACATATTGGTAAAACTATAGCGTCAGGTGCTGAATCTATTGCAAATGGGTTGAACAGTGTCGAACACTCACAACCATATCTAAAAAACGCTGAAGTGGAAACTGCTTTTAGTTCAGTCGACTCATCAGGCAGTTGTGATTCGTTTGGAAGTTGTGACTCCTTTGGCAGCGGCGATTCATTCGGCAGTGGTGATTCATTTGGCAGCGGTGACTCTCAAGGTAGCGGTGATTCGGCTGGCACAGGTTATGAGCCTTTCCCTACAAGTAAAGACACGATTAGTAAGGGCGTGCTTTTTGTAAAACAAACTGACGGAGTAACAACAGAAGATCTATTCCAAATTTGTGTAAAAGCAAATAAACGGGTAGTGATTGGTCACGCTACACCTGATTATACCTACTTCACAGGTAAAACATTCACAATGCGTGGTAACTATGCAATTAAAAAAGGTACGTTTAATATTCAAATCGCCGATCCGAGTATTAATGTGCTTGAAAAATTGTATTTAAGTAAAGTGGATATGCCAGATTACGAGTTTGATGGCTACAGATTCACTGGAAAACAAAGAAGTGATAAGTATGTAATAGCTTATTATGAAGGCTTATCTAGCTATTATACCTATAGCTGTGAAGCAGTGTTGGGTTACTAAGCATATAATGGGCTACGTTTTCGTAGCCCATTATCAACTCAAGAATGAAGTGTGCATACAAACTCAATATGTCCCTCCTTTTGAATTAAAGATCTTTTACTGATCGTTTCATCTACATTGTGTATAATTCCGCTCTTAGGTTTCGTTCGGCTACGTGCGCAAGGCGAAGCTAAGGTTAGTCGGTTTCTAGATTCATTGAAAGCAATTAGGTAGTTATGAAAAATTCACAGGCAGTTTCAAATTCCAACATGGTAAGCGATTCAACGTTCAGACGATTTTCCGTTGCCCCCATGCTTGATTGGACGGATAAGCACTGTCGCACGTTTCACCGTAAGCTGTCTAAGCATGCGGTACTGTATACTGAAATGATCACCACTGGGGCTATTTTATTTGGCAAAGGTGACTATCTGAGCTTTGGAGAGCATGAAATGCCCGTTGCGTTGCAATTGGGTGGCTCTGATCCGAAAGCCCTTGCTGAATGTGCGAAACGCGCAGCAGAACACGGTTATAGTGAGATTAATCTCAATGTAGGTTGTCCATCAGATCGCGTGCAAAATGGTCGATTTGGTGCATGTTTAATGGCTGAGCCACAGTTAGTTGCTGATTGTGTGGCTGCAATGAAAGCGCAAGTGGATATTCCTGTTACGGTTAAAACGCGTATTGGCATTGATGAGCAAGACTCATATGAATTTTTAACGGCACTGATTGAGGCTTCTGCACAAGTTGGTTGTGATGATTTTATCATTCATGCACGCAAAGCGTGGTTGCAAGGCTTAAGCCCGAAAGAGAACAGAGAAATTCCACCCCTTGATTACCCTCGTGTGTATCAACTTAAGAAAGATTATCCAAATTTACACATCAGCATTAACGGCGGTGTAAAAACGATGGAAGATAGTTTGCACCACTTACACCATATTGATGGTGTTATGGTGGGGCGTGAAGCGTACAGCAACCCATTTATGCTCTCTCAAGTTGACGAATTAATTTATGGCGATGAAGCATTTACTCAAACTCGTCATCAAGTAGTTCGAAGCATGTATGACTATTTTGAAGCACAAATGTCTGCAGGTGCGAATTTTTGGCACATTGCTCGTCACATGTTGGGTATTTTCCAAGGACAGCCGGGTGCTCGAGGATTTAGACGCCATCTATCTGAAAATGGTCATAAAAAAGAGGCCGATCTTAAGGTGATGGAAAAAGCGCTAAGTTTTGTACCTGAAGAATAATCATCACTTACCATCTCAACAAAAAGCCGCATTCAATGCGGCTTTTTTGTTGGTCTAAATCACTATTTTTTAGTGGGCATGGCTAATTAATCACCATGACTTATCCGTCAGATACTTGCAAAAATCACCTTAATTTATTGTTTATTATCGCTTTTTTATTTTTGGCACAAAGGTTGGATTATCTAGTTAACCAAACGCCAAATGCAAAGGAGCACAACATGGCTTTAATGAATCGAATTGAAGACTTAATTAAATCAGAAGTAAATGCGTTTTTAGATAAAGCTGAAGACCCACAAAAGCTTGCCGCACAATTATTGGTTGAACTTAATGAAGCACTGAGTGAGTGTCGCAGTACGGCAGCGGTGATCATCTGTGAGCAAAAAGCGTTAGAGCGTCGCCAGCAGAATAACGCCAAAAGCATTGAAGCATGGCAACAAAAGGCGGAACATGCCTTAGCTAAAGAGCGTGAAGATCTTGCAAAAGCCGCCTTGGTAGAGAAACAAAAGCTTGGTGAGGCACAAGAGTTATTGACGACACAAAATGAAGAGTTACAAAAAACGTTAACAAAGCTTAAAGATGATGCGGATAAGCTAGCAAATAAAATAGCGTCACTGAGAAGTAAGCAGCAACAGTTTGAACGAACACAACGAAGTGCATGTGCACGACTTAAAGTTAGAACGACGATGTGCAGCGATGAAGTAACCAATGTACTACAGCGTTTCGAGCAATTAGAGAGCAAAGTGGAGCGCATCGAAGCACAAGTGGAAAGCTATGAGCTTGGCCAGAGCAATACAGAGCAGCAATTTGCACAATTTGAACGAGACGAAAAAATAGACGTTGAACTGGCGCAACTTAAACAAAAAATGCAAAGTCAAAGCAACTCAGTGAGTGCTTAAGGAGTTTTATATGAACTGCTATCGCGACAGAAAAACATGTTTTAAAGATATGAGAAACAAAAAAATTGCTGGAGTGTGTGCCGGTGTAGCTGAGCGCTTCAATATGCCTATTTGGCTCACACGACTATTAACTGTGTTGCTGTTTCTAAAATTCCCTATGTTTACTTTATTGGCATACGGTGTTGGTTACGCAGTTTTACCAAGCAAAGTTTAATAAGGAGCACGCCATGAAAACCGTATTTTTAGTCTTGATAGCGTTAATGGTTTGTTCAGCATTATCATGGCTAAACTCACCTCTCATATGGTTAAGCATTCCCGATTTTGTCCTAGACTTAAGCTGGGTGGGAATGGAATTATTTACGGTATTGATTGGTATCATCGCCTTTGTGGCTGTAGTGGCGTTGTTAGGAATGGGGTTGATTGGCGTGTTTTTAGTGGTGCTCATTGGGCTAGTATTAGCACTGCTGTTTAATTCAATTTTGATTGCATTTCCGTTGTTATTGCTGGTAGCTGTTGGTTGGCTAGTTGTTGAACCTGAGTCATCACATTAACTAGAAAGCAGTAGGATTGGTAACGCGAAACTGCCTAAATCATGATATGATTTAGGCAGTTATTGCTATTCTCAAGGAAAGTATATGTTCATTAAACATTTGGTTCTTGGTGTTTGTTCCGTCATTTCTTTAGCTGCGATGCCTGTGCTTTCTCATTCTACATCTCATGGGGTTGAACAATCAGCGATCGTGATTGAAGATGCACGCATTAGGGAGTTTTTGCCAGCAGCACCCTCGACAGCGGCCTATTTTGAGTTATCAAACCATTCGAATGAGAAAAAACAGCTTATTAAGGCCACAATCTCAGGGCTTGGGCGCGTAGAAATTCATGAACATGTACACACCAATGGCATGATGCGAATGCAGCAAGTCTCAACGGTTGAAGTTGGGGCGCATAAGCAACTCGCTTTTAAACCCGGGGGTTACCACCTTATGGCGTTTGAGCCGAGCGAACCGCTCAAAAAAGGCCAGGAACGAGTGCTCACTTTATATTTTGCGGATAAAAAGACAGTGCAAGTGCCAATTAAAGTGGTGTCATTACAAGATAAAATGAACAAAAAACATAACCAACATTCACAACATAGTCATCACTAAAGGTAGGAGCAGCTATGCAGCAACACTTTGGAAAAATTTTTGGCGCGATAGGTTCTTTGCTGTTGATTGGCTACTTACTCGCTGTATATTGGAGTATAGAGCCGGATCAGTTTAATGTTGTGGAGCAAGCCAAGCAGCAAGCGCAAAGCAATAATGAAAAGCTCGTAACGGGTTATGTCACCACCAATACGCTCATACACGTGAGCGAAACTCTGCTTAATAAACCGGGTGGCTATTTGTCTAACGATGTATTACCACCGAGTGTGATGATGGACAACATGCCTGCGTGGGAATATGGGGCACTTGAAATGGTCAGAGATCTTGCTTTATCTATGCGTAAGGACTTTAGCCGCTCACAGTCGCAATCAACAGAACATCCATCTTTAAAAAAAGCGCAACCACAATTTAATATAAGTTCGACAGCATGGGCATGGCCAAGTGCTGAAGGTGAATATCAAACGGGCATTGAACACTTAAAAACATACCGTTCGTTAATTGCCAGTCCAGCGGAACGAGATAGCCAGTTTTACGCTCGTGCCGACAACTTACGAGGTTGGTTAAAGGAAGCTGAAAAGCGTCTTGGCAGTTTGAGTCAACGTCTAAGTGCCAGTGTTGGGCAGGAAAGGGTTAATACCGATCTTGCTGGAGATAGCGCTGCTAACCAAGCAACTTATGCACCGAGTCACAGCGAGGTGAAAACCTCTTGGTGGAAAATAGACGATGTATTTTATGAATCTCGTGGTGCCAGTTGGGCATTATTGCATTTCTTAAAAGCGGTCGAATATGACTTTGCTGATGTATTAGCGAAAAAGAATGCTACTGTTAGTTTGCAACAGATAATTCGAGAGTTGGAAGCGACGCAGGAAACCGTATGGAGCCCAATGATCTTAAATGGTAGTGGATTTGGCTTAGTTGCTAATCATTCATTGGTGATGGCAAACTATATTTCAAGAGCTAATGCCGCTCTTATTGAACTCAGTGAACTTTTAGCGCAAGGATAAAAAATGAAAAAGTATTGTATCGCAGCCGCGTTGTCTCTGGCTTGTTTAGCACCTGCAGCTCAAGCAGATACGCTGCTCGGGTTATATTTGGGAGCAGAAGGGTGGCAGGCAGATAACTCAGGTAGCTTCGCCGAAAAAGGTAATTCGGAGTCGTTTAATTTTAAAGATGAGACGTTCTCTAGTTACTATGCTGCACTTGAGCACCCAGTGCCTTTTATTCCAAATATTAAGTTACGTTATACGGAACTTGAGCTGGATGGTTCAACAACACTATCAGAAACGTTCGAATTCGATGGTAAAAACTTCACGGTTGGTACTACAGCCAATACGCTAACCGACTTAAACCATATCGATTATACCTTGTATTATGAGCTGTTTGATAATGACTTAGTGTCGTTTGATTTTGGTCTTAACCTCAAACAATTTGACGGCTCTATTAAATTAACAGGTACGGTTGATGGCACCACAACAACCGAAGTGAAAGACTTCTCTGGCTTGGTGCCACTTGGTTACTTACGCGCACAGTTTGGCTTGCCGATGACTGGTTTTAGCGTATTTGCTGAAGGTAGCATGCTGGCGATTGACGATAGTAAAATTCAAGACTACCAAGTGGGTGTTGCTTGGGAGGTGTTGGGCAACTTAGCAATGGACCTTTCGTTAAAGGCTGGTTATCGTTCAATGGTGATCGAACTTGATGATATTGACGATATTACAACGGATATTGATGTTTCAGGCCCGTTTGCCGGTATTGAGATCCATTTCTAAATAATGAACATACATCGTTCGGTATCTAAAAAAGCGGCTTGGGCCGCTTTTTTACTTTAAGCTCCCCATTGGCAATCAAACTCAGCCTCCAACGCTTGTTCCAGCGCTTGTTTATATTTTTTGTTAATGGGTGAGCTGACTAATTTTTTTAGTTCGTCGCCGGTTTGTGTGAGCTTATAATAACTGAGCACCAGTTCATTGCTTTTTGGTGTGAGTGTGAGCTTTTTATTTTGATAAGTCAGTTGCAACGTTTGTCCTTGTTTTAAACTCGCCGACTCAATTTCCTTTCTATAAATTAAGTTAATATCCATTAATGTCAGTATGTTTGGAAAGCTAAGCCCCGCCGCACCCAAATTAATGGATTCTTTATTGCCTTTTCTCAGCAAATCAAAAAACGACGGCTTTTTATAATATCCAAGTAAGATTAAGTAGCTGTCTTCTTTTTCAAGGTAACCACAAAGCGCTGCACAACGCTGGAGTGCTGAGGCTTCGCGTTGCGTCATTTGTTTGAGTGTTTGCAAACTCTTAATGGAGAAGGTGCCAGGAGCGACTGTTTCACCAACGAGTATTTTAGCCCACAGCTTTTGCATATTTTGGTTGGCAATATCTTCAGCTAGGTCGATAAAATGTTCTAACCAGTCGGGATCGGGGCGACCTTGACTGGTCACATCAGGGCAAACGCTTAATGCCAGCGCTGTAATTTGCTCAATGTTCTGTTGACGTTGTATTTTATTAAGCTGTGCCCGTTTCAGCGCTCTTTTTAAGATGCTGTCCTCGCTTCGTACACCATAACTAATGGGCATAGTCCCTTGTGCACCATAGCTTTCATCAGAGCTTGAGCGAGATCCAAAATCTCGTCTTTTTATCATCGCAAAACCGAGCTTTTCTTCTATTAGTGAGGCTAAGCTTGCTTTAGCTTGCGCATTTTTTACAGTCATATTTGTGCTCGCATTTTTAGCTCAGTATTTAAGTTATTGAGCGCAGAGATCAACATTTGCGTTAAGTAGTGCTGTGCATAAAGCGCAGCAAAGCCGCCAAACAAGGTGGAATGGATCACACCGGTTATCTGCCAACCTACCACGGTTTGATTATTATCATGGCTAATGCGCAGTGTTCCCGTTGCGCTATGTTCATTACTAAGCAGTACAGAAAATTGGGTTACTAGTGGAGTTTGGCTAATAATGGTTAATTCGATATTGCCTAGCTGATGGTCAAGTTTTACATGCGCACCAGGGTGGCTACTCGGGGTTGAGATATGAATACTTTGCATACCGCTGATGTGCTGCCATGCCATTAACTCAGACCAATAATGTAGGTCGTTGAGTTGCTCAAACTGCTCAGGGCGTGTTTCGTGATAAATTGCGCTTTGGTTGGTTTGAAACTGATGGGGCAGCAGCAATCCTGCCAATACGAGTAGCAAGAATATAAAAAATATGACTCTCATTAAGTTGATGAAAATTCTGATATCGAACTCCAAACCTGATTAGCAACATCTGGCACGCAAGTGTTTGAACATCGTCTATAATATTTCTAGCGTGTTAGCAAAAATTTATACATATTAGTAAAAATGTATCACAATTCGTATTATGGTAAACGGCTAAGTAAATACAAATTTGATACTTCGAGCAAGTAGTGAGTTGAAGGATAACAGATGGCATCTGAGCAAGATGATTTTTTATTTTTAGATCATGATGATGATACGCAAGAGCCTGAAATTAAAAGCACCTTTTGGGATGTGCTGGTGGTTGATGATGATCCTGAAATTCATTCTGTCACAACGCTTGCTTTATCTGGCGTTGAGTTTTGGGGGCGTTCTCTACGTTTCCATCATGCCTATTCCGGTGCAGAAGCCATTGATAAATTGATCCATACACCAGAGATATGTGTCATGCTGCTGGATGTTGTGATGGAAACCGATGATGCTGGGCTGATAGTTGCTAGACGCGTTCGAGATGAATTAGATAATCAAAATGTACGCATTATTTTACGTACAGGCCAACCGGGTCATGCACCAGAAGAGCAAGTGATCCGTGATTACGATATCAATGATTATAAAATGAAAACCGAGCTGACGCGCAGCAAGTTAGTCACGTCAATGATGACTGCGGTGCGCTCTTATCGCCAGATCTGCGAACTGGAAGCACAAAGTACGGCACTCACGTCTATTTTAGACGCAAGTAAAGGTATCTTAGGGCACAATGATATCCGCACCTTTAGTCTTGCTGTTGTATCACAGTTAGCCAAAATCCTCGGTAGTGAGCCCAATGGTATTGTCAGTGGCCAACAGGGTCAGGATAAGCGAATTATGGTGCTCGGCGGCACAACTCATTTCCAAGAATTTTTTGGTGAAGGGCTAGAGCAGCTAGATAATGGCCGCGTCATTATGCAAGTGCAAAATTGTTTTCGCAGTGGTGAACATCAGCGAACAGAGCATGACATTACCGTGCTTTTGCAAGGTAAAAACCGCAGTGCCGCAATTTATGTTGAGCTCGACGTACAGCCGACAGAATCTCAACTGCAGTTTATGGAGATTTTTTTAGCGAACGTCAGTATCGGTTTAGACAACATTAAACTGTTCAATGAATTGAGAGATGTAGCCTATAAAGATCCGCTCACCAAGTTACCCAATAGAGCAAGCTTTGTTGAACAACTCGCTCATTACTATAAGAAAGACCAAACACATGAACTGTTGTTTATTCTGGTTGATATAGCCCAGTTTTCAGATATTAACAATGGGCTTGGGCAAGAAGTAGGTAACCATTTATTGCTGGCAGTGATGCATCGCTTGCAGCAAGAGTTTACGCAAACTGAATTGTTGGCACGTATCGGTGCGGATGTATTTGGCTTGATACTACCCAAAGCAAGTTTCGATGAACGTATGTTTGTGGATAGCTTACTGATCCCCTATCAGGTAAATGAGCATGTATTGTCGATCCATTTTAGAATTGGCGTGTGTGAACAATCAGATTTTGCGTGTAATGGCCTTGATACGTTAAAGCTTGCTTATATCGCGCTGAACCAAGCAAAGCAGGCAAACCGAGTACTTGGCTGGTATACCTCCGATCTTGAAGAGAAAATGGCCTGGAAGCTGGGATTGATACGCCAGTTAAGGCAAGACTTTGAACATCGCAAGCTTGAGGTCTGGTATCAGCCTCAGCTTTGTTTACAAACACTCAAAATCATTGGTTGTGAAGCGTTGTTACGATGGCCTTCGGGTAACGGTCGATATATTTCGCCGGCAATATTTGTGCCGCTTGCGGAAAATGCTGGGCTTATAATCGATATTGGTCAATGGGTACTGGAGCAAGCTTGTGAGCAGCAAAAACTGCTGGCGGAGCATGGTTGGGAAATGAGTATTGCTGTGAATGTATCGGTGCCACAGTTCAAAGTCGCAAACTATGCGCAGTCGGTGAAAGATACCTTAATCGAATACCAAGTTGATCCTCAGTTCATCGAGCTAGAAGTCACCGAAAGTGTCGTTATGGATGAAGTCGCTGCGGTGATAGAAACCCTTGAAGAGCTTCAAGAATTTGGCGTTGAAGTGGCCATTGACGACTTTGGTACTGGGTTTTCATCGCTCAGCTATTTGCAAAAATTACCGTTTTCTCGTTTGAAAATAGACCGCGCGTTCATTAAAGATATTCCAGATGAAGACAGTGGGGCAATTGCCGAGTTAGTCATATCTCTGGGTCGTCACCTTGGCAGAAAAACCATTGCTGAAGGGGTAGAAACCCAAGCGCAGGCTGATTTACTCAAAAAAATGGGCTGTGATGAAGTACAAGGCTTTATGTACGCTAAACCCATGCCAAGCCACGAGTTGTTGGCTTTTCTAAAAAGTTACAAAGTAAAATAATCTAACCAGCCCAACACGCAGTGAGTGATTGTTAATCTCGGTGTGTGTTCGGGGCTCGATTCTATGGTTTGAGGTTAGCACGTATTAGGCTATAATTCGGCTCTTTTACCCGCTAGGCAGTCATTATGAGCGCACTCAAAGCAGAACGTCCGTTATTCTCTTACCCAAAATACTGGGCTGAGTGTTATGGCACAGCACCCTTTTTACCTACCACTCGTAAAGAAATGGACCAATTAGGTTGGGACAGTTGCGATATTGTGCTCGTAACGGGAGATGCCTATGTTGACCATCCTAGTTTTGGTATGGCGGTGATTGGCCGAGTACTTGAAGCGCAAGGTTTTAGAGTCGGTATCATCGCGCAGCCGGATTGGTCGAGTAAAGACGCCTTTATGAGCTTGGGTAAGCCTAATCTATTCTTTGGTGTGACTGCGGGCAACATGGACTCGATGATCAACCGCTATACGGCTGAGAAGCGCATGCGTCATGATGATGCGTATACGCCGGGCAATGTTGGGGGCAAGCGCCCTGATAGAGCTGTAGTTGTGTATAGCCAGCGTTGTCGAGAGGCATATAAAGATGTTCCGCTTGTGATTGGCGGCATTGAAGCCAGTTTAAGACGTATTGCGCACTATGATTACTGGCAAGAAAAAGTGCGTCGTTCCATTATCTTTGATGCTAAGGCAGATATTTTAATCTATGGTAATGCTGAGCGACCATTAGTTGAAGTGGCACATCGTATTGCCAAAGGGGAAAGTGTTGAGACCATTCAGGATGTGCGCGGCACTGCGGTTATTTGCAAAACACCTTTACCTGAGTGGCGCGGTAGTGACTCTACCGCAATTGATAAAGTGGGTAAAATTGACCCGATCCCGAACCCTTATGGTGCCGATGATGTCGGTTGTAGTAAGTCTGAGTTTGCAAAAGCAGGGATAGACTTGTCCGCTGAGGCGGCGAAACCGATCACCGTGCAACCGCCACGTTTGAAGCCATGGGAAAAAGTGTACGTTAAATTACCAGCCTATGAGCAGGTAAGCGTCAACAAGCCATTGTATGCACACGCGTCACGGATTTTACACCAAGAAACAAACCCAGGTTGTGCTCGCGCACTTTTTCAGCGTCATGGCGACCGTTCGGTGTGGGTTAACCCTCCTGCATTTCCGCTTGAAACGCAAGAGATGGATGCGGTTTTTGGTTTGCCTTACCAACGTATACCTCATCCAAGTTATGGCAATGAGAAAATTCCAGCCTATGAGATGATCAAGACTTCGGTCAATATCATGCGAGGCTGCTTTGGCGGTTGTAGTTTTTGCTCTATCACTGAGCATGAAGGACGGATCATCCAAAGTCGCTCAGAAGAATCAATCATTGAAGAAATAGAGCAAATTCGAGATAAAGTGCCTGGATTTACAGGCGTGATCTCCGACTTGGGCGGTCCGACGGCCAACATGTATAAGTTGCGCTGTAAGAGTAAAAAAGCGGAAAGTACCTGTCGCCGTCTATCTTGTGTTTATCCTGATATTTGTAAACACATGGATACCGATCATACACCAACAATTGATCTGTATCGAAAAGCTCGTGATGTCAAAGGCGTGAAGAAAATCTTGATTGCGTCAGGTGTACGTTATGATTTAGCGATTGAAGATCCAAGATATGTGAAAGAGCTTGTAACGCATCATGTTGGCGGTTACCTGAAGATCGCGCCAGAGCATACTGAGCAAGGCCCATTGTCTAAGATGATGAAACCGGGAATGGGCGCATACGACAAGTTTAAAGAGCTATTCGACAAGTACTCAAAAGAAGCGGGTAAAAAGCAGTATTTGATCCCGTATTTCATTTCTGCCCACCCGGGAACAACCGATGAAGATATGGTCAATATGGCACTTTGGCTTAAAGCGAACGACTTTAAGCTAGATCAGGTGCAGAATTTCTATCCGTCGCCGATGGCAAATGCCACCACCATTTACCATACCCAAATGAATTCACTGCGTAATATCAAGAATAACACCGAACAAGTGGCAGTGCCTAAAGGTGCGCGCCAGCGTCGTTTGCACAAGGCAATATTGCGATACCACGATCCATCGGGTTGGCCAATGATCAGAGACGCATTGCGCGCTATGGGTAAAGCGAATTTAATCGGTAAAGGACCAAACTGTCTGGTTCCTGATGAAGGGCGCTCAAGTACCGTAGGTAAAGGAAGCCCTAAGAAGGGTGGCAAGGCTGCGCTTACTCGCCATACTGGTTTTAGCCAATTTAAAAAGGCGAACACCAAACCTCGCGTGGGTTCTAATCGTAAACGAGCCAAGTAGTGTTAGAAAGAGCTTGATTTCTGGGTGTGGGCCGCTTCATAAAACTCCGTGAAGCGCTTTTCATTGCCCAGTAAATGGTTTTTAAAAGGCAGCCACTCTGCTCGTTGGTGTCCTGCGGCTTCCTTCCACTGCTGCATTTCATTTTGGCTCGGTAAATACACGTTGGTGCCCATCTTTTTCAAAGTTGATTCACAGTACCTTGCGATATTTGGCATAGTTTGAAGATGTTGTGAAAACGTTTTGTGTGCCGCATCATATAGCGCTGTTTTTAACGCGCTAGGTAGAGCATTAAACCAAGGCTGATTGACCACCAGCAGCCAGCCATCTTGTACGCTGTTGATTTGTGATATGACGCCCAAATGCTGCTTTAAGTTATTGGGGCCATTGAATAGACCGACAATGGAAGGATCGAGCGCTTGAATTCGTCCTCCTTGCGCTAATGTGGCGACCTTCTTCCAAGGAACATCAACGGGCGATGTTTCGCACAACTCATAAAATTGACGCAATGCTTTACTTGCAGGAATGCGGAAAACCACATTTTTCATCACATCCGGTGTACTGAGTGTGGCTCCAAAGTACTTCGTTGAAGTGGCTGTTCTTGCACCGGGCACATAGTGCATAAGAATAGACAGCTTACCTTGTTTTTGGATCTCGCTAATCACCTGTGTTTGCCATAATTTCGATGAAATTAGGTTTAAGTAGTTTTGCTGCTCGGCGCACCAAAAGGGAATGTTTAAAATATCGAGAGATGGCAAGATAGGCGTTAAATTGGACACCGAAATAAGCGCAGCCTGAATACTACCTCGGGCCACGAGTGCGGCCAGATCGGTGCCAACACCCAGCACACCATTGTGGAACACATTGAAGTAAATCTTGCCCTTGGAGAATGTGTGAATGTTATTTTTCAATTGCTGATGCATGTGAGGGGACGAGTTGCTTTTCGCTGAGTCATATGGCGACGCAAAGATCATATTGTATTGTGCCGAAAGGCACTTTTCTTGCTCTAATGTATCTTCTAGTAAACAGCTGCTCGCTGCGAATAATGGGGGCGGTACACTGAGGGCTGCACCAATTACAGCAAGCTTTTGGGTAAACTGACGACGAGTTTTATCGATGCTCTTTGATTTTTGACATTGCTTGTGTTGGCGAACCATACTGCGCGATCACGGTTACTGGCTATGCAGTAAGCTTAGCAGAGGAAGTGAAACAGACGAAGTTTGGGCACGAGATCAAATTTGGTTCACGTTGAAACTCTTATCCAAGAATAAAGTAAGTCTTTGTGTTTATTGGTATTCGACCTATTTTTGACTAAGCTTAGGCCATGACATTTTAACGAGTATTGTTTTGTGCGTATCACTCATGCAAAGTTAATTTATAAAATATTGCTGATTGTTGGGAGCACTTTATGTGTTCTGATTGTTTGGCTCATGTTGACTGCTGCACATGACAGGTTTGATATTGAGAATAAGCTAAACCAGGTACATAACAGTTTTCATACGGTGAGGTATTATCAGGAGCTCGATTTAACGCAAAAGTCACAGCGACAAATGCTGAATGAGGCATTGAAAGGTTTTCAGCGGCAATTAAATGTGATCGCCCAGTTGTTGCCAGATACGTCGAGTCATATGTTGGCAAATCAAATTGAACAACAGCAAGTGCAGTTGAAGAAGTTAGATGCGATTAATGATGAGAACATGTTGCAACAGTACTTACGTGAACTAAAAGATGCTAGCACGGCACAAATACCGTTATTGACCTCTCTAACAGAGCAAGTTTCCGAACAGCAGGCGCAGAGTACTTGGATGGACAAGCGCTCTTTGCTGCTTCTTGTCGTGGTCATTTTACTCTGGTCTGGCTTACTTTATTATCGTTATAGAAAGTTACATCAAGGTGTACTGTTAACCGAAAAAGTGTTGAGTGAAGCAAAGCAACAACAGTCCTGTGAACTCCCTCCGTTGTATAAAGGTCAGCTAGCGGCGGAGTCCGAGCTATCTGAGTTACTTGATTACATAAATGTGCTAGTTGGGCGGTTAGATCAAGTACATGCCCGTTTTATAGAAGAAGCACAAGTGGCTACTATCGGGAACATGGTGCAGGGCTTTTCACAGTCTTTGGAACATCCTTTAAGGCAAGCAGCTACGCACCACAGACGCTTAAATACCTTGTTGGGCAAATTATGTGGAGGACAAAGTAGCGATGAACAAGTTGCTCATATTCTTGCTAAGTCGCAGCAAATTTTGCTACAGCTGGAGCATGAAATTGTTAATAGTTACACGGTATTGGAGGACTTTAGGCAAATCGCAAATAACCACCAGTTTGACGTAGTAACGCAATTTAACTTTAAGCAACTCGTTGAAAGTGTGTTTAAAAGTCACGAAGATAAACTTTCTAAAGAGCACTTTCATATTCAATACGAGATCCCAAATACGCTTAGCCTGCATAGCAGTCCTGCGGTATTTGAACAGATCATTCATCATTGTATTAGTAATAGCATTCAACATGGTAAGTTAGATGACGTGCCGCTTAATATCGTGGTGTCGGCGATGGTCGTTAATGACTTTGTGCATCTGTATTTTAAAGATGATGGTGCAGGTATCGACAGTGATTTGCTTCCTATTTTGGCGGACCCCACCGGGCACACTCCACAGCACGCCACGTCGCTTGGGCTGGGCTCAAGCATTATGCACTATTTGGTGACGGATAAGTTAAAAGGTGAGTTGAAAATACAAAGCCCAGCGCATGGTGGCACATGTATTCATATTGTACTGGCAAAAACCGAGTTTGATGTCTAGTAAGAAATAGAGAAGCGCTGACAGCGAAATAACAAAAGGCTGCAATGCAGCCTTTTGGTCATTTTGAGCAGGATTAGCGATTAAGCTTTTTTACTTGCAACCCACTCGTCAACAAAGCGCTCTAGCACATTCAAAGGAAGAGGGCCGTTTTTAAGCACAACATCGTGGAACTGGCGAATGTCAAACTTGTCTCCGAGTTCTTTCTTAGCCGCTTCTCTAAGCTCTAGGATTTTCAACATACCAATTTTGTATGCTGTCGCTTGAGAAGGCATGACAATGTGACGCTCTACCATTTTCACGCCATCTGACTTAGCGTTAGGTGTGTTGTTCACGTAATAGTCGATCCCTTCTTGGCGCGTCCACTTCATTGCGTGAATACCCGTATCAACCACTAGACGACATGCACGCCATAGCTCCATCGCTAAACGACCAAAGTCTGAGTATGGGTCAGCATATAAGCCCATCTCTTTTGGTACTAATTCAGAATAAAGACCCCAACCTTCAACGTAAGCTGTGTAGCCACCAAACTTACGGAACTTTGGTACACCTTCTAATTCTTGGGCGATAGCAATTTGCATATGGTGACCTGGAATACCTTCATGGTACGCCAGCGCTTCCATTTGATAGGTCGGCATCGCTTCCATCTCGTACAAGTTTGCATAGTAAATGCCTGGGCGAGAGCCATCTGGTGCTGGTTGCTGATAGAACGCTTTACCAGCCGCTTTTTCACGGAATGCTTCCACGCGCTTCACAATCATGTCTGCTTTTGGTTTTACGATGAATAGCTCATCAAGGCGTGATTTCATGTTATCAATCAGCGCTGTCGCTTCATTCAGATACTGCTCTTTACCTGCGTCGTTGTTCGGTAGGTAAAATTGCTTGTCAGTTTTCATGAATTCCATAAAGGCTTTTAAGTCGCCTTTAAAGCCGACTTTATCTTTGATCGCACGCATTTCGTCGTGAATACGCGCCACTTCAGATAAACCAATTTCATGGATTTCTTTCGCAGTTAGAGCGGTTGTCGTCGTGCGTGCTAATGCATTGTTGAAGAATGCTTCACCTTCAGGGAACTTCCAAGCACCATCGCGATCGTCAGCGCGTTTCTCAAGCTGATTGAGGTAGCTAATTAGCTTGCTATAAGCCGGTTTTACCGCCACTTTTAACGACTCTGTTGCTTGAGCAATTAGGTCTGATTTCGCTGCATCGTCAATGTCTAGTTTGTTAACTTTGCGCTTGAAATCAGCTAATAAAGTTGAATCATCACCGCCTTCAAAAGGTGCGCCTTTGATGATGTTTTCGCTAGATTCAATAACGTGTGGGAATACAAACTTAGGGGCAATGATCCCTTTGTCGGCACGAACTTTAAGCGAGTCGATTAGCTGATCAAATACCTTTGGTACACCATTTAAACGTGAAATATATGCTTGTGCATCTTTCACATCCGTAATTTGATGTTGGTTGATCAAAAACGCAGGTACCATTGAGTGTGTACCGTACATTTGGTTCACAGGATATGAATGGTAGCGCCATTTAAAGTCGGCAATTTCGTTTTCTAGGTTTTGTTGCATTAAATCGTAGCTAACTTGCGTCGCGGCATCTAATTTGCTGCGGTCAATGCTTTTAAGCGTCGTAAGCGCTTCTTTGGTAAGATTAAGGTCTTCTAATGCGCGTTCTTCAGTGTTTTCATCCCACTTGTCATAGTCTTGCTTAATACCCATGTATGTTTGGTATACTGGGCTGCGCATAACACCGCGCATAAAGACTTCTTCAAAAAATGCATTCGCTTTTTCTACTTCGCTTTGTGCAACTTGTTGAACTTGTTGGGTAGGTGCTGGTTTTTCAGCTGTTTGCTGACAACCACCTAATAAAGCTGCGCTAATCGCGGCAGCAATAAAAGTAAGTTTACGCATTGTTTCACCTTTTATTATTGGGGAGTCAAATGACTCAATTATTAATTTGTTTGGGTTAACTACAGGCGTCGTAACCTAAACGAAAGATTGTAGCAGGTCGTTAAGGTATCTGTGGCCCTTATTTGTAACTAACCATGAATGAGTTTGGTCTAACAGTAAACCTTTCGAAACCGCACTATTGATTGCATCTTGCACAGTATCGAGCGACAAACCAGTATAATCGATGAAATCTTGCTTGTTACAAACTTGCTGTAAGCGGAAGCAATTCATAAAAAATTCAAACGGTCTATCCTCGGGTTCAACTTGCCAGCTTTCATATAAATAAGGTTTGGTTAGATCCATATAGCCGCGCGGATGCTTCACTTTGACCGTTCTCAAAATACTATTTTGACTGGGCTGGGTGATCTTACCATGCGCTCCACAGCCAATGCCTAAATAGTCGCCAAACTGCCAATAATTCAGGTTATGCTTGCATTCAAAGCCTGATTTTGCGTATCCGGAAATTTCATATTGCTGGTATCCGGCTGCAGCTAACAAGGCTTGACCTTGTTCTTGAATATCCCAAAGAATTTCATCGATTGGCAATACAGGCGGCTTAGAAGCAAATTGCGTATTGGGCTCAATGGTTAACTGATACCAAGATAAATGAGGTGGTGCGAGATCGATCACACGTTGTAGATCACTCAACGCATCACTCAAGCTTTGATCGGGCAAGCCATGCATTAAGTCCATATTAAACGAGTTTAAGCCTGCATACTTAGCTTCATGTGCGGCATTGATGGCTTCTTGCTCACCATGAATACGGCCCAAAGCTTTTAATTTGTCAGGTTGCAGGCTTTGTACGCCGATTGAAATGCGGTTTATCCCAGCTTCTACGTAGCGCTTAAATCGGTCTGTTTCAACCGTGCCTGGGTTGGCTTCAAGCGTGATCTCAATATCCGATTTAAATGGAATAAGTTTGTCAATCTCGGCTAAAAGATAATGATAGGCATCGGCTGAGAGCAAACTAGGCGTGCCACCACCAATAAAAATGCTGTGTAATTTGCGGCCCTGTACTAAATGCAAGTCGGCTTTTAAATCATCCAACAAATGCTGCACGTACTCTTTTTCTGGAATGCTGCCTTTTAAACTGTGACTATTAAAGTCACAGTAAGGGCATTTTTGTACACACCATGGTACGTGGATATATAGGCTTAACGGAGGAAGTTTCACATGTTGCCTTGTAAATGTTGAACTAACATTCTAAGAGCTTGACCGCGATGGCTCAGTGCATTTTTTTGCTCTTTACTAAGCTCTGCGCTGGTACAGTTTTGCGACGGCACAAAAAATACAGGATCATAGCCAAAACCTTCGCGACCTTGTTGCTCTTTAGTTATGCTTCCTTCCCAACTCGCTTGGCAAATAATCGGTGTCGGATCATCGGCATGGCGCATATAAACCAATACACACCAAAAGCGAGCGCTGCGATCTGGGTTATCTCCAAGTTCAACGAGCAACTTGTCGATATTGTCCTGATCATTTGCATTTGAGCCAGCAAAACGCGCAGAGTACACACCTGGTGCACCGTTAAGAGCATCGACTTCTAACCCTGAATCGTCAGCAATGGCTGGCATGCCCGTTATTTTTGCAGCATGACGCGCTTTAATGATGGCGTTTTCAACGAAGGTAGTGCCAGTTTCTGCAACATCAGGTACATCAAACTGGCTTTGTGGTAGCACTTCAATGTTGAGGTCGCTGAGCATGCTTGCGAGTTCTTTTACTTTACCTTGGTTGCCTGTCGCTAGGACAATCTGTTGGCTCATACTGTTTTAATCCACATAAAATTTTTGTTGAAAGTTCAACACTTGGTGATTGTTGCCCTGAGAAATATTAACGGTAAAACGCTGTATTTCTTCGTTATTAATATCTATTTGGGCAAGGTAGTAGATAGAATCACCTTCAACCACTTCTTTAAACTCAAGCTGTTGTTTATTGCCA
This sequence comes from Pseudoalteromonas sp. ATL1, assembly GCF_058933015.1. Lineage (NCBI taxonomy): Bacteria > Pseudomonadati > Pseudomonadota > Gammaproteobacteria > Alteromonadales > Pseudoalteromonadaceae > Pseudoalteromonas > Pseudoalteromonas sp. ATL1. The sequence goes on along the minus strand of NZ_JBZYXL010000001.1, from coordinate 4,084,931 downwards.
AGTAAATTACGGGCTTCGCCGCTTATTTTTACTTTTTGCGCCGCTGTGTCTTTGCTGTCTTTTAACACCGAAATATTCACAATGGCTTTGTAGCCGCTACGTTCTAAACCATAAGCTTTCGCTATATTGGGTTGAATAAAAGTGGATGGAAAGGCGATGTAATGCACTTGCCACGGCCCCAGTGTTTTGAACTGTCCACCTTGAGTTGACTGGGCGTGTGCAAACGTTGCCAGCATAAGGAGTAGTACCACAGATAAATATTTTTTCATGGTTGCTTGCCTTTAAGAGAGTAAGTCCATCACCAACAGTTGTAAAAATTGCATGCCGATAAGCACTACCAGAATCGATAAGTCTAGTCCGCCCAATGGAGGGATAACTTTACGAATTGGCTTTAACATCGGATCGGTCAGTTGGTCAAAAACGGCTGCAATTGGGTTATAACCTTGTGCAACCCAGCTTAGAATGGCTCTGATGATTAAGATCCAGAAAATAAGAGAAAATGCTTCTTTTAAAACGGTAATCGCACCTGAAATCAAGGCATTAACTGGGTCCCAGCCGCCATAAAAAAGCACCATTAAAAGTGAAATCTTGGCAAAGCCGACGATGAATGCCAGCAACAGCGAGGCGATGTCTAGCCCACCAACACCAGGGATAATTTTACGCAGTGGATTGACTGCAAATGAGGTAGCTTTCACCACGGTTTGGCTAAGTGGGTTGTAAAAATCGGCACGCACTAGCTGCAACCAAAAGCGCAGTAATACAACCATCAAAAATAGATCAAATACGATCCCTATCAAAAATTGCATGGCATTCATAAATTAACCTTATATTTCTTGTTCCATTTCTTCAGCGCGAGCGATGCAAGCATCCATTGCACCAGCGACTGTCGAGTGTAAATGTTGAGATTTTAAATGTTCTACTGCGGCATGGGTGGTGCCACCTTTGGACGTCACGTTGGCACGTAGTTGTGCGATGCTGATATCTTGTTGTGATACCGCCATCTCAGCAGCACCCAACGCTGTTTGTTGCACGAGTTGACGCGCTTGCTCCGAACTAAAGCCGAGGGCTTTGGCCTTTTCTTCGATGGCTTCCATAAAGAGGAAAAAATAAGCCGGAGAGGAGCCCGTGACCGCGATGATGTCGTTAATTTGCGATTCTTGCTCAACCCACATGGCAATGCCGGTAGCACTAAATACTTGCTCGACGTAATCGCGTTCAGTTTGATCAATATCTTCACCATATAAGCCACATACGCCTCGGCCAAGTAGGCAAGGTGTATTAGGCATACAGCGAACCATCTTTACTTTTTGCCCTAGCATCTCTCTTAAGCGCGAAACCGTGATACCCGCAGCCACAGAAATAAATAGTTTGTTGCTGATGTCGATACCCGCAGCAATGAAGCTTTTGCACAGTTCATCCATCATTTGCGGTTTGACAGAGAGCACAATCACATCGGCATCGTTTACAGCCTGATTATTGTCGGACGTGGTTTGTACTTGAAAATCACTCGCTACTTTGGCGAGTTTGTCTTGATTGCGATTGGTGGCAATAATACTTTGTGGTGAAAAGCCATTTTTGATCATTCCGCCGATGATCGCGTAGCTCATGTTTCCGGTGCCAATAAATGCAATTGTTTTTTTAGACATAGTGCGTACTTACCTTATGTTCTTGAGCCAAAAATATCCGTGCCAATGCGTACCATGGTCGCACCCGCAATTACCGCAGGCTCCAAGTCACCACTCATCCCCATTGACAAGGTATCTAGCTGTGGATATTGGTCCTTCAGTCTATCAAAGCAAGCTTTCATTTGCTCAAAATAATGTAACTGTTTTTGTTTATCGTCGGTTTGCTCGGTAATGGTCATTAGCCCTCTTAGGTTAAGCTGGCGACTTGAGTCAATAAACTGTGCCAGTTCGTCAAGCTCTTCAAGGCTGCATCCCGCTTTGTTTTCATCTGCGCTGATATTCACTTGCACCAATACATTCAGCGGCATCAAATTATTTGGACGTTGTTCATTTAAACGCCGAGCAATCTTGAGTCGATCAACACTTTGCACCCAGCTAAAATGCTCAGCCACTAAACGTGATTTGTTAGATTGTATCGGCCCAATAAAATGCCATTCAATATCTCGGTGTTTTTTTAGATGCAATATTTTATCTACGGCTTCTTGCACGTACGATTCACCAAACTGACGATGCCCATGCGTATAGGCGTGTTCAATAAGTTCAACAGGTTTTGTTTTAGAAACTGCTAAAATAGTAACAGGGTGATCATACTTGCTTTGTTGCGTGGCTTTTTCTACGCGAGCGTAGGCGGCGTCGAGCCGTTCTGCTATTGTAACCATATTATTTTTCAGCTCTTAGTGGAGTCATAAATGGATATTACTGAGTTATTGGCTTTTAGTGTGCAACATCAGGCCTCAGATTTACATTTGTCATCGGATGTATCACCGATGATCCGCGTGGATGGCGATGTACGTCGCGTTAATATTCCAGCACTTGAGGCCAAGGATGTTAATAATCTCGTGTACGATATTATGAATGATAACCAGCGCAAAGACTACGAGCAAAATCTTGAGGTGGATTTTTCATTCGAGGTGCCTAACCTGGCACGCTTTCGTGTTAATGCATTTAATACCAATCGCGGTCCGGCAGCGGTATTTCGTACCATTCCTTCACAAGTACTGAGTTTAGATGACTTAGGCGCACCTGATATTTTCCGCAGAATTGCTGAGTATAAAAAAGGTTTAGTGTTAGTGACGGGGCCAACAGGCTCGGGTAAATCAACAACGCTAGCGGCGTTAGTGGATCACATTAATGCTACCGAACACCATCATATTCTCACCATTGAAGACCCCATTGAATTTGTCCATACCAATCAAAAAAGTTTGATCAACCAAAGGGAAGTGCACAGAGATACGCGTAGCTTTAATAACGCGCTGCGCAGTGCCCTGCGTGAAGACCCTGATGTTATTTTGGTAGGTGAATTACGAGACTTAGAAACCATTCGTTTGGCCATGACTGCCGCCGAAACAGGTCACTTGGTATTTGGTACCTTGCATACCACCTCCGCGCCAAAAACGGTTGACCGTATCATTGACGTTTTCCCTGGTGAAGAGAAGGACATGGTGCGCTCGATGTTATCTGAGTCATTACAGGCGGTGATCTCACAAACACTAGTGAAAAAGGTGGGGGGAGGGCGCATTGCTGCTCACGAAATTATGTTGGGTATTCCTGCGATTCGTAACCTTATTCGAGAAGATAAAATTCCACAGATGTACTCCACCATTCAGACTGGCGCAATTCATGGCATGCAAACCATGGAACAATGCTTAAGTAATTTAGTGAACCGAGGATTGATCTCGCAGCAAGATGCACAAAGCCGTTCACAGGACAAAGGCGGAATGAGTAGTTATTGAGGAGTACCCTGATGCAGTTAGATAAAATTGATAAATACCTAAAGCAAATGGCCGCCAAACAAGCGTCTGATATGTTTGTGTCTGCGGGGTTGGTCATTAGTGCAAAAATTGATGGTGAATTATTACCCCTCGATGATGTGACACTCGATGCAAGTCAGTCATTGGATTTAGTCGAGTCCATCATGAGCGCGCAGCAAAAAGAAGAATTTCACACGCACAAAGAATGTAACTTTGCGATAGTGTCAGATGCGGGACGTTTTAGAGTCTCTGCATTTTGGCAACGAGATTGTGCTGGCATGGTGTTGCGCCGTATTATCAGTGAGATCCCCGATGTGGCAGATCTTGGCTTACCTTCCGTACTCACCGATGTGATCATGGCCAAACGTGGCTTGGTACTTTTTGTGGGAGGGACGGGGACCGGTAAATCGACCTCCTTAGCTGCACTACTGGGATACCGTAACCGCAATCAGCGCGGCCACATTCTGACCATTGAAGATCCAATCGAATTTATTCACGAGCATAAAAAGAGCATCATTACGCAACGTGAAGTGGGGATCGATACGGAGAGTTTTGAGGCTGCGCTAAAAAGCTCGTTACGCCAAGCGCCAGATGTCATTCTTATAGGGGAGATCCGTTCTCAAGAAACCATGGAATATGCCCTAAGCTTTGCCGAAACAGGTCATTTATGTGTTGCAACATTGCACGCCAATAATGCCAACCAAGCCATTGACCGCATTATGCACTTGGTACCAAAAGAAAAGCACGACAAGCTCAAATATGACTTGGCACTTAACTTACGGGCCATTGTGGCTCAACAGCTTATTCCATCAGCCAAAGGGGAAGGTCGAGAAGCCGCCATTGAAGTATTGCTTAACACGCCACTTGTCTCTGAATTAATTAAAAAAGGTGACGTTGGCTCCATAAAAGAAGCCATGTCTAAGTCGAAAGAACTTGGCATGCAAACCTTTGATCAAGCCTTGTTTGAGTTATACAAACAGCAGCGAATTAATTACGCTGATGCGCTGCATCATGCCGATTCGCCAAATGATCTAAGATTGATGATTAAGCTACAGAATAACGAGCAACAGGGCGCTGGATTTTTACAAGGAGTCACTGTGGATGGTTTGGATAATAAGTAAGCTGTTTTTTATTTTCTGTATCGCCGCCACGAGTGTAATTCCTTTTTGTAGGGCAAATACGGGTGAAGTGCAAATGTATATCAGAGATGATGTCTATGCCGATTACCTGCGTTTTTTAAATGGCCGAGATGTATTAGAGGTAGAAGATTTTTCAGGAAGTTACATTCGCCGTGATGTAGTCGATATGATCTTGCTACAAAAAGCTTTATTGCTTGGTGGATTTAATAAATCTTTTGTCTATCAAACAGGTAGAGTTAACTTTAGAAATACTAAGCTACTAGAGAAAGGCGAATTATTACTTAGTTTTGATAGTTACTGGTTTAGTGATGCTAGAGCAATACAAAACAAAGTGTTTATTAGTGATGCCGTTATTGAGCTTGGGCAATACTATGCTGGGATATTTTATGCGCCAGATAATAAGCAAGTTGAATCACTTTCCAAATGGGAAGATCTGCATAAGCTCAGTGCGGTCAGTACACCGAGGTGGCGAACAGATTGGGAGACGATACAGAGCTTGCCGTTAAAGGAGCACTTCATCGAACATGAGTGGATAGCGCAGGCAAAAATGGTCAGCATGAAATGGGCTGATTTTATGCTGATGCCGCTTATGCCAAGTCAGGATAACCAGTATTTATTGGAGGACATACATTTAGTTGCTCACCCTAAATGGGTTGTCATGCTGCTAGGTAGCCGTCACTTCGTTGTATCTAAGTTACATCCTGATGGAGAGCGCGCGTTTATTGCGTTGCAAAAAGGGTTAACAAAACTTCGATCACAGGGCGTGATCAAAAGAGCTTACACGCAGGCTGGTTTTATACCTGATTTTACTAAAATGCAGGTTTTAAAACCGGGTGCTTAGCCCCCGGCTTCAACAAAACAAAATTGCATGATTAGAAAGCATTAGTGTCCATGACAGGGGCTGAGGTTCGTTCGACTATTGCCATAAGCTCTCGAAAAAGCTTTCTAAAATGATGACTGCAGACATACTATCGACATTGCCTTTGCCAAGATTGCGGTAGCCACCTTGCTCAAACAAGCGTGCTTTGGCATCGGCTGTGGTTAAACGCTCGTCTTGTGTTTCAACCGGTAAGCGATAATTATTGTGCAGTCGATTAGCAAACTTTTTTGCGGCAAACGTGACTTGCTGGTTGGTGCCATCCATATTCAGCGGTAAACCAACGACTAATAAATCCGGTTGCCACTGTTGAATATGTGTTTCTATGTCGGGCCAGTTAGGAATACCATCTCGGGCTTTTACTGCCCCTAGGCTGTTGGCTGTGCCTGTGATCTCTTGTCCGATAGCGATACCAATACTCTTGGTACCAAAATCAAATCCCATCACGGTGCGCTCGCCGGGGCGAGCTTTTTCTTTGTTGGTCATAAATTACTACTATGCGTGCCCAGCTTGAGAACTTAACTGTGCTGCGTTAATTCCCAACATTTGCACTGCTTTTTCCCATCGTTGCTCGGGCGGAGTATTAAAAATAATTGCGGGGTCGGCTTCAATCACCAGCCATGAATTTTCAAGCAACTCTTTTTCCAGTTGACCTCGTTCCCAGCCAGCATAGCCAAGGGTGATCAAAAAAGCTTCGGGACAATTAGTAGAAGTCAGTGAGGCAAGCACATCTTTGGACGTGGTGATCATGATATCTGAACTCAGCTCTTGGCTAGAAGAGTAGCCAGGTTTAGGCGTGTGCAGCACAAACCCTCTGTCAGTGTGTACAGGGCCACCAGCAAACACCTGCTGAGCGGCGGCGGGTGTTGTTTTATCATTATCAATTTCAATTTTATCCAGTAGCTCACCAACCGTGACATCAATAGGGTGGTTAACAACTAATCCCATTGCCCCTTCTTCATTATGCTCACAAATATAAGTGACTGTGTGCTTAAAGAATGGATCTTGCAAGCTTGGCATTGCAACTAAAAAATGGTTTTCTAATGACTGCATATTCTGGCCCCGCTTTGCGTTTTACTTAGTATGGGCGAGTTTTGCTTCAATCGCCTCATAAAACTTGTCCATAATTGAAATATCGTACGCAGCTTCAATTTCTTTAACACAAGTTGGTGCGGTCACATTAATTTCGGTGAGCTTGTCGCCAATAATGTCTAAACCCACAAATAGCAAGCCTTTGGCTTTGAGTGTTGGTGCGACAGCTCGGGCAATTTTTAAATCATCTTCACTGATTGGACGCGCTTCGCCACGGCCGCCAGCCGCTAAATTACCCCGTGTTTCACCACCTTGTGGAATACGAGCTAAACAGTAGGGGATAACTTCACCATCAACCACCAACACGCGCTTATCGCCTTGCTTAATGGCAGGAATATACTGCTGTGCCATTGCAAACCGTTGACCGTGCTCGGTGAGCGTCTCACAGATAACACCAATATTAGGATCATCCTGTTTCACCCTGAAAATGGATGCGCCACCCATACCATCAAGCGGTTTAAGAATAATGTCTTGGTGTTTGGCTAAGAACTCACGAATTTGAGCTTGAGAACGTGTGACAAGCGTATCAGGGGTGTGCTCACTAAACCACGCTGTGAATAGTTTTTCATTCGCATCACGCAAGCTCTGAGGCTTATTAACAACCAAAGCGCCTGCTTGTTCCGCACGTTCCAGAATGTAAGTTGCGTAAATGTATTCAGTATCAAAAGGAGGGTCTTTTCGCATCAGGATCACATCAAGATCGGCCAAGTCGATAGACTGCTTTTCGGCAAGTTCATACCAATGAATTGTATCATTAAATACAGTGGCTTTAGCAGCCGTAGCTTTAGCCTGACCTTGGTATAAATATAAATCATCCATTTCCATGTAATACAGCTCATAACCACGTTCTTGAGCTGCCATCATCATGGCAAAACCAGTGTCTTTTTTGATATTAAACCCACTAATCGGGTCAGATATGATTCCTAATTTAATAGCCATGCGTCACCTTTTGTCGTTTTTACTATTTATGGGGGTGCATTTTTAAAATTAAAGAGCGAGATCGCCAAACTGTAACTGTAGAGCACTGAGTACCGTGAGCGCCGCAGTTTCGGTGCGTAATACCCTCGGTCCAAGGCGCACATCAATAAAGCCTTGCTCGCTGGTGGCATGCATTTCTTCATCGGTAAATCCACCTTCTGGGCCAACAATAAAACGCACCCCATTAGTCGGTGCGGGCAATGTTTTAATACTGTGTTCCGCTCTGGGGTGTAAAGTTAGTTTAAGTTCATCAGAGGGTTGTGCTAACCAGGTGTTGATGTCAATAGGCGTATGTACTGTGGTTACAGTATTGCGACCGGATTGCTCAGCGGCAGCAATAGCGATTTTTTGCCATTGAGCATGTTTTTTAGCTAGTCTTTCTCCGGACAGTTTTACACCGCAGCGTGTGGTAAAAAGAGGGGTGATTTCAGTTATCCCCAATTCCACCGCTTTTTGAATGGTAAAGTCCATTTTGTCGCCACGAGAGATCCCCTGACCAAGGTGTATTTTAAGTGGCGATTCACAGTCTCTGTCGTTGAATTCAATAGGGAGTGCAACCACATTTTTCTTTGAAACTTCTGAGAGTTCACATAAAAATTCTCCACCGTGACCATTGAAGAGTGACACCTTGTCACCAACTTGCATTCTAAGTACGCGAGCAATATGTCCCGCGGCATCTTCGTCTAATGCAACAGGGGTGTTTAGACAAAGTTCAGATGGTTGAAAAATATGAGGTATACGCATAGCTGACTCGAAATATATGGCAATTGGGTAATAGTAAAGTTTTGCATGACGGTCGTCTAGGTAGTGACATCACAATCAATATGATGTGACGAATAATTGTGCTTTGAAGAAGGGGGTAATAAAAAACGTTGGATCAGCGAATTAGGCCAACGAATACTTAATCACTCGTGAGCTTAACTAATGAATCTTCAATATTTGCTCCAACACTCGGTAGCTCTCCCTGACATGTTAGGTGATTCATAATCACTTTATCAGTCAATTTTTTATATCGGTATCCGCCTTTTTCTTGTTGCTCTAGTAAATAGCGAGTTGGATGAAGGGAGTTAAAGATAAATTGCTGTGCTTCACTGGCAAGGTGGTAATCTAAGCTTGGGATCAGCACACCGCTGATTTGATGATGTTCGCTTAAGTAAGTGGCTAACTCAGAAACGCTGATTTCATTTGAAAAATCGCAATAACTATAGTCGGTGACTAGGTTATCAAACATCATTTTCAGCATATGCCGAGTATTATCGCCAGCGATGATCAGCTGACTCTCAGAGTTTTGAGAATGCGCTTTTATATACTCAGCATACTCCCGGCTGAACTCGCTATTGCTGTCAACCAACAGGAAATTATCAATTTTGATAGACATGGCCCCGCCTTGCGCAGCCAAAGTCCGTGGCTACACAGAAAACACACTTATTAGTAAATAGCCTATAGATGCAAAAATCGCAAATTCTATACAGGCGATCCCGATGTTGTCTTGGTGGTCCACTTCCAGCCCAATGTCAATTTTTGGCAACGATATATGCATCAATAATGTGCTGCCGGCATAAAGCAGTGCCCACATCGCACCACAATGCAAAACCACGCTAAAGAGATTTTCAACAATCATGGCGCCGTGGTAAGGCGCACTGTGTAATCCCGCATAAATAGCCAATGATAGACCAATGGTTTTACCTGCGTAGCGGATCCCGATAGATGTATTTGCCAAATTGAAGTTTTTTTGTAGAGATGCGCCTTGATTTACTTTTGCGAAACGGGTTTCTCTTATTTTGCTATCGAGTGCAAAGAGTCCTTGAAGCAAGAGAAAACTCGCTCCAACCACGAGTAGGTCGCTAATCCCTTTGGGGTGCACCCAATGATAAAGCCCTAAGACTAGAATGCCGTTGGCAATCAGCATGCCGGAATCGACAAGCGCGGCGCAAATGTTCTGTTTCAGTATGGCTTCTTCTTCATCAAATTGGTACAAGATCCACTTGCGATGAATATATTGACCAAAAATAATGAAAATAGACACGCTCAGCAACGTTACAGCGGTTTGTAAAGGCTGTTGTTGAGCGGTTTTTAGACTAATATCGCCAAACAAGTAGGCAACACTAAAGCAGATAGTGGCAATTTGACTTGCAAAACTGATCCCAAGCGCAAAATTGTCTCGTTTAGCAAGCTCTTCTTGAAGCACTTTTTTCGCGATATATTGCACGCGCAATCGTAGTATCATTACAACAAAGCAGATCACAACAAAGCAGCTTGCGATAGCCATAAAGTTGATGTTTTGTAACGATAAATAGCTCATATTCGCTCTATAGGTGAATTTTTTAATATTGTTACTATAACTACTCGCAACCTATTGAGCTACATAGCAATGGAGATTTTTATGTATCACGTTACCTTATCGGAGCAGTTGGCTCAATTGGCAACCGAGCGTTGGCAATCTTTATATTCCGAAAAAAGTGAAGACCCATTGCTATCTAGGCTACTCGCATTAAGTGATTTTGCTTACCGCATTTTGCAACAACGCCCTGAATTAGGCGAATGGCTGTTAGATGCGTCGCAAATAAATGATAGAGCCGTACCCGATCCGCTTCCGAGTCAGGTTGATGAACTTGATGAGCATCAGTGTTTTAAGCTGCTGCGTCATTACCGCCAGCGCTATTGGTTAAAGGTGATGTGGTTGGATCTGGTCGCTGGCAACAAGATAGACGACAGTATTGCCTATATTTCCAAACTTGCTGAGCGATTAATTGATGCCGCGAACCGATGGGCTTTTGCACAAACCGTCAAACAATGCGGGACACCTTTAGACGAAGAAGGTCAGGCTATACCCATGTTAGTACTGGGAATGGGTAAGTTAGGCGGCGGTGAACTGAACTTTTCGTCTGACATCGACCTTATTTTTTGTTATCCGCGCAATGTTGCGACGCAGGGAGGGCGACGTCCATTTGAGGCACAGGTTTTTTATACCAAGGTAGCGCAAAAACTCATTGCTGCACTCGATCAGGTTACGGCTGATGGGCAGGTCTTTCGAGTTGATATGCGTTTACGTCCATTTGGTGACAGCGGCCCCTTGGTTATGAGCCTCTCAGCCATGGAAGATTATTATCAAGATCAAGGACGAGAGTGGGAGCGTTATGCCATGTTAAAAGCCCGATTGCTCGGTGGTGGGCAGGCGTATTTGCAGGAGTTTTATACCATGCTGCGTCCTTTTGTCTATCGTCGTTACATTGATTTTTCGGTCATAGAATCACTGCGTAAAATGAAGCACATGATAGCCCAAGAAGTTCGACGTAAAGGGCTGGTGAATAATATTAAACTTGGCGCTGGCGGGATCAGAGAGGTTGAGTTTATTGTGCAAGCGCTACAAATGATCCGTGGTGGGCGAGATGTTAATTTGCAAACGCCTTCACTGCTCAATGCGCTTAAACAATTAGAGGTGATAAAAGTCATTCCTCAAGAAGTGGTGCAGTCATTACAAAATAACTACTTGTTCTTAAGGCGTATCGAGCAATACTTGCAAGCATTTGCCGATCAACAGACACAAACTCTGCCCGAAGATGAGCTAGGGCAATTGCGTTTAGTTATGCTCACCGGTAGCAAATATCACACTGATTGTATTGCGAATATTCAACGAGTGATGGCGCAGATCCGCTGCGAATTTACCCAAGTTATCGGTGATGAGCCGCTCGAGCAAAGCCAGTTTGATGAAGCCTATACCTTTGCTTGGCTTGAAAGCGATTGCCAGTCGTTGGCTGGTAAGCTGTCCGAAACGCAGCTTAGCGATTGGCAACAAAGTCTTGCTTCATTTAAAGCGGGGCTATCAAAACGTCAAATTGGTGCCAGAGGCAGAGACATACTGGATAAGTTGATCCCATGTTTATTATTTCAATCGACAGAACACCAGCTGGCAGCAGACACTTTGTCGAGCGTACTAAAAATAATTGATACGGTTGCTTCACGTACCGCCTATTTAGAGCTTTTATATGAAAACCAAGGGGCGCTTAAGCAGTTAGTCTATTTGTGTTCCCACAGCCTTTGGATAGCTGAGCATATTGCCAAGTACCCAATGTTACTGGATGAACTACTTGACCCTGCAGCACTTTATAAACCTCTGCCGCTGAATGCATATCGAGTTGAAATTCGCCAGTATTTCTTACGTGTTGAGCAACATGATCTTGAGATGCAAATGGAGGCGCTGAGACAGTTTAAGCAGGCACATCAGTTACGTATTGCAGCGGCAGATGCCACGGGTGTTTTATCTATTATGAAAGTGAGCGATCACTTAACCGCTTTGAGTGAAGCCATTATCGAACAAGCTGTGAATCTCGCATGGCAGCAAATGACAGAGCGCTATGGTGCGCCTAGCGACAGAGATATAGAACATAAAGGTTTTGCTGTGATAGCTTACGGAAAAGCCGGAGGTTGGGAGCTGGGTTATGACTCTGATCTCGATCTTGTTTTTGTCCATAACAGCGACGAGTTTGGGCAAACTCAAGGTGATAAGTCCATTTCTTCAAGGCAGTTTTACCTCAAGCTCGCGCAGCGGTTAATGCACTTATTCAACACCCGAACAGCTTCAGGGATCTTGTATGAACTAGATACCAGACTAAGGCCAGAAGGCAACTCGGGCTTACTTGCGATTCATTTGGAAAGTTTTTATCAATATCAATTAGAGCAGGCATGGACGTGGGAACATCAAGCGTTGGTGCGAGCACGCATGGTATTGGGCGAGGCAAGTATGCAGCAGCGATTTTTGCAAATTCGTGCCGATGTACTGCAACAAAAACGAGCGCAACAATCACTGGTCAATGATGTGATTTCTATGCGAGAAAAAATGCGCGCGCATTTGTCTAAAGATACAGACAGCGTGTTTGATCTGAAGCAGGGATTTGGAGGCATGACTGACATAGAGTTTCTTGCACAATTTCTGGTGCTTAATTATGCCCATGATCACAGTGCAATGATTGAGTACACCGACAATGTCAGAATTTTGGAAGGGGCGAGTAATTTAGGTATTTTAAATACGCAAGAACAGCAGAGCCTGACACAAGCCTATTGCTTTTTTCGCGAGTTACATCACAAACAGAGTTTAAATCGTCAAGGCAAGTGTGTTTCTAAAGACGATACTATTAGACGTGTTGCCCAACAGGTGCGGACAATATTTGAAAGTCGTTTGGTTTGAGTGAATTGATAGCAGATGATGTCAGCAGTTGTTGAATAACAACTGCTGATACTCGTTAGTTGACTAGTTTACGACAATTGTCTCGCACAAAGCGTGATGGGTTTTCTGTGATCACTGCGGCGCGTTGGCGGTGGCAGAAAAAGGTATAAACTTCATTTTCAAAATCATCATTAATGGCTCTACCCACTTGGTAAAGTGCGGAGACAAAATTACTGTCAACACGGAAATTTTGTTTCACTACATAGTCTTTGTCTAGATACCAAAATAGCTCGACATCTTCATTTCTTGCATATTCTGCCAGTACACTTCGCAAAGTATCGCCCGATTCAAAGCGTCGAGGTTGTACTTCGCCAGTCCAACGCTGGCTAGAAGGTTTAACAACGCGTTCGCGCTCTTTTAGCGCTTCATCTATGCGAAAGCTCGGTGTACCCAGCTCAATCACAAAATTAGCGCGTTCAGTATCGCGACTCGACGTACTATTTCGGAAGCTTTCATAAAACTGCGAAAATCCCTTAGCAGCCACATTCGATGTGGTACTCATATTAGGTAATGCGCCAAACAAAAAGTAATAAGCGGCAAAAATAAGAATAAAAGCTAATGACAAGTGCTTTATCCAAAACCACAGGGCAGCAACTGGTTTGGCCTTTCTTTTTCTCACCGTCGGTGGTGGCGGTGGTGCCGCCTTAGCGGGTCTTGTTGGTCTTCTTCTTGTTTGTCTTCTCATAGTTATATTTGTAACTTATTGATAATACGACGGCGCGTTTTCATCAGGCCGTGTTTTAAAGCGACGATGAAGCCACATGTATTGTTCTGGTGCAGACATAATTGACTGCTCCATACGTTGATTAACTCGCGTAACATCGGTTTTTGCGTTGTCACTTGGGAAGTCACTCAACGGTGGATAAATTTTTATATGGTACTTTCCACTAGCATCTCTTGTGCCACTCAAGCTCAGTGTTTCACATTTTTTGCTTGAAGAAAATAATAATGTACCAGTGGTGGTTGCTGCATCGGGTACTGCGAAAAATGAAGTAAACTCACAACGGTTACGACCATAGTCTTGATCCGGCAAGTAATAACATAGTTTTTTCTGAGAGAGTGCGTGCAAAAGGCCTTTGACATCACGCTTAGCGATCAAGCTTTCATTGGACCTTAAACGACCCTTAGTCATAAAATATTCCATAAGCGGGCTATTATGAGGTCGGTAAAAACCAATACCTTGTTGCTCGGTGCCCAATACACGACTGAGCATTTCAAGGTGCAACATATGAGGAACCAAAAGCAGTACACCTTTGCCTTGAGCCTGCACATGCTCGATGTGCTCCATGCCTTCTATTGAGCCAATCACTCTGTTGACTCGCCACTGTGGCCACCACCATGCCATGCCTGTTTCGAGCATGGCAATACCGGTGTTTTCCATATTTTTTAGCACCATTTCAGTGCGAGCTTGTTCATCTAACTCAGGAAAGCACAGATCGATATTGGTTTTTGCTATGTGGCGGCGTTTTTTTTCAAACCGATGTAACAATCGACCCAGTGTTTTACCTAAAAAAAACTGCATGCCTTGCGGCAACCAAGATATTAAATATAAAAACAACACCCCAATCCAGGTAAGCCAATTGCGGGGTGATAAAAATGACCATTTGAAGGTAGGGTGTGTAACCACAAAAAAAATCTCTTACTACTCAATGTTGATAGTTTATCGGTAAGTGTTTAAAAATACAAAAGCCGGCATTGGCCGGCTTTGCAATATAAGCGTTGTCTCGAAGGTGAACTAGCCTTGCACTAGGCCTTTGTTGATCGCTTCTAGGTCGCTACGGGATAGCGTGCCAGTCGCTTGCTTTAAACGTAGCGATGATAAAACGTATTGATAACGCAAGTCAGCAAGGTTTTTCTTCGCGTTATAAAGGTTTTGTGTGCTCACTAACACGTCAACAATGGTACGAGTACCCACTTCAAAACCAGCTTCAGTCGCTTGCAATGCACTTTGTGCCGATACAACCGCTTGTTCTAGTGCTTTATATGTCGCAACATTCGACATCACTTGATTGTATGACGTGATAACTGAACGTGTAACTTCACGCATGCTGGCTTCTAAATCTTGGCTTGCACCGACATACAATGCGCGCGCTTGCTCTGTTGCTGCCAATGTACGGCCACCAGAGTAAATTGGTACGCTTAGTTTCACACCAACACTCGTTTGATCTTCACGAGGAACTTGAAGGCGGCCATCAGAATCCGTCAACGAGTCACCGTAACTGGCATTTAAACTTAACGTTGGATAGTGTCCAGCTTGTGCAAGGTCAATTTGTTCTTGTGCGATATCTAGGCTGGCCTTCGAAATTGCCAGTGACAAGTTTTTATCTTTTGCGATGTTTACAAAATCATTGGCTTTTTTGTTTGGCACAACGGTAGAGAATGTGTTTGTATTCAGAGTATCAAGCTTGCTGTGATATTTACCAGTAATGGTACGCAGCGTTTCACGAGCCGTCTCTACGTCATTTTTAGCAACAATTTCGTTTGCAACGGCGCGGTCAAACTGAGCTTGTGCTTCATGTACGTCGGTGATAGCTGTTAGACCCACTTCATAGCGCTGCTTGGTTTGCTCAAGCTGGCGCTCGATTGCACGCTTTTCCGCTTGTACAAACTCAAGGTTGTCTAGTTTACTTAAAACATCAAAGTAGCCCTGAGCAATACGCACGACTAAGTCTTGTTGTGCTTGCTCATATTGTGTACCCGCTTGCAGTGCACGTTTTTCAGCGATGCCTAAATTTTGCCACGCGGAAAGATCAAAAATAGATTGCTGTAAAGAAATTGAACGACTGAACGTGTCTCTAAAGCTGCTGCCTATGGCTCCGTAACCAGTGGTATCATTTAGAGCCTGTGAAAAACCATCTGAGTCAGTTTGCGTATAGCTTGATTCAAAACCCAGTTGCGGTAATAAAGCACCAAGTGCGCTGTCTTGGGCAAACTTTTGCGCATCTGCTTGAGCTTTGGCTTTTAATACGGTTGGATCATTGGCTGTTGCAATGTCATAAACCTGAAGTAAGTCTTCAGCATGTGCTACATTCGCTAGCGTACAAGACAAGCCAACTAACAGAGATAATAAACTTTTTTTCATTGTTCGTTCAGTCCTTAGACAACTTTTTATATTAAATGCATGTTACCCTGTTTTTTTTCAGAACGAAAAAAGAAATACGTAAATCTGAATCAACAAATGTAACAGAATATAAAATGTGTCTCTAATGTTTAGATGTGCGTGATCAGTAAATGGGTATGATGGGGACAATTGCACATATTTTAAACCCCCTAATAAAAAAAATTGGAGCGAATCATGGTCACAGTTAGCTGCTTTGATAATAACGACGTGCAGTTAGAAAAGGTTGAAACAGTTTTCAACGGATTCATTAAGATTCAGTTATATCATTTTCGGCATGCACTTTTTGCAGGAGGCATGTCGAATACGATTACTAGAGAGATTTTAGAACGAGGTCATTCGGTATGTGTTTTACCTTACGATCCAAAAATGGATAGCGTGCTCCTAGTTGAGCAAATTCGTATTAGTGCTATGGCCAGCAAATCCTCACCTTGGTTGTTGGAATGTATCGCAGGCATGGCTGAGGGTAGCCTTGACTATGAACAAGTTGCACGTAAAGAAGCGCTTGAAGAAGCAGGTTTAACACTCGATAAGTTGCATTTCATGATGTCCTATTTATCGAGCCCAGGAGGTACAACGGAGCGTATATACTTGTACTTGGCAGAAACTGACTTATCTCAAGCCAGTGGTGTCTATGGTTTGGAAAGTGAAGGTGAAGATATTAAAACCCATGTGCTACCATATCAAGAAGCCATGGAGCGTTTGAATAGCGGTGAGATAGATAACGCAGCCACCGTCATTAGTCTACAATGGTTAGCGCTACATAAAGATAAAGTGTTGGCCAGTAGTGAGTAGTTTTAGAAGTTGAGGTGTCACCTTGAGTGAAATTGCGCTAGCAAGAGAATATGTTCAATCCTTACCTAAGTACATTACATTGTGCGAACGTAATTATTTGCGTGCATTGAAGGTATTACCAGAAGAGATTAAAGGTGCGCAACGGGCGATTGAGCTTGCCAATGCTCACTATGTGGTTGAAGTAAAAGAGTGTGCACGTTACACGACGGATATCACCATTAAACAGTTGTCTTCTTTCAGTGTTTTTTTACCCATCATGCTTTTAAACGTGCGTCTGTATCACGACGCCAAAGTGGCAGAAGTGATCCATTATGATTACCACCAACGCATTAAGCCTTCTTATGGTTACCCAAACCCAGGTATGCACCAAAAAGATGAAAAGTATCAGCTCAATGCCTTTTTAGCTGATTGGCTGATGGCATGCTTAGAAAGTGGTAAAGTGCCACTTAATTGGGATGTTAATAATGGCTTGGTTTGAGCATCAATATACTTTTACACGTCCTCAACTTACCTTTGCCCATATTACCGATTGTCATTTAAGTAAAGATTCAGACGGGCAGTACTTTGATGTGAATACGGCGCAATATTTGCGCCATGTACTGGCCCATTTATCACAGCACAAAGTGGACGGGATAATATTTGGTGGCGATCTCACCCAAGATCACAGCAGAGAATCTTACCAGCTGTTTGCGCAATTGATTGAAGGCGCAGAGTTATCATGCCCGGTGTTCTGGGTGCCGGGCAATCATGATGAGCTTGAATTGTTAGAGGCAATGAATTGCTCGCAAATTCAAGGCGCAAAAGTAATACATACACCAAAGTTAGATATCTTGTTAGCCAATTCAAAGGGGCCTACGCCTGTAGGCTGGTGTAGCGAATCTCACTTACGTGAACTCAAAGATAAACTTCATGAGTTTGACCATTGTGCGTTAGTCTTTTGTCATCATCATCCATTGCCAATCAATGGTTATTTAGACAAACATATTTTGGAAAATGGTGCTCAGTTGCTTAATGTGTTAGTCGAGAGCGCTAACGTTAGGGCTGTATTTCACGGCCATGTGCATAACGAATATCAGCAAAAATTCCGAGAACTCGACGTATTTTCAACACCCGCCACGTCGATTCAGTTTGCCAAGCATACAAATGATTGGCAGCAGCAAGATTTAGGTCCTGGGTTTCGGTTAATTCATATTAATGAAGAGGCGTTTAGTACTGAGGTTGTATGGCTAAACGGGTAATTTATGTTCATGGTTTCAATAGCTCTGAGTTGTCGGCGAAAGCACAGCAGTTTGGCCGTTGGTTAAGTGAACAAAAACTGCAATGTGAGTATATTACGCCATGTTTACACTTTGACCCGCGTGTTGCTATTCATCAGCTTGAAGCATTAATTGACGACAATACGGTTTTGCTTGGTAGCTCATTGGGCGGATTTTATGCCACTTATTTATCGCAAACGCATAAAATTCCAGCGGTTGTCATCAATCCAGCTGTGCGGCCCTTTGAATTATTAGCAGATTATTTGGGGCCACAGTATAATCCTTACCAGCAAGTGCATTACACTTTGGATATGCAACACGTGCAAGCATTGCAGCAGTTGTACTTAGCAGAACTAGAAAATCCGCAATTGTTGTTACTTTTGCAGCAAATGGGTGATGAAGTGCTACCGTTCCAACAAGCGCTAGAATATTATAAGTCATGCCAGCAACGTATCGATTTTGCTGGTGATCATAGTTTTATGGACTTTCATCGTTACTTTGACACGGTTGTCAATTTTCTTAAAATCACGTAAAACAAAACGAATTAAATAAAAAGAATCTATCTATGAGCGAGCAAAACTATAACGCCGAAGCCATTGAGGTTTTAAATGGCCTAGAGCCAGTAAAACGTCGTCCCGGCATGTACACAGATACCACTCGACCCAACCACCTTGGCCAAGAGGTCATAGATAACAGTGTCGATGAAGCGCTCGCTGGACATGCAACTAAAATCGATGTGATTTTGCATGAAGATAACTCTTTGGAAGTCATTGACGATGGTCGTGGCATGCCTGTCGATATCCACCCTGAAGAAGGTTTGCCGGGCGTGGAACTTATTTTAACTAAGCTACACGCGGGTGGTAAGTTCTCCAATAAAAACTATCAATTTTCGGGCGGTTTGCACGGGGTAGGTATTTCCGTGGTAAACGCATTGTCGAGCCGAGTTGAGATCACCGTAAAGCGTGATGGCCAAGTGTATGAAATGGCCTTTGAACATGGTGATAAAGTACAAGATCTTGAAATTACAGGCACAGTGGGTAAACGTAATACCGGTACTTCAGTGCACTTTTGGCCGGATGCCAGCTACTTTGACTCGGCCAATTTCTCATTAGCCAAACTCAATCACAACTTAAAAGCCAAAGCCGTACTTTGCCCGGGTCTTCGTATTCGTTTTTTCAATAAGCAAACCAAAGAAACGCAAGAGTGGCACTATGAGGCTGGCCTTGAAGATTATTTAAAAGACAGCGCGCAAGGCTATGAAGTTTTACCAAAAAGCCCATTTACGGGAAGCTTTAGCGGTTCAACTGAAGGCGTAGATTGGGCGCTGCATTGGCTGCCTGAAGGCGGCGAGTCTATCACTGAAAGTTATGTGAACCTAATCCCAACCGCACAGGGCGGTACGCATGTTAATGGTCTGAGACAAGGCTTGCTTGAGGCTATGCGTGAGTTTTGTGAGTTTCGTAACTTATTACCCAGAGGCGTCAAACTTACCCCCGATGATATTTGGGATAAGTGTAGCTATGTTTTGTCAGTTAAAATGCAAGATCCGCAATTTGCAGGCCAAACCAAAGAAAAGCTGTCTTCACGCTCTTGCGCCACGTTTGTTTCCGGCATTGTGAAGGATGCGTTTAGTTTATGGTTGAATGAACATACTGACACCGCAGAACTACTTGCAGAGCTGTGTATCAGTAATGCGCAAAAACGCATGCGCGCCGCGAAAAAAGTGGTACGTAAAAAAGTCACTTCAGGTCCTGCATTACCCGGCAAACTCACTGACTGTTCAGGCAGTGAAACCGAACGATCAGAATTATTTTTGGTGGAAGGTGACTCGGCGGGTGGTTCAGCAAAACAAGCGCGCGATAGAGAGTTCCAAGCCATCATGCCGCTTCGCGGTAAGATCTTAAATACCTGGGAAGTGGAATCGGGGCAAATTTTGGCCTCGCAAGAAGTGCATGACATTTCTGTCGCACTGGGTATTGATCCAGACTCAGAAGATTTATCGGGTTTACGTTATGGCAAAGTGTGTATTCTTGCCGATGCGGACTCGGATGGACTACATATCGCTACTTTGCTGTGCGCGCTGTTTGTACGTCATTTCCCAACGTTAGTAAAACAAGGCCATGTGTATGTCGCAATGCCGCCACTATTTAGAATCGACGTGGGTAAAGAAGTGTATTATGCACTGGATGAGGACGAGAAAAAGGGCGTGCTTGATAGAATTGAAGCGGAGAAAAAACGCGGCAAGGTTAACGTGCAGCGCTTTAAAGGTTTGGGTGAAATGAACCCGTTACAACTGCGCGAAACCACCATGGACCCGAACACCCGTCGCCTTGTTCAACTGACGCTAGACGAGCAAGAGCAAACGATGGAAATGATGGACATGTTGCTGGCTAAAAAGCGCTCAGGCGACCGCAAAGAGTGGTTGGAGATGCACGGCGACAAGGCGCAGGTCGAGGTATAACGAAATGACGCGATACTTGCTTGTACTGTGTGCTTTCATATTGCCTTTTTTTGGGCATGCTGAGGCGTTGTTAGAGCGCCTCACTTTGCCCAAAGGCTATGAAATTAGCTACTTTGCTCAGAATGTAGAAAACGCACGACAGTTAGCCGTGTCTAAATCGGGTGTAGTCTATGTGGGGTCGCGCAAAGCGGGCAATGTGTATGCGCTGATTGATAATAATCAAGATGGTGTCGCGGACAGGAAAATCGTCCTGGCGCAAGGGCTCACCATGCCCTCAGGCTTAGCGCTTCACAATGGCGATTTATATGTTGCGGAAGTACACCGTATAATTCGCTTTAAAAGTATTGATAAACAACTCACTAAACCAAGCTTTGAAGTCGTATTTGATGGGTTACCCAGTGAACGCCATCATGGCTGGAAATTTATCCGCTTTGCTGACAATGGCGAGCTACTCATCCCCGTAGGTGTACCTTGCAATGTATGCGCTGAAGATGAGCGATTTGGTCGTATTTTTTCACTGAATTTGCAAAGTAAAAAACTCACAACGGTGGCGCAAGGTGTGCGTAATTCCGTTGGCTTTGATATTAACCCACAAAGTGGTGCGTTGTGGTTTACTGATAATGGCCGCGACATGATGGGTGATGATATTCCCCCCGATGAAATAAACCGAGTAAGCGTGGATGGCGAACACTTTGGCTTTCCGTACGTGCATGGTGGCAGTGTGTTAGACCATGAGTTTGCGAAGGGCAAAACGCTGGTGGATATGCAAAAGTACACAATGCCCAAGCTTGCTTTGCAAGCACATGTTGCGCCATTAGGCATTCATTTTTATCGTGGCAAACAATTTGCTCAACAGATGCATAATAAGCTGTTTGTGGCGGAACACGGCTCATGGAATCGTAGCAAAAAAGTGGGCTATCGAGTCATGATGGCGACCATTAAAGAAGGTGAAATTACCGCTTACGAGCCGTTTATTACTGGTTTTTTAGATAAAGAACAAACCTTAGGTCGTCCGGTTGCATTTGCTGAACTGGCAGATGGTAGCTTGTTGATATCGGATGATTATGCCAATGCGGTTTACCGCGTTCGCTATAACAATAAATAGGGTGTTACATGACAGATCCTCAAACCTTGTCTTTACAGGGGATTGAACAACAAACGATGGGGCGTTTTACTGAAGACGCCTATCTAAATTACTCCATGTACGTGATCATGGACCGTGCATTGCCTCACATTGGTGATGGTTTAAAGCCGGTGCAACGTCGTATCGTGTATGCCATGAGCGAGCTAGGCTTATCGGCCGCCGCTAAATATAAAAAATCTGCGCGTACCGTGGGTGACGTATTGGGTAAATATCACCCGCATGGTGACAGTGCCTGTTACGAAGCCATGGTGCTAATGGCGCAGCCATTCTCTTACCGTTATCCATTGGTTGATGGCCAAGGTAACTGGGGTGCTGCGGACGATCCTAAGTCATTCGCGGCGATGCGTTATACCGAAGCGCGTTTATCTAAATTCTCCGAAGTACTGCTAAAAGAATTGGGTCAAGGCACCGTTGATTGGACCCCTAACTTTGACGGCACCATGGATGAGCCTAAGGTACTGCCATCACGTTTGCCACATATTTTGCTCAATGGTGTAACCGGTATTGCCGTGGGTATGGCCACCGACATTCCGCCACACAACGTGAAAGAGTTGGCAACCGCCTGT
This sequence comes from Pseudoalteromonas sp. ATL1, assembly GCF_058933015.1. NCBI lineage: Bacteria > Pseudomonadati > Pseudomonadota > Gammaproteobacteria > Alteromonadales > Pseudoalteromonadaceae > Pseudoalteromonas > Pseudoalteromonas sp. ATL1. Next base: position 4,062,845 of record NZ_JBZYXL010000001.1, on the reverse strand, counting down.
TGCATGCTGTTGGATCAGCCTAAAACCTCGTTAGAAGAATTAATGGAAGTGGTGCAGGCGCCGGATTATCCAACCGATGCGGAGATCATCACTGCCAAGTCGGATATTCAGAAGATCTACACCACGGGGCGCGGCTCCATCAAAATGCGTGCTGTGTACACGGAAGAGCAAGGCGATATTGTAATCACCGCGCTACCGCATCAATGTTCTGGCGCAAAAGTGCTAGAGCAAATAGCCGCGCAAATGACCGCGAAAAAACTGCCCATGGTGGCGGATTTACGCGATGAATCAGATCATGAAAACCCAACACGTATTGTGATAGTGCCGCGCTCAAACCGCGTGAAGCTTGAGCCTTTGATGGCACATTTATTTGCCACAACCGATCTAGAGAAAAGCTATCGCGTTAACCTGAATATGATAGGCCTTGATGGTCGTCCACAGGTGAAAGACTTACAACAAATTTTATCTGAGTGGTTAGTATTCCGTCGCGAAACTGTACGTCGTCGTTTGCAATATCGCTTAGATAAAGTATTGGCACGCTTGCATATTTTAGAAGGCTTAATGATTGCTTTCTTAAATATCGACGAAGTCATTGAAATTATTCGCACCCAAGATGACCCGAAAGCTGAGCTTATTGCACGCTTTAACTTATCGGACAAACAAGCCGAAGCCATTCTTGATCTAAAACTACGTCACTTAGCGAAATTAGAAGAAGTGAAAATTCGTGGTGAGCAAGATGAGCTAGCCGCAGAGCGTGATAAATTAGAACTGACTTTAGGCTCCGAGCGTCGTATGTCGACGTTAATGAAAAAAGAAATTCAAGAAGCGGCAGAGCTGTATGGCGATGAGCGTCGCTCTCCAGTGATTGAGCGCTCTGAGGCCAAAGCACTGAGTGAAAAAGATTTGATCCCGTCGGAATCGGTAACCGTTGTGCTATCTGACAAGGGGTGGGCACGTGTTGCCAAAGGTCATGACATTGATGCAGAAGGGTTAAGCTATCGCTCAGGCGACAGTTACAAAGCTTCAGCCAAAGGGCGCAGCAATCAACCTGCGGTATTTTTAGATACCTCAGGCCGTGCGTTTGCCACCGAAGCGCACAGTTTACCGTCAGCGCGTAGCCAAGGCGAACCCATGACGGGCCGCTTTAATTTAGGACCAGGCAGCATTTTTGAACATGTGGTGATGGGCGATGAGAAAACCCTTTACCTTATGGCAACCGATGGCGGTTATGGTTTTATCACCGAGTTTAACGACTTAGTGAGTAAAAACAAAAATGGTAAGGCGTTGGTAAGCGTACCTAAAGGGGCGCAGTTGATGGCGCCTATTATAGTGAATGATGTTGCCACAGATATGTGTATGGCCATTTCAAACGAAGGCCGCATGTTACTGTTCCCACTGCGTGATTTACCCAAACTAGGCAAGGGTAAAGGTAACAAGATCATCTCTATTCCAAGTGCCAAAGTACAAGCCCGTGAAGAGTTTGTAAAAGTGCTAGCTTGCGTACCTGAAGGTAGCTCTGTGACACTCCATGCAGGTAAGCGCAAACTTACACTTAAGCCAAGTGATTTAGAGCATTATCATGGTGAGCGTGGCCGCCGTGGTAATAAACTACCACGCGGTTTACAGCGAGTGGATGAGTTTGAGATTGAAGCTCGCAAAAATGATACCCCTGATGAAGAGGTGTTAAACGAACAAGCTGACGATTAACTGACGCTAATTTTTCGCTACTCAGTTAAGATGTTAGCTGAGTAGCGTTTTTTAGATGGCTGCGCTAATAAATTACTAAAATTGACTGTTATTGAGTTTCAAATAAAGACATCAACCTGTCGCTTATCTGTGATTAACAAAGCTGCTTTCTCCTTGTATAAATCAAAAGTGTCTTCCGATGTAAAATAATCGAGTGTATTTAAAATCTCTTTCATATAAGGGGCTGAGGTCGTGTATTCCTCTCGCATTGGTAGCGCTTTGGCTTTTTCATTTGTATTTTCAGATTAAGCAGAAAAATACGCAAGAATGTTAGTTTTCTTATTAGGGTCAACATTACCACCACCAAAAGAAAGCACTTCCAGTGTACCCTCTAAATCAAAACAGTACCGTTTTCACGCTGCAGTTATGGTTAAAAAATAGCAGTTTTGAAAGGCTTAATCGGGGGGATTTTCAAACTCTAGTTTTTTTGGATACCATAATAGCCATTTTGGGCTTTTTATCTATACAATGGATATAACTGTATCCACTTGGTCTTTGCGGATGAATTTTACCTTACCTGATGATACCGATGTAAGCCAAGCCTATGCAGATTATTTGCGTGAGTTACGCCAACGAGCGAAGCTGCGTACCAACAGCCACCATTAAGAAGTTTGAGTTGATTGGATAAATTTCATTTCGCCAATTGCAGTTGCTTTGGCAGACACTGATTCGCTAGATAGGCTCTATCAACTCACACAACCGAGCAAGGAACGTATTGCTATGCCTGCTAGAAAAGATGAGTTTTAAACTGATTCAAAAGCTTACAGTAACCCGTACGTTAAGCTCAGGTGAGCAGGTAGGCGTAGGGGTCTTAGCTCAGAATTGGCAAGGTGTTTTTTCAGTACGCAGACAGCTATTTGCAGCAGTTTGGCAATTTATCACCTTTTACCTTGCAAGCGAGCACGCAAGTTCAAGTCGAAACTAAAGAGCCGCAACAGGGGATCAGTAAAACAACAGTATCTGCAATTACGAAGACATTGGAACAGCGCAAACAGGAAAAAGCAGTGCTTTTTCTATAACAATAAGAAGGGACAGTAATGAAGCTCGGTCGTAACGATCCTTGCCATTGTGGCAGTGGTAAAAAATTTAAACGTTGTTGTATGAGTAGCGTTTCCAAGCAACACACCCAAGTTTTCGATGATGTTGAAGCCATGCTGGCAATGAACCCAAATTTGAGCCTTGATGAACTCAACGCAGCTTTACAGCACAAAGTGCAAGATCGCAATAATCAACCTCATCCCGACTTTTGTGGTTTAACGCCAGCGCAAATGGCCAATTGGCTTTATGCGCCTTTTGATGAGTTGCAGTGGGTGACAATTAGCACTCCCGACTCTCTTTCTGCCAGCCCGGTGATGCGCTATTTAGCCCTCATTCTTGATGAAGCTATGGCGCAAGAAGGCTCCTTTAAAGCGACGAGTAAAGGCAATCTGCCGGTTAAGTTAGTGAAGCAAGCCAGTGAGTTATTACCTGAATTTGCAGTGGCAAAATTCGATGATGACATCAGTATCAGTGAGTTTGCTGGTAGCAACGAGGATAAGTTCAATGCGCTACACTACACACGGGTATTGGCTGAAATTTCCGGTATTATCTATCGTCGGAGTGGCCGTTATCATGTCAAAAAGTCTGCACAGGCTCAGTATCAGCGCTTAGGTATAAAGGCTTTTTTCAAATCTATGTTAGAAGCTGCAACGGTTAAATATAACTGGGGATATTTTGATTTATTTGAGTGTGATATCGAGTTAAGCGCTTTTTGGGTATTTATGCTTTGGCGCATTCAAAGTCATAACAGTGCAGAACAACTGACTAATGAAGTTATAGCTGCTTACCCAAATGTGCTACAGGAATTCTCTACGGACGATTACTTCTCGCCGGAGCAACGCTTAAGTATGTTGATCGAGTTAAGGTTTATTGAACGATTTTTACAGTTTTGGGGATTTGTAACCATTGACCCAAGACGTTACATAAACGCTGAGCCCATCGCCAGAGTGGTTCAGGTACAGCCGTTGTTAAAACACACTTTTCAATTCACCATAAATAGATAGCAAGGTCACCGTGAGCGAATATCAATACTATAAATTCGAGCGTCTGGATGGGGATTTAGATGCAAAAGCGCGCCAAGCACTCAGAACGATTTCAAGCCGAGCGGAGATCAGCGGATCATTGGGCGACACATCTTTTGGAATCGCTTCGTAGGTTTCACAAAGGTTGAGCCTCTTAGTTGACTGGAAAAGCTCAAGCTGAATCGCAATGCTTTCTTGTCAAAACTGCACACTTCTAGGTTTTGGTCACATAGCGGTAAGTTAAAAAGTATTGGTTGTGATTATTTTACTCAAAGGTACAGAAATGCAAGTGATAAACCACTCTTAAAAAGGAAGCCCAATTAAGAGTGGTTATAAGCCAATTATGCTACCAGGCTGAGATTTTTCGCAATTTGAGATTTGAGTTGCTGTGGAATGGTGTTAATAAACTGACTCACTAATTCGGGGTCATTCAATAGAGACATTTTCTGTATTAGCTCACTTATTATTTCGTTGCGAGCAAAATTGCGATCCCACTGCAACTCAAACTTACCACGCCCTATTCTTTGGCTGATTGACAGTAATTCTTGGTTTAATCCATATTGGTACTTCATGGTAATGCTATTTGCTTTACCTTCTATGTTCTCATTGAATGTTAAAAAGACATTCAAATATTCTGAGCTTTTTTCCATTTTTATGCTTTCGTAACTGTCTTCAAAAATGGCTTCTGACAACTCAGATGGTTGCACTCCTTTGTTTAAATGTAAGGCTAACAATCTGTTTATTAGCTCTTTTATTTCATTATCTATCTTCATTTCAACATTCTCCTCAGCTCATCTACCACTTGAGGGATAGCTTCCAAAGAGCTTTTAAGTGTATTGTTATCTCTCTTATCAACTTTCCCAAATTGTTGTAATAGCTTTAAATTTACGTATCTTACTAACGTACCGTCATTAGGCGAATCCACGTTTAAATATGGGATATGCCTTTCAAAAATGCCAGTTAACTCAGTTCCCTTTTCATCGATCCCTATTTCACAAAGTAAATCAGCAACTTCGTTTTCGGCGGCGGATTTTAACAACTTTCTTAGCTCTTTACGAGCTAAGTCAGGCCTCTTATCAATGAGGTCTTGATCTATTTGAGCTGAGACTTTATTTGTTTCTTCTTTAACAAGAATATCTTTAATTTGTTGTAAAGCACTTGGAGATAACTCGCTACTCTCAGAAATTTCTCGTAACTTTTTATCGGCTTCAATTTTTATTTCCTCTCTCTTCCTTTCAAAAAGTTCATTGAAATCAATATCATCTAAATATGATGTTTTATCACTTAAAAATGAATCGTTAGAGCTAACATTAGCCAAGGAATTATCTCTCTCAGTATATTCGCGGTCAGTAATCATTATTTCCGTAAGTCTTGGACGTTTGGCGCGGTCAACTTCTTTTTGGAAGTTGTTCCACATTGCATCTAAGCCAGTTTCTTGATGGTAAATTACAACAGCATTGTTATCGATTTCAAACGCTGTAATTTCATCATTTGGGATTGATCTAAGTACTCGTCCTACTACTTGAGCAAATGCATTTAAACTTCTATAAGGCCTGAAAATTGCTAAAATAGTTAAGTACCTATGATCGTACCCTTCCATGAGCATATTAACTGAAATTACTACGTCACACTTGTGTTGCTCGATAGTATTGAATGCTTTTTCTTTGTCTTCTCTTTGCATTTGGCTGTGGACTATGACACAAGAGAAGCCTTGCTCTTCATACCATTTTAACAAGTCTTCCGCGTGGTTGATGCTACACCCAACAGCCATTATTTTATGAGGGACATTTGGGGATGTTTGCTTTAAATCTTTCAGTTTTTGAATGCTATATTGTATTACGTCTAATGAACACTCTTTTGATAAAGCAACACTTTTTTCAATCCATTCTTTTTCTTTGAACTGAAGCACATCGTTTATGCTGAGTCGGCTCTCAGGTTGCTCAGGGATTGTGAAATATAGTTCACTCGCATTCACTGTTTCTTTTCTTAACCATTTTACGTATCTATCACGCATCACTTCTGATAAGGGGGTTTCATGAATCTTTACACCGGGAACTTCAAGATTATCGCCCCTATATGGAGTTGCAGTAACGAAAAGCTTTTTTGCACTTTCAAAATATTGTAGTACTTCTACCCAGCTATTTGCTGGTGCGTGATGGGCTTCGTCGATGATTATTAGATCAAAAAATTCAGGGTCTACTATTTCTCTGTTCAACAATCCTCTATTGTTACCTTTGCCTAGTTTCTGAATATTAGAATACACAATATGGCTAGATTGTAAGTGTTCATCTGATAGGTCACTTGCATATCTTGTAAGTACAGGAATATCTCTAGGGTTAAAGATTACATCAAAATTCATTAAAAAGTTGTCTTGGATTAGTTCCAGAGTCTTTCTAATACTGTCTAGTGTTACTAATCCCGGTGTAATAATAAGAACTCGTTTTTGGCATATACCATATGGAGCAATGGATAGTAACCCTGATTTCCCCGTTCCTGTTGGGAGTACAACTTTTGCCTCCCCTGTTGGGTTTCTGCTAAAGAATTCTTGTATTTTTATGTATGCCTCAATTTGTGGCGTGCGCAGTTTCTTGTTATTGTAGATATTTACTGGTGTATCAATGAAGTAGCTCACATGATTCCCTTCTGAAGTCAAATAGTTTAGCTTGGTCTGAAGAAATGTATCAGAGTTTTAGCTTTTATTATCTTTATATTAACATGTTTTTTTAAAATAGCTGCTATTCATCAAAGCCAGCGTATCTACTGCTATTTCTCTAAAAACTATATACGTATAAGTTGCCAGTTATATCCGTAGTGACCAAATAGTTTAATTTAAAATCCTTTCTAGTGATTATTCATAGGTACAAAAGTAGTAGTAAATATCCTTCTCATTTTTAATCCTATCTCATTGAAATTATTGTTTTTATGTTGACATGTTTTATAAGTTCCGACAGGATTAAATTTTGCGCAGTTTCAATAGCCAGTAATAAACTGACTTTGCCAAGCGATAAATGTTTTAGTATTTGAATGGTACTTTCATAAGGAATATGTATGAGCGACAACGAAATAGCGGTAGTTATACCTGAAGTGCATGCGGAGATTGTTCCAATTATGCAGCGTTCACTCACATCTGTGCGTGAGGAACTACGTGATGACCCGTATATAATTGAAGCTATTAAGGTTCTATCCGTTGGAGGCTACCGAAGTTCCATAGGTTCCTTTTGGAATGCTGTTGTTGATGATCTCAGAAATAAAATTATGTTTAGGAGTATCAAACTTTTTAACCAATCAGTTGAAGTAACTAGAAAAATTGAAACATATGAAGACTTTCAAAACTTTGTTAACGATGACCAATTAATCGAAGGTGCGTATAAAATAGGTGTCATCGGTTGGGAAGCCAGTAAAGTACTTAAACATGCGAAAGAAACAAGGCACATATTTTCAGGCCACCCAAAAAGTAGCGACCCCTCGATAATAAAAGTCTTAGGAATGATGGATGATTGTATTAAATATGTGCTTAACGCTGAATATCCTGCCCAGATAATTGATGTTAATGATTATGTGGCAACTCTAGCTGAACAAAACTATGATCGAAATGTAGTTGCAATTGAAAGTGCGTTAGGCGACTTGCCTGAAATTTACAAAAATGAGTTGGCCAATAGACTTTACTCATCATACATACACCCTCAATCTACAAGCATTTTACGTTCTAACATTGAATTTGTTGCTCCAATTCTTTGGCGTGTTCTTCCTAAGCCGATGAAAGTTCAGATAACTCGTAGAGTGGATCAAGAAGTGCAGAAAGGAAATGCTGATATAACAAAATCGGCTTTTGGTTTTATAGAGCTAGTAAAAAGTCAAAGTTACTTGTCAGTTGTAGCACGTCGTTATCAAATTACTCCTTTGGTTAATGCATTACAGCAATCCTTTGATGACTTCCCAAAAGAAAATGAGGCAGTAAAAGCTTTAGTACCTTATGCTAGCCTTATACCAGATGAACTATTATCAGAATATGTTCTATGCTTAACTCGTACGTATGTTGGCAGAATGGGATCTAGTGCTAGATGGAACCGAACTGATTTTTATGCTGACGGTGCTGCTGTATATATCCCTGATATGTTTAAGTCTTTTGATGACCATGCTGCTAGTTACTTCGTTGACAGCATAAAAGAAAACGAATTATTGAAACGTCGGATAGAAGCTCCGGCTAAACTGAGACGTTTAAGGATTTTAGGAAATATAGTTTTGGAGAAAATATCAGACACATTCCAAGAGAAGAAATTTATCGAGGCATTGTGTGATGAAAGTCGTGAAGATGAGTTTTTCTCTCTTTTGCGCCAATAGTCATCGTGATAGAAGCGCTGTTTAAACAAGAATATTTTACAGCGCCTGCATTTAAATGGGTGTTATATTACTTGGAAGCTATGATATGGTCACTTGTAAATTCTTAGCTACCATTCCTAAAGCTTCCCTTCTCTCATCCAAATAATCATATCTATCATAGATGCCTTCAACGCCTTTTAGCTTATGATTTAAGCATCGCTCGGCTATATGACCAGCTACACCATTGCTTGCAAGTAGGCTTCGACAGGTGCGGCGCAGGTCGTGAACGGTAAAGTGGGGCACGGGCATTTTGTCTTCACGGAATAGCTTTTGAATGGCGGCATTGAGTGTGTCGGGGCTGATATGCCCAAAACGTTTGCTGGCTCTGCGGTTTGGAAAAACATAGTCAGAGCCAAAGGCGCGTATTTGCAGCTCTTTGAGCCATTCAATGACGATGGGGCTTAATGGCACGGTTATGCCTCGGCCAGTTTTGCTGCGCTCCTGTGGGATATGCTTTTAATCAGATACATATTACATCACTTGTTAAAACCAGCAGAAGAAAACAATCTGAACAGCTTGGTTTAAGAATTACAGCATTTGAGTTTTTTATTTTGTACGCAACAACATATTTTGAAATACCGAGGCGTGGAGTATGTGTAGGATATACACACTGTCTTTTGACGTATCATATTGATAGTACAAGTTGTAGTCTCGGTAAACAAAGCGCCTGATGTTCTTTTCTTTGCTGTAGAGCGGGTGGGAACAGGGGAATGTAGCTAAGTTTTCAACTGCTCTGTGCAAGAACTCTTCACAAAAACTTCTGGCTCTGGTTGGGTTGTCTTCAGCTATAAACCATTCGATCGATTCAAGGTCGGTTTTGGCTTTGCGGGTTAATAGTACTTTTACCATTGAGAGGCAGGTTTAGACAGTACCTGTGAGATATTGCTAGCGTCAAGTTCAACCATATCACCATTCGCCACATCTTGAAGACCTTGTTCAATACCCGAATCAATGCGCTTTTTTACGTACTCTGAAACTGCCTCGAAGATAAGATCTTCAGGCGACTGGAACCCTGAGTTGTTAGCTTCAGTTTGTACAAGCTCGGCAACGTTACCGTGGAGAGTAATAGTCATACTGTCTACTCTTAAAAATAAGTCTACTTTTATTGTATCAGAAATTGGTCAAAGTCAAATGCTCAGAGAGTAAACAGCTCAAGATCAGATAGCGGTTGTTTACGGGCTCAGCATTTAGAAAAACATTGTTAGAACCAAAATTGTGTATTTGTAACGCGTTTAGTTATTTTGGTAATAAAACAAAACCCCGCTATAAAGCGAGGTTTTTTATGTGTTTATGTGAGCACTAGTGAGCTTTATTCAATATTTTGAATTTGCTCACGCATTTGCTCAATTAACACCTTTAACTCTACCGCTGCGTTGGTGATCTCGGTGTTGATTGATTTAGAAGCCAGGGTGTTCGACTCGCGGTTGAACTCTTGCATCATAAAGTCTAAACGACGGCCGCAGGCACCGCCTTTTTTCAATATTTTGTGGGTCTCTTTTACGTGCGATTTTAAACGGTCGAGTTCTTCAGCCACGTCTTGTTTTTGCGCAAGGTAAATCAGTTCTTGTTCAAGGCGCGTTTCGTCAATTTCCGCTTTTAACTCTTCTAGTTTCGCGGTGAGCTTTTCGCGCTGCCATTTGTTCACTTCTGGCATATGGCCTTCAACGATGGCCACTTGCTCTAAAATTGCATCTAGGCGGGTGGTGATCATGGTTTCTAGGTTTTCACCTTCGCTCGCACGTGCAGCTTTAAAGTCTTCAACAAGTTCGTCAAAACCTTTTAAAAGTTGGCTGTTAACGGTATCAAAGTCAACTTCTTGGGCTTCCATGACACCTGGCCAACGTAAAATATCAACAGGGTTGATGTCGCCTTGGCTGTGTTGCTGCACCCATTTGGCGCTTTTGATTAGTTGCTCTGCGAGTGTTTCGTTAATAGATAATTCGCCAACATGGGCTGGGTTGGCGGTAAACTTTAAATACACCTCTACTTTACCGCGCTGTAAATGCTTGCGCAGGCGCTCACGTACAACTGGCTCCATAGCACGAAATTGCTCAGGTGCGCGGATAAAGGTCTCAAGGTAACGCTGGTTAACCGAGCGAATTTCCCAAACCCCAGTGCCCCAATCACCTTTTACTTCTCGGCGTGCGTAGGCGGTCATACTATGGATCATGTAAAGTTCCTAATCTATTAACAAAATTTGCTGGCGCCATTATAGCTTATAAAGCGCGCAGGGCGACAGCCTAAATATTTATCAAATTTACAACGTGATACAGCAACTATTTATCGTGTAACACATGGCATCGTATCCATTGAGCCTTTATAATAGGCAAAACTTTGACTTTAGGGGAACGTGGATGCGTCCAAGCGAAAGAACAGCAAACCAAATTAGACCTGTAACATTTACTCGTAACTACACAATGCATGCCGAAGGTTCGGTGTTAGTGGAGTTTGGTAACACCAAAGTACTGTGTACTGCGACTGTTGAAGCGGGTGTACCGCGTTTTATGAAAGGTCAAGGTAAAGGCTGGATCACCGCTGAGTATGGCATGTTACCGCGTTCTACCCACACTCGTAATAACCGCGAGGCTGCAAAAGGCAAGCAAGGCGGTCGTACCATGGAAATTCAACGTTTGATCGCGCGCGCACTACGTGCAGCGGTTGATTTAAAAGCACTTGGCGAAAACACCATTACAATCGATTGTGATGTACTGCAAGCAGATGGTGGTACACGTACGGCGTCTATCAGTGGTGCTTGTGTGGCGTTGGTTGATGCACTTACGCACATGCGCGCTAAAGGGATGATCAACACGAACCCGCTTAAATTTATGATTGCTGCTATTTCTGTTGGTGTATACAACGGTGAAGCCATCACTGACCTTGAATACTTAGAAGACTCAGAAGCCGAAACCGACATGAACGTGATCATGACTGAAACGGGCAAATTGATTGAAGTGCAAGGTACCGCAGAAGGCGAACCGTTCTCATTTGACGAACTTGATGAGTTGTTAGCGCTCGCTAAACACTCAATTCGAGAGATTATCGACTTGCAAAAGAAAGCACTTGCATAAGATTAGCTCGTAAAAGTTTAAGTAGGTAACACATGAAAGCATATCAAAAAGAGTTTATTGAATTTGCCCTTGAAAAGCAGGTGCTTAAGTTTGGCGAATTTACTTTAAAATCAGGCCGTACAAGCCCTTACTTTTTCAATGCAGGTTTGTTTAATACCGGCCGCGATTTAGCGCGTTTAGGCCGTTTTTACGCCGCTGCGTTAGAAGATGCGGGCATTGAGTACGATGTACTGTTTGGCCCTGCATATAAAGGGATTCCAATTGCGACGACCACAGCCGTTGCGTTAGCTGACCACTATAATAAAGACGTGCCTTATTGCTTTAACCGTAAAGAGAAAAAGCAACACGGTGAAGGCGGCTCTTTGGTGGGCTCGGCACTGGAAGGTCGTATTATGCTGGTGGATGATGTGATCACCGCAGGTACTGCGATTCGCGAGTCAATGGAGATCATTGCTGAAGCGGGTGCTGACTTGTCGGGTGTATTGATTGCGCTTGATCGTCAAGAAAAAGGCAAAGCAGAGCTTTCAGCGATTCAAGAAGTTGAGCGTGACTTTAATACCCAAGTAGTGTCAATTGTGAAGTTAGCTGACTTAATTACTTACCTTGAGCAGCAAGGTGGTATGAGCGAGCACCTTGAAGCGGTGAAAGCATACCGTGACCAGTACGGTGTAGCGTAATAACAATTCATGAATGAAAAAATGCCAGTCTGAGACTGGCATTTTTTTTTAGGTAATGAGTTCGCTCAATGACTCATAATAAGTTCATTAAAACCTGGGCATTATTGCTAATTCAGCATGGCTGTTTTGCCTAGGTAAGGTTGGTTAATTGCCTATAAATTTGGCATAGTAGACAGCCTGCCACGGCAGTATTGATTTTTACAAGGCACATTAATTTCATGGTCAATCAGCAAAAAGAACAAAAACATATACATATTTTAGGGATCTGCGGCACTTTTATGGGTGGTATTGCTGCTATCGCTCAGTCTTTGGGTTACCGAGTAACCGGCTCTGATCAAAATGTGTATCCGCCAATGAGCACCCAGTTAGAATCTTTGGGTATTGAGCTTACCTCAGGGTATGATCCAAAGCAGTTAGATCCCGCGCCAGATATGGTGATTATCGGCAATGCCATGAGTCGTGGCAATTCTTGCGTTGAGTATGTGCTTGAAAAGGGGTTGCCTTACACCTCGGGGCCTGAGTGGTTAAAGCATAACCTGTTGCAAGATGCGTGGGTGCTAGCTGTGGCTGGTACCCACGGAAAAACCACCACGGCCAGTATGCTCGCTTGGGTGTTGGAATATGCAGGCTTGCGCCCTGGGTTTTTAATTGGCGGTATCGTACAAAACTTTGGGGTATCGGCTCGCGTGAGTGATACACCGTTTTTTGTGATTGAAGCGGATGAGTATGATACGGCGTTTTTTGATAAACGCAGTAAGTTTGTGCATTACTTACCACGTACCTTAGTAATGAATAACCTAGAGTTTGATCATGCGGACATTTTTAAAGATCTCGATGCTATTCAAACTCAGTTCAATCACTTGCTACGTACCTTACCAAGCCAAGGTAAAGCGATTTATCCAGCCGACGATACGGCATTGGTTGAGGTTGTTCAACGCGGCTTTTGGAGCCAGCAAGAAACCTTAAATGGCGATTGGACGTATAAGTTACTTGAGCGCGATGGCTCACAATTTGAGGTGTATTTAGCCGGTCAACTTGAAGGCATTGTGACCTGGTCAGCGATTGGCGAACACAACGTAAAAAATGCCGTGATGGCGATTGCTGCAGCGCGTCATGTGGGTATTCCTGTGTCTGTTAGCATTGATGCATTACGCGAATTTAAATCGCCAAAGCGTCGTATGGAATTACTCGGTGAAGCAAATGGCGTGTTTGTGTATGACGATTTTGCCCACCATCCTACGGCGATTAAAACCACCCTTGCGGGCTTAAAAGCCAAAGTGGGCGATGAACCCGTTATTGCGATTTTAGAGCCCCGTTCAAATACCATGAAAATGGGCGTGCATCAGCATACCTTGCTGGAGTCTTTGAGCGAAGCTGACGAAGTGTATTTGTTTGAACCACAAGGGCTTGATTGGTCATTAAAAGAGCAAGCAAACAAAGCGGGCAGACAGTGCTTTGATAGCACCGATGAGATCATTGCAACGGTCTGTGCAAAAGCGCAACCAGGGCAACACATCCTTATTATGAGCAATGGCGGTTTTGAAGGATTACACCAAAAATTGTTAAGTGCGCTTAAGGCTAACGCATAAATATTGAACTTAATTCAAAGGCAAACGAGTGAACAACTTTAAACCAGCAATTACTTTGGCATTCAGTGGCGCATCAGGCGCGCCATATGGGTTGCGCCTTTTAGAGGTTTTGGTAGCAATGAACTACCAAGTGTTTGTATTGATCTCAAGTGCTGCAAGAGTCGTACTTGATACCGAATCAAATATTAAGCTCTCGGGCAACGAGCAAAAAGCCACAGAGCAGCTCAGCGAGCTGTTTAATGCGCAGCCTAAACAAATCCAAGTATTTGGCAAAGACAATTGGTTTAGCCCTGTCGCGTCGGGCTCGGCTGCCCCTAAAAAAATGGTGGTATGCCCGTGTAGTGCAGGGAGCGTATCTGCCATTGCCACAGGTGCCTCAGATAACCTGCTTGAGCGTGCGGCTGATGTGGTGATCAAAGAACGTGGGCAACTTATTTTAGTACCCAGAGAAACCCCGTTTAGCTCGATCCACCTAGAAAATATGCTCAAACTGAGCCAACTCGGTGTCACCATTATGCCAGCGGCGCCGGGGTTTTATCATCAACCTCAATCAATTGAAGATTTGGTCGACTTTATGGTGGCCAGAATTTTAGATCATTTACATATCGAACATACCCTAACTAAGCGTTGGGGTTATGGAGAACAACACTAACATGACGATTGCATTGAATATTCAAGGCTTAAAAAAAGTCTACAAAAACGGTGTTGAAGCCGTAAAAGGAATTGACTTGCAAGTAGAGCAGGGCGATTTTTTTGCATTACTGGGCCCAAACGGTGCGGGTAAATCAACGACTATCGGTGTTATCGCCTCTTTGGTTAATAAAACACAAGGTACAGTTGAAGTATTTGGTCACAGCATAGATACCGCATTGGAAGATGCTAAATCTGAGTTGGGCTTGGTGCCACAAGAGTTTAACTTTGGTCAGTTTGAAACCTTAAATCAGATCCTGGTTAACCAAGCGGGTTACTACGGGGTACCCAGAAATGTGGCTCATGAGCGAGCAGAAAAATATCTTAAGCAGCTTGGTTTATTTGATAAAAAAGACAAACAAGCACGTACCCTGTCTGGTGGTATGAAGCGCCGCTTAATGATTGCCCGTGCGTTAATGCACGAGCCTAAATTACTTATTTTGGATGAGCCAACCGCTGGCGTTGATATTGAATTGCGCCGCTCTATGTGGGACTTCTTAAGAGAGATCAATCAGCAAGGCGTAACCATTATTTTGACCACGCACTACCTTGAAGAAGCTGAATTACTCTGTAAAAACATCGCCATTATCGATAAAGGCACCATCGTAGAAAACACCACCATCAAAGCGTTACTAGCTAAGTTGGATAAAGAAACCTTTGTACTGGATTTAAAAGCGCCCATTCAACCTGTGGCACTCAATGGCTATCAATTTAAGATGGTGGACGATCACACCGTTGAAGTGGAAGTAGCAAAATCGCAAGGACTCAATGAAGTGTTCACGCAATTAACAGAGCAAGGCAATACGGTGCTAAGTATGCGTAACAAAGCTAACCGTTTAGAGGAGCTGTTTGTGGGACTATTAAAGCAGGGGCGAGCATCATGAGTTTAAGTCGTTATAGCGTTGCGCTAAAAAGTATATGGATCAAAGAGTGTATTCGTTTTTTACGTATCTGGGTGCAAACACTGGTGCCGCCAGCGATCACCATGACCCTTTATTTTGTGATTTTTGGTAGTTTGATAGGCTCACGCATTGGCGATATGGGTGGCTTTAGTTACATGGAGTTTATTGTGCCGGGTCTGATTATGATGTCGGTGATCACCAACTCCTATGCTAACGTGGCATCGAGCTTCTATTCAACCAAATTTCAAAAGAGCATTGAAGAGTTGTTAGTCGCACCCGTGCCAAACTATATCATCGTATTGGGTTACATGGGCGGTGGTATGGCTAGAGGTATGTTGGTCGGACTTATTGTGACCTTGGTATCGTTGTTTTTTGTTGATATTCAAATTCATAACCTTGGCGTGATCATCGCAACGGTCATTTTAACCTCTGCGGTGTTCGCGTTGGGCGGTCTAATTAACGCGGTGTTTGCCAATAGTTTTGATGACATCAGTATTATTCCTACGTTTGTGTTGACCCCGCTGACTTATTTAGGCGGCGTATTTTACTCCATCACGTTACTGCCTGAGTTTTGGCAAGGGGTGTCACAAATCAATCCCATCATCTATATGGTGAATGCATTTAGATTTGGCTTTTTAGGTGTGTCAGATATCAACATTTATGTGGCATTTGCGGTATTATTGGCGTTTATTTTCGTGTTATTTGCCTTGGCGCTGAATTTGATCCGTCGAGGTGTAGGGTTACGTCATTAATGAGTGAAGCAAATTCAAGAAGCATTGTTTCAAACCAAACGAGCTTGCACGACAAGCTCGATGAGGTGGTGAATAAACATTTGCAAGCCGAGTTTAAAAAACCGATTGCCCAGCACACACAAGCCGCATTCGATGAAGTGAATGCTCGTGTGCAAGCGTTTAACGGACCAATTATTCTCGACTCCTGTTGTGGTGTGGGTGAAAGTACCGCGAACTTAGCGAAGTTGCATCCCGATGCGTTGATCATTGGGATTGATAAGTCGTCACATCGTTTAGATAAACACGATGTGGAGTATAAGCAAACAGAGGCAGGTCAATATATTTTGGTGCAGGCCGATTTAAACGACTTTTGGCGTTTGGCTGTTGAGGCCAAGTGGCAACCAACGCACCACTATCTGCTTTATCCAAATCCGTGGCCCAAGTCAAAGCATTTACAACGTCGTTGGCATGGCGCAGCGGTTTTTCCATTTATCGTTAAGTTAGGTGGTCAATTGGAAGTGCGCAGCAATTGGGATATTTACGTCAAAGAGTTTGCAAGAGCCTTACAACTAGCGGGTTTTCCAACCCCAGTATCACCGTACCATAGCGATACGGCGATAACACCTTTTGAGCGGAAATATTGGGCCAGCGGGCAATCAAGCACGCGTTTGGTCGTTCAATTGGGGTAAATGCGTACAAAGGTGTGGGGTGGCTTTTGCAATATAGTTGCCTTGCACCAAATCGACCCCAGCGTCGGCTAATTTGATAAACTGCTCTTGCGATTCAACCCCTTCAACCAGCAGCAATATACGCTTGTTAGCGCATAGTTTGGCTATGTGCTGTATAAACTCAAAAACTTGTTGATCTTCAGCGATATGATAGACAATGGTTTTGTCTAGCAAGATCATGTCAATGTTAAGTTTCATCACTCGGCTAACGGTTAGCAAACCACTACTCACTGCATTGATCAATACCTTCACGCCTTTACTCTTGAGTACATTGATACACACCGCCATCGCATTGAAGTTATCGAGTACATCTTTTTCGTCTAATTCAAAGGTGATCAGCTGCGGTTGCGGGTAGCGTCTGAGTTCTTGATCAATAAAGTCCAAAAGGTGTGGATCGGTTGCGTCTTGATAGCTCAGCTTAACACTCCACGGCGTGCTGCTTTTTCTAAACCGATTAATACATTGGGTGAGGATATTACGAGTCAATTGCCCTTGTAGGCGCGATTGCCTTACTACTTCACTAAAGCTTTCAGCTTTTAAAATAGCCCCGTGTTCGGTGATCACCCTAGGACTACAGGTATGTTGCATGACCTGCTTTGTTTTCGGGTTTACGCGCGGAGTGAAGTAGGTGAGCACACGATTACTGGCAAATGCATCTTGCAAAATATTGGCGATCGCGAGGTGATTTTTTTGTTTTAGCCTTGCATCTTGACTATCTACGTTGAACAAGCAAATCAGTTGTTGATTTTGCATTGCTTGTCGGCTGGCGATTGAAGCGTTCTCCAGTAGCAAAGACTTGTTGCCTGTAGCGATACCTGCGTGTAACTGAATGTACAAGTGTGGCTTAGTTAAAATTGGTGTAGTGGTCGGAAACTCTGAGATTATTTTACTTAAGTAAGCTTCACCTTCTTTTGCATCGCTCATGATCACCAGTTTTGAGGTGGCGAGGCGATATACCTGATAAGGGAAGGTAAGCTGTTTGAAGTGCGCCATGACTTTCTGTAAAACAAGATCGCCGACATGAGTGCCATAGAAGCTGATAATATCTTCCAGTTCATTCACCCAAATAATAGCAAGGCTTAGGTGTTGGTCTTGTTTTTCATTGAGATCACGTTCTAATGCTACTCGGTTGGCAAACCCCGTTCGCGAATCTGTACTCATCGACTTTCTGTAGAGTTGCAAATACAGTGCGGCAACCAACACGGCAATGAAAAAGAAAAAGCTCGCGGTCAGCGTTGCTCTGGTCACACTTTCTTGCAGGAGTGAATCCACTTTGTCGATGGTGATATCTGCACCGCTGATATAAACAGTACCATCAGAGGACATGTAGGGGACAAAGATGGTTTTGAATAGGCCCCATTTATCTTTAGAGATCTCAAATACGGGCTCTGTGGAGCTAAATGCGGCTTTATTAATCACCGTTGCTTCTAAATAAGGGTCAAACAGCTGAGTGATACGACCTTGCTTTAAATCGATTTTTGTATAACTGGAAGCGGTAAAGCGCACATAGGGGGGATCGTAAATCATGGTATAGACATATTCTACACCCAGCGCTTGTGCCAATGCCGTCAGTTGTTCGCTGTTTTTTAAATACGTTTCTTCACTGATGGTGGCGAGATCATCATGGTAGTGCTCACCTAAAATGAGTTGCGCACTTTTTGCTGCGTGTAGCAATTGTTTATCAATGTCTTCCATGATTGCATTACGCGTATACTTGTATGTATATGCGACGTAGCCTACTAAGCTTGCAAAAAAAAGGGCAAACCCAATTAAAGACCATGTTGTTGCTGAGGTCTTTCTATACATAACCATCCTTATATTCATTTGTTCCTGAATTTTAAACTTAGTTTAAGTCGTTGCAAAGCGCATACATGTACAAAAGTGTAACTGAGTTTAGCGACTTTTAAATACCTAGGTATATTTAAAGTAAATTTAGCAAGTTATACATTAAAGTGTCATACCTAAGTGGTGCAAATCTTTATTTTTCAGTGAACAATAGAAGACATTCCCGTGAACTTGCAGTAAAGTTAGCCATTTCGAAATAACAAGCTCGGGGCGGGTATTTAGCCGTCCGTTAAAACATTGGGTAATGTAATGGGTCCAAAGCGTTGTGCTGTCGCTTCTGAAGAAAGTTTAATGCGTATTTTTACGGTGCCAGAAGCGCCTGACTCGACTCTAAGTAAAATAGAGTTGGAGATTTCAAATAACCTAGCGGGGTTCTTGAATGAAAACATAGCCGCTGTTGAAAAGCCTTTACATGAAATTGAGAAGGACTTTCAATCGGCTGTGATCCCAGAAGAGCCGATGTTTGTGTCTGATTATGCCCAAGATATTATGGAGCAGTTGGTTGCGCACTCTGTGCATACGGCTGCGCCGAGTTTTATTGGTCACATGACTTCAGCGCTACCACATTTCGTGCTACCGCTTTCTAAGCTTATGGTGGGGTTAAACCAGAACCTCGTAAAAATAGAGACTTCTAAAGCATTTACCCCCTTAGAAAGACAAGTATTGGGGATGATGCATCATCTCGCTTATGGCGCGTCAGAACCGTTTTATGATAAATGGATGCATAGTGCGAGTACGTCACTGGGTGCGTTCTGCTCGGGTGGCACGATAGCCAATATTACGGCGCTGTGGATTGCGCGAAATCGCCTTTTAAAAGCCGATGGTCAATTTAAAGGCATTGCTGCACAAGGGGTTGTGGCTGCGATGTTGCACTACGGTTATAAAGGGTTAGCAGTGTTGGTGTCAGAGCGTGGTCACTATTCATTGGGCAAAGCCGCCGATGTATTGGGGCTGGGTCGCGATAATTTTGTGGCTGTAGAAACCGACGAAAACAACAAAGTGAATGTACAAAAAATGCGTGAACAAGCCAAAGAGCTTGAATCACAAGGCATAAAAGTCATGGCTTTGGTTGGTGTAGCAGGCACGACAGAAACCGGTAATATCGACCCACTACACGAAATGGCAGATCTCAGCGAAGAATTGGGTTGTCACTTCCATGTTGATGCTGCTTGGGGCGGGGCAACGTTACTGTCAGGTAATCACAGACATTTACTTGATGGCATTGAACGTGCTGACTCCATCACCATAGATGCACATAAACAAATGTATGTGCCCATGGGCGCGGGACTGGTTCTGTTTAAAGACCCTGCTGCTTCAGACGCCATTGAACATCACGCTGAGTATATTTTACGTAAAGGGTCGAAAGATTTAGGGAGTCACACGTTAGAGGGCAGCCGCCCAGGTATGGCCATGTTGGTTCACGCTTGTTTGCAAGTGATCGGTCGCAAAGGCTATGAGATGCTGATTGATAAAGGCATCGAAAAGGCGAGATATTTTGCGCAACTGATTGAGCAAGACGCTGATTTTGAGCTTATCTCAAAACCTGAATTGTGTTTGCTTACCTATCGCTATGTGCCCGCACAAATTAAGCAGGCCATTGCGCAAGCGGATGAACAGGAACGTATTGATATTTATGCGGCGCTGAATCGTTTTACGGCGAGCATGCAAAAGCGTCAACGTGAAGCGGGTATTTCTTTTGTGTCTCGTACGCGTTTAACGCCTGCTCAATATGATAATCAACCAACCGTTGTTTTTAGAGTTGTACTGGCGAACCCACTTACTTCGGAACATATTCTGAAAAGTATTCTGGAAGAGCAAAAAGCGCTCGCTAAGACTGATCCGGTATTCAAAAAGTACCTCGCCAAATATATGAACTAAGTTAATTTCATCAAGGTTTTGAATTTTTTGTATATAAACCATTAGCTAATTGTACCCTCTTTTAGGTAGTATAATGATATAGAGCATAGGCTCAGCAGTGGCAATTAGTTGGAATACAGCGGCATTATATGTTTATTGACCTTGGTGAAGTAACTCAGCGCTTAAGAAGGATGAGCTCTGAAGAGTTAGACGTATCGGGACATTATCAAAGCTTTCTATTCGATCTTATTACCGAGGGTAAAAGAACCCTTGGTGTTGACCAAGTATCCGTCTGGTTATTTGATGATCTTGACCGTCCGACTAAGCTGATTAACGTTGCACACACTGAATGGCGAGACAACGAACATTTAGACGAGCCACCAGAACTATTTTGTGACGACTTCCCTAATTACTTCAAAGCCATTACTTCAGGCATATCGATAGACGCGTCTAACGCTTTTTCTGATCCGCGTACCTCAGAGTTTACCACTGATTACCTAGAGCCAAATAACATTACCGAAATGTTGGATACCGTTATTTTTAAAAATGGCATACCGCACGGTGTGGTTTGTTTTGAAGGGTCAAGCCAAGCGCGTAAGTGGCAAGGCGCAGAAATAGCCTATGCAGAGATGATGGCAGACTGCTGTAGCCGTCGTATTTTGGTCAATGAACTATCTGAACTCCAAGCGCAATTAACAACTCTTGCCTTTCAAGATGCGTTAACCGGTCTTAAAAACCGCCGTTATTTGATGGACACCGCACATCGAGAGATCAGTCGCCATATTCGTTATGGCACTCAGTTAAGCATTGTCATGCTCGACCTTGACCATTTTAAGCGTATCAATGACAGTTACGGGCATGATATTGGCGATGTGGTGTTGAAATCCTTTGCAGATACGTGCCAAGAAGTGCTGCGTAATGAGGATTGCTTATGTCGTTTGGGTGGCGAAGAGTTTATTGTTCTTTTACCTAACACATCGCCAGTCGGCGCATATGAAGTGGCAGAGCGCCTACGCATTCATGTTGAAAAATCGCTGATCGAAACCAGCAAAGATTACATTAAAGTCACTGTTAGCTGCGGTGTAGCACAGGTAGATTTAGGCAAGCCGTTTAGCTATTCATTGAAAATGGTTGACCACGCGGTTTATGATGCCAAAGCGAATGGCAGAAACTGTGTGGTGATGAGCACGCCAAAATAAAACCCCGCAGGAGCGGGGTCCTATTGGACTATGAACTATTTAAAGCTTACTTATATCCACAGTTAACTCAGCTAATCGTTCAGATAGCTTGCGCTCTACCGATGTAGACTTTGCGCCCCCTAAGTGCTTAGCGAAAAAGTTTTCCATAGCAATAATGCTTGCCAGTTTATTGTTGTGCTGCGTAAACCCATGACCTTCATCTTTTGCTAAAAGGTACTCTACCTCTCTGTCGGTACTAAATAGCTTTTTGGCGATCATATCTGATTGTGCTTGTGGCACACGTGGGTCATTAGCACCTTGGATAAGTAAAACGGGTACTTTTACATTATCAACAAAATTAATGGGTGAGCGCGCTTCCATATCGGCTCTATCCGCTTCGATTTGCGGGTCGCCCACGGCCGCAAAAAACTGGCCAAGATAAGGTCTGTATCTTGCTGGAAACGACTCAACCATGGCGCTAATACTCGACGGTCCACAATAAGAAACTACCGCACTGTAAATGTCAGGTGTAAAGGTGGCGCCCGCTAAGGCGGCATATCCGCCGTATGAGCCACCCATAATGGCGACTCGATTTTTATCTGCAATGCCTTGCTCTACCAAGTACTCAACTGCGTCGGTTAAGTCTTGTTGCATGGTGCCCGTGCCCCAGTTTTTGTTGCCCAGTGACGTAAAGCGCTTCCCAAACCCCTCAGAGCCTCTAAAGTTAGGCTGTAAAACGGCATAACCCCTAGTGGCAAAATAGTGGGCGATTGGTGCCCAGTAGCTGCTACTGAACTCCCATTGATCTCTATACCAAGGACCACCGTGCGGTAATATAATGGTGGGTAAGTTTTTCTGTGCATCTTGTGGCAGCGTTAAATAACCTTGGATCTCCACTCCATCCTTGGCGGTATAGGTAATCGATTTTCTATCACCCAGTTGTGTAGGATCGAAAGAAGGAGTTTGATTAAGCAGCGCTACCATCTGTTGCTCTTTGCTATCATAAACGAATTGTTCATCCGGTTTGTTGGCATAGGTCACTCGCAAATGCCAATATCCTGTTCTGTGATCAATTTTTTTAACGTGTAGATCTGAATCAGCGCCAAAGTACTGCTCTATCTCATCCAGTGTTTTTTTGGTGGCATCGTTGAGAGGGTAGTTTTTAAGCCTTGCGCCATAGTATGAGGCAAGTATAGGCTGCCCGTCTTCTGTCAAAATGACATCAGATAAATCTGATTGGTTGAGTGGATCTTTATGGATGGTTGTTAGTTTTTTCGAATTCAGATCTAACTCGATAAGCTCTTGCTTATCTCTACCCTGAATACTTGCAGATAACAACGCGGTTTGTTGTTGCTCGTTGTACCCGAGTACGCTTACTTTTTCATTTGGTAATGTTGTTAATAGATTTTCCCAATCTTGTGCGCCGAGCTTATAGAGGGACATGGAGCTGTCACCATTTAAGTTCGTACCTATTGCCATTCGTCCCGCTTTGTTTAACTTAAAACTATTAAAATGCAGATCATTTGCATCAATTAGAGTGAGTGCCTGCGTATTGATATCCAAGTGGTACAAGCTGTTTTTAGCTCGCTCATCATGATTGGCAAACAGTGCGACCTTGTTCGTTGACTGACTGAATTGTTTAACAAAGATATAGTTAACATCTGGTTTGTGGGTCAGCTGTGTTACGTAGGCGCTCGTTTGGATATTTTCAGGCTTAAAGTTCAGTTTAAACAGTTGAGAGTTTTCATTTCCTTCAAAATCTTTTTTAAAGAAGATTTCGTTGTGATTGTCAGCCGGGTGATATTTTAGAATTTCGCCGCACTGAGTAATCGTATACCGATTACTCAGTGGCAACATCTAACAAGTCATTGCTTAGGCTATAAAATCGACTTGTCTTGCTGGTAGTTGTGCAGCGCTTTAAGTGCATTATAAAAGCCCACAGCCATGGTAAAGTCGTGTGCCTCGTCATTGAATGTGTCAAGGTGAAGCGCTAATTCGGTCGAGCGGTTTCTTAAGATGGTCTGTGAAAGGTCATCATAGACTTGTCTCATTTCACCCCCTTCGCTGCCAATATTCATATACAAAAAGCTCCCCACCTCTTTATCAGAAAGTACATATTGTTTGGTCGCTTGAGCGGTTTCTCTTGCCCCCCACCAAACAGCTGGGCTAAATGCCATATGGGCTTGAAACAGATTTGGGCGCGCATGAAAAGTATGCATTACAAACAATCCCGCAATTGAATGGCCCGCAATGACATTAAAGTCGCTGGTGCGGTAGCTTTTGTTAATTGCAGGCATTAACTCTGATTGCATAAAATCTAATAGCTTATCTGCTCCACCACCGGCACCAACAGGGCCCCTAGGGTCCTTGTTTACCGTTGGCGCAAAGTCTTGTAAGCGATCATTGCTGCTAATGCCGACGATGATATGTTCGCTTGCACCTTTTGAAGCATGCAAGCGGTGTATTAGTCCATACACTAGCTCACCATTAAGTTCGCCATCTAATACATATAAAACAGGGTAGTGCTTTGTTTTGTTGCTTTTATATGAGGCTGGCAAAGCAATGGTCACTTTGGGTGTGACTGCCATTATTTTCGAGGCGGGGATATCAAAAACTTGAAAATTGGCTGCATTAACAGCCGTTGATAACAGCCATAAAATGGCAAAATACATGGTCTTCAAAATGACAATTCCTTGGTATTTCATACAGGTGGTTAAGTTTGTATCATTTTTAACAACATTTAAGCAATTGTTTTTATGAGCAATTGAGTTGAGGTAGTGCAATATGTTGGCATAAAGGGGGACGCCATCTGGCGCCCTAATCCACCTCGTTAAATGTCAAACAACGGAGTAAAAGCGCCAGACGTTTTTATGGCGGTTAAGGTGCCTTTAAGCGAGCGCAGCATTGCTTGGTGAGCGAAGTTACCCATACTGATACGTTTTACGCCTAGGTTTTTTAACGTATCAAAGTCAGTCAACTCAGGTACACACATAACATTAATTGGAAGCGTTGTTGCACTTGTTATTGTTTGAATATCAGTAGCTAAATGTAGACAAGGAAAAAACAACCCATCAGCCCCAGCTTGTTGATAAAGCGCAGCCCTGTGCAAACTGGCTTCAAGTGGTTTTTCAACACCCAGCAAATAAGTGTCACTGCGCACATTTATAAATAGGTCGATTTGCGCCTGTGTTAGGTGCGCTTTGATTGCCGTAAGCTTGTGTGCAAACTCCGTAGCATCAGCCAACGTTCGCTGGCCGTTTACTACTATGCTGTCTTCAATATTAATGCCCACCACACCCAGCTTAGCCAACTTAATGATGTTATTAGCAATGTCCGTAGGCGAGTCAGCATAACCCGCCTCAATATCAACGCTCAGTGGCAAACTTGAATGCAGAGCAATGGCGGCCACGACGTTTATTAGCTCTGCAAAGCTCACCTCTTCACCATCTTGTTTACCCAATACGTTTGCGATCGCCGCACTGGATGTGCCAATCGCTGCAAACCCCAGTTTTTGCGCAATCTGCGCACTGGGTACATCCCACACGTTACAAAGTAGTAATGGCAGTGATTGGGTGTGTAACTCTTTAAAAGTCATAAATATTTCCTATTATTTATCAAAAACAGTTTGGTGAGATAAATAATAAAGGCAGACAGTCACGTCTACGCGCCATTTGTGGAACTGAACGTGAAAAGGTGTGGGGCTGGTGATAAAAGTAGCGCGGTAGGTCGGTATAATCGAAGCGCCATCCGACGCAGTGCCGCAAGTATTAATGGGCGAAATAGCGCATATATTGCCTTGTTGCTCACTTTCACTTTTAAGACGCGGGGCATTGAGGAATGTTTTGACTCGCGGTGGTGTTTAGGTATGTCGGATGGCGTGGCTCCGTAACTTATCCAACTTACTTCCTACAAGTAAACAAGCATAAAAAAAACGCGAGTGTGTTGCTACTCGCGCTTAATTTAAATTAATTAAATATCAATTGGTTATCGCATAGTAACAAACTCTTCTGACCCAGTCGGGTGTATAGCCACAACCGAATCAAAGTCGGCTTTGGTTGCGCCCATTTTCATGGCGACGGCAAAACCTTGGATCATTTCATCAACGGCAAAGCCGATGCCGTGTAGACCAACTATTTTTTCATCTGGACCGGCGCATACCAGTTTCATTTTACATGGTTGGCGATGTTGCGTTACGGCGGTGTACATAGCGGCAAAGGCTGAGGTATATACCTTAATGTTGTCTTCACCATATTGTTCAATGGCTTGAGGTTCAGTGAGGCCAATGGTGCCGATAGGGGGGTGGCTGAATACCACGGTAGGGACTAGGTTGTAGTCCATTTTGGCATCTGGCAATTCTGGGTTAAACAAGCGCTCTGCGAGCATACGGCCCGCTTTAACGGCAACAGGTGTTAATTCAATGCCGCCTTCCATAATATCACCCAGCGCATAAATGCCTTTCACCGAGGTGTTTTGATACTCATCCACTTTAATAAAGCCACGTTCGTTGGTTGCAACGTCGGTCGCTTCTAGATTAATTAAATCCGTGACTGGCTCGCGGCCAATCGCCCAAATAACTTGATCAACGGTATGTGATTGGCCGTTTTCTAAGTGTAGCGTCACCGAGCCATCGGCTTCTTTGCTTAACGCTTTTGGTACTGCGTTGGTATGTAGTGTTGGGCCTTCTTTTTCCATCACCTCGACCAAGGTTTCTACCACAAGTGGGTCGAAGCTACGCAAGGGGGCATGTTTACGCACAAATAAATGGGTTTCGGTACCAAGGCTATTGAGTACACCAGCAAGTTCAACGGCAATGTAACCCGCGCCAATCACAGCCACTCGGCGAGGTTGTTGTTTCAGCTCAAAAAAGTCATTTGAGTCAATGCCATATTCAGCACCTGGAATGCTTGGAATTGAAGGGCGACCACCCACGGCAATGCTGATATGGTCAGCGGTGTAATGTTCACCGTTGACTTCTATGGTGCGGTTGTCTACAAACTTGGCAAAGCCATTGATAACAGTCACCCCATTTTTGGCGAGGTATCCTTCGTAGCCTTGGTGAATTCGACCAATATACGCTTCGCGACTTTCAACCAGTTTTGCCCAATCAAAGTTTTTTAATTCAACATCAAAACCATAATCTGGCGCATAGAGTTTGATTGCTTCGGCTACCTGCGCGCCATGCCACATTACTTTTTTCGGTACGCAACCCACGTTGACGCAGGTACCACCCATATGCTTGGCTTCAATCAGTGCGACTTTAGCGCCACGCATCGCTGCGCGGTTAGCCGATGCAATACCGCCACTGCCACCACCAATTGCGATATAGTCAAAATGTTGAGTCATAACTTGCCCTTAGTTTATTTCAATTTATTCTACGCTTAGAGAGTACAGACCGAGCTAAACGGTAAAAGTTAACAGTCTAACTTGTAATTGAGGCATTTGCCCCAATTTCAACACAATACAGCAAAATAACGATAAGAGATCACACTATGAGCAACCCGTTGATAGGGCTTGAGGGCCTACCGCCATTTTCAAAAATTAAACCTGAACATATTGTGCCTGCTTTGAAAGAAGCGCTAGCTCATTGTCGCCAAACGATTGAAGATGTATTAAAAAACCAAACGTTTACATGGGATAACCTCGTGTTACCCATCGAAGAAGCCGACGACAAATTAACGCGCATGTTTTCTCCGGTATCTCACATGCATTCGGTGGTAAACAGTGAAGCACTGCGTAACGCGTATAATGAGTGCTTGCCTATGTTGTCAGAGTACTCAACGTTTGTTGGTCAACACCAAGGTCTATACGAAGCGTATAAATCAATTAAAGATTCAGCAGAATTTGCTAATTTGTCTATCGCACAGCAAAAGACCATTGATAATCAACTACGTGATTTTACTTTATCGGGTATTGCGCTGAGTAAAGATAAACAAAAGCGTTTTGGTGAGATAAGTGCGCGTTTATCAGAGCTTGCTTCTAAGTTTGGTAATAATGTGATGGATGCCACACAAGCGTGGCAAAAGCACATCACTGATGAATCGTTATTAACTGGTTTACCTGAATCCGCATTGGCACTGGCGCAGCACACAGCTCAAGCAAAAGAACTCGATGGCTGGGTATTTACGTTAGATTTCCCATCTTACTTACCTGTTATGACTTACGCCGATAACCGTGAACTGCGTGAAGAAGCCTATCGTGCCTTTGTGACTCGTGCATCTGATCAGGGTCCAAATGCTAACGAATTTGATAACTCCGCTATCATGAATGAAGAGTTAGCGCTGCGTCATGAAGCGGCACAATTACTGGGCTTTGATAGTTACGCACACAATTCATTGGCCACCAAAATGGCTGAGTCGCCAGCTCAAGTATTTGAATTTTTGAATGATCTTGCCAGCAAGTCTAAGTCGCAAGCCGAAACGGAGCTGGCACAGCTTATTGCCTTTGCTAAACAAGAACATGGCATCGAAAAATTAGAAGCTTGGGATTACGGCTACTATGGAGAAAAGCTTAAGCAAGCAAAGTACGCCATTTCGGATGAACAATTACGTCCTTATTTCCCTGCCGATACGGTCCTTAAGGGATTGTTCACAACCGTGAATCGCTTATTTGGCATTAAAGTCAGCGAAGTTAAAGAGTTTGATAGTTATCATCCTGATGTACGCTTTTTTGCCATTCATGATAAAAACGACGTGTTGCGTGGTCACTTTTATTTAGACCTGTATGCGCGTGAGCATAAACGTGGTGGTGCTTGGATGGATGACTGCATGGGCCGTAAACAACGTGCTAATGGTCAATTACAAACGCCGGTTGCCTACTTGGTTTGTAACTTTAATAAAGCGGTAGGTGATAAGCCGGCTTTGTTTACGCACAACGAAGTAACCACGTTGTTCCACGAGTTTGGCCATGGTATTCACCATATGTTGACACAAGTGGAAGCGGCGCCAGTGGCTGGTATTAATGGCGTTGCGTGGGATGCGGTTGAGTTACCAAGTCAATTTTTAGAAAACTGGTGTTATGAAGAAGAAGCCTTGAGCTTTATTTCTGGTCATTACGAAACGGGCGAGCCGCTGCCGAAAGAGTTGTTAGACAAGCTGCTTGCCGCGAAAAACTATCAATCAGCGATGCAAATGCTGCGTCAAATTGAGTTCAGTTTGTTTGATTTTCATATTCATGCCGACTATCAAGGTGATGACAAAGACTATATTCAGTCAAAGCTTAACGCCGTGCGTGAAAAAACAGCGGTAATTAAAGCGCCTGAATTTAACCGTTTCCAACATAGCTTTAGCCACATTTTTGCGGGTGGTTATAGCGCTGGTTATTACTCATACAAATGGGCTGAAGTGCTGTCTGCGGATGCATTCTCTAAGTTTGAGGAAGAGGGCATTTTCAACGAGCAAACGGGCCGAGCCTTTATGGAAAATATTTTAGAAAAAGGTGGTTCGGAAGAGCCAATGGTGCTGTTTACGAGATTTAGAGGTCGTGAACCACAAGTTGACGCATTACTCAGACACAGTGGTATCAATAGCGCAGCTTAGACACATTGAGTTAAGTATGATTGGAAAAGCACCCTAGGGTGCTTTTCTTGTTTTGACTGTTCGCAAATTTATTTTCTAGGTCTATGCTTTTTAAAGAATAGAATGGCTTGAGGCTAGATGATGAGCAAACTGGTATTGGCAATTGATGACGATAAGCTGGCACATTGTATTATTGAAGAAGCACTTTCTTCGAGTTGTCAGCTGCTGCATGCTCGTAATGGTGAAGATGGCATACGTTTAGCGCAAAAGCATCAACCCGATATTATCTTGCTTGATGTTGAAATGCCGGGCATGAATGGCTTTGAAACCTGCCAAAAACTCAAACGTTTAGAAGAAACAGCCAATACCCCTGTGATGTTTTTATCGCAAAAAAGCGACATTTCCGAGCGCATGCGTGGTTACAATGCGGGTGCCGCCGATTACATTGTTAAGCCGTTTGAGTGTCCTGAATTATTAGCCCGTATCGAGGTGCTAGATAACTACCGTCAACAATCTAAGCAGCTAGTCAAAGATGTACAGCGCGCACAGATCACCGCAGAAATTGCCATGACTGACTCGGGCGATATGGGGCGGATAATGCGCTATGTGGGTCAATCTTATCACGCACACGATCTTGATTCGCTCAGTAGCTATTTTTTGGAGTTCTTTGTACCGCTGCAATTGGAAGTGGCACTGGTATTTTGGTATCGCGGCACAGCGGTGTTTTTTTCGAACGAGGGAACTATCCAACCGATAGAGCAAGAGCTACTTGAAAAGCACCGAGATGGCAGCCGATTTGTTGATTTTGGACGACGCACCATCATCAATTACCCGAAGGTATCCTTGTTGGTAAAAAATATGCCCGTAGATGATGCGGCGCTTTATGGGCGTTACAAAGACTTGTTACCACATTTACTCGAGGCCACCAATGCCAAAATCAAAGACATGGAAAGCAGCGAAGATGCACTCAATAAAGTGGAACAAATTGGTTTGATATTTGAGGCGCTGAGTGCGCAATTGCACGGCATAGACTCACAGCATAGTGACAAAGTCAGCGCCTTTTCTGATCTTATTAAAGCGCTTAAAAGCAAGCTATCGAATGAACATAGCGAGCAGCTCGATAAACTCCACCATCACTTTGAATTTTTAAACGATGAATTAACCGTGATTAAGTCAACTTTAGATGAAATTACCCAAGTGCGACATGAGTTGATTGATAGCATCAACAAAATGGCTAAACCTTGGAGCGAAGCGGATGTGGCATCGCAGGTCGATATTGAGCTTTTCTAGTTAGATGGCGCACATTTAACACGCGCAAACATGATTTATCAGTGTCCCGACTGAGCCGCTTTAGGTATACTGAGCAGGCTTTAAGTTAGGAGTCTGCCGTGCTAATTCATACCCCCTTTGTTGAAAACCGCCCTTATTTATCAGAGCTAGAAAAGCGTTTTACACTCATTGAGTGGGCACAGCAATCTGGCAACTTAACTGAGCAACCAACCTTTAAACTTCATTATGACGAATCTGGCCTGCAACTTGTTAAAGCTGATGAGCCTAAATTGGGGGCGGTGTTAGTCGATTTTGTGACGGGCGCAGCGGCACACCGACGCAAGTTTGGCGGCGGTAAAGGACAAGCGATTGCTAAAGCGGTTGGGTTAAATAAAGGAGCAACACCACATGTGCTTGATGCAACGGCTGGCCTTGGGCGAGATGCGTTTGTACTGGCGGCACTGGGTTGTAAAGTGAC
Source organism: Pseudoalteromonas sp. ATL1 (assembly GCF_058933015.1). Classification (NCBI taxonomy): domain Bacteria; kingdom Pseudomonadati; phylum Pseudomonadota; class Gammaproteobacteria; order Alteromonadales; family Pseudoalteromonadaceae; genus Pseudoalteromonas; species Pseudoalteromonas sp. ATL1. Next base: position 4,032,133 of record NZ_JBZYXL010000001.1, on the reverse strand, counting down.
TTTGCACGAGCGCCATCCCGTTGTTGCAGCACTGTTATATGACGGCTTACAGCGCGCTTACCAAGATGCAGAAATTGGTGCTTGGATGCAACAAAATATGCAAATGCAATTTGGCTCAAGTCACACCTTATTGCCGAGTACCGATGAACAACCGGATGTGGTTTATCTTGACCCTATGTTCCCACACCGCGAGAAATCCGCATTAGTTAAAAAAGAAATGCGCGTGTTCCAAGAGTTGGTTGGTGGCGATGATGATGCCGATAATTTGCTTGAAAGCGCCTATGAACTCGCCAGTAAACGGGTTGTGGTAAAAAGACCAGATTATGCGCCTTTTTTAAATAATAAGGCGCCATCTATGCAAATAAAAACCAAAAAGAACCGCTTTGATGTTTATGTTAAAGCCGCTATGAAATAAAGCGCCCCAGTCTGTTGCATGTAAAATGTACGATGAAAGTATGATTTTAAAACCGTCTGTACGTTTTTTAGGTAAATTACATTAAATTGTCATAAAAGGGTAATACTCTACGCGCGCTTACTCTTATATAGGTGTTGTGGTTATGCGTGTTTCGTCGTTTACTCGGCTATTAGCGATTCTATTGGCGTCCGCCAGTGTGTTTTTAGCAGCCGTGCTTGTCTGGGCTTCTCAGGTACTCAGTGACCTAGATAGCCAAAATATGGCATATACCCAGCTCAAGAATACCATTTTGATTGATCTTGAAGGCACCATTGAAGATTACCTAGGCAGCGGTGATGGCCAGTATCTTAATCGCTCTTCTGAGTTGATTGATAGAATTAAAACACAGAACTTAAACGTGTTGCCCGCATCGTTAAGTGAAAAAATGCGACTGCAACTTGAGCAGTTGGACTCCGATATTAAGGGCAAATACCGCGCATTGGGTAAATTGTCGGGCAACGAAATGGCGCTGTTGGATAATGCCCTACGACAAATGGCTGGATCGGCGTCATCTTTGGTCAATTACACACTCAAAGCACAAGGTCATGAGTTGGCACCCCAGTATCATGAGCTGGCAGCTGATTATTATTCTCAAGTCAGTAACCTGAGCATTTACACCTACCAATTGGTTATGAGTTTTGATACCGATACCGAGAACAACTTGCAGCAAACGGTTGCTCGATTACAGCAGCTTGCAACGCAGATCTCGGCGTTACAAAATTTAGGTGTGATGTCTGAGATTGATGAAGATGAACTGTTTTTGGGTACCGAAGCGGAAGACTTAGCAGAAGAGATCAAGGCAGAATTAACCAGTTGGCCAAATCGCTTTGAACGCGATCTCAGTGCGACCATGACGCAAGCGAAAAACCGACAATCGGGTATACGCAGTTTACGTGACGATATTAAACGCATCTCAAGTGTGATGCTCAATGCCGAGCAGAAGCTAAAAGACCAACAAGGTGCCTTGTCTGAACGTGTTTTGATTATTTTTGGTGTCGCAATCGGTCTGCTTGTGTTGCTTGCGATGGGGGTATACCTAGTACAGCGTAATCAAGTGTTGATGCCATTACGTCATCTTCGTGATGGATTCAAAGACTTATTGGAAAGTAATGAGCTTAAAGTAATAGAAAGCAACAACCCTAATACCGAGTTGGGAGAAATTGCTACTTACTTTAACCAGTTGATTGAAAGGCAGCGTATCGAGGCACAAGAGCGTGAGGAAATGCTCAATGTGATCAACCAATTTATGCAGCAAATGAGCGAAAATTTATCGAAGATCAGCAAGCAGTCAGACATGACTTACCACCGTGTTGAGCAAACTCAAAGTATGCTTGACCAAGTCAAAGATTTGGGTGTGGAAGCCAGTGATATCAATAGCCAAGTATCTGATAACGCCAATCAAACATTCAATGCAATGACACAAAGTGTGACGTTTGCGGAGGCGATGCTAACGGCCAGTTCTAAAACGCAAAATCGTGTTGAAGAGGGATTAGCAAGCTTGAATGAGCTACTCAATGGCGTGGCTGATGTAGGTAAAGTCATTGAGATAATCAGAAATATCGCAGAACAAACGAACTTACTTGCATTAAACGCTGCTATCGAATCGGCGCGTGCTGGTGAGCATGGTCGTGGATTTGCCGTGGTTGCGGACGAAGTGAGAAAGCTGGCTCAACAAACGCAAGACTCATTAAAGGATATTAATGCGCAGCTCAATATTTTAGGCGAAAACTCCTCGCGTGTATCAACCCAGATCTCCGCATTAGCGGAAGATGCCGAGCTACAAACCAATCATGCTCAGGAGTTGAAAAAGAACTCTGAGGGTGTCGCGCAAAGCGCGCAAACTGCGGATCAGGTGGCAACCCATGCCATGGAGTTATCTCAACAGCAAAGTGGCCTGCTAGATAATTTCAGTGATGAAATGAAGCAAATGAAAGAGCAGGTAAATAGCTCAAGCCAACAAGTCAGCGACATTCAAGGGCGCCTACAAGAGCAAATGCATCAGATCCGCCAAAGCTTAGGCCTTAGCTCGAACTAATAAGCAAGCATCACTGCATAAATGAAGCAGGCGTTTTGCCTGCTTTTTTTATTGTTTTATTTGGCCCACATCAAGCAACTTCTCGAGCCTGACTGGCAGAATGATGTCTTGGTGTTATTTCCCTACATATTCCCATACAATGATTTTTCCACAAAAGGAACTGTGGTGACTAACTCTGTGGCCTGTCTATTGCAATTTTTAGTTGTAATGCTTTGTAATGGACATCGTACCCAATTTAATATTATGGTCTTTGATATCTGTGGATAGTTTACACAAAACACCCATGAAGATAGTTACAAAGTATTACTGTTGGTTAATGGTTGGTTTTGTTTTTGTGATTTTTTTATTCACATAATATTCAGTTCTGCGTCATCGCTTCGTAAATTCAATTTAAAGCGGAGAGATGATGTTAGTATCAAGGAATTCTTATTTAAGTGCGCAAGCTGCGACAAAACCCAATTTAGAATTTTGGCGTCTTTGGTCTGAGTATAATGAACGCGTATTATCTTGTTGTTACAAATGGCTTCATAACGACAGTGATAAAATCGAAGATGCGATGGCGCAAACGCGTGAAAAAGCATTTTACGCTTACGCTCAAGATGCCAGCAATATTGAAAATATTTTTGCCTGGTTATGTCGAATTGCACACAATGTATGCATGGACATCCATCGATTAAATAGCAAAGAAAATGATCTAGTAAGCCTTGTTAGTGGCAACCCAAGCCAATTCTATTTCACTGAAAACCAATCTCGCTCTTTAGAAAGTGAACATGAACGCGGTCATTTATACAACCAATTAACTCAGGCGATAAATCGTCTACCTCCTGAGCTTAAGCAGGCTATTCAATATAAATTTATTTATGAAATGGATTATTCTGAAATCGCCAATCAGCTGCAAATAACACAAGAAAATGCTCGCAAACGGGTGCAGTTAGCGAGAAAAAGACTCAGTGTTTTGCAATCCAATCGTTAATAAAAAATCTTTTCACACATTCAGTTTTATTCCGTTATCCATGTAACTGGAGCGTATTGCGCTCCTTAAATTACAAAACTCTGCTACATCACTCGTATGGGACTGATGTGGCGGAGCTTGGCAGGAGCACACACATTATGAACAAAAGACAATGGTTTGTGGTTTATACCAAGGCCAATTGCGAGAAAAAATTGGCAGAGCAGGTAAATAAATTACAAAGCGACTGTGAAGCATTTTTGCCGGTTATACAGCAACAAAAACAGTGGAGTGACAGAGTTAAAACGACTGACACACCTTTGTTTAAATCGTATGTATTTGTCTATATCGACGGTAATGAATTTCAACATTTAAAACGTTTTTCTGGTTTTGTGTCCTACGTTAAATTTAATAATCAGCCAGCCATTATTTCGCCAAGTGAAATCGAAAAAATTAAACAGTTTGTTTTAAATGGTAATATCGTTGATGTGTTGGCAAACCGTTTGGTTAAAGGCATGCACATTGAAATTACAAGCGGCAGCTTAAAAGGCTACCGAGGCAAACTCATTGAGCGACGCAATAAAAAACTCGTTGCTGTTGAGGTAGAAGGATTAGAGCAAAGTATGTTGCTAACACTACCTATAGAATTACTCAAACCAGTGAAAGAGGCTTAATCATGGCAGTATTAACAGAGCAGGGATTACAAACACTTAAAGAACAGCTATTGCGTTATGAAGGATTATCGTTAACACCATATGCATGTTCAGAAGGCAAGGTGACGATAGGTATTGGCCGCAATTTAACGGATCGCGGAATTACACTTGAAGAAGCGCATTATTTACTCACTAACGATATTAAAGATGTGTTGGTTCAAGTGAGTAGCAATATCAGTATTTTTAATACGCTTAATGAATCACGTAAACTGATTTTGCTTGATATGGCATTTAACTTGGGCGTGGCAGGGTTAAGTAAATTTAAAAAGATGATAGCGGCGCTTGAGCGGCAAGACTACGAAGATGCCGCCCGTGAAATGCTGGACTCAAGATGGGCAAACCAAGTTGGGCGTCGTGCGCAAGAGCTTGCTGAAAAAATGATTGAGGGTTAATACATGCCACGCCATGCCTTTAATCTTGATAGCGAACAAAGTGCGCTAGAGCGAGAAACTGCGCATCGGCTGTATGTATTTGCTGATGCGATAAAATCACAAGACGAGAAAATTGGTGACGCTTTTACACAGCTACACCAAGTACTCGATAAACTCATTTCTACGCCTCGATTTATGCATGTTATGCGTTTATTCTCCCTCTCTTCACAGGAAGTGAGAATGTTAGCGCTGGTGTATTTGCAAGAGCAAGATCCTGACGTAATAGCCCCATTTTTAGGCCTCAGTTGGTTTGAACAAGGCCCGATGTTGAGTTTAGATAAGCTGTTGACGTTGGTCGACAGCGCTTTAAACAAACAACAGAGCATGGTGCATATTAATCAAAGCTCCCCCGTGTTTACATGGGGCTTGCTACGACTGCAAAACGACGCATTCGGTCTACAGCGCTGTGTTTATCTTGCTTCTTTTTTACAGTCGTTTTTGTGTTTTGGTGAACATGACAGTGCGCAACTTAGCTATTTTGCATTGTCACGGTCACACGTTGATCCTGTATTCACAGCCTGTGGCTATGCGCAGCAGAAATTGACGAGCTTTGACTTGGTGCAACTACATAGCGGCGATCAGCAACTCAATCAGTGGTTTGTCGCACAAAGTGCCATACACCATCATGTTAAAGCCGCGCAATATATCGGTGAGCAAGCAGAGCAGATTAACTTTTCTGATGTAGTGGGGGAGCTGGCTTGTTTGTTGTTGCAGGCAAGTGGTGAGTCCATGCTGTTGTACTGGCCTAACTTAGCTTCTTTGCCAAAAGCATATCTTAGAAAGTTAAGCACCTTACTTTGTGCAAACAATGCAAACAAAACACTTACCTTGGTCACACAAGGTGAAGACCTAACACTTGGCGATATTTTTGCGAATACGCACAGTGAGTCTATTCAAGAGCCTAACTTAGCACAACGCGCCCAAGCATGGTTGGCTTTGCGCGCAAATGAAGTGGTTACTGAGCAAGATAAAACGTATGCCAATCAGCTGGCTGCCAAATATCCGGTGGCGCTTGCCAATATGCAGCGCTTGGCAGAGAAAGCCAAGCAGTATAATCCAAGTGATTATTGGCAAACTTTGCAGGGGCTGTGTTTTGAGGCGCAAAGTCAGCATTGCGACGAATTAGCTAAACTGTGCCAAGCGCGCTACACCCTAAAAGATATGATGCTGCAAGATAAAGTGGCCATGCAACTGCATGAGCTGGTGGCGCGGGTGAATATGCAAACCACTTTGCAAGCACGACTAACTAGGTTCAACCAAGGTTGTAAGGCGCTGTTTTGGGGCAAACCTGGGACCGGTAAATCCATGGCTGCCGAGGCTATCGCGGGTGAGCTGCAACTGCCTTTGTACATTGTGAATTTGGCTAATATCGCCAGTAAATGGATAGGGGAAACAGAAAAGCACTTGGCTAAGTTGTTTGACTCCGCCGAACGTAATAACGCGGTACTGATGTTTGATGAAGCCGACGCTATTTTCGCTAAACGCAGTGAAGTGGAGTCAAGCCATGATAAAAACGCCAATATGGGCGTGAGTTATTTGCTGCAGCGCATGGAACATTACTCGGGGCTACTGTTACTGAGCACCAACTTTAAAAACAATTTGGATGAGGCGTTTTTAAGGCGTTTTCATGGGGTGATTGAATTTACCTTACCTACCGCGCAAGAGCGAGTTGCTGTTTGGAGTCATCACTTAGAAGGCAACGCCGACAGTCACTTACAGCAAGGCATACACAAACTGGCTGAGTTGTTTGAACTGAGCGCCGCACAAATTATCAATATTTGTGAAGTGGCACTGCTACAAAGCTTAATGGCCAATAAACCCCTTATTAGCCGCAACGAAGTCGCCATAGCCATTCACCGTGAAATGGCTAAACAACACGGTGGTTTTATGGCCCAGCAATCTCTGACCAATTGGTTAAATGGAGACAAACATGGATCCAACGCTTATCTATAAAGTGCAACAAGCACTTAAAGCCTTACTTGAACAAACCGTATTACCCTATAGCAACAACGCCTTACTTGGCCTAGGTGGTTCTCAAACCAAATTGAGTTTTCAAGCGCCCGACAAGGCATTCTTTGACAAAATGGTGAGCGACATTCCGGTGATTAATTGCTACTTAATTGGCATTAGCGAGGATATTCAGCGCCGTCAAAGCGAGCCGCCGCGCACGCAAATGAACTTCACACAAACCCACCGTACTCGGTTTATTGAGCCAAGATTTGTATCGCTTAGTTACATGATGACGGTGTGGAGCAAAGACGAAGAGCAAGGGGCTGAAATTGAGCATTTGTTTTTAAGTCATTTAATTGCCGGCTTAGGCAAGTTTGATTTTATCCCAGAAGACATTATGCAAATGCAGCAAATTGATATTTCGCCATACGGGGTGCGCAGTCAGTTATTTGGTAACGAACACAGCGAAAAAATCACCGGGCAAGTGTGGCAAGCGCTGGGGAGCACACCCAAGCCAACCGTTATCTATTCGCTATCACTGCCTATGCCTGTCTTTGACCCAGTCCAGTTGCCTATCATCAAGGAAATGAACAACAAACTAGATAACAAGCCCAGCTAATTTTCTCTTTCTTTATCACAACCCACTCTTTATTCGGCTCGTGTTGAGCGCTCGCTCTGCGGCTGACATTTATATTTAAAGATCACAAAGGATTATTATGACTACTTCAGAACTCAACGCGCTGCTGAAAAGCTATTTTCAGCGTGGTGATATTCCTACTCAAGAGGAATTTGCTGAGCTTATTGATGCGGTAAATTATAGTGCTATTGATAACACTCGTTTACCAGAGCAGATCGATCTTACCGTCATTGGACAAAGTTCATCATTAACGGCTAAAGCGCTACTTGGCGATGGTTCGCAAGTAACGAATCTTGCCAACGATAACTTGCCTAAGCAAATTGATTTAACAACGGCAATGGGCGCTGGTACGGCAAGCTTAACAGCGGAAGAAGTGAATGCGACCTATTTAAGTGGTGACGGCGCGCAAGTCACTAACCTTGCCAATGACAACCTGCCAAAGCAAATTGATTTAACCACAGCAACGGGTGCGGGCACGGCAAGCTTAACAACAGAGCAACTTACCGCGACAACGGTCAATGCTTCAACTTTGATTGGCGACGGCGCGCAAGTCACTAATCTTGCCAACGACAACCTGCCAAAGCAAATTGATTTAACGACAGCAACCGGTGCGGGCACGGCAAGCTTAACAACAGAGCAACTTACCGCGACAACGGTCAATGCTTCAACTTTGATTGGCGATGGGGCGCAAGTCACTAACCTTGCCAACGACAATCTGCCAAAGCAAATTGATTTAACGACAGCAACCGGTGCAGGCACGGCAAGTTTAACAACAGAACAACTTACCGCGACAACAGTCAATGCTTCTGCTTTGATTGGTGACGGTGCACAAGTGACTAACCTTGCCAACGACAACCTACCAAAGCAAATTGATTTAACCGCAGCAACGGGTGCGGGCACGGCAAGTTTAACAACAGAACAACTTACCGCGACAACAGTCAATGCTTCTGCTTTGATTGGTGACGGTGCACAAGTGACTAACCTTGCCAATGACAACCTGCCAAAGCAAATTGATTTAACCACGGCTACTGGTGCAGGCACGGCAAGCTTAACAACAGAGCAACTTACCGCGACAACGGTCAATGCTTCAACTTTGATTGGCGATGGGGCACAAGTCACTAACCTTGCCAACCACAATCTGCCAAAACAAATTGATTTAACGACAGCAACGGGCGATGGCACGGCAAGTTTAATCGCGGATAAAGTATACGCCACGTTAATCGGTGATGGTTCGGCGGTTTCGAATCTAGCGAACGTGCATTTACCTAAGCAAATTGATTTAACTATTGTTGACGGCCCAGACACTGCAACACTCACCGCAGAAGAAATCTACGGCAAATTCATTGGTGATGGGAGTGATTTAGCCAATATCAGCATAGGTAACTTACCAACCGCGACACTAGAGGACGTTTTAGCCGGCGATCAGAATAAACTGTCTACAGCAGAGCATGGTGCGTGGTTAAACCAAAAAATCGATGCGTTAAGTTGCCCAAAGCTTAAAGAATTAACGATAGCTTGTATTGAAACCTCGAAAAACATTGATATCGATAATGTACCTAGTGAAATTGATGGGTATGCACTTAAAAATGGCGATTTAGTGCTTTTTAACGCACAAATAAACCAAAGTGAAAACCATATTTGGCAAGTAAACAAACTCACTGAAGGGTTTAGCGTACAACCGACAGATATGTATCTACCCGCAGATATGAGACAAGGCGATGCGGTAATTATTAGCCAAGGTGCAAACTATCAAAATCAAGCGTTTTTACTCAAAACACATCATAAAACAGAAAGTGGTGATGTATATAAATGGCAGGCAACAGAGACGTTATCAATAGCTGGTGCTGGTTTAGTGCAAGATAACAGCCGCTTTAATGTAGACTTTGCAAGCAATGATGATGTTACCAATGGCGTGTCAGGTAAAGTGGTTGATAGTGCCGCTTTACAGCAAAGCCTGACTGCCTACCAGCAGCAAATCCACGCTCAGCTTTTTAATATTGAGCCTCAGGCTTATTCTAATGATTTTAGTATTCCCATTAACTCCATCGTATTTTTAAACATAAGCTCAGAGGCAATAATTCAAGTGTCTGTGAGTGCACAAGTAACCCACTTCAGGTTGCAGGACTTTCAGGGAACTTGGGGAACTAACACTCAGGCTGTTATTCAGTTTGCAGATGAGTCTAGTCTTACTATCGCTCTAAAAAGTGAGCATGCTTACTATGATGTGTACAAATTAAATGATGGGTATTACGCATATGACTCAACGGGCAGATTCCTGCTTTAATTCACTCGACATTTGATCCAGCCTTTTTTATTTCTCCCTCCTACCAAAGGAAACTTCTATGAATAACTTCGTTAACGTGATCCAAAAACTCGAAGAGCTGAGCGCTCGTGATAGCAACAAAGCCAAAAGCTTAAACCTACTCAACAGCGCCATTTACCAAGTGCGCGCCGATATGAACCAATACCTTGATATGCAAGTTACAGACTTACACCGTGTAGAAGACATTGCAGATGTACTGGGTTATGCCGGCCGTGTTGTAGCTGCTAGCGATGATTTGCCCTCTGGCTCAATTGAACCAACGAGTTTTGGCGCAACTGAGTTTTACGCAGGTGACTATTTTCTGGTGAAAAACGGCTCTGAAAGAGGTATTTATCCAATTACCGTTTTTGATGACGGGATCAACCCTAAAACTTACAACTTAGATCCTGCCTTGAAACGCTATTTAGGTGATGTTGCCGTTGTTGTGCTTAAACTCGTTGAAAACGATTTAGTACAAAAACACAGTATCCTCAGCCTGTCGAACGACACATGGCAAGAACGCGTTATTGTATCTAACCCTTAATTTTCTATAACTCATGTTTACCACACTGCGTGAACGACTGAAGCGCTACTTTATTACTGGGGCTAAACCCACTCAGGCGCAGTTTGCCGAGTTTTTAGATGCAGCGCTCATTCAAAGCGATGATGGCATTACCAAGCAGTCGTCGGCAGCGGGGCAGGTACTGACCTTTTCACTGCCAGAACACCATCAAGCCAACACGGTTTTTCAACAAAGTGTGTGTATTCAAGGGGACTTAATTGTTGAGGGGCAGCTACTCGGTGTCCCTTCATCAAGCACTACAACACCAACAAGCCAAGCGTATACCGCACCCACAAGCCAAAATACTGCTTATGCAAATACCCAGTCAGTGAGCTTGCCTATCGGGTGTATTTTACTTTACTGCGGCGCACAAGTCCCCGACGGCTTTTTAGCCTGCGATGGCCTAAACGGTACTCCTAATTTGGCATCGTTGGTGGATAACCCCATTCAACCTATTCGTTACATTATTAAAATGCGTTGATTGCGCATCGAACACCTTAACTTTTAACGCTTAAAGCATTGAACAGGAATCATCATGCTTGAAATAGCCACGCTTTCGCCAACCCCACAAGCAACGCCAATACCAGAAAATGCCCTGTTAGCGGGGGAGTTCAAAACGACACTCGATGCTGATATTTGGCCTACAACCCCCATTGCGAGTGTGCAAGCGAGTTGGTTTAATCAAGCATGGCTAGAAGCCTATGCGCAAACCATCCTAGCTTGGCTGTGTGACGGTGTTAATAACCAGTTATTTAACTTAAATAAGCCCATTTATCTTTTGCAAGCACAAGCAGGTGCAGGCCAATTTGGTTTGGCCTTGCTAGACAAACTCACTCCAGTGCTTGAACAACCAGAGTTTAAAGATATAAAACTGTGTTATCTCTTTGCCGACGCAGAGCAATCTGTGTTAGCCAAGCTTACTGAGCACCCTTATTTTGCGCATTACAAGCGGCATCATCAGGCGGCAACCTTGTTCTGGCAGCTAGATAAAAATATGCAGCTACCTGAGTATGATAACAATGAAAATTGGCTAGATTTTACTGCCAATCCCACGGTATTTATTGCCAATGGCGTATTGTCGCAATTGCCACAAATGGTGCTCCAAGTACATTATCAAGACTTGTACATAGCGCAAGTTGCCAAGTTGCTTTTAGAAAGCAAATCACCGTTAGCGTTGCCTCTGGCATGGGAAAAAGCAGGGGCTCGAAAAAATGAGAAAACCACACCTAATAATCACTCGCAATTAGCTTATCGTTGGCAAAACACGAGCATAGAGCAGGTGATGTCACAACTCCCTGAACAAGTTAAGGCGCATTTTTCTCGGGTATTACGCACCTATTCACAACAAGGCGCTTGTCAAACGTTCGCCTTACCAGTTTCAGCATACAGCTTACTCTTTGGACTTGAGCAATCATTGTGCGAGGGAAGTTTAATGCTAGTGAGCGATTTTTCGACAGATTCGGATGGCGATATCACACTTCCCAAAAACGACAACGAAGTAGGTATAAGGATTCCGATCAATTTCTCGGCATTATTGGCAGAAAATACGCCATTTTCACAGTTGATAGGCAGCAGTCATCAATGTAAAAAATCTACTTTGATGCATGTTAAATCGAGTCAAACACCGCAACGATACAGGCATACACAGCAGACGTTTTATCGTTACTTCGCTAAGCAATCGCCAGAAGATAGTGAACGCATCATACAAAGCCTAGCTGGGGCGACTAAGGCGCTGGATGACACGCAAATATTAGCGTTTATGCGCCAATATGAGTATGAACCTAAGCTTCTAGCTCTTTTTTTACCACGCTTGCTAGAGCAGGGAGTGCCAAGTGATTTAAGGCTGACTTGGCATCAAGTATTAGCACAAGTTTGGCAGGTTTATGTACCCTCGCTCAAGCGTGATGAATTTGTATTCCAGTTGGGGCTATTTGCTATTGATTTAAGCTATTGGCAATTGGCGAAACGGTGCTTTTTGGCTTTAATGGAATTGGATGAACCTAACACAGCTTGCCTACACAACTTAGCGCTGGTGGCACATGCTACTGGACAAGAAAAATTCACCATGCAGTGCATCGAACTTGCGCTGGAGTTAAGCCCTGATGATAAACAAGCGCGACAGTTACATAACGATATTGCCGCTTATCAGGCGCGTCTTACACAACTTACTTGGTTTGACCATGCAATCAAACACTGTGTTGAACTGGATGATAATCAGCAGTTGCACTTGTTGCCGTTAGGTCAGCAGCATTTGGGTGAGTTTTATTTGCAGTACCGACGTAAGGATATTGCTCAGCGTCTTCGCGGTGTAAAACTCGACAGCTTTGCGCAACTTGAGCGCCAGTGGCCCCATTGGCAGCAAGAAGGTGATAATGGGCAAAAAGCACACTTAGCCTTAATACACAGCGCATTGGGTTTTGTAGGTGGTGTTGTGATTGATTTAGAGTCTCAACTTGAGCCTACACAAGGTGAGCAAGCAGAACCATGCTCTACCGCTTCAGCAGCCAGTGCTCACTTATCATTTTGGATTGGTAGTGATTATCAAGGTCAAGGGTTTGGCAAAATGGGTGTTGAACTAGCGGTTGAGCATATTCGCATGCTTGCTCCGAGTTTAAATATCGCGCAAATAACCACTTCTGCGTGGGTGCACAATACTTCGTCGAGACGAATTCTAAAGCAAGTTGGCTTTTTTGAGTATGAAAAAATAAGGGGCGAAGGTATAGAGCAAGAACTGTTTTATTCCTTGAATATCGACGTAGTAGGTTAGTAAAAAACAAAGGTAAATTTTATGTAATGTGGCTATGGTTTTTATTTTCGGTTGCATATAGCAAGAAATAATTTAATTAATGATAAGGATAAGAAAATGCAAAAGGGCATCGATAAACTTAAAAATTTGCAAAATGATGTTAAGAGCGATAACGAAGCTAGCTTCTCTTACAATTTTGCCACTACATGAAAACCTCTCTATATATCAAGTTGTGGGTAAGATATTTTATTTGTCGGCAGCTAATTCACTTATATACATCTACGCTTTTGAGCAATCATCACTTAAATAGTAGTCAGTTTTGAGTTGAGAACTAGCTTGTGTTTGGTTTTTATTTATAACATGCAGAGAACAATTATGTTCAAATTTAATAATATTGAAGAGTTTAAGTTAAAAGTACTAGAAAGCGGGCCCACTGTCTGGCGGCCATTAAAAGAAAAAGGGTCGACTTATCATCATATTATCCCTGATAGCAAATTGGGCGAATTTACAAATAGAGTCAGAGTGGACATCAAAAAAAGTATTGCTGATTACAACACAATTGAAGAAGAGTTTTTTAACCCTGATGCTGGCGGTGAGTTTGATCCATTACCGATAAATGACAACACAGTTGAACAAGGATTAAAAAGTGTTTATTCCGATATATTATCCTCTGGAAGAGCGAAAAACCTAGTGAATGAAGTGGCAAAAAAACCATCAATCGGTGATGCAAGCCATAGCCTTGAGTGGATCCGAGTGAATGTTATTAAAGGTCCCGACCCAAAAGATAGAGACGATGATCCAGGCGATAGTTTTGATCCTGGGTTAGATGTAACAGGCTCCATGGATAAGCGAAGTGCAAAGCTTAGAAATATAAGCGACAAAATATCAGAACCAATTCCCCGTGGGGAAATCACAGAATTAAATGGACGAGTGCAGTATAAAAATAAGAAGATCCATGATGACATCATAACGCCCTTTAAAAATTTAGACAGTGCAATGGGTCGATTAACCGATGATAATGAAACTCAGTTGTGGGCCTTAAGTTCAGATATTGATAGAAGTAAACCGACCAAAGCGCAGCAAAAAGACGCGAAGAAATCCAACCTAGAGAAAACAGGTGCAACCGCCCGTTTGCAAAGAATAGTAAATCTAAGTCAAACAATCGCCATGGATAGCCCTCAAACAAATCTAGCTAGAATAGGGCAAGTTTATCCAACTCATAAGGAAGAGGCACTTGGAAGAATTAAAACTAGTAAACAAGGTATTGCGCTTCCAGAGCAAAATAAAAAGTCGGTAATAGACTCGTTGCCAGAGTAAAATTTGATAGTTCAATTGAGATTAGAGATTAGAGATTAGAGATTAGATAACCTCAGGTGATCTTCTAGCAGGGGCCTCAAGCTCACTTTTCTCCAGTTAAAATGTACTGGGTATATTCTTAGGAGGGAGCATGCAACATTTTTCCAACTATTATGACAGCTTAGAAAAGCAGGCAAAAGTTGATGAACAAGGGAGAATTCATATCCCGAGTCCACAATTTCCAAATGCAACTAAGCTAAACACACCACATAAAGTTCACACGGGAGTCGCAATTCTTAATGCGGTTGATAGAACCGATTTTTCAACAACAGCTAATACATTGCTTGATAGGGCGATTGAACGCCTCGATGAAATTGATGCAACACCGGAAATCGTTGCCGAAGAAATGGCTGGATTTAAAAGAACGGACGGTATGAGTTTAGTTGTTGATCAAGAAGAAGATTATGAGCCAACTCTAAGAGCTGCGAAAATATCTTCTTTTGTATCTACAGCAACTGTATGGGCGCTTGCAGAAAAAACTAAAGTTTTAAATGCGTTACTTGAAAACGATGAATTATGGAATGCGCTTAATACAAGCTTACCTACAGCTTCCGACAATACGTCAAAATTACCAAAAAGAAAGCAACCTTTCGTATCTCCAAATAATTTAGGAACTGTTCAATACAGTGCTGGAAGGCCAATAACAGGGGCTGCGACGAATGTCAGTGTAGATTTTAGAAAAATGACAGCAGGTAGTGACCCTGTTTTATTGGGTAATGAAGATGCTTATAAACAGGTTGGTATTATAAATGACCCATCCAGCGCAGGACGAAACCAAAAGCTAACTTCGATGCATGCAGTAAGAGGTAAATTTGGCGGTGGTAGTTATATCAATAACATGTTTTTAGGTACATCTAAGAGCAATAACTTTCACGCCGATTCTCATTACTTTAAAGTTGAATCCCAAATCGAATATCGTATTAATGAATTTTCTAAATTGGGAAGCCAAAATGTCATTCAAAATGACTGGTACGTTCATTATCAAGTTATTCCTGACTACGCCCACACAGCTCAGAGTGTGATTCATGCTATTGATAATACGCATTGGAGCACACTTCAGGACAAAAACGATGCAATTCAATGGGCATCAAATGCTGCACCATCAAAATATCAGACGTTTTGGGAGCTCAGGTATAAGTTGTCTAATGGCGAGGAATATGCACTTGGCCCTGGTGTTGAGACGCATAGTGCTGAAGTTGGTAGTTAAAGCTGAGCTTTTAATAAATTGGAGTATCAGGGCTATCAATACAATTGTTCTGATTTAAAGTTGAATTTTAAAAAATCAATGCCTTGCAAGCCATGATAAAGGAGAAATAGATGAGTATCGGATTCGAATTTGAAACACCTATCCCTCTAGTTTATAAAGAGGATGCAAAACAAAGAGCTGCTGAGGCAACGAGTAGTTTTGGTAAAAACATGGGAGGCAAGTGGGCTGGTTCTTTGAAAACAAAAAAGCGAGAAAAAGTCGAAAATGAGATCTGGAAGTTAGTTGCGCTAAGTCGAGGTTTTGGATATCAAAGAAACATAAGTAACTTGGATATATTAACAACGCCTTATTACAATGTTGATCATTCAAATAATATGGTTGGTATATCTAAAAGGGCAAGTTGGATATTAGAGAATGCACAATTATTCAATAGCGCTCTATTGGAAAAAAATAAACCTGATGGTAAATCAAGGGGGGCGATTGTAGAGTTTGTAACCCCTCCTTATCCTATCCATAAAGCCTTAAATGTTGATGATAAATTGAACGCAGTGCAAACCACAATCCAAAATAACAACGCTAAATATTCGGATGAAGATGCTAATTTTAGTGATTTGAACGAGTTAAAAATTTCGGCAGAAGCTATAAATCAAACAAAAGTTACAGGTACAGATAAAGTAAGCCAAGAAGCCGCAGCTAAGGCTATGGCAGATTATAATACGGCATTAACTAATTACAGTGATGGGTTTAACTCCATTTATCCTCAAGCAACAGTTGGTTTAACTGGTAAAGGAGTTATGGAAACAGTACAAGCAGCTGCTGATGGTCCAATAACAAAACATGCAAAAGTGGACAATGTTGATAGTGGAAGGCGTAAAATAACTCAATTCGCGATTGATGGTGCAAAGAAAATTGTAGATAGCCTGTCCTCAGCTCCAGGCCTAACTGAAAAAGACGCTGACTATGTTAAAGAGATTTCAACCATGGGAGCATTGAATTTTATGGGAACAGTGTTTATTAGTAGTAATTCTTGGCAAGGGGGAACAACTATAAAAAATGCTATCCCTTTACTGGTACAAACAAGCGAGCAAGTATTACGCGACCAAAGACAATACGATGGCGTTAATTTCCATGAAATTGCCAAACATTTAACCACTGAAAAAATAAAAGGTGTGTTAAACACAAGCTCCTTTAACCTTTCCGCTAAAGAAATTGCAGATACAGAACTTGGGGGAATTAAAGACCCTTCTAAGAAGCTATTGACCGGAGACCCATTAGAAATATTAGGGAAAGATTGGTTGTCTGAACATTTAAGTTCAGGGGTTTCTACAGGCGATTGGCAAAACATCATTCTAAGAGGTGGAGGGAGTGCAGGGTTGAGCGATCTTACAGATAGTTCAAGTAGGCAAGTCGGGCGTTATGAAATTAGAACGCTTAATAATTGGACGATAGCTGATATAGCGCAAAATGCCGAAGACATTAGGCAGGAGCTTGACGGCCGGAACTAGTTTCAATTTTTGGTCGAGTTGACCCGCTTTTGGAATGTCGTAGCGTGCTTACCTATAATAACTCCAAATAATCTGACTATCCGGGATGGCTTGCTTTAAGTCACCAGTTAGCTGGGTAATCACACCACTTGGTATCTTTTCTTGAGCATGGATCCCGACAGCAGAAAAAGGGTATTCATAAAACTCATTTTGAATATGTGCGACTAAGCCTGCCAAATCAAAAGTTTGTCTGTGGTATTTAAACTGAGTCTCAGATAAAACAGTGATCCAAGGTGTCCAACTCTTACATATCATGACATGCGGAGAGGGGGCTTTGTGTTTAGCGAGTGCCAGAGCGCGATGATCATTGTCTATGAACACAAAAATCGCACACAAAGTGAGTAAGATGGAGATCAGCCCATAAGAGAGTGTATTGATATTTGGCATCTATTCTCTCCAGTATTTGAATAAGATAAAGCTAGAACAGAAATACATATGCTATGCGCTAGAGGTTAGTTGTACCTAATATCTTAAGGCAGCGTCAAGTGTTGTTTATGTCTGGTTTTATGAAGTAAGAAGGAGCGATGCTCATCCTTCAAACGTCATCCTATCCAAACGCATGCATCCAAAGCAAGCATTAAAAAATCACTTCAATTTACCGCAATTAAGCCTACTACGAAAAGGAAACTTATGCTTAAACAACGTCTAAAATCACAATCTTCCCTCGGCAGAGCCACTATGCTTGCACAACAAGTACAACCGATACAACCTAATAGCAAAGGGTTAAAAAAGAATGGTGCGCCAGTTAGCCTAGCTGAGTTTTTAAGGGACCTTGAAACGACTCGTGGAGCTGGCGGTATTAATCCACATAATCTTGCTATTAATAGGAGCTTGGCAAACTACGTATATACTTACTTTAACGTTGTACTGTCTCAAGTAGACACTACAATTGGCACGGCATTACGGGCATATTGGAATGCATTAACGCAAGGGCGTGAGTATTTGAACAAAAGTGCTCAAAAGCTCACTGAGCTTGAGCAAGTGTATCAAAGCATGCCCAATCAAAGTAAAGTGCAGCAAATTCTATCGGGCGCAAACACGAGTCAAGTAGTTGTTTTTCGAGGTACTAATCCAATTCAAGCGAAAAAGATCTTAGACAATATGTCATTAGGTGGTGAAGTTGCTGCAGATTCAAATTTACCCAGTCCAGGAGAAGCTGCTGCACAGGCGCAAACGGGGCTTAATATTAAAGAAACTGAGCATGGGCGAATTGAAGAATGGTCTACTCAAGATGGAGGTTTAACCGGGTTTGCTACCGATGGGGTGATGTTAGTCGCGCTGGTTAATCGAGATTCAGTTGCGACAACGAGCATTACCTTTGGCGAGCAAGGGGCAACAGGGTATGCCAGACAACCGTTAGCAGAAGTCGCGATATATGAAATGGGTCGTCAGTCACTGTCTAGTGAAGACGAGAAATTATTCGACTCAGCCAAAAAGTCATTTAACTTAGCGCATGGCATACAAGATAAAACCCATGCAAAACCACAAACCCCATCTGATATTGATCCATCTAATCCTTACATGGATTAAGGGGGGGGTTAGTGACGCATGTTTATCTGAATTTTAAAATTCCACAAATCAGGCACACTCAGTTCCTTATGCACGTACCTATTATAGCTTTAGGTACTAGCCCTTTCTTTTCGAGTATTGAACTGAGTTGTTGTCTAACCTGATGGTGTTTTTTGGGGTCAGGTAATACTTATTAGAAGTGGCCCCAAAGATAAGCTAAAGTAACACAAAGTATTCGCTAACAAGGAAAATGCTGTGAAACTGCCCCTAGCTTGTAACGCTCACTATTATTCAAATTTTATGTCGGATGAATTGAGCACGTCATTGCTTAATTGGCTCATGAGTGCGTTTGATTTGTCAGAACCTGAAGAGATAGAGTTTCCAGATGGTAGGCGGAGTAGTATCTTACCTTGGCGTATGATGTTTTTAGCGCCGAGTTTGGCCTGCTCGGATCAGTTTCCTTTGCACCATGGTCGCCGCGCGGATACGTGTGTTGAGCTTGAGCAACTTAGGCTGCACATTGCGCAATGTACAGGTGTCAATTTAGCGGTTGCGGTGTGTTTGTATTACCCAAATGGCGAGGAAAGCCTCGGCTTTCATAGTGACTTACCCGCTTTTGGCTCCACCGATGTCATCGCCTCAATCAGCTTAGGTGCACAGCGAGAGTTTTTAATTCGTTCTCAAAATGAGCCGAGTGAACAGCAAAGTGTGACCTTAGAACATGGCTCATTACTTGTGATGGGCAAAGGTTTTCAAGATATGTACGAGCATGCAGTTGCGCGTGGCACTACCGATATGGGGCCTCGATTTAATATCTCATTTCGGCAGTTTGGTCACGCTACATCAGAGGCCGGAGCGCTTGAATCATAGGTTAGGCCCGTTACTTTAAATGAATTTAAAATTAACTGATCACAGTACGTTATGTCGTTAGTGAGCCTCGATATTTTTAGAAAGGAGAAAGCGCCTGCTTTTAAAAGCTAATTGGCGCTTCTCCATTTGTGATGAGTCGTTCCAGGTGCTGAAGCTGTTATAACGTCTTTTTCTTAGCGTAAATCAACAACTACGTTGTCTACAGAAGGATTAACGGCCACTGCCAGTTGTGTAAAGCGAGGCGGCCCCATTAATCTTGGGTTATTGCTAAACCCGTATGGCTCATTGGGAATGCCCATGAAGTTACGGCCTAATTTTCCGTCATTATTCACATCTTGGTACACCATAAAGCCATATTCGCCATCGGATACATCTTTGAGTGTAAAGCTTACCGTATCTGCTGAGGCTGGCTTGTTGGTTGTATGCCACGCTTTGTATTGCTTTAATCCTTCGGCTGAGTCGTAAACGGCCACATTGATAACACCCCGATGAGTTTCAACACCGGTCACATGTAAAGTCACATCTTGTGCGAATAAATGTGTGCTGAAAAGTGTTGCCGATAGAAGTAAAGTTTTGATGCTGTTATTCATTGTTTTCATTGTTTTCATTGTTTTCATTGTTTTCATTGTTTTCATTGTAAGTAATCCTGTTTCGTTTAATGTAGGGCTACTATATAAAATGGTTTTCACGGTGACGTGTGTGAGATGTCATGACATGGTGTTACAAATGTCATCAATGGCGAGTTTTTCCCAAGAAAAGGACGTGCATCTTGCTAATGTTTAAGTTATTAATTCTTATAAAATCAATTGCTTAGGCTGTTTTTTTTGTTGCCTTGCATTGTAAGTTGTGTACCTGTTTTTCATGGTTATTTAACTTGTTGATTAAGGAAGTAGATGCTTATTCGTTGTATTGCGCTCGTGCTGTTTGCGCTGATAACTCACCCTATTGATGCTTAGCCAATCAAGGCACTGAATTTAAAATCCCAAACACCCATACTTTACAAATTAAGTCACAAACCAGTGGCTTAGAATATGAATTGTATGTACGCCTGCCGAAAAGCTATGCAAAAGGTAAGCGCCAATACCCTTTAGTTTTACTGAACGACACCAGCTACTCCATCGCCACAGCCAGTGGTATTGTTCATTTAATGGAGCGACGCGACATTGAAGATGTGATCTTAGTGGGGGTATCTTACTCAAAAGGAGAAAACCCACTTATAAGTCGCACCCGAGATTACACACCGACCTATGCGCCAAAAGAAACCAACGGTCACTCTTTGGCTGCACAACAACATTCAGGTAAAGCCAAGCAGTATATTCGCTTTATTGCCGATGAGGTTTTGCCGCTTATCAATAAAAACTACCGAATCAACCAGAATAAAACCGTATTTGTTGGTCATTCTTTTGGGGGTTTATTGGGGGCGAATATTTTGTTGAGTGAACCTGAGCTATTCGATCATTACATCATTGGCAGCCCTTCACTTTACTACGACAACAAAGTCATTTTTCGTATGGAATAGGCCTATGCCAAAAAGCATGACTCGATGAAGGCGCATGTTTATATGTTCGTTGGTGGCGAAGAGAAGTGGATGGTTGATCATATGCAGGAGTTTGGTGCACGGCTAAAATCTCGTAACTACAAAGGGCGTCATATTCAATCTCACGTGCTTGATGGGATGACTCATTTTAGTGCCTTTGCGGTGTTATTGACCCGAGGGCTTCAAAAAGCATTGCCTAGAAAATAACTGTGAAGCGCAAATAGAAGTGCTCGAATAGATGACACTAGTTCATCATGATCGAGCACTGTCTTTTAATATATCGGCAGGCTACTTGCCTTTGCCGTTTGATTTTTTACCACACTCACTTTCGCCAGCGGCTTCGGTTAGGGCGTCACCTTCTTCTTCGATGAGCAAGCCATTTGCAACTTCAATATTTTTGGCATGGGCTACACAACTGACATACTGGCCATGGTTTTTCCAAGGTAAATCAATAGTTGGGCCTGCACAATTACACGCATTAGCAACGTTTTGGGCACCAGAGCAGCCATTTTCATCAATGAGTGCGCCAGCAGGTGTATCGTTACACATGTCGTCGTCATCTAACACGCCGTCACCATCGCTATCAACAACAGGCGCATCGCTAGGGTCGTTAGGATTAGAGCCAGCATCCACTTCTTCGCCATCACTAAAACCATCGCCATCGCTGTCAGGATTGTTTGGATCGGTTTGTGTGAGTATTTCTTCAGGGTCTGTCAGGCCATCACCATCTGAGTCAGGGAATGATGTGCCTGTGTTTGTTTCTAAACGGAACATACCGCCAGCTAAACCGCCGCCATCAAAAATTAAAAATTCGAGTGTGTGATTGCCATTGAGCGATACAGGGTAGGTTATGTTGTTAGCATTCCAATAGGCTGATTGATAGCCAACGAGCTTGCCGTCTATGTATACCCATGAGCAGTTATCAGCCAGTAGCTTTCAAACAAACTCACCCTGACCTGAAACATCAACGGCATATTTAGTCCAGTTTTGGCCAGAAGGACCTTGTGAACTGATATTCGACCACGCATTTATCCAACTTGCAAAATAGCCGACAGATCCTTGCCATGGATGCGCAAAGTATCCAAATGAATAGGCTGGATGTGGATTTTGCCAATTCGCATCAAGCCCAACATCTGGCACAACACTACACGCACTCACCCAATTACTATAGGCTGGGTTAGGAAACATCACGTCCCATGCGGTTACGCTTGAATCACTGGTATAAACGGTGTTAGCAAAAGCGGTAGAGGAAATACAAGCAGCCAAGGCAGTGGCTGTGCAGATTTTTTTGGTCAGGTTTTTCGTAGTGTCACCTACACTAAATTGTCTATAACTAGCTACATCTCCTTGATTGTTGTGTAAGGTGATTTACTCAACTGGCAATGGTCTCTTTGAATGTCAAATCTTACGTACCCCCGAGAAGTTTAAAGTTAGTTTTATTGTGCCGATATTTCAAATTATCAAATGCAAAACCACGCCTTATAACTAATAAAAAATCACTACATAATAACAAGGGATGGGGACAGGGTTCTTAATATCAAAAATGGTTTTAAGTTTATAAAAATCAAATTCTTATGATTTTTATTGCTTGTTTTGGTGTTATAAATTGCCTTTCAAGACATGAGGTTATTCGTTTATAAATACCAAGGCAGACAAAAAATAGCGATAGGCGTGCTTCAAATGGGTTGTGCTTGTTGCTTTTTAACACGAGCCTGATTAGATCAGACTCGCTTGCTATAGTGATTAAAACACTTCCACAGCATATTCGCGACGCTGTTCTTGTTCATTAATATGCCAAATCTCAACGGCGCGCGTGGTGCCACCCGTACTTTTACAAATTAACTCACTCACAAGTACCTTGGCACGCGCATCATATTTAGCTTCGCCAGTCACAGAGAAAGCATCGCTCTGCAATCCAAATTTATGGCGCTCACTTAACAGCTCAGGTGCTTGACCCACTAACGTCGCTGAACGGCAATAGCCATTTGGCTCATTGGTCGTAAGGTTGAGCTGTGCGTTATAGGTTACATCTTGAAAGTAACCTGGATTGCGTCCGTCGGAGTCAATCCAATTTGCGACATCAAGTTGACTGTTAAAAATCACTTTTGGTGCTGCAGCAAGTTTATGTCTTAAGGTTTGACGATTGCCCAGCTCATCGGTGCATGTCGCTTCAACATATTTCTCTTTATGTTCGTGCCCTTCGGGAATAGTGCCCGACAAGATCTGAAAATTAGCCGAGAGCAACGTGATCAGTGCATCGGTGTTTTGGTCGTAAACTGCGGCGCTTTGGCAAGGCGCTCGGTTTGTATAATGTGGCGTGTAAATGCGCACGTCATAAGCTGAACTTGATTGCGTCACCATCGCTTCCACTGGTGCGTTATAAAAGGTCGTTACACGACCTGCGTTAGTGTCAGTATCATAAACGATGTGTGACGCGGCTGCGTTGTAACTTACAAATCCTAATGCAAGCACAAGTGCGAGTTTTTTCATTGTCATTTCCTTGTTTTATAAAGTAATTGAGTGTAAATCTCGTGCCTACATTAAGACGAAAATTGTTCCGTTTAAAGTGAATTATTTGAGATGAAAATTAATATACTGGCGCTTGTTTTTCACATTTTTAGGCATTAAGCGTCTAACCAATAACAGCTCGATTTTTACAAATTAAGGATAAACATGCCGCTTGTATGTGTTGATGGTGCGGCCATTAAAATTACCGTTAATGGCGCACAGCAGTTGGTAAAAACCAGTGACAAAATTGCTTCGGCAACAAAAAATAAGTTGTCTCAAGGGAGTAAAGCTGTGCTGGTGGAAGATGATGTCAAACAGTGGTTACAAACATTTCAATCTAACTATGATAATGCCGCGTTTAAAGGGGGGATCGCTATGGGCAAAGCGATTTCAGGCAAACCTAACTTAACGGTTAAGGGCAAGTCTAAGACGGGGTTAGTAACAAAAGATACCAAAATAATGGCGTTGTTACAGGTATCTAAGCCCGCGCAAAATCCGCAAGGCGTGCCAGATCCCGCGCCCATGATCAATGTCAGCATTGAGTTCACTGATGCGGGGCAAACAAAGTTAACCGTTGCTTAAGTGTGGTGAGTTAAGGAGCCGTGCTAAAGGCCTCTTTGAAGCGATTCTCTTCAATGTAAGTTGACAAAATTTCATTGTATTCGCCGCTTTCTTGAATTTTAGCAAGGCCAAGGTTAAAGCGCGTGATGATCTACTGCGCATTGGGGTGCTCTTTACTCACCCCTATGTGTAGTGGCCATCGAATAATGGCAGGAAAGTACGCTTTTAATTGATTCAATTCAGGGTGTTTTGAGCGTTCATACTCAAAGGCGAGATAGTCGGCAATGGCCAGTTCAGCCCTGCCTTTGATCACTAATTCTAAGCAGGTATGCAGGTTGAGTACATCGGTAATGGTTAACTCATCAATACCATCAAGTAATGTGTGGTAGCCGTATCCTCGTACGGTTGCAACACTTCTATAGCGCAAGCTTTCAATGCCTTGATAATCGATGGGGTTAGTATTTTTACTAATTAGTACTAGCTCATTATGAAAGTAAGGGGCGCTGTAAAACATGCTTGCACGTCTTTGTTTGGTTGTCCAAAGTGCCGCGACTAAATCGATTTGGTTATTTTCAGCCATCATCATTATGCGACTGAAGGGCGCCGTTTTTAATTCAAACTCAATGTCTTGGGCACGAAAAGCCGCCGATACAAGGTCGTTGATTAGACCATGGCCGTTTTCTTTGATGTAGGGGGCCCAAGCATTGTGCCCACCAGTCAGCTTGGTTATTTCAGGCTGCGCTTGAATAGAAGTAAAAAAGAGTAAAAGAACAAGGTAGATGAGCCGTATTGTCATAAATACACCTGCCAACAGCCGCTTATTACTGAGTTTAGACCAAACACGTAAATTTACTGTACTGACGGTGTGTGGCTTAAGTTTACCGTCGCTATTCACAATCATAGATAGGAGATGCTCATGGGATTATTGTCAGCGTTATTTACATCAAACGCACAAGCCCCTGTTGCTGCAATAGGTTCTTTGCTTGACGAGTTATTTACCAGTGATGAAGAAGCATTGAATTTGGAAATACTCAAGCAGCGGGTGGCACAACAACCCAATCTTGTGCAAAGCAAAATCAATCAAGTACAAGCGTCTCATCGTAGTTTATGGGTGGCAGGTGCACGGCCATTTTTAATGTGGGTATGTGGGCTGGGGTTTTTATTTGCTTTTGTGGCAAACCCGATTTTGCAGTGGTTGTGGCCTGGAGTTGGGACACCTCAACTGCCCCTTGATGCCATGATGGAATTGACACTAGCCATGTTAGGGCTAGCCGGTTTGCGCACGGTAGAAAAGCTTCAAGGTGTTGCGCGATAAGCGCATGAATATCATTCATCTCAGGTAGTTTTAAATTTTATTTTCACACATCTCACATTCCATCGTCTTCTTTGCACAAATTAAAAAATTCAACATCAGTTGTGACTGATGAGGCGGAGCCGTGGGGCGACCCACACAGTCTTTTGAGTGCCAAGCAAGGCCCGCCAAACGTTTATCCATTTTTATTGGTGGGTAGGCCTTTATAAAAGACTTGCTTGGCACTCACTCCCAAATTCTTGCCGTTTCGGCTTTTAAGAATGCGTTCTATTAACTAAAGGAAATACTATGTCTCAATATAAAACCCCTGACGTCTACGTAAGAGAAAAATCAATTCTACCGCCGTCAGTTGCTGAAGTGGCTACGGCTATCCCAGCGTTTATTGGTCACACCACAAAGCTGAACGAAGCCGGTGATGCAGCCAACTTCTTAAACATGCCGGTACGTATCACTAGCATGGTTGAGTTTGAAGCAAACTTTGGTGGCCCTTACCAAGAAAGCTTTACTGTGCTTGTTAAAGACACAACCAACACTAGCTTCAAACTGGCGGACTCGACGCCTAATGCTCAATTCTTCTTGCATCAAGCTGTGAGCCACTTTTTTGCCAATGGCGGTGGTGCATGTTACGTGGTTTCTATTGGTACTGCAGGCACGAAGGCTGCAAAAGAAGCTTACACGGCTGCAATTGACCTATTAAATAAGGTTGATGAGGTGACACTTATTTCATCACCTGAAGCCATTGGCTTAGATGAAACGGGCCACTATGAAGTGCAAAACAAAGCACTTAAACACGCAGAAAAACGCATGGACCGCTTTGCGTTGGTGGATGTGCAAATGCAAGCAACGCCAGCTGGCACAACTGCAATTGCCCATGATTCAGCGCGTTTACGTGACAAAGTGACACAAGGCCTTAAGTATGGTGCATCTTATTATCCTTACTTAAAAACAACGATGGCGCGTAGTTACGATGAAGCGGCTGTCATGGTCACTTTGGTTGATTCAATTGATGAAGCAAGCAAAGAAGTGACTTACAAAGAAGTTGCACTGGCGACACTTGGAAGTGATACAGCGGACAACATGGACTACAACGCGCAAGTGTATAACGCGGTAAAAGCACAGCTTGCGAAAAACTACCTTGTGCTGCCACCATCACCAGCAATTGCCGGTGTAATGGCTAAAACGGACAAAGACCGTGGTGTTTGGAAAGCACCTGCGAACGTGGCGTTATCACAAGTGTTAGCACCAGTGTTGGCGATTGATAGCACAGAGCAAGAAAACCTCAACGTAGACGCTATTTCAGGTAAATCTATCAATGCGATCCGTACGTTCGTGGGTAAAGGCACGTTGGTATGGGGCGCACGTACGCTCGCTGGTAACGACAATGAATGGCGTTATGTATCTGTTCGTCGTTTATTCAACATGGTTGAAGAGTCCATCCAAAAAGCAACTCAGTTTGCGGTGTTTGAGCCAAACACTCCATTTACTTGGTTAAAGCTTAAAACCATGATTGAAAGCTACCTTGAAAACTTATGGCGTCAAGGTGCCTTCTTTGGTGAATCACCCGCGCAAGCGTTTTTCGTCAATGTGGGTCTTGGTCAAACTATGACTGAAGACGACATCAACAACGGCATTATGAATATTGAAATCGGTCTTGCGGCAGTGCGCCCGGCTGAGTTTATTGTGCTGACTTTCTCGCATAAGAGCCTAGAAGGCTAATGAACCCAACCAAGATTGGTTGAGGTACTGATTTATACGTTTCTCGGTTCTCTCAGCCAATCTTTCCTCTTGTTATTTTGACCTGAGTTGCCAAGCAACTTTGGTGTTAGAAATTTTTATTTTTTGGAGTTTTTATGGCTACTACAGCAGCAGACATCGCAGCAGAATATCCGATCCCGGTCTATCGTTTTGTCGTGAGCTTTGGTGAAGAGAGCATTCCGTTCTCAGAAGTATCAGGCTTAGATATCGGCGTTGAAACCATTACCTACAAAGATGGTTACGGCAAAAAGCACATGCCTGGACAACCAACGGATGTGAACATCACACTTAAGCGTGGTTTAGTGCGTCAAAAGAGTCAGTTCTACGATTGGATCTCATCTATCAGCCTTAACTTAGTTGATAAAAAAGACATCACGATTTCACTGACCAACGAAGACCGTTCGCAACCGTTAGTCACTTGGAAAGTGATCAATGCATTCCCTAAAAAGCTGACTGCACCAAGTATCAATGGTGGTTCAAATGAGGCAAGTGTTGAGTCATTAGAAATGATGGCAGACGACATTAAGATCGAATTCCATTAATTTTCTTTCTCCTTGTCTTGGGCACGTTTGTGCCCTTTTTTGGACATTATTATGATTCAAGAACTTACCACACCTATGGTGGGATATCGCTTTGCCGCTTTGATCACGTCGGCGGCGATACCTAACCCAATTGATATTTTCTTTAAAGAGATCAGTGGCCTAAAAGTTAATCGAACCATTGAATATGATGGTAATCGAGCAACGGTGGGCAGTAATAAACAAACACGCACCTTAACGTTTAAGCGTGGCGTGCTGCGCACTGGCAGCACATTAGAAATCACCAATTTCATTAGCTTGCCACAATGGAATCAGTTTGCCGTTCGTAACGACATTCTGATCACCTTATTGAATGACAACAATTTGCCAACCAAAGCTTGGCTCGTGACGCGTGCATTTATGGAGAGTTGGGAGTGGGATAGCTTAGACGCAACCCGCAATGATGTACTGATTGAATCCATCACGTTTAGTTATCAAAACCTAGTCACGGTGCCAATTCCTTTCACTTAATAACAACAGAACAAGGAGTGCCCATGGAAATTCAATGTGATGCCATTCGTATCAAAGCCAGTTTATCCGAGCAAGATGAGCCACAGGGTAACGATGCACAAGCGCAGCAGGCGGGTAATACAAGCGCCTCAGTGATTAATAACCAAGTTGCACAATTAGAAAAGTCACTCAAGCGCTACGTTGATAAACAGTTTCAGCAATTTACTAGACAAAAAAGGCCATAAAGATGATAGGTATTGGCGCAAATGCGGCTGGGTCTCCGCTATGTAAAGTGACCTTTTACAGCAAAGTTGAGCGTGGCTCAGGTAATCAACTTGCACAGCTGACTTTGCCGTATGACGCAAAGTCTTTGCAAACCAGTTATGCCAACGATATTCAAAAATCGCAAACCATTGGTGCCGAGAGTGGGGCAAGCCAATACCAAAAGTCTTCTCCCTCTAAACTCAATATCACTTTTTTGTTAGATGACACCATCATTGATTTGCCAACGGAGTTGATTGCCAAACTCAGTGGAGATATTGATACCGAAAAGCATATTCAAACGTTACTCAAGTATGGTACTGCGGTGCAAAGTGCAACGCACGAGCCTACCTATGTGACCATCCAGCCGCTTAATATGACACTCAACCATGGTCCAAGTGGCACTTTTGACGGCATGTTGTGCACCACCAAAGTAGAAACCGAGTTAGTGGATAACAAAGGTCGCCGCTTAAAAGCCAAAGTGCATTGTTGCGTGGTGGAATGTTTATCAGAAAAAGAGATCAAACTGAAGTCGGGTAAAAGCTCACCGGATTTGACCCATGTGATCCAGCATCAAGCGGGCGACTCCGTATTAATCCAAAGTGCCAAGATTTATGGCAATCAACAGTTTGTTCATCAAGTGGCTAAGGCCAATCGCTTAGCGTCTATTCGCAGTGCCGAAGTGGGGGCGTCGATCCTCTATCCACCGTTGGAGCGTTAACATGGACTTGCGATATACCATTACTGTTGACGGTACCAAGGTTAGCGACAAAATCGCGGTGCGCGAAGTGCGGGTAAAAAATGGCGTTAACCAAATTTCACAACTGTGTTTGCTGATTGAAGATGGCGACATGGCCAAAGAAACCTTCACCAAAGCAGATGAAGACTTATTCAAAATGGGCAAAGCCATTGAGGTCAAAGCGGGCTTTGGCGATGGCGAACAAACGCTCATTTATAGCGGCATTATTACCGCGCAAGGTATTGGCTACGAACGTCAGCCTTTTTTGCGTATTGAAGCCAGAGCCGATGCTATCAAGCTTTGTCAAAATGCCATGAGCAAGCTGTATGACGAAAAGACCAAAGATGGCGACATACTCAGTGATCTATTGAAAACCTACGGTGCGGCGGCGGGGACCATTGCTGCGAGTAACATTGAGCATCAGCAATTTTTGGTGGTGGATGAACAGCCTTGGTCAGTGTTTATGCGCCGCTTACTGTGTAATGGTTTTGCGTTTTTTAATGATGGTAAAAATCAGGTGGTGGATTTAGCTAAGCATACCCCTACCGCCCACGAATTTAATGTGGCAATGGATGGTTGCGTTGAGTTTGAATTACACTGTGATGTCACCGCTCATCTTAAAAAATTGCAATACAGTAGTTGGGACATCAAAGAGCAAAAACTCAATGATAATGCAGATCCTGTCGCGCCAGCGGCCAAATTTAAAAGTCATGCAGATGCCGATACAGCGCTTGCGATCCCCGACACCTTACGCTTAGCACAAGCACCGATAGATAAATTAGAACTCGCAGCCAAAGCCAGCGCCGAGCAATATTATCGTATGCTCGATATGTACCAAGGATCTGTGCGTGTTGACATGTCAGCGACGAAAGCCCCCACTAAAGTTAAGCTTTTGGATGCGTTAACTTTGTCTGGCGTTGGCAAGCAATATGCGGGCGATTATGTGGTGGGGGAAGTGCATCATCACTTATCCAGTGATGGTTGGTTTTGTGACTTTATATTTGGTGTACCGCTGACGTTAAGCCTCTACTCACAATACGCTAACACACCCAACACGCCTATGTTGGTTGGCAAAGTCGCCGCGTTTAAAGCCGACGCGCAAGCTTTGCATCGTATTCCCGTTTTGCTACCCAGTGCCAGTGGTGATAAACCGCTTTGGGCTCGACTTGCCAGCCCATTTGCGGGCACGGAAGAGGGGTTATTTTTACCTCCAGACCTCGATACGGAAGTGTTGGTGGGCTTTATGGGTGGTGATAGTCGACATCCCGTTATTTTAGGCGCTTGCCACAATCCCAAAGCCAAGCCGCCATTTGAATATGACGATAAAAATGAGCAGCGCGGCTTGTTCTTTAAAGAGCAAGCATTGGCGTTGCAATTTACCCTCAAAGAGCCGCTACTCACGCTACAAGCCAGTGCCGATCACACGGTGAAGTTTGACGCAAAAGAAGGCTTCAAACTGACGCAAAAAGACATGACTTCTATCGTAGCAGGGGCCGCTTTAGCTATTGAAAGTAAAGACAAACTCACTATTGATGCCGCTGCTGCGGTGAGTGTCACAACGTCAGACAGCATTACCCTTGAAGGTAAAGGCGTCGATGTGAAATAGCCTCCATTGAGGCCAAAACAAGGAGCAACTATGTTAGAACAAGCATTTTTAGGCACCGGCTGGGGCTTCCCTGTACGCTTTCGAAGTGCCAGTAGTGGGCCTGTAATGGATAGCGGTGAAACGTTGTTAAAGCAGGCTATTCACTTAACCTTAAATACCTTGGTGGGGGAGCGACCGCTTTGGCCCGAGATGGGTTCTGGCCTTTCCAGTTACTCGTTTGCCGATGCTAATGAACAAAGTTTGGCGCAGCTTAGACAGGAAATTGCCACGGTGCTGCTCAATCATGAGCCGCGTATCATTTTGGAGTCTATCGACTTTGATAGCAGTGAACTGTATGACGGTGTGTTGTTGATCCAACTTAATTATTTGATTCGACAAACCAACAGCCGTAGCAACATGGTTTTCCCATTCTATTTAACCGAGCAATCGCTTTAACGCACGCACAACAATCTATTCGCACTTTGTGAGCAGCTAACAGCTTGGTTTGCTCAATTTAAACCTTTTTATTGATCAAGGTATTCTCATGACTGTGAAGTCTAACAACACAACCACCTTGGCGGCGCTCAATGCCGTCAATCCAAGTGAAGTGGGGCGTAGTCAGCTTGGACGACAGATAAAAGCGCTGTCGCGCTCATTTTTTAATATCGAACCGCGTACGGTAGAGGCTTGGCTTAGGTATTTATCAACATTGGCTAAGCAGACTAACTACATTGATGACCGCACATTGAGCGTCAATGGTTCTTGGGAAAACGCATTGCCGGAGCCAGAAAAACTGGCTGGGCTTGCCAAGTTGCTTGAGCAAGGCGAGGCTGATGCGCAGATCAAAACGTTAGCTGCTCGCCCTGATATGGCGATGTTGCTCACCTTTATTGATTTGCTACAGCACAGTAATACGCAGTTCAATCAATTTGTGTCTCGCCATTTAGAGCACTTTTATGCTCAAGTGCTGCGTTTTGAGCCGCTACCAGCCACGCCAGATAGCGCCCATTTGGTTGTGTCTTTAAACGATGCCAATGCTGTTACTTTACCCGCAGGCACTGAGTTTGATGGTGGTAAAGACAGCGATGGTACACCGCTTATTTATAGCACCAATGAAGTAGTGACCATCAACAAAGCACAAGTTGATTACGTAGCCACGGTCAATAAAGTTAAAACGGTGAATAACGCTGAACTTCCTGACGCGATTACGTTGCAGCATCAAGTGCTATTAGATTCAGTGCAGGGCGTGCTACTTGAGCAAAGTGAGCCGACCTTTGGACAGAATGTGTTAGGAAACAGTGCCAATGTCGACGTGGGATTTAAAATAGCCTCGCAAGATCTGTTTTTAAGTGGCGGCACGCGCAGCATTACGCTTAATTTTGGCGACCAAGCAGAGCTGTCAAACTGGTTATCTTGGTTTGATTTTTACATTACCACCAGTGAAGGGCTTATTGCCATAGATAGCGCCAACTTGAGTGTGATAGGGCAACAGCTGTCACTCAGTTTTGATGGGCTATTTCCGGCTATCACTGCATTGCCAACCGCCCCAATAGGTGCCGATAAGGCCTTACCGTTTATTGCCTTGGTACTCAAAAGTGACTATTACCAGTTGCTATACAGTGATGACTCGAGTGTTTATGAGCGCATGAATAAGTTTATGGTGACGCAGGTAAGTATCACCACGCATGTCGCTGGATTGAGCGGACTGGTCGCCAACAATGGCGAAGTAGATTTAGATACCAGTAAACCGTTTGAGCCATTTGGGTTGTCACCTAGACTGGCTGCAAAGGTGCACTTTACGCACCCAGAATTGGTGACTAAAAACATCGTCAATGCCAGTATTGAGTTTATTTGGCTCGATAGGCCACAGAGCTTTGATACTTATTATCGCGCGTATAGTTACTACTTCAGTGAGCAAAATGGCACAGAGGCCGGTTATTTTGATAAAAGCGCCGTGTGTGCAAATGAGGAATCATGTGATGGCATTGTATTGAGCACAGACAAGCTATTTAGCAATGATTGCAACTGCTTAGTGTGGCCAGACAGCACCATTAATATCTCCCGCTCAGACGCGGTTGGTAACCTGCAAAGCGATGTCGCGCTATTTTACAATGACAATGATGATACGTTGCCTGCGCCACATAACAACGTAGCGACCAACACCTTGACCTTCTTGCAAAATGACAACAACGCATTAAGAGATTTTCAACTGCTGCCGTTTGATGAACCGAGTGCGACTAAGTGGCCCAAATGGTACTCGCTTGAGTTATCACAGCAAGATTTTGCTCATAAAGATTACACTAAAGTCATCGAATACTTTGCCTATAAAAATGCAACCTCAGACACTCCAGTGTTGGTGAATCAGCCTTATACACCCACTTTGGATGCACTGCGCGTGCACTACCAAAGTGAAAGTATTACTTCACCTGCACTGATGGTCGGTAACCCAATTTTCATTGAGCATATTGCCCCAGTAGGCCGCCCGACTGAACAGTTTACCCAGCAAAGTTTATTGTCTTTATTGCCACGTATGGAGGAGTTTGGTTACCTCTATGTGGCGATTAATCAAGTCACCACCCCGGGCCAAGTACGCATGTATTATCAGGTTGATCCGGTAGATGGCTATAACATGGGTAACAATCCCGTGTTTGTGTGGGAGTACTACAACGCCGGACAGTGGCACCGTTTTAAACGAGAAGAGTCACAAGGCCAAGCAGGTGAGGGGCGTATTCTCAGTGATAGCACCTATGACTTGCTGGATTCCGGGTTGGTGGTGTTTTACTTGCCAGAACTGACACAAAGCAATTCGTTCAATCACGATGGTAAATTGTGGTTACGCGCTAAGGTCAATCATGCTCGTCTAGAAACGCCAACAAGCATGACCAGCATGGCCCCCGTGTACTCCAAACTCAAAGGTATTTTCACGCAAGGCCTTAAAGTGACTCTGAGTAGTCAAGGCAATGCCCCTTCTCACTTTGCGCAACCACTGCCTAGTGAGTCTATTGCCAAGTTGGTATTACCGAATCCAAAAGTTGATAAAGTGATTCAGCCGTTTGCCTCATTCGGCGCCAAAGTGGCGGAAACCACCGAGCAATTTGATCGTCGTATTAGCGAGCGCTTGAACCATCGTCAACGTTTACTCAGTGCATGGGACTATGAGCATTTTATATTGCAAACTTTCCCGCAGTTACATTCGGTGCGCCCCGTGGTCACCGAGTTGGGTTTAAGCATGGTTGTGGTGCCGCTCAATCATGATGCGTCGGTACTGCAACCTAAAGTGCCCCGTTATTTGAAGCGACAAATTCGAGAGCAGGTGAATGCGCTGTCTGTGCCGAACCTCACTGTAGAGGTTGACGACCCCAATTATGTGGAAGTGCAGCTTGAGCTAATTGTGAAAATTGACCCGCTCTACGATATTCAAAGCACCGTGATTGAGCTCAATGATATGGTGGTGGATGCGCTCACGCCATGGAATAAATTGGATAAACCACTCGAACGCACGATTTATTTGGCATCCATTGCGCAGGTATTAGAAACCCACCCAGCGGTGGATATGATCCAAGTGATCAGAGCGGTGAAAGCAGGCCAAACGCAAAAGCACTACAGCGTGATCAGTGCCGATAACCCGCATGATATTTTGGTACCCGCTCGTAACCACAAAATCGCACTCGCCAATACCCTCGGAGATGTATTCGAAGGTATAGGAAAATGGGAAATTGAACTGGACTTTATCGTTCAGTAACACCTCGTCAATAAACAAAACCCGCCGCAAAAATTCTGTGAAAAACTTTTCACGGTTTTTGCGCGCGCACGTCTTGTTGTTATTCAGACCATTTATTCAGGAAAGTTATGGACAATCAAGCTCTGCAGATAGTCAATCAGGCCCCGAGCAATATCGGGCAAGATTTGGCGAAACTTCGTCAGCAAGGCATCGCTAGGATACAGCAATTTGCACCTAACACTTGGACCGATCATAACCGTTTTGACCCCGGTGTGACCTTGTTGGAAGTGTTGGTGTATGTGCTGTCTGATCTCAGTTATAAATTGGATTACTCGGTCCCTGAGCTGCTTGCGCAAGCAGATACAGGGGGCAGTGTAAAATTCTATGAACCCGAACAAGTGTTATTTAGCCATTGTGTAACAGAGGATGATTATCGACGCCTTGTTCTTGATTTGCTCGACGTTAAAAATGTACATGTCACCACCCGTCAAAGCGTGGATGCAACTACCAATATCATTGACTTTAATGTGCTCCTTTACGCGCCCGATGAAAGCAAAAAAATGGCCGTGACGGAGCAACTAAACCGTGCTTTTGCACAAGCTCGCTGTGTTAACCATACCCTTGGCAACGTCGTATTTTATGACGTCAGCAAGGTGAATGTAGGCATGACGTTATCGCTCAAAAATGTGGATAACTTAGTTGCGCTCCTCGTTGAAATTTACACCCTGATTGGTCGTGAGATCTCACCGGATATTCCCAAGTATTCGGCTGAGCAACTACTGCAAAGGGGCCTTAGCATAGATGACATTTATCAAGGACCAAAACCTCAGTATGGGTTTGTACTGGATGAAGATTTACATAAGTCGGCTTACAGTGTGCGTTTATTCAGTTCCAATATTTTAAGTGTGCTGCATGAACATGAGCACATTGAGCAAGTGAATGCCTTTCACTTTGTCGCGGATCAAAACGGAAGTAATTACAACGCACAAGAGGGTTATGAGTTTTGGCAAATTCAATTTGGCAGTGACGACAATTCGCAAATCGTCAATATTGCAGAGCTTGGTTTTGATGAAGCTAACTTTTTTAATGAGTTAGCACTACTCATCGACGGCCAGCCCTATCAACTAACCGACGATGAAAAAGCTGCCATTCGTGCAGGCTTGCAAGGGCTTAAGCTACCGCCATCGCTGCCTGCAAACAGCATGCTGCCGCGCTATCAAAGTGGTGAATATTTAGGGCTCAGTGACTACCGCTCGTTGCAGCACGAATTGCCGCAGGTGTATGCCGTCACGGAACAAACCTTAGATGCGCGTATCGACAGCGAACAAAAAGCACAACTCCTTCAGTTCAAAGGTTATTTACAGCTATTCGACCAAATACTGGCGGATCAGCATAAACAACTGGATGTACTTCCCGATATTCTTTCTTTGCCACAAGCAAGCGTATTTGAAGGTTTAGGTAAGTTGCTAGATCGCATGCTTGCCAGTGAATCACTGAATGAAGAGCAAGTGAGCACATTCTGGCAGCAAGTCTGTGCTTTACCCCATACGCAATTGAGCCAAGCGCTAACCGGTATCAGCGGTATTGAACATCTGTTAGATACCGCTTCTTTGGCTTATTGGCAACGAGGTATGCAACTGAGTCTTGAAAGTGATTTTTCTATTGCGCAACTCACGCGACTGAATCAAAGCGCTCAGCATTTATTGGCGCGTTTTGCAGAACGAGCGGTAGATGGCAATTTACTGAAATACAAAGCGGTATTTGCGTTTTATGCACCGAGCTTAGAAGATGCGCGAGATCCAAACCCACAAGAGTCATTGCTAGAGCGTTTGGTGTTACTGCGTCAGTACATTGATAAATGTCGGTTGCTCAATGAGATTGGCATATTGGGTGAAAATCGCTGCCAAGGCTACGACTATCTGGCCAATGATATTGGGCAAAGCCAATGTAGCAGCATGGCAAAAGGCATCATGCGCCGACTCGGTTTATCGCATCCCGCTCATATGCCGTTAGCAATTCACAACCGTGAAAGCTTTTATCTGGTCGAAGGCAGCTTAGTTGAAGCGGGTATACAGCAAGGTGATGAATTGGACGCCGCACAGCGTATGCAACTTAGTCGCAGCCTGTACTTTGTGTTGCCCGATTGGACAACGCGCTTCGCCTCATTGGCGTTTCGTCAGTTTACTGAGCGCAAAATTCGAGAACAGACCCCTTTGCATATGCCCGTATATTGCTTGTGGCTTGATAGAGAAACCATGAGTTTATTTGAGCGTTTGTATTACGGTTGGTTGAACTATTTTTCTCAAACGCAAAAGGTACGTTTTACTGAGCCCAATGCGTCATTGTCTTCGGTGTTGCAGCAGTTAAGCAAAATTTTGGCCGAGTTTTTCACCTACCCACTGCCAATTGACCCAAACACGGGTCCAGCATGGCCATTGTCAACTGTGTTACTGGCGCATCAAGCCGGTCCTAACAATGAATGGGATGACGTGAAAGCGACCATGGTTGAGATACTCGACATGTATTGCACCGATGAGCCAGGCCATGAATTTGTTATAGAAGGTCAAACAAGTAGCGCAATTTACCAAAGCGTTGCCGCCAATATTACGCAGCATGTTGAACATTTTCCGAGTGGCTTTAGCGCCGATGATATTTTCTATCTCAGTGCTCAACATTATATCGACGAAATTTGCCGCCCCAGTATTTCGGACCATGTAGAGCGCTCACAAAGGCTGACGATTGGTTACACACCTTTGGCTTATTTAAGGCCGCTCTATCCGGTGTCTATTTCAACCATTAATCCCAGCACCGCTGCACAGTCCAAGTTTATCGTTGCCTACAGC
This sequence comes from Pseudoalteromonas sp. ATL1, assembly GCF_058933015.1. Taxonomy (NCBI): domain Bacteria; kingdom Pseudomonadati; phylum Pseudomonadota; class Gammaproteobacteria; order Alteromonadales; family Pseudoalteromonadaceae; genus Pseudoalteromonas; species Pseudoalteromonas sp. ATL1. The sequence continues at coordinate 3,995,018 of NZ_JBZYXL010000001.1, read as the reverse complement.
AAGCCTAATCGTATTTAATCAAGGAATAACTCATGAACACAATAAATGAGCAAGAAGCTACGCTATCTGCACAAGCGACCACTTTGGTCGAAAAAGAAGGCCGTCAAACGCTAATTGAGAAGTTTGATGATTTAAAAAGCCCAACCGGTGATGACTTTGAAGCGATGATCCGCTCAAGCTTCAACCAAGTGGATGATCCCATCAAGGTGGTTGAACAAGACGGACAAACTGAAATTGAAGTTAGCTCCGCAGTGTCGGTTCGAACGGATGAGCAGGCTAATGAGCAATTGCGCCTTACACCGTCGCAATTGAATATGACGCAAGGCGGCGCAAACACGCTGAACGTCGATGGCGACACCATGGTGGTATTTGATGATGTATTAACCGTGTCCAATAGCGATAAAAAAGTCACCGTAGCCGATACACTGCAAGCCGATAACGTGATTGCGAATGCACAATTGAGTACAGCGCAAGTACAGACACAGGCTCTGTCGGTATCTCGTGGTGAGCTTGATGTGATGCGCGCGGAACTTGATGGCAATGATCAGCCTCGAGTGAGTGTGTTTGGTGATGCAGGTATTGAAGGCTCACTGAATGTCATCGATACCGTAGAGGCGGCCAATTTGAATGTCTCTGAGACGGCTTCTTTGGCAGAAACCCATATCAGTACACTAACCGTTGACGGGGAGACAGTCCTTAACGATAAACTAACCGGTCGCAACGGGGTATTTACCCAGCATTTAGAAGCCCGCGATGGCTTGGGTATTGGCATTGATGCGCAAAGCTCGCAAGCTAAATTACACATTTCTAAAACCAGCAGTGATATGGACGCCTTGTTACGTGTTGATGATCACAACAACGATAGCACGCCGTTTTACATCGACTCTGAAGGCAAGGTGGGCGTTGGCACGACTGATATTCAAGCCGACTTTCAGGTTGATGGCACCGCGCTTATCGGAGAATTATCCGATAGCCACTATGTGCAATTGAATGCGCAAGACAAGAGTTATTTCCAAGGCAACGTGAGCGTTTCTGAGTCGGTTTCAATTGGCTCTGACGAATTGCCAAGTGAAGCGGGGTGTTTATCGGTTGATGGAAAATTAGCTTTAGGTAAAACCAATGGAGATGCCAAGTTAGATGTGTTGGGCGATACCGACTCGGCATTATTTAAGGTTTCGACAGACTCGGCTACGTTTGTAAAAGTGACTGATGCGCCAATGCAAGGCGAGTCAAAAGTTACTCTATATCAACAAACAAATATTAAAGATAACTTACACGTTGATGGTGATACCACAGCCAGTAATTTGACTGCTCAAAATCATTTAGCCACTGACACTGCTTCAGTTGCGAGCAGCTTAAATGCAGGCCAAACAACCACCAATGCGCTAACCGTTAATGGTAATGCAACGGTGACGCAAAAAACCACATCGCAAAAATTATGGGTGGGTGATACACAGCAAGACGTATCAGAACAAGACAGTGCGACAGGCGCGCTCATCAATACCACCATGACGGTAAAAGAACGTGCCCAGTTCAAAGATATTCACGCCAGTGAAATGATTTCTACCCAAACGGCACTCAAAGCGCAAAGTGCCTATATCAACCAAGGGGTAAATATTGGTGATTTAGGTGAGTCGCTGCACGCTAAAGTCGCGGTAAAAACGGGTGGGGAAGATGAGTCTGCGCTGCTCGTTAAAGACTATGAAGATCACACGCTGCTGCGCGTGAAAAAACAAGGTGTGCAAGTGGGTTCTGCTGCAATGGCTGTGCCCGTTAATGTGGAAGGAAAAATCACCTCACCTGAGTTGAATGTGACTTACCACGCACAACTTGAACAGGCCAAAGTAAACAAAGGCGTTCATATCGCTTCACCTGTTGATATGTCGAACTGGCAACCCAGTGCCAAATTGGCGGTACTCAGTAATTTAACCAATAATACCGGCCTTGATGTCAGCTATTTTGATGGCCAAGGTATTAAGCCAATCATCACCACAAAGGCTGACAAACTCGGTATATTTGCATCTGAGCCATTAAAGCCATTCCACGTGGATTGTGAAGCCCTGTTAACGGGCCCAGTTGAGATCTTGGATGATGTGAATATCACTTACGATGACAATTGTTTGTTTAGTGTTAAAGACATGATGGTCACAGTTGGGCAAGCTGATTTTGCAACGCCATTTCAAGTGTTTGGTGAGAGTGCGTTTTGGGGCAGTCATAAGGTAATAGGCAGTTTTTCGGCTTATAACGAAGACGAAAAACAGCTCATCTATATTGGTGAATCACAAGTTCAGGTGACACAGCACACAGATGCCGCGGCATTAAGCATTAGCGATCTACAAAAAAGCAAGGCAACACATGTTGCTGCGGGGCAGCTAGCGATTAACCAAGCACTGCCTGAGGCTGATGTAAACTTTGCGCTGACTGGACAAGCGCATATCACAGGTAATGTGTACATCGACGGTGATGATGTGGCCTTGCATGTGGACGGCGATACACACCTAAACAATGACTTGGACGTGCATGGCGCGACAACAATTGAAGATGGACTCACTATTAGTGTGACCAACAACACGGCTGAGTTTGCCAAAGATGCTTTAACGGTAACGGGCAACACCACGTTGGACGGTACTTTATCGGTAACCGATTTAGTTGACCTACACAATGGTTTAACGGTCACCAATGGGCAAACGCACTTAAATGAAGCGCTGACGGTTGAAGGGCAAACCTTGATTGATAACACCCTGACCATCAGTGGCCGAGTAAATGCGAACGATGGCGTTAAAATCGCGAAGCAGTTCGAGGGCAATTCGCTGCAAGTTGAGGGTAAAGCACAATTTGATAGCCACGTAGATATTGATGGCGACTTAAATTTATCCGATAAGCCAGCCAGTGCGCGTGTGCATATTCAAGAGCAAGGCAAGCAAGGGCTATTGATTGAAAGGCAAGGTGGACAAGTTGGCCTCGTGTTCAACGATGGCCGCTTAGGCCTAGGCGTTGAGCGTCCAGATTATGCCCTCGATGTGGCGGAAGATAGTCAATTTAGAAAAGACGTGCAGATCAAAGGCCGCCTTGAAGTAGACGAAAGTTTGCATGTAGATGAGTACGCCAGCTTTAGAAGTAACATTAATGTGCATGGCAATGCGGAACTGGCTGGCGAAGCGCGTTTTGGCTTACCGTTTAGCAGCGTTATCGATGAACAAACTGTGGGCATGCCAGCAGGCATTGCGCAGGTGGCTATCGATCAAAATCACTTTGCAAAGGCCTTTGCGGTATACCATCAAGGTGAAAAACCGATTGTTATCGAAGATGGCAAGCTGGGTGTACAAACAGACTCGCCAAAAGAAGCCTTGGACATTAACGGCAACGCGGTGTTTAGGGGCGACATTGAGCTAGATGGTGTGTTGCGCGGTTCAGGTCGCTTAGAGTGCTTTGATGGCGCGAAAATTTTCGGTGATGTGGAACTACGCTCCGATTTAACCGTGCACGACGATGCCCGGTTAAAAGACACGTTAACGGTGGAAGGCAACGCGACATTTAACCGCCAAGTTGAGGTGAACAGTGACAGTACGTTCCAAGCGTCGGTGCGTTTGAACGATGAATTGTCAGTACAAAAACGTACGCTGCTACGTGATAACTTAGTGGTTGCCAAGCACACAACGCTGCAAGGTGGCTTAACTGTCGAAGGGCTGGAAGCAGACTCGCTTGTGGCCATTTCTCCCGCCGCCACCTTCAAAAGCGATGTAACTGTGTATGGTCAAGTGGCGTTTTTAAGTTCACTACAAACGGCCCATGAAGTGAGCGCCAAAGCGGTGCAAATCGTGGGTGAGGTGGGCGAGCATGCAATTTCAATTGATTCAAGCCAACATGCTGCACCTCTTAATATCAGTACTGCAGAGTCCGATGCATTGCATATCACATCAATGGGTGAGGTGGGCATTGGCACACAAGCACCTAGCCATAAACTGGATGTTGCGGGAGATGTACGGGTTCGCAATAGGCTGGTGGTTGAGCAAGGTTTAACCCTAGCACAAGGTGCAACCGCCGAAGGTGATTTCACGGTACAAGGTGCCGTGGCCTCTGCGTCACTACAGCTTGGAGAGACACTGGCTATTTCTGGTGTGTCGAGCGATGTTGAGCTAGGTGGCGACATGGCGTCGGATGAAACACTCGCAACGCAGGCGGCGGTAAAAGCCTATGTGGATGCGCATTGTTGGACGCTGGCAGAAAACAACAAGGTGTTGTTGATACAAAACCAGTTGGAATTCGATGAAGTGATGAGCCGCGAGATATTGTCAAATGTGACCATTTTGCTGTTACCACACATGTGCCATCCACAAATGAATCGCGCTTACAAATTGAAGCAACCGGTTCGTATTGGCTCTAACGTCAGCATTATCGGCTTTAACGAGCGTGAAACACGCATTGTTAAAGAGTATGCAGGCTGTCGTTTCCTTATTCACGGCCAAAGTGATGCACTGGTGAAAAGCGTCGAAATGCGCGGTTTCACTTTCGATGGCTCGCTGATGAACGGTGGCGTGTACGAAGGCAATGGGGGGGCATTCCACTTACGTTATGTACAAAGTGCCAAACTGAATTGTGTGATTGAGAACCATCATGTGAATGGCGATGGTGGTGCGCTCTACGGTGAAGCAGAAGTCAGCGGCATTGAGGCTCGCAACATCAAAAACTGTTCAGCCACACGTCAAGGTGGTGGGGTATTTGGTGTGACTGAGTCAACCATAAATGTTGCTAATTGTCGTGCTGAATACGGCGGCGGTATTGCCTATTGTGATGATTGCCAAGTGGTGGCGCGTTCGAATGTTGCTTTGGTGTACGGCGGTGGCGCTTACAAATGCCAAAGCCTCATGGCACAAGGTTACTGGCGTGACAACCGAGCGCAAGGTGATGTGGGTCATCATATTTATAGCTCTGGCTGTGATAACCCTGATGATGGACACACCCATCACGATTACTTGTGGCACGCACTGTACTTAGATGCGCCAGTGATGTGTGGTACGCAGCCTTGGCGTCATGACCATATCTAGTTATGAAACTGTCCATTAAACAAATAGGGGCCAATATTTTGGCCCCTAAATCGACCCTAGCAGCCACGGATTCCAGCCTAGCAGATATCGAAAATGAATTTGCTAGGTGGATTATGCGTGGCTTATCGCAGATGGATTGGTCTGAATTTGAGTCTTATGAGGTTGTGATTGACACGCTCAAATTGCCGGATATCGATATCGATTTGGCGCAAATCGATTGGCAATATGTGCAACTAGACCCATTTTCAGCATTCAAGCAGTATGTCTATCCACAATTTAAAAACGTGCTTGAGCGGCACCTAGAAAAGGCAAAACAAACCAACACCGCGCAAAGTCAATATGCGGTCAGTGAAGCGGTTAAACGCCAAGGTATTGCGCATTTGAACCTTGATGTGCAGCGTTTGCTTATTTACTTGTTGGCAGACAAACCGCCCACACAAATAGCCAAAGCCACTGTAAAACTTGAGCTAAAACGACTGATAACGCAGGCGTTCAAAGCACAGAAAAATGCACTGGCCGTTTTGCAACATCACCCGAGTTGGGCAAAGTTTCGTAGCCAGCTCGTGACGCTGTTTAGACACGAACCTGTGGTGCTATTTGAGCTATTAGCCCCGCTTTATCCAAGTGATGTGCATGCACGGTTAATGCAATTGTTCACTAAGCTATCGCCCAAACAGGTGTCGCGCTTCATTAGTTGGCTGGAGCAGACTTCAGGGAGTCAGACAGGATTGCATGCAAGCGACCAGCAACAGCGACATTTGCTGCTGAGTGTGCATGAACAGTTTGCAGCAACTCGTCATTTTGATGAGCGATTACTACAGCAAGTTTGTTTGGCTTTGAATTGGCCTAAACATCGACAAGCCATTGCGATGTGGTGCGCGGTGCAAAGCGGTAAAACAGACACAGGCAGTGTGGCGCATTTAAAGCGCATTGTGGCACATGCCGCCGCAAATACCGATCTCACGATAGAGCTGGTTGAAAGCCATACACTGGCGTCAAAGGCCAGCATGTCGGCATCAACGCTTAGCCAATCACGGTTACCAGCGCAACAACTGTTGGGCGCGAGTCGGGTGGCGAACAAGCTGGGGCGACGTAGCAAAAGTGCGTTGCTGCGCGACACGCTTGTTCAGCTACGAGGCTTGTTGCAACGGCTTGTTGAACCACAGGCTTTACTAGAGCAAAAAATCAAAGCATGGTTTGCTTTACAAGCCATGAGAGCAAATCAGTCGCTGTTGACTGCAGAGCTTGTTAAGCAATTGGCGTTGATCAGCAAAGAAATCAGCGACACTTGGTTGGTGCAAAATACGCCGCACGCTATTTTGCATCAAACCGAACAGCTCATCACCCGTTTGCAGGCACAAAAGACGAGTAAATCGCGCAATGCTATTAGCCGCTTTAGTTTGATGAAGGTGTATCGCTTGCTCGCTCAATTGCCGGATGTGCCCGCATCGTTGCTTGTTGTGCCAAGTTTGGCTGAAGAGGCGGATGTTAGCACGGAGCACGCCGTTACGAGTTGGCTGGATAAGGTCAGCGCTTGGTGCGCGCAACAACAAAAAATCGTAAACCAAAAGTCAGGTTCGGTGTTTGCAGATGCGATAGCGCCACAACGTTTTATTACCGTGTTAAGCGAATTAAAAATTTGGTTGCGTGCACAACAAGCGTCGCTGCAAAAGGCGCAACAAGAGTCACGGCAGCCCAACAATCATCAAGAAATAAGCATCTTATTCAGCGCACAAGTGGTGCTAAAAAGCTTGCCGATTGTGGGCTACTCCAATTTTTGGCTACAGGTGAATAGCATTAGCAGTATGGCCAGCTTACATAACGTGTTAGACAAGCTGCTGATCTATTGCCAGTCGGCATCAAGCAAAGAACACATTGAAAACCATGAAATTCAATCGGTTTACTCGGTTCAAGCAGAGGGTCGAGACTTAGAGCACACGCTGAGCCAACAAATTGAACTTGCATATCAGCAACTGAATTCAAACTTGCATGGGATGCAGCAGCGGTTTGAGCAACCACAGGCGTTATTGCCAGAGGGTTCTGCACAACGAAATACGCAGGCGCAGGTTTGGCAGTGTGCGCTGCGGGTAAAACAAATCGCCCAACTGGCCCACACGTTGCAGTTAAGTTATCAAGGCGCAATCGGTCGTTTATATGTCTTTATTACGGCGCAAAAAACGTGGTTTACTCATGAATTGAGCCAACTGCCAAGTAATAAAGCAGCATTGGGTGAGCAAGGCGAAAAACTGGTTAAGTTGTTAGCCGCGCATATCAAAGCACTGCAAACCATGAGCAAAACGATGACACAAGCTGTGCCACAGATTGCTCGCGCTTATTCTGGTCCAGATGCTTGGTTGCAGCCTTTGCTTGATGGCGTGTGTGAGCAAGTTGATGGTGATAACCACGCATTAATAGCCTCTTTGCTTGCGCCCATCGTGTCATTGCCAAGTGAGCAAGAAAACGCGCATAAGCCCGTATCGAGTATGGCTACTTCAAGCGGATTACCAGTGGAATTACAGGCACTTTATGGAGCGCAAGCCAATAATAATGCGCAGCCATATCAAGAAGGTGTTAGGCATGAGTTTGTAGAACAGCCTGTAAAAAGCGAAACCAGCACGACAGCACAACGCCAAGCACAGCTTACCCCTGCGTTTGATTTTGAAAGCCCAAATGTGCAATCAAGTGATCAACACCATTCTCAGGTGCAACACGCTGAACATGCTAGAAGCCAACAGCAAACATCAGCTACAGCGGCAAGTGATCAACGCTTTGATGAGGTTGTAGGGCAAGCACAAGCAAGCGATCAACATCATGATGAACAAGAGGTAAGCGCAAGCCAAGCGACTAAGTTATCCCAGCGTCAGCGCATAGACGAATTTGAGGCAACAGAGCAAGCAGCTTCTCAGCTCAGTCGCTCTGATCAAGTTGTCTCTAAAGAACAAAGCAACGCACAAGACAATAACTCTGTGCATGCCGTATTTCCTGAGCAAATCGCTGCGGTGTCAGTCACTCACGCTGTAAAAGATGAAACCTGTGCACAGCAACCCCCTGTAAGTTCTGATACTCATTCTGAGCCAGCTCGACTCGTACGCGCTTTAATGCAGGTGCAAACTGTGCAACAAGCACAGCAGCTATTGGCGAGTATTGAACAGCGCATTGCCGCACAGTCGTTGCCTGATATCACAACTGAAAATAGAGCGCAGTTACAAAGCGCTGTCACGCAAACTCGAAATAAGCTGCGTACATTGCATAAAGCAACCGCAAGCAAAGCCGAGCAAGGTTTAGTGACTAAAGCCATGCAGCAAGTGAAAGCACAGCTAGAACAACTTCAGCAGTTTGACGAGCAAGTAGTGAGCCCCGTTACCTTTGATGTGGGCTTAGTCATTGTGTGGCCATTCTTACCAACCTTGTTCTCGAAGCTCTCGTTATTGCATGACAGTGACCATGAGCAAGCGGGTATGTTTGTTGATGAATCTGCGCTTATGCAAGCTCATGCACTGCTGTGTTACATCGCCAATGTTGACCCGTTAATTGAAGTTAGCCACACCGCCAATGCGTTACTTGGTTTGCCTTTGGACATTGAAATTGAGGAAGTTATTGAGTTGGATGATGACAGCAAAGCGGCGGCCGATTACATGCTTCACGCTTTAATTAGCCGCTGGGAAATACTCAAAGGGATGCCTGTGGCTGAGTTTGTACGCTTATTTATCATGCGAGAAGGGCAGGTAGAACAAACCGATACGGGTTATCACATTAGCGCAGAAACCATGCCTCAAGACGTACTTATGGCAAAGCTCCCTTGGGGATTGGGCATGGTGCAATTGCCTTGGTTGGAACAAACACTCCTGCACATTGAATGGAAATACGGATTTTAACCGCAAGCTATTTTACAGAGGATTATTATGCATACCTATAATGAAGCGAATACCCATGAGCTGATCCTTGAGCATCAGCACCGGGCACAACTTTACGCCGATGCGAAAGCCAATGCCGATACGGTGGTGACGCACAATGAATATTATCGCAAACGCTATCTTGATGAATTGTTTTCCCATAGCGTGCTGATACAACTCAACGATGTGAAATCCGAGCTTGCCAGTCATGGTTATGGTAGCGAAATCGCCATAAAAAAGGAGCAGCTTGAAGACAATGGTGTGGTGGTTGACGTTATCTATGAAGTCGCCTTTAAGTTTAGTGGCAACTTGCAAAGTGATACGCCAGTGGTATCCGATGACAGCCAAATGGTATTTTTTACGCAAGCAGGCAGTCACTATATAGCCTGTCGTTATAAAACAACTCAGCTTACTAGTCAGGTGCAGGTGCTGTATTTTGATGATGAAGGCTATAGCCATTTTAGAGCGCATGGCAGTAGCAGAACCCAGTGGCATGAGCACACCAGCAGCGGCTCGGAATTGGCATCCATTATTAGCGATTTTGTGTCACTGATTTTTATTCAAAAAAGAGGCAATTTAAGCCGAATTTAACGTCACGTTTTTGCCAGTAGCTCGTCATCTAAAAAAGCCAAAAATGAGGTTTAAGATGGCAAGTTACACGCAAGCGTTTGAAAAAGTAATGGTGTTTAGCCATGAACAAGCTGATATTTATACCGTTGAGGCAGAGCAGTTAAACTGTTGGCAAACCATGAAAAACGCCGGCTTTTCGCAAAACGAACTTTACGAGCTATTTAGAAAACAATATTGCGAGGAGATCTGGATACAGCTTCGCGGTGATGAACTGGTTCATCAAAACGTGGCTAATTTATTGTTTAAAGCGTCGCTTAAAGGCTACATCGACATCCTACTGAGTGATTTACAGCAACACTTTTCTTTACCCGTGAGTGGTCAAGTTTGCGACCAAACCTTAGCGTATCTTAATCAACTGGACGTGACGGCTTTAACGACCTGGTTGGGCCTAACCATCCTGTATCTAGAGAACTCGTTGAACCAATCGGCACAACCTGAAAGCAGTGACGCAACGTCATGCCATCAGCCTATGTGGGTTCATTAAACCTTCTTCCTTACCTCTCTCCTTTTTCCTGTTTTGTTTTTATGCATGCAGCGACTGACTTATGGGAGGCGCTTGCCTCCTCCTTCCCTCTCTCAATTTTTGCTATCAATGGAGTATTTTTGATGAAAAAAAATTTTGATAACCCCACCGAGCCTAAGCCTCAAAAGCACCGTAAAAAACCACCGCGCTGTGAACATAAGCCCATCATCATGCCACAAGATATTGTGATGGTATTAGTCGGTAAATGGGCGATGCCAACCACAGTGATCTTGGTGCTAGTGACCTGTTTGTCGGGGTATTACCTTGAAGTTGAAGCCTTTACGGCGGTTGTAGGGATGATTTCTCCGGTGATTATGGCGCTGATCATGGTGATCAAAGAGGCGTCGGTTCCCAAGGAAGAAGATGCCACAATCAAGGAAAGAGAAGGTGAACGCAGCGAACGCATTGAGCAATACCATATTGAAAAGGATATTAAAATGGCGCAATTTGCGTTTGATGAAAATCGATACAATCAGGAACTTCATGAAAAAGCGCGCCAGTTTGACCAGTCTCAAGCAACAACTCGTGAGTTTTTTCATATCACAAAGGAAATGAACACCCAACTTGCCGATATGATGAAAAAAGAAACGGAACTGAGTATTGGCGATACCCATATTAAAGTTGCCGATGGCAACACCAAGTTGAGTAGTGTGCAAAAAAAGCAAGGTAGCGACAAATGAATACACAATGCTATGACGGCAAAACAAGAAAATCGGTCACCCATGGGGTGACCGATTTTTTTTGCGCTCAAACTAGAGCATGTTGCATGTAGTCGGTTTTAAACAGATTACTTGTACTGCGCATCCAATGTTAAGCCAGAGAACGAACGGTATGAATACACGCTTAGGTGCCATTTACCAGCAGCAGGCGTTGTAAAAGTACAAGTCTCAGCGTTACCATCATTCCAAGAACGACAATCGAAGCTTGAAGACGTTGGCTGGCTGCCTTGTTTTACATATAAGTCAGCATCACCAGAACCGCTAGAAGTTGTTACTGTGAAGCTATTCATGCCTGCTGGTACATCAATGGTGTAATGTAGCCACTGACCCGTTGATGCTGATAGGTTTGTTTCTGTACCGCCGCCCGGTTGAGGCTCAGTTGGGTTAGTGCCACCTGTGATGTCGGCTTGTAGGTTAACTTGTGCGTAAGCAGAGTAACCGTCAAGCATCACCCAGTATTTGCCTGCTGTTGGGTTATCGATAGTACAAGTTTCGTTGTTACCGCCTTCCCAAGGGCGACAGTCCCAGCTATTGCTTGTTGGTTTAGCACCTGCTTTAACGTACATATCCGCGTCACCCGTGCCACCGCTCATAGCAACGGTTAGTTTGCTTGCGCCAGCTGGTACATCAATGAAGTAGTAAGTTTGGCTGCCTTTTGCTGCGGCTAGGCCTGTTTTTGCCACGCCATCAAGTAGCTCTTCTTCAACAGGGTCAATGATGTCGCCTTTTGCTTTTGCAACAGCCGCTGCCGCATCAACAATACCGGTACCACAGCTTGTACATGTTGCTGGGAAGCTACGTGTAGTCGTTTTTAAAATGTCTTCAATTTCATCTGGCGTAGCAGACGGCTTAGCTTGCTTGATAAGCGCTGCAACACCTGCAACGTGCGGTGCTGCCATCGACGTACCTTGAGAGTAGTGATAGCTGTCTGATACTGGGCCTGTGCTACCCGAGTTATGTGTAGACAGTACGCCTTCAGAGTCATTAGCAAAGCTCTGTGCGCCACCCGGTGCAGCCACATCGATTGAAGAACCGTAGTTTGAGTAGTAAGCACGGCCACCGCTGCGGTTTACTGATGCCACGTTTACTACGCCGTTACAGTTACCTGGGTTGTAGTTATTGGCATTATCGTTGTCGTTACCTGATGCAATAACAATTACCGTACCGTTTGCACGTGCTTGGTTAATCGCATTTTGAGTGGTCGCGCTACATGCTCCACCGCCACCTAAACTCATGTTGATAACATCGGCTGGGTTCGCGTTTGCTGGTACACCAGATACAGAACCACCTGACGCCCAAATAATACCGTCAGCAATGTCTGACGTTAAACCACCACATTTACCAAGTACACGTACCGGTACCACTTTCGCGTCATACGCCACACCCGCAACACCTTCACCGTTGTTAGTAACGGCCGCCACAGTACCCGCAACGTGCGTACCGTGCCAGCTCGAGTCAATATCACGACTTGGTGAAGGATCGCCGTTACTGTCAGTACCACATTCGCCTCGAGTTATGGCATCACCCGGATCGCTTGCGTCGCTATCACGTAAACCGCCATCATTGGCCACGTCTAGGTTAGAGATCATGTCGTAACCCGGTAAAATATTCGCGTTTAAATCGATGTGTGGACGATAACCCGTATCAAGTACAGCCACAGTCACACCAGCACCTGTTGCGCTATCCCAAGCGGTTGGTAGGTTCAAGCCACCGTTCGCTTCATAGTAGTGCCACTGATCTGAGTAGCGCGGGTCGTTTGGTACCGCAAACGGTTTGAGCATTTGGTCAACTTCAATGTACTCAACGTTACCGGATGCAGCAATCTCTTGCATAAATGAGTTAGCTTCTGCTGCTGATAGCTTTCTATCAACGCGCATAACGTGGTGATTGCTGAGCGCCATAGGGCGAACATATTGCGCTTTGACGTTTGATTTTTTGCTCGCAAAGCCCTGCACGAAGCTTTGCGCACGTTGATTCATTGCTGCTGGAGAAACGTCAGCCCCCGCAGTCATCATCATGTGATCATTGTTTTTGTACTTGATGATGAACTGAGTGCCTAGTTTACTTTGGTCTTGTAATTTGACAGCCGTTTGCGCGTAGTTGATGTTTTGCACTGAAAGCGCTGGGTTTGCCATTGCACTATTTGCCGTGAACAGAGCGGTCATTGCTAAAGACAATGCACCTAATTTGAACTGATTTGTTGTTGTCATAATATCCCCTGACATGTTGTTGTGTGTATCGTCTAACTTACACTCGCTGCAAGAAAGACGTTACAGAACGTAAAGTTATGGTTAATTTTTTAAAAGAATCGTTTTGTTATTAACACAAATCATTCTGTTATAAGTGGATGGCTATATGACAAAAATATTACATTAACTATTTGTTTTAAAAGCAATAGCTCTAATTTTTTACATAAGGATAAATTGGTCTTTTGTTATGTAAATGATTGTAAATGTAAGCGGTTTTTTATTGTTTTGGTAAAAATATGTTCATTTGATCGTCAAATGTTCGATATTTTATTTTTCTAGCTAAAAGTGTTTATGAATGAGAATGGATAATCCAGGTTACGAACCTGCTTAAAAACTAGGTATAATGCGCGCTTGGCTTCTATTTGTTGGGTAAAACATGACGCAATTTGATGTTGTAATTATTGGTGCTGGTGCCGCTGGGTTAATGTGTGCAGCGCAAGCTGGTTTCCGAGGGCGCTCGGTGGCGGTGCTGGATATGGGTAAAAAGCCGGGCCGTAAAATTTTGATAAGTGGCGGTGGTCGCTGCAATTTTACCAATGAAGGTGCCTCTCCCAGTAATTACCTATGTGGCAATCCGCACTTTGTTAAATCCTGTTTAAGCCGCTATACCCAACATGACTTTATTGAACTGGTAGACCGTCATGGTTTGGCCTATCACCACAAAACCTTAGGTCAGCTATTTTGCGACAATAGTGCACAAGATATTGTTGATATACTTACAACAGAATGCGATTGGGCAGGCGTACAGTTATTTTTACGCAACGAAGTGCTGAGCGTGCAAGCCAAAGAACAAGGTGGCTATATTATTACCACTAACGAGCAAGCTTTTGAGTGTGAATCCTTGGTGATTGCATCAGGCGGTTTAACCATGCCAAAACTCGGCGCAACCCCCATAGGTTATAAAATCGCCGAACAATTTGGACTCAAAGTGCTACCCACTATGGCCGCATTAGTGCCGTTCACTTTGCACGATCACGACAAAGTACGCTTTGATGGTTTATCGGGTGTAAGTATTCCCTGCGAAGTGAGTAGCGAATGCGGTACACATTTTAAAGAAAACATCCTGTTTACACATCGAGGGCTGTCTGGCCCTGCGATATTGCAAATATCCTCATTTTGGCGAGCAGGGCAGGCGGTAACAATTAACCTTTTACCAGAGCAAAATCTCAATGAAACCATTCACCAATGGCGTGTTGAAAGCGCCAGTAAATCATTGAAAAACGCCCTCGGCGCCATTCTACCCAAGCGCTTTGTGGAAGTATTGATTGCCGAACAAGCCATCCCTGATAAAGCCTTAAACCAACTCACCCACGCTGAAATAGACGCCATTGCCAACTATCTCCACAATTGGCAAATAAAACCCAACGGCACTGAAGGCTACCGCACCGCCGAGGTGACACTCGGCGGCATCGACACCGATGAACTCAGCTCAAAAACCTTCGAAGCGAAAAAACAAAAGGGTTTGTATTTTATTGGTGAAGTCACCGATGTAACGGGTTGGTTAGGCGGTTACAACTTCCAGTACGCATGGAGCTGTGGATTTGCTGCAGGGCAGGCGGTTTAGTTAAGAGCCAAGTAGCTGGCCGGCTGCGATTGTTGCCTCAGTTCGCGAATATGTAGAACTAGCAGCAGTTGCGCCAGACCGTCTGGTTGGCGCTTCAATGCTTGAGCAGGCGCAGTACTTCCGTTCGTTCTCAGAGTTGCAACTGCGTTGCTCCAACAGTGCCCCTGCTCGACGCACGCGTCGAACAGTTCCTTGAGGCGTTTCAAATTAAACATGGTTTATCCACCCGGCGCCGTTTGGTTTGGGTTTATGCCGACCAAACGGGCAGTCTGCTGTGCAATTTGATGGTACTGCGACTCGGACGTCAGCTTGCTTTGCAACAAGGGCGCGGCGGCTGCGACTATTTCGCGGGCATTGTTGGTTTCACCCAGATGCCATAGGGCCTGCGCATCTTTAAGGCGGATTAATTGGCCCTCGACTGAACCCGGGGGATGGTATTTATCCGTCAAGCCCCAAGCCCGAGCTAGCACCTTGTGGGCCTCATGCCATTGTTGCGTCGCCAAATAGTGATCGCCTTCGATACGAAGCAAAGCGATATGGGCCACATGCTCTGGTGGGAAGTGAGCTTCGAAATTGGCTTTGGCAACCTGTATCTTGCGGCCTGCTTTTTCGAAGTCGTGACCGTTAAGGGCGACTGCGCCTTGCAGCAGTGAAACTAGGCCCAGATTATAGTCACCTTTTGGGAACTGCTGCTCGGCCTGAGCATAGAGCGCCTCAAGTGACCGTTCAGCAATGTCGGCTTCACCGAGAAACGAGCGACTGTATGCCAGAAATAATCGGGCCGGGAAGGTATCTAGGCTGGAATCTGGGTAATGGGGTCTTAACAGGCTTAACGCTTGTTCGAAATCGTCCTTACTGGCGTGAAAGTTGCCCATTTCTAGGTGGGCCTGACCTCTGTCAGAGTGATAACTACCCAGCGTGATGGGGTTGGTCAGACCGCCCGCCAGCTCTTTATTGAGAAGATCGATTTCTTCCTGATAGCGGCCCAGATCGGTGAGCAGATAGACATAAGACTGGGTCACCGCCTGATTGAGTTGCGAGTTTGGCTCAAGGATCCTGTCGGCCAGTTGATAGGCACGCACTATGCTGGTTTCAGCCTTGTCATAGTCACCGAGGTTACGGTAGTTGTTGGACAACATCCTCAGGGTATTTAGGTTCTGCGGATGATTTTCACCGAATAATCTCTGTGTGTCAGCTAACAGCGTAGTCAGTATCTCTATGGCCTGAGTATATTCTCCAGCATAGTAATGGATGTAGGCAATTTGAAAACGGATCTCCAGTGGCGTCGTTTCTTGTTCGTCCGGATGTTGCTGCCAATACGCATCAGCCTTGTGATAATAGTCCTGAGCCTGGTCGAATTGGCTTTGTTTTGTAAAGTAGAGACCTAGATAATAATCCACCAACGCCCGATCTTGTCCGCTGACATCGGGAGCGTGTGCCATCCGCTCCCCTTGGCGCAAGTAGTTGAGCGCTTTATCAAATTGACCTGCGATGATATAGGCGCTGCCAAGTTCGGCGAAATCGGCCACGGTTGGTTGCCCGCCATTTTGCTGTTTCAGTTTGAACGCTTCTTCCATCAGGGCGACGGCCTGTTGATCCTCTCCTAGGTTGTTTTGCACCTTCGAAAGTACCCCAAGCAGACGGGATTTAATATCAGGCTGTTGCGACAAGGTATTGCGGGTTTTGCTGATCGCGGTATCGACCAGCTTGGCAATACTGATGGCTTCACCTTGGGCGTTTTCCGGTGAGGCAGCTTCAAACATGTCGGTCAAAAGCTCTATGACTTTCTCCGAGGTATGAGTTTGTTGTTGCAGACCTTTTTGGGTGGCAATCAGTTCGTCTCTTTGCTTTGTCAGGCTTTGATTGAGGCTGTTGGTTACCACCAATCCCGTGGTCATCGCGATGGCCAGGGCCGAGCTCAATACCGCGGCAAGCGGGTGGCGTTTGAGCAATTTGCCAAGCAGATAGGCTGGTGTGGGGCGGGTCGCCGAGACAGCTTGCCCCTTGAGATAGCGTACGACGTCCCGAGCTAGGTTGTCGACGTTCTGGTATCTGTCTTCGGGGAGTTTTTCCAGCGCCTTGAGTACGATATTGTCAAGATCCCGGTGGATCTTGTTGTTATGGGTACTCGGGGCGGCCGGTTTATCGCGGCAAATGGCTTTCAGGGTCTCGGCCATTTCTTGTTTGTCTGTGGTATGAGGAGAGTGGTCGCTCAGCAGCTGATACAGTAGGGCGCCCAATCCATAAACGTCGGTCGCCGTGGTGGTCGGTTCGCCGAGGACTTGTTCGGGACTGGCGCAGGAGAGCGTCATGGCCAGCAGTCGCTGAGTATTTTCTTCGTCATGACTTTGTTGCAATACTCGGCTGGTGCCAAAATCGAGCAGTTTGACGACGCCGTCACTGTTAACCAGTATGTTTTCTGCCTTAATGTCGCAATGGATGATTAAGCGGTTGTGGGCGTAGCTGACCGCATCACAGACTCGCAAAAAGAGCTCGAGTTTTTCATCCAACGACAGCTGGTACTCAGAACAGTAATCGCGCAGGTTCTGCCCTTGGATATACTCCATCACCAGATAAGGTCGTCGATCATCGGTCAGGCCGCCGTCGAGCAGCATGGCGATATGGGGATGCTGTAGCTTGGCCAGCAACTGACGTTCCGAGGCGAATTGTCGGGCATCGTCTTCATCGGAAAACGCCGGGGCCAATTTGATGGCGACCTTCTGCTCGTATTGGCCGTCGGCCCGCTCCGCGAGAAATACCACACCCATGCCGCCGGCACCGATTTGTGCTTGGATCCGATATGGGCCGAGTAGTTGGCCAGGCTGCAATTGTTGCCCTAGTTCGCGAATATGTAGACCTATCAGTTGTTGCGCCTGACCGTCCAGATGTAATACCTGAGTCGCATTGAGGTGGCCGAGCAGGCGTTTTACTTCCTTGCATTCAGCCTCGTTGCATCCGCTTTGTTCGAGAAAGGCAGTGACTTCTTCGGATGAAAGGTCGATACAGGCGTCAAACAGCGCCTTGACGCGTTTAATATCAGGCATACAGGGTATTTCCTCCCGAGCTGAGGCGGTCGTGTAAAAAGGCACGGGCGAACGTCAGTTCCCGCTCGACGGTGCGCAAGCTCAGGCTGAGTGTGTCGGCGACTTTTTGCTGAGGAAAGCCGGCAAAATAATGGAGTTCGACAATCGACTCCATTCGCTCTCCGAGGGTGCACATTTGCTTGATGCACTGTTCAACCGCCAGCAGCCCCTCGTTTTCGTCGTCTTCACTGAGCAATTCGTCAAGCCACTGGGTTTTTACGGCGCTGCCGCCACGCTTGGAGGCCGACTTGGCGCGGGCGTAGTCGATCAGTAAGTGCCGCATCGCCTTGGCGGCTGTGCGGAACAGGTGTTCCTTGCTTTGATAGCTGCCATCGGCTTCGATCAGTTTTACACAGGCCTCATGCACTACCTCAGTGGTTTGCAATGTAATGTTGTTGCCGTATTGGGCCAAAATACGGTTGGCGCACGCCTTAAGTTCCCTGTAAAGCGTCGGGCTTACCATTAAGTCGGCGGGGGTAAGTTGGGTATCCATAGCTGGGACCTCTCTAGCTGATATTGGCAAAGCTGACATAGGCTCTGACGTTTTGGTCGTTGATTTGCATTCCATGTTGCAAGGTTCAACTTTAGAAAACATTAAGCGTTAAGTTCCATTTGACACGGCGAAGAGAAATTGGACCAAGATTATCTCATGTTCGAATTCGCTCGTCATGGGGTCGTGCTTACTTGCGCCGCTAACTTTAAGCATCGCGGTGCTAATTAATAGAAAGCACAATAAGTTTTTCAAGCAGTTTTTTTCACTTTGTTTTAGCCCCTTTAAGCAGTTCGTCCATCAGCTGCTCTATTTCCCTGCATTTCGCATCCAGCCTAGCAAACGCCTCGTCGGTGTTGTCGTACATACCGTCCTGAAGGGCTTCGACATATAACTTGATAACGGACAGCGGCGTACGCAACTGGTGGGACAGCGTCGCCAGAAACTGCGCCTTTTTGGCTTCGCACCCTTCTTCGCTCAGAGGGCCTTTGCTGCCATACTCTGGTAAGCGGGTTGCCCTGTCGGGGTGTTTCATCGGTTTTCAATCGCCATGTAAAATAGGTTCAACGCGAATTAAAACACACAAATATGCACTGAGAATGCAGAGAGGGAGTTTTTGGCAGTGAAATCGTCAGCAGCGGGATCCTGACGAATGGCCGGAATCAGCTCATCTCAAATTTATATCCAGCCCCGTAAATTGAGCGGATCAGGTCCTGTTCAAGGGGGAGTTTGGCGAGCTTTTTACGGATATTGCGGATATGACTGTCGACAGTGCGCTCAGAGGTATCGCTGTATTCTTGGTACACCAGATCCAAGATCTGCTGGCGGGAATAGATGCGATTTGGGGTTGAGTACAATAGATGAAATAGCTTGAATTCAACCGCCGACAATTCGACGGTCTCATCGTTCAGGCTGATCATAAAGCTGCTGTTATCGACCGTTAGGCTGTGTTCCGGCTGCAGGGGGCGATTCAACCGCCTGAGCTGCACCTTGACTCGGGCGACCAACTCCTTAACCGAATAGGGCTTGCAGACATAATCGTCCGCGCCGATTTCGAGGCCCACTAGTCGGTCAACTTCTTCCACCTTGGCGGTGGTGATAATGACGGGCACAGCACTAAAGGCGCGAATTTCCCTGCACACGTCCAGCCCCTGTTTGGTGGGCAGGTCGAGATCCAGCAATACCACTTCAGGCTCGTTGGCCCTGACCCAGTCGGCTACGCCGACCCCGTCCGCAAAGTATTGTGTGTTCATGCCTGCGGCATGCAGGTACAGGGTAACTATGTCGGCAATTTCCTGATCGTCTTCAACGATCACTATGGTGTCTGTCATGGGCATTCGGTATCTACAGCGGAAGTTTAATTGTAATGCCTAAACCACCCAAAGGGGAAGCCGACGCCGTAATTTCCCCGCCGTGGGCTTCGACGATGGAGCGGCAGATCCAAAGTCCGAGCCCGGAGCCCGACTTGCTTTTATCGCGGGTGGATTTTGCGCGATACAGGCGCTCGAACACCTGTTCAAGCTCCGTTTCGCTGATGGCGGGGTGGCTGTCTTCAAAGCATATCACAGCCCTGCCGTCGCTCTGCGTAAGGGTAATGCGAACGTGGCCCTGTTCGTCGGTATAGCGGTAACTGTTTTTCATCAGGTTGTTGAGCACTTGGTTAAGCCGGCTCTCATCAAGCATGAGTTTAAGTTCGCCGGAGGTGTCATCACGCAGTTCAAGGCGGATATTTTTTTGCTGCATCATGGGTCGGAAGGAATCCACCGCCGAGGCCAGTAGTTCGCTTAAATTCACCAGTTGCTTATTTAAAACAAGCACGTTCGACTCCATCAGCGATAATTGGTAGATGTCGCCGACCAGTTGGTTCAGCCCAGCAATGCGCTTTTGCATCGTCTCGTAGGATTTTTCATCCGCTTGCAGCACTCCATCTTGCAGTGCCTCAAGCTGCATTTTCACCATGGCCAGCGGGGTGCGCAGATCATGGGTTACCTCCGCCAGCATTTTATTTTTTTGATCCATCAGCTCCGTCATCATCTCTGCCCTGCGGATCGCTTCACGCTTTTCATAGGCCTCACGCTGTTTGGTTTTGGCAAGCGCCAGACGCCAGCGGAACAGGGCGGCGATAATGGCCGCACCGAGCAGCAATACAAGTGCCTTGAACCAGCCAGTTTCGAAAAATTTGGCCTCGACCGATACCGTCAGAGTCAGGGGGGCATTGCTCCAGTTGCCGTTGCGATTGCTGCCTTCGACAAGCAGGCTGTATTCTCCCGGCGGCAACGAGGTGTATTGAGCCTGTCGCACATCGGCTGGGGTGTCTATCCAATCGGTGTCGTAGCCTAGCAGTTTATAGCGGTAGCGGTTTGCCTTAGGGGCGGAATAGTCCAGCGCCGCGAAACGTAACGAAAATTGGTTCGCCGACGCGGGAACTCGAATATTTGGTCGCGTATAGTCGAAGGTTAGGGGCTGATTTCCTACGCTAAGTTCGGTGACGACCAAAGGGGGCTCGTAGCGCCATGGCTCGCCGGCGTCTTGTGCCATTAACACCAGGCCGTTAATCGAGGTATGCAACAGGCTGTCGTTAACGGGGATAATGCTTCTGCCGTGGCCGCTTTTTCGCACGCCGTCCGCTTCGCCAAACGTATGAACTGGCTTACCGTTTTCATTGAGCAAGAAGTGGGCGCCGAGTCTGTACTCACCGTTTGCCAGCTGAAACAGCACATCCTCGTTGTCCATATCGGCCGTTGTCTGTTCGGCAAAGGGAACTAGGTGCATGATGTTATTTTTATGCTCTAGCAGACGATCGATGCCGGATTTATTGTAAATCAGGATTTCACCGCGGCGATTTTGCAGAAACTGTACAATGGTGTTGTGCCTTAGGGTGCCTTCGGTGCCGTTTTCTTTGCTGTATAAACGTACTTCGCTCCGATTTTTATCTATCACTCCAAAGCCGCTGGTGGTGCCGACCCAAACGCGATTTTGCGTGTCGACCATCAGCTCCCGTACATAGTTGATAAAGGGCGTGCCGTCGCTATTGGCAGGTCTGGAAAACGCTAGCGTGTGCACGTTCAACTTGGCTAGACCTCTGTCCGAACCGATCCAAAGCTCACCATCGTGGCTAAGCGCGAGGTGCCTGACAAACACCCCGTCAGTTTTCGCCAGCGGCAGCTTGAATTCGTTTAACATTCGGCTGGTGGTATCGAAGCGGAATACATTGCCGTTGCCACCGCCAAGCCAATAGACATCTTCGGATTGTTTTACGCCGCTGAAAAACTGGATGTTGTTATAAGCCGGCTCCTTGAGCAGGGGCTTGGCTTGGCCGGTCGTTAGATCAAGCAGGGTCGGTGTATGCTGATTCAAAATGAGCAGTTCCGACTCGCTCACCTTTAACACGTTAGCCAGATAAGAATCGAAAGTGGTTTTTAACTGGGGCGCGTACTTGTCGAAATGACGGAATTTATCTGACTGCGGGTTGTAATATTGCAGGCCGACATTGGTGACGCCGAGCCACACCAGCCCCGAGCGTGCTCTCAGCAAGGGGTAGACCAAATCGCCCCGCAGGCCGTATTTGTCGAGCAGGTTACCTCGCAATGTTTTTTTCAGTCGACCGCTGGCAGCGTCGCGAATTTCAACGCCCATGGTGCCCGAAAGCCATACCTCGCCGTTATCTGTTTCAGTAATGGCCGTATTGGCGGCGGCCTGACGGGAGGGTGGGGTCTCCAGTTTGAGCACTGATTGGCGGTCACCGCTGATGACATAGGTGCCCTGCTTTTGCGTGGCAAGCCATATTCGGCCGTCTTTGGCAGTATAGAAGCGCCTGATCACTACGCCTTTGAGCAGGCGCTTAAAATCGCCCGTTTGCAGCAATGAAAATCGCTGCTCCTTTGGATTAAGCTTTGCCAGCCCCTTGGCTGTTGCAAGCCACAGCGAACCGTTCGTGTCGGTTTCCAGATCAAGCAGGTAATTAAAGTAGCGGTCCTCGGGGTTGTCGGCGGAGAGATGATGGCTAAATGTCAGTGTTGAGACATCGAACTTGTCTAGGCCGAAACTGTGAGCAATCCAGAGGTTGCCTTGTGAATCCTTCTGTAGGCCGTTGACCTGGTTGCCGCCAAGGGAGGCTGGGTTGTCTTTTTCCCGTTTGAAGTGACTGAATTGATAGCTGCGTAGATCGAGCCGAAACAGGCCGCTTGCCATGGTGCCTATCCATAAATCATCCCCGTCGGCCAGCAAGGAGCGCACGTAGATATTGGTCACGTCGAATGGCATACCTTCGGATGTCATTCTGCGGTTTTCATAGCCGTCGTAGCGGAACAGGCCGCGCTGGGTGCCGACCCAGATAAAGCCTTGGTCGTCTTGGGCCAGTTTTAATATTTCTTTGTTGGCCAGCTCCGTATGGGCGTCGGCGGTAAAAATAGTGGGGGCGAACAGGCTCGGGTGATAATCATTCTTCGCCTGAGCGGCGGAGCAAAATACCAACAATAAACAAAAGAACAGCTTGGTATAAAACGGGGACATATAAATCGTATCGGGCCTGTAGTTTCAAGAAGTTTGTCATAGTGCGGGCGGGAAAGCCAGCGACCGCCCCTGAACGACTGTTTGTGTGGTGAGTGGTTTCTCTGCTTACGTCCCGTATCCTAAATTCTCATCGCACACTTCCTAGGTTTAATTCGCCGCCTTGATGAAAAAATTTATTTTTTTTGGCGGGTTTTGCCGGGGCAATCCGTTTTTGTATTTAAGGCCGTTCTTTAGCCTGCGTGTCGGGCGAGGCAAACAGAATCGAGTTTATAGTATTTTCTGATTTATGGAGTCGTAATGAATAATGAATATCTAGGTGTTGAAAACAAGGTGGGGCGTCAGCCCCAAACGGGCAGCAAGAAGCGTTTGGCTCGCAGCTTGGTGGCCGCCGGTGTGCTCGGCGCTTTGGCAAGCCACAGTGCTCAGGCAGAAATCCTCCGCGATACCAGTATCGGCGGCAGTTCGTTCCAGATGGTGTCGCTTGATGGCGGTAAAGGCTGGTTTGACAGTACGTTCGAGGTGTCCGACCGGGTGACGGTGGATGCTCAGGGTCGGATGCTGATGGTCGGCATCACCAATCCTGGCATAGAAATGGGCGACGAGATCTATATCGAACGTCGCTTAGGCGACAACAGCCTAGACCCCAGCTTCGGCAACGGCGGCAAGGTGATGCTCAGCGACGCTAACTATAGCTTGAGTGGATTTGTCATTACCCTCGACAACCAGGGTCGTATTCTGGTTGCCGGTTATAGCAGCAACAAGGAAATGCGCCTGTACCGATTGCTCGAGAACGGCACCCTGGATACCAGTTTCGGCGAGGGCGGCGAAGCCATTTTCGCCATTAACGGCCAGGGCCCGAAAGCGACCAGCATTCTCAGCGACGCCCAGGGCCGTATTTACCTGGGCGGTTGGGTTTATCAATCGGGCTGGGATGCCTTTGTCGCGCGCTTTGACGCCAGCGGCAACATTGACACCAGCTTCAACGGCACCGGCTACCAGCTACTGGAAGATTCCGGTGGTGACGATCGCATCAATGCGCTGGCCCTTGCCGGCGACGGCGCGCTGCTGGCGGCAGGCCATATCGGCTTCAAATCGACCCTGTTCCGCTTCAGCGAAGACGGCACGTTTGATGCCAACTTCGGCACAAGCGGCATGGTGACGGTGAGCCGCTCGGCGACCCAATCCAACCAGGCGTACGACCTGGTCGTCGACGCCG
Organism: Pseudoalteromonas sp. ATL1; assembly: GCF_058933015.1. Classification (NCBI taxonomy): domain Bacteria; kingdom Pseudomonadati; phylum Pseudomonadota; class Gammaproteobacteria; order Alteromonadales; family Pseudoalteromonadaceae; genus Pseudoalteromonas; species Pseudoalteromonas sp. ATL1. The sequence continues at coordinate 3,971,094 of NZ_JBZYXL010000001.1, read as the reverse complement.
GCGGCAAGATTTTGGTGACCACTACAGAACAAGCCAGCGACCTGGACACCACTGAAATCTTTAACCTGTACCGCTACAACAGCGACGGTACTCTGGACAGCAGCTTTGCCGACAACGGCTGGTTTGGCCTGGATGTGAACGGACAGGGAACCAGCGGCAGCAATACCTCGACGAGTATCAAAATAGACAGTCAGGGCCGTATTCTGCTCGGCGGCGAGATCTATAACGGCAGCACCAGGCATATGGCGCTGCTGCGCCTCAGCGATAGCGGCGTGCTGGACACCAGTTTCGGCGAGAGCGGCATCGGCAGTTATTATCTGGAACCGGGCAATGACAACAGCGACCCCTTGCTCATTCAGCAGGACGCCGCCGGCAATCTCGATATCTTCTCCCATCAAACAGGCTCTAATGACGACCTCGGTTGGAGCAGAGTAGATGCTAACGGCCATGCCACCCGGCCCTTTGCCAAAGACGGCGCGGTGATCGCCGGCGCCGACGACTTGACCCTGCCGTTTGACGCTAGCGAAGATTACAACTTGGTGCGGGTCGATGCCGAGGGCCGCACCCTAGTGGTCGGTTATGGCCAGGACAGCAGCAAGACCACGGGCAGCGACATTATTCTGCGTCGCTATAATGTCGATGGCAGCCTGGACACCGGTTTTGCGAGCAATGGTTCTTACCTGCTGCATGTCGGCAGCAACGACTATCCGCAAGACCTGCAGATCGACGCCAACGGCAATATCTGGCTGCTGGGGCAATCGGCGTGGAATGCCACAGGTTTTTACCTAGTGAAGCTCAATGCCGGCGGCCAGCCGGACGCAGGCTTTGGCACGGGTGGCCTGCTTGATATGCCGGATACCCTGAAACCTGTGAAGCTTATGCTGCACGCCGACGGCAGCATGCTGGTCGCCGGCGATAAATATAAGTTGGCGCGCCTGAATAGCGACGGTAGCTTGGACACCAGCTTCGGTAATGGCGGTACTTTCGCCGCCGCCGGTCTCGGCATGAACGACCACTTGGCCTACGCAGGTGAAGACAGCCAGGACCGTTTCCTGCTGACGGGTAGCTACTGGGATGGGGTCAATCGGGTCAGTAAGTCGATGACGATGCGGGTCAATGCCGACGGCACCCTGGACACCAGCTTCGGCACCGATGGCGTGACCATTTACACCCTGCCGAACCAGAGCTATACCGGGTTTAAAGGTGCCCTGGTCGAGGGCGACACCCTGTGGTTGGCGCTTACTGCGGGAACGAGCCTCAACTATCTGCTGCGCCTCGATGCCTCGGGCGCGGTCGATACCAACTTTAACGGCGGCACGCCGCTGCAGTTCGGCGCCGGCCAGAAGCTCTATGTGAAGGACATGCACAAGGACAGCGCAGGGCGTTTCCTGTTTGCCGGTAGGGTCGGCACCGACAATTACGATTTTGCTTACGTGCAGCGCCTCAATGCCGACGGCTCGGCGGACGAGAGCTTTGCCCCTGGCGGCGTGCAGACCTTTGATTTCGGCAACGGTGTCAACTTTGAATCCCTGGCCATCAAGCCGAACGGCGATTTGGTGGCGGCGGGCTATTACAGCTTAAATAGCGACCGCGGCATTCTGGTGCATTTGACCGAGAATGATGCCCCGACGATTAACGGCATGCCGGCAACCAGCGTCAACCAGGATGCGGCCTACAGCTTCACCCCGGCCGCTATGGATGCCAACGGCGATACCCTGACGTTCAGCATTCAAAACAAGCCGAGCTGGGCGAATTTTGATACCACCACAGGCATGCTTTCCGGCACGCCGGGCAACGCGGATGTCGGCAGCTACAGCAATATCATGATTTCGGTGAGCGACGGCCGCGAGACCGTATCTCTTGCGGCGTTTGACCTGACCGTGGTCAACGTTAACGACGCGCCGACGATTTCGGGTCAGCCCGCTATTTCCGTCGATCAGGACGTAGCCTACAGCTTTACCCCATCGGCCAACGATATCGACGGCGACACCTTAACGTTCAGCATTCAGAACAAGCCCGGCTGGGCGAGCTTCGACACGGCAACCGGAACCATTTCAGGTATACCGAGCAACGCGGATGTCGGAGAGTATCTCGACGTGTTCATTTCCGTTAGTGACGGCACGGTTTCAACACCGTTGGAACCTTTCCCGCTCACCGTTGTGAACGTTAACGACGCGCCGACGATTTCCGGCACGCCCGCCACATCGGTCGATCAGGGCGTGGCTTACAGCTTTATTCCATCAGCCAACGATATCGACGGCAATACGTTGACGTTCAGCATTGTGAACAAGCCCACGTGGGCCAGCTTTGATACCGCGACGGGAACCCTCAGCGGTATTCCGGGCAACGCGGATGTAGGCAGCTACAGCAATATCGTGATTTCAGTGAATGACGGCACAGTCTCAGTAAACCTGGCGGCCTTTGGCTTCACTGTGGTCAACGTGAACGACGCGCCGACGATTTCGGGCACGCCTGCGACGTCGGTCGATCAGGGGGCTGCCTACAGCTTTACCCCGACGGCCAACGACATCGATGGCGACTCCCTGACGTTCGTGATCGCCAACAAGCCAAGCTGGGCAAGCTTCGACACTAGCACGGGCACGCTTTCCGGCACGCCGGGTGATGCGGATGCGGGCAGCTTTGCAAATATTCAAATTGGCGTGAGCGACGGTACACTAACCACTAACCTGGCAGCGTTCGACATTGTGGTCGTCGACAAGGTTGCGCCGGTACTGACCCTGAACGGCGGTACCAGTGCCTCGGTTGGTCAGGGAGCAAGCTTCAAAGATCCTGGCTATACGGCTGTTGATAATAGCGACGGCGACATCACTAGCAAGGTTGTAGTGAGCGGCGCTGTGAATACAGGTACGCTCGGCGTCTATACCCTGACGTACAGCGTATCGGATGTGGCGGGCAATGCCACAACCGTGACGCGCAGTGTGTCTGTGGTGGACGAGATGCCACCGGTGATCACGGTCCCTGCGGCAATGACAGTGGCAGCGACAGATGCGTCGGGCACGGTTGTGACGAACAGCGCGATTGCGGCTTTCCTTGCCAGCGCTACGGCTAATGATGCGGTAGATGGGTCGCTTGTGGTGACCCATGATGCGCCAGCGGTGTTGCCGCTTGGTGCTAACACCATCACCTTTGAGGCGGTGGATGCAAGCGGTAACAGAGCAAGTCAAACGGCGGTATTGACCGTTGTTGACCAAACCAAACCTGTGCTGAGCTTGAACGGCAGCAACGCGATAACGCTCCCAGTTGGCGACGTATACAGTGAACTCGGTGCCAGTGCGTTGGACAATGTCGATGGTGACATCAGCGCTAAAGTGGTTGTCAGTGGTACGGTGGATAGTAGCACGGTGGGCGTGTACACCTTGACGTATACGGTGAGCGATGCGGCGGGCAATACCGCGACTGCGACGCGTAGTGTGTCAATTCAGGATGCCAGTGCACCGGTGGTGACGCCACCCAGTGATTTGGTGGTGGCCGCAACGGATGGCACAGGCACGGCAGCCAATGACGCAACGATTGCAACCTTCTTGGCTGGTGCGACGGCGCTGGATGCCGTCGATGGTGATCTGAGCAAGCAGGTAAGCCATGATGCGCCAGCGGTGTTCCCACTGGGCACCACGCAGGTCAATTTCAGTGTCACTGATGGTGCAGGCAACACGGGCACGGCGCGTGCGAGCGTGACGGTTGCAGATCAAAGCAAACCAGAGTTGGTACTCAGTAGCGGTAATACGTTGGTACTGAGTGTGGGCGAGGCGTTTGTTGAGCCGGGGTATACGGCATTGGATAACGTCGATGGTGATATCACCGCCAACGTAGTGCGCACGGGGACGGTGGATGTGAACGCCAAAGGGGTTTACACCCTAAGCTACACGGTTAGCGATGCGGCAGGTAATAAGGCCTCTGCGACACGCAGTGTCACGGTACAAGATGCGGCAGCGCCGGTGGTAACGGCACCGGCCAATATTGAGGTGGCGGCGACAGACGCAGAAGGTACGGCAGACACGGATGCGACGATTACAGCCTTCTTAACAGGCGCAAGCGCCCTTGATGGGGTTGACGGCGCGGTGTTGGTCACGCATAACGCACCACGGGTATTCCCTCTGGGTGTTACCACGGTTGTGTTCTCGGCAATAGATAAAAGTGGTAATACCGGTACAGCACAGGCCACAGTGACGGTGTCTGATCAGAGTAAACCCGTTATTACTTTAACGGGCGAATCTGCCATGCGCATCAGTCTGGGTGAGACGTTTGTTGAGCCGGGTTTCAGCGCACTAGATAATGTGGATGGTGATGTGACCACCAAGGTCAGTGTTAGCGGCAACATCGATACGGCGACCCTCGGTGCGTACATCTTAACGTACAGCGTATCGGATATTGCGGGTAATGCTACAACCGTGACGCGCAGTGTGTCTGTGGTGGATGCGGCAGCCCCGGTGGTCACGGCACCAGCCAATATTGAGGTGGCGGCAACAGATGCGTCGGGTACTGTGGCAACGAACAGCGCGATTGCGGCTTTCCTTGCCAGCGCTACGGCCAACGATGCGGTGGATGGCGCACTTACAGTAACCCATGATGCGCCAGCGGTGTTGCCGCTTGGCACGACAACCGTGACCTTTAGCGCGACCGACACGGCAGGCAACGTAGCAACCGCTAGTGCAACGGTGACGGTTGTAGACAGTAGCGCACCGGTGATCACGCTGACCAATGGTGCATCGCAAGAGTTAAATCTGGGTGAGCGATTCGTTGAGCCTGGTTTCAATGCAGTGGATAACGTGGATGGAGATGTAACGGCAAACGTGACGGTGACGGGCACGGTAAACACGACAACGGTGGGTGTTTATACGCTGAATTACACCGTACGTGATTTAGCAGGTAACCAAGGTAGTGCAAGTCGTACCGTGAGGGTGGTCGATAACACACCGCCTGACACAGCAGCCCCAGTGGTTAATGCCCCAGCGGGCGTGTCTGTGGTTGCACAAACGAGCAGTGGTTTAGCTGCCTCGGATGTTGCTATCAGCGCCTTCTTGGCAGCGGCAACGGCGGTAGATGCAGTAGACGGTGCGCTTACGGTGAGCAACGACGCACCAGCGGTGTTCCCAATTGGTGTGACCTCGGTAACCTTTACCGCAAGTGATAACGCGGGTAACACGGGGACGGCGACGTCAACGGTTACGGTGACGCTTGCGGTTGACAGCGAAGCCCCTGTGTTCGGCAGCGAACTGGCGGTGTTGGAAGTGGAAGCCACGGCGGCACTGACGCCGGTTGAGCTGGGTACGCCTTCAGTGACGGACAACAGTGGTCAGTTTGAACTGGTTGCGGACAACAAAGGGCCGTATCCGCTTGGCGAGACGGTGGTGACTTGGACGGCGGTGGATGCATCGGGTAACAGTGCAACGGCGACCCAGTTGGTACGCGTGGTAGATACCACGGCGCCTGTGATTGCCGGTGTGGCAGACCTTAACATTGATGCCCGCGGCGTACTAACAGACATCGGCAAGCGCCTGGCTTTAAGCGCCAGCGACTTGGTCGACGGTGACGTGAGCGTAGTGATTGAGGGCAGCAGCCAGCTGCGCTCTGGTGCGCACAATGTCTTGGTGAGCGCCACGGATAGCAGTGGTAACCGTGCACAAGCGACGCTTGCGGCGGCGATACGTCCACAGGTTGGTTTGGGTATTGACCGTATTGCCGAGAGTGGCGGCAGCGCGCGCATTGCGGTGCAGTTGAGCGGCAAGGCGCCGAGCTACCCGGTAACGGTCAGCTATGCTGTGACGGTAAACGGCAGCACAAGCAATGAAAGCGTGACGATTGACAGTGGCACATCGGGCGCGATAGCGGTTACGGTTCCGGCGACGCTGGTGACCGGCGATGTGGTCGAGGTGGTTCTAGTGGGGGCGACTAATGCAGTGCTTGGTGGCGACACGCAAGCGGTGGTTAACGTGGTGACGGGCAACAAGGCGCCGACGCTGAAGCTCAATGTAGCGCAGAATGGCCAGTCCGTATCGCAGGTTGACCCGGCGGGTGGTGTAGTGACCGTGAGTGCGGTTGTGAGCGACGTGAACGCGAACGACAGCCACGCTATCGAGTACGCCAACGATGCACTGGGTAACCTGGGCAGTGGTGACAGTATTGCCCTTGACCCGGCGACTCTGGCGGCGGGCTTCTACAGCATTGATGTGACGGCGACAGAAACCAACACGGACCCGGTGCTTGGCACGACGGCAAGTATCAGCTTCCGAGTGCTGGACGCGGCGCCGGTCCTGTCGGATACGACGGATACGGACGGAGATGGTATTGTCGATGCCCTTGAAGGGTTTGGCGACAGCGACGGCGACGGTATCCCGGACTATCTGGATGCGGATGCAGACACCGCACGACTGCCGCTGGCGGATAACGGCGATACGCTGCAGGTGCCAGCGGGCCTTGAGATGCGTCTTGGTGACACAATTCAGCAGGGGGCGACCTCATTGGATGCGGGCCTAACGGCGGAAGAACTGGTGGCACTGCTGGGCGAAAGCGCCCGTGACAACGGCCACGAAGGTGTGGGTTATCTGGTGGACTTCCAGGTCACGGGTCTGCAGGCTGGAGATTCGGTGCCTGTGGTAATGCCGCTGCCGGCGGGGCAGAGCATTCCGAGTGGTGCGACGTACCGTAAGTTCAGCCCGGCGCGCGGCTGGTTTGAGTTTATCGACGATGGCGCAAATCAGTTGCTGTCAGCACCGAGAGATGCAGACGGCAACTGTCCGGCGGCAGGCAACAGTGCTTACCGCAGGGGTCTTAACGCAGGCGACACTTGTATGCAGTTGGTGATAGTGGACGGCGGCGAGTACGACAACGATGGTCAGGTCAACGGCTCGGTTGCCGACCCGGGTATGCTGGCGGTGGCGCGCGTGAACAACGCGCCGGTGGCTTCAGTCCAAAATACTGACGTGACGGCGGATGAGCAAACGCGTGTGACGCTGGATGCTTCAAGCAGCACGGACTTGGACGGCGACAGCCTGAGCTACAGCTGGCAGCAGACGGGCGGCACACAAGTGCAGCTTGAGAATGCAGACAGTGCGGTGGCAAGCTTTATGGCGCCAGATATTCAGACGAATGAGCAGCTGATGTTTAGCGTGACGGTCAGCGACGGCATAGCCCAGAGCGTTCTGGACGTGACGGTTGCCTTGAACTTGGTCAACCAATTGCCAAGTTTGAGCGTGGATACGCGCGCAAGCGTTGATTCAGGCAAGAGCGTGCGCATAGCCGCGAGTGGCTCGGATGCGGACGGCCACGGCCTGACGTACCAGTGGGCGCAGCTTGATGGCACGGCGGTACAGCTTGACAACGCAAACGGCGATACTGTGATAGTGAGTGCACCTGAGGTCACGACAGATCAGACGGTTACGCTGCAGGTCAGCGTCAGCGACGGCTTTGATTCGGTCACCAGTCAGGTGATGCTGACGGTTAAAGCCCCAGCGGTAGTTACACCGCAGCCTCAGCCTGAAGCTAAGAGTTCGGGTGGTTCGATGCCGCTGTGGGCACTGGGCTTACTCAGCCTGTTGGGCCTGCGCCGACGCAACAAAAATTAATTACGACATTCCTTAATCGGAATACCCAAAGAGCGGCTTAGGCCGCTCTTTTTTATGGCTGAAGTTTACGGCAAGACGCCTTGTCTGTAGCGAAACCTGCGGATTTCAGAAAACTAGAAGGCCAGCCCGCATTGGTTATCTTCCATTTGGAGATCCAAACAGAACCGACGTTGTTCTTATTTCTTGGCTTTCGTGGCGGTTTTTTCGTGTGTTTACGTATTTACCTATAAAGCGGCATTTTTGCGTCCGTATATAGAGCGGCGGCTAACAAACCTGTTCGCAAATGGCATTTATGTAGGAAACTTGTATGGGAAAAAAATCGTCTCAATCCGACACGTTGACGGTGGAGTTTGGTGTTGAGGAATACAGCAGCAATCAGTTGGGTAGTGTTCTTGAACTAATCCGCGCGGAGCGCCGGGCCTTGGTCCTTGAAAGCCAGGCAAAATATGCGACAAAGCGGGCTGTAAAAGCTCAGGAAAGAAAGCAGGCTCTTAAAACCAAGCGTAAAGTTCAGGGGCTGTACGGCGCCTGTATTTTGGTTATTCTAGGCCTAATATGGAGTAAGTACGGTCATCAGGATATTACGTCGGAGGCGGAACATTTTCAGGAGCCAGCAAAAATTAGCTATAGCGTAGCACAGTTAAACCAGATCGAGCGGCGTATTCGAAGTCGGTTTTTATCCGATGACTGGCGTTTTCACGGGGCTAGTGCAGTAGGGCCGGATGTGATGCTTTACGTAGAGTTACCCGAGCCGCTCGATTTAGAAATTAATTACCAAGTCGATTACATTAAACGGACCCTATGTCCCAAGCCGGGCAGTGAAATATGGGGCTATATTGCACCAAAAAATTTGTTTTTTCACTTGTACGATTACGATATCTCCGATGCGGTTTCAGCCAACTGTGCGTTAAGTGGCGTGGACAAAGCCCGAAGCTAAGTGACTTAGCTGCTCGGGGTCGGGCAAAGGTTTGCTATGCTCGCGGCTACTTTACAACAGGGATTAAGGCTTAAATGCAGCAACGAGTGTTCTGGTACCGGGCGCCGTTTTAGGGGGGAAGGTAAAGCCTGTGAACAAGCTCCTGACCTTCGTCAGGATGACGGTGTGGAGGTTAGGGTGAAGCGTGTAGTGGTTAGGAAGAAATACTCGTTACCCTCAATCGACATTCTTTACACTGAACCAGAATCCGTCACCCTGAACTTGATTCAGGGTCTATGTCACCCTAAGCCGACATCGTCACCCAGAACTAGTTTCAGGGTCTAGTCAGGGTCTACTCAGAGTCTAAGTTTACTCACAACCGCTTTACCCGCTTCACTTAACACATACCGTTGTAAACGGCTGGTGGGTTTATCTGGCAACGTCATTGCAATCAAGCCCAACTCAAGCGCGGGTTTTAAATAACGCGCTTGAAATGACTTTCTATCTTTTAACCCAAGCGCCTGTTGTAAAGAGGTTCTATCAATTGGCGCAGGTTGCCCATCTAATACGAGTAATAGTTTTTCGACTTGGGGGGTGACTTGGGGGGTATTCTGCCCCCCATGATCTTGTAGAGTTTCTAAAATCACGAGTTCAACAGACGAATAAACCCTACAGCACTAAAGGTTATCGCACCGCCGAAGTGACACTCGGCGGCGTAGATACTGACGAGAACAGCTCAAAAACCTTCGAAGCCAAAAAACAACAAGGCTTGTACTTTATCGGCGAAGTCACCGACGTAACGGGCTGGTTAGGCGGATACAAGTTCCAGTACGCATGGAGCTGCGGATTTGCCGCAGGGCAGGCGGTTTAGGTGTGTAAGTAAAACTTTGGGGTTAAGATCTTGATCTTCGTCACGATGACAATGGGTGGTTGTTAGGGCGCGGGAGTGCTGATGATTAGTAAATACCGTGTAATTCGAATTACTTATTAGCAAACGTTTTTTATCGTTGTAAGCAGTTTGCCTTGTAAGGTTAAATTGGTAATATTTTGATGGGCAGGAGTTTAATGTAAGCTCTGGTAGGGGAGTGTTGTTATGTATTGCTAGTCATGGGAGCTTATTTTGGCCTTAACTGCTAGTACTAGCCCAGAGTATGGCAGTCGCCACAAAGCACTGACTTGTGGAAACAAAACTTGTGATAGGCACTCATGTGAATTGTTTTGAATATCGTCATCGGAATAACTGTGTGGTGGTTGAACCATCGCGTTAATTTAGTTCGAGCTTCATATGATTTAAGTCAGGCTTTATTAGTCCGTTATGCTGATGATGTTTTTAGGGTTAGCTACATGCCAGAAGAAGAGATTCTACTAATTTATGATAAAGAGTGTCCTGTTTGTGATAACTATTGTCAGATAGTTAGAATCAGGGAAAGTATAGGTAAGCTGGTGATTGTTAATGCTCGTGAAGAAAGTAAAGTGATGAGAGAGATCACTCAAATGGGCTTTGATATTGATCAGGGAATGGCTTTAAAAATGGGCGGACAAATTTATTATGGCCCAGAAGCGATAAATGCTTTAGCGTTAATAAGTAGCCGCTCTGGTGTATTCAATCGTTTTAACTATTGGTTGTTTAAGTCAAAAAAATTATCTCTGATTTTATATCCAATATTAAAATTACTAAGAAATATTCTGCTAAATATTCTGGGTGTTAGTAAAATTAATAATCTCGAAAAATCGAATAAAAAGTGATTATTACTTTAATCTATAATAAATAGGCTGCTTTGTCGATTTTTACCTAAACGTTAAAGTAATTTAAGTTGTTATAACTCTGTATGAAAGCGACTTTAATAGCAGGGAGGAACTTGTAGCCTAGCACTTGAATGACTATTTTTGAAGGGGATCAATCTCCGAATTAGAATATTCGATTGTTTTGTTATTTACATCATTTTATTGGTTCATTCTGTTCGTCAATCATGCTTAGTATGAGAGCAGGGCAAGATCATGAACTTTACCTTGGCATAATTTTATGATCTTATACTGCTTTTCAGATTAAGCAGCACAATTATGTCAGCCAATAAGTTGTTCGAACACTTTTCTTCAATTGATGACCCACGCCAGCAAGGTAAAGTGCAACATCCATTATTTGATATTCTGTTTCTAACAATCAGCGCCGTAATCGCAGGTTGCCAAGGTTGGGAGGAAATTGAAGAGTTTGCCCATGACAAACTAACTTGGTTACGTAAGTTTATAGCGTTAGCTAACGGCGTGCCGCGGCACGACACGATTGCAATAGTTATAAGTCGTATTGATATGACCCAGTTTCAAGCCTGTTTCTCTCAATGGATGCAAAGCTGTAGTGAACTCACAGACGGCAGTGTGGTTGCCATTGATGGAAAAAGGCTAAAAGGTTCATTTAAACAGCCAGATAGAAAAGATGCTATCCACATTGTCAGTGCGTTTGCCTGTGAAAATGGTGTTACGTTAGGTCAATGCAAGACCGACTCGAAGTCCAATGAAATCACCGCAATCCCAGAGTTGCTACAGTTACTAGAGCTAAAAGGTTGCTTAGTAACGATTGATGCGATGGGCTGCCAAAAGGAGATTGCGAAGCAAATTATAGAAAAAGAAGCAGATTATTTGCTGGCTCTCAAAGCCAATCAGGGCAACTTATTTGAACAAGTGAAACAACTCTTGCAACCAGAAATATCACGCCAGATAGCGACTGATAGCTTATTAAGTGAAGTAGATTATCAACGAGGTCGAGAAGAATTCAGAGCGGCTGTTGTCTGTCATGAAATGGCTCAAATTCCCGCAAGTGCTAGCTGGCCCAATTTACAAAGTGTAGGCGTGATAGTGTCTTACCGTAAATCGGATAACCAACAGCAAGGTGAATTAACCTATCGATATTACATAAGCTCAGCGAACTTGAGTGCGCAAAGACTAGCAGAAGCCACGCGAGCACATTGGTATATTGAGAACAGTCTTCATTGGTGTTTGGATGTGGCGATGAATGAAGATGGTTGCCGTATACGCCGCGGCGGAGCAGCAGAAGTGTTGGCTGGTGTAAGACATATTGCATTGAATTTATTGAAGAAAGAGACATCCTTTAACAAAGGTGTGCGCGCTAAACAGCTAAAAGCAGCTAGAAACGAGTGCTATCTAGAAAAGGTATTGAATAGCAAGTGATTTTTCATGCTCTTGCCCTGAGTATGAGAGTACTCTCATATTACCTATAGCTTTAGAGCAAAACATGGCCATGTATCTGACGAGTTTAACGCTCTCTATGGTTTACCACCTGGGTTACGTAGTGCAGATTCTTACTGAGTAGAGCGTGCTCAATAGTAACGCAGGTGACTATGTCCTAAGTAGATTTAAAAGTACCAAGTAAGAATAAATTCAGCGAAGTCATCATCATTTAATGGGCTGATAGGATCTCTACTATCAGTACCTGAGAAATACCACATATTTAAACTCCATTTAAGCTGGTTATTAATTCTTGATGAGGCTTCTAATTTTGACCAAGATGAATCTAATCCAGAAATGTCTTGGCTAGTCCCCAAAATTATTTCCGTGCCATCAATGTCATTGAATACCCAACGTAAACCTACAAAAATGTCTTGTTGAGAGAAGCTGGTGCTCTGTTCTTTCCTTGAATCGAATTGATATTCTGAGATTATACCTAAATTATAATTGCTACCAAAAAGCCCCGTTATTGAGTACTCAAATCCGGCTACACTTGCAAAATAATTTTCTCGCGTGTTTCGGTGTAAAGCTTCTAACTTCCATAGCCACGACCCTTGGGTTGCTTGCAGATCTAATGAGATTTGTTGCATCTGAGCGTAGTACGGTTGAACTCCTTCAAATGTTGGTAACAAATAGGGGTCACGTTGAGTCCCTTCAAACAGCGCAATACCAAAATCTATGTTATCCAATACATGGCTATATCTGAGAGCCACATCTACGTGTTGTTGCCCTGCGCCAGATTCGTATATCGCTTCTTGCTCAACGGTTAATTTTGAGCTTAAGCGGCCTTTTTTACTCGCAAATGTGCGCTCTCTAAAATAAGGCAATATCCAGCCTTGCAGTGTTCCCCAATCTTGATTAGAGATGATTGATAGCATTGGCTGGCCGAGTTTTTGCTCAAAGTCGACACTTTCAATCAGATCTGTTTGATTAATCGTGTCAACTAAATGGAGTGACTCGGTTACCCCCCAAAAGACCTTTCCAACCCCAACATGTAGTTCATATTGATCAGCAACGTGAATATACATTGCTTCTCTTATATCAAGTTTTGTCCGTTCCGCGTCTTGAAAATCTTTTCTAGCGAATATGTCTATGTTGATCTGATCAAAACTGCTTGAACTCAATCCTCGCCATTCTAGTGAGGTCGCGACTGATGAGTTGCTATCAGTCGCATGGCCGACAGAATGAGGAAACTGTCTGTTTTGTGCACTAACCTGTCCTTGAAAATCCCATTCAAAAGAACTCGCAATGCTCATATGTGAGCAGAATAAAATGGCTGAGCATGGCGCAAGCCAAGAAAAGAGCGTATTTCGCATATTATCTTGTCATTCCCTGTTAATTTTTTTTGAATTGTTTATTACTTAGATTATTTAATTATTATAAAAAATAATAACATTTGCTTTTAGTTTTATAAAGGCTGTGATTTAATACTGCGGCTTTTGCGTGTTATTTAACCGCGATCAAAAGACGCTGAGTGGGTGATGGGTGAATCTTGTTAATTTGTGGTTTATCTGGTTTTCTTGGTGTTGACTTTTTGTTTATATTTTTATTTGCCCTTATATCCTTTTCGGGTTGTTGGCGAAAGTGGGTAAATAAACAGTCGTATTAAAAGGAATATTTTGAAATGACAAAGTTAGGATTCGATCACCAAGATGTACAAACTTGGTTAGTAGATAAATTCGCAATGCGTTTAGAAGTTCCAGCAGAGCAAATAGATGTCAATATGCAATTCTCTGATTTCAATTTGGCTTCGGTAGAAGCTTTGTTGCTCGCTGGAGAGCTTGAAAAATGGCTAAATGTTGAAATGCAACCGACTTCAATGTGGTATTTTCCAACTATTCATGAATTGTCAAAGCATATCGTCGACGACTTACTTTCTCAGTAGTACGGATGAAGGCACATGAAAGTTGAAAAGTTCTCCGCAGTATTTGAGGTCAATACGCCTGCCAATACGCAAGAATTGATAGTGTGTTTACACCCCGGGGGATTATCCTCTAAGCACTATAGTGAATTAATTGATTATTCGAGTGCGCGTTTATTGGTTGTTGAGCTTAGTTTACTGCCGCAATATCAGTTAACAATGACAAGCCAAGAAGATAACTCAGTAAAATATTCAATGGCTGATGTTGTCAATGAAGTACACAAGCAGCTGCAGAAGTATCTAAACACAGATTGTCAAAAAGTCACTATTATTGGGTGGTCATTTGGTGGTGTGCTTGGATATGCGCTAACTGAGCTTATAAACATGCCATGCCAGTTGATTGCACTCGACTCAATTGCACCGCTAAAACAAAATCAGCAATGTACAGAACAAGTTGCACCTAGCATTGTGTATAAGTGGTTTATTGAATTTATAAGTGCGGTAAAAGCACACGAATTAGTCATAGAAACGTCCTACTCTTCTTATACACAAGATGAGTTTGTATCTACCGTGTTTGAGCACGGTCTAGCACAAGGTATTTTTAAACAATTTGATACTATTAATGGTGTAAATAAGCTGTTTGAGACGTTTGCACTTGGTCTAAAGCGTAACATGCTATTGTCTGCTGGTTTTTTCCCTAAACCCAAGCCTGATCTTAATATTTTACTGATACGAAGTCGTTCTGGGTTACAAGAGGTCAGTGCCTATCCAGATTGCATTGGCTGGTCAAAGTTATCATCAAATGTTCATATCGTTAATGTGGAAAAGGATCATTATGCATTATTCACAGACAACATATCTCTAGCCTCTATTTATGGGGCTACCTCAGTGTTTAGTCAATTGAAGTTGAGACATAAACATGGGTTGCTACATAAAATTCGTCGCTTGTTTAAAAAATAAGCAAACAAAGAAAAAATAAAAAAATAAAAAAAACAAAACAATAATCAAGCTTCTGAGCGCTGACGGTGAAAACGCTCGTGTTTTTTGCTGCCTGTTTTTGTTGTTTTGGCTGTAAATTAACTCTGATAAGGAAAGTGTAATGAGTAAAGAACCGATTGCAATTATTGGTTTGTCTAGCCTTTACCCCGGTGCAACTAATCTCAAAGAATATTGGGATAATATATTGATCGGTAAAGATTGTATCACGGATATTCCTGATACCCATTGGAACATTGAAGATTATTTTGACGATGATCCTATGGCTGAAGATAGGACATATTGTAAAAGGGGGGGATTCATTCCTGAAACTGATTTCAACCCCGTTGAATTTGGTATCCCACCTAATATCCTAGAAGTGACGGATGTCTTACAGCTGCTGAGTTTGAATGTCGCAAAAGCAGCATTCCATGACGCCGGATATTTAGCGGACGATGTTGATCATTCAAGGACAGGTGTCATTTTAGGGATTACGGGTGCGACCTCATTACAACATTCTTTAGCGCAGCGACTCGATTATCCAATTTGGCGAGAAGTTTTGACCAGCAAAGGGTTGTCAGAAGAAGAAGCCGAGCAGCTCATTAAGACAGCCAACACTGCGCATGCGCCTTGGGAAGAAAACTCATTCCCTGGCTTATTAGGTAATGTTGTTGCGGGTCGTATTGCTAACCGCTTTAATCTAGGTGCCACAAATTGCACCGTGGATGCTGCATGTGCCAGCTCTCTTGGTGCATTGAGAATGGCGATGGATGAGTTACAGATGGGACGTGCAGACCTCATGCTCACCGGGGGATGTGATTCAGAGAACTCAATTTTAACCTTTATGTGCTTCTCAAAAACGCCCGCTTTTTCGAAAGAAAATAAGATTCGTCCTTTTGATAAACACAGTGATGGCACTTTGATCGGCGAAGGCATGGGTATGATTGCGCTAAAACGCTTGTCAGATGCACAAAGAGATGGTGATCGTATTTATGCGGTTATTTCTGGCTTGGGTAGTGCAAGTGATGGCCGTTTTAAGAGTATTTATGCACCACGTGCCAGCGGTCAGGCGTTATGTTTAAGACGTGCTTATGAAGATGCACAATGTGAACCGAACGACGTGAGTTTAATTGAAGCGCATGGTACAGGTACTCCCGTGGGAGACGCTACCGAGTTCAGTGCGTTAAAAGAAGTATTTACAGAAGGAGATGGGCAGCATATTGCACTGGGTAGTGTGAAGTCGCAAATTGGCCACACTAAAGCTGCAGCAGGGGCTGCATCGCTGATTAAAGTTGCACTGGCCTTACATCATAAAGTGCTGCCTCCAACCAACAACATCACGGCACCCCATGACAATCTAGATATTGAGCAATCGAATTTCTATTTAAACTGTACAACAAGACCATGGTTCAAGCATCCACAGCAAGATAAGTTGAGAGCTGGTGTTAGCTCCTTTGGCTTTGGTGGGACGAATTTCCATGCTGTCATTGAGCAGTACGAGACATCGCAGCCAGCGAAACGTTTAAATAATATGCCTCATGCGTGTGTCATAAGCGCAGCTTCACATGAGCAGTTAATTGAATTGGCTAAGCAGCTTAAAGACATTGATTCCGTGACTGATATACCGTTTATGTCGGCAGAATCACAAGCGCCGAGAGTAGGCTTTGTGTGCCAAAGCATGTCTGAATTTCAAGAGAAATTAGAACTGTTGATCAATCAGTTACAGGGCGCTAAAGCGGATACCGCATGGCAGTTGCCTCAAGGGATATACTTTGCGCCAAATTCAGCCGTGACTGACAATACAAAAGTGGCTGCATTGTTTCCTGGGCAGGGTAGTCAGTATATTGATATGGGCTTGCATCAAACAATGAATGTGCCTCAAGCACGCTCACTGCTTGAAATTGCAAACGAAACTTTATGGTCTCACGCCAATACTGTACTGACGGATTTGATGTACCCTTTCACCAAGTTCACAGAGCAAGCTAAGCAAGCTGATTGGGCTAAATTACAACAGACACAACATGCACAACCTGCGATTGGGTGCGTATCAGCTGGCGCATTTGCATTTCTAAAATCTTGTGGTTTTACACCTGATTGTGTAGCTGGGCATAGCTATGGGGAGTTAACAGCACTATGGTCAGCTAATGTGTATGACGACGAGACATTTGTATCTTTGTCTGTGAAGCGTGGTTTGTCTATGTCTGAAAAGCCAGAAGGTACGCAATCAGGGGAGATGTACGCGGTTGGTATGTCGCAGGCTGATGTGGCGACGCTTATCAGTGAAGCACAATTGTCAGATGTGTACATATGTAATATTAATACGCAGCAGCAAACGGTCATTGGTGGTCACCCTGAGCCATTAGCTAAATTAGCATCACAGTGTGAGCAGCGTGGACAACAGCTTACTAAACTAGATGTATCGGATGCCTTTCATACGCCATACGTAGCACATGCAATTGACAAATTTTCATCTTACATTGAAGAGGCTGACTTTGCGCAGGCCAACTGCCCAGTATATTTAAACGAAGCTGGCACTGCCCACACGGATGCAAGCGATATAAAACTTAGTCTAAAAGGGCAATTAGGTAGACCAGTTCAGTTTCTGTCGGTCATTGAAAACATGTATCAAGATGGTGTACGTGTATTTGTAGAGTGTGGACCTAAAGGCACATTGAGCTCCATGGCAAAACGCATTTTGTCACAATATGACGATGTTACTTATATCAAAACCGATGGTGGAAAAGGTAAGCCTAGTGATAGTGCACTCCTGTCTAGCTTAGTCCAATTGGCGGTAGCAGGTGTGAAAGTCAACTCGCCAGATTTACCAATTAGAGTGTTTCAACCTGCTGAGTCGAAGGGTGGGTTTACAGTGCCCTTTAGTGGCGTGAATTATCAAGATCCTAATCGCTTGAGCCAATACAAAACGGGCTTAGAAGACATTGCAAATTCGGCGATTCAGCAGCAACACAATAATGCTTCCATAACAGAGACTTCAGCTGTGCAACGCTCGCATGATGCGTTCAATATATCCGTTGAGTCAGACGCGGGTAACTCAGTCGACACCACACAGGCACAAGCTGAAGAGTTATTAGTGGAGCCAAATATACCTCAAGTAACACCAGAGCACGTTATGTCGGTGCACAACGCGGAACATACAGGATTGGAAATACTAGGAAGAGCCATGAGCGACAATACAGAATTGCACAAGACCTATCTTAAATATATTGATGACAATGCACGTAGTACCACGGAGTTGGTTGATCGTGTGATCACGTCCACTACTGAACAACCTGCGGTGGCAGGCGCGATGATTCAATTAACTCAAAAAGCATTTGATTTAATTGAAAAAGGTCAAGACGAGACTGCGTTTGCACATCGCGTGTTTTTAGATGCAGCCCTACACGAAGAACGACCAGCCAAAGATGTATTGAGCTCTGATATTCCCTCTAATGTTGCACCTCAACAGCTACCAGTAAGTCAGCCAATCAACAATAAGCTTGTATCTGAACAACAATCAGAAGATAAACCGATTACAAAGCAACATGTTGAGCCAGTCGTGACTACATCGAAAAGCAACGTTGAAGATGTAAAACCGCAGCCTATGTCATCAAAAGCAACACCAAAAGTCAGTGCTGAAGTGGTTGAAATGCAAGTAATGACCATCATTGCAGATAAAACTGGCTATCCGATAGGTGTATTGGATGCGCAGATGAGTTTGGAATCAGACCTTGGCATTGACTCGATTAAACGTGTAGAGATTTTGGGGGCTGTTCAAGAGGCATTACCTGAACTAACTAATTTGCAAGACCATGCATCCGCACAAATCAATACTATTGGTGACTTACAAAAGGTCATTATGGCTGCCTTGCAGTCACCTAGCTCTGTATCATCAAATGAGGCCACAGCGACACCAACTACGGCTGATGTACCTCAGGTTGATATTGAGTCTATATTGCTTAAAGTGGTCAGTGAAAAAACGGGTTATCCATTAGATGTGTTGTCTTTAGATATGCACATGGAATCTGAATTAGGAATTGACTCAATTAAGCGTGTTGAGATTTTAGGTGCAATTCAAGAACAGTATAGTGATTTACCTGATTTGAATGCGGAAGATTTAACTGCATTAGAAACACTCCAAGAAATCAAGTCTTACTTTGAAAACCTGACTAGCAATAGTAACGCACAGAGTGTCGGGGCGCATGTAAAGGACGTTTCAACGAGCATTGATCTAAAGGCGGTATCAGCTGAAATTCTAAGTATTGTCAGTGAGAAAACAGGGTATCCCAAAGATGTGATCAGCCCAACGATGGCTTTTGAGTCTGATTTAGGCATTGACTCAATTAAGCGAGTAGAAATCCTCGGTGCAGTTCAAAGCGCATTTGATAACTTACCAGCATTGGATAGCAATGACCTTACTAACTTAGATACCATTGGGGATTTGCAAGCTTATATTGAAAATGCACTGAGTGGTCAAAGTAATGCTGCAACAGCAGAGAGCCAACAAGAAGAGATCGCGGCTTTTGACGTTGCTGGATTTGAACAAACTCTACTAAAAATTGTAGGTGATAAAACAGGTTACCCTGCCGATGTGCTCAATCTAGATATGGATCTGGAAGCTGATCTCGGGATTGACTCGATCAAGCGGGTAGAAATATTTGGCGCGATGCAACAATCTTTGGGCCAAGATATGGCGCTTCCTGCGGATGAATTGTCGGCTTTGGTCAGTTTAAGAGACATTGTAGATTACGTTGTTAGCCAAGTAGGCACACCTTCATCGGTGACTGATACAGATGTGCGTAACAATCAAGCTGAAAACTACAACCACGTACTGGAGGTGAACAATCAAGCAAAAGTATGTGAATATGACGTTCAGCTTTCAGCTATTCCACCGGTTGATGAAAGCCAAGTATTTTCACAAGGTAGTAAAGTATTATTGGTCTCAGAAGGTAGCCAAAGAACAGTAAAACTTTTCGAGGCTTTACAAGCACGCAAGCTTGCCGTGACTTTGCTGCGCTACCCAAATGTTGCTGATTTAGACGTTGATGCAGATGTGATTGACCTGCAATGGTCACAATCACCGAAAGAAATAGTGGCACATTTTGATAGCTTTAACGCATATGTACTACAAACACTTCCCAGTACTCATTCAATGCTTAGTCCGGCTGGTGCTGATGAACAGTTTAACTGGTTGTCGCAGCATTTATTGTTTGCAAAAGATGTAGTGACAAGAGATGTACATAGCGCAACAGAGCGCGTTGCATTTGTTTGCGTGAGTTACGAAGATGGCCAGTTGGGCTTATCACAACCAGAACAAGGGCTATATAGTGCAGGTGTGAATGGTTTAGTCAAAACCTTGGCACATGAAAATAGTTTAGTTTTTTGTAAGGCTGTTGATGTTGATAGCGCGTTAGACTCTGCATGTGCGGCAGAATATGTGGTCGCGGAGCTTCATGACTATTCAAATAAATACAAAGAGATAGCATACAACGCCGAGGGCCGCCATACGGTAACATTTAGCGAAGCTGTGTATGGTGAAACCGCACATACTAATAACGCTGAGCATGTCATTGTTACTGGCGGAGCTAGGGGGGTGACAGCTACTTGTATAAAGACTCTTGCCAAGGCGAATCAGAGCCATTATCACCTATTGGGACGCTCTGCACTGTTAGCTTCGGATCCTAGTTGGGCAGAAGGGTTAAACGATGCCGCGCTAAATGAAGGGGCAATGATATTTTTGCAATCAGGCAAAGATAAGGTCACACCCAAAGCAATTCGAACGCTGGTGCGTGAGGTGACGAATTCACGAGAGATCCGCGAGACATTAGAAGCAATCAGAGAAGTGGGGTCAAAAGCGGATTATCACACTGTTGATGTTAATAACTTAGAGTCTGTAACTAATTGGGCGAGCGAACAAGATTGGCTTAAAGAGCCAACTGGAATAGCGCTTGTACATGGTGCAGGTGCATTGGCTGACAAGTTGTTGAAAGATAAAACCATTACAGACGTACAGCATGTCTTTGCTCCGAAAATTTTTGGCTTAGTTAATTTACTATCCGTGCTTGACTTGTCGATGCTTGAGCGTGTTGTGTTGTTTTCATCTGTCGCTGGATTGTATGGCAACCCAGGTCAGTCTGATTACGCGATGGCAAATGAAATTCTCAACCGGTTTGCAGTATTACTCAATACGCAGCTAAAAGCACACAACACTGATGCGAGTGCGACATCCATTATTTGGGGCGCATGGGATTCAGGTATGGTCGATGCGAACTTAAAGAAAATGTTTGAACAACGAGGAGTTGCATTGATTGAAGAGTCGCAAGGAGCTGAGGTGTTTAGCAATGTGTTTATGATGCCGACTTCGCCTGTGTTTTTCTTTGGTCCAAACCGGGGACTGGCGGGTTCAGATAACATCGCGTCCATGTTTAAACATGGCTCTTGGTCTGTAAAACGTAACTTACAATCAATTGCGAGTAATCGCCTTCTGGCAGATCACAGTATCGATGGTCATATTGTACTACCGACAACATTTTCCTTAGGAATGGTGTTCAATATCATTGAAGGGTTATTCCCAGGATTGAGTGCTGTTGCATGTGAGCAGCATCAAGTGAAAAAAGGCATTGTGGCAGATGATAAGTTCAAACCAGAGTTAGAGTTTGTGGTGAATAAGTCTGCACAATGGCGAGAAGACAATCTTGTTGTTGATGTCGTTGTGAAAAACACCGCAAATGACCAAATACACTATGTGTGTAATGGCGTAAAACTCATTGATGGTGATTTGATGCCAATGATTGAACGTGCCTCCGGTGCTGAAATTAATCGCACGATGCAGCCGATCTACGATGACAAGATTTTATTCCATGAATCTCGCTTCCAATTATTGAAGACATTTGAACAGACTGCGGATCAGGCGCTTGAGTTTAGTTGCGAGTCGGACTTGATCAGCGACATGGTATTAGAACAACACGCAACCAGTAAGTTGTGTCCATTATATTTGGATGGTGCAATTCAAGCGGCTGCTTATGTGATTTACCACTTAGATGATGTGGTGAACCTACCGACAGAGGTGAGCAATGTCACGCTGTATCGACGTCCTAAATTTGCAGAACGAATTATCATTAAAGCAGTCTTGGTGAAACCCTCAGACTTTACACCAACGTTATCGATAAAGGGTCATACGGAGACAGGGGAAGTTCTCTTTAGCCTTGAAGGTACCTTTATAAAAAATAATGCACTACTTGAGAAGTTCCGCGCGAAGCCAGCACAAGTAGACTAGGGGTGTGAAAATGAGTGGAAAAATAGCGATAGTCGCTGTCTCGTGCATCCTTCCGGGTGCACATTCTCCTGAAGAGTTTTGGGAGTTACTCCAAGCGCAACAAGATGCGCGTAAAGAGGGGAGCGACGCTGATTTTGGGTTACCAAAATCAGAATTTATGAGTGATATACCCGTATCTGACAAGGTATATTGTGCGACGGGCGGGTTTGTAGAAAACTTTGCTTTTAATAGTGATAAGTATGTCCATCCTGATGTGAATATCACTGACCTTGATGATGTATTTAAGTGGCCATTGCACTGTGCTACAGAGGTATTAGAGCGAAAGACCAAACATGCAATAGATTTGAGCAGAACTGGAATTGTATTAGGTAACTATACATTCCCAACCAAGCAGTCTAATGCCCTGTACGTGCCATTTTGGCACGAACAGGTTGCACAGTTTATGGGCAGTGAACTTGATCTTGCGTTAAAGTGCCCAGAGCGTGAAAACATCGCGCCTGAAAACCGTCATGTATGCGGTAGCCCCCCTCAGCTAATTGCTAAGTTGCTTGGTTTAGGTGGCCCAGCATATGGGCTAGATGCTGCATGTTCTTCGGCGCTTTATGCTATCAAGCTTAGTATTCACCACCTGCTGAGTGGTCAAGCAGATCAAATGTTAGCGGGTGGCGTGAGTGCCAGCGATCCTTGGGTATTACACTCTGCATTTTCTGATTTTCATGCTTTTCCTCAAGATGGATATAGTCAACCATTTGAATCTCGTTCGCAGGGCATTCAGATAGGGCAAGGTGCTGGTATTTTTGTATTAAAGCGCCTAGAAGACGCTTTGTTACACGAAGATGAGATTTTGGCGGTGATCGAGGGCGTAGGTCTGTCTAATGATGGTGCGGGCAAGCATATGTTGGTACCTAGTAAGGCGGGACAAATACTTGCTTATGAGCGCGCCTTCAAAGAAGCGGGCATTGATAAATCTCAACTAGAGTATATTGAATGCCATGCGACAGGCACGCCGTTAGGGGATCAAACAGAGCTTAATTCTTTGGCGTCTTATTTCAATGAACAGTCATTGAAAATAGGATCAGTGAAAGGCAATACTGGTCATCTCCTGTCTGCGGCTGGCATCTCTAGTTTGATGAAGGTGATTTTGAGCTTACAGCACGACATGATCGCGCCGACTCGCATATTGTCTGAGACGCGCAGCGCAGATATCAATTTGGCGCTGGATCATAAAATTGTGACTCAGTTAACTCCTTGGCAAAGTGCGCATAAGAGCCGCTATGCAGCTATTTCTGCATTTGGTTTCGGTGGGACTAATGCCCATATGCTGCTTTCAGACAATACGGAATCTAGAGAGACACATGCTGTAGAGTTAAAAACTAACCATACGCCAATCGCCATTACCGGAATGGGTGCACACTTTGGCCCATTCGATAGTTTAAGCCGCTTTGAACAGGCTATTTTTAATGAACACTCTGGGGAGCGTCCGTTGTCTGAACAGCGCTTAAGAGGGTTTTCATTAGATAAGCAAGCCTGTAGCTATGTGGATGAATTTGATTTTGAGCCACTGCGATTTAAAGTGCAGCCTAAAACTTTGGCACAGTTCAATCAGCAACAGCTCTTGATGTTAAAGGTTGCCGAAGAAGCGCTTAAAAGTGCGAAGATAGAAAAAGGTAAATTGCGCAATGTAGCCGTTATTTTTGTTATGGAGTTGGACTCTTTTGCGCACATTCGTAGAGCGAAAGTGGAACTGCCGACATACATTGAAAATGTACTTCAAATCAACGGCATTAAATACGACGCTGAGCGTTTGTCACAATGGACTGAACAATGCGCCGAAGCGATATTCCCAAAAATTGGCTCAGATGAGGTACTCAGTTATATTGGCAATTTAATGGCGAGCCGCATTTCGTCAGCTTGGGATTTTAATGGACCCGCTTTTACGCTATCTAGCACGGGGGATGGGCTTCATTATGCAATGGAAGTTGCCAAACTATTAATGGCGGCGTCTGAGGTGGATGGCGTGTTAATCGGCTCGGTTGATATGGGCTGTAACCCTGAAGAGCTTTGGCTCGCACAATCGGATGCACAGAGTGTGCAACCAGGAGAAGGGGCAGGGGCTGTATTCTTGGAGTCGTCTGAATTGGCGCAAGAAAGAGCTGCTCGCGTGTTCGCTCATATTGAGCCTCAGTCAATGAATACTGAAGCAATGAACCTTGGCCTTATTGAAGTGCCTCAGGGTCATGCCAATACGGCAGATTTGGCGCAACGAATCCAAAATAGTGCTCAATCGGTAGCGATGGGAAGTGTACAGTCGGTGACTGGAACTGGCGCACAATCAACAGCATTGGCTGGATTAATTAAAGCAGCGTTATGTTTGCATCACAGATATATACCTAAATCAACAGCAGCTAGTACTTTGTTTGAACCGCTTCTGCAGACTCAAAACTGGCATGTTGCACAGCAAGGCTATCCGTGGGTATGCGATACGCGTAAATTGAAAAAGGCCGCCTTGGTCCACTTGTGCCCTGAGCAAGGGGCCCTGCACAATTGGTTGCTGACGGAGGGATGTTGGCCAAGCGACAATCATATTCTGGCGAACGAATTTATGATAATTCCATTTGCTGGTGAGTCGCTAGAACAACTCAGAACAACCTTGAATCAAGCCGTTGACGCCGTCAGCTCAGACAAGGATTTGATTGTACTTAGACGTAATCGCTTATTGGAATACGATGCCACTATTAGTGGCACGATGCGTGCTGCCATAGTGGCACAATCAGTAGAGCAATTTAAACAAGAAGTCGGTCGATTATTGCAGCATTTTGATTCCTCCGAGTTTGCATCTCGAACTCAATGGAAAACGCCTACAGGAAGCCGCTTTGAGGTGATCATACGGGATGAAGCACTGCCCGTAGCCTTCGTATATCCTGGTGCGTTCAACGCCTATGTTGATATGGGGAGAGGTTTCTTTAGATTATTTCCACAATTATTAAAAGGGTTTGAACAGCAATGGAAGGACCCCCACTTTGCAATGGCTATGGAGCAGGTGTACCCAAAGGCATCTGGTTCCTTGAGCCGTCGTGATTACATGCAGTTAGAGCTGGCCTTGCAAGATGATGTTGCGGCAATGATGTGCAGTGGCGGAAGTCTGGCCATTTTCCACACGCAGATGTTTAAGTCACAATTTAATGTCACGCCAGATTTTGCGTTTGGATACTCCCTAGGTGAAAGTTGTATGCTATTTGCCAATGACGTTTGGCAAATTGAGGGAGAGACATTCTATGAGCTTAAAACCAGTCCTTTATTTGAAGATGTGTTAGTCGGGCCGACCAAGGCTGCAAGACATTATTTTGGCGTTGAAGATTCATCAGAACCGGTGTGGAATAATTACGTTGTATTGGATGACGCACAAAAAATTATGCAACTTTGTGAAGGGAATGACGCAATCTTTCTCACCCACATCAATAGTCCATCAGAGGTTGTTATCGGTGGACAACCAGCAGCCTTATCATCACTGATAGAGACACACTCGTTGAGTGTCATTAAGACGCCAAACGGGCACATGTTACACAATGAAGCAATGCGAAGTGCAGAGCCTTTATTTAGAGATATGTGTGGATATCAAAGTCAAGGTGATGTGTCGGTACGCTTATTCTCTGGTAGCCAACAGGGTGAAATCATTGACTTCACAGCTGAGACATTGACACATAACATTGCCGATATGTTATGCAGAATGGTTGACTTCCCAAATATTATTCACCGTGCATATGCTGAAGGGGCAAGGTTATTTATTGAAGTTGGTCCAGGTGGTACATGTAGCCGGTGGATAGCAGAAACCCTTGCAGACAAACCGCACACAGTATTGAGCGTTGATTCGAGGAATCTGAGCGATATTGATGGCTTGAATCGTATGTTTGCACAGTTGTTTACGTTAGGTGTCTCCATTGATGTATCACACTTGATACCGGATGAACCGAGTAAAGTGATGTCTTTGCCGATTAAGGTTGGTGGACGTAACATGCTGGCAGATATCCAAGCACAAACCCCCGATATAGACTCATTGATTCAGGCTACGCCAGTGATTGATGAGCATACTATGTCTTCGTATGATGCAGAGGGATCTGTATCTCACCCTGTAAATAACACATCAACTATGTACAGAAAATCCGTTAATCACGATTTGTCGAGCAAACCAGTGTTGCATATTGAAGTTGCTGACAATGCTCACATCACTATTCGCACAGGCGCTTCAAGCAGTCTTGTTGCGCAATCAAGTGATCAAGCACATTTAACCGCAAAAGTGTCTGAATTGACCAAGCAAGGCTCGGTTGTTCGTGCTCAATCAAACAGTCAGTTGCCAGCAGAAGTGGAGCCAGTTACCTCGCTGCTTAATACGCAGCGTTTAATAAGTAAAGGTCAAGCGCATAAAGCCACACTGCATCATGCTTATTTGCAAACCCAGACAAAGTTAACCGAACAGGTGTTTGATTATGTACATACACAAATAGATGGAATGACGGGCACGGATACGATCACTAAGCCGGTTGCGGAAACGGTCTCCTTGCAACCTGAAAATGTTTCCACCTCTTGTGAGGTTGTTGAAGTTATTCCACATACAGAACATGAAAATGTGAAAATGGTAGGCTCGACAGAGGCACTGAACCACGTTACTCGTGATAACAAGCCTGAGGACGAGCAATTAAAACCAGTTGAAATACTGGGCTACAAAGAGCTTAAGGCGTTCGCCGCAGGCAAAATCGCAGATGCATTTGGTGAAGAATATGCCGAAATTGACCAATATGCTACGCGGGTTCGATTGCCTGATGACCCTTACTTTTTTGTCAGTCGAGTCACTCGCTTGGAAGCCAAGCTTCACGAACTCAAGCCGTGCATGTTGACCACGGAATACGATATTCCAGAGGATGCTTGGTATCTTATTGATGGTGTGGTGCCTCCGGGAATTGCAGTTGAAGCTGGACAGTGTGACTTATTATTAATCAGCTACTTAGGTGTCGATTTTTTCAATAAGGGGGAGCGTCGTTATCGATTACTCGATGGCAAAATGACGTTTTTAGATAACTTACCTCGTGGTGGACAGACACTAAGATTCGACATCTATATTGAAAACTTCGTTTGGCAAGGCGATGTACTGTTATTCTTCTTCCGATATGATGGCTATGCAGACGATAAGCCAATCATGCAGTTAGAAGGTGGCTGTGCTGGATTTTTCAACCAGCAGGAATTGGATAATAGTCTAGGCGTGGTGTTGAGTAACGTCAAAACACCAGTTCCGCAATTTGTTAAGCCGCTTTTACAACACAACAAAACCAGCCTAACTCGCGACGACTTGATTCAATTGAGTCAGGGGAAAATTGAAAACGTATTTGGAGAAACTTACAAAGTTAACCCTAGAAATACGTCGATTAGATTACCAGATGAAAAGCTAATTATGCTCGATGAGATCACGCATATGGCACAACCACAAGCTTCTGGCACCGTGAAGATGATAGGTACTCAGTATCTGGACCCCGAAGCTTGGTTCTTTAAGTGTCATTTTGTAGATGATCAAGTTATGGCTGGCTCATTGGTGGCTGAAGGGGCTATTCAGATGCTACGAGTTTACCTAATTTCATTGGGTATGCATCATTGTTTTGAGTTGTGCGAGTTCCAACCTGTCCCAGGCGAGCTTATGGATATTAAAGTACGGGGTCAAATTGATAACACGGTGCCGTCGCTGCGATATGAACTTGAGATATTTGAAACTGGCTTTGTGCCTCGTCCATACGTCAAAGCACATGCGGTGATTTACGATGGTGATAAGCCTGCTGTATTGGTAGAAAATCTTTCCTTTAGGATCACGGAGTCACCTAACGCGCAGATAGCACCAAGGGCAAATGATCCCGCCTATTTCAGCGGCAGAGTATGTAGTGATGGTACACCAGCGGTACTCAATGAGTTTCATATGGCACATTGTGGCACTGGCAGTTTAGGCATTGCCATGGGCAGTGACTTCGAATTGTATGATGGTCGAGTCGCGCCGAGGGTTCCTAATTTGGACTTTAAGTTTATTGACCGTGTCGTTGAACTTAATGGGCAATGTAAGGAGTATACCGATGGCTCAACCATGATTGCGGAATATGACGTGCCTAACGCTGATTGGTACTATGATGATAACTATGGAAAAATGCCACTTACGGTGTTGCTTGAAACCAGTTTGCAGTCTGCGCTGTGCTTGGGCTATTTGTTGGGTCCTACACTTAACTACCCCGACAAAACTTATCATATTCGTAACTTACAAGGCACCACGACCTATCTAAAAGATATCGACCTTCGCGGTAAAACGATCCGTCATCATATTACTTTACTGTCGACCACCGTCATGCCCGAATCCATCTTACAAAATTTACGCTTTGATATTCGCGTTGATGGAGAGAGTTTCTATCAGGGGGAATCTGTATTTGGATTCTTTACGCATCAAATGATGGCGAAGCAAGTTGGCTTGGACAACGGTGATACCACAAGCTTTTGGTATGAGCAGCAAGCATTAGATATCACGCCTTATAAAGTGGATGAAGCCAAAGTGAAACCAGCTTTAGATAACCAAGACGTGTTTGCGGTATCAAAAGGGCGTTTATCAGTAATGGATGAAGTGTATTACTGTCCGCAGCAAGGTATTCACAAAGCGGGTTATTTATTTGTTAAGAAGTTCATTCAGCCAGATGATTGGTACTTCCAATATCATTTTCATGATGATCCGGTCATGCCTGGTTCTTTAGGTATTGAGGCGTTTGTACAGGCTGTACGCTTATTTGCGGTAGCTGAAGGCATTGGCAAGGAGCAGTTTAGCCAGCCAAGTTTCAGTGTCGCCACAGAAATACCGATGAATTGGATGTATCGAGGTCAAATCTTGCCCACAGATGACATGATGAATGTTGAAGTGCATATAGAGCGCATTGAACATCAAAGCGACAGAATACTTATATTTGCTCAGGCAAACCTATTTAATGACCATTTAAGAATTTATAACTCAGACAGCGTTGTAGTTGAGATTAAGGAAAAACAGTAATGAGTGTATCAACAGCAAAATCACATATCGAAATTGACCAAAGCTTATTCTCTCAATCGTATATAAAGGAGACGCTGCTGTCGCTGGATAAAGCATTGTCTGTTTATGAATATCAAGGTCAAATTACAGCACTAGCGCGCACAGGTTCTAGCTTAGGCGAACCATACAAGCATATATGTGACTTACCTGCCACTTCTGGCACCTTGCTGGGAAGTGAGGCGTTTCTACGTGCTTACAATTTAAAATATGCTTATATGACAGGGGCTATGGCCAATGGCATTGCATCAGCTGATTTGGTTATTAAAGCTGCGAAGGCTGGGTTGCTTGGCTCATACGGTGCAGGAGGCTTGCACCCGAGTATTATCGAACAAGATCTCATTAAGATTTCAACTGCACTGACTGATGAATCATACGCTGTGAACCTCATCCACTCTCCAATGGAAGGCATGCTTGAAAAGCGCTGTGTTGAGCTGCTGTTTAAGTACGGTGTTCGTGTTGTAGAGGCTTCGGCCTTTATGAGTGTGAATGAGAACATAGTACTGTATCGAGTTGCTGGCCTTTACCATGATGGTGAACGCGTATGCGCAAAGAATAAGGTGATTGCAAAAATCTCTCGCCCAGAAGTGGCTGTGCAATTTGCATCGCCCGCGCCAGATCACATTTTAAATAAGCTCGTAGAGTCGGGCCAGATCACGCAACAACAAGCGCTTTGGGCGAAAGAAGTTGCAGTTGCGGATGATATCACGGTGGAGGCCGATTCGGGAGGACATACGGATCGCAGAGCATTGACTACATTGTTCCCGGTTATTCGTCGTTTGGTTAGCCAACAAAATGAGCAATATCAATACGTGACGCCAATTCGTGTTGGTGCAGCAGGTAGTATTGGTACACCCGATGCCGTGTTCGCAGCATTTTCTATGGGGGCTGATTACATTGTTACTGGGTCAGTCAACCAAAGTTGTGTTGAGAGTGGTTCCAGCGACAAAGTGCGTAAGGTACTGGCAAACGTATCGATTTCAGATGTGGATATGGCACCGGCCGCAGATATGTTTGAAATGGGGGTGCAACTTCAAGTGGTCAAAAAGGGGACGTTATTCCCCATGCGAGCAAAGCAACTGTATAGCCTGTATAAAGAATATACTTGCATTGAAGAAATTCCCATGGATGTGAAACAAAAAATAGAGAAAGACATTTTTCAAGATACGTTAGAGGGCGTATGGGATAAGACTAAATCTTATTTCGAACAACGTGATGCAAGTCAGATAGAAAAAGCATTGGCAGATCCAAAACAAAAGATGGCACTCATTTTCCGATCATATTTAGGACAATCCTCCTATTGGGCAAACCAAGGTCTCGATGGTCGAGAAATGGATTATCAAATTTGGGCTGGCTCTGCGCTGGGTGCATTTAATGACTGGGTTGCGGGCACTGAATTAGAAGCGATAGAGAATCGACATGTTGATGTTGTAGCTAAAACATTGATGTGGTCAGGGGCTTATCTTCAGCGTTTATCAATTCTCAGAGCACATGGATTAGAAGTTTCTCCTTCTTATTTTAACGTTAAATCTATATAATAATGACAATTGTAAATGGAGTGTTTTTATGTTGTCGCTTATTAAGGAATTAAGTGAGCTGGCGAATGGGCTTGGTTGCCCATTTGATGATGACAGTGTTTTGTCTTTTAAGAATATGATGCGACTGGACGATCTGGATGAGTTCCCAAGAGAAGCCGTTGAGCATCTAAAACGCAGTGGTATTTTTGACTACACGGTATGGCATGAATTTGATGGGAAAATGACTGATTTCCCACAGATTATGTACATTATTCGGCTGTTGTCACAGCGCAACCCCACCGTGGCATTGCAGTTTGTATTGCATTTTATTGGTTATATCAGTGTCCTTTTAAAGGGGACTGATGAGCAAAAGCGGTATTATTCAGCGGCCTCCCTCAAGGGCAAGGGGATTTCTTGGGGCATTTCAGAAAAAGCAGTTGGCAGCGATATTGTGGCTAACCAAACCTCGTTTCGCGTGGATGACGATGGTTACTATTTAACTGGTGAAAAATGGCCAATTGGTCATTGTTATCAGAACGATCTAGTCATTGTACTTGCCAAAGATGAGAACAAGTCGGGACCTGCGGCCCATACCATGTTCATTGTGGATAAAAAAAGTGTACCACAGAAGCAGTTTCAGGTGCTGCCAAGAACTCGGTTACTGGGTTTGAGGGGAATGGACCTCAGTGGTGTTCGTCTCGATAATGCGCGTGCAGATCATGTTATTGGAGCGCAAGGTCGCGGTTTAGAAGCGATGCTTTGCAGTCAGCATGTTTGCCGAATTGGTGTTGCTGCTTTTGCCAACGCACTGGTTGATACATCGTTGCGAATTGCGCTGACGTTCGCAACTAAACGCGAACTATTTGGAAAGCCTGTTTGTGAGCAACCAATTACTCGACGTACTTTGGTTGATGCATTTGCCGACTTGTTAAATGGTGACATAGCGCTGATGGTGTCTGCTCGAAGTGTACATGTAACGCCAAAGAGTGTGAGCTTTTTGTCCTCTGTTGCAAAATATCATGTTCCTCACACTTATGAGTCAACGATGAATTCGCTTAGAGACGTGCTGGGCGCGCGCTCTTATTTAAGAGACGATTGCTATTTTGGTATATTCCAAAAGCTTTATCGAGACATTAGCTGTACAGGCTTTGTGGATGGCAATAAGCAAGTTAATTTGAATAATATTACGGCACAGCTGAGCGCCATATTAGGCCAATGTGGTGTTTCTACCGTTGAGGAAGAGTGCGTCAAAGCACTGTATGATTTCAATGCTGAAATGCCTGATGTTCGGTTAAATGAAATCACTGTGCTTAGTGGTAAACATGAATGTACTTTATTGAATCTTGCCAGTCATGTAGAGCGTTTGCCCAAACGCTTATCCTCTCTTGGCGTGGATAACATTTTAACTCAGTCGATTATTGCTCATGGGCAAGCTTTGTCCGCTGAATTGAACCGTCTAATCGATGATGAATTATCGGCCAAGTCAGCGCTTGGTCATCATTACTTCTCAAGTGTTGAATCGTTTGAGCTAAGTGCTCGAGCAGCACGGATTGTCATGGGATCACACGTTATAAGCACTCTTTTGTATACGGATTTTACGGAACAGTTTGCCGACCTGTCTTGGGTTGCGGTGTGTTTAAATCGGTTATTATCCTCGCCAACAGATTGTCCAGTGCCAAGCGAACTGTATGAGCGTGCGTATGCAGTGATGCAAGCGCTAGCTGATAGTGATCGTGCATTTTCAATTGTAAATTATCATATCGGCGTTAAAGAGCAATTCGCTGCTGGAGACTTAAATTTAGGAGGGAGTCATGCAAAATGAAACAACGATGAAAGGAGAATTGGCTTATCGTGCAGCACAATTCTTTGTGGCTAAGCGAAAAATATTAGCTTTACTGTCCTTAGTTTTGTTTGCCATTACATTGTTGGGGTTTCAGAATTTCAAGATCAGCGCTGACTATAAATCATTTTTTTATGATGATGATCCCAATATGGTGGTGTTTAACAAGCTACAAGAAACGTTCAATAAAAGTGACAACATTTTCATTGCGGTGAGACCAAAGCAGGGGGATGTCTTTACTCCTGAGGTATTAAAAGTAGTTGAGCAAATCACTGAAGAGTCGTGGTTAGTGCCGTTTTCTAAACGTGTTGATTCAATCATTAATTACCAATATACCTGGGTTGATGGTGATGATCTGCTTGTGCAGGGGTTATTTGATTCTCCTTCGCAGTTGTCTGCCAACGAGATAGAAAGTCGACGTCAAATAGCGCTACACCAACCGGAAATTCTGCACAAAATTATCAATGCGGATGGCACGGTAACAGGTATCAATATCACGACGGAATTGCCAGGGCTAAACAAAACAACGGAAGTGCCTGAGGCGGTTGGTTTTGTCCGAGAGATGGTTGCTAAGTACGAGCAGTCACACCCGAATCTTGAGCTGTATTTAGCTGGAAGCAATATGCTCAGTATGGCTCATCCTGAAGCGAGTAAAGCAAATAATAAGCTTTATGGAGTGATGTTGCTTGTGATTCTTATCATGTTGTTTGTGATTTATCGCAGTTTTAATGCCTCTTTTATTACGCTATTGGTGATATTGTTCTCAGCGCTGTCTGGGATCGCGTTTATTGCTGCTTTTGATGTAACGTTTACCGCGATAGGGACTTCTGGTCCTATTATGATCCTTGCTTTGACGGTCGCTCACTGTATTCACTTAATCCAAGGGTATTGTAATCAGCTTAAGTTGACCGCATCGACCGAGCAAGCGCTAATAAGCTCACTGGCAATGAATATGAAGCCGATCCTATTGGCTTCAGCTACGACGATTATCGGCTTTATGACTTTAAACTTCAGTGCAACTCCGCCATTTGGTGTACTGGGTAATGTGGTCTCAGCAGGTATTGGTTACTCCGTTATTTTTGTTTTTTGTCTTTTGCCTTTTTTATTGTTGTTATTTAAAAACACTAGCGTAAAAGGTGGCAATGTTGTCAATATGGGGACTTTTGCGGATTTCTTAATCGCTAAAAAGAAACCCGTTTTTGTATTGTCAGCGCTTATCTCAGTGACTTTGTCTGCATTTCTGATGAAGAATATTATCAATGACAATAACTTTAATCACTTTGACGAAACCACTGAATATAGAAAAAACATTGATTTTGTAGACGAGCATATCACGGGCGTCAAAACCGTTTATTACAAAATTGCGGCTGAACAAGCATATGGCGTCGTTGACCCTGAATATATGCGTATCCTAGAAGAGCTTGCTCAGTGGATAAGAACTCAGCCCGGTGTAGTTCATGTGTCTAGCTTCACCGATATCATGAAGCGACTCAATCAGAATATGAATGGAGGCGATTCAAGCCTTTATACCCTACCATCGGATAAAACCTTGGCATCTCAGTACTTATTATTATATGAATTGTCTCTGCCTTATGGCTTGGGGCTAAATAATATCGTGGATATGGAGCAGTCAGCCACGAAATTAACCGTGTCGATAAATAAGCTCTCTGATGTAGAAGTATTCAAGTTAGAAGAAGGCATACGCTTATGGTTGCAACAAAATGCGCCAGAGCATATGTGGACAAAAGGAACGGGTCAAAACATGATGTTTATCTATGTTCAAAAAAGTAACATAGAAAGCCTACTAAAAGGAGTATTCACTGGTTTAGTTCTGATTTCAATGATACTTGTCGTGACCTTTAGATCGATTAAGATTGGGTTGTTGAGTTTAATTCCGAATATTCTACCTGCGTTGATAGCTTTTGGGATTTGGGGAATTTTTGTTGGAGAAGTTGGGCTTGCTTTGTCTATGGTAATGGGTATGACAATGGGTATTGTCGTCGATGACACGGTTCACTTTTTGAGTAAGTACCTACAAGCTAGAAGGCAAGGGGAAAGTTCAGAGGCCGCTGTGAAGTACAGCTTTATACACAGTGGAGAAGCAATCGTGATCACCACGATCGTATTATGTATCGGCTTTTTGGTGCTTTGCATTTCGCCATTTACGCTCAGTGCTGATATGGGTCTCATGTGTGCGTTAACGATATTTATAGCGTTATTAACTGACTTACTATTGTTACCAACACTACTGATGCTATTTGATCGAGACAAAGAGACTGTCACTTCAGATTCAAAAGTAGAAGCTGAATTGGCCTCGTAACGCTTATTTTAAGGACAGATATGAAAAATGTGACTAAAGGTATATTAGGTGTATCATTGATTTTGTTTGGTCAGCACGCGCTAGCGCAGACAAACTTTGAAAAGGGTTTAGAAATCGCGACGAAGGCTGAACAAAAAGACGATGGATTTAAAGATGTTAAATCTACAGTTGAAATGATTTTGACCAATAGAAGTGGTGCAAGTGCTACCAGACAAATGACTGTTAAAACAGTTGAAGGCACTGGCGGTGAAGGTGATAAAAGTATACTTGTCTTTAACTCCCCAAATGACCAACGGGGGACCGCACTACTTACACACAATAAATTTGGTAAAGATAATGAACAGTGGCTTTATTTGCCCGCATTGAAGCGAGTTAAACGGATAGCGTCGAGTAATAAATCGGGGCCTTTTGTTGGAAGTGAATTTGCATTTGAGGATATTGGTGGAAGAGAGTTAGAAGATTATAGCTACTCGTATATTAAAGACGACACTTTCAATGAGCAAGATTGCTATGTGATTGAAAGTTATCCTAAAAGCAAGTATTCAGGGTATAAGCGATTGCGCACATGGTTTGACAAAGAGCATTTAAGGGTGCAAAAAATTGAATTTTACGATAAGAAAGATAGCCATTTAAAAACATTACTCGCAAAAAGCTATCACAAGTATGATGAACGGTTTTGGCGGGCACACACATTGGAGATGGTTAATCATCAAACACAAAGTGTAACAGTGTTAAAAAGCTCTGAATATCAGTTTGGATTAGGGATGACTAAAAGGGAGTTTAGTCAGGCTGCATTGAAGCGGTAGTGCTTATAGCTCAGTGTCATTTCATTAAACACTCAACAATGAAATGGCACTGAGTCTCACTTGTGTTTTTTTAAGCAAGTTGGCAGCGGGATGTCTTAAACTTATTCCATGGATAGCGCTGAGTAGACGATTATAAAAATAGCGGCTATGGCTAAGTAACAAGGAAAATATGCAACAGATTTTATTATTTGCACAAAGGATTTCGGCTCCAAGAACGGTAGAGGCTGCCCCATTTTTATTCGAATTGTAAGCAGGAATGGGTAAATACCAGCGGACTTGTCAATTTAGCGTAACCTGCTATCACGTATATCCAGAAGAAGTATAATGACCAATAACCTAAGTGTTATTGATTTGCTAGTGAGTTGGACAGAGCTAACAAATAACGATACTTTTAAGAAAAATGGCTATCATCTTCTTATAAATAAATGACATTCTTAGTTGCGTTTCCAAAAGTATACAATGAATATAGAGCATTGTACTTTCCAACCCCAAGATTTTGATCAGTTAATGAATTTGTTTTCTACCCCCATCACGCTTGAAGTAGTGAGTTTGTTGCAAGTGGTGTTTGCGTTTATGACCGCATTTGGTGCCGCGCTGGTGTTTCAGGTGGCTAAGTTTCGGTTGTTGGCGTTGTTTTTGGCGTTTCAAAGTGTGTTGTGTGTGCTGAATATTGCTGAGAATAATGGGCTGTTGGGGGAGGTGTTGATCACGCCGGCATTTACCTTGCTGTTTGGACCTTTGTTGTATTTGTTGGTGAGTGCGCTAACGGGGAGTGAGCCAAAGGTAACGGTGAAAACGGCCGCGCATTTTTTACCGGCGTTATTAGCGTTGCCGTTTACCTCACAGGTGCAAACGGTGGTGTTGCTGGGCACGTTCAGTCAGCTGGCTTATATCTTTGTG
Organism: Pseudoalteromonas sp. ATL1; assembly: GCF_058933015.1. Taxonomy (NCBI): domain Bacteria; kingdom Pseudomonadati; phylum Pseudomonadota; class Gammaproteobacteria; order Alteromonadales; family Pseudoalteromonadaceae; genus Pseudoalteromonas; species Pseudoalteromonas sp. ATL1. The sequence goes on along the minus strand of NZ_JBZYXL010000001.1, from coordinate 3,934,767 downwards.
TGTTTTATCAAATTGAGTCAATACCATAGCTTACTTAAGTCGGTCAGCTCGCAAGTCGATACTTACTCATTAAAGTGGCTATCAACGGCACTTGGGGTGTTTAGCGCTTTATTGGTGTTAGATTTAGTGCGAATGAACACCCAAACCATCACGCCGTTGTTACTCAAAAAGGGGCTGTATTTTGCCAGTGAACTGGTGTTTTTTAGTTTGTCTTGTTACTTAATTTTTAAAGTGGTGCGCAGCCCCGAGGTGTTTGACGATGTTAAGCGTTATCAAAGTTTGCTGAATGAGCCAGACAATGAGAAGCAAGATGATGCTTTGGCACAGACTATTTTTAGCGAAATTGAACAGGCGGTTTGGCATGAAAAGCTTTATCAACAGCCTAAATTGACCATTGCCGAATTGGCTGAACATACCGGGTTTAAAGTGCGAGATATTTCTTGGGCGGTGAATTCCATCGCGCGGCGCAACTTTAGTGATTACATTAACAGCCTGCGTGCAAGGGCGGTGAAAGAAATCATAGAAACAACGCCACATTCAACTCTGCCGCTAATAAATATCGCTTTAGATCATGGGTTTAATTCAAAGTCGACGTTTTTTAATAGCTTTAAAAAGGAGTTTGAAGTCACGCCAATGCAGTTTAAAAAGCAGTTATTTAGTCGCGGATCAGGATCTTAAACCTGATTTGGGGCGGGCTTTGTTATGCTGGTGGCAAGTAAATCGCGATAGCGGTATTAATCGCAAAGGAGACGTTGAATGTTGTATTTGAGTGGGCGCATGTTGTTAAGTGCTTTGTTGTTAGTTGGTGTGAGTTTCAATGCCGTGGCGCAAAATAAAGCCACCGAGATGGTAAACCAAGCCGACAATGTTTACCTTGCCAGCCAAGTTAAAAAACCAACGGACTATTTTACTGATAAACAACAAGCGGTGAAGTTTGCCAAGCAAGCTCAGTGGCAACAAGCCAAGCCTTTATTAGAAAAATTAACTAAGCAATATCAAAACGATGGTGCTACTTGGTATTTATTGGGGTTGGCGTATTTTAATCACAAGCAGTGGCTTGAAGCGGTGGGTGCGTTTGAGCAAGCGCTTTCGCTGGGCTATCGCTTAACAGGCATCCCCGATGGTGCCAGTACACCAAACGATTTGATGGTTAAAATTGCCCAGGCGTATGGCTTTGCAGGCGAACAAAGTAAAGCCATTGAATGGCTCAACAAAGCCCTTGCCGCGCGCTGGGATGATAAACCTAAACTGGCTGGCCGCAGTTTGTTCAGCCGTGACACCATGGCCGCGTTTAAGAGCATGGAAAATAGCGATACGTTTAAGCGCGTCGCAGGTGTGATTGATACACAAAACATAAGCCGAGATGAAGGCTGGCGCAGCGATTTAGCCTATCTTTATGCTGAAATTCAGCGCCTGCACGTCAATCCGTTTCATTCTATCAGTCAAGCTGACTTTAAAGCGCAAGTTGATGCGCTAGACAAACGTATTCCACAATTGAGCGACCAACAAATTGTGTTTGGCTTTATGCGGTTGATTGGCCTGCTTAACAATGGTCACAATATTTTAATTCCAGCATGGGGTGCGCAGGGGAATTTTGCCCAGTTGCCCGTGCAGTTTTACCTATTTAACGATGGCTTGTACATCGTTGCAGCAAGTGATGACTATCAACATTTGATTGGCAGTAAAGTTGAGCGTTTTGGTGATGTGAGCGTCGCTAAAGCCATTGAGTTGGTAGGCAGCATTAACGCACGCGACAATCAAATGCAGCAAAGTTGGTTAGCGCCGTATTATTTAAGCTTGGTCCCTGTGCTGCAAGGTTTAGAAATTGTACCGGCTGAGCAAGCGGTGACGCTGACGTTACGTAAACAAGACGAGCAGTTTACGGTAACACCAAGTACACGAGCTATGCGTTTTGGCGGATTTCCCAAATTACCTAAGCTACCTAATTTGCGCGCAAGCGAGTTACCGACTTACTTAAAACATAACGACAGACCTTATTGGCATGAACACTTCGGTGAAAAAGGTTTTTTATATGTGCAAGTGAACGATGTGAGAAATCGCAAGGATGTGTCACTGGCTGAATTTAGCACGCAGCTCAGAGATATAATTATAAGTAAAGATATCAATCATCTAGTTTTAGACTTACGCCATAATAGCGGCGGTAATGGCTCCATTACACCGCCCTTGATTGCTTTAACTGCGTTTTTTGAACTGTATAAACCACAGGGTAAGTTGTTTGTGATGGTGGGCCGTAATACCTTCTCGGCAGGCCACGATATTTTGGTTAAAGTGCAGGCTATTACAAACCCAATTATTGTGGGTGAGCCGTCGGGCACGCGCCCCAATACCATTGGTGAATCGGGCTGGTTTAACTTACCGTATAGCGGGCAGCACGGTTTATTGTCGTCGCAATTTCATCAAACCAGTGCGCCGGAAGATCACCGTATTTGGGTGGCACCCGACTTACCCGTAGAGCTCAGCGCTGATGATTATTTTGCGGGCAAAGACCCTGCACTTGATGCCATTTTCTCGCTCATTGAGCAAAACTAACAATCACGAGCGCGCACTCGGTGTGCGCTGCAGTATAGCTATTCGCGTAACTCGATTACTTTCTGATCTATACCGATAAACTGCTCCAGCAGGAGTTGCTCATTGTGTAAGTCAGTCACTTTCCACGCGGTGGGTTTCAGGGTTTTAAGTGTTTGAATAAATTGCCCGTTTAAGTGGTATTGGTTTAGGGCAAAGGTTTGCTTATCAACGCTATAGATAAACTCATTTTTGACCAATAAAGCTTTACCGTTGAGATGGGGGAGCGCAGTAGAGGGCGTTAAATTTGGCGCCAACGCACGACTAAATACTTCGCCTTGTGCGTTACTGTAAATCAGTTGCTTGTGACTGACCCACGCATTTTCAACGCCATCGATGTTGTATGGTGTGAGTGCATTTGTGATGATATTCAACTGGTAAAGCTGTGTAGTTAGCTTGCGCTTAATCAGTACTAGCACGGTGTCGTTATCCAGCCAGCGCAAAACAGAAAATAGAGGTTGGTGGGTACTTACAAATTTGCTCTGTTTTTTTAAATCAGAGCTTTTTAAATCAAAGCCTTTTAAATTATCACTTTGAATGCTGGTGAGTGCCAGTTGGCCATTGTCTACCCAGGCAATTGTTCGGCTATTCGCAGACCATGCATAACCGTGAATTTGACTGTGACTTTTTCGATGGGTTAATTGCACCGCATTGCCTGTATTTTGCCATAGCCATAATTCATCTTGCCCTGTTTGATCGCTAACAAAAGCGATGTTTTGCCCATCGGGAGAAAAGCGTGCCATGCGCTCTTGGGCGGGAGTACGAGCGAAACTTGGGTAGGGTGTGACAACGGTATTTAGGTCTACAACGAGTTGTTGAGTTAAATCAGCGTTTAAATTTAAGCGTGCAATGTCGATGTCTTTAGCCCCCTGAATAGCCAGTAAGGTGTTGTTAGTTGGGTGTTGGCTTACGGAAATTAAACGCTGGCTAGGTGTGTTTACCTTGCTCACTCGGCCATCAAGTTCAACTTTATAAAGATGCTGATTGTGTACGGCAAGTAAGTACTCACCTTGAGTTGAAAATTTAGCTGTAAAAAGCAGGTTTGTATCAAACTCGAGCTCAGTTGTGAGCTTTGCCTGTTTTAGCAGTTGGCCACTTTTATTGAGTAAAATAAGCAGGGTTTGCTGGTTATCATTTTGCGCAAATAACGCAAACTGCTGACGGATTGGGTGATAGTCAAAATGGTAAACCGACAGGTTATTATCACTAAACAAAGGCGTAATTTGCTTAGTCAAATCGTTGTAATGCATCAAGGTATAGTCAATACCATCAGATTGCAAAAAGGCATACTGGTGGTTGGCGAGTGCTTTTGGTGTTTTTATTTCAGTGGCTTGGCATTGATAACGGGTGCTCGGCGTTTGCGGCTGAACCAGTGCTTGGGCAAAATCTAACGTGGCTAAGGTCCAACAAGAGTTCATTCGTGACGGGCTAGAGGTTGTTTTTTCACACGTATCGTTTGCAGTAAATACCAGCTCTCTGCCATCGGTTGTAAAGCTTGGTGCACCAAATTGCCCCGCATTATCCGTAAGTTGCACTTCTTTGCCTGTGCTGAGTTCCTTAGACCAAATATGACTTTTACAATTGCCCGCATAACGGTTAAACACGATGTATTGAGCATTTGGGCTATAAATGGCGTGAGACTCGTGGGCATCGGTATGTGTGAGTTGTGTAATTTGCGTGTAGTGTGTATTGGACGCTTCTGTCCAAAATAAGGTAATGAGCAACAGCAGAATAGAGATAAACGTCATGGTAAATGCTACGGGTGTTAGCCCAAATATGCCTGAGTGTTTTGTTTCATGCGGCTGGTTGTGTTCATTCGCTGGAGTTTGCCATGTGACCTCACACAATAGTCGATAACCAATTTTGGGGTGAGTGGCTATCACCGCAGGAGATTTAGCATCATCTCCAAGCTCTTTGCGCAATATCGCAATACACCGTTGGAGTGCGTTAGGCACTACTTCTGCACCTTGCCAAACTTGTTCCATGAGCGTTTGGTGCGTGACTACTTCATTGGGGTGCTGCGCCAATACATACAATACCTTGAGTACCTTAGGCTCCACTTTTGTTTGCTGCGTTTCGTGTTCTATGACTGAACGTGACAAGTCAATTTTATAATGTCGGATATAAAAAGTGGGCAGCTGTGTCATGGTAGTTACTCATTATTCTCTGGCCACAGTGTATGGGCTATTGATTTTGCTGTCTAGGCGCGAGTAGACGAAGGTTAGGTTGTTTAGAAATTAAATAAGTTTATAAAACAAAGTGTTAAAATGCATCAGCGATTAATCAGCTTTTAATAAGCTTGCCTTTGTGGTGTATGCTTTACTGCATTTGTTTACTTGCGATGAATTAGAAAAGCAAAGGCAGTGTGATGACAGAAAAAAACAATATTAATACTGGGTGCTGGGTTGCTGTGATCTTACTAATGTTATTCAGCACCAAGCTGTTGGCAGATGACCGAGCACAGCAAGTGATTGAGCACGCGGTGAGCGCATATGGCGGTGAGCAGCTCAAACAACTTAAGAGCATCTCAGTACAGGATAAGCAGCTGCATTTTTCACAGTGGCAAAGTGGCCATGCATTGCAGGGCGACATGGTGAGTTATTTAAACGAGCAGCAACTTGAGTTGGCGATTGATTTTATCGCACAGCGAAAAGTGTTTAAGCGTGCCACATCGAGGTTAGTGGGTGGGCATGGCTCGGATAGCCCCAGCGTGATGCACCGACTTTACAGCAATGGAAAAGGGTATGGGATTGATCATGCCTTGGAGCAATATCGTTCTTCTGAGCGGGTACGTTTTGATAATGTAGACATAGGGCAAAGCCAGTTGATTGATACGCTCATTGTCAAAAGGTTAATTGACGATGAAGCTGCTAGTGTTTGGACGGATCGGGCCTACATTCAAGGGCAAGCTCATGATGTGCTCACGATGCACAAAGGCACAAAGCATGAGTATACCGTTTATATCAACCAAACTTCAGGTTACTTAACGCGGTTGCTCAAAAAACAGCATGGTCAGCGTGTGAGTGTCGATTTTTTAAATCACAAAACAAGTAATGGGCTGGTATGGGCACAGCAGGTGTTCGCAGGCACAGCGCAAGGGCCTATTTTTCATAGCAACGCAAGGCGAGTGATGTTTAACTCAGTGCGTAATGGCCAATTTGCTTTACCAACAAATTACCACACCCCTCCAAGCGATGTGCCAGTGGATGTATCACAGCACACTATTAGAGAGCTAGCTCGCGGTGTTTATTATGTGGGTAAAGAATGGTCATACAGTTTGTTTATTGATGTCGGTGATTATTATATTTCGGCAGGCGCTTGGCAACTGGATGAACACAGTCAAGATTGGCTGAACAATGTGGCATTGCTCAGAGCAACCACCCACAGCGATAAGCCTATCAAGCAGCATGTCGTTACTCATCACCATGGCGATCATTTAATGGGCATAAACGATGTGCTTGCGCAAGGCGCCGCTTTGATTGTGCATGCCAATCATCTAGATGCGGTGCAAAAACACCTCAACAAGCAATTAGCGCCAAACCAGCTGATGAGTATTACTCAGCCAACACAATTAGCTGACGGCAAGGTGCAGCTATTTGATGTGCCAACAAGTCATGCCAGCCATAACTTAATGATTTATCTGCCAGAGCATAAGCTCCTGTTTAGCGAAGATATATTTGGTAGCAGCTGGCAAACAGGCTTTGATTCGCCCAGTAACTGGCCCGACGGTGATGCCTATCATCGCCTTGCGGTATTGATGAGTAAAGTGGATGAGCTGAGCATTGACGTTGAGCAGCTTGTGTCATCGCATCATGCAAGGGTGCTGACTAAAAAAGACATTCAGCGTGCAAGAGCAATACCTCTGGCGGATAAACTGACGTTGCTAAAGCGTGTATTCGATTGAGCTTTATTTGTGTAAAGCCTGCCAATAAATAAGAACTAAGGCTCGTTAGGGCTATCTCCATCGGCCTCTTTTTTCTTGGGCTGCTCTTGTTTTGCTTTTTCTACATTTTTAAACACAGTGGGTGGAATAGGGAAAAGCGAAATAAGCGGAAAAAAGGCTAAAAATATAAATGCCCCTTTGGGCATTTTTTTACCCCACCTAACCATAGCAAATAGTGCTTTTATCACCACATAAAGCACCACGATGAATAGTGAATACTGCGCCAAAGTGCCCCAAATACTTGAAGTAGAAAATAAGTTCATAGCCTTGCTTTGATTGTTTCTAAAATAGTTATTTGAGGGCGCGTTGTTGAAATTACAAACTTTTTCGTCGGTCGCGATAAGCGAATCGCCGTCCAACGTCGCCGCAATTATTAATCACGGTATGCTGGTGTGGCTTCGCTTTTCTTTTAAGTTATGTGCTTTACAATCCTTGGTTCACCATATCTTTTATCTTACGGGCCTTTTCAAAATGGTCTAGCTGGTGGGTTTGGATCCACCATGTTGCGGCTTCCATAAGTAGTGCTGGGTCGCTGTTTTTATTAGCAAAAAAGGCGTAAAACGACAGCCCAACCGTGTCGCCTTTGGCGGCCATTTTTTTATCGCAGACTTCAATGATTTTGGCGCGTAGGCTTTCTCGCATTTAATTTTCCTTTGTCGTTAGAGTACGCACGGTGATGTCGTTTATGTCACAGGCGTTATGCTGGCAAGCAAGGCGAAACCCTTGTTCGATTTTACTTTTTGACAACTTTGCTTGGTCGGCTTGCGTTACTTTTACAGTTTGTTTTGTTTGTATTCTACATAAACCACAGGTGCCGCCACCACCGCAATTTGAGGGGAGTTGTATGCTGTGTCGAAGCCAAGTTACGTGGCAATGCTCATACTATTGATACTTAAATTTTATTTCATGCTTTTTTTCATGTTGTTGCGTGTGAATATGTAGGCTCTTTAACCAACATGGAGAGTTTTATGTTTTCTAAAATCAATTTACTTATTATTCTTTTCAATGTCTTTGTAAGCTATGCAGTAAAAGCTTATGACTTTGATGATTTTAATGAATTAGGGTATCACTTAGAATTGTGTAATGCGTGTGACAGCTTAGGGCAATATAAGCAAACAGCATTGAATGCAAGCCCTGGTGACGCTGATGTTGTTGTTGTAAATTTGAAATCTCAAAAAGTAAAAGCATTTAAAGTGTTTAAAGAATATGATCCAGAAAGAGGCTGGCTGTCAGATGTTTCACAGATTAACGTCCCAACATCAGCCCTAGAGTCAGCAAATAAGGTATTTCAATTGTTATCTAGGCTGGATACTGTAAACAATCAATTATCAGCTTTACAAGAGAGTAATCTCTCTGGACAAGTTTCCAGAGATAATCCATTACTTGTAGTGCCGATTCCTCCTACTTTGAATACTATTAGTACTCATAGCGCGAGAGTCGTTATTACTAGTGAAAGTTCAGCCGATGCGGTGTCGAATTATTTGCGAGCGAAAACACTGATTGGCTTTACAGACTATGTATCAAAGTCTTTTAAGATACTTGTTTTGAAAATGAACATTTCTGTTACTACAGTTTTTTCAGATGGCACATCAGTAGATTGGTTATTGGGCAACCCTTTTGAAAGCAAAAGACCTTACAGAATTAAACGTGGGTCGGCAAAAGAAAGAGACGGTAGTACTATCTATGATCCATTAGATCCAAATGGCGGAGCTGGCTCATATTATGAAAGTAAGCTTGTTGAGACATATCACAGATATGACGATACAATTAACCAAAGTTGTGTTCGGTACGTTGTGAGTTATTCAGACGGTGGCAACCCCTCTTTTGGTGTTGTTTGTTTCGTCACTTACTGATAGACAAATCAAATGGAGGTCCTATGAAAGCTTTATTTATCGCACTATCATCATTTTTACTCGGTGTTTTGACCACGGGCTATATCGGCTTTAATATCGCGGTACTGCCAAGCTATGCAGGTCAATATAGTATGGCATTGGACTATTACTCCGATTTAGAGCAGGGTAAACAGGAAGATGCGCTAATTAGCCTTAAAAAGGTCTACTTTCCTAATCAAAGTTGCTTTATACATCAACTTGTTGCATCTCCTTGGGTGATCAACAAAGCGAATTATGAAGCATCTTTGCAGTCAGGGTTTGCGCATATTGGGATTGAAAAGAACCAAATAGAGTCTTTTTGTGATGATTTAAATGAGCTGAATTAACCTCTATTTTAGTGAGAGCAACAAAAAGCTTGTTGCTCTTGCATTTAATTTTCCTTTGTCGTTAGAGTACGCACGGTGATGTTGTGTACGTCACCGGCGTTATGCTGGCAAGCAAGGCGAAACCCTTGTTCGATTTTACTTTTTGACAACTTTGCTTGGTCGGCTTGCGTTACTTTTACAGTTTGTTTTGTTTGTATTCTACATAAACCACAGGTGCCGCCACCACCGCAATTTGAGGGGAGTTGTAAGCCTTGCTTCTGTAAGCTCTCAAATAGTGTGCTGTTTTTATCAAGCGCTAGTACATGGGTTTGTTGAGGGTTACTCACATTGACCGTCACGCGTTGGGTTTTGTGTTGGCTTGTAAAGCTGAGCTGCCCGGCTTGATAGCGCTCAATAAGCCAGATTATCCCAGTGATACTCAAAACTAAGCTCATGAGTGCAAATGCGATGATCAACCAATGATTAAATCCGCCCGTGCCGAGGTAATCCATAAAGTGCAGCTTGAACATGAAGTCGCGTAGTCGGCGATCATCATTAATATGAGCAATCACAGCACCTGACGTCGGATCTATGTATACATGGGTGTGTTGCTCATCTTGCAGTTTTACCTGCCACACTGGGTTTTCTTGCCGTGGCAATTCATCGATGGGGGGCATTAGCATCTCGGCGCTTTGAATATTTACCGCGCCTTTGTATGACTTGAGCGCAATAGTGCGTGCCAGTGTTTCATTAAAAGTAAAAGGTTCACCTGTGTAGGCATCAAACAAGGTTATTTGATTTGCTTGGTAACTATGTGCACCTTGCTCAGTAACCACTTGATAATAAGGTTTAGCAAATAGCCAAAGTAAACGGATCTGCTTTGCCTCCTGTATGGGCAGTTGTGTGATTGGAAACAGGCGTTCCGGGGCTATGTTACCTTGATGCTTTATTTGCTGTAAGTTGCTATTACCCGAGGCTTTTTTATGATCCATCAAGTTAAAGTACAAGCCAGTGACCAGCCAAACCAATAACTGAATACCCACCAGCAGTGATAGCCATTTATGAAATGATTTAGTCCATTGTGGCATCAGCTTACTCCTTGATGTGATTTAAAGACGCGCTGATAGGTTAAAAACAAACCACAGCTTGCCGCGAGCGAACCGAGTAGGGCAATCACAAGTAGCAGCCAGTTGGCGACGTTTTCACCATCGTCATAATCCATGATGTGCAAGCGCCACATCCAATCAAAAAACCGCCAAAAATCATGGCGTTTAGTGACAATTTCGCCACTATGCTGGCTGATGTAAAAGGTATCGGAAAACGCCCCTGAAAAAGTCACTTGCCAAACAGGCAAGTGACGAGGAGAAAGTTCGCTGGGTATTGCTTTGGGGTTATCCAACAGTTGAATCGATTGAATAGCTGGTGTTCCTGTGTATTGATGCTCAGTAATCCGCATTGCCATGTTTTTATCAATGAGTGCTAAACGTTGCCCTGTGGCTGCATCCACCATTATTTTGCCAAGCTGGGTATCATCTAAGCGATACACTTGCTTATCTAACAATTGGCCTAGTTGAATGTTATGTGCCTGCGGGTACTCACTGAGCAAAGCGCTCAGTGAGTAGGCGACTTTATCAAGCTCAAGGTGATGAGATGGCTTTTTTTGTAACGATTCACCATGAATAAAATGAATATCCATGGTGACCATATACAAGCCGCTTAAAGACCACACAAGAAACTGTATGCCGGCAAAAGCCATCAGCCATTTATGTGCTTTTCGAAGCTTAGTGATTTGCATGGTTAATGCCTTTGTTAAATTGACCGACGCTAGGGGCTTTAACCAGACTATAGATAGCAGGAAGCACAATCAAGGTGAGCAACACGGCGCTGCTCATACCGCCCACCATTGGCGCGGCAATACGGCTCATGACTTCAGAGCCTGTGCCACTGCCATATAAAATCGGCATTAAACCAATAATAATGGTCGCTACCGTCATCATCACGGGACGGACGCGTAACCCCGCGCCTTGCAATAGCGCAGTACGATAGGCGTCGGCGCTAATTGCTTGGCCACTTTGTTGGGCTTGCGCTTTAAGTTCACTCAGAGCTTGGTTTAGATACACCAACATGATCACGCCAATTTCTACGGCGACACCCGCTAAGGCAATAAAACCCACCCCCACGGCAACAGAGAAGTTAAACCCTTCTAAGTACATTAGCCACAAACCACCTATCATGGCCATCGGCAAAGTAACAATAATAATGGCCACTTCGCGAAATGCTCTAAAGTTGAGATAGAGCAAAATGACGATGATCGCTAAGGTCAATGGCAGTACATAGCTGAGTTTTTCTTTGGCCCGTTCCATGTATTCGTATTGGCCTGCCCAAGTGATGGAATAGCCCGCTGGCAGGTTTAAGTGTTCGCCTAAATGGGCCTTGGCACTTTCTACATAACTACCTATATCCACACCATCAATGTCGATAAAGGTCCAACCGTTGATACGTGCATTTTCACTTTTTATGCCCGGTGGGCCATTCTCAATGTAAACATGGGCCACATCACCCAGGGCGATACGTTCTCCCGATGGTGTCACTACGGGTAAACGAGCTAGCTGTTCTGGCGAATCGCGATAGTCTTGCGGATAGCGCAAGTTAACTGGGTAGCGTTCTTGGCCCTCCACAGTTTGCGTGACATTCATACCACCAATGGCGGTAGCCACAACTTGCTGTACATCGGCAATGTTAAGGCCAAAGCGGCTGGCTTTTTCACGAGAAATATCCACCTTGATGTAACGCCCACCCGCAACACGTTCGGAGTAAACTGACGCTGTACCTGCAACATCAGGGAGCAGTTGTTCAATTTGCTGGCCAATTTGTTGGATCACATCTAAATCAGCGCCCGCCACTTTGATACCCACAGGGGTTTTAATACCGGTGGCAAGCATGTCGATACGGGTTTTGATAGGCATAACCCATGCGTTGGTTAAGCCTGGGAATTTCACCAAGTTATCAAATTCCGCTTTAAGGCTTTGCGTGGTTACGCCTTCGCGCCATTGTGATTTCGGCTTAAGTTGAATAAAGGTTTCTATCATGGTTAATGGCGCAGGATCGGTGGCTGTTTCAGCACGACCTACTTTACCAAACACGTTTTCTACCTCGGGCACCGTGCGGATCAGCTTATCGGTTTGTTGTAACAACTCTCGCGCTTTACCAATCGAAATGCCAGGATAGGTGGTAGGCATATACATTAAGTCGCCTTCATCCAACGGTGGAATAAACTCACTGCCAATTTTGTTTACGGGGTAAAAGCCAATGGCTGTTACTGCAATCGCAAGGATGATGGTTAGTTTTGGAAACTTTAGCGCTTGCTTAAGCACCGGCATGTACAGGGCGATTAATAATCGGTTAAGCGGGTTTTTCTTTTCTGAAGTCACTTTGCCACGAATAAAGTAACCCATCAGTACAGGTACGAGCGTAATAGCTAACCCGGCAGAGGCGGCCATTGCGTAGGTTTTAGTAAAAGCTAATGGCGCAAACATGCGTCCTTCTTGTGCCTCTAAAATAAATACAGGCAAGAATGATACGGTAATGATCAGCAAGCTAAAGAACAATGCTGGGCCTACTTCTGAGGCCGACTTGGCGACAATTTGCCAGCGGTTGTCATCGGTCAGTGGCGTTTTCTCCATATGCTTGTGCATGTTTTCGATCATCACAATCGCGCCATCGGTCATGGCACCTATGGCAATGGCGATGCCGCCAAGTGACATGATATTGGCGTTAATACCTTGCATGGACATGATGATAAACGACACCAAAATGCCCAAAGGAAGCGTGATCACAGCCACGATAGATGAGCGTAGGTGGAACAAAAATACCACGCACACGAGTGCGACAACGGCCAACTCTTCCAGTAGTTTGCTCCAAAGGTTATCTACCGCGTTTTCAATTAAACGCGAGCGGTCATACACGGTGACCACTTCCACCCCTTCGGGAAGTGACTTTTCAAGGGAGGCGAGTTTTTCTTTTACGCCATTAATGGTGGTTTGCGCGTTTTCACCAAAGCGCATCACCACCACGCCACCAACCACTTCACCTTCACCATTGAGTTCGGCAATGCCTCGGCGCATTTGTGGGCCGAGGTTAACGGTTGCCACATCGCCAATTCTCAGCGGCGTGCCTTGCGCATTGGTGCCCAGCGGAATTTTCTCAATATCACTGACCGATTGGATATAGCCCGTTGCGGTGACCATGTATTCGGCTTCGGCCATTTCTACCACTGAGGCACCGGTTTCTTGGTTGCCACGTTTCAGCGCAGTTTGAATGTGTGCCAGCGGTATGTTGTAGGCGCGCAGTTTGTCTGGGTCTACTTGTACTTGGTACTGTTTCACCATGCCACCCACGGCGGCCACTTCAGATACACCGGGTACAGTTTGTAGCTCGTATTTTAAAAACCAATCTTGAATAGAGCGTAATTGGCTTAGGTCGTGTTTACCTGATTTATCGGCGAGCGCGTAAATATACACCCAGCCCACCCCCGTAGCGTCTGGACCAAGCTGGGGTTTGGCAGTATTGGGCAAGCTGGCAGCAACTTGGCTTAAGTACTCCAAAACTCGGCTGCGGGCCCAGTACAAGTCAGTTTTATCATCAAAAATGATGTACACGTAAGAGTCACCAAAAAATGAGTAGCCGCGCACGGTTTGTGCGCCGGGGACTGATAGCATGGCGGTGGTGAGTGGAAAGGTGACTTGATCTTGCACGACCTGTGGTGCTTGGCCGGGGTAGCTGGTTTTGATGATCACCTGTACATCGGATAAATCGGGAATGGCATCTACCGGGGTATTTTTTAAAGAAAACACCCCAACAAAGGCAATGATCACGGTACTCAGCAACACAAAAAAGCGGTTGCCAATGGACCAACGAATAATGGCTTCAATCATCAGTGTGCTCCTTACTCGTGGCTCATATGTTGACTATGGTCGGTTTGCTCCATGGTCATTTTTTTGTTTAATGCCACCACCACAAAGTCATCACCAACCTCAAAAGTAAAGGTAATGTTGTCGCCAACTTTAAACGACTCAAGCGCAATATCTGGGGCAATAACAAAGTCCATCGTGGCTGCAGGGCGGTTCCATTTTTCTATGGCGCCGCGGCTGATATTCATCACGCGCGTTGTGGTGTCAATTGCGTTAATGGTGCCATCCACGGTAGCGCTGGCGACATCAGGCGTATCTGATGGTTCAGACATAATATGAATGCCGGTCAGCAGGTAGCCACCGTCATCGGTTTTCGTCACTTCAAAGTGTAGTGTTTGACCCGTCTTAAAGGTGTTTATATCCACTTGCTCGGCGACATCAAAATCCATCGTCATCGTTGGCCAGTCCCAAGCTTCCACAGGATCGTGGGTGATATTCACCATACGGTGGCCAGCCATGATGTTATTCACTTCCCCTTGCATCCAAACGGAGCTTGGCGCTTGCACTTGGCTCATACGTTTGAAATCAGAGCTTTTGCTTGATTCGGAATCAATCAAGAATTGCGCGGATGTAACCACCGTATCTTGGTCGGTTAACCCTTCCAATATTTCAATTTTATGCTCACCGACGCGGCCAATACTCACGGCAATCGACTTAAACTGACCATCTCCGAGTGCTAGCACCACTCTATCTTGTTTTCCGGTACGAATAACAGCTTCTTTTGGCACCAAAATAACGGGCTCATCTTGGTTGGCGTTGATGGTCACTTGCGCAAACATATTGGGTTTGAGTTCGAAGTCTGGATTGTCAAACTTGAGTCTGACTCGCAATGTGCGGGTTTTGCTATTGAGAGCCGGATACACGTAATCGACCATACCTTGCCATTGCTTACTCGGCAGGTAATCTAGCGTCATCGACACAGGCAAACCTTGTTTTATTAGGGCTGAGTCGCGTTCAAATACTTCCGCTTCTACCCACACTTGGCTCAGTTTTGCGATACTCATTAAAGTCGTGCCGGGCTTAACATAAAACCCTTCACGAATTTTTAAGCCATCAATGACCCCCGACTGCGGCGAATAAAAAGTAATGGTTTGCTGCACTTTACGTGTTCTTTCCAGCTGGCGAATAAAAGACTGAGAAAGCTGTAGCGCTGCTAATCTGTCTTTGGCGGCCGCGATCAGTTCTTGGTTGTTGCGCTTGAGTGCCAGTAGTAGCTCTTCTTGTGCATTTACCAGTTGTGGAGAATAGAGCGTGTAAAGTGGCTGATCTTTTTCGATCGGATTGCCCGCAGCTTTGACATATAACTTTTCTATCCAGCCATCAACGCGAGGGTGAATGTGGATCAAGTTATCTTCATCGTATTGCACGTAACCCACCGTCGATATTTGCGTGTGCATGGGAGCGAGTTCAACAGACGCGGTACGCACGCCTAAGTTATTGACTACATGCGGCGCAATTGTCACCGCACCGGGGCCTATATCATTAGCACTGTTACTTTCTTCATAAACGGGAATGAGATCCATGCCCATAGGTGACTTGCCGGGCTTATCACGTCGATAATTTGAGTCCATTGGTGCAACCCAATAAAGCGGCTGTTTTTCTTTGGCTGTATCTGCTTGCGTGTCACTTGGTGTATCACCGGGGATGGCTTTTATCACAACAGCGCCCAGAACAGCGCCGACCAATAAAGCGACGATGGTTTTTTGATTAGAAGTCATTAGTTTAGATCCTGTTCTGTTGGTGTTGTTATGATGCTTGATTGAGTTAATAAGTAGTTTATGCGTGCCACTACTTTTAACGCGTCGACATCAATTTTCAGGGCGGCAATACGTGCGTTTAATTCGGCAATACGTGCTCGCACCACTTCGGCAAAATCGCCGTCATCATTGGTATAGGCAGTTAAAGCGGCTTCAGCTTGGTAATGGGTTTGCAGTAATAGTTGGTCTTTGTAAAGAGCTTGTCTGTCTGACAGGCGGTTTAGCTGTCTTAGCTCTTTTTCTACCGCACTTATCATCTTTTTGACCATTAACAGTTTATCGGTTTGTACCGCTTGCGATTGGGCAATGGCTGCGGCAACTTGCTGATCTTGTTTATGCTCTGTAAACAATGGCAGATCAAAACTCACCCCCACTGAAAATAGGTCGGCACGACTCATGCCGGAGGGCATATCATCACGATAACCATAACTGGCATTTACACCCCATTGTGGTTGATATTGCTCTTTGCTCAAGGCGATACCTTGTTCAGCTACTTGTTGTTTAATGTCAATAGCGCGGTTTGCTGGGTGATTAAGCAGTAGTTTGGCAAGTTCATGGCGCACGTAGTGCTCAGGCTTTAGCAGCTCAGCAAAAGCTAGCTTGATGCTCGGTAATACTTGCGCGACTGAGATCACCGGTTTTTGATTATCAAAGCGCATGGGTTGCGCCAACTGCTGTGCATCAAATTGATATAGCCATTCGTTTAGCTGAGCGAGTGCCGTTTCTAGCATCTGCTGTTGAACGGTAAGCCTATCTTCCAGTTGCACCATTTCTAATTGAGCGCGAACGACATCCTGTTGCCGAGTTTTACCCACCACACTTGAGTAACTCGCTTTGGCAACTTCGGCCATTTGCTCAAACAGCACACTGTCTTGCTTGATCAGCGCAATGGTTTTTTGTGCTAGATAGGCATCTAACCAGAGCTGAGTGACAGTGCTAATCAGCTGGGCTTTTCTATCTTCCCTTTGCAGCGGAAACTGTGAAGCGGCAAGAGATAACTGTTTGCTCTGAATAGCCAAACTGTCGCCTCGCGGGAACATCTGTGATACCCCCACTTTAAATTGTGTCATGCCTTCTTGAGCAAAATCCCAGCCATCGGTGGGTAAGTTCATCAAGCCAACGGATACCTTGGGGTCGGGTAAGGTATTGGCTGCGACACTTTTATGTTCCATTGCTTGTTGCTGTAATTGGTTGCCGTGTAGCCATGGGTCGTTCTTTTGCGCTGTATCTAGCGCGTCTTCTAGTGTGACCGACGATTGCGTATTTGCCTTGGCGTATAGCGGTGCGATGAGCACACAAAGCACCGTGATCGTGGATAAATACTGTTTCATATATGTCCCCAGATTTAACTGGATTGAATTAATTCGCGTTAAGCGTGAAAACGATTAAATAGCAGTTTATGGGCGCACAAATTTTAGGCGCACCTATCCTAGGTTAGGCGAAAATCGGTGGACGATAGAGTGAAGAGATAGATGCCACCGGGTGTTTTGGTAGTGGCTCAACAATGCTGCCATGTGATATCGAAATCATTTGGCTAGGAAAATAAGGGTTTAAAAACACGAAAGAAGTGCAAGCATTTGGTGGGCAAGTACAGTCAGTATCACAGCAATCCATGGTACTTGAAGCGCCCATCTTATCGTGTGACATCGTGTCAGCTGTCATGTTCATCATGGCATGATGATCGGCCAAGGTCATGTCACAAGGCATCATGGTTGCACTGAATACTTGACCCGTGAAGGCAAGCAAAATAGCAAACACAACAAATACTTTGGACAACGACTTAAACATAACGAACCTGAAAAATGAATTGCTTCTATGCTAAGCCAATTATTGTGCCAAGTAAATAATTAAGCGATACAGAGCAGGTGGGGCGGGCTTGCAGTCAAATTATCGACGCTTATTCATGCTTTGGGTTAGCTTGATACGGTGACATATTAATAAATCAATATCGGTACAGAGTAATTGTTTGCCACAAAATTGTCATAAAGTCTTGCTAGTTTGTTGGGTTATTATTTGGTCAGTTGGTTATAAGCGTGAGTAAAGCGGTAGAGCTAGAAAAACAAGTATTACAACAAATATTAGAGCACGGTAGTGTGAATACTTTATTTCAGCCCATCTATGACATCAGTCAGCAAGCGGTGCTTGGGTTTGAAGCATTGAGTCGGGGTGTTGAGTGCCTAGAAATGCCTGCGCAACTATTTGAAGCTGCAGCAAAATATAACAAACTGTCTGAATTGGAATTACTGTGTCGTGAGCGCGCGGTGGAGCGCTTTGTCTCTTTGGATTTGCCAGGTAAATTGTTCTTAAATGTGAGCCCAAGTACCTTATTGGACCCCAGCCACCCGCGAGGTGAAACGCTGCATATTACCGAAAAATATGGCTTGGCCACAAATCGTGTGGTGATTGAAGTCACTGAGCAGGACAAAGTGGATGATGGTTTTTTATTGCTCAGAACCATTGAACATTATCGTCGACTGGGTTTTAGCATTGCGATTGATGATTTAGGGGCCGGTTATTCTGGACTTAAGCAGTGGTCAGAATTATGTCCAGAGTATGTCAAAGTTGATCGTTATTTCATTGATTATTGCGACCAAAGCATTGTTAAAAAAGAATTTTTAAAGTCTATTTTAGAGCTAGCTAAAGCGACAGGCACCGAGGTCATTGCTGAGGGCATTGAGCGGGTTGAAGAACTGGCTTTGCTTGAAAAATTGGGTATTGTAAACGCACAAGGTTATCTATTCGCATACCCAGAATCACAACCTACGATTGATTTAGAAGCAAGTCAGTGGTCCGCTTTTAACTTAACCCCCAGACCAAACGTTGTTGATAATTCCGTTGCCATTGGCTGGTTAACGCAATCACAGTCAGCGATACACCAATTTACTCAGTGCAAAGATGCACACAAAAACTTTGAAGCGAACAGAGATTTAACGAGCTTACCCGTCGTCAATGACGCTCGAGAACCGATTGGGTTATTGCACCGTGATCAGCTCACTGAAGTATTTGCCGCGCCATATGGGCATGCCTTGTATGCGAAAAAGTCGGTGATTGAACTAATGGACAAACAACCGCTTGTTGTGGATGAAAATGCCTCACTCGATGAAGTGAGCCAACAAATCACGGAGCAAGAGTTTGATATTCGACGTCATATTATTATTACCCGTGAGGGTCGATATTTAGGCTTAGCTCCGCTTCGGGATATTCTTAAACACATCACGGAAGAGAAAATCCGCAATGCCCAACATGCCAACCCATTAACGATGTTGCCCGGCAATGTGGCTATCAACGAAGCAATAGAAACGAGGTTGAAGAAGCAAGTTGACTTTTCTTTGGCATACATCGATTTGAATCATTTCAAGCAGTTTAATGATTTGTATGGCTATGCCAGTGGCGACAGTGTGATCAAATTACTGGCAGATGTGACGGTGAAGGCATGCGAACATAGCATGTGTTTTGTTGGGCATATAGGTGGAGACGATTTTATGGTGGTGTTTGACTGCGACGATGCCGAGCGACTTTGCCATATCATCATTAATGAATTTGAACAGCAATCTCGCGCATTTTTCACACCTGAACACGTCAAAGCGGGTGGCTATTGGGCGACTAACCGTGAAGGGCAAAAGCAGTTTGTACCGTTGCTGACGCTATCAATTGGTTTGGTGCGCCCTGATATAGAAAGTTGTAAAAACAGTCATCAGGTTGCGGCGTTGGCGACCGATGCAAAAAAAGAAGCGAAGCGTTATCGCAATAGCTATTTATTCGTATGCAATCGTCGTAAACCTAGTGTTTCAGTGGTACGTTTGCAAGAGGAAGCGGAGTGTTCAGCGTAAAAGCTTGAGTAAATGCTCGGCTCGGTGTAGCGTTAACAAAAACAGATTTGGAACAGGACGATGCGATATTTCGTATTTCTGTGCCTATTGTGTAGTTGGGCTGAATCAGTAGTGGCGACTGACACCATTTATGTCGCAAAAGAACAACGGGCATTGTACGACCGTGACCTGTATCTGTATGAATTGCTTGATATGGCGCTTAAAGCCGCCAACTACAAAGTCAATATTGAGCACGTTAAAGTTCATCCTCATCAACAAAGAACGCTGCTTGCACTCAGTCATGGTAAGGTCGACTTGCATTGGAGTATGACCAGTCCAGAGCGAGAGAATATCGCCACGGCGATCCCTGTCCCTTTGTTTAAGGGGTTTATTGGCAAACGCGCATTATTAGTTAACCAGCAGCATATAGCGCAATTTGCTGACATTGATTCTCTTGAAAAGCTGAGTAAGTTAACCGCAGTGCAGGGGCATGACTGGCCTGATACCAAAATTCTGGGCCATAATGGCTTAACAGTTCGACCCATGGCCAATTATCAGGCTATGTTTGCAATGGTCTCTCGGGGACGACTTGATTATTTTCCGCGTTCATTTATTGAGATTGGCGCTGAAATTGACGCACAAAGTAGCGGCAATTTGGTCATTTTACCCAGCATTTACTTACATTACCCCAGTGCATTCTACTTCTTTGTGAATAAGCAAAAGCCTAAGCTGGCTGATGCACTGACGGTTGGTTTGAAAAAGTTACAAGCGAGTGGTCAATTCGATGCTTTATTTGAGCGCTACTTTGCAAGCATGTTGTCGCAGCTGCCGTTCGATGAAAACACCAAAGTGCTTGAATTACAAAACCCTTATTTTCAGCCTGTGCTAGTTAAAGTGCAAAGTGAAGACAGTAATAAATGACGGGCACAAAAAAAGGAGCCGTAGCTCCTTTTTATACTATCACGTGATTAACGTAATAGTGACTCAGTTAATACTGGGCGAATTTCTTTAACCATAAGCTGACACAACTTAGGTGCACCACAAATGATGTTACCGCTTTGGTTGTAACCTGCACCACCTGCAAAGTCCATTACCATACCACCGGCTTCTTTAACCAGTAGTTCACCTGCCGCAGTATCCCACGGTTTAAGACCGATTTCAAAGAAACCGTCCACACGGCCCGCGGCAACATAAGCCATATCAAGCGCTGCAGAACCCGCACGACGAATATCAGCAGTGTGTACAAACAGTGCTTTAAACGCTTCTGTGTACGCATCAATGTGATGTTTTTGCTTAAATGGGAAGCCTGTTGCAAGTACAGAACCTGCAATTTCAGTACTTTTTGTAACGCGAATACGCTTAGAGTTTAATTGCGCGCCTTGACCACGTGACGCGGTGAACAGCTCACTGCGGATTGGATCGTAAATAACAGCTTGTTCAACACGACCTTTCACTTTTAAGGCGATAGAAACAGCAAAATGAGGAATGCCTTTGATGAAGTTAGTTGTGCCATCAAGCGGATCGATAACCCATTGGTAATCAGCATCTTTGCCTTCTATTACACCTAACTCCTCACCCACAAGTGAGTGCTCGGGAAAGGCTTTAAGAATGGTATCACGGATGACGGCTTCAGCGTCTTTGTCTACGTTAGTTACGAAGTCGTTAGTGCCCTTTTGTTGAGCTTCGACTTTGGATAAATCTTCACATGCACGTAAGATCACTTTACCTGCATTACGCGCAGCGCGTACCGCAATGTTTAACATTGGATGCATAGCATTACCTTTGGGTTGTAAAAGAACATATTCGTTTTGAGCCGGCGTATTCTAGCGATTTTTATCACAAAGTAAATAACCTCGAGCAAATAAAGTTGGTTGTTTTTTATACCGCACTGTTCTGGAAAGGGAATTAGTTTCTGCATTAAATTTACTATGGAGACCAACCTTGGCTGTGATAAACTGCGCCATTATTTTTCTGGTCAGTTTTTCAGGGCAAGTTTTTCAATGGCATTAGAAGACATTCGTATTGTATTAGTAAACACCTCTCACTCAGGCAATATTGGTTCAGTTGCACGCGCAATGAAAACCATGGGTTTATCAAAGTTATACTTGGTAGATCCAGCATGTGAAGTAGACAGTCATGCCAGTGCTTTGGCTGCCGGTGCAACGGATGTATTAGGTAATGCGACGATTGTGAACGAATTATCTGACGCAATTGCTGACTGTGCGCTGACCATTGGCACCAGTGCGCGTTCGCGTACTTTATCTTGGCCGATGGTAGAGCCAAGAGAATGTGCGCAAAAGCTGGTTAAAGAATCAGCTAACGGGCCGGTGGCGTTAGTTTTTGGTCGTGAAAACAGTGGTTTAAGCAACGAAGAACTACAGCTGTGTAATTATCATGTGTGCATTCCAGCTAACCCTGAATACAGTTCATTGAACCTTGCTATGGCGGTACAAACGCTCACTTACGAAACGCGTATGGCGTTTTTAGATAGCCAAGATGCACAGCCTGAAGTTGATGACGCGGTTTATCCAAGTGCCAAGCAAATGGAATTATTCTATGAGCATTTAGAAAGCACCTTGAATGAAACTGGCTTTATCATCAAGCAACACCCAGGCATGGTGATGACAAAACTGAAGCGTCTATTCAATAGAGCACGTCCCGAAGATCAAGAACTGAATATTCTACGCGGTATCTTGACCTCAATTAACAAATCAACCAATAAGTAAAATGGCTTTCTTAGCCGCGCTTTTTTTGGCGGGGCTTAGCCGTTTTTCCAGTGCTATAAAGCGCAGAATAATACTTGACTAAAATACTCAGGTAATTACAATGAACGTATTACTTGAGTAATTTACTCGGGTATTTTTAGACTTTAGTGACAAATGGGTCAGTAATACTTGACTATCTTAGTCAGGTAATTAAAATTTGCGGCTTGGTAAGCAAGCTAGGGGGCATCAATGAAACTGACATCTAAGGGTAGATATGCGGTAACAGCAATGTTAGACGTTGCTTTGCATGCAGAAATTGGCCCTGTCCCGTTGGCTGATATTTCAGAACGTCAGGAAATATCATTATCTTACCTTGAACAATTATTTGCGCGACTACGTAAACATGGGTTAGTGAAATCTGTACGTGGTCCTGGCGGCGGCTATTTATTAGGCCGTGACGTCAAAACAATCTCTGTGGGTGA
The DNA here is from genome assembly GCF_058933015.1 of Pseudoalteromonas sp. ATL1. Classification (NCBI taxonomy): domain Bacteria; kingdom Pseudomonadati; phylum Pseudomonadota; class Gammaproteobacteria; order Alteromonadales; family Pseudoalteromonadaceae; genus Pseudoalteromonas; species Pseudoalteromonas sp. ATL1. The sequence continues at coordinate 3,912,318 of NZ_JBZYXL010000001.1, read as the reverse complement.
TGTCATCAACGCCGTCGATGAATCTGTTGATGCAACTCGCTGTCATGGCGAAGGGGGCGGCTGCCAAAGTGGCATGCGCTGTTTAACCCACACACTTTGGTCGGACTTAAGTGTTCGTATTGAAGAATTTTTAAATAATATTTCCCTTGCTGAGTTAGTCGCAAATTCTGAGGTGCAGTCTGTAGCGTCTCGCCAAGATAGCGGCGTCAACAGTGCGATGAAGCAATTAGACAATATTCAAGTGAGCTGTCAGCTGTAAGGTTGACGTTAAGCGGAGAAACAAATGAAATTACCGATTTATCTAGATTATGCAGCAACCACTCCGGTTGATCAGCGCGTTGCAGACGAAATGATGCAATGTCTGACTATGGATGGCAACTTTGGTAACCCAGCTTCACGCTCGCACCGTTTCGGTTGGCAGGCAGAAGAGTTGGTTGACCAAGCGCGTAATGATATCGCTGATTTGATCAACGCTGATCCACGTGAAATTGTATTTACTTCTGGCGCGACAGAATCAAACAACTTGGCAATCAAAGGTGCAGCGCATTTTTATAAGAAAAAAGGCCAGCACATCATCACCGTAAAAACTGAGCACAAAGCGGTACTTGATACGTGTCGTGAGCTTGAGCGTCAAGGTTTTGAAGTGACTTATATGGACGTTGAAGACAACGGCCTACTTGATTTGAAAAAGCTTGAAGCAGCGATGCGTGAAGACACTGTTTTAGTAAGCGTAATGCACGTAAACAATGAGCTAGGTGTAATTCAAGATATCGCGACCATTGGTGAAATGTGTCGTGAACGTAAGATCATGTTCCATGTCGATGCGGCGCAAAGTGCGGGCAAGGTGCAAATCGACCTACAAGCATTGAAAGTTGACTTTATGTCTTTCTCTGGCCACAAAGTTTACGGCCCTAAAGGCGTTGGTGCTTTATATGTTCGACGTAAGCCTCGTGCTCGTTTAGAAGCACAAATGCACGGTGGTGGTCATGAGCGCGGTATGCGTTCGGGCACACTGGCGACACACCAGTTGGTGGGCATGGGCTCGGCGTTCCGTATCGCTAAAGAAGATTTTGAGAAAGACCACGCGCACATCAGTGCACTACGTCAACGTCTTATCGACGGTGTTATGTCAATGGACGAAGTGTATTTCAATGGTGCAATTGAGCAGTCTGTGCCTGGCATCGTAAACATCAGCTTCAACTTTGTTGAAGGTGAATCGCTGTTAATGGCAGTGAAAGACATTGCCGTATCATCAGGTTCAGCTTGTACGTCAGCAAGCTTAGAGCCATCGTATGTATTACGTGCGCTTGGCCGTAACGATGAGCTAGCACACAGCTCAATTCGTTTCAGCATTGGCCGTTTTACAACGGAAGAAGACATTGATTACACCGTCAAACTAATCAAAGAGTCAATCGGTCGTTTACGTGAAATGTCTCCGCTTTGGGAAATGCATCAAGAGGGCATTGACCTAGATAGCGTTGAGTGGGCACATCATTAAGCAAGTTTTTGTTTGTAGCCCCGAGCTATAAACACAAAGTGAGGAAATAGTTATGGCGTACAGTGAGAAAGTAATTGACCACGTGGAAAACCCACGTAACGTTGGGTCGCTTGATAAAAACGATCCAAGTGTAGCGACTGGCATGGTAGGCGCGCCTGCATGTGGTGACGTAATGAAACTACAAATCAAGGTGTCAGATCAAGGTATTATCGAAGACGCGAAGTTTAAAACTTATGGCTGCGGTAGTGCGATTGCCTCATCATCACTGGTGACAGAGTGGGTAAAAGGCAAAACACTAGACGAAGCTGCAAGCATCAAAAATACCGACATCAGTGCTGAACTTGAATTACCGCCAGTAAAAATTCACTGCTCAATTTTGGCAGAAGACGCTATTCAAGCAGCGATTGCAGACTATAAAAGTAAACAAGCGAAGTAAGAGTAAAGAACTATGGCAGTGACATTGACAGACGCAGCGGCAAACCGAGTTAAAGCCTTTTTGAGCAATCGTGGCAAAGGCATAGGTTTACGTGTTGGCATTAAAACCACGGGCTGTTCAGGTCTTGCATATGTACTTGAGTTCGTTGACGAACTAGACGAAGGCGATGAAGTTTTTGAATATAAAGACGTCAAAGTGATTGTGGATGCAAAAAGCCTAGTTTACATCGACGGCACTGAGCTTGATTACACCAAAGAAGGTCTTAATGAAGGGTTTAAGTTTAACAACCCCAATCAAAAAGACGAATGTGGCTGTGGCGAGAGCTTTACGGTTTAACGGCCGCATAGGTTGATTTTCAAAGCCCTGCCTTGGTAGGGCTTTGTCGTATTTTTTGCCGTGCGCTTTTGCACGCACCCAGAGTGAAGTGAACGAACATGCGTTATTTTGAGTTGTTTGATATTCCAGTACAGTATGATGTTGATCTTGCAAAAATAAACCAGCATTACCTAGAATTACAGCGCGTTGTTCACCCTGATCGTTTTGCAGGTAAAAGCGAGCGAGAGAAACTCCTTGCGGTGCAAAAAACAGCGGAGATCAATGATGCTTTGGCTGTACTAAAGCATCCGCTGAAGCGCGCTGAATATATGCTGAGTGAGCGCGGTGTGGATATTCGCGCCGAGCAACAAACTTTGCAAGACCCGATGTTTTTAATGCAGCAAATGGAGCTGCGTGAAGCGCTTGAAGAGTTGTCTGACAGTCACGACGTAGACGCTGCCATTGAAGACTTTGAAAAACAGATCAAAGTACTTGATGAACAGTTTAGTCATCAACTCGCTGCGCAATTGAGCAGCGACAATGAGCAGGACTTACACTCAGCGGCTGACAACATTCGTAAGCTCAAATTTGTTTACAAGCTACGCGAAGAACTGGCGCGTATTGAAGATAGTTTATTTGATTAATTTTAGTGGCTCACATGTTGTTGTGAGCCTCAACAGTGAAGAGCATTATGGCATTATTGCAAATTGCTGAGCCGGGGCAGAGCGCGGCACCACACGAACACAAATTAGCAGTCGGTATAGACTTAGGTACCACTAACTCGTTAGTCGCTACGGTCCAAAGTGGCGAAGCGAAAACACTCGCTGATTTTGACGGCTCAGTGATGTTACCTTCCGTGGTGCGCTATCAAGCGGATGACGTAGTGGTAGGCAGTGCTGCACAGCAAGCTTCAGCTGAAGATCCAACTAATACCTTGATCTCGGTAAAACGCTTCTTGGGCAAAACGGCACAAGAAATCGAGCAAAGCTATGGTCAACTGCCGTATGAATTCGTAGTAGCCGATGGTGGTCTTGCGATTAGCACGGTGGCGGGTCCAATTAGTCCGGTGCAAGCGTCAGCGGAAATTTTAAAAAGTTTACGCAACCGAGCTGAACTAAGTTTTGCTGGGGAAGAGCTACAAGGTGCGGTGATCACGGTGCCTGCTTATTTTGATGATGCACAGCGTCAAAGCACGAAAGATGCAGCAGAGCTTGCTGGATTGAAAGTACTTCGCCTGTTAAATGAGCCTACGGCAGCAGCTGTTGCCTATGGACTGGATTCAGGTCAAGAAGGTGTGATTGCCGTTTATGACTTAGGTGGTGGTACGTTCGATATTTCCATTTTGCGTCTTAACCAAGGTGTATTCGAAGTGCTGGCTACAGGCGGCGACTCAAGTCTTGGCGGTGATGACTTTGACTCCGTGCTGGTGAATGTATTCAAGTCGCAAACCGGTATTAACGATTTAAACGCCAAAGAACTACGTTTGTTCATCAACAAAGCCAAAGCATGTAAAGAAGCGCTTAGTAGCTACGAAACGGTGAATGTGAAGTTAGAGCTGCGCGAGCAAAGCCACACGGTGACTATCACACGCGCTGAGTTTGCTGAGTTAGTGAGCCCATTGGTTAAGAAAACCCTCAGAGCTTGTCGCCGAGCGGCAAAGGATGCGGGTGTCAGCAATGAAGAAATTTTACAAGTGGTCATGGTGGGGGGGTCAACCCGTATGCCAGTTATTCGTGAAGAAGTTGAAGCCTTCTTTGCGAAGAAACCATTGACCTCAATCGACCCTGACAGAGTTGTAGCGATTGGTGCGGCTATCCAAGCGGATATTTTGGTGGGCAATAAGCCTGATTCAGATATGCTGCTACTGGATGTCTTACCACTGTCTCTTGGTTTAGAAACCATGGGTGGGTTAGTCGAGAAAATCATTCCTCGTAACACCACCATTCCTGTAGCGCGTGCGCAAGAATTTACCACGTTTAAAGACGGTCAAACGGCCATGTCATTGCATGTATTGCAAGGTGAGCGTGAGTTAGTAGATGATTGTCGTTCTTTGGCTAAATTTAGCCTCAAAGGCATTCCACCAATGGCTGCAGGGGCGGCACATATTCGCGTTACTTTTAAAGTCGATGCTGACGGTTTGCTAAGCGTTTCTGCGATGGAAAAGTCGACAGGTGTACAAGCAGAAATTCAAGTGAAGCCATCATTTGGCTTATCTGACGACCAAGTGGCGCAAATGCTTAAAGACTCAATGAGTAATGCCAAAGAAGACATGCAAGCGCGTATGCTTAAAGAGCAGCAAGTTGAAGCGCTGCGTGTGCTTGAGGCCCTGGAAGCGTCGCTTGCTACCGACAGTGCATTACTGAATGAGCAAGAGTTAACGCTGCTGCGTGAGCAAATGACGTTACTAGCCAATGTGCGAGAGCAGGCAAAATCGCCAGATGAAATTAAAGACGCTATAGAAAAAGTAGACGCGGCAAGCAGTGAATTTGCTTCACGCCGCATGGATGTATCAATCAAACAAGCACTGCAAGGGCAGTCGGTAGACGAGGTTTAATATGCCACAGATCATCTTTTTACCCCATGAAGAGCTGTGTCCTGAAGGGGCCGCTATTGAAGCACCAAAAGGGCAAACGGTACTAGACGCAGCGCTTAAAAACGGCATCAGTATTCCACATGCGTGTGAGAAGTCATGTGCTTGTACAACGTGCCACGTGATCATTCGTGAGGGTTTTGACTCATTAGAAGAAAGCGATGAGCTTGAAGACGATATGCTAGATAAAGCATGGGGCTTAGAAGCTGAATCTCGACTTGGTTGCCAAGCGGTGATCTCAGATGAAGACTTAGTGGTTGAAATTCCAAAGTACAACTTAAACATTGTTAACGAAGAACATTAATCGGCCTCGATTTTAAAAAAGGGCAATAACTCTAGATAGTTATTGCCCTTTTTTCATGCTGGTGAATTACAACGCTTGAGCCGGTATTAACATAAGTGCCCTGAAAACAAGTGGAATGTAAAATTTCTGTTTTGAAGTTCCAAAGTATATAATTCATAACACATTGAAAAATATTATTATTATAAAAAGCAAAGGAAATAAATAAAATGAAGAAGTTATCAATTATCTGCGCATCTTTGCTCGGTCTAACTGCTTGTGGTGGCGGAGCTGATTCGAGTACAGCAGTGGGTGCAGACGTTGATGCAGGTACAAGTATTGATGCAGGAACTGGAACTGGAACTGGAACTGGAACTGGAACTGGCACAGGTGAAGGTACAGGTGGTGATGCGGGTACGACCACTCCGCCTCCCGAACCAGTAACACCTGAACCTGAGCCGGTAGAACCTGAGCCAGTAGTACCAGAAACATATACCCGAGTTACGACTGATCAACCAGATACTACAGGTGACTCATACAGTGTTCACATCGTATATGCAGTCCCTTCTGGTAATGAAGATCTCGAACGCGATAAGAGTTACCAGATACAAACTTCAGTGCTGGCGGCTAATAATTGGTTTAGTTACATCTCAGGAGGTCAGAGCCTTAACCTGGATATGCAGGATAACGGAGATGTAGATATTACTTATTGGGCACTAGATTCAACGAATGAAGAGTTGATGAAATCAGACTGGCAGATGCGCGACACCATTGAGGCACAACTGAAACAAACTGAGTGGTACAACCCAAACAAGTTGTACGTTGTTTACTTTGAAGGGTCACATCAAAGGACTTGTGGTGATGCTTCTACTGCGGGAGGCCACGTCGTTGGTATCTACCTCCATAATGCAGGGCTAGAGCCATCCTACGACTGTGCGCGTAATCAACTCGCCACGACTACAGATAATAGTGGTTACTTCGAGCATGCGCTTATACATGAAGTTGTTCACGTATTCGGCGTGCAGCACACCTCTGATTCGAACAATGATCTGATGTATGCAGGCGATCAACCATGGCTGCCTAACATCATAGATTACAATAACGATGATTATTATCTACTTGATAATAATAGTGATAAGACTGATATTCAGTATCAAATATTTCTGACGCCAAGACGTGGTGATGACCTACCGAATAACTGGCGCGCGAACGACTAAATTGAGCATTAGTCTAAGTCAAAGTTTTTAACCTTTTAAGGTGCATTGCTTGTTTGGTAGACAAACCTCTCAGTTAAGTTGAACAAGCATAGCAATATCTATTTGAATTTGGTTTGTTGCTAGAGAGGCTTCTATAAAGCTAATGCATAGCAAGTTAGTTAAAACCAACGTTGAATAACCTTAAAAGAGAATTAAAGGTTAGCCACCTATGTTTAAAAACCACAGCCTAGTCTGTGGTTTTTTTATGTCTAGCTCATCAGGCCCAGCCATTTGCTTTTCGGAATATTTAACTTGTAATTTATTGCACTTAATTTATTGAAAATAAGCACTATATTTTCAATAGAAAAATTTCAGTTATTTTATTGAATAATCAGAGGCTTTGTCTTTTCGCTCTAAGTACCTTGAAGGCGATTTTAAAAACGAGGTACATATGAGGAATAAAAAACTGAGTACGCAATTAACTTTGTCGGTGGTTTTATGTTGCGCGGCTTTAAGCATTCCTAGCTTTGCCAGTGATTTTATTGCGCCCGCGATGGTAAATATCCCTGAAGGTGAGTTCATGATGGGCAGTGATATTGGTGATAAGTCGGCAAGTCCAATGCATCACGTCTACGTAGAGGCATTTCAAATGGCCAAATACCCGGTTACAGTGGCTGAATTTAGAAAATTTGTAGAAGACACCAATTTTCCGATTGAAGCGAACTGTAAGGATAAGCTAGATAAGAACTGGTTGTCTGGACCCGATGACATCGGCACTGCACGTTGGGATAAAAATCGTTACTTAAAGAGTGAATATCAACCCGTCACTTGTATGAATTTGCGAGAAGCCAAGGCTTACATTGATTGGCTTAATGAGAAAACGGACGGCGAATACCGATTACCAACTGAAGAAGAGTTTGAGTATGCGTTAAAGGCCAACACCACGAGTCGCTACTTTTGGGGCGATGACTTTGATATGAGCAAAGCATGCTTGTATGGTAATTTTGCCGATCATTCTGGTGAATATCACCCAAATCAAACTTATGGTGCGAGTTATGTTGGTTTTATCGGTCACGCTAATTGTGATGATGGCGAACCGTATATTTCTATAACGGGGTTATATCGTCCCAATCCGTTTGGGCTTTATGATATGGCAGGCAATACTTCACAGTTGCTTGGTAGTTGCTATTACGAAGGCTATCAGGCTAGAACAGAGCAAGAATTGGATATTGAGCAATGTGAGTTTATCGGCCACCGAGGAAGTAGCTGGCACTTCCCACCACAGCCTTCGCAAGATAGAGGTCGTTATAAAAGAGTTGGCTGGACAGCTGGGTCCATGATGGGGTTTAGATTGGCAAAAAGTGGCCATAGCGCGAAAATCCATAGCTCTACTGTTCAGTTTGAAAAAGACTTACTCAGCGCACAACAACATCGTTTGGCAACACGGCCAACGCTTCCTCACGCGCCGAAAGGTGTGCAGTTGTTATCGACCTCAGACGGTGGCTACACATTACGCTGGCAACCTAGTCACGATAGGAAAATCATCGCATATGATATTTATCGCTCTACAACACGTTATGGGCACCTGCTTGGTGGATTTTTCGAAAACCATTATGAAAAAATCAAAACAGTATCGGCAGATCAGGCATCGACCTCGGTTTCAGGGACTGATGAGGGGAGAAGTTTTCGAATTGTTTCAAAAACAGATGAACTAGAGAGCTTACCGACTCCTGCGGTGGTTATAGCACGAGAAAAGCGTGTCCAGATCCCAGGTCGCTTTGACATGCGTGATGCAATCAAATTAGATAATGTTTGGGCTAGACATCGAAAAGCTAAAGAGGCTGAGCCTGAGTTTTATTACCTCTCCAAAGTGAATCATTTACATGAGCAGCTGGTCTCGACGGTTCATTTTGAAATCCATGTTGATCACTCAGGTTGGTACAAGCTCAATTACCGAGGTAATAGCCGCCAAAATGGTGAGTTTTTTAAGCTCTGGATAGGCAACAAACTCATAAAGCGCGTAAGTTACGATAGTGACATTGATGATAAACAAGGTGATAGACACAAACTTTATTTGGAAAAAGGACAACACCTATTAGAGCTTACCGTGCAGCGAACTGGGTTTGATTACTGGGCGTTGGGGTGGCTTGCGTTCCAACCTATCGAGCTTTAAAGACGTGATAATATTGCTATTGAGCAGCCCATTATTAAGTGCTGCTTTGTACAATTTCTGCTAGTTGTTGATTTTGGCTGCGCCACCTTCGGGTGGCATTGGTTTTGATGTACTGAATAAATTTATTGGCCTCGGTTTGATTATTCACGCTGGTATTGAGCTTCACTAACAACAATGCCCCATCAAGTGCATCTATTTTATGATGTGCAAGTAGTGCTTGGTTATATGCATTGAGTGCGTGTTCAATCGCGTTATTAGTTTGATTTTGGGCCTCGGCTACATGTGCTTGCGTGAGCAAGGTAAATGAGGAACGTTGCCATGGTTTAATCGTGTCTAATGCACTTTGCCATTGCTGTTTGCTGATAAATGTGTCTCTTGCATGCTTTGCCGCGTTGTAGAAATCGTATTGATATTCAGCTGCGTAGGGGATGTCTAACAATTGCAAATTATAGATAAGCGCTTCGTCAGGTGTCTTCGCAATCCAAGCTAAATGGCTGAGCACAGGTACCTGGTGAACACTGGCGAGTTGATGTAATTGGATGAGCTCTTTAGCTAGGTTTAACTGGGCATACATGAGTTCGGTTTGCCCAGATTTAGAAGCCATAAAGGATTGCGTGAGATGAGCCGTGACTTCTAATTGCCGCTCGTTACCTACTCTGGCTTTACTGACAGCCTGATTCAAAATGCTAATGGCTTCCCTAAAGCGTTGTTCAACGAGATATAACCACGATGACTCAATTAATGCTTGTGCTTCAAGGTGCGGTAATTTTAACTGGCGAAATAAGCTTATCGCATTATTGATATCGCTTTGCGCATGTGGCCATTGTCTATTCCATTGACTTATTTTGCTTTTTAATAAATACGATAGCCCTTGGCGTAGTTCAGATGAGGCATTTTTAATGAGATCAGAAGCAACTGCACTGGCAGTATCAAGTTCATTTAGATTGAAATAAAGCTGTGCGAGTTGCTGCATAAGCAGCTCATTTTGTGGGTTTTGGTCAATGAGTACTTGCAGTTGTGCCAATGCTTGCATGTCATTATCAAGCGTAAAATAGTGCGTGGTTGCCAGCATCGTTTGCAACTGTGCTAATTTCTCAGCAGCTATTTGTTGATTAGGCGCAAAGATATGATCTTGCCATCGTCTTTTTTCCCCTTGAATATGAAAGCGTAGCGCGCCCCCAGATTGCATTGGGTACCACACGCTACCAATCAGCCATTGTTGCTTATGATTGGCGTATTTACTCCAAGTATCAGTGGCAGAATCAAACAAAGTACGCGCTTTGAGGGTCGTTAAAGTCTGGCTATCTAGGCTTGGTAAGTTGGCAAGTGTTACTTGCTCATATGCTGTGTCTGAAGCGTTTTTATGTTGGCTGACGAATCCCCATGTTAATAAGCTCAGTAAGCCTGCAATGAACAGAAAAATGGCAATTTTGAAGGGACTTTTGGGCGCAGGCGTTTGTATAGGTGCTTTTACTTGAGCTATTGCTTTTGGCACGGTGGCTTCAGGTTGACAAGGTGCGACATCAAGCCGCCATTGATAACCTTTTTTACTGAACGTTTTGATTGCATCAGGGCCGAAAAGCGCTCTTAATTGGCTGATGTTTTGAAAAATCACTTGATCGGATACCACTCGATCTGACCATACCGTATCTAATATATGTGCTTTGCTCAGCAGCTCGTTAGGGTGTGTTAAAAACAGCGCCAGCAATTGTGTGGCTTTATCATTTAACGGCACTATGTTGCCTCGCTCTGTTAGGAGTTGTTGTTCAAGGTCGAACTGAAACTGTGCAAAACTTAACTTCATTTTGAAAGGTTATGGGTTAAATGATGATTGTTTGTAATGCGCAGAGTATCACTTTGTGACAATTCAACAAAGCGGTGAATTTACTTCAATGATGTTCGTTTACTACAAGTTATCAATCGCTTTTATATCTGTTTGCCACTGATTGGCAAGGTGATCAATAAATGCCCGTACGGCGGGTCTTTGATAGCTTCTAGACAAATATACGGCCCATAACGACATGCTCGGTAATACGGTGTGTTTCATGAGCTGAACCAGCTTGCCTGATTGCAGATGCGGATTGGCTAAGTCACAAGGTAGATAAGCAATACCAAGGCCATCAATACAGGCATTGATCAGTACCGAGACATCGTTTGCTTTAATGTTACCGTTAACGTCGATGCTTTTTAACTGCCCTTGTTCAACAAAAGTCCAGCTTCTTTGAGGTATGTGTACAAGACAATTGTGTTCCGTGAGCTGTGTTAGTGAGGTAAGAGGACCATTTTTCTGTAAATATTCTCGAGAGCAACAAAGTGCGCTATCAATATGCATCAATTTACGTGCAATGAGCGTATCACTGGGCTGATTGGTATACCTTAATGCCACGTCTATATGTTCTTCAACTAATTGCGCATTGCTGTCAGACATCACCAATTGAACACGCACTTTGGGGTGTTGTGAGGCAAAAGGAACTAGCGCCTTGTAAAGTAAATTTTGACCTAAGCCGATGGGGCTGGCGATACGGATCTCGCCAATGAGTTCTTCGTTGTGACTATCGGCAATGCGTTCTAATTGAGACACTTCATGTAACACGCGTTCGCACTGCGCTATTAATTCTTCTCCCGGCGCGGTTAGGCTTACTTTACGGGTGGTTCTATGCAGCAGGCGTATGTTTAACCAATCTTCCAGCTCTTTTATTTGGCGAGTGACTTTAACTCGACTAATGCCTAATTGTTCAGCGGCCTGCGTGTAGCTGCCTGTGTTGGCAACTTCTGCGAAGCTTTTCAATGCCTCTAGTTTATCCATTGGGTAGTTCTTTTGTTTCTTATTTTGAACTAATTATATTCAAATGAAGGTGTTTATTACAATTTCTCTCTTGTAGATAATGTCACCACTTTCAACAATACAGTTCAAAATGTGGAGAATTAGATGAAAATAGCAGTGATAGGTGCAACGGGCTGGATAGGTTCGACTATCGTCAATGAAGCGCTAGCGCAAGGTCACCAAGTGCGTGCAATAAGCCGCCAGTACCCTGAAATAGACCATCCTAATGTCACAGTTCATGCGTTTGATTTGCTGGCTCAAGGTGGGTTAGAAGAAGCGGTATCCGGCGCTGATGTTGTGATCAGTTCGATAGGCGGCAGGGCTAAAGGCAATCATGAGATTGTGGCGAGTACTGCAGAGCGCCTGTTAAAGGAGTTGCCCGCAATAGGCATTGAGCGCCTGATTTGGGTTGGGGGAGCAGGAAGTTTACAGGTTGAGGGGGGGCATACATTGTTGTCGCTGCCAGATTTTCCAAAGGAATATAAAGATGAGGCGATTGCACAAGGGCAAGCGTTAGAGGTGTTCAAAAATACGCACAGCATGTTGAATTGGTTGTTTGTCAGTCCTGCTGCGCAAATATTTCCAGGTGAGCGCACGGGCACATATCGAATAGGCGGCGATAAATTATTGCTAGACAGTGATGGCAAAAGCACTGTGTCGGTGCAAGACTATGCCAAAGCACTCATTGACGAAGTGCAAAATCAGTTTTATCACCGCCAACGTATTAGCGTTGCTTATTGATATTGCTAATGCCTCAGATATTTGTTGTTACAAGGTTTTAGGATTAGTATTACCCCAAGAGTTAAATAAACAATAAACCGCAGTGAATGTTGCGGTTTTTTTATTTAAGAGGTTGGGTCATGAGTTTACTAGCAAAATTGGAACATTCACTGATTGCGGGAGAAGCATATCAGGGACAAATGCATTTTTCGGTGTTGAATCCAGCGACACAAGCCCAAAAAGCGCATTTATCCGAGGTGGATGAGGCGGGCGTTCAGCGAGCACTTAATGCCGCAATAGAGACGTTTGAAGAGTTAAAGGCAACCAGTGCGGCTCAGCGCAGTCATGTTTTACAGCGTTGGTATGAACTGGTCATTGAACACAAAACGGTTCTAGCGCGCTTGTTAACAGAAGAGCAGGGTAAACCACTCAAAGAAGCGTTGGGCGAGGTCGACTATGCAGCGGGCTTCATTCAATGGTATGCAGAGCAAGCGAAAAGAAGCTACGGCGAAATTATTCCCGCCAATGATACCCAGCATCAATTACGCACTGTGAAACAAGGTGTTGGGGTGGTGCTTGGCATCACTCCGTGGAATTTCCCCTTGGCGATGATCACCCGTAAAGTGGCACCCGCATATGCGGCGGGGTGTAGTTTTATTCTCAAGCCTTCAGAGCAAACGCCTTTGTCTGCACTCGCATTGGCGCAACTTGCATTACAAGCTGGCATGGAAAAAGGTGCGTTTCAAGTACTACTCACCACAGATTCTGCGCAGCTGATTAAGCCTTTGTGCGAAAACCCTGATATTCGCAAATTGACGTTTACAGGCTCCACACAGGTTGGCCGGATCTTGCTGGCACAATGTGCTGGTACGATAAAACGAACGTCAATGGAGCTCGGTGGAAACGCGCCATTTATTATTTTCGACTCGGCCAATATTGAACATGCGGTAACAGGGTTAATGGCTGCCAAATTCAGAAACGCTGGGCAAACCTGTGTAGCGGCAAACCGCATTTTGGTTCAGCAAAGCTGCGAGCAGGCAGTCTTAGAGCGGCTGATCAAATCCGTCGAGCAGTTAGTTGTGGGTAATGGCTTAAATGAAGGTGTCGATATTGGTCCCTTGATCACATTACAAGCCAAACAAAAAGCGCAAGCATTGGTTGATGATGCGATTGCCAAAGGCGCGACCGTGGCTTATCAAGGGCAGCAGCAGTCAGGTTCATTTATGGCGCCGATCATATTAACAGGGGTGACACAGGACATGGATATTGCCAACCGCGAGGTGTTCGCTCCGGTTGTCAGTGTGATGTCATTTACAAATGAAGCACAAGCTTTAGCAATCGCCAATGCCGTTGATGAAGGGTTGGCGGCATATTTTTACTCACAAGATGTATCACAGATCCACAGAGTATCCATGGGACTAAATTACGGCATGGTTGGGATTAATGAAGGGATGATCTCTAACCCTGTTGCGCCTTTTGGTGGCGTAAAACAATCCGGTCTTGGTCGAGAAGGGGCACATCAGGGTTTAGAAGAGTATTTGGACATCAAATATCTATGTCAAAAGTTTGATTAACGCAACTTTTGCAATGACTTTTCATTAGTCATAAAGCAAGTTACACTTTCGCGCCTGTCTATTTGTCATTGCCGTTATAAGGAGCGAACTGTTGCAAACGAAAAAGAATGAACCTGTTTTGGTGATACTTGCAGCAGGTTTAGGGAGTCGCTTTGGCGGCGGTAAACAAATTGCAGCGCTGCCGCTGCTTGATTGCACCATCATGGAGTTGAGCATTCAAGATGCCTATTTAGCTGGCCTGAAAACGGTAATTTTAGTGATCAATGACGCAGTGCAAGATACGATTGAACGCGCAATATTGCCTCGCTTACCCTCGGACTTAGAAGTGAAGTTAGTTCATCAGTCTATTGATAACGTGCCGGCGAAGTTCGCTCGCTGTATTGCGATGCGCAACAAGCCATGGGGGACAGGGCATGCCCTGCTGAGTGCAAAAAGCCATATCCAGGGACCTGCGATAGTGATCACCGCCGATGACTACTATGGTCCTCAAGCCTATATACAATTAATGGCGCATTTTCAGCAAAATCAGGATGAAATGGCAATGGTAGCCTATCCTTTAAAAAATACCCTGTCAGATCAAGGTGGTGTTAATCGAGGTATTTGCCAACTCAATAATAACAAGCTGGAACGCGTGGCGGAATATACCAACATTTACCAGAGCGAAGCAGGGATCGTTGGCACTTACAATGGTAAAACATATGGATTGCCGGATTTGGCTTTAGCATCGATGACATTTTGGGGGATCACTCCCGCTTTTTTGACTGACCTAGAAAAAGGATTTTACGAGTTTCTAGAAGGTTATGACAACGATGTCAAAAAAGAGTATTATTTGCCGAATTGTGTTGAGCAAAGCATTGTATCCAGTAGATTAAAGGTTGCTGTGTATTCAGCGCGGGATCATTGGTTTGGTGTAACCTATAAAGAAGAACTATTAGCGGTAGCGAGAAAAATACATGAACAACGCAAGCAATGAATGCTTAACGAGTATGCCGCTAAGCAATGAGGTTAGTATGGAAAATAGTGCGGTAGCTGCACACTTATCACAGCAATTTGGACTCGATGGCGAGCAGCCTGTGATGAACCCAATAGGAAATGGTCATATCAATACCACCATGTTACTCAAAGATGGTAAGCAAGCGGTGGTGGTGCAAAAACTGAATACTGATGTGTTTCCTAACCCAGAACAACTGGTTGAAAATGCCAGAGCCATAGAGCAACACCTATCAAATAAAGCTGATAGTGGTGAGTACGGTTTAAATATCATCAAGCATTTGCCAACAATAGAAAATAATTATCTCGTTGAGCATGCTGGTGGCATTTGGCGAGCGCTTGAATTTATTGGCGGTAGTTACAGTGAAGACGTTGTTGATTCTAGCACTAAGGCACAAACGGCCGCCAATGCATTTGGCCAATTTGCCCGCGCGCTAGAAGATTTTGAAGCGCAGCAGTTACATCATGTTATTCCTGATTTTCATAACTTAGCAAAGCGTGTAGCCACCTTTGAGCATACTTTACAACAAAATGCACATGATCGTGCCAAGCTGTGCGAAGCGGAAATTGCTTTTTGCCAGTCGCAATTTGGCTTGGCCGATGAACTACAGTCTGTACTTGGCGCTATTCCACTTCGTCCATGCCATAATGATACTAAAATCAACAACATGTTGTTTTGTAATAAAACAAACCAAAGCAAAGCTGTGATTGATATGGATACCTGCATGCCGGGTTATTGGTTATTTGACTTTGGTGATATGGTTCGTACTTTTTGCTCACCGGAAGCTGAAGATTCTCAGGTTCTTGATAAAGTGGTTGTACGCGAAGAAATTTTTAAAGCCATCGTGAAGGGATATGTTGAACCGCTATCAGGTACATTGACTGAGCAGGAGAAGCAAAGTTTCTTATTAGGCGCAAAGGTAATGCCATTCATGATTGGATTGCGCTTTTTAACCGATTATTTGGATGGCGATAATTATTTTGCAGTTCACCGTGAACAACACAACTTACAACGCGCACGTAATCAATTTAAGCTGTATCAAGATGTGCTGGCTAAAGAGCAAGTGCTCAAGGGTATTCTTAGCCAGTTCTAAATGGGCGCATTAGCGCCCCTATTTATTTCTCCCCCTTAATCCTCTTTGGTCGCAATCAAGTTGCAATGAAATATGCTTCACGTAGCGTACCGCGATGAAGTATCGATTAAGGAAAAATAATAATGAAGAAAATGAATCGTCGCGACTTTATCAAAGTGGCTGGTGCTACTGCCGCTGGCGTCGCGTTATCTGGTTGTGCGAGTCGCACAGATAGTTGGTCTCCAACGCGCCAGGGCCACTCTGTAATGGGGTTGATCACAGAAAAACTCGATATTGTGAGAGTAGGCTTTATTGGTGTAGGGCAACGTGGTTATGGTCATGTAAAACGCATGAGCAACATAGCGGGTACGCAAATAGTGGCTATTTGTGATACGCATGATGAAGTACTCAATCGCGCAGCTAACTTTTTGCAAGACAAAGGCTTGGATAAACCGGCTTTATACCACGGTGCAGAGTTGGCGTATCAAAACATGTTAGCGAGAGATGATATAGATATTGTGATCATCTCAACGCCTTGGCGATGGCATGCGCCGATGGCGATCGATACCATGAACAGTAATAAACATGCATTTGTCGAAGTGCCGCTGGCGTTAACCGTTGACGAAATGTGGCAAATAGTTGATACCGCAGAACGAACGCAACGTCATTGTATGATGATGGAAAACGTCAATTATGGCCGTGATGAACTGATGGTACTGAATATGGTTCGCCAAGGTGTGTTCGGTGAACTTTTACATGGCGAAGCTGCCTATATTCACGAATTGCGTTGGCAGATGAAAGAGGTTGAACATAAAACCGGGTCTTGGCGGACTGATTGGCACACCAAGCGCAATGGTAATTTATATCCAACGCATGGCCTTGGGCCGGTTTCTCAGTATATGAATATTAACCGGGGTGATCGCTTTGACTATCTTACCTCAATGAGTTCCCCCGCATTAGGTCGAGCGGCCTATGCGCAACGTGAATTTTCAGCGGCGCATCAGCGTAACCAAGTCAACTATATTAATGGTGATATGAATACCACGATGATTAAGACGATAAAAGGCCGCAGCATCCTAGTTCAGCATGATACGACCACACCTCGACCGTACTCGAGACACAATTTGATCCAAGGTACAAATGGTGTGTTTGCAGGGTTTCCTAATCGTATCGCGCTCGAGTCGGGCAGTGATAAGAGTTTTCACGAATGGGACTACGAAATGGCGGATTGGTACAAACAATACGATCACCCATTATGGCTACGCATGGGCCAAGAGGCACAGCAAAATGGGGGACATGGTGGCATGGACTTTTTGATGTTTTGGCGAATGATATATTGCTTACGCAATGGTGAGCCGCTCGATCAGGATGTGTATGATGGCGCCGCTTGGTCAGTTATTTCACCGTTATCGGCTCAGTCAGTAGCCAATCGTAGTGAGTCGGTGACCATACCTGATTTTACGCGGGGTGATTGGCAAAGTGCAAAGCCATTAGAAATAGTTAATGTTTAACGATAACAACTTAGTTTTCAGCGGTGCTAAACTATTTTTAGATAAAGAGTTTGAGCCATCGCTTATGCTATAAGTAAATAAATATAGGAAAGGATTGGAATCAGAATGCAAATTTCAGTTGAGATCAGCAAATATCCATTACATGAAGACTATGTGCCTTTTATCAAGGATTTTATCGCGCGTTTACAGCAGCAACCAGCGTTGAATGTGGTGTGTAATACCCTGTCAACCCAAGTATTTGGTGACTATGATGTGGTGATGGAACAATTACAAATCAATATCAAGCGCTCTTTTGAGCAATACGGCAAAGTGGTATTTGTGTGTAAATTCATTCATGGCGACTTATCACCTAAATGCTAGAAACACTGGACTTCTCTCTTGTTAGTTTCACGGCCATGTCCTCATGGGAATATCTGGCCGCGCTGCTAGCGTGCATATATCTACTCCTTGTAGTGAAAGAGAATGCATGGTGCTGGCCGATAGGATTTGTCAGCACCTTAATTTACACTTTACTCTATTGGAACGGGGCATTGCATATTGAGTCGAGTTTAAACTTGTACTATATGTTGATGGCCATTGTTGGCTGGTACCTGTGGCGACCCAATTCGCATCGAAATGCTGTACCAATATGCTCATGGTCTTTGAGCATGCACCTTATTATTATTTCTGGAACCACCTTAGTCGCGGTACTGACCGGATGGTTTATTGACTCTTTTATCAATGCTGAACTTGCATATCTGGGCAGTTTTACGACATGTTTTGCTGTTGTTGCAACTTATCTTGTTACCCAAAAAGTTTTAGAAAATTGGCTTTACTGGATAGTCGTTGATACGGCTTCAATGTATTTATATTTTCTTAAGGGCTATTATCCAACCTTGGTGCTGTATGTGTTTTATATACTAGTGGTTTGCTGGGGCTACAAGTGCTGGTATGAGAAACATGAACTTGCCCACGGAAAAAAACTGAGTGCATTGTAAAATGAAAAGTGTCGAACCTGCTTTAGCATTGCAGATGTTAATGCCACGGTTGTCAGTGTTTAAAATGCACAAATTAAGTAAAGGCACCAACAACGACAATTATTGGTTAGATACCTGCAAAGGCACGTTATTACTCAAATGCTATCGAACTGAGTTTCCAAAGCTTGCCATCGTTGCTCAACACCAATTTGCACGGCAAACTCGATTAACTCAAGAGGTCATTGCTTGGAATGAGCAAATAAAAGCAGCGTTGTTTAGCTACGTGCCACAGCAAGGAGAAAGTGATAGGTTCGCTCAAGATTTACCCAATGTGCTCCATTCGTTGCATCAGCTTCAACCTGCTGGTGAAGTAAATAGCATTAATATTCCACCAATTGTGGCAAAGCTAAAAATAACGGCTGAGCAGCATGCGAAGTCAGCTAGGCAGTGGAGTCATGACTTCATATCACAACAGCCTGTATCAATTGGCTTTTGTCACAATGATTTGGTTGCGGATAACATCTTAACGACTGAGCAAGGCGCAAAATTAATTGATTTTGAATATGCAGCGTACAATGATGTGTTTTTTGACTTGGCGGCTTTATGTTGTAGTTTTGATTTGTCTGAGCAGGCGTCGTTGAGTCTTTTAGAGCGGTACCTCGTGTTAACCACGTTAAAAATGCAAAATGCGGACGAACAAAAATTATTGGCGTATCAAATACAGTATTTGTTGCTAAGTATTGATTGGTATGAACAAAGAGGGTATTTCAAGCAGGCAGCTCCCTTGCGCGCTCGTTTCAATAAGCTTGTGGCTCAGATCCCGCCTAGGCGTTGAGCTAACTCTTTATACTTCTCTACATCAGTTTTATCGAAAATCGGCTGGCCCTGAGCATCTTGATCTTTAGCAACTAATAAGTTTTCTCTAGCCAGTCTCTTCACACGCTCCACTTTCACACCTAAAAATTCAGCAACTTGCTCAGTGGTCATCGGGGTCATAAGTAAAATCCTCTTGATGTTTAAAATGCAACGCCGCGTTGTTGTTAAAATAATGCGACGGGCGATTGCTTTGCTTTCGATTATCACAGCGCTTAACGAAACGACCGTAACTATAAGCATAGTTAAATATCGCGTTTTTTGTGTCTTGTATAGCTTTTTTTTAAAATTTAGTTTGTTTATTAACCATCTAGCATACAAATGCTAGTAATTATTTAGCGATGCCATTATCATTAGCGCACTGACACTCGCTGTTAGGCTCTCGTGGTGAAATGGATATCACGTAGCTCTCCGGAAGCTAAGTTGCAGGTTCGATCCCTGCCGAGAGCGCCATTTTTACTGCGCCTACCTGTATAGCTACAACCATCTTTTCATTCTAAAGTAATAGCTAATTCCACCAGTTAATAGGCATAAAGATATAACAAAAAATGCGAACGCATAGGGGGATTCGGTGCCAGGTATACCCCCGATATTGACGCCTAGTAAGCCAGTTAAAAACCCTAAGGGTAAAAATAAGGCCGCCACAACAGACATTACGTACATGCGTTGATTGAGTTGCTCACTGAGCTGGTTCGATAGGCTATGTTGAATGACCTGTGCACGCTCAATGGCCGACTCAAGCTCTTCAATATAGCGACTTAGCGCATTATTGGCCTCATCAAGTTTATGTATTGCATCGTCATCAAGCCATTCGAGTTCGCATTCGACGAGTTCAGAAATGGCAACGCGTTGCGGTTTTAAATACCGTTTTAACGCGATTGTTTGACGACGAGTAGTCGACAGTAACGGGGCATCTATCAGTGAGTTTTGGTTATCTAGGGCATCTTCAAAGGCATCGAGTTGTTCATCTACTTGATAAATCACATCTTGCATTCGTGCGGTTAAACGTTGTACTAAGCTACTAAGTAGATCCGCGATGTTTTTTGGCCCTCTATTATTCTTTAATGAATTGAAAATGTCTTGGGCCGACATGAGTTGGCGCTTTCTAAACGTGATCAAGATATGTTCATTCACAAAGCAGCGAATGGATACCATATCTTCAGGACTTTGCTGTGGATTAAGGTTTACACCACGTAGAAACAACAGTAGTCCGTGTTCGGCTTGTGTAACACGAGGGCGAGTTTCGTCAGTGGTGAGTGCTTGTCGCTCCCATTCTTCAATAAAAGGTTGCGCTTTTAACCACGAAATCGTTTGTTCATCACTATAATCAAAATGCAACCACAGTGGTTTATTTTGAGCTTGCAACTGCAAGATATTGTCCAGATTGTCTAGCTCTTTAGCACCGCCTAAACCATCCAATTGCACTGCATGTACTAAGCCTTGATTCATTGTTCTCTCCTGCGCGTTAGAACTAACATGTTTGTACAAAATAATTGATAATTCAATGTGATTTTCTAATTGTTTGGATAAATATTACTTGCTGTTATATGCTGAAAATTGCTGTATAAGACAGTTTTTTTTAAGGAGCGATTATGTCGGACATGATCTGTGTTGGCTGGCGTGAATGGTTGGCTTTACCTGACCTTGGTATTGCTCGTATCAAAGCTAAAGTTGATACCGGTGCACGTACTTCGTGTTTGCATGCATTCAAGGTTGAGCAATATGAAAAACAAGGCCAACCTTGGGTCAGATTTTGGTTGCACCCAGAGCAAGAGCGAACCGATATCGAAGTCTATTGCGAGGCCCCAATAAAAGATGAGCGTCAAGTTACCGACTCTGGCGGTCATAAAGAAATGCGCTACGTGATAGAAAGCAACGTAGTGATTGCGGGGCAGAGTTGGCCAATCGAATTAACTTTGACTAACCGCGACAACATGAAATTTAGAATGTTATTAGGGCGCACAGCTATGGCAGGACGAATCACCGTTGACCCATGCGCTTCATACCTAACCAAAAAAACGGATTAAAAATGAAAATAGCGATTTTATCCCGCAACAAAAGTTTATATTCAACACGTCGTTTAATCGAAGCCGCACAACAACGTGGTCATGAAATTCTCGTGCTGGATGCGTTGCGTTGTTATATGAATATTAATTCTCAAGAGCCTGAGATCCATTTTAAAGGCGAGAAAATAACCGATGTTGGTGCCATTATTCCAAGGATCGGCGCATCAGTCACGTTTTATGGCTGCTCAGTATTACGTCAGTTTGAAATGATGGGTGTTTACCCATTGAATGAGTCGGTGGCGATTACTCGCTCACGTGACAAATTGCGTTCACTGCAGTTGCTATCACGCAAAGGGGTGGGTATGCCTATCACCGGTTTTGCAAGCAAGCCTGATGACGTTAAAGACTTATTGGAGATGGTGGGTGGCGCGCCGGTGGTGATCAAACTACTTGAAGGTACGCAAGGCATTGGTGTGGTGCTCGCTGAAACACGCAAAGCGGCAGAAAGTGTGATTGAAGCCTTTATGGGCCTAAAAGCGAACATCATGGTGCAAGAGTATATTAAAGAAGCGGGTGGTGCTGATATTCGCTGCTTTGTGATCGGTGATAAAGTGATTGCTGCAATGAAGCGCCAAGCACAAGAGGGTGAATTCCGTTCGAATTTACATCGTGGTGGCAGCGCAAGTTTAGTCCGCATTTCACCTGAAGAACGTAAGACAGCGGTCGCAGCGGCAAAGGCGATGGGCTTAAACGTCGCTGGGGTTGATTTACTGCGTTCAAGCCGAGGTCCACTGGTGATGGAAGTGAACTCGTCACCGGGTCTTGAAGGTATTGAAAAAGCAACAGGCAAAGACATTGCTGGCATGATCATTGATTTTATCGAAAAGAATGCCGCATCCAAGAGGACAGCGACACGTGGCAAAGGCTAGAATAAATAAGCCATTCACGTTGTTAGATACGTGTATTGGCGTTGGAGAACGAAAAACTTTATCGTTGGAAGTTGCCAAGCTGTACACGCATACGCCATTGACTATCCCTATTGAGGTCGTTAATGGCATAGAAAAAGGCCCTGTAGTGCTGGTCTGTGCGGCGATACATGGTGACGAACTAAATGGTGTCGAAGTGGTGCGGCAATTACTTGCGAGGCTAGATGTTCGCGAACTGAAGGGGACAATCATCGCGGTGCCTGTGGTGAATGTATTTGGCTTTGTGCATAAGTCTCGTTACTTACCTGATAGGCGTGATCTTAACCGTTGTTTTCCAGGCTCGGATCGTGGTTCATTGGGGGCACGCATGGCCCACATGTTTTTTAGCCAAGTTGCTAGTTTATGCACACACATCATTGATTTGCATACAGGTGCGATACATCGCTCAAACCTACCGCAGGTGCGTGCAGATTTATCTTGCCCGGCAACTGCTGAAATGGCACACGCATTTGGCACGCCAGTGGTGATTAACGCGACGCTGCGTAATGGATCTTTACGCAGTGAAGCGAGTAGTCGTGATATTCCGGTGATCACTTATGAAGCGGGTGAGGCACTGAGATTTGAGCCTCTGGCGATTGCAGCAGGCCTGCAAGGTGTTGAAAATGTGTTGAAGAAACTACGCATGCTGAAAGGGCGTAGACGTAAAAAAGGTCCTGATCCGGTTATCGCGGCTTCAACTAGTTGGATCCGTGCTGATGTTGATGGGATTGTTCGAGCGCAAGTGAACTTAGGTGAGCGAGTCACGAAAGGACAGGTACTTGCCTACATTGATAACCCACTCGGTAATAACGAGCTTGCGGTGCTTGCACCACGCAGTGGTATTGTAATAGGCCAACAAACCCTACCGTTGGTGAATGAAGGCGATGCAGTTTTTCACCTTGCTTATTTTGCCCATGCCAACACGATGGTGGAGCAGCAATTAGGTACGTTTATTGACGAGTTGAGTGAAAACGCAGACTTAAATGGCAGTACTGAAATGAACAATTAACCAGCCAATGGCTGGTTATTTTTTGGGGCCCAAAACACGCTTGGGAGCACTCGCAGCTTTTGGCTTTTTGGGCTCATCACACAGCACAAGCACTGGGCGTGTAACAAATAAGTTGTTTGGATAAATGACACGGTGTCCATCGATGTTGATGAGCACGACATTCATCAAGCCCATTTCAACGATTCGGCCTTCTACGTAGTTTGCACCTTCTACAATGCGCACCCAATTACCTACACGACAGTAGTTTTGGATAAACATCAGCAAAAACGAGGTTAAGTTACTTAACAGCGACCAGGCGGCAAAAAGTGCCACGCCCAACATTGCAAAGAGCGATGAGCCAAGTACTAAAAGGCCTCTAAGTTCTATGCCCCAAAATACCAGCAGTAAACACACCAGCACCATAGCGGTGATCATCTTAAGTAGCAATTCAGCCCTTTGCTTGCGGTGAGTATCAATTTTTCCGCGCGTCACTTTAGCCAATAAACGCTGGCTAGACTTAAAAATAATCGGAAAAAGCAGTAACACTGCGAAGGTGATGACCAAGCGATACTGCTCAGCTAATAAACTAGTTAAAAACGACAAGAACGTACTCTCAAGCAAAAATTTTCACGTTTATAACACAGGCAATTACTGCTTAAAAGCGATTCTTAACGGTGAATAGCCACTGCACACCATCAATGTCTTCTGGCCCATTAATGGGTGCTGCCACATCTAAGTGAAGCATTAAGCCTGCATTTGCGCGACTGGGGGCAAGTCGTAACCCCATACCAATATTTTTTAAATAATTTGGATCAGTTTTTACCAGTGAATTGCCTCTCACGCGTCCAATATCGAAAAATATCGCCCCACCCACCTTAAATAGCTGAAGCAGGTCGTACTCCCAGTAATAACGCCTTTCTAGGTTTACTAATACACTCTTACTGCCGTGTTGATACTTGATGGGGTAACCTCTTAGGCCCGTTTCACCCCCTAAGGTCAGTTGTAGGTCTTCTGTGAGGTTTTTGGCGAATCGTAGCTCAACATTAGCAAACCACGAAGTTTGCAGTGATGAGTTTAAATAATATTGCAAGTTGGTCGTTGAAATTAAATTTCGTGCTCTGTCTTGCTCGCTGTTCCACTGTCCATCTAGGCTAACAGCCGCACGTAGTAGGCTTTTTTCCGAAGTAAAGTGGGCGGTATGTATGCGAAACTGGTATATAAGGTGGCTATCATCATCACTTACCTGATTATCCGAATAGCCAATGAGTGCGTTAATATTCCACCCTAAATTTAAATCCTCGGTACGATAGATAGAGTCAAAATTTCTAACCTTTATAAAGTCATCTTCAAACCACTGCGCCTTTATATAAGGGTAGGTTAACGTGCGATCGTCAGCCACGGGTAAGTATGACCTAGGCAATGGGGTGAACTTTTCTTCGTGATGGCGCACACCAAAACTTAATCGTTGAGTCCAATCACTTGCGAATTGTTTAGCGACCCCAAAATAGGCATCAATCACATCGGTATTTTGAATAAACTCAGAAATGTCATCCCCTGCTTGATAAAGACTTTCCTCTCGGCGGTTATGAAGATATGACGCTCCATAACTGTATGGCGTATCTGTTGAGTAAAATGGCATTTGTACGCCTAGGAAATGCCGCTTACCATCGTCATTATCTGCATATTCTAATCTGCCTTCGTGGCGAGAAGATAAAATATTTGGGTCGTCATAAACGAACAGGTACCCAGAGCGGTCCTTATCACTGGTATGAGACAATGACAGGCGTTTCCCCCAGCCAAATAGATTCGATTCTCTAAAGCCAATACGGGAAGTATTTTCTCCACCGCTACGACTAAAGCTCAAATCAGGCAGCAAGGTCCAGAGATCTCGAGTTACAACGCTGACGTCAATATTACCATCGCAGTCTTCTTGGGCAAAAATACGAGCGTCATATAAGTAGCTTTGTCTACGCAGTAAACGTTCAGACTCGACTAATTTTTTTTGAGAATAGAGGTCTCCTTGCTCAAACAGCAAAATACTTAAGATGACCTCGGGTTTAGTGGTGATATGCGCATTGTTTGCAAAGCGGAAGATAGCATTATCTTCTTCGGGTAAACTGGTATCGAAGACATTAAGCTGGTGGAGACTAATGTTGGTTATTCGCTTATTTTTGCCTTCTTTTGGGAAGTTTTGGTTCTTGTCGAGTTGTCTTTGTAGATTGCTATTGGATGGATCTTGAGGTCTTTTATTAGCGCAACTTTCAAGCAAACTGGGCAGTTCTGAGGCGGGTGCCGTCAATGAGATAAGCAGGCCTAACATGATACAAAGTCGCTTGTAAAATATCGCTTTCATTCACAGCCCCTTACCAATTATTCAATTATAAGAATAGCTTACTATAGACAATACCTCATAAATAAGTCTATTTCATAATCAAGAATTTGGCAGAAATAAATGGGCTAATGCGTCAAGTTGTGTTGCTGCATCTTGGCCTTCGGGGCTTACCCAAATACTCTCGCTGTAATGCTCAAAGTTGAGGTTAAAGCACTGTTCGTGGTACTTAAAGCGCAACTGGTGTCGGTCCGCTCCTTGCGCAAAGTCGAGTATTTGAATGTGCGCTGGATGATGTAAAAAAATACTCGCCCACAGTTCAAATTCATCAGCGTCTGGAAGTATTTGTGGTTTTATAACGATCACATTATGTGCGCTATCAAACTCGATTGGACTCATTGTGACCTCACTTATTAATTAGTTTGCAGCAAGATAATTGCGGATCAGCTGCATAAAAGGTGCGCCGTACTTGCTGAGCTTGGTAAATCCAACGCCCGACACTTTTAAAAACTCGCTATCGTTGGTTGGCATTAACTGCGCCATTTCTGCTAACGTTTTATCGTTAAACACCACGTAAGGAGGCACATCGTCAGCATCCGCGAGTTCTTTGCGTAAACTACGTAGTTTGGCAAACAGTTTTTTATCGTAGTTGAATTGGGCCAGCTTATCCTGATAAATGTGTTGTGCTTGTAAGCGCGGTTCAGCAAGTTGCAATGCATATTCGCCTTTTAAGACTGCTCTGGCTGCTTCAGTTAAGCGTAAACTCGCCCCTTGCGTGATGTCTTGGGTTAATAAACCATGGTGAATAAGCTGGCGCAGAACGCTGAGCCAAAACTCATTACTATGTTGTTTGCCAAGACCGTAGGTGCTTAAGTTGTGATGCTGGTTATCTCTAATGCGGCTTGTGTTTGCGCCTCTGAGTACATCAACAATGTAACCAATACCAAACCTTTGCTCAGCGCGGTACACACACGATAAAGCCTGTTGCGCAACGAGTGTGCCGTCAAAGCGCTTTGGAGGATTTAGACAAATATCACAGTTGCCGCAAGGCTCTCGCTGGTATTCGCTGAAGTAGTTGAGCAATATTTGTCGGCGACAGGTTTGTGCTTCTGCAAAGCTGGCCATGGCATTGAAGCGCTGCTCCTCTACGCGCCGTCTGTGCTCATCCTCAATGTCTTCAAAAAAGCGTTTTACACGACCAATATCGGCTGGGTCAAAATACATAATGGCCTCGGCAGCGAGTCCATCACGTCCAGCTCGGCCTGTTTCTTGATAATAGGCTTCGATGCTTTTAGGTATGTCGTAATGCAATACGAAACGTACGTTGGGCTTGTTAATTCCCATGCCAAAGGCGACGGTTGCAACAACAATATGAATATCATCCCTGGCGAATGCAGTTT
Source organism: Pseudoalteromonas sp. ATL1 (assembly GCF_058933015.1). Taxonomy (NCBI): domain Bacteria; kingdom Pseudomonadati; phylum Pseudomonadota; class Gammaproteobacteria; order Alteromonadales; family Pseudoalteromonadaceae; genus Pseudoalteromonas; species Pseudoalteromonas sp. ATL1. Next base: position 3,885,621 of record NZ_JBZYXL010000001.1, on the reverse strand, counting down.
GCACAAATTGACGTTGCTCGTTACTCATTCCCGCATGATATGCGGCCGCGTTAAAGCCTGCATCGGCCAACTTTTCAGCTATTTCGTCAACCCGTTTACGACTGGTGCAATAAACAATACCACTTTGTCCTTTTTGCGCTTTTAAATAACGCATGAGCTGAGATAGGGGTTTAAATTTTTCTTCGATGGTATAACGAATATTAGGCCTATCAAAACTGCCTGTATGAATATAGGGCTGAATTAATCCAAGCTGTTCAACAATGTCTTTACGTGTGGCGGTATCAGCTGTGGCAGTTAGCGCCATCATAGGGATGACTGGAAAGTGCTGTTTCAATTCACTCAGGCGGCAATAGTGTGGGCGAAAATCGTGGCCCCAATGAGACACACAATGAGCTTCGTCAATTGCAAAAAGGCTTATAGGCAAGTGTCTTAAGCGTTCTATGAATTCATATTGCAACACCTTTTCGGGGGCAACATATAGCAGTTTAATTTCATTGTGATGAAGTTGCTGATAAATGGCTTGCTGTTGCTCAAAGCTCAAACTGTTGTTAACAAACTCAGCCTTGATTTCTAAAGCTTGCAGCTGTGCAACTTGGTCTTGCATCAGTGAAATAAGCGGCGAAACAACAACGGTTATGCCCGGCAATGTCAGTGCAGGAATTTGATAGCATAGTGATTTTCCACCACCAGTAGGTAGCAAAACGAGTGCATCTTGACCATTCAGTGATGCTTCAATTACCGCTTGTTGACCATCACGAAATTCACTGTAACCAAAAATATCTTTGAGCACAGTGTGAGCGGTTGTGTGTTGAGAAGAGAGAGCAAGGTTTTCCATCGCTGGGCATTTTAGAGCTTTTTTATCCGCTTGTCTGTAACTTTTAATGCTTGCTAAAAGGTGTATTCCAGCTTAAATTTTGCTGGTCAGATGAGTTTGGGGTTATTATGGATAGAACGTTATTGATGAGTCAGGTTGGCAATATATTTGTTGAAAAAATGCCTTTTAATCGCTTTTTAGGGATTTCGATAGAATCCTTAGATAAAGAGCATGCGCGTATTCAATTGCCTTGGAAAGATGAATTGATAGGCAATCCAAGTCAGAAGATATTGCATGGTGGGGTGATCTCGGCGGTTTTAGATAATGTTGGTGGCCTGCTTGCTGCGGCGTCCATTATTGACAAGCTGGACGATGCAGAATTGCACAGTGTACCGAACAAACTCGCAACACTCGGCACAATAGATATTCGTACTGATTTTCTGCGACCAGGTAGAGGTGTGTATTTTATTGCCAGTGCTACGTTGATCCGTTCAGGAAATAAAGTCTGTGTTTGCCGTATGGAGCTGCATAATGAGCAAGATACCCAAATCGCATTTGGCACGGGCACCTATTTAGTCGGCTAATTATCAACAACAATTAATATAAAAATGGGTATAATGCCGCCTCTTTCAAAAATGAGGTGGTGTGGTGGACACAGCAAACGCAAAACAAGGCTATTTATTCGCAGCTCTTGCCTTTTTCATGTGGGGCTTAGCGCCTATTTATTTTAAATTAATTGATACCGTTCCTGCACTAGAGATTTTAGTACATCGCGTTATTTGGTCTGCATTATTTATTGCGCTCATTATTGCTGTTCTTAAACAATGGCATAAGGTGCAACATGTCATAAAAAAGCCTAAGTTATTGGCTTTGTTATGTATGAGTTCGACTCTTTTAGGATTCAATTGGGGGCTGTTTATTTGGGCCATAAACAACAATCATATGTTGGATGCAAGTTTAGGCTATTACATCAACCCGTTGCTCAACGTATTACTGGGCGTGATCTTTCTTGCTGAAAGATTAAGACGTTGGCAAAAAGTCGCCGTTGTTTTAGCTTTTGTTGGTGTGGCTATACAGGTGATTAGCTTTGGTTCATTCCCTGTGGTTGCATTTTCTTTGGCAATTTCGTTTGCTGTATATGGACTTATCAGAAAGAAAATTCCGGTCGAATCATTACCTGGTTTACTCCTTGAAGCGCTCATATTAACGCCTTTTGCGTTGATGTACTGGTATATGTGCGTCCCCAGCGCTTCGTCGGATTTAACGGCAAACAGCGCAATGATCAATATCTTGCTGGTAAGCGCAGGCGTAGTAACGACATTACCCTTATTATGCTTTACCGCAGCAGCGAAGCGTATTCCTTACTCTACACTTGGCTTGTTCCAGTACATCGGCCCAAGCTTAATGTTTATTTTGGCTGTGGTGTTTTATGGCGAGACTTTCTCTGCTGAGCGAATTGTGACTTTTGCTTGTATTTGGGGCGCATTAGCATTATTTAGTTGGGATTCGTTGCGAGCAGCTAAAAAACGTTCAAAACTGCGTGTAGAGCATTAATGCTCTACACGATTTCTACCATTATCTTTTGCTAGATACAGTTTGTCGTCTGCTAGTTTAAGTAGGGTGTCAATTTTTGGTTCACTCTTGGAGACAAAGCCAATTGAAATAGTAAATGGAATTTCATACTTAGTGAGTGAAGTACTCTGAGTATCAATATACTGCCGAAATGCTTCTAGTGCTTCTACACTTTGCTCAAGGGTCGTTTGATTAAAAAAGATCACAAACTCTTCTCCCCCAAAACGTGCGACAAGGTCATCGGCAAAGAATTGCGAAAATGATTTTGCCAGCGCGCGAATGACCTCATCTCCAGCATCATGCCCGTAGTTATCATTTATGCGTTTAAAGTGATCAATGTCAATCATCGCGATGTGACTGGCTTTGTGCTTTATCTGACGAATTTTTTGAGTACGTTGTGCTTGTTCAAAAAAGTAACGGCGATTGGGCAGTTTTGTGAGGTAATCGGTATTCGCTTGTCGTTTTATGGTCGCAATTTGCTCGAGCATATCCACGTTCAGACTGAGTCGACAGTAAAACTCTTCCGCATTAAATGGCTTACGAATATAGTCGTTGGCCCCACTTTTTAAAAAACGAGTTGATAAATGTGGTGCATTAGAGCCTGAGATACCAATGATCACTTTGTCTTCGTTTGAATAGCGTCTTCGGATCTCGGTACATAATTCGTCGCCATTCATACGTGGCATTTCATTATCGGCAATAATAACGGATATATCGGGATTGTTTGTTAAAACTTCCAGCCCTTCGACACCATCAGCTGCCTCAAGGGTTTGATACTTATGCCTAGCGAGTAAACTAGTGATATACATTCTCGCATGACGAGAGTCTTCAACAACAAGTACCTTAACATTTTCATTTCGGGGAAGACGTTGTAACTGCCTTTTAAGATATTGGTACGCCTGAGTGTTCTCTTTAGTGATGTAATCAATGATTGGGTACTTTTCGACAGTTTCTCTGGTTTTTTGGTCGATATTCCCAGTCATAACAATCGTTGGAATGTCCGCTTCAACCGTATAGGGGATCGCTTCCCCTTTTGGGGCGTCAGGCAAGATAAAGTCAACAACGGCACAAAAATACTGATTTGTTAGAAGTAGCTCTTTGGCGTGTGCAAGTGATGGCGCAATATCAACCTCATAATCACACGATTCAGCGATGTGTTTTTGAACCTTGGCGATGGCCGGTGTATCTTCAATGATTAAAATACGGCGAGTCAACGGAGTTTGCCTTAACAAAGTTGTGTCATTAAATAGTTGTAAACCGTTCTTGGTTAAAAAGCAATTTGAATAGCGAGAGAAGTCACATTAATATTTGTGAAATAAATAGTTACGGCAAAAAAGCTTAGGGAAAAGTAGGGAAGGTGCATAGAGGAATGCACCTTAAATATTTAGAGTTCGTCGTCAGCGCTACTGTATTGTATTTGAGAAGCGTCAGGTGCAATACGAGAGCGTCCAAACAGGGTGTGAAACTTGCTTTTGCAAGTTGTCAGCTTTAGGTATTTAGCCCATGCACGTTCAATTACATTGCTTGGTGGGAGTTGTCCTTCCATGACATTAACAAATTGAAGTTGAAAACTATTTTGTGGTTCGCAATCTTTGTTGTATAAGCTTTTTAATAATACACCGTGTTGCTCAAGAGCTTGAGCTTCAGCGAGGGTGAAATGACCGCTGCGGCTAAAACCTCTTGGAAAGTTGGCATCATCATAAAACGCGCGCGGGCTTACAAAAGCATTGCGTAAATTCGCTTGGTTCTGATCCATAACTCAATCCTCACATTGATATTGGGTGGAGTATGGATCAGGATTAGAGTTTTTTTAAACAAGTTTTTTTTATCGTAAGGAACAAAAGTGGACATAGATCTATTAAAAACTTTTGTCGAAGTAGTAAAGACCCGTCATTTTGGCCGCGCAGCTGAAAATTTATATATAACTCAATCAGCTGTCAGCTTTAGGATCCGCCAATTAGAGCAAAGCTTGGGGGTCAATTTATTTATCCGTCAGCGTAATAATATTCAGCTTACGGCTCCAGGCGAACGTTTACTCCCCCATGCTACGATGATTTTAACGGGTATGCAAAGAGCTAAAGTGGATGTTGCCTTAGCAAACAATATGCATAAACAACTGTCATTGTCGGGTACCCCTAATATTTGGGACGCCTTTTTGCAATTTGGAATTAACAATATTGTTGCGGCGATGCCTGGGGTATCGCTAGTCGCTGAAGTGAAAGCACAGCAGGAGAGTACAAGACTGTTACTAGAGCGTACACTTGATTTAGCGGTATTGTTTGACCCGCCTAAAGTGGATGAATTAGTGGTACAGCCAATTCGAGATCTGCCTATTATTCCTGTCAGTACTTTTGAATGTGAGGATGCATTGGCATTTTTTAATAATCAATATGTCTATGTTGATTGGGGTACGGCATTTTCACTTTGGCATGCAAAGCAGTTTTCAGGCAGCACACCACCTTATTTCAGAACAAGCACAGGTCGTATTGCACTCGATTTGATTATGCAGTGTGGCGGCAGTGCTTTTATTCCACAGGCACTTGCTCAAGATATGATAGAGCAAAAGAAACTATTTCATATTGATTGTGTTGATCAGGTTTCAAGAGAAATATTCATTGCCTATCACAAGGACAATGAACAAAAAGAGCAGATTGAAACGATAACTAGCTTGCTTACCTCTCTTGATTAGTTTCACTTTTATGAACAAAGCGTGACATGTTTTTGTTGTGGGTACTTTCATTAAGTATTTGTTTTTATTTTACTTAATGAATAAATGTCAAAATGATTTCAAAAATAAGTCAGTTTTTTTACCGTAATTGTTTGAGTGTAATATTTCTGTCACTTATCGCTGTCACACTGCGCATGTTTTGAATACTACGTGTTGCGATATTGAGGAAATACACATGAAACTGACTAAATCTGCTCTTTTGTTATCAATATTGAGTGCCCTGTCATTAAACGCCTATGCTGATGTGTCAGTGTATGGCAAAGCAAATGTATCACTACAATCAAGTGATGAAGGCGAAGGCTCTGCAACTGAGATCAAGAGCAATGCTTCTCGCTTTGGTTTTAAAGGTGGTGAAAAGCTAAATGACGGCTTGGAAGTTATTTACAAGTTAGAGTTTCAGGTGGATTTATCGGATGCCGATTCTAAAAATGGCAAAGATAACATTACGGCACGTAACCAATATGTTGGTTTGAAAGGTAGTTTTGGTGAGGTGGTTATTGGCCGAAATGACACGGCTTTCAAACAATCTCAGGGTAAGTTGGATTTGTTCAATGACCTTGAAGGCGATATCAAGAATTTATTCAAAGGTGAAAACCGTTTAGGTGACTCGATTTCATACAAATCGGCAAGCTTTAATGGCTTTAAGTTTTTGGGTACCTTTATTGCCGAAGATAGCAAAGACGGCAAAAATGGTTATTCAACAGCGCTTACCTATGGCGACAGCAAACTTAAAGACAGCGCATTGTATGCTTCTGTAGCGGTTGACAGTGAAGTGAATGGTCGTGACGCGGTACGCTTTGCTGTGCAGGGCAAAGTAGCTGATTTTAAATTGGGCGCTATGTACCAAACGCAAGAAAAAGTAGATGGCTCTGAGGAAGCGGATGGCTACATGCTAAATGCAGCCTATAGCTTTGGTGCAAATACGCTTAAAGCACAATACCAAGTACTAGACTTTGACCAAGGTGATAAGCTGGACGGCGTTTCTGTCGGGATTGATCATAAGCTAAACAAAGCAACTAAATTATACGCATTCTATTCAACGTTTGACGGTGACAGTCAAGAAGAGCGTGACTATTTTGGTATTGGTATGGAATATAAGTTCTAATCAACGAACTTATTCGAATGCGAAAAAGGCTCAACGTTTGTTGAGCCTTTTTGCGTTTTACGCTTGACCGGTTAAGCGCAAGTATTTTTCGGCCAAGGTATCCAAGTCTTCCTTATGATTAGGGTCGGGCTTGATACAATCAATCGGGCACACACTGACACAGGTAGGTGTGTCATAGTGGCCAACGCATTCGGTACATTTATTTGGGTCGATTTCATAAATCTTGTCACCAAAATAAATGGCCTGATTTGGACACTCCGGATCGCACATATCACAATTGATACACTTGCTGTTGATCATCAAAGCCATGACTAAGCCTTTTTGAATGGGTTACGCGTATCTTGGTGGTTATCTAAATTACGCATTAAGATTGCGTGGTCTAAATTGATATCCTCGGGCAGTGGTATTTTCACTATGTGGCCTGAGCCTTTTGCATCATCGATACGCTCGCCTTTTTTATTCTCCATGTGTTCAAGGTTAAAGGCGATATTGCCCTGTGGCGTCATGAGTTCCAAGCTGTGACCCGTGCAGAACTTGTTTTTTACATCAATTTCCACAAGGCCATTGTCAAGGTGGCCAAGTACTTCACCAACAAACTGCTGTTTATCAGATACCGAGTGCCCATATTCGTAGTTTTGGTAATCTTGATGTGCGTGACGCTTTAAGAAGCCTTCGGTGTAACCTCGATGTGCAAGGTTTTCAAGCGTGTGCATTAAGTTTGCGTCAAATGGCTTACCTGCCACAGCGTCGTCAATGGCTTTACGGTATACCTGAGCGGTACGCGCTACATAATAGAATGACTTAGTACGGCCTTCAATTTTTAAGCTATGTACGCCCATTTTAGTGAGCTGATCAACGTACTGTACCGCGCGCAAATCTTTTGAGTTCATGATGTAAGTGCCATGTTCATCTTCAAACGCTGGCATGTATTCCCCTGGGCGACCTTGCTCTTCAAGCATAAATACTTCAGATGTAGGCTGCCCTTCGCCCAAGGTTGGGATCACCGATTTAGGATCGATTTTATGCACCACATCGCCCGTTTCGGTTTCTTTGCCCGGTTTGACGTCATATTCCCAACGGCAGGCATTCGTGCAGGTCCCTTGGTTTGGATCGCGTTTATTAATGTAACCAGACAATAGGCAACGGCCAGAATACGCCATGCAAAGAGCACCGTGCACAAACACTTCTAACTCTGTTTGTGGGCATAGTTCACGAATTTCAGCGATTTCTTCAAGTGAAAGCTCGCGGGACAAAATAACACGTTCGATACCTTGCTTGGCCCAAAACTGCACGCTGGCATAGTTCACCGCGTTTGCTTGCACTGATAAATGAATGGGCATATCTGGCCATTTGTCACGTACCAGCATGATTAAACCAGGATCAGACATGATCAGCGCATCGGGTTTCATAGCGATAACAGGCTCAATATCGCGTAAGTAAGTTTTCACTTTACTGTTGTGAGGCGCGATATTGGATACCACATAGAGCTTTTTGTTCTGTTGGTGGGCTTCATTAATACCCAGTGCTAAGTTGTCTAAATCAAACTCATTATTACGAACACGTAAGCTGTAACGTGGTTGACCGGCGTAAACGGCGTCAGCGCCATACGCAAAAGCGTAACGCATATTTTTTAAACTACCCGCAGGTGAAAGGAGTTCTGGTACAAACATGATAAAAACCTCATACATCGAACTGGGTGCAAGCCAGCTGTTGGGGTCAAAATTGACTCGAAATAAAAAAGTGGCGCAGTATAAATGATGGCTGAGTGATGAGTTTTGATTTAGATCATGATTTATTTTACCAAGAAGGATGTTTGCTTGCGCATAAACCAAACCACATAACAGGTAAATGTAGTAGGTTTTTGCGTCTAAAACGCGTATAATTCGCGCCCGTTAATAATCACAACTTTTTTGGAGCAAAAAAGATGGCTTTAGAGCGTACTTTTTCAATCATCAAGCCTGATGCGGTAGCTAAAAACCACATCGGTGCAATCTACAACCGTTTCGAATCAGCTGGTCTTAAGATCGTTGCTTCTAAAATGGTTCACCTTTCTCAAGAGAAAGCTGAAGGTTTCTACGCAGAGCACAAAGAGCGTCCTTTCTTTGGTGCACTAGTTTCTTTCATGACTTCTGGCCCAGTGATGGTTCAAGTTCTTGAAGGTGAAGATGCAGTTCGTAAGAACCGTGAAATCATGGGTGCTACTAACCCTGCTGAAGCACTAGCTGGTACTTTACGTGCTGACTATGCAGACAGCATCGACGAAAACGCGGTACACGGTTCAGACGCACCTGAGTCAGCTGCTCGCGAAATCGCTTACTTCTTCGCTGAAGAAGAACTTTGCCCACGTACTCGTTAATTTCGAGTTTCTGAGCAAATGAAAGAAGGGCTTTCGAGCCCTTTTTTCGTCCCAGTTGCTTTTTCATAAAATATGATATGGCAAATGTTTCGCTAAATACTCATGGTTTTGAGCATTTAGCAAAGCAATTCGCTAAGATTGTTATTGTTGCATGTTTTTTGTACAATGTGCGGCTGCTTAATTAATGTTATACCGTCACTTGAATTGAGGTTGTTTCATGGCCACTACTGAAAAAAAGATTAACTTACTTGATTTAAACCGCGAGGGCATGCGTGAGCTATTTGCCACTTTCGGTGAGAAGCCATTTCGTGCCGATCAAGTAATGAAATGGATCTACCATTTTGGTGTGGATGACTTTGAACAAATGAGCAACATCAATAAGAAGTTAAAAGCCAAACTGACTGCCGAGTGTGAGATCAGAGCGCCAGAAATTTCAGTTAAACAAGTCGCAAGTGATGGCACAATCAAATATGCCTTGTTGCTTGACGGTGGCCAAGAAGTCGAGACCGTTTGGATCCCAGAAAAAGAGCGCGCAACCTTGTGTGTGTCTTCTCAAGTGGGCTGTGCGTTGGAATGTACTTTTTGTTCAACAGCCCAACAGGGCTTTAACCGTAACTTGAAGGTCTCAGAGATCATCGGCCAGGTTTGGCGTGTTGCGAAAGACATTGGACTTCACGACGGCGACAGCACCAAGCGTCCGATCACCAACGTGGTGATGATGGGCATGGGGGAGCCGTTGCTTAACATTAATAATGTTGTGCCAGCGATGGAATTAATGATGGACGATTGGGCGTTTGGCTTGTCTAAACGTCGCGTTACATTGAGCACATCAGGTGTCGTGCCCGCGCTTGATATTCTGAAAGAAAAGATTGATGTTGCTTTAGCTATTTCACTTCACGCGCCGAATAACGAGCTACGTGATGTGTTGGTGCCAATCAACAAAAAGTATCCAATTGAAGAGTTTTTGGCGGCATGTCGTCGTTATATCGATGGTTCTAAAGCTAACAAAGACGTCACTATCGAGTACGTGATGCTGCAAGGCGTGAACGACAGCACAGATCATGCTCACGAGCTGGTTAAAGTGCTAAAAGGTACACCGTCTAAAATTAACTTGATCCCATTTAACCCGTTCCCGGGTAATGAATATGGTCGTTCAAGTAACAGCCGTATTGACCGTTTTTCTAAAGTGCTACAAGCCGCGGGCTTAACGTGTATCGTACGTCGTACGCGTGGTGATGATATTGACGCAGCATGTGGTCAGTTGGTGGGTGACGTAGTGGATAGAACGAAACGTTTAGCCAAAAAACAACAGCGCGACGAGAATGCGATTGCTGTTAATGTGCAAACAGGCTAATACTTCAGTTAAAAAGCCGTCCTTATGATAAAAAAGAGATGAATTGTAAGGACTTTTAGGTAGTATAAGAGCTCAGCGTAATAACAGGATAGGTGGTGCATGCGTTCTTGGTTGAGTGTACTTTTGGGAGTAAGCCTGCTGTCAGGCTGTGTAACGCAAACGAGTTCAGTCACTCGTAACAAGCCCAGTGTACGAAGCGAAGTAAACAATCAAGAAGCGGCCAAAACCCGTATTACACTTGCTTTGCAGTACCTTAGAGTGGGCAATAATAGCCAAGCTAAGTTTAATCTTGAGAAAGCCTTACAACTTGCACCAGACCTACCGCAAGGGCACTATTCATTGGCTTATTATTATGAGCAAGTAGGCGAAACGCAGCGCGCCGATAAAGCTTATCAAAAAGCACTGAGTTTAGAGCCCAATGATCCAAATACACTCAACAACTACGGTGCGTTTTTATGTCGCATTGGTCAGTATGATGTAGCAAGTGAGCAGTTTTTCAAAGCGATAAATGTGCCAAGCTACCTGCGTGTTTCAAGTAGTTATGAAAACTTGGCGCTATGTGCCATTAAGCAAGACAATTTTAGCCAAGCGCAAGACTATCTCAACAGCGCGATTGCGCATGACGGCCGCAGCCAATCTGCGTTGATCAGCTTGGCTGCTCTGTTCTACGCTAAAAGTGATTTACATCAAGCTTTGGGGGTATTAAAAAATTATGCCGACAAAGGCTTTATTTCGGCACGAAGTTTATTACTAGAGCATTTGTTGCACGCAAGTATGGGACATCTGCAAAAGGCTCAAAAGTTAGCTGATTTACTCATTCAAACTTACCCTGATTCATATCAAGCACAAGTGCTGATAGCCAACACGCTCGAGAAAAGTGAATTTGTGCGTTTAAAAGAGCAATACCGAGTAGCTCAACTTAAAAAAATCACACAAAAGTCGCCAGCGCATATGAGTATGCAACCGCAAATTAAAATTAAGCGTAAGACGCCCAGTGACGTGACTCAGCCAAGCAAATTGGATAAAGGTGTGAATAGCGCGAGTGTTTCTTTAAAACCGCAGCCTCAGTTCACAGCGGATTCAGATAAAGCGACTAACATAGCGCAGCAACAAGCCAGCACTGTATTGCAAGAAAAACCAACTGAAACAGCGTTGACATCTAACTCGTCTGGACAAGTCCGTTTTTACGAGCCAGATCCGAGTGAAGTGCGTTTTAAACCAAACTCAGGCGTATTAGTTCAACAGCCGCAAGTGCAGCGCAATGTATCATTACATTCTTTACCTCTTTTAAATGAGGATGTGCGAACGCCGAAAGTGCCATATCATGTGCTCGAATTTGGTGAAAACTTATTTAGTTTGTCGGTAAAATACGACATAAAGCTCGCTAAATTGCTGCAATGGAATAATTTAAAGGAATCCGATAAAGTGGTTGCAGGACAAAAGATTTACTTGAATAATCCCGCAATCACCCATGCGATACAAGCTGGCGATACTTTACTCAAAATTGCGACTCAGCATGGATTGTTGATCGATGACTTAATGCGATGGAATAAGTTAACGCCCGACGTGGCCTTACGAGAAGGTCATGGCATATTGATAGTGGACCCTGATAGTTACGTCTTATGAAACCAGAAAATATAGAAATGGAAGAACAGGCACTTAGCCTCGGACAATCATTACATGCGGCCAGAAGTGCGGCCGGATTGAGCATTGAGGATATTTCTGCGCGATTAAAATTAACAGAGTCTCAGATAGTTAAACTAGAACAAGATGATTATCTCGATCTTGGCCCCATTACATTTGTGCGAGGCTATGTTAGAGCGTATAGCCAGCTGCTGGGCTTAGATGTTGAGCAGATGCTGTCTTTAGTGTCATCGCCAAGCGCGGCTGAGTCGACCAAGAAGATGCAAAGCTTTTCAAGGCGCACTGAAAAAGAAGCCAGCGATAATCGTCTTATGATCATCAGCTATTTAATTTTAGCGTTGGTGATAGGCTCGTCTGGTCTCTGGTGGTGGCAAACCAGTACTGAGACCGTGGTTCAACCCCAACCGACGCCGTCCAGCACTTTAAGCAACTCAGCCCAGTCTACAGAAAGTAGCGCGGAGAAAGGGGAGAAGCATGTTGATGATGAAACAAATGAACAAGTATCAGAACCTGAACAAGCAGATAACGCTGTTACAGCAGACAGTGTAGATGCGACAACATCAACTCTGACAACAGAGCAAACGCCAGAGACGCCAGCGTTGGAGACGCAACAAGCCGAACAGGTTGTGGCAACTCAGACTATTGAGCAGTCAAACGTGTCAGTGGCAGCGCCAAAAACACAAGAAAATGGTGACTTAAACACCGTGATTATGCGTTTTAGTGATGATAGCTGGGTCGAGATTTTTGACGCGACTGAAGAGCGCATAGCCTTTGGCATTAAAAAAGCGGGCTATATCATGACCGTGCAAGGCAAAGCACCTTTTTCGGTGGTACTTGGCAAGCATCAAGTGGTTGAGGTGGAACTTGATGGCCAGTTGATAGACTTATCAGCACTACCTCGTAATCGTTTAGCAAAATTTAAATTACCGTTAGCAGAGTAACCGTCTATGTTTTCAGAATCACCCATTAAGCGCAGAAAATCAACACGCATATACGTGGGCAATGTGCCTATTGGTGATGGTGCGCCTATCGCTGTGCAGTCGATGACGAATACCAATACTATGGATGTGGATGCCACTGTTGCCCAGATAAGAGCCATCCAAAATGCTGGGGCAGACATTGTACGTGTCTCAGTACCAACCATGGATGCTGCAGAAGCCTTCAAGAGCATAAAAGAGCAAGTGGATATCCCATTGGTTACCGATATCCATTTTGATTATCGAATTGCGCTAAAAGTGGCTGAATATGGCGCCGATTGTTTACGTATCAATCCGGGTAATATTGGCTCTGAAGATCGCATTCGCGCCGTGGTTGATGCTGCGGCTGAGCGTAATATTCCTATCCGTATTGGCGTTAACGGCGGCTCTTTAGAACGCGATTTACAAGAAAAATATGGTGAGCCAACACCAGAAGCCCTTTTAGAATCTGCGATGCGTCATGTAGAGATATTGCAGCGCTTAAACTTCGACCAGTTCAAAGTGTCGGTTAAAGCATCTGACGTATTTTTAGCAGTGGGCGCTTATCGTTTATTGGCCAAAGAAATTGACCAGCCTTTACATTTGGGGATCACGGAAGCGGGTGGTTTTCGCTCTGGTTCGGTTAAATCTGCCGTTGGTCTGGGTATGTTATTGGCCGAGGGGATCGGGGATACGCTACGTGTGTCGTTAGCGGCTGATCCGGTGCAAGAGATCAAAGTTGGTTTTGATATTTTAAAGTCACTGAGAATACGTTCTCGTGGCATTAACTTTATTGCTTGCCCAAGTTGTTCTCGCCAAGAGTTCGATGTTGTGAATACAATGAATCAACTTGAAGAGCGTTTGGAAGACATTACCACGCCTATTTCTGTATCAGTGATTGGTTGTGTTGTTAATGGTCCAGGTGAGGCTTTGGTGAGCGATATTGGTTTAGCAGGGGCTAACCGCCGTTCAGGTCTTTATATTAATGGTGAACGCCAAAAATTGAGAATTGATAACGACAACATCGTTGCACAGTTAGAAGAACAAGTGCGCGACTTTGTTGCTAAAAAAGAGCAGCAAGGCGAAATCGATATCAAGATTGTAGAGTAATCCAAGACTTATATTTTTTAGAACCTCAGTGCATCTTGCCATGTTGGCCATTAGGTCGCATTTTTAGCCGGTTTGGGTATAATGAGCGATTAATTTTTAGGTTAGTCGGGCTCATTGCGGCGATTGCATTGATAATAAACAGATTTATTTAGGAATTTCAGTGGCAAAACAAATTCAAGCAGTTCGTGGTATGAACGACTGTCTGCCGGGTACAACGCAAATTTGGCAGAAAGTAGAAGACACTTTAAGAAAAACCGTTGCATCTTATGGCTACCAAGAGATCCGCTTTCCTATTGTAGAGTCAACAGACTTGTTCAAGCGTTCGATTGGTGAAGTAACCGATATCGTAGAAAAAGAGATGTACACCTTTGAAGATCGTAGTGGTGATAGCTTAACGCTACGTCCTGAAGGGACTGCGGTATGTGTGCGTGCGGGTAACCAAGCTGGATTACTGTACAATCAGGAACAGCGTTTATGGTATATGGGTCCAATGTTCCGCCACGAACGTCCGCAAAAAGGCCGTTATCGTCAATTCCACCAGTTTGGTGTTGAAACGTTTGGGATGGCAACGGCGGACATTGATGCCGAAGTTATTTTGATGACAGCGCGTTTATGGAAAGAGTTTGGTATTAGTCAATACGTGACATTAGAGCTGAATTCTTTAGGCTCCAATGAAGCGAGAGCTACTTACCGAGATGCGCTTGTGGCATTCTTAGAGCAACATGTTGATAGCCTTGATGAAGACAGCAAGCGCCGTATGCACAGTAATCCACTACGTGTGCTTGATAGCAAAAATGCGGATGTGCAGGCACTATTAGCTGACGCACCTAAGTTATCTGAATACTTAGACGAAGAGTCACAGGCACATTTTAAAAATTTATGTGAACGTTTAGATGCGGCAGGCGTCGAATACCAAGTTAATCACAAGCTGGTTCGCGGCTTAGATTACTATAACCGTACCGTATTTGAATGGGTAACAGATAGTCTCGGCGCACAAGGTACAGTTTGTGCGGGTGGCCGTTACGATGGACTCGTTGAGCAATTAGGCGGTAAAGCAACCCCTGCAGTGGGCTTTGCGATGGGTCTAGAGCGTTTAGTGCTCATGCTTCAAGAACTTGAATGCGTAGGTGATATCCGCCGTAATGCGGATGTATATGTTGCAGCAATGGGAGATAAAGCGAGTATTCAAGCGCCTGTTATTGCTGAACAGCTACGCAATGATGTGACTGGACTACGCGTGATGGTTCACGCCGGTGGCGGTAATTTTAAGAAACAACTAAAGCGCGCAGATAAAAGCGATGCCTTGGTGGCGTTGATCTTAGGTGAAGATGAGCTAGCCGAAGGTAAAGTAACAGTGAAATATCTGCGAGAACAAAAAGAACAGATCACAGTGTCGTTGGATGAGGTTAAAACTCTATTACAAGCGCTGGTAGCATAAGAGGTTAGAATGGAAATTTACTCAACAGAAGAACAACAAGCCGAAGCAATAAAACGATTTTTTCGTGAAAATGGCGTGTCTTTAGCGTTGGGCATCGTGATTGGTCTTGGTGGTTTGTATGGCTGGAAAGCGTACAACCAACATCAAATCGACACAGCAGAAGCCGCATCTGAAGCTTACAACAAGTTTGTAGAAAGTGATGATGTTGTTGCCGCAAGCGAAAGCTTCGTAAAAGAGAATGCAGATTCTAACTATGCGGTGTTAGCTGCATTTGTTGCTGCAAAAGAAGCGGCTGACAAGCAGCAGCTTGATGTTGCAGCACAAAAACTACAATGGGCTGCTGATAACGTAAAAAGTGAAGAGTTAAAAGCAACGGCTTTAATTCGCCTTGCTCGTGTTCAACTTGCGCAAGCGCAATTTGATACGGCTGTTGCAACGTTAAACAAACCAATGCCAGAGAGTTTTAAAGCACAAGTTGCCGAAATCAAAGGCGATGTGTTCTTAGCGAAAGGTGATAAAGCACAAGCGAAAGTACAGTACCAAGCTGCTTTGGATGCGTCTAAAGATGGTGCGAACAACCTGCTAAAGATTAAGTTAGACGATTTAGCTACAGCGCAACCTGCAGCCTAGGAGTCGTCATGAGAAAGCTTAGTATGGCCACCTTGGCGCTATGTATGGCGTCGTTGTTGGGATGTTCATCGAGTGATGAAGAAGAGTTGGTGTTACCTGAAATTAATAACCAATTCGAAACACAGGTTGTTTGGCAAGAGTCGGTCGGCAGTGGTGTTGAGCACTATTTTTCTCGATTAAGTCCAACGGTATACAAAGACACTGTTTTCGTTGCAGAACGATATGGTGTGGTTAAAGCGCTGAACTTGGAGACGGGCAAAACGCTGTGGGAGACTGACACTCGTAAAGACCCTGCTTTTTGGCCTTGGGAAGATAACGATAGTGCTAAGCTTTCGGGCGGTATCTTGCAGGCTTACGGCAATATTTATATTGGTTCTGAGCATGGTGAAGTCATTGCCTTAAACAGAGATTCGGGCGAGATAGTCTGGCGTAAAAATGTACCGGGTGAAGCGCTGTCATCACCTGCAGCAGGTGACGGTTTAGTGTATGTGAACCTAGGCTCTGGTAAACTGTTGGCCCTGCATCCTGACACGGGTGAAGAACGTTGGCGCCATGAGCAGGAAGTGCCAGCACTGACACTTCGCGGACTTAGCTCACCGACAGCAGGCAATGGCGGGGTATTATTTGGCGAGGAAAGTGGCAAGCTTTCAGTATTAATTGCTGAAAATGGCTATACCGCTTGGAGTGCCGATGTATCACTTGCAGAGGGTGCTTCTGAGTTTGAACGTTTGGTTGATGTTGATACGCAACCGGTTGTGAGTGGCTCACTTGCTTATGCAATCGGCTATAATGGTAACTTAGTTGCTGTTGATGTGCGTAGTGGCAATGTTGTATGGAAACGTGAATACAGCAGCTACCGTGATTTAACCATTGAGTTAAATGTTATCTATTTGGTTGACAGTGAAGGCGTGATTTACGCTTTAGATAAAGATTCAGGTATTGAACGTTGGAGCCAACCTGCACTGAGAGGATGGTATTTAACGGCACCTGCAGTCGCGGGTAATTATCTCGCAGTTGGCGATCAAGAAGGTAACTTACATTGGTTGGATAAACAAACGGGTCAACTCGTTGCGAGAGAATCGTTTGATAGCTCAGGCTTTTTTGTTCAACCAATCACGGCTGACGACAAGCTGATTTTATACACCCGTGATGGTGAAGTGAGCGCAGTAAAAATTCCATAACACTTAATGTAAGTTAAGTATGTTAAGGCTTCGCATTGCGAAGCCTTTTGTTGTTTATTAAAGAGGTAGTCTATGCTTCCGGTGATCGCTCTTGTTGGGCGACCTAATGTGGGCAAATCCACACTGTTTAACCGCTTAACGCGTACTCGAGATGCTCTTGTGGCTGATTTTCCAGGTCTGACACGTGACCGCAAATATGGCCAAGCCAACTATGATGGCTACGAGTTTATTGTGGTTGATACAGGCGGTATCGATGGTTCTGAAGAAGGCATTGAAACAGAAATGGCTGAACAATCGCTATTGGCGATTGAGGAAGCCGATATTGTCTTGTTTCTAGTCGATGCAAGAGCCGGCATGAATGCGGCTGACCAAGCAATTGCGCAGCACTTGCGTAAGCAACAAAAGAAATGTTTTGTGGTTGCAAACAAAACGGATGGTATTGATGCTGACTCTAGCTGCGCTGAGTTTTATCAACTCGCTTTGGGTGAGGTACACCAAATCGCGGCTGCACATGGCCGAGGTGTAACTCAATTACTTGATTTAACACTTCAACCAGTGATCGCTGAGCTGGCAGAGCAAGATGATGATATTGCGCTAGACGACAGCGAGATAGCGGATCTATACCTCGAAGGTGAAGACGCTGAAGATGGCAAAACAGGCTTTGAAGATAAGCCAATTAAACTTGCTATCATTGGTCGCCCAAATGTAGGTAAATCTACGCTGACTAACCGTATTTTGGGTGAAGAGCGCGTGATTGTGTACGATATGCCGGGTACCACGCGTGACTCAATCTACATTCCTATGACTCGTAATGAGCGTGAGTATGTTCTTATTGATACTGCGGGTGTACGTAAGCGTAAAAAAGTCAGTGATGTAGTTGAAAAATTCTCAGTGATCAAAACCCTCAAAGCGATAGAAGATGCCAACGTAGTATTGCTGGTTGTAGATGCAAGAGAGGGCATCTCTGATCAGGATTTAAGCCTACTTGGTTTTGCATTAAACTCTGGACGTTCGCTGGTGATTGCGGTGAACAAATGGGATGGGCTTGATGATTACGTGAAAGAGCGTATTAAGTCAGAACTTGACCGTCGTCTTGGTTTCATTGATTTTGCGCGTTTGCATTTTATCTCAGCACTGCACGGTACGGGCGTTGGCCACCTGTTTGAATCGGTTGACGAAGCTTATGAGTCGGCAACTAAGCGTATTAGTACAGCAATGCTGCGTAGAATTATGGATATGGCGCAAGCTGACCATCAACCACCATTGGTACGAGGTCGTCGCGTTAAGCTTAAATATGCGCACGCTGGTGGTTACAATCCGCCTAGGATCGTTATTCACGGTAACCAAGTGCATGATTTACCTGACAGCTACAAACGCTATTTGATGAATTACTACCGTAAAGCATTGAATATCATGGGGACACCAATCAAGATTGAGTTCCGTGAAGGGGACAACCCATACGCTGGTCGCAGCAATAAAATGACTTTATCGCAAAAGCGCAAATTAAGGGCATTTACTAAAGAAAATCGCAACAAGTCGTAGCGATAACCTTTATGCAAATTGATAAAAGGCGGCACTTTACAGTGCCGTTTTTTATGCTTTTCTACCTAGTGCATCTCTTTTAAGAAATTGTTTTACTGATAATTTTTATACTACCGGTTGTATTTTGCCCACTTTTGACTTTATGCTTAGTATGCTGCTTTTTCTTATCTGGGTGAGTTATGACACGGTTTGCAAAAACAATCATATACGTTGATAACGTAGAAGAAGTGCTCGATTTTTACTATCAAGCATTTGGCTTGAGCACGCTATCGCTCAATGAAAATGCCAGTTATGGTGAGTTAGATACAGGTGAAGTGATCTTAGCATTTGCCAATCATCCATTGGCTCAGGCGCAGTTTAAGCAAAGTTATATTCGTGCCCAACCTAAACAACCGGCACTGGGGTTTGAACTCACTTTATGTTGTCAAAATGTCAGTGAAAGCTACGATAAAGCAGTGATTGCGGGCGCGGAGCCATTAATGCCACCCAATGCAAAAGGTGAGCACGCACAAGCTTATGTACGTGCAATAGAAGGGACTTTAGTGGCGTTAGTCAACGAGCGCACGCGCTAAGCCAACAGGCTCAATCTCTAAGCAAACGTTGTCATCATTCCAGTTTAAGCCGAATAATGCTTGGTCTTCATTCAAATCTTCGACCCATTCATCTAAAAACTCGTCCAAAGAAATCTCAATGGGCGTGTAGTCCTGCCATTCCTCTTTACATTGTGCTTTTGCTTTTTGTTCGCTGTCCCAAACGAGTAGCACATCCGTCTCTTCAAATTGATTAGACTCAACAACTACTACGCCACCATCGTCCGCACCCAATGCCCAAATTTGCGCATTCAAACGAACTTGTTCTACGAAGGTGACTAATTCTGATTCTATTTCGATGTCGCTCATTGCGGTTACCTTAAAAGTTTGGCGGTTGAATCCTAGGATCAGAAGCTTCACTACCTGCAAGTGAGTGATGCGCTTTTAGGAAGCTTTGCAACTCACTGTATTGACTAAGATCGCTTAAGCTTCTGAATTCAATCCAATCTAGCAAGCAGTATAAACTGATCTTGAGATAGTCGCAGTCTAAAAACGCACTTTTTGTGCATTGTGTATTAAGTTCAGTCAGTACCGCATCGATACGTTCGCGCTGTAAGTTAAAAAATATTACATCGCTTTGTGTATCAAAGCCTGAGCGGCTACATAACAGTAGCTCTACGAGCGAATCATTACATGCATTAATTTGTACTAGCTGATTCTCTTGCCAATATGACAACTGCGGTAACGAAAACTTGTCGACAAGGTATCGATGGATCAAATTTGAGTCGCATATGCGATGTTCACCGTCAACAATAAATGGGATTTTTCTTGCTGGATTGTTAGCGACCAGCGTCGCTCTGTCTTGCTCGTTAAAGATGTCTAGGTGTTGGTAGCTAATGTTAAGATTGTGGTGTGCGATCAACATTCTAATGCGTCGAGCGTATGGGGAAGTGTTGGAACCAAACAGTTGCATAAAAAATCCTTGTGATCATAAATACAAAAAAAGCCGCATGTAGCGGCTTCTCCAATAAATGCTAAATTACTCCGAGCGGCTTGTCACTTCAAGTAGATGAAAACCAAATTGTGTTTGCACCGGGCCTTGTACTTCGTTAATAGGCGCTGAAAAAACCACTTTATCAAATTCGGGCACCATCATACCTGGACCAAACTCTCCAAGTGCTCCGCCATCTTGACCTGATGGACAACTTGAGTACTGTTTAGCTAGTTCCGCAAAGTCTTCGCCCGCAGCAATGCGTGCTTTCAAATCTAAGCACTCGGCTTCACTTTCTACCAAGATATGTCTTGCGCTTGCAACCGTCATACACTCTCCAATATTCGCCTGTTATTTTTATTGCGTATTTTTTATTCTAATACAAGAGTGCCAAAATCACACTATTTCGCTTTCAGTGCTTTTTCAATCGCAGTAGTGAGTTCCTCCGATAGCGGCTTAGTACGACTGTTAAAACGGCTTACTGTTTTACGGTCAGCTGACACGAGATATTTATAAAAATTCCAGTTTGGTGAACTCGTTTGCTCGTTTAAATGTTTAAAAATGGGGTTCGCATCACTGCCTCTTACTTCAGAAGTCGCGAACATAGTAAAGGTAACGCCATAATTCACAAAGCACACTTTAGCGGTCTCTTTTTCATCGTTTTCTTCTTGAAAAAAGTCATCCGATGGAAAGCCTAAAACAACCAAACCTTGTTCTTTATATTTTTGATTGAGAGCTTCGAGATCTTTGAATTGATCGGTAAAGCCACAGTTGCTTGCTGTATTTACAATGAGCAAAGGCTTGTTTTTAAAGTCGCATAGATTGATCTTTTGCTCAGAGCGAAGCTTACGTAACTCGACGTTGGTAAAATCGTTACATTCACTCGCAGATAAACTGCCACTAGAGATTAAAGTACTTAGTAACAATGACAGACTTAATGATTTTTTAAACATCTGCTTTCCTTAAAATATTAACTTCACTTATCATACGCCATTATTCAGTGTGACGATCAGGTTTTATGGTGATATGACAATTAGACGAGCCAAGTTAAGCGATCTCAAGCGTATTGTGGAGATCTATAACGAGACGATAGCCAGTAGGATGGTCACCGCTGACACTGAGCCCACTACGGTGGAAAAACGACTTGAGTGGTTTCATGCGCATCACGATGAGCGGCCCTTGTTTGTTTTCGAGCATGAAGCGCAGGTAGTTGCTTGGCTCAGTTTTAAATCATTTTATGGGCGCCCAGCCTATGATGGCACATGTGAGATCAGTATTTATATCACTCAAAGTGCTAGAGGTCAGGGATTGGGAAATAAACTACTAGAGTTCGCTCACACCCATGCCCCGAGTATTAAAATTTCAAATATTCTCGGCTTTATTTTTAGCCACAACAAACCGAGTATTCGATTATTTGAGCGTCACGGCTACGTTAAATGGGGAGAGCTACCCAATATAGCCTGTATGGATAAACAACACTTCAGCCTAACTATTATGGGAAAGTCTTTGATTGAGGATTGTACAAACTCATAATTTAAAATCTCGTCTACACTAGGTAAATGCAAGGACAAAACCATGTAGACTCATGACTAACAAAGTATTGATCATCGACAGTAACAGTGTTCTGGCAATGCGTTTAAAGGTGTTATTTGAACTTCTAGGCGGAGATGTAGAGCACATCCATTATCGAATGCTCAGCCAAGTCACTGATTTCGAACAATATGATGCAATCACCATTGCCAATGGTATCCCCAATCGATATTTGGATTTGCTGTCAGAATTACGCCAGCATGAAAAACTCATTTTACTTGCACCCAAACCTGATAATGCAGCGCAACTTGAACTGTTTAGTCAGTTCAATAAAGTGCTACCTAATGGCATTGTTGTTTATCCTTTTTTCTCAAACAAAGAAATTACCAATTTACTAGAGCGGGTTTTTGAAATAGGTGGCGAGCACGGCATTATCCTACCATCTGTGCTTATTGTTGATGATGTTCTTGAGCGACTGGCTAAGTTGGCCACCAGTTTATCTGGTGCGCAACTGCATGTATACACAGCAAGCACTACCGCTGAAGCGTTGGCTCAAGCTCAAAGGCAAAGCATCGATGTACTCATTAGCGCGTTTCACTCGCATGACAAGTCAGCAATCAGTCTATTCAAAGAACTCAAGCTACTAAACCCAAATTGTCGTTGTTTGTTGTTCACAGACAAAGCGGATCAGGTGGATATGCTACAGGCTATTCGACAAGGAGTAGATGATGTTTTGATAAGTCCGTTCGACGATGGAGACATGCTTAAGTCCCTTCATAAACTTTGGCAAACGGAGTTGTTGAAAAGGCATAACCAAGAGCTTGTCGAGCGCCTGCAAGATACCGTGGATGCGCTCATAGAGCGCGATAGCCTATTACGCGTGATATACAAACATACGCCGGACCCCATTATGTTGTTTACGCGAGATGGCAACATTATCGAGGGCAATGATGCATGTGTTGAGTTATTCCACTCATCACCGGAGCAGATGCAATCTAGTTCAATATTTGACATTTTTGACCGAGAGTCAGTCGCGAATTTGAAAGCGCAGATATTTGAATTAAAAGGTGGAAGAAGTTTTGATTGTGAGCTTTTACTTCCCACTGAAGAAGCGCCCATCCCACTTATGGGCACGTTTCATGAAATAGATCATCATGGTGAATTAGCATTTTCTGTCATTTTAAAAAATGTCACATATCTTAAGAAAAAACAGCAGGTATTAGAGGAAGCGAAAGAGGTGCTTGAGGCGGAGGTGCAAGCTAGAACCGCACAACTTCAAAAAGCAAAAGAAGCAGCGGAAGCGGCGAACATCAGCAAATCAGAATTCTTAGCAAACATGTCTCATGAGCTTCGCACTCCGATGCACTCAATTTTAAGTTTTGCTAGATTCGGTATCGAAAAGCTCGAAGCGGGTGAAGTGCCAATAGACAAGCTAGAGAAATACCTATCCCGAATAGAAACCAGTGGCGAACGTTTATTAAGGTTACTTAACAACTTGTTGGATTTATCCAAATTGGATGCGGGTCGATTTCCATTCTCCCCTGAGTCACATGACTTGGTTGGTATCATTAAAACGGGTATCGATGACGTATCAGGATCGGCGTTGGCTAAGCATATAGAATTTCAACTTGAATGTGCAGAAAGCTCGCTGCTCACTTCCTGTGATAAAGAACAAATCAATCAGGTGATGAGAAATCTACTGGGGAATGCTGTTAAGTTTAGCCCTGAGTATGGGCATATTTGCATCGCTATCATGCAATTAGAAGGCAAAGTTAAAATTGAGATACGGGATCAAGGTGTTGGTATTCCAGAAGATGAGTTAAGCCAAATATTTTCAAAGTTTGTACAAAGTAGTACAACGAATAGCGGCGCAGGTGGCACCGGTTTAGGCTTAGCCATTTGTAAAGAGTTTGTGCTACTTCATAAAGGCTGTATTTGGGCAACAAACAATGAGCCTAAGGGGGCAATCATGCATATTGAACTCCCATTGAATCATCATTAGTTGATGATAATTAGCGCAATGTTAAAAGCAAGACTATAACTAATTTAGGTAACCATTTTTTAGAAGGAGTTTGTGTATGGCACTGCAACGTGTTCTCGCCGTGGATGATGAGCCATTCAACCTCGAAATTATCGAAGAAATTCTTGAAGACTTAGACTTTGACTTAAAAACTGCAAGTAGTGGCCCAGAGTGCTTAGACATGCTTAAAGAGTTTGATCCTCAAGTGGTTTTACTCGATGTCAGCATGCCTAAAATGAACGGTTATGAAGTATGTCGAGCTATCAAAGCCAACCCAGAAACGAGCCACATAGTGGTGATGTTTGTATCTGCTAGAGGCTCTGTTGAAGAAAGAATGGAAGGCTATGCGGTGGGCGCTGAAGACTACATCGTCAAGCCGTTCGGACAAGGCGAATTGACGACTAAGTTGATAAAGTTGGGTCAAATGCTGTTGGAAAAAGATATTTTAGAGCAACAGGTGGAAGACGCCACAACCACTGCGTTTAGCGCGATGGCCAACAGCAGTGAAATGGGCCAAATAGTGAATTATATTGAACATATTGGTTCAATCGATAATATTCCCAATCTTGCAAACGCACTCATAAACTGCTTATCAAACTTTGGTTTGAGCTGTAACTTAGAAGTTCGAGCTGAGGAAGATAGGCTACATTACGCCACTTCTGGCATATGTTCACCTATAGTGCTGGAGCTTTTCGAAATACTTAAATCGAAAGGGCGCTTACACGAATTTACTAATCGCATTTTAGTTAACTACGATAACATCAGTGCACTAATATTGAATATGCCCGAAGACGACAATGAGAAACATGGTCGTATCAGAGATCATATTTGTTTTATTGTGAGTGTGACTGAGCAACAGTTATTGGCCATTATGACGCGCAATGAATTGCGTTCGCAGCAACAAAATTTGAATGGTGCGATAGCGATGATCAATAGTAAATTCAAATGTTTGCTGCAACTTTTGGAGAATAATCGCAAGCAAAACGAAAAGGTTTTTAGAAAGTTACAAGAGCAATTTGAGCATCGTATCCCAACCATGGGTCTCGATGAGGATCAGGAGCTTTTCATCTATCAACACGTTGATAATGCAATTCAAAAGTCTGTTGCAAGAGAAGAGTCACTAGTGCAAGTGAAACTGGCGTTCAGTGAAATAGAATCCGACTTGTCTGCTTTAAGTCATAAAGTAGACGAAACATAAAATGCCTGAAGGTGCAGTGTGTTTTGCACCTTATGCATCTCTAGGTAAGCCCTTTTCGATAATGCGTATTAAGCGATTATGCTTTCGGTTTTCAGCATTTTGTTTTGCTGTTTGTTGGTCGATTGCCCAACGAATGTGTTCTGCTACCAGTTGAGAAGCTGAGTCTAGATTCGCTTCGAGCGCTTTAACAATCTCTGGGCTAAAAGGCGCATTGCCTAGTCCGACAGCGAGGTTGCGTAGCCACCTTTCATGGCCGATACGTCGAATAGGGCTTCCTTCTGTATTTTTCAAAAAGGTTTGTTCATCCCACATAAACAGCTCTAGTAATGTCCTGTCTTTCAAGGCAGCACGAGGAGCAAAGTCCGGCTCTTTGGTCAATTGACCAAAGCGATTCCAAGGGCAAACGAGCTGGCAATCATCACAACCATACACTCTGTTTCCTATGAGTGAGCGATACTGCTCGGGGATTGGACCTTGTAGTTCAATAGTAAGATAAGAGATACATTTACGTGCATCAACTACATAGGGCTCCACAATCGCACCAGTCGGGCAAAGGGTTATGCATGCGTTACATTGCCCACATCCTTCAGTGATTTGCGGCTCATCGATAGGGAGTGGTATATCAACAAACAACTCACCTAAAAAAAACCAAGACCCCGCTTTTTTTTGGATCAGTAAGCTATTTTTGCCACGCCACCCAAGCCCCGCTTTTTCAGCCAGTTGTCTTTCTAAAACGGGTGCCGAATCGACAAAGGGTCGAAATCCCAATTCAGAGACTTCATCCGCGATCTTTTTACCCAAATGCTTGAGCCGGTTGCGAATCAGCTTGTGGTAGTCACGACCTAAAGCATAACGGCTGATGTATGCGTTGTCTTTATTGGCGAGTGTTTTTGCAAAACTTGCATCGGGTGGCAGATAGTGCATGGTAACGCTGATCACGCGTTGCGTGCCCGGTACTAGTTCCGCAGGACGAGCACGCTTCATACCGTGTGCAGCCATATAGTCCATTTCTCCGTGATAGCCGTTATCTAACCAACGTTGTAGCTGAGCCTCATGTTTGGCAAGGTCGATATCGGTGATCGCGACATCGGCGAAGCCTAGCTCATTACCCCATTGCTTAATTTTTTTGGCCAGTTCAATATAATTAATACTATCTGTAGTCACGGAACGTTTATCTTGGAAGCTAAATACACCGCTAATTTACCACAAGTCGCCTACAGCGCACAGCAAGTGAAACAATTTGAAGAGCAGGCTGCTCAACTTGCTGGGTTTACTTTATCACAGCTTATGCAATTTGCCGGTGAGGCGCTTTTCTCTCTTTTCGATCATGAATTAGTCAGTGCTCAACGCGTACTCGTTTTAGCGGGTAAAGGAAATAACGCGGGCGATGCTTATGTACTGGCTGCGTTACTTCATCAATCGGGACGAGACGTGTTGGTTTATAGTCTTGAGCCACCTGAACAGTTAGTTGGCGACGCCAAAAATGCTTATCATGCTGCGCTAAAGCTAGCTGTACCAATGAGCGAACAACGGCCAATGCTTGATAATTTCTGTGTCATTGTTGATGGTGTGTTTGGTACCGGTTTTAAGGGGCAGCTCACGGAAGAGCTGAAGTCACTTTTTAAAGCTTGTAAGAAGAGTAATGCAATACGCTTGAGTATTGATATTCCAAGTGGGGTGAATGGTACTTCAGCCCAAGTCGCAGATGCTGCGTTTGAAGCAAATATAACCATGACGTTTATTGGTCTCAAGCAAGGATGTTTAACCGGCGCTGCAAAGGCACATTGTGGCAAGTTGTTCTATGCGCCTCTGGAAGTGGGGGAAGAATTTGCAGAACTAGTGCAAAGCTCAACCTTATTACTTGCGCAAAAAAGCTTATTCGAGTTGGCGCCCAAAAGAGCGCTCACCAGTTATAAAAACCAGTGTGGGCATGTACTTTTGGTTGGTGGTAACAAGGGAATGGCGGGCGCTATTCGTTTGGCTGCAGAGGCGTGTTTACGTAGTGGCGCAGGACTGGTCAGTGTTGCGACTCACCCTGATAATGTGGCTATGGTTTTACAAGGGCGCTACGAGTTAATGGTGCATGGTGTTGATTCTGAAAGTGATTTAGCCGCGCTACTGACAAAGGCGGATGTATTGGTAATTGGCCCTGGGATGGGACAAGATGACTGGGCACACCGTCTTTTTAACGCTTGTTTATCATTTACAAAGCCAGTTGTCTGTGATGCAGATGGTTTAAATATGCTGGCAAAAAGTGAGCTGCATTTTAATCGAGCGGTGCTTACGCCGCATATTGGTGAAGCAAAGCGCTTGATAGCCGACACAAGCGATTTTGATGAGCATGCGCGTTACCACATCGTTACGCAATTGGTGGTGCAATACGCAGCAACGGTGGTGTTAAAAGGACCGGGCTCTCTCATCGGCGATAGTCGTGGCATAAATATTAACCGTTCAGGCTGTGCTGCGATGGCTAGTGCTGGGATGGGGGACGTGTTGTCTGGTATAATCGGCGGATTATTAGCGCAGGGTATGCCGATATTTGCTGCAACTTGTTTAGCTGTGTATATTCATGGTTTAGCTGCACAAATTGCCGCCAAAGACGGTGAAAAAGGGCTCCTTGCCAGCGATTTATTTATTTATATTCGACGTTTACTGGGGTAAATATGAACAATACTTTCAGCCTTCACCTTGCTGACGAGGCGCAAACCGTTGCGATGGGCACGCGTTTAAGTCAATTGATTAAAGAAGGTGCGGTGTTGTTTTTACATGGCGATTTAGGTGCTGGTAAAACCACACTGACGCGCGGTATTGTGCAAGGCCTTGGTCATACGGGCAAAGTAAAAAGTCCAACCTATACTTTAGTTGAACCCTATGAGTTAAATGATGTCTCAATATATCATTTTGATTTATATCGTTTAGGCGATCCTGAAGAGCTCGAATATATGGGCATACGAGACTATTTTAGCCCACAAGCTGTTTGTGTGATTGAGTGGCCTGAGAAAGGTTTTGGGTTTATTCCAACGCCTGACTTGAATGTGGAAATGTCATATCAGGGCGAACAGCGAAAAATAACAATAAGCGCTGAGACACAGCGAGGACAGAAAGTCATAGATAGTTTAGGACATGATGCGTAGTTTCCAAAACATTAAATATTGGATTTGGTGTGCTCTTTTGCTCACTGTGAGTAACTTGGCATGCGCACAAAATAAGATGGAAGGCGTGCGCGTTTGGCCATCTCCAGATAGCACTCGGGTGGTATTCGATTTATCACAAAAGCCCGACTACAGCTATTTTATGCTCAAAAACCCTTTACGCCTTGTGGTGGATTTAAACGACACCAAAAAAGTGGATTCACTGCCTGAGATCCCAGTTGAGCACCGTATCATAAAGAAGCTCAGATACAGCACTGCAAAAAATTCACGTAGCACGAGAGTCGTGTTTGATTT
This sequence comes from Pseudoalteromonas sp. ATL1, assembly GCF_058933015.1. NCBI lineage: Bacteria > Pseudomonadati > Pseudomonadota > Gammaproteobacteria > Alteromonadales > Pseudoalteromonadaceae > Pseudoalteromonas > Pseudoalteromonas sp. ATL1. Next base: position 3,857,476 of record NZ_JBZYXL010000001.1, on the reverse strand, counting down.
ATCCAGAAGTGCGAAACCAGTTGTGCTTGCGCTTGCTCCCGCTGGGCCTTATAAAAACCGATTAGTGATTGATTTGTATGCACAGCAAACAAGCTTGTATAGCAATGACAGCAGTCAACCGAAAAAACGCGACCGTTTGACGGACAGAGACATTATTGTTGCGATTGATGCAGGCCACGGTGGTGAGGACCCAGGGTCGATTGGTCCATCAGGTACCTATGAAAAAAATGTCACTTTGCCTATCGCAAAGCGTTTAGCTCGGTTGATTGATAAGCAACCCGGCATGAAAGCGAGGCTAACGCGTACGGGAGACTACTTTTTAAAGCTCAATACACGTACGGTGAAAGCGCGTGAAAAACGGGCTGATTTTTTTGTCTCAATTCATGCGGATGCGTTTTCAAGTCCAGGGCCGAGTGGCTCGTCTGTTTGGGTATTATCGCTGCGCAGAGCAAACTCTGAAGTGGGTAAGTGGCTAGAAGATAAAGAAAAGCACTCTCAGCTTCTGGGTGGCGCCGCTGAACTGATAAAAGACACTGAAAATGAAAAATATTTGGCAAAGGCACTGTTAGACATGTCGATGGACCACTCAATGAAAACCGCAGTTCAAGTGGCTGAAGAAGTGGTCGGCGAGCTAAAAAAGGTCACAAAGCTGCACAAGAAAAAGCCGCAGTCTGCTAATTTTGGTGTGCTTAAATCTCCTGATATACCTTCTATTTTGGTAGAAACTGGCTTTATCTCTAATCCACGAGAGGAACGTTTGTTAACGTCTTCAACCCACCAAGAGAAATTGGCGCGTGCTATTTTTAAATCCATTAAAAACTACTACAAACGTTATCCGCCCGATGACTCTTTGTTTGCTCGATTAAAAGAGCCGGATCAGCATGTTGTAAAAAGTGGTGAGTCTTTAAGTGTATTAGCAAGTCGCTATGGGGTGTCTATTTCAGCACTCAAGCAGGCTAACCAACTGAAAAATAACATACTTTATGTAGGCCAAGTGCTTACTATTCCCAAGGCGTAATTCTAATGACAATTGAAGTGTTGCCTGCTCGCCTTGCTAACCAGATCGCTGCCGGCGAAGTAGTAGAGCGCCCAGCCTCTGTGGTTAAAGAACTCGTTGAAAATAGCATCGATGCTGGGGCGACCAAAGTACATATAGATATTGAACGAGGTGGTCACAAGTTGATCCGAATTCGTGACAACGGGCATGGTATTGTAAAAGACGAACTGACATTAGCATTGTCGCGCCATGCGACAAGTAAATTGAAAAGCCTAGATGATTTAGAGTGTATTGCATCGTTAGGGTTTAGAGGCGAAGCACTGGCATCGATCAGCTCGGTCTCGCGTTTAACTCTAAGTTCTAAGCCTGCAGAGCAAGAAACTGCTTGGCAAGCTTTTGCCGAAGGGCGAGATATGGCGGTGCAAGTGCAACCAACAGCACATCCAAATGGTACCACGATTGAAGTAAAAGACTTGTTTTTCAATACACCAGCAAGACGCAAGTTTTTACGTACAGAAAAAACCGAGTTTAGTCATATCGATGAACTTGTGAAACGTATAGCATTGAGTCGTTTTGATGTCGCAATTACCTTAACACATAACCAAAAAGTAGTGCGCCAGTATCGAGCGCGCACACGCGAGGAAGGTGTTAAGCGCGTTGCTCAGGTTGCGGGAAAAGCATTTGAACAACAAGCCACCTTCATAGAATCCGGTTCTGAAGGATTGATGTTGTTTGCTTGGGTGTTGCCTGTTGGAAGTAGTAATAGCACTCAGTACACTTACGTCAATGGGCGGATGATGCGTGATAAGCTAATTCTGCATGCGATCCGTCAAGCCTTTGAGGAGATGATTGGAGAACAAGAACTACCGGGGTTTGTCGTCTATTTGGAAATTGATCCTCGGCAGGTTGATGTCAATGTGCATCCAGCAAAACATGAAGTGCGTTTTCATCAAGCGCGATTGGTGCATGATTTTATCGTGCAAGCAATCAAGCAAGCAGTCACACCCGCAGAGCAGACTTTTCAAGAAGTTGGGGCTTCTTCTTTCGTTGCAGAGGCTGACCATAACAGTTATCGAAGTAGTCTGCGGCCAAGCTTTGATTCACATATGGTGTCGTCACCAGAAAATGCGCCGACAAATTGGTCGTCAACATTTGACAGTGAGCCGAGTCAATCGAGCAAGTCTACAGCGGGAGGGGTTAGCCGAGCGGAGCAAAAAACGCAGAGCTCGCGCCAATATAATGTTAATCAACTCTATCAAGGGTTGAGTTATCATCAAGCCAACGAGTTTGAGCAACCTGTGGAAACCGAGGATATTGCGTCGTTTACTACGCATGTAACATCACTTTTACCAATTGCAGATGGTGCGGTTTTATTGTCAAAGCAAGCTCAAGTATACGTTTCACACTGTAAGTATGCATTAGAACCATATTGGCTAGAGCAATTACAACAAGATGCTAGTTTGCAAAGCAAAGCGTTACTTTTACCTGTGCGCGTTAACCTTGAGTCTTCAGAAATAGCTTTACTGACAACGCAGCAATCTTGGTTGACCTTGTTGGGCTTTGAACTACAGTGTTTCGGCGGTTATGTGATGGTTAAAAAGCTGCCCGTAAGCCTGTATAATATTGACGTTGGTGTGTTTATTTCAAAGGTATTAGACGCTTGTTCGAGTCGTCATGACAGTATTGAAAGTTGGCTAAGCTGGCTTGCGATAAATACGCCTGAAAAATACTTTATATCTGAGCAATTTACTAAAGTTCAGCAATATATGGAAAAAAGTGCTAAATGTTTGGCGCGCATTCAGGAAAAAGCAGTTAAAATAGACCATAAGATGTTTTTACAATTATTACCGCAAGAGTTTTAGAGTTGAGTAAGTTACCTGTTATCACCCTGATGGGACCAACAGCAGCTGGTAAGACAGCGTTAGCAATAGAGTTGTGCCAAAGGTTAAATACCGAAGTCATCAGTGTTGACTCAGCCTTAGTATACAAAGGAATGGATATTGGTACAGCTAAACCAGATGCGGATGAACTTGCGCTTGCGCCACATCACTTAATTAATATTCTCGATCCCAGTGAAAGTTATTCGGTGGCAGATTTTCGCAAAGATGCCTGTCGTCAAATAGATGAGCTACACCAACAAGGTAAGGTTCCCATTTTAGTGGGTGGGACGATGATGTATTACAAAGGGTTGATTGAAGGTCTCTCTCCATTGCCAGAGGCTGATCCTCAAGAGCGCGCAATACTTGAGCAAGAAGCCAACATGTTGGGTTGGCCCGCATTACATAAACAATTGGCAGAGATAGACCCAGAAGCGGCTGAAAAAATCAGCGAGAATGATTCTCAGCGTATTAATCGAGCCCTAGAGGTGTATCGTATCTCTGGTAAAACGATGACTGAGTTGCAACAGCAAAAACAGCCTCCTTTACCTTATGAATTTCACCAGTTTGCGATTGCGCCAAGTGATCGTAAAGTTCTACACGAGCGTATCGAAAAAAGATTCCAAATAATGTTGGAACAAGGGTTTAAAAACGAAGTTTTGGCCTTATATCAACGAGGTGATTTACATTCTGATCTGCCATCGATTCGCTGTGTCGGATATCGACAAATGTGGGAGCATTTAGCTGGAGAGTGCGACTACGAAGAAATGGTTTTCAAAGGCGTTGCAGCCACAAGGCAACTTGCAAAAAGGCAACTCACTTGGTTGAGAGGATGGCCTGATGTAACTTGGTTAGAAACCGATGACCAACAAAACTTGCAACGTGTACTAACTTCGCTAAGCTAATATGTAGTTGTTAAATCAAACTACTTAGATTTATTAACGGCGAAACTAATAATAACACCTAGAACGAAGGAAAAGAAAATGGCAAAAGGCCAATCGTTACAAGACCCGTTTTTGAATGTCTTACGTCGTGAGCGCATTCCTGTTTCAATTTTTTTAGTTAACGGCATAAAATTGCAAGGTAAAATTCAATCATTTGATCAGTTTGTTATTTTATTAGAAAACACAGTAAACCAAATGGTTTATAAGCACGCTATCTCAACTGTTGTGCCGGCACGCGCGGTTAATTTCCAAAGTGCAACTGGTACTGATGGCAGTGAGCACAACGACGATGGTAATTTTTAATATTTTTTAGGAGCGTAATGCTTGTTTGACCGTTATGAAGCCGGCGAACAGGCAGTCTTAGTGCATATCGACTTTCAAAACGAAGGAGATCGAGAAGATCTTCGCGAATTGGAAATGTTGGTATCTTCAGCAGGTGTTAGCAGTTTGGCGGTTGTGCAAGGCAGTCGCCAAGCACCACATGCCAAGCTTTTCGTCGGAACAGGTAAAGCAGAAGAAATCGCTGAGATTGTCAAAATCCACAATGCAGATGTCGTAATTTTCAATCACCAACTGAGTCCTTCTCAAGAAAGAAACCTAGAGCGAGTATGTCAATGCCGAGTCCTCGATAGGACGACTTTGATTCTGGATATTTTTGCCCAACGTGCACGTACACATGAAGGTAAGTTACAAGTTGAACTTGCCCAGTTGCGCCATATTTCTACACGATTGATCCGTGGCTGGACGCACTTGGAAAGGCAAAAGGGGGGGATCGGGTTACGTGGCCCCGGTGAAACTCAGCTTGAAACAGATAGACGATTGCTTCGAGAACGAATTAAAAGTATTCGTAAACGACTAGATAAAGTGGCAACCGTGCGTGAGCAAGGCCGTCGAGCGCGTAGTCGTAATGAAGTGCCTACGGTGTCGCTGGTTGGATATACCAATGCGGGTAAGTCAACCTTGTTTAATTTAGTCACCAATTCAGACGTATATGCGGCGGATCAGCTCTTCGCAACACTTGATCCCACTTTGCGCAAACTCCATATAGATGATATCGGCCCGGTTATTTTTGCCGATACGGTGGGGTTTATTCGTCATTTACCGCATGATTTAGTGGCGGCGTTTAAAGCGACTCTGACAGAAACTCGAGAGGCGGATCTGCAGCTTCATGTGATTGATGTGGCAGATAATCGACGCAAAGAAAATATCGCAGAAGTGCAGTCTGTGTTAAAGGAAATAGAAGCTGACGAAATCCCACAGTTGTTGGTTTACAACAAAATTGATTTGCTCGAGGACGTTAGGCCACGTATTGACTACAATGATGAAGGTCAACCGATCCGTGTTTGGTTGTCGGCGCATAGTGGTGAAGGAACAGAGCTGTTATCAGAGGCAATATCACAATTGCTGGCTAAAAAGATTTTTAATCATACCTTACGTATTCCACCTGCTTTTGGGCGTTTAAGAGGAGCGCTATTTAATTTAAATGCGGTCCAGCAAGAGGGATATGATGAGTCGGGCAACTGGTTGGTATCGGTACGTTTACCGGCTGTAGATTGGGAAAGACTCAAAAAAGAACAAGGTATGGAAATCGAAAAGTTTATAGAAATATAAATTTTAACCAGAAAAATGTAGATTTGTACGCATTTGGGTATGAGAAACGCGACAGATTTGTTAGATTTATCCTAATTAACTTTAATAACAATGGAGTATAGCTATGGCCTGGAATGAACCGGGTAATAATGGCAATGATAACGATCCGTGGAAAAACCGCGGGGGTCGGGATCAAGGCCCACCTGATCTAGACGAGGTATTCCGTAAATTCAGCAACAAGTTTGGTGGTCTATTTGGCGGTAAGTCCGGAGGCAATGGTGGTGGTCTAGGTGGCGCCGGTGTTACTTTTATTTTTCTTATCGCTTTAGTTGTTTGGGCATTGAGTGGTATTTACACAGTCAAAGAAGCTGAACGTGGTATTGTTCTGCAATTTGGTCAATTTGATCGCATCGCTGAGCCGGGTTTGCGCTGGAAAATGACTTTCATAGAACAAGTTATTCCAATTGATATTGAAGCAGTGCGTTCGCTGTCAGCATCTGGTTTTATGTTGACGGAAGATGAAAACGTGGTGAGCGTTGAGTTTGAGGTTCAGTATCGTGTCATGGATCCTAGACTATACAAATTCAGTGTCACCGATGCGGATCACAGCCTTCAACAGTCGCTAGATAGTGCGCTGCGCTATGTTGTTGGTCATTCTCGAATGGACCAAGTATTGACGACGGGTCGTGAACTCGTGCGTCAAAGAACTTGGGACGAATTAAACAAAATCATCGAACCTTATAACTTAGGTATTCTAGTGACTGACGTGAACTTTAAAGATTCTCGTCCGCCATCAGAAGTCAAAGATGCGTTTGACGATGCGATTGCTGCGCAAGAAGATGAAGAGCGTTTCATTCGTGAAGCTGAAGCGTATGCGAGAGAAATTGAACCAAGAGCACGTGGTCAAGTTACGCGTATGACTCAAGAAGCGGAAGCTTATCGTGAGCGTGTTACTTTAGAAGCTCGAGGTGAAGTTGAACGTTTCGAAAAACTATTGCCTGAATATCAAGCGGCAAAAGAAGTAACGAGACAGCGCTTATATATCGACGCGATGGAAGATGTACTAGGTCGCAGCACCAAGGTACTTGTCGACGTAAAAGGTGGTAATAACATGATGTATTTGCCATTAGATAAGATCATGGGTCAAAGTGGTTCTGGAAGTCAGGTAACCTTGCCAAGTAAAAATGACATCAACGAGCTACGTAAGACTTTAGGTCAATCGCGCAATAGTTCAGTGAATAGTGGTGGCGACCGCTTTTCACAAGACAGATTTAACAACGGGAGATAAGCGCAATGAAGAATTTTAGTATTGTGATTTTACTTGCCGCTGTATTGATGTCGTTCTCGTCGGTATTCGTTGTTACAGAAGGTCAGCGAGCGATTGTTTTACTTTTTAGTAAAGTTCAAAAAGACGCTGATGATAATGCTGTTGTTTATGCGCCGGGCTTGCACTTTAAAGTGCCATTTTTCAGTCAGGTTCGTAAACTAGATGCACGTATTCAAACACTCGATGGTGCACCAGATCGCTTTGTAACAAGTGAGAAAAAAGACTTAATCGTTGACTCATTTGTAAAATGGCGTGTGAACGACTTTAGTGCCTTTTACTTGCGCGCTCGTGGTGATAAGCAATATGCAGAAACACTCCTGAAACAAAAAGTGAACAATGGCTTGAGAACCAACTTTGGTTCGCGCACTATTCGCGAGATTGTGTCTGGTGAGCGTAGTGAGTTAATGGAAGAGGCACTTGTGCAAGCTTCTGAAAGTGCTCAGGAGTTAGGTATAGAAGTACTGGATGTGCGCGTTAAGCAAATCAATCTTCCTAATGAAGTCAGTAGCTCTATTTTCCAACGTATGCGTGCTGAGCGTACGGCAGTGGCAAAAGAACACCGTTCGGAAGGTCAGGAAAAAGCAGAAACAATTCGAGCTGAGGTGGACCGCCGCGTTACTGTAATGCTTGCTGATGCAGAACGAAATGCACGTGCTGTAAAAGGTCAAGGTGATGCTACGGCTGCGAAGGTTTATGCTGATGCTTACAACAAAGACCCTGAGTTTTTCAGCTTTGTGCGTTCTTTAGAAGCGTATAGACAAACTTTCAAAGACAAAGGTGACGTGATGGTGTTATCACCTGACAGTGAGTTCTTTGACTACATGAAAGCTGCAAAGGGTAGATAATACTAATTTTGTTGCTTAAATTTGAAAAGCTCTGAAATTATTCAGAGCTTTTTTTGTTTTATATCAGTTATTTTGCACACTATTTTCGTGAATGAAGAAAAAACAACCAAAACGGGATGATCTCCTCCCTGCTTTTCTGGTAAAATCTGCGCCTAATTTTTTCTAAGTGAATTTGCAATGGGTAAAAACGTCGTTGTATTAGGCACCCAATGGGGTGACGAAGGTAAAGGTAAGGTTGTAGACTTACTAACAGATAAAGCTTCTTTAGTTGTTCGTTATCAAGGTGGTCATAACGCTGGCCATACTTTGGTAATTAACGGTGAGAAAACGGTATTGCACTTAATTCCATCTGGTGTTTTACGTGATAACGTAAAATGCGTGATTGGTAATGGTGTGGTATTAGCACCGGACGCATTGATGAAAGAAATTGGTATGCTGGAAGAGCGTGGCGTGCCGGTTCGTGAGCGTTTGTTGATCAGTGAAGCATGTCCTTTAATCTTGCCTTACCATGTTGCACTTGACCAAGCGCGTGAGCTTGCTCGTGGCGAAAAAGCAATTGGTACAACGGGTCGTGGTATTGGTCCAGCATACGAAGATAAAGTGGCTCGTCGCGGTCTTCGTGTTGGTGACTTATTTAACCCAGAGCAATTCGCAGCGAAATTGAAAGAGGTACTTGAGTACCACAACTTTACATTAGTAAATTACTACAAAGTTGATGCTGTAGACTTCCAAAAAACATTTGATGATGCAATGGCGGTTGCTGAAATCTTGAAGTCAATGGTTGTTGATGTCACTGAGCTACTAGACCAAACACGTATAGCTGGTGATAACATTCTGTTTGAGGGTGCTCAAGGTACGTTACTAGATATCGACCACGGTACTTATCCATATGTAACGTCGTCTAACACTACGGCTGGTGGTGTGGCGACAGGCGCAGGCTTTGGTCCTCTACATCTCGATTATGTTTTAGGTATTGTTAAAGCTTACACGACACGCGTAGGTTCAGGCCCATTCCCAACTGAGCTTTATGATGGCCAAGATAAGCAAGACCCGGTTGGTAAGCACTTGGGTGAGAAAGGTCATGAGTTTGGCGCAACGACTGGTCGTTTACGCCGCACAGGTTGGTTTGATGCCGTTGCAATGCGTCGTGCTGTGCAAATTAACAGTATTTCAGGTTTCTGTTTAACGAAGCTAGATGTTTTGGATGGCGTTGAAACTATCAAGATCTGTACTGGCTATCAGTTAGAAGATGGTACAGTGACTAACGTTACGCCTCTGGCTGCAGAAGGCTATGAAAAAGTAACGCCAGTATACGAAGAGATGCCTGGTTGGAGCGAAAATACGTTTGGTGCGACTGCAATTGAGCAGTTACCACAAGCGGCTATCAACTACATCAAACGTTTAGAAGAAATTACAGGCGTACCAGTTGATATTATTTCAACAGGTCCAGACCGCATTGAGACTATGATCGTACGCAACCCATTTGGCGCGTAATCACAGTTAAATGAAAAAAGCTGCTTAATGCAGCTTTTTTTTGTGCCTATAATTAGGGTAACTTCGAAAGAACTTAATGAAAGATCATTGTTGGTATGTTCTTTGTATATATTTTGAGAGCATGTCAAAGATACTGGGTTAGTTATGATTAAAAAGTGGTGCTGTTTAGCGTTCTTGATGAGTACAACTGTGATAGCGCAGGAGCAAATTACTGCGGTGCCTTTGTATACGCAAGCAGAATTAATAGAATTAATTAAGAATAACCAGCACTTACAGCGTGTTAAAGATGACGAATGTCAGTTAGTCAAAGATATTGAAGCGCGCGCCGAGACAATGGCATTGCCATCTTATCAGTTCTTATATGGCGATATGCTCGCCTATGCCGTGTGTGTTGATCGAAACGTCGAGCTGGGTTTGTACTACATGCGTCAAGCTGCCGAGCAAGGTTTATCCTCTGCGCTTGAACAGCTAGGACGCTATTACGATGTTGGACAACTTGTACAAGCTGATAAAGCGATGGCGGTGGTTTATTTACGAGAGGCGGCTTCACAAGGGAACCTAAATGCACAGTTGCGTTTAGTTAACTTATTTAATGCCGGATATGGCAGCCCGAGAGATTACGAAGATGCGTATCGCTGGCTATTTCATTCTGCGGTTGCTGACAAAACGTTACATAAGCAAATCGAGCAAGCGCTTGCTTTGTTAGCACAGAAAATGCCGCAAAGCGCCATTCGCCGAGCGCGCCTTCCTATGTAGCCTTGGGTCATCAAGTGTTTGATGACCCTGATAGCGTGCTGGTTAGTTGCCTAATTTTTCTCCCAGCGATGTGTGCGTATCTTTATTTTGAGTTGGTTCTTTCAATACAGACATTTTAGGAGGTTGTAGGGCAACGATACGTTCGCCTTGCATAGGCGGTTTTTTGTTGTCTATCACAAATGGCCTGATCTGCTGTGTTTCTTCGTTGCCTGTTTCTGTGATAATAAATAACGGTATCGCTTCTTTGTTGACCTCTTGATATTGGTTCCAATCAAATTCTTCTGATAAGCGAGTCGCACTCACTTTGCCACCTTTTGCTATCAAGCTACTGAGTCGTGCGTAGTAGCCTTGCTCTCCAAATAATATTTGTCTGGACAGGAATGTCGCACTATCTTTGTTTGCTTTAGCGTGGTTGGTAGATGAACGTAGAGAAAATACGCTTTGTTCATTTAATAAATGTGAAAAGTACTGAACCCCTAACGCATTGTGATGACGGTTTGGAGAAAGTGCCAATACGGAGTTAATCGAAGTCAGAGGCAGATAACGCTCAGCATGCTCGGATTGAGGATTCCCATAGTAGCAGGGTAGCCCATCCATTCTTGCCATTTTACAGTTTTCCCAAGCCGGATCGGATAGATAAACGTCAATATTTTGCTCTTTCAAGCCCTTGGCTATGGCACGTGCAACATGATTAGCACCGATTATCAGCATGGTATTTGGACTAGGTTGACGCACGCCAAGTAATCTTGCCAGCGGTGTCGCAGTTAAGCTTTGCAAAACCACAGTCACAATGATCACCGTAAAAATCAAAGGCACCAGCTTATTGGCATCGGTAATTTGTGATTCCATCATGCTTAGCGCAAATACAGAGCCAACTGCTGCTGCAACAATGCCTCGAGGTGCTATCCAAGAGAGTAATATTCGTGATTTGAGTGGTAAGTCGGAATTATATGTTGATATAGCGATGCAGATAGGCCGTGCTACAAACAGCACAATAGCTAAAAAGATAAAGGTCTCTACGCCTAGTAGCATTAAATCGCTTAGCTGTAAACGTGCAGCGAGCAAAATAAAGAGACTAGATATTAATATCATCGAGAGATCTTCTTTAAACTCCAGCACAGAATCGATCTCTAAGTCATCTTGGTTAGCTAGCCATATGCCAAATATGGTGACGGCCAATAAACCGGATTCATGAGCAAGGTGGTTAGAAGCGGTGAAGCTAAACAAGACGAGTGCTAAAATACCAAACTTATGTAGCTCATAGGGCAGCCATTCTCGACGGATCAACGCACTGGTTATCCAACCGGCTACAATGCCCACACTTAAACCCACTCCCAGAGTAGAAAACAATGCAATGAGTGTATGGCTTAACACCTCACCTTGGCCCACAAAGCTGACTGCTTCAAATACGAGTACGGCAAACAGTGCACCGATTGGGTCAATAACAATTCCTTCCCAGCGCAGCACTCGGTCAATGTTCTGTGTTGGGCGCATAGCGTTGAGCATGGGGGCAATGACGGTAGGCCCCGTTACAACCAATACTGCCCCTAATACTGCGGCGACTCGCCAATCCAAATTAAGCACAAAGTAACCACTTAATGCCACGATCACGAAAGTGGCGAACATACCAATAGAGCACAAGTTACGAACAATACGGCCAATGCCTTTCAGTTCTCTGAAGTGAAGTGTGAGTGCGCCTTCAAATAATATGATGGCAACTGACAAAGAGACCACAGGTAATAGCAAGTCTCCTAACAAGTCATCTGGACTCAACTGACTGGTAAGCGGGCCTAAAATTAGGCCAATCAATAATAAAAACAAGATAGCGGGTACTTTTAATGCCCAAGCGAGCCATTGTGCAAGTACCGAAAAAACTGCTATTCCAGCAATATAAATAGCTGACATACATTCTCCAGTTAACCATTAAGTTAACAAAGTTGATATGGTATTCAATGGGTTATATCACAGTTATGTGGTAGCTACGACTGTGCCCTTGAAGAAAAACCAAATATAATTTTATAACCATAGTTCTTATGGGGAAAAATGGATCATATCTACACAATCCAATGTACCTATAAAGATTTATTTATTCTATTTATGATCACTATAAGCGTTAATTTCGTTTCTCAGTTGAAAGGCTTCTACAATTTACGTTAAGCTATAAAGCGTTTGGTGCGAGTCACCAAAAAGTCTCTTTGGTTTTGCTATAGCAACTATAGTGAGCTAGCTTTCGGTACGAAGTAGTAATTGATGAACATTAATTCTATGGTGTGCTGTTCAACAACTTAACAATTCTTTGCGCAATCATTCATTGCGGCTTAGGTCTTTTCAGCCTCATCAAACCATGATGTACCTGCTGAAAACGGCTCGACATTGCTCTAAAAGAGTAAGGTCACAATCCAAATTTTAGTAAAGCGACAGCCAGTGTTGGGCACTTTTGTGTGAACGCGTAAGCTGTATATATATTGTTCGACTCTGGTTGTTTTTACTCACTCATGCAGATCTTTACTCTGTATGGTGAATTAATTTTAAGTAAAGGTAACGACAGGAAACAGTATGAACATTTCTAATTCTCGGCGCATAGTGATAAAAATTGGTAGCGCATTAATTGCACCAGACCAAGATGGCTGTAGAGCTCGCTATTTATTGACCATTGCCCAGTTTATTGTGCGTTGCCGTGCTATGGGCAAAGAAGTGGTTTTGGTCTCTTCAGGTTCTGTAGCGGCAGGATCTCACTTGTTTCCAGCAGATCCTAAAAATTCATCAGTGGTATTAAAAAAAGCCATGGCCGCCGCAGGGCAAACCGAAATGATGGCAACATGGGATCGGTTTTTTGATTTTCCATCGGCGCAAATATTATTAACACACGGTGATTTACGAGATCTTGAGCGATATAACAGTATCCGTGAAACGATATTCACTTTACTTGAACATGGCATCTTACCTATTATCAATGAAAATGACGCGGTGACCACTGACGAGCTTAAAGTTGGCGACAATGATAACCTGTCGGCTATGGTTGCGGCTGCTGCGGATGCGGACATATTGTTGATGTGCTCTGACGTCGATGGTCTCTATGATAAAAACCCAAACTTACATGAAGATGCCCAGCTGATCCCTCAGGTAGCGGAGATCTCGGAAGATATTTATGCCATGGCTGGATGCGCAACCAGTCAAGTTGGCACCGGCGGGATGAAAACAAAAATTGAAGCTGCAGAGAAAGCAACATCACATGGCATAAGCACATACATAGTAAACGGTTTTAAAGAGCAAACTTTCGAGAAGTTACTCAAGGGTGAAAACCCCGGCACGGTCTTTTTACCGTACGATGAACCGATGCACGCGCAACAGCATTGGATGACGCATACCGCATCAGAGCAAGGGGAGATCGTGGTTGAACACGGTTATGCAGAAGAGCTTAAAGATCACGCCGAGCCGCTCGGTGCAGAAAATATCTCTCAGGTGAACGGAGAATTTTCGGTCGGAGACACGGTGCTCGTGCGCACAGAAAAAGGTGAGCGCTTAGCTAAAGCCACAACCAATTACAGTAGCTGTTTGCTGAACTTTTTAGCAGAGCAAGAGCAAACAGCAGATAATGGGCATTTACAGCAAAGCATAGGCCCCGTTATTTCAGAACAAGATATCGCAATTTTGGAGAAGTCGTAACTCATGAGTTTAATTACAGATTTATCACAACAAGCAGCGAAAGCAGCAAAGCAGTTAGCGTTATTGAGCACGGCACAAAAAAATGCCGTACTGAGCGATATGGCCAATGCTTTGGTTGCAAATTCTGACACTATTTTAGCTGCTAACGAACATGATCTTTCACACGCTCGCGATAATCAGTTAGCGCCGTCCATGATCGACCGTTTAACGCTGACACCTGAACGAATTCAAGATATGGCGGATGGCATTAAAACCATTGTTGAGTTAGACGACCCTGTTGGCTTAACTCGGGATATGGGAGTCAGACCAAATGGCATTAAAATCAGTAAAATGCGTGTGCCCCTTGGTGTTGTGTGCATGATTTATGAAGCGCGACCAAACGTAACGGCTGATGCGGGGGCGTTGTGCTTTAAATCGGGTAATGGGGTAATTTTACGTGGTGGTAAAGAAGCATTACAAAGCTCTCAAGCGATTGCAAAAGTGATGCATTCAGTACTTGAACAGCATAATTTACCCAGTGCGCTTATCACGGTAGTACCGGACCCTGACCGCGCGCTGTTGATGGAGTTGATGCAGCAAAAAGCGTATATCGACCTTATCATTCCTCGTGGTGGAGAAGGGTTGATTAACTTTGTTACTGAAAATAGTACTATTCCCGTGATCCAGCATTTTAAAGGTGTGTGTCACCTGTATGTTGATGACGAGGCTGATTTAGATATTGCCCTTAAGTTGGCACTTAATGGCAAAACTCAACGCACAGGTGTTTGTAATGCTCTTGAGGGGATTGTTGTGCACAAGTCGGTAGCGGCTACTTTTTTACCTCGCTTACAAAAGGTATTTGCACATAAGCAAGTTGTGATCAATGCAGATAGCAAAGCTGCAGAGTACCTTGAAGGCGCGAATGTGATAGATGAAGCGCAATTTGGTGAAGAATACCTGAGCCTTGAAGTGGCTATTCGAGTTGTTGATGACTTTAATGCGGCACTGGAACACATCGATCGTTTTGGTAGTCACCATACCGAGGTGATCTGTACTCAAAATGTTCAAACTGGAGAGCTATTTCAGCGCAGTGTTGACGCTTCGGTGGTGATGGTGAATGCTTCATCGCGCTTTTCAGATGGCTCACAACTTGGGTTAGGTGCGGAAATTGGTATTGCTACTACGAAGCTTCACGCTTATGGGCCAATGGGCCTAGAATCGTTAACGACAGAAAAGTTCTTAGTTAACGGTGAAGGGCAAGTGCGCGATTAGTACCACAGCAATTTATTCAGAGCGGGCAATTAGGTCCGCTTTTTTTGTGCCTAAAACTGACAGAAACAATAGGGAATATTTTAATATAAAGGATTAATTTGATGTTCTACGAGGAGGTAAAAGAGGAAAGTGGTGGAGCTAAGCAGGATCGAACTGCTGACCTCCTGCGTGCAAGGCAGGCGCTCTCCCAGCTGAGCTATAGCCCCACATTCCGTTTTGAACGAAGCGAAATTTAAAGGTTTTTGTAAGTTCCGTCAAGACTTCTTGGGCAAAAAATTTTCACATTTTTAAACGCACCTTTGATAGACTGAACGAAATTCTCATTTCGTATTGTTGCCAATGTATTTGAACAAATTCAACTTTTTATTTTTAAGTATCGTTTTTTGGGCCTTATCAGGATGTGTATCAGCGCCAGAGCAGCCAGAATTCCAGATTGTTGAACAAAAGCTCCATACCAAAACGGAAAACTCAGGTGCTCAGTTGTTCGTGTATATCGTGACGGTGGAAGCAACCCCCCATGTAAAAGTAAACGCCAACAAACCCATGTCACGCTCTGAGCTTAGAAAGTTTGCCGAATTTCAGCGAGTGGAAGATTCACCAGAGTTGAAGCTTCAGTTGGAAGAGCGGGCTGTAGAGCTCTTAAAAGACGAGCTAGCAGCAAAAAGCTATTGCCCAAGTGGTTACGAGATTGAACAAGTTTATTGGCGCCAACGTAGCGTGCAATTAAGAGGCACTTGTTTGTAATGACAAGTGCACAACAACAGCTCGCATTGACTTTACAGCAACTAAATATTGAACCACTTAAATATGAGCATGCGCCTTTACCGACCTGTGAAGACGCCGATAGGTTAAATCTTGAGCGAGCGGGTACTCGAATTAAGAATTTGTTTTTAAGGGACAATTACGGCCGTCGCCATGTTTTGTTACTACTACGTGCGCATTTGAAAGTGGACCTAAAAGCATTATCACAACAACAGCAAATATCGCGACTTGGTTTCGCATCCGCTGAACGCTTAGAACAATATTTACACCTCAAACCCGGTTGTGTATCTGCGCTTGCTTTAATCAACGATACGCAGCAGCAAGTTGAATTGTGGATTGATGAGGGATTATGGCAGGCAGAGCTATGGCAATGTCATCCGCTTGATAATGACAAAACCTGGGTGTTGAGCAAAGACCAGCTACAGCAGTTTTGGCAATTTACGGGTCATACGCCAGTTTTGATTGATGTGCCTTGTGTGTAGGTGAGATAGCTCAAACCAAAGCCAATTGCGCAAATACACAGCAGCGCCATTAAGAAAATGTGGTAACCCATGTACTGCAAGACTAACCCTGGTAAAAATGAGCCCAATGCGCCACCACTGTAGTAAAACGAGACATATGCCCCATTGGTAACGGTTGCGGGTGCATCACTAAGTTTGTTAGCCAGTGGCGCCGCGCTTGAGTGGATCATAAACATACAGGCGCAAAACACCGTAAACGCGACGAAAAACACAATGAGTGTATTTAGATGCATCGCGACTAAAGTGATGCAATAAAGCAAAAATAAACTAGTTAAAAATAGCCATTGATCACTAATAAACTTACTCACATAGGGGGCACTCATTGCTAATACTGCACCAATTAAATAGCCAGTGTAAACCCAACCTACTTGCTTTGGGTCAGTAATATTAAACTCGGTTTTCAAAATAAACGGCAGGTAATTGAGCAGCGCCGCAAAACAAAAAAACATACAAAATACACATAAGAATAATCGCACAAGTACTGCTTGTTTTAGTGGTGCTAAATAAGCTCGAGGTGACGCGGCTTGATGAGAGGGGGCATGTGTGCTGCTTGGTTTAATACATAGCGCCATGATAAATAATGAGGCTGCCAAAACGTAATAAAAACTTTGCCATGAAAACCAACTAGCAAAGTTGGCGGCTAACATCCTGCCTAAATACCCTCCAAGAATAGAGCTGCCAATGTAGCGGGTCATATTTTGTTGCAGCAGTGTGCCTTTGTATTGCTGACCAATGTAG
The DNA here is from genome assembly GCF_058933015.1 of Pseudoalteromonas sp. ATL1. Taxonomy (NCBI): domain Bacteria; kingdom Pseudomonadati; phylum Pseudomonadota; class Gammaproteobacteria; order Alteromonadales; family Pseudoalteromonadaceae; genus Pseudoalteromonas; species Pseudoalteromonas sp. ATL1. The sequence continues at coordinate 3,840,708 of NZ_JBZYXL010000001.1, read as the reverse complement.
CCGGTCATGGCTGTGAGCGCCGCAGGTAGGGTGAGGCCTTGAATAAAACGAATACTCAGCAACAACTCAAAAGACGGAGCAAAAGCAAACAGTAAACTACTTATTGCGAGTATCAGCATGGCTATTTTTAAAATGATCAGCGGATTCTTACGAGCAAATATCAGGCCATAGCAAATTGGGGCAATGGCAAGAGGGAGCATAGTAACGGACATCAACCCACCACTGGCTGCCATAGATACGTTAAAACTTTGGGCAAACGTTGCGAGCAAAGGCTGTGGAGCGTACAACACGAAAAAAATAAACACAGACGCAAGAAGTAATTGAAGAAAAGGCATAAGTCCATTTTTTATGACACGCAATTGAATGAATATTATGCCGTTAATTTCGCCAATTGGACAGTTTTATATCAATTACTTAGCCACTCTTTGCGCTAAATCATGATCTTGCTTGCTGTGCTTTGATAAGTTACAACAAAAGCGGAAAAAATGGCTTAACAACGGCTATTGTATATGGTCAAAAAAAACCACTGCGTTAGAATATGACAAAACGTATTTCATGGAGCATGCACAATGGGTTCATTACAAGAGCAGCTACTCAAAGCAGGGTTAACGACCGAGCATCAAGCTAAGGTTGCTAAGTCGGAAAAGCGCAAAGCACAAAAGAAGAAAAAGAAAAAGGGCGCGACCAGTGATCCAAGCGATCTACAAAAACATATTGAGCAAACAAAACTAGAGCAACAGAAGAAAGCCGAAGAGCTGAACAAAGCGAAGCAGGCTGAACTGAAAGAGAAAGAGCAAGTGGCGCGTGTTAAGCAGATCCTGGAACACCATAATCAGGATGCGATTCGTGGCGATGTGACTTTTAACTTTACCTATAAAAACAAAGTGAAAGAGCTTGATGTAAACGAACAAACAAAACAGGCGTTAGCAAAAGGTCGATTAGCAATTTGTGTGTTAGAAGAGCAGTTTTACGTGCTGCAAGATGAACCGGCTAGGAAAATTGCGGAAGTGGATGAAAAGTATATTGTTTTCCATGTGGAAGATGAAAGCAATGGCCCTGATGATGACGATCCATATGCAGGCTATGAAGTGCCAGATGATTTAGTTTGGTAAGAAAGTTTTGCCAAAAACCGTTCTCTTGATACGCACGTAAGCGGCATGGGTGTAGTTGAATAAATGGTCTACACTGTAAGGGATTTATCCATTAATTAATAAAAAGAGTAATGTTATGAGCAAGATAAAAACAATAGTCTGTGGTTTAGGGTTATCAATTGCCGCGCTAGGTGCAATGTCAGCACAAGCCGCCGACGGCAAAGCATTGTATACGGCAAAAATGTGTCAAACTTGTCATGGCGCAGAAGGTAAAGCACCGATTATGGGTATGTACCCTAAACTTAATGGTCAGAATAAAGACTACCTAGCGGCACAAATGAAAGACATTAAATCAGGTGCACGTAGCAACGGCATGTCAGCGGCAATGAAAGCGATGGTTGCCAATGTGTCTGATGCTGAAATTGATGCCATCGCGGAATACTTATCGCAAGTTAAATAACACCGCATTTGGCAGTAAAAAAACCACCGCATGTCGGTGGTTTTTATTTTGTTGAACTATCGCCCTGACTAATTTAGACTTCTATACATCTATTCGTGGGCGTTGTTGTAAGGACCCTCTATGTTTGAACTACCTAAACTCAACTTAAAAGGCAAAGTATCTGAGCAAGAATGGCAACTGCGCGTTGACTTAGCTGCTTGCTATCGTTTGGTTGAACATATGCGCTGGGGTGATTTAATTTACACCCATATGTCGGCTCGTTTGCCAGGAACCGATCAATATTTGGTGAATGCATTTGGGTTGAGTTTTGATGAAGTCACTGCGTCAAACTTAGTGAAGGTTGATTTACAAGGCAATATCCTTGACGACACACCGTTTGAAATTAATCCCGCAGGTTTTACCATTCACAGCGCGATTCACGAAGTACGAGAAGACGCCCACTGTGTTATTCATTTGCATACCAAGGAAACAGTCGCTGTGGCGAGTCTTGAATGTGGCTTATTGCCACTGAGCCAGCACTCCATGTTTTCGTTACCTTCACTTTCATATCATGGCTATGAAGGGCTTGCGGTCAATGCAGATGAGAAAAAGCGCCTACAAGATGATTTAGGCACAACCAATCATATGTTATTGGTGAATCATGGCGGTTTAACCGTTGGTCCAACCGTGGGTGATGCGTTTATGCGTTTTTACGACTTACAACGCGCCTGTGAAATTCAAGTGGCTATTCAGGCGACAGGTCAAAAAGCGGTGCCAGTGCCTCAGCCCATTATTGATAATATCTACAATCAAGCAAATGTTGTCCACAGTGGCAGTACCGGAGGTCAATTAGCCTGGCCTGCGATGCTTAGAAAAGCCTACCGTTTGGACCCCAGTTTTGCGCAATAGGAATCTATATGAAAGTTAATCGCGTCGAAGTTTTTGATATACATTGTCCAGATAGACCCGCATGGACTCCCGTGTTTGTGCGTATTCATACCGATGAAGGGATCAGTGGTGTCGGTGAGGCTGGCCTAGCGTATGACTTAGGGCATAGCGCAGCAGCAAGCATGATCAAAGAAATGGCTGAGGCTTTTTTAATTGGCCACGACCCGTTTCAAACCGAGTTGCTTTGGTCACGTATGTTACGTGAAAGCTTTTGGGGTTTAGGGGGGGGACCTGTAGTTTACGCAGCCATGAGCGCGATTGACACCGCGCTTTGGGATATCAAAGGTAAAGCGCTTAACCTGCCTGTTTATCAATTGTTAGGCGGCAAAGTAAACCCTGAGCTGAGAACTTATGCTTCACAACTACAGTTTGACTGGGATAGTGAGTTTAAAGCCCTTATTGAGCCACAGGAATACGCAGAAGCGGCATTGAAGGCCATAGCTGAGGGTTACGATGCGGTGAAGGTTGACCCTATCATGTACGATAAAAACGGTAATACCTATTACGACCGTACCAAACTGATTTCGCGCGCTGAGATGAAATTATATCGTGCGCGTATGCAAGCTATCCGTGAAGCCGTGGGTGATGAAGTGGACATTATTTTTGAATGCCACAGCTTACCAGGCGCCACTTCAGCCATTCAAATTGGCGAAATAGCAGAAGAATTCGATTGTATGTATTACGAAGAGCCGGTGAACTACCTTAATCACTCTTTGCATGCCAAAGTAGCCGATAAAGTGGCGGTGCCTATCGCCGGTGGTGAGCGCTTGTATAACCGCTGGGGTGTGCGTCCTTACTTAGAAGATCAAAGTATTGACGTATTACAACCGGATATAGGCCTATGTGGCGGCTTCACCGAAACCAAAAAAGTGTGTGACTACGCCGATATTTTTGATGTACGTATTCAAGCCCATGTGTGTGGCGGCCCGGTTGCAACAGCGGCATCATTACACTTAGAAACGGCCATTCCTAACTTTTTAATTCACGAGCACCATACGTATGCTATTAAAAAGTGGAACCGCGAGTTATGTATTCAAGACCCACAACCTAAAAATGGTGTGTTTAAAGTCTCAGAAGCACCGGGTATTGGTATTGAACTAAACGACGAAGTGGTGATGCGCTCGCAACGAGTGGAAATAAAGTAACCACCTTAGGTTAAATTGGACGCCTAAACATGAACCGGGTAAATTGTATTTTATCCGGTTTTTTAACCCCGCTTTTTTCTTCATTACAGCTTTTAACCACCTAATTTTGTTGTTATTTTTTAATTTTAAAAATTCTACTATTGCGCAATTTGGCATGTATATTTTCATATTCTTACCAATAATTTATTTGTTGAACGTACCCTGAACCAGTAACATAACTTTGGCTATACGCTTTGGACTACAAAGCTTTGCGGCGAAACTATGAAAAAATTCATACAAACCAAACTCTTGTGAGTAATTGGATAATAACTTTGTTGCTGGTTTGTACACAAAAAGTTACCATTACCACGCTGAGGTAGGGATGTATGTCGATAAATAAGGACTGGATTATGAAAACCTCAATTAAATTAAATTTAAAAGCAAAGAAATTAAAGACATTGTCGAAAGAGCATTCAGAAAAAGTTGTGGGTGGTGGCCCCGTCATTACAACTGAGCCAAATCAAATGAGAGCTGGGTATTTTGTTTTGCCGACTTTATTCGACAGTTGCAATTGTTAGGAACAGTAATTAAGGAATAATGCATGAATGATATTCTCTACGCTATTGGGTGGGTTGCTATCGGGATAGAATTATTTGTAGTCTTATTTTGGTTAAACAAGTTCTCTAGTATGCGCTGGAAATTATTTTTTGGTGTTAAAAGGGATCTAGTTACGATTCAGCATCATGAACTTCATTCATGCTTTTTAAGTTCAGTTTGTTTCTTGGCTTTTCACTTAATAGCGTACGAGTCTGAAAGTTACTTATTATCATTAGAAATGGAAAAAATGGCCCATATTGAGCTTTTTTATACGAGTATGATAGTTATACAATTTGCTTTTGCGTTAACGCTGTTTTGTGCCCACCTAGTAAGAGGGTGTACTTTTTCACCAACGGCAAGAATGTGTATGTATACGACTATTTTGGTTATGACTCTACAGACGATGCAATTAATGGCGAGGGGGTATTATAACTACCATGAGTTAAGTTTTATATATAAAGTAGGTATCTCGATTTGCAACTTTATTGCAATTAGCGCATTAGCAACTTACCCTCTGCGGTCTTTAAAAGCTTATTTTAAAGAAAGGCAACAAGCTTAAATAGGATGATGTTGTAGTAATTAATGTGCTATGCCTAATGTTTTTAAGGCAACAAAGTTATGCAAAAAGGATGATGCATCAATGAATCAGCTACTCTACCAATTAGGCTGGATCGTCAAGGGCTTTGAATTATTAGCGGTGCTATTTTTTTGCTAAAGTATTGGAAGGAACACCGCTGGGCACTGTTATTTGCTCGCCACCGAGCATTATCATCCATGCAATTGCACGACATGCATTCCTGTTTTATGACAGCGCTTGTCATTTTCTTGTTTCATCTTTTTAGCAGTGAAGTGGAGCAATATCTCGTCTCGCTGAATTTTGAGCAAGTGCATCGCATAAAGGTTTTTTACACGGGCCTGATGGTGCAGAAGTTTACTTTACTGGTGGCTATATATACGTTCCATCGAGTAAATGGGTGTTTATTTTCACAAACCGCGCGCATCTGTATGTATATGACCTTGTTTTTTATGGCACTGCTCATGATGCAACTTATCGCGAGAGGGTATTTTAACTATCACCATTTGAGCCCTTACTATAAGGTGGGTGTTTGGTGCTCTAACCTTGCCATTTTGTTTTCTCTATATATTTATCCCACTCGTGAAACGCTTAAATATTTTGTTGAACGTCGCGAACACACTGATAAGTAGGCTGGAAAAGCCACAGGCGAATTCCTACTACACCTAAAGGAACTGAAGCTATGAATGAGCTTGTTTATCAACTAGGTTGGCTCGTTAAAAAATACGAATTGCTTGTTATATTTTGGTTTTTGGTCACGCAATTACCAAAACATGGATGGTCATTCTTTTTTGCTCGCCATAGTTCCCTTAATACTCTAGAGCTCCATGAATTGCATTCTTGCTTTATGGCGGCACTTGTATTTTTTTTATTTCATGTGTTTAGTTCAGAAGTGGAGCGTTACTTACTCTCATTGAGCTTTGAAAGGGATGCGCTCATTAAGGTTTTTTACACTGGAATTATGGCGCAAAAGTTTTTATTTTTGGTGGCTTTATATGTTACTCATCGTCTACGAGGTTGTTTGTTTTCAAAAACGGCGCGTGTGTGTATGTATATGGCATTAATCTATATGGCTTTGCTGCTTGTGGAATTAATCGCTAGGGGCTATTTCGATTATCATAAGTTAGGCATGATTTATCGTGCAGGGTGTTGGCTTACGACTTTGGTGACCATATCAGCTCTCTCTATTTATCCAATCCGGCAAACACTGAAATACTTCACCGAGCGCCGTGAACAAGCTGCAAACTGAGTAGGTTGGAAAACCCGATGCGTCTGTCAACAAGGAAGAGCTAATATGAAGGAGCAGTTTACGTGAATGAGTTTTTATATGAGCTAGGCTGGATAGCCAAAAAGTATGAATTGCTGGTGATATGTTGGTTTTTAATCACGCAACTACCAAAGTATGGATGGTCATTGTTTTTTGCCCGTCACCAAGGTTTAAATTCATTAGCGTTGCACGAGTTGCATTCATGCTTTTTGGCTGCCATTGTTTTCTTCATATCTCACTTTTTAGGAACGAGCGTTGAACAAGCCTTAGTGAACTTGGATTTTGACCAACTTAACCGCATTAAGGTTTTTTATACAGGTATGATGGCGCAGCAGTTTGTGATACTCGTGATTATATACGTAGTGCATAGGCTAAAAGGTTGCTTATTTTCGCGAACTGCACGCATTTGTATGTATATGATCTTGTTCTATATGCTGTTATCGTTTATTCAGCTTATCGCCAGAGGATATTTTGACTATCATCGTTTAAACTTGGCTTATTCGATAGGGTGTTGGATGAGTAATTTAGTCGCCCTGTTGGCCATCTCCACCTATCCCGTGCGTCACACTTTAAGACACATTGCTGAGTACCGCAAACAAGATGCAAATTAGATAGGTTAAAAAAGTCGAAGGCGCCTTCCAATGTAGGAAAGCACCATCAATCTACTCAACCCCGCTAGCAGCTAAACTTAGCTATTTCCGTTTCTAGCTTCACGGTGAGCTCTTTAATACTATCGGTTGCATGGTGTGCTTTTTCTGACACGGCAGCGGTTTGTGCCGCAGTATCTGAAATGGTTACCACACGACGGGCGGTGTCTTCACCTGCTTCTAGCTGCTCTTTAGCCGCATGGGCAATTTGGTGGCTCATTTGCGATATTTCACCGAGTGAACGTGCCACGCGGCGCAGCTCTTCACCGGCTTCTTTTGACATGGTGACGGTTTTTTCACTGGTACTGATACTGACCGTTACTGACGATTTGGCCTCTTGTGTTGCCGATTGCAGCTTACCTATCATGGTATGAATTTCTTCGGTGCTGCTTTGTGTGCGTTGGGCTAGTTGCCTTACTTCATCTGCAACCACAGCAAAGCCGCGGCCTTGCTCGCCAGCACGAGCGGCTTCAATCGCGGCATTCAGTGCCAGTAGGTTGGTTTGTTCGGCAATACTTTGAATAACACTCAGCACGTTGGCAATATTGGTGACTTCTTCATCTAGGGTTTGAATATTATTGCCTGCGCTATCAATTTGTTGCTCTAACAAGGCAATGGTTTTTGCCGCCTCTGTAGTGAGCTTATCGGCATTTTGCCCTTGGTTTTCAGCTTCTTGTACAGAGTTGGCGGTTTGCTCCGCATGCTCCACTACGGTTTGCGCCGATGCGGTGAGTTCAGTAATTGCAGAAGCCACCATTTGTGTTTCATCGTTGAGGCTTAGTGTTAGCTGTTCAAGCTCGTTGGAGCGCTTTTCACCATCGTTACTTTGTGATTTTAATGTATCACTCACGGTTGCAATACCACCTACAACCCCTTGTAAGCTTTTTTGCATATAGCTCATTGCAGCGATGATACTGTCGTCTTTGGCGTTTGAGGTGTTAATTGATGAACTTAAATTACCGCGCGATACTTGTTTTACAATGGTGAGTACATCATCTAACTCGCCGCCCAATTTGTTTGAGATACCCAAGCCAAATCTAGCCAGTGCAAAAGTGAGGGCGACGGCGATAACCAGCGACAAAGTTAGCAACCAGCGTGCAGTATTCCAGTAACGTTCGTCTACTTCCTTGGCGCTGATCCCAGTGCCCACATACCAACCAAAAACAGGTGTTTTTTGCACCACAGAGGTCAAATCTACGACCTCTCCCTCACGTCTCGAATCCCATTCATAGGTGATGATTTGGTTGGTTTTGTTACCAACAAGGCGTTTTACCATTTGGCCAATACTATTGCCTCTGGAGTCTTTAAAATCGTTAAAGCTGGTGCCATGTAGTTGTGGGTCGTGTGGCGTGGCAACAAAGTTAAGCGCGTCGTCAACTACGTACACATACTCAGAGTCATGATATTTATTTTCCCTTAGCATTTGTGTTGCTAGGGTTTTAGCTTGAGCTTCACTCAAGGTGCCCGATTCCACATATTGCTCAAATTGCTCAACAATGTTGACGGTGCTTTTCATGAGTTGATTGATGCGCGCGATATTGTCTGTCTCGCTGGCATGGCGCAATGCCTGTAATCCTAAAATGGCGACTAGCAAAAGTGAGAGGAAAATAGCCGCAGCGAAAAGTATTATTTTAGTTCTTAGTGTTAAACCTGATAGCACAATACGCCCCTTTCAGATAATAGTTATTATTATCTACCATGTTTAAATGGATCATGTAAGTAACGTATAGTGGAATTTGCCTTAAATAGAGATGATATTTCCTCATGCACATGAGGAAATATGACTAATTTGCATTAATTATGTCGATTTCTTGCTGTGTTAAAGGGCGGTATTCACCACTTTGTAAATCAGCATCTAATGCGATTTCTGCAATGCTTTCTCTATGTAATTCAACTACTTTATTGCCAACCGCGGCCAGCATTCTTTTAACTTGGTGGTATTTACCTTCGCAAATAGACAAGCGAAGGCTATAGCTTGCTAAACGTTCGGCTTGTGCGGGCAACGTGAGTTCTTTTTCATTGTGTAACTGTACACCTGAACGCAATTGTTCAAGTGCTTCATCGGTAATAGCTTCTTGGGTTTCAACCAAGTAGGTCTTGTATTTTTGCTTTTTTGGAGAGGTGATTTGATGGGACCAATCACCATCGTTAGTGATCAACACTAAACCGGTTGTATCAATGTCAAGACGACCTGCAACATGAAAATCTTTTAAGTTAGGCTCATCGATTAGTTCAAACACAGTTGCGAGCATCTCATCACTATTGGCACACACATAGCCTGTAGGTTTGTTCAGCATGAAATAGCGTTTACCTAGATATTTCAAAGGCTCACCTTGCCAAGTAACATCATCATCCTGAGTAATCGAATGATCAAATTTGGTGATCACTTCACCATTAACGGTAACATAACGTTTCTTAATACCAGCTTTGACTTTGGTGCGAGGCAGCTCACACAGGTGGCTCAAAAATTTATCCAAGCGACACGGAAATTTCATAGTGTTTTATCTGTAATTTGAACAAAGGCACATTATACGCAATTGCAGTATTTTAATCAGTTCTTTGTGTAAACCTGTTGAAGTAGGTCGTATGGGTGAACACTCAACAACCAGTTATCATCAAATTCTTCTTGTAGCGCGTACAGTAGGGTATGGCTTAGCAGTTGTTTTTGTAATTCACTGCGACCATGCATGATGTGAGCTTGAATGTGTACAAAACCAGCTTTGCCAGCTTGGATTTGATAATGCTCAAAACTTTGCGCGCGCGTTTTAATGGTAGTGGCATCGAATAATGCGGTGCTTTGCGCTGCTTCATGAACCAGTGATACAAGCTCCTGCACGTCTATGGGTAGGTTATTAGAATGTTCAATGATGATGTGTGGCATGATGACTTATGGCCTCATTTATGCGTAAATGGGCGTTATAGTATGTGATTTATTTGGAAACACCAGATGTATAACAAGAAAGTTTGGCTCAGCGCTCTGGCGTGTTTTGTTTTAGCTGGCTGTAGCGATGACGCCGCTAAAGTCAGTTTAGGTTTGTTTACCACTAAAGATGTAGTGGTTTCGGCACAGCAAGATCCAATAGTGACGGGGGTGACTTGCCACATCAGCCACGTCGAGGCAAATTTGGACTTTTCAGACCCTTCGGATATGTCCATAGCCTGTCGCCAAACCGGTGAGATCACCGCTGAGCAAATGCAGCAGATTGATTTATCGAAAGACGGTGAAGTGGTTTTCAAAACCTCAAAAAGTATTTTGTTTAAATCATTAAAAGTGCGTCGTATTTATGATGCGAAAACACGTACGTTGTTGTATTTGTCTTATTCAACTAAAGAAACCAGCGGTAGCCATCATCACGCGTTGTCAACAGTGCCGCTATACAATACAAAAGCCTGGGACTGGGCAACAAGAGTAGAGAAATAAATGTTAGGGTTATTTAAATCAAAGCCGTTGCTGAGCGACCCTGAGGTTGCATGGTTAATCGATACCTTTGTTTGGGCGTGTGAAAATTTTGATGGGCAATATTTTTTGTCTAACACGCAAATTATTGAACCAACGGGTAAGTATTTTCCTGATCAGGTTTCAAGTGTTGAACAAATGGCTGAAACCGTATTTACCCGTGTGCGAGAATACGCAGGTATGCAAGCATGGCCGTTGCAGCTTGTTAGCCCTATGCAATTACCCGCACAGCAAACCATGCCGGTATTTCATTTTAACGGTGTGCAGCGTGGTGAGGGCGCGAATTTAGCAGTACAGCCTTCACATGCTTTGATGCTTTCTTATAACCCGAATCAAATCAATCAGCCACAGGACTTGGTCGCGAGTTTCGCTGGTAGTTTAGCGACTATGATGATCTATCAAAAAGGCTGTTTACCACCCGGCGGCGAAGAACAAATTGCTGCAGCCAGTGATGCGCTAGCTTGTTTTATGGGCTTTGGTGTGATGATGAGCAATACCGTCTATCAATTTAAAGGGGGCTGTGGCTCTTGTTACAACCCATACGCAAACCGCCAAGCGTCGTTGACTGAAGCGCAAACCGTGTTTATGCATGCGTTAGTTTGTCACTTTAAACCTGATGCAGATGGTAAAAAGCATCTTAAGCCCCATTTAAAGGGGGTATATAAACAGGCGCAAAAGCAAATTAAAGGCTATTTGCAAGACACGCCAAACCCTGCGTTATTGATGTTAAAGGAACAAGTGAGTGCTTGAGTATTTAGATGAGTTTTTATTAATCGCCGTTGCGCATTTTTTTGCAGTAGCAAGCCCTGGACCCGACTTTGCTATAGTGCTCAAGCAGAGTATTCAGCGAGGTCGCGCCAATGCATTGTGGACGAGCGGAGGCGTGGCGCTGGGTATCCTAGTACATGTGACATACTGCTTACTGGGCGTGGCCATTGTACTCTCGCAATCTCCAACCTTATTCAATGTTTTGAAATATGTGGCTGGTGCTTACTTGGCGTATATGGGCGTGCAGGCCCTGCGCGCTAAACCTACCGCAGCGCAAAAAGCAGAGCAAGTGACGCATAAACCTCATGAGTCTGCTTGGCATGCATTACGTCGTGGCTTTTTGGTCAACGCATTGAACCCAAAAGCGACTTTGTTCTTTTTATCGCTCTTCACCTTGGTGATAGCCCCAACAACACCTAGCTCGGTACAAGCGGTTTATGGTTTGTATATGGCATTGGCCACTTGGGTGTGGTTTTCATTTTTATCTATTATTTTAAGTAAAGAGGCGGTACGGGCGTTTTTCCAGCGTGCAGGACATTGGTTTGATAGAGGCATAGGTGTGGTGTTAATTGCACTGGCTGTGCGTGTTGTGATTTAAGGTTGTTAATCGTTGTATGAGTAATAAACCCCATATAAATTTTGCATTTGGCTCTAATTTATCAACAAAACGTTTATTGGCGCGTTTGCCTAATGCACAGTGTTTGGGCGTTGCGAAGCTAAGCGCTTATCAATTGACATTTAATATGCTCAGCACAGATGGTTCAGCGAAATGCACCATCGAGCAGACGAGTGATGATGCGGATCATGTACTTGGCGTGATGTATGCGCTGAACGATTTAGAGCTAGCCAAACTCGATGTTATTGAAGGTACGCGCTACGACCGTGTGGCGCTCAATGTTGAAACATTGCAAGGTGAACCGGTGCAAGCACATTGTTACATTGCCAATACGTTTGTAGAGACGCAGTTGCCGTTTGATTGGTATGTTCAACATGTATTGCAAGGCGCAATAGAACATGGTTTTCCTGCGCAGTATATCGATTATATTAAGTCCCATAGCCATGTGAGAGATGCACATCAGGAGCGAGCAATACGCGAGTGGCAACTACACGGTTTGACACCAAATAAATTAAAACCTTAGCAGGCAAAGCCGCAGCAGTTTACACCAAAGTCGCAAAGCGTCTAATGCTTGGCCTTGTTACACTGAGAAAAAAGACAAAGAGATCGCGATGCGTACAGCCGTAATAAGCCATCCAAATTGTAGAAAGCACAAAGTACATGCCGAGCACCCCGAATGCCCTGAGCGCGTTGATGCCATTGCCGATAGGCTATTGGCGTCAGGGCTTGATATTGCCATCACGCAATTACCAGCGCCTAAAGCCGATATATCTAAAATCGCTTTGGTACATGAGCAAGCACACATTGAACAAGTACTAAGCAGTATGCCACAAGAGGGGTTGAGCGAACTCGATGCCGATACTTGGTTATGCCCAGACTCATTTAAAGCCATTGAGCGAGCTGTGGGCGCGGGTATTTTAGCGGTTGATGAAGTGCTTGCTGGTAACTTGGATGCCGCGTTTTGTAACGTACGCCCGCCTGGACATCATGCCAATCAATCAAGCTCTTCAGGGTTTTGTGTCTTCAATAATTTAGCGATAGCGGTTGAGCATGCTAAATCATTAGGGGTTGAACGCATAGCCATATTAGATATTGATGTACACCATGGCAATGGCACGCAAGATATTTATAGAGCACGTCCTGATGTGTTATTTTGTTCTTTGTTCCAGCACCCTTTTTATCCAAACTCCGACGTTGAAAATACCGAACATATTGTGAACTCACCGCTTGCGCTCGGCAGCGATGGCGACGATCTAAAAACGCTTTTTAATCAACAATGGTTACCTAAGTTACTAGATTTTAATGCGCAATTGATTTTTATCAGTGCCGGATTTGATGCTCACCTTGAAGATGACATGGGGGGGTTAAAATTTGTTGAGGCGGACTACCAGTGGCTGACTGAGCAAGTGGTAGAACTTGCTAAAAATACACAAGCACTGGGGATTATTTCCTTTCTAGAAGGGGGTTATGATCTTTCAGCATTGGGGCGCAGTGCAGTCACGCATATTAAGGCGCTGGTGGATGCCAACTGGTAAACCTGAGAGGTTATTGCATTTGTTTGAGCAATGCAAAGGCCTGTGGGATAGTGTTTATTACGACTTTATCAACACAGCATTCACCTTCCAACATTAGGGCTTCACGAACTTTGTTAGTGAGTAGTTGCATACTAGGTGTGTCCACTAATTGTCCTCGTAAGTCGCTGCTCTGACCATTTTCAAGCAAACAAATTGCGGTGTCTATTTGTTCTGCCGGTAGGTTGTGTAAGGCGTGATCGAGCGCAACGTTGTCGCTAATGAACTCAATACTTTCTTCCAGAAGGAGCAAGAATGGGTAATATTTTAGTGTCATAGTTTGTTCTCAATCAAAGTATAAATCCTGTGCAATATTATACTGGGCAACCAAGTTAAAATGCGAGGTTGTGCTTAATGGTATCAGATAGTCGTCAATTACAAATCAAAGATATTTTCTCCAACCAATTGTTGTCATGTGATCATCAAACGCCGTTAGCAGAGGCTGTTCGCTTGATGCGAGAGCGCCGTGTTAGCTCTATTTTTGTGATGAGAGATAAACAGATAGTGGGTATTTGGACGGAATCTGACTGCGTTAAGCTGAATTTTAGCGATCCTGATTTTGCTACAATGCCAATTGCTTCAACGATGACTTCACCCGTGCACGATATTTTAATCGATAAAACTCTGAGTGAGGCCACCATTAAGTTTCATCAGCTGGGTATACGCCATTTATTGGTGAAAGATCAACACAACACCCCTGTTGGCGTGGTGTCTTTGTCTGATATTGTGCGCAATCAAGGGCTCGATCACTACCTGCACTTTCGACCGATTGACGACCACTACAATCGTAATGTGGTGATCCTAAAAGCGGACGATTGTGTCTCTAAAGTGATAGAAGTTATGCGTGTCAAACGGGTGACAGCGGTGTTGGTGTATAACCATCAACTAGCGGAGTACGGCATCATTACGCAGCGTGACATTGCTTATATGCTGCTGAATCCTGACTGGCGTATGCCGTGTTGGGATCTGGCTACATACCCTTTGCTACAAGTTTCGCCAAAAGACAGCTTATTTGATGCTTATCGTTTAATGACCGCCGAATCAATCCGTCATCTTGTGGTGAAAGAGCCGTGCTCGGGTAAAGTAATCGGCCTGTTGCCACTAAAAAATGTGCTGACCGAAATTGAAACCGCTTATTGCAGTGAGCTTGAAAAAGTCTTGGAACAAAGAGACTTAGCGCTAAAAAAATCGGAGAGTAATCTGTATTTAGCGAATCGCATTATTGATGCCTCACTCGATGGCATTATGATCACTCGCGGCGATGGTGAAATTTTACAAGTCAACCCCGCCTTTAGTGCTTTGACGGGTTATCAAGAATATGAAGTAATCGGTAAGAACCCGAGTATGTTGAGTTCAGGCGTGCATGGTAAAGATTACTACGACCAAATGTGGGCACAACTGAGAAAGAGTGGCGTGTGGCAAGGGGAGATCTGCAATCGTAAAAAAAGTGGTGATGTGTATGTTGAATGGCTCACAATCATTCAAATTAACGAGCCGTATAGCGATGAAATACTCTATGCCGCCATTTTTAGTGATATTACCGAGCGTAAGAATGCGGAAGAAAAAATAGCCCGCCTTGCTTATTTTGATGAGTTAACAGGACTGCCCAATAGACGCTTGTTCTACGATAGATTGTCGATGGCATTGGCCTCTGCCCACCGAGACAATCATAAGTTGGCGGTGATGTTTATCGATCTTGACCGCTTTAAGGAGGTCAATGATTCTTTAGGCCATAGCGCGGGTGATGAGCTGCTGGTGCAGGTGAGTGAGCGTATCAAAGGCATGCTCAAAGAAGGCGATACCTTAGCGCGCTTGGGCGGCGACGAATTTGTGGTGCTGCTGACCGAAGTAGCACACATTTCTGATGTAGTGAGCTTCGCCAATGGCATATTGGAAAAGTTGAGTGTGGCCTTCGAACTGAATGATATCTGTGTGAGTGCGACAGCGTCATTGGGGGCGGCGATTTACCCAGAGGATGGTGCTGACAGCGAAACCTTACTAAAGCATGCGGATGTTGCCATGTATCGCTCTAAAGAAGTGGGTCGTAATTCGTTCCAATTATACAAAGCATCAATGAATGCACGCTCACTTGAGCGACTTTCTATGTTAAGCCGTTTTCAACATGCTCTCGATAATGACGAGTTTGAGTTATTTTTTCAGCCCCTACAGTGTCTTGCTAGTGGTCGAGTCTCCAGTGTGGAATGTTTATTACGTTGGAATGACCCAAATTTAGGGGTGATCTCGCCTGCGCAGTTTATTCCTTTGGCCGAAGAGCTTGGCTTGATCATTAAACTCGATCAATGGGTGATCAATAAAGCGTGTGAAAAAATGGCACTTTGGCGGCGACAGGGGAGTGATGTTAGGCGTATTGCCATTAATGTATCGGCACAACATCTTTGCCAAGGTGAGTTAGCAATTACCGTCGCGGCTGCGCTGAATAAGCATGGTATCAATGGCAAATTTATTGAGTTAGAACTCACCGAAAGCAGTTTTATTAGCAACCTGCATGAGGCGAAGAGTGAATTACAAAAGCTGAAAAGTCTGGGAGTGTCCATCGCTCTGGATGACTTTGGTACGGGTTATTCCGCACTGAGCTATTTAACGAAGTTACCTATCGATACGTTAAAAATAGACGCCAGCTTTGTGGCGAAAGTACCGGACGAATATGGCAATAGTGAAATTGTCAGCGCCATCGTTGCGATGGCGAAGGCGCTGAATTTACATGTCGTGGCTGAAGGGGTAGAAAAACAAGAGCAGCACCAGTTTTTACAACGGCTGGGCTGCAACACCATTCAAGGTTATATGTTTTGTAAACCACTCAATTGTGATGATTGGTTACGTTTCTATCAGTCAGAAAAAGTCACTTCGTAAGCGGTAAACTTGCGAATATTGATCACGCCAGTATCGAAAATCAGGTACTGGCCTTTTATACCCTGCAATACGCCACTGACTTGTGGATCTTTATCAAAATTAAACGAGGTGATCTTGGTTGGAAATTGCTCGACCGGAAAGCTCAAATCTACCACTTCTTCATCTAATCGTTCGATGGCGGTTGCGCCAAAAAGCTCGGCAAGTTCGTCTAACTTGGCTTGAATTTGTGGGATCAGTTGTTCAGCCGCTTGCTTCAAATCTACGTCGTTAGTAACGCCTTTTAGCATGTTACGCCAGTTGGTTTTATCGGCGATAAACTCTGCCAATGCCACTTCCACAAGGCCCGATTGTAAGCGCGTTTGTACTTTAAAAATTGGCAGTGCTTGGGTTGCACCTTGATCTATCCATCGTGTTGGAATTTGTGTGTGGCGCGTTATCCCCACTTTTAGACCAGACGTGTTCGCCAAGTATACATAGTGAGGGATCATGCAATTTGCTTCACCCCACTCAGGCTCACGACAAGTGCCTTGCTCAAAGTGGCAAGTTTCGGGCTTCATGATACACATGTCGCAACTTGCTAGCTTTTTCATACAAACAAAGCAGTGACCCTGAGAGTAACTTTTTTTGGTTTTTTTACCACAGCTACAACAAAAAATATTACCAGTGTGCGTGAGGGTAATGTGTGTACCAAAATAGTCGTTCAGGTTGATAAGCCCATCGCCAATGGGAAGATGATATTGGATTGGTTGAGTTAACTGCGCTTTTAATTTGCTTAAAGTGCCTTGCATCTTTACGCCCCTAAAGATGTTAAAAGGGCGATACTAGCAAGCCAGTTCACAAGTCACAATATTAAAGGGTTAAAAGCAAAAAATGGTGTGCGCAGGGAGCGCACACCACAGGTTGGAACATTTAAATTAGTATTTTGCCGAGCGTGTTTGGCTTTTTAGTGATGCTTTAATAAAGTCACGTAAGTCGTCATTTGATGTTTTAAGGTCTTCATGGCGAAGATACATCATATGGCCCGAACGGTAGCCTTTAAAGCTTAAACGGTCTTTCATCTTGCCGCTTGGATCTAGCTGCCACATAGTGTACTTAGCGTCAAAATAGTTGGTTGCGCCATCGTAGTAGCCAGCTTGGATCAACACATTTAAGTATGGGTTTTCAGCCATGGCTTCGCGTAGTTGTTCTCCGGTGTGGTTGTTTGTGCTATCCCATGGATGCACATCAGCCAGCATGTTGTACTGAACATCCGTTTTGTAATTTAGCTCTTCACGCAGATAGTGGTTAAGAGCTGGTGTAAAGGCATGCAGCCAAGCACTTAGTTCAGGGAAGTAATCAGGACTATCACCCGCATCGCGTTTGTCGATACCCAAATAGCGAGAATCTAAGCGGCCAAGAATAACGCCTTTGTCGCGCAGTAACTCTTTCCAAAAAGCATCATCGCTAATTTCGATATTGTTTTGTGATACAAACTGCTTTGATAAGCCACTGAAGTAAGCCACACGCTCAACAATGTGCGCGCGCTCGTCTTTGCTAATGAATGAGCCTTTGGCCAAAGCGGGTAAGTACTCATTGAGCGTAAATACTTCGACTTCTTTAAGTACTTCTAATAAATCTTTTTGCTGCAATGCATTGGGGAGTGCTTTGTGGTGCCAAGCGGTTGCTGCAAAGTAAGGCAAGCGATTGGCCGCTTTTACAGGGCCGTCACGTTTGATGCCAATGTCAGTTGGAGATACCAAAATAACCCCGTTTAAAAACCACCAATGAGACTCTTGTAACTCTTTTGCAAGCCCTGATACTCGTGTCGTGCCATAGCTTTCACCGATTAAAAACTTAGGTGATAGCGCGCGGTTATTGCGAGTAACAAACGTGTTGATCCAACTAGCGAGGTATTCAATGTCGGCATTAACACCAAAGAACATTTTCTGCTGCTCTTCTTTACTTGGCATTTTACCTTCTTTGTTTGGCAATACACGTGAATAACCCGTGTTTACTGGGTTTACAAATACAATGTCAGCCACATCGAGTATTGAATAAGGATTATCTTTGATGCCATATGGTTGTACTGGATAGCCTTCGTCATCAATTTTCAAAATACGAGGACCCGTGTAGGCGATGTGCATCCACACCGATGCGGAGCCAGGGCCACCATTAAATGAGATAAGTAGAGGGCGTTTGCTGATGTCGTCTACTTTGTCTTTTTTGTAGTAGTTGTAATACAAGGTCGCGATTGGTTCGCCATTGTCATTCCAAACAGGTTGTGTGCCGGACGTGACTTGATAACTCAGTCTTTCGCCGTTAATCGTTGCTTTATGGTTGGTGATGACTTGGCTATCGATATCGATTTTACGTTCATGTTCAGATGCGTTACTCGCTAGGCTAACTAGCATTGTAAGCACCACGAGCACTCTTGTTAGAAACATGGTTTTCCCCGAAACATAAAAATATTCATATTAAAGTTGCTTTTAATGCAACTTTCAAAGGTTATGAGTCAAATTGCCGCTTTGACGAGTTAGTTGCCAACGACACGCGCCAAAAAACGAAAGGTTAAATGGTGCGCACCATCAGTGAGCAGGCTGGAGTATTTTGCACTTTCATGGTGCGTAATCACATTGTAAATTCAAAAGTTAAAAAGTAAGCATTTGAAAATATTGCTTTTTACTTTGTGGCACGAAGGTTGGATTAGCTGATACAACAGGATAAGCCTGTCCTAAGGGGACTAACAATGAAAATGATAAGTGCAATAATAAAACCATTTAAATTGGACGAAGTACGCGAAGCGCTTGCGGATTTAGGCGTAGAAGGGATGACAGTCGTTGATGTAAAAGGATTTGGCCGCCAAAGGGGGCATACCGAGTTGTATCGCGGTGCGGAGTATCAAGTCGACTTTATACCAAAAATAAAAATAGAAATTGCCACACGCACAGAGAATACGCAACGCGTGGTCGATACACTTACCAAAGCTGCCAGTACCGGAAAAATTGGTGACGGAAAAATATTTGTTTATGACTTAGATCAAATCGTGCGGATCCGTACCGGCGAATTAGACGAAGAAGCAATTTAAGGGGCCGATGATGGAAAGCGCAATTGTAGAACTCAAATTTTCACTTAATACTTTTTACTTTTTAATTTCAGGTGTGCTGGTCATGTGGATGGCTGCTGGCTTTGCGATGTTAGAGGCTGGGTTAGTTCGCTCGAAAAACACTACAGAAATTTTGACTAAAAATATCGCCTTGTATGCTATCGCCTGCACCATGTTCTTGCTGGTGGGCTACAACATCATGTATGTGGGCAATACCGAGGGTGGGATTGTACCAAGCTTTGGTGCCTTGATTGGTGATGCGGCGGCTGATGCGGATCATGCTCTGGAATCAGATTTTTTCTTCCAAGTGGTTTTTGTCGCTACCGCCATGTCAATTGTCTCTGGTGCAGTTGCTGAACGTATGAAGCTGTGGGCATTTTTGGCGTTTACGGTGGTGCTAACAGGTTTTATCTATCCAATTGAAGGTTATTGGACTTGGGGCGGCGGATTTTTATCTCAGCTTGGTTTTGTTGATTTTGCGGGTTCTGCCATCGTGCATGGTGCAGGAGCCGCAGCCGCTTTATCGGGCGTGCTCTTGCTAGGTGCTCGTAAAGGTAAATATGGTAAAAATGGCGAAATTTATCCAATACCTGGCTCAAATATGCCCTTGGCAACCTTAGGCACATTCATTTTATGGATGGGATGGTTTGGTTTCAACGGTGGTTCGCAGCTGTTCTTAGCGGACAAAGCGAATGCCATAGCCGTGAGCCAAATTATGTTGAACACTAATGCTGCGGCAGCGGCCGGTGCGGTAGCTGCGTTGTTAGTGTGTAAGGCTCTTTGGGGTAAAGCCGATTTAACTATGGTGTTAAATGGTGCGCTTGCTGGATTGGTTGTGATCACCGCAGAGCCTGCATCTCCAACCCCATTGTTAGCTTGCTTACTGGGTGCCTTGGGGGGGTCTTTGGTTGTATTTAGCATCGTCTTTTTGGATAAAGCAAAAATTGATGACCCTGTGGGCGCGATTTCAGTGCATGGTACTTGCGGCATGTTAGGGGCTATGTTGGTGCCATTGTCAAACTCCGACGCGACATTTATGAATCAACTCATTGGTTTGATCTGTATTCTTGGCTTTGTATTTATCATCTCTTATTTAGTTTGGGCGCTACTTAAAGCAACCATGGGTATTCGAGTTGGCGAAGAAGAAGAGATCAATGGCATGGATCAACATGACTGCGGCATTGATGCTTATCCTGAATTTGTGACTGTGCGCGGACAGTAAGCAAAATTTATTGCTCATGTGATCAATTAGAGCGGGCTTTGGCCCGCTTTTGCTTTCAGGCTTGGTTAATCTAAGGTACCCTATGCTTCGACCTATTTAATCAGATAAAACAGTCAAAGTGGCATGGTAGATAAAAGCAATAACGACACCTCAAAAGCGAAAAAAAAATCCACCAGAGCATCTTCAAAATCAGCGACAACAAGCACACGACAAAAGCCAACTAAAAAAGCGTCTACTGCGGGGCTGTCAAAATTCGCACGTTTCAAGCAACGGGTTCTGCAAACCTGCTGGAATTTGTTGTGGAAGGGAACAATTGCGGTCATCGTGCTTGTGAGCTTTTATGTGATCTACCTTGATTCAAAAGTTACACGGCAGTTTGAAGGCAGCAAGTGGCAGTTACCGGTGCAAGTATATGCCCGAGCAATGCGCTTTTATCCAGAGCAATTTTTATCTGAACAAGAGGTTCTTTGGGAGCTTAAACGCTTAAACTATTCTCAAGTAAATCGTATTAGCCGCACCGGTCAATATGTTGTGCAAGGGCGAACAATAACGATACACCGACGTGCATTTGAGTTTTATAACGGGGCAGAAAATGGCGTGGTGTTCACATTAAATTTTGCGGGTAAACGACTCGCGAGCATTGTGGACAGCAACGGCAGGCGATTGCAGCAGGCGAGGTTAGAGCCAGTACAAATTGCGCGCATAGGCAACGAATCAAAACAAGACCGCGAATTTGTGCCATTGGAAAAATTCCCAAATTTACTCAAAGACGCCTTACTTGTGGTAGAAGACCGAGATTTTTATCAACACCATGGTGTGTCTGTGTGGTCTATTCTGCGTGCCCTATATACAAACATTAAAGCGGGTCGTACCGTTCAAGGTGGCAGTACACTCACTCAGCAATTGGCTAAAAACTTTTATCTGTCACGTGAACGTTCTTTGGTGCGCAAAGTGAATGAGGCTTTTATCGCACTGATCCTCGATTATCGTTACAGTAAAGATGAAATTTTAGAAGCCTATCTCAATGAAGTATTCATGGGCCAAGCATACAACCAAGGTGTGCATGGCATGGGCTTAGCCTCTGAGTTTTATTTCGCGAAGCCAGTCGATGAATTAGAGTTTGATCAAATCGCGATGCTGGTGGCCATGGTCAAAGGGCCTTCGTTTTATAATCCGCGCCGCTATCCAGAGAGGGTGCGAGAACGTAGAGATTTGGTGCTGAGATTACTTGCCGAGCAGGGCTATATATCGCCCAATGAATTACGCCAATCTTTGGTGAGACCAATTAAAATTCAGCCACTGAAGAAAAGCCACTTACAAACTTATCCCGGGTATCTAGAACTCGTCGATCGGGAATTACGCAGCTTGCTTACCAATCAAGAACTAATAAACGCAGGTGTTCGAGTCTTTACTTACTTTGACTTGCAAAAACAAACGGCGATGGAAGAGGCGGTCAAAAGTGGTCTGCCATATCTTGAGCGCCGCTTTGATGCTGAAAAGCTCGAAACAGCGATGATCTCAGTCAATATTGAAAAGGGAGGTGTTTCCGCACTCGTTGCTGGCCGAGAGTTTAGATTTGATGGCTTTAATCGTGTGTTAGATACAAAAAGAAATATCGGTTCTTTGGTCAAGCCTGCTGTTTATCTAACCGCATTAGAAAAGCCAGAATACAACTTGGGTACTTTGCTTGAAGATGGTCCTTTGCAAGTGACCGATGAATCGGGTGACATTTGGAAGCCTGAAAACTTTGACCATAAGTATCGAGGGATTTTACCGTTATATCAGGCTTTTAGTAACAGTATTAATATTCCAGCGGTTAATCTAGGTTTGGATGTTGGCGTTCACAATGTCGCACAAACACTGAAAAAACTTGGGGTTAATGAATCAATAAACCAATATCCATCATTGTTGTTAGGTGCCTTAGAGTTATCCAGTTTTGAGGTTGCGCAAATGTACACAACGCTCGCTGGCAATGGTCAATATCGACAACTCACCAGTATTTCAGCGATGACGAATGCTACGGGTAAAGTACTGTATGAACACGAAGTCGACAGCCGAACAAGGTTTAGTGCTCAGGCCAGTTACATGACCAAGTATGGCCTCAAAAAGGTGACCAAAGAGGGCACAGCAAAACGGTTAAATGCCCATTTCCCATCTATTCAATTGGCAGGCAAAACAGGCACCAGTAATGATTTACGAGATAGCTGGTTTACGGGCTTTGATCACAATACCGTGACAGTCACTTGGCTTGGACGTGATGATAACCAAAGTACAGGATTAACGGGGGCGACTGGTGCGCTAGAGCTTTATATTCGTTACCTTAAACCACTTAATCCACAAGCCATTGCCGATAACAGGCCTGATAGTATTCGTTGGGCGTTTGTTAATCCTGCTACAGGCAAGCAAGCGCCGCCAGGCTGTGGCAAAGTCATTCAGTTACCAGTGCGAGCAAGTGAGTTTGAACCTAGGCCGAAGTGTGAGTAAAACAGGACTCACACTTTAAATTGGCCCATGGCTTTTTGTAAATTATGTGCCAACGCGGCGAGCTTTGTGGCGTCTTGCTCGGTTGCGATGGCTGAACTGAGTGTATGTTCAGCCAATTCATTTATTTCACTGGCCTCATTAAGTGCCTGTTGCGTTGCCCGTGTTTGTTGTTGCACAAGGTCAGCAATTTGATGTCCTTGTTTGTCGATGTCTTCCATACTTTGCTGAGCAAGTTGTAACACTTGGTTTGTTTGCTCCGCGGCTTCAACCCCTTGTTCCATTTTTTCTACACTGGAGCGCATTTTAGTTTGTGTATCATTTGAGGCTTTTTGCAGTGCATTGATGATGGTGTGGATCTCTTCAGTTTGTTGCTGTGTGCGCTGAGCAAGCGTACGAACTTCATCGGCAACCACGGCAAAGCCGCGACCCTGCTCACCTGCACGAGCGGCTTCAATGGCGGCGTTGAGCGCCAGTAAATTTGTTTGTTCTGCAATTTCACTGATAGCGGCGCTCACCTTGCTGATGTTCTGACTATCTTGTGCCAGTCTATCTAATGCTTCGCGGCTGTCTTCAAACTCTTGTTGTAACAAAGTCATATGTTGTGCCAGTTCAGTGGTATTCATTGAACCTTGTTTAACATGTTCAGCAGCGGTGGAAGCAAGCTCGGTGGCATGTTGTGCCGAGTGCTCAACTGAATCAGCAACATGGGCCATTTCTCCCAACGCACCATGAATGGTGCTAATTTTGTGCTGTTGTTGATCAACATCACTGCGGGTGTCTTGGCTTATTTGGCTCAATTTGGTTGTGGCATTGTCCAAGTCGACACTGCTGCTATTGACCTCTTGTAAAATAGAAATAAAGGCGCTCAGAACTTTATTGTACTGCTCAACAATGATGGACATTTCATCGTTGCCAAATGGGGTGGCTTTGACCCTAAGATCGCCCTTAGCCGCTTGTGATGCCGTATGAGAAAACGATGAAATACTGTCTACCACGGCAAAATAAAAACCTAGCATCAGATAGATGGCAATCATTAGACTCAGTGCGGCGGCAATGCCTACGCTGTTTCGAATGACTGTTTGCTCACTGACTTTTTCAGCTAATAAATCTTTAAGAAGCGGCGTACTGGTATCAATGAGCTGCTCAATGCTGGTTAATACTAGATTATGCACTTGCTTAAACTGGCTTTGTGAAAGTTGTAATTCGTCAGGGTCTAGTAGCTTTTGTTTGATGGTATTTTGGTAATTGTTTAGGCTGCGGCCAAGTGCACTGATGGTCGGTTCTAGCGCTTGCTTTGCTTGTTGATTTTCGCGCATAGCCACGGTCATTTTGCTTTTTAACTGCTCATAAAAAGTGGGTAAGACTTTATTTAAGTTGGACAAGGCAATAAAGCTGTCTGGTGTAAATTTACCTTGCTCTATGACTAACTTAGTTTGTTCAGCCAGCAAGTTTACTTGTTCAAGTAAGCGGGGCACAGATTCGACCAAAGAGCGGTTAATGTAAGAACGAGTTAGGTCATCATCAATAGCAAGCCTCGACTGGATTGAGATCTGCTCTATCACCGAATCATTCGCGTTAATGTTGTAATGAGCTTGGCGAGCAAGTGCTTCGTTCGCCTCGATATCCATTACAGTGATATTGCCAAGCAGCTTTGGATACAAACTCAGTCCCGCCTGCTGTTGGTGGCTGATATTGATCGAATGAGACAGTATATTGGTTAGGAAAAACAAACTCAGTCCAAGCGGTACCAGTAAGATACCAAATACCAGACTAATTTTGGTTTTGTACTTAAGCCCTGCCATAAGGCGAATTGCAGGTGCGCAAAATGATCTTAATCCTTGCATAGGGTTCACTTTTTATAAATATGAGCTAATAAAGACCTGTTAAATGCTAATACTAGTTCAAGTTTTTATATTAAGTGACGGTGCGAGTTGATTGAGAGAGATAATTTTAAGAAAAAATGTTGAAAAGCAGCAGGCTAGTGAAACTCACTCACCTGCTGAATTGGTAATTGTGTTTACAATTTTGCAAATGCGCGTTTAGCGGCATCAATGGTATTTTGGATATCTTGCTCGGTGTGCATGGTGCTCACAAAGCCAGCTTCAAATGCGGAAGGCGCTAAATAGACACCTTCTTCCAGCATGAAATGGAAGAACTGCTTAAAGCGCTCTAAGTTACACTCGGTCGCTTGTTGGAAACTATTCACGCTTTGTGCTTCGGTAAAGAAGAAGCCGAACATGCCACCGGCATAGTTCGTGGTTAATGGAATACCTGCTTCATCCGCCGCTTGTTGGAAGCCATCGCATAGTGCTTTACTCTTCGCTTCTAGCTGCGCATGCAAGCCTTCTTCACTGAGTAGCTCTAATGCTTTCAAACCAGCTGCCATAGCAATTGGGTTACCCGACAGCGTACCGGCTTGATACACAGGTCCTACTGGCGCGATGTAGTCCATGATTGCTTGTTTACCGCCGAATGCGCCTACAGGCATACCGCCACCAATGACTTTACCCAAACAGGTCAGATCCGGTTGGATGTTGTAATACTGCTGAGCGCCACCTAAAGCAACGCGGAAGCCCGTCATTACTTCGTCAAAAATAAGTACCGAGCCATGCTTGTCACATACTTCACGTAGGCCTTCTAAAAAGCCCGGTAGTGGTGGAATGCAATTCATGTTACCGGCGACAGGCTCAACGATAATACAAGCAATTTCGTCTTTATATTGTTCAAAAATGGCTTTCACTTCACCCAAGTTGTTGAACGAAACTGTGAGTGTATGCTTGGCAAAATCAGCAGGAATACCCGGTGAATTTGGCACCCCCATGGTCAGAGCGCCAGAACCGGCTTTGACCAAAAGAGAGTCTGCGTGACCGTGGTAACAGCCTTCAAATTTAAGAATTTTGTCACGACCGGTGTAACCACGTGCAAGGCGAATGGCACTCATGGTCGCTTCAGTACCAGAACTAACCATGCGCACCTTTTCAATAGATGGCACCAATTCTTTGACCTTTTCAGCCATTAAAATTTCGGTTTCAGTCGGCGCGCCATAGCTTAAGCCATTTTCTACCGCATCAAGCACAGCTTGCTTAATTTGTGGGTGATTGTGACCTAAAATCATTGGGCCCCATGAGCCGACGTAATCAATATATTTGTTAGCGTCAGCGTCAAAGGTGTACGGGCCTTCGGCCTTGGTAATAAATAAAGGTGTGCCACCGACACCGTTGAATGCGCGAACAGGGGAGTTCACGCCACCAGGAATTGAGGCTTGAGCGCGTGCGAATAAGTCTTGGCTAATCGTCATGATTGTTCCTATTTTTTAGCTATTACGTTTGCGGCTAAACCAAGGCACGTCTGCTTCGTACTTTTCTACTTGGTTTTCTACCCCTAAGGTCAGGGCAAACAATGCCATACGGATCAGTACACCATTTTGTACTTGGCGGAAAATAGCAAGGTTGTCGTTGTTGTTTAAATCGTTGTCTAATTCGTTTGCTTCACTGCGGCTATCGCGCGGCAATGGATGCATCAATACCGAGCTAGGCTTACAGTGTGCGTTATAAATCGCTTGGCTGATCCTATAACCGCCACGGTATTTGTTAGCTTCTTCTTGCGACGGGAAACGCTCTTCTTGAATACGTGTTTGATACACAATATCGGCGGCTAGGTTGCCTTCCATTTGTGAAACAAGCTCAATTTTATGTCCCGCATTGCTGACGCTATCCAAAATGTAGTCTGGCATTTGTAGGCCATCTGGCGCGACCATAGTAAAGCGCACGTCCTTATAGTGACACAGTAACTTGGATAATGAATGTACGGTGCGGCCGTACTTTAAGTCACCAACTAGCGCGATATGCAACCCGTCGATACCTCGCTCAAAACGGCCAAGTTCACGTTCAATAGTCAATAAATCCAGCAAGGCTTGTGTTGGGTGTTCGTTTGGACCATCGCCGCCATTGATAACAGGCACATCAGAGCCTGTTGCAAACTCGCTGACAGAGCCAGCATCAGGGTGACGCATGGCAACCGCATCTGCATACGCAGAGATCACACGAGCGGTATCATAGAGAGATTCGCCTTTTGCTAGGGCGGAGCTTTGCATGCCTGTAGTTTCTCGAACGAGGCCGCCTAATAGATTAAATGCAGTACCAAAGCTGACACGCGTACGGGTACTTGGTTCAAAAAAGAGATTCGCTAGTATTGCCCCTTCAAGCACGCGAGTACGCTTAAGCTTTTTCGCATAAGGCTCCATTTTTTTAGCGACGGCAAAGATATGTTCTATGGCTTCTCTGTCTAACTGATTGACAGAAAGAATGTTTTCACCTTGGAAACTTAACATGAGGCGGTTCCTAATCACAAATTAACAACGGGTTGTACGTTATGGATACACCCAACCGTGATAACGCGCACATAACATAGCGGTTATTTGGCGCGCTATCATAGCATAGTTATAGATTAGGTTTGAGTATTGCGAGCATCACAATGGCTAATAAAAGTAGTACTGGAAACTCGTTAAAATAGCGGTAAAAACGATCGCTGCGTTTGTTACGGTCATGTTTAAAGTCAGCAAGTAGTTTAAAGCAATAGCCATGGTAGATATAAAGTATAATCACGAGCACAAATTTATAGTGCAGCCACATGCTATGGCGGAACCATTCACGACCATATTCATAAATGGTCAGGACACCAAAGAGCAGCGTAAACAGCGCAAATGGTGTAACAAAATAGAGTAATCGCCTTTCCATAATTTTTAGCATCGCGCTGCAAGACTTCTCTTCAGTCAGCGCGTGATAGACAAATAGGCGCGGTAAATAAAAAATCCCTGCAAACCAGGCAATCATGAAAAAAACATGCAGTGCCTTATAAATTAAAAGTGCGCTCATAACATCCCCGTTAAAGTAAGCTGTTGCGAATGGTCAATATGTGGCGAATTTGGTCCCACCTCAGTATACCCATAATTTGTTGATTATCTTTTTGGTTAAACACATAGACGGCACCGCTACGCTTATCTTTTAAAATATCAAAGGCGTCTGAAAGCGTTGCTTGGCTGCTCAATCCCTCTAATGGGATATAAGATATACCAACACTTTGATCGCTCATCAAACTCAAGTCATATTCAGCAAGACGGTAGCCGTTGTCTTCATCATATACGATCAATGGCGTTTGACTGTTTACTGCACCCAGTGTTTCTTTTATTTGCTCTTTGTCACTGGAATATAAGAGCTTAAAGTTTTCATCCATTTCTTCCATTATCCCCACTTTTTGCAGGGCCTCACTGGCTGGCGAAACCTGATAGGGCAGTCCTTGAAAATCAAGCTGTTGCAAGAATATTGAGCGGTTTCCAAAAACCTGCAGTGCGGTAATATACGCGGCAGAGATGACAAGCATGGCAGGCACAATAATTTTTGGATTTGAAGTCAGCTCCATGACGGCAGTCAGTGCGGCAAGTGGCGCGTGTAATGTCGCGGCTAGTAAGCCCGCCATCCCTAATACGCCATAAGTGCCACTCACATCAGTGCCCGGAGAAATAAACTGCGCAAAAAATGCCATCAGCGTGCCCATCACAACGCCTAACCCAATCACTGGACCGATCAGGCCGCCTGGGATCCCTAAGCCAATGGCGAATAAAGTGGCTAACAATTTTGCGATAAGAACCGTCGTGAGCAGCTGCATATTATCGGGCGATTCCACCGCTAAACGAATCGCACTCATGCCTGAGCCCATTGCTTCTGGCACAAGATAACCTATAAAACCAGCGATAAGTCCTGCCAATAATAAGCGAGGAAACATATTGACGGATTTAAAGGTTTTAATGACAACCATTAAATTTTGATTAAAGGCAAAGGCAATCGCCCCAAGCACCGCACCACATAAAATCAAGTACGGGTAATGCCAAAAGCTCAATGTGGCGATACTGATCAAAGCGAGTTCACTGTCGTGACCAAACACAAACTGTGTCGCCAGCGCACCTGTCACGGCAGCAAGCATGATAGGTACAAATATGTGGACTTTGTATTCACGTAATACCACCTCCATCACAAATATAACAGCCGCGAGAGGGGTATTAAATGACGCAGCAATACCCGCTGCGACACCACAGCCAGCTAAGGTTCTTGCCGCGTTAAGAGGCAAGTGTAATCGCTCGGCTAGAATGCTTGCCCCAGTTGCCCCCATGTGTACTGAAGGGCCTTCACGACCAACGGAAAAACCGCTGATCAAGGCGACCGCGCCGCCAAAAAATTGGTTGGCAGTATTCCAAATTGGCATTTGTCCGTAATGATGTTTTATACGGTGGATCACAAAAGGAATGCCGAGTCGGTAGTGCTTAAAGCCGGTTAAATCAGCGAACACAGCAATCATTAGTGCGGCAACAACGGGAAAAATAACACGTTCAATTTGCGATAAGGTTGAAAAGTCATCGGGAGTTTCTAAGAAAAACCCTTGAACTAAGCTAATGGTGAGGCGAAATAGAATAATTAAAACAGCCGCAATTAAGCCCGCCGCAACGCCGAGTAAGCATAGTTGTACGGAGGTTTTTGGTTTTGCGAGACGGCGCCTTAATGTATCCAGCGACATGTTTGATTTCCAAGTCATAATAAGGACTTAAGTTTATCAAAAAAATGTCATACCGTCCTTAATAAACGCATAGATAAGTGAGGTTGAAGCGATAAATCTGACCAAGAGGCGACAAGAACTATACTTGATTAAAACACTCAGGTATTAGATAATCGCGACATTAAATGGTCAAGAGTTTGTGAGTATGTCTGAACAGTTACCGATTCAATTTAGTGATGCGGCAGCCAATAGAGTGAAAGAGCTTATCGCCGAGGAAGAAAACCCAGACCTTAAGTTGCGCGTATACGTCACCGGTGGTGGCTGCTCTGGTTTTCAGTATGGTTTTACGTTTGATGAAAAAGTAAACCCAGGTGATCTGGAAATTGAAAAAAATGGTGTCACTATGGTTGTTGATCCAATGAGTATTCAATACCTCATCGACGGTGTGGTAGATTACACAGAAGGTCTAGAAGGCGCACGCTTTTTTGTTAATAACCCAAATGCCACGACAACGTGTGGATGTGGTGCAAGTTTTAGCGTTTGATCACACCTTATTAAAGAAAAAAGCCACACTCTGCTGTGGCTTTTTTACGCCCATCTCTTATGCATGTCATAGTCTTTTTGTAAGCTTCAACTAATGTTGAGTAACAAAAATCATCAACGCGAAAAAGCCTAATACGAAGGTGCTAAAAGCTAAAATGTAGATAAATCCACGCTTACCTTGGCGAATTGGGACTTTATTAGTGCGTAAAAGGCAATACCAAGCGAAGCAGAGTAAAATTGGTAATAAAAACAGCAATCTAATCATTAATATTCAGCCTAGGTTATGGTTGATATGTTAATCTTATCTGTAACTATATATTTTTTAAAGAAAAATAATTTATTATTAAAAGTGGTACATTTTATAAAATTTTTGTTAAAGTTAAAGGGTTCTGTCACTTATACGAAAACTGAAAAATAAGTGAAATTTTAATTAGGTGTTAAAAGAATTTTAGGCTATACCTAATTGGGTACATAGGAACAAAGAAAGTAGATACTTTCAAAAGCTATAGTATACAATCTTAGCAACTTGAACGAGACGGGCATATTTCGTTCAATGTTTTATTAATTATCATCGAGTAGGAGATGTTTAATATGATGGGAAAAACTGTTTCTTCAGAAGAGAACGGTAAGCTAACTAAGTGGCTTAAGTCTAAGCGTCATGAAAAAGGTCATACAATGCGTAGCCTTGCTCAAGTATTGGGTACACCGCATTCTTTTATCGGTAAAATTGAAAACCAAGAACGTCGTTTAGATGTGATTGAATTCTTACGTTACTGCGAAGCATTAGAAGTAGACCCATATGAAGGTCTTCATTTATTGAAAGACGAGCAGTAAGCTGCTTGTTAGCATCAAGGTGCAAGGATTTGCACCTCCATTCTTTTTTTATCAGTCACTCAATTCTAAGATTTAACTACTTGCCTGTGTTGCTATGATAAGTCGCTTCTATTGCATATAGCTTGTGTCGTATGAGATATAAAAATGTCAATGAGGGCAATACCATCAGTGCCGTGATTGCGAAAAACACAGCCCAGTTCCCATTCAACCAATCATCAATAACCACACCGCTGTAGCTGGAAATAACCGTTCTTCCTAAACTGCTGAGTGATGCTAGTAGTGCGTAATGGGTTGCACTAAATGCGCGATCACAGAGCATGGAAATAAAGGCCACCATGGCGACTAAGGACCATGCTTGAGTAAAACCATCCACGACGATTGCCATGGCATATAAATGCTCTTTGGGGCCGGCTATTGCTATCCAAGAAAACATTAAATTGGATGCTGCCATCGCCAATCCACTGACAAATAACCCTTTCACAATGCCATATTTATGATTAAAAATACTGCCTAGGAAAGCGAAAACAATGGTGATCACGCCAGTTCCAAGCTTAGAGTATTGGGCAATTTGACTGTTACTAAAGCCGACTTCTTTATAAAACACGATGGACATTCGGGCTAAAAATGACTCACCGATTTTAAATAAAAACACGAATGCAAGTAGGGCTAGGGCGGTTTTAACGCCATTCTTTCTAAAAAAGCTTCTAAATGGCTCAACGAGTGTAACAGCAAGCCAAGCGGTGAGTTGGCTGAGTCTTCCTGGCGCTAAATCTGCAAGCTTAGCTTGGTAAGCTTGCTCTAGTTGTGCTTGCACTACCTCTCTATTTGATTGCGGCTCTTTAGCTAAAAGAGTGACGACTATCAGTGAGGCCATGATACACGCTAATATCACATAGATACCTGGCCAATTAAAGCTGGGTAGATCGGCTAAAAAGAAGGGTAAAGCGCCGAATAGCGCATATCCTGTCCACCAACCCGATGTGGCCATTGCCGCAGCTGCGGTGGCTTTCTCACTTTCGTTTTCAGGGAGAGAGTCAATACGAAAAGCGTCTATGGCAATATCGTGGGTGGCGGATGCAATAGCAATGACAAAGCACAATAATGCAGCGGTAAATAGTTGTTCTTTAAGCACTATTGTGGACATTAACAAGGTTGCGCAAGCTGTGATGAACTGACAAAGAGCAATCCAACTACGTCGTTGTCCGAGTAACTTTTCGAGCAAAGGAAGCTTGATCCTGTCAAGCAAGGGCGACCATAAAAAGTTCACTGTGTAAGCAGCAAACACAATACCAAACAAACCAATCATGCTACGGCTTAGGCCTTCATCTTTCAGCCATGCTGACATCACTGAGCCTATCAAGACCCAAGGGAAACCACTGCTGATCCCCAACATAAAAATGGTGACTAGGCGTCGGTCAGTATAGTAACTCAAATATTCGCGCAAACTGGCTTTAAGGATCATGATAGGCCTTATTAAAGTTTAGGTGCTTCGAGCATGCTTACATCAAAGATGATAACTGGCGTTTTCGGAATAAAGGTATAGCCGAGTTTGCTGTTATAGCCCGTTTCAACTTGCATAATTTTATCTAGCGTTTCAAAGCCTTCAACTACGTTACCAAAAACCGCAAAGCCCCAATCTCTGCCCGGATTTAAATGGTCGTTATCGTTCATATTAAAAAAGAACTGACGTGTGCCAGAGTGAGGTTTATTGTCTTGATATGCCATAGCGACTGAGTACATATCGTTTTTTAGGCCATTACCACTTTCGTTAAAGATAGGGGCACGCTCAAACATGCCGTCGTACTCTTTATCATAGCCGCCTCCTTGAATGACAAAGTCTGTCTCATTGGCTTCGTCTCGCTCGACGCGGTGAAATACTGAGCCTTTGTAGTCGCCATTGATCACATAAGTAAGAAAATTATTGACGGTAATAGGCGCGCGCGAACGGTCAAGCTCAATGATGATATCGCCTTTACTGGTGACCATTTTCACTCGGGGAAATAAGTTATCTTTTTGAACAAAACTGCCTTCCTTATTAGCGCTAAAGGCATGACAAGAAAGCAATAGAAGTGACAAGTAAACGACAATATTTTTCATTTTTTATCCCTGTAAAAATTCAATCAGTTCTTTATCTGACACAATGCGAGTGATCAAAAGCTCAGTCAAATTATTGAGTTGACCTTCAATTTTAGCTTGCTCATGTTTGAGTGGGCCACTCAAGTGTGATTTTGCGTTATAGCTTTTTTCAAAGTGACGGCCGCCGTTGCTGACTTCAATACGAAGTTTTGCCTTGGCGTGGCTCTGATGCTTTGTCATTGATTCGCTTACTGTTGCAACAAACTCGTCGATATGCAGGACAACTTTGTTTGTTGCATGTGGAGAGATGTTTGCACTGTTTGCTAACAAAGCTTGTTGAAATGCTTTATCAACAAGCAGTGGAAGTGCAGCATCAGGCAGGTAAAGTGCCGGTTCCTGATCTACAACTCGAATCGTGAAATTACTAGTTCTATTATCTTCAACTAGCAGGTGTAACGATGCATTTATCTGGCTCACACTTGTGCCTGAGTAACTGGGATTTAAAATCACCGCTTTGGGTGATGTGGCACATCCATTAAGTAACAATAATATTAATAAGGAGATAATTCTCATTTTTAGCCTCTTCTCGTTGCGCTTAACACAATGAATTTTTTATTATTTCCAATAACTTTACAATTTCCAAATAAGCGATTGAGTTTGTCTTGATAGTCAAGGTGACGATTACCAATGATCCTCAACTCTCCCCCTTTTTTTAACACATGCTTTGCTTGTGCAAACATCTGCCACGCTATATGGTCGGTAATAGCCTGCGCTTGATGGAATGGAGGGTTACATAACACCAGATCAACTGAACCTGACGTGAAGTCCGTTAAACAGTCGTTTTGTATAAATTCACAGCGCTCGCTTGCTTCGGGTAAGTTTTGTTCGATATTGAGCTTGGCACTGGCGACCGCCATCGCTGATTCATCAACAAAGGTGACTTGAGCATTGGGCATTTTGCTGAGTGTATGCAAGCCGATAACACCATTACCGCATCCTAAATCGACTATTTTCATGGGTTTTTTACCTTGTGGTAGGTAATTCATGAAAAATCGAGCGCCGATATCTAATGAATCTCTAGAAAATACGTTAGCGTGGTTGGTGAGTGTAAATTCACTTTTTTCCAGGGCCCAACTTATAGGAAATTTACTGTCTACCGGTTTTCCCGTGGTTTGAGAAAATATCAAACGTGCTTTTTTCACCGCGAGACTCGTGCTCGGTTCGCTCACAAAGTGACTAAAGCTTTTCAATGTTGAAGTATGGATCTCTTTTGCTTTACCAGCCGCAATAATAGTTATATCTGCGGGTAAGTGGCTGAGTTGCGATAGCTGGTACTGCAAAAAGCCAGCATTTTTAGGTACTTTGAGCAATATAAGGTCAATACCGTCGGGTAAAGTAGCTAGGCTGTCCAGATAACTTACCCGTGTACTCGGTAACTGGTTTTCTTCTAGATTATATTTGCATGCCTGTTGGCTTACAAAAGAGTCATTGCTGTGAGAGATATGAGTACTTTCGTTATTGTGCGCCAGCAAACTGCAAGTGAGTGCACCAAAGCTGTCATTAAGTACCAATACATGCTGGGCTTGGTTATGATGTTCTTGAACATACTCAATCAGGTACTCATCTGCTGCATCCCATGCTTGTAGACTGCGATTTTTTTGTTCTAGAGGAAAACGGTGTAAAGTAAGGGCACAGCCACCTAATAACGCATCAGTTGTCATATATATAAAGTAACAAGTAGTGAATAGGTAAATGGTATCATGACATTGGCTCAGCCCAAACAGCTCTTACCTAGTGGGTTTGACTATTCCCCTCAAGTGATGAGCTTATCGAAAAGCATTGCACTGTATGATTTTTTAGTGGCGAATCTGGATTGGCAGCAGCCGAGTATTCAAGTGTTTGGTAAATCACACCCCATTCCTCGTAAGCAATGTTTTATTGCTGATAGTAATGTGGCGTACGGTTATTCACAGAAAATATTAGATAACTCACCATGGCCTGATGTGTTGCTGGCTATGCGTAAACGCCTGCAAATGGCGTACGGCTGCGAATTTAATGCGCTACTTGCCAATTGGTACCGCAATGGGCATGACAAAATGGGTTGGCATAGTGACGATGAGGCTGAGCTAGGTATAGAGCCTTGTATTGTTTCTATTTCCCTAGGTGCAGCACGCAAATTTAAGATTAAGCACAAAGTGAGTGGGCAGCAGTACGAGCTATTGTTAGAAAGCGGCAGTTGCTTATTAATGCATGGACAAAGTCAATTACAATACCTACATGCATTACCTGCGCAAACCAAAGTCACAGGTGGTCGCATTAATTTAACCTTTAGAACGGTTGGTCAAGCCTCAACAAAAGCGTATAGTAGCGGCCATTAATAAATTTAAATGAAGGGGTTAGCATGTCGATGCAAGAACAAATTCACGACAAGCTGGCAAATGCCATTAGTTGTAAACATCTTAATGTGGTTAATGAAAGCCATATGCATAGTCGTGGTGAAGAGTCTCACTTTAAGGTGATAATTGTCAGCGAAGAGTTTATTGGTAAAAGGCTTTTGCAACGTCATCGAAAAATCAATGATGTATTGAAAGACGAGCTTGCTCATCACATTCATGCATTATCTATTCATGCATATACCCCTGAAGAATTCAGCGACAGAGAAGGAAGTACGCCTGACTCACCGAAATGTTTAGGCGGCTCTAAGTTAGATAATTAGCTGATCAGATCTGTGTTTTCCTGATCAACCATTAAACTATGTCAGTTTTTGAAAAATTATAGGAATAATTATGGTCGTTAAACCGAAAATTCGTGGTTTTATTTGTACCAATGCACATCCAGCTGGTTGTGCGGCACACGTACAAGAACAAATTGCTTACGTTAAAGCACAGGGCCCACTTGCTAACGGTCCAAAGAATGTACTTGTTATTGGCTCATCTACGGGTTATGGCTTAGCATCACGCATTACTGCCGCATTCGGCGCTGGCGCAAACACGCTCGGTATTTTCTTTGAAAAAGAAGGAAGCGAGAAAAAAACCGCGTCTGCAGGTTGGTACAACACGGCAGAATTCCAACGAGCAGCGGAAGAAGCGGGGCTTTGGTCAAAAAATATCAACGGCGATGCATTCTCGGACGAAATCAAGCAAAAAACAATTGATACGATTAAAGCTGAAATGGGCAAAATCGACCTAGTGGTATACAGCTTGGCGTCTCCGCGTCGTACTGACCCTAAAACAGGTGAAGTGTACTCATCTACGTTAAAGCCAATTGGTAGCGATATTACGACTAAAAACTTAAATACGTCGAAGCGCGAAATTGACTCGGTGACGGTAGAAGCAGCCAATGAAGACGAAATTGCCAACACGGTAAAAGTCATGGGCGGTGAAGATTGGGAGCTGTGGATTGATGCGTTGAAGCAAGCAGATGTACTTGCCGAAAACTTTAAAACAACCGCATACACATACATAGGTAAAGAATTAACGTGGCCTATTTATGGTCACGCCACAATTGGTAAAGCGAAAGAGGATTTGGACCGTGCAACGGCTGCCATTAAGGAGTCAACAGCGGCACTAAATGGCGAAGCTTATGTTTCTTCGTTAAATGCGGTGGTAACACAGGCAAGTTCAGCCATTCCAATCATGCCACTTTATATCTCTGCACTATTTAAAGTGATGAAAGCGGACGGTACATATGAAGGTACAATCGAGCAGATTGACGCCTTGTTCCGTGAAAACCTTTACGGCGAAACGCCGCGCTTCGATGATGGTGGCCATCTGTTCCAAAATTACAAAGAGCTTGAAGACGATGTTCAGTCTCGTGTTCAACATATTTGGGACACAGTAAAAACTGAAACCATTGATGAATTGACTGATTACGTTGGCTATCACAATGAATTCTTGCGTTTATTCGGTTTTGGTATTGAAGGCTTAGATTACGAACAAGACGTTAACCCAGATGTGAAAATCAACAATCTGATTTAATAGCTTAGCAAGCTTGAAGCTTGTTTAAGTACTTAATTGAGCGGCTAATTGAGCAGGTACTATGCGTGAACAATTAGCCGTTTTTTATTTCTTGCCCATGCTGTAATTGTTTCAAGTGATAGGGTCTGTTTACGAGAGAAATAAACATTGGAATTAATCTGTATTATTGGCAAACGATAAACGCTTCGATTCTAAAACAAGGATTTCACCTTTTTATACGGTGAACTGATTTGACCTGTCTAAGATGCGCCTTTCTATTGTGATACTTTAGTCTATACTGCTTTCATTAACTGGCACTAAAGCCAATGAAAGGCATATTAATTTTGTAATTCCCCTCGCATAGTCGGGGGGATTAATGTTAAAATCACAGAAATATGTGAGAACACAACTTCAACGCTTGTCTCGATATTCGAGCAGGTGGCTCTTTGATACCTAAAAAAATATGAGGCAGCAAGCGTTGTGGTGACTAAAGATTTTTCAATTTCTTTCCGTTAATGTAATGCAAGTGCGTATGATCAACATAAAAAAAGGTCTGGACTTACCCATAGAGGGCGCGCCTCAGCAAGTGATTCATGATGGTTCTGCTGTCAAACGAGTTGCTGTCTTAGGCGAAGAGTTTATTGGTATGCGTCCTACCATGCATGTTCGTGTGGATGACCAAGTCAAAAAAGGCCAAGTTCTTTTTGAAGACAAGAAGAACCCAGGCGTCAAGTTTACTGCACCAGCTTCTGGTGTGGTTAAAGAAATCAACCGTGGTGCTAAGCGTGTATTGCAATCCGTTGTGATTGAAGTACAAGGCAATGAGCAAATCACTTTTGACAAGTTTTCGGCTGCTGATTTAGGTGGTTTAGAGCGTGATAAAGTGAAAGAAGTGCTTGTTGAATCAGGTCAGTGGCCTGCGCTAAGAGCACGTCCTTTTAGTAAAGTAGCTGCGTTAGATGCAACACCAAGTTCTATCTTTGTGACTGCAATCGATACTAACCCGCTAGCGGCTGATCCTGCTGTGATTATTGCTGAAAATGTGGAAGCATTTGAAGCTGGTCTTGCAGTGGTATCACGTCTGACTGACGGTAAGGTATTTGTTTGTAAGAAAGCAGGTAGCAAAGTGCCAAGTTCATCACTTTCTCAAGTAGAAGTGCATGAGTTTGCAGGTGTTCACCCTGCGGGCCTAGTAGGTACTCACATTCATCACCTAGATCCAGTTTCTGCTGATAAGCAGGTATGGCACTTAGGTTATCAAGATGTGATTGCTTTTGGTCAGCTATTCCTAACTGGTGAAATTAGCTCTGACCGTGTGGTTGCATTAGCTGGCCCGCGCGTTAAGAACCCTCGCTTAGTAAGAACTCAAGTAGGTGCGTCGCTAACAGATTTAGTTGCAGGCGAGCTTGAAGAAGGTGATAACCGAGTCATTTCTGGCTCTGTGTTAGCTGGTAAAACAGCAACTGGACCTCACGCTTACCTAGGTCGCTACCATGTTCAAGTATCAGTTTTACTTGAAGGTCGCGAAAAAGAGCTATTTGGCTGGATCGCACCAGGTAGTGACAAGTTCTCAGTAACACGTACATTCATTTCACACTTAGCGCCTAGCCGTTTGTTCAAGATGACAACGTCTACGGGTGGTTCTAAGCGTGCAATGGTACCAATCGGTAACTATGAGCGTGTTATGCCACTCGATATCTTACCAACACCACTGCTACGTGACTTAATTTCACGTGATTTAGACAGTGCGATATCGTTAGGCGCATTAGAGCTAGATGAAGAAGATTTAGCGCTATGTACCTTCGTATGTCCTGGTAAGTATGAGTACGGTTCAATCCTGCGTGATTGCCTGACTACTATCGAGAAGGAAGGTTAAAAATGGCCTTAAAGAAATTTTTAGAAGACATTGAACCTCACTTTGAGCCTGGCGGTAAACATGAAAAATGGTATGCGCTGTATGAAGCTGTAGCGACTATTTTCTATACGCCTGGTTATGTAAACAAAGGGGCAACTCACGTACGTGATAACATCGACCTAAAACGTATTATGATTTTAGTGTGGATGGCAACGTTCCCTGCGATGTTCTTTGGTATGTTTAACATCGGTCACCAAGCAGCTATTGCACTTGGTAACGGTTTTGAACTAGCAAATACATGGCAAGTAGCTATTTTCCAAGCTCTTGGCGGTGAACTGACAGCACAAGCTGGTTGGGGCGCTAAGATGTTCTATGGTGCATGCTTCTTCCTACCTGTATACGCCACAGTGTTCGCTGTTGGTGGTTTCTGGGAAGTACTATTTGCATCAATCCGTAAGCACGAAGTAAATGAAGGTTTCTTCGTAACTTCCGTTCTGTTTGCATTGATCCTGCCTGCGACAATTCCTCTTTGGCAAGCTGCTCTAGGTATTACCTTTGGCGTAGTTGTTGCGAAAGAAGTATTTGGTGGTACAGGTCGTAACTTCTTAAACCCTGCACTTGCTGGTCGTGCTTTCTTATTCTTCGCATACCCTGCAAATATTTCAGGCGACACAGTATGGACGGCAGTCGATTCATTCTCTGGCGCAACATACTTAGGTCAAGCTTCGCAAGGTGTATTAGATTTCAATAACATGGTTCTTTGGTGGGATGCTTTCTACGGCTTCGTTCAAGGTTCAATGGGTGAAACTTCAACTCTAGCGCTGATGATCGGTGGTTTCTTCCTAATGTATGTACGTATTGCTTCATGGCGTATCGTGCTAGGTGTATTCCTAGGCATGGTTGCAATGGCGAGTTTATTTAACATGTTAGGTTCAGAATCAAACGCCGCATTTGCTATGCCTTGGTACTGGCACTTAGTGGTTGGTGGCTTTGCATTTGGTATGTTCTTTATGGCGACAGATCCAGTGTCTGCATCTTTCACCAATAAAGGTAAGTTTGCATACGGTGCATTGATTGGTGTGATGGTTGTTCTAATTCGTGTTCTTAACCCGGCATACCCAGAAGGCATGATGTTAGCAATTCTATTCGCTAACTTATTTGCTCCACTATTCGACCACTTTGTAGTGCAGTCAAATATTAAGAGGAGATTAGCACGTGTCTAGTAACAATGAATCTATCGGCAAAACATTAAGCGTTGTTGTTGGTCTATGTTTGGTATGTGCGATTGTTGTTTCTGTTGCGGCAGTACAATTGCGTCCACTACAAAACGCGAATAAGACGAAAGACATTCAGCGTAACATTTTGACAGCTGCTGGCTTTAACAATGTCACTGACGTTAAAGCAACCTTTGATAAGAATATCGAAGCGCGTGTTATTAACATGAAGTCAGGTGAATTTGTTGATGTTGACCCGCTTTCTTTCGATTTTGAAATGACAAAGTATGACGCAGCGCGTAGCTTTGCATTATCAAAAGAGGACGATAAAGCAGGCATTCAACGTATGACAAATAACTCACCTGTGTACCTTGTAAAAGGCGACAACGGAAAAGTGTCAACAGTTGTTCTTCCTATCCAAGGTTACGGCCTTTGGGGTGTCATGTTTGGCTTCTTAGCGTTAGACAGCGATGGCGAAACAATTAAGGCTATTCAGTTCTACAAGCACAAAGAAACTGCAGGTCTTGGTGGTGAAATCGAAAACCCTAAGTGGACTGCTACTTGGGCTGGTAAAGAACTTCCTATCGATTTGGTAAAAGGTTCAGCTGGCGACAACAAACATAAAGTTGATGGCTTGTCTGGTGCAACGCTAACTTCGAAAGGTGTAGATAACACAATCGATTTTTGGACTAGCAATAAAGGCTTTGGTCCATTCCTTGCGAACGTACGTAAAGGAGCATTGAACTAATGGCTAATACTAAAGAAATGAAAGAAGTCTTGTTTGGCCCTGTCCTTGCGAACAACCCAATTGCCCTACAGGTACTGGGTATTTGTTCTGCACTGGCAGTAACATCAAGCCTTAAAAATGCACTTATCATGTCAATTGCTTTGACTTTGGTAACCGCGTTTTCAAGCTTTTTTATCTCATTGATCCGTAATCAGATCCCTTCAAGTGTGCGTATCATCGTACAGATGACTATCATCGCGTCATTGGTAATTGTTGTAGACCAAATTTTACAAGCGGTTGTTTACTCAACGGCTAAAGAGTTATCAACGTTCATTGGTCTGATCATTACTAACTGTATCGTAATGGGTCGTGCAGAAGCGTATGCAATGAAGTCACCACCAACAATGTCATTCCTTGATGGTATCGGCAATGGTTTAGGTTATTCTGTTGTACTTCTAACTATCGGTTTCGTACGTGAATTGTTCGGCTCAGGTACTCTATTTGGTGTTGAAATCTTACCACTTGTTTCTGAAGGTGGTTGGTACCGTCCAATGGGTCTACTAGTTATGCCATTCAGTTCATTCTTCTTAGTTGGTATGTTTATTTGGGTACTTCGTACTTTCAAAAAAGACCAAGTAGAAGCGAAGGCATAAGGGGAGAGAGATGGAACAATATATTAGCTTATTCGTTAAAGCGGTTTTCATTGAAAACTTAGCATTATCTTTCTTCTTAGGTATGTGTACTTTCCTTGCGGTATCTAAGAAAGTAACAACTTCTTTAGGCCTAGGTATTGCAGTAATTTTCGTACTAGGTGTATCAGTACCTGTGAACAACCTAGTGTATTACGCTATTTTAGCGCCAGGTGCACTTGAGTGGTTAGGTTTCCCTGAAGCTGACTTAAGCTTCTTGCGCTTCTTGACTTTCATTGGTGTTATCGCTGCGCTAGTACAAATTCTAGAAATGGCATTAGATAAGTTTTTCCCTGCGCTATACAACGCACTGGGCATCTTCTTACCACTTATTACCGTAAACTGTGCGATTTTCGGTGCAGTATCATTCATGGTTGAGCGTAACCTTAACTTTGGTGAGTCGGTTGTTTATGGTATTGGCTCTGGTGTGGGTTGGGCACTGGCAATTGTTTTACTTGCTGGTATCCGTGAGAAAATGAAATACGCAGATGTGCCAGATGGTTTACGTGGTTTAGGTATTACCTTTATCACTGTAGGTTTGATGGGCTTTGGCTTTATGTCATTCTCTGGTATTTCACTGTAATAGGTAGCGAGGAAAAATCATGCTTGAGGTATATTTAGGCGTAGGGATGTTCATTGCTATCGTTGTAGTTTTAGTTTTAGTGATTATTGCCGCTAAATCTAAGCTCGTATCTAGCGGTGACATCACAATTGGAATTAACGGTGATCCTGAAAAAGCTATCACCACATCAGCTGGTAGCAAGTTACTTGGTGCACTAGCTAATTCAGGTATTTTCGTATCATCAGCATGTGGTGGTGGTGGCTC
This sequence comes from Pseudoalteromonas sp. ATL1, assembly GCF_058933015.1. Classification (NCBI taxonomy): domain Bacteria; kingdom Pseudomonadati; phylum Pseudomonadota; class Gammaproteobacteria; order Alteromonadales; family Pseudoalteromonadaceae; genus Pseudoalteromonas; species Pseudoalteromonas sp. ATL1. Next base: position 3,798,684 of record NZ_JBZYXL010000001.1, on the reverse strand, counting down.
ATGTGGCCAGTGTCGCGTACATATTAAATCTGGTGGTGGCGATATTTTACCGACTGAACTTGATCACATCTCTAAAGGTGAAGCTCGCGAGGGTTGTCGTCTAGCGTGTCAGGTAAACGTTAAAAATGACATGGAAATTGAACTAGAAGAATCAATTTTCGGTGTTAAAAAGTGGGAATGTACGGTTATCTCTAACGATAACAAAGCAACTTTCATCAAGGAGCTTAAGCTAGCTATTCCTGATGGCGAGTCAGTGCCTTTCCGTGCCGGTGGTTATATTCAGATCGAAGCGCCAGCGCACCACGTTAAGTACGCAGATTATGATATTCCAGCTGAATATCGCCCAGATTGGGAGCGTTTTGGCTTTTTCAATCTAGAGTCTAAAGTAGATGATGAAACAATTCGTGCATACTCAATGGCGAACTACCCAGAAGAGTTTGGCATTATCATGCTTAACGTACGTATTGCGACTCCGCCGCCAAACAACCTAACGCTTCCATGTGGTAAAATGTCATCGTACATTTGGTCACTTAAAGAAGGTGATAAGGTAACTATTTCTGGTCCATTTGGTGAGTTCTTCGCTAAAGACACAGATGCAGAAATGGTATTCGTCGGTGGTGGTGCTGGTATGGCGCCAATGCGTTCACACATTTTCGACCAACTTAAGCGTCTTAACTCTAAGCGTAAGATGTCTTTCTGGTATGGTGCACGTTCTAAGCGTGAAATGTTCTACGTAGAAGACTTCGACGGCCTAGCGGCAGAGAACGATAACTTCGTATGGCACACAGCATTGTCAGATCCACAACCAGAGGATAACTGGGAAGGTTACACAGGCTTCATCCATAACGTACTTTATGAAAACTACTTAAAAGATCATGAAGCACCAGAAGATTGTGAGTTCTACATGTGTGGTCCTCCAATGATGAACGCGGCTGTAATCAACATGCTTAAAGACTTAGGTGTAGAAGACGAAAACATCTTACTAGATGACTTCGGTGGCTAATAAGTTTTAGCGATGATCCAAAACTTAGTTTTGCGATGATATTCAAACCCCAAGGCTTATAAGTCTTGGGGTTTTTTATTATGTATGTAAGCGTTTTAGTACTAAATAGCGTCATTTTATGGGACTAAATGACAATGGTATTGAAAGTGTATTTTAAAAATGACTCTTTAAGGAAGGGAACATGAAACGCATATTTGTGCCATTTTTTATCTTTTTGGCTTTGTGTATCGTAGGATGTGATCGCGTATCTAATGAACAACCGCAGGCATTGGTGCTCCATGGTAAAACAATGGGCACAACTTATAACATTAAAGTTTTTCCCCAAAACCCAGAGATAACCGCGGAGCAGCTGCAAACGCAAATTGATGACACGCTTGTGGGCGTGAATCAGTCGATGTCTCCTTGGGTGAAAGACTCAGAGATAAATCGCTTTAATAGTCTGCCTCATGGCCAGTTTATGGCCATCAGCGACGATTTTAGAGACGTTGTTGCGGAGTCTATCCGTCTTGGTAAGTCGACAAAAACCCTTGATGTGACCATGGGGCCACTAATTGACTTGTGGGGTTTTGGCCCAGATAAGCGCCCCACGAAGCGTCCTTCACAAGCGCAATTGGATGATATGATCAGTCGTATTGGTGTTGATAAACTCATCTTAAACGAGCAAGGGCTGGCTAAAACAGTCGATGGACTTGAAGTGTCTTTTTCATCAACGGCGAAGGGATTTGGTATTGATAAAGTAGCGTCTTTACTCGAGGAGTTGGGTATCACTGATTACATGGTTGAAATTGGTGGAGAACTGCGAGTGTCTGGCTCGAAACCAAACGATGTACCATGGATCATTGCCATTGAACAACCTGATGCACCAATGGGAATGCGACAATCACATAGAGAACTTCAACTGGGTAGTACGGGTATTGCGACATCGGGTGATTATCGTATTTTTTATGAAATGGATGGTGAAACCTTCACCCATTTGATTGATCCCGCAACAGGTATGCCAGTAAAACACGAACTGGTATCCGTTACGGTTTTACACCCTTCAGCGATGACTGCGGATGGCTTAGCAACGGCATTAACAGTGATGGGTACAGAACGAGCGAAAGCGTATGCGCAGGAGCATAATCTTGCGGTTTACTTGATCAGTAAGTCACCAGAAGGGCTAAAAACGTATGCCAGTGATGCCTTCAAACCATATTTGTGAGCGGCGAATAACCGCGCTATAATGCGAGGTGATTAAAACCGTCGTTGGCCCTCAAGTAGTGGGGCCAATTATCACCTTAAAGGGGCCCATACGATGTCGCTATTTCTTCTTACTTTTGGTTTACTTATTTTGATTATTGCTGCGATGGCTGTCGGTGTGATTGTGCAGAAGAAATCAATGGCAAGTAGTTGTGGTGGCTTAGGCGCTGTAGGGGTTGAAAAAGCATGTGATTGTGATGACCCATGCGATCGACGCAAAAAGCGTATGGCAAAAGAACAAGCTTGGAAAGAAAATCAAATCTTATAATGATTTTCTCCAGCATTGAAATGCGAGCTAAGGCTCGCATTTTTGATCGCTACCTGTTTCAAAATCTAACTATGATAACGCAGTCTTAATTGGCCTGTTCACGATGGCGCAGCAAATTACGCGATCGTCTTCTTGTGACGTTACGTTCATGCAGTTTTTACAGAAGTTGTATTCTAGCCATCTAGACAGCATAATAGCCGTCATATCCTTGTTAGGAAATCTTGGGAATGAGTTGCAAATACTCAACTGTCCCCGCAACTGTGAAGGCGCGCGTAAAGCAGCCAAAGTCAGATACCAAGACTAGCAAATTAACTCTAAGCGGGCGTACTTTGAGTCACAGCCAATTCTCTTCCATTGAGTACTCTGTAAGTGTACGTGCGTCTATTGCCTGTGTTAATACTGAACCGCTTAGTTAAGCGGATAGGTATCACTATTATGTCTGTTGTTAGCATAAGGTCCACATGACAAAATCATTGGAAAAAAAACCATCGATGTTGCAAGTTCAACACCTTGGACTGACGATAAACCAAGCCACGATCCTCAGCAACATCAGCTTTGATGTAAAGTGTGGTGAATTTGTTGGTTTGCTCGGCCCGAATGGAGCGGGTAAGTCGTCATTATTAAGGTGTCTTTACAGGTACGTACAGCCAAGTCATGGTTCAATATCACTCAGTGGTGAAGCCTTAGAAGGTTACTCTCGCTTAGCGTATGCCAAGCAAGTCGCCGTTGTGCTGCAAGATGTGCCTGAGCAATTTAACCTTGATACCTATGATGTCGTTGCAATGGGGCTCACACCTCACAAATCACTTTTTTCCTCGTTAGGTCAAAAAGACCGTGATTTAGTTGCTGCCGCAATTGAGAAAGTGGGGTTAAGTGGTAAGTCTAAGCAAGTATTCACTTCATTATCTGGCGGAGAAAAGCAGCGAGTGATGATTGCGCGAGCTATGGTGCAACAGCCAGTGCTACTCATCATGGATGAACCCACGAGCCACCTTGATGTGAAGTATCAAATTCAAATTATGGAGTTAGCTAAATCTTTGGGCATTAGTGTTTTGGCTTCGTTTCACGATTTAAATTTAGCGTCAGCGATGAGCGATAGATTACTTGTGCTCAAAGCTGGGCAATTGGTAGCGCAAGGCGCGCCCGCCGAAGTACTAACGCCTCAATTATTGAGTGATGTGTTTGGTGTTTGTGCTGAGGTCACCAATGTCCCAAGTTCAAAAGACAATACACGTCTAGTGCCGCATATTCGTTATCACTACGGATATATTCAATGAGCCGTTTGACTTTCATTGCCCTTTTGGGCGCAGCGGTAGCGGTTAGCTTCATGGGAGCATTAAGTTTAGGTGCAATCCCCATCGCTTTATCCGATGTGGCACAAGCGCTTTTTGCATACTCGGACAACCAGCTGGGCCATAAGGTTATTATTGAATTGCGGTTACCACGTGCAATCTTAGCGTTTTTCGCTGGTTGTGGCTTGGCGCTGGCTGGGCTTATTTTACAAACAGTAACCCGCAATCCATTAGCCGATCCTTACCTATTTGGCGTTTCTTCTGGTGCTTCATTCGGTGTGGTGTTGTTATTCGCATTGACTGGTGTGCAAGCCGGGCTCTGGCTATCGGGGGCTGCCTTTTTAGGGAGTCTTGCCGCTATGCTCATGCTATTGCTCATCGCGAAAAGCCAAGCAAGTAGGCAGGTGGAGTCAATGCTGCTTGCTGGTGTTGCTCTATCATTCTTATTTAGTGCCTGTACAAGCTTACTTTTGTATTGGAGTGATCCGCAGGCGATCAGTGCGATTGTTTTTTGGACTTTAGGCAGTTTCAGCCGTGCGCAATGGCAATGGCTTTGGTTACCCTGTTTTGTAGTGATTGGAAGCCTACTCGTGGTGTTGCTTTATCGTCGTGTGTTAAATGCGTTACTGCTTGGAGATGAAAGTGCGATTACCTTGGGTATCAACGTTAACAGAGTAAGACTTGGCATGTTACTGATGAGTTCTTTGGTGACTGCGGTATTGGTCGCTTCTTGTGGCGGAGTGGGGTTTGTAGGGTTAATGATCCCACACATGGTGCGATTTTTTATTTCTCAGGCGACGACACAAGGGCTAATGTGTATCACCATATCAGGTGGCGTGTTTATGTTATGGGTCGATGTACTCGCTCGTACCATATTGAATAATCAAGAATTGCCAGTAGGGGTGATCACAGCGGCCATTGGCAGTGTGTTCTTTTTATCCTTGCTGGTAACAAGAAAACGCGCCATCTAGTGTGACTCGACTTTTGACGGATTGGGAGGATGACTTTGAAGACATTAATGGTACAGGGTACAACGTCAGATGCAGGTAAAAGTACGCTAGTTGCGGGTCTTTGCCGTGTATTTGCGCGCCGTGGTATCAAAGTAGCGCCTTTTAAACCACAAAATATGGCCCTAAACAGTGCGGTAACACCCTGTGGGGGAGAAATCGGCCGTGCGCAAGCGCTACAAGCAATCGCAGCCAAAGTTGAGCTAAGTACCGACTTTAATCCTATTTTACTCAAACCCAATAGTGATACTGGCGCACAGGTGATCATTCATGGTAAGGCAATTAGCAATATGGAAGCGGCTAAGTATCATGATTATAAAAAAGTGGCGATGCAAGCCGTGTTAGAGTCACATCAACGTTTGCTGAATGAGTTTGACGCGATTGTTGTTGAGGGAGCTGGGAGCCCCGCTGAAATTAATTTGCGGGAGAATGACATTGCCAACATGGGGTTTGCCTGTGAGGTTGAGTGCCCGGTAATCATCATTGCGGACATTGATAAAGGTGGCGTATTTGCGCACTTAGTTGGTACGCTTATGTTGCTGAGTGAATATGAGCAAAGCTTGGTAAAAGGGTTTGTGATTAATCGTTTTCGCGGTGATATCGGGCTGTTGCAATCCGGCTTAGATTGGCTCGAAGAAAAAACGGGCAAACCCGTTTTAGGCGTTATGCCTTATTTGCATTCACTTAACTTAGACGCTGAAGATGCGGTTGCCCTAGAAAACAATGTAACCGATGCAAAACTAAAAGTTAGCGTGCTGTTGTTACCGCATATTAGTAATCACACCGACTTTGATAGTCTGCGATTACACCCCAATGTTGACTTAAGATATGTAAAACATACGGAGCGGATCGGCGCCACTGATCTGATCATTATCCCCGGTAGTAAAAATGTGCTGGGTGATTTGGCTTTTTTGAAAGCAGAGTCTTGGGCTGACGAAATCAATCGTCATCTACGTTTTGGAGGTAAGTTATTGGGTATATGTGGTGGCCTGCAAATGTTGGGGCAGATGATTTACGATCCGCTTTGTATCGAATCTTCACGTCAAGAAATATCAGGGTTGGGGTTGGCCGATTTTGTTACGACCCTAACAGCGCACAAAACACTAACCCAAGTGACTGGAACATGCCTACTTGGCGACGCTCAAACCGCAATTGAAGGGTATGAAATACACTGTGGGATAAGTGAAGGGCAAGCACTTAAGCTGCCATTTGTTCGCTTTCATGAACATCCCAATGGGATAATGCAAGATGGTTTTATTTCAGAGGATAATCAGATAGTGGGTACTTATATACACGGTTTATTTGATACCTCAGAAGCGTCACAACATATCCTTAATTGGGCAACTAACGGACGATTTGATACCCCTGCATTTGACTTAACGTTACATCGAGAGCAACAGCTAAACAGGCTTGCAGATAGCTGTGAGCAACACTTAGATATTGACGCTATCTTAGCGTTATTTGAAAAGAAACAAAGACTTTAAGAGCATATTTTAATGACTGAAGAGAGCAATAAGAGCCAAGAAAAGCATCAGCAAAGACAGCAAAAAGTGAAAGAGCAAGTTGACGCTAAAATTGCAGCCGCGGATAAAGTGCAAGGCATTTTTCAAGTGATAACTGGGAATGGCAAAGGTAAATCGACTTCGGGGTTTGGTACCGTCGCACGTTGTATTGGTCATGGCAAAAAAGCAGCGGTGGCGCAATTTATTAAAGGCATGTGGGAATGTGGTGAGCGAAACTTACTAGAGCAAGTGGGCGTGCCGTTTGAAGTCATGAAAACAGGATTTACTTGGGAGACACAGAATCGAGAAACAGATACGCTTGCTGCACAGAAAACTTGGCAACAAGCAAAGCGTTGGTTACAAGATGACAGTATCGATCTGGTCTTGCTCGATGAGCTTACTTACATGGTGAGCTATGACTATATTGATTTAGAAGAAGTCGTGAACGCTATCGCGAACCGTCCGAAAATGCAGTCGGTGATAGTCACAGGTCGTGGCGCACACCGCAAGTTGACTGAGCTGGCAGATACAGTCAGCGAAGTACGAAATGTTAAGCATGCTTTTGAATCAGGGATTAAAGCCCTACAAGGATTCGACCATTAATGGCTAAGTTTTGGCTTTGTATATTCATTATCTCGTTTTCAAGTGTTACACAGGCGAAACCCGTTCAGCGTATCATTGCGCTAGCGCCACATATTGTTGAGAACTTATTTGCAATTGGTGCGGGTGAGCGCATTGTGGGTACGGTCGATTACGCAGACTACCCAGAGCAGGCGAATCATATTGAACGCATTGGTGGGCACAATGGTATTGCCTTAGAAAAAGTACTCGCGTTGAAACCTGATATTGTTATTGCTTGGCATTCTGGCAATAAAAAGGCGGACCTTGAGAAACTAAAACAACTGGGTATTGAGGTGGTTTATAGTGACAGTAAAGACATTAGCAAACTCAGCGATGAGCTACGTTTTTTGGGCCAATTAACGGGGCTTGAAGCGCGCGCTGATATATTGGCAAAGCAATTTTCCGAGCGGTTCGATGCGCTTGCTAAGCAATATCAAGCAATGGCCAAACTCAGCGTATTCTATCAGCTGTGGCCGGAGCCAATGATGAGCATTAATGGTAATACTGGCATTCATCAATTGCTGACGTTATGTGGTGCAACGAATGTGTTTTCAGACAGTACTGCTGATTATCCACAGGTTAGCATTGAAAACGTACTTAAAGCATCTCCTCAGGTGATCATTTTGCCATTTGAAAAAAGTGCCAAGCCCGTCGTACAGGCTAATTGGCAAGCTTGGCCAGAGATCCCAGCTGTAAAAAATCAGCAGCTGATAGAAGTGAATGCTGACTTGCTACATAGATACAGCGTTCGTGTACTTGATGGAGCGAGGGATATGTGTGATAAACTGCATCTAGCCCGTTTGCACTATCAACAACAATAAAGGGATCCACCATGACCAGTTGGCAAGACGTTCTAGGCCAAGAAAAACAACAAGGCTATTTTAAAGATACGCTGAACTATGTGGCGCAACGTAGGGAAGCTGGGGTGACAGTTTACCCCCCACACGAACAAATATTTGAAGCTTTTAAAGTTACGCCATTCGAGCAAGTCAAAGTGGTCATTTTAGGGCAAGACCCATACCATGGGCCAAATCAAGCGCATGGATTGTGTTTTTCGGTATTGCCAGGTATTAAGCCACCGCCGTCGTTAGCCAATATGTATAAGGAACTCGCGCAAGATATACCGGGTTTTACTATTCCCGAACATGGCTATTTGCTCCCTTGGGCAGAACAAGGTGTGTTGTTACTTAATACCGTATTGACCGTAGAGCAAGGTGCTGCACACTCGCACAAAAAGCTGGGCTGGGAACGCTTTACCGACGTGGTGATTGAGCAACTGAACACACACGGCGAAGGCATTGTGTTTTTGCTTTGGGGCGCACATGCGCAAAAAAAAGGTAAAGCGATCGATAAAAACCGCCACCACGTTTTGCATGCACCACACCCATCGCCGTTATCTGCACATCGCGGCTTTTTTGGTTGTCAGCACTTTTCCAAAACCAACCAGTTACTTCAGAGTATGAGCAAGCAGCCAATAAATTGGCAGGTTTAATTATCTGCAAACAATAAAAAAGGCTCCAAATCTGAGAGCCTTTTTTATTTAGATAAAATCAAGTTCATCTAAATCTAGGTTGTCTGAAAAGTAGTCTAGTTCCTGTAATTCTCTGCGAAGACGCTGTTTATCTTTTAGCGCTTCAATTTCACGCCATTTTCGTTTTTGTTTTTTTTGAGAGGCTCGTTTTTGTGTTTCAGGACCTTCTAATATTGCAATGATATCGTCTAGGCTATCCATGAATTTCTCCTATTGATTATTAACCTCAATAACGCTTATGCAAACAATTTCTCGTTGCTAGCATCTTCGGTATACCACAACTTGGGTAAAAATAAAACACAATTGTGTCTGTTAGGTTAAACCAAGGTGACAGTTTGATTAAAATCAATAATTGAAGGGGGATCAAAAAACGCCGCGATAAGGCGGCGTTTTTTTATGAGGAGGGCTTGAAATTAAAGCGCTTTAAATCGCGTCTCAAGCTCTTCTTGCGCTTTGGCAAAAGCGCGAATGCCTTCGGCTAGTTTTTCAGTTGCCATCGCATCGTCGTTATGTAGCCAACGGAATTGTGATTCTGTTAACGGTGCTGGTTTTGCTGCAACAGTGTAGTCATTATCAAGCAAATACTCTTGTGCATCAGTCAGTTCACCAAGCTCTTCAAGTAATGCAGGGCTGATGGTTAGCTTGTCACAACCTGTTAGCGCGATAATTTCACCCGTGTTACGGAAGCTTGCACCCATAACGACAGTGTTGTATCCATGACGTTTATAAAACTCATAAATACTACGTACCGATTGAACGCCAGGGTCTGCCAGTGGATCAGTCGGTTTTTCTAAACCGTTTGCAACGTGCCAATCCAAGATACGGCCAACGAACGGAGAGATCAAGAATACATTAGCGTCGGCACAGGCGCGCGCCTGTGCTTCACTGAACAATAATGTTAGGTTGCACTTAATGCCTTCTTTTTCAAGTTGCTCAGCGGCTTTGATGCCTTCCCAAGTCGAGGCAATCTTAATTAAAATTTTATCTTGGCTAACGCCTTCTTTGGCGTACAGGCTAAGCAGTGTTTTCGCTTTTGCAATGGTCGCTTGCGTATCAAAAGATAAACGTGCGTCTACTTCCGTTGAAATGTAGCCCGGCACGATATCGGCGATTTCTTTTCCGATCAAAACTGCAAAATAGTCGCAAGCTAATTCCAATTGTTTGTCTGCGTCTGTTTCTGCACTTTTGGCAAAATCCCACGCGCGTTGAAGATAAGGTTGATAGGCTGGCATTTCACTGGCCTTTAGCAACAGTGACGGGTTGGTTGTCGCGTCTTCCGGTTGGTGCTTACGAATAGCCTCAATATCGCCAGTGTCGGCAACAATCGAAGAGTGTTGTTTTAGCCTATCTAATGCTGATGTCATTGGTTTTCCTCATTCCTATTTTGCAGCAAAGTGAAAAAAAATCCTAATATACCTATGTTGCAGTACCGTGACTGGCTTTAATAGGTCAATTGTCCTCTTGCTTAAGGGATCACACTATTAACTGGGTAACTAACAACAATTATTGATGATTATTATGGATTGGTTCAGATTTATCCCTGATAAACTCGTGGTTATTCAATACTTGCAGTCCATAAGGGATAGTGTTGAAATTGACACTAAACCAATTTTAAGTCAATAGGCCTGCAATGATCACTGTTATATCTCCTGCGAAAAATTTAGATTATGAAACATTAGCACCCGTAGAAAAATTCACACAACCAGATTTACTTTCACATAGCGAAGAACTGATCCAAGTATGCAAAGAATTATCATCGCAACAAGTAGCAAGTTTGATGAAAATAAGCGACAAGTTAGCAGGTTTAAATGTAGCAAGATTTAATGAGTGGGCTCAGCCATTTGATCAGCGCAATGCAAAACAAGCCTTATTTGCATTTAATGGTGATGTTTATACTGGGTTGGAAGCGAATACTTTATCTGAGGATGCGCTAGATTACGCACAGCAACACTTGAGAATTTTATCTGGATTATATGGCGTGTTAAAACCATTAGACTTAATGCAAGCCTACCGCCTTGAAATGGGAACCAAATTGGAAAACAGTCGCGGTAAAAATTTGTATGAGTTCTGGGGGAGCATTATTGCTGAGAAATTAAATCAAGCACTTGAAGAATCAAACAGCAAACAATTAGTCAATTTAGCATCCAATGAGTATTTTAAGGCAGTAGACAAAAAAACACTTAAGGGCGAGATTATTACGCCCGTGTTTAAAGACTGCAAAAATGGCCAGTATAAGGTGATTAGTTTTTATGCAAAAAAAGCCAGAGGTATGATGGCCAGATATATTGTGGAAAACAATGTTAATTCATTACAAGGTTTAACCGCATTTGATAATGCGGGTTACTACTTTAGCGAAGCGGCAACAACAAAAGAAAATGAGCCTGTTTTTTTAAGAGAAGAGCAGAATTAATTACAACAGCACCGATAGTTGTTGCTTAAATTATTGGAAAAATAATGAATAAAAACGTGCTGTTGCTGGCGATATGCCAAGGTTTAATTACCACGGGTAATATTTTGTTGGTGACCATTTCAGCCTTGGTTGGTCAAGCGTTGAGCCCAAGTGCAGCCTATACGACCTTTCCTGTTGCGACACAAATGTTGGGATTGTTGTTGACGACAATTCCAGCGTCGTTGCTTATGGCAAAGGTGGGTCGTAAACGAGGTTTTTCGCTAGGGAATTTAATTGGTGTTGCAGGTACTTTAGTTGGTTTTTTCTCGCTTAATAGTGGTGCGTTTTGGCTATTTAGTTTTGCCACGTTCTTAATTGGTGTTGGTATCGGATTTGCGACGCTATATCGTTTTGCTGCGATTGAAGCGAGTGACAACCCTGCTACCGCCATTTCGACCATTATGGCGAGCGGTGTGGTTGCGGCCATTCTAGGCCCCAACATTGCTGTATGGGTTAATACACATTTTACTTCGATTAATTACGCAAATGTATTCATCGCCCTTTGTGCATTATACATTTTAGCCCTGTGTTTATTGCAAGCCGTCACTTTTAATGAGCTGAAAGAAGAGATGGATAAAGCGCAAAGCCGATCTCTAAAACAGATAATCGGTCAGCCCAAGTTTTTAACGGCGGTGATAGTCGCGATGACTAGCTATACAACCATGAATCTTCTCATGACAGCAACACCGTTGGCAATGCATCGTCATGGTTTTGATTTAAGCGCATCCGCGCTGGTCATTGAATGGCATGTATTAGGCATGTTTGTCCCGTCATTTTTTACTGGCAAATTGATTGCTCGCTTTGGGCAGAGCAAAGTGATGGTGGCTGGTGTAATGACCGTATTAGCGTGTTGCGTGATTAACCTAATGGGCGTGACGCACTGGCATTTCTTATTAGCGCTGTGCTTTTTAGGGATTGGCTGGAATTTTATGTTTATCTCTGCGACACAAATGGTGAGTGAAACTTATCAAGCACACGAACGTGCGAAGGCACAAGCCAGCAACGAATTTTTGGTGTTTAGTATGGTGGCACTGTCGTCGCTTGCCGCTGGATGGCTTGAATCCGTGATAGGTTGGCAGGTACTGAATATGGCTGCGATGCCAGTCATGTTGTTAACACTCGCTGTCATTATGATGTTTACGGTAAGTCAAAAGCGTCTAGTCGCGGCCACTTAAATTCAAACATAGATATTTCCTTAATTGCGCTTTGGTGACTAATTATTTGCCCAAGCGCATACCAATTCAATCGCTCTCTTCTATACTTGGTTAAAAATCCCACAAATCATAGACTTTGTGACCTCTCACGGTAAGGAAATATCAAATGACAGAGAAGCCTTCTTCTGCAAAAGTTGACCACAGTAAACGTCGGTTATTAAAAAATGCAGTGGGCTTAGGTGCTTGCGGGCTACTCAGCTTTAAAGCCCCTTATGTGTTCGCTAAGAAAACCTTTACCGTCAGGGTACTTGGTACGCATGTTACTTTACAGGCCGCTTTGAAGGAGCAAGCAGAGAAAGACTTGGGGATCCGTTTACAATTTGAGCCCAAAGGCAGTGCCGCTGTGTTGCAAAAGGCGGCTATGTCGCCAGAGTCGTTTGATTTATATGAGCAATGGTCAAATAGCATTAATGTTCTTTGGTACTCGGGATCTATTCAGCCGATCGAAAAGAAGCGTTTGACGTATTGGGATGAAATTAACCCATTGGCTAAAACCGGTAAAGTACAGCCACAAGCGAATATTGGTGCAGGCGATGCACCTTATAAACTATTGCATGTGCAGCCAGATCATAGCTTATCTGATAAAGAATCCGATTTTATTAGCTTCCTTCCTTACGTGCATAATGTGGACTCTTTCGGTTACAACACCCGTGTAATTGAACCAGGGATCCCATATAAAACAGAAAGTTGGGGCTGGCTACTCGATGAAAAATATAAAGGTAAAGTTGGCATCGTCAACGCACCAACCATTGGTCTGTTTGATTTGGCATTAGCGGCACAGGCGCAGCGACTGATGACGTTTAGCGATATTGGCAATATAACGAATCAGGAGCTTGATCAGCTATTTAAAATTCTCACTGAATTTAAACAACAGGGGCATTTTAGTGGCTTCTGGACCTCAGTCCCAGAATCTGTTGATTTTATGAAAAGCGAGCGGGTGGTGATTGAGAGTATGTTCTCACCGGCAGTGTCGGCATTGAATGGTCACAATGTGCCGGTGATCTATGCCGCACCAAAAGAAGGCTATCGCGGTTGGCATGGCGTCATGTGTTTATCTTCGGGCACGCAAGGTGCAGTTAAAGATGCCGCCTATGAATATATGAACTGGTGGTTATCGGGCTGGCCCGGTGCGTTTATTGCCAGACAAGGTTATTACATTTCCAACCCACAAAGAACTAAAAACCACTTATCGCAAGCTGAGTGGGATTATTGGTATGAGGGGTTACCAGCGGCAACAGAACTGAAGGGCACGGATGGTAAGCTTTCGGTGAAAGAGGGTGAAGTGAGAACAGGAGGGAGCTATTTAAAACGCTTTAGTAATGTGGCTGTTTGGAACACGGTGATGCCGAGTTACGATTACAGCTTACAGAAATGGTATGAGTTTATAAATTAAGGGAACAAGATGAAGTTTGTTCGCTCATTAACATTTCAACTTGGCATTGGCCTATTTTTTATCGGTGCGATGGTGCTGATATCGGCTTATTTAGCAGACGAGAGTTATCGTTTGTTAGAAGAGCGGGATGACAAGATAGCACGGTCAACACAATTAGCCGAGACAGCTTACAGATTAGAATTATCGGTTGTTGATTTACAAAGAAATGTACTGATTTATAAGCAGTCAGCAAGCGCTGTCGCAATTAACCGTAGTACGCTGTTAATTGATAAAATAGACGAAGCGTTGCATGTGTTAAAAATCGCGCCTGATCGCTCAGAGCAAGTTTCAGATATGATTGAGCGTATGCAAAGCCATGTGCGAGATTACCGAGATAATTTAAAAGTGGTGATTTCGGGGCGAGAGAAACGCCAATCGCTTTATCAAAACGAGTTACTTGGCCTTATTGATTCTGCGCAAAAAACAATAGACGCTCGTTTTAGCTCCACAGAGAAAGCGATTTTCACCTCTCATTTAGTTAGAGCCCATAACGCGGTGCTCGCGTATCTTATGACACAAAATACGCAACATGTTAGGGAGTTCAATGAGCAAATCTCGCAAGCTCAACGTGGTTTGAGCCAACTAAAGCAAACGGAGTTATCAGATCGCTTTAGTCAAATTAACATGTCTTTTCGTAAGTTACACCAAACAATTAGGGGTTATTTATATTTGACCAACGTTGTGCTTCCAGGTACGGCCAATGAAGTACTTCATTTGTCGTCTACGTTACGTGAACTGGAAGAGCAAGAAATGCAGCGTAATGTTGAGCTGGCTCAGCAAATGACAGATTCTCTGCAACAGCGTAGCGAATTGTTTGTGTTATTAGGCATCGTTTTAGTGGCCTTGTTTGCGACATTTTTAATTATAAGGGTGATCCGGCCCATCAGAACGTTGACCAGTTTATTCCAGCGTCTGAGTAACAACATGCACATTATGGATATACCCTATTTAAAGCGACGTGATGAAATAGGGCAATTATCCCTCGCTGCTAGTGTATTCCATAAAAAAAATATTCAAATAAATGAGTTGTTTGAGCGCACCAAAGAGCTTGTTATTGAACAAAAAGAGTTAAACCAAGAGCTAGATACGAAACGGCGAGAAGCTGAACAAGCAACCCTGTCAAAAAGCTTATTTCTGGCCAACATGAGTCACGAGATACGAACTCCAATGAATGGCATTATTGGCCTAGTGGAGCTACTAAAAAGCTCAACACTCAATGAGGAGCAACAAGAGTACTTAGAAAAAATAAGTTACTCGACCACTGTATTAATGGCTGTGATCAATGACATTCTGGATTTTTCTAAAATAGAAGCGGGCAAATTGGATATTGAAGAAAAGCCATTTAAGCTAGATACCATGCTGGATAATATTCTCTCCTCAACGAGTCTACGAGCCGCAGAAAAAAACTTATACCTCAGAAGTTATTGCCCGATTGAACTCACTCACCTTATTGGCGATGAAGTTAGGATCACGCAAGTCATTTTAAACTTATGCAATAACGCAATTAAGTTCACTTCTGTGGGTGGTGTTACTTTGCGTGTCACAGTAACAGAAACGGCTACAGGAGAAGCCATTTTAAGTATTGATGTACAAGATACCGGGATTGGCATTTCAGAACACCAGCAGCATCAGATGTTTGAGCACTTCTCTCAGGCCGACGTGTCGACAAGTCGGCAATATGGCGGTACGGGGCTAGGGTTGGCGATTGTTAAACAGCTATGTGAGTTAATGCATGGTAGTGTTAATGTCTATTCAAAAGAGGGGGAAGGGGCCACGTTTTCGGTATTGCTCAGGTTGAAGCTGTGTAAACCGCAAACGGTACAAAAGCTGCCGACAGAAACCCCACGTCGAATGCACTTGCTTTGCTATGATGACAACTCTGAACTTTCCCTGTTACTAACCAAATACCTTGAGTTCAATGGTTGCCAAGTTTATTTCACAACGATGAATGAATTAGAAGAAATGCCAGCTGACGAAATAGCTCAATTACAGGCGCTATTAATTTTAGATAACGAAATGTCGAAAGTTATCAACTTACCAAAAATTGCGATGCTGCAACACTACAGTGCTGGTTTTGGTACGATAATTGATAAACGTGATAGAGTTTTGCTAAGTCGAGCGGGTATTGAAGGCGAAGCACTGGTACTCGAGATGCCCTTTACGTACACTATGTTCTATCGCTATTTATGCGCTTTGTTGAAAGTGGTAAATCAAGACGCGGCTGATAAGGCGGCCTCGGCAGAGGTGTTTGAGGCTGCATTTAATGGGCGGATTTTACTGGTTGAAGATAATGCAGTGAACCAGATGGTGGCTGGCAAGTTACTTACCTCCATGGGACTACAGACTGACATTGCCGAAGATGGCCAGCAAGCCATAGATAAACTGACTAACACGCCTTATGCCTATGATTTGGTGTTGATGGACATTCAAATGCCTGTAATGGATGGCTTTACGGCAACAGATTATATTCGCAATGAACTAAACTTAACGATGCCCATTTGTGGTTTATCAGCCAATGCGATGTCGGAAGACTATAATCGTGCTATTGCACACGGCATGGATAATTTTATTACTAAGCCTATCGAAATAGATAAACTGAAAGCGGTATTAGAGCAGTATTTATCCTAGGAACTGAGCACACTATGAGCGTGCTCAGCACAGATTAAGATCACCAGGAGGTGCGAGTTACTTTTTCTTTTTTACTTTGCTCTTAAGCTTTTTCTTCGCTTTGATTTTAGCGGGGTCTTTCTTTTTCTTCGGCAGTTTTGCTTCTTTGTGTTGCGGTTCTATCCCTTTAATAACACGACGTTTTAAGCTCTGCTCAGTGTAACGCTCAATTTTTGCCAAAATAGCAACATCATGTGCTTCAACTAAAGAAATGGCTGTACCTTTGCGACCTGCTCGGCCTGTTCGACCAATTCGATGCACGTATACGTCTGCTGAACGTGGCATGTCAAAGTTAATCACATGGGTGATGTCAGGTACATCAATACCACGTGCAGCGACGTCGGTGGCAATTAAGATACGCGTTCTGCCGCTGTGAAAGCTTGCCATTGCAGCCATACGCTTATCTTGTGGCATCTCCCCACGAAGCCACGTGGTTTTAATATCTTGGGCGTATAACTCACCAACCAGTTGCTCAAGGCGTTCGCGCGTTTTTACAAATACAATGGCCTTTTGTACTTCTTCTTCATTTTTTAGAAGGTGCGTCAGCATGGCAAGTTTATGCTTGTAGTCATCTGCAAGGTGAATCCATTGATGAATTTTGGCTTTCTCTTTACGTGACGATTCAGCCTCTAACAGCGCAGGATCATTTAAGATGCGTTCCGCAAATAGCTCAACGCTATCACCTTCTAACGTAGCAGAGAATAAAAAGCATTGGCGACGGTTTTTAGCTTCGTCACAAATGCGAAGCATTTCTTTTTTGAAGCCTAAGTCCAGCATGCGGTCCGCTTCATCAAGAATAAGTAATTCTACGTTTTCTGCGTGGAAGTTCTCAGTTTCAAGATATTCCATCAGTCGTCCTGGCGTCGCGATAAGAATATCGTTATTCTTTTCAAAAATTTCTTTGTGGCTACCATAGTTGATCCCGCCAGTGACAACACCAATGCGTAAATGTGTGTTAGCGGCGAGGAGTTGACATTGCTCATGTACTTGATAGGCAAGTTCACGAGTCGGTGCCATGATAAGCACGCGAGCAAAACCTGGATCTCGGCGTGGGAAATCAAGCAAATACTGAATTGCAGGGATCAAAAATGCGGCGGTTTTACCCGTACCCGTTGGAGCCGAGGCTAAAATATCGCGTCCAATGAGCGCTTCTGGAATGGCCAACTGCTGAATACTCGTGGCTGTTTCAAAGCCCATTTTGCTAATGGCAGTTAAAACTTTAGGATCAAGATCGAATTCAGAAAATTGCATAGTGCATCAAAAATAAAGGACAATGAACGCAATTATACGCGTGATGGCTATTTTGGAAAAGGTGAATCATGTCTGGGTTTGCATTTAAACAATTTAAGGTACAACAATTGAACACCGCCATGAAGGTGTCAACGGATGGAATTTTACTTGGTGCTTGGACTAATTTGAGTGCTGCCAAGCGTTTACTGGATGTAGGCTGCGGCACGGGATTACTGTCTTTAATGTGTAAACAGCGCATGCCTGAATTGGATGTGGAAGCCATTGAAATTGACGAAGGTGCATATAAAGATGCATTTTCTAATATTTGGCAGAGTCCATGGCCTGATATTCAGTTGCATCAGGGAGATATCAGAACGTTTAGTACAGCAGATGTGTTCGATGTGGTGATCTGCAATCCGCCTTATTTTAATCAAAGCTTGAAGGGGCCTAATGAGGCGAGGAATATAGCTCGGCATACCGATAGTTTATCTTTTTCTGAGTTATTAACAGCGTTTTTAAAGCTAAGCAACCGTGACTCAAGATTGTCTGTGATTTTACCATGTGCCGAGGCTGAACAATTTATCAAGCTTGCAAAAGAGAGCTCCCTGAATTTATTACGACATTGCTTGGTGTCAAGCACGCCAGACAAAGCGCCATCGCGCAGCTTACTGGAGTTTGGCCACACTTGCTGTACCACGGTAGCATTGAGCAAGTTGGTTATTTATGAACAGGGTAAACAGTACAGCCAAGAATATATTGCACTTTGTAAGGCGTTTTATCTGAAAATGTAGTCATTAGCACTTTTAGCCATCGTTAATATCTATTAACGACAGATTCTTACAAGTACTTTGCAAAATATGGCCAGTAGTACACACTTAAATTGCACACAAGTGAGCGTTGAATAGCCATATAAGGATGAAACTATGTGTAATGACACGTCTGCTATTTTAGCGTTTTTGACGCAAATTAAATTGCCTTTTTGCTTGTCAAAAATTGAAGGGAAAACGTTTTTGCCTGGGTTAAAGTTATATCAAGGTATATTAAACATCGATCTTGAACGCTTACTGTACCCCGGTGACATTTTGCATGAGGCTGGGCATATTGCAGTTTGTGAACCAACAGAGCGACACCTGTTAAGTGGGGATGTTTATAAAAGTGGTCGCAAAAAAGACTGGATGCATGGAGAAGAAATGGCGGCCATAGCTTGGTCGGCTGCTGCCATTAAGCATATTGGCTTACCAATGTCCGTGGTATTCCATCCATATGGATACAGGGGGCACAGTGCTTATTTTGAAAAGCTTTATGAAAGTGGTCATGGGTATGGCGTGCCATTATTAAAGTTATGGGATATGCCAGATCCAGATCGCGGTTACCCTTACTTAAATAAATGGATAAGGTCCCATTCATGGTACGAGCAAGGAGCGACTCATTAATATGGCTGAAGAAATAACAGGATACACTATTGCTATAGTGTATCCGCATACTCGGTCATGATTTGCGTGATCCATGTGGCAATACGCTCGTCACTTTTGTCGTATTGGCTGTCTTCATCGAGTGCAAGTCCGACAAAATGTGTTTTGTCTTCGGTGAGTGCTTTTGAGGCTTCAAATTCGTAGTCAGGTGTATTAGGCCAGTAACCTAAAAATTGCACACCTTGTGGTTGGATTTTGTCATGCAACATACCCAAAGCATCCTGAAACCATTGACCATACCCCTGCTGATCACCCATGCCAAATAGCGCGATGGTTTTGCCCGACAGGTTTACGCTATCAATGTCATCCCAACAAGATTCCCAATCTTCTTGCAGTTCACCAAAATCCCAAGTGGAAATACCAAAAATCAGAAAGTCGTATTGCTCAGCATCATTTAGCGGCTCATCTTTAATATTGTGCAATGACACAATATCTTCGCCAATGATGTCTTTTATTTTTTCTGCTGCCATTTCTGTATAGCAAGTAGTTGAGCCATAAAATAAGCCTATTTGCATGGTATTTATCACTTTTCGTTTGACTGATATGATAGGCGCGAAGTCTACATTATGATGCACTAAATTGATACAGGAAGCCTGTGAGCAAAGAACATAGCCAATCCATGAATAAGCTCAGTGAAGAGAATGCAGAGTTTATCGAACATTTTTTAGATTCATTATTTCTTGAGCAAGGGTTAAGTGAAAACACGCTTTCTGCCTATCGTAGTGACTTAGAAAAATTCGCCTACTTTGTACAGCGAGACGGTAAGGCAAACTCTTTACTGGGTGTGCACAGCGATACCGTCGAGGCATATTTAGCTCATCGCGTTGATTTAGGGTTAAAAGCCCGCAGTACTGCACGTGCGATCAGTGCCTTAAAGCGCTTTTATTTATTTTTTTTACGAGAAAAGCAAATAACGCAAACACCACTTTTGAATATTGCACAACCTAAAACAACGCAGTCTTTACCTAAAACGTTATCGGAACAGGAAGTGGAAGCCTTATTGGATGCACCAGAACTTGCTGAGCCAATGGGACTTAGAGACAAAGCCATGCTGGAACTCTTGTATGCGACAGGCTTACGCGTCACTGAGTTAGTTGGTTTACGTATGGAGCAAATTAACTTACGCCAAGCGGTGGTGCTTGTGAAAGGTAAAGGGGGCAAAGAGCGTTTGGTCCCAATGGGCGAAGAAGCATTGCATTATGTGGAAGAATTCCTGCGCGTAGGACGTCCTGAAATGGTGAAACATGCCACCGATTTTGTGTTTCCATCAAAACGAGGTACGGGGATGACGCGCCAAACCTTTTGGCATCGAATTAAACACTATGCTATTTTGGCTAATGTAACGTCGCCATTATCACCACATACACTACGTCATGCTTTTGCAACACATTTGCTTAATCATGGCACGGATTTAAGAGTTGTACAGATGATGTTAGGTCATAGTGATTTGTCGACCACTCAGATTTATACGCATGTTGCCAGCGAGCGCTTGAAAACTCTGCATCAGCAACATCACCCCAGAGCGTGATGGAATTTTATTTAAAATCCTCGGTCTACTGGGTTAATAGGATAATAATTTTAAAGAGTATGATATGAAAAAATTAATTGTTGCAGCGGCAATGGCATGCTGCTTTACAGCTGTCGCGAATGAGACTGCTGATACAGAGATACAGCCTGTTGTGGCTCCAATGGCAGTAGAACCAATTAAAGAAAGTTTTGCCAAGCTTGGCGTGACAGTCAAAAGCATCCAAGATAGTCCAATTGCGGGGCTTAAAACGGTCTTGACAGATAAAGGCGTACTATATGCTAGTCAAGATGGTAAATATCTGATGCAAGGCAATTTAATTGATTTAGAAAATCGAGTAAACGTGACCGATCAGGCGTTGAGCGGTGTTCGTAAAGACGGCATTGCTCAGTATCAAGATTCAATGATTGTTTACAAAGCAGAGAATGAAAAGCATCAGATCACGGTATTTACTGACATCACCTGTGGTTATTGCCGTAAACTGCACCGCGAATTGGAAGATTATCTAGCACAAGGGATTACAGTTAAATACTTGGCATATCCGCGTGCTGGTATTGGTAGCGGCGGATATGAAGATCTAATGAATGTTTGGTGTGCAAAGGATGCCGCGCAAGCACTAACCGACGCAAAAGCAGGTCAAAAAGTTGAAAAAGTAGAAAGCTGTAGTGCGCCTGTTGCTGAACACTACCAGTTAGGCCAAAGCTTCGGCTTGAGTGGTACACCCGCCATCATTTTAGAAGATGGCACCCTGATCCCAGGGTATCAACCAGCCGATGCGTTAGCAAAAATGCTAGAAGACAAAGGTAACAAGTCTTAAACCTAGGTATAATGACTCAATGATTAGAAAGGGCCGCTTGGCCCTTTTTGCTTTTTTAAACATAAGGTCGTGTAGTTCATGGATACCCAGATAAAAGTTCGTAAGCGAGTTGACGACAGTCATTTACCCAGCCACTTACATCCGATTATCAAGCAAATATATGCCAGTCGTGGCGTACGTGATGCGCTTGAGCTGGACAACAGAGCCGGCACCTTACTTGATTTTCGTTTATTCAAAGACATTGAAAAGGCCTGCGATATTTTGCATTCGGCGCTTATAAAACAATCTAAGGTGCTGATTGTTGGTGATTTTGATGCCGATGGTGCGACGAGCACCACAGTGCTAATGGAAGGACTTACGCAATTTGGGTTTCAAGACGTTAATTACCTTGTGCCAGACCGTTTTAGTTTAGGTTATGGTTTAAGCCCAGCCTTAGCCGAGCAAATCGTGCAGCTAGCGCCAGATTTGGTGATCACGGTTGATAATGGTATTTCTTGTATCGCGGGTATTGATATTGTTAAGCAAGCGAATATTCAAGTTATTGTTACCGATCACCATTTGCAGGGTGAACAATTACCAAACGCCGATGCCATCGTCAATCCCAACCAATTTGATTGCCAATTTCCATCAAAATCGATCGCGGGTGTTGGCGTGGCATTTTACGTGCTGGTGGCGCTGCGACATCATCTGCGCGCGAATGACTATTTTGCAAATACGGGCCAAACAGAGCCAAATTTAGCGTCGTTGTTAGATGTGGTTGCTCTGGGCACGGTCGCGGATGTTGTGGCATTGGATGCGAACAATCGTACATTGGTTTATCAAGGTTTAGCGCGCATTCGTTCAGGCCATACTCGCCCTGGTATTCAAGCGCTTATCGAAGTGGCCAACCGCAATGCCGCGCGTTTAACTGCCAGTGACTTTGGCTTTGCACTTGCGCCACGGCTCAATGCGGCTGGGCGATTAGACGATATGAGTTTGGGCATCGCGTGCTTACTGTCAAAAGATGCACAGCAAGCAAGAAGTATTGCCAGTGAACTTGATAGTTTAAATCATGAACGCCGTGAGATAGAGCAGGGCATGCAGCAAGAAGCGCAAGCGGTATTGGAACGTTTAGTTTTCAGTACCCAAACGGTACCGGATGCATTGTGTTTATATCAAGACGATTGGCATCAAGGCGTTATAGGTATTTTAGCGGGTCGCTTGAAAGAGCAATATCATCGACCAACGGTGATTTTCGCTCAAGGCGACCACGGCGAGATCAAGGGTTCATGCCGTTCAATTGAAGGCGTGCACATGCGCGACTTACTCGAATCACTGAATACGCAATATCCCAACCTGATTGTAAAGTTTGGGGGCCATGCGATGGCAGCTGGATTGACTATCAACGAAGTGGATTTTGAACGATTTAAAACCGCCTTTACAGATGCAGTCACGCTCGTGCTGTCTGAAGAGCATAAACAAAGTATCTTACTGACTGATGGCGAATTACCCGCCGAGTGTTTTTCTATGGATTTTGCACAGTTATTGCAACAAGCGGGACCATGGGGACAACATTTTCCAGAGCCTGTTTTTAATGGCGAATTTGAACTTATTCAACAGCGTATCGTCGGCGAAAAGCACTTAAAACTCGTATTAAAACACCTCAGCGGAAAATTGGTTGATGCCATTGCCTTCAATGTGGATGTTAGAGCTTGGCCAAATACACAAGCGAGTACGGCTTTGGTTGCTTATCAGCTCGATATAAACGAGTTTAGAGGCAAGTTTTCATTACAGTTGATAGTACGAGAAATCAGCGCAATTACCGCATAAAGGCATTTATAGCGACAACAAATTTTGCTACTATGGCGCGTTTAATAATTGGGGTGTTGCTAGGTCAGAACTGAAATAGCGGCAACTCTATAAAATCGAGCAATTTTTGGAGTAATGTGCATGTTTGAAGTGAATCCTGTGATTAATCAAATCAAGGACATTCGCGAACGTACTGAACTGCTTCGGGGGTATCTTTGACTACGCTCACAAACTAGAGCGTTTAGAAGAAGTGAATGCCGAATTAGAAGATTCAGCCGTATGGAACGAACCGGAAAAAGCGCAAGCTTTAGGCCGTGAAAAATCAGCGTTAGAAGCCGTTGTTGAAACCATTGATGAACTGGTTGCGGGTGCCGATGATGTTGAAGGTCTAGTAGAGCTTGCTGTAGAAGCGGAAGATCAAGACACCTTTGATGAAGCACAGCAAGAATTAGAAACCTTGGCTGCATCACTCGATAAACTTGAGTTCCGTAGAATGTTTTCTGGTGCACATGATGACAGCGATGCCTATCTAGACTTACAAGCAGGCTCTGGCGGTACTGAAGCACAAGACTGGTGTAACATGCTTCTGCGTATGTACTTGCGTTGGGGTGAAGCAAAAGGTTTTAAAGTTGAGCTAGTTGAAGCCACTGATGGTGACGTTGCGGGTATTAAAGGTGCCACCGTGCGTTTTGTTGGTGAATACGCTTACGGTTGGTTACGCACGGAAACGGGTGTTCACCGTTTGGTACGTAAGAGCCCATTTGATTCAAGTGGCCGTCGTCATACCTCGTTTGCTTCAGCATTCGTTTATCCAGAAGTTGACGATAATATTGAAATTGATATTAACCCGGCAGATTTACGCATTGACGTATATCGTGCATCGGGTGCCGGTGGTCAGCACGTAAACACCACCGAGTCTGCGGTTCGTATCACACACATACCAACCAATACCGTGGTACAGTGTCAAAACGAACGCTCGCAGCATAAAAACAAAGCGCAAGCGATGAAGCAATTGAAAGCCAAGTTATTTGAGCTTGAAATGCAAGCGCAAAACGCTGAAAAACAGTCACAAGAAGACGCAAAATCGGATATCGGTTGGGGTAGTCAAATACGTTCATATGTACTAGATGATTCGCGTATCAAAGACTTACGTACGGGAGTTGAAAACCGTAATACGCAAGCCGTACTTGATGGTGACTTAGACAAATTTATCGAAGCTAGCCTGAAGTCAGGCCTTTAATCAACAAGCTAAATTAAGAGCTAAAAAATGACAGATCAAATCCAAGACGAAAACAAACTCATTGCTGAGCGTCGTAATAAGTTGGATGCGATTCGCGAGAATTGCAATGCCAATGGCCACCCAAACACCTTCCGCCGTGAAGACTATACGGCTGATCTACAGGCTAAGCTTGGCGATAAATCGAAAGAAGAATTGATTGAGCTAGATCAACAAGCCGCTGTTGCTGGTCGTATCTTAGCCAAACGTGGTCCTTTCTTAGTGCTACAAGACATGAAAGGCCGCATTCAGGCTTATGCTTCAAAAGATGTACAGAAAGACTTAAAAGAGAAGTATGGTCAATTAGACATCGGTGACATCATTGGTGTGAAAGGACCAGTACATAAATCTGGTAAAGGCGACCTATATGTAGACATGGTTGAGTATGAACTACTGACTAAGTCTTTACGCCCATTACCTGAGAAGTTCCACGGTTTAACGGATCAAGAAGCGAAGTATCGTCAGCGTTATGTTGATTTGATCACAAACATGGATACGCGTGAAACATTCCGTATTCGTTCTAAAGTGATTGAAGGTATTCGTCGTTTCTTAGCTGAGCGTGACTTTATGGAAGTAGAAACACCGATGCTTCAGGTTATTCCTGGCGGTGCATCTGCACGTCCATTTGTGACGCACCACAACGCACTGGATATCGACATGTATTTGCGTATCGCACCAGAGCTTTACCTTAAGCGCTTAGTGGTAGGCGGTTTTGACCGAGTATTTGAAATCAACCGTAACTTCCGTAACGAAGGTCTTTCAACGCGTCACAACCCAGAATTCACGATGATCGAATTCTACCAAGCGTACGCAGATTACAAAGATCTAATGAACCTTACGGAAGATATGTTACGTACCGTGGCACAAGACGTATTGGGCACAACAACGGTTGTGAACACCACAAAGAATGCCGATGGCGAAGTAGTTGATACGATTGAGTATGACTTTGGTCAGCCTTTTGCTCGCTTATCAATGGCGGATGCAATCATTGAACATTCTGAAGCTGCAGCGGCACAAGCGCATATTTTCAAAGACCCTGAAAACCACTTTGAAGAGCTAAAAGCGTTTGCTAAGCAAATTCACGTTAAAATTCCTGAAAACTGTGTTTGGGGCCCAGGTAAGTTCTTATGTGAGATCTTCGAGGAAGTGGCTGAGCATAAGCTTATTCAACCAACTTTCATCACTGAGTATCCGTGGGAAGTGTCGCCATTGGCACGTCGTAACGATGAAAACCCATTCATTACAGACCGCTTTGAATTCTTCGTGGGTGGCCGTGAGTTGGCTAACGGTTTCTCTGAGCTAAATGACGCTGAAGACCAAGCAGCACGTTTTGCGCGTCAGGTTGAAGAAAAAGATGCGGGTGATGATGAAGCAATGCACTTTGATGATGATTATATTCAAGCGCTTGAGTATGGCTTACCGCCTACGGCAGGTGAGGGGATTGGTATTGATCGTCTAGTGATGCTATTTACTGATTCACCAACTATTAAAGACGTTATCTTGTTCCCGCACATGCGCCCTCAAGCTGACTAATTTAATATGAGATAAAAAGCCGCTTTCACAGCGGCTTTTTTGTATCTTTAGTTTGTTTTGCACTATTTTTAGGCGCAAAGCGATGAAAAGTTAAACGCTGACATATAAATGACTTAAAAGCTGAACATTCTATGAGCATACAGTCCAATTTTACCATAAAAGTGTTTGACTTATTTTCGTAAGCCTTTATTATACGCATCCACAAGACGGAGAGGTGGCCGAGTGGCCGAAGGCGCTCCCCTGCTAAGGGAGTATAGGGTTTGTAGCCCTATCGAGGGTTCGAATCCCTCCCTCTCCGCCATGTTTTAGCATGGTTTCTTGTAACGGACGCGTAGTTAGCTAGATAGGTTATTTAGCAATGATGACTACGAACAAGTTCGCATCTGGTAAGTAAAGATGTAAAAGATACTTAAATACGGACGCGTAGCTCAGCTGGATAGAGTACCTGGCTACGAACCAGGCGGTCGGAGGTTCGAATCCTCCCGCGTCCGCCACTTTTCTCAAGTGGTAAAATACAGAGACATTGGAAAATGTAACATTCACGACGGACGCGTAGCTCAGCTGGATAGAGTACCTGGCTACGAACCAGGCGGTCGGAGGTTCGAATCCTCCCGCGTCCGCCACTTATCTTAAGTGGTTAAATATAAAGAATTGCGATGCAGGCTATCGGAGGTTCACTCTTTCAAGATACGTCCCGCGTCCGCCACTTTTCTCAAGTGGTAAAATATTGAGACATTGGAAAATGTAACATTCACGACGGACGCGTAGCTCAGCTGGATAGAGTACCTGGCTACGAACCAGGCGGTCGGAGGTTCGAATCCTCCCGCGTCCGCCACTTTTTCAAAGTGGTTAAATATATGAGTATCTTAGTTAGATATAAAACGACTATAACGGACGCGTAGCTCAGCTGGATAGAGTACCTGGCTACGAACCAGGCGGTCGGAGGTTCGAATCCTCCCGCGTCCGCCACTTATCTTAAGTGGTTAAATATAAAGAATTGCGATGCAGGCTATCGAAGGTTCACTCTTTCAAGATACGTCCCGCGTCCGCCACTCTTTTAAGAGTGAGCAATCAACCGACATGTTCTGAAAAGGCAGTCGGTTTTTTTGTGCCTGAAATTTGAGGTGTGTTTTGGTTGCATGTTATGGCGGGGTCCGTCATCATAGCGCATCGGCTTACAACACTAGTCTACCATGCGTTTTTTCTTGATTTTCCTCTCATTTATTCATGTGTTTTCAGCAGCAGCACTCCAAGTCGGCGCTGAGCGTTATGAGCAATATCTCCCATTATTAAAAAACCAACGAGTTGCCTTAGTGGTGAATCAAACTGCACAAACGCAAGATGGACATTTGCTGGATAGCTTACTTAGGAAAGGCGTTGATGTACGTAAAGTGTTTGCGCCCGAGCATGGCTTTAGA
Organism: Pseudoalteromonas sp. ATL1; assembly: GCF_058933015.1. NCBI lineage: Bacteria > Pseudomonadati > Pseudomonadota > Gammaproteobacteria > Alteromonadales > Pseudoalteromonadaceae > Pseudoalteromonas > Pseudoalteromonas sp. ATL1. The sequence continues at coordinate 3,771,400 of NZ_JBZYXL010000001.1, read as the reverse complement.
GGCAACCATGATGCTGGAGCGAAAGTGAGCTCGAGCAAAGATAGTAAAACTGGACTGCCGATTGTGTCGTTGTACGGCAAAAATAAAAAACCAACAGCAGAAGCACTTGATGACATAGATGTGATTATCTTTGATATTCAAGATGTGGGTGTGCGCTTTTATACTTATATCAGCACCATGCATTATGTGATGGAAGCAACAGCTGAACATGGTAAAGGTTTGATTGTGCTCGATAGGCCAAACCCCAATATTGCTTATGTGGATGGGCCTGTGCTTGAGCCTAAGTTTCGCTCATTTGTGGGGATGCACCCCATTCCCGTACTGCATGGTATGACGGTAGGGGAGCTTGCGAAAATGATCAGTGCTGAGGGGTGGTTAAACACGGATAAAAAGCTCAATCTGACGGTGGTGCCAGTTGCTGAATATCGTGGTGACATGCAATATGACCTACCTGTTAAACCCAGTCCAAACTTGCCGAACGCACAAGCCATTGCGCTTTATCCATCGTTGTGTTTTTTTGAAGCAACGCCAGTGTCGGTGGGCCGCGGTACAGCAATGCCTTTTCAAATTTTTGGTCATGATGTGGTCAAGCTGGGGAGCTACAGTTTTACCCCATTGCCAGTACAGGGCGCTGCAAGCAACCCAAAACTGAATGGCACAACAGCATTTGGTTTGGATTTACGCGCACATAAAGTGACTGGGCTTGATTTGAGTTGGTTTGTTGCCAGCGCACAAGCATTTGCTCAAAACGGACAAACGTTTTTCACACATCCACAGTTTATGGATAAATTGGCGGGAACGGATAAGTTGAGAAAAGCCATTTCTCAAGGGCTGCCATTGACGGAAATACAAAGCAGTTGGCAGGCTGATTTAGCTGCATTTAAGCAGCGTCGTCAGCCTTATTTACTGTATGCTCGTTAGCCGTGGCGAATTTCATACATGTGTTCATTGGCGCGCTCAGCTCTTTTTTGCCAATGTAAGTTAGATTGGGTCAAGGCGATAAACAAGACATCTATCAAGTAGCTTTGTGATGTACGAGTAAGAATTGATGCGTGCCTCACAGGCTCCTCGCCAATGACATTGAACAATTGAATATTTGCTAATTCATTCAAAGAGCTATTGCCATAGCGAGACAAAGAAAGAATGGTGCATTGATTGTTTCTAGCTTGCTTGGCTACACGCAGTACACCTTTGCTTTGCCCTGAGTCACTAACGGCAATCAACAAATCATCTTTACCCATAGTCGCCATGTAACTGGCCGCGGTGAGTTCATCGGTTTGGGCTATGGCTGGTAGGCCAAGCTTTTGCAACTTTAATGCAAAGTCTTGTGCCATAGTAAAACTACCACCCACTGCGCAAAGTAGTATTTTTTTAGCAGATTTAATGGCTGTAATTGCACGTTCAAATTGTGCCTGTGTGTTGATCTTTTGTGTTTCACTCAAAATGCTTTGCTGATGTGCTAGAAGCTTTTGTGCCATCACTTCAATCGAGTCATTGCTGGTAATATGCGTTTTGACCGTTTCAGGATAATAAGCCTGTAAATTTAAATCATCTATGACTGCTAATTTGAAGGCTGGAAAACCTTTATATCCGAGTTTTTGGGCAAACTTAACTACGCTTGATTGGCTGACCCCGGCTTGTTTTGCTAATTCTATTGAGGAAAGCGAACGAATTTTTTCACCTGAATTAAGCGTGAAATCAGCCAACTTCGCTTCGCTGCTCGATAGGCTGGGCTTGAGCGCCTTTATTTTTACAAATGTCGACATTACGATACTTCATGGTTACTTAGTTGTATTCATTATAGGTTCAATTATTTTCAATATATAGTCGCCGAATTAATTATTGTGTTTTTTTTCACACAAAAAAATTATTTAAGGTACAAATGTTGCCAATGTAATCGTTAGCGTGTAAAAGCCTTGGTTTTTGCCAATGAACTCTTTAAGCTACTAAGCCTTTATAAATAATGACTAAGCGGCGATGCTGTAAGGGAATGTATGAGTTGGTATTCAATTTTGCCACCATTAATTGCGATATTGGTGGTGTTTTGGCGTAAGGAAGTGATTCTCGCACTCCTACTTGCGCTCATTTCTTCAGAATTTTTGTTGCTTATGCAACACGGAAATAGTCAACTTTTAATGACACCTGTCAATAGTATTGAACGCATTGTTGATGTGGTGACCTCGGCAGGAAATAGCAGAATACTGCTGTTTAGCTTAATTATTGGGGCATTGCTTGCTTACATTCGTGAGTCGGGCGGGGTTGCTGCCACTGTTAACGTGTTGATGAATAAAGGTGTTGCGAAAAGTAAGCGGCAGGTTGGTTTATTAACCATGTTTACAGGCACCGCCGTATTTATTGAGTCCAATATGAGTGTGCTTACCTCTGGTATCGTGTCGCGGGGATTATTCGATAAATTTAAAATGAGTAGAGCGCGGTTAGCTTACATTATCGATAGCACCAGCGCGCCGGTCTGTATTTTAATTTTACTCAATGGCTGGGGCGCTTATGTGCTTGGTCTGTTAAGTAACTATGAGCTAGAGCAAAGCGCTGTGAGTGTGCTTTGGAGTAGTGTACCGTTTAACTTCTACGCCATTATTGCCTTGTTGATAGTGCTGTACACTATTGTTTTTGACAAAGTGCATGGTCCAATGAAGTTGGCAGAAGCGCAGTTAGAAAAACAGCAATTAGAACTGGATGCGGGGCCAAAAGCCACCAAAGCACGCTTTATGTTACTGCCTCTTTTGACGCTCATAGGCTCAATGATTGCATTTATGTTTTGGACTGGCGATGGCGTATTGGCTAATGGCAGTGGTTCAAAGTCGGTGCTCTATGCCACCATTTTAGCCCTCGCTGTGGCTTACTTTTTATTGCTATTGGATAAACGCTTTAATCACCACGAGTTAGTTGATATTGGCTTTAAGGGCATGGGCGAGTTATTGCCGCTGGTCAGTATTGTATTGTTGTCGCTTACTCTGGGTGCAAGCTTAAAAGCGTTGGGAACAGGCGTATTTGTGGCATCAATCGTTGGTGATTACTTACCTATTTATTTTATCGTACCTGTCTTGTTTTTGGCTGGGGCGATTATGTCGTTTACCACAGGCACTTCTTGGGGCACATTTGCTATTTTGATCCCCATTGGTGTGCCACTCATTCAAGCTTTAGGCCTGCCGCCTGCTTTGGTAGTGGGGGCGATTCTGAGTGGCGGGATTTTTGGTGATCACTGCTCACCCATCTCTGATACGAGCGCTGTATCGGCGTTGGCATCAGGATGTGATTTGCTAACCCATGTTAAAACACAGCTTCCTTATGCATTAGTCGGTGGCGGCTTGTCACTCATATGCTTTTTTGTCGCCAGTGTGATTATGATCTAACCACACTGAGTTGATTGATTATTTTTAAGGGTAGCAATATGAACAAGCTGCCCTTTTTCATTTCTATCAAAAGCGATTAAAACGCCCTGGGTGGCATTGTCGAAACTTTGTTTGTCCGTCACTTGTTTTACAATGTCAGCGCTCACTTCAAGTAATAGCTTTTCTTTGCAGTCGGCAATGAACCAAGTGTTATTTGCAATTTGGATTAACCTACCTCGGTTACCATGGATCTGATCAAGCATATTTTGCGATGTGGCTAACGCATCATCTAGCTGCGCTTTACGGGTGATAAAAGCGCGTTGGTACTGGCCATGGTGTAGCTCGTGTTTCTCAATATGATTAAACTGATCTAACTCTAGCGTATAAAGGGGCAGTGGTTCACTTTGGTAAGTTGTGAACACAAAATGACATAGAAATGCCGCAGCCATGCATGCACACACCCATTGCAATCGAGGTAAAAGCGATTGAGCCTTATGTGTTTTGAACACGGATTTAAAATCGTTCAGCTCAGCGTTAGTCAAAGGCTGCTGACGCTTTTGCGCTTCGTATTCAAGTTTGAGCTGTTGTTGCAGTTGTTGCTCTTTATTCATGATCTGCTCCAATACACTGTTTGAGCTGAGTTTTTGCATAGCGAAGTCGCGTTTTGATAGTTTCAGCATTGCAATGTGTGATATCTGCGATTTCATTTAGACTAAAACCTTCAAGCTGAAGTGATAGTGCTTCTTTTTGTAAAAATGGTAGCTGTGCCATTGCTTCGCTCAATGAGTGGGTAGGCTCTTCATACTCAAAATGAGCACTCGCTGTACACTGCTCATCTAACTCAATAAAGTGCTTTTGTTTGCGTAGCTCATCAATCAGTAAATTACGGGCAACAGTAAATAGCCAGGCTTTTGGGGTTTGCTGTTGTTGATATAGATGACTTTTTTCCATGGTTTTTAGCCAAGTTTTTTGGCATAAGTCTTTGGCAAGTTCAGCGTCGCTGTGACTGCGTAAAAAGTGGAAAAGATCTTGGCTATATGTATCAACCAAGATTTCCAAATAACGTGTTTTGCCAGTCGTTTTATACGCCAGAAGGAGATCGTCTTGCTCATTGGTGATATTTAGCCACGATTTTAAAGCTATTAGCATAGGCATATCTCCAAAGGGGCAAAGCCCCTATATTCTTTACTGTGCAAGCTTAAACTCTAACACAACACTTTGATTATTTTGCATTACCGCTTTGCCATCCACTATTTTTGGACGGTATTTCCAACGTCTTAATGCATTGGTTGCTGCGCGATTGAAGGTGCGCTTTGGTTCGGCATTTACCACTTCAACATTCGTGACCTCTCCTGAAGGTGAAATTGAAAAAGACAACTCTACCCAACCTTCAACACCATCTCTTGCTGCCGTCACCGGATAACTCGGTTCACTGCGCACAATTGGGGTGGCATCTCCTTGCGATGGTATACCAAAAGTGTTGCCCATGCTGACTTTTGTCGTGGGTACCTCAATACTGAATGTGTTTAAGTTAGTTAGCCCTGGCGCCTCGGTTACTTGAGTAAGTGTGCGCGGCGGTGGCGGACTGACCTTGGGTGGTTCTGGCAGCTTTTTGATCTCTTGAACTGGAGAGTCTTCTTTTGGTTGCGCAATTTCTATCACTTCAACGGGGCGTGGGTCAGGAATACGTACACTGTCTTGTGAAATCAAATAATGCATAAATACAAATGCAGCCCCCGTCATTATCGCACCACCAAACGCCGCGCTGGTTAATTTCACATAGTTGATGTTTTCTTTTTGCAATTCTATGGCAAGCATAGCGCGCTCCTTTTTATGTTTCTTTATCTACTACAACGAAAGAAAAAACCAAAAGGGGTGAAAATTTTAAAAATTTTTTTATTACTGCTTTCGCGGTACAATAAGGCAGCGTTTAGTAGGGTGGTATTATGCAGTTACAAAAAATCGATAAAGCACGTTATCGAAATCATTTAAATAAAGTTATTGCCGCTTGTGTCGTGTCTTTGACCGTGGGCAGTTTAGGTATTGCGCAGGCTTTGATCGCCTTGTTTCCTGATCAAGATGGCAGTCATTTTCATTGGAATCTGTTGGGCGTTGTGGTGAGTGTCATTGCGATTGGTGCAACGCTTAAAAAATATCGTCATCACCCATTTATGCATGAAGTAAGCTATGTTTGGGATCTGAAGCAATCGCTCAATAAAATTACCCGTAAAATGGCTAAATTGAAAAAAGCGGCTGAGCAAGGTGACATAGATGCCATGCTAGCCATACAGTTTAGTTACACAGGTTCAAAGCAATTGTGGGAGTTAGACGACAATACTATCACATTGGATGATTTAAGTATTTGGCAAGCAAGCCTTGATACGTTAGCTGCAAAACATCAGGTTAAGCTTGATATTGCAAACTATGATGAAGCGGTATTGAAAAACTATTGAGTCACTGAGGTGACTTGTTTTTTGGCAATTTAATCACCATATCTATGATATTCACAATATAATGTGATATTGTAACATTTATATATATTTAAGGTCTTTATTTAGTCGTGGCAGAAGTAAGAGCGAGAGTTCAGCTGAATGTAGGACAGCATAGTCATATCCCTGCAGAAATAGTTTCTTTTAGTGGCCTTGAAGATGGGCAAGAGCATGTTGCGCTTATTTTTAATCAAGCAGACAAAGCGCAATCGACGCCTTTGATACGAATGCACTCAGAGTGCTTAACCGGTGACGTGTTTCACTCTTCGCGTTGTGATTGTGGTGAACAACTGAACGAATGTATAGAGAGCATGCATAAAGAAGGTGGCGTTTTACTCTATTTGCGTCAAGAAGGTCGCGGCATCGGTTTGTATAACAAAATTGATGCTTATGTGTTGCAGTCGCAGGGTATGAACACTTACGAAGCAAACAACCACCTCGGTTTTGCGGATGACTTACGTGATTTTTCTGACGCGGTTCTGATGCTCAAGGCATTGGGTTTGGATAAAGTTAAGCTGATGACTAACAACCCTAATAAGCTGAAAGCACTGCGCGATTCCGGCATTGAGGTTGAAACGGTTGTCGGGACACAAGCACATATTAAATCGGGCCATGTGGGTAATCGAAGCTACCTAGAAACGAAGGTGAAACATGGCTCACATATGCTGGATATTAAGAAGATATCGAAAGACGATTAACAGCCAATATTAAAGCTGTTTTAAAGTGCGGCCTGTTGGTCGCATTTTGCGTTCTAATCGGTATAATCACAGTGTTTTTATTAATGTAGAGTGGATATGTCTGCAAACTTTAAAGTCTTTAAAGCTGCCATGGGCGTGCAGTGGTTAAAAGCAGGTTGGGAAATATTTAAAACACAGCCGTTTACTTTTATTTTTATGCATATATTTATGGTGGTGGTTGCATTGATCCCACTGGTTATGCCGCCACTTCAGCTACTCGCTGCGTTTGCTGCTCCTTTTCTTACTGCGGGTTTTTATTTAGCTGTGCTGAGCAAACAGCAAGGCCAAGTCATTTCACTTGCCAGTATTTTGGCTGCGTTTTCTGCCAAAGGGCGACGACTTAACCTATTTCGTCTAGGCCTTTATCAACTGGGTGTGGTGATTTTGCTTACTTGGGGGGCTGGCATACTGTTTGAAGAAGCGTTTGCAATTATGCAAAATGCGACACCTGAGCAATCTCCAGAACGCTTATTAGAAGCAATTTTTGCGAGTATCTCATTCACTGATCTGGCTATTTTTATTGTTTCCCACTCGTTGAACATCATGGCATTTGCGTATGCATTGCCAATTGTGTTTTTCCAAGGTGAAACACGTATTTTGAAAGCGCTAAAACAATCGTTACAGGTATTTTTTGTCAACATGGCACCGCTTAGCGTATACAGCTTACTGATCATGTTACTTATGATTGCTTCCGTACCGCTGAGTATGTTGCCATTATTGGTGATTATGCCGATTGCCTATATTAGCTTCTTTGTCTCATATCAGGCGATTTTTATGCGCGAGCAGCCAAAGGCGAAAGAAGATGGTGAACAAGCACAACAAACGCAGGTATCATCAGGACGCTTTGACGCTTAATGGAAGAGAGTGACAAGCAAAAGCTGAAGAATTACGTACTTTGGTTGTTAGGTCGACAAGAGTACTCAAAAAAAGAACTCACACAAAAACTCAAAGCTAAGCAGGCTGATGACGAATTTATTGAACAGCTACTCGCGAGGTGTGAATCACTTGGCTATATCGATGAGAATCGGTATTGTGAGAGTTTTTTAAGAAGACAAATCAACAAAGGGCTAGGACTCAATAGAGTGTTAGCCGAAGCGGGGAATAAAGGGGTTGATCGAGCCCTCCTTATGCAGCTTATTGAGAACCAAGAAATTGACTGGTTTGAGTTGGCACTAGAAGCATACATTCGAAAGTACACTTCGACCCCGGAAAAACTCGATTACAAAGATAAAGCAAAGCGCGTACGTTACATGATGTATCGTGGCTTTAGCTATGACGAAATAGATTATGCAATGCAAGCAGCAAAAATGGGTGAATAATCACATGCAGCACATGACTACCGCACAGATCAGGCAAGCGTTTTTAGACTACTTTGCCAAACAACAACACCAAGTTGTGCCTTCAAGCTCATTGATCCCGGGCAACGATGCCACATTGTTATTTAACAATGCGGGTATGGTGCAATTTAAAGATGTTTTCTTGGGTGCAGAAAGCCGCCCATATTCACGAGCAACCAGCTCACAGCGTTGTGTGCGTGCAGGTGGTAAGCATAATGATTTAGAAAATGTTGGTTATACGGCTCGTCACCATACTTTTTTTGAAATGTTAGGTAACTTTAGCTTTGGCGATTATTTCAAAAAAGATGCAATCAAGTTTGCATGGGAATTTTTAACAGAAGTTCTGCAACTACCAAAAGAAAAGCTACTTGTAACTGTGTATCACACAGATGACGAAGCGTTTGATTTTTGGAATAAAGACATTGGGTTAGAGGAAGATAAGATTATTCGTATCGACACCAATGACAACTTCTGGTCAATGGGTGATACCGGTCCATGTGGTCCTTGCTCTGAGATTTTCTACGATCACGGTGAACATATTTGGGGTGGCCGTCCGGGCACGCCTGAAGAAGATGGCGACCGTTTTATTGAGATCTGGAACCTAGTATTCATGCAATACAACCGTCATGCAGATGGCACAATGGAACCTTTGCCAAAGCAGTCGGTAGATACAGGTATGGGTCTTGAGCGTATTTCTGCCATTATGCAAGGCGTACACTCAAACTACGAAATCGACTTATTCCAAGGCTTGATCAAAGCCGCAGCAGAAGTGACCAATGCTCAAGACTTAGAAGACAAATCACTACGCGTTGTTGCCGACCACATTCGTTCATGTGCGTTTTTGGTATCAGACGGTGTGATGCCATCTAATGAAGGCCGTGGTTATGTACTGCGTCGTATTATTCGTCGTGCGGTACGCCATGGTAATAAGCTAGGTGCCAAAGGTGCATTCTTCTACAAACTAGTTGCTGCACTGATTGAGCAAATGGGTGAAGCGTACCCTGAACTTGCTAAGCAACAAGCTATCATCGAAAAAGTTCTGCGTATCGAAGAAGAACAGTTTGGTAAAACACTTGACCGTGGCTTGGCTATTTTAGAAGAAAGCTTGGCTGATATTAAAGGCGATGTGATCCCTGGTGAGTTAGTATTCAAACTTTACGATACTTACGGCTTCCCAGCTGATTTAACTGCCGATGTTGCTCGTGAGCGTTTCATGACAATCGATGAGCAGGGCTTCCAAGAGTGTATGGAAGTTCAGCGTAAAACTGCGCAGCAGGCAGGTAAGTTCGGTGCAGATTACAACGAGCAGTTGAAATCAGAAAAAACAACTGACTTTAAGGGCTATGACGCTGAGCATTACACAGGCACTGTGGTTGAGTTGTTCCACGAAGGTAAAGCGGTTTCCGTGCTAGAAGATGGTCAACAAGGTATTGTAGTACTTGATCGCACCCCATTCTATGCTGAGTCTGGTGGCCAGGTGGGTGACACGGGTGAGCTAAAAGTGGCTAATGGTGCGTTTGTTGTGAGCGATACCACAAAATTGGGTAACGCATTTGCACACCTTGGTACAGCGAATGGCCGTATTAGCATTAATGAAAAAGTGGATGCCCGTATTGATGCGGCACGTCGCGATAGCATTAAGAAAAACCACACCGCAACGCACTTAGTTCATGAAGCACTTCGTCAAGTGCTTGGTGAGCATGTTGCGCAAAAAGGCTCCTTGGTCATGCCTGATCGCTTACGTTTTGACTTCTCTCATTTTGAAGGTGTGACTAAGCAACAGCTTCGCGAAGTGGAAGATATGGTTAACGCGCAGATCCGCAGTAACTTTGCGCTGAACACCGAGCTAATGGACATTGATGCCGCTAAAGAAAAAGGCGCAATGGCGCTGTTTGGCGAAAAATACGATGATGAAGTACGCGTCGTATCAATTGGTGAGTACTCAATTGAACTATGTGGTGGTACGCACGTGAATCGCGCAGGTGATATTGGCCTATTCAAGATTGTATCTGAAGGCGGTATTGCGGCTGGCGTTCGTCGTATTGAAGCGGTAACTGGTGTTGAAGCGGTGAACTATGTGGCTGAACAAGAACAGCAACTTGCACAAATCGCAGCGCTAGTGAAAGGTGATAGCGCAAACGTACTTGAAAAAGTCGCGTCACTACTTGAGAAAAATAAAGGCCTTGAAAAGCAAATTGCACAACTGAATGACAAGTTAGCAAGTGCTGCAGGCGCGTCACTTCTTGAGTCAGCAGTTGATGTGAATGGCATCAAGCTACTCGTTGCAAACGTAGCGGGTACCGAGTCAAAAGCATTGCGTGGTATGGTTGATGACCTGAAGAACAAGATGGGTTCAGGTGTGATTGCGCTAGGCGTTGCTGATGGCGATAAAGTCAGTTTGATCGCGGGCGTGACGAAAGATTTAGTTGGCAAAGTTAAAGCGGGAGAGCTTGTTAATCACATGGCTGCACAAGTCGGTGGTAAGGGCGGTGGTCGTCCTGATATGGCACAGGCGGGTGGCTCTGAGCCAGAAAATCTAGATGCCGCACTTGCAAGTGTAAATCAATGGGTTGCTGAGAAAACTCAGTAATCCGTGGCGTTAATCGTACAAAAATTCGGTGGCACTTCGGTCGGTTCAATTGAACGGATCGAAGCGGTCGCCGAACATATCATTCACACCCAACAGCAAGGTCATCAGGTCGTCGTTGTGGTTTCAGCCATGTCTGGCGAAACAAATCGTTTGATAGACTTGGCCAAGCAGATAGACTCAAATCCAAGTTCACGCGAGCTGGATGTTCTGCTAAGTACGGGTGAACAAGTCAGTATTGCTTTACTTGCTATGGCGATTATTAAGCGTGGCCATTCCGCTGTCAGTCTATTGGCTGATCAGATCTCTATTCACACCAACAACCTGTTTGGCCGAGCGCGCATTGAACATATTGACACAGCACGTTTACGTCAAGAGCTTGAACATAATCGCATTGCGATTATCGCAGGTTTTCAGGGGCGTGATAGTGAGGATAACATCACCACTTTGGGAAGAGGGGGGACAGACACCACCGCAGTTGAAATAGCGGGTGTTTTACAAGCGGATGAATGCCAAATCTATACAGATGTAGATGGTGTTTACACCGCTGACCCAAGAATGGTTAAGGATGCGCGGCGGTTATCTCACATATCATTTCCTGAAATGCTTGAGATGGCGAGCTTAGGCGCAAAGGTACTGCATCTGCGCTCCGTCGAGGCAGCTGGTCGATACCAAGTACCGCTTCGAGTCTTATCGAGTTTTAACCCGGATCATGGCACCTTGATCAGTTATAAGGATGAATGCATGTCGCAAAATTTAGTGACGGGTATCACTGCTCAGCAGGATGTTGTTTATTATCAATTTAGCGCAACCGATAAATGCTGTTTTAGCCAAATTTTACTCGCATTGGCAAAATCTCACATAGAAATTGATATGGTGCAGCAATCTTGTCGCCAAGCGGATATTTTGGACTATGCTTTTACAGTGAGTAGCAATGACCACTTGGCTGTTTTAGAGTTATTGCAGTCTCAGCCATTTATCAATGCTATCCGTGACTTAAAGTATCAGCATCAGGTAGCAAAAGTGTCTATTGTGGGATTGGGGATAAAGTCGCACCCAGAGGTATTGGCAATGGTGCTTGGCGCGTTAGCATATGAAAATATTTATCCAATGCTAATGACGACCGCTGAAATAAAAGCTTCAGTATTAGTCACTGAAATGCAGTTACAGCAAGCTTTGCAGTGTTTGCATGTAATATTTTTGACGTAAAGTGCATGGTTTATAGGTTTTTTTGCTTACTTTTATGTTCACTTTTCATTAAAATGGCGAAGACGCGGAATCTTTTAATTATTGGAATACAGGAGCAAGAGAATGCTAATACTAACTCGTCGAGTAGGTGAAACCCTGATGATTGGTGACGAAGTTACAGTCACAGTACTAGGCGTAAAAGGTAACCAAGTGCGCATTGGTGTAAATGCACCAAAAGATGTATCAGTGCATCGCGAAGAAATCTACATGCGTATTCAAGCAGAAAAATCAAATCCTTCTGCCGGCAACATGTAGCCACCCTCAGATTCGATAAATATAGCCACTTCAGTGGCTATATTTTTGCCTTCAGATAAATAAACGCTAGTGCTTCATCACTTAACGCGCTTTTTGAGACATACTGCATCCCTTTGTTTGTCTTTAACACAATACCGCGTGATGTTGCATGGGCCTCTGTAATTTCCGGCCAAGAGAATGCATATTCTTTGTAAGGGTTAACCGCTTTGATGCCTTGTTCGTCAAAGTGTAGCGTGACTAAACTACCCGATGCTCGACTCAACATTTGTCTAGCCACCCACCAAGGTTTTTGATAATAAAAGGCAATCAATTCAAGCGTTGCAACCAAGATTAAAAAGCTAGCTAGATAGCCATTATTTAGCACAAACCAAGAGACGAGTGACAGTAATATTAAAAATACTAATAATGGATATTTTGGTTTTACCTCGTTGCTGTATGGCAACGATTCTTCAAAACATTCCCGAAAGTACGCTTTGTCTAAAGTAAACTTTTCGGTAAACATGCACGGCTCCATAGCTGTTGTAAACGCCTGCTATTGTAGCTTATTGCAATACTTATAACAGTGCACTGCGATGCGAAACTCATTAAAATATAATATGCAAACATTGATTTGGTCAGACCATTTTCGTTGTTAACATTTTATTCTTTATTCTGCTCTTTATGTTCTATTTTTACTGGTATAGCGCATTGCTATTCTGAATATTTTTCATATTTATGTCTTTGAAATGTGATTTTTACGATCGTTTTTAATGTAACTAAATGAAATGAATCAGAACTTTTCATTTGGTAATACCAATTTACAATGTTATTTACATGTCATGATGTTTTGTTATGATGGTGCATAAATATTTATAAAAAATGATTAATCAGGCGTGTTTTACATAAGCACGTGAGGGGAGAGCAGGATGGATATAGCAAGTTTACTATTGCAAGCAGCCAACCTAATGCTAACAGGCATGGTTGGTGTGTTTGTATTTTTGTCGATTCTCATTTTTGTTGTGCAGAAATTAGCGAGGTTTGCTGGTGACGAGCCAACCAATGAGCAAGCAGTGAAGCGAACGCCTCGTCCTGCTGCTAACGATGTTTCAAGCGCACACATTGCAGCAATCAGTGCCGCCATCACTCAATACAGAACAAAAAAATAACAGAGGTCAAATATGTCGCAACTCAAACTTACAGAGCTGGTTCTAAGAGATGCTCACCAATCGTTGCTTGCAACACGTATGCGCTTAGAAGATATGCTACCCATTGCAGAGCAACTTGATAAAGTCGGATACTGGTCGGTCGAATCATGGGGCGGGGCTACATTTGACGCCTGTATTCGATATATTGGAGAAGATCCGTGGCACCGCATTCGCGCTTTAAAAGAAGCAATGCCAAATACCAAACAGCAAATGCTATTACGTGGCCAAAACCTGCTCGGGTACCGTCACTACGCTGATGATGTGGTTGAGAAATTTGTGCAAAGAGCACATCACAATGGTGTTGATGTGTTCCGTATTTTTGACGCGATGAATGATATTCGCAACCTAGAAACTGCGATTAAAGCGGCGATTAAAGTGGGGGCGCATGCCCAAGGTACCATTTCTTACACGGTCAGCCCGGTTCATACTTTAGATATGTGGCTTGAACAGGCGAAAAAGCTCGAACAAATGGGTTGCCATTCTATTTGTATTAAGGACATGGCTGGCTTATTGAAACCTTACGAAGCGGAGCAGTTGATCAGTGGATTAAAGAGCACCGTGTCGGTACCTATTGCGATGCAATGCCATGCGACAACGGGGCTAAGCACTGCAACTTATCAAAAAGCCATTGATGCAGGAATCGATATGCTCGATACCGCTATCTCATCAATGAGTATGACCTATGGACATAGTGCGACTGAAACCATGGTGGCGATCACAGAGGGAACAGCTCGAGATACTGGCCTTAATCTAGCTGAGCTGGAGAATATTGCGAGCTACTTCAGAGAAGTTCGTAAAAAATATGCCGCTTTTGAAGGGAGCTTAAAAGGGGTTGATGGTCGTATTTTGTTAGCACAAGTACCTGGCGGCATGTTGACCAACATGGAAAACCAATTGAAAGAGCAAGGTGCACAAGACAAGTTAGACGACGTATTAAAAGAGATCCCAAGCGTTCGTGAAGACTTAGGTTTTTTACCTTTGGTGACACCTACTTCACAAATTGTGGGTACTCAGGCGGTATTAAACGTATTAACCGGCGAACGTTATAAAACCATTACCAAAGAGACCGCAGGCGTTTTAAAAGGTGAATATGGTGCGACGCCAGCACCGGTGAATAAACAGTTGCAACTAAAAGTACTCGAAGGAGCACAGGCCATTACCTGTCGCCCAGCGGATTTACTCAGCCCTGAATTAGGGGTATTGGAGAGTGAGCTGGTTAAACAAGCCAAAGATGATGGCATTGAGCTTGCTGACGAACAAATCGATGACGTGCTTACTTATGCGCTGTTCCCGCAAGTCGGTTTGAAGTTCCTTAAAAATAGAAACAACCCAGAGGCATTTGAGCCAAAACCAAGCCTCGTCAAACAAGCGTCTGAGCAAAGCAAGACAGGTTCGAGCAGCGCGCCTAAGTCGAGTGCGACCACTGAGCGTTACAGCGTGCAAGTAGATGGTAAAGTGTATGACGTTGTGGTCGCACCGGGTGGTGAATTACAAGAAGTCAAAGTAAAAGACAGTGAACTGATCCCTCAATCAGCGTCAGTGACTTCTAGTGAAACGTTGAATGCGCCACTTGCTGGCAACATTTTTAAAATTAAAGCCAAAGCGGGTGATCAAGTCGAGAAAGGTGATGTGGTACTTATCATGGAAGCGATGAAGATGGAAACAGAAGTGCGCGCGACGCACTCTGGTCGAGTATCACAAGTGCTGGTTAGAGAAGGTGACTCTGTGTCGTCAGGCGAAGCCATTTTAGAGTTGGCTTAGGAGTAGCATAATGGAAGGGATATTAAATTTATGGCAAGCGACGGGGCTTGCCAATTTTACCTTGCCTGCACTCATTATGATGGCTGTGGGTTGTGGCCTGCTTTACTTGGCAATAGCGCGAGGTTTTGAGCCTTTGTTATTGGTACCCATTGGTTTTGGTGCCATTTTGACCAATATTCCTGTGGCAGGTTTGGCAGATCCTGGCGGGTTACTGTATTACGTTTATTACATTGGTATTGATAGTGGTGTGTTTCCTTTGCTCATATTTATGGGCGTTGGCGCGCTGACTGATTTTAGTGCGTTGATAGCAAACCCACGTATGTTGTTGCTTGGCGCGGCTGCACAATTTGGTATTTTTGCGACCTTGTTTGGTGCTATCGCGTTGAACTTTGTACCTGGGTTTGAATTTACCCTTAAAGATGCATCGGCTATTGCGATTATTGGTGGTGCGGACGGGCCAACGGCTATCTTCTTGGCGTCAAAACTCGCGCCCGAACTATTGGGGGCAATTGCCGTAGCGGCGTATTCATACATGGCACTGGTACCCATCATTCAGCCGCCGATCATGAAAGCGCTGACCTCTGAAGAAGAGCGTAACATTGAAATGCCACAGCTTCGTCATGTATCAAAAAAAGAAAAAATCCTATTTCCTTTAGTGGTGCTTAGTCTCACGATTTTATTCTTACCGGCTGCCACCCCTTTGGTTGGTATGTTCTGTTTAGGTAATTTGATGCGTGAAAGTGGCGTGGTCGATAGATTAAGCAATACAGCTCAGAATGAGTTGATTAACATCACTACTATCTTTTTAGGCCTAGCTGTTGGCTCTAAACTGGCGGCCGATAAATTTTTGACCGTCGAAACGATTGGCATTTTGGTACTTGGCGCTTTGGCTTTTGGCATTGGTACGGCATCGGGCGTGTTTATGGCTAAGGCGATGAACCGACTGTCGAGTAACCCAATCAATCCGTTGGTGGGTGCTGCTGGTGTATCGGCGGTACCGATGGCTGCGCGTGTGGTCAACAAAGTGGGTTTAGAAGCCAATCCACACAACTTTTTATTGATGCATGCCATGGGCCCGAATGTTGCTGGGGTACTTGGTAGTGCTGTGGCTGCGGGTATATTACTTGCCCTTGTTGGATAGTTAACCCTTCGACTGATCCCAACCGTCAGCGCAGCGAAAGCTGCGCTTTTTTTATGTGAATTGTTCATGGTATAACAACACAAACAAAGAAAGCTGTGATATGCCTATGAATGTGATTATTATTTTAGTGTCTTTGCTTGTGGCGCTACTTATCCTCGTGCCGTTATTAGAACGGTATCAGCATCGACTTGGGCTGCATAAAATGCAGCGTTACGGTAAGTATGTTTTACCTTTGGTCATGATATCTTTGGTGATCAAACTACTTTATATGATGTGGTATGAAGGGTAGAGGCTGAAGACGCTAGGTCATAGCGTCTTCTTAAATTAGCATTAAATTACTCGCCTTTTTCTGGGTGAGACTGTAAATACGCTTGAATAAACTCGACTGCCTGAGAGTAGGCACTTTCTAGCCTGTTTCTGTGCTCAATTAACGCGTCAGATGTGAGCGTGCTATCTTTACAGTGTTTTTCAAACTCAATGGCAAGGTTGGCGACATTGTCTGCGCCAATGGTTTTTGAAATAGACTTGAGTTGATGGCACGCTTCAATAATGGCATCTTGGTCCATTGAAATCACCGCCCCATATACTTCACGTGTGAGTTGGTCGCTTTGCTCTAAATACATCTTAAAAAAGCGTCGCTGTTTGGCTTCATCATGATTTACATACTTGCTCAGCGTTTCTAAATTGATCGGCGGTGCGCTAGATAATCGAGTTTGCTCGCTGGTATCTTGTTCTAAGGTCACCGCTTTGTCACTTGTACTTGGTTCAACACCTTGTTTTTTAGCGATGGTGTTTGCGTAGTGTTGCAAAGTGGCTTCTAGCACGTTTAACTCTACAGGTTTTGTAATGTAGTCGTTCATACCCGCATTTAAGCAGCGCTCTCTTTCACCTTTTAATGCGTTTGCTGTTACCGCGATGATGTATGGCTGGGCATTGATGTCTTCGCTTTGCTCTGCAATATCGCGTATCTCTTTGACCATGTCGTAGCCTGACATTTTTGGCATATGCAAATCAGTTAAAATGATAGGGTAGTGGCCTTGCTTCCAGATCTCCAAGCCTTGCTGTCCATTCTCCGCGACCTCAACACCATAACCTAATAGGTGCAACTGATCGGTCAATACCTGCTGATTGAGAATGTTGTCTTCGACTAGTAACACAAGTTTATTTTCCGCTTTAGCCTGTTCAACACTCAAGTAATTATTAAGTGTTCTGGTTGGCTTAAGCTGCTTGGGTTTATGAAGGCCTGCCGCTACCAGAACCGCAGTCATAAAACTAGATTTACAAAGCGGAGATGCGTTGAGATAAAAAATATTTTTATGGTTAATCGCCGCATCGTCCATGGTGCTCAATACCACCACGTGTTGCGCGCTATTTTCTAGTGAGTAAATCAATGAGCGAAGCTGGTCGTTCACCGACGCCATATTGTCGAGGCCATCTAAAATCCAAATCACATTTTGTTTGTGATGGAACTCCTCATCACTTTGAATGTTAGCCATGCTCGCAACGCGTGCGCCCATGAATGACAAATAGCGATGAAGGGTTTTCTGCCTGTCGGCATTTTGAGTGCAAATTACAACTTCACGGTTATCCAAAACATTTTTATTTGCGTATTGAACATTACCCTGAACACTAAATGGCAACTCCACAACAAACTCACTGCCTATGCCAATATCGCTCGACACGTTGATTGAGCCTAACATGAGTTCAATTAAGCTTTTACAAATTGATAGGCCAAGCCCTGTGCCACCAAACTCTCGGGTGATAGTGCCTTCACCTTGCATAAAAGGATTGAAGATCTCTCGTAGCTGCGCTTGGCTCATGCCCTTACCATTGTCGCTAACAACAAATCTTAGGGTGTAATGTTCTGACGTGTTTTGCGCCACTTCAACGGATATTTTTACATAGCCTTGGCGTTCTTCATCCGTGGTTGTAAATTTAATGGCGTTACTGCATAGGTTGTACAGCACTTGTCGGACTCGAACCGTGTCACCCACCAAGTTGTTTGGAATGTCTGGTGCAATAGAAAGCTGTAAATCCAATTTACGCTTTTTAGCAACCGATGACAGCACCCTGGCCACTTCTTCAATGGTTTCCGATACTGAAAACGCTTTGTTTTCAATTTGTAGCTTGCCCGCTTCAATTTTAGAAAAGTCGAGAATATCGTCCAATATGCCAAGTAGTGAAAAGGCAGAATCACGGATGATTGTACTTAGGCGGTGTTGCGCACCATCCAACTCCGTTTGTCGCAACAAGTCAATTGTGCCAATAACACCGTTCATAGGTGTTCTGATCTCGTGACTCATAGTGGCAAGGAAGGTGGTTTTGGCTTCGCTCGCACGTTCGGCGTGCAAGGTAGCTTTTTCAAGCGCCAATGTTCGCGCTTGTACTTCTGTTTCTAAGCTTGTTTGTAACTGTTTAAGCTCTGTATGTACTTCTTGATCGCTTTCAATCACCGACTGAATTTGTTCCAGCAATTGATTGATAAGAATCGCAATGTCATCCAAGCCGTTACCTAACTCAGTTCTAAGCTTGGTGCGATAGTCTTGTCTATCAATGATGTCTTGTAACTGTTCTTGCAATATATCGCTTTGCTTTGTTAAATCTCGGCCAGATCGTTTTGCACAAAGCCAAGCAAAAAAAACAGCGAGGGCAATTGCCAGAGCGAATAACGCATAGGCGAGCAAAGCTTGACTAGTCGAAGTGGGCTGTGTGTAACTTAAAATCAACTCACCAACAGGTTGCCCTTCAAAATAAAGAGGTTGGTGTACGGCGACTATTCCTGATTGGGTGATCGTTTCGCGTTCTAATGCTGGCTCAATCACGTTGCTAGAGCTTTGGTATACTAATGTTGTTTCGTTTGTGTTGCCTTTTTTATATAGGTAGGCGTCAACACCGTCTGACATTAATTGGATACTCTCAAGAAGCTGCTTTGCATCATCAGTATTTGATTTGACGATTAAATGTGCCAGAGGAGTTGATAATTTAGCCGCTTGAATATCCAGCTTTGGCGCTTCTTTACTTGTAGGCAACAAGTAGCCTGCGAAGGCGCACAATATTCCAGTAAACAGTGCCGCTATTATTGTTCTTGGCATCGCACTTGCTGATTGACTCGGTGAAGATTTTTGCATTGTTTTAAATGTTCCAGTCCGTCTATTCCGCTGTAAATAAAATAAAAGCGTACAATTAGAGCAATCCTATCACTGTGGGAATACAATTTCCCCACGTTTTTACGCCTTTGTTGGGGACTCTACCGCGTTATTCTCGCCAATAATTAGGGCGCGATATGCTTAAATGTTCTGCAAAACCGCTTAATTTTAGCTGCTTTGCGCGAAAACTGTGCAAACGAACATTGCTTTTAAAAAAAGGGTTGACTTAAAAGGGCAAAACCCGTTTAATACGCCGCACGCCCAGATAGCTCAGTCGGTAGAGCAGAGGATTGAAAATCCTCGTGTCGGTGGTTCGATTCCGCCTCTGGGCACCATTTTTAGGTGCGCCGACTTAGCTCAGTTGGTAGAGCAACTGACTTGTAATCAGTAGGTCATCCGTTCGACTCGGATAGTCGGCACCATTTCCTTGCTAGGAATAAAAATATAAGCAACAAAAGATAATGCCTAGGCAGTTCAGTGAGTAGGGCTGTTGGGTGTAGTATTGAAAATCCTCGTTGGTTTAGATACGAATAAAAATAATGCCCAGATAGCTCAGTCGGTAGAGCAGAGGATTGAAAATCCTCGTGTCGGTGGTTCGATTCCGCCTCTGGGCACCATTTTTTAGGTGCGCCGACTTAGCTCAGTTGGTAGAGCAACTGACTTGTAATCAGTAGGTCATCCGTTCGACTCGGATAGTCGGCACCATTTCCTCTGCTAGGAATCAAAAAATAGCGTCTAATTTTGCCAAGATAGCTCAGTTGATAGAGCGGCTTGGAGTGCATTGAAAATCCATTTTGGGGTTTTTAAGCAAAATCAAATTTGCCCAGATAGCTCAGTCGGTAGAGCAGAGGATTGAAAATCCTCGTGTCGGTGGTTCGATTCCGCCTCTGGGCACCATTCTTTTGATTGTTAAAATCAAAAAACCATACGGTTTTAAAAAATTCGTGTGCCGACTTAGCTCAGTTGGTAGAGCAACTGACTTGTAATCAGTAGGTCATCCGTTCGACTCGGATAGTCGGCACCATTCTTCATTTAGCAATATCATGCTAAAACTTTCCAAATAACTTAGTAATTAAAGTCATTTGGAATTGTATTGAAAATCCTTGTTTGGTATTTCAATACTTATATACATTTTTGCCCAGACAGCTCAGTCGGTAGAGCTTTTGGGAATTGTATTGAAAATCTATGTTTGGTGTTTCGATACATATATACACATTTGCCCAGATAGCTCAGTCGGTAGAGCAGAGGATTGAAAATCCTCGTGTCGGTGGTTCGATTCCGCCTCTGGGCACCATTTTGAAAAAGACCTCGCAACTGCGAGGTTTTTTTATGCCAATTTTTCAAATGCACTTCTTAATTTCCTTTTAGACCTTTTATTCAAAAGGTTAGCTGTAGTGTTACGTTTCTGTGTTGTTGTCTCAGTTATTGATCCAAAGCATTGTTTTCAAATTTATGAAAATTATCTGACAATTTGCCCTTGAGGTTTTAGCAAATGGCCTCAATACTGTTAGTGAGGTAAACAAGAAAAGGAAACATGTATGAAGATAAATCTTTCGGGCCACCATGTGGATGTTACAGATGCAGTAAGAGCTCACGTTCAAGAAAAGTTTGCCAAAACAGCTATTCATTTTCCGTCTTTGTTATCGCTGGATATTATTGTCAGCAAAGAAAATAAGAAATTTTACACGGAAATTACCACAAAATATTCTGGTGTTCGTATCGGGGTCAAAGGGGAGGGAGAAGTTATGTACCCGTCGATTGCGAATGCGGCGAAAAAGCTAGAAGCCTCACTAAAACATAGAAAGGGGCAGTTAAAAGCAAATTTACATGATAAGCCGGTGAGTACAACACCGGAGATCGCACACGAAATAATTCAAGAAATGGAATTACGCTAGGCAATCAAGCCTAAGCGTTACATAAGCTAAGGGCCTTAACAGGCCCTTTTTTTATGCTAGACTGAGCAACTATTTTGTTGCTAATAAAGTTGTATACATGCCGAATTATCAAGCCGTTTTAGACGCCACTTTTGAACATATTCAACCGCTATTGAATAAAGGTAAAGTTGCGAATTATATTCCCGCGCTTGCAGAGCAACGGCTTGGCCAGTTTGCTATGGCCATTCATGTCAATGGTGATCAAACTTATACGGTGGGTGATTGTACCGCTCGCTTTACCGTGCAATCGGTTTCTAAAGTGATGACGCTCACGATGGCATTGCAGCGATATGAAGATGAAATATGGCAACGGGTAGGGAAGGAACCATCAGGTACTGCTTTTAACTCTTTGACTCAGTTAGAGTTTGAAAACGGTATTCCTCGAAATCCATTTATTAATGCTGGCGCAATTGTTACTTGTGATGCGCTATTTTCGCGTTTAGGTGCGCCCATTCATACCATGCTCGAGCAATATCGCCGTCAATCGGGCAATAATAAAGTTGTGGTAAATAAGCGGGTGGCACAGTCGGAATTTGAGCACCGCTATCGCAATGCAGCGATGGCCTATTTAATGAAATCGTTTGGCAATTTCAACAATGTGGTGGAAGAGGTATTGTGGTCTTACTTTAATTATTGCGCAATTGAGGTTAATTGTGCTGAACTTGCTCGCACCTTCTCTTACCTTTCCAATCAAGGCTATTGTGCACAAAGCCAGCAGCAGCTTTTAAGCGCAAAACAAACTAAACAACTAAATTCATTACTATTTACCAGCGGCCTATACGATGCGGCTGGGGACTTTGCTTATCGCGTTGGAATGCCTGGTAAATCGGGCGTATCAGGTGCCATTATTGCTATTGTACCAGGCCAATTTACAGTTGCTGTATGGTCTCCTGGCCTAGATAAAATAGGTAACTCAGTGGCAGGAATTGGCGCACTTGAGTATTTATCGGAACAATTGAACACGGCAATTTTTTAGTCCAGATATGTAGCTTGATTTCTTCACATTTTACGGAAGATCGCGAAAATAAGCGTTGTTTTTTGTCGTTTTAGCTGCTTTTAAATAATTTATTGATGATTTATCTGGTTTTATTGATAATTTGTCGTAAGTGTAATGCTATGTAATTGACTTTATTTAAATAATTGGGTTAAATTGCCGCCTGCTCATGGTTCCTTTTTTTGCAACTAATTCATAAGGTTAAGTAACCCTCTTTATTGGTGTCAAACCACCAAATTTTTTATTACTTACTAATAGCCCCTAATAAAGTTGCCAAAAATGCACCTACGTACTTTGTAATTTAAATTGTTTTAGCTGTCTTTAAATCACAGTGCGGGTGTTTTGCTATGGGTACGTATTCTCATATGGTATCAACACTTTTACTGAGTTAAGGAAGCTGGTGTGACAAAAAGCAATGAATCTATCCAAACTTGGGGCTCTAAACAACAGCAATTAAGTTCGGTTGATCCAAGCTTAGAGCGTCTTTTTAACCAATCTTTACGTTCACAACTTAATCGACAACTTAAAGGCGAAGCCTTTGCTAGTTCACAAGTGCTGATCGAGCATTGCTGTGCCGTTGTAGATTGCTTACTTGCTAAGACTCAAACGCATGAGCAGCTTGTTGAATGTTTTTCTGATTTTTCAGCGTCTTTATTAGAACTTTATCAAAGCCTTGAGTTGACGGAACAAGAAGCTACACATTCTTTTGTAAACGCTACGGGCTTAGTGATGGCGGTTAAAGATGCGGTATCAACCGTGAATGATATTTACCGTGTAAAAGCGTTTATTCGTGGCCTTGATAACGTGTTGGCTGACGCTGAGCAGAGAATATCTGAGCCATTACACCTCGTTTACCCAGCTTGTGGGCCATTTGCACCCCTCGTGTTGCCGTTGCTGTGCTACGTCAAAAAACATAACCGTTATCAACGACCATTAAAAGTAACGCTGATTGATATTCAACCTGGTGCGCAAAAGGTGCTTGACCGTGTGGTTGGGAGTTTGGGGTTAGAGCACGGTGTCGAGGTGCTGTGCATGGATGTCATGGACTATCAGCCTTCCCAACCTATAGATATTTTAGTGATTGAAGCAATGCAACATGGTTTGAGCAAAGAAGGGCACTTGAGTTTTATGCGTCACCTTGCGCAGTTTTTAGCACCGGATGTTTATTTGCTACCAAAGGAAATTGTGGTTGAGGCGATGCTTGCAGTGCCGCAGCGCGAATTTGTTGACCAATGGCAAGCACAAGAACGCAGTCATTCCAGCTTTATCAATGAGCAGATCAAAGCTGAGCGACTCTCACTTGGCCCAATTTTTACGCTTAATTTAGAGACTTTGAAGCAAATGACAACGATGCCACTTGGTAATGGTTTTGATTTGATTGAGGCAGGTCAAGTGACTATTCCACACAATGTGGATGATATGTCAAAACGCATTTTGTTACTCAGTGCTAACTTGCATGTTGATGAACAAGAGCAGGTTGCTCAATACGATTCAGGGATCACCCATCCTTTAGCAGATATGTCGGTATGTATTGATTTTAAACCAAAAGCTTCAGAGCCAGATGATTTGCTGGTAAAAGGCGGCGACAAGCTTAAATTTTACTACAAGCTATGCGGTATGCCGGGCTTTTTACCGACGATTGCATAAGGCAGTAGCATGAAAAAAATTATTTTAATCACTTGCTCAACGTCGGCTATCCCAGCTATTGAATGTTTAGTGCAAATGCAGGCGCTTGCTGGGGTGTTGATCACCCATTGTGCTGAGTCTCAGGCTCAGCAATTGGCGGCGGTTGCGCAGCACTTTTCGCTACCAAGTGCTTTTCAAGCAACATTAGATGCTGACTTTATTAACTCTGCGGAACACGCATGGCAGGGGGAAAATTTTGTCAGCTTTCACTTACCTTTTGCACTTTTGCAAGACCTTAAAGTTGAACAAGATATTATACAGGTACAGTTTGGTGAACATAGTAACGCCATAATTGAACATGCTTTGTTTGATGCCATTAAAGAGCAAGCTGATAGCTGTGCTTTGATTGTTGCCTCAAGCAAGCATATGCAACGATTAAGTGAGTACCAAGTGGCCGTGGAAGAAAATGACACTGCGGGTACTTTACATAAAAAACTGATGGCGCAGTTGCCTATGACATTGCAAACGCTTGCTACACAGTTTAACGCTTTAGTCCAAGCCAAACATAGCTCGCCATTTACACCTCACACACCGCCTCAATTAGACGAGTCTCATTTATTGGCTAATTTACAAACTGACAGCGCGCAGCACATTGCCTGCCTCACACGAGCTGCAAACCCTTATTTTGGTGGTGCTCGATTACGCATTGGGCAAGTGGTGTGTCAGTTATTGCAAGTAAGCGTAAGTACCCAACCAACCTTTGGCGTTAAAGCTGGCACAATTTTAACGTTGTCAAAGGCAGATGGATTGGTGATTGCGTTGAATAACCAGCAAGCCTTAAAGCTGGATATAGTGAGTTGCAACGAAGGTATTTTTGATGGCTATCGCTTTGCGATGCAGGCCAAACTGCAAGCAGGCATGATTTTAAAATAATAAATAAGGAAGAAAAATATGAGCGCTGATCCATTAATTGGTGATATTGAAATGGTGGCATACAACTACGTACCACGTGGTTATTTTGCTTGTGCAGGAGGGCTTGTCACTATCGCTACCAACTCCACTTTGTACTCTTTGTTGGGCACAATGTATGGCGGTGATGGTCGCGCAACCTTTGCTTTACCGGATTTTCGCGGTCGTAGTGCCGTAGGTGATGGTCGTGGGCTAGGTATAGAGTCATCAGTAGAACTAGTACTAGGTAACCGTTTTGGCAATTCGTACAATCACTTATCCGTTGCTCAGTTGCCGTCACATACGCATACAGCCACAGCAGAAGCGGAAGCGGAAACTGCAGTGGCAGGTTTTGCAGGTACCTTAACTGTAAACGCGAAAGACGGACTGGGTGATACCGACAATGCCAAAGGGGCTTACTGGGCTACAGGTGAGCTTGTAAATGGCCGAGCAACAACACCAGTCAGCAAGGCGTACTCGACTACTTCTGATGTGCAAATGGCAACGGATGCTGTCAAAATATCAGGGAGTTTTCATGACGCACAAACCGCTGTGCAGGTGAAAGTTGATGTGGATAGTACAGGTGGATCAGCGCCAATACTAAATTACCAACCTAGCACGGTTATTAAGTTTGTCATTGCCAATGCGGGCACTTACCCACCGCGGAGTTAACGGTTTTTGGCGCTTTAATCAAAGTGCCTTCTTTATTTTTGAGGAGTTATTCATGTATAGCGACCGAATTAAGGTTGGCTTTCTTAACACTACCATGAGTGAGTGCATTCAGTGCAAGGGAGATTATCAATGAGCATTGTTCGAATGCTAAATACGCTAGCAGTGTTGCTTATCACATCAACGTCTTTTGTAATTAGTGCAAATACAGAACAAACAATTAGCTTTGCTGACATTGGAGGTGTCGATTCTGGCGGCACAGGGTATAAAACAGTAACTAATCATAACGGCTATTTGGTATCAAATAATTTAACAGATTACGGTCCTGAAATAGGTCCTATTTATGATGCTTCACCAGGTACATTTACATTCAAAGCAGATGGCAACACTGTAACTCACTTTGATTTAAAGAATATTATTGTCTTCGCGTATGGTAGTTCTCAGGTTGATCTATCACCAAATACCAAACTTGTGTTAAGAGATGCTAAAGGGGGAGAAATCTCATCATATAAGCTAGCAAACGTGACGCGTCTTTCGAACTCACCATCGGCTGGTTTGGCTGATATATTCGGTTCTTTTTCTCCTGCGAGTGCAGTATCTACAATCGAGTTTACAATTGATGATGACAATGATTATGGCACTCTTAAGAATGTCTCGTTCCGCAGTTTGGTTGTTGAGAATGTCAATGCACAGAGCGACACCACGCCTCCTGCCGTATCGTCGATTAACCTCTTAGGTACCCCCAGCGCAGGCAGCACGTCACTCACTTATACACTGGTATTTGATGAATCAGCTGCCAATGTCTCAACAGATGACTTTACGCTAACAACCGTTTCAGGTAATGCCACAGGCACAGTGGCAAGTGTTTCTGCTGATTCAGGCACATCTATTAATGTTACTGTGAATAGTATTTCTGGCGTAGGTAGTGTGCGCTTAGATTTGAAGTCGAATACTAATATTACGGATAGCTTAGGTAACGGTAATAACACCAATGGGTATGTTGGCAGTTTTAATGGCGCTGTGCATACGGTAGATAGAGCGCCTAAGGTTACCTCTGTAACATCCCAGCAAGAGGGTGCATTTAAAGTCGGCGACACAATTAATATCAGCGTTAATTTTGATCAGTCTGTGCTGGTTACTGGCGCGCCAATACTGACTTTAGAAACCGGCACAACAGACCGTACGGCCGCTTTTGCAAGTGTATCAGGCAGCGAAGTGATCTTTAACTATACGGTACAATCAGGGGATGTCAGCGCTGATTTAGCCTATGTTTCAACATCTGCGTTGGCTCTAAATAGCGGCACGATTAAAGACAGTTTAGGAAATGCTGCGATATTGACTCTTGCCACGCCTGGGGCTGCAAATTCTTTGTCTGCGAATAAAGCTATCGTGATAGATGGTATTGTACCGAGTATCAATGTGTCTGGTTCATCATCTGCAAACGGTGGATTTGGTGTATCGGCGTCAGGTGACTTAACGCTGAAGTTTTCTGAAACGATGAAGCTGGGCTCTAGTGGCACCATCACTTTAGTGGATAGCAACGGAAGTGTGATTGAAACTTTTGCAGTTGATAGCACTCAGATCAGCTTATCGGGTGACACCTTAACCATTAATCCAAGTGCTGATTTGTCAGCGGGAGTGAGTTATGCGGTGCGCATGGACTCAGGCTTTTTAACTGATCAAAACGGCAATGCTTTTGCTGGCTTCAGTGATAACACCGGTTTTACCTTTACGGTTGCACCGACTGTTGAATTAAGTGTTGATAATGCCACAATCAGTGAGAAAAGTGGCGAGGCCACAGTTACTGCCGCGTTAAAAGATGCATCTGGCAATGCAGTGACTGCCACCAATGCAGTGACAGTCAGTTTAAATACTTCAGGTACAGCAACAGGTGCAGGTACTGATTACACCTTATCTGACAACATCAGTAGCGGTGTGACGATTGCTGCGGGGTCATCTACAAAAACATTCAAAGTGACAGCCGTTGACGATAGTGTGATTGATGATAACGAAACGATAGTGATCGACATCGTCTCAATAACGACAGACAACGCGGTTGAGTCTGGTATACAAACAGTGACTATTACGCTGGACGAAAACGATGCACCAGTATTAGCAAACTTAGACGGCACACCGGCGTTTACTGAAAATGGCTCAGCAGTAGTGCTAGATAGCAATGTTACGGTTTCTGATACCGAGTTAGATGCGCTAAATACCAACAGTGGTAACTATGATGGTGCGAGTATCACGATTGTGCGTGCTGGCGGTGCGAATGCCAGTGATGTATTTGCCAACACAGGTAACTTAGCTGTACTAACACAAGGTCAAGCACTTGCCTATAACAATACGACGGTAGGCACAGTGACGACAAATAGCGCAGGGTCGTTAAAGCTAACATTTAACGGTAGCGCAACCACAACTGTTGTGAATAGCGTGCTGCAAAATATTACCTATACAAACAGCTCGGAGGCACCGGGTACGGCGGCAACGCTTGTTTGGACATTCAACGATGGGATTGCCAATAGCAGCGGCACTAATCAGACGGTAGTGGCAATTACGCCAGTGAATGATGCGCCGACATTGGATGACACACAAACGCCAGTCTTTACTGCAATTATTGAAGATATTTCTGATGCCAATAACACGGGCGTTGATATTGCCACTTTGGTGGTAGACAACTCAATCGGTGACGAGGATGGCAGTACGGTTGAAGCCATTGCCGTCGTTAGTGTAGATAACACAAACGGGGTATGGCAATACAGTACGGATAATGGTACTCACTGGTTGAACTTGAGTGACACCACAGCACAAAGTGTCGATTTAACCACAACAGCGCGTTTGCTAGATGGTACATTAACCGCAGGAAATACACACAAGGTACGCTTTGTAGCCAATGCGCACTACCATGGTTCATCAAGCATCACGTTTGTTGCTTGGGATAAATCAGTAGGTACGGCGGGTAATGAAGCAGATGCAACAGTTAAGGGGGGCACGTCGGCATTTTCAACTAAGTCAGATGTGGCGGCAATTACAGTTTCATCTGTCAATGATGCCCCGCAACTTGCTACTAATGCGGCGATTACGCTTGCAGAAGGGGCAACCACAACCATTACCAGTGCATATTTAAACGAAGGAGATGTGGATGACAGCGGTGCAGGGTTAACTTACACCATTACTACAGCACCAACTAACGGTAACCTGTTTGTTGATGCGGATAATGACGATACGTTAGATACAGTTGAGCTACTTACGCAAAACGCTACTTTTACCCAGCAAGATATCGACAATGGTAATTTGATGTACACGCACAATAGCAGCGATACCACATCAGATAGCTTTGTGTTTAACCTTGCCGATGGTGGTGAAGATAATGCAGGGCCAGTTACAGCGCAGACCTTTAACTTTACCATTACCCCAGTGAATGACCCTGTGTCGGTAACCACACCACCTGCGAATGTATCGGTAACGGAAGATGCTAATTCAAACTTAGACTTGTCGGCATTGACCTTGATTGATGGTGACAGTGGCAGCATAACGGTGACCATTAGCGCAGATAAAGGTAAGTTTGCAGCGCCTGCGGATGGCAGCAGTGGCGGTGTTACAGCCATGCTTTCGCAAGATGGTAAAACCATTACGCTAGTGGGCTCTGCAACGGCAATTGATACCTACCTTAATACGGCTGCAAACATCAAGTATACGGGTGAAGAGAATAGCCAAGGTGATAACCAAGCAATCATCACTATCACAGGTAATGATGGTTCTGGCAGTGTTGAACTGGCGAAAGTGAATGTGGATATTACCGATGTGAACGACGCGCCTGTTATCAACAATCTAAACGGCGAGCAGTTTGATTACAATGCCTCAGCGCAAAACTTTGTGATTGTGAACCAAGACAGCGCGGCAACGGTGACGGATATTGATACAGATACCTTCAATGGTGGCACGTTACTGGTATCGATTATCAGCGGTGCGCAAGCGAGCGAAGATGTATTAACAATTGATGACAGCAGTGCAGCTATCTCACTCAACAATGGTCAGGTGGAATACAACCAAACCAGTGTGGCGAGCTATACTGGTGGTAGCAATGGCAATAATCTGGTGATTACCTTTAACAGCAACGCCACCAATGCCACGGTTGCTGCGATTATTAACGCGATTAGCTATGACAACAGCCAAGACTCAGCGGGCATTGCGGGTAATCGAGTGGTACGCTTTGCACTAAGTGATGGTGAAGGAGGAATATCAGCCAACGCCGATGTGACCATTAACCTAACGGTGAATACAGCGCCTACGCTTGTATTGGGTCAACTGCTTGATTATACAGAGAACGATGCTGCGACTATCATTGATAGCCAAGCGAGTGCTAACGATGTCGATGGCGATACTCACTGGCATAACGGTGCGAAGCTCGTTGTTTCAATCACTGCTAATGGCTTGGCAGAAGATACCCTCACGATCGACACAACAGGTGACTTTAGCATTGGCAATGAGCAGTTGAGTTATCAAAATACGGTTATTGGAACGCTTGAGGAAACCAGTGGCACCGCCAATGATGGTGTAGTAACAGGCAGTGACAGCTTAACGGTAAATCTAAGTGCGGGTAGCAACGCGATTGTGCAAGCACTGGTTAGAGCCCTTAGCTATGAAAACACCTCAGATAAGCCTTCTACAGAGCCAAGAAACGTGCAGATTCAACTGACGGATACCTTAGCTGGTAGCGTTTCTCAGTCAATCAGCATTGTAGTAAAGGCCGTGAACGATGCACCAACAATTACGGGCACGCCAGTTGTTACAGTTGCACAAGATGAGGCATATAGCTTTACTGCTGTTGGTCAAGATGTTGATTCAACGGTGCTGTCTTATTCACTGGTAAATAATCCTAAGTGGTTAAGTATTGATAAACGCACAGGTGAACTAAGCGGTACACCAAAAAATGCCGATGTGGGTACGAGCAAAGGTATTGTTGTGACTGTATCGGATGGCGAGTTAACAGCCAGTTTGAGCGCTTTTGATTTAGTTATTACAAATGTGAATGATGCACCAACCATTACTGGTTCGCCAAAAACGGGTGTGGATGAACGTCAGCTTTATACCTTTACACCGAAAGCCAGCGACATTGATGGTGACAAGCTCACCTATAGCATCGCTAATAAGCCTGTGTGGTTAAGTTTTAATCCTTCAACTGGTGGTTTATCTGGTACGCCAGAGCAAACTCATGTTGGTAGCGCTGAGGGCATTGTGATCACCGTGTCTGATGGTAAGTTGCAAGCAAGCTTGCCTGCATTCTCGCTGCGCGTGTTTAATGTGAATGACGCACCGACTATTTCAGGTCAACCAGCCAGTTCGGTGGTTGAGGGCGATAGTTACAGCTTCACCCCAGTTGCTACTGATATTGATAGTCAAAACTTGACCTTTAGTATTGAAAATAAACCGACTTGGGCCTCGTTTAACACACAAACGGGTGAGTTATCGGGCACACCTACCAGTGAACACATTGGCGTAACCGCGAACGTGTCAATCAGCGTGTCTGATGGTGAGCTCTCGGCTTCGTTAAAGCCATTCAACTTAACAGTGAGCGTACGTAACACTGCACCAAAAGCTAGCCCACAAACGGTGCAAGTAGATGAAGACGGTCGTATTAGCATTACCGCGACAGTGAGTGATGAGCAAAACGATAAACTCACGTTTACTTTGCAAACGCAGCCACAAAATGGCGCTTTAGTCGCGACCGATACGGGTTGGGTGTATACGCCAAACGCTAACTTTAATGGTCAAGATAGCTTTGCCTATATTGCCAACGATGGTGAACTCACTTCAGAGGCTGCAACGGTTACAGTAACCATTAACCCTGTTAATGATGCACCAACAGCGCAAGATGACAGCATTACGCTGACTAAAACTGCAAATGATAGCTATACGCTTGCGGTATTAGGTAATGATGCGGATATTGACGGTGATGTACTGCGTATTGAAGGGGTTACGGCGAGTATCGGTACTGCTACCGCTAATGATTCGACGATTAGTTATCAAGCACCGACGGGTTACATTGGGTCAGTGTCGCTGTCTTATTCTGTGACAGATGGTAAGAAAGGCCGTGCAAACGCTAAGGTTAACTTGGTAATTGAGGGTAACCGTAATACCCAAGCGCCAACGCTGACGGTACCCGCGGATCTTACCATCAATGCAACGGGCTTATTTACGAAAGTAAACTTAGGTGTTGCTTCAGCTAAAGATGCACTCGGCAACGTACTACCCGTCTCTTTGGTTGACTCTCAAACGGTATTTGCACCAGGTAAGCACAATGTATACTGGCGTACCGAAGATAGTGCAGGCCTTGAAACTATTGCACAGCAAGTGTTGAACGTAAAACCGCTTATTTCACTTAGCAAAGACCAAGTGGTTTCTGAGGGTTCTACCGTGACGGTACAAGTGCTATTGAATGGACCTTCGCCGACTTATCCATTAGAAATTGGCTACACCATCAGTGGCTCAGCATCACAAAATGACCATACAGCACAAAGTGGTACTGTTACTATTAATAGTGGAACACAAGCAAGCATCGTTTTTGATGTGACGCTTGATGAGGTTGCAGAGCAAGAGGAAACTGTCATTGTGACATTGGCCTCCGATCTGAACTTAGGTAGCAAGCAGCAAACGACAATCCGTATTCGTGAAAGTAATATTGCACCAACGTTGAGCTTAAACGTGCAACAGCAAGATGAAACACGTATGACGGTGAGCCAAGCTGATGGACTTGTAACGATCACGGCAACGGCAAAAGATGCCAACCCAGCTGATAAACTGGCACTTAGCTGGTTATCAGACTTAAGCAACCTTGGTACAGAACAAACCAGCTTTGTGTTTGACCCAACGGCTGTTTCACAGGGCGTTTACGCGATAAAAGCCACTATCACTGACAGCGGTTCGCCTGCTCTAAGTGCGACCGAAACTGTTTATGTTGAAGTTATCGAGCGCTTAGCTGGTTTAGCTGATGTCGACACCGATGGCGATTTAATTCCTGACAGTGAAGAAGGTTACAAAGATACGGATGGTGACGGTATTGCAGATTACTTAGATGCAATCGATGAATGTAACGTTGTACCTGCACAGGTCAACAATCAAACCGCATTCTTGGCTGAGGGCGATCCAGGCGTTTGCTTGCGTCGTGGCGCAGTTGCAGCACTCAGTAATACGGGTGGATTGCAATTGGAGTCTGATCAACAGCAAGGTATTGTGAGTGATACGCAGGCTAAAAATGTCGGTGGTATTTTTGATTACATTGCTTATGGTTTACCTGAGCAAGGTCAAAACTACTCTCTCGTTCTTCCTCAACAGTTGCCTATTCCTGCCAATGCCGTTTACCGCAAGTACACGCAAGCAAAAGGTTGGAGCGAGTTTGTTGAAGACGAAAACAACCAAGTGTTCAGTACAGCCGGTGAGTTTGGCTATTGTCCTCCGCCGGGTGACAAACTATGGCAACCAGGTTTAACTGAAGGGCATTGGTGTGTTCAGCTAGTAGTACAAGACGGCGGACCGAACGATGCGGACGGTGAAGCTAACGGTACTGTCGTTGACCCAAGTGGTGTGGCGGTTTATTTGACTGATAATACTGAGCCAGTGGCAAATGCAGATAGCGCCAGCCTATCTTGGAACAGCAGCGTAGAAATCGACGTGTTAGCGAATGACACGGATGCTGATAGCGATAACTTATCGTTGTCACAAGTATCCGCTCAGTTTGGTGAGGTGGTTATCACAGCACAACAAACGCTGAAGTACACGGCTGCTGAAAACTTTGTAGGTGCAGATGTCATTACTTACAGCATCACTGATGGCCAAGGTGGTACGGCACATAGCCAAGTTACCGTTGAAGTAATTGGTAACCGTGCACCCGTTGTACAAGGTGAGCAAGTGACGGCACTTCATCACAAGGTGACTACGATTGATGTCTTGGCAAATGACACAGATCCAGATGGCGATAGCTTAACTCTGAGCGCGGCAACAGCGAGTAACGGTGAAGTGACCATTATCGAAGGCAGTAAGCTCAGTTATGTTTCTAACGTAGGGTTTGCTGGTGTTGATACGGTTAACTATGTCGTGAGTGATGAGCAAGGCGGAAGTAGCAATGGTTCGGTACAAGTTCAGGTTACAGCAAACCGTTTACCTGTAGCACAATCAGATGTTGCTCAAGTTAATACAGGGGCAAGTATCAATATTGATGTTTTAGCCAATGATAGTGACGTTGACGGTGATGAACTGACGATTATTGAAGCTTCTGCATCTCAAGGTAGCGTAAGCATTCAACAAGGAACAGTGCTGCTTTACAAAGCAAAAGCAGGGTTTACAGGGACTGACACTATCAGCTATACGGTAAGTGATGGCTATGGAGAACCAGTCAAAAGCACAGTGAGTGTGACTGTGAAAGACATTGGTACACACGTTGATGGTCAAGGCGGTAAATCTTCAGGAGGTGCGCTTATGTGGTTGTACGTGCTGATGGGGATTGCAGCCTTAAGAAGGCGTTCACTGAAAAAATAAACTTCTTTCATTTTAATCTTTGATTTGAAGAGGGCTGGATATTAATCCAGCCCTCTTTTTTATGCGCAGAAAAGCTTGACGTTTAAATTTTGTAAGTGGTGAAAATGGAATCAATTTTTATTTATATAGTGGTGCCTTTATCAGGTAACAGCGGCTTGTTTTTGATTAAAAATTTAGCGCTTTATTTTTGTGTGACTAGACTTATGAGGAGACAGCAATGAATACAGACTGAATCTTGCCGTAATACGTTTTAGTCAAGGACCCTTGGAGCTAGGTAGCATAGATGGAAAAACCAAAAGTTGAAAACAGATCTGTGTTGGATTTCGCGGACCCCCATGTTGATGAATTACTTAAACACTCAATT
Source organism: Pseudoalteromonas sp. ATL1 (assembly GCF_058933015.1). Classification (NCBI taxonomy): domain Bacteria; kingdom Pseudomonadati; phylum Pseudomonadota; class Gammaproteobacteria; order Alteromonadales; family Pseudoalteromonadaceae; genus Pseudoalteromonas; species Pseudoalteromonas sp. ATL1. The sequence continues at coordinate 3,737,095 of NZ_JBZYXL010000001.1, read as the reverse complement.
CGAACACAATTAGAATCCTTATTAAAAGCAAAATTAACCACAGCGCAGCGACAACAGCTTTTACAAAAGAGCTTTGTTGATGCGATGGCTCTGGTATTGAGTGATAGCAAAGTAGAGCATAAGACTTTAGTAAAAGCATTCACAGCCATGTACGACAATGCAGTGCAATCTATGGCTTTGGCGCAGTTGAGTGAGGAGTTACTCACTAAGCAATATGTGTCAGCATCTGGGCTAATAATGTCACCCTACCATTGCAAGCACACTATCAAAGATATTTATCGAATTCAGGGTTATGCGCGCGGGGTTGATAAAGCGATTCAAAGCAAGTTATCTCATACCGACTCAATTACGATTCTTTATCCTGCTTGTGGCCCTTTTGCGCCATTGTTATTGCCTTTATTGAGTTACTACAAAGACAGTCAAAAATATACCAAGGAGCAGCTCCAAGTCATTTTGGTAGATGTGCATCCTGGTGCTGTTTTGGCGCTTAAGCAGTTAGTAAAAGACTTACAGTTAGATGAATTTATTTTGTGTATTGAAGAGGCTGATGCTACGACATATGTGCCCGAGCAGAGCATAGACTTACTGGTTTTAGAAGCCATGCAGCATGGTTTCACCAAAGAGGGTCAACTGAGCATCGCTAAGCATTTGGTACAGTTTTTAACGATAGAGGGCTTGATCATTCCACAAAATGTCTCAGTGAGGGGCATGATGGTTATTGGGGAAAACGAATTTAATCAACAGTGGAAGGAAGTGGAGTACAGTCATTCGCTGAATATGGATGCCAGTGCACAGCAAGACCGTGTGGAGTTAGGTGAAATATTAAGCATTAACAAATCTACTTTGCTCAATATGCAAACGCTTGAATTACAAGAAGGAATCAAGGTTATTCCCGCCAATCAGATCACCCTACCCGCTGGTGTTGAAGATATGAACAAGCGAATCTTGGCGATTTATGCGCAGATAGACACATTCGCAGAAGAAGGGGTTGGGCAGTATGACTCTGGGATAACTCACCCTCGACCTGACATGAGCTTTTACATTGATACTAAACCCCGTGATGTTGAGCACAGCCACTTTGTTGCAAATAGTGGTGACTCGGTGCAGTTTTATTATCAGCTAAGCGGCCTACCTGGCTTTGTGCCAGTAAAAGTGTAGGAGCAGAATATGCAGAAATATGCTGTTTTTACAGGTAGTTGTCAAAGTCTTACTGCGATTCAGTATTTACATCAAAGTGGCCAATTAGCTTGTGTTGTATTGGTTGATGCACAGCCAACCCCGGACTTGATGCAACTGCAACATTGGTTACAGCAAAGTGGTATTAAAACGCTTGCTTATAACCTTAGCGATGATAAAGACTTGCTCAGCCAGCTAGATAGCTTGGCGGTTAATCGAGGCTTGATTTACCTGTTCAGGCACAAAGTGCGCCCCGCATTAATCCAGTATTTTTCAGGTCACCTTGTCAATATTCATCCCAGTCCATTGCCCGATTACAGAGGGCCTTTTCCGTTGTATTGGCAGTTGAGAAATGGCGAAGATAAAACCAAATTGACGCTACATCAAGTAACAGAGTTGCTTGATTGTGGTGATATCGCCACAGATCTTGAAATAGAGATCCACCCATTCGATACCATAAGTTGTGTGCAATACAAAGTTGCACAGGCTTTGCCTGAGCTAGTAGCAAAATATTGTCAACTAGATGAAAAACAAGGAATCACTTGGCACAAGCAAGGTGACAAAAGTGACAAAACAGCCCCACAAATTGCACAGCAACAATTAATAGTTAATTGGCATAAGCAAACCAGCAAGCAAGTCGTCAATATGGCCCGAGCAGGCAATGCTGATGCAGGATGTGCACTATTTCAGTTCCGCCAAGAAATGTTTCAACTGTTGCAAGCAAGCGTTGTAGAGAGCCCTTTGATTGGCGTACAGGCGGGAACAGTTATTGAGGTCGATAGACACACCGGGTTAGTTATTAAAACCATTAATGGGGCACTGCGCTTAGATGTTATTGGTACACAGCAAGGCGTATTTGATGGTTATCGATTTGCGGTGCTATTTGGCTTAGAAGCTGGTTTTACATTGATGCCAGAAAATAATTAACAGTGGTTTATAGCGCTTTGTGGTGGGGTTTTACACCTAGCGTATTTGGGGGCAGTGTTTCCAAGGTTGATAAATAGAAGTGTGTGGGTGTTATCGGTTTTGGTTGTAACAGTGCTTAAGCATAACTTCAGATGTGAGATGACAAATGAAGATTAATATTAGTGTGACTAATCAATATGGTTATGACATCGCAGTATACCCATATAACAACGGCGCGCTGCCAACTAAAGAGGCTGGTGTAGTTGTTTCAAAATTAGAGGGCCGTGGTGAGCTAAGCGTTGACAGCGGAGAATCTGGGGTGATTGAGGTTCCAGGCATGGGGTCGCTGGTAGTGATGTTTTTAGGTAAACAAAAACTAGAAAGTTATCACGAAAGAAGTCCTGAGCAACAAGACGACTTTGATCAATGTGAGCAAATGGCATTGGTCCGTTATAAAACTACTGAGCTTTATTGGCGCTTTCCTACTTCTGATGAATCACCATCATTAGAAATAAGCATCAATGACCTAGGTACAGTTTGTTGCAATAAAACATCCGTTGGCAGTCTTCGCCAAGTTTCAATACCAGAGTTATTTATTCCACCTGTTTTTTCTGCGGATCCATTTGCAGAACAATCAGAAGAAGAATCTCAGCCTAATTGAGTTGAAGGTTAAATGCTGTGTGATAACGCAGATGTGTATGACAAGTAATGAATGAGTGGCACGAGTGTAGTGTTGAAGTCCGCAAGTCACGAAAGAACGCAAACAAAGAGGATTAGATATGGCTACAGATGCATATATTGGCACCATGGTACCATTTGGCGGAAGCTTTGCAATTGAGCGTTTAGCGCTTTGCTACGGTCAACTGCAAGCAATTAGTGAAAATACAGCGCTGTATTCGCTATTGGGTAATAACTTTGGTGGAGATGCAAGAACGACTTTTGGCTTACCTGATTTAAGAGGGCGTAGCCCAGTAGGCCATGGGCCAATGCCAGGAGGTATGGACTATAACTTAGGATTTAAACTTGGTGCAGAAAGAATAGCATTGAGCTTATCGAATCTCCCTTCTCACACTCACGCCGCGCAATTTGTGCCCTCAGGAAGTGGAGGAGTAATGGGGGTATTACAGGCTGCAGAGAACAATGCTAATACAAATGTACCTGACGGGACAACCTACCTAGCGGGTAATTCGACTACTCCGATGTATTACAAACAGCAGGGCCTCTCTCCTGCACCAACATTAACCCCTATAGCTGGGTTGACTGTTGACGGTAGTACTGAGGGCAGTGTTGTGGTGGGTGACACTGGTTCATCTCAAAGTTTCAGCATTATTAACCCGATACAAGTTGTAAATTGGCAAATAGTTTTGCAGGGCGTTTACCCTGCACGTAGTTGATTAATGGCCCTTGCGGTTAATACCGCAAGGGCCTATTTCGGAATGTTTTTGATTGTAAGTATATTTAACTAGAAAGTGTTTTAGCTGCCTGTCACTTAAAGCTCTTTTGAACTTTGGTCCACGGGCCATTTGGAGTAAGTATGAGGTATCAGATTAAAGCTAACGTCAAATACTGGCTTTTTGTTTGGCTATCTGTATTTAGTTTATCGGTTTCGGCTTTCTCTATTAATTATAAAGTGAAGTCGGGCAGTGGTGTTGCTAACATATCTCATACTGATAATTCTATTACATACCTAATTGATGCCGGTACTGCAACTTCCTACACGTCATCTACTATGACCGTGTATAGCGGCATTGCGGTTGCAGCAGATGCCTTTATTAATCAGGCTCCGTCTGCTTCAGCAGGCGGGTATATATTTTATACTAGTGACTCTAATAATAACTTTAGTTTTGACTCAATTACCATCTATGCCAACTTGCAGGTTTCAGCCAGTAATTACCAGATTAACTTAAAAGGGTATGATGGTGGAACGGCTGCAACCCCAGTAACTGCCACAATTACCGTACCTTTGGGAGAGATTGGGGACGTATTCACAATTACAAGAGACACTGACTTTTCAGGTGCTGACTGGCAAAATGTTGATACAGTCGTGTTGGAGTTTTATAACACGGCTAGCAATGTTTATAACAATAACTTTGCAATAGATACGATTACTGTTACACCTGTTGCGAGCAACTCGGCACCGACGAATATTTCCCTTAGTGCAACTTCGATTGATCAGTCTGCTACAGGAGCTTCTGCGTCAGTCGGCACGCTTTCTACCACAGACTCTGATGGTGGTGATAGTCATACCTATAGTTTAGTAAGCAATGGTGCAAGTGCGAATGGCACCTGTAGTGCTTCGGGTGACGATGACAATGGCAGCTTTTCAATTTCTAGCACAACTTTTCAAACCCAATCGGCATTGTCGGCGGGTAGTTATAACGTTTGTGTACAAACCAACGATGGTACAACAACTTTTCAAAAAACATTTTCGATTACGGTGAACGATGATGTAGCGCCAAACGCGCCCTCTACACCAGATTTAGATGCCGCATCTGATACCGGCTCATTCAATACAGATAATATTACCAACGATACAACTTTAACTTTAAGTGGCACTGCAGAAAGCGGCTCTACCGTCACATTATATAGCGACCAGGTTAATGGTGGCGCAACGTCAATAGGCTCGGGTACGGCCACTGGGGGGAATTGGCAAATTACCACAAGCGCGTTGAGTGCTGCCACGCATGCGATTAGTGCTAAGGCAACCGATGGGAGTAGTAATGTTAGTAGCAGTTCATCGAGCCTCAGTGTCACAATAGATACCACCGCTCCTACGGTGGCAGAAGTCGCCGCGGTGACTACACCTACGAACGATACAACACCAAACTATACCTTCAGCACAACCGAAACGGGGACATTAGCCATGGGGGGGAGTTGTGGTACATCAACCTCAACGACGATTGGCTCGACAGGTAATCAAACCATTACCCTAACTCAAACTAATAACAGCACCGCGCTAGTGGCAGGCACTTATACGAACTGTACGGTGACGGTGACTGATACTGCGGGTAATGCCAGCTCAGCTCAAGCGATTACTAGCTTTACAATCGATACAACGGCGCCTACTTTGGCAGAGGTAACGGCAGTGACAACCCCCACCAATGATACAACGCCAAACTATACATTTAGTACAACAGAGACCGGCACTTTATCGGTTGGCGGCAGTTGCGGTACGTCTAGTTCAACGACCATCAGTAGTACTGGTAATCAAACGATTACCTTGACTCAAACGGATAATTCTTCAGCGTTAGCGGCAGGCACATACAGTAATTGTACGATCACGGTGACAGACTCCTCCGGTAACGCCAGCAGCGCGTTGAGCATTTCCAGTTTTACTATCGACACAACCGCACCGACTTTAGCAGAAGTCACCGCGGTTACAACCCCGACCAATGACACAACGCCAAGCTATACATTTAGCACAACCGAGACTGGCACACTGTCTGTGGGCGGCAGTTGTGGTACATCAACCTCCACAACGATTAGCTCGACAGGTAATCAAACCATTACCCTGACGCAAACCGATAACAGCACCGCGCTCGCGGCTGGCACTTATACGAATTGTACGGTGACGGTGACTGATGCTGCGGGTAATGCTAGCTCAGCTCAAGCAATTACTAGCTTTACAATAGATACAGCGGGTCCAACTTTAGCTGAAGTAACGGCAGTGACAACCCCGACTAATGATACAACCCCAAGCTATACATTTAGTACAACCGAGACTGGTACACTGTCTGTGGGCGGCAATTGTGGTACATCAACCTCCACAACGATTAGCTCGACAGGTAATCAAACCATTACCTTGACGCAAACCGATAACAGCACCGCGCTCGCGGCTGGCACTTATACGAATTGTACGGTGACGGTGACTGATGCTGCGGGCAATGCCAGCTCAGCTCAAGCAATTACTAGCTTTACAATAGATACAACGGGCCCAACTTTAGCTGAAGTAACGGCAGTGGCAACCCCGACCAATGATACAACGCCAAGCTATACGTTTAGCACAACCGAGACGGGCACTTTATCGGTTGGCGGAAGTTGCGGTACATCAACCTCCGCAACGATTGGTTCGACAGGTAATCAAACCATTACCCTGACGCAAACCGATAACAGCACCGCGCTCGCGGCTGGCACTTATACGAATTGTACGGTGACGGTGACTGATGCTGCGGGCAATGCTAGCTCAGCTCAAGCAATTACTAGCTTTACAATAGATACAACGGTGCCCACGTTGGCAGAAGTAACGGCAGTGACAACCCCGAACAATGATACAACGCCAAGCTATACATTTAGTACCACAGAGACCGGTACACTGTCTGTGGGTGGCAGTTGTGGTACATCAACCTCCACAACGATTGGCTCCACAGGTAATCAAACTATTACCCTGACGCAAACAGATAACAGCACCGCGCTCGCGGCTGGCACATATACAGACTGTACAGTGACGGTGACTGATGCTGCGGGCAATGCCAGTGCAGCGCAAGCAATTACTAGCTTTACAATAGATACAACGGCTCCAACTGTTGACGGTGCTAATTCGACACCGAATGATAATGCGACGAATGTCACGGTAAGCAACAATATTGTTATTGATTTTAATGAAAATATAGCTTTGGGTACGGGTAATATTACCATTCGCAATGTATCTAACAGTAGTGACTTTGAAGTATTTAATGTCGCAACTGAAAGTGATGGTACAACGACAGCGCCCAGCGCTGGCCGTATCAGTATTACTAATGACAAGATTTATATAAACCCGACTTCGGATCTAACAGGTAATAGAAGTTATTCAATTCGAGTCGATGCAACTGCGGTAGATGACTCAGCAGGCAACAGTTTTGCAGGCATTAGCGATGATACAACCTTTAATTTTTCCACGGGTAATACAGCACCGAGTGTGGATTTAGATTCGGGTACTGGTGGCAATGATAGCACGGCCTCGTTCACTGAAGCTGGTGGCGCTGTCAATATCGCTGCAAGTGCAACCGTAACGGAAGCTGATGGCGATACCATAACGACTATTACGGTCAGCCTAACTAATGATCAAGATGGTGCGTCTGAAGGGTTAAATGTCACCGCAGCTGCACAAGATGCACTAAGCGGCATTTCAGGGTCATCTGCGATTACATTACAAGATACCATCACTGTGTCTGGTGCGACGGCAACGGCATCAGAAGTACAAACTTTCTTGCAAGCGGTGACTTATAACAATACTTCAAGTTCGCCTAACGAAACGGCCAGAACCGTGACTGTGGTGATCAATGATGGCACAGACAATAGCACCTCTCGTACAGCCACGATATCAGTGAGTAATGTAACTGCAGCAAGTAGCTCTGCGGCTAGCTTTAATACCACCAATGGTACGAATCTATCTCCTGCCATTACATTTACCAGTGATGATGAAACACTTACTATCGCATCTGCCAGCCATATCACTGGTTCAACTGCGGATGGTGGCACAGGAACCGATATTCTATCTGTTCCAACAGGTTCTGATTTAACTGGGTTCACTAGCTTAACAGGGTTTGAAACGTTAACGCCAGATAGCGGTGCTTCAATCACCTTAAATGAATCTCAACATGATGCGTTTAGCACTATTAATGGCGCAGGCACCAATCAATTCACCATCTCTAGTGCTGATGGTGATCAAGCATTAACAGGTGATGCCGACATTGAAAGCTATGTGTTGGGGGCTGCGATGAGCTTTACCCTAGCTGATGCTGCGCAAAATGTGACCGGCAGTACAGGTGATGATACGGTTAATGTGACGACCTTGAGCGCTACAGGTACGTTAAACGGTGGCTCAGGTACAGATACTCTACAAGCAAGCTCTGGAGCAAATATCAGTGGCGCGACAGTCTCTGCATTTGAGTCCCTCACACTTGCCAGTGGAGCTAGTGTGACGATGAGCGAGGCACAACATGATAGCTTCTCAACGATTACCGCACCAGGTTCACAAACCATTACTATTAGCTCGGCAACGGATGGATTGACGGGTAATAGTGCCGTAGAAAGCTATTCACTCTCTGTTGCTAACACCTTTACTCTTGGTAGTGCGTCACAAAATCTGGTCGGTAGTGCGAGCGATGATACAGTTAACGTTGGCACGTTGACTGCGACAGGTTCGATAGTTGGTGGCTCTGGTACTGATACACTGACGGTTGGCAATGGTGGTAGTATTGCTGGTGCGACGATATCAGGTTTTGAAAACCTGACTGTAACAAGTGGCGGATCTGCAACGGTTAGTGCATCTCAGTTATCTGCATTTTCTGGTACCGTTTCAGGGACTGGTACTGAAACCATTACTGTGTCAGGTGATGGCAGTGTCTCTACGCTCTCCGCAATTGAAAACTACACCTTGTCAGACGATAGCACTAACACGCGTTCGGTAACGGTAAACGGGGCTACACACTCTGTTACAGGGTCATCGACTACAGACGCTATTACTTTTGATATAGGCACGTTAACATATACAGGCACTTTGACAGGGGATAGCACCGTTGCTGACACTCTTTCGATGAGTTCAGGTGCAGATATTACAAGTGCCTCTATCAGTAATATTACTAATTTGACGCTCGCCTCTGGCGCATCCGTAGCGATGACTGCCAGTCAAAATGCTGCTTTCTCGGGCACTATAACAGCACCGGGCTCAGAGACAATTACCATCAGTGGAGATGGTGACTTTACTACCTTAGTTGGTGTTGAAACTTACAGCGTGGGTGATGATACAACCAATACCAGAACCATAACTGTGGCGACAGGTACAACGAGTGTGACCGCTAGTTCAGCCACCGATGCCATAACGTTTGCAATTGGCGGCAGCACTTATACTGGTACCCTCACAGGTGACAGCACAGTCGCTGACCAAGTGCAGGTCACTGATGGTGCCGATGTCAGTGGTGGCGTCTTCACAAATATTGGCAGCTTGTCTGTTGGCAGTGGCGCTACTGTCGCGATTGATTCTGCAAACCTAAGCGACTTTGCGACGGCTATTTCTGGAAGCGGAGGGTCTGAAACGCTCAAGCTAATGGATGGGGGGACATTTGATTTCTCAACCACATCTATTTCTGCAATTGAAGGCATTGCCATTGGCACCAATAATAACGCCACGATTACCCTAACAGACAATTTTAGTGCGGACGGGCAAACCGTGTCTGTTACTAATTCATCAGGCAGCGCTATCACCGCTGACTTGGTGATAAATGCTTCTGCATTTGCAACAGATGTCTTGCAAATTACTGCCGCAGACTTAGATGGTTCAGATACTATAACTGGTGGTAGTGGTGCAGATACCATTCGTCCTGGTGCTGGTACGGATACTATGACTGGGAATAGCGGCAATGACAACTTTGCTGGTGCAGCCAGTGACTTAAACGGTGATACCATTGCCGACCTTGCTGTAGGCGATACCATTACTATTACAGGAATTACAGGGCTAACTACCAGTAACGTGCGCTTTAACGGGACTGGCACGCTAGAGGTAGATACCGATGCAACAACATTTGCAAGCCCTGAAGTGTCACTCACATTAACCAATACTCCAGCGAATGATTTGGTATATACCGTGACCGATTCAGGCAGTGATACTTTAATTACATTTGCGGCCGCAAATAATGTACCTGTATTTAGTAGCTTAAATGGTGGCAGTACCTTTACGGAGAACGGTTCTTCCGTTGCAATTGATACGGATGTCACGGTTGCTGATACCGAACTCGATGCACTCAATGGCGGTAATGGTGACTATAGTGGTGCATCGGTGACGATTGCACGTAATGGCGGGGCGAATTCATCAGATGTATTTAGCAATTCAGGGTTGCTAGGTACGTTAACCCAAGGTAATACCTTCACATATAACTCCACCTCAGTTGGTACTGTAACCACTAATTCATCGGGAACCTTAGTACTGACATTTAACAGCAGTGCGACCTCCGTTATGGTTGACGGTGTTCTTCAGTCAATCAATTATGGTAATAGCTCAGAAGACCCGTCTTCTTCAGTAACGTTGAATTACACATTTAATGATGGCACTGCAAACAGTACAGGTTCCAATCAAGCAGTTGTAAATATTACAGCGGTTAACGATGCGCCTACAGATATTGCTCTAACAGCGACAAGTATTAATCAATCTGCCACTGGAACTGGTTCCACAGTTGCAACCGCATCAACAACAGATGTTGAAAGTGGTGATAGTCATACATATAGCTTGGTCAGTGCAGGTGCAAGTGATGGCGGAACCTGTAGCGCAAGCTCTGGTAACGGTAGCTTCCAATTCACTAGCAGTACTTTGCAAACACAAGGTTCTACGTCACCGGGCGATTACACCATTTGTATTCAAACAAGTGATGGTACGGCAAGCTTCCAAGAGTCATTTACTATTACCGTTAATGATGATGTGGCGCCTAATGCCCCTTCGACGCCAGACCTGGATTCAGGTTCAGATACCGGAGCATCAACGACAGATAACATTACGAGTGATGCGACGCCTACATTGAGTGGTACAGCTGAAAGTGGCGCAACGGTTAAGTTGTATAGTGATCAAGTAGGGGGGGGAACCACTGTGATTGGTAGTGCCACTGCAACAGGTGGCAACTGGCAAATCACAACAAGCTCGTTAGCATCAGGTGTATCTCACTCTATTAGTGCAACAGCGACTGATTCCGCAAATAATGTGAGTAGCAGCTCAGCTGCGTTGAGTGTGACAATAGATACGACGTCACCTAGCTCACCAAGTACGCCTGACTTAGCCGCAGCTAGCGACACAGGTAGCTCAAGTTCGGATAATATTACAAACGATACAACGCCAACCTTTACAGGAACAGGCACAACCGGTGACACCATTACGCTAATTTCAAGTAATGGCGGTACCATTGCAAGCGGGGTGGCCAGTAGTGGTGCATGGAGTATAACGCCAACTACGGCTATCAACTCTGGTACACATTCTATTTTTGCTCGAGCTTCAGATACAGCGGGTAATACAACGGATAGTTCGACTATTTCTGTGGTAGTTGATACCACTGCACCAACTGGTGTCAGTGCGACAATCGATCAAAGTCAAATCAATGCAGATAATGAAGCTGCGTTGAGCTTCTCTTTAAGTGGATTAGAAAGCTCAGGTAGTTTCACTTATCAGATTTCAGATGGTACAAGTTCAGTCAGTAGCAGTAGTGCAACTTCCATAACAAGCTCTACAGCGCAAGTAACGTCTATTGATGTGACTAATTTGGATGAAGGTACATTAACACTGACAGTATTGGTGACGGATGTCGCAGGGAACCAAAGTAGTGCCTTTAGTGATACCGTGACAAAGCAATATAATGTCGCGCCAACTGCGGTAAATGACACGCTGACCACCAATGAAGATACTGCGGGTACAGTTAATGTCGTAGCCAATGATAGTGACCCTGAAAATGCGCTATTGGTTTCATCGGTTACTGTCAAAACGTCGCCAACCAAAGGGCAAATTTCGATTAGTAATGGCAGTGTGACCTATACACCGAATGCCAATGCTAATGGTTCTGACTCATTTACCTATACGGTGAAAGATAGCGCACAAGCAGAGTCAAATGTTGCGACTGTTTCGATTACGATTACACCCGTTAACGACTTGCCTGTTGCGGCGAATTTTACACCGAGTATCAATGAAGATACACCCACATCTGCGCTAACGATACGAGCAAGTGCAACAGATGTCGAGGATACAAATCCGACGGGTAACATTGAAATTGCCACAGGTCCTAGTCTCGGCTCGGTTGCGATTAATCAAACTGCCGGTACACTCATCTATACACCGAATCCGAATGTGTCGGGTTCTGACTCGTTGACCTACACAATTTTGGACAGTGAAGGTGGGCGTTCAAATACGGCGACGATTTCGATCACCATAGCTTCAGTGAATGATACGCCGACGATTTCAGGCACACCGCAAACTTCTGTGGATGAAGATACACTTTATAGCTTTACGCCAACAGCCAGCGATGCTGATAATGACAGCTTGACCTTCAGTGTGACCAATTTACCGAGTTGGGCTAACTTTAGTACCTCTGCAGGAACGCTATCTGGCACGCCAACAGAAGGGCAATCTGGGACATATGCAGGTATTGTCATCGCTGTTAGCGATGGTCAAAGTTCACAATCGCTTAGCTCGTTTAGCATCACCGTTAACGCAGTGAATGATGCGCCAACGATTAGCGGTACACCGAGCCCATCTGTAAAACAAGACGAAGCATACAGCTATATACCTGTGGTGTCAGATGTTGACTCTACCACGCTTACATTGAGTGTTACCAACTTACCAAGTTGGGCGAACTTTAATAGTGTAACGGGTGAGTTATCTGGTACGCCTACAAGTGAAGACATAGGCACGTATACGGGCATTGTTATCACGGTCAGTGATGGCTCGCTACAAGCAAGTTTGCCAGCGTTTGATATTGTTGTTGAGTCTGTCAATGCTGCGCCTGTAGCCAAAGATATGGCGCGTAGTATTGACGAAGATAAGAGCACCAGTTTTGTTGCCGATGTGAGCGACTCCAATGGCGATACATTAACTCTGAGCGTACAAAGCCAACCTCAAAATGGTCAGGTGACTGTACAGGGCAACTTGTTGACTTACACGCCTGCACCTAACTTCAATGGCACGGATGCGTTTAGTTTCAGTGCATCAGACGGTGAACTTGTGTCAAATGTCGCGACAGTGACAATTACAATTGCGGCTATCAATGATCGGCCTGTGGCGGTAGATGATAGCTTTACGCTGGATGTGGTGCCGTCGAATCAATATAGTTTACCTGTTCTAGCAAATGATACGGATGCCGATGGTGATACCTTAACCATTATTGGTGCTAAGGCGACATTAGGCAGTGTCATCATTTCAGGCAATACATTGACATATACAGCGGTAGCAAACTCTCGAGGGCCAATAGTTGTTAACTATGTCATAGAAGATGCAAATAAAGCTCGAGCCTCAGCAAAAGCACTTGTCACGCTTACCAACGGGCTAGGTGGTGAAGCGCCAACGATTGTTGCTCCAGATGATGTCACGGTAAATGCAACCGGGTTATACTCAAAAGTTGATTTAGGTACTGCAGTGGCGACGGACTCGCAAGGGAATCCGCTATCAGTGTCATTGGTTAATGGTTTTCCATTATTTGCACCGGGTCAAAATATAGCTTACTGGCAGGCCACGGACGAGCAAGGTTTAACGGCCACTGTGAGCCAAAATGTCAACGTTAATCCATTAATATCTCTTCAAAAGAACAGTCGTATTGCGGAGGGGAGCACACACTCGGTGGTTGTTTACCTCAATGGTCGCTCACCAAGTTACCCTGTGGTGATCCCATATACTGTGTCGGGAACAGCCAATAGTGCTGATCATGACTTGGTATCTGGTGAAGCTGTGATTAATTCAGGTTTTGAAACCCGCATCGAGTTCACAACATTTACTGATAGTGAAGTTGAAGGAAATGAAACGATCGTGATTACTTTAGATGGTAGTTTGAATCTGGGTACTCGTTCGTCGTCAACCATTACTATTTCGGAAACGAATTTAGCGCCAGAGCTTCTCACTAGGGTTTTACAACAAGGTGAGGAACGAGACTTAGTTACAGCAACGGATAATGAAGTATCCATCACAGCAACTGTATCGGACGCGAATCTAAATGACCAGGTTAGCGTGGTTTGGAGCACCTCTGCGCCGTTACTCAATACATCGACTGATCCGACTCAATTTGTATTTAACCCAATTAATATCGAAAAAGGCATATATAAAGTAAGAGTCACTGCAACGGATAATGGTACGCCGAGCTTATCAACACAAAAAGATGTGTACATTGAAATTATTGAGTCGTTAGCTGCACTGGGTGAAGAAGACTCAGACGGGGATTTAATTCCTGACTCACAAGAAGGGTATACAGACTCGGATGGTGATGGCATTCCAGACTATCAGGACGCTATTTCAGAGTGTAATGTGATGCAAGAGCGAGCGCTTGAATCAACGCAGTTCCTTGTTGAAGGGGATCCAGGTGTTTGTTTACGCAAAGGTGCGACGGTGGCACAAAACCAAACTGGTGGATTACAGCTATTAGGTGAAGAGCTACCCAATGACCCTAGTGCCATTAACATCGGGGGCCTATTTGACTATATCGCAAGTGGTTTACCGCAAGCAGGGGATACATACAGTATCGTATTGCCACAGCGAGTGCCCGTGCCGTTGAATGCGGTCTACAGGAAATTGAAAGATGGTACATGGCACAACTTTGTGATTGACGGTGAAAACAAAGTACTGAGTTCACAAGGAGAGCCCGGTTTTTGTCCACCGCCAGGTGATAGTCAATGGGTTGATGGCATGGTTGAAGGCAGTTGGTGTGTTCAACTTCGTATTGAAGATGGTGGGCCAAATGATGATGATGGTATTGCCAATGGTGTCATCGTTGACCCAGGCGGTATTGCTGTGTTGCTAAATGATAATGCGTTGCCAGTTGCCAATGCGGATGCCACTCAAATCATAGCGGGCCAAACCATTATTATTGATGTACTTAATAATGACACTGACGCGGATGGCGATGTCATTACGATTACAGGTGCAACGGTTGATTTTGGTACGGTTGTTATAGAGGACAATAAGTTGCTTTATACGCCACCTTCGTTGTTTGTGGGCAATGCAACTATTCAATATAGCATTACCGATGGTCAAGGCGGCACGGCATATAGTACAGCATTGGTTACAATCATTATTAATAAGGCGCCAGTGACTGTAGCTGACACTGGGATATCTGATGGAACGGCATTGGTCATTGATGTACTTGCCAACGACAGTGATCCAGAAGGTTTATCATTATACTTAGTGTCCGCGACAGCTGAGCATGGCACTGTGAATGTAAATGTTGATAATAAACTAGAGTATCGTCCACAAGCGCTCTTTAATGGTACCGATACGATCACATATCTTGTTAGAGACGAGTTCGGCGCGACTGCGCAAGGTACGGTAACTGTAACCGTTAAACGTGTGAAAGAAACTAGTATTACTAACAGTTCGTCAGGTTCTTTGGGAGGAGTACTTATGTTATTGCTATCAGCCTTGTTTATTCGCCGGAGCAAGTTATTTTTGTCAGCTTGTGCTTTGATGGTTTGTGCCTGTTTGGTGCAAACACAGGCCTATGCTGCGCAGTGGAAAGTAATGGGCACGTTAGGCCAAGCAACTGCCGATATGCAGGTACCACCTACTGAGCTGACGGCAGTGAAAGTGGATGATACAGGCACTAGTTGGTCTTTCGGACTGTTCTATCAGGTTGCCTCCGATTGGCATGTTGGGATGAAATACATCCATTTGGGAAAAGGGAGTGTGGATTTTGAAGGGGCAGTATCGGATCCTGCATTAGTGCAAAGCTCATTAGCAAGTGTGGCGCCAGTCTTACCTGAGGGTGTGTCAGTTGAAATGGATTTTTCTAAAAGCTTGTCAGATAAGTTTGTAGGACGCATGTTTTTTGGTGCATTTAATTGGGAATATGAAATAGAAAGCTTACGTGATGGTAGTGCGCTTAATACGCAAAAAGACAGTGGTGTTAGTGGCTATCTCGGAGGGGGTATTCAGTATTCAATTTCCTCACAGCTAACAGTGGGGGTTGATTATAGTTATTACTTCATATCCAAAAATGATGTTGATGAAATTGCACTAAACGTGCAATATCGATTCTAACGATATCGAATACGTTAAAAGTAAAAAAAAGCCCAAAGGGGCTTTTTTATTATTCAAACTATAGCGACGTGCTGTTTTGCTCACTTATCCCAATAAGACTGTTCTAATGAGTCTTCACGTTCAGGTAAGCCACGAGAAAGTCGTGGTGAATGTTGCACTAATACTTCATAACTTGCGCGGTTTGCGTACTTGCTAATTTGTGCCAGTGAAGAGTAGGTGATAGCGCGTTGTTCATGTTTTGCTGAATTTGGTACGTTTAGTTTGTGATATTCATTTGCTGACAGATCATGAAGCACCGCAGCCAGTGCACAGTCGCCTGCGCCATTGGTGTTTTTGATTGTGTCAGGGCCACCCATGTAAGGTGCTGTGTGGCTGTACGCTCTAATTGGATTTTCACAATCGGCTTTGCGCATACCGCGCGAAAACTCATAGCGGTTGAACTCTGCAATAGCTCCAGGCAACAACGGATATTCAGTTTCACGCTTGAAGCTATCGTCAACGTAACCTGCCATAAATAGGCCTTTTGGCCCCGCAGTACAGATCACTAAGTCAACCCAGTCTAACGCTTTGTCAGCAGCAAGAAGCGGATCAGCAAACCCTGTAATGGCTTCGCCTTCTTCTTCGTTCATCGCAAGAATATCAACGTGTTTTTCAACAAATTCAGCCCACCAAGTTGGGTCTTGTTCAATTAAGAACTTAGTGCCGAGTGTCAGCACAACAGGGACACCTGCTTGATTGGCATAGTGAACCGCTTGCATAGTTGCTTGTGCCATGGTCTCGTCGCCACTCGTGCGCATGAGATACGCGCTGATCACCAGGGCTGATGCGTCTTCAATCAAAGATTGAGAAATAGACTCAGGACGCAGATAATTCATTAAACCGGCACTGATGGCGAATGTTCGCTCACCTGTATCGTCAATTAAGGTAAAGCAACGACCTATTGGGCCATCTACTGGTTGTAAGTAGTTTAGATCAACGCGACTTGAGGTATTACACAAGAACTTATATGCATAACTGCCTACGGTAATGTTTTCGCTCATTACACCCAGCAAAACCGAACGGTCATCAGCAAGCACAGAATAGTTGTGCATGGTATTGCCAATAGTGCCGCCAGCGAACTCGTAGTCGATCATGTCATCGCGCTTTAAACGCTCGTACAAGGCATTGGTTATATCGCTCGCAATCACTTGCGACATACCGCGTTGCAAACCAAATTCATCCAAAAAAGCCTGATCAACTTTTGCTTCTATATCTACAACGATTTGGTCAATGCCACAGATGTAACTGCGTTTCAAACCATTGTCACTACCTAACTGGTTGATTAGTGGGTCTTTATCTTCAACTGGAAAATAATGTTTATGCCTGCGGCGTCCCGGAAATTTCATGTTTTACCCGTGTGTGTTGAGCTCAAGAAATAAAAAAAGCGGCGAATTATAGCTTAAGTGTAGCCCTGAGAGCCATGTGATTTTGCGATTTTCTAGGTTGATTGCACTAAATTGGCGAAAAACTATCAATTTTTTAGGGTTTTTATCTAAGCATAGGGTTTTATTTTGAGTATTAGGGAGCCGAGTCTGGCGTCGCGCATCAATAGGGCGGTTTATCGTGATATGACTTCACGATATAATGTGTGGTGATTTAATCGCGAACAAAACAAACATGAATGAGCTAGAACAAGATCAGTACTGGATGTCACAAGCACTGAGCTACGCAGATAAAGCAGAGCAACAAAACGAGATCCCGGTTGGCGCGGTGATTGTTAAAGACAATCAATTAGTCGCTGCTGGCTGGAATGAATCTATTTGTAATCACGATCCTTCTGCTCATGCGGAAATGCAAGCCGTTCGCAAGGCGGGTCAAATTTTAGAAAACTATCGATTAGTTGACTGCACATTGTATGTCACTTTAGAGCCATGCCCGATGTGCGCAGGATTGCTGGTTCATAGTCGTTTAAAGCGTGTTGTGTTCGGTGCTAAAGATGGCAAAACTGGGGCGGCGGGGTCAATTATGAACATTGTCGCAGAGCCAAAACTCAATCATCAATTGGATGTCACTGAGGGCGTATTAGCAGAGCAATGTGCGCAAAAGCTATCGGATTTTTTTAAACGTCGTCGTAAAGAGATCAAAGAAGCCAAGAAGCAACAAAAAGCGGCTCAAGGTTGAGCCGCCATTTCTTCCATTTGTAGTAGTGCAAATAATTTTCTTCGCAGTAGCACCTTTTTGTGCATGTTTTTAAGCATGACACGACGTCTATTTGGTGAAGTATGTCGTGTGTTACGTTTAAATTGATGAGTTCGACGTCTTTTTAGCATCGGAACCTCCTTATTATGTGTGAGAGAAAACACGCGTTGCAGCTTTACAGGAGAATATTGCAACTTTATGACATATACCCATTCAGATGCAATCTATTTGCCAAAGTTCCCGG
The DNA here is from genome assembly GCF_058933015.1 of Pseudoalteromonas sp. ATL1. Lineage (NCBI taxonomy): Bacteria > Pseudomonadati > Pseudomonadota > Gammaproteobacteria > Alteromonadales > Pseudoalteromonadaceae > Pseudoalteromonas > Pseudoalteromonas sp. ATL1. The sequence goes on along the minus strand of NZ_JBZYXL010000001.1, from coordinate 3,718,901 downwards.
TTAATGCATTATTTTCATCTAACCAAACGAGGGCGTCATAGTAGCGGCGAATATTATCGACATATTGAACCGCCACATCTCCGCGTGCATATCCATATTTGGTCTTTCGATAGTAGCGCTTTTTAATTAGCAAAGGTAGTCGTTTTTTAACGTCTGCCCAGTTGTCGGGATCGCCACCTTGGCGCTGGGTAATTATACGCGCGTCATTCACATGCCCCCAGCCAACATTGTATGAAGCAAGTGCAAACCAGGTACGGTCTGGTTGCGGTATACGCTTAGGGATACGCTTGACTAATTTAGCTAAATAAATTGAGCCGCCACGAATATTTTGCTCTGGCTCTAGACGGTTCGTGACACCGACTTGTTTGGCGGTGGGTTGTGTCAGCATCATGATACCGCGCACCCCGGTTGGCGATTTTGCCTTTGGGTCCCACATTGATTCTTGATAGCTCAGCGCCGCAAGTAAACGCCAATCAATATTGCCCGCGTATTGTTCAAACCAAGCTTGATACTTGGGTAGTATTTCGTGGGCAGCCTCAACAAAAGCCAATGCATTGACGTAATTGAACGACTCAATATGGCCGTAGTACTTTTCTTCCAAGGTATATAAAGTATCGGTGTTACTTAAATGCGAGAAAAACGACAGCATCAAAGCATACAGTGAATCGTCATTATCATTACGTGTCACCCAAGCAACGGGTTCTTCTTTGGTAATTGAAAAGCCGATACTCACAGTTGGGTGGTAGCGCCGAAACAGCGCCAGCGTATGCGAGTCGGCGATGGTGTAATCTATTTGTTCGTCAATGACGCCAAGCAATAATTCTTCTTCGTCTAAGTCACTGATGGCGTGCCATTGCAAGCTGGGGTTAGTTTGTTTAAGTGTTTGCAATGTTAAAATATGGCTGGAGCCCGCCAGCACAGAAATGGGTTTATCGATATCAGCGATACTACGTGGCCGTGTGCGGCCTTGTTTAAAAACCAGTTTTTGACTAATCGAGCGATAAACAGGACCAAACCTGTATTTTTCAGTACGCTCAGTGTGAAAACTTATTCCAGATGCCACAATGTCTAAGTCGCCACTATCAAGGCGCGCAAACATTTCCGGCAGGCTAAAAAAGGGTACCATTTGTAATTGAACGCCCAAATAGCCCGCAAACGCTTCGCTTAGCTCATACTCATAGCCTTGCTCACCATTACGGGCTTGAAAATAGTTGCCGGGCCCAGCAAGTGTACCCACGCGAATCACTTGCTTTTGTTTAACTCGCTCTAGCTGATTCTCGTGTGATTGCTCACAAGCGGTCAATAAACACAGTAACAATAGGGCACACACCCAGCGAAGTGCTTGCATTCATCTCCCCGTTAAAACTTGATTGCATTCTCACGTTAGCCAAAATTAGCGTTGAACGCAAAATTAAACGCTTTACCTTGGCGCTAATTTTGCCCTAACAAACTGGTTTTACATTAAAAGTGTTATTTTTGTGAGTTTTAGCATGATTAGTGTTAAACCCAAGCGACATTTCTACTATAATGGCGACCCTAAATATCGTTCAATCCCTAACCCCGGATGAAAATACCTATGTTGATCTTACGTGGTGCGCCAGCACTTTCTGATTTCAAAGTTCAAAAAATCCTTAAAACTTGTGCGGATGCAAATTTACCTGTTACTGGTATCTATGCAGAATTTATGCACTTTGCAGACGTAACTGCAGAGCTAAGCGGTGCTGAACTAGACAAACTAAACAAACTACTCAAGTACGGCCCAACTATTGCCGAGCATGAGCCACAAGGTGCACTTATTTTAGTGACACCGCGTATTGGTACCATTTCTGGGTGGGCATCAAAAGCAACTGATATTGCTAACAACTGTGGCCTTGATAAAGTGCACCGTGTTGAGCGCGGTATTGCTTATTATGTAGAAGGCAACTTGAGCGCTGAGCAGCTAAACGAGGTTGCTAAACTTGTACATGACCGTATGACTGAGTCGGTACACAGTGAATTAGCAGATGCTGGCAAACTATTCCGTGTTGAAGCGCCTCGCCCAATGTCGTCGGTAGACATTTTAGGTGGTGGTCGTGAAGCCTTGGTTAAAGCAAACGTTGAGCAAGGTTTTGCGTTAGCTGACGACGAAATCGATTACTTAGTTGAGAACTTCCAAAAACTATGCCGTAACCCAAACGACATCGAGCTATTCATGTTTGCACAGGCAAACTCAGAGCACTGTCGTCACAAAATTTTCAACGCTGATTGGACAATCGACGGCGCAGAACAGCCTAAGTCGCTGTTTAAAATGATCAAGAATACTTACGAGACGCACCCAGAAAACGTACTGTCGGCTTATAAAGATAATGCAGCGGTAATGAAGGGGTCTAAAGCGGGTCGTTTCTTCCCGAATAAAGACGGTGAGTACAGCTACAATCAAGAGAACATTGAGATCTTGATGAAGGTTGAAACTCATAACCACCCAACTGCGATTGCTCCTTTTTCAGGTGCATCAACGGGTTCTGGTGGTGAAATTCGTGATGAAGGCGCAACAGGTCGTGGTTCTAAACCAAAAGCGGGCTTGGTTGGTTTTACCGTTTCTAACCTTCGCATTCCAGGCTTTGAACAACCTTGGGAAACCAACTACGGTAAACCAGGTCGTATCGTTGATGCTCTAGACATCATGATTGACGGTCCACTCGGTGGCGCGGCGTTCAACAATGAATTTGGTCGTCCTAACCTACTTGGTTATTTCCGTACTTACGAAGAAAAAGTAAACAGTCACAATGGCGAAGAGGTACGCGGTTATCACAAGCCAATTATGCTTGCAGGTGGCCTTGGTAATATTCGTACTGAGCATGTACAAAAAGGCGAAATTCCAGTAGGCGCTAAGCTAATCGCACTAGGTGGCCCTGCGATGAACATCGGTCTGGGGGGTGGTGCAGCATCGTCAATGGCATCTGGTCAGTCAAACGAAGACTTAGACTTTGCTTCGGTACAGCGTGAAAACCCAGAGATGGAACGTCGTTGTCAGGAAGTTATCGACAAATGTTGGCAACTAGGTGACGAAAACCCAATCGCGTTTATCCACGATGTGGGCGCGGGTGGTCTTTCAAACGCATTCCCTGAGTTGGTAGATGACGGTGGTCGTGGTGGTAAATTCCAACTACGTAACATCCCGAACGATGAGCCGGGCATGGCACCACATGAGATCTGGTGTAACGAATCACAAGAGCGTTATGTACTTGCAGTAGCGGCAGAAGACTTCGCACGTTTTGAAGCAATCTGTAAGCGTGAGCGCGCACAGTACGCTGTAATTGGTGAAGCAACCGAAGAGCGCCACCTAACAGTTGCGGATAGCCACTTTGATAACAACCCGGTTGACTTGCCGCTTGATGTATTACTTGGTAAAGCACCTAAGATGCACCGTGACGTTGAGTCAAAGCAAGTTGAAGGTGAAGCACTAAACACGGATAGCATCAACGTTGAAGAAGCCGCTAAGCGTTTACTTCGTTTACCAACCATTGCTGAGAAAACATTCCTTATCACTATCGGTGACCGTACAGTTACAGGCCTTGTTGCGCGCGACCAAATGGTGGGCCCTTGGCAGGTGCCAGTTGCAAATTGTGCAGTAACCGCTGCTGCGTTTGACACTTACCATGGTGAAGCGATGTCAATGGGTGAACGTACACCTGCGGCACTGCTAAATTATGGCGCGTCGGCACGTTTAGCCGTTGGTGAAGCGCTCACTAACATTGCTGGTGCTAACATTGGTGGCCTTGAAAACATCAAACTATCGGCAAACTGGATGGCCGCAGCAGGTCACCCAGGTGAAGACGCAGGTCTTTATGAAGCGGTTAAAGCTGTGGGTGAAGAGCTATGCCCCGCACTTGGCCTAACAATCCCTGTTGGTAAAGACTCAATGTCGATGAAAACGACATGGCAAGAAAATGGCGAAGATAAAGCGGTTACAGCACCACTTTCGCTTATTATTACTGCATTTGGCCGCGTGGAAGATATTCGTAAAACGGTTACACCTCAACTTCGCACTGACAAAGGTGATTCAAGCTTAATCCTAGTTGATTTAGGTGCAGGTCAAAACCGCATGGGTGCATCAAGCCTTGCACAGGTTTACAAACAACTTGGCGATAAAACGCCTGACGTTGATAACCCAGAGCTGTTAAAAGGCTTCTATAACGCGATGCAGGCACTTGTCGCTGACGAGAAGCTTCTTGCGTACCACGACCGTTCAGACGGTGGTTTATTCACAACTGTGGCTGAAATGGCATTCGCAGGTCGCACAGGTGTGACAGTTAACCTTGATAGCCTAACAGGCTCTGACATCGAAGCACTTTATAATGAAGAGCTAGGTGCGGTTATTCAGGTTCGTAACACTGATTTAGCTGCCGTTGAAGCTGTGCTGGCTGATAATGGTCTTGCAGCAATCAGCCACACAATCGGTAGCCTAAACGCAGAAGATAAAGTGATCTTCAACCGTGGCGGTGAAGCTGTTCTTGCCAATACGCGTACAGAACTTCGTACAATTTGGGCTGAAACAACGTATAAGATGCAATCTCTACGTGATAATCCTGAGTGTGCTAAGCAAGAATTTGATGCCAAATTTGATGAAAAAGACCCAGGTCTTAACGTTAAGCTGAGCTTCGATATCAACGAAGATATCGCCGCACCTTTTATTGCGACAGGTGCTAAACCACAAATCGCCATCTTGCGTGAGCAAGGGGTTAACTCACATGTTGAAATGGCTGCGGCATTTAACCGTGCAGGCTTCGCTGCAATTGACGTTCACATGAGTGACATCTTAGAAGGCCGTTTAACGCTAGAGCAGTTCAAAGGCCTAGTGGCATGTGGTGGTTTCTCTTACGGTGACGTACTCGGTGCGGGTGAAGGTTGGGCTAAGTCAATTTTATTCAATGACATGGCGCGCGATCAGTTCCAGACTTTCTTTGAGCGTCAAGATACGTTCAGCTTAGGTGTGTGTAACGGCTGTCAGATGATGTCGACATTGAAAGAGCTTATCCCAGGTACTGAACATTGGCCACGTTTTGTAACTAACAAGTCAGAGCGCTTTGAAGCGCGCTTTAGCTTAGTTGAAGTACAAGAAAGTCCATCAGTATTCTTCCAAGGTATGGCTGGTTCTCGCATGCCAATCGCAGTCTCTCACGGTGAAGGTCATGCTGAGTTTACAAACGATGCAGCGGTGAAAGCAGCTCTTGATTCTGGCACGGTGGCAATTAAGTTTGTTGATAACCACGGTAACCCAACAACACAATACCCGAACAACCCGAATGGTTCACCAGAAGGTATTACAGGTATTACATCGCTTGATGGTCGTGCAACAGTGATGATGCCGCACCCAGAGCGTGTATTCCGTGCAGTAGCCAACTCTTGGCACCCAGATGACTGGAAAGAGGATAGCCCATGGATGCGTATGTTCCGCAATGCTAGAAAGAATGTGGGTTAATTGAGAACTCAGTAGTATGCAAAGAGGTCACGTAGGTGACCTTTTTTATTGCTTTAAGAAAGCTAACTCTTGGCAGCCATACCCACGATATGAGTGGAAAGAGGACAGCCCGTGGATGCGTATGTTCCGCAATGCTAGAAAGAATGTGGGTTAATTGAGAACTTTGTAGTATGAAAAAAGGTCACTTTGGTGACCTTTTTTGTATTTGTAAGATGAAAGCGACAAAAATATCGGGAATATTTTTGAACAGCGAAGCTGGCCCGAAGCGCGAAAGGCAGAATGCTTGAAGTTATCGAAGTTTCGCAGCGTGTTTTAGGCGAGTCATCGATGACGATTACTGCGTAACGCACCGGGCTGCAGCTTCAGGACGAATTAGTCTGCAAAGCCACAACTAATCTATAGGAAAGACCGCATCAGCGGCCTTTTTGTTATGGCAACAGCTAGTAAGCACCTTCACTATAAATCAACTCATAGCTGTGGCTGTAGATCTCAAGGATGTTACCAAACGGGTCTTCCATGTAGATCATGCGATAGGGCTTTTTACCCGGGTAGTAGTAACGTGGCTTTGGCATGCGCTTTTTGCCACCGGCTGCGACGATACATTCAGCAAGGGCTTCAACGTTAGGGTCTTGCACGCAAAAGTGAAAGATACCTGTTTTCCAATACTCGAAGTTGTCCTCTGGGTTAGTTTGATTCTTAAACTCGAACAACTCGACACCAATCCTATCTCCCGTTGATAGGTGGGCAATACGAAATCTGTCCCAGCCTGCGCCAAATACATCTGTGCACATTTGGCCTATTGCGCTGTTATCTTCAGTAATATCCGTTGGTTTCATAATTAAATACCAACCTAGTACTTTCGTATAAAACTGCACAGCCTTGTCTATATCTGGCACAGAAATGCCAATATGCGAAAAGCTGCGTGGATAAGTATGATCCATTGCTTGCACTCCTAATTAGTGAATATTGGCAGGTTACAAATTCAATTTCATTAAGTAAAATTATCATTAATTATAGTTTTGAGTATTTTTTGTAATGGTTAACGTAACTTGGTTGAAAACGTTTTGTACCTTGGTCGAAGTAGGGCATTTTACACACACAGCGCAAAAGTTATTTATGACACAGTCTGGAGTGAGTCAGCAGATAAAAAAGCTTGAACAACAGCTCAGTGTGCAATTACTCATTCGAGACGGGAAGCAGTTTACGCTATCGGATGCAGGCCACCGCTTATACAAGCAAGGTACCACGGTTCTAGCTGAACTTTCATTGATAGTGCAAGAAATAAAGGAAGACCCACCTTACCAAGGCCTAGTAAGAACAATGTCACCTGGTAGTGTTGGTTTAAAGTTATATCCTAAGTTAGTTGAACTTCAGTCAAGATACCCTGAACTGTGTCTTGATTACCGCTTTGCACCCAATAAAGATATTCAGCAAGCGATAAGTGATTCCAGCATTGATTTTGGTTTTATGAGTACCAAACCCACTATACCTGAAGTGAGCTGTGAACTGGTAAGTGGTGAACCTTTGCTTTTGGTTACGCCTGCAAAGGTAGAGTCTGTCACTTGGGCTACACTCACTGAGCTTGGGTTTATCGATCACCCAGATGGTGCCCATCATTCTAGCTTATTGCTCAGTGCTAATTTTCCCGAGTTTCAGCACAGTCAGTACATAAAAACGACAGGTTTCTCGAATCAAATTGGGCTTATTTTAGAGCCTGTGAGTAAGGGGTTAGGATTTACTGTATTGCCAGCTTATGCAGTTGATGCTTTTAGTAAGCAGGAGCTGCTCAGAGTGCACACTTTAGATGAGCCCATTAGCGAGCCAATTTATTTTTGTACACATAGACAAAAACCGTTACCTAATCGGGTTAAAACAGCGATCTCAGAAGCAGTGCGTTGTCTAAAAGGTAACGAGCAAGCAGTTTAATCTAGATTTTTCGTATCATAATACAAAGGCTTTAAAGACCCACAATTTACAAACTTCAAAGTCAACTCACTGTGTTCTGGCACACGTTTTGAGGTTCGATACTTTTGCATGCAAGCACTGGTTAAATCAACAAAAATCAAATGATTGAAGCTAGGCGACTGTTCAATTTTATGGATATAAATACGTTCACTTTCACCCAAAGTGATCATGTCATACTCCTGCCATTGTGATGACGGTTTGAGATCTGACAAGGCTCTTGAGTAGAGCTTTTTACTGAAGACAATCGGCGCATCAGAAAGTAATTCGCTGCCACCTCGATCATAATGGCCGCTAAACACTTGCGCTTTAACTTCCACTTCTTCGCCGCGCATCAAACGCTCAATATTAAACGGCTTGGGCTTAATGGTTACGAGTTCTGAGTCACGTACAAGGCTTAAAAATGCTACCCCGGGGTTTTCAATTTTATAAACAATTTGCACATTGTTTGGATACTTGTAACTTGGGAAGTTTGCCGCATAAATACTTGAACCGCGATTTAATAACACCATACCGTGTTCACCGTAGTAAGCAGGGTTTAATGGTGGTGGCTCTTTTTTTTCACCTGCTTGAGAGGCGACAATTGGCAAAAGTGTCAGTAAAAATATGGCGGCTTTACGTATCATCATTGAACTTGCCCGTTATTGGTTTTAGATAGGTGTGCCGAAGTTTTCCAAGCACAATTTTTTAACTGAATAAAATATTATACGTTAAAGCGACTTGAATTGCTTGGTGAATAATGTGCACTAAACTAAGCCCAGCACTACAACTTATTACAATTACTTTGTCACATAGTGCACAATTTCATTTATGATAGCGCCTATCATTAGAATATAGGTGGAAGATAAAAGGTATGAATTTAAAGCACTTAAAGTATGTATTTGTTACTTTATGCTTTGTCATACTGTGCCTCTATCTTGTTCGTTCACCTATTTCAATGCGGGTTGCCAATCATTTTTTAGTGCCATTGAATGCGCAAGTGACTTGTTTAAGTTGGTCATTGCATAGTTGGCGAACTATCCAAATCGAACAGCTATGCATCAAAGCTGAGCAGGGCGATGTGAGGGCCACCAATGCCTTGCTGAGCTATGATAATTTATCCATTGCGCAGTTGGATGTGCAGCCAAAGGTAGCGCAGCAACAACCGCAAAGTAAGCAAGCATTTAAGCCTTTAGAACTGGCTTTACCGCAACGTCCAATGCTCAATATCACGCGTTTGAATATTGCAAAAACGCCTTATACGCCGCCACTGACTTTAAGTGTGGCGGAAAACGAACTTAATCATTTATTAGTCACAGGTGATATTAAAGCAGCGGTCGTGTTAGCAAATAATGAGATAAACGCGCGGCTCGATGCATCAAGTCCCCTAGTTCAAAGCCAATTACCGAAATTGATTTCATCATTGCGTGGTTATGCTGAGATTCAATTTTATGGCGATAAGCTACAGGCAAATATTGCGCATAGTTTACAGGCTCAGGTGCAGTATCAAGCCTGTGAGGTGAATTTAGATAGTGTAGGTGCGGGCACGTTGTTTTTTGACTTGAATACGCAGGTTGCTCAAGTCGATATGGCTAAACCAACAAACACTCTTAGCCCGTCGGGCTGTGATAGTTTGTTGCCAGAAGCGCACCGAGCAGCATTTGAAACTATGCTTACTCAACCCGTCAATATTCAGTTCGCGCAACCGATCCAATTTGACAATGGTCAGCTCAAAACGACAAACGTGAATATAACAAGTGTTGATGATCTCACCCAGTTGCAAATATCGAATATACGCTTCGAGCCTGCAATACTTTCTTTGTCTTCCGATGTGACAGTTAAACATCGGGGGGCTTATTTGGGGTCTTTACTTTGGCAAGGGTCTGTTAATTATCAAAATAACCAACTGTTCAGTGAGGGAACGTTTGAACATTCAGCGCAGCACTTAGCTTTGCTGCCTTTTAACCATCAGGGTGTTTTACTTTCAGGAAAAACGGTTCTCTCACAATTCGAAGACGATTTAAAATTTAATTATCAAGGTCGTGGTCGAGTAGATTCATTGAGCCACGCAGCGTTTTTAGGTGAACAGCTGCAATTTGATATTGCCGCTAACATGACGCTATCCAGTACGTTGCAGGGTGATGTCAATCTGGATGTGTTGTTAGAACGTGCACAATTCCAAGATATTGCGCTTAAGCAAGCTCATGCGAATATTGTTGCGGTGCTTGATACCGAGCAGCAACTTACAGCAAAGACGAAGTTGAAAGTGAGCGAAGTTGTTCATCCGCAAGTTTCGGTGAGTGGGGTAAGCGCAGACTATCAGTTTAATGCCGATGTTGGTGCAGGGGAGTTCTTTTTAGATATCGTAGGGCAAACAACACTCGCTAAGCTAAAAACATCACAATTGACCTTGAGCAATTTGCTCATTGAGAGTAAAGGCCAACAAAACAGAGGTGGGCGTTTTGAACATGCATTACAGGGGGCGGGGCTGACTGGATTGTTTTCGCATCAATATTCAACACTCCATCATGCTTATGAATTTAATTTAACCTCTGACAATGTCACCGAGCTACAACCTTTGATGAGCCAGCTCAGCCCCAAACTCAAACTTGTACAGGGAAACCTCTCATTGCACAGTCGCGGTGATCTGAACTTACAAACGGCTAATTTTGAAGCGCAAGTAGCGGATTTTTCATTGTTATATGATACCCATTACATTGACGATATGAACACCGAAATTGTTGGGGTTTTTAATTCAGGAAACGTTAATATCCCTGAAACTACAGTGACTGTAGGGCAGATCCGCTCTGGTGTGGTGTTATCAGAGTTGAAAACGCATTTGCATGTTGAAGATAACCAAGCTTATTTGTCACAAAGTCATGCCAAGGTATTTGATGGCTCGATAGACGTACCTATGATTAAATTGTCAACCGAGCCTCAAGTCATAGACGTGCAAGCACAGGCTTTAGACTTAGCGCAAATTGCGCAAGCGGGGCGAGATGCTGGCATTGAGTTGGCTGGGCGAGTATCAGGAAAATTCCCGATCAAGCTTGAAGATATGCAAATGAGCATTGAGCAAGGCCAGCTAATTAATTCGGGTATTGGGCAGTTAAAGGTCGCACAGAATGCGTCAATTGAGGCACTTAAAGCGCAACAGCCGAGCTTGAAATCTGTGATTGGTGTGTTGGACGATTTAACGATTGATAAGTTAACCAGTGATGTGGCCTTATCACCGGATGGTTGGCTTACCTTAGGCGTGAAAATAGTCGGAGAAAATAAGGCGCAAGCGCAACCCGTGAACTTTAACTACACACACCAAGAGAATATTTTTACCCTTTTTAGGGCATTGCGATTGAGTGATGAATTAACCCAAAAAGTGGAAGACGCTTTAACTAAATAGGAGCAAAGCCAATGAAATGGACCCTAGTTTTGATCAGCTTACTGGCCTTAAGCGCTTGTACACATAAAGTACAGGTGGAGACCAAAGAGCCGATCACCATCAATTTAAACGTCAAAGTTGACCACGAAATTCGTGTCAAAGTTGACAAAGAACTTGACGATTTATTTAGCGACGACAGCGAATTATTCTAAGGAGAGCATGATGAAAGCAACAAAATTAATCACCGCTGTGGCAGCGCTGGGCATGGCATTTTCTGCATTTGCGTTAACGCTTGATGATGCTAAAGGGCAGGGATTAGTTGGCGAAACCGAAGCTGGCTATTTAGCTGCAGTGAGTTCTAACGCACAAGTACAAGCGCTGATCTCGGATATTAACGCCAAACGCAAAGCAAAATATCAACAGTTAGCGAAGAAAAACGGCATCAGTTTATCGCAAGTTGAAGCGTTAGCGGGTAAGAAAGCCATTGAAAAAACAGACAAAGGCCACTTTGTTCAGGTTAATGGTCGTTGGGTGAAGAAGTAACGCTTCACCCTATTGAATGGCACGAAGGTGTCTTTAATTATTTATGGCAGTTTTTTAGCAACTGTTGCCAAAATGCCTCGCCTTTTCGACGAGCCAAACGAATGTTATTCTCGGGAATGCTTTCAGGGTCGTCGTAATTTTCCAATGCTTCGGCCATGCTGAGTTCACGAATTAAATGTAAAGTTGGGAACGGCGCACGATTGGTGTAATTGGCCGCATCATCCTCTTCGCTATCAGCAAACACATAGTCAGGATGAAAGTTTGCAATTTGATAGCGCCCTTCATAGCCCTGTACCGCAAGCATGGCATTGGCTAAATCGACCAGATCTAAAAAGTCAGCAAAGTCTTTAAATCCGTCTTTAAAAATGAGTAAGGTGGTTTCCCGTTCGGGGTAATTATCCAAAGCTGCACACGCTTCCAACATGTCCATTATGGCATCATCGTGACTTGCTGAATCTGACACTTGGTAATGAATGGTGTTTTGTTCAACTTCTTTGCGGGCGAATGGGCAAAAGTTATATTTAACAATCACTGAGCTAACCCAGTTTTGCATGATCTGTGCGGGCGTTAAGGGTGATGAAGCGCTCATTCGTGTAAGTTACCTTTGTAGATTTTGACTAATTAGTGCCAATGTTTTATTTATCGCGCCTTGGTTTTGCGCTAAGCATTGAAATGCGCGTTGGCCTTGTTGCACTCTTTTTTGTTCATCGTTGAATAGCTCAACAATGCGCTTTGCAAGCTCAGTGCTATTTTGGACAACTTGAGCACCTTCAAGCGCAATTAACTCGGGATAGACGTGGGCGAAGTTGTAGGTGTATGGCCCAGATAAAATTGGCACCGAGAAAGCCGCGGCCTCTAAAGGGTTATGCCCACCTCGCTCGATTAAACTGCCACCGATGTATGCGACATCAGCGCTACCAAAGAGCATTTTTAGTTCACCTAGAGTGTCTGCCAGTAATACTTGGCTACCAAGGTTGAATGATTTGCTACGCAGGCAATGTGTAAAAGATGATGCTTCGAGTAGCGCATTCACTTTGGCAAACTGTTCTGGATGCCTCGGAGCGATGATTAACAAAGCGTTTGGGTGCGTTTCTAATACTTGTTGATGGGCGCTCAGTACTTGTTCATGTTCACCCGGATGAGTTGAACCCGCAACCCAAACTGGTCGGCCTGCAAACTGCGTTTTTAACTGCTCTGCAGACGCTTTTTCATCGTTACTTAATTGAACATCAAACTTGATAGACCCAGTGACGGTCACTTTGTCAGAAGATAAGCCTAAGGCAATAAAACGCTCAGCATCTTGCTGATTGTGGCTAGCCAGTGCATCAATGCTTGTCATAATGGTTCTGCTCAAAGCCGCGACTTTTTGATAGCCACGAAATGACTTTTCAGACAATCGAGCATTGAGCACTTGAACATGGCAATTATTTGTTTTTGCATGTGCAAACAAGTTTGGCCACAGCTCGGTTTCAAGGACTAACAAAAGCTTAGGTTGTAGCCGCGTGATAAAGCGCTTGCTCGAGAAGTAGAAATCAATGGGTAAATAACAGCATGCTATATCGACGCCTAAACTTTGCTCTATTTGTGCGCGTCCTGTCGGCGTGTTGCATGTTACAACTACAGGCTCGTTCGGGTGTGCTTTTTGAAATGCTTTTATGAGCGGTGTCGCTGCGAGGACTTCCCCGACAGAGGCGCAATGAAATACCACTGTTTGGCTTGGAAAGTGTTTAGGGCAATAGCCCAAACGCTCGAAAAAGTGCTGACGATACCCCGCATTTTTTTTGCCACGAATACCATATAAGTAGACAAAAATAAGCGGCGAAAGTAGCGCTAATAACAATGAATAAAGTAATCGAGTCATGGCATCAAGCAGCTGTTTAAAATGTTATTTTAACGTGTTCAGCCAATAAATTGAAATAGACTAACAAAATTACACATTTGTGGGTGTGCTCCTTGCAGGGTTATTTGATAGTATGGCGGCACTTTTATCAATTATTGCTTGTAAATTTATGTCGTTAAAACTCTCAACCTGTATTGCTGGTATCGTGCTGTTTTTTTCAAGCTACGGCTATAGTGCGCCAACAGCATACTTGCCTATAGGCAAAGACAAATTACTTGAATACCAAATTGACCGTATGTTTGCCCTCACGGATGGTGTGCCTATGGCTAAACCTTATCGCATCAGTGAAATCAACATGGCGCTGCGTAAATTACATGGCATAAATAAACCACTGTATAGCAGTATTCGTAAGCGACTTGACCCCTATTTCAGCAAAGATGATGTAACGCGACAGGGAATTAAATTGCGATATGATTCGGGCGAAACGGTGCTGCTCGCTAATGACCGAAGCAATAAATCAGATGAATATGCGGAACTGACGTTAGAGGGCGTTTGGCGCGGCAGCCAAAGCACTTTGCTTCAACTTGGGATGGACTACCGTGTGGATCAAGGTGACTTAGTGCCGTATAACACCTTTTATGCCTTAGGTGGTGATACATTTCAGCTAAACTTAGGTTACAAAGAGCATTGGTTTTCCCCTTTTAAAAGCTTTGCGCAGGTTTACTCAAATAATGCGCAGCCTTCACCTTCTGTTTCTCTAGGTTTAATTGCCCCATTAAAAAACTGGTGGAACTTTGACTTTGAATTATTTTACTCAGAGTTAGAACGCGTCGAAGACGGCATTCGCTACAAAGGCGAACTACATACAGGTAAGCCAAAGTTGGCGGGTACGCACATTAGTATTGAGCCCATTGAAGGCTGGACTATTGGCGTCAACCGCATGATGCAATTTGGTGGTGGACCAAGAAAAGTAAGTACCGGCGATATTGTGAAAGCCTACTTTGATCCGAGCGGGAGTGACAACAAGTCGGCGACACTGAGTCAGGACAATGAACTTGGCGATCAGTGGGCAACTATCACCAGTACGGTTCAAACCAATTTTTATACGCCTGCCGAATGGTATTTTGAATATGGTGGTGAGGATACAAAAAATAATAAGAACTACCAGTTTGGCAATACTGTTGCGAGTTTTGGCGTTTATTTACCCCAGTTAACCAATAACACCACATTGCGTTATGAATACACCAATATGCACAGCCTTTGGTATGAAAACGAAATCTACCCAACTAAAGGTAACACCATTAAAGGGGCGGTCGTTGGACACTTTGCTGGCGATATGCGTGTGTTTGGTGATTCCGCGCCAAGCCAAATTCATACGTTGGAAATGACTTTAAGTGAAGACGTCAATTCGATGTGGAGAGCAAAATTCACGCAAGTCGAAAATGAAAGTGGTCATGTGAATGAATTTAATGAAGTCGGTATGAACTACGAAAAGGCGCAGGCACTGCAGATCAGTAACAGCAGCATGATTGATAAGCGCCAAGTTGAGACCACATTAACTGTGGGTAAAGATGTTTTTGGCCAAAGCTATACTTGGCTATCGCTCAATGTATACTGGTAGTTATACGATATAATTTACAAAATCATACCCAAAAGCGGGAATATAGGAACAAATATGTCGCAGAACGAGCAAATCGAACAAAGCTATTTAGCAAGTTTAGAACGTCACAGAGCTTTGTTTGACACTATGGCAAACTATCACCAAGAGTGTTTGAGTTTATTACAAGCGTGCCACAGTACGTTAGCGCAAGGCGGTAAAGTAATTTGGTTTGGTAATGGTGGTAGCGCAGCAGACGCGCAACATTTAGCGGCCGAATTCGTGGTTCGATACAAATTAGAACGTGGACCATTGGCATCTATTGCTTTGACGACTGATACGTCAATTCTTACCGCACACAGCAATGACTATCATTTTGATACTGTGTTTGAACGTCAGGTTCAAGCATTGTGTAAGCCTGAAGATTTGGTCATTGGCTTAACGACATCGGGCACTAGCGCGAATATTAACCTTGCGTTGGCCGCAGCGAATGAAATTGGTGCGCACACCGTAGCATTTACTGGCCGCGTCGGGGGTAAAGTAAAAGACATTGCTAAGTTGCCTATCATTATTAAAAATGACGAAACCGCGCGTATTCAAGAAGCGCATATGTTTATCGGTCATTGGTTGTGTGAAGCGGTTGATATGTTGGTTGCGGAGCGGCAGTAATGGATTTTTCACGCCTACAAAAGTTAAATCAAGCGCGTGTATTGGTTGTTGGTGATGTGATGTTAGACCGCTACTGGCACGGTGATACTGGGCGCATTTCCCCTGAAGCGCCGGTGCCAGTAGTCAAAGTGAGTAGCTTAGAAGACAAAGCCGGTGGCGCCGCTAACGTGGCGAAAAATATCGCCCATTTAGATGGGCAAGTGGGTTTGCTTGGTTTGATTGGTGAAGATGATAACGGTCAGTCACTTCAGCGCATTTTAGAGAGTGAAAAAATCGCCTCACAGCTAGTCACTATTGAAGAGTTACCTACCATCGCTAAAATGCGGGTGATCAGCCGCCATCAACAGGTGGTGCGTTTGGACCTTGAAGAAACATTCACCGAGCAACACAGTCGACTCTTACTCGCACGTTTAAAGCAAGTGCTAGACGATTACGACTTTGTTTTATTCTCTGATTACAACAAAGGTGCACTCAGTGCCATCAAGGAGATGATAAGCCTAGTGAAAGCCGCGGGTAAAACGGTGCTTATCGACCCTAAATCAAGCGATTTATCTTTGTATCGTGGTGCAGACTACATCACTCCTAACTTAAATGAATTTAAATTGGCAGGTGGTAAAGTTGACAGTGAGCATGTACTTACTGAAAGTGCAAGAAAGCTTATCGCCGACAACGGCATCGGTGCCATGTTGTTAACGCGCTCCGAGCAAGGCATGTCGCTTATCTCTGCATCTGAAAAACACGACTTTCCAGCGCAAGTATTGGAAGTCAGCGATGTGACTGGTGCCGGAGATACGGTCATTGCGACCCTCACAACCATGCTTGGCGCAGGCATGGAGCCCAAAGATGCGGTTGAAGTTGCCAATATTGCCGCTGGTATCGCTGTGAGCAAGTTAGGTGCTGCGACAGTATCGCCTGAAGAGTTAAGCCGCAAAATGGGCCAGTATCTGCGTGAAACGGGTGAACATTATCAAACGCCTTTTGATGACGTTTTAAAGCACATAGCCTTTGCGAAAAAGAATGGCGAGAAAATCGTTTTCACCAATGGCTGTTTTGATATTTTACACGCGGGTCATGTGCGTTACCTTGCTCAGGCGAAAAGCATGGGAGATAGACTGGTTGTTGGCTTAAACAATGATGAGTCCATTTCACGCTTAAAAGGCCCTGAGAGACCCATTAACGCGCTCAACGAACGTGCAATGGTGCTAAGCGCTTTGGCATCGGTTGATTGGGTGATCCCATTTGGCTCTGAAGCCGAAAATGATACCCCAGCAAAACTGATCGAACAGGTGAGTCCTGATATTTTGGTCAAAGGTGGCGACTACAAGGTTGAAGACATTGCCGGTGCCGATTATGTGCTAAGCCAAGGTGGGCAGGTTGAAGTACTTGCGTTTTTAGACGGTTGCTCTACATCGGGTATTATCGAAAAAGCAAAAATGGGTAAGTCACAAAAATCGTGAGTTACCCAATCGCGGTTTGGTAAGCGCGCATCAGCGTTTGCCAATCTTGCTCTGAATAATTAAAGGTCGGCCATTTGCCGGCCTCCTTATTAAATGAGCGCTGTAGGCGATCGATATTCGCTTGTTGCCACGTTTTTTGTGGTTCACGCAGTTGACCACGGTCAAAATCAATCAAGTACACTTTGCCATCATCACCAAACAAAATATTGTTGATGTTCAAATCAGCGTGATAAACCCCTTTGCTATGAAACTGTGCAATGGTATTGCCGACGAGCGTCAGTTCTTGCGCCGTGGCTCGGCGTGCCTGTAGAAGCTCACACAAGCTGGTGGCGCCACTAATTGCTGCTGTGATCAAGTCGCCACGATAAACTAGCCCGTGGTGGGTGACTTTTGCCGCCACTGGTTTGGGGACGTTTAAGTTTAATTCATCAAGTTTACAGAGCAGTTCAAACTCTAGATAGACACGAGTTTTTTCTAAGCCTAAGAATAAGTATTGGTCTGACAATAGCTTACCAACTAACCCGCCACGCCAATAATGCTTGAGTACATTGATCGCGTCCTCTTTTTTATAAAACCAAGCGGTTGCGCGGCCTTGTTTTGTGGCAACAATGGCGTCTAACGTCTTCCAGTAGTTTGGCTCAAACCAATCAAGTTCGACTGTGTCATTGGCGTCATTGGGGGTGAGCAAATAATGTTGGTTTATTTTCGTAATATTCATTCAATGCTGGATGGTGGGAGAGTATGTCATAAGTGTACCGTGTTTTTTATCGGCCTTAAACTTGCAAACCGCATTGATTAATTTAAGATCGCAGCCCTAACAAGTTTTAATTGCAGGAAATTAGGTGTCTTTTTCTCCGCGTTCTATTTGTATTCTCAGGCTTTCAGCGATAGGTGATGTGTGTCATGCCGTTGCTGCTGTGCAAGCTATTCAAGCAACATACCCTGATGCAGCCATTACTTGGGTGATAGGCAAAGTTGAGGCCATGTTATTGGCTGATTTGCCGGGTGTGAAGTTTGTTATTTTTGATAAAAAGCAAGGTAAGGCCGCTTATAAGACACTTAAGCAAACCTTTAAAGGTCAAAAGTTTGATGTGCTGTTGCATATGCAAGTGGCACTGAGAGCGAACCTTGCTGCTCGTTGTATTCCTGCCAAGGTTAAAATTGGCTTTGATAAAGGCCGTAGCAAAGAGTTACATTCTTTGTTTATTAACCGCAGAATTGAGCCGCAAACTGAACCGCATGTGCTAGAAGGCTTTCAAAATTTTGCGCGTGCCATTGGTGTTCAATGTGATAGGCCAACATGGAATATGCCTGTGACAGAGCACGATACTGAACAGGCTAAAACACTGCTCGCTGGATTAAATGATAGAATTTTTGTTATTTCACCAGCGGCAAGCAAAGCCGAACGAAACTGGCTTCCAGAGCGCTATGCAGCACTTGCTGAACATGCTGCCAAAAAAGGTTTCTCGGTGGTGATCACCGGCGGACCAACGCCTTTAGAAGAGTCGTTAGCTGCGGATATTATTCAGCATGCGCAATGTGAGATCACCAATTTAGTCGGCAAAACTCAACTCAAAACTCTATTGTGCG
The DNA here is from genome assembly GCF_058933015.1 of Pseudoalteromonas sp. ATL1. Lineage (NCBI taxonomy): Bacteria > Pseudomonadati > Pseudomonadota > Gammaproteobacteria > Alteromonadales > Pseudoalteromonadaceae > Pseudoalteromonas > Pseudoalteromonas sp. ATL1. The sequence goes on along the minus strand of NZ_JBZYXL010000001.1, from coordinate 3,700,424 downwards.
TGCTTGAACAAGCATCGTTAGTTTTGGCGCCTGACACTGGGCCTGCCCATATGGCGGTGACCGTTGGTACGCCAGTGATCGGTTTATATGCGCATTCAAATCCTGCCAGAACAGGCCCGTATTTGTACCAAGATTATGTGGTTGAGGTATATCACCAAAACCTGCTTGAACAAAAAGGTAAAACGGCGCAACAGCTAGCTTGGGGAACGCGTGTGAAAGGCAGCGATCTAATGGCTCAGATCAGCACCGAGCAAGTAATAAATATGTTTGAGCATGTGATAGAGGCAGAGAACTTATGAGTAATAGCAAGCAAAAGGCCATCTTCCTCGATAGGGATGGCGTTATAAACATTGATCATGCCTATGTGCACAAAATTGAAGACTTTGAGTTTATTGATGGGGTGTTTGAGGCATGCCAGCAATTTATTGCCATGGGTTACATCATTGTGGTTGTGACTAATCAGTCAGGCATTGGCCGAGGCTATTATGATGAGTTGCAATTTGCCAAACTCAGCGAGTGGATGTGTGATGAATTTGCGAAACACCAAGTGAATATCGCCAAAGTGTATTATTGCCCGCATCATCCAGAAAAAGCATTACCTGAGTTTAAACAAGACTGTGATTGCCGTAAGCCAAGTCCCGGCATGTTGAATCAAGCGATTGAAGAGTTTGATATTGATGTGACACAAAGCGTGATGGTGGGCGATAAAGTGTCGGATATTGAAGCCGCGCGGGCTGCTGGTGTTGGCAAAGCGATTTTAGTCGAGTCTGGTCAATCTTTTTCTGCTGATGTTAAAAGCCAAGCGGACCATGTGTGCGCATCATTAAAACTTGTACCAAACCTATTGTAACTTATCTCATCGCTATTTTATTTAACTAAATTGCGCGGGATAATCACAACTCGTGCAATTGCGGTTTGAACCTTTTACAATAACGACCCAATTTGATTTGCCCGGTATGCTGATACAGACAACATTCTGAGCGTGCCTAGGGACCCCGTGCAAATAATGGAGACTCCAAATGAGAGCATCGGCCTTTTACAGCCAGATCCAAAATCAGCTTGAAGAAGTCAAAGCTGAAGGTTTATATAAAAATGAGCGTGTTATCACTTCTTCTCAGCAAGCTGAAATTGCCGTTTCAAGCGGCGATTCAGTTATCAATTTTTGTGCTAATAACTACTTAGGACTAGCCAATCATCCAACTTTGATTGCAGCGGCTAAGCAGGGGTTAGATGCTCACGGTTTTGGTGTGGCTTCAGTTCGTTTTATTTGCGGTACGCAAGATATTCACAAAACTTTAGAAGCCAAGATCAGCGAGTTTTTACAAACTGAAGATACCATTCTTTATTCGTCGTGCTTTGATGCTAACGCTGGCCTGTTTGAAACGATTTTAGGTCCTGATGATGCGATTATTTCCGACGCGTTAAACCATGCCTCTATCATTGACGGGGTTCGCCTTTGTAAAGCAAAGCGTTTCCGCTATGCAAACAACGACATGGCTGATCTTGAGAAGCAACTGATTGCTGCTGACGAAGCGGGCGTAAAAAACAAACTCATCGCGACAGACGGCGTATTCTCGATGGATGGTGTGATCTGTAATCTAGAAGCGCTATGTGACCTTGCTGATAAATACAATGCGCTAGTGATGGTTGATGACTCACATGCTGTTGGTTTTGTTGGTGAAAATGGCCGTGGTACGCCAGAATACTGTGGTGTACTAGACCGTGTAGACATCATCACTGGCACTTTGGGTAAAGCACTTGGTGGCGCATCGGGTGGTTACACGTCAGGTAAAAAAGAAGTGATTGACTGGCTACGCCAACGTTCTCGTCCATACTTATTCTCTAACTCATTGGCACCGTCAATTGTGACGGCATCGATTGCCGTACTTGATATGCTTAAAGACGGTAAAGAGTTACGCGACACATTGTGGCGCAACGCGGCATATTTCCGTGAGCAAATGGAAGCTGCTGGCTTTACCTGTGCCGGTAAAGATCACGCCATTATTCCGGTTATGTTAGGCGATGCGAAAGTGGCGGCGCAAATGGCAGACAAATTACTTGCCGAAGGTATTTACGTCACAGGGTTTTCATTCCCTGTAGTACCAAAAGGCCAAGCGCGTATCCGTACACAAATTTCTGCTGCGCATACACGTGAGCAGCTAGACAAAGCCATTGACGCCTTTACCCGTATTGGTAAAGAACTAGGCATTATTTAATTTAAGAGCAAGCCAAAAGCTTGCTTGTCACCGAGTAACGAGTATGAAAGCTTTATCTAAGTTAAAAGCAGAACCAGGGATATGGATGACAGATGCGCCTAAACCGGAAGTTGGGCATAACGATCTGTTAATTAAGATCCGTAAAACCGCGATTTGTGGCACTGATGTACACATCTATAAATGGGATGAATGGGCGCAAAATACTATTCCTACTCCTATGGTTGTGGGGCATGAGTATGTAGGTGAAGTAGTCGACATGGGCCAAGAAGTGCGAGGCTTTAATGTGGGCGACAGAGTATCAGGTGAGGGCCATATTACGTGTGGTCACTGTAGAAACTGTCGTGCAGGACGCGTTCATTTATGCCGTAACACCACGGGTGTTGGGGTAAACCGTGAAGGGGCATTTGCAGAATATTTGGTGATCCCAGCATTTAATGCTTTTAAAATCCCAGACAATATTTCGGATGACTTAGCCTCGATTTTTGACCCATTCGGTAACGCGGTTCACACCGCTTTGTCTTTTGACTTAGTGGGTGAAGATGTGCTGATCACAGGTGCTGGCCCAATTGGCATTATGGCGGCAGCAGTGGCGAAACACGTCGGTGCTCGTCATGTGGTGATTACCGATGTGAACGAATATCGTCTCGACCTTGCCCGTAAAATGGGTGCAACCAGAGCCGTCAATGTGGCCAATGAGAAGCTTGAAGACACCATGAAAGAGCTTGGTATGACGGAAGGCTTTGATATTGGTCTAGAAATGTCAGGTGTACCCGTGGCATTTAACAGCATGCTCAATAACATGAACCATGGTGGTAAAATTGCTATGCTCGGTATTCCACCGTCAGATATGGCTGTTGATTGGAACCAAGTTATTTTCAAAGGCTTAGTGATCAAAGGTATTTATGGTCGCGAGATGTTTGAAACGTGGTACAAAATGGCAAGCTTGATCCAATCGGGTTTAAATCTAGAGCCTATCATTACGCATCAATTCCATATTGATGAGTTCCAAGAAGGCTTTGATACGATGATTTCTGGTCAATCGGGTAAAGTGATCTTAAACTGGGATTAGACCCTGCGGTTATCAATTTTTCAAAGGCGGCATAGGTCGCCTTTTTCATTCTAAGAGTTGTATTTATATGTCAATGAAGCACATTTCTGTTGCACAAACCAAAGAGTTACTCGCACGTGAAGACGTTGTTATTGCGGATATTCGTGATGAAAATAGCTTTGCACAAGGTCATATTCCGGGCGCAGAGCATTTATCTAACGCAAACATCGGTCATTTTATGCAGGAAAAAGAATTTGATCAGCCGATTATTGTTGTTTGTTACCATGGGATCAGCTCGCAAGGCGCTGCAAATTATTTAATTGAACAAGGATTTGAAGACGTTTACAGCATGGATGGCGGCTTTACACAGTGGGCCAGTGAACTACCGGACCATGTAGCCAAATGATTTTATTGGGTACCTTTAATCATCCTCGTGCAGTACAAGGCGCAGCGGATTACTTTAAATCACAAGGCGTACCAGTGAGCCTACGTTCATCGGATGGCATTTTGGTTGAGGTTTGGGTACCCAGTGAATTTCACACGCAAGCTCATGCACTTTGGCAAGAGTTTTTAGAAAACCCACATCACGATAGATATATGGCTGCGTCTTGGCACAGTGGTGAAGCAAAGTCGCCATTTAAATACGCATCGAGCGAGCTAAACTTAGTGCAGCGATTTTTAGCGTTACACTGGTTTGTGAAGCTTGTTTTTGTTCTTTGTATCTGTGTATTTTTCAGCTTTTATATTTTTGATGCCAATAGTATTTTCCATCACTTACAATTTAAAGCAGATGAACCCATCAGTTGGTTTACCCCTGTACTTTTGCACTTTGGTGCATTGCATTTGGTATTCAATTTAAGCTGGTGGCTGCATTTAGGACAGCAGATTGTGACGCGTTCAGGTGCTATCTACATTTACATGTTGTTTGTGTTTAGCGCCATAGTGAGTAACTGGGCTCAATTTTTTATGGTCGATAGCCGCTTTGGTGGACTCAGTGGTGTGGTTTATGCGTTGTTAGGGTATGCCTGGGTGTTTGGTGCAAAAAATCCATCTCAACCGGCCATAGTGAGTAAAGGTGTCGTTGGGTTCATGTTGCTGTGGATGGTATTTGGATTTACTGAGATGTTTTTCATCAGTATGGCAAATTGGGCACATTTGTTTGGTTTGTTAAGTGGTATGTTTGTGGCTTTAATACAGCCACGTCGATTAACGATCAGTGATAAAGGTATTTAGTAAACAGTACATCTCTGACTATTTCTTCACCTGTCTCTTCTTTTAAAAGCATCTTAAGTCTATCTGCACAGCGTCGGCGAATTTCTTCCCGACCAGTTAATGACTTAATGGTCTCTTCAGGTTCCTTACCCAGAATTTGCACTATGGCATCTCTTAATAAAGGTGTGTGATGCTCTACGACGCTGATGTTACTTATGTCTTCGAGCATTAAATCAACTGTGACACGGACATAGCCGAGCTTTTTGTTAGATTGACCGATGTAGTTTGTGATGATGTCAGGTTCAAAACCAAAGTAGCCTACATTCGATTCTGCGTTTGCACCGAAGCTTGCAATGGTCAAAACAAGAGCGGAGAGTAGTTTGTTAGGCTTGTTCATAACGGTTTGAATTCCCATTGGTTCATCTTCATTTTCACATTGCTAAGTGTATACGTAAATCAATTTAAATTACATATTTGTGATGTTTATGCCGTTAAAATATCAACAAACTTTTGTGAAAAGCAGTGCAATGCTATGATAGTCGGGTATTCCTCCAATATTAGACAAAAGTTATTTGATGACTCCTTTCTCAATTGATTTTGATTGGCATACTTTAGAGTTATGCCCTGAATTACCAAGTGCGGTTGCGCCAGAACTACTTGATGACGGCTCTTTAACGGCATTACTGAAAAGTAGTACCGAGCAATTTCGTGTGGATGTGTTGCGAGAAAAATGGTTAGCTTCTGAACAGCAACATAAAGAGATACTAGGCTCCCTATGCACGCAGATATTGTGCCGAGAAGTGTTGCTGATGTGTGATGAGGTTGCCCGTGTTTACGCGCAAAGTTGGATCAGCACACAAGCTTCGGATATGGGCGTTCGTCAGTTAGGCAGTAAGCCATTAGGAGAAGTATTATTTCAAGACCCTATTTGGCAGCGTTCAGAATTGGAAGTCGCTAAAGTTGACGCAGACACATCGATTAGTGCTTTGTTAAATGATTTGGAGTTACCCACAGCGCCGATGTATGCACGTCGCCGAGTGTTTAGTAATGAAAGTGCTAAGATTATGGTTTGCGAGATTTTTTTGCCAAGGAGAGATTATGCAACTCAGCGTGCTTCATAAATCGAACTTACCCGCTTACAAGCGTTTGATGAGAACAGATAGGCCGATTGGTACGCTTTTGTTACTGTGGCCGACATATTGGGCACTCTGGATTGCCAATGATGGTATACCTTCCATAGAGCTGTTCGTAATCTTTAGTTTAGGCGTATTTATTATGCGTAGTGCAGGGTGCGTGATCAATGACTTTGCAGATAGAAAAGTAGATGGTGCGGTAAAAAGAACAGCAGATAGACCGCTAGCGACAGGGGCTGTTAAACCCGGTGAAGCACTTACCTTATTTTTGCTGTTAATCAGTGTCGCGTTCGTGCTGGTGTTACAGTTATCTTGGCAAACCGTCGGCTTATCTGTCGTTGCATTGATGTTGGCTGCGTGCTACCCCTTTATGAAACGTTATACCCACTTGCCACAAGTTGTACTCGGTATGGCATATAGCTTCTCTATTCCAATGGCGTTTATGGCAAGTATTGGCGAAGTCCCCAGTCATGCTTGGCTGCTATTTTTTGCCAATATTTTATGGACGGTAGCTTACGACACGATGTACGCAATGGTGGATAGAGACGATGATTTAAAAATCGGGGTCAAATCAACAGCCATTCTATTTGGGGAGTATGATAGGCATTGGGTTGCCGCTCTATATGTTGTGCTTAGTGCAATATTGATTTTTATTGGTGTAACGCTCAATTTCAGTTGGCCATATTTTATAGGCCTTTTGGTTGCAGTCATTCTAATGGTTAAGCTACAAATTCAAATAAATAGCAGAGATAGAATGCAGTGCTTTGATGCATTTCTTAAGAATAACCGGGTCGGGTTAGTTATCTTTGTTGGTATTGCGACTTCTCTATTAGTTAGATAATTGCGACTTTAATTTAGGCAAAAAAGAGGTGCAATGCACCTCTTATGAATATATTTATACATTCGATGCATAAGCTTTACTTTTTGCCGAATGCTCAATAAGGCCAAGTAAATGCTTGATGTGACCGTCACGATTAACATGGTGGTTAGTCTGCACGACTAGTTGCTCATGATTAAGGTCTTTGTTTGTTTTGAGGATCACCAAACTTGGGTCTTGAGCGATTGTATTTGCGTGTTCAATGCTTGCAATAGCAAAGTGGTTTGATTGCTTCAAGCCGTCCATAACCTGATCAATATTACCAATTTTCATGCTGCTACTTTTATTTAGCCCTTCAACAGCTTCATTAAGCATTGATTGAACCTGCTTAGACTGTGAGAAGCAGCCGTACATTGGATAGTCTACTAACTCATCTTTTCGTAAAGAGTCTTTACTAGCAAGAGGATGATGCTTAGCGACAAACAAAATCAGCTGATCAGGTAAATAAATATCGCTCACCACGTTACTCGCACTTTGCAGGTAAACACTAATATCTATTTCACCTAATTGTAATTTACGGGTTAGCTCGTGCTCATCTTGTAATTGCATCTCAATTTTGATGTTAGGGTAATCAGCAAGAAATTGACCGCAAGACATAGGGACAATCGAGCTAGCATCGCTGGTGTAACCAATTACAAGTTTCTGTTGATCTCTGCCAAAAAGACTTTGTTTAATCGTTTTCTTGGTGAGTTCAAGTTCGGATAGAGTTGTTTTACAGTAGCTTAAAAACATCTCACCTTGCTCTGTTAACCTTACTGAGCGAGTAGAGCGTTTTACAAGCTCACATCCAATCTCGTCTTCAAGTGTTTGAATGCTACGAGTTAGGGCGGATGTACTAATTTGTGTTTGTTCAGCGGCTTGTCTGAAGTGACGTAAATTGCCAAGCGCAACAAACTGTTCTAGTTGTTCAAATCTCATTCGAAATTCCTTTTATTTCTACATACAACACAATGATAATGTGCATTTTCCTAATACTAATACAAGTAATGGAATATTGAAAGTGAAACTTTTACATTTTGCTTACATTTTTTAATCGGGATAACTATCTCTGATTGCAATAAACTGATCTAAATTGTTTATAAATAAATCAACGAGTTTGGGGTCAAATTGTTTCCCTCGCTCCGATTGTATCAGTGCCAATACTTTTTCTAAAGGCCATGACGGTTTGTAACATCTATCGCTACCTAATGCATCAAAAACGTCAGCAAGTGCAGTAATACGACCAACAACATCGATTTGTTCACCTTTTAGACCCCTAGGATAGCCTGAACCATCCCACTTTTCATGATGCTGGTGCGCTATTGTAGCGCCACATTGCAATATTTCGTTAGAAGAATGTTGTAAAATTTCGTAACCAGTTTCTGCATGGGTCATCATTACCCGCCATTCTTCTTCGGATAGCTTACCAGGCTTGTTTAATATTTGATCAGGAATACTGATCTTTCCTATGTCATGCAATGGTGAAGCAAGTTTAATAATTTCTGCTTTGTAATCGGATAAACCATAAAGTTGCGCAAGCAACATGCTGTAGTGGGCGACCCGCTTAACATGGGAACCCGTTTCTTTTGAGCGTCGCTCTACAGCTTCACCTAAAATGTAAGACAGCTCTTTTTGTGATTCTTTCACTGTTTCGCGTAGTTTAATGTTGTCATAAGCGAGCGCTATATTGTTGGCAAAGAATTCAAGCAATTGACGGTCGGTACTACGCATTTTTGATTCTTTGCCTACATAGAGCATAGTTTCACCACCACCTGCAGACGGAAAATAACCTACATATTCAGTATCCGTGGACTGGGAAGCTTTTAAGTTATGAGACTCAATAAATAAGTTTTTTACATTGTCAGGAATATCAGAAGACTTAGGTTCTACACCCACACCAGATGCAGCAAGCAGTTTAAATTTGGCACCTGATTCTTTGCAATTATTGATGGCCGCTGCGCAGTAAATATCATTATCGTGAAGGCCCATCACGTTAGATACGTGTGCCAATATTGTTGAAGCAAATTCTCTGACACTGTTACACTGTAAAAATGAGGATGATGCATTAATAATCTGTTCTAATCCTCGTTTATGCTTTTCAATAATTTGAATATCGCGATGTGCGCGTAAAGCGGAGTAGAGTAAGGTTTTTAATTTTACCGCGGTTAGCTCAGTTTTATTTTTATAATCATTAATATCGTAGTCTCTAATTACTGACTCTTCTGGGGCTTCACCCGGCTGGCCTGTACGCAATATTAGGCGAACATCATGATTAGCTAATTCATTACGAATGTACTTAATCAGATCCAGTCCAGCATGATTCGTTTCCATAACCACATCAACTAGGCCGACTGAAATGAGAGACTCTTTTTGTAATATTTCTTTGGCTTGTTGTGCAGAATAAGCATGATGGAAACGCAATGCTTTTTGTTCGAACTCAAAACCTGACAGAACAAGCTTAGTTACTTGATGAATATCCTCTTCATCATCAACAATCAATATGTCCCAATATTCTGAATTGAGGCTTGGGTTTGTTGTTTCTTCTAAGGATTCATCTGAGAAAAGAAAGCTGCTCACTCGCCGACCCCATAATCACTATTCACCTAATCAGTATAGTCATTAAAACTGGGGCCTGCTTAATCAAGACGTTGGCTTTTTCTCAATATTTTGCAATTCTATTTCAATCGCATCACAAGAAATATGTATTTCATACAATGAGATGATAAGTGAAATCGTGAGGCAACATAGGCTTGCACCAAATAAAATAATACCAGTCAGTGAGACTTCGATAAAAAGTGCAAACATGGATAAGGTGCAAAGTAAGAATGCGACAACCCCCCAAACTTGCATAAACCTGATAAGCTTTATGCGCTTTCTCAAGTTGTCGATTTGAGCTCGCACCAATGGACGAATGCTTTCTCCCTCTCTTGCATTAAGTTCTCTAATTAGCTGTGCAAGTACCAAAAAGCGATTAGTATAAGCAAGCAGCAACAATGAGATTGCAGGAAATAAAAGTCCGGGAGTAGTGAGCGTCATTGTACACCTCGTTGACGTTACGAATTGAGAAATCATTATGACAGATAATAGCTTTAAATGGCGATGTGTATTTACCACCGACAATTTGTTGGAAGCACATATTGTTCAAGGTTTATTGAACCAAGCTAAAATACAGGTCAGGATCAATGGTGAGTCACTGGTTGGCGCGATTGGCGATATTCCAGCTGAGCAAGCAAAACTCAGCGTATTGGTTTATGAGATAAAAGAGCGCGCGGCCCGTGAAATATTGTTAAACTACGCGCAAAATCAGCCCACCTCAGATTGGTGCTGTAATCACTGTACTGAATTAAATGGTCCAGCATTTCAATATTGCTGGCAATGTGGAAAACAAAATGACCAAAGCGAATAACTTTCAACGCATTAGAGAGCTCAATTACCTGCAAAAGGCGGTGTTAGCCGCCGCTATCATAGAACGCATGTTGCCAAACTATGGCCTGTTCAGTGAGGCAACTGGCTTTGGTGATGAAACCGCATTACGTAATGCGCTGAATGTATGTTGGGAAAAGATTTTACTGCCGAAAAGTAAAATTAGCCTCGAAAAACAAGTAGAAAAAGTTGAGCCAAACGTCCCCGAACTATCTGAGTTTGATATGTTTGGTACTTATCCTGCGATTGATGCGGCAACTGCATTATTGGGGTTGATGCATGGGCTAATGGCAAAAGATGAACAAGAGTTTGTCAGTATCGCCAAGATTTCCCAAGCAACCGTTGCTCGCTATGTCGAATTTTTACTGATGAATGAGGAAATTGAACCAGATAATAAATTGGTGAGAGAGCACCCAATTATGCAGTACGAAATCGACATTTTGTCTGAGCTGATTGAGTTTGTCGAAAATATGGGCCGTATTTCTGCGGAGAATGTCAAAGCGCTAAAACAGCATGCAATTGCGGATGGACAAACCAACATTGGTATTGCGATTTAACATTCGAATACTGCCTTTTACTTGCCCTTCAAATCCACCTACGGGTAGAATACGGGCCCTTTTAAAATTGGTCTTGGGAGACTTAGTGTGCGAATTTTAGGCATTGAATCATCGTGTGATGAAACCGGAATTGCGATTTATGACGATGAGCAAGGTCTACTTGCACACCAACTTTATAGCCAAGTTAAAGTGCATGCCGATTATGGGGGAGTGGTGCCGGAACTCGCTTCTCGAGATCATGTGCGTAAGACCATTCCTTTAATTGAGGCGGCGTTTAAGCAAGCCGGTTGTGGCCCAGAATCGTTAGATGGGGTTGCCTACACCGCAGGACCAGGTCTTGTTGGCGCGTTACTTGTTGGTACTTCTATTGGTCGTTCATTAGCATTTGGCTGGAACATTCCTGCTGTTGCAGTGCACCACATGGAAGGCCATTTGCTAGCACCTATGTTAGAAGAAGATGCCCCCGAATTTCCGTTTATTGCCTTACTTGTGTCTGGTGGTCACACCATGATGGTGAAAGTTGAAGGCATTGGTGAGTACGAGATCTTAGGAGAGTCTGTGGATGACGCTGCTGGAGAAGCGTTTGATAAAACAGCGAAATTACTCGGTCTAGATTACCCAGGTGGTCCTTTGTTAGCTAAAATGGCTGAACAAGGTGTGGCTGGGAGGTTTGTCTTTCCTCGTCCAATGACGGATAGACCGGGTCTGGATTTTAGCTTTAGTGGATTAAAAACAGCCGCGGCTAATACCATTCGTGCAAATGGTGATGATGCACAAACTAAAGCGGATATTGCTCACGCCTTTCAAACTGCGGTTATTGATACATTAGCAATCAAATGCAAAAGAGCGCTCAAACAAACGGGTATTAAACGTTTGGTTATTGCCGGTGGAGTAAGTGCAAATACTGAACTGCGTGGCAAGTTAGAACGTGTTATGCAAGGGATGCAAGGCAAGGTGTATTACCCCCGAACAGAGTTTTGTACCGACAATGGTGCAATGATCGCGTTTGCAGGTATGCAGCGTTTAAAAGCCAAGCAATATGCGACGCTGGACATGAAAACTCAGCCGCGCTGGCCGCTCGATAGTTTAAAGCCGCTTTAAGGTTTTTTCTGACCGACCTTGGGCTCTTTGCCTTTTAAGAGCCTTTTAATATTTTCCCTATGACGAAAAATAATTAATACCGTTAAGAAGCTCACAGGAAGAGTATAAATAGGTTTGATCAACCAAGTATAAAGTGGCGCCAAGGTGACGGTGACGATTGCAGCTAATGACGAGTAACGAGTCAGCCACACCATCAACAGCCAAGTGCAAATTAGCATTCCACCCAAAGATAAACCAATTGGTAGCAAGGCGCCAAACGCTGTTGCGACCGCTTTACCGCCGTTGAAATGAAAAAATATTGGATAGATATGACCCAAGCACGCTGCAACGGCAATTGCACCGAGCCAAATGGGTTCAATCTCTAAAAAATACGCCCCCCATACAGGGATGGTGCCTTTTAATATATCAAACACCAATACGAGTACCGCAGGTAGTTTGCCGCCAATGCGCAAAACATTCGTTGCGCCTGGATTTTGCGATCCTGCAAAGCGGGGATCGGGTAAGCCAAATACACGACATACCAATACGGCAGAAGATATTGAACCAACTAAGTAGGCACAGACGCACATTAAACTAACTAACACGTTTTTCCTTATTTTGTCTTTTGGCGTTTTCGGCTATGATCGGCGTTTATTGTTGGCTGTAGATCATGAATAAGCAGCCACAGCCTAGAGTTATGCAACCAGTGGAGTATCAATGGATAAGGTCTATATCTCACAACTACACGTCGAAACTATAATAGGAGTTTACGACTTTGAGAAGGAAAGTAAACAAAGCTTGTACTTTGATATTGAGATGTTGACCGATATTTCGGCTGCTGCAAGAGCCGATGATATTAATTTAGCGGTTGATTATGCCAAAGTGAGTGAGCGTGTAATTGAACACACCACGGCTAAACCAGTCGAGCTTTTAGAAACGCTGGTTGAGCAATTGGCTTCGTTAATTTTAAATGAGTTCAATGTTGAACAAGTAACAATAAAAGTAAGCAAACCCGCTGCAGTACCCGCAGCGAAAACCGTGGGTGTTGAGATCACAAGAGCGAAGTTGTAGCGATGGCGCAAATTTATATCAGTTTGGGCTCAAATGTTGATCGGGAAAACAATCTTAAAGCAGGCCTTATCGCATTAATAAAGCACTTTCCCGAGTTCACACATTCCAGTGTGTATGAAAGCGAAGCGGTTGGCTTTGATGGTAGCAATTTTTACAATTCAGTTTTAGGGGCACAAACAGCCATGCCTTTAGAGCAAGTCTGTGCTTTGCTTAAGCAAATTGAATTGGAAAATGGGCGTACCCGTCAGGATAAGAAATTTAGTCCCAGAACATTAGATTTGGATCTGCTGTTTTATGATGATGTGATATGCGACAGCCCAGCACAGCTACCCAGAGATGAAATTACCAAAAACGCCTTTGTGTTACTGCCTTTGTTCGAAGTTGCGCCAAATCACATTCACCCCGTAAACAAACAAACCATCGCCAGTATTTGGCAAGCGTATAACAACCCGAATCAGAAACTATGGAAAGTGGAGTTTTCAATACCATGAGTATTATTGAAATTATTGTTTTGGCGTTAGTCCAAGGATTAACGGAGTTTTTACCTATTTCTAGCTCGGCACACTTGATTTTGCCGTCGCAAATATTGGGGTGGGCTGATCAGGGTACTGCTTTTGATGTGGCGGTGCATGTCGGTACTTTGATGGCTGTGATTATTTATTTTCGTAAGGAAGTAGGGGATATTTTAGGTGCATGGTTTAAATCGTTTGGCGCGCGAGGTAAAACAGACGACAGCCAATTGGGCTGGTGGATTATTGTGGCAACTATTCCTTCCTTATTGATTGGCTTTTTGGTTAAAGATTATGTTGAAGTGTATTCTCGTAACGCTTGGATCATCGCGACCACCACAATCGTGTTTGGTTTATTACTTTGGTATGCCGATGCCAAAGCCAAACAAATTAAAACCATCTATCAAATCAATTTTATGAGTGCGTTATTGATAGGCTTATCGCAAGTTGTTGCCATGGTATTTCCAGGCACATCACGTTCAGGTATAACGATGACAGTCGGCTTGTTACTTGGTTTAAACAAACAAAGTGCCGCACGCTTTTCATTTTTGATGTCAATCCCGGTGATTGCAGCAGCTGGATCTTATTATATTTATAAGCTTTCAAGCGGTGAAGAAGTGATAGATTGGCAGGCGATAGCCTTAGGCACGGTACTCTCGTTTGTGGCAGCTTACGTTTGTATTCACTTTTTTCTAAAAGTGATTGAACGTATGGGGATGTTCCCGTTCGTTGTGTATCGTCTTGTGCTAGGTGCTGCATTATTTACTTTCTTGCTTTGGTCATAATTTGTAGAAAAGAAAGCCCAAGTTTTAAAGTTTGGGCTTTTTTTTAAATCAATATAGTTGTATAAAGTATGCAATTATATTAATTGGGTACAAAGGCAATGAAATGGAAGCGTAAGGTGTGTGTGTCTTTAGTTATTGTGGGCGCACTTTATGGAATAAACACATCTATTGGTTTGGGTGTATCGTCCGATGTTCATGATAGTGTGGCGCACAAAAGTGATGTTGAAGGTTGGCATAAATCAAAAGCCGATGATGGCTCTAGGTTAATTGATAATGAACGTACGCAATTGGATCCGCGTATTGAAGCCTTACAGCATAAATTACAAACACTTTACCTTAACACTTTCAAAGAAGGTGGTTTGGATGGTCCAACCCGATTTGAATTTGAGGACCAATGGTGTATCGCACGTCAAGATCTGTCGGAGGGCGATCAGCGAAAGCTAGAACAGCAACGTGACCAATGGAATGAATTGACAGGCACACAGGGTCGTCATCTGTATTTTGATGACGTGGCACAAGCTTTCATGCATTGGGACTTAAAAGAGCTTGCAGAGTATGGGCTTGAACATGATGATGTGGTCGCAATGAGGCTTGTTGTTGAACGATTCCAAGGCGAACAATCGGATAAATATAAAGCGGCAAGGCGTTTGTTTATTCTAGGGGAGCGACAAAGCAGTATTCATTTCTATGTAGGGAAGGAACTGGAATCTGCATCTGATCTTCAGGAATCGGGTGAAATAGAAAAAGCACGTTTGGCATTAACACGGGCGTATGCGTTTGCTGAATATAGTTTTATGCGTAGAGAAACCAATGTTTTGATCCATCTTCAAGTTCATTTCTCTGATTTATATAAACCGTTGTTGGAACTGGTGGATTCGTTAGATCCTGCACAGGTGAGTAAGATAGCACGAGGGTTTTATAACTGGGCGAATGAACAACGCCTCGCGGAGTCTTTGCCACCACTTGAAGAGTTTGATAACAGCAAGGCAGCCAAAGAGGATTTTTCGAGGGGATTAGCATCGCTGTATCATCATGAAAATGGTCGATTTATATCAGGTAAGTACTTGAATTTGTGGCGTACAAACTATTTACAAAAAACGCCATGCTTGAAGCGACGCATCGCATACAACAAATATTCCCTCGAGCAATATCCTGAAATCTTGAAGCAAATGTATGATATTGAGCAAGAGACACGTCATGAAACACCTTAGAGCGTTTCCTGACGTGTTGCTTACACAATCATTCTTTATCGTCGGTCGTATTATCATCTAGCCGAGCACGTATTGTAGACAGCCTTGTTTCTGCTAGTTGCAGTTTGATTTCAGCCCCTTTATAGCCTTGTTTGATAATCGCTTGGACATCGACGGATAATGCGCTTTGCGCAGCCTCCATGAGGTTTGTTACATGATTTTGATGCACAGGGTTAAATGTTTTTGCGACATCACAAAAGAGTGAAAAGCGCTCAGGACGACGCCAAATATCCAGAGCATTGAAACATGCCAAAAGGTCTTGCGCTTGCAATTCTTCTTGGTTTATTAAACACTTAAATTGGCAAAAATCACGGGCACTTTGTGCATATTTGATAGGCACTTTGTGGGTTTGTTCGATATCGTCTAGTGCATCAACACTCGAGTGGGCGAGCCATAAGCAAAACTGGATAAGTTGAAAGTGCTCGTGGTCGATTGACAGCGTATTTACTTTTTGTGTAAGCCAATCGCTGCGATTTTTATTCCAACCTGTAAGCATTGGAAGAACTCGCTCTAATGCGTTGATTTGCTGTAATACATCACTAAAAATCGCGATGCAGCCATCTTTTAAGCATTTTTCAATTTCTAACCATACTCGTTCCTTGGTTAATGTACCAAGTTCGCCCTTGGCCACCATGGTTGTCATCAGTTCTAATGTTTCTGGTGCAATAGTGAAGCCCAAATAGTGATAGCGTGCGGCAAAACGCGCAACACGAAGCACACGCAAAGGGTCTTCACTGAATGCAGTGCCTACGTGGCGTAGCACTTTATTATTGAGATCATCTTGGCCATTAAAGGGGTCGACCAGTTTGCCATTGTCATCTTTAGCAATCGCATTGACAGTCAAGTCGCGGCGATACAAATCTTCTTCGAGTGTAATTGACGGAGAAAAATCGCAAATAAACCCGCCATAGCCTTGCCCATGTTTACGTTCAGTGCGCGCAAGCGCATATTCATCTTTACTTGTGGGGTGTAAAAACACCGGAAAGTCTTTACCTACTTGGGTATAGCCAAGTTTAATCATTTGCGCTGGTGTGGCGCCCACCACAACATAGTCTTTGTCAATGACAGGGCGACCAAGTAGTTCATCACGTACCGCGCCACCCACCAAATACACTTTCATACAAGCCTCAAGAAAACAATTTGCGCAATTTTAGAAACAGGGTTTTAACTTAGCCTGTTTTTTTGCCATTATAGGCACCATCATAACAAGAAAGAGATGTATCGTGTATTTACGCTATTTTGGACTAAGCGAAAAACCGTTTTCTATCGCACCTAACCCTGAGTATTTGTTTTTAAGTGACAGACACAAAGAGGCGCTTGCGCATTTAACATATGGATTAGGCGATGCGGGCGGCTTTGTGCTGTTAACAGGGGAAGTCGGTACAGGTAAAACCACAGTAACACGCAGCATGCTAGCGCAGCTACCTCAAAGTACCCAAGTGGCGTTTATACTCAATCCAGCGCTTTCTGAATTGGAATTACTTGCTAGCATCTGTGATGAGCTAAAAATAGATTATCCGGCTGACTGTGCGAGCCTTAAAGTGCTCACAGACCTCATCAAAGCGCGTTTACTAGAAAATCACGCATCGGGTGGTCATACCATGCTGATAATTGACGAGGCGCAGCATTTAGCCGCGGAAGTACTCGAGCAACTCAGGCTGCTAACCAATTTAGAGACCGATCATAAAAAGCTATTGCAGATCGTACTGGTCGGGCAGCCAGAACTACAGCATTTATTGCAACGCAACGAGCTACGTCAGCTCGCGCAGCGAATTACGGCGCGTTATCACTTGCTACCGCTGACGCAGTCGCAAGTGTATGCCTATATTCAGCACCGCTTACAAAAAGCGGGTTGTGATAATATGCTTTTTGATCACGATGCGATTGCCTACATGCATAAAGTCACAGCTGGGATCCCTCGTTTGTTAAATCTATTGGCGGATAGGTGTTTGCTTGGTGCTTACTCAGCGCAACAACATGTGGTCAGCAAGTCTATTGCGGTGCAAGCGGCGAAAGAAGCTCTGCCACTTGATTTAGTGCCAGTGCAACAGCAGCAGGAAAAGTCACCCATGTGGTGGATTTCATCGGCTGCTGCCGCAAGCTTTGTGTTTGGTTTTGCTTTCTCTTTTGTATTTTAGTGGTGAGTTATGTCGTATTTAGTTAATGCATTAAAACAATCTCAACAAAGCGGGCAGGGTGAGAACGACCACTTAGCATACCAGCATCAAAAGCAGCTTAAGTTGTATCGTTCTTTGGTTATCGGTTTAACAAGCGTTATTGTTGTGGGAGGCTTTTCTTTCGCGGGTTTTGTTACTGGCAATTACGTGCAATCGGGTTTCATCAAATCGCAACATGCGCAAGTAGATATTCAGACACAATCTACGCCCCCTAAAAATGTGGCCGATGAACAGCAGCAAGCAACGCAAGGTAAGGCGGCAACATCTGTAGTCGCAGCTAATGTGACTACGCCAACACAGCAAGTGACAGCACCACAAAGTGTGATATTGCCAGCCAATGCGAATATGGCGCCTATTATGACCAACAACGCCATGACCAGCGCAGCAGTGCAATATCAATGGATGACGGTGCAAGTGGGCGTTGATAACTTAGGTCAGCCCGTATATCGTCAGCAATTAGTGCCTGTAACGACCCCGCAGCAGCTATCCGGCAATGTAGTACCAGTGATGACGCCTTCTGCTCAGTTTCAGTCTTTTGGACAGAATAACGTGAGTGTTCAGCAACCGACAGAAGACTTGAGTCAGTACCGAGTGGTAGGAAAACCGTTAACTGAACCATTACAACAAGCCTTACAAGAGAAAAAACCAGACCCAGAGCTAGCGGGGGTTTCGAGTGAGCTTAAAAAGGCATTTGCCAGAGCGGTTGCAGAAACAGAGCACTCGACTTCAAACGAAGTGACGATGAGCAGCAAAGATTCTGCGCGAGCAGTACCTATTGAGTTATTGCCTTCAGGTTTGCAAAGTAGCCTGCCATCTCTTCGCTACCAAGCGCATATTTACTCAACGGAGGTAAGCAAGCGGTGGATAAAACTGAATAACAGAGAGTTGTACGAAGGTGATAGCATAGGGGCGTTGCGTGTTGTTGAGATCACGCCTGAGCAAACGCTGTTTGATTTTGACGGTTATGAGTTCAGTATGAAAGCGATGCAGGATTGGCTGCCATAAAAATCATGGCAGCATGGAGTGCTTGAAGAATTTCAGTAGATTAAGGCTGAATTCTTCAGGCTTAATGGCTGCCTCTATTTCATCATTTTCACGTTTACAAGACAGATCCACATCTTTCACTTCTGTATAGTGCATGTGCTTAGCGTGGTAAAAGATTTTAACCACAGGTCGCAATGGCGTGTCGGGGTTACTTTGACTAATAACGCCTACTCGCTGGCTTTTTAATTTCACCAGTGTGCCGACGGGGTATACCCCCATGCAGTGGATAAAGGCATTTAGTAACGACTCATCATAATGACTCGGAACCTGTTCCCGTAGTACTTTGAATGCCACAACTGGGGTGCGGCCGTGTTTATAAACTCTATCAGCCGTGATAGCGTCATAGCTATCCACGATAGCGATCATGCGCGCATACTTCGATATTTCATCGCCTTGCTTGCCATAAGGATAACCGCTACCGTCCAAACGTTCGTGGTGAAAGCCTGCTATTTCAGTGGCAATATCACCGAGTCTCGCATTCGCAACAATGTCATAACTATACCGGGCGTGTTGCTTCATTTGCTCGTATTCTTCATTGGTGAGCGCTCCCGGCTTGTTGAGGATCTCATTCGGCACTTGGATCTTACCAATATCATGCAGTAATGCGCCTGTGGTGACCTGTTCGATAAGCGTCCTGTCTAACGATAAGTGTTTAGAGAAAATGCCAATGAGGATCGCAACATTGACGGAATGTTCGAGTAAGTATGCGTCTTTATCTTTGATCTGAGCGATACATGCCAGTGCGTCCTGATTTCTAAATATCGAGTCGATTAAGTCGCTGGCAGTGTCTTGAAAAGGTGTGAGGTCGAGTTGTTTGCCATTTTTTAAATCATCAAATGTTTTTTGCTGTAGTGCTTTCGCTTCTTTATAGAGCACATTTGCTTTATCCAGTTCGTTTTCAATAGTGGTTGATTTGTGAAATGGATCGCGCTTTTTAGCCGCTTCGGCCTTTATCTTTGTTTGTGATGATAACGCCTCATGGGGGGACTCTTGAGGTTGTTCTTCAGCTTTTTCTGGCGTGTCTGTTTTTGGCTGTAGGGTCTTATCAGGGTCGATTTCCACCGCCATAACACCTGCATTGAGCAAGTTTTCAATACCTGCTTGGGTTTTAACCCAGCCTTGGTTTTTAACTTTGACATGGCCTGTTTGTTTAGTGACGCCAACGACAAACATTCCCGGTTTTAACTCATTGATATCTATAGTTTTCACTTTTCTATCTTTTTTGAGGAGATTAATTTAAAGGTTAGCAAAGGTTTACTTAAAAGGAAGGCATGTAAAAAGAATTTATAAGACTTAATGATGAAGAATGATAAAAAAAGCCAGCATTTGCTGGCTTTTCAGAGGTTTATTTAGAGTTATTACTCTTCATCTTCCACTAGGGTCATCAGTGATGTGTTACCACCCGATGCCGTTGTGTCGATGCTGATAGTTTTCTCCGTGACGAGACGGTTGATTAACGTGTCGTAGTACTCTGCGCTGATCACTGGCAAAATTGCGCCAGTACGTGCAGCAAGTTGCTGTGAGAAGTAGCCTAATCGAGACGAACGCGCAGCGACAACCGCACCCGCTAGGTGAGGGTGTGCCAAAATTGCCTGTAGCTGATTTGGTTTAGCAACTTGGAATACACCTTCGGCAATACCTGTAGAGATAAATTTATCTCTAAATGCTTGCGCTTCTTCATAGAACAACTCAGATGCTACCGTGATCACCGTATTACCAGCTGCCAGTGCGGTGATAATTGAAATTGCCCAGAAGTTGAAAGACGTACTCTTATCCGCATAACACACAACACAACCACGTGGTTCAAGGTGAAGGGTGTTTGACTCACCCGTTGGACCAGGCAATGTGGTGTATGAACGCATACGTTTTTCAAGGCGGTTCAATTGTGCACGCGCATCCGCTAACGTTTTAGCTAAGTCATCGGCTAAGTCATCAATGATCTCTACGGTCGCGATTTTAGCGAGTAACTGGCGCACGGCGGAAACACGGTCATTCAATGGTGTGCTACGCCAGATCTTCTCGTCACGCATTGAGTTGCGCATCAGTTGATCGACTTGCTCGGCGGCACCTGGGAAGTCGTGCGTTTCTAACTCATCTGCGGTTAAATTTGTCATTTGCACGTTTTCAGGTGATGCTTTTTCTTTGACTAAGCGGTATAGGTAGTTTGGACCTCCCGCTTTAGGACCTGTACCAGATAAACCACGACCACCGAAAGGTTGCACACCGACGATTGCACCGATCATGTTGCGGTTGACGTACACGTTACCCGCACGAGACATTTTCGCTAGGTACTGACAACGTTCTTCAATACGTGAGTGAACACCCATTGTTAGGCCGTAACCCGTTGCATTGACTTGGTCGATGACTTTATCAAGATCTTGTGCTTTGTAACGTACGATGTGCACGATAGGGCCAAATACTTCACGTTTTAGCACAGATAAGTCTGCGATCTCGTATAGACGAGGTGCGAAGAAGTATGCGCCATTTTCATTGTTATCTGGGATCTGAGCTTCAAACAGCAATTTACCATTGCTCTTTAGGTACTCAACGTGTGCATTTAGCGTGTTCAGTGCCTTTTCATCAATCACAGGGCCTACATCAGTAGACAGTAACGAAGGGTCGCCTACGTGCAGTTCTTGTAGCGCACCTTTTAGCATTCTGATGATGCCATCAGCAACGTCGTCTTGTAAGAACAATACGCGTAGAGCCGAACAACGTTGACCTGCACTTTGGAAGCCAGATGAAATAACGTCATCAACCACCTGCTCTGGAAGTGCAGTAGAATCAACGATCATACAGTTTTGGCCACCTGTTTCGGCAATTAGCGGAACTTGGAGGTCGTTACGCTCGGCAAGAATCTGCGAGATCAAAGTACCGGTTTCTGTTGAACCCGTGAACATAACAGCTTGAATTCGCTCATCAGGCACAATGTGCTTACCGACTTCGCTACCGCGCGCGATAACAGGCTGTACAACGTGCTCAGGCAGACCCACAGTGTGCATGAGTTCAATACAACGCAGTGCAATATAGCTTGTTTGTTCAGCTGGTTTTGCGATAACGCTGTTACCCGTCACAATCGCAGCGGCAACTTGGCCAAGGAAAATCGCCAGAGGGAAGTTCCATGGGCTGATACATAAGATCACACCACGTGCTTCAAAGCGTTCATCTTGTGCGAGTTCTTCTGCACGCGCTGCATAGTAACGGCAGAAGTCAACGGCTTCACGCACTTCGTCAATGCTGTCTTGCGTAACTTTACCCGCTTCTTTGATACAGATAGCAACTAGCTCGTCGTGGTGACGCTCCAGAATATCAGCAACGCGACGCAGCAAGTCAGCACGCTCTTTAACAGGTGTTTGTGACCAGCTCGTAAATGCTTTATCTGCATTTTCAAGCATCGTTTGCATCTCATCGCTTTGGTGAATACGTACCTGACCTACCACTTCTTTGTGATTTGCTGGGTTGCGTACTGCTAAATGACCTTCCTGCACTAGGCTTTCGTCAATGCGGTGCTCGTTAAACCAGTTGTCTAAGTTAGCTTTGAATGGAGTTAATCCGTTAATGTCGGTTAAATCCATACCCTTTGAGTTAGGACGCTCGTCACCGTACAACTCGATAGGTAACTTAATCTGCTTATTAAACTTGTTGCGTAAACCTTGCAGCGTTTCAACAGGATCAGGTAAGAGTGATTCTACCGGTTTAGACGTATCAACAATGGCGTTCACGAATGACGAGTTTGCGCCATTTTCGAGTAAGCGACGTACTAAATAAGCGAGTAAGTCTTCATGTTGACCTACAGGCGCATAAACACGGCACTGGATCTTGTCGTTTTCTACGATTTGGTCGAAGAGAGATTCACCCATACCGTGTAGACGCTGGAATTCAAAGCCGTGGTTATCACCCTTAGCCACTTCTAGGATAGTTGCTGCGGTATATGCATTGTGTGTTGCAAACTGAGGGAAGATCACATCACGAGCTTCCAATAGTTTAATGGCACACGCTTTGTATGAGACGTCGGTAGTTGCCTTACGCGTAAATACAGGGAAGTGATTTAAACCATCTTGTTGTGTGGTTTTAATCTCGGTATCCCAGTAAGCGCCTTTTACTAAACGAACCATCATTCTGCGGCCAACACGGCGAGCTAAGTTAGCCAACCATTCAACCACAAAAATAGCGCGTTTTTGGTACGCTTGAACCGCAAGACCAAAACCTTGCCAATCACCTAGTTCTTCGTCAGAGAATACCGCTTCAATAATGTCGAGAGAGATATCTAGGCGGTCAGCTTCTTCAGCGTCAACAGTAAAGCCAATGTCATATTTTTTCGCAGCTAAGGCTAGCTCTTTTAGCTTTGGTACGATTTCACTCATCACACGGTCGCGATGGCTAAACTCATAGCGAGGGTGAATAGCGGAAAGCTTGACTGAAATGCCCGGGCTCTTGATAGGGCCACGACCATTTGCTGCTTTACCAATGGCATGGATAGCGGTCATGTAGCTGTTGAAGTAACGATCTGCATCGGCCATGGTGCGTGCACCTTCACCTAGCATATCGTATGAATATACATAGCCTTTTTGCTCTTTATCCGCAGCACGCTCAATGGCTTCATCAATGTTTTGACCCATCACGAACTGCTTACCCATGATCTTCATCGCGAAGTTCACAGATTTACGGATCACTGGCTCACCTAAACGGCCAATGGTTTTTTTCAAAACACCAAATTGTTGTTCTTTATTTTTATCTGTGTAGTTCACCATTTTACCGGTAACGAGCAAGCCCCAGCTTGATGCATTCACAAATAAAGAATCACTGCTACCAAGGTGAGAACTCCAATCCCCCTTAGCCAGTTTGTCGCGAATTAAGTTATCTTGCGTTTGTTTATCTGGTACACGAAGTAGGGCTTCTGCCAAACACATCAACACAACGCCTTCTTCTGTAGAAAGCGAGAACTCATTTAATAAGGCATCAACGCCATTTTGGCCGTCTTGGTCTTTACGAATATTTAAAACCAATTGACGTGCACGTTCCCATGCTCGGCTTCGCGCTGTAACACCTACCTCAGCAAGCGGCAAAATATGATCGATAACTTCATTTTCATCAATTCGATAGAAGTCACGGATTTTTTGTCGGATAGGACAGTTCGTTGTCAAATCGCCGTTATAAAGCATAAGCAACCCTCAATTTAGAGTAGAGTCAAAAATACATGTAATTAGCGCCTACACCCTTGGTGACAATGTAGGAGGCCTGAGCCGTTTTAATTACGACAAATTAATGCTGTGTGGTGGAGGCACCATATCATACTGATTGCCTGTTTGAAATTTAACCGCACAACATTCGGTTTTATATCAATTTTCGCGGCCATTTTATCCAAAAGACAGCAGTATATGCTGTCTTATTTTTTCCGTTTACGGTAAATTAGCGGGTGATTGTTAACTCTCACAGAATAAAATGCTGAATGACTACTTCCATCAAAACCCGCGTACTTGATCGCATTGATTTAGCTATTTTAGATGTATTACAAAAAAATGGCCGTATCTCGAACGTAAATTTGGCCAAAGCCGTTAATTTGAGTCCCAGCCCTTGCTTAGATCGGGTGAAGAAGCTTGAGTCAGAAGGCTACATTGAAGGCTATACCGCACGTCTTAATCCAACCAAGTTGGGTCAGCATTTGGTTGCGCACGTGGAGATCACACTCAAAAGTTCAACGGAGTCTGTTTTTGAAACCTTTGCCCAGCACGTTCATAAAATACCTAATGTTGTTTCTTGCGATATGGTGGCTGGGGGCTTTGACTATTTATTGAAAATTCGTGTGCAAGATATGCGACAGTATCGAGAAGTGTTAGGGCAGATTGTGGAGATCCCCGGAGTGGGTACTAATCATACCTATATGGTGATTGAGCATGTCAAATCTGATATGGGTGTAGAGGTATTAAACCTCTAACGAAAAAGGCCGCTAAATTAGCGACCTTTCTTATTTGTTACCATTCGTCGTAGCGCTTCTTACGTGACAGTAAAGAAGTCAGCGCGACGCCGAATAATAATCCCGCAAGCGCGACACCACCGCCGTATGTGAGTAGTAAATGTTGTTCTTTTTGTTTTTTCGCTTCGCTTGCTTGTGTTTGCTCATTGAGTGCGGTTTGTAGCTCAGTAATACTTTGTTGAAGACGTTGATTTTCAGCTCTTAAGCCATTATTTGCTTGCTGTAAAATGGGTTGTTCGTCGCGCAGCGCTTGGATAATTGCATCACTGTCTTCTAGCGCTTGTTGAGCACTGTCCAACTGTTGACGCAGTCCAGGTTCGATGGAGACAAACTTTTCTTCCACCCAGGCTTCTCTTCCCTTGTCATCAACAATCTGGATATAACCGTTATCAGGCTCGGAAATAATGGAAATTGGTGTGCCTGCATCGACCGAACCGAGAATACGATAGTTTTTTCCGGGACCTGAGTGAATATAGATGAACAAATTGTCATCTATGAACCCCGTGTTGATAACCTGCGCTACTGTGGATGATGTGGTCGCTGTTTCAGTGCTACCCTGTTGTTCTGTTTCTTGCGCAGTTGCATATAATGAACTTAGCATTAACAGGGACGGCAATATAATTCTGTTTAGCATATGTTTGTCCACGTTTTTTTAAGTTTTTGATAGTCTATAGAAATAGTATGGATTAAACGTCTTAATAGCAAGTGGCAGGGGAAACTTCGCTAAACTTGCAGCAAAAAGTTTGCAAACCAGCCTATCATTGTATATTTTGAGCGTTCGATAATTACATAGGTAATCACTTGCCCAAATGGACACTGAAATAGAACTGAAGTTTTTACTTTCAGACAATGAAGTTCCTCTTATCCCAGGACTTATCACGCAATTTGCAAAAACGGTTGTTAATCAACCTTCTAAGAATCTAAAAAACGCCTATTTTGATACCCCAAGCCGAGAACTCAGAGCGCTGGATATTGGTTTGCGCACACGCTGTTGTGACGATGATTGTGAGCAAACCATCAAACTTGCTGGTGAAGTGGTGGGCGGTTTACATCAGCGTCCAGAGTATAATCTGCCCTTAGATTCCGGTAGGCCAAACTTAAAGGCTTTTGATGCAGGTATTTGGCCGCATGGCATGCAAATTGATGCGATTTGTGAAAATCTATTCCCGATCTTCAGTACTAATTTTATTCGCCGCACTTGGTTAATCGAAACGGAGCAGGGCAGTAAAATAGAAGTTGTGTTAGATAAAGGTGAAATTGCCGCTCAGGGGCAAGTTGAAGCAATCTCAGAGCTTGAAATTGAGCTTGTTGAAGGCCATCGTAGTGACTTGTTTTTGTTAGCTGACCACCTTATCAACCTATCGGGTATGCGATTGGGGCTTTATTCTAAAGCCGCGCGAGGGTACCGCTTAGCTGATGATAAACCTTTGAAGCCAAATAAATTCATCGGTTTTGTGCCTTTGCCCAAAGGCGCGACGCAAGAGCAGGCTTTTATTGCGACGATGAACTACGGCATCCAATTTGTGCAAAAGCATGAGCAGTGCTATTTCGATAGACCAAGTCTTAAAATACTTAAACGTGTGATTGATGGTGTGACTTTAATACGCCATAGTTTTCGCATGTTTTCCGACATTGTAGATAAATCATCTACCGAGCACCTACGTAGTGAACTAAAATGGTTGCTCAGTGAGTTGGCGTGGGTAGAAAACGCCATTCACTTAAAAACTTACACTTCGAAGCGTCATGCTTATTATAAGAAAATCAATAATGCGCCGGAATTAGCGCAGGTAATTGATGATCTGAAAGACGTGCAGCCAACACCGACTGATATTGAAGATTTGTTCCACTGTGCTCGTTATAATCGTTTAATTTTAGCTTTGACACGTTGGCTGGTGGACAAAGGCTGGCGTCAGAACTGGGATCATAGCGCACTCAATGCGGCGCAAATGCCGGTGAGTGATATTGCTAGAACAATCTTTGATCATGATTGGCAAGAGTTGCATGACTTACTGCCAGAAGGAAAGGTGTTATGTAAAGATGACTACTTACACCTACGTAGTCGACTTGAAAATACCTTACTGAACGGAAATTGCCTCGGTGAGTTATACGATAAAGACGCACGACAAGCTTTCAGAACACCTTGGATAGACATCGTTTATGGTATTTACGAGTTAGATACGCTGTCGTATTTAATGCAGTTATGCCAAGGTCAGGAGTCTGAAGAGTTAGAAGGCATTCAGCAGTGGCTTGAAAAGAAAGCGGACTTTTTAGTGTCGGCAATGGAACAAAGCCGCGCAGCATCTTTTAATGGTTTTCCTTACTGGCGATAGGATGCGAATACATAGTCTGCATCTTTGTTAGTGCATACTTTGAAAAGCTAGGTAGCCAATATTAGGTTATCTGGCTTTTGAGTATTGGCGAAAACTCAGCTTGGGCTGTTCGGTTAAATATATTGAATTCAAGTACACGCTACATTCATCTCTAACACTTACTCAAACTTTTGCGAGGAAATCATGACGAGCTATGCCTCAAGTACACGTCAGTCAGACTCCCCATTGATCATGATGCTCGTGATGGCAATGATGCTGTGGGGAGCGAGTTGGATCTCAGGAAAACTCATTGCTGAATTAGCACCAGCCCCTGTCACCGTATTTTATCGTTTGGCGATTGCGACTGTGAGCATGTTGCCAATTTTATGGTTCGTCAATCGTTTCAAGTTGGTGAAGTTACACATATCTCGAAAAGCGCTGCTTTGGTCTTTACCTGCGGGGATTATACTAGCTTTGTATAACCAATTATTCTTTTTAGGTTTACACGATGGTCTACCGGGAAAAGGTGGGATGTTGGTCACTACAACTAATCCTGTGTTTACTTTCTTGCTCGCAATTGTCATTCATCGACAAAGCATTAATCGCTTTCAAAGCTTAGGGCTAGCGCTTGGTTTAGTGGGCGGAATGTTCATGATTGAAGTATGGCAATTTGACTTTGAACAACTGATTGCAACGGGTAATGGCTACTTTATTATGGCGTCTTTGACCTGGGCCTTTTTGACTTTGGTCAGCCAGCAGGGCACGCGTTTTGCCGATTTTTTGATTTTTAGTACCTTAATGTATGCCAGTGCATCGGTGGTGAGTTATGGATTTGCCTATGATTATTCACCTTTGAGTACGGTGACGGACTATTCAGTATTTTATTGGCAGCATATGCTATTTTTGTCTGTCGTTGTGGTGAGCATTGCTACCAGTGTGTTCTTTTTGGCAAATCAACAGTTGGGATCAGGTCGTTCGAGTTCATTTATTTTTGTGGTACCAGCCTCGGCGATGGGACTATCGGCTTGGTATTTTTCTGAGCCTTTATCATTGCCCGTGGCTTGCGGTGCACTGATGGCGCTAGGTGCGGTATATTTGATCAACCGCCGGTAACTTGAACTCATAAAATGCTGGCTTGTTATTCTAACAAGCCAGCGGTATTGAACAATGTAAGCTCGTTAATCTATTTGTTTAAGGTGTTTTGGTTTATCCACTAAGACCTTAAGCTTTTCCCTCCAACTGCTTTTTTCTTGTATGTTCAGCCATAAAATTCGCCATGGCGTTAACAGGGCATCATTAAGACTCAGCTGATAGGTCCGTTCAGCAACACCATATCGTGGTGTTTGCGAACAAATCGGCTCTACAAAGGTGCCAAATAACTTGTCCCAAATGATGAGTACGCCCGCAAAGTTTTTATCTATGTAATAGCTATTTTTAGCATGATGCAAACAGTGGTGAGTGGGGGTATTAAATATGAGTCCTAACCATTTTAGTTCGGGACTTTGCTCGGTGTGTACAAAAAACTGAAACGCGAGATTCAGCGCAACAATGGCAAATACTAATTCAGGTGGGTAACCCAAAATAACGAGTGGTAACCAAAAGACCCACATGCCAACGACAGGGTAAAACAGGCTTTGGCGCATTGCTGTTGAAAAATTCATATGCTCAGAGCTGTGATGTACGACATGCGCAGTCCATAACCAATTAAAGCGGTGGCTGGCACGATGAAACCAGTAGTATAAGAAATCTTGCACGATGAATGCGCTGATCACGTTGAGTGTGTTGAGTTCGATATTGAATAGAGCAAGATTCTGATATACATAACTAAATAAAGGTATGAGCAGCAACAGCGAGCATATTTCTGAAGCTTGGTGTGAGAGCGCCAAACAGGTGTTGAGTATAAACTCTCGTAGCGAATAGCTGCGGCTCGATTTGCAGTACTCTGCGATGATGGCAATGGCAAACAGGGGACTGAGTGCCAGCAATATGTAATCAACTGGCATGGTATAACTTCCTTAAACGTTTGATGGCGAGCTTAAAGTCAATTAACAACACGAGCTTGAGTAACAAGGTGGGTAGCCAAGTATTACTGCGGCCGTAAATTTGATAACGAAGTAAATGCTGATTATGTGCTTTAGTTAGACTTATAATGCCACGATGTAGCCTTATGGGCCCATGACCTTCAATTTGATAATGTAACTGTTGTGAGCACTGATGTGTGATCACTTCAATAAATGTATGGCCGCGCAGGGTGACTTCACGTCGTTGTAAACCACATTTGTCAGCTAACGGAATAAATTGGCCGTTAAAGATTTTACTAAGCTCTGCACAATCGGTTAGTTTTTCGAGAGAAAACAGAGTGTTTTTGCCTAACGTTTGGGTAATATCGAGTAATGGCATGCTGGTAAAAACTGGTTCATCGTCAAACTAGCATATCTGTATCCGACAGGGCATACTTGACTATACGAGTCATTTTTTTGTCTTTTCACGCCATTATGTTCGATGTATGTCGTCAGTATTGTCAGTCGTTAGAGCTTTACTTACCTGCACAGAGTTTGCATAAGAATCGTATTGATATGCAACTTTATTTTGATGCGCTCGATCAGGCCGCCAAAGTACATCAAGACCCTTTATGGGGCTTTGAACTCGGCAAGCAAATAAACAATGCGAGTTATGGCTTGCTTGGCTATTTTGTTGAATCGGCCAACACGCTCAATGAGGCATTACAAGCACTCCTGTCGTTCGATAAAACAGTGGCGAATATTGGTGAATGTCATTTCTCAGAGCAAGGAGAGTGCGCGTCTATTTCTTGGCAACCATTTGAAGAAAATTTGCAGGCGGTGTTACGTAATATGACGGCTTGGGTGGCAACCGTGCGGCGTCTAACAGGCCAGTCTGTTAAAGCAAATAAAGTGTTTTTTAAGAGTAAGTTAAGTTATGAACAACAACAGCGTTTAGCGAGTTGGTTTGGCTGTACCGTGGTTGTAAATGCGGCTGAAAATCGTATTACTTTTGACAAAGCGTTGTTGTCACTTCCGATTTTGACATCTAACGAATTGGTTGCGGCGAGTGTATATGCAGCACTGAGTGAGTTACAACATGCCTACGATTGCGAGCGAAATTGGCTGAGACACTTGCAAAGCGTACTGCACAGTTGCGATTTGCATACAATGTCATTAACGTCCTTAGCAACTGCACTTGCTATGTCGACCAGAACACTGCAAAGACATTTAAAATCACATGAGTTAAGTTTTTCAGACTTGCTCGATAGAGAGAGGAAGCGTCGGTTTGCGCAGTTTTGTGCGGTGATGAGCAAGCAAGCGTTAAGTGATTTACTCGGTTACACAGAGCAAGCGTCGTTAAATCGCGCGGTAAAACGCTGGTATGGCATTTCGCCAAGTGCCTATGTGAAGCGATTGCACTGCGATAATCGGCGCTAAAATACGGTCATTAAAAAAGGTGCCATTGGCACCTTTTTATTCAGATATGGATGACTACAGGCCAGCTGACGCTTTAAGTGCTTCTGCTTTGTCTGTTTTTTCCCAAGGGAATTCATCACGACCAAAGTGACCATATGCAGCTGTAGGCTGATAGATTGGACGCTCAAGGTCAAGCATCGTCAAGATGCCGTATGGACGTAGGTCGAAGTGTTCACGAATGATCTCGATTAAACGTGACTCTTCTAACTTGCCTGTGCCAAACGTTTCAACGCTGATTGATGTAGGCTCTGCAACACCGATCGCATAAGATACTTGGATCTCACACTTATCAGCAAGGCCAGCCGCAACGATGTTTTTAGCAACATAACGCGCTGCATAAGCCGCGGAACGGTCAACTTTTGAAGGATCTTTACCAGAGAAAGCACCACCACCGTGACGAGCCATACCACCGTATGTATCAACGATGATTTTACGACCAGTTAGACCACAGTCACCCATTGGGCCACCGATAACGAAACGGCCAGTTGGGTTGATGAAGAACTTTGTTGCTTCAGTGATTAACTCTGCAGGTAGAGTTGGCTTGATGATAGTTTCCATCACCGCTTCTACTAAATCGTTTTGTGAAATAGTGTCACAGTGTTGGGTTGAAAGTACAACTGCATCGATACCAACTGCTTTACCATTTTCATAAGCAAACGTGACCTGAGATTTTGCATCTGGACGTAACCAAGCTAGCTCACCGCTTTTACGAACTTCAGCTTGACGCTGAACTAAACGGTGTGAATAGGTGATTGGTGCAGGCATGAGTACGTCAGTTTCGTTACAAGCGTAACCAAACATTAGACCTTGGTCACCAGCGCCTTGATCTTCAGGACGCGAACGGTCAACACCTTGGTTGATATCCGGAGATTGCTTACCAATGGTGTTTAAAATGGCACATGAATCTGCATCAAAACCCATGTCTGAATGTGTGTAGCCGATTTCACGAACAGTTTTACGTGTTAGCTCTTCGATATCAACCCATGCGCTAGTAGTGACTTCACCACCAACCATAACCATACCGGTTTTTACGTAAGTTTCACATGCTACACGTGCTTTTGGATCTTGTTCTAAAATCGCATCAAGAACTGCATCAGAGATCTGATCGGCAATTTTATCCGGATGACCTTCAGAAACAGACTCAGAAGTAAATAAATGTTTTGCCATTGTATTTATGCTCACAAATACCGCGCTTCACAAACATCTGGACAGCGCTAAAAAAAATAGGCGGGTATTTTAACCAAATCTACCTCGCATGCATAGTTTTTTTACACCTAGACGTCTAAATAACTTTTGAGCTGATTAAACGAGTTAGCTCAACAATATGATTTTGCGCATTCACGGGCTTACTTCCCTATTGAGTGACTTGCTAACACAACTGGAAACGCCTTGATAATGAAATAAATATTACAGTCTAAAGCTGAAAAATTCAGCGCTACAATACGATACTGTTTCAAAGCGCGCATCCAAATTTAAGGCTAAATAAAGTAATTTTGTCGACGCAGGAATAAAAACACTAAGCTTAGACCTTTTTCTGGGAATTATCATTGCAGTGTGGACCAAAAATAAGTCAGAATGGAGCTCTAGAAACCCGGCATAGACAAATAAAAGGTAGGAGAACCCATGCCCTCTCGCAAAGAGCTAGCAAATGCAATTCGTGTCCTGTCAATGGATGCAGTTCAAAAGGCCAAATCAGGCCACCCAGGCGCCCCAATGGGAATGGCAGACATTGCAGAAGTGCTTTGGCGCGATTATCTAAAGCATAATCCTAGTAACCCTCTATGGGCTGATCGTGACAGATTCGTATTATCTAATGGTCACGGCTCAATGCTTATTTACTCACTTTTACACCTAAGTGGTTATGACTTATCGATTGACGATTTAAAAAACTTCCGTCAAATGCATTCTAAAACTCCTGGTCACCCAGAATATGGCTACGCACCAGGTGTTGAAACAACGACAGGCCCACTAGGTCAAGGTATCACTAATGCCGTTGGTATGGCGATTGCCGAAAAAGCATTAGCAGCACAATTTAACCGTGATGAGC
Source organism: Pseudoalteromonas sp. ATL1 (assembly GCF_058933015.1). Taxonomy (NCBI): domain Bacteria; kingdom Pseudomonadati; phylum Pseudomonadota; class Gammaproteobacteria; order Alteromonadales; family Pseudoalteromonadaceae; genus Pseudoalteromonas; species Pseudoalteromonas sp. ATL1. Next base: position 3,668,254 of record NZ_JBZYXL010000001.1, on the reverse strand, counting down.
ATAATATTGTTGACCACTATACCTATGCATTTTTAGGTGATGGCTGTTTAATGGAAGGTATTTCTCACGAAGCATGTTCACTTGCTGGCACATTGGGCCTAGGTAAACTGATCGCATTTTGGGATGACAATGGCATTTCAATCGACGGCGAAGTTGAAGGTTGGTTCAGCGATGATACGCCGAAGCGTTTCGAAGCATATGGCTGGCATGTTATCGCAGGTGTTGATGGCCACGATAGCGACGCAATTAAAGCGGCGATTGAAGCGGCACGCGCCGAATCTGACAAACCTACATTAATTTGTTGCAAAACCGTCATTGGTTACGGCTCACCAAATAAATCGGGTAGCCACGACTGTCATGGTGCGCCATTAGGTGATGAAGAAATTCAAGCAGCACGTGAATTCTTAGGTTGGCAGCACGGTGCATTTGAAGTACCTGAAGATATTTACGCTAAGTGGGATGCAACAGCGCGTGGTCAGCAGCAGCAAAGCGAGTGGCAAATTAAATTCGCGCAATACCAAGTAGAGTACCCTGAACTAGCGGCAGAGTTTGAGCGTCGTATGGCGGGTGATTTACCAGCAAACTGGGCAGAACACACAGAAGCGTATATTGCAAAGCTGCAAGCAAACCCTGCCAACCCAGCAACGCGTAAAGCGTCACAAGATGCCCTAAATGCTTATGGCCCAATCTTACCTGAATTTATGGGCGGCTCTGCTGACTTAGCGGGTTCAAACTTAACAATATGGGAAGGCTCAAAAGGCCTAACGGCAGACGATGCATCAGGCAACTACATCTTCTACGGTGTACGTGAGTTTGGTATGTCAGCCATCATGAACGGTATTGCACTACACAAAGGTTTTGTGCCTTACGGTGCAACATTCTTAATGTTCATGGAATATGCGCGTAATGCGGTACGTATGGCTGCATTAATGAAGCAACCAAGTATTTTTGTTTACACGCACGATTCAATTGGTCTAGGTGAAGATGGTCCAACACACCAACCGGTAGAACAAATCGCTAGCATGCGTTTAACACCGAACTTAGTTAACTGGCGTCCGTGTGACCAAGTAGAGTCAGCGGTTGCATGGCAACAAGCGGTTGAGCGTAAAGACGGCCCAACGTCATTGATCTTCACGCGTCAGGGCTTAGAGCAGCAATCACGTGATGCGCAGCAAGTTCAAGCAATTAAGCAGGGCGGTTACGTACTAAGTTGTGACGGTAATCCTGAACTTATCTTCATTGCGACAGGTTCAGAAGTTCAACTAGCAGTCGAAGCGGCTCAAGAGCTACGTAATGCAGGCAAAAAAGTACGTGTTGTTTCTATGCCGTCTACAGATGTGTTTGATGCACAATCGGCTGAATACAAAGAAAGCGTTCTTCCTGCATCGGTAACACGTCGTGTTGCGGTTGAAGCCGGTATTGCAGATTACTGGTACAAATACGTTGGCTTAAACGGCGCTGTGGTAGGCATGGAGACCTTTGGTGAATCAGCACCAGCAGGCGAGCTATTCGCCCACTTCGGCTTTACCGTTGAAAACGTAGTAGCCAAAGCAAACAGCTTGTTCTAATAACACCCCACTGCATGCAGTGGATTGTTAGACATAGACAATGATTTTAAAACCCGCCTCGGCGGGTTTTTTTGTGGGCGTGGTATTAATCAGCGGCGCAGGGAGTTTTATTGTGCAGCATATTTGTCACCAGATTGTTGGATGGCGCCTTCGGCTTATCTAACCTACTCTTTATCAAAGTAGGTCGGATAAGTGGCGAAGCCACGCCATCATTGGCACATCGAGAACCAACAGCACTGGGTGTTGGACGTGGTGTTTAAAGAAGATGCCTGTCAGATAAGTGAGCCGATTTCTGCGGAAAATATGGCGCTATTCAGACGGGTTGTTCGCAATCTGGTAAAACAGCACACGGGCCGTAAAGATTCGATACTTGGTAAATGCGTTGGGGCTAGTTTTGACGATGAATTTAGGGCAGAGCTTATCTTCGGTTAATGGTTGTTAACGAAGTATGCTCTCACCCTGGGGGTATATGAAATTACCTCAGATTTCGAACAAAAAAATAGTGCCATTTTTTCACAGTTCAAACAGAGAGATGAAAACCAAAAGTATGAACTAAACGAAAGAATGGAGCTGACACACTGTGAACTTGAACAGCAGTAAGGATATATTGGGATAGCGAAAGTGAGAGAAAATAAATCATTTAATATCAATGATATACTGTCTTTGGTTGAAAAGAATACGGATCAATATCAAGAGCTCAGCATTGCTTTGCTAAGTGTCAAAAGACATATGGACCATTGCTGGTATCATTATCAGGAGTTTAAAAATGCTACTAAGATGCACAAAGAAGCAATGTTTGGAATATTACCCAAGAGTATTGATATTCAACACCCCGAATATTATAGGTGTGTATTTGAAGCAAACTGCTTTGCATTTTTTAGGGCGTTGCATGCGTTAATAGATAGCTTACCTTTAATATTATATCTCTTGAGTAACGATCTTGATTTTAGAGAGAGAGTACAATGGAAGCCAGCTAAAGCATCTTTAAAGGATTCGACATTAATAGATTTAGCGGACAAATTAGAGATGCTTACCAAAAGTGATATATTCAATGAATTGAAAGGCTTGGTTGACATCACAAAGCATCGTAGGTTACCAAGGATAGACAGTTGTTTATTAACAAATGAACCTGCCAAATTTTTAGCTCAAGACTTAGATGACATGTTGAGTGAAAACTCAATCATATCTTTCATGGAAAGAGCTCATAAGGTGATCATTGAGGAATTTCTCATAGGTTTTGTTCACGAACTTGGTTGCCGCTTAAAGGAAGTAAATATGAGAGATCATTAAAATCTAAAACCATTATTGGAATAACAAAACTTCTAATTTTCCTTTAACTAGATCTCACCAAACATAAAAAAACCGCTTTCGCGGCTTTTTTATGTTTAGCAAAAGGCTGATATTACACCTTAAACTGCTCAACCGATTGGCGTAGTTCTTCGGCCAGTTTGGCGACTTCACTACTTGAAATTGAGGTTTGGCTTGCGCCCTCAGCGGTTTGTTCGGCAATGGATACGATTGACTCTAAGCGCTCGCTAATTTCTTGTGCTACTTGCTGCTGCTCGTTTGCCGCATTTGAGATCTCTTCACTCACATCATGGGCTTGTGATACCGCGAGTGTAATAGAGTTAAGCGCCTCGTTGGCCAAATCGCTTTGCTCCACACAAGATTCAGCTTGTTGCTTGCCTTTAGACATGGCGCGTACCGCTTCTTCTGCACCGGCTTGCAGTGACTCAATCATTGATTGGATCTCTTGGGTCGATTCTTGTGTTTTACTGGCAAGAGAACGTACTTCGTCAGCTACCACAGCAAAACCACGGCCTTGTTCACCGGCACGGGCCGCTTCAATGGCTGCGTTCAGCGCCAGTAGATTGGTTTGCTCAGCAATACCTCTAATTACATCTAAGATGCCACCAATAGAAGCGCTATCTTGGTGCAGTTTGTTGATAACACCGGATGCTTCATCTACTTCACGTGCAAGTTGTTCAATGGTGTGTTTGTTCTCGTGAGAGATACCTTTAACTCGCTCAGCTTCTTTGTCGGCATTTTTAATTTCAAGCAATGCTTGATGCGCGCTGTTGCTCACACCATGCGCGGTACTACTCATTTGTGTGGTTGCTGTTGCTGCTTGTTCAACTTGTGCTTGTTGGTCGCGAATGGCTTGGCTTGACTCACTGGTAATGGTTGAGGTTTGTTCTGATGCCGCTGCTAGTTGTGTCGAGCGAGATACGATACCTGTGATCAATTCACGAAGACTGCTAATGAGTGTATTACAGCTGCGTGAAAGCTCGCCAAATTCATCTTTTGCCGTATCATCCAGTCTTTGCGTCATGTCACCACCGGCAACGATGGTAAGCACGCGGTTTACCTCCGCAAGCGGCTTAGTGATCAGGTTTACTGTGATATAAGCAACACCAATCGCGATTAACGTAGCGATGATCATACCCGCCCAAGTCCAAATGTTTGCTTTACTGACATCTGTTTGTACTTCTTGTTGTAGGTCAAATGCTACTTTACTGGCTTCATCTAACAATTCGTCTAGTTGCTTTAAGGCGGCGGTCGTTGCGCGTTCCGCATCTTGTAGTTCTTTTCGTGTCATTTCTGTTGCGTCAATCGAGCGCTTTTTGTTATTGAACAGGCTGTTGTTACCCGAAAGCTGCTTTTCCAATTCTTTGTAGTAGGATTCAAGATCTGCAAACAAATCAGCATCCAGTTGTTCAACCGGGCCTTTCATGAGTGCCATGTTGCGACCAAGTTCTTCGACTAAGTAGCTTTGATCTTTTTTAACGATAGATAAGGTATTCAAGTTGTCTATTGCCAGCATGTCGGTGGCGTTAGTAACCACAGAAGAAAAATTATTTTCCATGCTCGTTGCGGCTTGATAAGCACGAGAGTTTTGCTCTTTTAGGCCTTCTAAATCGATAATATCAAGTACCGCTGTGGTAGCATCTTCCGCATTGAGTTCGATATTTTCAAGCTGCACTTTGAGTGTTTTACGCAAGTTCAACTCCAACGCTTTGTCTTTTTGTAAGCTCTCAACAGACGCAATAAAGGTTTCAAAAGTTCTACCCACATCGTTGGCACTTTTCGACAGCTTAGGGTCATTACTTACTACTTGTTGCAGTTGAGCATGGCTTTGTTCAAACGTCTTCCGTCTTTTTTCGAACTGTGATTTCAGCGAATCTAGTTCCGTAGCAACTTGAGTGTAGAAAGTGCCTTGCGCCATCTTACTCATTAAAGAAAACTCAACCTGCAACTCTGCACTTTTATCTAGTGCTGGAAGGGAGAGGGTGTTGACTAATTGAGTTGATTGATCGATGTTGGCAATCCTGAGCAACGAGTTTCCGCCAATTAACAGCAGTAAAAGGGTGATAAATATAAAGCCACCCCAAATTCTTTGGCTTACAGTCAAGTTCATACAGTTTCCATAAATTTACTAATAGGATTGAATAACTTATCGGTTTTATGACGAATAAGTTAAGTATTTTATAGCAGATGTGACTAAAAAATTCAGTAAAACTGCGCTAGTTTACCTTATTTGCTTGAAAAATGCTCACCGGAAAATAAATCAATCAATGTCATCGGTCCACCCCATACACATCCGGTATCAAGCGCAATGATATTTTTCAAGTCTGTTTTCCCTTCTAGCGCAGCCCAGTGACCAAATACATAACGTGTGTTATCACGCTTAAAGCGTTCATGTTTAAACCAAGGTGTGAGTTGTTCAGCAGAACCCGCAGGGCCTTTTTGTTTTAAATTGAGTTGCGCGTCAGGTGTTAAAAAACGCATGCGAGTGAATACGTTAACGATGGCTTTGAATTTATCTATTTCGTCTAATTGGGAAAGTGGTTGGCTCGGATGTTCGCCATACATGTTTTTATAAAAATATTGAGCTTGTTCCGATTGATAGCATTGCTGCGCAAACTCGGCATATTCGAGCGCTTCATCTACTGACCAGCTCGGATGAATTCCTGCGTGTGAAACAAAGGTATTGAGCTTAGGTAAAAATAGTGCCAATGGCTGTGCTGTTAAAAATTCAATGTACTGTGGAAGTTTGTTGCTGGCGAAAATAGCATCCAGTTGATCTTTTGGGTTAGGCGCTTTATTTAATGCCGTGCAAGCGAGAAAGTGGAGGTCATGATTGCCTAAGGTGATCGTGACGGCATGTCTATTTTGGTACAAAAAATCTAGGCAGGCATGGGAGTCTGGCCCTCGCGCAATTACATCACCAACGAGATATAAATGGTCTTTACTGGGATTAAAATCTGCCATATCAAGTAGTTGCATAAAGGGTGCGAAGCACCCTTGTAAATCGCCGATCGCGTATTGAGCCATAACAACTAATGTAAAATATTAGGGCAGGCTAAGCGAAATACATCAATCGGGGCTTTGAATTCGCTGCCAAATTCATTGCGCATGACGTAATGGCCTTGCATTGTGCCCAGTGGTGTGTCTAATACTGCGCCACTGGTGTATTTATAACTTTCGCCAGGACCAATCGTAGGTGTTTCACCAACGACCCCTTCGCCTTCAACTTCCGTTTCTTTACCATTAGCATCTGTAATTAACCAATATCGGCTGTGTAGCTTGGCGCTACACAAACTGTGGTTTTTAATGGTAATCGTGTACGCAAAAACATACTTGTCTTTTTCGGGTTGAGATTGCGCCTCCACATAAAAGGTTTCTACTGAAACCTTAATTGGAGATCCTAAATTACTGCTTGTTGTCATAAATCCAATTAGCTATATCGATAAATTGAGCAAGTGATAGATTCTCAGCACGTTTGGCTGGATCGACCCCTAAACTTTCTAATTCTTCGCTGCTTAGCAAGTTAGATAAACTATTGCGCAACGTTTTACGGCGTTGATTGAATGCCTCTAGGCAGACGGTATTGAGCAACTTAGTACTTTTAGCAGTACGTTGCTCCGGCTTTTTAGGGAGCAAACGTATTACCGCTGAGTCAACCTTTGGCGCAGGTTTAAAGCACTCAGGCGGTACGTCAATGACAGGCATTGCGTGACAGTAATATTGTGTCATGACGCTTAAGCGACCAAATGCTTTTGAATCAGGGCTTGCAACCATACGTTTCACAACTTCTTTTTGCAGCATAAAGTGCATGTGTTCTACGTTGTCTGCAAATTCGAACAGGTGAAACAATAACGGTGTTGACACGTTATAGGGCAGGTTGCCGAAGATTTTCAACTTTTCATCACCTTTGATAAGACTAGAAAAGTCAAACTTCATTGCATCGCCTTGATGCACGGTTAACTTGGGCCCCATAAATGGGTGATGGATCAGACGCTCTGCCAGATCTTTATCAAGTTCTACCACCGTCAGGTGGCCACTTAAATCGACAACAGGCTCGGTGATTGCACCAAGACCCGGGCCAATTTCTACCAGGTTATCACTTGGTTTAGGGTCAATGGCGGTCACTATTTTATCGATGATCATGTCATCGTTTAAAAAGTTTTGGCCAAAACGTTTACGGGCGCGGTGGCCCAAATGTACTTTGTCTGTCATGAACTCTGTGCTTTTTCAGTGGCGAGCTTGATAGCTTCGCGGATCGCTAAATCAAAACTACCCACCTCAATGTTATTTGTTGCAGCTAAATCAAGCGCGGTACCATGATCAACTGAGGTGCGTATAAAGGGTAATCCAAGGGTAATGTTCACCGAATTACCAAATCCTTTATATTTTAACACAGGTAAGCCTTGATCGTGATACATAGCCAGCACAGCATCGGCATTATCTAAATATTTTGCTTGGAATAGGGTATCGGCTGGCAATGGACCGATAAATTTCATGCCTTGTTGATTAAGCGATTCCAGTGTAGGCGAGATAGTATCAATTTCTTCACGGCCGAGATGGCCGCCTTCTCCAGCATGTGGGTTTAGGCCACACACCAACACTTTTGGATCTTCAATGCCAAACTTGCTTTGTAAGTCGTGATGTAAAATAGTCGCAACTTTGCTCAAACGCGCCGATGTTACCGCTTTTGACACATATTCTAGCGGAATATGGGTCGTAACAAGGGCAACTCTCAATCCCTCAGTAGCAAGCATCATGACGACATCCGCTGTATTGGATTGTTGCGCGAAGTATTCAGTATGACCACTAAATGAAATACCTGCACGATTGATGATGCCTTTATGAACAGGACCTGTGACAACGGCGTCAAAGGTGCCATCCATGTTTTTCTCAGAGGCCAAGCGCAGTGTTTCAAGTACATATTGGCCATTCTTCTCGTCTAAAGTGCCAGCAACAACATCGCTGCCTTTATCAACTTGAAGATAATAGAGGCTACCAGCAGGCGCTGGTGCGGGTACATCGCTCGCATCGAACTCAAGCATATTAATGCTCATGCCCAGTTCAGTTGCTCGTTTTTCCATTACCGATTTGTCAACAACGGCCACAAGCTGAGCAGGCCAGCTCTTTTGAGCGAGCCTAATTACTAAATCAGGACCAATACCCGCAGGTTCTCCCGGCGTAATGGCAATTCTTAAACACTTAGTCATCTATCATTACTCTTGCGGGAAAATATCAATGTGTGCTTGTTCTCTGATCTCGCTTTGCCACTTGAAGGCTTCTTCTTTAAATTTGCGGTTGTAAAGCAGACCGTGAGCACGATTTAACTTAGCTTGTTCCGTTTTGTCGGCTACGCGTTTATCTAGTAACTGCACGATATGCCACCCGTAAGAGCTTCTAAATGGCTCACTGATCTCGTCTTTATTCAATGACAATAGTGCATCTCTAAACGCTGGAACATATGTTGTTGGATCAGTCCAATCATATTCGCCGCCTTTTAGCGCAGAGCCAGGATCTTCTGAGTGCTTTTTAGCAAGTTCCGCAAAATCAGCTTTACCTTCACGAAGGTCTTTAACAAATCCTGTTAGCATGTCTCGAGCCTTCTCTTCGCTCAAGATGATGGACGGTTTGATTAATATGTGACGTGAACGAACTTCTGTGGTTTCAACAACTTGTCTACCACGAATATCTTGTATTTTAAGAATATGGAAGCCAGCACCAGAGCGCACAGGGCCTATAATATCCCCTTTTTTCTGACCTTTTACCGCTTCTGCGAATAGAGATGGCATCTCGTTGATACCCATCCAGCCAAGCTGACCACCTTCAAGAGCTTTTGCGCCGCTAGATGATGCAATTGCAATACGCTTAAACTCTTTACCTTCATTTAAGAATTCAATTACTTTGTCGGCTCGCGTGCGTGCATCTTCTATCTCTGCGGGGGTCGCTTTGTTTGGGATCTTAATTAAAATGTGACCTAGGTCGAACTCTTCAGAGTTACCGGTTTGTTTGGCCAATATTTCCTGTAGATTGGAAATTTCTCGAGGACTGATATAAACACGGCGGTCCACGTTAGCGCGACGTACTTGGCTTATCGTGATCTCTTTACGAATTTGTTCACGATATTGCGCAAAGCTTTCACCACTTGCTTCTACGGTGCGACGTAGATCAGCGATGGTACCACTTTGTTCTGCAGCGATGCTGGCTAAGGTTTGATCAAGTTGCGCATCGGAAATCTCCATACCCATGCGTTCACCTAGTTGTAACATCAGCGTTTGGTCAACTAAGCGGTCAACGGCTTGAATGCGTAATGTTTTATCAGACGGCAATTCGGTGTTTTGCTGTTTCGCTTGTTCCTTTACACGTGAAATGATTTGTTCTACTTCACTTTGTAAAACAACGCCATCGTTTACAACGGCAACCACTTTGTCTACTTCAACTCGCTCGGCAAGCGCATTTTGGTTAAACCCAAGCCCAATCAGGGCTGTCAATAACAACTTCTTAAAATTCATCATATTCTAATATTTATCAATTATTTAAAAAATAGGGGCGACGATAGTGGAACAAACCTTGCTGTAAGACCTTGTTAATATCGTATTTTGATTTACCACCTAGACCTTTGAGTACAAAGCTAATATCTATACTGCTATCAAACTTTACATCTTGATTTATAGTTCGGTTTAAATCTGTTTCGATCTGTCTTTTACCTGTTACTTGAATTGCCCAGCAGCAGCTTTCGTAACGCACACCTGCAAATACCTCAACGCTTCTGGCTGTTGTCAGGTCACGATGATAGCTTGCTACCATCTGCCAGTTATCATTTATCGGTAAACTGGTAAAAAGACCCACTTGATCGATTTCATATCCTGAGACATCGCTTGCATAACGATGGTTCAATTGAACCAGCTTATTCTTATCTCCTTTGTAATCGATAGTGGTGTGAGATTCGATGATATCTTTCGCATCTGCATCATACTGTACTCCTGCAGAGAAGTACCAACGTCTATGCCAATGTATCATGGTTTCAGCTGCAAACAAGGCGTTGTAGTTTGTTTGATTGTCTAAGCTCTGTGCACTTGGCTTTACGTCATCTTCAAGATAGATAATTTGTCCAGCGCTGAAATTAAACCGCTCTTGGTTTTTGTCATCAAAAATTCGTGTTGTCGCGCCCAGTGTTATCTGGTTCGCTTCAGCAATTCGGTCAACACCAGAAAAGCGTTGTTCTCGGAACAAGCCATGAAAATCGTCCTGCATTTTAGTGGTGTCGTATAGCGCGATGTTTTGCTGATTTCTGTCTGGGGTATATAAATATTGAATTTGTGGCTCAAGTGTTTGAATACCCTCTTTAACGAACATCGCCGTATCTCTTTCAAAGTTCAGTTGCGCATGCATGCGTAACTTTGGCAACGTGCGAGATACGTCTTCTTCATAAGGTGTATTTTGTAAGTCACCTTTTTGTTTATATCTGGTGTGCAGCAAACTGAGTTCACTTATGAATGACCACGCATATTCGTTAAGTTTATAACTGGCTTTCGGCTCAATATGAAATCGCGTTGCTTCTGTGATTTGTAATGTATCATTTTGAAAATGCGCTAACTCACCTTGAAGATCAAAGTCGATACCATATACATTGTAAGCTGAGCGGTTTCTCCAACTAATTTGTGGCAACGCGGCATAAGACTCGGTGTGGTCACCCAATACTTCAAATGTTTGCAGTTTGATGTCTGTTAACCAGTGCGAACCCAAGTAGCTAAGCACACCCGTTCTATCAAGCTGAGTACCTGTCTCATTCGCGTAATCAGAATTCAAGTCAGTCAAATAGTTATCATCACTGACATTGGTGACATCAACGCTCATACGCCATTGTTCACTGAGGTAACTTTGTTGATTCCAATGAACTAAGTAACGTTCATCTAAACTTGGTTCTGAGTCATCCTTTTCTAAAAATTCAACACCTAACAAGCCTTGATGCTGTTCAGTAAGGTAACGGAACTCGGTAATGAGCTGAACCCCTTGATTCGCCATGTACCTTGGTGTGATTGTTGCGTCATAGTTTGGCGCGATATTCCAATAATAAGGTAACGCGATTTCTAAGCCATAGTGACTAGAAGGAGAAATCTTGGGCATAAGCAGTCCCGATTTCCTTCTATCATCAATGGGAAACGTGAAGTAGGGGATATATAAAACTGGTGCGTCGAGTATTTTAAGCACGGCATTATGTGTTTCACCCCAGCCCTCTTCTTTGGATAGAGTGATGTTGTCTGCTTCAAGTGCCCAAAATGGTTTGTCGGATGGACAGGTTGTAAAACTGGAGTTGATCAATGCGACTTGTTTATCTGAAGCCGAGAGTTTTTCTGCTCCACCACGACCTTGCTGCTGAGTAAGTTGATAGTCAGCACCGAGTAAGCTTATCTCGTTATTATTTAAATTTGCGTATAAGGCATTGGCTCTTACGTAAGTAAAAGGGTCTTGATAATTAAGCGGGCCAGTTGCGTTAAGTAAACTTTGTTTTTTATCAATGAGTGCACTGCTGGCTTGTAGCGACATTTTGTTGGTATTTATTTCAACATTACCAGAAAATTCAGCACTGTCTTTGCCTTGCATTTCAACATCATCCGCTTGGATGTCGATCGCGTCTTTAGGTAAAGCGCTCAAGGGCTGCCAATTTTTGGGTTGTAAGTATTCGCTACAGAGTTTTGGTGCAGGTACTGTTCCGGCTATCGCATTGGTACTGGCAAATACTACCGCGATGGCCCCCCATGTTTTAGTCATTGATTAACCTTGAACGCCATTATTGATATTAAGCAAGACATGATAAAGTAAAACTTAGTGAAATACAGTAATTAAGAGTGGAATTTTGTGACAAAAGAGCAAAATAGACAAAGCATGTTAGAGAGCTTTTTACAGCGGTATTTTTCAACAGACCCCTATGACTGGTGCGCAATAACTAGTGATGCGAGCTTTCGACGTTACTATCGAGTGGAGTCTGCTCAGAAGCGCTATATTGTAATGGACTCGGACCCAAGCAAAATAAACAATGCGCCTTTTGTTGAGTTAAATCGATGCTTTAGTGACGCTGGTTTACGTGTGCCTCGCATTCTTTATACCGAACTTGAACATGGCTTTTTGCTCTTAGAAGATTTAGGTCAGGCGCATTTGGCAGATAGGTTGCAACTGTCATCACTCGAACATGATTACGAAGATGTCTTAAGCCTTTTACCGCACATAGCAGGTACACCAGCATCGGCCAGCATGAAGCCTTACGATGCCGATTTTATTGCGATGGAGATGGATATATTCTGGCAGTGGTTATTGCTCGAATGGTTGGGGTTGGATGAGCAAAACCTGCCACTACGTCAGTGGCAAAACCTGAAAGAACAGCTTGTGAGTAATATGCTGGCGCAGCCACAAGTGACCATGCATCGAGATTTTCATAGTCGAAACATCATGTATGTAGATACGCAGTGGGCACTAATCGATTATCAAGATGCTGTGCAAGGGCCGGTGACTTATGACGCTGTCTCTTTATTGCGAGACTGTTATTTTAAGTTACCCGACGAGCTATTCAAGCGTTTGCAAAAAGTCAGTTATGCCCAATTAAATAGCGCCGAGTTGCTCGATAACATGAGCTTTGAGTCGTATTGTCGCTACTTCGATTTAACGGGTATGCAAAGGCATTTAAAAGCGGCCGGTATTTTTTGTCGACTGTTGATACGTGATGGGAAATCGGGATATCTCAAAGATGTATTACCTACTTTGGAATATGTCTGCGAAGTTGCAAAGTGTTACGAGCCATTTCAATGGCTTGAAACTTGGTTGCGCCATGACATAATGCCAAAAGTAAAAGCCAAGCTGGACCTGATAACTGAATGAAAGCCATGATCCTTGCCGCAGGCCGCGGTAAACGAATGATGCCGCTCACGGCTGAGTTACCAAAGCCGATGTTAGAAGTGGCTGGAAAGCCATTGCTTTATTATCATTTGATGCGGTTAAAAGCCGCTGGCATCAAAGAGGTGGTAATAAATCTTGCATGGCAAGGCGAGAAAATAAAGCAGTTTTTTGCTGATGGCACGCTATTTGGAATAAAAATTACCTATAGTCAAGAGCCTGAGGGCGGCCTTGAAACAGCGGGTGGTATCATTAATGCGTTAGCCCAATTATGCCAAGAGGACGATACGTTTGTTGTTATTAACGGCGATATTTTTACTGACTATGATGTGAGCGCGATGCTGCAGTTACAGCTGTTTGAAGCGCAAGCACATATCGTGTTGGTTGAGAACCCTGAACATCACCCTGACGGAGATTTTTGTTTGGCGAGTCAACCCCATAATGAACAGAAATATACCTTTGCTGGCATTGGTTTGTATCACAAATCATTTTTTGAAAAGCAGGCAGGTGGCTTTGTTCCTTTAGGTCCTATGTTACGTGAAGGGCTCACAAGCGGACAGGTGTCGACCGAGCTTTATTTGGGGCAATGGAGTGATATTGGTACGCCAGAACGCCTAGCACAGATAAACCTCGAACAGGAGCAGCAGCATGTGGGGTAAATTACTAGGCACGTGTTTTGGTTTTATGTTTGGCCGTTGGTTAGGCGCTATTTTGGGGTTTTGGCTTGGTCATATGTTTGATAAAAGCTTAAAACAAAGCTTTGACAAGGTCGGTGGCTTTCAAGGTTTTTTCAGTGGAGACGATTTACATCAGCGACAGGCACTGTTTTTTTCCAGTTGTTTTGCGGTGATGGGGCATATCGCAAAGTCAAATGGGCGAGTCAGCGAAACTCATATTCGTGCAGCGACCGCATTTATGGATGAAATGGGGTTACATGGAGAGGACAGAACCGAGGCACAAAATGCATTTCGTGCTGGGAAAGAACAAGATTTCAAATTAAAAGAAGCGATCGCTGATTTTAAAGAAGTGTTTGCAAGGCGTTACGATTTAGTTCAATTGTTTTTAGAGATCCAAATTCAAATGGCGTTTTCGGATGGTCATCTTGCAGCCAGTGAAAAACAGTTACTGCAAAAAGTGAGTCAATACCTTGGTATTTCCGCGACGCACTTTAAATTTATCCTGAAGCGTTACCAAGCAGAATTTAGCTTTCGACAACATCAACAGAGCCAACAGCAACAATACAGACAACAGCATAGACAAACCGCAAGCTCTGAGCCCGCTTTTTCTAAAACGCAGGCCTTGGCGGTGTTAGGTTTATCAAGTAATGCGACGGAGAAAGATATTAAGCGGGCATATAGAAAGCTTATGGCGCAGCATCACCCCGACAAATTAGTCTCTCAAGGGTTGCCAGAACATATGATGGAAGTTGCTAAGCGCAAAAGCCAAGATATTCAATCGGCTTATGAATACTTGAAAAAAGCAAGCTAATTTATAGTTGCCTCAAGAATCCATCAACTTCCTTGCGCAAGCGCTGGTGCTGCCTGATTTCGGTACTGGCGCCAAACAATTCACGCTGGCGGTAGTCAAATTTACTGTTGCGTTTCACCCAGCGTTTTCTCTGCTCGGCGCTTCTCAAGATAGTATCATTGTCTTGAGAGTAGACAACGTCGAGTAACGGCGGACTGACTAATGAAATAATCGCGGGCAGGTGTTTGTTTCGCTCACTGTTGGGTAACTGAGCGCTGATTGCGACAAATGCATCGATACGAAGGTTGGGCAGAGAGGCGAGATGTTCAGAAAAAACGCCAGCGCTAACGCCCTCTGCAATAACAACCAGTTGCTCTTTACTGGTCATTTGTAACTGAGCATAAAGCGCCTCAAAGTTGGCGATTAAACGCTTTTTGTAATCATTAAGCACCGCTTCCGACCAACCTGTGTTTTCTTGTGGTAACTTACCATCGTTTAATGGGTCAAACGCATCGGCTAGCCAGTTTAGTTCGGGTGTTTGAAGCGTATAGGTATCAAACCCGTCGTCGGTCAGTGATTCAAATAAATAGCCCGAACTATGGGGTGACAAAGGTGTATGCTCGGCTTCTGGAAGTAATATAACAATCCCCCGCTTGTATGCACTCATGTACGGAGAAAAAAGTGCCATCACTTCACCATTTTCGGTATCTAAGCTAATAATACGCTCTTCAGAAAAGTGTTCTTTAATATCATTTTGCTCTATTGCAGTTCTAGCTGGAGGCATGATGAAAGCGGCTCTTTCAGCATCGCTTTTAAAAGACGCGCAACTGAGCAGAGCACAAATAAAAAGCATAAACGTACGCATAGCGTTAGGCACACCTTGAAGATAACAAATAAGCTAAATGCTATATCGGCAATCTTGGCGTTTTTTTTAGCTTAAATTGTTGATTAATTTAGCCGCTTCAAAGCCGTTGCTGTCTGTTGTTGAGCAAATCAGTTAAACTAGGCGCAAAATAATTATGGAGTACTGTGAGTGGCACAACATTTGGATTCAAAAAAAGACTACTTATGGCTATTTTTAAAAGGAGCTGGAATGGGCGCTGCTGATGTCGTGCCTGGTGTATCCGGTGGTACAATTGCATTTATTACTGGTATTTATGCTCGTTTTCTCAATGCATTAAAAAGCTTTGATCTCAAAGCATTAAATATACTCAGAACCCAGGGGATTAAAGCCTGTTGGCAGCATGTAGATGGCGCTTTTCTGTTAGCCGTATTTTCAGGTCTTATCACCAGCGCGGCGTCACTGGCCAAGCTAATTACTTATCTTTTGGACAATCACCAGTTACTGGTCTGGTCATTCTTCTTTGGACTCATCGTCGCTTCTTTTGTGCATGTGGCAAAACAAGTCAAAAATTGGCATTGGCAAGCGGTTGTCAGCTGTCTTCTAGGCGCAGTTATTGCCTTTGTTATCACTACCATCGCTCCGTCTGAAGCTCAACCTCATTGGTGGATGTTTTTTGTAGCGGGTGCTATCGCAGTGTGTGCGATGATACTACCGGGTATTTCAGGAAGTTTTATTTTATTGCTAATGGGCATGTACGGCCATGTGTTGTCTGCGGTGACACAAAAAGACGTCATGCTGGTTGGATTGTTTATAGTAGGTTGTGTGTGCGGATTAATGCTGTTTTCTCGCTTTTTGTCTTGGTTGCTAGCAAAGTTTGAACAGCTAACTTTTGCTTTGCTGGCTGGTTTTTTACTTGGGTCACTCAATTTGCTTTGGCCATGGAAACAGGTCGTATCGACTTATACCAATTCTCACGGTGTTGAAAAGCCGCTGTTGCAGAAAAATATTAGCCCGATGGAGTTTGCAAGCGTAACGGGAGTTGAGCCTCAAACGCTCGTGTGTATTGCATTGGCAGTTGCAGGTTTGTTGCTCATTTTGATGATTGAAAAGATGAGTCGTGATCAGTAATATTTGCGCCAATATACAAACTATTTATTTATAAATCAGACTGATATGTGCTGTTCCCAATGGTGTTCAGCACAATTTACCTTTCCCGCTATTTGACTACTATATTTCGTCTTTTTAAAAGTTAACTTACTAGTTATGCAAGAAAAATAGTCGACGTTGACGCAATCCGTGCTATGTTTTTACTACCAGTATTTTTACTGAATAATAATCATAACGATAGGGTGGCACGGACATGGGCGGATTAGGTCACAAGTTTAGCTTGTTTTGGATTATGTTAGCATGCATGGCAGTGCCTGCATGGGCCAGCGGTAGCGAGAGAGTGGATTTAACTTCGTCCAACTTGGGCATAGTATGCATTGTTATTTTTGTCCTTGCATATGCACTCGTCATGGTTGAAGAAAAGCTCCATTTGAGAAAGTCTAAACCTGTTCTAGTTGCTGCGGGTATTATTTGGATCATCATTAGTATTTATTATGTCACTCATGATATTCCTCACGTTACGGAACATGCTTTTAGGCATAATTTATTAGAATTTGCCGAGCTAATGTTATTTTTGCTCGTCGCAATGACCTATATTAATGCCCTTGAAGAGCGCAAAGTTTTTGATGCATTAAGAGCATGGATGATCCAACGTGGGTTTAGTTATAACAGCTTGTTTTGGATAACAGGGTTTCTCTCTTTCTTTATATCGCCCATTGCAGATAACTTAACCACGGCATTATTGATGTGTGCTGTCGTCATGAAAGTAGCTGAAGGGGATAAGCGCTTTATAAATCTCAGTTGTATCAATATTGTGATTGCGGCTAATGCGGGTGGTGCATTTAGCCCGTTTGGGGATATAACCACGTTGATGGTTTGGCAAGCTGGTATGGTGCAATTCAATGAGTTTTTTACCCTTCTTATTCCATCGTTGGTTAATTACATCATTCCTGCGGCGGTGATGAGCTTATTTGTTGAGAAAAAAAGGCCTTCAGCTGTTTATGCACCAGTTACATTGCAACGTGGTGCAAGAAGGATTCTTGGGTTGTTCCTGTTAACTGTTTTAACGGCTGTGTTATGTCACAGTCTCCTACATATGCCGCCTGTTATGGGTATGATGATGGGGCTTGGTTATTTACAGTTTTTTGGCTATTACTTGCGTATGACGTTACAGCGTCAGCGTAACACGGCATTGCGTGAGGGCGACCAAGTACGGATAGATTTACTCGGTAGCATGGTGCCATTTGACATTTTCCATAAAGTTGCAAGAGCCGAGTGGGATACATTGCTGTTCTTCTACGGTATCGTCATGTGTGTTGGGGGCTTAGGCTTTTTAGGCTATTTGAGCTTGCTATCCGAAGTGCTTTACGGCGGATGGTCGGCAACGGGCGCAAACGTGTTCCTTGGGGTTGTTTCATCGGTTATTGATAATATTCCGGTTATGTTCGCTGTGCTGACTATGCAACCAGAGATGTCACAGGGGCAATGGTTGTTGATAACATTAACTGCGGGTGTTGGTGGTAGCTTGTTATCGATTGGCTCAGCCGCAGGGGTTGCATTGATGGGACAAGCAAGAGGGTATTATACTTTCTTCGGGCATTTGAAATGGGCGCCAGTCATCGCGTTAGGATATGCAGCAAGTGTCCTAACGCACATGTGGCTCAATTCAAGCTTATTTTAGATACTGAGTCAGTTGCTGCTCGTGGGCTGTGACCCATTGTTGATTAACGGGCTTAGTTGTAGATATCACTTCAGCTAAGCTTGTGTATGTTATCGCCCCGGCAACTTTGCCTACCATTACATTGTCTAGACCTTGATTGAGTGCTTCAATGGCTGCAAGCCCTAATTCTGTTGCTAAGTTTCGATCCTCAGGCACTGGCGAGCCGCCGCGTTGTATATGCCCCAAGATACAAATTGCGCTGTCAACGGCTCCTTCTGTAGCTAGGCTATCTTTTAGTGCTTGTGCGCCCCCTGGCCAGAGGTTTTCAGCCAAAACAATCAAAAAACTACCGTGAGTCTGTTGCTGCTTTTCCACTGCTTTAAGCAAGTGTTGAATTTTGCTACCCGATTGTTCGGGTGAAAAATTTTCAAAAGAAATAATCGCCTCGGCACCTGTCGCCAACCCAACGTTAAATGCGATATGTCCACTGTGACGCCCCATCACTTCCACGATAAAGATCCGCTCAAAAGCATTTGCGGTGTCTCTTATTTTGTCAATCGCATGAGTTGCAGTGCTGACGGCTGTAGCAAAACCAATGGTGTTGTCTGTGCCGCTTAAATCGTTATCTATGGTTCCTGGTAAGCCGATGACAGGTTTGTTCCAATGTTGTTTTATGGCTTGTAAACCTTTGAGTGAACCATCGCCACCGATAACAATAAGCGCATCAATTTCGTGTTTTCGCAGCGTATTACAAGCTTGTAATACGCCGTCATGTGTGTGCATGGCATGACAACGCGCGCTTTTTAAAATCGTGCCACCTTGCTGCAATGTTGGGTTAATATCAAACTCTGTGATTTCAATATATTGGTCGTCAATTAGGCCATTGTAGCCATGGTAAAATCCAACGCATTGGATGTTGTAAAAACGGCAACTTAATACAATTGCACGAATGGCTGCATTCATCGCTGGCGCGTCACCACCGCTCGTTAATACCGCAACTTTCTTCATTTTTTATCCTTGAACCCGATAGCATTGGTTTGATTATAAGTAAATGTACACAGAGCTTAAGCGTGATTACACTTTTTTTTGAGCTATAACAAATTTGAAGGTGAGTTGGAGTGAAAATTTATGAAGCAAAAGAAATGGCCCTCGCTTAAAGCGAGGGAGGCCAATCCGAAATTACTTATCGTCAGTGTTGACGTATTTTGCTAATTCTTCTTTTTGCGCAGTTGGTAGGTTATCGACAACAATGTTATACGATGTATCTATCATCTCTTTAATTTTTTCTTCAGGTATTGAACCGTCCAAAATAACCGTGTTCCACAAACGTTTGTTCATGTGGTAGCCGGGTACGATTGATGGGAACTCATCTCGAAGTAACAAAGCCTCATCAGGATCGCACTTCAAATTAAGCCACCAGACTAACTCACCGTTAGCGTCTACTTGACCTTCTTTCCCTTCTGACAGGGTTGCAAACATCTTATGCTGGACTTTGTAGACGTCTATATCTTGTGCAAACGGCTGAGTGATAAACGTAGCAGGTTTACTCTGCAAATAGTCGTGTACGCTTTTTTGATCCATTGACCGTGTCCTTGACGTAACTAAATAATTTAAAACAACATGACTTAATTTTAGCAGCTATTACGCGAATACTGTAATTGCCGTTTTAAGAAACAGCTTGAAAAATAGTCTACTTGTTACACATCCATGAAATTACTAGTGCTTGGCAACAAAATGAAATCGTTCATATTCAGTTAGTTGCCTTTTTGACACTAATTTCATGATGCGTTAGAGCCGACGTTTTCATTTTTTAGTATTGCAACTATGTGACTCTTTGAGGGAAATACTTCCTGATGAGTCCAACAAAAATGCGGCTAACGTTAAATCATACTTCTTGGTTTCAATTTTTAGTGCAGTATAGTTGCCTTGAAAATAAATATTTTAATAATCATCAGACTATCTAGTTATTCTGAATAATTCTGTTAACTAGGCACAAAATTGAGATGCTATTAAATGAAATAATACAAAATTTTGCAACAATAATTGTTTGGCTGTACAAAATGCGAGCTATTTGTTAGCATCTGCGCCCAATTTTGCTGTTCGGTGGTTTGTTCTATTATGGTGTGGTTATTGATGTCCCTCATGGGCGCTGCGTTGTTGTACATTGAAGCCGTTAGAAAGGGTATGCCAGTTAAGCGCTGGGTGATTGCTGGTGCGATGTGTGGACCCTGTGCTTGGTATCTTTTCAGAGTACATCATCGTAGGGCATGGGTTCGTACACAAATGGCACAAAGCTGTGTTTGGCGCGCGTAATACTGGTTATTAGTTCACTACAGCGAGCTTTGGAACAGTGCCTTTCTCTCTATTCTTTTGCGCTTGAAGGAAGACGGTAAATTCTTTAGCTGAAAGCGGCTTTGAGTAGTAAAAGCCTTGTGCCGTTTGGCAGTTTAGCTGCTCTAACATTTCTAACTGTTCCGCTTTTTCTACACCTTCCGCGACAACATGCAGGTCTAAGTTATGGGCAATCGTAACAATAGAGTCGACCATATTACGGCCTATATCGGAATGTAAGTCATCTACAAACGCTTTATCGACCTTTAAGGTGTTCAGTGGAAACTGCTTAAGGTAAGCCAATGAAGAGTACCCTGTGCCAAAATCATCAATGGCCAAGTGTATGCCTCTGGCACTGAGTGAGCGCATGATTGAAATTGCTTCTTGTGGATCGTCCATGATTGTACCTTCGGTAATTTCCAGCTCTAAAAAATATGAAGGAAGTTGATTTTTCTGCAGGATCACATCTATCCGCGTCGTTAGATCGGGTAAGCTGAATTGCTTAGCGGATAAATTAACGGCGACTCTGCCATCAAATAAGTCCTGATCTATCCACTGTTTAACGTCTCTACAAGCTTTATCAAGCACAACTTCACCAATTTCTATGATTTGGCCTGTTTCCTCCGCAATAGGAATAAAGACGCCCGGACTGATAATGCCTTTCTTTGGTGTGATAAAACGCACCAAAGCTTCCATACCCACTAGTCGACCTGTTTTTATGTTCAGTTTGGGCTGGTAGTAGACTACAAAGTGATCCTCTTTTAAGCCAAAGCGCATCAAATTCTCAATTTGCAATCGTTTTACTGCTTGCTCATTCATTGAATCGTTGAAAAACAAGTAGTGATTGCCCCTTTGCTTTGCATGATACATCGCGGTATCGGCATTTTTCAGCAGTATTTCAGGTGTTGCGCCATCATCTGGAAACAGCACAATACCGACAGAAGACGTGATGACCAATTCATGATTTGAGAGCTTAAACGGGGTCGCGATCGCGGCCAGAAATTGTTTAGCAGTTCTAGTGATGGTATGAATGTCGTTTGTTCCTGTCATCACAAGCGCAAATTCATCACCACCCAGTCGATAGAATGTATCCTTTTGTCGAGCCAGCTTATTTAATCTCATTGCTAACTTCGCTAGCAAGCTATCGCCCAGTTGGTGACCTAATGAATCATTAATTTTTTTAAAGTTATCGAGGTCGAAAACCAGTAAGGCATGATGAATATCTTGTTCCGCTAGCTTTTTAAGATTAGTAAAAAACAAGTTGCGGTTAGGTAAGCCCGTAGTGCGGTCTCTATTCGACAAGTTATGCAATTGAGATTGGGCTTTTTTACGTTCGGTGAGATCTGAATAGACTACGACATAGTTGGTGATCTGACCATGGCTATTTTTAATCTCGTCTATTGTCACTTCAATAGGGAGTAAAACATCTTTGTGATTACGCAGTCGTAACTCCTCTTGCCAATGTTCGGTTTCACGTAGAGAAGTGATCACTTGGTTGATATATCTTTCGTCGTATCCCGGTAGGGTGAATCTTTTACTTAAATGTTGCGCACGCGTACCGCCGAATAACCGCAAATAACTTGGGTTCACGTCAACCAATTTAAAGCGATGATCGTAAATGGCAATCGCATCCGTGAGGGACTCAACACATTTGGCGAATAGGTTGAGGCGCTCCTCGGTGCTTTTTAAATGACTGATATCGCGTACCGTACCTGTCATCCTCATTGGGTTAAGGTTATGGTCCTTCTCTATGATCTTTCCTCTATCGAGTACCCAATGATATTGGTTTAAGTTATCTTTTAAGCGATAACTAGCCTCGAAAAAGGCGCTTTTCTCTGAAAAATGCTGTTTGAGTAATTTGTTAACCGTCGGCAAGTCTTGTGGATGAATTCGCTCTGCATTGGGAATAAAGTGCGTTGACTTGCTTTTGTTGAGCATAAACTTGTCATTAATGCGCACCACTTCACCTGTTGCAATATTCCAGTCCCACAGTGTATCACCGCTGCCCTCGACCGTGCTTTTTAGCCTTTGTTCAGATTGTTTGAGTATAGAATGGGTCTTTTTTAATTTGGCATTTTTGAAAACGAGTAGAGCAATCGCAAATGAGAATAGCGCAAAAACGCTCACTAATAGCGGATCTAGACTGGAAAGCTGTTGATTAATCGTAAGTGCTAGAAGAGGTGCGCTGAGCACTGAGTTCAACAGCATCATAGCGAAAATTGTTTTTATCGTGTTTTTTTTCATAGATGCATGACTCATTGTTGCACGCCTTAATCTAAATGAAGCACGCTACAGAGTCAAAGAGATTTCGATGGTTTGTTGAGATTTTAGTTACAAGTAAGTGCAACTTTAGGATGGTCTTCTTCAAAGATCGTTTTTATATATGAAACAAATATGTCTTTTTGGAGGTTATCGATTTGTGCCACCAGTCTTTTTTGCATATCAAATTGATGATCGTCATTGGTAATGGCTATCCACAATCGTTGTGCTCTCAAACGTAGGTTTTTATCTTTTTCGGCAACCTGTAATCGTAACGCTTGTAATGCCTCTTGCCACGTTTGAGTATCTAAATTATCTAATTGTGCCACAAATTGTGTGATGAACTGTGCATGCCTGCTCAATAATGTTTGGCTGTTGTGCTGTGGTGACTGAATATAAAAAGCAATGCCCGCTCTTGTGTTAAAAGGGGCATAACCAGCGCCAACAAGATAACCTAACTGTTGTTGAGTCCTCAATGTTTCGAAGTAATTTTGGCTTATGAGCTGGTTGAGCATCATCAGAGCCACTTTTTCGAAAACATCATCAGTTAAAGCTTGGATGTAGCATACCATCGCGTGTTCACATCCATCGCGCTCAACATGTTCTTGAGTATTTGAATCCAAAACATTAAGAGGTCGCTTTAAGTCTTCCAATATTTCACTGTGCGCAAACAGTTTTCGCAGCTTTTTTTGCATTTTCAATGCATGTGGCTGTTGCCAGTTTCCGTGTAAGAAGGCTTTGATATGAACTGAGCTAAAAAACGCTGTTCGGAACTGGCAAAATTCATTAAAACTAATATTTTTGAGTGCTTTAGCAAGAGCAATAGGTTCAGGGTTCCACGGCATTAGTTTTGCGCCGAGAATACTGAATAATTCACTGACTGGTTTATTATGATTGTGATTTTTCCAGTGACGGATCAGTTGCTTTTTGTATTCAGCAAAGCGAGTGGCACTAATTGAGGTATGAAGCATGTGCTCCACGAGCTGCAAAGCAAGGGTTACCTGGTTACCTGACAGACCGGCGGTATGTAGCGTTAATCCGCCTTGGTGAGAGTTAATATGGTAGTTCAAGCCCGCTAACTCTGCCGGGTAGTATTGTTCGGCCATACTATCCATGAGCAAATCGGCAAATAATCGGGTCAGTGCCATGTGCTTAGTGCTCTTTATACTGCACAATGAATCTATCTCAATGTAAAAATGACCTTTGGTGACTCGAAACGTCGTATCTTGTTTGAACCAAAAGGCAAACCCTGGTTTGTCTTTTAAAAGCGAGGGAGTGCGTTGCTTGTCAGTAATATCAAATAGCTGGTTCTCAACCTGCAAGTAAGGATTTATCTTAGGTAGTAGCATCTCAGGCAAAGGCGTATTGATAGCTGATAATGCGTTTAGCCACTCTTGACTGAGTTGTTCAATTTGATAAGGAGTGTGGTACCACTTAGCTTTCAGTTGAGCATCTACATCTGGATGAATAAGCACCACGCGCATATTGTTAGGATGCAAGTAGCTACACAGCTTTTGGTGTATTTTTTCATTAAAACCCTGCATTAGATAATCGCCATATAAATAATCATCTGGCTCATAGTGATGCATATTTACACTAATGCTACTTACCCAATCAATTAGGCGAGAAGGCTCTTGGTTATTAAATGCAATATCTAGCAGGGTTTTTTTATCTTTATAAAGACGAGGTAACTTTGCCGTTTGCGCCTTGACTAAGGCGATATATTCAAACAGCATCTCGATGATATCTTCGTAATAGTCGATCCCTTCATCGGTGAGCGCAAAACTGACATTAAAGTCTTTAAAGTTGCTCCCACTTATTCCGCCGCCTGCGGAAAGTGCATTGATCCAGCCTTGGCCTTTAAGAATAGAATAAAGAGAGCCTTCTCCCTCATAACCGAGTAAATGCGCTAAAAAACTGACACTTTTATGCTTATAAAGGTCGTCTATGCCTGCCATAGCAAAACTAACGATCAGTTTTTGCATATGCTTGCGAGGCGCAATATGCAGTAGTAAGCGCAAATCTTGCTCTCGGTATAAAGGAGCTGCGATTTTGGATTTGGCACTTTTGGTACCCTTCACAGTTGAAAAAGCATGCTCAGCATGCATGGCTAATTCGTCAAGTGAGTGCGGCCCAGCAACAACTAATGTCATCCATTGAGCCTGATAGTGCAGATTAAAAAATGCGCGCACTTCTTGTGCAATGCATTGTGCACCATTTTTTAGGGTTTCTTTATTTCCCACGGAAAATTTGGAGAACGGGTGGGCAGGATTGACGGTTTCTTTATGAACTTGATAGATGCGGCGCCCGTCATCTTTTATTTTCATTTTGAACTCCGCATCGATAGCGTTCCGTTCATTTTCCGTTTGAGATGCGTCTAAAAGCGGTTCTATAAAGAATTCAGCAAAAAGGCCTAAAGCTTGAAAAAATTGTTCACTTGCGCAGTCAAAAAAATAGCTACTGTGTTCGGTGCCAGTCCATGCATTACTTTGACCTCCGGCTTGGCTTACAAACTGGGAAAAATAACCGGGGGTAGGGTGTTGCGCCGTACCCAAAAATAGCATATGTTCTAGGAAATGAGCCATACCTTGTCGATCACTAGGATCATCAAAGTGGCCTGCGTTCACTGTAAGTGCGGCGGCAGATTTATCGCTATGAGGATCACAGACCAACAAGACTTGTAGACCATTGTCGAGTTGGAGTCTGCGATATGTGCGATTATCATTATTACTAACTTTCAAATTGTTGCCGCCGATACAAAGAGTGTGAGTGGATGAAGTTTACAGTTAGCTAAAGCTGATTTCGTTTTATACTTATTCTGCATTTGTTTTAATATAGCGAACAAATGAGGTATTTAGCTACTGATTATCTGGCAAATTAGTAAAGAACATTCGAGAGTGTAATGAAAACGATTCTAATTATGCGCCACGGTGAAGCCGCGCCAATGCAAGTGAACGATGAATCTCGGGCGTTGACTGAGCGAGGTATCAATCAGGCGAAAGAGATGGCATGGTGGCTAAAAGGGCACTTTAAGCCACAAGCAGCGTTGATCAGCCCTTACATTCGGGCACAACAAACTGCCCAGCAAGTATTGGCACTGAATGACATCAGTTATGTTGAGATCTGTAAAGACGTGATCCCAACTGGAAATGCAGCGTTTGCTATCGATTATCTCGAAACATTAATGAGTTTAAATGCCGAACTCGACGTGTGGCTAATTGTTGCTCATATGCCAATAGTCAGTTATTTGGTTGAGCAGCTTTGTCCAGGCCACCTTCCTATCTTTAATACAGCCAGCGTTGCAGTGATTGAGTACAATGAAATAGATCAGAAGGGTCGTTTACTCAGCATGAACTCACCTTCATTGTAATAAATAGCGCTGACTGACATATTTTAAAAGATGTGATTGTGGCATTTCTGATTTGGGTAAATCAGAAATTGACTGCCATTTTTACGTTTTTCGGGTAAGGACATATGTCCTCTTTGTTGTGGTTTTTTGTTGCGAAAAGCTGCAAACGTCTTCTTTCTTGTTGCGAAATTTTGAAAAAAACTATTTTTTGTAGCGTGCTTGGCAGTAATATTTTAATTTGCTGCTATAATGAGGGCGTCTCGTTCAGCCTTACAGGTTCGCTTTGCACTCTCGGTTGTAAGGTCCGCGCAATAATTTTAAAAATGGCGCGCAAAATTGAACGTATCACGCCAACGTTTTACGGCGACCATACTACCGTTAAACAAAAGAGTGCGCATAAAAGGTTAAACCCCAACATGAAAGCAATGAAAAGATCTACGTTAGCAACTTTAATTAACGCAACGTTGCTCTCTGCTGTCGCAGGTACTTCATTTTCTACTCTCGCTGCTGAACAAACTACTGAAGCTAAAAGCAATCAATTGGAAGTGATTCAGATCACTGCACGTAAACGTGTAGAAAATGCGCAAGAAGTGCCCGTAAGTGTGTCTGCACTGCAAGGAGACAACCTAGACGCCTATAGCTCAGCCGGTATGGATATTCGTTTTATGAATGCGAAAATTCCTAGCCTATCTGTCGAGTCTTCTTTTGGTCGTACATTCCCACGCTTTTATGTTCGTGGTTTAGGTAATACCGACTTCGACTTGAACGCTTCACAACCTGTTTCACTCGTTGTTGATGAAGTGGTTCAAGAAAACCCAATTTTAAAAGGTTTCCCTGTTTTTGATATCGCACGTATTGAAGTATTACGTGGCCCGCAAGGTACGCTGTTCGGTCGTAATACGCCAGCGGGCCTTGTTAAATTTGACTCAGTTAAACCTAGTCAGTCATTTGATGCTTATGGCGCGGTTTCTTACGGTAGCAAAGGTGCCGTAGACTTTGAAGGTGCTGCAGGTACTGGCCTTACGGATCGTTTATCTGCTCGAGTATCTGTACTTTGGCAAGATAAAGAAGACTACATTGATGTAAAAGCCCCTGGTTTTGAAAAGAATGATTCACTTGGTGGCTATGACGAAAAAGCGGCGCGCATCCAGTTTTTATATGAAGGTGAAGACTTTACAGGATTGTTGAATTACCACGTACGTGATCTTGATGGGCGCCCAATTGCGTTCCGTGCCAACTTAATTGAAAAAGGCACTAATAACATCAATCCTATCTATGATAACGATGTTGTTTATCATGATGCAGCGTCTCGTTCTACCCAGCAAGTGGACTCTCAAGGCTTGAATTTGAAGTTAGAGTGGGATTTAGCGGAACATACAATCACTTCAATCACCGCTTGGGAAAGTGCAGAAATTTATTCTCGAGCTGATGTTGATGGCGGATATGGTGCAGCATTCATTGGTTTCCAAGGCCCGGGTATTATCCCATTCCCGTCTGAAACAGCGGATGCTATTCCTGATCACGATCAATACACACAAGAATTGCGTTTATCTAGCAATTTCTCGGGTGACTTTAATTATCAAGTTGGTTTATTCCTGTTTGAAGAAGACTTAACGATTGAAAGCTTCTCATACGACACATTAACTTATGATGCTGCGGCAAATAACTATGGGCTACAAAATGGTTATGCGGTTCAAAATCAAGATACATCAGCATGGGCTGTGTTTGGTTCATTTGATTTTACGTTAACCGATGACCTCAAGTTAACAGCTGGTATTCGTTATTCAGACGATGACAAGAAGTTCGATGCAAAGCGCACTAAAAGTCCAATAGGCGCTGCTGACATGCTTGTTAAAACAGCAAATCCGAGCGACAGCCACGTAAGTTGGGACTTAAGTGCGGCGTATAAGTACAGTGATGATATTAACCTATTCGCCCGTATTGCAAATGGCTTCCGCGCACCCAGTGTGCAGGGTCGTATCTTATTTGGTGATGTGGTGACGGTTGCCGATTCTGAAACTATCAACTCTATTGAAGCTGGTATTAAGTCAGATGTATTAGATGGTCAAGGTCGTGTAAACGCAACGGTGTTCTACTATCAAATGGATGATCAACAGCTTACAGCTGTGGGTGGCGGTGCAAACTTTAACCGTCTGATCAATGCAGATAAAACTACTGGTTATGGCTTCGAACTTGATACCGAGTGGGTTCTTACTGATGAACTAAACGCAACAGCAAACTTAAGCTATAACAAGACAGAACTTGACTCGCCTGGACTTGAAGTAGGCGCATGTGGCTCAGCGTGTACGATCACAGATCCGTACCGTCAAGTGGCCAACCCATTTGCAGCTGACGGTGATGGTTTTGATGAAATTGCCAATATTGATGGCAACAGCTTACCACATGCGCCAGAGTGGATTGCTAATGCGACGCTTCGTTACACTACTGAACTAGAAGGCGGCGACTTCTTTGTATATGCAGATGTATCATATCGTAGCGAAATTGACTTTTTCTTGTATGAAGCTGTTGAATTTAAAGGCGATGCATTATTTGAAGCTGGTTTACGTTCAGGTTATATGTGGACATCAGGCGATAATGAATATGAAGTATCTGCGTTCGTACGTAATTTGTTTGATGAACAAGTGGTTATCGGTGGTGTTGATTTCAACAACTTGACCGGTATGTTGAATGAAGAGCGTTATGTTGGTGCTGAGTTCAAAGTTCGCTTCTTCTAATACTGAAGCAAAATAACAAACAGATGAAAAAACCCGCGTTTGACGCGGGTTTTTTATTGTCTGTAATGAAAAGCACTGCAAGAGCTGATAAAGTCAAACAAATCATGAAATGAAGAGAATAAACATGTCTGGATTTTGGAACTACCGCGTGATCTTTTGTGAGGCAACAAAAGAGGAAGAAGCGCTTTATCAAATTCACGAAGTGGAATACAACTTAAATGGCAAAGTAACAAATTGGTCTGAAACTGGCGCTGCACCTTTTGGTCGCACAGTAGATGAGCTTTTAGCTGACACCGAACGACTCAAATCTGCATTTGATAAGCCGATTTTAAAAGTAGTTAGGAAGCCGCGCGGCTATGAATTGGTTGAAGTTGAAAGTGGTTTAGAAGCAACCGCTGAGCCGCCAGCTGGTTTAAGCCAATAACTTAATATGCTAAGGAGCGAATGATGAGTTTAGAAGCCATTTTATTTGATTTTGATGGTACTTTGGTCGATTCAGAAGCGCTCCATTACCAAAGTTGGATGCAGGTGCTGGAGCCGTGGCAAGTGCACTATGATGAGTTAAGTTTTTGCGATGAGTTTTCTGGTGTCCCAACTTTGCAGAGTGCTTTGATATTAAATGAGCGCCACGGGCTAGGTCGCGAAGCAACTTGGCTTGCTGAGCGTAAAAATCGTGTGTTTGTTGATGTTGCGCAAACCACATCGCCGAGACTAATGCCTTATGCTCAGCAAGTGCTGCGCGAAGCAAGTGATCACTTTACAATCGCATTGGTTACGGGAAGTACCAGAGCAGAAGCCTTACCCGTTTTACGTCATTATAAGCTAGATACACTTTTTACATGTATCGTATGTAAAGATGATGTTCAGCATCCCAAGCCACATCCAGAACCTTACTGTAAAGCGCTTAAACAACTCGGGCTAAAGACAACTCAAGCTGTTGCAGTAGAAGATACTCAAACGGGCTTGAACTCAGCAACGGGAGCTGGGTTGCGTACCATCGTGATCCCCAACCATCACTCAAAAGCACAAAATTTTAGTCGATCAAGCTACCAAGTAGCTAGCCTGTTAGAGGCTTGGCAGCAGATCAAACAACTCGCCTAACCAAATAATCCCCAACCTATAAAAATTTCAGCTAACCTTAAAGGCTCATAGTAAGTGCAAGGAGCCTTTAAATGAAAGTATGGATACTATTACTCATCAGTTGTATCAATTTTACGGCGTTCGGTGCTGTAAAACTTTCTCCTTCTGTAGAACTCGCAAATCAATATCGTGAAGACATTCGAATTACTGATTACCTTGTCAGTGAGAAGTTTGATGGTGTTAGAGCTATCTGGAATGGACGTCATTTAGTCACCAAAAGCGGTGCTATTATTAATGCACCAACCTGGTTTACAGCAAATTTTGGTGCAGCGCATTTAGATGGTGAACTTTGGTCTGGTTATGGTCAGTTTGCGTTTGTGAGTGCGTTAGTGCGAAAGAAGCAAGCAGAGGAACAAGATTGGCGGCGGGTGAAATACCTCGTATTCGACATGCCAAACAGCGAGTTACCCTTTATTGAGCGATATGGTAATTATCAACTTCGGGTAAAACAGATCTCGGCGCAACATGTTGTTGCTATTAAGCAATGGCAATTTGCGCAAAACGACGCGCTTGAGCATTTCTATCAAGGTGTTTTAGCGCGTGATGGCGAAGGTGTGATGCTCCATCAAAAAAGCGCACCGCACCTCGCGGGGCGCTCAAATAGAATCTTAAAATATAAGCCGTTTCAAGACGCTGAAGCGGTTGTAATTGGATACAAGGAAGGTAAAGGGAAATACAAAGGGATGATGGGTGCCCTGAAGGTAATAAATGAGCAGGGGATTGAATTCAATATAGGTTCTGGGTTTAGCGATTTTCAGCGTCAGTATCCCCCTCGCATTGGCGCCCAGATCACCTATCGGCATCAAGGTGTTACCAAATATGGTAAGCCAAGATTTGCTCGTTTTATGCGGGAAAGGCCGAAGTTGTAAATCACTTTCTCAGTTGGGCTTTTGGGGCAATTATGCTAATCTACGCGGCCTTTTTTGTCGTCAAGGTGCGTTGTATGATTGTTGGTTTTGATTATGGAAGTTCGAATTGTGCGATAGGTACTATGGTAGGCTCGCAGCAAACCAAGCTCGTTGAGTTGGAAGCTGGGCGCTGTTATTTACCCTCAACCTTATACGCACAGCATAATGCGCTTGTCGTTGATTATGTTGCTAAACAATTAGCCGGATCTGCTCAAGAGCATGACTATCGACATTCAAGAGTTGCATTACTCAACGGTATGCATGCAATTCGTCAAGATCTTGATTTAGCTAGCCATGAAACAGGCCTTTCAATTGGCTCCGCGGCTATCGAGGAATATATTGAATTTCCTGAAGATGGCTATTTTGTTAAGTCTCCTAAATCATTTTTTGGGGCTGTCGGCCTCAAGCCTCAACAAATTGCCTTCTTCGAAGATATTGCCAGTGCAATGATCATGCAAATCAAAAACCGTGCTGAACAACAACTCGGTACGGCGATCACGCACACGGTGATAGGTCGACCTGTGAATTTTCAAGCAATTGGTGGCGAGCAGAGTAACCAACAAGCCGTTGATATTCTCACGACAGCTGCAAAACGTGCTGGATTTAAAGAGGTTGAGTTTCTGTTTGAACCACTTGCTGCGGGAATTGATTACGAGTCAGGGTTGGAAGAAGATCAAAAAGTCTTGGTAGTCGATATTGGTGGGGGTACCAGCGACTGCTCATTTGTGCAAATGGGACCAAGTTATCGAGGTCATGATGACAGAGAAAAAGATTTCTTGTCTCATACCGGTAAGCGATTAGGTGGCAACGATCTCGATATTGCGGTGGCCTACCATAACTTTATGCCGCTTTGCGGACTGGGTGGTCAGCTTAAGTCAGGTTTACCCATGCCGAATCAACTCTATTGGCAAGCTTGTAAAATTAATGATTTGCACCTTCAAACAGAGTTTTACTCACAAGCCAACCACCGTCATCTGCAAGCAATGCTCAGAGATGTGTGTGAGCCGAATGAGCTGGAAAGGCTAATAAAGATCCAACAACAAAAGTTAGGGCACCAAGTGGTTCGCCAAGGCGAGCTGAGCAAAATAGCGCTTTCTAGCGAGCTAAGCTATGGCGCTTCTTTGGGCTTTATTGAGTCAGGGTTGAATAGTGAAGTGACACAATCACATTTACAGCAGGCGGTGTTTGATAGCCTAGAGCAAATTTGTACGCTTGCGAAGGAGGCTATTACAGCCGCGCAAGCGACACCGGATGTGATTTATCTCACAGGTGGCAGTGCTCAATCACCTTTGCTAAAAGCGGCTTTACAGCGAGCACTTGGTGATATACCCATGTTAAACGGCGACAACTTTGGTAGTGTGACCGCTGGGTTAACGAAGTGGGCGGCGCAAATTTATCGCTAATCTAAACGTGTTGCCAAGTAGCCTTGATAATCGGGGAGTTGGCGCGCAATTTCTTGTGTCATCAAATGAGAACTCAGCAAGATATCGGCAGTGACTTCATTACAGGCGACAGGAATGTTCCAAACGGCTGCTAAACGCAATAAGGCTTTAACATCGGGATCATGTGGTTGAGAAGCCATGGGGTCCCATAGAAATATCAGCATGTGAATTTCATGCTCAGCTATTTTGGCGCCAATTTGTTGGTCACCGCCCATTGGGCCACTGAGTAATTTTTCTACACTCATGCCAGTGGCTTTTTCAATGACATGCCCAGTTGTACCCGTAGCAAAAAGCTGATGTTGTTGTAATGCGCTTTGGTGCGTTAAACACCAGTTCTTCAGTGCTTCTTTTTTACCGTCATGGGCAACCAGTGCAATGTTCTTTTTTGCAGGGAGCATTTGTGTTGTGGTTTTCATTCAGCCTCACACTAATAAGTTAATAGCTAACGCGATAAAAATAACCCCCGATACCCGGTCAATCCATACTGGAGCGCTAGGGTGACGACGGAAGTAATTAGCAATTTTGTCGCCGCCATAAATATAAGCGCAGTCGATGGGGAAAGCTAAAATAGGGTACAAAAGACCAAAAATGGCAAGTTGTAGCGTAGGAGATGAGCGGCTCGGATCAACAAATTGGGGAATAAAAGCGATAAAGAACAGCGCTACTTTGGGATTGAGTACTTCAGTCATCATAGCTCGTACAAATACGTTCCCCGGTTTTTTGGTGCTAATGTGTGGCTTATCATCACAAGAGATAGATTTCTTGAAGGTATCTTTGAGTGTGGTAACGCCTAAATAAGCTAGGTACGCTGCGCCTAAGTATAAAATGGCGTTAAATGCCGTAGTGGATGCTTTTAATATTGCAGATAAACCCACCACAGCAAAAACCGTGTGAATTACGCCACCCATTGCAAAACCTAATGCGCTTTTCATGCCGGCAACTCTACCATGCGTAAAGGTTTGTGCCATAAGAAAAGCATTAGAAGGCCCTGGAGCTACTGCAATGACTGCACTTGCGATAAGAAATGAAATAACCGATTCTGGGTTAAGCATAGAATGAGTTTCAAAAATTCGAATATGCTTTCTAGTTTATGCTGTTTTATGAATGAAATATAGGGCCTTAAAAAGGCAAAAAGAAAGCGGGCAATGCACCCGCTTAAAAATAGGTTGGGTTAGAACACAACAGTTTGAGTGTCAGAACATACAGTAGTACTGCCTTGTTCGCATACTTGGTAGATGTAGCTGCCGCCGCCTTTACCACTGATGCTGTCCGTGTAGCTATTATCATTGCTGGTTGTGACAATATTGCTACCATTGCGATAAATATCTACTTGGCTAGTGCTCGCACCTTGCCAGTTTAGGTCAACGTAGTTACTGCCTTTTTGCTTGTAGCCAGATGCTGTTAACTCGATGCTACCGTTATTTGGATCACCGCCGTTATCTCCACCCGCACAACCATTTGCGCTAAGGTAAGCGTCTGCGTCAGCTGCTTTCACAATACCATAGCCAAAGTACACATCTTTACCAGCGGCACCCGCATCTTCTGCTGTTGCTTTAAGTGCAGCACGGATCTCTTGACCAGTACACTCTGGGTGATTTGACCAAACAAGCGCAGCAATACCTGAAACCGCTGGAGTAGCCATTGATGTACCACTCATGAAGCCGTAGTCACTGGTACCAATATCAACGGTTGCATTGCTTGCTGACATCAGTGTTGCACGGTCTTCAAATGCAGCGCCCACAGCTGGAATGCTGGTTGTATTCGTATCACCTAATGTGCCGTATAACATGCCTGCTTCGTTGTTTACAATGATTGCACCGATACCACCTGATGCTTCACAGTTTGCTACTTTGTCGTGGAAAGAGATGTTACCACGGTCAATGAGACATACTTTCCCAGCAGCACCTGCATCTGTTGCTTCTGCAGTACCCATGAAAAATAGGCTACCAGAAATAGTACCCGAGTTTTCCATCGCAGAGCTTGCGACCATGTTGCCATCAATAGTTAAGTTTGCTGATGTTGCCATACCAGCAGGGTAAGTTGAAAGTGTATCAACACCACCTGCAGTTACTTCAACACAGATAGTTTCATCTTCAGTTGCATTTTTACCTCGACCGCTCGCACAGCTAGGGAACTGAGAGAAATCAGCGATTTGGTTGTTGTTGTCATTCGCACCAATCATCATGACTGATGGGTAACCTGCGGGATAAGAACGTACATCGTTACCATCGTTACCTGCAGCCGCTACCACAAGACCACCTGCTGCTGAGAACTGCGCAAATGCATTTGATTCAGTATTATTAGAACCACCGCCACCTAAACTCATGCTGATGATGTTGGCGCCGGCTTGTGAACATAGGTTTGCCGCGTGAGCTAGGTCAGATGAATAACCCCAACCCTCAGCGTTAAACACTTTGATGATGTGCATAGCAACGCCCGGAGCCATACCAACCACACCAATGTTGTTATCAGCAGCACCGATAGTACCTGCAACGTGAGTGCCATGCGGCCCGCCATGCTCATTCCAGTTACCTGTACCAGAGTCATTGTCACCCGTGATATTACCCCAGATAAAATCAGGGTTTGAGCTATCTAAACCAGAATCGATCACACATACTTTCATGCCAGCGTTTGCGTCAAAAGTGACTTGATCCGCTTGTGATTGATATACAGCATAAGGAGTGAGTTGTTGAGTCATGGCATCACCCGCATCGTCGTTGTAGATGCCAAGTGGTACGCGTTTGAAGTCTTGTTCAACGAGTTTGATATGTGGATTGTTCAGCAAGCCCTTTACTTGAGAAAGATCTTTGCCAGAGAATGTGGCTGCAATAAAGCCATCACCATCCACATGCAATTGAGCGCCTAATTGTTTAGCTAATGCTTTAACAACGCCTTTGTTATTGTTATCTACTTGGATGATATAGCGGTCATCGGTTGCTTGTGCGTTAGCTGCGGCACACATACCTGCAAACATCAATGCTGAAGTGAACTTGTTTAGTTTCATTATTATTATCTCTAGTTCGTTAAAATGAGTGAAGCGAATGTTAACCAAAACAACATTTGGTTAACGGGGAAACAGATTAGACCGAAATGCACAACAAGGTAAAGAATAATTTATTGCTTTTTTATAAAAATTCTAGAGTTTTTATTTATGTGGATATACTATTTTAGTATTAGGGGATGTCTAGGTGCTTACATGGTTTACTATTATAGATACATGATTTACAAAGGAAATGATAACTATACGTATTTATGTGGGAAGTGCAGTTTAAGCTGCACTATGGAATAATTGTTTCTTTTTACCTAATAATGTTACAAGAAATGGCAACATAACTAATAAGTGAAGTGCAATTTGCATCGGGGCGGTTAAGTTGAGTTGCTGTGTTAACAATGCTAAAACGCCAGCACCGCTCATTTGCATGACACCAATTAATGCAGAAGCAGTACCCGCTTGTTTAGCAAAACCAGATAACGCTTTGCCCGCAGCGGAACCTAGCGCAAATGCAAAGCCAATAGATGCAATATACATTGGTAGCATCAGTGCGGCAGGATGTGAAAAGCGCGTCGCCCAAAGCATCAATAGGCCCCCAACACAAAACAGGCTAAGGCCTACGATCAGCGAATTACGGCTATGACGCTTGATAAAAATTGGTGCGATGAAACTGGCAACGATACTTAATACAGCATTGCCAGTAAACCAAGTCGTAAACTGTGAGACCGACCCACCTAGTGTATTCATGATCCAACCCGGTGCCGTTGTCACAAACACCAACATGGCGGCCATGCCAAACATGGTGATGGCTGCATTAAATGAAAACTCACCGCTGCTGAGCATAGGCATAAAGCGGCGAAAGTCGAGAATGTGACCTTGATATATGCTGTCTTCAGGCTTAGTTTCTTTGAATATTACCAGTAGTAGTAAAAGACCAATCAGTGAAAAGAGCACTAAAAACGCAAAGTTGCTGCGCCAGCCAAATTGTATGGTTAGCCAAGCACCGAATATTGGCGCGAGGGCGGGTATGAAGCACACAATGCCATTGAGGTAGGTGATCATCTGTCCGCTGCCTTTATGTCCAAAACTGTCTCGCACGATTGCAAATGCCGCGACAAATGTGGCACATGCCCCCAACCCTTGCAGAGCTCTGGCTGCCATCATCCAGTACCAATCGCTCGCCAAAAAGGCCATAACTGCTCCGGCACAAAACAAAAGTGCACCAGCACATGCAATGGGTTTTCTACCATATTTATCAGCCAGTGGTCCGGCGACCAGTTGTCCAAGGCCCACCGTTAACATGTAAATGCTTACGGTTTGTTGAATCGATGACTCAGGTACATTCAACCCTTCTTGCATCGCACTAAATGCAGGCAAATAAAGATCGATCCCTAAGGGGCAAAAGATGACTAATAGCGCCAGAATGAATACAAGCGACTTACTGGTTGATTGAGATGATTGCATGACGACTCCTTTTGCGCGTTATTGTATTTATCTAATTCAAAATGAACAGGACAAAGCGCCGTATCACGTAAATAAAAACAACAAATCATCAATTCGGCTATTTTACCAACAGGTCGGATGTGTTAGCTTTATCAAAACAAAATAACAAATGAGGTTTAAACAGTGACTGCGCCATTACTCAAAATTTATAAAAGAATGCAGTGGCTGCCATTCGGACAATGGCTTTTCAGTAAAGCGGTATGTAGAAAAGCGCCTTACTTCGGTTCAATCAAACCAACCATTACAAAGCTTGAGCCGGGCTTATGTAGCGCGACTATTCCAAAGCGAAAAGCGGTATTCAATCATATTGGTACTATCCATGCGATAGCGCAGTGTAACTTAGCTGAATTGTGTGCAGGAGTGATGGTAGATGCGACCGTGCCGCATAAAACCCACCGCTGGATCCCAAAAGGCATGACTGTACAGTATTTAAAAAAGGCGGAGACCGATTTACGGGCTGAAGCGAAAATTGATTTGCCAAGAGAGTGGCGAGATAAAGAAGATTTAATTGTGCCAGTAGAAGTATTTGATCAGCATGGTGCGAAAGTATTCCATGCTGATATCAATATGTACATTACTGCGCGGTAGTTTTGTCTTTGATAGAGGTGATGTTGGTCACCTCTGTTTTATGAGTGAGTTTGCCTTCAATTAAGGCTCCCGCTTCGATACTTAAGGTATCGTGCATCACATCACCATGTACTTTGGCGGTTTGTTCTAGCATCACTTTATCCGCATCGATACAACCATTGACTGTGCCTTTTATTCTGACGTTATGTGCTTTTACGTTGCCTTCAATGATGCCGTGTACACCGACGATTAATGTGTTGATGATTAAATCACCAATCACTTTGCCGTCGACTTGAAGCTCACCTTCACAGCGGATCTGGCCTTCAACAACGGTGTTGGGCGAGATCAAAGCAGGAATGCTTGATGCTGATTTGTCGCCATTTATTAAGCTACTGAACACGATTAATCACCTTAGTTAATTTCACCGGATTGATATGTTTGCCGTTTTGCAGTACTTCGTAATGTAAGTGAGTACTTGTACTACGTCCAGTACTCCCCATCAAGGCAATCACGTCAGACTTATCAATTTGTTGGCCTTTCTTTACTTTTATGGTGTGTAAATGACCAAAACGAGATACTAAACCGTGTGCATGTTGTATTTCAATAAACTTACCATAGCCACCGTTTCTGCCTGCGCGCAAAACGGTGCCAGCAGCAGGTGCTGTGATCTCGGTCTTGTGCCAACCCGCTAGATCAACACCTTTGTGATAGGCGCGTTTTCCGGTAATAGGATCCTTTCTAAAGCCAAATTGACTAGAAATATAATAATTGTCTTTAGCAACTGGCATTGAGTCAGGAAGGGTCGTTAGAACTTGCTCTAGGTTGTTTAAGGCGACCAGGCTATCAATGGTGCTTAAAAAGTCTTCTGGAAGCTGCTCAAGTTCTAGCTGATGGTATGGACCACCTTGCGCAAGGCCTGAGTCTTTTGATGGCGCGATCCCGACTTCGGCAAGACTGGCTGTGAGTCTGAGTGAACGTAACTCAATTGACTCGGAAAGGGCGCTTAACAGTCGATGTTGGCTTTGCTCTAGCTGCTGAGACTGCGACTGAAAGTCACCATGAATTTGTTGCTCATCTGTCGATGGTATTGAGCCGTCATCAAGCTCATTACCAGCGTCATTTTGTTGTTCGGGTGCAAGCGTGCTTTCACTGAGTGAACTGGGTAGCGCATCCACTAAGTTTTGCAGTAGAGTTTGCTTTTCGGTTAGCTCATTCAGTGTTTCTTGCTGTTGTGCTAACTGTGCTTGCATTTGCTGCTTTTCAGTCAAAAAGCGTTGCTGTTCGGCGCTCGTTTGTGCTTGCAAAGAGGAAATTGTTTGCTGCTGTTTGGTGACTGATTGCGCATTCAATACCGCCCAAGTAATGGAGACCACTACTAAGGTAAGCAAAACAGGCTGTATCCAGCTTGGTACGGTAAGCATGTATATCTCACCGTTTTGGCGTATTAAAATTTGCCTAGGCTGGAATAATGTCTTATATAGGCGATTGATTAGCTTCAACATATAAATAAAATTTCTTCAACAACACTTCACAATAACAAGATTTAGGTAAAAATCCAGCAAATTTGCATAATAAAAAGGTGTGCTAAATGCACACCTTTGATTTTCATCTGCTTTTAATTTGGGATTATTTAGCAGGAAGAACTGTACCTTCTACAGAACCAAAACCGATGCGGTTGAAGCCGTCTGCTTCACACCAGCCACGCATAATGACTTTGTCACCGTCTTCTAGGAATTTACGCTCTTCACCATTTTCTAGGGTGATAGTTTCTTTACCGCCGCGAGATAGCTCTAGTAATGAGCCTGCTTCTTCGTGTTCTGGTCCTGATTGAGTACCTGAACCTAGCATGTCACCTGGTAAGAAGTTACAGCCGTTTACTGTGTGGTGTGTAACCATTTGCGCCACTGTCCAGTAGCTGTGCTTGAAGCTAGACTCAGATAGTTTGGCTGGGCCTTGCTGTGCATCACGCATTTTTGCTGTTTCAAGCAACACATCCATTTGAATATCAAATGCACCCGCTTCGCGGTTATGCGATGACTCAAGGTATGCCATTGGTTGTGGATCTTGTGCATCACGGTGCCACTGAGTGCGGTAAGGTGCTAACGCTTCTGTAGTCACAATCCAAGGTGATACAGTCGATGCGAAGTTCTTCGCAAGGAATGGACCTAATGGTTGATATTCCCATGCTTGTAGGTCGCGTGCAGACCAGTCATTGAATAGACAGAAACCAAATACATGGTCTTCTGCGTTTTCAATCGCAATTTGTTCACCAAGCTCATTACCCTTACCTAGGTAAATACCAAGCTCAAGTTCGTAGTCAAGACGCTTACAAGGGCCAAATGACGGTGTATCAGCATCAGGCGCTTTAGTCTGGCCTTTAGGGCGGTGGAACGTTTGACCAGACACATCGATAGAAGATGAACGACCATGATAACCAATTGGTACCCACTTGTAGTTTGGTAGTAATGGGTTATCTGGGCGGAATAATTTACCAACCGCAGTTGCGTGGTAGATTGATGTGTAGAAATCAGTGTAGTCACCGATGTGGCATGGCATTGAGTATTCAACATCAGCCTGTGCAACCAATGCATTTTCAAGTGTTGTTTGGTGTTCTGAGCCCTCACGTAGCGCACGTGATAATGCTAAACGTAGTGCTGACCAATATTGTTGCCCAAGGCCCATGAATTCATTCAATGCTTGTGCATTTGCTGCTTCGACAGCAACTTGTGCGTCATCAGAAAAGATATCAGCGCTCGAGACTACGCCAAGGTCTAAAACTTGATCACCAATGGCTACGCCACCACGGAACTCTTCATTGCTGTCTTTACGACGAAATACCGCAAAAGGTAAGTTTTGAATTGGAAAATCTGTGCCTGCTTGGTTCGCACTTGCTACCCAGCTTTTTAGATTAATATCATGAGTTTCGTTAATAAAAGACATTGCCTTTCCTTTTTACTTTTGGTTAGGGCTATTTTGCCTTAACTAAAATGGAAAAAGCAGCTTTTAAAAAGCTGCTTGTGAAAATAATAACTTTAATAAAGCTTAGATAACGCCGCGACGCTCTTGATCTCGTTCGATAGACTCGAATAGCGCTTGGAAGTTACCTTCACCAAAGCCGCCATCGTCAACACGTTGGATCATCTCGATGAAGATTGGACCAAATAGGTTTTTCGTAAAGATCTGTAGTAGGTAGCAGTTTTCGCTTTGGCTATCTACTAAGATTTGATGCTCTCTGATCTTCTCTTTGTCTTCTTTAACCCAAGGTACACGGTCAAAAATAGTGTCGTAGTAGTGTTCAACGATGTCTAGTGTTGCAATTGTGCTCTTATCTAACTGATCAAGTGAACCCACTAGGTCGTTAGTTAGGAATGCTAAGTGCTGTACACCCGGACCATTGTACTCGTCTAGGTACTCATCGATCTGGTTGTTGTTGTCGTCTTTACCTTCATTAATTGGAATAGAGAAGGTACCGCAAGGCGACTTAAGTGCGTAAGATAACAAGGCCGTTTTTTGACCTTTAATGTCAAAGTAACGCACTTCTTCAAAGCCAAATACATCTTTGTAGAAGTTAGCCCATGTTTCCATGGTGCCTTTGTAAACGTTGTTAGTTAAATGGTCGATACGGATGAAGCCCTTATCTTTAACAATCTTTTGCTCTTCTAGGTCAACAAAATCATTTGCATAGATTGAGCCTTTATCGCCAAATACATCGATGAAGTAAATTAG
The DNA here is from genome assembly GCF_058933015.1 of Pseudoalteromonas sp. ATL1. Lineage (NCBI taxonomy): Bacteria > Pseudomonadati > Pseudomonadota > Gammaproteobacteria > Alteromonadales > Pseudoalteromonadaceae > Pseudoalteromonas > Pseudoalteromonas sp. ATL1. The sequence continues at coordinate 3,627,466 of NZ_JBZYXL010000001.1, read as the reverse complement.
GCTGTCACCGATACCGTAAATCGCTGGGTATGGTAGGTCTTTGTTTGCAGCTTCAGTAGCAGGTTTTGCACCGCGCTCTACAGCTACTTCAAACGCTTTTTGGGCGTCTTCTACACGCCAGCCCATTGAACAAATTGCAGGGCCGTGGCTCTTAGCAAACGCAGCAGAGAAGCCTTCACGCTCGTTATTTAGTAAAAAGTGAATGTCGTTCTGGTTGTAGTAAACGATGTCTTTATCTTTAAACTTTTTAAGTTTTGAGAAACCAAAGTCGGTGAATACTTTATCCATGTAATCCGCATCTGGTGTTGCGTACTCGGTAAATTCAATACCAACTAAACCTAGTGGATTTTTTACTTCACTCATTGTCATACTCCCGCAATTAAGCAAATTGGGTTGCTTGTTAGATTATGTTTTTCAGTGAGCAGATGATTAATCAAAACTCTGCAAAGAGGAAGAGTCACCCTCTATTTAGCAGACTGGGGCTTTGTAAATTTAGTTGCACAAACTGAATAATGTGTGCCGTTTGTGATGACAAACGTGGCAGGAAAGTTATTTAAGAGAAGAATAAACACACATACCGTTCACTTTATCTTTATTTAATATCTAGATTTGTCATTTAATGTATTGATATAAAAGGATTATTTTGATTATGATTGCGAGGGAGTATTATTGGATATAAGTGCATAAGCTTTATGCATTTAGAGAATATAACCTGCTGAGTGTAAATATAACTGTACGGTGGAGGTCATGGTGTGTGGCTAGATACAAAAAAACCGTGTGGCTAGCACACGGTTTTTAGTGAAAATAATCGCTGCGATTATTGTTTTACAGCGGCTACTTCTAATTCTTCAGCAAGAATATGCTCTTGTGTATGCGGCTCACTAGGACCTTCAGCGCCGTGCATCCAGTCAACAAGCTTATCGCTTAGTAAGTACATTGCTGTAGCAGATAATAACGCAGTTGCACCTAGGCCGATAAAGATACCCATTGCATTGCCAACTGCTTCGTGGCCTTCACCAATGAATGAACCAACCACACCTGCGATTTTATTCGCAATCGCTGTACACAGGAACCAAATACCCATTAGCAATGAAGCTAGGCGAAGTGGCGCTAACTTACTTACCATTGAAAGACCGATTGGTGATAAACATAGCTCACCAAGCGTATGGAATAAGTAGAATAGTACTAACCACATCATGCTGATCTGCATTGTGCCTTCACCAGAACCTTCAGTGATTAGTGCAAGCATCATGGTTAAGAAACCCAGTGCTAGGAAAACTAACGCAATTGCGAATTTTACTGGTGAGTTTGGTTCACGCTTATCAAGCTTCAACCAAATCATCGCAACTAATGGGGCAAAGATGATGATGAAAATTGAGTTTAGAGACTGGAACCAAGACGCCGGGATCTCCATACCCATGAGCATACGGTCAGTGTAATCGTTAGCGAAAATGTTCATCAGACCACCAGCTTGCTCAAAACCCATCCAGAAGATGATGCTGAACACACTCATGGTAAAGATCACTTTGATGCGATCCTTTTCAACTTTTGTTAAAGGTTCTTGCTTACCTGAACTTGATTGAGCCGCAGATAGTTTTGCTGCAGGAACAACACCAATATCGCCTAAGTATTTTTTGCTTAAAGAAAGTTGTAGCACAACGGAAATAATCATACCGATACCAGCGGTGATAAAGCCAGCCTGCCAGTTAACAGCCGCCGCAATACCACCCGCAACAAGAGGACCTATTGCGCCACCCATGTTGATACCCATATAGAAGATAGTAAACGCACCGTCACGACGCTTATCGCCTTCTTCATATAAGTCACCAACCATAGTTGAAATGTTTGGCTTGAATAAACCATTACCAATACACAGCAATGTGAGGCCTAGATAGAAAACGTTTTCTTCCATGCCTGTGACAAGTGCGTGTGGAATACCCATAATGAAATGGCCTGCAGCCATTAAGATACCACCGATAATGATGGCTTTGCGTTGACCTAGCACGTTGTCCGCTAACCAACCACCAAATAATGGGGTTAGGTACACAGCCATGGTGAAAGTACCGTATAGGCTTAGAGCATCAGCATTAGACCAACCAAAGCCGCCATCTTGTGTCATAGCAACGAGGTATAAAACTAAAATGGCGCGCATGCCATAGTAACCAAAGCGTTCCCACATTTCTGTGCCGAACAACAGGAATAGGCCTTTAGGATGTCCTAAAAACTGACCTGTATTAGGTGTTGAACTCATATGTGCTTCCTAATTAAATCAATTGTGTTGTGTGGCCTTATAATTGTCTTTTACGTGCAAATAGTTATGCATTTGAACGGGTGGCCGATTATAGTTACGTGCTCAATTTTCGGTGTGTAGAGACCGACTATCTATGCATTTAAAGTGCGTCAGTATACCCATATGAATCGTATTGGGGAAGTAGTATGCGCTCAGTTAAGGGAAAGATGTTTAAAAAATGTTTCATTGGTATATTTTATACAATTGTGTTTGGCGCTATTTTTTACAACTAACCTTAAGATATACCTAGAGAACATAGGGTTATTTCACATCTTGATTTTAGTGCTTTGAAACAACAATATGCTGATTACTTCTGTTTAGCTGTAAACCAACCAGGCTTTTGACTTTGGTTTAATTTAGAAAGCTCTGTTTTGGCTCTTTCCAAAGTAATATGTTGGCTCGCGATGTCTTGGTAGATCTGTTGGGCAATTGTTTTTCTTTTCACTGCAGCGCCAGCTTCTAAAAAAGACTCAATGACTTGCATAAAAAAATCTCTAATAGGTCGGCGTTTTGCATGTGCAGAACTATTATTTTTCGGACTTTCTTTTTCTAATTTTGTTTGGATAAGATTTAATTGAGCTTGGTGAAACTCATTTTGAGCGTGAGGCGATTGACTCAGTTTATTGACTAACAACATAAGATAACCGCGCTCAAGAACGCCAAACTGATCATAGCTGGCTAATTGTGAGAGATAGCTGTTGAATAACGTGACTGTGATATGTGCGTCACTTAATTGCTCTCCTAAGAAATACACTCTCTGCCATTGTCGCCAGCTCTGCACATAATTAAGTCCAACCCCTTTGATGTTCTGCATACCCACGATAAGTTGGTGCTGGTTGTTGCAAGCTAAACTTTCTAACGTTTGGGTTAAGTTGTCACTACTTATATGGGCGTCGTGGATCAAGATGGTTTTTTGAACAATCAATTTGTTGATGCACTCAATAATTTTTATCTTGTGCTCTTTCAGGCTGCTGAATTGTAACAACGCATCAGCGTGAAGAAACTGCATAAATATTTGTTTAAGATACTGCTGTTGTGTGCTCGTCAGGTTTGATCGCGTTTGCAGGGCTTGATCAAGTGCAGCCTCTGATTCAATGTCATGTGCGAATAAAGGATTTTCAATAAGCGATACATTAAGACGTTTTAGCAATTGCTGTGTGTCTTTTGGGCAATTAAAGCGCTTAAGCAATTGTGAAAGTGACCCTTTGTCGTTGTTGTCGATGATATCTGTGAGTTGCTCATTGACCGCTTGTTGGAAGAAGGTATAGAAACCACTCACGTTAGTACCTACCACCACCAGATAATCAAAGCACAAGTCTTCAGCCATGATGCGAGCAAAGACCTTGGAGCGTGCAACGCGGTCGTCTCGATTATTGATCAATGCAATGGTTTGAATATGAGGTTGTTCAGAGAGTTGGAACAGCGCTAAACGTTGCCAATTTTCAATGGTCGCAAGGCGCTCGTTGGCCGACATACTGTTGACAAATGATTGCCTGATGTGGCCAATTTTTGCTTTTGTGAAGTGCTGCAACACACCAATATCGGGCACGATACGCTCAGCGGTTTCTTTGTAGACGAAATCTTTTTGAATGCCTATGTACTGCGCCATTTTGCATACCAGAGCAATATTGTCTGGGTGTTCGTCATAAGGATAGAGGGCGCGAATATCGGGTGTGATCTGAAAACCATCACCCCAGTGAACTTGGATCAGGGTGGAGTTTTTTTCTTTGGCAGCTTCTTCCAAAATTGGTGCCATGGTTTGTTCGCTGGTAAATACCTGCGTATTCTCACCAACGAAAGCTGCCATTTCTCGCGCTACATCTACGCCACTTGGCCCTAATATATCTTCGTGGTCTGGGTAAGCATTGGTAATGGTGACAAAGTTATCTTTCATCCAGCGACGTAATATTTTTACGTAACGGGGCGTGAGTCCCATGCACTCCCATAAAAATACATCGGCTTTGACGGATTTGGAAAACGCTAAAATATCGCTTTGCTCCCAGATGGTCGCTTTGTTAAAGGGGCGGAAGATGGGTAACTCAAATTGTTCGCCAGAGATTTTGCTATAAATTAAAGAGGCCTCACAGCCAGTGGTTTTGGTGATAGTGCGCAATGCTAATGCGCTAAATAAGGCAGCTTTTAAACGTTCAGTGCCCGACTTTCCTCGCGTACCCCAACCCCCAATTGTAACCGGAATGGCTTTGCGGTTATGAATGATTTTTCGACTTGTATAAAGATGTCGTCCCCAAAAATACGCGCTGAAGCTGACAACAAAAAACATCAGTTGCGATAAGGTATTTTGATAAACAGAGTACGCATATTCTTTAAAACTACTCGCGATTGTTACCATACTGGGAATAAGGCTCAGATTGGTAAACAGCGACTTAAGTTGAGGGTCTACCGGAAAGGCGCATTCAAGCACTGACGAGTAGGCTTTAAACTCAATTTTAAATCCAAGTTTGGTAAGCGTTTGTAAATACCGCTGCTGTGCAAGTTCATTGCCTTTACGTAAGGTATCTAGCGCTCTGAAATGCCATGAGATATGCCAATAAGCACGCAGGCGTGCAAATAAGGATGTTGGTTTGGTGATTAATAAAATCCCATCAGGCGTGTAACTGTGAGCTGGGCTTGGTAAATGATCTTGGCTTAGTATCGAAAGAACATAGTCGAGCAAGGGTAAATGGGGTCGGGCGCTGTGTTCATCCAAATGGTATAAAGCTTCGCCTGGTACATTGGTCTCACTGATCTCGGCTATGCTACAACTTGGTACATGTAACTTTGCACTGGGCCTTTTGGTTTTGGTGTGGCTAAACCCTTGTCGCTTATCGGTACTTGGGTTGCGCAGTTCGTGCAAAAATCGCCAAAACCTACGTGCCTCGATATAGCCTCGTCTGATGTGCCAGCGCTTCTTAGACCATGAAGCATTGAAACCCAGTTGTCTTTGGGCGAGTAAGCTTAACACTCGGCCTAGTGTATGTTGCTCTAATTGGGGATCGACCTCAATGAGATCTGACCCCTCTAATTGCGACTTAATATTTGCAATAAGCTCCTGATTATAAAAACTTGCTAACTGCTCTCGTGTGCGCGCAACGTAGCGTTTAATAGCGATTTCTTCCGGTTGGCTTAACACGTCATTCAATACGCTGATAAATAACCGAAATACTTCGTCTGGTTGATGACTATTGAGCTGCATGTTGAGCATTATTCTGGGGGTTTGCTCTAATACAATGCGCTTTATAGCTAAACTGTTGGGCTTTAAAAGGGTGGTTTGCCAAATGTTAAATGCAAAATCATCGTCACAGTAACGTTCATGCGTGAGCTGTTTTAGGACGGTAAAGCGCACCGCATCACATGACTCATTCTCAAAACGGGCGCGGATAATTTGTTTGGCTAGGTTATCTGGCATACTTTGCGTTTGTTCGATCAAAGCCTGTCTGACTCTTGGGTAGCTATGTTCACTGAGTTGCTGCAGTAAATTGATGTCTTTGTCTGTTAGCTTAGTTTGGCGTGTAATGACTCTGGGCAACGCCGCGAGTATAAATAATTGATCGTTTTTCAGGCTTGCATCGTCTATGGACTCGAGCAACATGGCCCACATATGACCGCGGATAAAAGTAGGCCGCTGGTGGATGAGGATCTCTAATATATCGATAATGGCGTTATATGGTGTATCCTCATCTTCCAATAGTTCCACTAATCTCGCAATGAGATCTCCACTGAGTTCAGTATCTATATCATTGTCTTGAATGAGTGCTACGAGGTTAACCAAAGCGCGAATAATGCTGTGTCGAATGTGCGCGCTTTGGCTCTGTGCAAGCAAGCGTAAAAAAAATGGTTGTAGATCAAGTGTTCGCCAGGTTTTTTCTAATTGTGCTTTGTTATGCTGCAAATAGCTTTGGCCTAACGCTCCTAAACGAGCAATGAGAAACTTGATACTTTGTTCAATAGTTAAAACCTTGGTTTGGTATCTGTCTCGCATTGCGCCTTCGTCAAACCAACGCGCGAAAGCCCGTTTGTCGGCTTTTAGTTGTTGCTTTGATGCCCCCAATTGCTGGGAATAATTAAGAATGTGGATTTTTTTTTCAAGTGCTAAGTCAGTTTTAGAAAGTCGAGAAACAAATAACTGATAGTTGTGTTCCAGCTCGAGTATGGTGGTTTGTTGTTGCTCAATTTTATGGCGTATAAAAGATATGGATTGCAAGTGCAGCCACGACAGTAAAGGTTCGTCTTCTGGCTTGTTCATAAGCAATGGCCAGTCACATAATTCGTCGAGTAACTTTTGATATTTGTGATGATATAGATTGAGCCAAAACCGTTCGGTATCTGCAAATAACAGCTGTTCCAGTTGTCGCTTTATATGCTGTTTATTCATTATTATCCTGTGATATTAGCGCTATATCTGATAAACGTTTAAAGGGTTGCTCACTAAAACTATAGGGCGTAAAACCGGTTGCTCGAGTGTTTCCGATGCGTAATTGCAAGGCAAAAGAATGCTCATCTAGGCGCCAATTTTTTTCCCAGCTGAGTTCTAGTTTCGCCGCAAAGCGCTGATTAAGCGTGAACCACTTTTGCCAACTCAGTTGCGTGACAGGCTGCCAAAGTGCTTTGCTCCTATCATCATCGGAAAAGGCATATTTGCCGACAAGTTGCGCTGCGAATATATTGCCCTCATAAAATTGCCTTGCCAGTAAGGTGATCCGGCTGTTATCTAAATGATAGCCGTCTTTATTACTTGTTGCCTGAATTCTCATGCCAACTTGTTGATCTACATAAGGTTGGGTGAGATATTGATAACCCGCTTGCCAACCATACTTATGTTGCGCTTTATATCGAGATAAAATTGCGGGGGCTATGCTACTAAAAAGCCTCAGGTCGTTAATATCAGCGCTACTATAAAAGTACTTAGGTTGCCACCACCAACGATGTGTTGCAGCACGGTTGTTTTGCCAACGTTGCCCAATTAAAAAGCCGACTTTTGTAGAATAAAAGCTTGATGTCGTGTCTTGAGCGGGTTGCCAGTTGATCTCTAAGTCGCTTTGCGTGTACCAGTCGCTGTGTGGTGATAACCAATCGAGTGCCGCACTGAGCTGGTAGGTTGAGTCATAATGGTCACTGTTTTGTTTGGCAAGACCTAGCTTGTACCAAAAGTCATGCTCGTTATATCGCGCGGTCATACCGAATGTGGTGTAGTCAACCTGAGGTAGTTGATCTTCAAAATCGCTGGCACCTTGTCGTTCCGTCGTCAAATACCCTTCGATATTCACGCGCCTTTTTTGGTGTCGCGTTGTAGTGGTCAAGGTGTTTAAAGAACCGCTATCTGTTTTAAAGGGCGTGTTGGTGTCTTTGTTTTCAACAGTTTTGCTTGTTTGGTGAATAGGTAACTTGTGATTATTTGCACTAAGCTGCCAAACTTGGACTCGCAATCCTTCAGCATCAAGTTGAGGTAGCTGGTGATGCCCTGCTACATAGCTTTTGAAGACTTCGGTGCGCTTATCTTGGTACATATATTCTATTTTTAACAAGGCGTCATTTTGTAGGTCCAAGATGATGGGGTGGTGTTTATCAGCGGTATAAAACCGTTGTTGTTCCTTACTCTTAATGGCTTGCCAGCCATCTGTACCTTCGCTTAATACTTCAATGGTTAATAAATGAGACAAGTATGGTTTGTCCCAATGTAGTGTGATAGTGCCAAAGCTTATTTCTTGCTGACTCAAAACATGCTCAACAGGGACTTGTTCAGTGAGGGAATAAGTACGGCTGTTATGCTGGCTCTGTATAATGACCTGCGCATGTTGTGCGCCATCTAATTCGGCCGAAGACAGTGATAGCCTTAGCTTTGATTGTTTGGGGATAAACTCACTAATATCTAATGTCAATTTCTTGAAAGGTCGCAGAGCAATTCCCGCTAAATTGCCATTTTTAGTCGTATGTCGCGTTACTTGGTCTGACACACTGCGTTGCCTGTTGTTTTCAATTGGTAGCAAGCGGGTCCCTAAAAAGCTGGTATAGGTTGCCATATTTTGCCATTGTCCGTATTGGCTCACGCGACGGTGCAACGTTTTAAGATGATTGGCGACGGGATGTTGCCCCAGCTTTACAAATAACGAAGTAAACTCTTGAGCCGTAAATTTATTTTCACAAAGACGATGGAGCGCATTGTTTAATATCATCGCCATAGTTGCATCAGGCTTGCGCAATAAGTCGGCAAAGCTTTGTGCAAAGTAAGCCGGTGATAAATCATTGTCAAAAAGTACTAACGCTGATTGCGGATCTAATGCTCTGAGCGTTAAAAAGCTGATTTCAGAACTTTTAATCGTGATGGTTTCTCCTTGTTTTAGCGTCACAAAGCCACTGGCTGCAATCGATAAGCTTTGACCTGTTTGTTCAACGGTGGTTGAGGGAATATCGGCGTATATGGGCATTATGCTCATGGGTTGTTCAGTCGAGTTGATATATAGCCAATTGGTTTTAAATGTGTCAGGCGCATGGGCGATTGAGCGAGCAGTCACTTTTAATGTTAATGGGCTAAAAGCGGTTAGGGTAATGGCTTGATCGTGGCTCAATCTAAAGGCTTGGTATTGATGTGACTCACTGTCGAGTGCGACTTGGCCATAGTGGATTAGTTGGTAGTTGGGTTTTTCCTCTAAGTCCACATTTGATAAGTACTGATATCCGAGTGACTGATAGATTTTATGGCTTTCTTTGGTGTTTGGTGGAACATCGTGAATGTGCCATGCAGCCAGTAAAGCTTGCTGATTTGCATAATAAAGTTGTGATAAGTGTGTTGCGCACCAGTCTGGTCTCGTTTTTAGTGAGCACAACCCGATGAGTTTATAGTGTTGGTTTGCGGCTTGATACCGCAGCAAAAGTTGCTGCTTTGCATATTCATTTAATTTTGCATTGCTACTGATTAAATTACTACTTTTTAATAATGCCTCAAGATAGCGAGTCGCAATATTTGCTTGCCCTAATTGCTCTAACGCAGCAATGCGCAGTTGCCAAGCCTGCAGAGCCACTTCACTTAGTGTGCTTTGCACAAGTTGTTTCGATATTTGCATGGTTTGTATCGGTGCCGTTCTGAGCGAACGCCTTGCTTCAGACAGGAGCTTATCGGTCTCATGCTGACTCATGTTTTGCTTGTAGGGGCTTGCTTGGTAATTGGGTAATGCGTTTAAGTACTGAGTGGCGGCTTTTGCTTGATAGTTGGCTAAAAGCGCTCGGATAGTTGGGGACTTATCTGCCAGTTTAGTTGGTCTTACATAAAGCAGCTCGTTGTTGACCAGCGGGCTGATGGTTGTTTGCCGTACGGCAACTTCTATCTCGGTGGGCGTTTGAAGCGTGAGTTGTGTGGCTTGTTGTGTGTTGAATGTGAATACGCTGAATGCCTCGTGTGGCTGAATGTGTAGTTCAAATGTTCGTTCATCCAGTTGAACTTTTAACTTACCTTCATGTTTAACACGGACATACACATTGAGATTGTCATTAAGTGGTGCCTCGTTATTGAGTTTGAATGTCAGTGTATTTTGGATTGTATGGCTGAGAATCGATTGCCTCACTAAGGTGGGATAAACCTGTTGCTCAGAATGTCTGACACCCGATTGTATGTGTGTTTGTTGATACCGCGATTTAACGACTTGGTCGCTCTCGGTAGGGTTTAAAAAAAGGTTTTGTGTCACTGAGGCACGTAATTGCTGGTGGCGCTTTTTGGCCAAGGCAGATGCTTTGGCATAGTCGAAGTTATTTAAGATACTCAGATCTTTGTTGCCATAAATTGTTTGCAAATCGTTTTCTAACGCGTCAATCCAGTAGGGTTGCAGCAAGGATTCTGGATCTTTTTGTGCACTGTCAAAGTCTAAAAATGCACGTTGTGCTTGCTCTATTTGAATAAGTGCCCGTGCATCACTTTGAATAGTCAGTTTGCTATTGTCGTTTACCGCCAAATACTCAATGCTACTAATGCTGATTTTCTGTTTTTTATATTCAAGGGCTTGTGTATCACTCAACGGTAAAATGGCCGAAGGGATCTCATTAATAGACAAATAGATTTTGTTTGATTTACTCAATTGGGATGGCGTACCGAGTAACTTTCTGACCGATATTTTGAGTTTGGCAGCATCGTCAAAGCGAATTGATAGCGGTTTATTCTCTTCGACAAAGTAATACGTGTTTGTTTGATGTGGGCTTTGAAGATGCAGAGCTTGCGATGGGAGCGCTAAGTGGTGGTTGTATAAGTCAGGGGGTATTTGATAGTGGCCTTGTACTATTGCAATTGTTTGTGAGGTATCTGTTTTATTCTCGACATGAAGCACGCGGTTGTCATTTGAAGCGTTGATACGGCAAAACTTGCCCGTACAGACAAGTTCTTCGCGAACAATACTTCTTTTACTATACGTATTATAACTTTGCCAAAGGCGTAAATTGGTTAGCTGCGTGGTGGGTATATCAAGCCAATGACCAGAGGGCAGATAGACGTTTCGTGCTTGTTGGCTTTCGAGCGTGAAGTCTGTGTCTGCAATTTGCCACTCGTTTTGCTCTTGCTCTGGAACAAGCAAATAAGGCGCATGCTCAACCGCATGAGAAATAGCGAACGCAGAGGTTGCATAATATACAAAACAAATGATTAGAGCGCGGATCGTAAGCATGTTGTCAGTTGTTCCATCATCAGGTTGTTATTGATCAGTTTTTCACGCATCGGCTTACTGATCTCAATGTGATAAAACGATTTTGCCATTACATACTGGTGCAAGACGTTTTTTATCCCTCCTAGTTCTGTCACCTGCAGTGGATAACTATAACTGTGTGGGCTGAGTGTCTGTAAACACGCGGTGAGTTGCTGTAATGAACTATCAATGTGCTTGCCTTGGCTCACAATAAAATCGGCTTGCTGTCCGATAGGTGTTTTTCTTTTATTTTGACTGAAACCATGTATTTGAAAGATTTTAGTATCCACAAAACGAGACTGAAATGCCACTATGGCATTGTGGTGTAAGCTGGTTTTGCGTTTAGATAAATCCATTGGCTCAGAGTCTTCGCTGTCACTGTAGCGTTGGTGCGAGTTTGTCACCAGTACCTGACATAGCGATTGATAAATAGGTTCGCCAATCTCTAAGGTGAATTTGTCATAAAATTGGTGAGGAACGGAAACAACACAGTGCTGCCCTTGTTTCTTATACCAAAGGTGGTTGCCGCCATATAACGCGGAAGAGGCTAGCAGGCGATACTCATTATTCTCGCTGAGAAAAGCCCAAGGTGGTGCCTCATGGGGAGCCTGAAACCAATCCACTAGCTCGGTTACAGAAGGAAGATGCGCGTTAGCCGTTGATTGGGCAAGGCACAAAATCATTACGCTGAGTATAACGTTAGCTTTCATCAGACCACCATTTGAGTTCGGGAGTGGGATGCTCGTATTCATTGAGTATACTGAGCCAGATATCTTGTTCTGACTTTAATATTAGCTGGTTTAATTGGCTTATATCGTGACCAATTGGAATCGTCATCGTTGTATAGGCCTGTAAATGCCCAATATTGGGATGCAGCATGAAAGCGTTGGTTTTTTCACTCACTTTAAGCGCAACACGACGTTTTAATAAAGTATATTCCTGTGCGAGGCTCGGTTGACGAAAAGCATCCAGTTTGGCACTGACAACCACAGGAGGTGTTTGCTGTTGCGTTGAGAAGGCTTTAATTATGATACTTTTTGGAGTCGTGGAATAGGGTAGCGAAAGTGGCTCGTTCTTTTTCATAAAGTAAAGCCGTTGTTTGGACCAAGGCCGTTCATCACCTTGATTGATAAATACCTGAGTGTCGTTTGCAAGTCGCTGTGTCTGCGCAAAGGCAAAAAATTGTTCTGCGCTATATTCCCGCGTGAATGGAAATTTCTGGTTTTTGACAATAATTGCGGTTGCCGAGGTTTGGTTTTTGGCTAAGTTAGCGCGGTCAGTGACGATTCTAAATTGAAAATCTTCGGGCGGAACATGCTGCGTGTCGTAACGCTTTGGCTCATTCACTAAAGCGATATTGGATAACGGCAACGCAGCGAAAAGCAGCGCACTGCGATAATGTGTCTGTGATGTTTTTTCTTCGGGTGGGGCACTAAACGAACGCACTTTCAGAATATTTTCTGGTTGCGAGAATGCCTGTGCATTTGAGGCCTTTTGTACAAACCAAGCGGGAATATATAAAAAGTCTTCGGCTTCTGGGTCGCAAAGTTGCTCACAATAAGTGGTTTGATAATTGAAGTGCTCGTTTCTTGCTTGTAATCGAATCGCACTGCTTTTGTCTGTGGCAATGTCTATTTGCGTGACAGCGTCGGGTAATGAGCGTAGATAGAAAATCTCAGAGTCATAAACGGTGCTGCGCGTTGTATCGCTATTGATTGCGCGTTCATAGTGAGACGGGGTTGCGTTCAGCGCTAAGTGGAAGGTTTTGACGACTAAACCTTGCTCATCGAGTAAGCGTATTGTGGCTTGTGTATTCGGCGCGCCTTTAATATCAAGTTTTAAGTCACTATGCGGTTGTACAGCATATTGCACGGTGTTTTGTTCGTGAGTTTGATAATACAAGCTATGTAGCGCAAAAAGGGGCTGTAAATCTTGGTTGTACCAAGACGACAAAACAGGAGATGTTGACTCAATGACGATTAGACCCGGTTTTATTTGGTTGAGTTTGTACTGATTGGCGACCTGAGTATGCTCAGCGGTGAGCGTTTTTGGAGCAGCAAACTTTTTAGGGTCATACCAAGTGAGTTTTAATGCATCGAGGTGTGCTTCGGTCGAAAAATAGAAGTCTTGTTGCTGATAAACATTGACGGATGCTGTGAGCGTATTTGAGCTAAGAAATGCATCGGTACTGAGTTGTTCGGATGAAAAATCATAACTGGCGACATGATAGGGCAGTGATTCGTACAAAGTACCTTGAACGAAGTCGACTTCAGGAATACCGAGTGGCGCAAGTTTTTGCCAGTCATATTGCACTGCGTTGGCGATTTCACTCTCACTCAGTGCGTAAGGACCTAGCGTGTGATATTGACTGATCCTATCTCGCCACGTGACAGGATATTTTTGCCAAGTGCGCTGAATATCTGGCTCATTGGTTTTAGTTTTGGCATGTAATCTAACAACGACCCCTTTGATTGAAGGGTCTTCGGTGACTAAGTTGAGTACAAGCTTGTTCGCATTGTTAAACACGTGTTGGCGCAGGTAAAAAGATTGGCCTGACGAAACATGCAGTGTTTCCCGATTCTCCATTATTTGTTTTGTAAGCTGATCTTTATCAGCAACAAAGCGAGCTGCATGATGATAGCGATCGCCAGAGAGTAGTTGTTGATTGTCATCCCATAGTTCATATTGAATTGCGTAATGTGCGCTGCTATCGAGGGGGTGTTCCGCGCTTAAGATAGCGTTGGATAATATTCGGATCTCAATCGCTTGGGAGGGAGAAAAGGTATAAGTTAGAGGTCTATCGCTTTCTAGCCAGTGTACCGTTGAACGCGTCTCTTCGCCTTGTTTTTGTAGCAAAGGTTTCGCTGAGGACAGCCAATAAAATAGTTTATATGCTTGCCAGCTGAGCGTGCCGACTATGAGCAATCCAAGAACCAGGCGTATCAGCCATTTTAAATTATTCATATGCGCCTCGTTTTGTGGCGTCGATAAAGGCCTGTCTGTCTATGGTGAGCTGCCTGTTCGGCAAATAAATCATCGCCAACCTGTGCTGCTCTTTTACAACTAATGCAAGTTCGTTATACGGATAGATTGAGGATGTACTTAGACTGCATGAAGAGAAACTGCGGCATATATTCGCAAGCGTTGGCAAATGCAACGATTGACGATATAGCTTAATACTTGCATGCATGTGTGCATGTTGAGTATTGGTCAAGGCGAGCCAGTCGTTCTCGGTTAGTTTTGACATAAAAATAGCATCACCATGATGCGACGTTGAGATGGCTCCTAGCTTTTGCGCAAGCGTGCGCTGCGATGTTGCAAAATGCTGCTTGTAATCGGCAGCGAGCCACAGTGTTGCTAATTCACTGTTGGCAGAAAATAGATCATAACCAGTTTGTGGGGAAGCACCGATCTCGAGTCCGCGAGTGGCTTGCTGCCCACTGACTATTTGATGCTCGACCCCCAATTCAGTTAACGCATTGCGCAAGGTATCCAGCAAGACTTGATGCTGTGGGCTCGCTGTTGTGTGCGCAAAAGACAGTGCACTAGGTCTTATTGAAGACGGCTCACTGTGGCTTCGTATTTGAATACTCATGCTATTTTGCTGTGCGTAATGGCGCAGTAAACTTTGATGAACAACATTAAATAGCGAGGCGCTGTTAGTTGGATTCACCACATTTGCTGTGGGTGAAGCATAAGGGTGCGCACCGGCAATAAGCATGGTTTTTGCACTTGTATTGGCAAATAAATGCGCGGCAAATTTTAACGTGTGGCTTTCAAAAAGGGGACGAGGCACTTGAATAGAGAGTAAATTTGCGCTGCCTAAACGGATAAAATAAAGCCCTTGTCCTTTCTCATAATAGTTGGCACTTTCTAGCGGTGACAACATAACAAGTTGCTCATCCATATTCCGTACAACAGATAATTTGTAGCCGACAAGGCTTGCCACGGAATTAATGTGATCGAATTGAGTTTGGAGTTTGTTAAAGTCTGAATGGTGACTCAAATTATCAGCAAGGCGATAAAGGGGCTTGAGTATTTCAAACTCCCATAACGCGGCCTCATTGAGCGTCGGAGGGGTGTATTGGCCGCTCCCTTTTGCACTGATGTGTGTTGTAAATTCAGTGATGATGTCTTCCATTGAGTCATCAAGTCGTTCAACTGTTGCGAGCGTTTTTTGGCTATCAGAGAGCGAGGTTACAGCCAATAGACGGGTGTAGCTTTTGTGGTCGATAAACACTTCCAGCATTGCATGTTGATACGTCGGGTAAGGCAAGCTTGTGTTTGCCGCTAAACCAAAATGATGGTGCTTACAGCTCAGCATGTCTGAGAGTTGTGTTTGTCCAATAGAGTGAGGTAACTGATTAAAAACCCAAAACTGACATGGGTCGTTGCGTTGTGCTGATGGCAAGCTTTTACGACTTTTAGCCGTTAACTCGCGAACCTGTAATAGTTCCGAGGTTTCCAGTGCTTCAAGAAATGCTTGATAAAATATACTTTGTGGTTTGTAGGTATCGCTCTGGGTGACAGTCACGTTGTTCCCTAAAACGAGCGCGTTACTGTGTAAATGATGGAGTAACATCGCGGCGACATCTGCAGCCGAACGCTCCGAAGCAGGGTGTGGCACACTGATCACATGATTGGCTTTAGGGTGTTTTGCAATAATAAATAATCCTCTAGGCGCGTTTTTTTGGTTGTCTTGAATGTAGAGATATTCTTGGTCTTGCCGTAGAGAAAACCCGAGCGAGTCGAGCGCTGTGGCAACCGTGTTGTGTACCTCATCATCTTCTCTATGTTCAATCAGTAATTCAATCACGCGCTTAAACTGGGCAACTTGCATTGCATTGCTGTATTGGCCGACGGCAGACCCTTCGCGAGCAGCTATGTAGAGCAGGCTTTTATAGGCGTTGATTTGTGCCGAAATAGATAGAGGTTGTTGCTTTTCGATGGCAGGTTGGACGCTTTGGGCGGCGAATTGTGAGGGAATAAACATAATTAAAAATCCAATTAGAATAGCTAATGCCCCCCCTAAAATAGAAGTTTGAAAGGTTGCCCTGATGATGAGACCAAGCGCACTCTTTTGGTAAATTTTCAGTGCTAAGAGCGTCGATAGCATGTAACCAAAAGCGAATGTATCGGTGACTTTTATGTTTGGGTAAAAATGCACAACACCGTAATTCAAGGCAAGTTTATATAAAAAACCAATGTTGAAGAAAAACAGTAATAACCGAGCGCCTTCCAGGTTTGCCTGCTTAAGTCGTGTGAATTGTAGTAGGCTGGCGCCAATAATAAGAATAACCGAAGTCTCAATAAATGAGGTAAGGAGCTTACTGGGTTGAAGTAGCTGAAGTGCCAGTAAAGCGGGTAATAGTATGCCGTTGAACTCCCAGCCATAACGAAGGTTTGCTCTGGAGGCGATAAATGCAGTTAGCACCAGAATGATATACGCTTTGGGCGCTGCGACGATGGAAGAGGCGACCGCTTCATACATGATGGCTAGATTGGCGATACTGAAATTGGTAAAAGGCATGAGTACATAACGCACCAGCAAATAAGTGATCAGTAGCTGAACGGCGGTGACTTTTACCCCGTACCTAAAGCCACTGTTCCACATTACATTCGCAGTTAAAGCGATGATCACCAAACCCAAACTATGTAGGTCCGATGCGTAATCAAAGCTGATATCCCATAGTTTCATTTCGTCAGCGACCAGCGGCCAAAATGCACTGTCCATAACTACTCGAACCAAGATGCTGATCAAAATAATGGCAAAAAAGCGGTCTCGGCCAAACATTTGAGCATAACCAAGTCGCTCCATAAGCGTTTGTGCACTGAGACGCATTAAGCCATACACTACAATAGCTTCAATCAAGATCACAGCCGCCGAAGTCGGACTGACAATGAGTAAGGGAACAAGGTAGCCAGGCACTACGAGCCCGGTCAGCGGAAAACCAAACCTTAAGTTAAGAAAGCAGACAACCGCAATTCCAACCCAAACGGTGGTGATAACTGATTGTCCTAATCCGCCTCCGCTTGGAAAAATGCTCAGCACCCAATCCACTATGCATCACTCCAACTATCGGTATCTGAGCCATTGTTAGGCAAGGTCACTGGGCGTAGTTTTGCAACGATATTAGGGTCGTCTTGCGTTGCCAATAAATAGGTGATGTCGATAAACTCAAATAAGATGCCCGAGACTGAAAAAGGAGAGCCAGTCTGACTGCTAGTTTCAATCTTATCAACGCTCATAACGGTTAAGATATATTGATGAGTGCCAAACTCAACAAGACGTGTAAACCGGCCTTTGTGCAAGGTGAGATAACGCAGCTTTCCTTTTGTGGTATCGGCATTGAATTGACAGCTATGCATGAGTAAATCGAACGCAGACATGCCGAAAGTTTTTAAATTTTGCTTTGCTGCCAACTGTTCAAAAGCTTTGTTCACTTCAACAACTTGTCCAAATAAGTTAAACATGATCACCGCACTATTCAAATGATTGAACAGATGCTCTAGAGTTGAGAGTTTTTGCTCCATGCTTGCGATGGCCGATTGCACTTTTCTGCTTGGCGATTCGGATAAGTTTAAGGTCAGTACCCGCGTTAATGTTTGGCTTTGTGATTGCTGTATTTGCGCCGAGATATGATAGTGATAAAGCAGCTCGCCTATCTGACTGGCGAAACGATTTACGTTGTGGATAAACGCGGCTTCGTTAAAACTCTCCTGTCTGTTGACCGTCATGACCCAAAAGCCACGAATATCACCGGCATACATGAGCGGCGCTATGTATTGAAGTTCATTACTATTGAGACCCTTAAAAAATGGACGCGCTATTTTTATGGCACCTAACTCTTTAATGGCATCGCTATAAGGGGGGCGTTCATAATCTCGTCTCAATTCCTCTATGTCATTCAGTTGACAGTTAATTGCTTGGATTTCATAAAGGCGATGATCGCTTTCGACGCGCGCTAAAAACATGCCTCGATTTAAACTGAGTTGCTGATTGACGAGGCTGAGTACCGACTCCCAAGGGCTCGACTGTTCAATTATAGATTTTGGTAAATAGCGCCCAAACATACGCTGATTAAGGTTATTGATGAGCTTCGATAAGTGACGATCTTGTTTGTATTTGTTGTGCAAGAGTACCGATGCGAGGGATAACCAGGTTAATAAAATCAGTTGCACAATGGGTATCAGCGTATTGGCAAAGACAACCAATAAGTAGCCAATCAATAACCACATGATACTAGTGAGCAACGCGATTGCGGCACCTATATCGATAACGTATTTTTGCAGTACGAAGAGCAAAAAGATGAAAAAAATGACTTGCAGAGTTGCAGAAAGTTCTGGAGATAAAAGGCTAACAAATATCTGTTTATCTAAATTGTGCAGTAAGTATGCATAAAGGAATACAGGGTTGGTGCTGTGGCTGAGTTGTGGCGCATTAAATGGAATTTCAAACCCACCATGACTTTGTGTTACGAGTATAATTTTATCTGCAAATTGTTCTTTGAATATATCATCTGCAAGTACACGTTGACTTGTAAATTTGGGCAATGCACTGAATGGCAAACTGAAATCAATTAGACGCTCAGTCATGTTTTCAGTGCGTGTGAAGAGCGTTTGTAGCCAAAGATGACAGTGGTTTGCTGGTGGGTTGTAAACAATGTATTCATTAAGCCAAGGAGAGATTAGAGGGGGGCAGTTTGCGGGAGACGAGCCAACAAACAACACGGACGGGCTTTTAAGTTTGCTGTCTAATGTAGATGAAAAAACCACGACAGCTTTGGGGGAGAGCGCCTTCACCTTTTCAATGAGCTGATGTTGCTCTTGAACTAAGTCATTTGTTTCAATCACGACAATATTCGTTGCCTGATTTTGCGTATGTTGAGCGATAACAGCATATACAGGTCCATTCCAACTTCGTAGTACACCGTAAAGCGCACACACCACTATGGCTATAAAGGTGCCAGTTAATAGCCAAAAAGAAGGTGTTTTTCGCAGAATAAAGAGTTGTTGTTTTACCGACACGCAATGCCTCGTAGCAATAGGGCCCACTAATAAATGACTGTTGTTGGACGCAACGGATATTTTTATATTTCTATAAGCGTAGGATAAATCGGGGAAAAATCACTAAAATGAGCAATGATATTGAACATATGTTCTCGGTTTTTAAAATGGCTTGAGCCTGCAATAAATACGGGTGAGATTTCCGTGATTGAACTCTGTGCTTAGTCGCTTACAAAGTGTGGGGATAGGTAGTATCGCGTCAATTGTTATGGCTAGCACTTTGTTCAATGCTTGTTCTTTTCTAATGCTATTTTACTAATCTAAATTTTGAGATATATCATTAAGCTGATTAAATCGGCTGAATCGTTCAAAATAGTTTACATTTTTCTAGTCCAGTCGCTATTCTTGGAGTATGATCTTGCTAAGTTGTGACATGCTCTTTTGAGGAACAAATGCGTCTTGAAATTCATTGTGCGGACCGTATCGGTATTGCTCAGGAAATACTTAATATCTTGGTAAGCTACCAAGTGGATCTAAAAGGGATAGAGGTTGATTCGGTTAATTGCCGGATGTATGTGAGTTTTCCTCCAATTGAATTTGAGCAATTTCAAAAAATCATGCCTGAAATACGCTTGATTGATGGTGTAGAAGATGTACGAACAACCGCATTTTTGCCATCAGAGCGTGAGCATAATGAACTTTATACACTCCTAAGTGCGTTACCGGATGGCGTTATTTCAATTGATGCTAAGGGTTGGGTTCGTCACTGCAATGATGCAGCGTGCAAAGACCTTAACCAGCCAGAAACCGAAATCATCGGCGCAAACATCAATAATTTGCTTAAAGGCTTCAATTTTACTCGTTGGTTAGAGGGCAAAGAAGTACTCGGTCAAACGACGCGGGTTGAAGTGGGTGGTGAGGACTATATCGCCGATATTTTGCCTATTTCTGTGCCACAGGGTAATGATGAAGATGTGTTGGCTGGCGCGGTTATTAATATCAAGTCGCAAAGTCGTTTAGGTCAGCAAGTTAGTGCGTTTCGTCGCTACGGTCAGGAGAGTTTTGCTACCATTCACAATTACAGTACGGCGATGCGTAGAGTCGTACGCGAAGCGCGCAAAATGGCGCAACTTGAAGCGCCAAT
This sequence comes from Pseudoalteromonas sp. ATL1, assembly GCF_058933015.1. Classification (NCBI taxonomy): domain Bacteria; kingdom Pseudomonadati; phylum Pseudomonadota; class Gammaproteobacteria; order Alteromonadales; family Pseudoalteromonadaceae; genus Pseudoalteromonas; species Pseudoalteromonas sp. ATL1. The sequence continues at coordinate 3,607,365 of NZ_JBZYXL010000001.1, read as the reverse complement.
TTTGATCACGGGTGAAACAGGTACGGGTAAAGAGTTATTAGCGCGTGCTTGTCACTATGCGTCTAATCGTTCATTAAAACCCTTTATTGCGCTTTCTTGTGCATCGTTACCTGATGATGTTGCCGAGTCAGAACTATTTGGCTATGCCGGATATGAAGATAACGCAGCGCCCAAACGTGGTGTATTAGAGCAAGCGGATGGTGGTACAGTATTTTTAGATGAAGTGGGCGAAATGTCTAAGCAGCTTCAGACCAAGCTACTGCGTTTTTTACAAGATGGCACGTTTCGCAAAGTCGGTGATGAAAACGAAGTAAAAGTGAATGTTCGCATTATCGCTGCAACACAAAAAGACTTGCCTGCGATGGTGCAAGAGGGAAGCTTCCGAGAGGATTTATACTATCGCATCAACGTGCTCACGTTAGAAATTGCGCCGCTTAGAGATAGAAAAGCAGATATTGGTCCACTCGCTGAGCACTTTATTCAAAAATATGCGCAGCAAAATGGTCATCCTGCCCCCAAATTGGCTCAAGATTGTTTGGAATTTTTAGAGCAATACCCTTGGCCAGGTAATGTGCGTCAACTAGAAAATTCAATTTATCGCGCAGTGTCGCTGTTAGATGACCAAGAATTACGCGTAGAGCACATGCAGCTACCCACATTTACCCATGACTTGGGTTATTTGGAATCTGATTTTGAAGGTTCATTAGAGCAGGCGGTGAAGCGCTTCGAAGCGACACTACTACGCAAGCTTTACCCTGCGTATCCAAGTTCTAGACAATTGGCCAAACGCCTTGGTTTAAGTCACACAGCGGTGGCGAATAAACTGCGTGAATATGGCATCAATCGTAAGACTGTGAAGGTATAATTTCTCATGGGCATTAATTTTTAATGCCCATATCTTTTGTCACACCATCTAATTTAATATTATCAATGCCATCTTTTTTGAACGTTATTTCGATACTGATATTGTTTCGCGCTAAAAAGTAATCCACTTTATTAAAGGTAAGCAAATAGTTGCCTTTGACTTCGTCGTCATAATCCTTTTTTTGTAGCGCAATCCGGTGTTTGCCAATCTGCCAATCAAATCCTTCAATAAAGCCCTTATTGAATTCCTGGATCCAAACTTTACTGTCATCTTTGCTTAAAGTTAGGGCAATGGAGTATGACTCTGGTAATTCAGCCATATTGTAAGTTTTGCTGCCAATACGGAAATCTTTGGATTTTTCGGTCCACGCAAAGCCAAACTTAAAAGGCTTTTCAACGCCCGTTGGGTATCGCAATGTACCTGCGCCTTCGAAATCAAAGTCGGCAAAGCTAAGGTGAGAAAAAAACAAGGAAAATAGTCCAAAAACAGCGGGTGCTAGGTAACGGTTTTTCATTGTGATCAACTTGTTAGGCTTTTTTTGAAGACTAGTTGAGCAAGCGAAAGTTGGCAAGTTAATCTTGCTCCATAAGGCTTGTATGTTAGACTGCCAAGTCTATTTATCTGGTTGGACCATTTAACAATGAACCTCTATTTTCGATTGCTGTTACTGTTCTGGAAAATAAAAAGAAACAAAGAATATCAATCACTCCTCGACGTGGTGGATTGTGAATTTAAAGTCATGCCAAGCGATTGTGACATTAACCTGCATTTAACCAATTCACGTTATTTGGCGTTTATGGACTTGGCAAGAACTTGGATGACCGAGCGCATCGGTTTGTTTTCTGCAGTTTTAAAGCGTCGTTGGTTTCCAATCGTAAATGCCACCGCCATCACCTATATCAGAGATATTAAACCTTTTCAGTCGTTTACTGTGAGCACTCGTTTGGTGGGGTGGGATCATAAATACTTCTATATTGAACAAAAATTTCATTCTGAGCGTGGGTTACATGCCATTGCTTATGTGCGTGGTGTGTTCAAAAAGAAAAAAGGCATTGTGACGGTGGAAGAAATGTTAGAGGTGGCAGGCTTTAAGGGTGAAACACCGATTCTTCCTGTCGAAATAATGCATTGGAAAGCCATGCTAGAAGAAAAGAAAAGTAACAATAAATGATAAAAGGCCACGGTGTGGCCTTTGGGATTGAGAAAGTAACTGTGTGAGTAAAAATTAAAACTTGTATTTAACACCAAACATGGCAACCACAGGGTCAAGCTCAACGTCTGAAGTCAGTGTTTTTACGCCATTTGCGTACACGGTTGCATCTGTATTGATATCCATTTTAGATACCATTGCGTGTAGGCCCCATTTTTCGTTTAACATGTAGTTAAAGCCAACTTGAAGCGCGATGCCAAACGAGCTATCTAGGTCTACTTTTACATCTTCTGTGCCAAGTGTGGTACGTAACGCAGGTGTCGCTTCTTCATCAAAAAACACGGTGTAGTTAAGACCCGCGCCTACAAATGGGCGAAACTTTTCTTCAGCGCCAAAAAAGTGGTATTGCGCCAATAATGTCGGTGGTAGATGCTTCACTTTTGCAATCTCAGCACCTTGTAAGCCGCCAGCACCGTTTACTGTGTGTGAGAATGGTGTTGCCGCGATTAATTCAAAAGTAATGTTATCTGAGTACTGATAGTCAAACGTTAAACCTAACTGTGTATCTGAATCTGCCACTAAGCCTAGCGCTTTGTTTTGCTCAATGTGAGATGCTGTATCGCTAGGATTTACGTTGATAGCACCTACGTTGATACTAAATTGTGCCTGAGCCAAAGGCGCTGTTACCAATAATGCTGATAGTAATGCAGTGCTAAGTGTTTTCATTGTCATCTCCTGAACCTATACGAGGTATATCTTTTTGATGGGTTCATATTAATTGGCGGGGAAAATAAAAAACTGTTCTAGATCAAATTTTGAGAATGGAAAGTTCAGAAATTTTTGAAACTTTGATTTAGATTAAGTTTTATGTGCGAACCACTGCAACTAAGCCCAATAAATATATTGGCTTGTCATAAACTTGACTTGTAAATGCAATGAAAGCGCAACTTCAGAACGCTGTAATATCAACAGTATGTTCTATTAAGAGCCGAAAATCATGGCACATCAACTAGCAACGCGTAAATCCCTTGAATTAACAACCATAGAAAAACTACAAACGCTTATTCAAGCACCTTCGATCACGCCCAGTGACGCAGGAACTTTGTCTTGGCTATCAGCCATATTAGAAGCACAAGGCTTTGAAGTGCTATTAAATGAAGAAGTACATGGTGTTAAGAATTTGGTGCTGAAGCGACATTTTTCGTCCGGGCCAAGTTTGGCCTTTGCTGGCCATGTTGACGTTGTGCCAGCGACCGATCGCGGTTGGGATGTATCGCCTTTTAGTGGTGATATTGTCAATGGTGAGATCATTGGTCGCGGTGCTGCTGATATGAAAGGGGGGATTGCGGCCATGCTCAGCGCAACAGAAGCGTTAAACAAGCAGGCAGGAGCGTGTCAGGGGACCTTTTATTGGTTACTCACTTCAGATGAAGAGGGTGAGGCTGAGTACGGCTCAAAAAGAATCGCGCACTTTTTAGAGCAGCATAATATCACCATTGACGCTTGTTTAGTGGGAGAGCCAACGTCAGATAAAGTGGTTGGTGACACCATAAAAAATGGCCGCCGTGGCGCTTTGTCTGGACGCATTCAGGTACGTGGTAAAGCCGGACATGTCGCGTATCCAGAAAATACCGTTAATGCGGCACATTTGGCTGGTGAAATCGTTTCGGCGTTGACGCAATTAGTATGGTGGAAGGATGAACCTGGTTCAAAAACACACTTGCAAGTCACTGGGATCACAGTGCCAAATATTGTTGATAATCTAGTGCCTAGTGAATGTGAGGTTACTTTTAATATTCGATATAGTCATGCTTATCGTGGCGAGAGTGTTTGCGCGCTGGTCGAGTCTGTGTTGGAGCAATGGCAGCACCATTTAAAATTTGTTTGGGAACGACCCTGTGAACCTTATTACACAGGCAGCCGTAGGCAAAATTGTTTTTTAGCGTTGGCTGAAAAGGCGATCCATCAGGTAACAGGGCAATATCCTGCGTTGAGCACATCCGGTGGTACATCAGATGGACGCTTCTTTGCGAGTGAAGAGACGCAGGTTGTGGAATGTGGTGTACGAAATCATACTATCCATCAAGTGAATGAGCGTGTCCCTTTATCTGATTTAGAAAAAATCGAGGAAATTTATCTCAATGTTTTACAAGAGTTTTTTGTTAAAAGAAACGAAGTTTAGAAAAAAAGTTCGCAAATATTCTTGAAAATTAATCGACAGACCATAAATAGTTTAGTGAAGACGCCGTAAAGGGTTTTTACTAACTAACATTATGAATTTATTAAACAAAAAGGTTGTGACTGGTTCAATCAGAAGAGTCATAGACCTATATCGCTTAATTATGAGGATATTATTATGCGCACAGTAGACCTATCACCGTTATACCGTTCATTTATTGGCTTTGATCATTTAGCATCATTGATGGATGCCGCAGCACGCACTGACAAACAGCCAAGCTTTCCACCGTATAACATTGAAGCGCTAGACCAAGACAAATACCAAATTACCATGGCTGTTGCTGGCTTTAGCGAGCAAGAGCTAAGTATTGAATCAGAAAATAATACGCTAAAAGTGGCGGGTACTAAGGCACAAAAGAGTGCGCAATCGGAGCGAAAATTTATCCACCAAGGCATTGCCGAGCGTAGCTTTGAGAGAAAGTTCCAGCTTGGTGATCATGTAAAAGTGATTGGTGCGGAGTTAGAACATGGCTTGCTCGTGATTAATCTAGAGCGAGAAATACCTGAAGCGCTTAAACCGCGGAAAATCGAAATTGGCGCGGGCAAATTGCTCGATAACAAATAGCGTAAGTAAGTAAGTTCCAACCAAACTCCCTGATAAAAGTAATGACATGCCGCTAATCGCTTTAGCGGCATTTTTTGTTTTTAGTGAATAGCATTAATTTGATAAAAAGCGCGAAACGCTAAATGGTGTAAGGTCGAGTGTGGTTGGTTTACCCGTCACAAGCTCTGTAATGAGCTTGCCCGTGATGGCAGAGGTCAGAATGCCCGTTCTAAAATGTCCACACGCATTTAAATAACCTTCAACCCCAGGTGTTTTGCCAAGAATAGGCAATTCGTCCGGTGTACCAGGGCGTAAACCAGCCCAGCAGCGCTTAATATTACTTTGTTTTAATATGGGTAAACACTTGGTGGCGCCTTGTGATAATTCACTGATCTTGTCGAGCGAATTGGTGACATCAAAGCCTTTTTCTTCTGTTGATGAACCAATGAGTATCTCTCCGTTGTCTTTTTGCGCTATGTAACAGTCGCTTGTGCTCACGCAGCCTCGGAGTATCTTTGGCATACGTTCAGATAACACGATTTGCCCTTTGACAGGGTAAACAGGCATGTTCATGCCCGTGGCTTTTTGAAATAACTCATTGGCCCAAGCACCAGATGCATTGATAAGCGTATCGCATTTATATGTGCCTGAGTTCGTTGTGACACCCACAACACGGTTGCCCTGTTTTAGTACATCACGTATTTCAGTATTTAAAATAAGCTCAACGCCATTTTGACGCGCGCCTTCGGTGTAAGCGTCTACTAAACGATAGGGGTTAACTTGGTGGTCGCAAGTAAAGTCGATTGCTCCAATGGCGTCTTTCGTAATATAGGGCTCTTCTTCTTTAAGTTGCTCAGCGCTGAGCCAGCGAACCTGATCTTTCAAGTGCGGAATGCCGCTCAGTATTTGGTCAGCGTAGAGTTTGTCTTCATGGTTGTACATGACGAATTTAAGCCCAGTGCGCTCAAATTTAAAATCGACACCATGCTTGTCTAACAGCTCTTTGTGCAATGCTGGATACATGTCGTTGGACGTCAGCGCAAATTCAAAAAAACAATCAGGCAATTGGTGCGGGCGCATGACTGGGATTTCTTGTCCGTTAGCTTCGCTTTGTAATTTAGACAGTGTTTTGAAAAAGATAACCCCACAGCCCAAACCCACAGACTCACCAATCGCCCATAGCCCGCCAGCGGAAGCACGTGAAGCATTACCGGGCTTTTTTATATCAATTAAAGCAATGCGTAAATTAGTATCGCGGCTTAGAAAGTATGCACAGGCGGCGCCAATTGCACCACCTCCGGCTATTACAACATCATACTGCTTCATGGTTATCCTCCAATAATTGAAACGGAATTGGGTCAAGGGGGAAACGTGGCTTAATAGTGCCAATGTTGTCGTAAATGCCGGCCTGGTGGAGGCGGTCGATGGCATAGCTCGCGCAAGTTTTACCTTGGCAGTCGCCCATACCAATGCGCGTGCGCATTTTTAAGCTTGTAATATCTTTCGCTCCTTGCTCAATCGCTTGATCTATTTGTGCTCGCGTGGTTTGCTCGCAGCGACAGACAATGGTATCGGCTTCTGGTAGGTCGAGTAAGCCCGGTTGGCGTGTGCTAAAGCGATCAAAGCCACAGCGAAAACGCTTAATTCGCTCTAACTTTCTCATGATTTTTCCAGCATGTTGCGCCGCTTGCTTAGGGGTAATGATGGCACGGTTTTGCGCTATTCTTACTGCTGCAATTTGTCCTTCGCAAATGGCGGCATCGGCGCCAAGCAAACCATTGCTATCACCTACAATATAGGTGTTAGATAAGTTACTTTGAAACCACTGATCAAGCTTGGGCACATAACCGCTGATTGTGTTATAGCTGTGCTCAACCCCTAACAACATGGCAAGTTGGCTGCGAGCAACAAAGCCGTACCCAACACCTATTGCGTCAACATCGAGGGTTTTGCTCTGTGAATGAAGCGCACGCCAATTACTATCGTACGGCGCCACTGTAATGTGCTCTAAACTTTGCTTGCCATGCGCCTTGACGATGCCCCAACCATAGTGAAATGGGATACTATGCTTTTTAAGATAAGCCATCATGCTCAGCCCTGATAGCGTTAATTTAGGCTTATTTAATAAAGCAATGGCTTCTTTCGCGAGTTTGTTAAACTGGCTGGCTTCGTATACGCCAACAACATCCACACCTGCTTTGTGTAGTTGGCATGCCACCAAGGGTAATAATGGCCCTGTACCGACCAATGCCATTCGAGCGCCAGGTTTTACAAGGCCACTTTTGATTTGTAGCTGCACGCCACCTAACAACATCACGCCGGGAATATGCCAGCCAGGAAAAGGAATGCTGCGTTCATGACAACCCGTTGCTAGCACCAATTCATCATATTTGAGACTGGATAGCTCGTTGTTTTTGTTTAGCAACAGTTTGTTGCTGCCTTCGGGACCTAATACTCGGGTGTTGGTCATGAGTTGAATATGCTGTGCTTGGCTTTCAAAACGTGTGCGTAGCGCTGCCATTGCGCGTTGCAGGTTATCGTCGAGATGCGGCAAACTGTTGGTTTGGCGCAATGGGCCACGATAGATAACGCCACCGATTTTTGGGGCTTCGTCTACGACAACGCTTGGTATGCCATATTTGCCAAGTTGTGCTGCCGTTGCGGTACCTGAAGGGCCTGCACCAACAATAACCACAGGAGTTTGCGTATTCATTTTATGCCCTCCTGTACAAATCGGTTTGTGAGCGTTTCAACTTTCATATTGGGTTGCACCAATGTTTGACATGCGCGCTGTTTAAATTGATCGTTTACTTTGACATGGCAGCAATGACACACACCCATGCCACAATATGCGCCAGAATGAGCATCATGATCATTGTGCATGATGGCTTTATGGTCCGTTGCCAGTAGCACACTCAGTATGGTTTCACCTTCACTGGCAGCGACTTTGTTATGATTGATCTCTATTTCAAAAAGGGAGGATGATAATGGTGTTATATCCTTTGTTCGTTTTAACGTTTTCATTCTTGCCTCGAATAAATTATCTCAACTTAGTGTCCTTGGGTGAATAACTCACCCTAGTCGGCAGAGTATAGATGAATAACGGGGGTAACAAACGATATTTTTACATAAAGTTAACTTTTTGAAGGTTGTTTGATCTAGATCTATCTTATTTAACTATGAGCGAAGAATGACGACACTCAATCATTGCGCGTCTAATTGCTGTTGTAATTGTTCGCTCATTGCTTTGATACCGGCTATTTTTTCCTCTGCAAAGGTTAACTCTGCTTGGCTAATGCCTTCCTTTTTCCCTCGCTCCAACAGAGCTTCTAAGCGCGCTACTTTACTCTTTGCGGCAATGATGAATTGCTGTTTGAGCTTTTTCTCCTGATTGTCGCCAAAGGCTTGATAGCTATCATAGTCGTCTAAATCACCTTGATATGTGGCATTTTCAACGGGTTTACCAATGGGGGGAATATCGTCATCGGTTGCTGCAACTGGCGTATCATTTATGGCGATAACCTCTTCTGTATGGTTCATGACAGTAGGCGTATTGAGGCTGATCTGTGATTGTGCTGTTGTCTCTCGCTGAGTTTGTTCTGCTTGCGTTTTGGCACGCTGGCTGCTCGCAGCAAACTCTTGCTCCATAGAAGGGGCGCTCGACTGTGCAAAGTACGCTGCGCCGCCAATTATGAACATTGTTATAATAGCGCTAACAACGTACCGTTTTTTCATAGCGGTACACCATTTTCAGCAAGCCATTGCGTTTTTAGTTTTTCATAAGCCTGTTTAGCAAACTCTTCGGTTAATGCGAGTTTGGCTTGATATTTAACCGTTTCACTTTCAACGGGATAATACGCGTAAAAGCGCTGCCTAGTTTGCGCGACTAACCACTGTCCTTTGGGTGTGCGAATTGGCTTAGATAACTGCTCAGGGCGTAGGCTGAAGGCAAGCTGTTGCGCCCATGTATTTTGTTTTTGACGTTTAATAAGCCCTTGATTTTGTGCAAACAAGTCTTGCACATTAAAGTGCAGCGTTGCTTGTTCAAAGCTGTGTGTAGTGGCAAATTCTCTAAATTGCTCCGCTTTGTTCTTATCTGTAAATTGCACTGCATTGGCTTGTACTTTTTCGATGTATTTAAAGCGTTCTTTGTTGGCTTTGAAGTAGTCGTTGACAACTGAGCCTGTAATGCTTTGTTGTAGCTGCTCTACGTATTCACTACGTTCGCCATGCATGCTGTGTATGACGCCAAAGTAATTCTGCATTACGGGTCTTAGTAACTCGCCTTTAGCTATATCGTTGAGTCGATGACGTGACAGCCCCTGTGAGCGCATTTGTCCTTCCAGCTTTTGCATGGTTAGATTGAAGTGTCTGTGTTCGCTCACTAATGCCCTAAACAAGTTGATGTCGCCTTGATGTAGCTTATAGCGATTTTGCATGGATTGCTCTTGCATCAAGGTTGCTAGGGTTAATGGGCCATTGGTTAAATTGCTTAAGTCAATTTCCTGCATTTTTGCTAATTGCGTATGTGAATACACATTGTTGTTTGGATAACTCGGTAAGCTTTTTTTCAACCATGCAGCACTGTATGGTGTCCACGCTTTGTCAGTGAGCTTGCTGGTCTTCGGGAGTTTAAAGCGTTCTTTTAATAGTGATAGCATATATCGGCGAGTATGATAGTCAGTACTAAAGCCGACCATAGACTGTCTTTGCAAAATCTCTGGGTGGCGCGTTTTGGCTTGTTCTAACAGAAAACTATTTTCAAGTAGACGCGCTTTGGCTTGCTGCGTAGTAACGCTAGGATCTTTATTTTTAAGAGCGAGTTGAACTAACTCTACCTCAGCGTTAGGGAAGATGACTTGTGCAAATATTGGCAAGCTTAAGCAGCTTGCCAATAGAATAACCAACTTACGCATTAGCGTGCCACCATGGCATGGTTCAGTAAATGTACAACCATTGCAATTGCATGCGGGATCACCAGTTTTGCTGTGTTCAAACGGTCGTAGTGATCTTTTGAGTTAAGCACGATGCCACCTTGAGAATAAGAAAATGAGCCGCCTTGTGTAAGTAGAGGGCGAATGTCTTGACTGTTTGCCGAAAGCGGCGAAAACGTGTCTAGTGCCTCTTTTACTAGCTGCGCATTGTTTAGACTTTCTTTATCGTAATAATCTTTGACCCAAGACTCCCAACTAGCGTGGTTCAGATCCGACGTGGTCCATGTATGGTGAGGCTGCAACAAATCTGTGGTGTGAAAAACGAAACCAAGGATCTGTGGATTACCGCTTTGCAGGTACTTTTGATACCAATATTGACCTAGGTTATCGATAGGCTGAAACGGCATTTCTTCGAAGTCGTCATACATACTGTATGTTGAGTGGCTATCAACTCGGTAGTTTGCTTCAGTAATGCCGTAGCTGTTGTATTGAGTGTCATCGGCTCTAAACCAACCAGTTTCGCCACCACGACCGTCATCTAAGTAATCACCTTTTAACCACGTCGAAGCAATCGAATCGACAGTTCCCCAAACTGTGAGCTTTTCCCAGTTGTAGCCACCAAAGTCATTGCCATGTGCATCTGGGCCTTGCGTGTGGTTTTGGAAATGCCAATAACTTGTGTATTTTACGATGCTTTCTGCCGCACCCCAAAGTGGTGCTTGTACGCAGTCACCGGTAATGGCACCACAAAAAAAGGTATCTTCGAAGTCATCCACATCAAAAGCCGCTTGGCCCAGTAAATTCGCCAGTGCATTTATGCTCATGTTGTTAGCTTGTGCGTATTGCACTAGCTTATTGTATTGCGTGGTATTTGGGTTTTGCGCCATATAGTTGACGGCGTCTATCACAATACGCTTATGCGTTTCTTGACTAAAAGCATTCGCATCAATTGCCGTAACACTTAACAAAGGTAATGCACGCAGTATTAATTTTTTCATAACAATCCTTGGGTAAAGTAATAACTCTAGTTCAAAAGGCGTTATTTGACACACTTTTTGTTACACTTAGGTTGCATTAATATTAAATGTTTTTGTAACTCATTGTATGAAAACTGTGATTGTTGAAGCGGGTCTGGTCAGGTATTATTAGGCATCAATTTCGGCACAACGTAATGCAAATAAGAAAAATCATGTCATGAGAAAATTATTTACACTCCTGAGCTGTTTGATAGCAGCGCTATCTTGGGGAGTCTATGCAGAAACACCACAGCACGCGCCTTTTCAAAACTTAGAAGAGGACGAACTGTATTGGCAATTAAGCCTTGGACTATATGGCGTTAAAACGCAGCTGCCAGAGTTAGTTGGTGCAGACTCCGACTTCAGTGGCATAACTGTGCTTGCAGATATCACCGTTGAATACAAAAATTTCTACCTAAGGGCACGTTCAGGTGACTTTTTTGGTGGCGCCGATGTCGGATATCAGCTTTGGCAAAGTGACGACACAGGCTTTGATTTAATCGTGGGGAGCTATGAGCTACCTTTTAGCGAAACAGGATATGAGGATAGCGATAAAATCGTCCCTGAGCTTGCCGGTATCAAAGAGCGTGAGCAAGATACATCATTAGGAGTCGCTTACTATAGAACCATTAACGATTACCAAGTTATTGTCGAGTTAGTGTATGACGCGCTCGGTGAGAGCCGTGGTTGGGTGTTACATGCGGAATCAACTAGAACATTTGAATTACGCAATTGGGATCTATGGTTGAACTTTGGTGTAAATTACTATTCGGGTAATTTTATCGATTATTTCTATGGCGTTGATAGTGATGAGCAAACTGCATTTCGACCTATGTACGAATTAAGTGGTGGCGCTTCGGTTTTTACTCAGCTCCAAGCTAACTATCCGATTTCACAAAGCTGGGTTTTCAGTGGTGGTGCATCATTGTTAGTCGGAAGTACTAATGTAAAGAATAGCCCGTTGGTTGAGTCTCAACATGCCAGTGTTATTTTTGCGGGAGTGAAGTATGTATTCTAAATTCATATCCGCAAAACTTTTACTAGGATTAGTAGCTACAATTGCAACCTGCCAAGCTCACGCTAAAAGTGAGAACTCAGGTCAAATATTGAATGTAACACCCAACAAGTGTGTTGCACTGACTCAAGGAAGAACCTGTTATGCAGATGTCGAATTTAAAGTTGTAACGCCAAAGGTAGGCGACTATTGCTTACGTGAGGGGTATTCAAAGAAAATCCTACAATGTTGGGCGAATACACAATCATTCTCGTACACGCTAAATTTTGGTTCAGAACAGAGTCTGAGCTATGAACTTATTTCTCAAGCACAAAGAGATGTGCTGGCGGTGACGACCATCGAAGTCAACTGGGTACATAAGGTACAAACCAAAAAGCGTCGTTGGCGTTTGTTCTAAGCCCTCAAAAAAGAGAAAGCGCTCTTGTGAGCACTTTCTCAGCGAAACCATATGGTTAAAAGCGAACCCGCGACTAACGAGTTACATTAGACACGCGTTGCTCTCTGATCTGCTGCAAGCTAACAACATTACAGATGTTGAATAACTCTTCTTTGATTATATTTGCAAATATGTGCAACGCCTTACGCCACGCATTTCGTAAAGCAAGCGTAAATTGTGCGCCTAAGTGTAATTGCAAGGTACAGATCATCGCGTTACAAAGTACGGAAATATCACGTTCACTGGGGTTAAGCATGGCCAGATTTGGTGCACATTTTTTAATGAAATGGGCTAATTGCTCTTGTTGTGGTAACAAGTAAACCGCTTCTTGTATAAAGCGGCTAATCGACTGCTCTACACTGAGTAATTGTTCATTGTTTCTAGGCAGCAATAATTGCGTATCGTAGCGATTAACTTGAGTTTGTAGGCTTACACAAAAACAGTGAAAGTTTGGTTGAATGATAGATAGAGATTGCGTCAATAGTTGATATTGATAGGGAGAAATACTCATAATCGCCTCTTCGTCGATTAAGAGCGCATCCGTTTGCTCGGTTAGTGCTGCTTAGTGCCATTTTTTATTTCTAGATAGATGACACCACCGTTTCGCTTATAAATTATCTAGGCTAATTTATTGCTGATAATTTTGAGTATAGCGCTTATGTGGAACTATGCGAGATAGATTCTAATATTGTGCGAATATACTTATAGCTGTGCGACTTATCTGCAATTAATGTTGTGCACACCAAGCCGCTGATTACCTGCAAGTGCCCGAAGACTCTATTTAATTGGTTGTGAAGGTTGCTTATTAATGGAACTGTCTTTATAATACAGCGCATATTTTGCAGTACTCACTGCTTATTATTGGCGCGGGATGGAGCAGCCTGGTAGCTCGTCGGGCTCATAACCCGAAGGTCGTCGGTTCAAATCCGGCTCCCGCAACCAAACTTAGAATGTTTTACATTCTTGTACGGTTTCGCGCATTCTTTGTAATGCGCGTTTTGCGTTTAAGCGTCAGCTTAATAAAGCTGCAGTGGCGCGCAACCAAGCTAGGCCTTTGGCCACACAGTTTTGTTTTAGGTGTGACGCCCCGCTTGGTTCGGGGCGTTGTTGTATCTGCAGTTTAGGTTTCTATCCCAAGCTTTGGTACGAAACAACTAAGTTATTGGGGCTAAGGCCCTTTTTTTGTTTGTATGGAGGAAATTTGTGTCAAAACTCGAGCAAGAATTAACAGCAATGTTGGAACCTGCGGTTGCCGCATTAGGGTTTGAATTATTGGGTCTTGAGTTTGTGCAAGCTGGTCGTCATTCTACATTGCGTGTTTATATCGAACATGAAAATGGTATTACGGTAGACAATTGTGCAGATGTAAGTAGACAAGTCAGTGCGATTTTAGATGTCGAAGATCCGATCACAAACGAATACGATTTAGAAGTGTCGTCACCTGGTGTTGATAGACCGCTGTTTAAACCAGCACATTATGAAAAAGCGCAAGGCGAAGAGGTACGTATTCGTACTAAATTGCCGCAAGATGGTCGCCGTAACTTTAAAGGTGACTTAATTGCTGTGAGTGGTGACATGATCACTGTGAGCATCGATGGTAATGAACATATGATTATGCTTAGCAACATCGAGCGTGCGAATATTATCGCAAAGTTTTAACTATTGAGTGCGAAGGACAAGGGCAAGCGAGGCATTACCTATGGCAAAAGAAATATTATTGGTGGCAGAAGCCGTTTCCAATGAGAAGGCAGTCCCAAGAGAAAAGATTTTTGAAGCGTTAGAGTTCGCACTAGCGACTGCAACAAAGAAAAAACATACTGGTGAAATTGAAGTTCGTGTTTCAATTGATCGTAAAACGGGTGAATACGATACGTTCCGTCGTTGGATGGTTGTAGAGCCACAAGAAGATGGTTCACTAGAAAACCCATACGCAGAGATCACGATCGAAGCTGCTCAAGTAGATGAACCAGAAATTCAACTTGGTGACTACGTCGAAGAACAAATCGAGTCTATCAAGTTTGACCGTATTACGACACAAATGGCCAAGCAAGTTATCGTACAAAAAGTACGAGAAGCTGAGCGAGCATTGATTGTTGAAGCGTATAAAGACCAAAAAGGCGAGCTGGTAACCGGCGTTGTTAAAAAGGCAACTCGTGACGCTATCGTGATTGATTTAGGCAACAATGCTGAAGCGGTTATCTACCGCGAGGATATGTTACCACGCGAAAGCTTCCGCCCTGGCGACCGAGTTCGTGGTTTGCTTTACGAAGTTAAGCCAGAAGCACGTGGCGCACAATTATTTGTCACTCGTTCGAAGCCTGAGATGCTGATGGAATTGTTCCGCATTGAAGTACCAGAAATTGGCGAAGAAATGATTGAGATTCGTGGTGCAGCGCGTGATCCTGGTTCTCGTGCAAAAATCGCAGTTAAATCTAACGATAAACGTATTGACCCAGTTGGTGCGTGTGTGGGTATGCGTGGTGCGCGTGTTCAGGCGGTTTCTACAGAACTTGGCGGTGAGCGTGTTGACATCGTGTTATACGATGACAATCCAGCACAATTCGTTATCAATGCAATGGCACCAGCTGAGGTGGCATCAATCGTGATGGACGAAGATTCTCGTTCAATGGACATCGCAGTAGAAGCGGATAACCTAGCGCAAGCAATTGGTCGTAATGGTCAAAACATTCGTCTTGCTAGTCAGCTAACTGGTTGGGAATTAAACGTGATGACGGTTGAAGACATGGAAGCGAAAAACGCGGAAGAGTCTGACAAGCTAGTTAACTTATTCACAGAAAACCTTGATATTGATGACGACTTCGCGACGTTACTTATCAACGAAGGTTTTTCTACACTAGAAGAAGTTGCTTACGTACCGGTTGCTGAGTTCCTAGAAATTGATGGTCTTGATGAAGACACAGTTGAAGAACTGCGTAACCGTGCAAAAGATGCATTAACGACAAAAGCACTTAAGACAGAAGAAAGCCTAGAAGGTGCAGAGCCTGCTGAAGACTTATTAGCACTTGAAGGTTTAGAGCGTCATCTTGCATTTGTAATGGCAAGTAAAGGCGTTGTTACGCTAGAAGACTTAGCTGAGCAAGGCATTGACGAACTCGTCGAAATAACAGAATTATCAGAGCAAGAAGCTGGGCAGTTGATCATGGCTGCACGTAACATTTGTTGGTTTGGTGAAGACGCATAATTTATTAACGGAGGTAACACACACTATGGCAGAAGTGAGCATTGAGAAACTAGCCGAGACAATTGATACAACTGTTGATAAATTGCTGCAGCAGTTGAATGATGCAGGGATCACCAAAGGCAAAGACGACACAGTTACTGAGTCTGAGAAAGCACAGTTGCTTGACCACTTGAGCAAGCAACATGGCGGTAAAGGCGCTGAAGGCCCTGAGCGCATGACTCTACAACGTAAGAGTAAAAGCACGCTGAGCGTTAAAGGCTCAACGGGCAAAGAAAAGTCTGTATCTGTGGAAGTACGCAAAAAGCGCACTTATGTGAAAAAGAGCTCGATTGACCAGCAAAAAGAGCAAGAGCGTTTAGCTGCTGAAGAAGCTGCACGCCAAGAAGCACAGGTGAAAGCACAGCAAGAAGCTGAGCAACAGGCTAAAGAAGACGCGGAACGTAAAGCGAAAGAAGAAGCTGAGCGCAAAGCGAAAGACGACGCAAAACGTAAAGCTGAAGCTGAACGTAAAGCGAACGAACAGCAAGACAAAAAGGTGGACAGTGTGCAACTTGAAAAAGAGCGCATTGAAGCTGAGCGTCTGCAAAAAGAAGCAGAAGAGGCAGCATTGAGAAAAGCTGAAGAAGAAGCGAAGCGCCAAGCTGAAGAGGCGCGCAAGTTAGCAGAAGAAAACGAAGCTCGTTGGAAGCAAGAGGAAGAGGAACGTCGTCGTCGCGAAGAAACGGCGGACCACCACTTAACGACCTCAACTTACGCTCGTGAAGCGGAAGATGAGTCTGATGCGCGTGAAGAGAAAAGTGCACGTCGCAAGAAGAAGAAAAAGGCTCCAACGAAAGAAAGAGAAGAACTACCAGTTAAAGGTCGCAAGGGTAAGCTAAAAGCACCTACTTCGTTACAGCACGGCTTCCAAAAGCCAGTTGCGGATGTAAAACAAGAAGTACGTATTAGCGAAACCATTACCGTTGCAGAGCTTGCATCTCGTATGGCTGTAAAAGGCGCAGAAGTTGTTAAAACAATGATGAAAATGGGCGATATGGTGACTATTAACCAAGTTATCGACCAAGAAACTGCGCAGTTAGTTGCTGAAGAAATGGGCCATAAAGTCATTCTAGTAAAAGAAAATGAGCTAGAAGAGCAAGTACTAAGTGACCGTTCAGAAGTTGAGTCAACAGAGCCTCGTGCACCGGTAGTAACGGTAATGGGACACGTTGACCACGGTAAAACGTCAACACTTGACTACATTCGTAGTGCAAAAGTTGCTTCAGGCGAGGCCGGTGGTATTACTCAGCACATTGGTGCATACCACGTTGAAACTGAAGGCGGCATGATCACCTTCTTAGATACCCCAGGACACGCTGCGTTTACGTCAATGCGTGCACGTGGTGCAAAAGCAACCGATATCGTAATTCTAGTTGTTGCGGCAGATGATGGCGTGATGCCACAAACCAAAGAAGCGGTACAGCACGCGAAAGCGGCGGGTGTTCCTTTGATTGTTGCTGTAAACAAGATGGATAAAGAAGGCGCTGATCCAGACCGCGTTAAGAATGAACTTGCTCAACTTGATGTTATCCCAGAAGAGTGGGGCGGTGATACGCAGTTTGTTCATATCTCTGCAAAAGCGGGTACTGGTGTAGACGAGTTACTTGAAGCGGTTCTAATGCAAGCTGAAATCCTAGAGCTAACAGCACCAACTAAAGGCATGGCGGCAGGTGTTGTTATCGAGTCACGCCTTGATAAAGGTCGTGGTCCAGTTGCAACCGTACTTGTACAGTCAGGTCAGCTAAGCCAAGGTGACATTGTTTTATGTGGTCTAGAGTATGGCCGTGTTCGTGCGATGCGTGACGAAAACGGAAATGAGATCAAAACAGCGGGTCCGTCAATTCCTGTTGAAATTTTAGGTCTTTCAGGTGTACCTGCAGCCGGTGATGAGGCAACCGTTGTTAAAGACGAGCGTAAAGCGCGTGAAGTTGCTTTGTACCGTCAAGGTAAATTCCGTGACGTTAAACTAGCGCGTCAGCAAAAAGCGAAGCTTGAAAACATGTTTACTAACATGACTGAAGGCAACGTATCTGAAGTTAACGTGGTATTGAAAGCGGACGTTCAAGGTTCAATTGAAGCGATTGCTGATTCACTGACTAAACTGTCAACTGACGAAGTTAAAGTGAAGATTGTTGGTTTTGGTGTAGGTGGTATCACTGAAACTGATGCAACGCTTGCTGCAGCCTCTAACGCAATCATCGTTGGCTTTAACGTTCGTGCTGATGCATCAGCGCGTAAAGTGATTGAAGCTGAAAACCTAGACTTACGTTACTACAGCGTTATCTATAGCTTGATTGAAGAAGTGAAACAAGCAATGTCGGGTATGCTTGCTCCAGAATTCAAGCAAGAGATCATTGGTCTTGCTGAAGTACGTGACGTGTTTAAGTCACCGAAGATTGGTGCTATCGCAGGCTGTATGGTTACTGAAGGCATCGTTAAGCGTAGCGCACCAATTCGTGTACTTCGTGACAACGTAGTTATTTACGAAGGTGAACTTGAGTCACTTCGTCGCTTTAAAGATGACGTACAAGAAGTACGTAATGGTATGGAATGTGGTATCGGTGTTAAGAACTACAATGATGTGAAAGTTGGTGACCAAATCGAAGTATTCGAGACGGTAGAAGTTCAACGTACACTGTAATTCTAAACTGAAAGTGTGATTAAAATGGGGGCAATTGCCCCCATTTGTCTATTGTGTTTAAATAAAATTTATTGTTATTTTTCAATATTTTAATTTTATAAGTGGTGAAAATGAGAGAATTTTCTCGCACAGACAGAGTGGCTCAGCAAATTCAAAAAGAGATTGCGGTTATTCTACAACGCGAAATTAAAGACCCCCGTTTGGGCTTCGTTACAGTATCTGCTGTTGAGGTGTCTAGGGATTTGTCATACGCGAAAATCTTTATCACAGTCCTTAATACTACGGATGAAGATAAGACTAAGCAAAGTGTTGCGATTTTAAATGATGCGACGGGATATATTCGTTCAGTGCTTGGGAAACGAATTCGTGCTCGTATCATGCCAGAGCTACGCTTTGTGGTAGACAACTCTTTGCTAGAAGGTATGCGTATTTCTAACTTGGTTGATACGGTGATCCGAGAAGATAACCAAAAGCGTGGCCCTGAGTCATCTGAGGACTCTTCTGAGAATCCTTCTGGAGATGAGCAAAAGTAATGGCTAGACGTTCTAAAGGTCGTCCCGTTGACGGCATTGTGCTGTTGCACAAGCCGCAGGGGATCTCGTCGAATAAGGCGTTACAACAAGCTAAAGGCATTTACTTTGCGCAAAAAGCAGGACATACGGGCGCACTCGACCCGCTCGCAACGGGTATGCTCCCGATCTGCTTTGGCGAAGCAACCAAGTTTACTCAGTTCTTATTGGACACAGATAAAACGTATGTGGTGCGTGCAAAGTTAGGTGAACGTACGACGACATCGGACTCTGATGGTGAAGTTGTCGAAACAAGACCAGTCTCTATTGACCTAGAAACACTACAAAATGCTGTAAACAGTTTTTTGGGTGAATCGGACCAGTATCCTTCAATGTACTCTGCGCTGAAGTATCAAGGTCAGCCTTTATACAAGTATGCGCGTGAAGGCATAGAAGTGCCTCGTAAGTGCAGAAAAATCAATGTGTATAGTCTGACACTAGATGAATATGATGCTGACAATGAAGAAATTCAAATGACGGCACATGTTTCAAAAGGCACCTACATTCGTACCATTGTGGATGATCTTGGCGAAAAGCTGGGGTGTGGCGCGCACGTGATCATGTTACACCGCTCTAAAGTGGGCCATTATCCGAGCGAAAAAATGGTGACGATAGAGCAGCTTGAAGAAAAATTGCAACAAGCAAAATCTGAAGGTCTAGAACCGTCAACGTATATTGATGAGTTACTACTACCAATGGATACCGCGTTGGTTGATTTACCGGTTGTCGCAATCACGCAAGAGCAAGGCAAGGCATTTAGCCATGGCCAGGTTGTGGTGTGTGGTGAAGTGCCCGATGGCGTCATCAAAGTGGTCGCGGATGGTCAGTTTATTGGTATCGGCGAGCGCAATGCCGATGGCCATTTAAAAGCAAAAAGAGCCTTAGCGACCAACCAGTAAGTTTTACTAGCGTCAGATAATACTTGCTGGTACAATTCGCGCCTCTTACCGCTTTGGCTGAATTAGTGATCGGCTAAAGCACAATTTAAATTCTATTTTTGGAGTTATTATGTCACTAAGCAACCAAGAAAAAGCAGAAATCGTAGCAAAATTCGCACGTGCTGAAGGCGACACTGGTTCACCAGAAGTTCAAGTTGCACTTCTAACTGCTGACATCAACAAGTTACAAGGTCACTTCGCTAACCACAAGCATGACTTCCACTCACGTCGTGGTCTTCTACGTAAAGTTAGCCAACGTCGTAACTTGCTTGACTACCTAAAAGGTAAGAGCGTTGAGCGTTACTCAGCACTAATCAAAGAACTTGGCCTACGTCGCTAATAATTTGATTACTTGTTGGCTTTTTAGCCAACATCAGAAAAAGGGGCCTAATCGCCCCTTTTTTTGTGGCTGATGTCCAAGTATACTAAGCTACTTCGGCATAGGGCCGAAACTGCGCCGACATCATTTGCCAATTGTAGTGCTTAAGTTGATTCGCGAGTCTACTTAAGACTGTAATTGGTAGTTGTTGGCGTTTATATTTTGTTTTTTGAAGGAAATATTTGTGCAAGCAATTATTAAAGAATTTCAACTAGGTCAACATACCGTGACTCTAGAAACAGGTGCTATCGCTCGTCAAGCTGACGGCGCAGTACTAGCGAGCATTGGCGACACATCGGTACTTGTTACTGTTGTTGGTAAGCGTGATGCAGCACCAGGTCAAGATTTCTTCCCACTAACTGTTAACTACCAAGAGCGTATGTACGCTGCGGGTCGTATCCCTGGTGGTTTCTTAAAGCGTGAAGGTCGTCCAAACGATGGCGAAACACTTATTGCGCGTCTTATTGACCGTCCAATCCGTCCTTTATTCCCAGATGGTTTCGTAAACGAAGTACAAGTTATCGCGACAGTTGTTTCAGTTAACCCTGAAATTCAACCAGACATGGTTGCTATGATTGGTACTTCAGCAGCTCTTGCAATTTCTGGTATCCCATTCAACGGCCCAATCGGTGCTGCACGTGTTGGTTACATCGATGGTCAATATGTACTTAACCCAACGCTTAAAGAGCTTGAAGAAAGTAAACTAGACCTAGTTGTTGCTGGTACTGAGAACGCGGTACTTATGGTTGAGTCAGAAGCGGATGTGCTTTCTGAAGAAGAAATGCTAGGCGCGGTTGTATACGGTCACGAGCAATCTCAAGCTATCATCAAAGCGGTACAAGAGTTTAAAGCGCAAGCTGGTAAACCAACATGGGATTGGGTTGCGCCAGAGAAGAACGTTGCTCTAGCAGACAAAATTGCAGAACTTGCTGCAGACAAAGTTGGTGAAGCTTACCGTATTACTGACAAAGTAGCGCGTAAAGAAGCACTATCTGCAGCGAAAGAAGCAGTGGTTGAAGCGCTAACAGCACAGCTTACTGAAGGCGAAGAGTTAGATATACAAGAAGTATCAAAATTATTCGGTTCATTAGAGAAGAAAATCGTACGTGGTCGCATCATAGCAGGTGAAAAGCGTATTGATGGCCGTGAACCAGATATGGTTCGTGCGCTTGACGTGATGACAGGTGTTCTACCTCGCACACACGGTTCTGCAATCTTTACACGTGGTGAAACTCAGGCGCTAGTAACAGCTACTTTAGGTACTGAACGTGATTCACAGATGATCGATGACCTTACTGGTACGCACAAGCACCACTTCATGTTGAAC
Source organism: Pseudoalteromonas sp. ATL1 (assembly GCF_058933015.1). Classification (NCBI taxonomy): domain Bacteria; kingdom Pseudomonadati; phylum Pseudomonadota; class Gammaproteobacteria; order Alteromonadales; family Pseudoalteromonadaceae; genus Pseudoalteromonas; species Pseudoalteromonas sp. ATL1. The sequence goes on along the minus strand of NZ_JBZYXL010000001.1, from coordinate 3,586,072 downwards.
TACAACTTCCCTCCATTCTGTGTAGGTGAAACTGGTTTCATTGGTTCTCCTAAGCGTCGTGAAATTGGCCACGGTAACTTAGCAAAGCGTGGTGTTCAAGCGGTCATGCCTACGCTTGCAGAATTCCCGTACTCAGTGCGCGTTGTTTCTGAAATTACAGAATCAAATGGTTCATCTTCTATGGCATCAGTATGTGGTTCATCACTAGCGCTAATGAACGCAGGTGTTCCAATCAAAGCATCTGTTGCGGGTATCGCAATGGGTCTTGTGAAAGAAGAAGAAAACTTTGTCGTACTTTCTGACATCTTAGGTGATGAAGATCACTTAGGTGACATGGACTTTAAAGTTGCGGGTACAAGTGCTGGTGTTACAGCGCTACAGATGGATATCAAGATTGAAGGTATCAACAAAGAGATCATGCAAATTGCGCTTAAACAAGCGAAAGCGGCACGTTTGCACATCCTTTCAGTAATGGATGAAGCTATCTCAGCACCTTCAGAAGAGCTATCTGAATTCGCACCGCGTATCTATACGATGAACATTCCACCGAAGAAGATTGCAGAAGTGATCGGTAAAGGTGGTGCAACAATTCGTCAATTGACGGAAGAAACAGGCACGACGATTGAAATCGAAGACGACGGTACAATTAAGATTGCTGCAACTGATGGCATGAGCGCAAAAGACGCAATTGCTCGTATCGAAGCATTAACTGCAGAACTAGAAGTTGGCACGATTTACAATGGTAAAGTTGTACGTATCGTTGACTTTGGTGCATTCGTTAACGTATTGCCAGGTAAAGATGGTCTAGTACACATTTCTCAGATCAGTGCTGAGCGTGTGAACAACGTGACTGACCACTTATCTGTAGGCCAAGAAGTAAAAGTTAAAGTACTTGAAGTTGATCGCCAAGGCCGTGTTCGCTTAAGTATCAAAGAAGCACTAGAGCAGTCTGCTGAACAAGCGCCTGAAGCGCCAGCAGAATAATTTGTGCGAATAAAATAAGATAGTATCGAAAGGGGGCTGTATGGCCCCTTTTTTTATGCTTTAATGGCCGCTAAAGTAAGCGTAGTAAAGCGGCTAAGGAAGAAAATGAAGTTTAGATCAGTTTTTATTTTGCCCATCGTGTTTTTGGGGCTCGTTGGCTGCCAATCAAGTCAAAGCAATCATGCTCAGCAAGTTGTCAATGTGCCATTGAGCGTGCCACTTGCAGCTAATTTTAGAAATGAAATTGCCATTGCTCGTTATTCTGAGCTGCTACTTGCGAGTGATTTACAAGAAGAACAAAAAGCACAGCTTTATTATAATCGCGGCATGCTTTATGACAGTTTAGGTTTGAGCACGTTGGCGCGTATAGACTTTAATCGAGCGGTGAAAATGAAGCCTGATCTGGCTGAGGTATACAACTTTTTAGGTATTCATCACACCTTGCTGCAAGAGTACGGCAAAGCGTATGAAATGTTTGATGCGGTGCTCGAACTTGACGAGCAACATGAATATGCCTATTTAAACCGTGGCATTGCGTTGTATTACGGCGATAGACCCGCACTTGCAAGCCAAGATTTTTCCGCATTCTTATCTCGTTCACCGCAAGACCCTTATCGCGCGATGTGGCTTTATCTAGCGCAAGTAAAAGTTGACCCACAAATGGCGAAGATGCAATTACGCAACAATAGCGACGAGATAGATCATGACAAATGGTCGAGTCAGCTTGTTGATCTATACCTCGGTGATTTGAGTGAAACACAGTTTTTGGCGCAAATATCAGAAGGTATAACCGACCAACAGCAATATGCAGAACGACTTTGTGAAGCATACTTTTATTTGGCGAAGCTTTATCAAGCTCGCGGCAATGAGCAAGTTGCCATTGATTTCTTTAAATTGACGCTCGCGACCAATGTGTATGAGTTTGTAGAACATAAATACGCGCGTTTGGAGCTAGACATTCTTGCTGGTAATGCTGCAGGTTAACTTTCTAAGCTTATGTGTTTTTATATTACTGATGATGACGCAAAGTCATCATCAGCCATACCTCGAAGAGACGACTACGAGGCAACAGTATTTAGCTCGATATCCACATAGTTACTATTCAATTCAACATAATGTCCCTTTACAGAGCTTATCTGACGATACCATCCTTGCATTGCAAACTTTGAATGAGCCCGAATTGAAATTTGAATGGTCCATTCGCCTTGCTCAGCAAAAGAATTACGCAGCGAGTGCATTATATTGGTCGCAATACCACGATGACGCTTCAACGGAACAACTCACACGATTACAAAATCAGTTAATAGCGCACCGCTCATTTGTTGGTTTAGCGCAGTTAAAAACGATAACGAGATTGTCTGAGTATGCTGATGCGATGCTTGCCAGTGAAAATGGCGTTAAGCCCGATCTCTTTTCTGAAAGTAGGCTTTTTGAGCTTGGCCTAAAGACGTTAAACGAAACAGTGAGCTTTAGTAGTGTATGTAAAAATAAGGTGTTGCTGGTTGCGGATCACTACTCAGCGGTCAGTCATCTTAGACAGTTACGGGCACAATACAATGAGCAACCAGAACCTGCTGCAAACAGTTTTTGTTTGAGTGAAGTGTTTTATGTTGGTGACACAATGGCTTGTGATGTGACTCAAAATGGGTTTGCTCGTTGCCACGGTGGACGTTTAGCGCATCAATATGGTGCTAAACTCAATCATGTTGACTATGTGATAGCAATGACCAAAATGGGCTTAGCAAATGTCACCAGTGGGATGATGATGCTATCGACCGACAGTGACTACGCAATCTTTTTGCATGAGCTGATGCATTTCAGCGGTTTTGAAGATGAGTATGCCGTGTCAAAAGGTAAAGCGAGTTGGCTGTGCAAAGCTTCTGGTCAATATGCGCCGAATTTGCAGGTATCGGCACAGCCACCAAAAGAAGGTTGGTACTTGAGCCAAACTTGTCAACATGGGCAACTCAATGCATATAAGCCATCTAGCGAATGGGGCATTATGCTATTTCAAGAGTTACCTTTGAGCGAGCAATATCGAAAATTATGGCGTAGGGCCATTGAATCAAAGCAATATCAATTACCCTATTTTAGTACAAATGCTGAGTGACAAATGAGCATTTATGCACAGCTTTTTGGCAAGATATGAATTTAATCTGAAATGTTTATTAAGGTTGTTTAAAGTTTGCACGACTAGCGGCTAAAACTATAGACAACTCAAATACTAATAAGTATAAATGGGAAAGTTTTGTGTGCTTAAAACCAAACTCATGTGTTTTATACATTACGGTAGGTTGCACAGGCGCTCAGTGTAGGTCGTGCATTCACGACGCTGAAACAAAAAGGTTTAATCTATGACTTTGCTTTGGATACCCTTGCTATCCTTAATCGGCAGTATTCTCTCATCATGTTCGGGTAAGTTAACGCGCAATCAAACAACTGCATTGACGCTTGTAACACCCATAGTAGCGCTAGCATGGGCTATTAATCTTTCATTGGATGTCTTCTCGGGTCAAGTACTCAGAGAAAGCGTATCTTGGATCCCGCTACTTGGGATTGAATTGGCCTTTAGGTTAGATGGGCTTGCGTTACTCTTTGTGTTTATGATTTTGGGCATTGGTATTTTGGTGATCTTCTATGCGCGCTATTATCTGAGCGAGAAGGATTCTATGCCAAAGCTATTTGCGTATCTAATGCTCTTCATGACCGCCATGCTGGGCATTGTTATGTCTAATAATGTGCTGCAGCTGTGGGTGTTTTGGGAGCTAACGAGTATCAGCTCGTTCTTACTGATCAGTTACTGGTGGCAAAAGTCAGAGGCGCGAAAAGGGGCGCGCATGGCACTTGCTGTGACAGGCGGTGGTGGTCTAGCACTGTTAGCGGGTTTAATGATCATTGGTAACATTGTAGGTAGCTACAACCTAGATGTTATTTTACAAAGCAAAGCGCTGATCCAATCTCATAGTTTGTATGAAGTTGCGCTTATTCTTGTCTTGTTGGGTGCCTTCACTAAGTCGGCCCAATTTCCATTTCATTTTTGGTTACCACACGCCATGGCAGCACCAACACCGGTAAGTGCTTACTTGCACTCTGCGACCATGGTTAAAGCGGGTATATTTCTGTTAGCAAGATTTTATCCTGCTCTGGCGGGGACTGATCTTTGGTTTGTGTTGGTTGGTTTAACGGGGCTCGCGACATTATTGTTCGCAGCATACGTCGCCTTGTTTAAACATGACTTAAAAGGCTTGTTAGCTTATTCGACCATTAGTCACTTGGGTCTGATAACGCTATTACTGGGCTTAGATACTGAGTTGGCAACGGTTGCAGCGATTTTTCATATTATCAACCACGCGACATTTAAAGCCTCGTTGTTTATGGCGACGGGGATCATTGATCATGAAACGGGCACGCGTGATATGCGCAAGCTCAATGGTATGTGGCGGTTTATGCCTTACACAGCAACACTGGCGATGGTCGCAGCTGCTGCAATGGCGGGTGTGCCCCTATTAAATGGTTTCCTGTCGAAAGAAATGTTCTTTGCAGAGACTTTATACCAGCAATTATTGGGGTCAATGTCTTGGCTAATCCCTGTCTTGGCAACGATTGCAGGTGCGTTTTCGGTTGCTTATTCTGCGCGTTTTATTCACGATGTTTTCTTTAATGGTGAGCCTGTTGGATTGCCTAAACAGCCTCATGAACCACCACGTTATATGAGAGTGCCGATTGAAATTCTAGTGGCGCTTTGCTTGATTGTTGGTATGTTCCCGAATTTAGTGATCGACAGTATTTTGAATGTCGCGTCGTCAGCTGTGCTAGGGCGTGCGGCTCCTGAATTTCAAATCGCTATCTGGCATGGATTTAATTTACCGTTGCTGATGAGTGGTATTGCCGTATGCGGTGGTTTATTTATTTACACGCAAAGACGTTATTTATTCCAATTTCAAGCGTCTTTGCCGCCACTGAATGCCAAGAAAGTATTCGATACGTTTGTGTACACTATCGTTAAATGGAGTCAGCGAAAAATCGTCGCGATAGAAAACGGGTCGTTGCAGCGCTATCTAATGCTGATGTTTGTTGTAGTACTGCTTTGCGCAGGCTGGCCTTTGTTTGAAATGGCCCAGCTTGTAGGCGATAAAAAGCCAACCTCGGTTGATATGCATAACGGTATTGGTGCCGCCTTATTGATGATAGGCGCGATTGGGACAGTAATTTGGCATCACCTAAGAATGGTGTCGCTGTTGATGGTTTCCGTGGTTGGCTTGATGGTTTCTGTCGCATTTACGCGTTTTTCTGCGCCCGATTTGGCTTTGACTCAGTTAACTGTAGAGGTAGTGACCATCATCTTGTTGATGCTTGCGCTGTTTTTCTTACCACAAAGAACACCTAGAGAATCTAGCTCTATCCGAGTACTGAGAGATCTTGGGATTGCCTCTGCAATCGGTGTTGTTGTGGGGAGTATTTGTTATGCCATGATCACGCGCCCGCTTGACTCTATTTCCGAGTTTTTCATTGCCAACGCTAAAACAGGTGGGGGTGGTACCAACGTTGTTAACGTTATTTTGGTTGACTTTAGAGGGTTTGATACCTTGGGCGAAATCACGGTGCTCGGCATTGCTGCGTTAGGTATTTACAAGCTATTGCTCAACTTGCCATTGTTTATGCCTGCCAGCGATAGCGAAGGGCGTCCTTGGGCTAAAGAGCGCTATCCAATTCTATTGGCGAGTATTTCACAAAGCTTGCTGCCATTAGCGTTGTTAGTGTCCTTCTATATTTTCTTGCGTGGTCATAATTTACCTGGTGGTGGTTTCATCGCAGGCCTAGTAACCGCAATCGCCTTTATTTTGCAGTACATTGCGCATGGCTCAAATTGGATTGCAGAGCGGTTGACAATTAACTATCGAAAAATCATCGCATCAGGCATTGCCATTGCGCTCGTGACAGGTGTCGGTAGTTGGTTCTTTGATAGGCCATTCTTAACCAGTTGGTTTGATTATTTTGATTTGCCGCTGGTTGGAAAAATTGAGCTAGCAAGCGCCCTTGTATTTGATTTAGGTGTTTATATTACGGTTGTTGGAGCAACATTAATGATTTTAGCTAGCTTAGGTAAGCTCACTGCCGATGCGCCAAAAGAAGAGGTGAATTTCTAATGGAACTGCTATATGCATCTTGCGTTGGGTTACTGGTTGCTTGTGGCGTGTTTTTGATCCTTAGGGCAAGAACATTTCCCGTTGTGCTGGGCTTAACCATGTTATCTTACGCGGTTAACTTATTTCTGTTTTCGTCGGGTCGCTTATCACTGAACCAAGCCGCAGTGTTGGGTCATGCACAATCTTATGCAGATCCTTTACCTCAAGCGTTGGTATTGACCGCTATTGTGATTGGCTTTGCAATGACGGCTTTTGTGGTGATTTTAGCGATTCGTGGACGTGCCGATTTGGGCAATGACCACGTTAATGGCCAAGTTGTAAATAATAAAAATAAGGGTAAAGCATGATCCAGCATTTGACTTCTTTGCCTATTTTATTGCCGATGCTCGCAGGGGTGGTGTTGTTAATGCCACCTTGTGGGAAAAGCTTGCCTATCCGCCGCGTGGCATCAGTACTGTTTAGTGTTGTAACATTACTCGCATCCATTTTGTTATTATTACATGTAAAAGATGCAGGTACACAGGTGTATGCCATCGGTAACTGGTCCGCACCATTTGGTATTGTGCTCGTTGCTGATCCACTTTCAGTATTGCTCATTAGCTTGACTTCATTGCTTGGTGGTATATGTGCCTTATATGCGTGTGCGGGAGATGACGAGAGAGGGGCATTCTTCCACCCACTTTTACACTTTTTGGTGTTGGGGGTGAATGGCGCGTTCTTAACAGGCGATATGTTTAACTTGTTTGTGTTTTTCGAAGTGTTGCTGATAGCGTCTTATGCGTTGCTCATGCATGGTGGCGATAAACATAATACGCGAGCAGCTTTGCAGTATGTCATTATGAACTTAGTTGGTTCTGCGGTTTTTCTCATTGCGTTAGGCACTTTGTATGGGGTGTTAGGCACGCTCAACATGGCCGATATGGCGAATAAAATTGCCAGCTTGCAAGGCGATGATATCTATTTGGCTAAAATCGGTGGTTTGCTGCTATTAGTGGTATTTGCATTAAAAGGCGCATTGTTGCCGTTGCATCTTTGGTTACCGAATACTTATGCCACAGCATTGCCTGTTGTTGCTGCACTCTTTGCGATTATGACTAAAGTCGGTGTGTATTCTATGATGCGTGTTTACACCATGATCTTTGGCGAGCATGCAGGTGAGCTGAGCTTAATGGCACAAGAGTGGTTGTGGTGGCTAGCGATAGCCACGATTGTTTTTGGTGCTATCGGTGTGCTTGCCAGTCAAGACTTACGCAAATTGACAGCGAATCTTGTGATTGTATCAGTGGGTACTTTAGTCGCCTTAGTTGCTGTACAAACGGTGCAAGCAAGTGCAGCCGCGATTTATTACTTAGTACATTCTACATTGGTGAGCGCCGCATTATTTTTACTTGCCGATCTTATTGCTCGTCAACGGGGTAAAGTATCAGACAGACTCACGGCAGGACGACCTGTGATTCAGCCAGTGTTACTGGGTGGGTGTTTCGTGCTTGCTGCTGTAACCGTTATTGGTATGCCACCACTATCAGGTTTTGTGGCAAAGATTTGGTTGTTAAAAGCAACGCTTCAAAGTGATTATGTTTATGTGTTCTGGCCCATTTATTTACTTGCGAGTCTCGCGTTACTGATGGCGATCGCGCGCGCCGGAAGTACTTTATTTTGGCACCACACAACAAACAAACCCATTGAATCAGCAGACGAGATGAAAGTGCACCCAGCGCAACTAAGTGCTTTGCTGTTACTGATTGTCGCATCACCAGCTTTAGTCATTTTTGCAGGTCCGCTGACTGACTATGCTTTTGCTACTGCAACGAGTTTGCATGACTTTGGTGCTAACGTGAGTGCGGTACTTGAGGGAGGTCAGTAATGCGTTTAGAGTCTCGTTTTTCATGGCTGCCAACGCCATTTCGAAGCCTGCTATTATTTTGTGTGTGGCTTTTGTTGAATAACAGCGTTTCTGCAGGACATATCATTTTGGGTTTGTTGCTCGCGATTATTATCCCATTGATAACGCACCCGTTCCGCACAAAGCAACCGCTTATTTTAAAACCAGGCTTAGCACTGCGCCATTTATTGCTGGTTTTATACGATATTATTACAGCCAATGTGCAAGTCGCATTGTTGATATTGGGTCCCAGCAAACGCTTAAAACCAGGATTTGTAAAGGTGCCGTTAGATTTGGCGCATAGTATGCCGATCACTATTTTGGCCAGCACAGTAAGTTTAACGCCAGGCACGGTAAGTGCGGAGGTGTATCCATGGCTTGAATCTCAAGCGGATGAGAATGAACCTCAACAACGCTATTTGCTGATCCATGTACTCAACCTTGAAGATGAGCAAACGCTGATACAGACCATTAAGCAGCGTTATGAAGCGCCACTTAAGGAGATTTTTGGATGTTAGAAACGGTTATTTTGATTGTGTTTGCCATGATTGGCGTGTCGCTCATGCTTAATTTATGGCGCCTAGTGGTTGGGCCTTCGGTGCCTGATCGAATTTTGGCGCTTGATACCATGTACATTAACAGCATCGCGTTGATCATTCTGTATGGCATGAGCATGGGCACTAGTTTGTATTTTGAAGCGGCATTACTAATCGCTATGCTCGGGTTTGTCAGTACGGTTGCAGTATGTAAATACTTGCTTCGCGGCGATATTATTGAATAGGTGTAAATATGTCTGAGTGGATTATTTCAATCTTATTATTGATAGGCGGCTTTTTCGTACTTGTTGGCTCAATCGGTTTGGTTAAAATGCCAGACTTTTTCATGCGCTTGCATGGTCCGACAAAAGCAACCACATTGGGGATGGCATGTTTGCTGACGGCTGCAATGGTTTATTTCAGTCAGCTGCAAGATGGTATCAGTGCGAAAGAAATCTTAATTTCTATTTTTTTATTACTTACCGCACCGATCAGCGGCTATATGCTCATAAAGTCAGCGATCCATCATAAGCTCGATAGCGTCGAGCGTACATCAGGTAAAGATAATATTGAAGACGATGTATAAATTGTTTTAATAAGATAAAAAGGCATGGGGAAACTCATGCCTTTTTTATTGCTGGTGATTTCATTTGTTGCACTGATTGCACGTTTGTGATTTGCTGTACAAACATAAAAAAACCAGCTTGATGGTTGAATTGTAATCAGTTTTTGTTTTTATATTAGAAATAGGGCTGAATCATTCACCCACACGCATATCGACATGTCACACCTAAAAGGAAACATATGGATCAGGCATCGATTAAAAATAAACTACTTATCTTCCTTGGCGCATTAGTCACGACATTAGTGATGCTACTCACGCTTTTTATGTGGTTTCATTTAGAGCAGCAAAATGCCAGCCAAAATGAGCGCGTACATGATGTAATTTACCGTCAAGCGCAGCAGAGTTTAACTGCACAAGGCCATTATTATGCCGAACGTGTTGCGGGTTTTATCAATGAAGCGTATCGAGTGCCGAATTCTGTGGCTGGGGTTTTAAGTAATACAGCACAAAATCAACCATTGTCTCGCGAAGAAGTGCAAAGAGCCATTGCGGGCGCTTTAGCGAAGAATCAGTTTGTTTCTTCTATGTATGCGCAGTTTGAAGCTAACGGTTATGATGGTAACGATGCTCAATATATGGCTGGTGCCAGTCATTCAGTAAAAGGCGATGGTACCTTAGAAGTGTATTTTACAAAGGATCTATCTGGTATCACGCAACAAGCTGTTGCTTCAGCCGCAGATAAATATTTAACAGCCAAAAACGAATTTGGGTTACGAGAAGCCGAATGGTACTTATGCGCTCGTGATAAAAACCAGCCCTGCATCATGGAACCCTATTTATACGATGGCACGTTAATGACCTCACTGACAGTGCCGGTACAAGCACTGGGCCAATTTGTTGGCCTAGTGGGCGTGGATGTCAATTTACCCGTATTTCAGCAACAAGCCGTTGAGCTATCGAAAAGCTTGTATGGTGGTGCGGCAAAAGTGTCTTTATTAAGTGACCTAGGATTGGTGGTTGGTTCTAGCCACTATAAAAAGTTAGCGCGCCCACTGCGCGAGTCGATGTCTTCTGACCGTGCAAGAGCTTTACTTTCGCTGCATAACTCAAGTGATTTTTTGGAAATCGGTGGCGATATTGCCATTGCCTTGCCAATTCATATTAAGCTTGCCGATGTAACTTGGTCACTACTTATAGAAGTGCCTAAAGAAGTTGTTTTAAAAGATGCGGCTCAATTATCGCAAGCGCTAGATGCCTCCGCAAAATCGGCAAGTCAAACCATGTTGGTTGTTGGCGTTGTGATTGCAGCCGTAGGCATAGTACTCGCGATTTGGCTTATTAACACCATTATTAAACCCTTGACTCAGATCCAACTGAGAGTTGAAAGTCTAGCAAGTAGTGAGGGAGATCTAACTCAAGCGTTGCATGTGAGCCAACACGCAGAGTTAATAGCGCTGGCCAAGGGATTTAATATATTTACAGATAAGCTTCGGCATATGATCGATGATCTGAAAACACTGGCGGAGCAGTCTTACCAGCAGTCGTTTATGACAACGGAAGTTGCTATCAACATTAAGAACAAAGTAGCAAATCAGCATAATGAGATAGACAGTGTTGTTGCCGCTATCAATGAGCTAAGTGCAACAGCCAGTGAGGTTGCTCGCTCGTCAGAGCAAGCGGCACAAAGTGCCAACGAAGCCGCAGAGCAAGTGCAGCTTAGTGAATCAAGCATTGTTAAGACGACGCAGACCGTGCAAGCAATGGCCACGCAAGTGTTGGAAGCCAAGCAGGCGATCAATAAAGTGGTTGAACGCAGTGCGGATATTTCTCAAATACTCGATGTGATCCGTGCAATTGCGGAGCAAACTAATTTACTCGCATTAAACGCGGCAATTGAAGCGGCAAGAGCCGGTGAACAGGGGCGTGGTTTTGCGGTTGTTGCAGATGAAGTTAGGGCACTGGCGTCTAAGACGCACGCTTCAACGAATGATATCAGTGAATTGATTAATAATTTAACCCATGAAGTTAATCGCTCCGAAGATATTATCGAAAGTTCGGTTTCGCAAGGAGAGCAAGCGGTGTCGTACTGTGAAGAGTCGGCGCAGGCAATGAGTACGATGGTGTCTATGCTGGCAAATATTTCCAACGAAGTGACACAAATAGCGACAGCAGCAGAGGAACAAAGTGTCGTGACGGAAGAGATCAATGGTAACACCACTGGGATCTCGGATGCGGCGGCTGAGTTGTCAGCGCTTGCCGATCAAGTCGAACAAGCTGCCAGCACTATGACGCAGATAGTTGAGCAAAAACATGCGCAGCTCAATTTATTAAAAACGCGCCAATAGTGAGCGCAAACTGGCATAACGCGTTTAGTTAACATAGAATAACTGTTAATTTATACAGTTATTCTATGAGCTCTTCATAATGAAGCTTTATATTGCAGAAAAACCATCATTGGGTAGAGCAATAGCCGACGCACTACCCAAACCACACGTTAAGCAAGATGGTTATATTGAAACAGGCGATGGCAGTGTTGTTTCTTGGTGCATTGGTCATTTACTGGAACAAGCTGAACCGGAAGATTACGACCCTAAGTATAAGAAGTGGCAATATCATGACTTGCCCATACTACCAACCGATTGGCAATTTAAAGCAAAACCAAAGACTAAAAAACAGCTGGTTGTACTCAAGCGCTTGATAAAAAAAGCAAGCATTATCGTTCATGCGGGCGATCCAGACCGAGAAGGTCAGCTACTGGTTGATGAGGTGTTGCAACACATAGGCCTGTCGGTACAGCAAAAGCAATCGACACAACGCTTACTGATTAGTGATCTAAACCTACAAGCGGTTAAAAAAGCACTGCAAACACAAAAATCAAATAAAGAGTTTATTCCACTAAGTGTATCGGCGCTTGCTCGAGCGCGTGCCGATTGGTTGTATGGAATGAATCTAACACGCGCCTACACGCTAACGGGGCAAAAAGCAGGTTATCAAGGTGTGCTATCTGTTGGCAGAGTACAAACGCCAGTATTAGGCCTAGTTGTGCAAAGAGATATAACAATAAAGAACTTTGTGTCTAAGCCTTTTTACGAAGTTTTCGCACATCTTTTAACGGACGAAAAAGAGTCGTTTGTCGCTAAATGGCGACCAAGTGAGGCATGTGCACCGTATATGGATGAAGAAAAACGAGTACTGGTAAAAGCGTTAGCGGAAAATGTGGCTTCGCGCATTCAGGGTCAACCGGCTGAAGTGGTAAAGCTACAGAAAACGCCCAAGAAGCAAGCTCCACCTTTACCTTATAATTTGTCGGCGTTACAAATTGATGCAAATAAGCGTTTTGGTATGTCGGCTAAGCAAGTGTTGGACGTATGTCAAAGTCTGTATGAAAAACATAAATTGATCACTTACCCACGTTCGGACAATCGTTATTTACCCAATGACCATTTTCACGAACGTGAACAGGTGCTCTCGGCAATTGCGAATAATCAGGGATGCGAGCAAGAAAAAATTGGCAACGCAGATCTATCACTTAAATCTAAGTGTTGGAATGATAAAAAGGTAGAAGCACACCATGCCATTATACCAACGAGCAAAAAACTAAAGTCGTCACCACTTGGCCAATATGAGCAGCAAGTGTATGAGCTTATCTGCAGGCAGTATGTGGCGCAGTTTTATCCTTCGTATACATATAATGAGACTGTGGCTGAGATTTCAATCGCTGGGGGCATATTTATTGCCAAAGTTAAACAAGTGACAAATTTGGGCTTTAAAGCTTTGTTTGGCAAAAATCAGTGCGAGGATGGATCAGAGTCCTCATTTTTGCCTCCTTTAGCAGAAGGGCTGCAGCTATTGTGCAGTGATTCTGAAATACGCGAGAAACACACGCAACCTCCCCAACATTACACTGATGCATCTTTGCTCGGTGCTATGACGGGTATTAGTCGTTACGTTAAAGATCAAGACATCAAAAAAATCTTAAAAGATACTGATGGATTAGGTACTGAGGCTACAAGAGCTGGGATCATCGAACTTTTGTTTAAAAGAGGGTTTCTACAACGAGAAGGAAAGCTAATCAAAGCCAGTGAAATAGGGCATGCAATGATAACCATGCTCCCAGAAACGCTTACTTTGCCGGATAGAACGGCATTGTGGGAATCACACTTAGCGAAAATAGCCAATAAAGAATGCAGCTATCAAAATTTCATGGATCCGCTTGTTGGTCAAATTCAAGAGATAATCTCAACCGCACAACTAACTAATACAGTGAGCTTTAGAGGGCTTGCGAAACCGAAGAGCGCTAAGCGCCGTTTTAAGAGCCGCGCAAAAAGTTCAGTGAAGGTTAGCAACTAGACTTGTAATTACAGCTATTGCCTCAATATATGAACAAACTAGCTAAAAACGACGATAAGCAAAGTATGAGCAACCAAATTCAACTAACAAGTGAAAATATACAACAGGTGCTTGGTGAGCAACACCAAGATAAACTGATCTTACTGACTTTTTTTAGTGCACAAAATCCAGACTGTATTACACAGGCTGCAATATTAAGTAATCTGGCCACAAGTTATGAGTCGCATCTTGTAGTGGCAACAGTGGACTGCGATCTTCAGCAAGCATTGGCTTCGCAATTAGCTCAGCAAATTGGTTTACAAGCACTACCCACGCTTGTCATGTTGAAAAATGGCGCACCAGTTAACATGCTACCAGGGGCTCAAAGTGAAGAAGAGATTAAAAAGGCATTGGCAGAGCATTTACCAAAGCCTGAAATGTTATTACTTGACCAAGCGAAACAAGCATTAGCAAATGACGACTTAAATGCTGCGTTCAGTTTCGCCAAACAAGCGTATGACATCGACGCGGATAATACGCGAGTTAAGCTTGTGCTAGCGAATATATGTATTCAGATACAAAAGCTGGATGATGCGCAAGCGTTGTTAGATTCCGTGCCTGGATCAGAGCAAGATCCATACTTCCAAAATTTACAGGCAAAACTAGAGCAAGCAAAACAAGCTCAGGAATCGCCTGAAATAAAAATGCTAAGTGAAGCTTTACAGGCTGAACCTGAGAACAATGATATAAAACTGAAGTTGGCAGGTTTACTTGCGCAAGCAGGTAAAAAAGAAGAAGCGCTAGCGCTGCTGTTAAACATTTTGCAACGTGATATGAATTTCATGTCAGCAAGACAAGATTTTTTAGATGTTATCGCTTCGCTTCCTGATGGTGATGCGCTTGCTGCATTATATAGACGTAAGCTATATAGCCTTCTCTACTAACGGCTAAAACGTAAAAGGTACACACACACTGTTTGAGGACATAAGTGATGTACTTTTTGCAAAAATAATTTGCATCTTTGGTCTTTTCAATAATACTTAATGTCCCGCTGTGCAAAAAACAAACTAAAACAGCTCGCAAAAAACAGAAAACATATCTTTTGTGGGTTTTTAGTTTGTTTTTTGTTCGAAAGGCGTGTTTTTATAAGTTTTTATAAAAAAGTGCTTGCGTAATTGTTTGGGATGCCTATAATGCGCATCCACTGACACGGAGCGCTGCGCTGAATAAGCAAAGCAGCAACGAGTCAGCGTCAAGTAAAACTTAAACTTGAAACTTCTAAAAAAGAAACTTCAAATTAAGTGTTGACAAAAAATCGGGAATGCTTAGAATGCACATCCCTCGAGACGCGAAAGCAGCTCGAAACGTTCTTTAAAAATATGAAGCAATCATCTGTGTGGGCACTCGTACAGATTGAGTTCTAACAGCAAAATCTAGCCTCGCTAGAGGATGCAAACAAATTTAGAGTCTCAATTGAACTGAGTGACCAACGGAAACAAGTTTACTTGTTTCAGCACAGTCAATTCGATTTCTTAGGAAATCAAAATCAGAATTCAATGAGCACGAAACTTAGGTTTCAAAAAACTTTTAATTGAAGAGTTTGATCATGGCTCAGATTGAACGCTGGCGGCAGGCCTAACACATGCAAGTCGAGCGGTAACATTTCTAGCTTGCTAGAAGATGACGAGCGGCGGACGGGTGAGTAATGCTTGGGAACATGCCTTTAGGTGGGGGACAACAGTTGGAAACGACTGCTAATACCGCATGATGTCTACGGACCAAAGTGGGGGACCTTCGGGCCTCACGCCTAAAGATTGGCCCAAGTGGGATTAGCTAGTTGGTGAGGTAATGGCTCACCAAGGCGACGATCCCTAGCTGGTTTGAGAGGATGATCAGCCACACTGGGACTGAGACACGGCCCAGACTCCTACGGGAGGCAGCAGTGGGGAATATTGCACAATGGGCGCAAGCCTGATGCAGCCATGCCGCGTGTGTGAAGAAGGCCTTCGGGTTGTAAAGCACTTTCAGTAAGGAGGAAAGGTTGGATGTTAATAGCATTCAGCTGTGACGTTACTTACAGAAGAAGCACCGGCTAACTCCGTGCCAGCAGCCGCGGTAATACGGAGGGTGCGAGCGTTAATCGGAATTACTGGGCGTAAAGCGTACGCAGGCGGTTTGTTAAGCGAGATGTGAAAGCCCCGGGCTTAACCTGGGAACTGCATTTCGAACTGGCAAACTAGAGTGTGATAGAGGGTGGTAGAATTTCAGGTGTAGCGGTGAAATGCGTAGAGATCTGAAGGAATACCGATGGCGAAGGCAGCCACCTGGGTCAACACTGACGCTCATGTACGAAAGCGTGGGGAGCAAACAGGATTAGATACCCTGGTAGTCCACGCCGTAAACGATGTCTACTAGAAGCTGGACTCTTCGGAGGACTTTTTCAAAGCTAACGCATTAAGTAGACCGCCTGGGGAGTACGGCCGCAAGGTTAAAACTCAAATGAATTGACGGGGGCCCGCACAAGCGGTGGAGCATGTGGTTTAATTCGATGCAACGCGAAGAACCTTACCTACACTTGACATACAGAGAACTTTCTAGAGATAGATTGGTGCCTTCGGGAACTCTGATACAGGTGCTGCATGGCTGTCGTCAGCTCGTGTTGTGAGATGTTGGGTTAAGTCCCGCAACGAGCGCAACCCCTATCCTTAGTTGCCAGCGATTCGGTCGGGAACTCTAAGGAGACTGCCGGTGATAAACCGGAGGAAGGTGGGGACGACGTCAAGTCATCATGGCCCTTACGTGTAGGGCTACACACGTGCTACAATGGCGCATACAGAGTGCTGCGAGCTCGCGAGAGTCAGCGAATCACTTAAAGTGCGTCGTAGTCCGGATTGGAGTCTGCAACTCGACTCCATGAAGTCGGAATCGCTAGTAATCGCGGATCAGAATGCCGCGGTGAATACGTTCCCGGGCCTTGTACACACCGCCCGTCACACCATGGGAGTGGGTTGCTCCAGAAGTGGTTAGCCTAACCTTCGGGAGGGCGATCACCACGGAGTGATTCATGACTGGGGTGAAGTCGTAACAAGGTAGCCCTAGGGGAACCTGGGGCTGGATCACCTCCTTATACGATTTAGAACTTATTTGTTCGTAGTGTCCACACAGATGATTGTTGCTTGGTCTTATGACTGAGTGATATTGCTCTTTAAAAATTTGGAAAAGCTGATAATTAATTCTTGTAGATATTTATATCTATAAAGAGTTTTCAAAAGTAAAACATGCCGATAAGCAGTTCTTATTAAGGATTTGTTTATTAGCGTCTACTTTAGTATTCAATATTAACTTCTGGCGAAGTTAAACTGTCTTTGACGATACAAACCATTTTGGGTTGTATGGTTAAGTGACTAAGCGTACACGGTGGATGCCTTGGCAGTTGGAGGCGATGAAGGACGTACTAACTTGCGATAAGCCTAGTTGAGCCAGTAAGAGGCGCTTGAGACTAGGATTTCCGAATGGGGAAACCCGGCCCTTTGGGTCATCATGCAGTGAATACATAGCTGTATGAAGCGAACGCGGAGAACTGAAACATCTAAGTACCCGTAGGAAAAGAAATCAACCGAGATTCCGAAAGTAGCGGCGAGCGAAATCGGACTAGCCCTTAAGCTTTAGTGTAGTTAGTGGAACATTCTGGAAAGTTTGACGACACAGGGTGATAGTCCCGTACACAAAAACTTATCTAAAGTGAAATCGAGTAGGTCGGAGCACGTGAAACTTTGACTGAATATGGGGGGACCATCCTCCAAGGCTAAATACTCCCAACTGACCGATAGTGAACCAGTACCGTGAGGGAAAGGCGAAAAGAACCCCTGTGAGGGGAGTGAAATAGAACCTGAAACCGTGTACGTACAAGCAGTAGGAGCACCTTCGTGGTGTGACTGCGTACCTTTTGTATAATGGGTCAGCGACTTATATTTTGTAGCGAGGTTAACCGATTAGGGTAGCCGTAGCGAAAGCGAGTCTTAACTGGGCGCTTAGTTGCAAGGTATAGACCCGAAACCCGGTGATCTAGCCATGGGCAGGTTGAAGGTTGAGTAACATCAACTGGAGGACCGAACCCACTAACGTTGAAAAGTTAGGGGATGACCTGTGGCTAGGAGTGAAAGGCTAATCAAACCGGGAGATAGCTGGTTCTCCCCGAAATCTATTTAGGTAGAGCCTCGGACGAATACTTACGGGGGTAGAGCACTGTTAAGGCTAGGGGGTCATCCCGACTTACCAACCCTTTGCAAACTCCGAATACCGTAAAGTACTATCCGGGAGACACACGGCGGGTGCTAACGTCCGTCGTGAAGAGGGAAACAACCCAGACCGCCAGCTAAGGTCCCAAAGTGTATGTTAAGTGGGAAACGATGTGGGAAGGCTAAAACAGCTAGGAGGTTGGCTTAGAAGCAGCCACCCTTTAAAGAAAGCGTAATAGCTCACTAGTCGAGTCGGCCTGCGCGGAAGATGTAACGGGGCTAAACATACCACCGAAGCTGCGGCTGCGAATATACCACCCAAACTATTTTAAGATTAACGTTGACGCACGAAGTGCCCAACACGTTGAGTTGGTAAGAGATAGTTTCGGGGTATATTCGCGGGGTAGGGGAGCGTTCTGTAAGCCGTTGAAGGTGTACCGGGAGGTATGCTGGAGGTATCAGAAGTGCGAATGCTGACATGAGTAACGACAATGCGGGTGAAAAACCCGCACGCCGGAAGACCAAGGGTTCCTATCCCATGTTAATCAGGGTAGGGTAAGTCGACCCCTAAGGCGAGGCTGAAGAGCGTAGTCGATGGGAAACGGGTTAATATTCCCGTACTTGGAATAATTGCGATGGGGGGACGGAGCAGGCTAAGTAAGCATGGCGTTGGTTGTCCATGTGAAAGTGCGTAGGCTGGTGACTTAGGAAAATCCGGGTCGCTAAGGCTGAGACACGAGACGAGCCACTAAGGTGGTGAAGTTACTGATGCCCTACTTCCAGGAAAAGCCTCTAAGCTTCAGATTATTTCGAATCGTACCCCAAACCGACACAGGTGGTCAGGTAGAGAATACTAAGGCGCTTGAGAGAACTCGGGTGAAGGAACTAGGCAAAATTGTACCGTAACTTCGGGAGAAGGTACGCTGTTGTTGGTGATGGGATTTACTCCTTAAGCTGACGACAGCCGCAGTGACCAGGTGGCTGGGACTGTTTATTAAAAACACAGCACTGTGCAAAATCGTAAGATGACGTATACGGTGTGACACCTGCCCGGTGCCGGAAGGTTAATTGATGGGGTTAGACGTAAGTCGAAGCTCTTGATCGAAGCCCCGGTAAACGGCGGCCGTAACTATAACGGTCCTAAGGTAGCGAAATTCCTTGTCGGGTAAGTTCCGACCTGCACGAATGGTGTAACCATGGCCACGCTGTCTCCACCCGAGACTCAGTGAAATTGAAATCGCAGTGAAGATGCTGTGTACCCGCGGCTAGACGGAAAGACCCCGTGAACCTTTACTACAGCTTGGCACTGAACATTGAGCCTACATGTGTAGGATAGGTGGGAGGCTTTGAAGCGGTGACGCCAGTCATCGTGGAGCCGACCTTGAAATACCACCCTTGTATGTTTGATGTTCTAACTTAGGTCCCTTATCGGGGTTGAGGACAGTGCCTGGTGGGTAGTTTGACTGGGGCGGTCTCCTCCCAAAGAGTAACGGAGGAGCACGAAGGTTGGCTAAGTACGGTCGGACATCGTACGGTTAGTGTAATGGTAGAAGCCAGCTTAACTGCGAGACAGACACGTCGAGCAGGTACGAAAGTAGGTCATAGTGATCCGGTGGTTCTGAATGGAAGGGCCATCGCTCAACGGATAAAAGGTACTCCGGGGATAACAGGCTGATACCGCCCAAGAGTTCATATCGACGGCGGTGTTTGGCACCTCGATGTCGGCTCATCACATCCTGGGGCTGAAGTCGGTCCCAAGGGTATGGCTGTTCGCCATTTAAAGTGGTACGCGAGCTGGGTTTAGAACGTCGTGAGACAGTTCGGTCCCTATCTGCCGTGGGCGTTTGAGAATTGAGAGGGGCTGCTCCTAGTACGAGAGGACCGGAGTGGACGAACCGCTGGTGTTCGGGTTGTGATGCCAATTGCATTGCCCGGTAGCTACGTTCGGGATCGATAACCGCTGAAAGCATCTAAGCGGGAAGCGAGCCTCGAGATGAGTTCTCACTTTAACTTTAAGTTAACTGAAGGGCCGTTGGAGACTACAACGTTGATAGGCTGGGTGTGGAAGCGTAGTGATACGTTAAGCTAACCAGTACTAATTACCCGTGAGGCTTAACCATACAACGCCAAAGTGGTTTAAGAGACAGAAGTTAGTATTAACTAAAGTAGATTTTTACGAATTATCAGAATTTTTCCAGATTTAAGCAAAGTGAAGGTCGCGACAGCAGTGTTGCTTGATATTCACCTTGCGCAAATGAAATGCTCAGCAAAGCTTGAAGTAATTAACCATTTGCACTCCAGTTTTCCTGGTGACTATAGCGTTTTGGAACCACCTGACCCCATGCCGAACTCAGAAGTGAAACGAAACAGCGTCGATGATAGTGTGGCAGCTGCCATGTGAAAGTAGAACATCGCCAGGTCCTAATAAAAGAAACCCCGATACGAAAGTATCGGGGTTTTTTGCGTTTTAAGCCTGTTGGAAGGCGCCTTTGGCTTTTCCAACCTACAAGGTCATTCCTATTCGTAGGCCGGTATAAGGTGCGAAGCGCCGCCATCCGACAATGAGAAATAATACCAATCCATCTTAACTTTTTCCCACCTCTGCCGACTCTCTTTGACACATTTTTATCACTCGTTTTGTACATGAAACAAAGTCATTCCAAGCTTCACTGCAACTCTCTACAATATCTTCATAACCTTTGAAACAGCGATCCGCTAAATGGTGCTGCCGCAGCCAACTCCATACTTGCTCTATCGGATTCAGTTCAGGTGAATAGGGTGGTAGTTTGATAATAGAGACATTATCAATATCTGTTACCAGTGATGCTTGATGCCATCCTGCGCCGTCCATCAACACTACAGCATGTCGGCCAGGTGCGGTTTTCGCTGATATTAGCTGCAAGTGCTGTTTCATGACACTCAAATTCCCCCATGGTGTGATGAACGCTTCAGTCTGTCCTGTTGAAGGGCACACAGCGCCAAATAGATAGGCATAGTCAAACGCTTGTTGTTTGACTGCCCTAGGCCGGGTTCCTTTTTTGCCCAAAGGCGTGTCGTAGTGTTTTGCTGACCAAATCTGGCTTCGTCTTGAAACCAGATATCGACGTCATTCAGACTGATAAATAGCGGGATCGTTTTGATCAATTCCATTTGCAGTTTTTTTAAAGTCCTGTTGAACTTGCTCGGATTGCTTAGGGTGGAGAGAGCGGCTAGTGATCCAGCTAAAGCCTAAATGTTTCAATAGTTTGTAAATCGCATTAGGATGGTAAGAGACGTTAAATTCATCTTCAATATATTGCTTTATACGATACCCCGTTAGTCTACCACCGCTGTCATTTTGACTGTGTTTTTCAATATACTGGAAAAGTTTTTTCTGCTGTGCATCGTTAAGGTAGCAACGTTTACCGGTAGGTTTTGTAGCGTCAAGGCCAGCTATTCCCTTATCTAGGTAGCGTTTTACCCACTCATTTAGCATTCTTCTGCTGACATGAAGCATGGCAGCAATTTGCGTTCTGTTGTGGTTATCCCGGTAGTGCGCGACCGCTAAATAGCGAATTTTTTTACGTGCGTCCTTTTCGGATTTAGCCAGCTTAAAAAGTTCGGTAGAAGTATGAGTATTGATAGCTTATTTATTGGTTGGAAAATAAATACAATTAGATCACAAATCATTACTGGATAGTATAAGAAAGAAATACTACAAAAATATATATCTTTAGTTGCAATTAGTGGGGTAATTGGTTTAGCCTAAATATGAATATTTTCATATTTAGGCTGAGCATGAAAGGTAAATGGGTTAGTCAGGAAAGCTTGGAAGTTTACGTTTGGTAGGTTAAATACTAGATTTATTTATGCTGTTAGATATAGCGATTACTCTAAGTGTATCGCGATGATTTTATTCGTCGCTGGATTTTTCGACTAGTATTGTTCTAAATGGAGAAAAGGAGTAGATTAATGAGTAATGTATTGACAATAAAAAATGAACTGCCGAAAGAAGTTTTGAAGAAAGTTATTGGAGGATCGGGTGGTGGTCTAAATGGAGCTGAACCACCTAATGAACATTTGACGTCGGATAATACTCGAACTTAATTTTTGCAGCAATTATAAAGGGAACTTAAGTGAATGAAATCTTAATAAATATAGGGTTGGTGTTTGTTTTTTTGCAAGCCTGTGCGTTGTTGTTGTTCCTCTGGCTAGCACAAGCGTCCGTTAGGTCGTTGTTGTTTGGACGACCTAACAAAGAGCCAAGTACAGAATTTGAACACTCATTTTTCATCTATATTTGTGTCAGTTTAGCATTTCAGGGAATAGGCTTTTTCATTGGCGACATTATATTCTCCATTGATATGGGAGTGCAGGCTAAACGACAAGTTTTTTACATTTACTACAGCATTCATGAAGCGCTTTTTTTAGTCGTTATGCTCCAATGGCATAATTATAAACGTTGTGAGTTTGCACGTATGACAACATACGGCTTTTATGTGTCGTTCACATTAATGATGTTGTTTTTATTAAGGTATGTTGACCGTGTGATTTTTAACACAGAAATTCTTAGGGGCATCTATAGTCAAGTAATTGCCTTATCCAATTTATGTATAACCTTAATTTTTCTATCCTACCCCTTAATGCGTTTACACCATCTAATTAAGGAAAAGCTTTTTAATAAAAAATTACCTCAGTAGGCACTTAGGCTAGCTAGGTTCTCTGTGAGTAAATATTGAATTTTTTAAGTTTTAAAAAAAACCTAGTTAGATTTATTAAAAATGAGCGAGGCCCACGAATGGACCTGCTCATTGGGCTAGTAACTTGATTGGAATTGGTTACGATGCATTGACGTCTTGTTGCACTTCAACTTCTTGACCTGTGGTTAAACGCTCAGCACCACGAACTGCAATAGTATCACCAATAGATAATGAACCTTCACTGACGGGCTTGATGGCGACAAACTTGCCCTGGCCTTTACCTACCTTTACAGGAATTTGCTCTGCTTTGTTATCTGCATTGATGCGTACAACGTGTACGCCTTGCTTGCGCAAAATCAGTGCGTCTCGGTTAACAAGCAGTTCGGGTTGATTGCTATTTAAGGGTACTACCACATCGACTAATTGACCAGCGGCCCAGCTGTGGGTACTTTGATTAGGCAATGTTGCCCTAACTTCAAATGATTGTGAGCGAGGGTCGGTTGTAGGTATTACCGCAGTGACCGTTGTATCTGCTCGGTTCAACGCCCCAAGCGTGCCGGCTGAGATTGGCAAAATCATGCCTGTTTTGATGTACTTTAAATACTTTACGGGAACGTACAAGCGGGCTTCTAGGTTATTGATGTCAATTAAGCTAAGTAGTTCATCTGCTCTATTCACATCTTTTCCTGAACGGCTGTAGCGTTCGCTGATCACACCTGAAAATGGTGCTCGTAGAGTCGAGCGATTGAGTTTGTCTGCGATGACCTTCAATTCAATCTCAGCGAGTGCAATGTCTGATTTAGCCAAATCATGTTGTTGCTTTACTTTATCTACCTGACTTGCTGCTGCGCTACTTGTTTTTGCAAGTTGTGTAAGTCGCGCAAGTTCTTGCTTTTGAAACTGCAAATTGATCTTAGCGCGATTCAGCATTTCGTTTTGACGAGCCTGTTCCAACTCTAGAGGCAAGGTGTCTATGCGAGCGAGAACTTCTCCCTTTGTGACTGATTTGCCAGGCTCCGCTACATAAGTCAGCAGCCCTCCAACGCCCGCTGTAAGTTTTACATCTTGTTTTCCATACAATGTACCATGTACTGCAAATTCGCTTTGTAACGGCGCATTTGTCAGTTTTTCAACCGTGACAGGCGATTTTGCGTATGCCATTGGTGAACTAACAATACTCGACGCCAGTAATAAAATGCCAACACTGAGTGAACATGAATTGAATAGTTTTTTTGATAACAACATAATAATTCTCTTATTGGTTGGCGACTAAGTTTAACGCAGGTTTATCTGAGATAGACGTCTTGTTAACACGAGGTGGGCGCTGCTTTCCAAGCTGTAATAGGCTAGGCATTAATACCAAGGTGAATATTGCACTGATAGCCATACCGCCAACAATAACAGTGGCGAGCCCTCGATATATTTCTGACCCAACGCCCGGCATCAGCATCAGCGGCAGCATACCGAATAGGCTCGTTAACGTGCTTAAATAAACTGGACGCGCGCGCATGAGCACTGCTTGACGTACAGCAGCGCTTCTAGTGATACCTTGATTTTCGCAATAGCGGGTTTGATCTACGAGCAAAATTGCATTGTTAACCACCAAGCCAAGTAAAATAATAAAGCCGATCATGGTCAGTAAATCTAATGATTGGAACGTAAATAGGTTGAGTACGAATAATGCTAATACACCGCCAGCAACGGCTAACGGCATGACGAGCAGTACTAAAAAGCTATCTTTAGCTGACTTAAATAAGGCTGTCATCAACAAGAATAGAATGAACAAAGCTAAGGCAAAGTTAACTGTCATTTCCTCAATCGCAGAGTTCATCTTCTGTGCGTTACCGCCCAATATAACGCTTGCATTAGCTGGGATGCTTTCTCGTACTTTTGGCATTACATGTTGTGCTAAAAGTGCTTGCGCTTCTTGAAGGCTCATTTTTGGTGGTGGAGTCACTGCAACGGAAACTGTGCGCTTGCCGTTGACACGACGAAGCTGGGTTGGGCCGACTGTACGCTCAAGCTCAGCAAGCTCTCCTAGTGTTTGAATACCAGCGTTAGGGGTAACGAGAGGAAGGGCTCTGAGCTCTTCTGGCGTTTGCCAAGCGTTTGCCCTTAAGATAACGTTCATGCGCTCGTTACCGTTAAAATACTCGTTAATAAACAATCCGCCTGTAAATGCTTGAACGGCCTGAGCAACATCATTTCTGGTTAACCCAGCTTGCGTGATCCGTCTATCATTCGGATTTAGACGAAGTTCCGGTTCTGCCATATCTAGACTAGGCTGGGGCTGTGCCGTCGCATCTGGCATCGCTTCTTTTACTGCGGCAAGCGCGGTTTTTGCACCCGCGATTAAATCATCCATGTTTGGTCCAGTTAGATCAATGTTGATAGCTCGACCATCGCCACCGTTCGACACTTGGATCATGGAACCTCGAAATAGAAAAACCTGTGTGTCGGGTAAATCTTGGAAGATCTCTTCACGAGCAACTTTCATTAATTCTTCGACTCGTTGAGGGTCGTCTGAGTAAATGAAACCACCTGCATTTGCGCCAAATACATAGAAGTTGAAATCCTTTATTTTTGGTGTTTTCTCTCCTGTGTAGTAGGGCATTAAACGCTTTTTAACGCGCAATGCAATTTCCTCTTCCATGTAGTTGATATTGCCACCCGGTGGCGTGTTTAAACTATAGAAAAAGCCGTCAGTGGGCGCCCTTGGCATGAAGTCTGTTTGAGGCAGCAAGGTGAGTGTCACAAGTACAGAGCCGCCAAGCAAAGATGCAATCCAAGTCAGCTGTTTAGTGCGATTATCGGTAAGCGACATCACAAACTGAGTGAGCTTAATCCAATACGATTTATACGGATCTTCTGTGTTACCGTTTTCAGGTAAATATTTGTTTGCAATAGGGATAATAGTCAACGCACAAATTAAAGATGCGATAACTGCAATGGATAGTGTGAGTGCCAAATCAGAGAATAATTGTCCTTCAATACCCGCCATGAACATAATCGGTAAAAAGATAGCAACACTGGTCGCCGTTGAGGCAAACAACGCGCCAGCTACCTGAGTGGCACCTTTTAACGCGGCTTTGCTATTGGCTAATCCTTCACTTTTTAATCTGGCGATGTTTTCTTGCACAATGATTGCGGCGTCTAGCACAAGCCCTACCGCAAATGCGAGACCTGCTAGTGATACGACGTTCAAGCTTCGCTCGAAAATATTTAGCGCTAAAAATGCGACCATAAGTGAAACAGGGATCGTTGCAGCAATTACAAGTGTTGCTCGCATGCCCCTAAAGAACAGCCATAAAATGCCACAGGCCATTAATACGCCAAGGCCTAGGTTACTTTTGACTAGTTGTAATGCGTTACGGATATGTACGGAAGCATCGTAGCTCAGTTCAATAGCCAATCCAGCGTCTTTTAAAATACCGCCATTTAACTCGTGAATGGCTTGGTTTAGGCCATCTAATACCGCCACAGTATTTGAATCGTTACTGCGTGAAATGGTGATGTAGTAGGCAGGCTTACCATTACGCAATGTCATAGAGCGTCTGTCGGTGACGGTGTCTGCAACTGTCGCGACATCACCCAGGTAAATAGGACGCTCACCGGAATAACCCACTCGCATTTGTGTTAGGCTATCGACATCATACTTCCCGGTAAATCGCACGGTATATTGGCGACGACCCACGTCGGCTAAACCTCCAGACATATCCGTTGATGTTGAAATGGTGCGACGTATTTGCCCTAAGCTAATGCCAAGAGCTGCAGCTTTGTGAGGATCAAATGTGACACGCAACTCTCTTTGGCGTTGGCTATTGAGATTAACGCGAGATACGCCGGGAATTTTGGCAAGTCTAGGTTCGATGAAATCCTCAATTTGCTTTTGATAGTTTGCCATATCGAACTTTTCACTATCGAAATTGAGTGGCACCACAAGTAAACTTGCCGCTGTTGGACCACCTGAGCCTGGTCCGCCACCACCACCTGCTGTAACGATTGGGTCTGTTGCGTCAAGTGGTAAAGGTGGTGCTTGGTTTAAGCTGGTTAATACATCAAGCATCGCTTGTTGCATATCGGCATCGACCGCAAAGGTTAACGAGATAAACCCGTTACCTTGGTTAATTTGTGTATTGACCTCTAAAGCACCAGGGGTGTTCTTAACGGCATTTTCTAAAGGCTCAATGATCATTGATTCTATTTCTTCTGGTGCAGCCTGACGCCACCCTGAGAAAATTGTAATTTGTGGCTGCTCGATGTCAGGAGTTAGCTGGATCGGCAACTTAAAAATGCTGATCACACCAAACAGCATAATTAAAGTTAAGATCACTAATACACTCGCTGGGTTCTTAAGCGAACTTCGTGTTAGGTTCATGACAGTATCCAATATTTGCCCTTATCGCTCTAGTATTAAGCAAATCAGCATAATCCGCTAGAGTATAAAGAAGCCTCTGTTTTCCAAAAAGCGACAAATTAGCGTATATTTGGGATAAATTGCTACTTAGCAACAATTTGTAACGATTTAGGATACTTTGTAATATCTTTTGAAGCAGAATTTACATATTGAAAGCGCAATTCATGTTGGAGCAAGAAGCTGGGTGTGGAGGCTGCGAGATTGCTGCCTCCCGAATGGATTTTAAGGTTGAACATCGGTGTCGCTAAATGTTGGATAATTGGATGGTTTGAAACGATTAATGTTGTTTAGAAACCGACTGTCTTTGACGGGGAGCGTTGCCGAGCCATAGTCATATTGATTGAGCTTATCGCGTAATGTTTGATTATTAATGCCATCTCCTTGCATTTCATACCAGCTGATAATGTTAGGTGTGACAAATCGATTATAACCGTTTTCTGCAATTTCATTCGTTTTAGCAAAACGCATTGCATGCGTCAGTATGCCATCTTTGTGGTAAACAATTTTTAGATGTCCATTTTCAAATGGTAACTCAGATGCTCTCTTTGTGTATAAGTCTCCGTGTGCACTATAACTGCCATGGGTGACGATGCCATCATGCGTCCATACTGCTGCGTATTCCCAATCGTGTCGATGTCCGCCGCCAAAATAAGGAAAGACTTGGTCTTTTTTAAAGTACAATGCGTAAAAATGTGCACAGAATTGCCCAGACTCATTTTCATGGCAGGCAAAGCGGTGGACAGTATTTGAGGTAGCTAGAAATTGGCTGTCTCTGCAGCTACCACCCAATGCCCCAGTTGTCTTAAGGCCTGAATTTTGTTGACCGGTCCTACTAATGCCTGCACTTGGCAAGCATCCATCACCATCAAAGTCGAATACCGGCTCTGTACCGTTGATAATGTAATAAGGTGGTAGGGCTTCATCTAGCGCGGTGAAATCATTCGCCAAAGATAGGCTGCTATGGGTTGCGGCGGCAATAAAAAATGCGAGAGAGTATTTTGTTGTCATAATGATATGCTTCACAGTTAAATTTGAAGAACTAGAGTAAACATCATTTATGACTGAAATGAAACCAAAAAGTTAAATTTTAGGTTTTTTGCTCTTCTTGCGTGGTGCGTTTTTTTTCAAAATCTTCGCGAACAATTTCCAGTGCTGACAGTACATCTTCAGCAGATACTTGGTTCTGCTCTAACAAGAGAATTAAGTCAACTGCCAGTTTGACATGAGTAGGTGCATTGTCTAAAGAGTCACTCACTTCTGATTGGTTCCTTTTTTTGCTACTTGTGCCATGGCTACTTCTATTGCTGTTTCAACGCGCTTTTCCATTAGCTCTCTTTCTTGACCTGGCAAATAAAAGGCCATATCCACGTCATTGCGAATATAACGAGCAGGCAATTGGTTGAGTACGGTGCAGCAAAAGTCAGCCATTACGTCTTCGTCGTATTTTTTGTCTAAATTATGTTCAATGATTTTTTCTAACACGATTTTTTCGTAGTAGTTATGTACATCATCATGTAGTTTCATGTTGCGGGTCCAAAGCAAGTGTTCCATATACTCTTATACAATAATAGCTGGCTTATTTTGCAGAGCAATAAAAAACTGTTCATGTACATCAACAAGTTGAGATATATCTCGTTGGTACCCTCCACCCATTGCCGCCATGAGAGGTAAGCCACTTTTAAAACAGTAATCGATGATTAATTGATCTCGAGCTAGAACGCCGTTAAGCGTTATATCGAACATGCCAAGTTCATCGTGTTTGACAATATCTGCGCCGGCGTTGTAAAGAATGATATCAGGTTGGTGGAGTCGACAAACAAGTGCGAGCGCTTGTTGTACGGTTTCTAAATAGTCTTTATCTTGGGTTTGGTTAGGTAGGGCGAAATCGTAATCAGATAAGACCTTCGTGCGAGGAAAGTTCTGCTCGCAATGTATAGAGCAAGTAATGATATCTTCTCTTGTTTGTAGCACAGTTGCAGTGCCATCCCCTTGGTGTACATCACAATCAAAAATGACAACTTTATCGGCATGTCCTTGCTCGATTAGCACGCATGCGGCAATCGCTAAGTCATTGAATATGCAAAACCCTGCCGCAAAATCTTTATGAGCGTGGTGGTAGCCACCACTCATATTGACCGCGACACCATGTTCGACTGCGTATTTGGCCGCGTCTATGCTTGCACCCACAGAGTATAACGTTCTGTCTACTAATCCTTCAGACCACGGGAACCCCATCTTTCGTATGGCTTTTTTATCCATAAGGCCATGAACAAAGTTGTGTACATACTGCTCATCATGGCATAACAAAATAGATGAAATTGGCGCTTTATTTGGGCGTATAGTAGGGGGGAACACGCGTTTTTCTTCGATCCGGCTGTGCAGTAATTGGTATTTACCGATTGGGAATCTGTGGTGTTGTGGTAGTGCGAGTTGCGAATACAGTGGGTGGTAAAAAATCATTAGCGGTTTTGTTGTCGTTCAACTTGCTGGATTTTTGCTTCTGTGGCGGAAATGGCTTTTCTGCATCGGCCAAGGCGTGCATGTAAAGCTAAGATCTCTTGGTTAATTTGCGTGGCTTGTTCCGCATTGGCTTTATCTAATTGCTGCTTTCGAACTTCAATCATTTCTATCAAGCGTCTTTCAAACTCATGATTTTGAGAGAGTTCTTGATAAAGTTCATGCGAGCTTTGCATGATTTTTTGCACTGCTTTTTTATACACCGTGTGCTTTTTCTTAAACTGGGCTTTGTTTTCTTTAGCCCATACTGGTGTTGATTTTAAAACCTTGATGATGGCTTCAATTTGGTTGCCAATTCTCTGTACCGCAAAGTTGTGTGCGTGACGTTTCTCTGGTGCCGGTAAGTGTTTTATCTGTTGCTTAATTTCTTCAACATAATCGCTTAGCACAAGACTTTTTGTTGCAAAAACAGAACGGTCGAAAAGGCTAGGTTGGGCTTGAATATAGCGGTTTTTATCAAACCATTTTGCATTGTCGAACTGTTTGGCTTGCTCGCCCAGTTTTGCCACTTGCTGATTCAAACGTTCAAGCGCCTGACTCATGAAAAATAAGCCTCTACGATAAGCTTAATCGCCAATATAATGACCACCGTATTAAAGAGCGGCTTAATCAATTTGCTACCAAATTTGATGGCAGAATGCGCACCAACCCAAGCGCCTATCATCAAAAACGCCCCCATCGAGATACCAAGTAGAAAGTTTACATGACCTAGCGCTACAAAGGTAATGAGTGAGATAAAGTTAGATACAAAGTTCATTGAGCGGGCTAAGCCGCAGTTAAGCAATAAGCTCATTTTATATAATAGGCTATTTGATGCGGTCCAAAAGGTGCCAGCACCAGGTCCAGCCATGCCATCAAAAAAGCCGAGTGATAGACCTTGTAGCCATTGTTTTGTCTTTAAAGCCGATTCGTTTTTTGGTAGTGAGTGTGACTGTGTTGGGCTCAGCTTGCCAAACAAGCTATAGCACGCGACACAAATTATTATAATGGGAAGCAATTTATTTAAAAATTCAACGCTTAAGTAATCAACGATTAAGGTGCCTAGTAATGCACCGATGGCAGTCGCCAAAATAGAGGAAGCCCAAAATTTGGGATCAAAAAGGCGCTTTCTATAGTAGGTGACGCTTGCGGTCAATGAACCAAAGCTTGCCGCCAATTTATTGGTCGCTAAGGTTACATGTGGTGGCAGTCCAGCTGTGAGAAGGGCGGGAACAGTTAACATACCACCACCACCGGCAATGGCATCAATAAAACCAGCTGCAAGGGCGACTAAACAAAGTAACCCCCATGTCATTGGGTCAAGCGCAAGTTCAAACATTTAATAGTCTATTTGTCGTTTAAAGGGCGGCAGCGTATCAAGCATGGCTTTGCCGTAACGTTTTGTTACTAAGCGCCTGTCTAATATCGTTATACGGCCGTGATCTGATTCTTTACGCAGCAGTCTACCACAGCTTTGTACTAATTTCTTCGCTGCATCGGGTACCGTGATTGATAAAAACGGATTACCTCCCTTGCTTTGCACAAATTCAGCCTGTGCTTCTTCAATGGGCGAGGTGGGGACAGCAAAAGGAATTTTTGTTATGATTAAGTTCTCAAGGTATGCACCGGGCAAGTCTAACCCTTCAGACAGGCTTTGTGTGCCAAACAAGATACTACCTTTACCATCATCGATATTTTTTTTATGCTGTGAGAGTAAGCTATCACGGGATTGCTCCCCTTGTACGAGTATTTTCCAGTGCTTTTTTCTAAGCAGTTGTACGACATGATTCATTTGCCAGTAAGATGCGAATAACACTAAATTTGCTTTGGTTTTGTCCAAATAGGTGGGCAGAATTTGTGCTAGGTGATCGCTAAATGCCTTATCAGTCGGGTCGATATCAGAGGCCGGTAAATGCAAAGTTGCTTGCTTAGGGTAATCAAAAGGTGAGTTTGCTTTGATAAATTTAACCCCAGGCTCGTTGGCCAGTCCGCTCTCTCTGGCAAAGTGATCAAATGTACCAAGGGCGCTTAAAGTAGCGGAACATAGCACTGCGCCTGCACACTCCTTCCAAAGTTTGTCTTTTAAGTAGTAGCCGACCTCGATGGGGCAGTCACACAGTAAATGGTCATGATGGTGTTTGTATTCGAGACGTTTTATCCATCTTGCATGAGGCGTATGTTCGCCTTTATTGGCATAGCTATGCCAGAGCTTGTGTAGTTGTTCTAAACGGTTGATATATTGGCCACTTTCAGCTAGTAGAGGGTCGGCCAAAAATGGTTTTACGTCACCGTCACTCACATCTAATGTGAGTGCGTCGTGCATTTTATTGAGCGCTCGTAATACGTCTTGGGTTGCATCGCTAATGTCTTTTGCTTTTGCGGTGAGAGACTCTGGAACAACACCGTGTTCAAAGCGAAATGTGTCTTCCTGATTATAGGCAAAGTCGGCTTTATCTAATATGTCGCGAACCGCTTTTAAATCTTTACTTGCATCGTTAGCGGCGTCGTTCAGCTTAAAATTTTGACCAATCGCTTTTTGCGAAACAATAGTCGCTGCCATTTTACCACTGAATTTCAAAAGCTTTTCAAGCCATTCTATGGTGCCTTTTATTGTTGCAGCAGCCGAAGAAAAGTCTCTGGTGATATGGGGTAAATGATGAGCTTCATCAATAACGTAGAATGTATCATCGGGCTCGGGTAAGATTTTCCCCCCTCCCAATTCTAGGTCTGCTAACAATAACGCATGGTTTATCACTAACACATCCATTTGTGCCATTTTCTGCCTTGCTAAGTGAAAAGGGCATAAATGGTGCGATTTCATCTGCCGCTGACATGCATGTTTATCGCATGCTATTAAATTCCACACTTTGTCAGGAATGGTATCAGCCCAGCTATCTCTATCACCCTGCCAGCGTTTATCTTGATATGCGCTATGCAAATCTCGTAAACATTTTTGTTCCATATCCGAAAGAGGTGATGACAACGTCGGCGTCATAGAGAGTTGTACGCTGTCTTCATTCAGTGCTGCATTAAGCTTTTGCACACATACATAACGTTGGCGTCCTTTTACCAAATCGAATTTGAAGTCAAACCCACAGTGTTCTTTGAAAAAAGGTAGCTCTTTATTAATCAACTGCTCCTGAAGTGCTACTGTTGCGGTCGAAATGACCAGCTTTTTCTTTTTAGCAAGTGCTGTAGGTAGGGCGCTCAGGCAGTACGCTAAAGATTTACCTGTACCAGTACCGGCTTCGATAACACATATTTTTTGCGTTTTGTGATATTCCCCAGCAAGCGTTTTCGCTATCTCGGCAACTAGATAGTTTTGACTGCTGCGATGGCGATAGCCGTCTAGGCTTTCAGCGATATTTTGATGAGTTTGCCGAATTGTTTTTTTGAGCGCGTCAGAAAGCATGCGGTTCGCCTAATAGATTCTTATATGTATATAATTACAGTACCGATGGCTATTTTAGATGGGTAAGCATTTTGGCACAAGCAGTGTATGAGGGCTTTATCTTATCCCGACAACAAAGCAACGTCCAAGGACGTATGCAATTATGTTATTGGCTGGGTACCGACAAAGGGGCTGTAAAAGTGCT
Organism: Pseudoalteromonas sp. ATL1; assembly: GCF_058933015.1. Classification (NCBI taxonomy): domain Bacteria; kingdom Pseudomonadati; phylum Pseudomonadota; class Gammaproteobacteria; order Alteromonadales; family Pseudoalteromonadaceae; genus Pseudoalteromonas; species Pseudoalteromonas sp. ATL1. The sequence goes on along the minus strand of NZ_JBZYXL010000001.1, from coordinate 3,553,203 downwards.
TGTTGGAGGGGAACGGCCGGTGTTTTTTATACGCACGAGTGATCTGGAAAAAGTACAAATACTTTTGGCAGGCACCCCTTGTGAGTATAAGTCACTCGAAATGAAACATTTTGACAATAGCCCAATGACGGCTTGCTACTTTAGTAGTGGCCAAGCATATCATCAAGCAAAGTTGGCTTTGCAACACCAGATTCGCTTGTATGAAGACGATATTCGTCATTGTGACCGATTCCTGATGGAGCGTTTTATTCGTGGAGCCGTTTGGGTGAAAGGTGATGAAGTGCGTCGCGACGGTTACATTGAGTTAAACAATGCCCAGCTGAAAGCCAATCGCCATTATACACCGCATCTGACTGTACTATCTTTGGACATTGAGTGTGATGAAAGTGGGGTGTTGTTCTCAATTGGACTAGTGAGTGAACAGCAGTCATACGTCATTATGATAGGTGAGCCAATTGATGGCGCGCCAAACTATATCGTTTGGGTTGAAGATGAGAGTGCATTACTCAAAACGTTGATGGAAAAAGTTCAGCATTTGAACCCAGATGCGATTATTGGTTGGAACGTCATTGAGTTTGATTTTGTCATCTTAGCTGAGCGTGCCGAAGCTTTAGGAATTGAACTGATCTTAGGTAAAGATCAACAGCCACTTCATCTTTACAAAGGAAACTATGTTCATATCTCGATAAGTGGCCGTGTGGTTATTGACGGCATCGATACGCTGAAAAATGCTACTTACCATTTTGATAGTTTCAGTCTAGCTCGTGTATCAGAGCTGGTACTGGGTGAAAGTAAACTCATTGAGCAAGATAATCGGCTCGAAGAAATAGTTCGGCAATTTCATGAAGAGAAGCTCACATTAGCAGCTTATAACTTAAAAGATAGTGAGCTGGTACTGGCTATTTTTAACAAATTAAAGCTGATCGATTTTGCTGTTGCACGCAGCCGCTTAACTGGTTTGGAACTTGAGAAAATGGGCGGTTCAGTGGCTGCGTTTACAAACCTATATCTCCCGTTACTGCATCGCAGCGGTTATGTTGCACCAAATTTGGCGGAGCATGGATTAGATTTTGATAGTCCTGGTGGTTATGTTATGGACTCAAAACCTGGGCTATACAGGAATGTGGTTGTACTCGATTTTAAGAGCCTCTACCCATCAATTATTCGAACGTTTCGCATCGATCCATTAGGCCTGATTAAAGGGCTTGCTTCCCCCTGTGAGGCAATCGAGGGTTTTAACCAAGGTTTTTTCTGTCGCAATGAACACCATCTGCCCGACTTAGTCGGGGAACTGGCGCAAGCAAGACAACAGGCGAAAGTTTCGGGAGATCAGATGTTATCCCAAGCGATCAAAATCATTATGAATAGTTTATATGGTGTTTTGGGTTCAAAAGGGTGCCGGTTTTACGACCCTAGACTTTCTAGTTCGATCACTTTGCGTGGACATCAAATCATGCAGCAAACAAAACAGCTTATCGAGTCACTCGGGCATGAGGTTATTTACGGAGACACAGACTCTACCTTCGTAAAACTCCCCAATGATTGGGATGTGAGCCAATGTAAACGAGCAGCAAATGAACTAGTGAGTAAAGTTAATGAGTTTTGGCAGGTGTGGTGCGGGGAAAAATACGATATTGAGAGCTATTTGGAACTTGAATTTGAAACACTCTACCACCGTTTTTTTATGCCAACGATTCGAGGTCAAAGTATAGGTTCAAAAAAACGCTATGTGGGCGAAACATTTGTTAACGGAGAAGCGCAGCTTGTATTTAAGGGAATGGAAAGTGTGCGCAGCGATTGGACGGATATCGCAAAAGAATATCAACAAGATGTTATTAAGGCTATGTTTGGTGGTCAAGAATTGTACGGTCTAACGAAAAGGTATATCGATAGGATTTACTCCGGTGAAGTAGATCGTTTGTTGCTGTATTCGAAACGACTTGGGCGAGACATAGAGCAGTACACAAAAAATATACCTCCCCACGTCAAAGCTGCCAAGCATGCATCAAGGGTGGGGGATAATCAAAAGTATCGGAAAGGTAGTAAAATTAGGTACTACATTACCAGATCAGGTCCGAGAACATCATTGGATAAGGAGAAAATTGATTATGAACATTATGTTGAAAAGCAAATATATCCGATCCTAATGATGATACCTAATTACGAAACTGTGTTTTTTAAGTTAAAAAAACAGGGCGCATTTTTGTTCTAAGATCATAATATCGTTTTATATTTGTATATAAAAAGTTGTACCTTCATGGGGTAATTGATGTAAATAAAACAATTTGCGGTTGACGCTAACGTCAATGCTTGTTTAATATTCACGGTAATTGTTGCGTACCAGCAACTTTTCATAAGGGTTTAACCCATAAAAATTACAAGCTACTAACAAGTAGTCCAGGGAGATACAAATGTTAAATAATAAAGTTTCGAAAGCGGTACGCTTAGCTATCGCTTTTGGAGCAGCATCAACTGCTGCTTTCTCAGCAAATACATTCGCAGCAGAAGAAGGTGCTGAACAAATCGAACGCGTTCAAGTAACTGGTTCACGCATCAAACGTACAGACCTTGAAACAACGGTTCCAATCACGACAATCGGTCGTGCTGACATCGAAGCTATCGGCGCACTTAACGTTGCTGACGTACTAAACCAGAGCCCAGTATCTATCGCGGGCGCTGACCAATCAAACAGCTCTTTTTCTAACTCAGGCGTTGGTCTAAACACGACTTCTCTACGTAACCTTGAAGAGTCTCGTACACTTGTACTTGTAAACGGTCGTCGTTTTGTTTCGGGTCGTGCGCCTTCTTCTGGTTATGCTGTTGACTTGAACTCAATCCCAACAGCGATGATCGAGCGTATCGATATTCTTAAAAGCGCTTCATCTGCAATCTACGGTTCTGATGCGGTAGCGGGTGTAGTAAACATCATCTTACGTGAAGGTTTTGAAGGCGTTGAAGTAAACGCGCAAACTGGTATTTCTGGTGAATCTGACCGTGAAAAGTACTCATTAAACATCACTGGTGGTAAGTCTTGGAACGACGGTAGTGTAACTGTTGCACTTGGTTTCGATGATGATAAAGGCTTAAAATCAGCAGACCGTGAATTCTCTAAGCTTGACCAAGCTATCTTACTTGATGACAACGGTAATGAGTATGTAGGTGAGATCTTCTCATCTTACCCACCTCAAGGCCGTATCGGTGGTTTTAACTCAGATGGTACACCTTTCAGCTCAGATACAACTGACCGCTTCAACCGTGCGTCATACCGTCAGCTAGTTACGCCAATTGAGCGTAAGTACATGGCGTTTAACTTTAAGCAATACTTAGCTGAAGACGTTCAGTTCTTTACAGAAGCGAACTGGAACTCGTCAAAAACGAACAATTCGACAATTGAACCAACTCCATTCACTACTGATGACGTGTTCCTTCCAGAACGTGGTGGTTTAGGTGGTATTAAACTTGGTAACCCAATGGTACCACAGGGCTTACGTGATGCGTTGTTAGCTCAAAACCCGGACCTTACTTTAGAAGACAATATTCCTACAATGGTTCGTCGTATGGTTGAGTTCGGTGCTCGTTCTACAGACTTAGAGCGTGACACAGTACGTATCGCATCTGGTATTGACTGGGAAATCAATGATACTTGGGCACTTAATGCTTATGTATCATGGGGTAAAACTGACCAGCGTCAACAAAACGGCGGTCAAGTTAACGTTGAACGTGCTGCTGAAGCTTTTGACGTAGTAGTTAACCCTGAAACGGGTGCTCTTCAGTGTCGTGACGACTTAGCCCGCTTACGTGGTTGTGTGCCATTAAACCTATTTGGTGCTGGTTCTATTTCAGCTGAAGCGGTAGATTACGTTAAAGTGCCAGCTAAGGTATTAGGCCAAGTTGAACAGCTAATCACTTCTGCATCACTAGTAGGTCAATTACCTGTTGAACTACCTGGTGGTAACATTGGTGTTGCATTTGGTGTTGAACACCGCCTAGAAAAAGGTATGTACTTACCAGGTGATTTAGCACAAACAGGTGCTTCAAGTACTAACCGTTCACTACCTACTGACGGTAGCTTCACTTCTGACGACGTATACGCAGAAGCAATTCTACCACTTCTAGATAACTTAGAGCTTGATTTAGCGGTACGTTACAGCGATCACGAAATTGTGGGTGGTCAAACAACGTGGAATGCTGGTATTCAGTATTCGCCACTTGACAGCTTAAAACTACGTGCATCTGCGGCAACAGCTATTCGTACGCCTAACATCGCTGACTTGTTCGGTGGCCGTGGTGAAACATTTAGTGGTGTAGCGGATCCTTGTGATGGAATTTCAGTTGGTGATTCAGGTAATGTAGCGACTAACTGTCTATCAATTGCAGAAGTTCGTGCACGTGCTGAAAGAGACGGTTCATTCAACCTAACTCAAATCGAAAAACAAAGCACAGGCGGCTTCATCGGTGGTAACGCTGATGTTAAAGAAGAAACTGCTGACACGTTAAGCTTAGGTGTTATCTGGCAGGCGACTGAAGAGCTTTCTTTCACAATCGACTACTACGACATCAGTGTTGAAGATGCAATCACAACTACTAGCCGTACTACCGTTCTAAACCGTTGTTTCGACGTTGCTCCTGGCGAATTTGATGCAACTTGTGGCGGTGCAGCTCGTCGTGACCAAAATGGTGCATTAACTGGTGTTGATTCAGGTACGAGTAACGAGAATAACCTAGATACAAGCGGTTACGATATCGAAGTTAACTACAAAACTGAAACAAGCTACGGTGAGTTTGGTGCTCAGTTAGTATGGAACCACATCAAAGAGTTTAACGAAACTGGTATCCTAAGTGGTGATGTTGTAGAGAAGAAAGGTGAAGTATTTACACCTGACAATCGTGCAAACTTAAACCTTACTTATGGCCTAGATGACCTAAACGTATCATGGCGTATGCGTTACTGGGCGAGCTCTTACGATAGCTTGAATGAAGAAAACTTTAACTTCACGACTGGTGATGCGTTAACAACATTCAACCGTTTCCCTTCAGTGGTTTACCATGATCTATCAGCTAGCTATAACGTTTCTGATGATACACAAGTAAGCCTTACTGTTCGTAACTTAATGGATAAGCAACCACCAGTTGCGAACCAGAGTTCAGCGAATGGTGGTACTGGTATCAACACTGTATCTGAAGCGTTTGACGTAACTGGTCGTTACTTCCAGTTAAGCTTAACAACTAAGTTCTAATTTCAAGTTAAGAACTAGTCAATATTGTAAGGCTCTATCGTAAGGTAGAGCCTTTTCTGTTAAAAACTTTAATTTTTTTATTATTGCCTTTTTTATTTGCCCGCTTGTTTCTGTTTACGGTTCATTTCTTTTTCCTTCATCTTTATTTTTCAATTTAATTTCCAGTTTGACTGTTTTAATTGGTTTTTTTTGTTTTCTGTGGTGTTTTTATTGTTGCTATAATGGGGATTGTTTGTTGTCGATTTTATCTCTCATATGTTTCGGTGGTATTGACCTGCTGTTAAATCGAGGCTTAGTATACTTCGCTGTATCTATATAGGAACTCATGAAAATCTGTTAGATACAGACAATAAAACTATAAAAATCAAAACTTTGTTTTTTGATTCAGGGAGATAAACCACATGTTAAATTCAAAAGTTTCTAAAGCGGTACGCTTAGCCATCGCTTTTGGAGCAGCATCGACTGCTGCATTTTCTGCAAATACTTTTGCAGCTGATGAAGAAGCGAAAGAAATTGAACGCGTTCAGGTAACGGGTTCTCGTATTAAAAGAACAGACCTTGAAACGACGGTTCCAATTACAACGATTGGCCGTGCTGATATCGAAGCAATCGGTGCACTAAACGTAGCCGATGTTTTAAACCAAAGTCCTGTATCTATAGCTGGTTCTGACCAATCAAATAGTGCATTTACAAACGCAGGAGTTGGTCTAAACACCACCTCACTACGTAATTTAGGTGAATCTCGCACATTGGTACTTGTGAACGGACGCCGTTTTGTTTCTGGTCAATCACCTGATACTGGTTATGCTGTTGACTTGAACTCAATCCCAACAGCAATGATCGAGCGTATCGATATTCTGAAAAGTGCATCATCAGCAATCTACGGTTCTGATGCGGTAGCGGGTGTCGTAAACATCATCCTACGTGATGGTTTTGAAGGTGTTGAATTTAACGCACAAACTGGTATCTCTGGTGAATCAGACCGTGAAAAACACTCATTAAACATCACGGCTGGTAAGTCGTGGAATGATGGTAATGTAACGGTAGCGTTCGGTTATGACGATGATAAAGGCTTAAAATCATCAGATCGTGACTTTTCTAAGCAAGACCAAGCGATATTAATTGATGATAACGGTAACGAATATATTGGTGATGTGAACTCATCTTACCCACCTCAAGGCCGTGTAGGTGGTCTAAATGGTGATGGTACACCGTTCTCTGACAGCTATACCTTTAACCGCGCATCTTACCGTCAATTGGTTACGCCTTTAGAGCGTAAATATATGGCGTTTAACTTTAAACAACAGTTAAGCGAAGACGTCCAATTTTTTACAGAAGCGAACTGGAACTCTTCAAAAACTTATGATTCAACGATAGAACCTACACCATTTAGAACAAATAATGTGTATCTGCCTGAGCGTGGTGGTATGGGTGGTATCAAGATTGGTAATCCAATGCTACCAGAAGCGTTACGAAACGCATTGTTGGCAGTAAACTTCGATGACGATCCTGATAACGATGTAACTCTAGATGACAACATGCCTGAGCTTGTTCGTCGTATGGTAGAGTTTGGTGCGCGTTCTACTGACCTAGAGCGTGATACTACGCGTATTGCGACGGGTATTGATTGGGAAATCAACGATATGTGGTCGGCCAATGCGTATGTTTCTTGGGGTAAAACTGATCAACGTCAAGAGAATGGTGGCCAAGTGAATGTAGAGCGTGCAGCACAAGCATTCGATGTTGTTGTTAACCAAGAAACAGGTGAATTACAATGTCGCAATGAATTAGCACGCTTACGTGGTTGCGTTCCACTAAACTTGTTTGGTGCAGGCTCAGCATCTGCTGAAGCCGTCGATTATGTAAAAGTACCAGCCAAAGTATCTGGTCAGGCTGAGCAGTTTATCGCGTCTGCATCGTTAGTTGGTCAATTGCCGCTAGAATTACCTGGTGGTAATATTGGAGTCGCTTTTGGTTTAGAGCACCGTTTAGAAAAAGGTTCATTCTCGCCAGGTGACTTAGCACAGACAGGTGCATCAAGTACTAACCGATCACTGCCTACGGATGGCAGTTTCACTTCAGATGATATCTATGCTGAAGCGATTCTTCCTGTATTAGATAATTTAGAATTCGATCTAGCTGTGCGTTATACAGACCATGAAATTGTTGGTGGTCAAACGACATGGAACGCGGGTGTGCAATACTCTCCGCTAGATACTCTTAAGCTTCGAGCTTCAGCAGCAACAGCTATCCGTACACCAAATATTGCAGATTTGTTTGGCGGAAATGGTGAAACTTTTGCGAACGTTGCTGATCCATGTGATGGTGTTAAAGTAGGTGATTCAGGTAATGCTGCTGTAAACTGTTTATCGATTGCTTCAGTGCGTGCTCGAGCTGAAAGAGATGGCTCATTCAACTTATCGCAAGTTGAAAAGCAAAGTACAGGTGGTTTCCAAGGTGGTAACCCGAATGTTAAAGAAGAGACTGCAGACACGCTAAGTTTAGGTGTTATTTGGCAGGCAACCGAAGAGCTTTCGTTCACAGTTGACTACTATGACATTCAAGTTGAAGACGCAATTTCAGTAACTGACCGTACAGTAGTACTAAGCCGTTGTTTCAATGTTGCACCAGGTGCATTTGATGCAAGCTGTGGTGGTGCGGCACGCCGTGACCGTAATGGTGCCTTAACGGGTGTTGATACTGGTTCAAGTAACGAGAATAACTATGATACAAGTGGTTACGATATCGAAGTTAACTACAAAACAGAAACCAGTTACGGTGAGTTTGGTGCACAGTTAGTGTGGAACCACATTAAAGAGTTTACTGAAACCGGTATTGTAACAGGTGATGTTTTAGAGAGAAAAGGTGAAGTATTAACGCCTAAGAATCGTGCCAACTTGAATCTAAACTATGGTCTGGATGATTTTAGTGCAACGTGGCGTATGCGTTATTGGGGTGAGTCATTCGATAGTTTGTATGATGAGAACTATAACTTCACGACTGGTGAAGCATTGAAAGGTGCTAACCGCTTCCCTAATGTTGTTTATCACGATGTATCAGCTGCTTATAACTTGTCTGATGATACTAAAGTAAGCCTGAGTGTACGTAATTTAATGGATAAAAAGCCGCCATTTGCTGGACAAGGTTTTGATAAGGGCGCGACAGGTATCAATACAGTATCTGAGGCGTTTGACGTAACAGGTCGTTACTTCCAATTAAGCTTTACAACTAAGTTTTAATTTAGATTAGTTACAAGTTAAAACTAAAAAGCCTCATCAAGTGATGAGGCTTTTTTCTTTCGCAGCAATGCATTAGAACCTATAACTCAGGCCAACTACCAAGCTACTGACATCTAAATCACCCATGTCCATATATTGAAAGCCAGCATTAAATGCCATGCCATTATCCCAGTCGTATTGCCAACCTGCCTCAGCAAATAGGCCAATACCGTCTTTGTCGACTAATACGTTGCTGTGACGAGATATCTCATACTCATAAAACTGTCCACCGAGCTTGCCATAAAAGTGACTATTTTCAGTTACAGGATAATACCCTTTGGCAGCAACCACGAAGTTGCTATACTCGACCTTGTTGGCATCTAAGTTAAAAAGTAGTGCGTCGTTACGGTCGCATACAAATTTGCTTTTGTTAATTTCGGTGCAATTCCAATCATCGGCTTCTTCACCGCCGTTTATTCCCACCTCTAACGCCCAAGTCGGGTCAAACTGATAATTGTAGTACACATAAAGAGAGCCAACACCGTCGCCATCTTGGCTAGAGCTTTTATAAGAAGCACTGCCACCTTGCAATTGAACGCCTACTCTATGGGTGTCGAATGACTCTGTATTACTTGCATTACTTGCAAAACTGGTTATCGCAATTAATGCCATCGATATAAGTGAGCGCGTTTTCATAATAATAATTCCTGTTTGATTAACTTTGCGACAAGTTTAGAGCGCTTCAGTGTGAGAGTCTGTTTGGCGTTTGTGAGGGGCTGTAATGAGAATGTCAGAAAATGTAAGTAGCTGTAGCTATGTTGAAGGGCAAAGTACCGGCGACTGATTTTGTAAAGACTACTCAATAACTGTTCAGACACAGTGTGGTGAATTGATTTATAAGCGGTAGGAGTGGATTAAAAAATAAACCGAATATTACACACAATTGCATTGACTTGCTGGCTATATTTGATACAAAGAAGGTAATCAATCCATTGAGTATTATGTCTTTAATGAACACACTAAATCGCAACGTCAATAAGAACACATGGCAACTTTCTGTTGTCCTGCGTTGTTCTCTGCGCTGCGGTTAATTACTTCTCTAACCGCGATGATAAAAGCGGTTAGCCTGTCAAAATCCCCACTTTTATCGTCCATTTTACAAGGATAAAGGGTATGCCTGTACAAGTATCGTACTTGTTCGTGATCTTGGTTTGGTCCACAACACCGCTTGGGATCGTTTGGAGTAGCGCGACTATGTCGCCTACTGTGAGTGTATTGTTACGCATGACGATTGCGCTTTTACTGGCAGGGTTAGTCGTTGCGGTGACTAATATCAGAGTGCCATGGCATCGTCGTGCTTGCACATTATATTTATATTCAGCGCTAGGAATACTCGGTGGCATGCTAATGAGTTATTTAGCGGCAAGAACGGTTCCATCAGGGGTAATCTCCCTGATCTTTGGTTTAGCGCCTATTTTGTCTGGGTTACTCGCGCAAAAGCTGCTGGGTGAAGCTAAATTTTCGGTTATTAAAGTCATATCACTTTGTGCAGCATTGGTTGGCTTGTATTTGATTTGTGCATCGCAAATACAGCAGTTACAACTCGCGCCAATTGGCTTACTTTACGTTTTTTTAGCTGTATGCAGTTTTAGCTTGAGTGGTGTGATGATCAAGCGTGTAAAAATAGCGATTCACCCCATGGCAACGACCTTTGGTGCTCTGCTTTTTGTTACTCCCATGTTCGCACTGGTTTGGTGGGTTTTTGACGGCACATTTGCTATTGAGCAGTGGCAAGCAAAGTCTTTGTGGTCAACCATTTATTTGGGGGTTGTGGGCTCGTTACTTGGATTCTTGGCCTATTTTCATGTATTACAAAAGTTGCCAGCAAGCACTGTAGCATTGACTACATTGATCACGCCAGGATTCGCTGTTGCCCTCGGTGTTTTTCTTAACGGTGAGGTGTTAACGCATACTTTACTATTGGGGGCGGCAATTATTATATTAAGCCTAGGTCTATTCCAATTTGGTGATAACATAAAATGGTTAAAGCCCAAAAGTAAGCCACTAGGGAGTACGGACTAATGAACACACTGTATATAACAGGGGCGGGTGTAAGTGCGCAAAGTGGTATTCCCACATTTCGTGGAGAAGATGGTTACTGGACCATAGGTAGTCGTCATTATACGCCACAACAAATGGCAACCAGAGCCATGTATCAAAACAATCCGGCTCAGTTTCTCTGCTGGTATTTCCAACGTTTTGTTACGTACAGAAATCATGGCCCGAATGACGTTCATTACTGGTTAGCGGGTAAATCGCTTATTACTCAAAACATTGATGGCTTGGATGGCAAAGCAGGCAACCGTGATTATATTTCAGTCCATGGCAGAATTGACCAAGTGACTCTATTTCATGAGCAAGGCCAAAGCGTTGCGCGAGTTAATGCACCTTGGGATCAAGTCGATGAAAATCACTTAACTGAATCGCTATTAGAGGTATTTAAAATACCGCGAACTGGGCCCAAGTTAAATCAGTCACTCAAACCCTATGTGCTGCTTTTTGATGAATATTATACTGAGTTGTATCAAATAAGCCGCGCGCAAAACATGATGATGCAAGCGGAAAAAATGGTGTTTATGGGTACATCATTTAGTGTGAATATTACACAAATGGCGCTTGAAATTGCGCAATATAATCAGATTGACATTGAGGTGGTTGACCCGAAGCCCACGCATATTCTGTATGATAAAGTGCGCTATCATGCGATGACGGCGCTCGATTACATTCGAACCTAACGTAATAGCGCTAACACATCCTGACCTGAGCATTGAAACGCAGCGCTGATGAGTAAAATTCGATGGCTGTTTATATCAAAATGCTCAAAACTTGGGTTGTTTTTCAAATGATTACAAATCAGCATTAACGTATCAGCTTGGGCACTCACTTGCTTAAGTTGCGCTTCCAAAAGTGCCAATGCGGCGGTTAACTCGTGATCGGGTAAAGGCTTTGCGCACGTGTTGAAGGCGAGGTAGCACTCCATGGGTAGGAGCTTTTGCTCATTTTTGCATGCTAACGCTTTGGCTAAAGAATCGTTGCGCTCAAAAAGCAGTAGCGAACGTATATAATTAAATGGCGGTTGCACATTATGTTGTTGCTTGAACAAGCCATGTAATAGTGTATTCCCCTGTGCATTTTGCAAACAAAACCCTTCGCTGGCGGTTAATGCAGGTGTAAAAAAAGTAAGCTTTTCAATTGTGTTGATCGCAGCAATTAGTGGCTCTGGCATCGGTTTTTTTTCTAATAATGCGCTGACTAAGTCCTGCAATACTTGATAGTTCTGCTCGTTGGCGCTGGCTTGCTGATATAAATATTTTAATTGGCCTATGTTTTCATTGGTGCTGCACTTCAAGTAAAAGTCACTTAAAGCGCCCATATCTTTGCGTTGTAAAAGTTCGACAAATTGAGTCAATGATTTTTGATTATCCATTTTATTCCATAAGCGAAATATGCTGGATTAAGTGTAGAATAAATTCGTTAAAAAAGGGAAGCTTATCCTGGATTTGTGAGGTCGCTCATCAGTACAAATAATAAAGCCACACCCTTCAAATAATGTGAACAATTTAGCGAAATTATCAGCGCTAAGATATTTTGTTTTAAATTATCAAATTTGCAGATTCTTTCACTACACTTTAAGTTCTAGCAGTGAAAGAGAAGTGCGCATGTTTGACGACGATTCCATTCTATTTAGCTCTGAAGATGAACAAGAAGAAATCATTTCACGCCCACCATGGAAAATACTCATTGTTGATGATGAGGAAGATATTCACCAGATCTCAACCTTAGTACTTTCGCAAATGCAATACGATGGCAGAGGTGTGACCTTTTTAAATGCCTACAGCGGTAAAGAGGCTGAAGAAATTATCGTAGAGCATGACGATATTGCGCTTATTCTATTGGATGTGGTGATGGAAACCACACACGCAGGGTTAGAGTTTGCCAAATATGTGAGGGAAATAGCAAAAAATGCAAAAGTTCGTATTATTTTACGAACAGGGCAGCCAGGCATGGCGCCTGAATCAGAGATCACTCGTGACTATGATGTGAATGATTACAAAACGAAGACCGAGTTGACCAGCAGTAAGTTAAAAGCTGCGGTGATCGTTGCGCTAAGAACTTATCAGCATTTAGAAAAAACAGAGTGTGTGCAAATAGGGTTAGATAAAATCATACACTGCACAAACTCTTTATTAAGCGAGTCAGAGCTGGTTGAGTTTGAAATTAAGGCTTTTCAATCATTAGCCGAAACGTTGCCTTTGAGTCAGCAATTTGAACCGAGTCCGGTCAGTATTTTTATCGCTGAGTTAGATGTGCATGAAGACAAGTTCAATGTTCAGCTACCAGAGCACCAAGAATTAGACATACCCGCCAGTATTTTAAAGACCTTTACAGCCAAGTACGAACCGAAGTTTTTCCACAGTGCGATCATGGAAAACTTTGGTTTTTTATTTATCGGTGAAAAGCAAGATGGGGTGCCTCTTTTTGCTGTGATGAAATACCTTAATAAAATTGAAGAGCAAGAAGAGCTACTGTTATTGAATTTAGGCCAAAACATCGAGATAGCATGGCATAACGCGCAACTTCAAGCGCGGCTAAGTGACAGTAACATTGACCTCGAAAATCAAGTTGCAGAGCGAACGCAAGAGCTCAATAGTGCGCGAGAACGAGCGGAACAGGCCAATCTCGCAAAGAGTATGTTTTTGTCAAACATGAGTCATGAAATTCGTACTCCCCTTAATGCTATTTTAGGTTTTGCGCAATTGATGGAACGCGCGAAAGACTTATCGCAAAACCATAAACAAACCATGGATAAAATCATTAGAGCTGGCAATCACTTGCTCGATATTATCAATGATGTGCTCGACATTTCAAAAATAGAAGCAGGCTCAAGTAAACTCAACCTTGTTGATTATGAGCTCACGTCTTTGCTGGATGATTTAGGCTGCATGTTTAAGCTGAAATGTGAGCAAAAAAAGCTGAGTTGGCGGTTGGAAAATAACGTTACGGGCAAGGTAGGGGTGCATGGTGACCAAGGAAAGTTAAGGCAAGTGCTGATTAATTTGCTTGGTAATGCGGTGAAGTTTACAGATCAAGGGGAAATTAAGCTTGTTCTTACACAAACCAGTGACACATGCTTTTATTTTGAAGTGCACGATACGGGTCCAGGTATCTCAGAGCAAGAACTGGCAACACTATTTACCAGTTTTACACAGGGCAGTGCCGGGGCTGAAAAAGGCGGAACAGGCTTAGGTCTATGCATTTCAAGTAAGCAGGTAGAGCTGATGGGAGGAGAGCTTACAGTCACGTCTAAACTTGGCGAAGGAAGTTGCTTTAAATTTTGCTTGGAGTTACCCCAAGCGAGTGTTGATGTTGAAGAATTTAAGAAGGCACAACCAACACAATTGTCGTTAGTTAAAGGTAAAAAGCTACGGGCATTATGTGTTGATGATGTGGCGTATAACCGAGAAATCCTCGGGCAAACACTTTCATCTTGTGGCATTGATGTGGATTATGCTGAGGATGGCCAGCAGGCAATTGATAAGATTAAGGAAAACCAGTTTGATATTGTCTTTCTAGATTTACTGATGCCAGTAATGCGCGGTGATGAGGCCGTTGAGATCATTCGCAATGATTTGGCGCTAAAAGACCTCAAATGTATCGCTATTTCTGCATTTAGTTTACATCACGAAGTACAGCATTATTTGAGTATTGGCTTTGATCAGTTTATCGGTAAGCCCTATACCATTGCGCAAATTTTTGAGTCTCTAGTCTCCTATTTCCCAAATCACTTTGAACAGGAAGCGGAGCAAGATAATGGAGAACAGAAGGGGGATGCAGAAACAGAATTCGATTTGAGCGTATTTTCTTTGCCTAGTGAACAGCTTGATCAACTGAAATTAGCTGCGCAGATCAATAGCACTTCAAAAATTAAGCAAATTCTTGCACAAATAGATGATCAAAGGCCAAATAGTCAGCAACTTACGCAATATTTGGCTAATTTTATAAGTAAGTTCGACATGGCTGGATTTAAAGCCGCACTTGATGAGGTGCAAGATGAACAGTGATTTAGTTTCACTTAAAAATTGCAAGATACTAATTGTTGATGACAAAGCTGAAAATTTGGAGTTATTGACCAGTTTTTTGGAAGCGGAAGGCTATGAAGTTGCATTTGCGACCTCAGGTAAAGAAGCTATCAACATAGCCACCATCTTTTTACCACACCTTATTTTACTCGACGTGATGATGCCTGGCATTGACGGCTTTGAAACGTGCCGGCGTTTAAAGTCTTTGGATAAAGTAAAAGATGTGCCTGTCATTTTCGTGACGGGTAAAGCAGAACTCAGTGACATAGTAGAGGCGTTTAGTGTTGGTGCGGTGGATTATGTGACTAAGCCAATTCGACAAGAAGAACTGCTGGCTCGAGTTTCAACACATCTGCAATTACAAGCGTTAATCAACTTAAGAGATGAGCTTATTTCGACCTTGCGTGATAAAACCCTAGAACTTGAAAAGCTCTCAAAACTTAAAGAACAGCAGCTTGAGAAATCTCAACAGTTTAATCACATTGGCGAAATGGTCGGTGAGTTGACTCATGAACTCGGTACGCCATTAAGTGTGATCAGCACTGCAATCACCCATTTAGATGATAAGCAAAAGCAAATCAATAAATTGGTTCAAGATCAAACACTGGCAAAAGCGGATCTACAAAACTTCATTGATAATGCAGCGCAAAGCTATGACATTGTACTTTCTAACCTCAATAATGCGATTCACTTGATTAATAGCTTCAAGCACATCGTTGTCGGCGAGTTCAGTGGAGCGGTAACCGAGTGTAACTTATCTGATTATTTACACGACATAAAGAAGGTGCTGCAACCCAAGCTAAAACGCTCTCGCCACAAAGTAAGCATCACTTGCCCAGAGCTTTTGCAAGTAACCACGGATGCTGGAGCCCTATCGCAAATACTCATTAACTTAATTAATAACGCGTTGGTTCATGCATTTGATGAAGATACCGATGGCAGCATCGATATAAGTGCTGAGTTAAACGATGATACGGTGTTACTCACAATAGAAGACAACGGCAAAGGTGTTGATGCAGATAAACTCAGCAAAATTTTTGACAAATACTTCTCAACTCGAATTGGCAGTGGTGGTAGTGGTTTAGGTTTATATATTGTGAAAAACCTAGTTGAAAATACCTTGCAGGGCAGCATAAAAGTAACGAGTCACATCGGCAAAGGCACTCGGCTTGATATTTCGTTTGCGCAGCATATATCAAGTTCTAAATAAGTCATTGAGCTAGTTAAATAATTTGTCACATTTTGTTTGTTGCTAGATAACGCTGCTCTGGCACTATGTTTTGCGTTCTGAAAAATAATATTAATTAGATTAAATATGAATTATACCGTTCATTTAGTACCGCCAACGGCGGAAGAATTTGTCACTCTAAGAGCGCAAGTAGGTTGGGGACAAACCGACCTTAACATGGCCGCTCTAAGTCTAGCGCAGAGCTTGTTTCATGTAACAGTCAGATTTAATGGCGAATTGGTCGGCATGGGTCGAGTGATTGGTGATGGCAGCTTATTTTTTTATATTCAAGACATTGTCGTATCACCTTCACATCAAGGAAAAGGCGTGGGGCATATGTTAATGACTGAGGTTGAACGCTATATCGCATGCCACGCACGAGCGGGGTCTACCGTTGCGCTTTTATCTGCACAAGGGAAAGAGCCATTTTACGCTCGCTATGGTTATTTAGTGCGTTCGGGGGAACCGCTAGGGTTAGGTATGTGCAAGTTTTTGTAGTGGCTAGAAGGCTGTGCTACTTACGAATTTGTGTTAGCTAGCTCGTCTTTTTTCGCTCAGCTTTGTTTATCTTGTAGATAAAAATAACTTGCTGGTCAGCATACCTTTTTAATCATATAAATCGCGCTATACAACAGAGGTTGTTTGTTATGTTTAGTGACGCTTTTTGTCACTGTCGATTTGTTTTTAAGATCAGGAATTGTCATGTTAAAAACTTTGATTGTGGTTGAATCAGAGCAGGCCGCAGCTGAGTTTGCCTTAGCCAATGTGTTAAGTTTTGAACAATATTTACAAGATTACCCAAAGCGCGATGAACCGAAGACGCGCGTTATCAATTTGTGTGATACAGGCCAGTATTTGAGTAAAGGTTATTACTGCTCGTTACTTGCTGAAGCCAGAAAGCATGTTGTATTACCAACGGTAAAAACAATTAATGCACTGCGTACCGAGCACATAGAATTACCTTTAACATTGACTCAGAAAAAGCTACTGGAGCAAGATGCTCAGTGGTTGTTCTTTGGACAATCTGCGCAACCACAATTAGCTTCATTCGCAAGTGCGATATATAAGCGGTTTGCAGCACCATTACTTTGCGTGAAGTTACTGTCGGACAATCGTTTACTTGTCGAGCAGGGCTCTATTACTGCGTTAGATGAGGTGCAAAAGCAAACCTTAGTCAACACAGTACAAGCGCTGAGCGAATCAGCGTGGAAGCGCTCGAGCAAACAACAACACGCACGTTGGGAAATGGCGATTTTGGTGGATCCACAAGAGCCTTCCCCCCCGAGTGATGAAGAAGCAATCGCGAAGTTTGTTAAAGCAGCACGAAAAAATGGTATTCATGCTCAGGTCAAAACTATTGACACTTTGGATGATATTAACCAGTACGATGCTTTGTTTATTCGTCAAACGACAGCGATTGATCATGTTACCTATCGACTGGCTAGCAAAGCTGAAAGTGCCGGTGTAGTGGTAATGGATGATGCAACGTCAATTTTGCGCTGCTGTAATAAGGTGTATTTACATGATGCATTTAGTTACTCCAAGGTACCGACACTGAGAACGCAAGTGGTAAGCGACAGCGCTGCAACAACATTAGAACAGTTGGAACAGTTGTTTAGTTATCCAATGGTGCTGAAAATGCCTGAGGGGTCGTTCTCTCGTGGTGTTTATAAGGTTAAAGATAAAGTCCAATTAGCTGAGCGGTTAGAAGAGCTACTTGCAGAAAGCGCACTGGTGTTAGTGCAAGAGTATTTATACACCGACTTTGATTGGCGCATTGGTGTACTAAATGGGCGAGCGATTTATGCGTGCCGCTATCATATGGCCAGAAATCACTGGCAAATTTATAACCATGACTCAAAACGCTTTAGTTCAGGTGGTTTTGAAACGTTGCCCACCTTTGAAGTGCCCAGAGCGGTACTTGTTGCGGCATTAAAGGCCTGCAAAGTTGTGGGTAATGGTTTGTATGGCGTTGATATAAAAGAAGTGAGTGGCAAGGCCTATGTGATTGAAGTGAACGACAACCCCAGCATAGATCACAAAGTAGAAGATGCGTATTTGGGTAACGAATTGTACATGTTGATCATGGCTGAGTTTGTCAGACGCTTAGAAGCAAGAGGCAAAGATGAGTCGTAATGACATCACGCTTCGTAGTGCTTCAATGGCGGATTTAAACCAGCTTTTGAAGATAGAGCAGAGCTGCTTTAGTACCGATAGGCTTAGTTCGCGTAGTATTAAGCACTGGTTGCAGGCCAAGCATGCGCTGTTTGTCGTAGCCCTGAGCGATGATGCGATCTGCGGCTACGGTTTAGTATGGTGTTTGAAAGGCACTCGCTTAGCGCGGTTGTATTCCTTAGCCGTGCTTCCTGCTTTTCGCGGTCAAGGGCTAGCGCAGTTAATACTCAGTGAACTTGAAAACCGTACTCAACAAAAGGGTAGAGCATACTTACGCTTGGAAGTGTCAGCGGTCAATCACGCGGCGATCAACCTATATAAAAATATGGGTTATCAGGTGTTTGGTGCTTACAGCGATTACTACGGTGATGGCAGTGAAGCATTGCGTATGCAAAAGCGTGTGGCGCACTTTGATGGTAAAGGAGTCGCTTTACCTGTGCCTTGGTATAAACAAACCACTGATTTTACATGCGGTCCGGCGGCACTGCTGATGGCGATGCATAGCTTGAACGAACGCATGGAGTTAAACCAAGCTCATGAATTGGCGCTTTGGCGTGCAGCAACGACTATTTTTATGACCAGTGGTCACGGTGGTTGCCATCCAATTGGTCTAGCTTTATGTGCGATTAACCGTGGCTTTAAGGCACAGGTTTTTTTAACGCAGCTAACGCCGCTTTTTTTGGAAGGTGTGCGTAGTGAAAATAAGAAACAAGTGATGCGTACGGTGCATGATGAGTTTGTTTCACAAGCTCATGATTTAGGGTGCACACTCAACGACAGCGCGTTGGAAATAGACCAGCTTCATGCACTGTTACGAGGCAATTATCGCGTGTTAATTTTGATCAGTACCTATCGCCTTGATGGTAAAAAAGCACCGCATTGGGTGTGTGTGACAGCCATGGACGCCAACTGTGTGTATGTGCATGATCCCGATTTGGATGATGCGCAGCAGTCAATTGATTGTCAACATGTGCCCATCGGGAAAGAAGAATTCGCTAAAATGGCGACATTTGGCAAAAATAGGTTACGTGCCGCAATTGCTATCAGCAATTAACAGTCATACTTTTTTGCAGCGGGTTGCATACCAACCTGTTGCATAACCACATCCCACCAAAAACCAAAGTATACTCGCGGCAAGAGAAAAGGTTGTGGTTTGCTGCCAAAACATAATACTTAACGGGATCGCTGCAAGTCCTCGTAGTAAACAAAGTAGGGCTAGCGTGAGCAAAGCAAGGTTCTGAAATGGTAAACGGCGGATCAATTTAGCCCCTGCAAGCGCATAGCACGCACACAGCACAAATAGCGAAGCAATAAATATGGTGGCAACCGGGGCTTGCCAAGTGCCCGCAATCGCGGACTCAACGATAAACTCCGGTGCAAGTTGTGCTCGAAAACACTGCTCACCCAAGCCGATGCAGCTTAAGTGTGCAATTGCTGTGATAACCGCCATCGCTGCGCAGAACAGCAAACTTACCCGAGTAATTGTGTGAGCTTTGCTCATAGGTTGAACTTCCTTTTCAATTGTATAATGACCGACATCTGTTTATATTGCTTATCATATTGATAAAGAATAACTAAAACAATGACATCACAACATAGTCCAACCATTATTATCACGGGTGCCTCAAAGGGCGTGGGTGCCGCCTGTGCGCACGCCTTTGCAGGTGCATATCCCAACGGCGTTAATTTGGTGCTGGTGGCAAGAAATTTAGCGCCATTGCAAGAGATGCTGACACAATTAGCACAATATCCAAATTGCGAAATACTGCTGGTTGACGCCGATGTTGCTCGAATTGATGATTGTGAGCGGTTAATTTCACAAACGGTTAGGCGCTTTGAACACATTAATGTGTTGGTGAATAATGCAGGCCTTCATCATCGTGGCGAGTTTAGTAAGCTCGAGGCAACTCAGGTGGCAGCTATGATTGATGTGAACATGCGTGCGCCCATTTTGCTAACGTCATTGGCTCTTCAACATATGCCATCATCAGCGCAAAATGCCGTCGTGATGGTTGGCTCTTTGGCTGGGTTGACGCCGTTACAGGGGGCGGCGACTTACAGTGGTTCAAAATCAGGGTTACGTGCGTTTACTTATGCGCTGCATGATGAGTTGAAAACGCGTGGTGTTAACGTGGCCGTGGTGTCTCCTGGTCCTATCGACACAGGGTTTATCATGGATGAAATTGACCAAGTGGAAGACATTGTTTATTCACAGCCTATGAGCAGTGCGGAGCAAGTTGCAGATGCCGTACTCAAATTAAGCCAATCAACCCAAGCTGAAATTGCCATGCCAAGCATGAGCGGAAAATTAGCTACCCTGAGCTATTTATTCCCTCGTTTTAGGCGCTCAGTACGTGGGCTTTTGTATCGAATTGGCGCTAAAAATAAAGCCAAGTACCGTAAGCGTAATACAACGAACTAGAGGCCACATTTATTCTTCCATGAGTGCCGTAAGCCATTGCTGGAATAGTTTAATTCGCGATAACCTCGGTGAACTGGCGTTGTGCAAAAAGCTGTAGCGAACGCCTTGTTGGCAGCTAATGTTAAAAGGTTGAACCAGCAGCCCTTGCTGTAAATAGTGTCGTGCTTGTTTGGCAGAACCGAGAAAAATACCATGTCCTGTCAATACAGCACCTAACGCAAAATCCATATTGCTAACTTCTAACCATTGACCTTTGTCTACATCGCGTTTGATACCGGCTTGTTCAAACCAGTAACGCCAATAATCATTTTGTGCATAATAAATCAGTGGGCAATGCGCCATATTAGCTATGTTCTCGAGCCCTGCCTGCTGGGCAAATAGGGGGGAACAAAGCGGCACCAGTTTGTCTTCTAAAATGACTTGTTGCTCAACCCCATCGAATGATGACTCTCCATAGCGAATGGCAATATCCACACTACCATATCTTACATCCTCTAAATTGGGGGAAACTAGTACTCGTACTGATATTTCAGGGTGCAACTGCGCAAACTTCCACATGTTAGGGATCAAAATCATGGAAGCAAAAGATTGTGTGGTTGTCACCGTAAGTGGCCCTTCGACAGGTTCGCAACTTACTTTACGGACACATTCTGCAATACGCTCAAAATTGTCAGACAGAGATTGTGATAATACTCTACCTTGCTGTGTCGGCAGCATGTTTCTGCCGTGTCGATAGAATAATTTGCAGCCCAAATAATCTTCCAGAATCCGAATTTGTTGGCTTACCGCAGCTTGTGTCACAAATAGCTCTTTTGCGGCTTGGCTATAGCTGTTATGTCTGGCTGCGGCTTCCACATAACGCAATGCTGTAAAATGGGTGAGTTCTTTATACATAACTTAAACTTATAGATCTTGTTAGATTTTATCGTTCGAATTTGTCCGTTTATTCTCCAATAATGACATGGTTCTATAATTTTGGAAAGTGAGAGAATAAATGGGCGAAAATAAAAAATCATATAAAAATTATAAAGATGAACCTTATAAGTGTGAGTCTAATAGATGGCTAAAGTGGCAAATATTCTTGGCTAGAAAGTTTAATCTCGCCGATGCTGTTCGAGTTAAATAGAGATAAGATTATATTGATGTTGTGCGTATTTGGTTTGCACAGCAATGTGCAAACTAAAATAATTGTTTGCTTTCACATTTGTTGCACTTTTGCTTGTCACTGTTTAGCTTCGGATCACAGTCAGGTTTGGAGTCACTATGAACAGAGCGACGTTAAAACATACAACGGTATTAGCAGCCGTTATGGCAACATTATATGTGTCAGCACCTTATGCAAAACCGCGAATGCAGCCACCGCCGCATCAACCACCCGCACCACAACAGCGTACGCCGTTAGATGATGAATTAGCGTCACTGATTGAGTTAAACAATCTAAGTGGGCGAGTGGAGGGGGCCAGAGAGTTACCTAGAATATCAGATCCTGTCGCCCAACTAGGGATGCAATTATTTTTCAGTAAAGCGCTCGGCGGTGAAAAGTCGGTCGCCTGTGCAAGTTGCCACGATCCTCGATTGGGTGGCGCGGATGGGCTTTCTTTTCCTATTGGCACCAATGCGGTGGATGAAAACGTTGTTGGTCCAAACCGCCGCGCGATTAATGATGAAATCAATATCCCACGAAATTCCCCCACCATTTTTAATACAGGATTTGCAAATAACTCCTTGTTTTGGGATGGACGTGTGGAACGAGTGACGGTGACGGATGAGCAAGGGAACGAAACAAGCTTTATCAGCACACCCGATTCAGGTTTTGGACAAGCGGATGAACAAGCGGGCGATAGCTTAGTCAGTACTCTCGCGCGTTTTCCAGTGACTTCAAAAGAAGAAATGCGTGGGGAAGCATTTCCTGACGCGACTACCAATGAGCAAGTTAGAACGCACCTAGCACAGCGTATAGGTGATTACGGCGAAGAGGCGGGCAGCCTTGCAACCAATGATTGGCTGCAAGCGTTTCGCGACGCCTTCAATTCTCAAGCCGATGCGCCTGCACTGATCACTTTTGACAACATCGCATTCGCGCTAGGGCAATATCAAGCCTCATTTGTGATGGTTAATACAGATTGGCATCGCTATGTGCGAGGTGATTTAAATGCGTTGAGTGAGCCGCAGAAGCAGGGCGCTAAGTTGTTTTTTACGCAAATTGCTGATGGCGGAGCGGGCTGTGTAAACTGTCACAGTGGCGACCGGTTTACCAATGACGGCTTCTTCAATCTCGCTTTTCCTCAATATGGAATTGGTAAAGATGAGACCCATGCAGACATAGGCCGTGCCGCAATTGACCCTCAAGCACGCAATCAATTTGCGTTTCGAGTTCCAAGTTTACTCAATGTCGCTTTAACAGCACCTTATAGTCATGCGGGCGCTTATGAAAGTTTGGAGCAGGTGGTCAGTCACTATTCGAATCCAGAGCAAGCGGTCGAAGCGTTTTTTCAACGCGGCGGGGCATGTGGCTTAAAGCAGTTTGCCACAAGCGCCGAGTGTGAGACACTGAATACCAATGCACGCCAAAACAGTGATGCTGCATTGAACTTATTGCGACAGTCCCCCTTTGTGGCTGCCAATTTGGATGCACAACAGCAGCAAAATTTAGTGGCCTTTTTACGTGCGCTAACTGACCGGTGTGCTAAAGACAGAGAGTGTGTGAGAAGGTGGGTGCCAAACCGCAGAACTCCCGATCCAGATAATTTACGTTTGCGTACGCCAAGACCAATAGGTGGATAGCCGAATATTATGAAAATGACCATTCGCGTCAAACTTTTGTTGATTATTTTAATAGCCAATACCGCTTTGGTACTGGCTATATACCTTGCAAATAAATTTGCTTTTGAGAAAAGTTTTTCGCAGTACATAGAGAATACTTCTCGAGTGCAAATGCAAGAGGTGATCGCAAAAGTAGCCCAAGCTTATGATAAACACCAGTCTCTCGATTGGGTGTATAAAGGCTCAGAAGATTGGGATAGCGTGGTCCGTTTCTATTATGGCTTATCTGGGCAAGAGCTACCGCGCAGACGCTCTGAGTCAAGGCCACCGCCAAGGCGCCGGCACGAGCAGGGGCGAGATGGTGAGCGGCCAATGCATCGACCACCTGAACGTCGAATGGAGGATGGCGCGCGTGCTGAGCGGCCAAATCGGCGTCCACCGCCACCAAGACGCAATGAGAACAGACGGCTTTTGCTCAAAGATGGCAACGGCAAGTTAATTATGGGGAATGCGCAAAATACCAAAAATACATTTTGGTTCCCGGTGTATAAAACTGATCATTTAGCTGAACCTAAACTTGCGCACGTTATTGCCTATTTAGGCGTAGAAGGCAGTGCTTTGATCAGAAATGAATTTGATACCTTGTTTGCTAAACAGCAGCAACAGCAATTTATATTGATTGCTTTGATTGCGTTGCTAGTCACGGTGATATTGGCGGTCCCTTTTAGTAAGTATTTAGTCAAACCCATTGTGCTACTTAGGCGCAATGCGAAGGTATTAGCGCAGGGGAACTATGATGCCCATGTTGAAATTCACAGCAAAGATGAGCTGGGGTTGCTGGCGCGTGATATGAACCGTTTGGCGGATACTTTGGCGCAAAACCAAAGTGCAAGACAGCAATGGATTGCCGATATTTCGCATGAATTGCGCACGCCAATTGCGGTTATTCGTGCTGAAATAGAAGGCATGATCGATGGCGTGATTGCGACAGAACCTGAGCAGTTGTTGTCATTGCATGAAGAGATCCAACGTTTGACTCGATTGGTGGATGATTTGCACCAACTATCGCTGTCTGATAAAGGTGCGCTTACCTATCATATGGGCAAACATAATCTATATGATTTGCTTTCTAGAACGTTTGCGAAAAGTCGTCATGTGATAGATACCAAACATCTCGCGTTTTCATTGCAATGTAACGAAATGATGGAAATCGAATGTGATGAACAAAGGTTAGGGCAGTTATTTGATAACTTATTACAAAATACATTGCGTTACACCGATTCGACTGAGCAGCTGCCTGGTACTCTGGATGTCAAAGTGACGCAGCAAAATGGCATAACAACCATATGTTGGCAAGATAGTGCTCCGGGTGTGTCATCTGATCAACTTGAGAAGCTATTTGATAGGTTGTATCGCGTAGAGGGGGCGCGTAGTAGAGTTACTGGTGGATCAGGGTTAGGACTGGCAATATGTCAAAGTATCGTACAGGCACACAACGGAGAAATAAAAGCGAGCTTGAGTGAACTCGGCGGTGTCGCTATTATGATTGAACTGAGACATTAAATGGACCGCCTGTGTGTCAAACAAACATATTCTGATCGTAGAAGACGAGCCAAAACTTGCTGATATTTTAAGTAAGTATTTGGCTCAAGCCGAGTATACATCGCATATTGTGCTTGATGGAGCCGACGCAGAACCAGCTTTTAAAAGCCAACAACCCGCACTTATTTTATTAGATTTGATGCTGCCGAACGTAGATGGCATTGAAATATGCAAGCGCATTCGCGCTTACTCGAATGTGCCCATTGTCATGATCACCGCCAAAGTAGAAGAAGTTGATAGATTACTTGGTCTAGAAATTGGCGCTGATGACTACATTTGCAAGCCTTATAGCCCCAAAGAAGTGGTCGCACGCGTTAAAGCAATTTTGAGGCGCGTTGCATTGAATGAACAAGGGCAAACGACGGAAGCTGAAAGTAAATTAAAGCTAGATGAAGAAACCTTATTCGCCTCATTTTTGAGTGAGCGGGTATCGTTAACTCACGTTGAGTTTATGCTGCTAAAAGCAATGTATGGACACCCAGGACGTATCTATAGTCGAGATTCTTTGATGGATCACATCTATGAAGATAATCATATTGTGAGTGACAGAACCATCGACAGCCACATCAAAAAAATTCGTAAGAAGTTACATGGTATTGCGCCTGAGCATGAATTTATCCACTCCATTTATGGCGCGGGTTATAAATTCGAAGCGCAAAATGGTTAGTGCACACGGAGCCGATGACTTAAGCGGCTCCTTGTAACTGTTGTTTTTCAGTGATGTATTGTTGAGCAATGGTTGCGCATAAATTGTCCGATATTGGGTTTTGCTGATTGTTCGCTCTAACCAAAACCACATCAGCGATGGGCAAACTGGGTAGGGACTGATCGTTCAAAATAGATAAGTCTCCGATGCTTAATTTGCCCATAGCCCCAATCGCTAAGCCACTTCTGACTATGCCCCTAAGCGCACTGGCACTGCCGCTACACGCGGTTATTTTGTATTCGCGGTTTTGCTTATGTAATCCTTCAATGGCGGCTTGATGAAAACGACAATCTCGTTGAAAAATCGCAATAGGTAGCGGTGAGTCATCAACTAACGATGTACTCGGGTTGTGTACCCACACACCGGGGGTTGATTCTAGTAAATAGCCTTCTTCAGAGTCTGAAGAACGCGTGATCACCGCCAAATCTAAGTGACCACAGTCGAGCATGATCTTCACGCGATTGCTTGGGGTGCAAGTAATTTGTAGATCGAGGTTCGTCCATTGCTGGTGGAGGAGCTCGACTAAAATGGGCAACACAGACTCGGCATAGTCGTCTGGGCATCCTAGTCGTAATAAAGTGCTTGGTTTGGCCGCATTCATCTGTTGTAACGTATCATCGTGCAGTTGCACGAGTTGCTTGGCATAGCGTGCGAAAATTTGTCCATCTAAAGATAAACTCAGCGTTCTACCTTGTTTTTTAAACAGCGACTTGCCCAAGTCTTGCTCTAGCTTTTTCATTTGCATGCTGATGGCAGACTGCGTACGACTTACCTGTTTCGCGGCGCGTGTAAAGCTGCCTGTTTCAACAAAAGCTAAAAAACTTCTGAGTGCATCGATATCCATTTTGTATCCAAACCTATCAATAATGCTGATAGGTTATATCAAAATTATCCGTTAGTCATGGTCCTTTAATTACGTTTAAATAAACAAAAAACGAACATCAAGGAGTTATAAAATGCAGCTATACATAGGTAATAAAAACTATTCTTCATGGTCGCTTAGAGCGTGGTTAATGCTTGAAAAAAATGATATTCGCTTTGACGAAATCAAACTTCCTCTTGATACCGAGGCATTCTACGAGCGTTTGAAAGGGGTTACTCCAAGTTTGAAGGTGCCAACGTTAGTAGATGACAACACCCATGTATGGGATTCGCTGGCTATTTGTGAATACATCAACGATGTTTATTTATCTGGAAGTGCTTGGCCAAAAGATATAGCAATAAAAGCGAAGGCACGAGCAGTGGCGTGTGAGATGCATTCAGGGTTTTCAGCCTTACGTAATGAAATGCCGATGAACATTCGCGCCAAACGTCGTTTAAATATTTCTGATGCTTGCCAAAAAGACATTGCGCGCATTGAGCAAATTTGGGCTGAGCAGATGAGTCAATTTGCGGATGAAGGTGGCTGGTTATTTGGCCAGTGGTCAATTGCGGATGCAATGTTTGCGCCTGTGGTATTGCGATTTAAAACTTATGGTATTGTTGTGAACGCTCAGGCACAAACTTATATGGACAAAGTGTTAAGTTGTCCTGCACTGACAAAGTGGATAAACGAGGCATTAACTGAAACTGATGTGGTTGCCATTGACGAAGCAGGCGAAGAAATTGCTGAAGGAGTAATATGAAAACAATCGGTTTAATTGGTGGAATGAGCTGGGAGTCAACCGCCACATACTATCGCTTGCTTAATGAAGGGATTAAAGCCAATTTAGGTGGGCTCAACTCGGCTAAAATCTTGCTTCATAGCGTTAATTTTGCCGACATCGAAGCGTTGCAGCGCTCAGGTGATTGGTCGGCATGTGGCGAGATTTTGGGGGAAGCGGCAAGAGGTTTAGAAAAGGCCGGTGCAGATTGTATTGTGATCTGCACTAACACCATGCATAAGGTGGTTGATGAGATAGCGCAGTTTACTGCTTTGCCCATTCTGCATGTTGCCGATGTGGTTGCCCATGCATTGAAGGCACAAGGCGTGTCTTGTGCGGCACTGCTCGGCACACGTTTTACCATGCAAGAGTCGTTTTACATTGACCGCCTGCAAAGCCATGGATTGAACATTATTGTTCCACCACCAGTACAGCAGCAGACAATCGATAGTGTGATTTACCAAGAGCTGTGTTTGGGCATAATTAATCGCGACTCAAAAAAAACTTATTTAAATATAATTAAAGAGTTGCAGAGCCAAGGTGCACAAGGCGTTATTTTGGGCTGCACAGAAATTGGCTTGCTGATTGGTGATAAAGATTGTGATTTAACGCTGTTTGATACAACCGAGCTTCACGCTCAAGCTGCTGTGAACTTTGCATTATCAGCATTTTAAAGGACACACTCCAATAGCGTAAATGAATTGATAATCAATTACTTTACGCTATACCTAAAAGACTTAGTAATTTATTTAGTGGTAGGGAACTGTGCAAAAACTGTCTATTTTAGGTATGACTCTTATCGGCATATGCTCCATGTGTTCCCACGGTTCCGATGATAAAAGTTTATTTGTATTAACGTTAGATGACCTGCTAAGTTTAGAAGTGTCTTCAGGTTCAAACCGAGCCGAAAAACTACGCGATACCCCAGCTTCTATACAAGTAGTTACACGTAATGATATTCAACAGCGTGGTTACACACACCTTTCTCAAGTTCTGGCAGATTTAACCGGTTTTGATCTAAGTACCAGCTATGGGCATGATTATTCTACTGCATATCAGCGAGGCTATCGCACCCCTTTTACACAGCGTACTTTAGTCATGATCAATGGAGTTACCAACAATTTATTGTGGAGCCATGAATTTCCAGTTAATCGCCAGCTTCCAATGAGTGCTATTGAGCGTATTGAGGTGTTGTCTGGTCCGTCTGGCGCAATTTACGGACCTAATGCCTTTCTTGGTGTAATTAATATTATAACTCAGGATAGTCAGGTGATAGAAGACGGTCGCAATGATGTAAAGGTCCAGTTGCAATTGGCAGAATTTGGTTACAAGGCATTGGAAGTGTCTGCTTTGGGTCGCGAAGGAGACTTTAGCTACTCCATTTCAGGCCGACTATTTGAGGAAGACGATAAAAACCTAGATCAAATGGCAAAGTGGGGGTTTATTAATGAAGACTACTTGTCGAATGCTAATTTTTGGGGACCAGTATTGAAGCGAGAATACGATGGAGTGAATTATGGACAATTTCGTTCCAAGGATCGCGAACATGCACTTTTAGCACAGCTACATTATACAAATTGGGAACTTGGATTAAATCACTGGATCACGAATAATGGTTATGGTGTTAAGTTGAGTTTCGATCGAGGTCAACCGAATGCATTGTGGGGAAAAAAAACCACGCTACTGTACCTACGTAACACCGTTGATCTGAACCAAGACTTTAAATTAAAAAGCTTCTTTCGTTACCGTAAAGATAGACGTTATGGGAATTGGGCAGAAGCGACGCCTGATTGGGCACCTGAACAATCAGGTTATTCATACGTGAGTATTTCTCAGTGGAATGCGGTCAGTGATGCTTGGAATATTAGGCTAGATGGTGAGTATCAACTATCACAGTCGTGGCATTTATCAGTTGGACTCACTTATGAGCGTAAGAATCTCACCAAAACCTATGATATATGTGGCTATTGGGCATCTGCATTTTGTTCATCAGATAACGCCCCTGATGAGCTGGGGCCTTATGGCTTGGGAAAGGGCGTTTATTACTCTTTAGATGAAACATTACCGACGTTTACTGGTCCGCATTCAGATATGCCTGCGCAAAACACGATAGATATGACCGATAAGGGCGCTTACTTTAGAGGCACTTATAAAATCGATAACTGGTCTTTGAATGCAGCACTACGGTGGGATCACAACTCTAAATTTGGTTCATTTGTAAAACCTCGCCTAGCAGCAAACTATCACTATGATGAACACAATACTTTTAAGCTTATTTATGCTTCTGCTTATCAGGAACCTGCGCCAATACAGTTATACGGAGGTTGGAATGGTCGCAGAGCAAACCAGGATATGCTACCAGAAGAAGTAAAGGATTTAACCGCAGCATGGATGTATCAACGAGGAGCATGGTTTGTGGACTTCTCAGTCTATAACAGTCGTTATGACAATGTGATCAAGGAAGAAGCAGAAAATGCGGGTTCGCGGAATGTAATGGGGGCTGAACTAAGAGTAAAATATGAGTTCGATAATCCTTGGTTTAATGCACCACAGATCAGTAGTTATGTGAACTACAGTTACACACACAGTCGTAGTCAGATCACTTATAACCATCAACAAGGAGTGTGGATAGGTGAGGGCAGTGCAGCATGTATTCAACAAGCCAGTGATGAGGCATGTACAAGGTACGACACTGAGTTAGGTGATATTGCACCCCATAAGTTAAATATGGGTGTAAATGTGCCTGTAACGGAGGGGTGGAGCTTGAATACTCGGTTTAACTATGTGTCTTCGAGAGAGTTCTATTTGCGCAATCCTCTGCGTGGGCAAGCTCTTAAATTGGGAGATTATTTAATAACTAATCTGGCGGTGATATGGCAGTGTGATCTACTAACCGTGCATGCTCAAGTTAATAACCTGTTTGATAGTCAGGTTTATCACCCCGGGTTATTACAAGCTGATTCAGGTAATATGTTTTCAGACTCTGGCGGTAACTTACTAAGAACAAAAGGCTTTAATAATTCTATATTGCCGCAAGTTGGCCGTAATTGGGAGTTTGGGATCACAGCCAGCTTTTGAGGCTGTTTAGCGCGGAATAATAATCGAGAGACTCAGTGAAAGGATCTCAATTTCCAGCAGGGTTGCTTGTTCAATCTCTCAATGAATACAGTAGTGAAAGGGCTTAGGTGCGAGAACGTTTACTAATTTTCCTTGTTGGGAGAAATAAAATAGGCAC
Source organism: Pseudoalteromonas sp. ATL1 (assembly GCF_058933015.1). Lineage (NCBI taxonomy): Bacteria > Pseudomonadati > Pseudomonadota > Gammaproteobacteria > Alteromonadales > Pseudoalteromonadaceae > Pseudoalteromonas > Pseudoalteromonas sp. ATL1. The sequence continues at coordinate 3,522,834 of NZ_JBZYXL010000001.1, read as the reverse complement.
ACATATTATGTAAAAGCTCAAAAGTAATACGCCTTACTTTTGAGCTTTGCGTTATCTATTTTAGCAGTTTTCATTTTCTGCTTTTACAGCTTCTTTGACATTTTCACAGGCATCTTCAACGGCATTTTTTCCGTCTTTAACCATTTCGTCAAGTTGTTCTCCTGCATCTTCTGCTGGACCTTCAGAGCAACCAGTCAGTGCGAGTAAGGCTACAATACCAGAAACTTTCATTAGATTGTTAAAGCTCATATTTATCTCCTTCAGCCTCTCGGCTTTCTCAGTAATGATGTAATAAATGACAGTGCTAAAAGTGCGACAAAAATAAAGAACAATATCTTAGCAATGCCAGCTGCGGTGCCTGCTATGCCACCAAAACCAAATACAGCGGCCACAAGCGCAAGTACTAAAAATGTTAATGCCCAACGTAACATAAGGCCTCCTATGTTGTTTCTGCCATGATTAAGCTGACACTTCTTTTAGATGCTTCATCTCATCATGACATGCTTTCATATTCAGGCGTGTTTGACTCAGGCTTTGATAACACGCTGGTGGTAATGGCTGTTTTAAGGCTGAATCAATTTTCTCCAGCACTTTATCTTCAACTTCTTCCAGCTGAGATATGTAAGTGTGCTCTTTATCTGTACTAACAAGTGATATAATTTGCGTGTAAGTTTCCCTTAACTCAACACTAAATGCGCTGTCTTCTTCGACTTTACCTTCATCTGTCACAATAAAAGGCTGAAGGGCTGAAGCAGCCCGTGTTTTCTCTAAAATATTTTGCTCAAAAATTCGCTCAAGCATTGGATTATCAAGCTTTTCTTTCGCTTTTGCGTAAAATTCGGCACCACCGTTTAGTACTTTGACTAAATCTTTTACTGGGTTCATATCATAATTAGAGTTAGACATATTGTTCTCCTTAAACTTGATTTTAGTTTTGCAATTCAACTTGAATAATGCACCCTCCATGCCAAAATTTTTCTTATTAATAATCATATAGTTGGTGCTTGCCACTATTATGCATTGTAATTTTTACCTAAACTTTGTAATTACTGCTCACGGGTGCTTTGTACATCTTGCAAGGTTGTGCCGCCTTTGGCATTGAAATCGAGTGTACGAATAGGGAATGGAATTAGAATGTCATGTTTATTGAGCGTATTGTGAATGGCCACAATGGCCTGATGACGAATATTCATAAAATCACCATTGCCAGGGTAGCTCATCCAGAACCAAACCAATAAGTTGACCGCACTATCATCAAAGCTGCTTGCATATACTGCAGTTTCTTGTTTATTGATAACGAAATCGAATTGGTTGATAGCTTCCTCTATCACTTTTCTCGCTTTGTCTATATCGTCGGCATAAGATATTCCAACGGAGATCTCTAGTCGACGCTTGCCTAAAGTTGAATAGTTGAGCAGCTCATTTCTAAATAGTATTTTATTCGGCGTGACGGAGAGTTGGCCATAGAAGTTTTCTATAAGTGTGTTGCGTAAGTTGATTTGCTTAACGGTACCAAACGTGCCATCCGCCTCAATAACATCACCGACACGAAAAGGCTTTCGTATACCCATTGCAACTCCTGCAATTAGATTCTCTGTCATATCTTGAAAAGCAAAACCGATCGCCAAACCTATAATCCCAGCACCTGCTAGTAGTGACGCTACTGCACCGGATAAGCCCATAATATCTAATGCAAAGAAAAATCCGATGGCGATAATAATAAGTCGAATGATCGCGCTAAGTAGTCCCGCAACTTGTATAGAGTGAGACGCCCTTTTAAATAATTTGAGTGTCCATTTAGAAATCAAACTGGAAAGCGCCCAAAAAATTATAAATATAACAATGGCGACAACAAGGTTGGGCAGATTTGTAATACTTAACTCTGCCCACGTTTGGATTTTTTCATGTATGAGTTGCCAGAACTTTTCAAGTGACACCATATTCATATTGACCTCTGTGTTAGTAGTAAAAAGACTAACACCGCATTTTTTATGCCATGGAGCAGATTTTTTATATTACGAGGTAAAAAGGCTCGGTAGAAAACTCAGTGTGAAGTTTTTACCCGTAAAAACTTCACACTGGTCAGAAAAGTCTGCATAGCGTAACAAGTTAACTTCTATCGTTTGTTTTTATCCAATTGAAAAATAAGTGATTTTTATTTGGCATGGAGGCTGCATTAGTTAAGTCGTACAAACAATTGAAGGAGAACGATTATGAAACGCACATTTATTTCAATGGCTATGGTTTCGGCTTTAACTATGACATCTGTAAATGCAAACGAGAATGCTTGGGAAAAAGAAGCGAGCGATGCTTGGATAGATGGTAAAGCAGAAGCAACGCTACTTTTCAACACCAACTTGAATTCATTTGATATTAATACTGATGTTCACAACGGTGTGGTAGTACTGACGGGTAAAGTTGAACATAGCGTAGATAAGAAATTGGCAGAGGAGCTAATTGTCGGTATAGACGGCGTTAAAGACATCGATAACCGTATCAGTATTGTTGCAGATGTTGATAAGAAGTCGCTTGAGCAAGAGCGTGGTATGAATGAGTCCTCATTTACTGACGCAAAAATAGCGACAGTGATCAAAACGCGCTTACTATTTGATACAGATATTAGTGGTACCGACATTGATGTCGATGTTGAAAATGGCAAAGTGACACTGACAGGTACAGTGGATTCTGCGTCAGAAAAGCAATTAGCTGTCACAATAGCGAAGAATGCGGATGACGTTAAACGGGTAGATGATCAGCTAGAAGTTGTCAAAGAATCTTAATCTTCACTTATGAGCGCTCTTGAGAGCGCTCTCCTATATGTTTTTTCATTTCATCACAAATACTATCTATAAAAATTTAGGGAGCAGTTATGCGTAAAACGCGTTTATTATCATCAATTTCACTTGCATTTGTATTAAGCTTTTCAAGCTCAACAACGCTAGCCGCAGAGGGAAATTACTTTGACTTTAATGGAGACCCCAAAGTATATACAGGTATTGGATATGGTCAGTATTCATTTCAGTGGAATGATAGAGACAGTGATACCAGCTTTGATGACGATTCCGCGATGCTAAAAGCATACGTTGGTACGGCGTTAAACGAATACTTTAGCGTGGAATTAGCTTATCAGAACTTTGATGAAGCAAGCGATATCGACCGCAATGCAGAGTTGGACGGTGTATCGCTGGCAGCACGGTTTTCAGCTCCATTGAGCGAACGATTCTCATTATACGCAAAAGGAGGGTGGCTTGAATGGAGCGCAGATGTATATGCCAATGTACCAGAAATTGGGCGAGTTGGTACAGAGCTTGACGGCGGAGACTGGTTTTATGGTGCAGGCTTAGCATTTGCAGTATCAAGCAACGTTAATATGCGCTTGGAATACGAACGCTATGAGCTAGAGAATGATATTGATCCTGATATGGATGTTGCATCGGTTTCTATAGAATATGTTTTTTAAATTGATAAGTACGCTCTAATATTTTCCTCCCTTTGATCTATTATGATCCCAAGCCACTATGTTGTCATAGTGGCTTTTTTCATTTTTTAAGGGAGCGTAGTGAGTGATTATTACTGAGTAAAAATTACTTGCTCTGGGTAATTATAAGTAATGATATTCACCTCAATCAATTAAGTTGTTGATATTTAAGGGGATTTTTATTGGCCGGGAATTTGCAAAACCATGGTGAGTTTAGTTAATCAGGAGCTATTATGAGCAATTCAAACCCCACAGCCAATCGTACTCAATCTAAGTCTAAAACAAACGGAAAGTTAGATGCTACACACCCTCTGTCAGATCATTTGGCGGATTCATTACATCATACTATTGATGCATTACATGACAGCGCAGCCCGAACTGAGAATGGACTTAGAAAAAAAGGGGATGCATCAGCACAGTCTATGAAAGCGCAAACACGCTTAATGAGAAAAAAATGGAATGAGTCAGGCGTAAAAAAATATGCAACAGAAAACCCAGTAAAAACGGCAGGTATGGCATTTACAGCTGGAATTTTGCTAAGCATGTTATTAAGGAAAAAATAATATGAAAGAGTCAACAAATTCTCCATATGAAGAGCGTGACTCACACGGCTTAGAGGCGCAGTTTACTGCGCTCTCTGAGCACGGCGCTCAGTTACTGGCAAGTTATGGCGCGATGGCAAGTGAATTTTTACAGTTACTTAAAGTCAAGTTAAAAGCCAATTTGAAGGTTGTTTTCACTATCTTGATACTGATTATTGCTGCAACTGTATTAAGTAGTCTAGTTTGGGTGAGCTTACATATTTTGATAGTTCATGCACTGGTATCATCTGGGCTAAGTTGGTTTGTTTCCGCGGGGCTAGTGATGGTATTTAACATCTTGATTATCTATTATTTATTGGTTACGGCTATTAGATTGTTTGATAAGGCTAGTAGTGACGTGCTCGACGACTTCTTTAATTTAAACTAGGTAGGTATATTATGACTCAGTTAGCTAAGTTTATTTATCACAAGGTGCATCGAGAAGTACGTGAGCAGCGTTTTGTATGCAAACAGTGTATTCGGGTTCACCGTTTAACAAAAACGCGATTTATTCGTTCTTCAAGAGCGCTTCTGTCATCTCCTGCTGCCATCATAGGTGGTACGCTGCTCATTGCAATTACTTGGCGCAGCCATCGTATTTCCACTTTACGCCGATTGGTGATGTTAAGACGGCTGCTAGGGTAATATTGAGATAAATCACTAAGCCTCTATTAATTGTTGTAGATCCAGAAGTGAAACAGGCTTGAGCAGAACTTTATTCACATTGTATTGAGCGAGAAGTTCGGGCTCAGGGCTGGTGCCACTGACAATTACAATATCTTGTTCTGGTTTTAATGCTCTGATCTTACTTGCAGCTTCAAATCCGGTGCCATCAGGCAGTTGTAGATCAAGTAAAATTAGATCTATACGCTGTTCTCGCCCGATGAGTTCCATACAGCTTGAAATGTTGGATGCACTGTGCACAGTAATACCCAATGACTCTAAAAGTAGCGTCATTAATTCCCTCGCATCTTTATCATCTTCAACCAGTAAAATACGGGCGATGTTGTATTTGGGTGCCGCAGGAAGAAGGCTAGTTTGTTCTGAGTACCGCGCTTTATCCAAAAAATGTGATAAACATGCATGCAGCTTTACGATATCAATGGGTTTGGTGAGGGTGTCGTTAAAACCTAATGCATTGAGTGTTTCTTTACTGCCTTTAATGGCCGCAGCGGTTAAAGCGATAATAGGTACATTTACTCCCAACTTTCTAATCGCAACAATGGCGTCGCGACCATCCATACATGGCATGTGTAGATCCATCAGCACCATATCAAAGTTATGGCTGTTTGCTAGAAGTGCAACGGCTTCTTTGCCATTTTCAGCACAACTGACTTCAACACCGGTTGCATGCACTAGATCAGCAATAAGCGAACGGATTTCAGCGATATCTTCAACAACAAGTACATGGCCACTTAAATGCCTTTTTTGTATATTCGAAGGCGCGCTTATTGGTTGCAACAGATTGAGTTTAACGAGGTTAAGCGGAGTTTGTATTTGGTCATCAGAAATATTGACGTAAAAAGAGAATCGACTACCGACATCAGGCTCCGATTCTACCTGTAAGCCTCTGCCCATTAATGAGATAAGTGCAGAGCTTATAGCAAGCCCAAGTCCTGCACCTTCGTCACTTCGGGTTGTTGTATCTTGTACTTGCTCGAAGGGTTTGAAAATATGCGCTTGCTTGCTTTTTGGAATGCCAATACCAGTATCAATTACGATGAAATGTAACTCTGAATTAGATTCGTAACTAACGCATACTTTGATGTAACCTGAATCTGTGAACTTAATGGCATTATAGATAATATTAATAAGCACTTGGCGTAATCGAGTTTCGTCACAAAAAATTTGTTCAGGCACTTCAGTTGTTGCCACGAAAGAAAACTCAAGATTTTTTTTAGTTGCTGTTATTTTGAAGAGGTTCTGCAAATCACATAAAAATGGAGCCAGTGACACCCAACTTTTAGATAAAGATAGGGTATTAGCCTGAATTTTTGAGAGATCTAATACATCATTCAATAATGTGAGTAAGTGTTGGCTATTATTGTTGATAATAGACAACTCAGGCTTGATATCATCTAACTCGGTACGATCTAGTAAAATACTCGTGTAACCCATTATGGAAGTTAATGGGGTACGCAACTCATGGCTTAGATGGGCTAAAAATCGATCTTTAGCTCGGCTGTCTGCTTCTACTTTTAAACGTTCAATTCGTTCATTTGCAAGCTCTTTGCGAGCTAAAGCGTAACGAATTGCTCGGATGAAACGGACACTGTTAATCTCTGATTTTACCAAGAAATCTTCTGCACCTAATGTGAGTGCTTGGCTATCAAGTATGGCGTCAGCTTGACCTGTGAGCATCAGAAATGGGGTTGTAACTCCCATCTTTTTGGCCGCTTGAAGCACAGATAAACCGGTATGGGCCCCTAGCTGATAATCTAGCAAACATAAATCAAATACCGATTGTTGTAGACTCTGAATAATTTCATCGAAGTCACTTAACCATGTGACATCAAAGTCATAATCGGGCATTTCTTGTAGATAGTCTAAAGCGAGGATATAGTCATCTTCATCGTCTTCAATGAGTAATAACTTTACCAAACGGTTTTCTCTCATGGTGTTTTTCCATTAATGCTTAGGGTAACTCGACAATTTCAATCCAATATTTTCCAAGGTTTTTCATCAATTCAACTAAACCTTCAAAATTGACTGGTTTGGCGATGTACGATGCCGCACCTAGGTCATAGCCTCTGAGTTTATCTTCTTCTTGTTTGGACGTTGTTAAGATCACCACTGGTATGGAGCGGAGCTTCGGGTCTGCTTTAATTTCTTTTAACGCTTCTCTACCGTCCATTTTGGGCATGTTTAAATCGAGTAAGATCAAACTAGGTCTTGGATACAAGAGTTGATCTGCAAATTCGCCTTCATTTCTTAAGTACTCAAGTAACTCTACCCCATTACTGACAAAATTAATGGTGTTCAGCACGCGACTTTCTTCTAATGCATCCTGAGTTAGCATGCGATCATCTTCATCATCATCAGCCATGAGGATACTAATTTTTTGTGGTTCTAAGTAGTTCATTAGGATTGTCCTGTACACTGTAAATGTTTGCGTCATAGGGCAAAGTGATAGCAAACTCAGCCCCAATGTTTGTTGGGCTAGAGGCGCTGATCAGGCCGCCGTGACGCTCAATAATGCGCCTACACACAGCTAGACCAATACCGGTACCTGCATATTCCTTTCGAGTGTGTAAACGTTGAAATGGGGTAAAGATTTTCTCTTGATATTCAGGTAAAAAACCAATCCCATTATCACTAATAGTTATTTGTATCCACTTGCCGACCCTATGGTTATTGATATGCTCAGGTGCATGCGCATCTTGGCATGTAATTTTGATTATGGGAGTTGTATCAGTGTGACGAAATTTAATGGCATTAGAAATAAGGTTTGAAAATAACTGACTAAGTTGACTTTCATCCGCCACGATAGTGGGTAAAGGAGGAATACTAATTTGGCATTGGCTTTGCTCTATCGCGATTTCTAAGTCGTCAGTGACCTTGTTGAGTAAGTCATTGAGATTGACAGGTGAAAATGGCTTTCCACGCGTTGTAATGCGTGATAACTCCAATAAATCGGTGATGAGTGTCGACATTCTTAGTGCAGCCGAATTCATACGAGAGAGGTAGTCTTTACCTTTTTCTCCAAGTTGTTCTTCGTAAGCACTGGTTAGTCTGTCACCAAAAGCACGTATCTTTCGTAATGGTTCTTGTAAATCATGCGAAGCAACAAAAGCAAAGTCTTCAAGCTCGCGATTACTGCGGTTAAGCTCTTCAGCGTATACTTCTAATGCATGGGTTCGCTCTTTAACCTTTTGTTCTAATTGTGCATTGTAGAGTTCTAAACCTTGTTTAGTGTCTCTAGTATTTTTTAGATGTTTCATTAGTAAAATTAGTAAAGTTGCACACATAAGAATGCTAAGAACAGTAAACCAGATCACATTGCGCTTAGCTTTAGTCCTAGCACTGTCGAGAAGTGTCAACAGCTCCTGTCGGATCAACGTTTCTTCTTGGATGATGGTGCTATATTTCCCTCTGATATTGATTAAAGTACTTTCTGTATCCTCTAAAATTCGTTGCGTCAGAGCATTATCCGCAGTGGCTGCCAAGTCAATCGTTGCGCTTAATGAATCCAGTTTGATTTGTGCCAGCTGGGTAAATTGCTTTATACGCTCTTGTTGAGTTAGGCTTTGTGACTTAACCCTTTTGATGTGCTCAAGGCTTTGGGAGAATTGCTGGAGGGCTTGTGAATAGGGTTGAAGGTGTTTTGATTTTTCGGATATTAAGTAACCGCGCTGTGCAGACTCAGCATTCAGCAAGTGAATATGTAGGCGATCAATAAGCAGCATTACTTGGCTTGCATTCATGAGTTTTTTTTGAATTGCTGCAATATCATTTATATTTTTCAAGCCAATCATAGCGTTAAATAAAATGGCGATAACTATAATAGTTGCATTTATCCAGGCAAATTTTGAGATACTTATGCGTTTAATTATATGGTCCATGACGTTTACAATACTGTTATTTGAATTCAACTTGTTTAATGAGTCACTCTAATAGTTGCTGCATAGTTTCACTACACTCTTTTGCGCAGTGAATAATTTGGTCCGCAATTTTCTTAACTTCTTCGGGGGAAGCTGGTTTTTCAATCATGAGTTTCAGCAACTCGGCATTCATCGTTATGTGGTTCAATGGTTTTCTGGCATCGTGAATAACTGTTTCAAGGTGCGACTTATGTAGCATATTGTGTACTCTCCTAGCTTAAATTTACTTACGAGACCTGCTCATAGGCGTTAAGTCGGTTGTATAGCGTTTTGGTGCTTATCCCGAGAATTTTTGCGGCATTAGTTTTATTACCATTGACCGATTCCAGAGTTTTGTAGATAAGCGCCTTCTCTAAGGCTTCTATTGTGGTTCCAACTGTGACGTCAGTCTCTGGTGTTGCAACTGAAGTCTGATTTAACTTAATTGGAAGTGAACTGTCTTGTAATTTTGAGTTTTGACGAGAAAAAGGTGAATCCAGTGTTGTGGGAAATACTAGGCGACTATTTTGTAAATCTGCCATGATGTAAGCACGATGTATTGTGTGTTTTAACTCTCGAATATTACCAGGCCAGTCATGCGCCATGAGTCGAGCCATATCTTCTTCTAACAACTGCAAACTGCTGTTATGTTGCTGATTCAATTTATCTAAGAAGTGCTTAGCCAGCATGGGAATATCATCTGCTCGTTGTCTTAAGGGAGGAATTGTGATCGGAAAAACAGCAAGCCGAAAATAAATGTCTTCGCGCAGTACTTTGCTCTGAGCAATGTCTTCCACTGAACGGTTAGTTGCCGAGACAACACGGCAGTTCACTGGAATACTTTTCGTACCACCCACTCTAGTTACGGTTTGGGTTTCTAGTACACGCAACAAGTTAGGCTGCATTTCGATGGGCATTTCAGTCAGTTCATCTAAAAACAAAGTGCCATCGTGAGCTAATTCGAATACCCCTTTTTTTTGGTTATTTGCGCCTGTAAAAGCGCCTTTTTCATGGCCAAATAACTCACTACCAATGAGATCCTTAGGGATTGCACCACAATTGACTGATACTCGTTCACCGGCACGCTGACTGGCGTTGTGAATAGCCTGTGCAACCATTTCTTTACCCACACCACTTTCACCTAGTAGCATGACATTGGCACTCGTTTGGGCAACACGTTCTATCATCTGATAGATTTCTTTCATGGCGGGAGAATCGCCTAAGAGGCAATCAAAGTGGTATTGGGTACTGGAATTGAGGCTTGAAAAGGGGGCGTTTTTTTTTGATTTTTGATATAAAACCGTTTTTAAGTCTTCTGCATCAATGGGTTTTGTTAGGTATCCAATATCTTCGCTACAGATCTGCGCAATTGCACTTTTTATAGAAGGGTGGCCTGTTATCATAGTGACATGTGGTGATATATTTTCGGTCTTAAGATAGTCTAATAAATGCAGGCCACTACCATCTGGTAGCATAAAATCTAGTAAAATGTGATCAAACGTTTGTGTTGCTAACCATTGTTTCGCTTCTTCTAATGTTACTGCACAAAATACGTCCCACTCTAAATATTCAATGATTTTACAGGCTAACTCGGTAAATTCTAAGTCGTCATCAACTAACAAAACGCTCTTCACATTCTTATCCTTACTTTATGCCGCAAAGCACATTGTATCTTATTTTTGTATGCTTTTGTAATCATAAGATTAGTTAGTAATGATGGAGAGGCTTTTTGGCTCCACATCAATAGTGAGCGATGTTGCTGAGTTAATCTCACCATCAATAGAATACTGGAGCTCGTGATCACTTTTGAGATAAATATGTTTCGCACGTTGATGCTCTACGCTTTTGTTGCTCACACTTTCAGAGTGAAAACTATTATTTACTAGTTCCGCAAGACTGACCAACTTTGTAGGTGTGTCGGCGGTATGGTGTAAAATAGTGATATCTAGTAGGCCATCTTGCCAGTCAGGGGCGCCTCCGCCTTGTGCGAGTACGGTACTAAAGGGGGCCGCGTTGGCGACGGCTAAACTACAACAATGTATATTTTGCGCTGAGTGATCTTCGAGTTGCAATTGTATACTCAATCTTTTGTTGGTGATGAGTGCATCAAAAAAGCCTTTAATATACGCAAGCTGGCCGAGATCGTTTTTACTTTCTCTATTTGCACTGTCGATCATTTGTTCCTCAAAGCCAATCGCGACAACAAGTAATGCGGTTTGTTTGTTGCAGGACATTGTGTCCATTTTTACCACATTGTGCTTTATCAATGCTTGGCACGCTTGAGTAACTGGCTCAACTTTACTAGAGGCACCATACAACACATGCGCTAGAGCATTAGCAGTACCCATGGGAATGATACCTAAATGATGTGGTGAGTTTTTAATGGCCGCTGCGACTTGAGTAACCGTTCCGTCACCGCCGCAAGCCACAAATGTTTGTGCTTTTGTCAGCGATTTGGAAAGGTTTTTTATTTGCTCGGTGACGTTATATTGTGCTTGTGTAAAGTGAAACTTGAGCACATATTGTTTAGTTAATTCACCCAGAATCGCATTGTCATGTCGATACCATTTACCAGAGCCAGAGACCGGATTAACGATCAAGTGAAGGGTGTTTGGAATACGCTTATGTCGTTGATTATAAAATGCAACAAGGCTTTTCAATTGTTTTTTATTTAATCGAGCGGTACCTCGAATGTTTTTCACTTGCTGCGTAACGTCTCTGACAGATAGCTCAGGATGAGAGGCAAGCAAATAAGCACACAGCATAAAGAATGAGCGTCCTCGTCCTAATGCGCAATGAATCACGACTTTGTTTTGTAGCTGGTGCTGGGCTTCTATCCAGTTGATAGCATGGCTGAGCTGCGATTCACTCGGAGAGAAATGATCTAGAATTGGAATGTTAAGGTAATAGAACCCTTCTTGTTCGGCTGACCAGTTTAAACCATCAAACTCTGCAGTTACATCTAAAATAGCCGTTACTTTTTCAGCTTCAAGCATTTCAACATCAGTTGGAAATAGTCGACATGCTAGATATAAATTGTCGGTTATTTGTTGTATGGGAGGTACCTTATCTCTATGGCGAGCAAATGCATTGTATAATTGTGCACCTAGAAGATAAGGCAGTAAGATAAACTTAACCGAGGTTGGAATAGACCCTGTCGCTGACTTTCGAAACAAACTTGGATAGTTACGACCATATGCAACCAATACACATGCAAATGAAAGGCAAAGCCACAAAGCTGGTAAAAACATCCAACTACGATAGCTTAGGATAGTGAGACCACTCGCTAGTATAAATAGTAATAAGTAGTATTTGGTCATTTTCATGTCAGTATTGATCCCTATCTTTCAAAGCTAAATGCTCGTTATGTGACTCAAAAACTATGCCGATTATTAAATCTTAATAACTATCTGTTTTAAAAGTTAATTTATTTACTTTACTAAAAATAGGTAATTCGCTGTGTAATATTTACCTGTATGGGCTTCAGAGTCAGCAAAAATTACATTTGGCAAAGTTTAAAGTTTAGTGTGCTTGCGTGTTTGTGTATAACAATAGGATAAAACACAGCGGTTATACCATCTACGAGAGTTGTCTGTGCATATGAGGTGGAACACTAAATTTCTTATATTTAGTTGGCGAGTCACCATTGTTGTGCCATGTTTAAGTTGGTTTTGCAGTTTTTCATTGTTCAGTTATTTGATATTTAAATTATTTTTAAAGTTTTTATTCTAATTATTGAGCTTGTGTGAAATATTAGCCTTATGAATTTGTTATTAGGAGTGTGCGGCTCGCACTGTAAGTCGAATGTTCAAAAAGCTGTCGATCAAACAAAAAATTATTTTGGGGTTTTCTAGCCTAGGAATATTGCTCTTACTGGCCAGTGGACTGGCTTATACTTCCCTGACACAAATTAACTATGCAAACACAGAAGTAAAAAGTGTGGCAGTGCCTATCTTGAAAACGGCCAATGGCTTGCAACTTAAGCAAAGCGCATTGAGTAAATTAATATCTAAAGTGTACAGTGAAAGCGATCCTGGGTTATTACGTAAAATTGAGCAACGTTTTAACTCCCAGCAACAGGCTTATCAACGTCAATTAGAAGAACTGACAACGCTCACTGAAAATAAACGACAGTTTGCAGGACCACTAGAAAATATTATTACGATTAGTAAAAGTATTGAGCAGCATGCACGTGCACTTTTAGTGGCCAAACTCAGTGCCACAGAGCAGCTGGAAAAGACTAAAAAATCGGTGCTTCAGTTTGAGCAAATAAGAGCCTTAGCTAGCGATGCAATGCTCAATTTAGAGCTGATCGAAACCTCAAATGCGCGACAACTTGCCGAAGTTGCAGGCACAGGTATACGTATTGACGATATGATGTATACCCTCAGTGATAACGTCAAAGTGGTTAATCAGTTAGATGTACAAGAGCTTACCGCGCAACATGAAGATGTGCGTTTCTTATTGGCCAATATTCAAGACAATTTTCAATTTCTAAAGCGTCAGTCGCAGGGGTTAGATGCGGGTGAGTTATTGGGAGAGTTTACAACTCAATTAGCGAAGATGACTGAATTGCTGGACCAACCAGGTACGTTGTACCAAAGCGCGCAGTCAAAGCTTAGCTCAATTGATGCCTCCAAATCGGCCTATCAACGTGCGGAACAAGCGACCGAACAAGTGCAGAACGCGTTGCGAGCACTACAGCAGGCATCGGATGAGCAATTCAGTTTTTATCAAGATATTGGCGAACAAAAAATTGTACAGGCCAAACAAACGACACTTATTCTCGCTGTCATATTTATTACTTTGGCTGTATTTATCGCGGTATCAACCAGCCGTGCAATGCTAGGGCCGCTAGCAGCGGTAAATAAAATGCTTGGTTACTTAGCCAATGGCGATTTTTCTCGTGATATGAAAAAGCGCAGTAACGATGAATTTGGCATGTTGATAGACAACATTAACCAAGTAAGAGATAGCCTTAAAGTGTTGCTGGAAGACATTAACCACAAAGTGCATGAGCTTGAAAATATGTCAGACTCTACTCAGCAACGTAGCCAGTTGCTTGCACAGAACGCTCAGCGCCAACTGCAACGCATTGACAGTGCAGCAGGGCTCGCCTCGGAAATTGCCATAAGCGCTCAGCAGGTGAGTGCAGAGTCCGCGACCACGCTCGATAGTATCAAAGAAGCCGAGCAGCAAGGGTTAAATGCGAATCAGATAGCCAATAGCAATAGGCAAAGTATGTTGTCGCTAAATAGTAAAATGGCAGATGCTGTGGCGATTATGGATAAGCTCACCGGTCACAGTGAAAGCATCGAAACCATTCTAGATACCATCTCATCGATTGCTGAACAAACTAATTTATTGGCACTCAATGCTGCGATAGAAGCGGCTCGTGCTGGAGAACAAGGGCGCGGGTTTGCGGTGGTTGCTGATGAAGTGAGAACACTCGCTGCGCGAACACAGGCATCAACCAATGAGATCAGCGCCATGATCGATGCTTTACAACAAGATACTAAACTAGCTAATAGTGCGATTTTGGAAGGGCAAAGTGGCACACACACGTGTGCACAAAGAAGCGAATCACTCTCTGAGGCGATTGCGCAAATTGAACAAGTGTTGGTTCAGGTCAATAGCTTGAGTACGCGAGCCAGTGGTGCCGCAAACGAGCAAGTTGGGCATTGTCAACAGATCGAAAGTGTGATGTCTCAGGCACAACAAACCGCGCAAGATAACGCCAGCGAAATGCAACATATGGCGCAAGCAAGCGAGTCGCTTAGTCGGTTTGCAAACTCGCTCACTGAATTGGTCAAACGCTTTAAGCTATAGCGGCAACGGATGAGAGTATTTGCCTGCACTCACTCAGTTTCATAAAGTGGGGAACAGGGTAGTCAGGATGTGCTTCTTTGAGCGCAGATTGCGCCAAACTCTCGATATCTTCTGCTTTTAATTCATTAAACTTGGTTTGAATATTCATGCTGTTTAACAGCTGTTCAATATGATCTAATAAATCTTGAGCTTGCCTCTCAACAGGGTAGTCTAACGAAGTTAAGCGACATTCTTGAGCGATGAGCGCTAAGGTTTTATTGATCCTATCGCCATACCAGCGCAATACGGGCATAAGCAATACCGCATTGGACAGGCCGTGCGCTGTGCCGTAGCTGGCACTTAGCTGATGCGAGATGGCATGAATGTAACCCACTGAAGTGCGTGTAAAAGCTTGTCCTGCGTAAAACGAAGCAAGTAATAGTTGCTCTCTGGCTTGTAAGTCGTTGCCGTCTTGATATGCCTTTGGCAGATACGTAAATATTAAATCACAGGCATTGAGTGCGCGCTCTTTACTAAATTTCATGCAATTAATGCTGAGCAAAGCTTCTATGGCATGTGTTAGCGCATCAACCGCTGTTGTCGCTGTCAAGTGTGGGGGTAAAGACACCGTAAGCGCCGGTAGCAATACCGCATGTTGTGGGACAAGGGCAAAATCAGTTGCTGCATATTTCAGCTGTGCTTTAGGATCATTGACCACCGCTGCGACCGTGGTTTCTGCGCCTGTCCCAGCAGTTGTTGGTATCGCGATATTCGGCGGTAAGCGCTTTAATACTTTAAATAACCCTTTAAATGATGAGACCGCTTTATTTGGCCTAACAACTTTAGCACCAATTAGCTTGGCACAATCCATCACCGATCCCCCGCCAATGGCAATGATTGCTTGGCACTGATTCTGTTTGTAGGCATCAAAGCCCATTTCAACATTTTCGATGCTTGGGTTTGCGTGGACTTGATCGTAAACAACGGGCTGCATATGTGACTGAGCCATATTTTCTAATAGGGAAGGAAAACCGGCCAAGCCATGTATGATTGGATCTGTCACAACGAGTACTTTAGCGTCGCGCGGCAGTTTTAGAGCGTACAGAGCTTGAATAAATGCTTGTTCACCACGGTGCAGCGTTGGTTTTGGTACATCAACAAGAACAACAATGCACTTTAAAATAAAGTGATAGCAGCGATAGAGTAGGGTCATGTTTATGCTCGTTTTTTACACGTAACAAAAACTGTAGCATAGAGGCGATTTATCACCTAGTCGTAAAACTGAGAAGGTAAAAATAACAAAGCCGCTTAAAAGCGGCTTTGTAGAGACTAGCTGTTAGGCTGTAAAGCTAACTGGGCGTCTTTCCTTACGCTCACCATCACGGCGAGGTGGACGTTTGCCATCGTTACGTGGTTCTTTAAAGCTACGCTTTCTTTCACCACGTCCTTCAGAGCCACCCGCTTGATCAGCTGGGTGAGCACTCTTAGTGAGCTTCATAGGACGCTTACAGATAAATACGTTCTGGAAGTGTGATAACACCTCAGCTGGCATATTCTGTGGTAACTGTACCGTACTGTGTTCATTAAACAAGCGGATGTCACCGATGAACTTGCTTGAGATATCAGCTTCGTTTGCAATCGCACCAACAATGTTCTTAACTTGAACACCGTGATCACGACCCACTTCGATACGATAAGTATCCATAGGACCTTGTGAGCTATTACGTGGACCTCTGTCAGCGCCACGGTCTGATGAACGCTCTGAACGTTCACGACCTTTACGCTCACCACGAGGCGCACCATCACGTCCACGGCCTTCACGAGAACCATCACGACGATCGTCACGTTCACGACGCTCGCGTTGGAACTTGATTTCTTCGACCTTAAGTGGTGATTGTTGCTGAGCTAAACAAAGTAAAGCACCCGCTAAGTCTTCAGCACTTAACTCAAGCTTTGCAGCTAAGTCTTTTGCTACATCATTAAAGAATGTGATGTCTTTGTGCTCAAGAGCCGTAGAAAGCTTAGTTTGCAGGCTTGCGATACGCTTTGCTTCAACCACTTTAGCAGAAGGAAGCTCAACTTCAGCGATTTCCGAATTAGTGTGACGCATGATATTGCGTAGCAAATAACGTTCGTTGTGTTTTACGAACAAGATTGCTTTACCACTGCGACCTGCGCGACCTGTACGGCCGATACGGTGAACGTATGCTTCGCTGTCTTGCGGAATATCGTAGTTGATTACTAAGCTTAAACGGTCAACGTCTAGACCACGTGCAGCAACGTCTGTTGCGATTACGATGTCTAATAGGCCGTTTTTCAAACGCTCTACCGTGCGCTCACGTGCTTGCTGGTTCATATCACCATTTAGTGGCGCTGCTGAAAAGCCTTCATGCTCAAGTAACTCAGCAAGTTGCACAGTGTCGTTACGTGTACGAACGAACACAATGGCACCATCGTACTCTTCAGCTTCTAAGAAGCGTACAATTGCTTTATTCTTGTGAACACTCGCTCGCCAAAACACCTGTTCTACAGTAGAAACCGTAGAATTACGTGCAGAGATATGAACCTGCTGTGGATTATCTAAGTATTTTGCACAAATAGATTGGATCTGCTTTGGCATTGTTGCAGAGAATAAACAAGTTTGCTTATTCTTTGGGGTTTTTTCCATGATGCTTTCAACATCATCGATGAATCCCATGCGTAGCATTTCATCTGCTTCATCGAGCACAAGTGCACGTAAGTCAGATAAATCTATTGTTTTACGGTTGATATGGTCAATTAAGCGGCCCGGTGTCGCAACAATAATTTGTGCACCGCGGCGCAATGCGCTTAGCTGAATGCCATAGCTTTGTCCGCCATAAAGGGCAAGTACTTCTACACCTTTGGTGTATTTAGCATATTGTTCAAATGCTTCTGCCACCTGAATGGCAAGTTCACGAGTTGGTGTTAACACCAAAATTTGTGGCTGCTTAGTAGCCGGGTCAATATTGTTCAATAATGGTAAAGCAAATGCTGCTGTTTTACCTGTACCCGTCTGCGCTAGTCCCAGTACGTCCTTTCTTTCTAGCAATAACGGTATACATTGAGCTTGGATCTCAGATGGTGTCTTGTATCCTTGCTCTTCGACTGCTTTTAAAATTGCAGGAGAAAGATCTAAAGATTCAAACGTGACTGGTTCTGACATTAATGCGCCTCAACGAATTTAAAGAGGCGCGCATTGTATAGGAAAAGCAGATCAAATGCTTGTACTAATTAGAACTAATTTATATGTGATTGAAGTTGTACGTTTTTTAATCACGCCTAAAATGGGTATTTAACAACATATTTACTAAGTTGCTATCATTGCACGTGTTTTAAGCGTGTTGTGTTCACTCACGATACAAGTCTAAATTATCTTTTGCGTAAGCTTCAAATTCGGTAAAGCCACCAATATGGTTCTGATCAATGAACACTTGCGGTACGGTTGGACAAGGTTTGCCCGCCGATTTTTCTAAATCGGCTTTACTCACACCTTCTTTAATAATATCAACATATCGATAATTAAAATCGTCACGCTGGCTAGTTAAGCGTTCTGCCACTTCTTTTGCACGAACACAGTAGGGACACCCTTCACGACCAAAAATAACAGTAAACATAAAAAATCCTCTTGAATTGAACTGAGTACAGTGTAGAAGAAATAAGTGCAAAGAAAAGCGATTAAAAGTGATTCTTCCAATCGGAAATTTCGATTGTGTTAAATGATTATGAAGCGTTTCATTTCATACAGCCAAAACATCTTCAAGTTGAGTGGTGGGGCTAGGTATATTTGTCACAAACTTTCACAGTTGTTTGTTATTTCAACTTTATATTTTAAGCACAAACACGTATTGTACCAGTTTTTAAAA
Source organism: Pseudoalteromonas sp. ATL1 (assembly GCF_058933015.1). Classification (NCBI taxonomy): domain Bacteria; kingdom Pseudomonadati; phylum Pseudomonadota; class Gammaproteobacteria; order Alteromonadales; family Pseudoalteromonadaceae; genus Pseudoalteromonas; species Pseudoalteromonas sp. ATL1. The sequence goes on along the minus strand of NZ_JBZYXL010000001.1, from coordinate 3,504,503 downwards.
TTTTGAAAGGCATAGAGATGCTCAGATTATTACTGCTAATTACAGTTTGTATTAGCTTACTTGCAGGGTGTAACAGTACAACTCGAGTAAAACCTAACATGGTTTCAAATAAAAAGTACAAGGTAAATAAAGACATTGTTTTGCCTTTGCAAACTAAGGTTGTAGCGTATGTCCCTACAGGCAAGCTAAAGAGTGAGTTTTTTGCGGTTGGTCGTATTCATAAACCAGGTAAGGCACTGACGGAAGCGACTCAGTCTATTTTCAAAAACTACTTTAGTGAATTTAATTGGTTTGAAAGTGAGCAAGACGCTCAGTACATATTTAAGCTTGATCCAGAGTGGGACTTGGAAGCCGGTGATCTAAAAGTAACTTTGAATTATGAAGTGTTTTCATCAGATGGTAAGTCTTTATTCAAAGGTGACGTTGTAGAGACAAGTGCGTATAACTACCTAAATAGTGATGCAGGCTTTTATAATTCTGCATATAAAGCAATGTTAGCCGTCCTATCGCGCTTTGCGAATAAACATGGTAGCCAAGTGCTGAACATGCCTTTAGCGTCTTTAATCAATTTTGATTTAAACAAACTCATTGGTGAAAAACCGATTAGTACAGGTACTGGTTTTTACATCAATAATGAGGGCGATTTACTTACCGCTGCACATGTTTTGAGAAGCTGTTTAGTTACCAAAATAAAAGTTGATGGAGAATATAAGGCCGTTAAAGCGGATGCAAGCAGCACGCTACTAGATCTAGCAGTGATTAAATCAGGAACGAAAAGCCCGAGTTATTTGCAGTTACCAACAAAGAGTTCATTAGAGTTAGGTGAGAAGTTGACGTCTGTTAGCTATCCATTAGAGGGATTGCTAGAATCTTCGCCAAACATGACATTTGGCAATATTACATCTGTTAAAGGGCTAACAGGTTCAAAATCTACTTATCAATTTAGTGCGCCTGTGCAACCAGGTTCGAGTGGTGGTCCATTGGTGTCAGACCATAATGAACTATTGGGAGTGACGACTAGTTCACTCAATACTAAAAGCCTAATTGAAAAAGGGGTTATACCGCAAAATGTGAATTTTGCGACAAAACCAGAAATGATAAAGAAATTTCTTACAAAGCATAATATCCCGTTTAAGCAAGGCAAAAGAAACGACATTGCAGTCACAAAGCTTGCTCTAGAATCAACAACATCAATTGCGTGTTATCAATAATAGGAACTGAATTGTGAAAAAAGTACTTATCTTGCCAATTATTGCGTTTCTAATGCTTATTAGTCAGCATGCGAAAGCTTCTCTGGTGCTACCACCGGCGCAATTCATCAACATCGTAGATGATTTTCTGACAGACGAGCTTAAAACTTTTCCCATGTTTGCTAATATTTCAGATGAGCTGCCTGGTAGCCCAATTAAAGTGGTTGCTTATCTAGAGCAAGATACGACCTCGGGTGGAGCAGCGGCGGAAGCAACATCCATTCTTTTATCAGCGAGTACGTTAGGCATCTTGCCTGTAGTTAGTAATAAAGACTTAAAGTTATCTTATCGAATACTGATTAATGGAACGCTTCTTAGTGAATATCGCTTCATTAAAAATGTGACAGAATCAGACAATATTTGGTTGGCTCAGTATGACAGAAAGCTAGATAAGGATATTGTTGAGTGGGTCAAGTCAACTATCCCTGATGTAATCAGTCAGTTTAATAACGACGATAAAATTAAATCTTTATTAGAAGAGTATAATTTCTATTTTGATTAATCTTATCGAATAGAACTTTCAGATGGGGCCTTAGCGCCCCATTTTACGTCCTATAAACTGTTTTTATTAAGTGGTAGCCAAACTTGGTTTTCACAGGGCCATGTACCTCAAACAAAGGTTTTTTAAACACGACATCGTCAAATGCTTTAACCATATCGCCTTTGTTGAATTCCCCTAAATCCCCGCCGCGCTTTTTAGAAGGGCAAATTGAATGTTGTTTAGCGAGTTTATTAAAATCCCCACCTTTCGCTAATTTTGCTTTGATGTCTAAGCACTCTTTTTCGGTTTTAACCAATATGTGGTATGCACACGCTTTAGGCATGGTTGCTCCTGAAATTGATCTGAATGGCGAGATCATGAAGGGCTTGGTGTTAAAACACAAGCCCTTTGGGGAGCTTACTAATAAATAAGTGCGGTTAGAAGGTCACGCTAAATCCGATAGATGGACGCATTTCAAAATCGTCTTCTTCTTCTTTAATGTACAGATCATCAACGGATTTAACCTTTTTGTAGTCTAAATCAATGTAGCTGACGTTTTGCTGTCCATAGGCATTCATTAACTCAAGTATTAATTTGCCATCCAACCCAAATAACTGGGTTTTTCGCTCAAAGCGAATATCTAGCCTGTGATACATGTCGTGACGTTTTGAGAATGGATCTCCATACACCGGTAAAAAGTGATCCGCATAGTCTGGGTTTTCCTTCACACCAACGATGGGGGTGTACGCTTGTCCACTGCGTGCCGTAAAGTTAAAACCGCCTTCCCATAATTCATTGACCTCATAGTGGAATACGGCATTAAACACTAAAGGCGTGTCGGCATAATAGTCACGAGTTACGTTGGCTCTGTTGTCTGTTCGTTCGCTTTTGGCATAACTCAGAGCAACCCACCCATACCAGTTGTCGGTTTTGTTTTTGCTAAGCAATAAATCAACCCCGTAGGCTTTGCCTTCTACTTGGTTGCTATACAGCAAGTGTGCATCTGGCGCACTTGGGTCTATTGCCAAGGGTAAGTCATCCATAGTTTTATAGTAACCTTCAATCGACCATGACCATTCATTTTCAAGCTGTTGTTCAAATCCTAGTGTAAAGTGATCGGATGTCTGTGACTTTAACTTGGGATTACCAACCTTAGGGATAATGTAGTCAACATCTTGCATACGGTTGTACTGACCATATTTAGCAGTGATCGTACTGTCGTCACTCAGGTAATAATTAAGCGCTACACGTGGTGACGTAAAGTCTTCATCGGTGTAGTCATTATGTTGTAATTGTACGCCCACTTCTGATTGCAATTTGTCGGTGACTTGCCAAACATGTGTTATGCCAAGAAAGCCTGAATCAATTGCAATTTGTTGGTTGCCATTAATGCGTTCACCTTTTTTCAAATCACAATCAGGGTCCAGTTCGGTACATAAGTACTGAAAGGTATCGTATTTGAAGGTGGTTTCGTTATCAAAATAAGCAAAATCAGTAATGATCCTGTGTGCTTGGTTGATACGATAGTTAAGCTGTGCCTTATAGCTATACTGCTTCTCTTCTTCTTGTTCAAAGAAGCCCGACGTTAGGGTTGCTTTTTTACCATATTCTAGTCGTCCTGAATGGTCTAGTGCACCCACGCCAACTCTGAGGTGATAGTTTTTACTATAGTGATCCCACAGTAAGCTTTGGCTGGTGAATTCACGAATAAACCGAGCATCTCCTTGGAACTCTGGTGTTTTTTTCGCAAGTTCTGCACGCTCATTGAATCCAGCTGCAGCTGAATCTTCAGCGCCCGTGAAGTTAAAGGTGAGTGTATTGTTGTTGTCTATATCCCATAACCATTTACCTTGATAGTCATGATCATCAGGCGCATCGTTGACGACGATACCGTTTTTCTCACCATCATCATCTTCTAACTCTTCACCTTCAGAGAAAAATAATGGCAGGGTGCTTTTGCGTGCCGAAAAATAGAAGGCTGTATTTTCGGTTGCTTGGCCTTCAATAAACACACCAGCATTAAACATCGTAAAATCTAATGTCGTTGTGATTGGTTGATATTTTGGGTTACGTAGTGTGACATCAAATACAGCGCCAGTTGCGTTACTGTATGCAGCGCCGTAGCCAGCAGAGTACAACTGAAAATCTTGGATAATGTGGCGGTTAAAAATAGAACTGCCAAAGTCATGGAAAATGTAGCCAGCAGGTATGAAGTCTACTTCAAAAATATTGTCACTGGGTGAGGAGCCTCGCACGGCAGGTTCGCTCATTGAACCACCCGCAGCCACTACGCCTGGTAGGGAATAGACTGCACGCAGTGGATCGCCCATTGCGCCGGGCATCTCAATGAGCTTTTCAGTGTCTTCGGTAATCGAGCTAGTGATACTGCTGCGTTTGTAGTGAACTTCGATATGTTCGATGTTTTTTGGCTTATCTTCAGCGTGTGCCGCCAATGCAATACACATCATGATAGGCGATAGAGAGAACGAGCGTTTTTGCGTACGAGAGAGCATTGTTTTATTCCTGCAATGAGTTCAATGATGACAGCAAGAAGTGTACTTTGCTTACTTGTAGAAGTGTTTTAGATTTGGGTAATAAAGTGTGTGGTTGAGCATACAAATATTTACATTCTAAGGCGCAAACCAATTTCGCTCGAGTAGCCCATATCACGCGCAATAATATTACTATTTTCGTCAATGATATAATAACTTGGGTATGCACTGACTCGGTAGTTGGCACCCAAGTTTTGGTCACCGAGTAGAATGGGCATAGCTAGGTTTAAGTCCGAAACAAACGCATTGACTTGTGCTGCACTGTCATAGTCCAGTGCGATGGCGACGGCATTAATTTGCTCATGTTGATATAGCTTATTGAGGTTGGGTATGCTGTAACGACAAACTGTGCACCAAGGCGCAAAAAAGTATAGGACGACCTTTTGTCCTTGAAATGATGTGAGGCTGATACGATCGCCGCTACCTAATTGCGGCAAAGAAAAATACGGAGCAGGTTGATTACCTCCGGTGGGCAGCATGTCTTTTTGTTGGTAGCTACCGACAAGTAGAAATACCACGACAATAGCTGTTAGATGTAAAAGCGTTTTTATCACATGCAGTCCTTAAACGAATACAAGCGTGCGGAGTGTATCGCGTAAGAAAGACAAGAGAAAGATGTGTGCGACGCACACATCTTAGTTTGAGACTAACCTAAATAGCGTTTGGCTTTTTGCGGTTTAATTTTGGTGAGATCGACTAACACTAAGCCATCGATACAATTATTAAAGTCGGGATCAATACTAAAGCATAGGAAGTTGGCACCATCTTCTTCGCAAATTTCCGTGTATTGCTTGAATAGCGTGGGTACTTGCGCGCCTAGATTGGCAAGCACATATTTCAACTCGGCAAAATCTTCTTTTATGTCATCACCTTGGAACAAGGTTTTACATTGTTCAAGTTGCTGACTCGTGAGTTTAAACTCGTTTTTTGGTTCCGCATGTGCAGGCAAGCGAGCAAAGTAGTGTTGGTAATGGTACACCAGCATCGCTTTTGCTTCGTCAGGTAAACTGTTTGATAGGCTTACCGCGCCAAATAAATATCTGTGCTCAGGATATCGTTTCACAAATGCCCCAATACCGTACCAAAGATAATCAAGACTTTTCCTGCCCCAGTATTTAGGTTGAACAAAGCTTCTGCCTAACTCTAATCCTTGCTCGAAATAAGGTTGCATTTTATCGCTATAGTTAAACAAACTATCCGTGTAGAGTCCTTGTTGGCCATAATCCTCTAGTACGCGTTTAGCACTCGCCATTCGGTATGCACCGACTAGTTCTAGTTGACGCGGATCCCAAAGTACTAGATGATGGTAGTGCATGTCGTATTTGTCGATATCTCGGCGTTTACCACTGCCTTCACCGACAGCGCGAAATGCGATTTCGCGCAGGCGACCAAGTTCCCTAAAAATGACGGAACTACCTTGATATTGGTATAAGTAAATTTGCATACCATCTTGGGTTTCACCTAGCAGCTCACATGCTTCAAGCGCTTTTTTGAGTTCTTTTTTACATTCAGGCACCGCGATAGGTGTTTGCGTCTTCAAAGGTAGCGTTTTCTTTGTGCTCAGTCGATAGAGCTGTTTACGGATCAAGCCGACGATTTCTTTATCTTTTAAGTTTTCAATTAAGTAAGACTCAGGTGGAATACTGGCACCAATTTCAAACTCAAGTGACTTTTGTCTTTGCTTAAACATTTCCTTGACCAATAGCAAACTAGCTAATGGCTTGTAGATCATGGATGTGCCGTAGAACAGCGGACTATTTTTGGCCTTAATATAAATAGGTAAAATAGGACTGTTGGCTTTTTTAGCCATGCGCAAGAAGCCTGAGTTCCATTTGCAGTCTTTGATGCCCGTAGGGCTCAATCGTGATACTTCTCCGGCTGGAAAAATAAGTAGTGCGCCTTCATTTTTCAAGTGCTTTTGAATATTGGCAAGCTCTTGTTTACGGCTAGTACCAGACAAATTATCGACCGGGAGCAATAAAGAATGCATTGGTGTTAACGACATCAGCATACGATTGGCAACCACTTTAAGATCTGGGCGAACTTTGTTGATCACGCGAATGAGGGCCAGTGCATCTAAAGAGCCAATTGGATGATTGGCAACAATGACGACACTACCTTCACTTGGAATATGCTCAATTTGTTTTGGTTTGTAGCGTGCATCAAAGTCTAGTTCATCTAAAACTTGTTCTACAAATTCAATTCCCTGCAAGTGGGGGTAAGTGTCGGCGAATGCGACAAACTCTTGTTCATGCAATAAGTAGCCTAAGCCTTTTTTAACTAACCCCTTGACCTTAGGTGAATTTTCTAACTGAGGTAAGTTAGCTTCGATCACTTTATCGACACTGATCATAAAACTGTCCTATTGGATATGATTAACATTAGATTAAAAATATCCCGTGACAGGAATGTTGCAGTTAGCGGTCATTTGTATGACATTAATTACCGTTAGAAACCCGAGACGATTATATAGGATTTTGCTTCTTAGTTAGTTTAATATAGAAATATTAAATAGTTATGGAGACATAGTTATGTCCTTTCTTGTTTGTGTTACTGGAAGAGATAACACCAAGTTACTCACAGAACTCAAAAGTCGTTTGGGTGATGAAGCGGTATACGAGTGGCCTAATTGCCCAGCTCCTGAAAAAGTTCAGTTTGTTTTGGCTTGGAATGCGCCCGATGCACTATGGGCAAAACTGCCAAACTTGCAGGTTGTGCAATCGTATGGTGCGGGAGTGGATGGCATTGCCATGCATTTGTTGCCAAAGCACGTTCGGGTGACGCGTATTATTGATAGTGTGCTTGCGGATGACATGGCCGAATATGTACTGGGTCAGGTGTTAGCGCATAAGTTGCGTATAAAACCATATTATTCTCAACAGGCAGAACAAGTTTGGAAACCTAGACGAGCACAGCAAGGCAACAAAGTGGGGATTATGGGGTTGGGAGAGCTTGGCTTGAAAGTTGCGGAGCGTCTGAATAATAATGGCTTTAAAGTGTATGGCTGGGCCGCATCACCTAAACAAATTGACTTTATTGCCTGTTTTACTGGGCCTTCAGAAATCGCCTCGTTTCTAAACGAGTTAGATTATTTAGTTTGCTTATTGCCATTAACCAAGCAAACCAAGGGCATTTTGAATAAATCGCTTTTTGAAAAGTTACCTAGCTCGTGTGTGGTTATTAATGTTGCTCGTGGCCAGCACCTTAATGAGCAAGATTTGATTTGGGCGCTCGATAATCAAGAGATTGCAGGTGCGAGTTTAGATGTTTTTACGCAAGAGCCGCTTCCTCATGAACATCCATTTTGGCGCCACCGTGCAATAACAATTACGCCGCATTGTGCAGCATTGACGAGCATTTCAACAGCCTGTGAGCAGATTGCTAATAATTATTTTTCTTTATTAAATAATAAACCGCTAAACAGTGAAGTGGATCGAAACAAGGGGTATTAAGCCGTTATTGATAAAAACGACTTTATCTTGGTTAAATATTTTATATAATTCATGGTGTTACTTAATTTTTCTGAAACGAGTAGTTTGCATTGGTAGAGTAACAAAAATGTCACGATTTGTTCATTATCCTGTATATAAAAACATCTTGTCCGTTCATCGAATATTCAGTAGATTAGTAAAAAATAATAAAAACAGGAGGCTATAATGAAAAGCAAGCAAAGCGGAGTGAAGTTATCGTTGGTACTTTTTTCGGTTATTTTGTTAGGAGTGTCTGCGTGGTTTACAAAGGCCCAAGCAAATGAACTGCCTGAGCCTTCGGAGGTCGCAATATCACAAGCTAGCGCTTAGCATGTAGCTCTCTATTTTCGATTTTTTTCTCTTCACTTTTTTTCAACAGCACATAGGTCGAAGCGCTGCCACCATGGCAGCTCAGGGCACTGTGAAATGCAAGCACTTGTGGCATTTCTTGTAGCCACTTGTTGGTGTAACTTTTTAGTATTGCGGGGAAAGGCTTACTTTTAAGTCCAATGCCGTGACGCACTAAAAGCACCCTGATATTGCGCTGTTGGCAATCCATCACAAAATCAAATAAGGCCTTTCTGGCTTCATAAAAAGAACGCCCGTGCATATCTAATGTTGCATCTATCTGGTATTTGCCAAGACGCAGGTTTTTGTATACCCCTTCTTGTACACCCGATTTTTTATACGCCAGAAGATCATGCGGATCTAATAGATCGACATACTCTGTGGACAAAAAGTTAGGGTCAAAATCAATTTCTTTTTCTGCTGCACGACGCTTTTCTAACTGTGCAATTGTGGGGGAATGTTTTAAACGAGACAACTCCACTTGGTTTGTTTGCGCCAGTGGAGTGACATCTCCCATGGATGCTAAAAATAGCTCTTCATCTGTCATAGCCATACTTCACCTGTAAAGCAACTGAGAGTATGGCTGAGATTTTAGCTTAGTCTAACTGTAATGACTACTAGCTAAGCTCGAGATGGCCAAATGTATATACTTTAAATAGATAAAAAGTATTAATTAGAATGAGGCTAAGGTTAGATACCACGCTAGTATTAACAAGATCGAGACTGAATGATAAAAACAGTAAGCTACACGCCGTGATCGCAGCAGCGCGCAAAAGTGTTATTTGATTGATAAAGAAGGCACCTAAGCCTAAAGCTAGCAATACAATATTGATGAGCCAATCGAACTCGTTGAGCATGGTCTGTATGGGTTTCCATTGTTGATTAAAGGAGCGCCATTATGGTGATCATTTGACCATGCTTCAAGCGAGTATTTTTATAATTTTCAGATTAGTTTTTTTAATCCATAATTAGCTTTTTAAGGGCTGGAATAAAGCCACCTTGCTCGATGATTTGATACTTTTGGCAGCTATCAGGATTGTTTTCGTCTACACATAGATACAAGGTATTACGCTCAAGCGCTGGCCTTGGGTGAAGGTTAGAGTCAAACAAGACAGGGTCGAAGCCTAAAGCACCACTCCAATAGACGCTTTGTGAGACAAGTCCGAGTTTCTCGTAAGTAATAAGCTGAGGTTTTGGAAAGATAATCGCAGCGAGCGTCAGTACGCCTAGTACAATCCATTTTGTAGGTCGCTTCTTGGCATCTGATTGTTGCAGTTTTGCATTGTCTTCTGGCTGCCCTGATGCTTTTTCAATTGTTAAGTTCGCTTTATGAGGGGTACGAGTAATGCGTGCTTTATGTTTGCCCTGAACTTGGCCTAGTAACGCTTGTTTTTTGTTTTTTTTCTGTTTATTTGGATTGTTTGCCATACCTAGATGTAGCCTTTTAGTTGCAGCACTCTATAATAGATCTATCATTTCAATGATAACGTATTTTTTATTCGCAGCCTATGGGAAAGGATTATGGATCAGCAAATCTCAATATTAATCGTCGACGATGTTGGAACCGTGAGAAGCTTTTTGCATCAGACTCTCATGCATTTGGGCATAGACCGAGTAAAAGAAGCCTCGACAGTTAGACAGTGTATTAAAGCGTGTGAAGAACAACATTTTGACATCGTATTTTTAGACATTGAACTACCGGATGGTGACGGTAAAGAAATAATCTCTCAATTAAACGAAATTAACCCCGAGTTAAATGTCGTAATGGTTTCCGCGCACTCTACAGTGGAAAATGTCAAAGATGCGATTGAGTTGGGGGCAAAGGGGTTTGTGGTTAAACCATTTTCGCCGAAAAAAATTGCAGCGATGTTGAAGAAGTTTTATCCAGAGTTAGAGATAAGCTAAGCAATTCACTAAATTTTAGGTATAAAAAAACCGACTTTCGTCGGTTTTTTCATTCAAAAACAAATTATAGTGCTTTAATTTTAGCAGCTAAACGGCTCTTATGACGAGCAGCTTTGTTTTTGTGGATAAGACCTTTAGTTGCGTAACGGTCTAGGATAGGTGTTGCAACAGCAAATGCTTGAGTTGCAGCTTCTTTGTCACCAGCTTCAATTGCAGCAACTACTTTTTTGAAGTAAGTACGCATCATTGAACGACGGCTTGCGTTGTGCTGGCGGCGTTTTTCGCTAGTAATAGCGCGTTTTTTTGCAGACTTGATGTTAGCCAAGGTTTGCTCCTAACAATCTTAAAATAAGCTTAATTTAAAGGCCGAGGAATATGCCCGTTTTAATCGCAAAAGTCAATATAATTTGACGACTGCGGCCTTTGTTTCTTTATCATGGTAGCCTGATCACACTAAAACCTCAGCGAAAACGCGCATGGCATTTAGTAATCGCAGGCACTTGAATCACACCAATACCAAAGAAATCCCTCGGCTGCTGCGATTAATGGCGCGTATTGTAACAAACCTTGCTTCGTTCACATAGTGTTAGGTTAATAATTTTTATACTTGCATGGCGCTTAGATAAATGTTTTGCCTGTTTTTCGCCATCCTATGGCATAATTGTCAGGTTTGAATCATAAGGAGAAAAGGGTGGCCAAAGGGTTATTTAAGTCTGGCATGATTGTAAGTGCTATGACGATGATCTCGCGTGTTATGGGGCTAGTTCGCGATGCCGTTGTCGCTAATTTGCTCGGTGCGGGGTTAGCCGCGGATGTGTTTTTATTCGCTAATCGAATTCCAAACTTTTTACGCCGCTTATTCGCCGAAGGCGCTTTTGCCCAAGCGTTTGTACCTGTGTTGTCAGAGATAAAAGAAAAACATGGAGACGATAAAGTCCGCATTTTTGTGGCGCAAGCTGCTGGTACACTGGGGACTATTTTGCTGTGTGTGACTTTGCTTGGCGTGATTGGATCACCTGTGATTGCCGCCTTGTTTGGTACAGGCTGGTTTATTGATTGGTGGCAAGGTGGTGAAAATGCGCATAAGTTTGTATTAGCCAGCGGCTTGTTAAAGCTGACCTTTCCGTATTTATTTTTTATCAGTTTAGTGGCGCTTAGTGGTGCCATTTTGAATGTGTATAACCGCTTTGCGGTTGCGGCTTTTACGCCTGTGCTGTTAAACATATCTATTATCAGTTGCGCTATATTTTTGCATGACAAATTCGATGTAAGTGCTTACGCACTTGCGGTGGGCGTTTTTATAGGCGGGGTTGTTCAGTTTGTTTTCCAACTGCCTTTTTTATACCGTCTTGGCATGTTGCAAAAACCACAGTTTGCTTGGCGTTCTGACGAAGTCACTAAAGTTAGAAAGCTGATGTTACCCGCTATGTTCGGTGTTTCTATCAGTCAGATCAACTTACTACTGGACACTGTTATTGCGTCATTGTTGGTAACTGGCTCTATCGCTTGGCTTTATTACTCTGATCGATTGATTGAGTTTCCGTTAGGCCTTTTTGGTATTGGTATCGCGACGGTTATTTTACCCGCACTATCAAAGCTGCACGCAGGGGATAAGCTGGATGATTTTCAAAAAACCTTAGATTGGGGAGTACGCTTTGTGCTTTTCTTAGGGTTTCCCGCGATGTTTGGGTTAATGGTTATTAGTCCGCTCATTATCTCAGTGTTGTTTGACCACGGCGCATTTTCTAGTGGGGAAATCGATCATGTTCAAGCGGTGAGCTATGGCGTGGCAGCATACTCGGTTGGGCTTGTCAGTTTTATGCTGATCAAGGTATTGGCGCCTGGCTTTTACGCCCGTCAAGATACTAAAACGCCAGTAAAAATTGGTATTGTAACACTCGTTTTAAACATGATTTTCAATATTATATTGGCCCCATTCATCGGTTATTTGGGTTTAGCTTTAGCTACTTCTCTATCTGCCAGCTGTAACGCATTTTTGCTGTATCGGCAATTAAGCCACAGCGATGTGTACCATATTTCGAAATTTACTTGGTTATTTGCGCTCAAGTGTGTTGCTTCGGCCATGTTGATGGCGGCGAGTGTGTGGTATGTCGCGACGTTTTATGCTTGGCAAGCGTGGCCTTTAATGCAGCAGATCACTTTGTTATGCGCTTTATTGGTTTTGGCGGCAATCAGTTATTTTGGTTTGATGTGGATTTTTGGTGTTCGACTTTCAACGATTAAAGATGTCCGTGAAACACCGTGATAGTTATCAGTGATTATTCTGCTTAACGGCTTACAAAGATTCACATTCGTGCTTTACCTAGATGTTCGCATTTTTGAGCAACTTGGGTATAATCGCTCACTTTCAACGATTGCACTATTTAAGGCATTGAAACTATGCAGCTGATCAGGGGTATCCATAACATTCGACCACATCACTTTGGTTGTGTGTTAACTATCGGTAACTTTGATGGCGTGCACCTGGGCCATGTCGAGGTTCTTAAAGGCCTTCAACACGATGCTAAGCAGTATGGGTTGCCTAGTACGGTCATGCTATTTGAGCCGCAACCTCAGGAATTCTTTGCAAAAGAAAAAGCGCCAGCCCGTCTTACTCGATTAAGAGACAAGCTTGCGTTGTTGGCAAAACTAGGCATTGAGCGAGTGATTTGCGTTAGTTTTAATGGCAAGTTTGCTGGCCAAGAGGCTGAAAGCTTTATTGAGCAAGTCTTAGTGAAAAAACTGGGTGTTAAAGCACTTACAGTTGGCGACGATTTTAGATTTGGCAAAGGTCGCAAAGGCGATTTTGATATGCTGAAGCGCCTTGGTGATATTCATGATATGCATGTGAAGAGCACCGCGAGCTTTCGCCGAGATGATCATCGAGTAAGCAGCACCCTGATAAGGCAAGCACTTGCCGCGGGAGAGCTAAATAAGGCCCATGAAATGCTGGGTCACACTTATGCGATTTCAGGGCGTGTGATACACGGTTGGAAAAAAGGCCGAGAGCTAGGCTTTCGAACGGCAAATATTGCGCTTAAACGGCAAGTAAATCCCGTAAAAGGGGTATTTGCGGTTAGAGTAACGCTGGATGGCAAACAATATGAAGGCGTTGCGAATGTAGGGAATAAACCTACGTTGAATGGTACAAAAGCTCTGCTTGAAGTACATTTATTTAATTTTAACCAAGATGTCTACGGACATTTTATGCAGGTGGAGCTAATTAAAAAGCTTCGCAATGAGCAAAAATTCGATACATTGGAACAGCTTACAGCGCAAATCGCTCAAGATGTTGCCGCTGCAAAACAATGTTTTAATTTTAAGTAGCCGATACGGAAACTAGGATAAATGAGCGACTACAAACATACTTTGAATCTACCGGAAACTGAGTTTCCAATGCGCGGAAACTTAGCGCAACGCGAACCAAAAATGCTACAAGCTTGGTATGAAAAAGACCTATACGGTCGAATTCGTGACGCGAAAAAAGGTAAGAAGCCATTTATTTTGCATGATGGCCCTCCGTACGCAAATGGTGATATTCACCTAGGTCACTCAGTAAACAAGATCCTAAAAGACATCATTGTTAAATCTAAAACATTATCTGATTTTGACGCGCCTTACGTGCCGGGTTGGGACTGTCACGGTCTACCTATCGAGCTTCAAGTTGAGAAAAAAGTAGGTAAGCCGGGTCATAAAGTTACTGCAGCGGAGTTTCGCGAAAAGTGCCGCGCTTACGCAGCGAAACAAGTTGAAGGCCAAAAGGCGGACTTTAAACGTTTAGGTGTGTTAGGTGATTGGGACAAGCCTTACTTGACCATGAACTTCGACTTTGAAGCGAATGCAATTCGTGTACTTGGTCGCATCATCGAAAATGGCCACCTTCACAAAGGTGCTAAACCTGTTCACTGGTGTACAGACTGTGGCTCAGCATTGGCTGAAGCAGAAGTAGAATACCAAGATAAGCAATCGCCAGCGATTGATGTGCGTTTTGATTTTGTTGATCAAGAAGTCGTTGTTAAAGCGTTTGATTTGGCACCGGGGCACGAGGGTAAAGGGTTAGTTAGCACTGTTATCTGGACTACCACACCTTGGACTTTACCTGCTAACCGTGCGGTGGCGATGAACGAGCGTTTAGAATATGCCCTTGTTCAAGTGGAAGATGAAGGGAAAGAGCAGCGTATTATTCTAGGCTCTGAGCTAGTTAAAGATGCGATGGACCGTTTTGGTTTCAATCATTACCACGTACTGGGCTATGTAAAAGGCCAAGCGCTTGAAAACTTGCGTGTAGCACACCCATTCTTAGACTTTGATGTACCCGTTATTTTAGGTGATCACGTAACAACGGACTCAGGTACAGGTATTGTTCACACAGCACCGGGCCATGGTCCAGAGGATTTCTCTGCGGGTCTTTCTTATGGTTTGGAAGTTTCTAACCCAGTTGGCGCAAACGGTGTGTTTTTGCCAGATACACCTATTTTTGCAGGTCAACATGTGTTCAAAGCGAATGCAAGCATAGTTGAATTGTTGGCAGAAAAGGGCGTATTGATGCATCATCACGCGCTTCAACACAGCTACCCACATTGCTGGCGTCATAAAACGCCGATTATTTTCCGTGCTACGCCGCAGTGGTTTGTGAGCATGGATCAAGCAAACTTACGTAAAGACTCACTCGCTGAAATCGGTAAAACACAGTGGATCCCTGAGTGGGGTGAAAATCGTATCGCAAACATGGTAGAAGGTCGCCCTGACTGGTGTATCTCTCGTCAACGTACATGGGGTGTACCGATCGCACTATTTGTTGATAAAGACACTGGTGCACTTCATCCCAATACCAATGCGTTAATTGAGCAAGTAGCTAAGCTTGTTGAAGAGAAAGGCATCCAAGCTTGGTATGACTTAGATCCAGCGGTGTTACTTGGCGAAGATGCAGAGCAATTCATCAAAGTACAAGACACGCTAGACGTATGGTTCGACTCTGGCGTAACACACGCTTGTGTTGTGGATGCACGTGAAGAGTTAACCGGCCCTGCGGACCTTTACCTTGAAGGTTCAGACCAGCACCGTGGTTGGTTTATGTCGTCAATGATGACATCGGTGGCGATTAACGGCCATGCGCCTTACCGTCAGGTATTAACGCACGGTTTCACCGTAGATGAAAACGGCCGTAAAATGTCAAAGTCTTTAGGCAACGTCATTTCACCTCAAAACGTGATGAATAAACTAGGTGCTGACATCTTACGTTTATGGGTGGCTTCAACAGATTATACTGCGGAAATGACGGTTTCTGATGAAATATTCAAGCGCTCAGCAGACCGTTACCGTCGTATTCGTAACACCAGCCGCTACTTACTGGCAAACTTAAGTGGTTTTAATCCTGCGACTGATTTAGTTGCTGTTGAAGACATGGTTGAGCTGGATCGTTGGATTGTGGCGCGTGCTGCTGCATTGCAAACAGAGATCATTAATGCTTATGACAACTACCAAATGTTAGTCGTAACGCAAAAGCTAATGAATTTCTGTACGGGAGAGCTTGGCTCTTTCTATCTAGATGTTATCAAAGACCGTCAATACACCGCTAAGAGTGACAGCCATGCGCGGCGTTCTTGTCAGTCGGCGCTTTATCACATTGCGGAAGCAATGACACGCTGGATGGCACCTATTATGAGCTTCACCGCACAAGAGATCTGGGAAGTGCTACCGGGTGAACGTGGTGAGTTTGTGTTTACCGATGTGTGGTATGCTGGCTTTGAAAATGTCACTGAAGGTGCGTTGAATAACGAATACTGGCAAAACCTGCTTGAAGTGCGCGATGAAGTGAACCGTGTTTTAGAAAGTGCGCGTAAAGAAGAGTTGATCGGTGCAACTTTGCAAGCTGAAGTGACTTTATATACCGGTGGTGACTTAGCTGAATCATTGCAGAAAATCGGTAATGAGCTGCGTTTTGTATTGTTAACGTCTAAGGCGGTAGTTGAAGTCGTGAACGCGAAGCCTGAAGGTGCGATTGCAACTGAAATCGACGGTTTGTACATCGCGATTAATGCCACAGAAGCTGCGAAGTGTGAGCGTTGTTGGCACTATTGTGATGATGTTGGCCAACACGAAACACACACAGATTTGTGTGGACGTTGTGTAAGCAACGTTGAGGGTGATGGCGAAGAACGTCAGTTTGCATAGGAGCAACTAGTGACTAACACAACGCAAAAAAGTGGTTTAGTCTGGTTGTGGCTGAGTCTACTGCTTTTTGCAGTAGACTACATAACCAAAGCCGTTGTTGTTGAGAATATGGATCTTTACGAATCGATAAAGATCCTACCGTTTTTCAATTTTACGTACATGCATAACTACGGCGCGGCGTTTAGCTTTTTAAGCGAAGCGGGTGGCTGGCAGCGTTGGTTTTTAAGTACAATTGCGATTGCGATCAGCGCCTTGTTGTTGTTTTGGCTTAAAAAAATACCTGCGCGTAACTGGGTGCTTTGCTCAGCATATTCCATGGTACTTGCGGGCGCTTTAGGCAATTTAATCGATCGTCTGATCCATGGTTATGTCATCGACTTTTTACATTTTTACTATCAAAATTGGCATTATCCAGCTTTCAATATTGCAGATATGGCGATTGTTGGTGGCGCAGGATTGTTAATTTTTGACGCTTTTACTGGCAGTAAAGCACAGGAGAAAAAAGCATGAGTGAACAAATGATTGGTCCACAATCAGAAGTTGTGTTTCACTTTTCAATCAAACTTGAAGATGGCTCTGCGGCTGACTCGACGAAAGTTCATAACAAGCCTGCTAAGCTCTTTATGGGTGATGGCAGTCTGACTGAAAATTTTGAAAAATGCTTGCTCGGTTTGAAAGCCGGTGACAGTAAATCTTTTGATTTACAGCCAGAAGACGCGTTTGGTCAGCCGAATCCAGATAATATTTATTATGTGGAACGCAGTAAGTTTGGTGCTGATGCACCGGCCAAAGTCGGTAGTATTATTGCCTTTACACAACCTGATGGCACTGAACTACCAGGCTTAATTCGTGAAGTTGCGGGTGACTCTGTCACCGTAGACTTTAATCACCCATTGGCGGGTCAGCCCGTTACCTTTGAAGTGGATATTTTAGAGGTGAAGAACTAATGGACATTTTACTTGCTAACCCACGTGGCTTTTGTGCAGGTGTAGATAGAGCGATCAGTATTGTTGAACGCGCGCTCGATATTTTTGAAAAGCCTATTTATGTACGTCATGAAGTTGTGCACAACAAATATGTTGTGAATGGGCTACGTGACCGAGGTGCTGTGTTTGTTGAAGAGCTGCATCAAGTACCCGATGATAGCATTGTTATCTTCAGTGCTCACGGGGTGTCTCAGCAAGTACGTCAAGAGGCCAAGCGTCGCGAGCTTAAGGTGTTTGATGCAACTTGCCCGTTAGTGACCAAAGTGCATATGGAAGTAACCCGTGCTAGTCGAAAGGGCACTGAGTGTGTGTTGATCGGCCATCATGGTCACCCTGAAGTAGAAGGCACAATGGGGCAGTATGATAATCCCAATGGTGGTATTTATTTGGTAGAGACCCCTGATGATGTGGCAAATCTGCAAGTAAAAGATGCTGACAATGTATTCTACTGTAGCCAAACGACACTCTCGGTTGATGATACGGCGGATGTGATTGATGCGTTGCGTGCAAAGTTTCCAAACATTCATGGCCCACGCAAAGATGATATTTGTTATGCCACACAAAACCGCCAAGATGCGGTGAGAGATTTGGCAGACAAAGTGGACGTGTTACTAGTTGTAGGCGCGAAAAACAGCTCAAATTCCAATCGCCTAAGAGAGCTTGCCGATAAAATGGGCACGCTCGCTTATCTTATCGATGATGCACAGGGTGTTGACCCTGATTGGTTCCACGATGTGAAGTCAGTTGGTGTAACAGCGGGGGCTTCTGCGCCAGAGGTGCTAGTTCAGCAAGTTGTAAACCGTCTAAAAGAGCTGGGTGGCAACACGGTTGTTGAAAACCCGGGCGAAGAAGAAAACGTGGTATTTGCTGTTCCGGTTGAGCTGCGTTAAGACTGTTCGCTTTGATGTTTAAGTCTGGCGATTTAACTTCACAGCTTATTCCTACGATTATTACCCATCGAGGCGTACTCGCTATGCTAGTCGCCTCTCAAATTCTCGCTGCAATTCTTGCGCTGTCGCCTTTAAGTTACGACGACTTTTGGGTGCGACTGGGCATTTTCAGTTTGTTCATCCATTGTGTGAGTATGCTGGGGTTTAGCACCTTGTATGCGTTACGCCACTTAGTTTCACGTTGTAGCGTGGTTTTTCAAATACTGATTATTGTTGCTATTTTTCAGTGTGTGACCGCAGGGCTAAGTACTTTGATCCATTATTTGCCTGGCCTTCAAGAAAATGCATTTGACTGGTCATTTGTATTGAAGAATATGGCAATTTGTTTATTCATGTCGCTGTTGTTTATTCATTCAATGAGTATTTTTTTAGATAAACTGCAAACCACAAAGACGTTGTCACGGGTTGAACTAGAGGCCTTGAGTGCGCGGATCCGCCCACATTTTTTGTATAACAGTTTAAACACCATTGCTGAGCTGACACAGGGGGATAAAAATGACGCGGAACAAGCCGTGTTGTCACTGGCCCAATTGTGTAAGGCTGCGATGCGAACAAGTGAGCTGACGACGTTACGGGCAGAGCTTGAGCTTGCGCGTCAGTATATCGAATTAGAGCGTTGGCGATATGCGCAGCGCCTTGATGTAAGGTGGTATTTGCCAGAGCATATTCCTGACGTCACATTGCCTGTGTTGAGTGTGCAACCTTTGCTTGAAAATGCCATTGTTTACGGTGTGGAGCCACAAACTAAACCGACACGGGTAGACATAGAGCTACATGAAACTCAGGCTCAGGTTTCACTGAAGATCAGCAACCAATACTCACAAGAAAAAGTAAATCAGTACGGTGGGGAAGGCATTGCTCAAGATAATATCAAAGCCAGATTGGCACTCCATTTTGGTGATCGAGCCACGCTCAACACCGAGCAAAGCAATGAAATCTACACCGCCACGTTAACTTTTTTGAAGGAGCGGACCTGATGAAATATATGGTCGTAGATGACGAACCGCTCGCACGTCAACGGATTAAGAGACTCATGAGCGGTATTGCGGGCGCTGAATGTGTCGCTGAAGAGTCGAGTGCAGAGCAAGTTGTGGCATTGATTGAAACACACCAGCCACAGCTCTTACTGCTTGATATTAATATGCCAGGCATGAATGGTCTTGAACTTGCCCAGCGTATTAGCTTATTGAACAAACCGCCTAAAATAGTTTTTGTTACGGCGCACTCGGAACATGCTTTAGACGCATTTTCAGTTTTTGCCAGTGGTTACCTTATTAAACCTATTACGCTAGCGCAGTTACAAAAAGTCGTAGCGCATCTTTTCCCCCAAAAGCTAAAATATTTGCTGGGAGGCCAGACAAGATGGGTTGATGTTGAGCATATTTTAGTGGCCAAAGCGAGCGAGAAGTACACTACCTTGTTCACCGAGCAAGGAGAAATTATTTTAGAGACCAGCTTGAAAGGGTTGTTAGCAAAATACCCCGAGCATTTTGTGCAAGTGCATAGAAATACCCTTGTTAAGCGCGCAGCCATCGTCAAGTTATACAATACACCGCAAGGGCATTGGGTGTCTGTTGCTGGCTTCCCAGACGAAATTGTGGTCAGCCGTCGAGCATGGCAGCAGTTGCAATCCTTAGGTTGACCGTTTATCGGCAGGATTGACCTTTTATTCCCCTCATTCTTGTAAGTTGTCGCTCACTTTATACAATAAAGTGAGGTGATTTTTATTTTATTGAACATGTCATTTAAACACTCAAAATCTTCAGGTTTTACGCTTTTAGAAGTGCTGATCGCTTTTATGGTACTGAGCTTTGGCCTCTTAGGGGCTGTGGCACTACAAGCAAAAGCGAAACAGGCCAGCCTTGATGCAATGCAACGCTCAGCTGCGATAGCGTTAGCGAATGACATAATTCAACGTTTGCGGGTCAATGATACCCTGCAACTATCAACGCACTACAAAGTGGTTTTTAACAGTCAAACAACCCTTAACCCTGTCACTCGGTGTTTTAGCGGTCAGTGTGATGCTGCCAGCATTGCCGCAATGGATATAGAACATTGGCGTCAGGCAATACGTGCTAGAGAAAATACAGGTGCGCTGGACAATACCACCGTCTGTATTATGCCTTCGCCAGTTGGGGGCACACGTAATCGTGGTTATAACGTTGAAGTGGTTGTGGCTTGGCAAGGTAAACAAGCGATGAAAGCGAGTTCAGATAATCAGTCGATTAGTTGTGGGGAAAAGAACGATAAGCGCCGTTTGGTGGTATTGAATAGCTATATTTTGGTGCGAGGATGATGATGGTCAGTCGTGGTTTTTCAATTGTTGAATTATTGATTGCGATGTTCATTGGCGTGCTGATCTTAGCGGGTGTGGGTGCGACTTATGTGAGTATGAAAACCACCACACGAGATACTCTGGCGATAGGGGAGATGCAAGAGGCGGGGAGGCTGACCTTATCGATTTTGCAGCGTGATATTGAACAAGTTGGATTTTGGGGCACATTTTATGAAGAAGGATTTAACGATGACAATGTTGCCATGGGTGGTGGAGTAAAAAGCCCGCGAGGAGATTGCTATGGCGGCATAAATAATGGCAGTTTTCCTGATAAGAGCCCAGCTAACTTTCGTTCTATTTACGCCAGTGTGGTGGCTGACAGCCATGCGCTCAATTGTGTTTCCAATACCAAGAAAAACACCGATGCAATTCAACTTAAATTTTTAGAAGGCAAACAGCTCGCAAGCGCAAACAGCATGCAAAATAATCGCTATTACTTTGTTGCCGATCAAGAACGTGCTTTATTTACCACAAACACCAATGGCTTTTCCCTACCCACGGTTAATTCAACGCTTTGGCCTTATAGCCATCATGTTTATTACATTTCTCAGCAAGAGATTACGCTTAGGGACCACAAGTTATCGATTCCGGTGTTAATGCGCAGGCGACTGACAGTCAATGGCGGGATGATCAGCGAAACCGTGATGGAAGGGGTCGAAGATTTACGTTTTGTTTTTGGTCTAGATACAGATGGTGATAACCGAGTGGACACTTATCGTAGTACTCAAGACATGAGCGCGTCCGACTGGGAACGTTTACATGGCATTTTGACTGTTCAAATTTTTATTCTAGTTAGAGCGTTAGAGCCTGATCCAGACTTAGCTCGCAGCAATAATACATTTATTTTGGGCTCAGATCCCGATAAGCGTGTGCATACCTTTAATGACAATTTCAGAAGAACTGTATTTTCAACCACGGTCAGACTTAACAATATGGGAAGTATCGTATGGCGTTTGTAAATAACCAGCGAGGTGTTGTGCTGATCAGTGCCATGTTAATGATCGTCGCGGTGAGTGCGATCGCGGTAACCCTAATGAGTTCAAGCAGTGTCGATTTAAAAATTTCTAATGCCGTGCAAGAGCGCGAAGAGGCTGAAAACTTGTTGATGGGTGAAGTACAAAGAGCGGTTGCAACACAAACTGCGTTGGGCGGCAATAGTTTATTTACACGCAGCCGCCAGCAGCTTGAACTAGGAAATAACACATTTAAGGGACAAAATGGGGCGGTGAACACGGTTACCAGCTTGAATAAGGGGCCCAT
The DNA here is from genome assembly GCF_058933015.1 of Pseudoalteromonas sp. ATL1. Lineage (NCBI taxonomy): Bacteria > Pseudomonadati > Pseudomonadota > Gammaproteobacteria > Alteromonadales > Pseudoalteromonadaceae > Pseudoalteromonas > Pseudoalteromonas sp. ATL1. Next base: position 3,482,792 of record NZ_JBZYXL010000001.1, on the reverse strand, counting down.
GGAGATTAATTGTCCACGCTCTTATGCCTTTACAGCTGGGATCAGCTGCAATATGACACAGCTTGAAACCACCATTACCTATGGCGCTAAGGCACAGCACACCATTACTGTGGTCACAGGGATAGGGCAAGAAATGCTCAGCGTTAAGGAAGGACGTTAACACATGAAGCAGTGCTTATTTTTATTGATGACACTTATATCCCACTTAGTCAGTGCGGATGATATTGAGCTGTATATCAAACAAGATGTCGCCATTAAACAAACCCCTAAAGTGATGGTGATATTTGATACTTCTGGCAGCATGGCTTTTTCCAGCACCAATGGAGACAACTGTGGCTATGATTACGGCAGAGGACGTTATTACTTATGCCCAGATAACCGTTTAGGTGTTGCAAAGCAGGCTATTACCGACTTGATTAATGGCAATCCAGACATTGATTTTGGTTTAATGCGCTTTAACCAAGATCAAGGCGGTTATATACTCGCGGGCCTTGGTGCCAGCAATTATGCGCTTAGATATCAAATTAATGCGTTAGAGGCGATAGGGTCGACACCGTTAACAGAATCACTTTGGGAAGCATATCGTTATCTTTCTGGCGGAAGTGTTGGCTATGGCTATGGGGTGCCATGGCAATACCGAGATACCAGTGTAGAGCGCGGAAATAGCTATATTTCACCCTTTCAGGCAGTTGCGAATAACCCTGATATTTGTGCCAGTTCAGCCAGTGTTATTATGATCACCGATGGTGAACCGTCCTCGGATGATGATAGCAATTACGATATTTCTAACCTTTATTACAGCACGTTTGCCAAATCGGCAGAAAAGCTTCATGACAGCTATTTGCCTGCACTTGCTGAGATCATTGCGGGTAAAAAAGATCTCTACCCGCCAAGCCAAGTTTTAGAAGATAAAGGCCGTGTTTACACCATTGGCTTTGGTACGGATGTCAGTCAAAAGGGCACCGAGGTGCTACAAAAAGCGGCGCAATTGGGCAAAGGGATTTATACCCAAGCAAATACGCCCAATGAACTGACCGATGCGCTTAAAAAGCAATTAGATGTTATTCGTCAGGTGAATGACAGTTTTTCTGCGCCTTCTGTTGCAACCAGCAGCTCAGATCAAACCCGCAGTGGTGAAGCGCTGTATTACACCATGTTTCACCCTGAATCCCACACTAGATGGCAAGGCAATCTGAAAAAGCTTAAGTTTTCTAACAATAAAGTGGTTGATATGGGCGGTGCCGCTGCGCTAGACGAGAAGGGGTTAATAGCCGCAAGTGCGACCACCTTTTGGTCAGAAAGCGGCGCGCAAGATGGCAACAATATTCAGCGAGGTGGGGTGAACTACCAACTGTATAAGCAACGCAATCGTACCATTTATTCTGACTATGGTAAGGGGTCATTGCGACCGTTCACTGTGCCTGAAGGAAAAAGACAGTACGGTAATGTGCGCCGTTTCGCAAGCGCGTTGGGGGTGTATAACAACGAAGTTAAAAACACCATTAATTGGCTGTACGGCTGGGATGTTGATGACGATGATAGAGATGGCGTGTGGTTAGAGCGCAGGACAGATATATTTGGTGATCCTTTACATTCAAAACCAGTCACCATGGATTACGGTAATGGTGATATTCGCGTTATTGTTGGTACGAATGCCGGTTTGTTGCACATGTTTAAAGACAAAGGCAACACTGTCGAAGAGAGCTGGGCGTTTATTCCAGAATCCTTGTTTACAGTGATCCACAACACGCGCGTAAGAAAACCGGACACTAAGTTATATGGCATGGATGGGCCGTTGACGGTTTATTTTCACGATGTTGACCAAAATGGCAAAGTAAACGGTGATGATAAAGTTTGGTTGTTTGCGGGGATGCGCCGAGGGGGAAATCGTTATTATGCGTTCGATATTACTAACCCTGATAACCCTGAGTTGATGTGGGGTAAACCACTGACAGGAGGCTCAGGTGCTTTTGAAGAATTAAACCAAAGCTGGTCAAAGCCTGAAGTGACCTATATTGAAAACCGAGCTAAATCTCCGGTGCTTATTTTTGGAGCGGGTTACGATACGAACAAAGATAATGGTAACAGTGCAGACGGTAAAGGTCGGGGTATCTTTATTATTGATGCGAAAACGGGCAGCCTTGTTTGGTCTTTAACTCCAAAAAATGGTTTTAAAGGTAAGCATAGTGTTCCGGGTGATGTTGCAATGTTGGACTCCAATTATGATGGCTATACCGATAGACTTTACTTTGCCGATACCGGTGGAGACGTTTGGCGGGTGGACATGCCAAGTGCGAATCCAACAGACAATGATAAAAAATGGACGCATTTTAAGCTTGCGCAACTAGGTCAGCCAGGAAGTAGTGGCGATCGGCGGTTTTTCTACAAGCCTGCTGTTGCAAGAACTTATTTTAGCAAAGTGACGGTGACCTCAACGTCTGATGGCAATATAAAAACGCGTAAAGATACGCCTTATGAGGCGGTGATACTAGGCTCGGGAAATCGCTCTAGACCGTTATCAACGGGCACAAAAGATTATCTAGTGATGATAAGAGATGAGCATACGGTGACGCAGTCTTTTCAAACAAATGTGCCATCAACAATTCAATTTAATGAGCTGATGGATATTACCCAAGATCCATTTGCCGCAAAGCGAGATAACTTGAGAGGCTTCACGGATGTTGAGGCGCAGTTAGGTCAGTTTAAAGGTTGGAAATATGCGCTATCAGGCAATGAAAAATCGCTGGCAGCACCGACGGTTGCTGGCGGAATTGCCTATTTTACATCATACACACCGCCCAGCGCTGTGAGCCGTTGTAAAGCATCAACGGGGACGGGCAATTTATACGCCTTTCACTTGCACTATGGAACCCAAGTGTATGATGAGCTGAAATTTGAGACCACGCATACCGTACCGGATACACCAAAAGTGTACTTTAATTGTGAAAAAGCACAGGGGCAAAATGACTGCGAAACCGTGGTGCGTATGGTTGGCCCAGCTATAAAAACAGAACTGGATAAATCACCGGGCAATGGACCATCGACGGGTACGCCGTGGACACCCTCCGAGTTACTGGATTCAGTGCCTGTCGTGATCAACGGAAAAATAACCTTAACCCGTCCTCAGGTTGATTTTGGTTTAACCACAAGACAAATGTATATATACAAAAAAGAGCTTAATGATGAAAAATGATCGCAGCAAGGCGCATGGTTTTACCTTATTAGAACTGCTGGTGGTATTGGTGATTGTGGGTATCGTCTCGACTTTTGCTTACCCGAGCTATCAAGAGCATCTTGCTCGAGCCGCTCGCTCCGAAGCGATGACTTTGCTGCTAGATGCAGCAAACCGTCAAGAGCAGTACTTTGTTGATAACCGTAAATATGCGAGTGTGTTGGAAGATATCGGTGTGCCTGAGAAAACGGCCAATGGTTACTATGCCATTTCAGTGACCAGCAAAGACAATGAGTTTGAGATTGTGGCCAGTGCGGTATCGGGTCCGGTGGCGGGCGATAAAAAATGTACGTCACTCAAAGTGAATCATCTTGGTCAAAAGCTGAGTTCGGGCAGTGCAACCAAAGAGCAATGCTGGCAACGCTAGTTAGGTGCTAGTTATTAGTTATAAGGGGCACTTATCTGTGTCCCTAATTCTTGCTCTACCGGAATTGCTTACGCTCATTTCCAAACCCGAAGCTTCTCCGTCATGTTCTGGCAAACAGTAAACAAAAGTACCATTAGTGAACCCTTTTATCGCGCCTGTATAATTAAACACAATCGCCCGACGAGGATAGACGAGTTTATCTTGTGTTGGAATTGCATCGACTTCAAGTAGCAGTGTATCGTCTTTGTCGAGTACATTTTGCTCGCCCCGATCGACAAAAACCGAAATAGACTCGTGCCAATGACTATCAACGCATTGATTATGTTCTAAATGACAAACGGTTGTTTGAGCCCCTGTAGAAAGTGCTTGCACTTTGGCAAATACCAGTGCCTTTTTAATTTGCTTTAGCCCATATTCTGGTCGATGCTCAGAAAAAACTTCGCCATAGCTTGAAAGAGCTAGAGTCAACAAAATCGATAGTATCGCTAGTACTACCAATTGCTCAAATAGAGATAACCCTGCTTGATAGGGGCGGTTGCATTTGTCCATCCTTGGCGCTCGCAATCAAATTGATATGCTTTAAAGCCTAGTCTAGGGTTTTCTAAATGCAAAGATATGGCTGGTAAGAGTTTATCTGCAGCTTAAGCTTGACGTGCCATTGAATAACGCATTACCCGATAAAGTCACTGATAGCGCTTGATTCTGAGCTGTATCACCTTTTGGGCAGTAAGTGAAAGTGCCAATGGGAGATGTCATTTGGCCGCTACCTTCAAAACGAATCACGCCTGATGCGAAGTATAAGGTGTCGCCTTTGACTATGGGGTCGATAACACGTAGCAAGGTTTCGTTGCTTTGTTCAAATTGCCCATTGTTGTTTAAATCGTTAAACACCACAATCGCGGAGCTTGACCAATTACCATTGCAGGTTAAATCATTTTTGTTTACACGAGACTCATCGACAGGGCAGACAATAACAATACTGTCACTAGCGACAGCTTTGGCTCTTGCAAAACTAATACTTTTTTTTAGCTCGAGTAAATGGGCCTCAGCACGCTCAGAGCCAATTAAATCTTTATTGCCATAAAAAGCGATTGCAGCCAAAACTGCTAAAATTGCTAAGGTCATAAGCAATTCGAGCAGAGTAAAGCCACCCGTTTTTATTTGTGGTGTTCTCATTATGAACAACTGGTCTTACTTCAATTTTATTCATTATCGCGTGGATTTTACCGTTAAGGCAATGACTTTGTTTGCTAACGTTTTTAGGATTGATTAAAATCGACGCACTACCACAGGAAATGATAGAGCCATGAAAAAAATAGAAGCCATTATTAAACCGTTTAAGTTAGACGATGTTAGAGAAGCCTTATCAGATATTGGTATAACCGGTATGACTGTTTGTGAAGTAAAAGGATTTGGTCGCCAAAAAGGCCACACCGAGTTATATCGTGGTGCTGAGTATATGGTCGATTTTCTACCTAAAGTAAAGCTCGACATTGTGCTTGCAGATGAAGATGTTGATCGCGCTATCGATGTCATTTTAAAAACGGCTCAAACAGGCAAAATAGGTGATGGTAAGATTTTTGTCACTGAAGTGGAGCGCGTTGTTCGTATTCGTACTGGTGAAGAAGACGAAGAAGCGATTTAATTGATATTGCTAAAAAAGTTCAAATACAAAAAGCCCCGCTATCAAAGTGGGGCTTTTTGTTTTCGTTTATTGGGAAAATAAACGGTAAGCTTATCGCTTGTTTAGCTTTAATGTTTGACGAGCGTGCTCGCTTAAGTCGCTTAATCCCAATTTGTCATAGCTCTCAGCCATGATCTCAAGCGCATTGTTCAGGTAGCTGCTTTGAGAGTAATGTTCAAGCACATACTTGCCACGATTTGCAGCGGCTAAATAGGCTTCGCGCTCAAAGTAGTACTGGGCAACTTTCAGCTCATAGCGTGCCATTTTATTAAGCAGCCAAACTAAACGCTTTTTTGCTTCAGGTACATAAGCACTGTCAGGGTAGTTATTCACTAAAGTCGACAAGTCCTGAAATGCTACGCGTGTGCGGTTAGCATCTCTATCTGCTCTATCTACGCCAAAATAATCCTGAAAAGCATTTTCGTCAGCTTTGATGTTTACCAGACCACGCATGTAATACATGTAATCTAAGTTTTTGTGGTTCGGATTCAAGCGAATAAAGCGATCAATTTGCGCCAACGCTTGCTCGGTATTACCTGTTTGGTAATAAGCAAACACTAAATCCATTTGTACTTGGCGAGAATAGGGGCCAAAAGGGTATCGAGAATTAATTGCGCTTAACAGCTCGATTGCACGAGCATAAAGGCCCGAGTCTAGCGTTTGTTTTGCATCGTCATAAAGCGCTTGTGCTGATTTATTTGGTACGCGTTCTATTTCATCTTGTTCTGGCGCTGAAGAGCAGGCCGCTAAGCCTAAAAATGAGGCGCTTACTACAATGGCAAAGGCGCGCTTCCCTAAGTTTTTTATCATTTTATTTTACTACCTTTGTTGTCTTCGGCTAGGCCAAGTCGGTAAAACCGAGTAAACTATGCATTTATGCGATTCTAACCCAGTCGAGCACAGCTTGCACTGGTAAATTAGGTAAAGTTACAGATGTCAGAGCAAATTTCCCTTCAAGCTGAAGTCCCCACCGAATTAGGCGGTAAACGTCTAGACCAAATTTTGGCGCAATTGTTCCCCGATTTTTCACGTTCAAGAATAAAAACTTGGATTTTAGACGATAAAGTAACCGTTGACGGTGAAGTGCTAAACACGCCTCGTGAAAAACTGCTCGGTGGAGAGGTGGTCGCAGTCGAAACACAGATTGAAGCCCCAAGAGAGTATGAAGCGCAGGATATTGCTTTAGATATTGTTTATGAAGACGATGATATTTTGGTGATCAACAAACCCATGGGGCTGGTTGTACATCCAGGTGCAGGTAACCCGGACGGAACCGTACTCAACGCGTTATTGCACCATCATCCAGATATTATCAATGTACCACGTGCGGGTATTGTGCACCGTCTTGATAAAGACACCACAGGGTTGATGGTGGTAGCTAAAACCATTCAAGCACAAACCCACTTAGTTAAAAACTTGCAGGCACGTGAGAACTTTACCCGTGAATATGAAGCGATTTGTAATGGCACAATGACAGCCGGTGGTATGGTTGAGAAGCCGATCGGACGCCATGCTACAAAACGTACGCATATGGCCATTCATGAAATGGGTAAACCTGCGATAACGCATTACCGTGTTGCAGAAAAATTCAGAGCGCACACGCGTTTACGCTTACGCTTGGAGACCGGTCGTACGCACCAAATTCGTGTCCACATGGCGTATTTGAATCATCCACTGATTGGTGATCAGCTATATGGTGGACGACCACGCCCTCCACGTAACGCAACCCCAGAGTTATTTGCACAGCTAAGAGACTTTAAACGTCAAGCGCTGCATGCCATTAAACTCAGTATCGCACACCCAATTACCGGTGAAATGATGACTTGGGAAGCGCCAGTGCCTGAAGATATGCAAATTTTGACTCAAGCACTCAGAGAAGATACGAAGATCAACCCTGATCTTTCTCTATAACTGGTGCAATTATGTTGCTTCCTGATTGGCCAATACAACATCTAGTTGGTGGTTTATCAACGACTCGTCACGGCGGTTTCTCGCAATCGCCGTTTGATAGCTTTAATCTTGGCTATCATGTCGGTGATGATATGCAATGTGTCGACGCCAATCAGCAGCAACTGCAACAGTATTTACCCAGACCCGCACAGTGGTTAGAGCAAGTACATGGTGCAGATGTCTTAGAAGTGACTCAATACCAGAGCACCACACAGTGGCCTAAAGCGGACGCACAATACACGCGTTTAAAACAGATGCCATTGGCCATTATGACCGCGGATTGTTTACCTATTCTTTTGTCTGACAGTAAAGGGAATGAGGTTGCTGCTATTCATGGTGGCTGGCGACCCTTAGCACAGGGCATTATCGCCAATACCCTGCAGCGTTTTTTGTCGCCCAATGAATACATATACGCGTGGTTAGGTCCGGCCATAGGCCCAGCTCAGTTTGAAGTGGGTGAGGAAGTGATGCAGCAGTTTTGTGCATTAAACGCAGCCCATAAAAATGACTTCACTTTGCAAGTGACGGGTAAATTCCTTGCCGATATTTTTGCTATTGCGCGCCGGCAACTTAACGCCCTAGGTGTTATCCACATTTTTGGTGGCACACATTGTACTGTTACCGAACAAGCGCAATTTTATTCTTATCGCAGAGACGGCCAAACCGGGCGTATGGCCACTTTGATCTGGCGCAAATAATTAAACTTTGTAAACTTTTTCTACTTGAACATTCGACCTGTAATACCCATTAATTAACTAGTAATCGTTTTTAATAGGTAGATACACATGCGTTTAGATAGATTTACCAGCAAATTTCAGTCAGCGCTGTCGGATGCGCAGTCATTAGCCCTTGGCCGTGATCATCAATTTATCGAGCCCGTTCACTTAATGTATGCACTGTTACAGCAAAACGGCTCAAGCGTACGTGCCTTGTTTGCTCAAGCTGGTGTCAGTGCCGATGAACTCAACAGTAAATTATCTCAAGCCATTGAAAAAATCTTCAAAGTTGAAGGGGTTGGTGGTGATGTACAGTTATCAAATAACCTAGTCTCTCTTATCAACTTGTGTGACAAGTATGCGCAAAAACGCAAAGACCAATATATTTCGAGCGAGCTATTTGTATTTGCGGCCTGTGAAGATAAAGGTCCTTTAGGCGATATTTTCAAATCGCTAAACATCACACAGCCTAAAATCGAGGCTGCTATCAAGGCGATTCGAGGTGGGCAAAAAGTGGATAGCCCGAATGCGGAAGACACGCGTCAGTCGCTGGAAAAATTCACTATAGATTTAACCGAGCGAGCAGAGCAGGGTAAGTTAGATCCTGTTATTGGTCGTGACGACGAAATACGCCGCACGATCCAAGTGTTGCAACGTAGAACTAAGAATAACCCTGTCTTAATTGGTGAGCCTGGCGTTGGTAAGACCGCCATTGTTGAAGGCCTTGCACAGCGTATCATTAATGGTGAAGTGCCTGAAGGACTTAAGAATAAACGTGTTTTATCTCTCGACTTAGGTGCGCTTGTTGCCGGCGCTAAATATCGTGGTGAATTTGAAGAGCGTTTAAAGTCAGTCCTCAATGAGTTGGCCAAAGAAGAAGGTCAGGTGATTTTATTCATTGATGAAATTCACACTATGGTTGGTGCGGGTAAAACCGATGGCGCAATGGATGCGGGTAATATGCTTAAACCCGCCCTTGCTCGTGGCGAGTTACACTGTGTGGGCGCAACCACGTTAGATGAATATCGTCAGTACATTGAAAAAGACGCCGCGCTGGAACGACGCTTCCAAAAAGTATTTGTTAGCGAACCAAGCGTGGAAGATACCATTGCCATTTTACGTGGCTTGAAAGAGCGCTATGAATTACACCACTCGGTGGATATTACCGATCCGGCCATCGTTGCAGCTGCTAATCTGTCACACCGTTATATCAGTGACAGACAGCTACCGGATAAAGCCATCGACCTGATCGACGAAGCGGGGAGTTCAATCCGCTTACAGATTGATTCGAAGCCAGAGCAACTGGATAAACTGGAGCGCCGCATTATTCAACTTAAATTGGAAGATAATGCGCTTGCAAAAGAAAAAGACGAAGCCAGTCAAAAGCGTCGTACAGAAATGCAGTCGCTCATTACGGAGCTTGAAAGTGAATACAAAGAGCTAGATGAAGTTTGGAATGCCGAAAAAGCGTCATTGCAAGGTACGCAAGTTATTAAGGCGGAACTCGAGCAGGCACGTTTAGATTTAGAAGTGGCACGTCGTGCAAGTGATTTGCAACGCATGTCAGAGCTTCAATATGGCCGCATTCCTGAGCTAGAACGTAAGCTTGATTTAGCATCGCAAGCTGAAATGCAGGAAATGAGCTTGCTAAAAAACCAAGTGGGTGAAGATGAAATCGCCGAGATTTTATCCCGCTGGACAGGTATACCTGTGGCAAAAATGTTGCAGGGCGAGCGTGAAAAACTACTGCAAATGGAAGATGAGCTACATAACAAAGTAATTGGTCAAGATGAAGCTGTAAATGCTGTGTCTAATGCGATTCGTCGCTCACGAGCAGGGCTTGCCGATCCAAACCGCCCGATAGGCTCATTCTTGTTTTTAGGCCCTACAGGGGTGGGTAAAACAGAACTGACCAAAGCGCTGGCACACTTTATGTTTGACACAGAGGATGCGATGGTGCGCATCGATATGTCTGAATTTATGGAAAAGCACTCGGTTGCACGTTTAGTGGGGGCACCTCCAGGCTATGTTGGCTACGAAGAAGGGGGCTACTTAACCGAAGCGGTTCGCAGACGTCCATACTCTGTGGTACTTCTGGATGAAGTAGAAAAGGCGCATCCCGATGTGTTCAATATTTTGTTGCAAGTGTTGGATGATGGTCGCTTAACGGATGGTCAAGGCCGTACTGTTGATTTCAAGAATACGGTCATCATTATGACCTCTAACTTGGGTTCTGACATTATCCAAGAACAAGCGGGGAGTAATGATTATGTTGCGCTCAAAGAACGCGTGATGGGCGTGTTAGCCACGCAATTTAGGCCCGAGTTTATTAACCGTATTGACGAAACTGTGGTATTCCATCCGTTGATCAATGAGCACATCAAACAGATCGCCAGTATCCAACTTGGAAAACTGGAATCACGTTTGAGAGATAAGGGATATCAATTTGAGTTAACGCCGGCAGCGTTAGACAAAATCGCTGCTAATGGATTTGATCCGGTATTTGGCGCAAGGCCACTTAAACGTGCTGTGCAACAATACATTGAAAACCCATTGGCGCAACGTTTACTGTCGGGTGAATTTATCAGTGGTGATACTATCACTGTTGATGTACAAAACGACGATATTGTGTTTATAAAATAAACATTTAGTGACGCTCAGGTCCAATTAGGCCTGAGCGGTTTACTCTTTTTTGCTTTCTTTATAACTCTAAAATCCATCCATTTTTCTATATTAATTGTTTTCTTGCACTAAAAAATGCGTATAATCGCCTGTTCAAATAAACGGCGACTGCGGTGTAACCTCGTTACACTGTGTCTGTTTGGTGATTTCTAATCCTAAAGGCCATTGCTTTATTTATATTTTTTCAATGTTGAGAAAGTGAGCGAGTGGTTATGCCTACCAAAAAATAATGATAAAAACGGTTAAGCGCAATAATTGTGTTCACATCCCTAGGTTGTGAATGTGACCCTGTGTGCTACAACTAAACAACTGGGGTGTTTAGTCTCTACTAGGGTTATTTTTGAAGTTTGATAAGCGGAGCATTTGATGCAAGATGTGAATTTTTTGGTTGTAGATGATTGTCAGTTAGTACGGAACTTAGTGCGTAACACCCTAGAAAATAGATTGGGCGCAGATACAGTTTATACGGCAACCAATGGTAATGAAGCATTAGAGCTGCTCAATGCCCGAGAAATCGATATTATTATTGCAGATTGGCAGATGCCAAAGATGGATGGTGCCGAGTTGCTTCGTACTGTTCGACAATCGGACAAAATGAAAAAAATACCCTTCATCATGATGAGCTCTTTAGGAGACAAAGAGCATGTTCTCAGCGCGATTCAAAACGGTGTATCACAATATGTGGTGAAACCATTTAGCGCAGAAAAGCTTGAAGATGCAATTCAGAAGTCTTGGAACAGCGCAAACCGTCGAGGTGCGGTAAGGCTTGCTGGCATGCCGGAGCATCGAGTACGAGTGCAAACCAGTAACAGAAAACTGGCTGGCACGGTGAAAAATATTAGTCATACCGGTATGTTGATTGAATTACCCTATAGCCGTGATTTAAATCTATTTAATAACTACGCGATTGAGCTCGATATTTTTGATTTAAACAAAGAAGGCAATATGCTCATTGAACCTATTTATGGGGTTCCTGTACGTTTGAGTGCCGTTGATACTAAATTAGGCTCAGCTAAAGTTTGCCAGATGGGTATTAAGTTCAATAATGACATGTTGCATGAAGCGGTTAAAGCAAAGTTGTCGTATTTGCTTGAAAGTCTGGGTGAAAGTGGTAGCGAATTAATTCAAGACAATTAGGCTATTGAGCGCGCATCAATAGCCTTAAGTGGTATGCTACTTTGCAATTAAGCTTTAAAAGTCAGCAGCATACCAGTGATTTTATTGGCACTTTCAACCAACTTCGCGGCGTCTTCCGCCACTTTGTAGCTGAGTGCCAAATTTTCATCCCCGTGCCCACTGATATCGCTTATATTGCCGTTGATCTCCATGCTTACAACCTGCTGCTGTTCAGCAGCAGCGGATATCTCTTGTGCCGATTGTGCAATGTCACTGATCTGCGAAAAAATGCGCTCTAATGCCAATTGGCTTTGCTGACTAGCTTGTGCACAAGAGTCAGCACGGTCTTTGGTACTTTGCATCACTTTTGACCAACTAAATAGCGTATCCTGAATTTCCTTTATTGAGGTGTAGATATGGCTGGTGGCATTTTGTGTTCTAGATGAAAGGGCGCGCACTTCATCGGCAACGACTGCAAAACCTCGACCATGCTCACCGGCTCTTGCCGCCTCAATCGCTGCGTTGAGTGCCAGCAAGTTTGTTTGCTCGGCAATGCCTTCTATTTCCGTCATGACCTTGCCAATTTTGTCAGCCTCTTCGGCCAAAGAAGAAGCCGTCTGAGCCGCTTCGTCCACTTGTTCAGCGAGCGTATTCACCATGTTGGCGTTCTCAGCCATGGAAGATTTAATTTCATCGCAGTGCTGCTGTGTTACTTCTACCTTACCCGCTGTTTCAGCGGTATTGTTGGATATTTCACCTATGGTGCTGCTCATTTGCGACATGGCTGTCGCAATTGAATTTAAACGTTGGCTTTGTGCCTGAATACCAGCTTCGGTTTGGCTAGATTTATTATCAAGCCCAGCAGCAATGTCTTTAAAAGTGAATGTTGCATCCTTCATGCGACCCAGCACGGTACGAAGTTTAGCTTGTAGCATACCTTGGTTGTATTGTGCGACGCTAAACGAAGTGTGCCCGTTATATACATAGCGCGATACTGAATCAAATTGCGCCTGCTGTGCTTTGAGTTCAGCAGGCGTATTGATGAGTTCATCGTAATTGATGGCAATGAATGAGATAAAAACAAATAGTAAAAGCAATGCAGCCGTAACACTGACCGACCAACCGATGGTGATGCATGATGCGAGCACCAGTATTGCACTAAGTGTTCTTCGCAGCGTGTGTTGCTCGCTCCAATGCCAAATACGTTTGCCTTGATTGATGGCGTCATACAACGCTTGTGCTCTTTGCTTTAACTCATTACTTGGTCTGACGCGCACCGATTGGTAGCCTGTTAGCTGGCCATGTTCGAAAATGGGCGTGACGAATGCATCAACCCAATAATATTTGCCGTCTTTACAGCGGTTTTTCACCACGCCTCGCCATGAGTGTCCAGCTTTGAGTTTATCCCATAGCTCTTTAAATGCGGCTTTGGGCATATCAGGGTGGCGTACTAGGTTGTGGTTTTTGCCAACTAGTTCTTCACGAGAAAAGCCTGATATTGCGCAAAACGCATCGTTGGCATAGGTTGTAACGCCCCTTAAATCAGTGGTTGATACGAGTTGTTGAGCGTCATCAAATGTGACTTCCTCATTAATGGTTGTTTGCCCACGACGCATGGTGTTCTCCTAAACAGGCTTCGAGCGAGTAAACGGGTACTCGACTATGCTCAACTTAATCACTTTGACCTATTGATTTGAGCGTTTGATATTGCTTAATTGTGTTAGATTATAGCTAGTTATCAAGTTAGAGAACAGAGTGACCTGTTATGAGCAAAACAAAACAAGTGTATGGCATTACCCATTTTGGCGATGCAACACAAATTTGCAGTATTGAGCAAAAAGCTGGCGACCTAGAAAGTGGTCAAGTAAGGGTCGATGTGCGTGCGACGAGCGTGAATCCGATCGACATTAAAACTCGAATGGGGTTGGGGTTTGTTGCGAGCCAAAAACCAGATGAGCTGTTTATGGGCCTTGGTTATGATCTTTATGGTCAGGTTTGCGAAGTGGCAGGCGATGTCGCTCACATAAAAACCGGTGATTGGGTAATGGGCATGGTTGGATTTGCACATAACCCCGGATGTTACGCTCAACAAGTGGATGTTAGTAGTAATGAAATAATTGTTTTGGATGGGGAAGAAAATCCAGAAATAGCAGGTCTTTGTCTGAGCGGTTTAACTGCACTACAAGCTTTAGAGTTATTACCAATTTTGCCGCTGCAGCCTTTGTATGTTAACGCTGCGACGGGCGGTGTTGGTCATTTGGCATTGCAGTTAGCGCTTATGCAAGGTAGGCAAGTGGTCGCTGTAACAAATCGAGCGCAGCATCCAATGTTGCAATCTATAGGGGTTGAAACATTGGATTATGATGGGTTTTACAGCAAACCCCGCACTGGGCAATTGCTAGATTTAGTTGGTGGAGAAAGTGCAATTAATTTGCTCGCTAATTTTGAATCGGGTAGTGCTGTTGTGACTGTGCCTACGATTACTCAAGAACAAGTCTGTGAATTTTCTACAAATCGCGGTATTGATTGTCAGGGGATGGTTGTGCGCGCGAGTGCAGCTGATCTCACTCAATTGTATCGTGCGTATAGAAGTGGCAAACTAACTATTCACGTAAGTGAAAAATTTATGCTAAATGATGTCTGTGCAGCGCACCGCTTTATGGAAAACGGGGAACACAGCGGAAAAGTTATTATACTGACTTGAGTTCGCTCAATCATGACCCCATAACGTTTGGCAATGCCTAATTTGGCCGAGGATATTTTTTTGATAACAACAGAACTACAAACAAGACTCGCGGCGTTGTCTATGCCAGAGCACAAGTATGCCATCAAAGGTATTAAACGAGGGATTGAACGCGAAGCGTTACGCATAAACCCAAATGGTAAAATTGCTCAAACACCTCATCCCCAAAACGTTGGTCATCCGTTAACGCATGGTAGCATCACCACTGATTTTTCGGAGTCGCTACTTGAGTTTATTACACCCGTTAGTGAAGACTCACAAGAGACGCTCGCTCAGTTGAGTGATCTGCAAAAGTTTACGCTTTCTCACATGGGCGATGAACTGCTGTGGCCGATGAGTATGCCATGTTTCATTAGTGATCAAGAAGATATTGCTTTAGCCCAATTTGGTGACTCGAATATAGGTAGAATGAAAACACTGTACCGTGAAGGTTTGAAAAACCGCTACGGTAGTATGATGCAAGCCATTGCTGGTGTGCATTTCAACATTTCCTTTCCAGATAGCTTATGGCAAAGCCTAAAAGCGTTAGAAGGCAATACGCAGTCGCTACAAGATTTTATTTCAGACAAGTATTTAGGCTTGATCCGCAACTTTAAGCGAGAGTTATGGATACTGAGCTATTTGTTTGGTGCATCTCCCGCTTTATGTCCCTCTTTCTTACAGGGCAAAGAGAGCAAGTTGCCTTTTAAAAAGCTTGCTAATGGCATTATCTATCTAGAGCATGGCACAGCGCTTCGTTTGGGCGATCTTGGTTATACCAACAGTGCGCAATCGTCGCTAAAGGTTATGTATAACAGCTTAGATGAGTACATTGCGGGATTACGTGAAGCAATCCGTTGTCATTCAGACTTATATGGTGAGTTGGATGATTACACCAGTGATACGCCTAAGCAACTGAACAAAAATATTCTGCAAATTGAAAATGAGTTTTACTCACCCGTTAGGCCAAAGCGTAATGCATACAGTGGCGAGCCACCGACCCATGCGTTAGAGCGTGGTGGTATTGAATATATTGAAATTCGAGCGCTGGATGTTAACCCGTTCTCCGAGACTGGTATTAACCTAGAGCAAGTGAATTTCCTAGATGTATTTTTGACGTATTGCTTATTGAAGCCTTCGCCAGACATGGATTGGGAAGAGCAAAACCTGAGTCAGGTAAACCTTCGCACGGTTGTTAATCAGGGTCGAGATCCAAACGTTGAATTGAGCAAGGATGGTCAGACTTGGAAACTAACACAATGGGCGGGCCAAATCTTCTCCGATCTCATTGAAGTCGCAAAATGGATGGATGAGGCATATGGCTCTGATAAGTATACAGCCACCATTCTTGAATTAGGCGCTTGGGTAGAACAGCCTGAATTAACTTACTCAGGACGTTTAATTGAAGCATTAAAAGCAACACAGCAAAGTGGCGACGTACTTGCTTTAGACTTAGCGCAACAATACAAGCTGGCATCTCAGGAACGCGTTTATCAGGCTTATGATGAAAGCAAGCTGCGTGTATCAGTAGAGGAATCAATACAAAAAGCCAAAGAAATTGAACAAAGTGATACATTGAGCTTTGTGGCATTTTTGGATGATTATTTTGCTAAAGCGTAGGCAAAAAAAAGCGCAGCTTAAGAGGCTGCGCAAATAAATTTCAGGGATGAAACAATGCTAAACTGCTGCATTCATAAGTTAAGACTCGCGCTATTTAGAAAAGTTCAATGGGTTCGAAAAAAAATGCAAAAATTTATTATTTTATTACCCGTGTTACTTATTTTAGCCGGTTGTGCTACCGCTCCACCTTCGCAACCTAATGATCTTTGTAAGATTTTTAAAGAAAAAGAAGATTGGTACTATGATGCACGCGACGCTCAAGAAAAATGGGGCTCACCCAAACATGTGCTTATGGCCATGATGTTTCAAGAAAGCTCTTTTAAACATGACGCCGCGCCACCCATGGAATATTTTTTGTGGGTTATTCCCATTGGTCGAGCAAGCTCTGCGTATGGCTATTCTCAAGCAAAAACGCCGACATGGAGTGACTATATTCGTGAAACTGGCAATTCTGGCGCAGATAGGGATGACTTTGAAGATGCTATCGATTTTATGGCGTGGTTTGTTTATAAGACACATAAAATCAATGGCGTTTCTAAGTGGGATGCGTATGCACAATACCTCAATTACCACGAAGGGTGGGGAGGGTATAAACGAGGTACGTACCGTAAGAAGAAGTGGCTTATGTCGGTCGCCAATAAAGTCAAACATCGTGCTAGCCGTTATGGTGCACAGTTAAAACGCTGTGAAGATGATTTAGATAAAAACTGGTTTGAGCGCTTATTTGGCTAACCTATATTGCGGAGGTAATGTGTTTCGTTACCTCCATCACGATTTTCCCTTCATTGCGTGAATACCACCATTATTCCCATACACTGCTTTGAATCCATCTATAAAGAAATCCAAATCTCGGTACTTGAAATACATTATGTCCAAAATGAGTAGAGAAGCGCTGAAGTAATCATGAAGATACCCGAGCTTGTAAAACAATGCAGGTGACGTTTATGTCGAGTGCCTTTTTAGTTGTCGTGAACGATGTTATGGTATTTTTATATAGTAAGTATTTTGGGCAAAGCTTCCTTGGTTAGTGAGGTTGAAGGCCACTGTGAAGTGAATCCGTGTCAGTCAGTAATGCTGTGATAGGCGTCTTTGTTACTCTTGGGCAGTCTAGGCCTGTTGACTACTTGGCTATCTGTCTCAGAATTGATTTTATTTTATAGTTTGTTAGGGTTATCAGGGGCAGTAAGTTCTGCATTTTTAAAGCCGGTAGAGTGAATAAGCAGGGGCTTTTCGGCAAGTCATATTCAAATAAAAAGAAAAGGTAGGGTTATGTTGAAAAAAATACTTTTGGTTTTACTGATAATTATTGCCGCGCCTTTTATTATCGCACTGTTTGTTGCTGATAGTTATCATGTTGAGCGCCAAGTGGTAATAAAGCGACCGGTCGAACAGGTGTTTTCGTATATTAAATTACTAAAAAATCAGGATAACTATAGTTCTTGGGGTCAGATGGACCCAAATATGCACAAAGCGTATCGTGGCGAAGATGGCAATGTTGGCTTCGTCTCTGCTTGGCGTAGTGATAATCCAGAAGTTGGCGTGGGAGAGCAGGAAATCATTAAGATTGTTGAAAATGCACGTATTGACTACGAACTTCGTTTTATTCAGCCATTTCAATCGACCAGCCCTGCCTTTATGAGTACTGAAATGGTGCCATCCGGAACTAAAGTGACATGGGGATTTGACGGGGAAATGAAGTATCCAATGAACTTGATGTTGTTAATGATGGATTTTGAACAAGTCATAGGCGAAGACTTGCAAGTTGGTTTGGACAATCTAAAAGAAATACTCGAGCAGTCAGAGTAGTTTATGCAAGAATAAAAAAACCGCTTACGCGGTTTTTTTATTCGTCACCTACTTGTGTGGTTTTAAACTACACCACGAGGTAAACGACAGTCGTGATCTTTGCCTGCAAGCTCAGCAATCCAGAACTCTTCAGCTGTAAAACCTTCAGCGTTTTCTTTAATTACCTTAAAAGAAGCTTTTTTTGCGGCTTTGGCAGGTGCTGCTTTGGTTGTTTTTGCTTTTTTAGCAGGTGCTGCTTTGGCTGGAGCTGCCTTAGGAGATTCGCTAGGGGCTGCAGAACCAGAAGTTAGCTCTTCAGTTAACTCTGCTACTTCCGCAAGGCGCATGTTCTTTCCACCATCAATGCTATACCAGCCAGGTTTGGTGGTGATTTCAGGTTTCTTGCCGTAAGCAGCTTCAAAAGCAGCTTCAAAAGCGCTTAATACTTCAGTTTTATCTAGTTTACTCATCGTAGATCCTAGTCGTTTTATACGCGGATACGCGGGATTAAGATTTAAAGAGTATTTATACTCAAATTTGCGCGATTTTTCAATTTTTTAAGGTTTTTGCTTCCATTTTTGGCTTATAAACGCCAAAATTTGCAGATAATTAAGACAAAATACTGTTAATTTCATGAAGCGTTCAGAATTTACACACATTCTTACTGAGTTATTAAAACCCGACTCGATCCGAGATTTTGCACCAAATGGCTTGCAAGTTGAAGGCTCGAATGAAGTGAAAAAAATAGTAACAGGTGTGACGGCAAGTCAGGCTTTAATTGACGCAGCGGTTGAAAAGCAAGCAGATACCATTTTGGTTCACCACGGATATTTTTGGAAAGGTGAAGCGCAGGTGATCACGGGTATGAAAAAACGCAGAATTGCTAAGTTGTTAGCCAATGATATTAATTTATATGGTTACCACTTACCGCTGGATATTCATCCTGAGCTTGGCAACAATGCACAGCTAGCTAAACTACTTGGCATGGAATTGGTTGGCGGGCTAGAGTCTGGGCCAACGAGTGTACCTGTACATGGTAAGTTGGCGACCCCGATGTCAGCAGAAGTGTTTGCAGAAAAAATAGCCACCGAGTTAAATCGCAAACCATTAGTGAACAGTGTGCGTAACGAACCGATAGAAACCATCGCTTGGTGCACAGGTGGCGGGCAAGGTTATATTGATATGGCTGCCCGTCAGGGTATAGATGCTTATCTAACTGGCGAGGCATCAGAGCAAACGATCCACAGTTCAAATGAGCAGGGAATAGACTTTTTTGCTGCAGGTCATCATGCCACTGAGCGGTATGGTATAAAAGCGCTAGGGGAGTATCTAGCCGAACATTATGGTTTTGATGTCACTTTTATTGATATAGATAACCCAGTATAAACAGTCAGAGGCGTTATAACGCCTCTGGATCTACCCAACGTCTTAAACTTACCCAAGTTTTCCCCAACACCTCATAATAATGCGATGTGATTGCATTTAATATCGATGATTGCGCGATAAATTGTTTGTATGATGGTTGGCTTTCAAAGTTAAAAAATTGCGTAGGCGCCGCTATTGTATCTACACCCTGTGCCCAAAATAAGTCTTTTGCTCGGCTCATATGACTGGCTGATGTGACCAATGCAACCTGCCTATCAACTAACACAGGTGCCAGTAATTTTGCTTCATCTTTTGTATCGAGGGCATTTGGATTGGTACGGATGCGTGAAGATGCGATTCCCAGACTGATAGCGGTTCTTTTCATTAGCACGGCACTGGTTTGTCCTGAAACGATAAGTTCAGCATTTTTATAGTGATGCGCTAGGCGCACGCCTTCAGTTAATCTCGACAGAGCACAGCCACCTAATTGTGCATTGGCATGTAATCGAGCGTTGGGATAGACGTCGCAGCCTAGCACCACGATTTTGTCTACACGCTTATGTTTTTGGGTATCAAAGGTACTTAATTGAGACTCAATAGGGGTGATCAACTTATCAGCAACGTAGGGCGTGCTGATAAACCATAAACTTAAGAGACAGAGCCAAGCGAGGCCATATGATTTTTTATTGGCTCGACAGATATACAGTAGACAAAGTGCGAGTGTGATGAGCAGTAATGGTAAAGGCATGAGCAAGCTGCCCAGTAGCTTTTTAAAAACAAACATAATAAACCCAATCAAAAAGATTGGGTTTAGTGTAGTAAAATTGTTCTTTAAATAATAGCTTAGCGATTATTGTTCTGTTTGCAGGTGTTTAAAAAGTGGCGATAGACTGGATTGTCTTTCATATTCTTTTTCATGGCTAAATACATCGGGCGAGTCAAGCCTAATGCGCCTAACGGGATCGACTTAATAAGCCCTTGGCTCTCATAGGGAGTGACTAGCCAATCAGGTAAAGCAGCAACACCCATACCAGCGCTCACTAATTGGAATATGAGCAGACCTTGATCGACGGTTTTTAGCGTGCCATCGAAACGGGCATTCTGGATAAAATGCTTGAATATGTCCAGGCGTTCCCTCGGGATAGGGTAGGAAATAATCGTTTCGTCTTTTAAGTCGAGTGCAGTGACATAGGCTTTTTTAGCCAATTCGTGATCAGGCGCCACAATCAGCTTCAACTTAAAGTCGAACAAATGTGCATATTCCAGTTTATCTTGTTCTCTTAAGTCTGACGTTAGTACTAAATCTAACTCTTCTTCGAGTAGATCGGGAATAGCGTCGTAGCTAAAGCCTCGTTCATAGTCGACTTTAATATCAGGCCAGAAGTTATTGAACTCTTTTATTGTTGGTAACAACCAGTGAAAGCAGGCGTGGCACTCTACGCTCAATCTCAATTGAGAGATTGGCTGATTTAGGCTTTCTTTCAAGCGGCACTTTGTCGCTTCTACTCTTGGTAAGATATCGTTTGCGAGTTCAAGCAACAGCATACCTTGAGGTGTGAAGCGCACAGGTTGCGTTTTTCGTTCAAATAACTGGCAATCAAGTTTGTTTTCCAAGTCTTTAATTTGATGTGACAAAGCCGATTGAGTTAAGAATAACTCACGTGCAGTATTAACAAGTGACCCAGTATCTTTCAATGTTGCGATGGTTTTCAGGTGCTTTATGTCTATCATCTTTAATAAATCTCATTATTAGCTTGAGTTAAACTCAGATTGCTTACCCTGAACTTCTTTCATTACCATATAGTAACGTCTAGACGTCTACAAAACCAGCAATCGATGATTAGTTTTTAACAAAATCACTATAACACTATTTTTGACAGCGTTGTCATTTTTTTATTTAACTTTTTTGCAAAAAATACAAATTAATTTTATTCATCTTATTCTGTCGGTGGTGAATAGTTGTACAAATTTCATTGAGAATTGTCAATTTGTTTCATTTGTCGGGGCGGTCACATTGCAAATGATCATTTTATTGTTCAAATCTGAAAGAGCGTTTGCGGGCTCAGTCAAAGCCCATATTGATGAGTTTTGACTGAGCCAGAGAGTTTTATATTGATAGCGCCATTTCGGTGTTACTGATTAAAAACTCCATGGCTTGGGGCGCGGGGAGTGGTTTTGAAACCATAAAACCTTGGCCAAATTGACACCCTTTTCGCTTTAACAGTGCCCATTGTTTTGGGTTTTCGATGCCCTCTGCAACCACTTTTAGGTCAAGCGAGTGGGCTAATGACAAAATGGTGTCTATAAGAGGGTTTTCTTTGTTCGTCAGTTGGTCAACAAAGCTCTTATCAAGCTTCAATACATGGATGGGTAGTTGGTGCAGGTAGCCAAGTGCTGAATAGCCTGTACCAAAGTCATCTAAATAGAGTTTGACGCCAAGAGGTTCTAATCCTTTGATTATCTTAGTTGCTAGTTTGAGATTCTCAATCAGACCAGACTCTGTTATTTCAATACACAGCGCGCCATTGGGCAGTTGAAAATCAATATATAGCTGCTGCATGTAAGTCACAAAGTCGAGGCTAGCAAAATGGCGAGATGACACATTAACGGTTATTTTTGTCATCGGGTAGCCTGCTTGTCTCCAAATTTGTAATTGTTTTGCGGCCAAGCGTAACAAATACAAATCAAGCTCTATAATTTGCCCTGTTTGTTCTGCGATGGGAATAAACTCATTGGGTGGCACAAGGCCATTTTTAGGATGATGCCATCTTACAAGGGCCTCAAAACTGACTATGTGTGGATCACTTAATGAGAAGATAGGCTGAAAAAAGAGCTCAAATTCATCATTTTTAATGCCATGTTGTAGATCGTTTTCAATATCTGCTCGTTGTTTTAGTTTACGGCGCATGGCGTTATTGAAATAGCAAACTTGTCCTCGGCCACGAGATTTGGCTTCATACATGGCAGCGTCAGCTTGCTGCAAAAGGGTGATCGCGTTATCAGTCGCGTTATCGGTAAAGGCCACGCCTATACTACTTGATGCCTGCAATACATGACCATCTATATGTAGAGGCTTAGAAATTGCCTCGTTAATTCGCTCAAGTGCGAGCGCAACTTGCTCTTTATCTTTGACATTTTCGATGAAAATTGCGAACTCATCGCCGCCTAAACGAGCGAATGTATCTGTGCGTCGAATACAGTCGTTGATTAAGTTAACGATGGCAATTAAAAACTTGTCTCCAACATCGTGTCCTAGCGCATCATTGATACTCTTAAAGCGGTCAAAATCGAGGTAAAGCAAGCAATGTTGTGTGTCATCTTCTGTGCGCTCCAACGTTAAAATAGCGTGTTTGATGCGCTCTAATAGTAAATAGCGGTTAGCTAATCCCGTTAACTCATCGTGTAGGGCTCGGTGTTCCAGTGCTTGGCGTGAAAGCTGTCTATCGATGGCCATGCTCACTTGTCTACTGATGTAGGTTAAAATCGACAAGTGCTGATAATTAAAGGCGCGGTCTTGGGTGTAGCTTTGGATCACGATGACCCCTTGGAACTGGTCGTTGACGGCAAAAGGCACCCCTAACCAGGATTTGGGTGAACGTCCAACCATTTGGAAATGACCAAGTTCAATATGATGTTCGAACTCTCTACTATTACATAGCAGAGGTTTGCCTGAAGTCAGCGTAAAGTATGATGCGGTATGCTTGATCTGTGCTTTGGTAACACGCTGATGAGCATTGCATTTTACTTTGCCCTCAATCAAGTAATCAATTTCAAGAATATCACTGTATCTATCATATAAACCGATAAAAAAGTTTTCAGCGGGTAATTGGCTGTTGATGATCTGGTAAAGTTCGTCGTAAAAAGCTTCGAGGTCGAGTGAGCGATAAGTGATATTGGCTATTTTTAACAGGCATTGTTCAAGTTGTTGCGCTTTATTTAGTTGCTCAACCGTAGTTGTTAAACTATTAAGCGTGCGCACTTGGTTTATTTTGGCACTGAGTAAGTGGGCAACGGTTGAAAGTATCTGCAAATGGGCGCTTGTAAAGTAATCTCTTTGTGGGTGCTCACAATCGATCACGCCGATTAATTTGTTTTCGTAAACTAAAGGCACGCATAATTCAGAAAGCGCAGGGCGGCTGTCTGCAATATACATAGGTTCAACCGACACATCACCTGACACAAATGCTTGTTGTGTTCTGGCGACATGCCCAGTGATCCCTTGTTCAATCGGAATTTTAGTTTGTGCAACTTTATAATCACTGCTCTGCTGGGCAACCCCCATACTGGCGACGATTTCTAAAAAATTTGTTTGTTCATCAGCAAGATAAATAACACAGTCGACAAATCCAAGGCGACTTACAACTTGTGCGGTAACATAATCAAATAATTCATCTAGTTGGGTTATTTGTAATAAAGAAGATGAAAATTGATTAATGATGCTAAGCTGCTCGGTTTTTGATTCTAGTTTGTTATTGGGAAGCATTCACATCACTCTTAAAAACGACTATCGACAATTTAACGTACTTATAAATGAAACGACACATTATTGTGCAAAAAAAGCATTAAATTAACGAAAGTTGGATTTTTCAGCGCTGAACAGGCGTAAAAACTTTACTCTGAATAGCGAACTGCCTATGATCGGGCAAATTCAGCCGAGGAAAATAGCAATGACAAGTACCGTAAACACCCTCACTATCACTCGCCCTGATGATTGGCATGTGCACTTACGTGATGGCGCTACGCTTAAAGACACCGTTCGAGATATTAGCCGCTATATGGGACGCGCTATTATCATGCCCAACCTAGTTCCACCAGCGACTTGTACTGAAACGGCTCTTTCGTACAGAGACCGTATCCTAGCGGCACAGCCACAGGGCAACTTTGAACCTTTAATGGTGCTGTATCTTACTGACAACACCACGCCCGAAGAAATCAAAAAAGCCAAGGCAAGTGGCCACATTGTTGCAGCTAAGCTATACCCCGCTGGTGCGACAACCAATTCTGACTCGGGTGTAACCGATATTGAAAATATCTTCCCTGTCTTAGCTGCAATGGAAGAAGTGGGTATGTTACTGCTTGTTCACGGTGAAGTGACAGATTCGGCAATTGATATTTTTGACAGAGAAAAAGTCTTCATTGAAACCAAGCTGGCTAAGATCGTTGATGCATTTCCTAACTTAAAAGTCGTGCTTGAACATATTACGACAAAAGATGCGGTTGAATTTGTCAAACAGGCATCAGCCAACGTGGCAGCAACCATTACTGCGCATCATCTACTATATAATAGAAATCATATGCTAGCGGGTGGTATACGTCCTCACTACTATTGTTTACCTATCTTAAAGCGCAATATTCATCAACAAGCGTTAGTTGAGGCTGCAACTAGCGGCAGCAAAAAGTTTTTCTTAGGTACTGATTCCGCACCGCATGCGAAAGATAAAAAAGAAGCGGCATGTGGCTGTGCTGGGGCGTATACAGCCCATGCGGCTTTAGAATTATACGCTGAAGCTTTTGAAGAAGCGGGCGCTTTAGATAAGCTTGAAGGGTTTGCAAGTCACTTTGGCCCAGACTTTTACGGTTTACCCCGAAATACGGATACGGTGACGTTGCAAAAATCGGCCTGGGTTGTGCCAGAGAGCTATCCATTAGGTGACAGTCAAGTGGTACCAATTAAGGCTGGTGCAGAAATTGACTGGAAAGTCATATAGTTAAGCACTAAACTTTAGATAATAAAGCGCCTTATTTGGGCGCTTTTTTATTTTTGAAACATGATTTTATTATTAAATTTGCGCACAGTTTGTACCGTACTCCATTTTATATGTTAGGCTAAAAAGGCTTTGAGTTTTTGCTGTTCTATGGATGTAAGAGTTGCGGTAAGGAAATATGGTTAACTGAGCGATATCGTGAAGTTGGCCCTCGTATGGTATTTTTTGCTGTATTTATTATTCCGACATGTTGCGGCGCAAGCTCAGGGAGGAAGCCGTTAAGGCGAGTGTTAAATTGATCTGACTTACAGGAATAATAGGTATGTCTAATTCTAAAACAGGTAAAGTAAAGTTTTTCAACGAATCAAAAGGCTTTGGCTTTATTGAACAAGAAAATGGCCCAGATGTGTTTGTACATTTTAGCGCTATTTCAGGTGAAGGTTTCCGTACCTTAACCGACGGTCAAGCTGTATCGTTCGAGGTTAAGCAAGGTAAAAAAGGCCCTGAAGCTGAAAACGTAGTGGCTATTTAACTATCATATTTGCCTGAGGAGTAACGCCCGTTGCTCCTATTTTAATCATTCACTTCACTTTATACCCTGAAATTTTCTAATATTATTTGATTTACCAAGTTTATATGTAAAAATATAGTAATCGGAATATATAAACTAAATTCTTTTTATATCTGATAGGATATACCTGATTTGGGTATTTTAACTCTAATAATTTAAGAGAATTATCAATGCGTGAAATTAAATCTTTTATCAAATCTGCGAGTTTTAGTGAACTAGAAAAAGCTGCTGAGTTAATTAATGAAGCTCTTGACTCTCAGCGTGAACAGCAGCAAGTAAAAGAGGAAGTATTGGCACTGATCAAGGAAAAAGGTTTAACACTTGAAGATCTTGTTGGCGGCGCTCAGGTTGATAAACGCGCTAAAGTAAAGCCAAAGTATAGAATTGAAAAAGATGGTGAAGTATTTGAGTGGACTGGCCGTGGTAAAACGCCTAAAGCGTTTGTCGGTGTGAACTTGGATGATTATACCATTTAAAGATTCAATGTAGTTTTAAACTCTATGTAAGGCCCTATATGGGCCTTTAATCGTTTTAATCTGTATAATATTGTCATTTCTGTATTAGAGTGAGTATTTTTGTATCTATACACTCCGTTCTTATCAGCAAGAAGCTGTACATAATACCATCACACATTTCAAAGCGAGTAATGATCCTGCTGTCATTGTCTTACCTACCGGTGCGGGTAAGAGTTTGGTGATTGCTGAGCTTGCGCGTTTGGCAAAACATAAAATCTTAGTGCTAGCACATGTGAAAGAGCTTGTTGAGCAAAATGCACAAAAGTATGAAAGCTTTGGTTTGAGCGCAAGTATATTTTCAGCGGGATTAAAGCAGAAATCGCTGTCACAGCAGGTTACTTTTGCCAGTGTTCAATCGGTTGTAAGAAACTTAGATAAATTAAATAGCTTTTATTCACTTGTTATTATTGATGAGTGTCATCGCGTCGATGGTGATGAAAACAGTCAATACGGCAAGATCATTAGTAAGCTAAAGCAGCATAATCCTGCCTTAAAAGTATTAGGCTTAACGGCAACCCCATATCGATTAGGTATGGGGTGGATATATCGTTACCATTATCATGGCTTTGCCAGAGGCACGAATAATAGTCCTTTCAAGCGCTGTATTTATGAATTGCCCTTACGATATATGATAAAAAATGGCTATTTAACCGCGCCAAAAGAAGTTGACCCAGCAGTCAGTAATTATGACTTTTCAGCGTTAAAAACGGATGGCTTTGGTGGTTATTCTGAAACAGATATGAATAAGTTACTGTCTGCACAAACTCGAGCAACGAAAAGCATTGTGTCTCATATTATTTCGCAAAGTGAAAATCGACTAGGCGTTATGATATTTGCAGCGACAGTACTACATGCCAAAGAAATTTATAATTATTTATCAAATGATAATGCAGCATTAATTACTGGTGAAACAAAAGCAAATGTTCGTGATGATATAATTAATGAATTTAAACAAAAAAATATCAAATATTTGGTGAATGTATCTGTTCTAACAACAGGTTTTGACGCCCCACATGTTGATTTTATAGCAATTTTACGACCGACTGAATCGGTGAGTTTATACCAACAAATTGTAGGTAGAGGACTTCGTTTGAGCGAAAACAAATCAGATTGTTTAGTGATTGACTACGCAGGGAATGATTTTGATATATTTTCGCCCGAAGTGGGAAGTAAAAAGCCAAATAGTGATAGTGAGCCAGTGCAAGTTATGTGTCCCGGCTGTGGGTTTGCGAATATCTTTTGGGGCAAAACCAATGAGCAAGGTCAGGTCATCGAACATTATGGACGGCGTTGTCAAGGGTTGCTGGGGGACGTACCCGAGCAGCAGCAATGCGACTATCGTTTCCGCTTTAAAGAATGTGATGTCTGTGGCGCAGAAAATGATATAGCGGCTAGGCAGTGTGCCCAGTGCCGAGCTGTGATGGCTGATCCTGATGATAAATTGCGTGCAGCATTAAACTTAAAAAATGCCATGGTGTTACGTTGTAGCGGCATGAGTGCAGAGCTTCTTAAAAATGCCTTAATCAAAGTGACTTACTATGATGAAGACGGTGCGAGCTGTTCGGAGGTATATGACTTTGCCAATGCAAAGAGTCGATTTGTATTTAATCGCGATTTTGCGAAAAGGCTAAAGGGAAGAGAAAAGAAGGTTGAGTGGCAAACTGCCGAACAAGTCTGTTCATTGGCACATGACCTATTGGCTCCGGATTTCGTGATTGCGAAGCAACACAAGCAATATGGTTGGCAGGTACATGAAAAAATATTTGATTATGAAGGGCAGTACCGGGTGGCGGATAAATCCTAGAGCCCATGGGGCTCTAGCAATCTTGGCGTTATTCTTGCGCCATAATTCCCCAACCATCACCGTAACCTTCATGGCCATTGGCAATGCTTTCTAAATACTGTTCAGTTTGACTTAACAATTGGTGTTCAGGCACCATTTTGATAGATGTGACAACTTCCCAAACGCCAGTATCTTTACATTGTTGCAGTTCAGTTTCAGGAGCAAGTTCATCCTCGCCAATCGCTTTGATAAAAGACTCAGCCTGTGGCTTTTGCTCAAATAAAATAAAAAAGTCAACGGTATGGAATTGGGTAAGATCAATGCCTGCCTCAGCCATTTCGGCTAGTAGCTGGCCATTATCATCATCAGGGAAGTGCATAATTTGGTCCAAATAACTCAATTGTCGCTATTGTCGGTTATTCAGCGTCAAATAAAAAGAGGTTAGCACTAAATTTAGTACTCGATTGCACATTGATTGTTCATAGGGCGTTATGGTGGCCTGTGATATGCTATTTCGCAATTTCAACAAAAGGAAACTATTTGGGTGTTTAAGCCATTTCTTTTTTTATGGGTGTTGTTGGTGACCTTCCCCGTTTCTCAAGTTCAAGCGCAATCGCAGTGGCAACTTGAGCATATCAACATTTTAGGTATCGACAGTGGATTAAAAGCGAATGCTGAAGGCACCTTACTCGCCTACACAGGGCAAGCATTTGATGAGCAACTGCAAACGCAAATAGAAAAAGACTTACAACAGGCTTTACAAGCGCTTGGTTATTACCACAGTCATGTTTCTTTTGAGGTCAAACCGAAAAACAATACGCTGGTGATTCATGTCGTACCGGGTGAGCCATTGCAGTGGCAAAATATTTCGTTGAAATTAAATGGGCCTGCCGAGGCGGATGCTCAACTTGCAAAAATGACCAGTGAGTTACCAATCAAAGTGGGTGATACGCTCAATCATGCAAATTACAGTCAAGCTAAAGCCAGTGTTGAAGGGTTATTACTAGAACGAGGTTACTTCGACTTTAAATGGCTGCGCAGCGAACTGAGAGTAAACAAGTCTGAACGTATCGCTCAGGTGGTTTGGCATATTGACAGTGGTGAGCGCTATCGTTTTGGGGTGATAACGGTAAACGACAGTACGCACGCTGAAAAGTACATTCGTTCTTTAGCAACCTTCAAAGTGGGCGAACCATATGACAGTGACGTGTTGTCGCAATACACCTTGTCTTTAAATAACACGCCTTATTTTTTATCCGCTAAAGTTTTTCCACAGTTAAAAGAGCGCTCAAATGGCATCTTGCCAATTAAAGTTGAAGCCATAGACAAACCGGCGAACAGCTATGAAGTGGGTGGTGGTTACAGCACAGATCTGGGCGCAAAGGCTCGCTTAAAGTGGGCTAAACCTTGGTTAACGGAAGACGGTCATTTTGTTGAAAGCAATTTGTCTTTGTCTGAGCGCCGACAAGATATTATGGCAAGCTACACCATTCCGGTATCCGATCCCAACAATGATATATGGCGTATGCTTGGGGGCTATCAAATAAACGATGACCTGCAAGAAGGTATCAAGAGTAAAATTTGGAATGTGCAAGTACAACGCCAGTGGTTGACGAGTGACAATTGGGTACGTACGGCTTTTTTGAAGCGAGAGCATGAAACAACTGAGCAAGATGGTGATTTGTTTAAGTCGGAAATGCTGCTCCCAGGCATTAGCTTCGCGAAGAAACAAAGTAAGGGGGGAACCACGCCTTATTGGGCAAATGAGCGTTTAATTTCAGTGGAAGCGGCCAGTGATTCCTTAATCTCATCAACATCGCTACTTAAAGCGCGATGGAATAATGCTTGGTTACGCAATTACGACGAGAAACACTATGTGATCAGTCGGATTAACCTAGGCGCCATCGTTGTTGATGATATTGAAAGTGTGCCTTTTAACATGCGATTTTTTGCGGGTGGTGACCAAAGTATCCGAGGTTTTTCATATCGTTCAATTGGTCCAAAAGAAGGTGATAAAGAAGTGGGGGGGAAGTATTTAGTGACAGGCTCTGTTGAATACAATTATCAATTTTCCCCCAAGTGGCGCGCCGCCGTATTTGTTGATGGTGGCACCGCAACCAATGATTTTTCCCAGAAGTGGTCAGTGGGTGCGGGTTTTGGTTTTCGCTATATCACGCCGGTAGGCCCGATCCGGTTAGACCACGCATGGGGCTTAAGTAAAGAGAGTAAAAGCACAAGGTTAAGTATTGTCATAGGACCTGAGATTTAATGACGATTTTCAATATACGCAATTTTAAAAAGTGCTTAGCTGGGGCTGGTGTATTTGTTGTTGTGCTGTTTTGCTTGTTAGCAACGGCACCGGGTCATCAATTATTAATTCGTACTGCGCACTTTTGGGTAACAGGCTTATCAATTCAGTTGGAAAAAGGACGTTTGCTTTCAGGTGCGCCAATGGATATTCACTATGAAACTGAGCACTTGACGTTTCAAGCCGAGCGATTAGCCGTATCGCTAGAGTGGTTTACATGTTCAACCCTGTGTTTTGACATTTCAGCACAAGCCCTGAAATTAGCAATAAATGACAATCGTTCAGCCCAAACAACAAGCCAAGCGCTCAGCGACACAGAAATTGAAACTGAAGAGGGAATGATTGAAGCGCCGCTTAATATCGGTATCAAGGCTTTGCTTATCAACGACGCCAATTTGATATTACCTCAGCAGCAAATCGCGATAAAAAAATTGCGCGCAGCCGCTGATTGGCAAGATCAAGAGGTACAAATAGCGCACCTAACAATACGAGATGTTGCAGTAGTACAAATGGCGAGTGACGGTAATCCTCCGACAGCGATTCCTGCTGAGTTGTCGGCTATCGACATGACAATCGCGCCTTTACCGCTCACGCTTCGCTTGGATAAGTTGCAAGTCGCTCGGTTTGGTTTCGAGCAAGAAGGCAATACTACTCAAGTTAATGATATTGCGTTGCAAGCGGTTGCGTCTGGAAAAGATTTGCAATGGAGCGGGCTAAGCGCTAGGTACGAGCAAGCGAGTTTGAACGCATATGGTTCATTGGATTGGTCTAAGGCATTGCGTGTTAACGCCAAGAATGAGCTGAACACCGCTACGGAGCGCGTCACATTGGATGTATCAGGTACGTTGTCTGATTTGACTATTCAGGCAAATAACCAAGGAAAGTACGCAGCAAATATTCAAGCTCAGATTGACTTTACTCAGACCAATTGGCCGTTTGAGCTTTCAATGAACACGATGAACTGGCCCTTGCATGGCTTGATTAAAGCACCTTTAGAGAAGCTAACGTTAAATACGGCCACGTTACAAGCGACAGGTAACGCAAATAACTACGCACTGAATATCAAACTTGATGGTACTACGAGCAACACCAAGAACTTCGACATCAGCGCACAGGTTGTTGGTGGTTTAACGCAAGCGCGATTACAAGAAGGTCACTTGCAATGGGATCAAACCGACTCCACTTTGCAAGCATGCTTAGACTGGCAAAATACCCTCTCAGGAGAAATAAAAGCCGATATAGCCCCTTTACCACTGAGCGAATTTATTTCGGATCTTGCCAACACCACGCTTTCGGCACAGTTGCACACCCGTTTTGAGTTAAATAATCAAGATTGGCAATTTCAGGTGGACGGCTTGTCTGTCAAAGGTGCTTTGTTTAACAAGCTATTTTACGCAGATGCTAACTTGACGCTCGACCAAGATTTACAAGGGCAACTCAATACATTGCAAGTGCAATATGGAGATAGTCATCTTGGGCTTAAGGGCGAATTAAACCAGCAATTGGCACTAACAGGTACGATGGAGATACATCATCAGAAAGACCCATTATTTGCCGCTGATCTGGACCTATCATCAACGCTTGAGATCACAGGTTCCCATAAAAGTCCAAATGTGCTGTTCCAAGGAGAATTAACGCGGTTTATCAGTGAGCAATTGTCGGTTGGTGGTGTCGTGTTCAATGTGAACACAGACAGCGCCAAGAATTGGCAAGCAAACGCGTCAATTCAGGCACACATGGTGCGCACGCAAGGGCTGACGCTCGACGCGGTTAACTTTGCGTTGCAAGGAGATTTGGCAAAGCACCAGTTTGAGCTGAATACTCAAGGCGACGTTAATGCTTCGATAGGCGTAAGCGGTGGTCTGCTCAATACTCAGTGGCTTGGCAAACTCAATACCGCGACAGCCAGCTACAAGAACCAAGAGCTGGTATTGCAAAAAGCAAGTGACCTCAAATTCTCACCTGAAAATATGACGTTGGCAGAGCAGTGTTGGCGCGTCTCACACAGTGAGATGTGCTTTGCCGTTGAGCATGATCTGCTGTCGAGCAAAGGGTCTAGTAAAGTGACCATCAAACAGCTCGTGCTCAATGATTTAAACGCTTGGTTTGAACAGATATTGCAATTGGACGGGTTGGCGCATGGTGATGCGATACTTGCTTGGCGAGATGGCAAGCTAAGTCAGGCCGATGGTAAGTTGCAGATGCAGCAAGTAAAAGTGCATACACGTCATGACGATCAATTACACACATTACCCATTGAAGCGCTGTCGACACAAATGAACAGCGATAACCAACAAGCACAAGTACAGTGGCAAATGAACTCGTCAATTTTGGGACGACTTGATGGCCAATTTCAATTTCCTTTGAATGATGAAATCGGTTTTCAGCGTAAAGCAGATCTTAATATTACGCATATGTCGCTGTCTCCATTAGCGCCTATTCTAAGCAAGAGTTTCAAACAACCCGTTAAACTCGATGGTGATGTGAGTGGTAAGCTATCTCTTATGGGATCGCTTGAGCATCCGCAACTCAGTGGTAATATTGATGTCGATGAAATCAATCTTACGAGTCAACTATCACCCATTTCGTTACAAAATTCATCTTTGCAAATAACACTCAATGGCCAGAGCGCTTCGTTGCAAGGGGAACTTCAAGCACAACAGGGTGGGAAGTTATCTTTAGATGGCAGCGTTGATTGGCAAAGTGATTTGAGCGCACGTATTGACGCTCTAGGAGACGATTTTTTCATTACACCACAAGCCGGTGTGGAACTCACTCTCTCACCCGATCTGCATTTCGAGTTTATACAAAATAAGGCGGCGTTAACTGGTAAGGTTACTGTGCCTTATGGTCGAATTGAGATAGAAGAACTTCCTGCAAATGTTGTACAAGTCTCGGATGACCAAATTATTGTTGATGAGCAAATTTCGCGAGAAACACACTCTTCCGTGCCTTACAGTATTGACATTGATGTACAAGTTGGAGACGACTTTAGGGTAAAAACGTTTGGCCTTGATAGTTATATTGCAGGTCAACTTGATATCAGTAAGTACCCCGCCAGCCCATTGTTGGCCAGCGGTGAATTATTGTTACGAGAAGGACGCTACCGAGCTTTTGGCCAAGACCTACTTATCAAAACAGGGCAAATTGGTTTTAATGGCGCCTTGGACAAGCCGTATCTAAATGTGCGCGCTATTCGTAATCCTGAAGTAACGGCGGATGGTGTGGAAGCTGGCATAGAATTAAGTGGCAGTATCGGCGCACCGAAGTTTGCGATTTATTCAGTACCCGTCATGGATCAATCGCAATCGTTGGCTTATTTACTTAATGGAGAGCCTTTAGGTGAAGGGGAGAGTTCGAATAATGCGATTCTCACGCAACTATTGCTCTCAAAAGGCCTAGATCGCAGTGAAGGATTGGTGTCTAAAACGGGCGAAAAGCTTGGCTTTAACGATGTAACGTTGGGTGCTCGAGGTAGTGGAGATACCACCAAAGTTGAGGTGTCGGGGTATTTGACACCCAGTGTACAGGTGAGTTATCGAGTGGGGGTGTTTGATTCACTGAGTGAAATAGCTGTTCGATATCGCGTTTTTTCCAAGCTTTACATTGAAGCAACCAGTGGTTTGTACGACAGTATTGATTTACTGTACAAATTTGATTGGGATCCTGAAAAGCAGTAGTACATTAAACAGAACGAAAAGAAGGAACAACGAATGAAATCTCGTAGACTTATGCTTGTTTGCGCACTATCCGTGTGCGTTAGCAATGTACTTGCACAGCCAATTAAAGCGCCACAGGAAGTGATTGAGCAAGCGCCTGATACGGCGTGGCGAATGGTGGATACAAACAACGTATTAAAAATACAGCTGCCAACTGGGGCAACCTATGTTGAACTGAACCCATTGTTGGCGCCACGACAAGTCAATAACATCAAGCTTCTAGCGCGTTCTAAATTTTATGACGGTTTGAGCATGTATCGCTTTGTGGAAAATTTTGTCGCCCAAGGGGGAGATGAAAGTGGTAAAAAAGTGATCAAGTATGGTAAACGCCACATAAAGCCGGAGCTGATATTAAAAAGTGATACACCCATTAATATTACTGTAGTCGATACAAACGATGGCTACGCACCGCGTACTGGTTTTCTGAATGGCTTTGCCGTTGCACAAAATGCGGAAGGTACGCAAACCTGGCAGGTGCACTGTACGGGGGCGGTCGGTATGTCGCGCGAAGATGGCCTGGATACTGGCGGTACCGATTTTTACATTACACTGACACCACAACGCTATCTTGATAAAAATACCACAGTATTTGGGCGCGTGTTGTCTGGCATGGAACATGTGCAAAGGTTGCAGCGACAGGCAAGTGAAGAGACACCTTATAACCTGATCAGTTCTGTGCGCGTGCTTGCAGACATCTCTGAGCAAGATAAAACTCGGTTTAAGGTGTTAGATACTGCGCATTCTTCTTTTAAAGCCCTTGTGGCGTCACGAAAAAACCGGCCTGAGCCTTGGTTTGTTGCAACGCCAAACTATGTAGATGTATGCGCTTTGCCTGTGCCCGTACGTTACTGACGGTTCGTTCTGATCTGGTATGGAGTGTGATTTTGGTGGCTTGAGCGATAAGGGTTAATGTCTAAGCCACCTCGTCGGGTATATCGTGCGTAAACTTCTAGTTGCTCAAAACCAAACGTGTTCATCAGCTCGCAATAGATGCGCTCGACACACTGCTCATGAAACTCGTTGTGACTACGAAATGAGATCAAGTAGCGCAATAGCGACTCATGGCATATGGGTTTGCCTGTGTATGAAATAACAATGCTAGCCCAGTCAGGTTGAGAAGTGATCAAGCAATTTGATTTCAATAAGTGGCTGTGTAACACCTCAGAAACGACAGCGTGTTCATCGGTACTTTTTAAAATATTGGCTTCAGGGCTATACACATCAACTTCTATATCCAGATCATCGATACATTCACCTGGCATTGCTGTAAACGGGATACAAGCGTGTTCATCGGCAGCGAAGAGTGTGACAAACACATTGGTATTTGCAGCTGCAGAAAGATCCCTTGCCAGAGTCTGTTGGACGACTTCTTTGCTGACGAACTTACTCTGATTGAAGCTGTTTAAGTACAATTTAAAAGATTTTGACTCGATGATGTGTGCGCTTTGGCAAGGAAAAACAAATGTTGCCACTGCAACCTGTGGTTTACCTTTTTCATTTAGCCAAGATAATTCATAACCTGTCCAAGTGTCTTCGCCTTTAAATGGGAGCGCTTTTTCGTCAACTGCAATTTGATCACGGTTGAGTTTACGGGCAATTGGGTGCAGTAAAGTTGCGTCGTACTCAGATGCGTATTTTGTGGACTTACCTAAAACGGACGCTTTTAATTCCGGGGCATTTGTATAATCTGTCATGTTTCACCAATTGTGGTTACAATGACGACATTATAACGGATCAGATAGCAGTTGACAGTATGGCACTAGACCAGATTTTATCGCAATTACACGCAGATTATGCGACTAACTATCAACAACAACATAGTACTTTGCCATGCATGTATTATGACGCTCAGTGGCCAAGCCCGTGTGAAGTGGGGGAGCCAATCAATGACGAACATATCCAATGGCAAGCTGTTGCTCAGCCTGCGGACAATCACTTACAAACTCTAGCAAAAGCGTTGGAATGTCAATTTTCTCAAGAGCTTGATAGTTATTACAGCAGTTTTTTTGCGGGCAATATTGTGGGCAATATAGATGGTCACCGAATTGAGTTGCTGCAAGCTTGGAATCAGGAAGACTATGAACGGTTGCAGCAAAACATAACCGGCCATGTGTTGATGAAGCGCAAATTAAAACAATCAGAAACCATATTTATTGGATTGACCGAGCAAGATGATTTGTTGATAACGGTTGAACTCGATTCTGGTAATGTGTGTTTAGAGTATGTAGGTAAGCCTGTTCACCATATATTGGCGACGAGTTTGCCTGAGTTTTTACAGAAGATCAGCGTATAACGCTGATCTTACTCTCGGGGGTTACTGAAAGTCCCAAGACATGTTCGAAACCAATTCACACTTTTCACAGCGAAAATCAAAGATACCAAACCAAGGTTCATCTAATGCCCATTCACCGTGACAACTTGGACATTTACGTTGTTTCTCGGCTTCTAAACTTTCTCCACCCACGCGATAGATATAGTAATAGACTGGTTTTTTGGTTAGATAGCGAATACGTTTTGTTAAATCCATACCACGTCTAAATAGGTCGCTCTCAATGCTTGATATTTCTTCTAACGCAGCAAACTCGCAGCGTGTTGCTCCATTTATTTGAATTTGGTCACATGCTTGCCAATCTTCTTGCCATTTAATTAAAGCTTTATAGTCGCCATTGGCAATCGCTGGGATTTTATAAAGAGGCACAGGTTGAAAGTCATCGCCGCAATAAAGCGGGCTACAGGTATGCACATACGTGGTGTATAAAATATAGCTCGACGGTGCTTCACACTGATCGGCACCATTGGCATGAATGTCTTGCCCTATCACTTTGACCTTGGGTGCCAACAAGCCTGCTTTTTGTAATTGATCAATGGCGTGTTTTACGAATGGACTGTGATTGAGTGGATGCAATGCATCTTCCAATGGACACATAACACGGGTAATAAAATAGCCGTCTTTTAATACTGTGGGGAATTCATCACCAATGATCTGGCCATTAAAGCGCAGTGCGTTAACGACTCTGTTAATTGCCACTTCGGCTATATCAAGCGTTGTGTCTTGGTAACAATCAAAGGTTAAATCAACAACGAACATGTTAATCCTTTTCTAGTAGTTGTAATAAGCGATCAAGCTTTTGCTCAATACGGTCGAGCTGACTTGTTTGTTCATTGTATTGAACAATATTTTCTTCTATCGGGGTCTGAATTATCGCTGGATCGTTTTTATAGGCACTTAGACCCGCGATCACCATAGGCATAGGAACAGGTTCACGTAAACGAGCTTTAGTTAGCGCAACGGTTGGGGTTTTGCCTTCGGCTACTAAACTCGCAATTGCTCTTTGAACTGCAGGGTGCATGCGCTTTACTCCAAACAAATAAAGCGCATATTATCATAGCTAATTTACTTAGCGTAGCATGGCATCAAGCTCATCAATGAGTTCGCACCAATCAGCATCTTCACGTAAAGATTCCTCAATAAAATGGCGTTGCCCATCATTCCAAAATGGCGCTTCGGCTAAAAGCATGTCATCCGCTAAGCGATGCTTATTAATAAACTGTGCAATGTGCTCTTTAGAATTGTCTAGCCCTAATTGCGCAAACAAATTAGCAAGGTTGTGCTTGCTGGTATCCATAAATCACTCCATTAGTTGCCTAAAAATTACACTGTAACTATAGTAGACAGAGCATTTAACAACAATTTGTCGGCCCTAATAACAACAACATAAGGGAAATTTATGCGCGTCCTAGAACAACAAAACTTAATGGTTAAATACTTATCACCAGAGGATATGAGAGTCGCTGCGAGCTTGTTATATCAGGCATATCACGATGATGATGTGATGAGAAATGTGCTTTCTGCAAAAGATGATAGTAGCTATGAAGCAAAGCTTAGAGCCTTGATCCGTGAAGAGCTTTCAAGCTTTGGCCAAGGACGTCAGCCGATGATAGGTCTATTCGAAGGTGAAAATCTATATGCGGTGGCCTGTGTTTTAGAGTCTGAAACCGAGCTGCAAGCGACGCGTTATTGGCATTGGCGTTTACGATTGATGCTCAGTGCAGGGTACCTGCAAACACAACAATTAATTGAAAAAGAAAATACCATACGAGCGGCACTTGAAGAGTATGGTCACTACTACTTTTTGGCTTTTATTGCTGTTGACCCACACGTGCAAGGTCAAGGTCTAGGTCACTATTTATTAGCTGGATTGGACGATTTGATCCTGAGCAACGAAACCGTGACTGGTATGGCCGTTTTTATTACTCAAACAGCACAAAAAGCCTTCTTTTTAGGTCATGGATATCAGGTAGTAAAGCAACTTAGCTTTGAAAAAGTGACCGGTGAGCTTTTATTCAAGCCTCGCACTGCTGACAGAATGGAAGAATGAGTGTGCGACTTTTCTTACAACGATGTAGGTAAAGGTGTTTTGTTGTGTGGTCAATTGGTATTTAATTATTGCTAATCAATTGTTTTAAATTGATTTTATTTTTATTGCAATTTTTTTTCAAATATATAATTGAGTTTATTCACTTTCTCAAATACTGCATTAGAGTAGACTTATTGTTGTCAGGAAGACAAAGGGAAGCAGGAACTCCAAGGATGTGGGGTAGTTGGCAGGATGGCCAATAGAGATGGATCGAAATAATGGAGCAAGGATTGGTTTAGGAACTCACAGGAAGTGAGAACATGCCGGGATGGTATGTACAAGGACGGCGGGACTGACACATGGTGTGTCTACAAGGAGCGCTTAGGAAGAGCGAAGCGGAGGCCAGGTTGGCAAGTGGATAGTCACATGGAGTGACAAAGGAAGAAGGCAGGGAAGGTGATCGGGTGTGACTTGGATGTATACCCGTTCAGGGGACGATGAAAAAGGTGGCGTTTCGCACCGGGCAGGGATAACCCATCATGGATGTAGTCAGAACTAGGCGCGACAAAGGTTGCGCCTTAGTTTTATCTGGCGTTCTGAACTTGACTAGCCTTGAGAAAAGACTTGCTCAAGCAATTTCAATTGACCAGTTAGCGCGTTAATTTCGCATTGAATGCCCTGTGGCAAAATTACCTGTGGATCTGTGTGTCCGAAGTCCAAATTAGCGATAATTGTTAGCTGCTCATTTAAAAACTCTTCTCTTACAACGCTTAAAATTGTCGCTTCTAATGCGAGTTGTTCATCATCACCGTAGTCTCTAGGGCGACCTATCAATAATGCGCTTAGCTTGTCGAATACGCCCATGATCCCATAATTACGAAGCCAATAGCGTACATAGTCAATGGATGGCTTTTCTTCTGAAGTTTCTAAAAACAGTATTTTACCGTACCAAAAATCAGGTTTTGGCCAATACTCGGTGCCTTTGAGCATTTCCAGTACTTCAATACAGCCGCCAAATAGTTGGCCTGTAACAGGTTCAAAACCTTGTAATGTCTGCGGTCCACGGCTTTCAATAAACGGGTTGAGCTTGCCTGTATTTACGATATCAGCCCATTCAGGATAACCGTGACTGAAATGCTTGAATGTGGGCAATAGCCTGCTCGTTGGGTTATTGAATAAAAAGTCACGAATATAATTTTGGTAGTGATCGTCGCAGTTATGTAACTGTGCAAAGCCTGCCATCACAGAGGGTCCGTTAAATGTGACAATACCCGCTTGATTTAATGTGGTTGTTAATGCGCTCGTGTCTGAGTATCCCATAAAAAACTTGGGGTTCTGAGAGATTGTTTCTAAATCCAAGTACTTTATTATACGAGCAGAATCTGAACCGCCAATGGTGGAGATGATTCCGTCAACTTCATTGTCTGCAAATGCATCATTAATATCCTGTGCCCGTCGTTTAGGGTTATGGAATAGCGCATTGGCATCCATTGTGGCACTTGGGTATTCGCGAATATTAAAGCCAAGCGCTTTTAAGTTATTGAGCCCTTGTTGATAAATGTGGGGAAAGGTAGAGGGGCCGCCCCATGAAGGAGAAACAATTGCCAGTGTACTACCTTTGCACAGAACTGGAGGCTTTTTCATAGCTAAAGATCCTTTATAAGCAACAAGTTTGTAGCGTATCTAGCAGTATCTTATTTAGCAACAAAAAGTTATGCAATTCGATGTGGGGGAATATCTGTTTTCACGAGTCGGCTATTTTCAAGATATAAAGTGCCGTGGTAAACACTTTGTCCATCAGAACTAAATTCAAAATCAAATTGGCTTTTTATACCTGGTTTACCATTTTTGAGTATACCTAAGCGGCGTTTTTGGCATGCCACACTGAGCAGTTGTACTTGCAACTTGTCAGCTTGATGTTGTGCATGATCTTTGGCTGCTTCTGCAGCCTGTCTGCTCGTCCAAAATATGGCTATTACAGTGCCGAATAAAATAAAAAGCCAAAGCGTTGCCATTTAAGAAAATAACCTTCCAATTGCGCGTGACAAATTATCACTGCGGTTTTCTGCTCGTAGAATAGCTAAGACATGTGGGCGCAAGTTTGGAATTGCAACTAAGTCAGCGAAAATACTGGAAAATAGTCCTTCGATTTGGGTGTTATGTGCAGCACAATCTAAAAATTTAAATAACCTCTGGGGATCTGAGAATGTTTCCCAGCAACGCCCAGCGAGTGTCAGTAGAATGTCTGCTTCATTACTGTAATGACTATCTAGCAGCGCATCAACAGTCTGCTCAACAAGCCCTTTTGCCTTGCTGCCAGAAAGTGCTCGAAGATGGCATATCAGCTCATCTAGTTGTTGTTTCTCAATAGCGACAGTGATTGCTTTTTGCAACTGCTCGGAAAAGCTCGTGTCGATAGCGACATGTTCTAACATGGCACTCAACGGTTGTTTTACTTCTAATGGTAGGCTGTTCCACACTTGTGTTAGATTTTGGCAATTTTGGCCATGATCTAAGCGAAATGCGAAATCCGCAATACCTTGTACCGCCATACTTTGCCAAGCGTCATTGGGTAGCTTGTTGGCAAAATAAAGTTCACAATATTCATAATATTGAGAAGCAGGTCGATTGAGTTCACATTTTAACAATGCATTAAATGCTGCGAGTTTATTCGCATTCGGTGTAAATACGTATGGGTTGTTGTCTAATTTTCCTTCAGCTTGCTCACCCGTCAGTTGAGTGCCTAATGCTTCCAACACCATACTGGCAAAGTGATCTCGACTTGCTACGATGAGCTTGCTTTGTTCATCCAATGGAAATTTTAAAAACCATACATAAGGGTCAAGAGTTGCTTGGTTATCCCAAAATTGGATGGCTAATAGGGCATGGCCGCCCAAAGGGGAAGGATAGGGTGCTTGAGTGTTTTCAATCTGAGCAAATAGCGTTTTGTCTATTTTGGTGATCCTGCGGCCAATGTCATACACTCGCCATTGTGTGCCTGCGGCACTTAAAAGTTCGCCTAATGTTGAAATTTGCGCGGTCATGTGTCACTCACTTAGTTCTTTAGAGGTGGGATTATACCTATAAATGCGTGTGGTGATAAGCTAGCTATGGGTTCACGGTAGGGGATTGGGTATAATTAGCCGAAATCCCCGATTTTGAGTAAGCATTTTGGACACTAAGTTATACGAGCATATGAGTTTGCTGTTGCGCGAGCTTGAGCATGTGCTCAAAGCATCATCACTGTGGCAAGTTGAGCCAATCGAAGAGCAATTATTAACGTCAACGCAGCCGTTTTGCTGCGATACTTTAAAGTTTGAACAATGGCTTCAGTTTGTTTTCATACCTAAGTTGGCAGAGCTTGTGACGCATCAGCTACCATTACCAACCAGCATTGCATTAGCGCCAATGGCAGAAGTGACTTTGAATACACATGCGTATTTTACTCAAATTCATACCGTGTTGATGCGCTTTGATCACAGTCTTTCGCAAGGTAAGCCATGTTAGAAATCATATATCAAGATGAAAACTACGTAGCGATTAACAAGCCATCTGGCTTGCTGGTACATCGTTCATTTTTAGATAAAAAAGAAACACAGTTTGCCATGCAAATGCTACGTGACCAGCTTGGCCAGCACGTGTTTCCTGTACATCGTTTAGATCGCCCCACTTCTGGGGTGTTGTTATTTGCGCTTAGCTCCGAAGCTGCTCGTGACATGAACCAAGTATTCATTGAAGGTGACATTGAAAAGCGTTATTTGGCCTTGGTAAGAGGGTTTGCTCCAGCGTCAGTTTTCCTTGATAAACCGCTTAAAGAGGAATTGGATAAGATAGCAGATAAATTTGCTGATCAAGATAAAGCCCCCCAAGAAGCTCAAACTCAGTTTAATTGTTTGCACCAGGCCAGTTTGCCCATTCCATTTGGTAAGTATCCAAGTATTCGTTATAGCCTAGTTGAATGTTTCCCTAAAACGGGTCGAAAACACCAGATCCGCCGACATTTAAATCATTTAAATCATCCAATTATTGGTGATGTGAATCACGGTGATAACAAGCATAATCATTTCTTTTATGAGCGCTTTGCGTTGCAACGCTTAATGTTGTTTGCGTCTTCACTTAAATTTGTTCATCCTTATACTAAACAACCAATTACCATTAAAGCTAAGCTAGGTGAACAAATGCTTACCATTTGCAAACGGCTAGGTTGGCCCAATACCGAAAAGGATTATGAATAATGGCGTCAGTATCGATTTTTGTAGGAAGCGTGTTTGGCAATGCTGAAAATTTGGCTGCCGAGATAAAACAAGCGCATGAGAAAAGCGGCCACCAAGCTAGCGTATACACTGAAGCAACGCTAGCGCAACTTATGCAAGCTGACACTGTTTTGTTTGTGTCTTCCACAACTGGGTCGGGTGACATCCCTGATAACTTACTGCCTTTGTTTTTGCAGATGCAAAGCCAGTTTCCAATG
Source organism: Pseudoalteromonas sp. ATL1 (assembly GCF_058933015.1). NCBI lineage: Bacteria > Pseudomonadati > Pseudomonadota > Gammaproteobacteria > Alteromonadales > Pseudoalteromonadaceae > Pseudoalteromonas > Pseudoalteromonas sp. ATL1. The sequence goes on along the minus strand of NZ_JBZYXL010000001.1, from coordinate 3,440,123 downwards.
TTAACAGGCAAAAAGGTAGGCGTGATCGCACTTGGAGATAGTAGCTATGGCGAAACGTTTTGTGGTGCAGGTCGACAAATTGACACTCTGGTACAAGAATTAAATGCATCTCAGCCGCTTGAGCGTTTAGATGTGGATGCGTGTGAACATTTTGAACCATGGGAGCCCGTTCAGCCTTGGCTTGAACGCTGGATCGCTCAATTATAAAAAAAGCGCCATCAGGCGCTTTTTTTAAGAGCTTTTTACATCAACTTTGAGTTTTAATTTTTGACCTGGATACAGGTATTTTTGCCCTGTTAAGTCATTCCACTTGATGATTTCATTTACTGTTAGATTAAATTTAGATGCAATGCGTGCGAGCGAGTCACCGCGTCGTACTTTGTAGGTAATCGTACGATTACTCAAGTTACTCGCGATTTGCTTGGTTTGTTCTTGCTGATAAATTGTCAGCTTTTGGCCAAGACGCAGAATGGCGTTGGTTTGCAACTTATTCCAGCGCGCTAATTGCTTGATGGTGACATCGTATTCACGGCTAATGTCCCATAAAGTATCGCCATTGGTGACAGTGTGTATTTTTTTGCTCTGTTGTGTTTTCGCGATAGCAGAACGCACACTGGTAGGCAAATGTTCACTTTTTAATTCGCCGTCACTGAGAGGAACGAGGAGCTGTTGGCCAATTTGAATAATATGTGAATCAAGTTTATTCAAAGATTTGATGGCATTTGCACTGGTTGAAAACTTTGCAGCTATCACCGAGAGGGTATCACCTTTCTTAACCGCGTAATGTTGCCATTTTAATCGGTCTTTCACTGCTGTATTGGCGAGCTTATCTTTGAACACATCCACTTTTTCCGCTGGTAGCAACAAAGTGTGGGGTCCCTCAGGATCGGTAGCCCAGCGATTAAAGGCCGGGTTTAAACGATACAGTTCAGTTAGCGAAATATCTGCCATATCTGCCGCCAGCGCTAAATCAATTTGAGAGCCGATATCAACCGATTCTACGACTTGCGCATTGAGGATCTTGTTCCAGCTTACCTTAAATTCATCTTGGCGTTTAAGCAGATCAGACAGAGCAAGCAGTTTTGGTACGTAGGCGGTTGTCTCACTAGGTAAATCTAAAGACCAAAAATCGGTAGGTAGGTGCTTTTTACGATTTTTACGAATTGCGTTGAGCAAACGACCTTCACCAGAGTTATAGGCTGCAATGGCATTTAGCCAATCGCCTTCCAACGTTTTATGTAAATAGCTCAAATAATCTAGTGCCGCACGCGTGGATTGCACAATATCGCGACGGCCGTCATACCACCAATTTTGCTTTAAGTTAAACCGCTCTCCAGTTTGTGGCATAAACTGCCAGATACCCGACGCGCTTCTATGTGAGTAACCAAACGGGTCAAAAGCGCTCTCAACAATTGGTAGTAACGCAATTTCGATTGGCATTTGACGCTTTTCAACTTCTTCAACGATAAAATACAGGTATGGCTCGGCCCGTTTGGCAATACGATCTAAATACGCCTGATGACGTTGGTAGTAGTTTCTTTCCGCAACAACAGGCCTGTTTTGTGGCACATCAATGGAAAGTTGGTAACGAATACGCTCCCACACATCATCAAATACCGGAGCCGGCTCATCCGCTTCAATAGGCTCTTGGATAGCACTGAGTAGCGTATCGCTGATCTCGGCGGGGCTTGCTCTATTGAGAAGCTTTGCGGTGTCTTCTTCTAGATTGTCTTTTTCGGATAATGTTTGACACCCGCTAGTAAGAAGCGTCATCAAAACAATGGAAACCGGCAATTTATTCATAAGTAATTTTCTGATTCTCGAGCAAAAACCCGCCAATACTACCTGTAACATCGGTAGATTTAAAGTGACGAAGATAGCTGAAGTTAAAATTCGTTCTTCCAGGCCCTCAACGCGGCAAAAACTTGCCAAGGTGCATTTATTTCATTATTTAGGTGTTTTGGTAAATTTTCAATGATATGGCTTTGTTTTGTACGAAGAAAAGGATTAATAGTACGCTCTTTTCCGATATTACTCGGTAGAGTTGGCAGGTGTGTATTTCTTTGTGCTGTTACCCATGTTTGATAATTCTTGATGTCTTCATTGCTTGGTTCCACAGCGTAAGCAAAGGCAAGATTGGCGTTTGTGTATTCGTGGGTGCAGTACACCAGTGTGTGATTAGGCAAGTTTGCTAGCTTTTCCAGCGATTGCCACATTTGCTTGGCGCTGCCTTCAAATAGACGGCCGCAGCCCGCACTAAATAGTGTGTCACCGCAAAAAACCATTTGCTCATTAACATAACATATATGGTCTAAGGTATGCCCCGGTGTTTCAATCACATTGAATATGAGGTTAAACACCTCAAGCGTATCGCCTTCTTGTAGAGGGTGCGTAACACCTTGAAACTTAGAGTTATGAGGACCATATATATTGATAGACGGATAATGGTTTTTTAGTGTGTCAATACCATCAGTATGGTCCCAATGATGATGGGTAACTAAAATACCCATAAGTGTCGCGTTGTGTGCTTGTAGGTAAGCTTGAACGGGCTCTGATTGGCCTGGATCGACCACCCAAACCTGTTGGTGTTCCGTGTGGCGAATGGCCCATATATAATTATCGGTGAATGCTTTTATTGGCTCTACTTGCACCATAAGTCATAGCTCTATAAAGTGAGTGTTAGCATAAGTATAACGAGCGTATTTGATGAAACCAGCCCTAAGTTTTCAACAAGGCCCTAAACCTCTTGAATGGCAAGACTTTCCCCATGGCGATTATCTAAGAGTGGGCATTGAGCGAAAAATAGATAAATGGTTACCGAGAATGTTTGGTTATCACATGCTGAAGTTGGGCAGCTTGAGTGGTCAAATTAATACATCTAAAAGCACGATTAAACACCAAGTGTGCGTTGCGCCATTTGCACAAGGTCACGTTGGTGTAGTCGCTGAAATTGATGAACTACCGTTCTCTGAGCACAGCGTTGACGCGTGTATATTGAGCCAAAGTTTAGAATATCATTCAGATCCACACCATATTTTACGAGAAGCGCATAGAACCCTGATCCCCGGAGGTTACATAGTGATCACCGGCTTTAACCCCATAAGCCTGTGTGGCTTAGCCAATTTACTGCCATTTAGTAAAGAAAAGTTACCTTGGTCTGGGCGTTTTTTTACGCCATCGCGTGTTAAAGACTGGTTAGATTTACTCGGTTTTGAAATTCTAGCGGATGAGCGTTTTATTCACGCATCGCTTGCGCGAGGTAGTCGACTATCAAGATTTGCACCTTGGCGGCGTTTTTGCCGCCAATATTTAAAACCGATGGGAAGTTGTTATATGCTCGTGGCGCGTAAACGTGTTACACCACTTACGCCAATCAAACCTAAATGGCATGCTAGGCCCAAATGGGCACCGGCGGTTAAAAGCGCGCGCTTATCGCAAAGTTGCCAGCAGCGGCTTAACTCTGATAACCCTCATCAACCAGCAAATGATTAGATGACGCTGCTTCGCGAGCTAGGTCGTCAACCAGTTCATTATACTTGTTACCACTATGACCTTTTACCCAGCGCCATTCGATAGTATGTCGCTGGCAAGCTGTATCCAATCGTTGCCATAGGTCAACGTTTTTTACTGGGGCTTTCGATGCCGTTTTCCAATTACGCTTTTTCCAGTTTTCTAACCATGATTCGATACCTTGCTTGACGTATTGACTATCGGTATACAAGACCACGTTACAAGGTCGTTTGAGTGTTTCAAGTGCAACGATGGCTGCAAGCATTTCCATACGATTGTTGGTTGTCAGCTCATACCCTTGTGCCAATTGTTTTTCATGACCCTGATAACACATGTATACCCCATAGCCACCGGGCCCAGGATTACCGAGGCAAGAACCATCGGTATAAATCTCTACTGTTTTTTGCACGAATAGACCTGTTTTTATGTAGAATGTAACTAATAGTGGTTAACCATAACAAAGTTGAGCTTTATACGATATGTTAAAAAGGCAAATAGTCCTAGATACGGAAACGACGGGTATCGATCCAAAAGCAGGGCATAGGATCATTGAGATTGGTTGTGTTGAGCTAATAAACCGTCGTTTAACGGGCAATAACTTTCACGTTTATATTAATCCTCAACGAGAGATTGAAGAAGAAGCAATAGATGTTCACGGTATAACCAATGAGTTTTTGCGCGGTAAACCTTTGTTTAACCAAATAGCACAAGAGTTTTTTGACTACATTAAGGGGGCAGAATTGGTGATCCACAATGCGCCGTTCGACGTCGGCTTTATGGATCATGAATTTGCCATGCTAAATCAAGGTTATCCAGATACGCACGAGTATTGCCAAGTGCTAGATACTTTGGTCATGGCGCGCGATTTGCATCCAGGACAAAAGAATAACCTAGATGCGTTGTGTCGCCGTTATGACATTGATAACTCAAAACGAACATTACACGGCGCATTACTGGACTCCGAGATCCTCGCAGATGTATATCTAGGCATGACAGGCGGTCAGGTTAAACTTAATTTAGCCTCGGGTAATGATAACAGTGAGCAAAATGATAGCGGTTCCATTCGTCGACTCAGCAATGATAGGCCAGCGTTGAAGGTGGTCAAGGCGACAAGCGATGAGCTTCATGCTCACCAAGAAAGGCTTTTGGTTGTTAATAAAGACGGCAACACATTGTGGCAACAATAATGAGGTAGTATATGAAGCGGTTATGGCTTTTGATGTTGATGATATCAAGCGTTGCGGTAGCGTTGCCGTCGGTCACCATTTTAGAGCGTGACGGCAAAACGAATGAAGTTCCGCTGCTAGATAACCGTTTTCGTATTGACCATAAGGTTGACAAAATATCATTGCTGTTTTTTAGAAAAACAGGCGCACCCGCAGTTGTTCTGGTGCAACCAGATGGCAGCAAAATATACTCCACCCACGCACTTCGTGATGAATCCTTACAGTGGTATGACGAACCAAGCTTCGACTTAATCGTATTGACTAATCCAACGCCAGGTCCGTGGCAAGTCATAGGTAATATTCAAAAAGGCAGCCGTGTCATGGTGGTAGGGGATATTGAGCTTAATATGGAGCCATTGCCACCGCTCATATTTCAAGGTGAAACGCTCAAAGTAACAGGGCAAGTCACCAACGATGGCAAACCAATTGAAATTGGCTATTTTCGCGATGTTGTATCTTTAGTTGTCGACTTCGTCAGTACGAATAATGACAACTACGATAACTTCGGCGCTGGCACGCAAAGTGTGACAGAGTTTAAAGATGACGGACAAGAGTTTGACGAGCGTCCGATGGATGGTATTTTCACTGGCGAGTTTAGACTTTCTTTTCCTGCAGGAGAGTGGCGACCGGAATTTCATATCGAAACACCCCTTATTAAACGCAAAGTGGTTGGTAAGCCTATACTTGTGGCCAGGCCACCGTTTGAATATGAACTGACGTTATCTGATAACGAAGAGTTTGATCATGAATTGTTGTTTAAGATAGACAATCAAGTAGTCAAGCCTGACACGGTGATCTTTCAAGGTAAAATCTTTTATCCAAATGGTGAACAACAGCCATTTACATTAAACCCAGAAACGCGTCTTTATAGAAAGTTACCAATCAAAAATTATGATTGGGGACGCTACAGTGTCGAAATTTCTGCGTTTGGTGAGAATATCAATGGCCGAGAGTTTATGGCTACTTTGCCTATTTATAAATTTGAAATAGAACGACCCATTGAAAAAGTACCTGAGTTAGCACAACCAGTACCGACCATTTTGTTACCAGAGCCTGAACCTGAGCCTGAAGTTAATACAACCTTAGTGGTGAGTGTCATTGTTATTGGAAATATTCTGGTGCTATTTGTTGGCTGGTTAGCTTTTCGAGTCTTTGTTCAAAACAAGCCAATTAGCATAAAACTGCCATTACCTACGTCTCTTTTTAAGAAAAAGCAGGCTGAGCCGGAAAAAGAAACTGTCGAGAAAAAACAAAACTCTGATGAAAGTGGTTCAAAAAATGACAAATCAGGTGATATTTTGAACCTTTCGATGTCAGATGACTAAAAAAGCGGGTTATTTTCAAAAAAACTGTTGACTCTCATGGGGTCGATTCGTATTATTCACGCCGCTGTCAGGGAGCAGCTTGATAGCAAGAATAATGCGGAGTGGTAGTTCAGTTGGTTAGAATACCGGCCTGTCACGCCGGGGGTCGCGGGTTCGAGTCCCGTCCACTCCGCCAATTATTCAACAATTTGTAAGTAGTGCTGGAGTGGTAGTTCAGTTGGTTAGAATACCGGCCTGTCACGCCGGGGGTCGCGGGTTCGAGTCCCGTCCACTCCGCCAAATCTTACATCGCCGAAAGGCACGCTTTTCCTTTGTGGAGTGGTAGTTCAGTTGGTTAGAATACCGGCCTGTCACGCCGGGGGTCGCGGGTTCGAGTCCCGTCCACTCCGCCAATAGGAAAGCAGCAGATTAAAACACCGTGGAGTGGTAGTTCAGTTGGTTAGAATACCGGCCTGTCACGCCGGGGGTCGCGGGTTCGAGTCCCGTCCACTCCGCCAATGTTTTAGTCGCCCTTATTTGCTCAGCGGAGTGGTAGTTCAGTTGGTTAGAATACCGGCCTGTCACGCCGGGGGTCGCGGGTTCGAGTCCCGTCCACTCCGCCAATGCAAATAACAAAATATGATATCTCTGCGGAGTGGTAGTTCAGTTGGTTAGAATACCGGCCTGTCACGCCGGGGGTCGCGGGTTCGAGTCCCGTCCACTCCGCCATTTGATATCAAAGAGGATGCTCTATAAACACATACCACTGCGGAGTGGTAGTTCAGTTGGTTAGAATACCGGCCTGTCACGCCGGGGGTCGCGGGTTCGAGTCCCGTCCACTCCGCCATTTCTTAGAAATTCATCTAGATTCCATTCGTTTTTCTTCTTCATATTTATTACTACACTTTTTTAATGACGCTTTTAGTCTCTTTCGATTACACAATTTGTAACTAATCAACGTATATATAAATCCTCCCAAAATGATAGACTTAAAAAAACAGGGAGTTTTTATGATAGAAGTTGTACACCTTCATAAGCAGTTTGCAAATAAGCAAATCTTTCACGAATACAACAACAAATTTCCAAATGCCAAGACGTGCGTCTTGGGTGAAAATGGACTAGGTAAAACTACACTTTTTACCTTGATTGCAGGTCTTGACCCTTATTTTTCGGGTCAGATTTTGCTCGCTGGTAAGCAGGTGAACAGTTTACAAGAAAATGTCGCGCTTGCATCAGACAAAATACCGTTTCCTGAGTTTTTGACCGCACAACAAATTTTGGCCATGACAGGCAGTGCTTGGCAATGTGAGTTGCCGCTCACGCTTGCCGAAGAGTTTGGATTCACCGCATTTCTGGATACCCGAGTCAGTGACTTGCCATCAGGAAATAATAAAAAGCTACAACTGCTAAATGCCATAATGAGAGGTACCGATTACCTCATTTTAGATGAGCCCAGTGCTGCATTGGATCAACATGGTGTTGATACTATTTGCCAATGGCTAAGTGCTTTTTCAGGACATGTTTTAATCAGTAGCCACGAGCCGCAACCATTTTTAAATATAGGTTTCGTTTCTCAGCCGCTATTTAGTCAGTCGTAGGCGCTTAGATGAATTATTTTAAATATCGCATTCATGCCTATCGATATGCGCTAAGAGAGCTTGTCAGACAAGTACAGCAGTTTGCATTGATGATCTCTACCTTGTTCTATATTTTCCTTCCAGGGCTTATAGGGGCGTTGTTTTTTGGTCTTGGTCGAATTGTTGAAAGCGATTCTGAGCAAGCGTGTAATCAGGTGATCTGGGGATATTTGCTAATACAGACTTTACTGCTTAATGTGTTAAAACCCACGGTGTTGGACTCTTCACACCGAACCTTTCATTTAACGCTGTTAGCTGGCCGAGCAAAACAGTATCTCGCTGATATTGGATTGGTGTTATGGAGTCATGTGCTGTTGTGGATGTCGCTTGTTTTGGCATTGGCAATTGGGATAGAAAAGCTGCCACAAGCCCCACACTTTATTCTATTTATTGCAACTCAAGTGAGCTTTTCGGTCGCGTTATTGTATCGCCCTCAAGCGCTTGTCTATGCGTTGATTGGGGCATTGGCTTTACATGCTTTGGTATTACCTTCCACAGAGTATTTAGGCGCTATTAATTTACTCTTGGTGGTCGCGTATGTATTAAAGCCTATACAGGTACGATTTTCGCCAAATCATATGACTATTTTTGGGTTTTGGTCACTTTACGGTTTGGAGAATATCTGGTCTTTGCTTTGGCGCTTTTGTGTGAGCTTTTTATTTATTTGGGGGGCTTACATTATCGGCGAAGAAAGACCTGAGCTTTTACATTGGTACATGCCAATGGTCGTTGCGATTGCACTGCTGCTATGGGGCGCGTTATGTATAAAAACGTCGACGTACTTAAGAGAGCACCGCTTATTTTGGCAAAGCATAAAGCAATTTGAGCACGCATTTTATACTCAGCATATTCTCATATTCGGCTTGTTCTTAATCACTTGGTGTATTGCTGCAGGGATGTTAGGCATTGATAGATATATGTTAGGCGTGCTTGTTGTAGCGCCAGTAGTGCAATGGTGTGCTGTTCACAAAGCTAAGCACTTAGCCGTTTGTTGGGCTGCACTTATTATGGGTATATACCTCGTTAAAATTCTTGTGTAAGCATTAAAAAAGCCAGCGTATGTCGCTGGCTTTGACTCATTTTACGAAAATTTAAACTTGTTACGCTGCGCTTGCACCTTTTGCTTTTGGTTTTGCAGCTTGGCCTGCAGTGAGTTCACTTGGATCAAAATCGTCAACGTTGATCACAGCTAGACGCTTCGCTTCTACGGCGCTGAGTTTTGCAGCCTCATCTTCATTTAAGATACCAGCCTCAAGACCCATGGCAGCAACCTTATCTAGTTGTAAGAAAGGTAGTTTTTGACCTTTAGCACGACATACTTTGTCAAATAATGGTTCAACCTCAAGAATATCTCGCAACGTTTGCTCTTGTTTACCTAAGATATTTAATGGCTCATCTTTTAGGTAAATGTGCGCAGCTAAACGTTCTCGAGACTCATTAGGTGTCTGCAATAGGTGCGCAAGTTTGTGCTCAAGCTCATCGGTTGGTTTGCGTACTGGGCGACCAAACGGGAATAATATCACTTTAAGCAAACCTCGAAGGGCCGCTGAAGGCATATTGTTGATCAAATCTGCCAGTGCTCGTTGGCACAAGTACAAGTGTTCTTGACAGCTCCACTGTACAAACGGCAGGTCTTCTTTTTTACGGCCTTCATCGTTGTAGCGCTTAAGTGTTGCCGATACCAAGTATAAGTAGCTTAGCAAGTCACCTAAACGTGCTGAGATACGCTCTTTACGTTTCAGGGAACCACCAAATACAGCCATACAAATGTCTGACATCAACGCAAGAGATGCACTATAGCGACTTGCATTTCTGTAAAACTCAGCAGTTTCATCGTTGTAAGGCACTTTAGTAAAGCGTGCGCCTGTCAGCGCCAACCATTTGGTTCTAACAAGGTTAGAAATGGTAAAGCCAACGTGGCCCATTAACGACTTATCGAAGCTCTCAAGTGCAGCCTGCTTATCTTCCATACTGACAGCGTTAAGCTCAGAAAGTACGAATGGGTGACAGCGGATCGCGCCTTGACCGTAGATGATCATATTACGAGTCAGAATGTTTGCACCTTCTACCGTAATTGCGATTGGTGCACCTTGGTAGCCACGACCTAGGTAATTGTTAGGTCCTAAACATATGCCTTTACCGCCATGGATATCCATTGCATGCATTGTAGACGCGCGCATTTGCTCGGTTAAGTGGTACTTCAAAATCGCCGATACAACTGACGGTTTTTCACCAAGATCAACAGCACCTGTAGACATGCTCACAGCTGCGTCTGTGCTGTAGGCGTAGCCACCCAATTTTGCCAATGATTCTTCGATGCCTTCCATTTTACCGATAGGTAACTTGAACTGGCGGCGAATACGGCTGTATGCACCACTGGCAAGCGCCAATGATTTAATACCACCCGTAGAGTTTGAAGGTAGTGTTATAACACGTCCAACTGACAAGCACTCAACGAGCATGCGCCAACCTTGCCCCGCCATTTTCGGACCACCTATGATGTAATCAATCGGTACGAAAATGTCTTCACCTTGTGTGGGTCCATTTTGGAATGGTACGTTCAGCGGGAAGTGGCGACGACCAATTTTTACACCAGGGGTGTTGGTTGGAATAAGTGCACAGGTGATCCCTGGCTCTTTGTTGTCGCCAAGTAGTCCGTCAGGGTCACGTAGTTTAAACGCTAAACCAAGTACCGTTGCGACAGGGGCTAAGGTGATGTAGCGTTTGTTCCAAGTTAAACGAATACCTAGCGTTTCTTTACCTTCCCATTCGCCTTTGCAAACAATACCAAAGTCTGGAATAGCTGATGCATCAGAGCCTGCTTCTGGCGAAGTCAATGCAAAACAAGGGATTTCATCACCTTTTGCAAGTCTAGGCAGGTAATGATCTTTCTGCTCTTGCGTGCCATAGTGTTGCAATAGCTCACCTGGGCCTAACGAATTAGGTACGCCCACGATTGAAGACAGTAGGGTAGATTTACTGGTTAGTTTTTGTAATACACAAGACTGCGCGTACGCAGAAAACTCTAGACCACCGTATTGCTTTTTGATGATCATCGCAAAGAATTTATTATCTTTTAAGTATTGCCAAACATCTTGAGGTAAGTCTGTTAGCTCATGCGTTGCTTTCCAGTCGTCTAACATGGCGCATACTGTTTCTACAGGGCCGTCTAAAAACGCTTGTTCTTCAATTGTTAAACGAGACTGTGGAAATTGGTGTAATTTTTTCCAGTCTGGGTTACCACAAAATAGGTCAGCTTCCCACCAAGTAGTACCTGCATCAATTGCCGACTTTTCAGTTTCCGACATCGTTGGCGTTACTTTTTTAAAAGCTTTAAATAACGGCGCTACAATGTACTGCTGACGGATATTAGTAAGAGATAAAGGCACTGTAATTGCTAAGAAAATTAGCCAAGACAATGCACCAAAGGCACCAAATAATGTACCCACAAGTAAGGTTGCTGCTGCAATACCAACGGAGGTGTTCCAGCTAGCTCTGTGATAGCTAGCGATGCTAAGTAGTGCTACCAGAGCAAGAGTGAATATGAGAGTCATGTTGTTCTTCCTTATAAGAGGTCTGACCACCTAGGCTAGACTAGCTCCATAAGGCGATCATTTCAAGAGAAAAAACGATTCATTTACTTTAGTTAACTATGCGTAATTTAGCGTACTCGTGCGAGAGACGCGTATTTTTCCAAAAAGCTGAATTGTAGCGGCTTATTGCCAGTCGCGATTTTAAGCAAACATAATGTTGGAGATTTGCATAACAGAGTCTATGTTTTTACTGGGACCACATTTTAAGGAAGGAGCCTTAAATGATCAGTTCAATCGTCGTTATGTCTATCTCATTATTAGCTACATGGATGTCAGTCAATATTTATACGCCCGCTGTATTTTTTAATCTTTTTTGCTGTTTGATCAGTGCTTGGTATGGCTATCATGCACAAGTGCAAATCGCATTAGCTTTGGCATTTTTTAATGTATTTGCTGTGGTAATGAGCCCATTGTTGGTATTGCCGGAACAAAAAACGGCCACGCTCACGGTATTACTACTTTTGTTGGTTATGTTTGTCTGTATTGGTGTTGGGGTGCAAAAAATGAAAAAGCGCCACTAAAGTGTATTAACAAAGTCTAATTGCTGGGCAAACTCGCATTCTGACCTAGCTTAGGTATACAATATCGGTCCCGTGAAAAGTTTGGAATGTTAAATGAAGATCCTCGCAGATCAAAATATGCCTTTAGTAGAAGAGTTTTTTTCTGAGTTAGGCGAAGTGAGGCGTTTTGATGGGCGCAACTTACAGGCATCGTCACTTAACGATATAGATGTGTTACTGATCCGCTCAGTGACAAAAATCAATGAAGAAATGTTGGCGCATGCTAACAAGCTTCAATTCATCGGTACCGCGACAATTGGTATCGATCATGTTGATACACAGTTACTAGAACAACGAAATATTGGTTTTGCGAGTGCCCCAGGTTGTAATGCTATTGCGGTTGCTGAATATGTTATCAGCGCGCTTTATGCTTATGCGCAAGAGACGGATACAAGCTTGGCAGGCAAGACGCTAGGTATTGTTGGTGTGGGTAATATTGGCCAGTGCTTACGCGAAAAACTGGCGAACATCGGATTAAAGCTACTATTATGCGATCCCGTTCGATACGAACAAGGTACCTTAGACGAACATGTACAGTTCGATGAATTGTTATCAAATGCAGACATAGTGACATTCCATGTTCCGTTGATAAAAGATGGCCCACATAAAACACAGCATCTACTCAATTCGGATAAGCTACCTTTGTTGAAAAAAGGGGCGCTTGTTATTAATGCCAGCCGTGGGGATGTGATAGATAATAAAGCATTGTTGAGTGCACTAAAAAATGGTCAACCGTTAGACCTTGTACTCGATGTTTGGGAAAACGAACCCAATATTTGTACTGAGCTTTTAGACTTCGTTCGTTTTGCAAGTGTGCACATCGCAGGACACACCCAAGAGGGCAAAGCCAGAGGCACACAAATGCTCTACGAGGGCTTATGCCAGCGTTTAGGTTTAGCGAGTACTAAAAAGCTAGAAGATTTTTTGCCCGTACCCGCGTTGACTAAATGTAGAACTGAAAGCACGCTGGTTGAGCAAGATTTAGGAAGACTAGTGCATTTAGTTTACGATATTCGCCGAGATGACGGGCTTATGCGTGCGAACTTGCAAAGTCATGGCTTTGACAGCTTACGAAAAACTTACCCACCAAGACGAGAATTTAATACCTTGAGCGTTGAAAATTTGAGTCAACATGGTGAGTTACTAGCTAAGCTAGGATTTAATGTAATTGAAAAGAATGAGGCAAATAATGTCGCAAAAATTTAATGTGGCTGTGTTGGGTGCAACGGGTTTGGTTGGCCGACAAATTATCGAAACATTGGAAGAGCGTAAGTTTCCAGTTGATCAACTTTTTGCACTGGCGAGTAGCCGCAGTGCAGGCGAAGAAATCGACTTTCGCGGTGAAAAAATTGAAGTACTCGATGTAGAACACTTCGATTTCAGTCAGGCGCATATTGGCTTGTTTTCAGCTGGTGGCAGTGTCTCAGAAAAATACGCACCAATTGCCGCAGAAGCTGGGTGTGTGGTGATTGATAATACCTCACAATTTAGATATGAATTTGATGTGCCGCTGATCGTTCCTGAAGTGAACAAGGAGAGCTTGGCAGATTTTAGAAACCGTAACATTATTGCCAACCCCAACTGTTCAACTATTCAGATGCTGGTTGCGCTGAAACCAATTTATGACGCCTATGGTATTGATAGAATTAATGTATCTACGTATCAAGCAGTCTCAGGTGCTGGTAAAGAAGCCGTTGATGAATTGGCTAAGCAAACAGCGAATTTAATGAATGCACGCCCTATGGATAATCAAGTATTTCCTAAGCAAATGGCATTCAATGTGATCCCGCAAATCGATGCATTTCAAGATAATGGCTACACCAAAGAAGAAATGAAAATGGTGTGGGAAACGCAAAAGATTTTAGGTGATAGCAGTGTTATGGTGAACCCTACAGCGGTGCGTGTTCCTGTATTTTTTGGGCATGCAGAAGCCGTTCACTTGGAAACGCGTATGCCATATGATCTGGAGCATATAAAACAGCTATTGGCTGACGCGCCAGGCGTTGAATTGATAGAAGATGAGCAGGATTATCCAACACCTGTAAGTGATGCCAGTGGTAACGATACAGTTTACGTTGGCCGTGTACGTCAGGATATCTCCCATCCATTAGGTTTAAACCTTTGGATTGTCTCAGATAATACGCGCAAGGGCGCTGCGACTAATAGCGTTCAAATTGCTGAAGAACTTATCGAGAACTATCTTTAAAAAAGATAGCAAAGTGCTGCAATGTGGCAGCACTTTGCCCCCATAAATGTAAAACTGCCAATGGTTTGGCATGTTTTGTATTACCTTTCTTTTTTACTCTTCCTCTAACTCATTATAAGCATGTTAATTTTCAAGGCGTTGCAATGGATATTCGACGTTATCTGGTTTATAGTTTGAACTTGGAATAGAGCTTGCAGTAGCAATCATTAGCAACATTTTGATGTTTAGCAAAAAATAATGTTGAACATAGTACTGAAAGGACCAACATGCGCGGTTTTGTCGTTTTTTGTATCTTTGTCTCTACATTGATCACTTTACCTGTTAACAGTCTTGAAGAGCCTCAAATCAAAGGGCCAAAAGGGGTTGACTACGGGCAGCAAGGGAGATCGGTAGGGCCAATAAAGTCATCAGATACCTTATGGCGTATCGCTCAAAAAGTAAGGCCTGACGAGTCGGTTACTATCTATCAGGTAATGAGTGCGCTATATCACAAAAACCCTCAAGCATTCTTAGATAAAAATCTCAATCATATGCGTGATGGCGCCTATTTAAAAATTCCAACTATGGGCGAGATCCGCAAAGAAAACCCAACGCTAGCAAAACAGCGCTCAGATCAGGATGATGCGTTGTGGGAAATGAAAAAGAACGGTTTGCTCGATAATCAAACGATTGAAGAAGCACAAAAAAAAGTGACTCAGGCGCGAAAAATTGATGTCGAGCAAGCGAAAGAATCTTTAACCAATCAGCTTAAGTCAATTCAAATTGAACAAGACTCTCGACTTATGGAGCTGCAGTCACAGTTCCGTAGTTCGGTCAAAAATGTTGAAGAGATTTTAGTAGAGAACGATAAGCTCAAAAAGCAGCTGGGTACTATTTCTGAAGAACTGCAAACGGTCAGAGAGCAACTGGGCAAAGACAGTGAAATTCAGCAACAGCTGCAATCGATGATCAATTTGCAAAATGCATTAATTGCGCGTCAGGAGCAAGAAAAGCAAAAACAAGAAAGTGGTTTTGATCTGAGTTCCGCGCTCAGTAACCCATTAGTACTTATTCTACTAGCTACACTCCCAGCCCTGTTGGCTGTTGGCGGTGGTATTTTCTTCCTTAGGAAACGTAAACAAGGGAAAGATGCCTCTGCTAGTGATGAAGATGATTTCTTGCCACAAACGCCTGTAGCTGCCGCCGCAGCAGCCGATCCTCTCGATTTAGGCATGCAAGCGACGCCTTCTGAATCGCCAATCGAGGACAGTGTACAGTTGGATGATGACATACTGCCTGAAGACGACGATATCATGTTTGATTCGTTGGATGACGATACGTTTGAAGAAGGTAGTAGCGAACTCGATCAAGATGAATTAGATAGTTTATTAAACGAAGACATTGTATTTGATGATGAAACTGAAGAAACAGATATCCCAGAAGATTTAGATGATTTCTTGCAGCAAAGTTTTGATGGCCAAAACGAAGATGCAGGTGATGATATTTCATTGGATGCAGATGACAGCAACGATGATTTACTAAGTAACGATGATATTGATGAAATGTTGGGCGGCTCCACGGATGACGCGGATAATGAGCTAGATATTAGTGACGATGCTCTGGCTACACTCAGTGAAGAGTTAGCAGACGAGCAACAAGACGATATCGACATAGATGGGCTATTAGACGAGGTCAGTGAGGAGTCTGATGACGATGACTTTGATATTGATGACCTACTTGACGAATCACAAGCTGATTTAGCACCAGATATTGTTGAAGTGTCACAGACTGACACCGATGAATCTTCAGATGATTTTGACATCGATGATTTACTAGATGAAGCACAAGATGACTCAACATCAGACTTTGGATCAGCTGGGGTTGATGACGACTTTGATATTGATGATTTACTTGAACAGTCTAACGAAGAAGCCGTGCCGTCGACTGATACAACGGAATCTTTGGACGTATCTGACGATGACTTTGATATCGATGACCTACTTGATGAATCTTCGGAGCAAGAATTAGCCGCAGATATTAATGAGTCAGTAGAATTATCAACTGATGATTTGGATGATTTGCTAGATGAAACAGAAGTATCAGAAGAAGAGTTTGATGCAGAAGACTTACTCGACGAGCCAGCGTTAGCGACCGAGCCAGAGCTTGACGAACCTGAAGCGCTAGAAGATGAACTAGATGTTGAAGACTTACTCGACGAGCCGGAAGAGGTATTAGCGACCGAGCCCGAGCCAGATGAAACAGAAAATCTAGAAGATGACCTAGACGTTGAAGACCTACTCGACGAGCCGGAAGAGGTAATTGCGGCCGAGCCAGAGCTGGATGAAGCTGAAACACTAGAAGACGACCTAGACGTTGAAGACCTACTCGACGAGCCGGAAGTGGTATTAGCGACCGAGCCCGAGCAGGATGAAGCCGAAAATCTAGAAGACGACCTAGACGTTGAAGATCTACTCGACGAACCGGAAGAGGTATTAGCGACCGAGCCCGAGCTGGATGAAGCCGAAAATCTAGAAGATGACTTAGACGTTGAAGATCTACTCGACGAACCGGAAGAGGTATTGGCAGTTGAGCCAGAGCTGGATGAAGCAGAAAATCTAGAAGACGACCTAGACGTTGAAGATTTACTTGACGAGTCGGAAGAGGTATTAGCGACCGAGCCCGAGCTGGATGAAACAGAAAATCTAGAAGACGATCTAGACGTTGAAGATCTACTCGACGAACCGGAAGAGGTATTGGCAGTTGAGCCAGAGCTGGATGAAGCCGAAAATCTAGAAGACGACCTAGACGTTGAAGACCTACTCGACGAGCCGGAAGAGGTATTAGCGACCGAGCCCGAGCTGGATGAAGCCGAAAATCTAGAAGACGACCTAGACGTTGAAGACCTACTCGACGAGCCGGAAGAGGTATTAGCGACCGAGCCCGAGCTGGATGAAGCCGAAAATCTAGAAGATGACTTAGACGTTGAAGATCTACTCGACGAACCGGAAGAGGTATTGGCAGTTGAGCCAGAGCTGGATGAAGCAGAAAATCTAGAAGACGACCTAGACGTTGAAGATTTACTTGACGAGTCGGAAGAGGTATTAGCGACCGAGCCCGAGCTGGATGAAACAGAAAATCTAGAAGATGAACTGGATATTGAAGATTTACTCGACGAACCGGAAGAGGTAATTGCGGCCGAGCCAGAGCAGGATGAAGCCGAAAATCTAGAAGATGATCTAGACGTTGAAGATCTACTCGACGAGCCGGAAGAGGCAAGTGCGGCAGAGCCAGAGCCTGACTCGGACGATGTCGTTGATGAAATTGAAGGCATGCTCGATGGCCTTGAAGATGAAACATCGAACAGCGATGACATCTTGTTAGAAGAAACTGACGAATCGCTTTCAGACGATGACTCGTACGCTTCAGAGGATACGTCGACAGCAATGATGGATGAGCGTCAGTTTGATGTTGATCTTGGCGATGATGAGTTTGAGGGTGAGTTACCACAAGCAAGCTTCGAAGAACAGCAGGAAAAGACACTACAAAGTGTTGATGAATTGTTGAGCGAGCTTGATGATGAAGAACTGAGCGATTGGGATGAAGAGGCCACACAAGGCGAAGAAATCGCACTTGGTGATGATCCATTGGCAGATGAAATTGACTTATCTGAAGATGAAGAGCATGAAGAACTCGAAGACTTTATCGAGCAGAGCGAAGAGCTAGAGAGTTATCCTGAACTTGAGCTTGAAGAGCCAACAGTCAGCCAAACTGAGCAAAGTTTGGCTGATGCAATGTCACATGGGCAAACACATGATGAGTTAGAAAGTGACATCGATGACTTAGCGTTAGAAGATGAGCTGGACATTGACGATGAATTGGAAATAGAAGATGCGTTATCTTCATTTGATGAGCAGTCAGTTCAATCGTCTCTCGATGAAATGAACGGTACCATTGATGACGTTGCTGACGAAGGAACGGACGACATTGATTTAGAATCTCTTGCTGAGTTTGATGAACAAGCTGCCGCTGAATCAATGGATGAGTTAGACGATGAGCTAGAAGACTTATTGGACGAGCCGTTAGCGGAAGAAATACAGACTGAGCAAGAGTCCGTCGATATAGAGTCACTTCCAGAGTTCGATGAACAAGCTGCCGCTGAATCAATGGATGAGTTAGACGATGAGCTAGAAGACTTATTGGACGAGCCGTTAGCGGAAGAAAATCAGACTGAGCAAGAGTCCGTCGACGTAGAGTCACTGTCAGAGTTCGATGAACAAGCTGCCGCTGAATCAATGGATGAGTTAGGCGGTGAGCTAGAAGACTTATTGGACGAGCCGTTAGCGGAAGAAATACAGACTGAGCAAGAGCCCGTTGATATAGAATCACTGCCTGAATTTGATGAGCAAGCTGCCGCTGAATCAATGGATGACTCAGACGGAGAACTCGATGATCTATTGGATAATGCGCTTACACAAGAAGTCGAGGATATAGAAGAAGCACCGCAATCATCAAATGAACTAGTGGATGAGTTGCAAGAAGAGAAGGTACTTGATAACGATGAGATTGAACACGCAGAACTAGAGTCTTTGCCCGAGTTTGAGTTAGACGAAGAACAAACACCGGAAGAATTCCTGAGTGAAATGGACCAGCTTAGTGAAGAAGCTGACGATGACGTTGCGTTAGCGATTGATGAAAATGCTATCGAAGACGATTTTATGTCAGATCTCACTCAAACTGACTTTGATTCTTTGCTTAATGAATTGGCTGAACCTGCACCTATTGAAGTCGGAGAACTGGGTGACGTTGATGTCGATTTTAACGCATTACTACAAGATGAAGATGTCAGTATAGCTGATGAGGAGTTAGACGAAGCGAACCTTGAGGATGAACAGTTTGTTGAAATCGATGACTTATTAGCACAAAGCGAAGAACTAGAGTCTGACGATGAGCCATATGTTGATGCAAATATGGACGTTGGACTTAACGAGTTTGAGAACCTACTTGCGGGTGAGAACCCGACAGACGTTGACCTTGAAGAGAATGGTTATTCAGCGAAACTCGATCTTGCAAGAGCCTATATTGAAATTGAAGATTATGATGCGGCCAATCGCGTGATCGAAGATATTGTTAACAATGGTCCTGAGAGTGTGCAACAAGAAGCGGTTGCGCTGAAAAATAAACTTGAAGCATAAATAAGATGTTGAGATTAGCTGCTTGCTGAGTAAGCTGCTCTCAAAGCCTTTTGCTCCCTAGCTCTGTTGTGTTAAGGCAAAAGTGTGAAAATATTAATCACGGGCTCAGCCGGTCGGGTTGGTCGCGCTATTTATATCAAGTTAATGAAAACACACGATGTTGTTGGTCTTGATATAACGCCTTGTTCCACAGTTGATTTTGTCGGAGATATTCGAGATATCAATCTAGTAAAAAAAGCGCTGCAAGGTGTGGATGCCATTGTTCACACTGCGGCTTTGCATGCCCCTCATGTGGGCCTGTTCTCTGAGCACGAGTTTCAGAGTATTAACGTCGAAGCGACCGAGCGTTTGGCGCTACAGGCTGTAAAAAATGACATTAAGCACTTTATATTTACGAGCACAACGGCACTTTATGGCCATGCTTCTACGCCGAATGGAATGGCAGGTTGGGTAACTGAGCAAGTAAAGCCACAGCCAAAATCGGTTTATCACAAAAGTAAAATATTAGCTGAACATAAGCTTCAGGAAATATCAAAGCAGTTTTCTTTACCTGTCACCGTGTTGCAAATGTCTAGATGTTTTCCCGAAGCTGGTGATTTAATGACGGTATATCGACTTACCCGTGGTGTTGATGTTAGAGATGTTGCTGATGCACATTTGTGCGCTGTAACTAAGCGTCTAAATGGTTTTAATCGATTTATTATATCGGCAGCCACACCTTTTCATCGATCCGATCAAAAAAGCTTGTTTAGTGCGGCCGATGTCGTAATTAAACGAAAGTGCCCAAAGATTGCTCAAGAATTTGAGCTAAGAGGCTGGGTTCTCCCGAAATGTTTGGATCGCGTATATGATTCCTCTGCCGCGCAGGAAATCTTAGGTTGGATACCTAAACACGGATTTGAAAGCGTATTAGATATGCTGGATAACGAATTAGCAGAAGTTCTACCTGTTATAAAACACGGATAACGAATTAAGTCGCACAATTTTTCAATGGTTGATTTATAACTGCGGTCAGATATAGGTACGCATGTAGACCATATCTGACAGCTTAGTTAGGTTATTTATATTGCAGTGTGTGGTCTATCCGCCTGCAATTTTTACTTTAAATTTCAACGTTTCTAAAATTTGCTTGAGCTTTTCACGGTCATCGCCTTGTATCTCGATAACACCATCTTTTAAAGCGCCGCCTTGACCCATTTTGCTTTTTAGGGTTTTGGCCAGCTTTTTCAAGTCATGTTCTTTGGGGTCAATACCAACGACAAGCATGACACCTTTGCCTTTACGACCTTTGGTTTGTCTTTCGATTCTAACAAAGCCATCTTTAAACGTTTTGACTTGGGCTTCTTCTTTAGGTTCTTTAGTATCAATTCTTCCAAGGTCAGTTGAATAAACTAAGCGACTATCTGACATGTTTAATCTCATAGAGGGTATTTAGCATATGCGGATCATACCATCTATTTTTAATATTGCAGTATAGATACACAGATGAATGAAGGGGGGAGCTTAGCGTTTTAACTTTTGTGCGCTTTATTTTTGCTAATCTATATATAGCGATTATATTTAAAGCAGTGCTACATAACAAATTCAAACCATATTAGGAGCTTAACATGAGTTTGAGCAAAAGTTCGTCTGCAGATGGAAAAGTTTTAACGATACAGATCCGTGGTAAGTTCGATTTCAACCTAGTGCAATCGTTTCGCCAAGCCTATGCTGATATAGGCTCAGGAACTGAGAAAGTGGTTGTGGACCTACGTGAAACTGACTATATGGACAGTTCGGCGTTGGGTATGCTGTTAAACATGAAAAAAACATTGTCTGAAACCATAGATACGATTCAAATAAGTAATTGCCGCCCGCAGTTAAAGAAAATTCTCCAGATTTCGCGCTTTGATAAAAAGTTCGATATTGATTAATTCATAGTCAGCGTTTAGAGAGACACACTGTGCGAGTACTGGTTGTAGACGACCAACCCCTGAACTGCATTTTGCTCAAAACAATGCTTGAGCAACAAAACTATGACGTATCGATTGCAAACAATGGTGCACAGGCGTTGGAAGTATTGAAGTCCAGCGAAGTGGATATTGTTCTGCTTGACGTCATCATGCCTGTAATGGATGGTTTTACTGCAGCACCAAAAATTAAAGAACTAGCCGGTGACGTGTATTTACCAGTGATTTTTATTACCACGCTTGAAGATCACAATAGCTTTGAACGCTGTTTGGAGGTGGGTGGTGACGATTTTATTCATAAGCCATTCGACAAGGTGATCCTTTCTGCCAAAATACGCGCACATGCACGAACTAGAAGGCTTAGCCAAGAAGCAAATCAACAAAAAAAGCAGCTTGAGTACCACTACAACCAAATTGAGCGCGAACATGAGATTGTGGAGCATATTTTCAGTAACGCGTTAAGTCAATCGCCTGAATACCAGCGTTATTGCGATTATCACCTGTCTCCAGCTTCAATGTTTAACGGCGACATGTTCTTAATGGCAAAAAGTCCGATGGGAGGCTTTTATTGTTTGCTCGGCGACTTTACAGGTCACGGGCTTGCAGCCGCTGTTGGCGCGCTGCCCGCATCTCGTATTTTCTACGCAATGGTCAATAAAGGAATGGCTGTAAACGACATTGCTTATGAGCTTAATGGGGTACTGAGTACTTTATTGCCGAGCAATATGTTTTGTGCCGCTGCGATTGTCGAATTGAGTGAGTCGGGTAAAAGCTTATCGGCTTGGTTAGGTGGGTTACCGGATCTATATTTATTAGACCAAGAAGGCAATATTGTTGAGACGTTGGAGTCGCAACATATGGCTTTAGGGATCTTGGAGCAGGATGAGTTTGAGCGAACAACGTTACACTTAGAAGTAGATGCAAGTCGCAGACTTTTTATGGCGACTGACGGTATTATTGAAACTGAAAACAAGCAAGGAGATATGTTTGGTGAAGACAGGCTAAAAGCCTTGTTATCTTCGGTACCCACCATTTCTACCGAGTTAGTTGTTAGTCATACCCAAAAGTTTTCAGAACATAGTGCTCAGCAAGATGATTTGAGCGTTGCCATATTAAATTGTTTGCCAAGTAAAGTTAAATCTACACAGCCTATAGAATACTCTCATGTTCCGTTTGAATTGAACGTAAAAGTTGATGAGACGAATATTGTGAGTACGGATCCTATCTTGGAATTAGTAGATGTACTTAGCCAAGTGAAAGGGATTAGTGAGCATCGCTCTAATATTTTCTTACTTTTGTCTGAGGCTTATAATAATGCAGTTGACCATGGGGTGCTCGGCCTTGATTCCGATATCAAGAATAAAGAAGATGGCTTTTTAGAGTTTTATCAACTGCGCGAAGATGTATTGAGTACTTTAGAGCAAGCTTTGATCGTGATACATGTGCAATACGCTCCACTAGAAAGTTTATTGATTTTTACGATACGAGACTCTGGTGAAGGCTTCAGACCTAAATCTAAGCAAGAAGATAACTTGCAGTTGGAGCACGGTAGGGGCCTTAGGTTGCTCAGTGAGATCGCAAAAGACATTCAATTTAACGACAAAGGTAACGAAGTAAAAATAATCTATGCGCTTCGTTGATTTTTTATTTGCAACAATCACGCGCCATGTTAGTCTCTATTTTTAATTTTGGAAGTTTGGATGGCTAGATGGTTTCTTCTTATCTTGATCTCGCACAGTTATCAATCGACCCTCGATTGATAGACACGGCATTAGCAGAGTTAGATTTATTTTTAAATGATGAGAGCAACAGTGTACAGGCTGTTTGGTCTTATCGTATCCCTGAGTTGGGTGAAGGTGGGGCGTGTAGCTTATTTGGGCACCTTCAAGATGAACCATTTGAACTTTCATCTATATTAGATAAAAGTGAAAATACACAAGTATGTTTAACTAAACTACAAGCTATCGTTGACTTTGTTAGTCGTCGTACTCTAGTTGATTGGTTTGGCATTTATCAAACAAGAGTGACGCCTGAAGGCCCTCAATTACTCAAGCTTGCGTATGTCGGCGCACCGAGCAGACCGCTTTTTCCCGTCAATGAACAGTTTGCGGCAACCAGCAATAATGTACAAGTGGTCATGAGCCATCATGCCCGCGTGATTAATGATGTTCAGGCTTATGTTGAAGCTGGAGGAGAGTATTATACTTGCGATCCTAAAGTGCAAGCTGAAACTTGCCTACCATTGTTTGACAGCGCGAACAACTGCATCGGAATCATTGACGCTGAAGCGTTTAGCAAAGAATTTTTTACACCTGATGTATTAGCTTTACTAATCGCTGTATGTATTAAAATTCCTCAGTATCTACCTGAGTGATATAGCTCGTTTTAGCACATAATTATGTTAAGATGAGTTCAGTTTAAACCCCCATTGCTCGGCATCAATAGACATCTAGTGCTGTGTCTGATGCGGTGCTGACCTAATATAAAAAGAGATAAACCATGTTCAGTGAACTAAAACCATTACCGACAGATCCAATTCTTGGCTTGATGGCAGCTTATAAACAAGATACTAATCCGAATAAAATAGATTTAGGCGTTGGTGTATATAAAGATGAGCAGGGTGATACACCAGTTTTACGTGCCGTAAAAAAAGCTGAAGCTTTCCGTTTAGAAAATGAAAAGACCAAGTCTTACATTGGTCTAGCTGGTAATTTGGATTTTTGTCATCAAATGGAATCTTTATTACTAGGTGAGCACAATGCATTGCTAGCAAACCGTGTGCGCACGGCACAAACGCCTGGTGGTACAGGTGCACTGCGTGTTGCGGCTGAGTTTATTAAGCGTTGTAATGCAAATGCAACCGTTTGGGTAACAACGCCAACTTGGGCAAACCACATTAGTTTGTTTGAAGCTGCAGGCTTAAATGTTAAAGAGTATCCTTACTACGATTATGAGAATAAAGGGCTACTGTTTGATGAAATGATCAACACGTTGAAGCAAGTACCAAAAGGCGATGTTGTATTGCTTCATGCATGTTGTCATAACCCAAGTGGTATGGACTTAAACGAACAGCAATGGAAAGTGGTTGCAGAACTTGCGAAAGAAGTCGGTTTTACACCATTAATTGATATTGCTTACCAAGGTTTTGGAACCAGCCTCGACGAAGATGCAAAAGGTCTTCGTATGGTTGCTGATGCGGTAGAAGAAATGATCATCTGTTCTTCATGCTCTAAAAACTTTGGTCTTTACCGTGAACGCATTGGTGCGTGCTCATTGATTGCTAAAGATGCGGCAACTGCAGATGTTTCAAACTCGGTATTGCTAAGCGTAGTGCGCAGTATTTACTCAATGCCGCCAGCGCATGGTGCAGACATTGTGAATACAATTTTGAGCAGCAATGAATTAACGCAAATGTGGTACGAAGAGCTTGACGAAATGCGTAGCCGAATCAATAGTTTACGTACTTTGATCAAAGAAAGCTTAGCAGCAAAAGGTGTTGCGCAAGATTTCTCTTTCATCGATCGCCAAAATGGTATGTTCTCATTCCTAGGCATTAATAAAGAGCAAATCGAGCGTTTACAAAAAGAGTATGCGATTTATATCGTAGGCTCGAGCCGTGTAAACGTAGCGGGTATCAGTAAAGCAAACATCGATTACTTCTCAAATGCCGTGGCTGACGTTTTAAAATAAGACTTCAGTCACATAAAGAAACCCGCTTAGGCGGGTTTTTTTATGTCTTGATTTTATCTTGATGACTTAGCTTTGGTATTAAACAAGGTTAAGCTTCTTTAAGTGGCGTGACATTTTCCGCTTGCGGTTTATTTGCCGCTTTGGTTTTTTTCACTGGTTCAGGTTTTCCGCCTTTTAATACAGCAAGAAACTGATCTTTTTGCTTAGCAATCTCAAGTGCTAAAGACTCAACCTGCTGTTCACTCAACGGTACGTCTACTTTGGTAAGCATTTGTTCTAAAGATTCTGCAACATCTAACATTTTGTCGTATGCATCAGCCTCTTTTTTACTGGTAAAGGTCATGCGCTCGACTCCATTTCTTTCTACCACATACTTAACAACAACAGCCATGATCACTCCTGCTAAACACTGTTTTTTTATACAGTAAATGTTTACATCAATTTATGCAAGGTTTTATTCGCACTTGTTGAGTGCGTACATCAATATTTAGCATAGTCATATTATTAATAAATTACATGATGCGTAATGGTGTGTGAACTTGACAAAAATGTACTACTTACCTTTATTTAAAGGGCTTTCATAAAGTTGTTATTGAAGGCATATATGGACATTAACTAGTAAGGAACTACTATGATTCAATCAATTATTCTTATTGTGACGCTCGTTCTAGCGTTTGGACACTATCCAACCGTACTTGCCCAAACTCCACTCATCGATACTGAAGAGGTTGTAGCACCACCTTCGGTTGAACTCGTGGATATAAATAATGCATCAATAGACGAGTTAACCAGCTTACCAGGTATTGGTCAGAAAAAAGCACAAGCCATTATTGATTATCGTGAGATAAATGGTCGCTTTGACAGCATTGAATCTCTACAACAAGTGAAGGGAATAGGCCCAAGGATGGTTGCTAAATTAGAAGGGAGGATCCGCTTTTAAAAGCAAGGACGGGCCCTTATTCGGGCCCATTTATATGTTCTTTAGAATTAAACTGTTTTTCAGCTTGTTCAATGGTTGATTTAGAAAAGAAAATTTCAATCGGACTAGTAAGCAAAGGGTAGCTTAAGCCTGCCAACAGTAAGATAGGCAGTAGTATCCAACCTTCAACATATGCCAGTGCAATAAAAAAAGGTATCAGTACAGATAGTTTTGCAATACGCAGCATAATTTTTTGAGTGACTGGCAGCATTTCAAGAGCATTTGACAATATACGTTGTTTGTCTCTTAGCTTATAGCCGTCAAGTGCTTTGAGCTGACTGAGTCGTAAAATCATTTGTTTTTTACCAGTAAGGCACAGCCTACGATGGCAATAAAGCTCACACTATAAAATGCGAAGATGATCTCCATCCAACCTGGCATACTCAATGACATAAACGACCAATCGATATTACCGCAATCCCCCGTGGCTGCAAAAAATGCAGGGATCCACTCGTGTAGTGGCATAAATGAAGGGAAATTGGGCACAATGTCACAGGTAAAAGCAAAAGGATCTGTCGTTGTTTGCATATCGATATGCTCACGTGCAATTAACCAGCCCCAAATGCTGCTAACCCCCCATGTCGCATAACCTAACCATCTAAGTAGCAAGTTTTGCGGGTTGATAAAGCCGATAACACCGGCAGCAAATAGCCCTAACATGGCCGTGCGTTGGTAAATACACATAATGCACGGTTCAAGGCCCATGGCATATTGGAAAAACAAAGCTGTAATTTCAAAAATCGCAGCACTAAGTGCCAAAAGCGCCCAAGCTTTTTTAGATAAAGGCAGAGTACCTAGCCAATTCATATCCGCTCCCAAGGATTATCTTTTGGTCGCTATTATGTGGCAAAACTAGATATGCCTGCAACTAATCTCGGCTGACATCAGTATATACTCGATAAGCTTCTTTGCTTGTTAGTTGAAAATCATCTGGTACAATCAGTGGATTACAATGGTACGGTCACGTATTTCACAAAAGTGGTGCTAAATGAGAATTTTCAAAGCCAAAAGCCCAGCAGGATTTGCTGAGGAGTATATTGTTGAATCTATTTGGAATGGGGAATTTCCGCCGGGTTCTATTTTACCTGCTGAGCGAGAGCTATCGGAGTTGATTGGCGTTACGCGCACCACGCTACGTGAAGTTTTACAGCGTTTGGCTCGAGATGGTTGGTTAACTATCCAGCACGGCAAGCCTACTCGCGTAAACAATTTTTGGGAAACCTCAGGGCTAAACATTCTAGAAACGTTAGCACGTTTGGACGAAGACAAAATGCCTGAGTTGACAGACCAACTGCTATCGGCTCGTACCAACATCAGTGCTATTTATACTCGTGCCGCAATTAAGTTTAATCCTGAAGATGTGATTGATATTTTATCAAAGAGTGATGAGCTGGAAGACTCTGCTGAAGCATTCGCTGAATATGACTACCGAGTTCACCATCAACTGGCTATTGCTGGTAACAACCGTATTTATGTGTTGGTACTGAATGGTTTCAAAGGCTTGTACTCGAAGATTGGTGGACATTACTTTTCAGATCCTCGCACCCGTGAGTTGGCAAGACAATTCTATAAAGATTTGACGGTGCTTGCGCAAGAGAAAAACCACGATGGTGCCATTTCGTTGATGCGTAAATACGGTCACAAAACGGGTGAGATCTGGCAGCAGTTACGTGGTGAAATGCCTGAAAACATAATGGATTAAATTCTATTCAAGATTCAGACGCTCCGAATTCGGGGCGTTTTTTTTGCGGGCAAATATTTGAATTAAAAAGCAGCAATCAAAAAAATTGATGGTGGTTATCGTTTTATTCGATTGTTAATTTGCTTATGAGCAGCATAAACTGATGCCAATTTTTACAGAGGCTTGTTTTTTCATTTACCGCCTCAATAATAAGATACAGTGTTAGTACAGATTGATGTGCTAAATTAAATTGGACAAAAAACCTAACTATTTGGAGAAAACAATGGGTGTATTAGTTGGCCGTCAGGCACCAGACTTTACAGCAGCAGCGGTACTAGGTAATGGCGAAATCGTAGATAGCTACAATCTACACGAAAACATCAAAGGTAAAAAAGCGGTTATCTTCTTTTACCCACTAGACTTCACTTTTGTTTGTCCTTCAGAGCTAATCGCTTTTGATAAGCGTTTTGAAGAGTTCCAAAAGCGTGGCGTTGAAGTGATCGGTGTTTCAATCGATTCTCAATTTTCGCACAATGCATGGCGTAACACACCTGTAAATGAAGGTGGTATCGGTCCAGTTAAATATGCACTAGTTGCAGACGTTAAACACGAAATTTGTCAAGCATACGATGTTGAGCACCCAGAAGCTGGTGTTGCTTTCCGTGGTTCTTTCCTAATCGACGAAGAAGGTAACGTACGTCACCAAGTAGTTAACGACCTTCCTTTAGGTCGTAACATCGACGAAATGCTTCGCATGGTTGATGCATTAGCATTCCACAGCGAGCACGGTGAAGTATGTCCTGCTGGTTGGACTGAAGGTAAAGCAGGTATGGATGCAAGCCCTGAAGGTGTTGCTAAGTTCCTATCTGAGAACGAAGACGCTCTATAATTGATACGTTTTTCGTTTAAACCCGCCGCTAGGCGGGTTTTTATTTGCCTGCTCGCTTCTTCAAAGTTCATCTCAACCATACTTTTACCCCATGCTTAATCGTTGTCCTACATGGCGCAAAAGCTCTATCCCCATGTACGCGGCGAATGTGCTCACGACAGGTAATGCTAGTAAGCCCAGTAACATTAACTCATTTCCCATGATTAGGTGCCTCTTGCGTTACTGCAGCTGTTTGTTCTTTTGTTGGTTGTTCAAAAGCGGTATTTAAAGATGAAGTCACAGACTCGAAAGTGGTCACTTTCAGCTCTTCAATGCTGTTGCTGATGCTATTGCTAATTGCGGTACTGATCACATTCGATAGCTCAGCTGTAACATCGGTTGTTAAGTCATTGGCATTTGCAGAAACGCTAACACCACAAAGTAATGCGATAGTTGTTAATTTAGTAAAAGTTTTCATAATCTTGCTCCTTTAATGTATTAGTCGCATTTACTATTACAAAGGTTGTGCCATGTTATGAAAATATTTTAATTAATTGTTTTAATTGTATTTTTATGTTTTTTGATATGAGGTCAATTTTGGCTGGTTGTAAAATTGACCACTTAATTTGGCGAAAAAAGCTATATTTTAGTCATGTTCTAGAAGTTGATAAATCAAGCGCTTAACAGACTCAGGTTCAAATGGTTTATCACACAGTGCATTCACCCCTGATTGCATGATATTAGCAAGATGCGTGTCATTGGCTTCTGAGGTAACCATTAGCACTGGGATATGCGCGTGTTCATCACTGGTTCTAATCGTTTCGGTGAGTTCTTGGCCATTGACTTGAGGCATGTTGTAGTCAGTGACAATCAGGTCAAACATCTGCGTTTGTAAAATTTCAATGGCTTGCGCGCCATCTTCAGCTTCCGTAAAACGATGAGCACCAAGGTTTGTGAGCACGCGTCTGATGTGATTACGAGCAAGACGAGAATCATCAACAATGAGTATTCTGAGGTCTTGTACGTCGTACAGATCAAGTTCTAACTCTTGTGGAGAGAGAATATCAAGGGTGGCATTAAGGGCTTTACCAAGGTGCTGCTTGTTAAACGGCTTTGGCAAAATTGCGATTACACCGGATTGTTTGAATATCTCCAATTGCGCTTTGCGGGTTTCGCTGGATATGAGCATAAATGGAATAGCATATTCACTCAGCTCATGGTTAAGATAATGCTGTAAATCGACTGCGCTGCCATCAGGTAAATGCAGGCAGGAAATGATCAAGTCAGGAATATTGTTGACCAACTGCGCTTTGGCATCATTGATGGAGTCAGCAAAATCAATATGCAATATACCTTCGTCTTTAAGTTCTTTGGTGATGACCTTTCGTTGTGTTGGTGAAGGTTCAACAAGCAGTATCGCAAGATCTGCGCTCAGTAATTCATTCATAGAAACCCTGTTGTTCTAAGCGTTATTAACGTTATTTACAGGGCATATTAACCAAAGGTTTTTCGATGGGCCAGATAATTAATTTGTTAGGCTTAGCGTCTGAACTCATCCGATTGTGGTAAATCGATCAAAATCAAGACCGCTCCTTTGCCACCATATTCAAGTGGCGCTTGATGCATTGCCAATACATCGGGGTGCTGAACTAAGTATTGAGGCACTTTATGCTTGAGAATATGCTCCCCAATCCCATGTACAACACACGCGCAATAGTAATGCTGCTTTTTACATGCATGGATCAAAGCGGCCAATTCGTCTTTTGCTCTGTCTGTATTTAATCCGTGTAGATCTAATATCAGCTCTGGCGCGAAATCCCCTCTGCGCAGCTGTTTTGCCAGATAGCGGTCTGCGCCTGGTTTCACATAATTAACCGTACCATGCGTATCTATATCTGGAATGTATTCGTCGGAAAAATAAAACTCAGATTTGTGCTGCTTCTTTTGCTGTGCCAGATCACTAAATTTCGGTTTTTTGGTGGTGTTACTGAAGCGAATGGTATCCTGCTTCATTTTTGTGGCACCAGCAATGGACTGACGGAATAAATCTAAATCAGCATCGTCTATTTGGGATGATTTTGAGGGTTCTTTTTTCATAGCGCCATTCTAATGAAAAAAAGCGTAAAAACCCAGTATAGAAACCATTACAAGAAATAATATGGTGATATGTGTGCAGATAGGGGGCTTACTTGAAAAATATACCTGTTATGAGCCTAATAAAAGGGGGCTGTGGTGATTGTGTGGTCTAATGCGAGTAACAAGCTAACTGCGCGCACGAGCGCTTTTACTAACGGCTCACGCGCTTGGTTTTAGCACAATACGTCACTTGAACATCATTTTGTGAAAGCAACAGACTGAGCTCTTTCTACGCCCGGCGCTAGCCTGCAATCATTTGCTGACACTACCTCAACAGGCAATAAGTTGCTCGCAGCATTGAGCAACATCAAATAGTTTGCTTGACCGCTCAAAGAGGTTACATCCAATGACCAGTGATTTTTATACTCCTCACTAACGCAGGTGAGCGGCTGCGCTTTTTTAGCAGTGGTGATAAAGTAGGCAACCCCTTCGCTGACTCGTAGGTGTTTAATATAGTCTTTGGCGTACAATGGCCCTGTGTATATAAAAATACTTAACAACGTGAATATTTTAAAGTGTTTCAGCATGAGGCTCTTCCTTACGACTTGCTGCGCCGTAAAAATTGTTTGTATCGTCATTAAATTAAATCAATTACTCATCTCTAAGAATGCAGGGCTTATCGTCGCAAAATGGATGTGTTGTCGGTTCAAGTTCATAACCGTCCATTGGAAAACTGTCTTTTAGACAACGGCCATCCTTCAATAAGTATGAATTGATTGTGACGCGTTTCCTTGAGCTTTCAATGGTTTTGAAATAACGACCACTTTCATAATATGGATTTGCTATCCATTGAGACGGAGAATTAACTACAGCTTGTTCTTTACAGTCTTTTCCTAGAAAAAACAATCGAGTATTAGCAAAAGCACCAGCAGAACGAAAATTTACAAAATGTTGGTTATCACCCGGTCTAATAATCGACCAACCGGCGCCCCCGTTATAACTAACAAATCGCCCAACCTTTGTTACACCATCACCCTTGTAAATCATGGTAATGCCTTTATATCCATCTGCTGAGCGTGGTTTTGGTGCAAACGCAACGCCTTTAGCTCGTTCAATGGTGGGTTCTACCATACAGTCATTGGCACTTTCTACAGTTACGGGCAGCTGGCTTGACACCGCGGTGATCAGCAACGAATACATCGCTCTTCCCACCTCAGACTCTAGGGAAAAGTTATAGTAATTTTTTGTTTGTGATTGCACACAACTGGGTAATTGATGCGTTTTCGCTTCTCCGATAGCAAATCGAACTGTTTGCTCGTTAACACTTAAATGGGTGATCTCGGAAGCTGCAAATGCGTTGCTACTCACAGTAAATAAAAGTGGGTAAACAAAGGAGTGTTTCATTAGTACATCTGCCTAATTAGTTTTTATATTTATAATTAATATGTTTAATTTAATGTTGTTTATTTTTTGAATGCTAAATTTTTTATTTTCGCTTTTTTAATGAAGTAGCCTCACGGCTTTTACTATTCACCTCGAACAATACAGCTTTTACTCCCACATAGTGGATGAATGGTAGGAACGAGTTCGTAAACTGGTTGTGGCCTCTTAACAAATGAATCGTAATCCAAATAACACTGTCTATTTGCGGATAAATATGATTTTAAAACCACTGCTTGGCTTGAATTGACGTCAGCCTTAAACAATGATTTATCTTTATATGACGAGTTAGATATGTAGGGTTCATTTGCTCTGTAATCATCCTGTCGTACAAATGGTTTTCCCGAACAATTAGGTCCAGCAAAATAGATAGCTTTATTTCTAAGCACATCTGCATCAAAAATTGAAAAGCCTTGCTCAGTGTCTGTATGATCCCCTGGCTTGATATACCACCACGTATTGCTAGCTCTAAAATCGACAAACTGTCCTACCTTTGTTACACCATCGCCCTTGTAAATCATGATAATGCCTTTATACCCGTCAGAAGACGACGGGGTAGCTGCGAATGCAATGCCCTTAGCGCGTTCAATGGTGGGTTCTACCATACAATCATTAGCGCTTTCTACAGTGATGGCAAGCTTGCTCGACAGTGCCGTGATCAGCAAAGAGTACATCGCTCTACCAGCGTCAGACTCTAGGGAAAAATTATAGTAACTTTTTGTTTGTGATTGCACACAACTGGGTAATTGATGCGCTTTCGCTTCCCCGATAGCAAATCTAACTGTTTGCTCGTTAACACTTAAATGGGTGATTTCGGAAGCTGCAAATGCAGATGTATTTGATAATATCAAAGGAACAAAACAGGCATAAATTTTCATGAAAATATCAATGTGAAGTGGGTTTTAAAAATTTTGGGTACAGATGATATGGTAGAACAATTAATATGTAAAGATAATTAAATTTTAATCTTATTAAGTCTATTTATATTTTTTTTGATAAAATTTCGGTGATTTTGTTTTATATATGGTGGGCGAAAAGTGCTGGTTCGGTTGTTTTTTACTCTGTTTGTTGTGGGTATTATACCTATTTTATCATTTGCTAGTACAAATACTGGCCCGTCAGTGTCTTATTTTATGGGGTATAACAAAAAAGTATCGCCATTAATTGTTGATAATGTGAGCTATGATGGAAAACTTATGCTCCGTTGGCACGAGTTTGCAAAAGAAGGTCATTACCAACTGGAAATTAGTCGCAAAGATTCAAACTGGCAAACTCTCTACCAAGGCAACAATTTATATTATCAAGCGTCAACTCCTTTAACCGCAGGGCAATATCGCATTCGATTATTATGTGCAGGTTATAATGGCTGCCCAGCGAGTGGCTATTTTGAACAACAAATAGAAGTGATCACCAAACCCGATTATGTACACCTTAACTATGACTATGACACCCAATTAATGCATGTGAAATGGTCGAAAATGGAGCAGGTATCAGGCTATATATTGGAGCAAAGTGACGACATGGGACAAAGCTGGCAAGTGGTAAAACCACAAGCTGCGCAATTTAAAACCACCTCAAACGCGGATGCGTCTAATACAGTTAAACCTAAAGAAAGCACGGGTTTTGTGCCAAAGTCAGATTTACATACACGTGATAACGCGCTTATTTTCATGCCAAGGGATGTAAATAAAAAGGTGATGTTTAGGGTAAAAAACTGTTCAACAGATTACTGTAGCTTGTATACAAATTCTAATGCATTACTCGTTAACGTAAATAATCTGGTGCCTTTAATGCCACAACCTAGCTTTGAACATGGCAGCGCCATGTTTACACTGGACCCACGTTTTGGCTCTTTGTCAATCGCATCAGATACACCACTTAATCCAGAAAAGCCGAGTTATTTAAATATCAAGCTCAAAGATTGGGGTTTTACAACTTATCATAAAATATTTGGCTGGCATGGCGTATATGGCGATATGGGTGGCAAGTATTTAACTGGGGCTTCTATTACAGGTAAAGTACGAGTTAATCAGTTGGCCCCTGAAAGTAAGGTAGTTATTACCCCCGTTGCTTATTACAACTCCAACTATCGGGTTAAAGGTAGCGAGCTGGTTATTGCTCAGGCAAGTGACAAAGCCATTAGTTTTCGAGAAAATTTATGGCTCGATAATACAAAACGCGTGCGTTATATCGCGTATGAAATTCGCTTAGTTGGTCAAGAGGCTGAAGTGCAACTTGACGACATACAGCTGTACGAAGGCTCTGGCGCTGGGCAATTTGCACCATCATTCTCTGTGTCGCCTTCTAACCTCGGTAATAGCATTGAAATGGGGTGGACGCCTTTTCACACAGAGCAAGGGCAGTACCATGTTGAATACACAGAATATGGGCAGGAAAATTGGCAGACTTATTATTATGGTGGTATGAGTCGACGAGCGCTTTACGATATTGCGCATTTGTCGCCGCAGGTATACCAATTTAGGCTCAATTGTCAGGCTGTAATAGGCTGCCCTGAAGGCGGGTATTTATATGATACTTCCGCGATTAAGTATAAATTGGATTCGATAGATCCAAGCGTTGTAAAAGCAACGTTTGACGAATCAAGTAAAACAGTACATTTAGAGTGGCCAACCATTCCGGGTGCCTATGGGTATGCGGTTAATCAAGAAATTGATGGCCGCAATTCAACCAGACTTATACCCCCAGGCTATCTGTGGGCCAAACGTTGGCGTGATGAAGTACTATTTGCGAAAACCAAGACCATTCTACCAGTATCTAAAAGTGGCAAGTATCGCTTTACGATTAGTGCATTTAGTCTATTTCAACAAATGGGCGCATTACCTGAAAAAACGGTGGACGTCACAATCTATACACCCCCTGTGGTCATACCCAAAAGCGTTGATGCAGTGACTGGGTTGTCACCTAAAAACGGCACCGAGATAAAAACCACATCGGGCATATATGTTACATGGCGAAAAGCCTATGTGCGAGGTATGCCGCTAGATACACCACTGATGTATAAACTTTATCTAAATCCGCCACAGGCAAGTGAACCGATAACACCCATTGTTGTGACGGGTAAAGAATACGATAACGGTCATAGGCTAGATAAGTATTTGCTGCAACAAACTGGGGAGTACGAAATAGAAATTGAAGCCTGTACGCTAAACGATATTTGCAGTCATAAAGCCAAAACCCAATTTACAGTGGTTCAGGGAGCACCGCCTGCTCCGGACTATATCGAAGCAACCCCCGTATTTGCATGGGGAGGCGAAGATGAGGACGTTGCTCTCGTCATGCCTGGATCAACTCTAAACATAAAGTGGGGCATGCATGAGTCATACAATCAGGATGTTAATTACAACATTAAACTGTTGGTAAACCTTGACTCTGGTAGCCAAACAACCTCACACAACCTAAAAACAAATTATCCAGACTCCAGTTTAAACTTCACGTTTGATAAAAAAGGGGTTTACATTTTCGTCGTGCGTGCTGTTAGTAAAGCGAGCGATTGCAATTCGTATGGGTGTAAATCAGTTTTGGATAAAACGATAGTTGTTGATGTACAGGATTTTGATTACTTTGAAATACTTCCTCCATCTGTGTTTGATTATACACTTGAAGGGGCAAACTCTCAGATCAATATGGGAGACGTGATCACGCTGTATTGGCGTATGCCAGAACATTATCCACAAAAGCATATCGATACATTGACGTACCGACTTTTCTACCTTGACGATAATAACCAGCTAAAGCGCATCGCGTTAACGGCAAGTGAGGTGAGCCAAATGCAAAAGCAGCATTTGGTAAATACAGAGGGCGTGCAAACCTTCTATATACAAGCGTGCACACAAAGTGGTAAATGCAGTGATAAACGAAAGTTAGTCATACCGATCAATGTGCCAGATTGTAACGTGGTGCCTAAACTGTCGGCGGTCAGTTCTGGCAACATATTTAGGTGGTGTGAGCTACAAAATAAAGAAATTGAAACGTTAGAGGTGAAAACAGCTCATTGTGGTCATAGTTGTGATGCCAATGTGGGAGAACTGTCGTGGCAAGCTTATCATGCAAAAATACCGGTTGCACAGCGCTCTGAGGCTTTAACTTCTATTGGTACCGGGTGGCATGTGCTCAGAGCGAGGGGCTGTACCATAAATGGCCGCTGTTTTGCTTGGAGCAATCGGGTCGAGCTTAATCTCATTGAATATACTGCACCGACCATTAAGGCAACCAGTGGCACGGTATCTTGGGACCGAGTTCCCAATGCAATACATTACGAGTTAGCAAGGGCTATGTGTTCAGGCAATGGCCAGTGTGATGCATTAAAGGTAAATAATTGGCAAGCAGTGCCTAACATTGGATTATCGCGTGAATATGTAGAACCTGAGAATGAAAACACGCAGCAAGAAACGCCTTATATATACAAAGTCAGAGCGTGCTTTTCTGCTAATGCTTGCTCAGCATGGCGCTACGCGGTCATGAAAAAAGCTAAAAAGGTTGTCTTCATCCACACAGATTTGTTGGGCAATCCGGTGGTTGAAACGCAATAAGTAACAAAGTCAAAGCTGCGTAGCGAGAGGTCTGTTGACTTTTCGCTACGCTGTGACGGCTAAAAGCTCAGTTAACTATTTTCAATAGAAATAGACTTAATGGCTTCAAAGTTTGGTATAAATCGGCAATCGCCCGTAGACTCGATATTCACTTGCACATTTTTACTGGCTGCGGCAAGTAAACTTAAATGCATACTTTGACCCGCTAAGGTTTCGAGCGATAACACCCAAATATGGGTGTTATCTTTTGGTACACAGTCAGGCAGTTTACTCATGCGACCATGGGAGGTCACATACACATAGTTACCAACCACTTTTATATCTTGAATATAAGTTTTGATGCCTGCAAACGCATTACCACTGAGTATGGATAATAAAATAAAGGCAGGAATAAAATGTTTTTTAAGCCGAGTAGTCATACAGTTATTTTACACACGCAACATAATGCTTATTTTGGCAGCTTGACAGTTCAAAATTGCCATAGGTTAAATTAAGAGTAATTCCAGAGTGGGCGTGAGTGTGAGTGTAGTTTTTACAATTTATTAAGTCTCGTATTTTGGGGCGATCATAAAAATTGTAGTTCATATCAAAGTTATTTACTTGTCCCCCCTTAAAAATAAACGAGTAAATCATATAGGGCAAATTTAAGTTTTTATTATCGTTTATTTCAACCGAAACATCTTTAACAACATCATTTATCCAAATCTTCTTAGAAAGAAGGTTAGTGGGGATCGAACCTTTTATACTTGGGTATTCTTCCCATTTCATAGCACGACCTGTTGGAAAATAGGCTTTACATGCTTTATTAAGTAAGCCTGAGGGGGTTGAGCTTTGCCAAGAGTGAGTAGATTGATTGAGTTTGCCATTATAAGGCCCTATCAATCCGGCAAATTCCACCGGCGACTCTTCGCTTTGTTGATTAAACTTACTAATACTTAACCCTTTTACAACTTCAATGCCATCGGCTGTACAGGTTGAATTGCTATCCACGGTGACGGTGGCATCTTTGCTAAACGCAGTCACTAAGTTAGAGTACATGGCGCGACCTGAGTGGGTGGTTAAGTCAACAGCCCACAATTGTTTAGTCGTTGCATTTACACAGCTTGGCACATCGTGCTCTTTTATTTTAGTTAATTTAAATAAGGCCGTATCGCCGCTAATTGTTAAGTCGGCGATGGTGCTGGCATACGCATTTGATAAAAATAATGCGCTACAAAGTATTATAGGTTTGGTTTTAAAAGCCATTAGTTTCTTGATTCCTAATATTGCTGCAATTTATATAGGGTTGAACGAAGTACTTAAGTGGTATTTTATCTAACACATGCGAGTCTACGAGGCTGTATGCACGACGCTACCGAGAGTCGAGAGTTTTCAAAAACGACAGTGTGATAATTGGGTAAATTATTTTGTACCTGAAAGTTGCCACATGATGAGTAATACGGTTTATTCGGGTTATAATTTAAATTAGAAAAGTCAGAAATATTCCCGTCTTTGAGCAACGCGGTGGTTGAATAAAGCGGTTGATTATTTTTGACATAAACGTGTGTTGAAAACCATTGTAACCCATCCGGCATCCACAACGCTGGTACAGTATGGGCAGGGTCGGTGATTAAGTCGGGCAATAAACGTGAAAACTCCTCCCATGTGGCCATTCGTGAACCAGAATATTTGCTATTGCATATTTGATTTAATCGTTTTCTAAAAGCAGGAGAGTTGGGGCCAAAGTTATTCTCATTACCTGGTAAGCGATTAGAGTAACCAGCAAAAGTGAGTTTATCCGGCTCGCTAGAAAAGTGACTTATCTCGACCGACTCTGCTTTTTCGTATCCACTACCCTGAGTACACAACATTGCACTTTGAACAGTGACATTGGTTTCTTTTGACAATGCGGTAATGAGCATTGAATAGATGGCTCTGCCAGTATGAGTTTGTAGATCGGCCGCCCAATAATCTTTTACATCGCTTTGCGCGGCACACGCGGGCAAAGCGTGGCTTTTAGGGCTTTTAAGTTTAAATACAGCAAGGTCACCTTTTACTTTTATTTCAGCAATATTGGTTGCCTGTGCATTTACTGCAAAAGTCAGTGCAATCAAAGCAGATAGTATAGATATGGGCTTATTTTGAGATATATGTTTCATTCTGAGCTTTCTGGCAATTATTTGGCCCCGTATTTTATACAATAAGTGCAGAATTATACAACAATCTATCGCGTTGTGATTTTTGCAGTAATTTCATTGGTGTTGGTATGGTTGTTGTTATTTTGGGTAACCACATGTAATATTGCCGCATTTTTTTGTAGTGAGAACAATGTAAATGAAACACTTTATATCTTTTTGGGTGCTCAGTCTTTTTAGCGCAAATGTGCTTAGTGCAACAATGGTTGAGTTAAAAGTGGATGGTGACTTAGCCATTTTTAAAACTGCAACAGCAAAAACTCATGTAGAACCTAGCTGTGTCGGCGAATCACTAAAGCCTTATTGGGGAGTTGACCTAACGACTGCTTCGGGTAAAGCCATGTACTCAAGTTTAGTGGCTGCATTTAGTTTAGGTGCCCATGTTGAAGCTCAAACAAGTGGCGCTTGTTCTTCTGAAAAAGGCTATGAACTTGCTAAAAGTGTTGCACTTTCGAGTGTGTCAAGTGGTATTAAGGTGGCTCGTTTAGCTGGTTTTGCAGGCCCCTATGAAGGTAATTTTGGTGCGCAAACTGTGGATGGGTATGACAACCCACTGGCCGCAATGGACGGTGTATGTGCTGCGCGATTTGGTGGTGCACGTACTATGCAGTGGCAAGATTACCTTGAAATAAAGCATGTTTACAAACCTCATAAGGGTAAACAGGTATGGATGTTTAACCCCATAAGCCATATTAGCCAATCAGCGTATGCAAATAATGGTTATAAAAGCATACGCACAAGTGATATATAAAAATGGAAAAATTGAAGATGTAATAGAAAATCGTGATTATCTTCCACTGACAAAAGGCAACTTAAACTGTAGTAACTTTGGCAGTAATCATGATATCACTCAAGGTATATATTTTTGGAATGGTCATTTTTCTA
Organism: Pseudoalteromonas sp. ATL1; assembly: GCF_058933015.1. Taxonomy (NCBI): domain Bacteria; kingdom Pseudomonadati; phylum Pseudomonadota; class Gammaproteobacteria; order Alteromonadales; family Pseudoalteromonadaceae; genus Pseudoalteromonas; species Pseudoalteromonas sp. ATL1. Next base: position 3,400,624 of record NZ_JBZYXL010000001.1, on the reverse strand, counting down.
GAGGGGCATGTAATATCGCGAGATATGTGCCGTGTGTATATTAATGAGAATTAATAAAATTAAAAATAATATGGTGCTTGCGCCGTGGATACTTATGTTTTCCTTTGCTTGTAACGCACAGTACTACATCAAAGACGTAAAAGTAGAGGGGCAGTGGGTTATCGTGACCACACATACTAACCATGCTTATGCTCCACCATGTGTTGAATCTAATAAAAAGAATCAATGGGCGTTTTTAAATAACACGCTTTCTGGCCAGAGTATGTACTTAAATGTACTTACTGCTGCAACACAAAAACTACCGATTAAAGTGGATGCAGAGCAAAAATGCACATTTTATCCGGGTGTCGAAAATATTAGCGCGTTGGCGATAGTGAGCGTTCAATAAGGGAACCTATGCGATATTTTTCTATTTACTTAATTTTATTTAACTTTTGGGTAAGTGCCGCGTTTGCTAGCAATGCCTTTTTACCAGCAACATCCTATTATGTTAACCAAGAGCATAACTATCAAACGCAATTAAGTACCCAACAAGCAAGTTTTGATGGCAACATAAATTTAAGCTGGTCTGACTTTAAATTAGGTGTTGAAAATTATGTTTTAGAATACAAAGTACACGGTTCAAATGAATGGCAGGTTTTATACGAAGGTCCAAATTTGTATTACAGCAACGACTTACCTTTGAAAACCAATACCTATAATTTTCGAGTTAAATGTGCCGGTTATAAAGATTGCCCAGAGTCTGGATATTTATATCAGCAAACTGAGGTTGTACTTAAGCCTAAGTATGTAAACCTAGCGTATGATAACCGCTCTCAGAGTGTGAATGTTTATTGGCAAGGTCTAGAAAATACAGAAGGTTATGTTTTAGAGCAGTCACTTGATAAAGGGAGTTCTTGGCAACAAGTTGTACCCAATGAACCCGACACTCGATTATATCAAGGGCAAAACTTCTCCGGTTTTGTGAGTAAAAGTAATGATGTAGTTTTAACGAAAGCAGCATCTCGAACGCTCGCACAGCGTGCGGGCATTAAACTAGACACCAGCCTTTATTCAACACAAACGATTAACCGAGCCTTAAATGATGCGGCGGCAAATGGCAGTTTTAAATACCGCGTTAAGAACTGTAACTCTGCACTTTGTGGAGAGACAAAACTCTCAAACCAATATAATGAAAAACCTTTAGTCGGCCTAATGCCCGATCCTACTTTCGAAACGGGCCAGTTGCAGTTTTTACCTAATAACGCTGAAGAATTAACCATAGAAACTGCCAGACCCATTAGTGGGCAGAGAAGTTTGCGTGCCTCTTTAGTTAACTGGGGATATATTCAATATGCTCATAAATATTACCGTTGGAATAATAAATATACGAAAAGTGGTCTAAATGGTGCAACAGCAAGTGGGAAAATTGTAGTTGATTACTTAGCACAAGACTCACGGATTAGTATTTATCCAGTTGCCTATTATAGAGAAGGAGACTCAGGTCACAGACTTGAGGGGCAGCGGTTGATTATTAAGCGCAGCCCGACTAGAGCTGACAAGCTTATTTTAGAAACTGTTCGTGGCGAAATTGAAGTTGATGCGAATAAGCCAATAGATTTTAATCAACAAATTTGGTTGGGTGAATCTCAACCTATTATGAATTTACAGTACTATGTTCGTCTATTAGGTAGCGCAGCGCGTTTTCGTTTGGATAACGCGCAGCTATCTGAAAATGGTGGCTTAGGACAATTTGATCCTTCCTTTTCAATATATTTATCTAACTATATCGGTCAATTGAAGTCGGAATGGACCAACTTTGCACACAATAATGTTGCATTAAAAGACGAAGGAAATACCAATCTACCAGCGGCACAATGTAAAGCGCTTAATACCGGCAACAATAAAGACCACTATTACTTGGTTGAATATATTCGCGATAGTGAAGCTAACTCGCCAAATGCAAACTGGCAGACTTTTTATTGCGGTAAGGGTTGGCGACATGAAAACATCAGTGCAATGGAAACGGGTCGTTATCGCTTTAGATTAGAATGTAACGGCTTCCCGAACTGTTCTCAATCAGGTTATGTTTACGGGCACTCTATTGTACTGCGCGAAGTGGAAGACGTATTGGCGCAACTTAATCAGCGCGACAAGAAAGTGATTTTGACTTGGCCCAAAACACTGGGTGCATATGGGTACATTATTCAAGAAAGGACCAGTTATAGCGGTAATTGGCAGGATATTACCCCATCGTCTATTGATGAACAGATGGTATGGCGTGGCGATCATTTGTTTACAAATAACCGAGCCGTTGTGACACCGCGTTTTTATGAAGGGCGCAGTGCGCAATTTAGAATAAAAGCGTGTCGTTATACCCGCTGTCAGGACAACTTTGGTTATTCGAATAAGGTGTATTATTTAAATGGTGCTTCCGATGGGCCAGTCGGAAAAGTGCGTCACTTTAAAGCCAATAAAACAAACATTATTCCTGGTGAGGCAATTGTATTGAGCTGGGACAGACCCATAAACAACGCCGGTACTCCTTATCAAGATGAAATGACTTACAATATTTATGTTAAAAAACCCGATGGCGCTGAGTTTTTGAAGTGGAGTGGTTTAACAGAGCAAAGTGTCAAGCGAGAAGGTGATACGGGCGTACAACGTACCGGGATACAAAAGTTTAGGATTGAAGCGTGTAACTCGTTTGGGAGTTGTGGGCCTTCTGTTGAAACGCAAGTGACGGTAAATGGGCAAACTCCAATGCCTATAGAGTTTACGACTGCAAACACAGACATAAATATTGGCGACACCATCGCTTTAAACTGGAAAATGAGCGCGAACTACACGCAAGCTGTGCGTTTTAACGTGTATGTTAATACGCCGACAATGGGTGTGAATGAGCGCTTGAAGTTTAGATCTAACCTAACTACCACATCAACTGAGAGGCTGATTAACAAAGCGGGTGTTCATACTTTCTTTATTGAAGCATGTAGCGATATTGGCGGTTGCAGTGAACGACGCTCTTTAGTGATCACCGTAAAAGAGCCAGAGTGCAAAATTATTCCAAAGCTTGAAGCCCCCTCATCGGGTAATGTTTTTACTTGGTGTGAGCTCGAAGACAAGCGCATTAAGACGTTGGAGGTGATTTACGCGGCGTGTGGTGACAGTTGTAAGCATGATGCAGCTCAGCTGCAATGGAAAAACTATGGTCGCCCCTTGTCTGCTTCCAAACTATCTGGAGCGGTTACGTCAGTTGGTGTTGGGTTACACGCGGTGAGAACAAGAGGGTGCACAGCAACTGGCGAATGTTTTGGTTGGAGTAACATCATTAACCTCAACCTATTCGAGTATCACAAACCAAATGCTAAGTTGAAAGGAGACATCGTCTCTTGGGACAAAATAGAGTCAGCGACTCGTTACGAGATGGCTAAGTTCGAATGTCCTTCGCAAGAAAAATGTAACGCTGAAGTACTATTGGGCTGGGAGGATATACCAAATATTGGGCAGGCAACCTCGTATAAAGTCGCACAGAATAAAGAACACTTTATGCATTACAGAGTAAGAGCATGTTATGGCTCGACAGCTTGTTCTGAATGGAGTTATGCGTTAGAGCAAAAGACCAAACAAGTTATATATATCCACACCGACTTGTTGGGTAATCCGGTGGCGGAGACCATAGCGAAATAAAAAAAGGCAGTGCTTTAGAAGAACTTTGAAGCACTGCCTGCAAATTTAAAGTCAAAGAATAGTTTTGATGTGAGCTTTATCGCTCACATATGATTTTTGGGATAAAACTGTGAAAAAGAATTTCAAAAACAATAGTAATGTGTTTATAAAAACGACGCTGATAGGAGCGCTCGGCACTTGTAGTCATTTAGTTTTGGCTCAGCAAAGTGTTGATTTGAGCAAGTTTGTCATTACGCTGGGTCAACAGGTGAGTGAGCCCGCTGGGAAAGTAGACGGTATTCAAACTGCCATGTTGCGCCATATGCAAAGCTCAATACAAGCTGAAAATGATAATGGCATACCAAATATAGATCGTCGTGAGATAACGACAAATTATCGTGAACTTTTCAATTTAGACCATAAAGTTGAAGCTTATACATCAGATTTGTTTGGCGAGCGGTATGGCGCAGCGACGGGGTCAATTTCATTTAGTCATACGGATATAAGTATTCCAGGGAATAGTAGTTTACCGGTTGACCTAACGCGGATTTATGTTGGCTCGGATTCTTTTGATACCAATACCCGGGATTTTGGAACTTGGGGCATAGATTTACCTCATGTACGCGCTAACTTGTTGTCTCTTGAAGAGAGTGTTGCTTTTAAAGGCAGCTGGGGCACGGGTAAAGCGTGTACTGGTGAATTAGGTGATGGTGGCACATGGGCGCCTTATGTTAGCCAATCTTACGAGCCAGAAATGGGGCAAAGTGTCTGGAATGGAGACCAAATTCATATTCCAAATTATGGTAGTTCAAAAATACTGATTGACAGTAATGGTAAAAAAACAACGAATCAAAATTGGGAAATTTCATGCATTGATACGCCGCATGGGTATGAAGGGTTTGTTGTAACCACAAATGACGGAACTCGTTATACTTTTGGTCAATTGCGCATTGTGGGCGGTAAATCGTTGACATTAATTGAACCAAGCCAATTTGCAAAAAGAAAGTCGCCGCAGTTTAGAACCTATCACGCGTTTTTACTGCCTACGCAAATAGAAGATAAGTTTGGTAACTGGGTTAAGTATCAGTACAACGGTGTGTTGTTAACCAATATCACCTCAAGTGACAACAGAGAAATTGAGTTAACTTACTATGGTCAAAATGAAGCGTATCCTAATTTAGTTAAATCCGTAACAAATGTGGGTTCAGGTCAAGTTTGGCAATATGACTATGAAAGCTTAGGTGGATTTTTCAAATCGACGTACGTTGGTATGGATTTATACCCAGGAGACTACCAATTTACCGACGACATAGTCACTTTAAAGACGGTAACGCGACCAGATAATTTAAAATGGCAATTTGCTTATCCCGAAGGAGAATCGAGGTTTAATTGGAAAGCCGCCTATTTGGGATTCCACTCATATAGGGTGCCAACAGACGAAAAGAGCAGTAACCCTAAGGTGTGTGAGTTTGATAGAAACGAAGGTAACTGGGTTACGATGACGCACCCTCATGGTGCGGTTGCAACTTTCAACTATCAATTAAGGTCAATGAACCGTGCTGGAGTTGAATATAAAATAGTTGCGCCAAAGTACTTAACTGAATGGGAAGCGGGGCAAGTAGAAACCACGGCTTGTACAATGGCCTTCACCTTGTCAGATAAAACCATCACTTTGAGTGACAATACCTCATACAAATGGGCGTATAATTATTACAACTCAGTTGCTTATTATGAAGAAAAGCAAACATATATCACTCGCGAAGGGTATCCGACTTTACCCTACAATCTAATTTGGGCGGATATTAAGACAACCGTTGTCACTGCACCTGATAACAGTAAAGTAGCTCACTATTTTAGCGCGCGCTTTGGAGAAACAGAAAATAAGGAAGTGCTGACAGCATATTTTGCTAAAGACGGTAGCACTCAATTACGTCAAATTTTAAAGGTAGAAGAAAACAGCCCAAGTCGTGGCGAAAGTAAAGTACGCCATGACTTTACCAGCGCCTACTTTGCTCGTCAAAAATCAACCATTACGTATGAAAAAACAGGTGAATCGACGGACTTTAGCGATGCTTATGAAGTCACAAACGAAACATTTAATGATTACGACGCGCCCACGCTGACCAAAGAATCAAGCCCGACTGCAACGCGTTATATTAAACGCGGTTATGAACATGATGAGAATAACCATGTATTTAACTTGCTAAATTCGGTGTCGGTGTCTGCTGATAATAATACGTTTACACAAGCTTACTCAGCAGACTACGCGGCAAAATCAGCCAGTGATAGCTCGTATACCAATATTAAATTGCTAACCAACTTATACGAATATGGGCAACTTAAAAAAACCTACGCGACTTATACCGATGAAGGGCAAGTGTCTGAAATTCAGTTTAACGACACCCGTTTACAAAGCAATGGTACGCGTAGCAGCGACAAAAATTACCTAAAGCGCACCAATTTTTACCGTGGTAAAGCGCAAAACTTTGAAATGCCAGCCCGTATTGAGGGGGTGGGAAGCGTTATTACAGGCAGTATGGAAGTGAACTCAAACGGTTGGGTAACCAGCACCACAGACTTTAACGGTAATAAAACCCAATATCACTATGACATTATGGGGCGTATCACCGGGGTTGATTTAAGTAATGACGCTAATGGCACTTGGTTAGATACCGCCTATGAATGGGATTTAGCCAATAATACCCGTACCGTAAAGCGCTGTACGCTTATCGCTGGTACGGGGACCTGTGCCGATAGCTCTGTATTTACCAGCACAGAATACTATGACAATTGGTTGCGTTTAACTAAGTCGGTCGCCAACGACGTGACAAATAGCTTGTATCGTACCCAAACGTTTACTTATGACTACGCTAATCGACCTATTTTTACTTCAATTGTCACAGCTGACCAATCAGAGTCTGATTATGGCACTACCAATACCTATGACGGCTTAGGACGAAAAATTGAAGAAGCCAAAAGCGGCTTGGGCAGTATAAAAACAAAATATCTTGCGGGTAATAAAGTACAAGTTACCGACGCAAAAGGGAACATAACAACCACACAATATCTTGCGTATGGCTCACCCAGCTACAGTACAGCCAAAGAAATTGTCAATACGCTTGATGGCGGTGATGTTACTACCACGTTAGACATAGATATTTTGGGCAATATTAAAACCATTACGCAAGCGGGTAAATCAAGCAAAGACGGCTCGAATGTTTCAGCCATTGAAACACGTCAGTATGACAGTAACAATAACCTATGTTTGGTATCGCGCCCTGATGTGGGCAATACCCTATTTGGTTACAATGCACTGGGGTTAATGACGTGGAAACAAGAAGGGGTATCCTCAACAGAGTGTACAACCAGTAAGCCTGCAAATGCGATTAGCTACACGTATGATAACCTAGGCGACCCATACAAGGTGACTTACCCAACGGGGGATACAACACCAGCGTTAACCTACACCCACGACAACAGTGGTAATGTAACTAAACTTATTGCAGGGGACGTAGAGCACGATTACCACTACAACAATCAAGGATTGCTTGAATTTGAGCGTATTTATATTGCGGGTCAAACGGTGAGCCTTGAGGCTGATCATGGTTATAACAGCTTGTTGCATCGCAGCAGTTTAACGTACCCAGACTATACGACGGTGCACTTTGCGCCCAATGGTTTTGGTGAGCCAACCCAAGCGCTTGTATACAAGCCGGGTAGTACTTCAGAAGTAGAACTCACGTTTGCGACCAATGCACAATACAATGGCCAAGGCGCTTTAACCAGATTTACCTATGGTAATGGTGCAACCCATTCGCAAACTTATGACAATCAAAGTGGGCTACCAACCGTATTAGTTGATACCCTTGCAAGTAAAAAGGTTGTAAACCTCACTTATAGCTACGACAACAATGCCAATGTAACGTCGATAATCGATGCGGTTAAGCCAGAGTTTAGCTTGACGACATTGCAGTATGACAAACTTAACCGTTTAACTCATGTTTATGGTGGGTCTGAAGCTGGCGACAGCACCATACAATACGATGGGCTGGGCAATATTGAAAAGTATACCGCGCTTGGCCGAACGCTAACTTACAACTACGATAGAACCACTAACCGTTTAAGTAGTGTTACAGGCACAGGTACGCAGGGCAAATATAGCTCAATTGGCTATGATGCACGCGGTAGTATCACGCACAATGGTGCCTTTGCACTTGACTATAACTCAGCAAATCAAATGGTGAGCGCCAAAGGCAACAGCTATTTGTACGATGGTCACAACCGTCGAGTTAAGCAGGTTGAAGCCCAAGGCACCAGCTATAGTTTTTATAGCCAAGATGGCACATTGTTATATCGCGAAGAAGGAAGCAACATTGCAGGTGAGGGCGTCAACTACATTTACTTAGGTAAAAAGCTGATTGCTAAATACGGGTTTACTGATGCACAATCGTTAGAAGAAAGCCGCCAGCAGTACCGCCCTTACGGTGAAGTAATAGGCGAAGCCAAAGACGATATTGGTTACACGGGGCATAAGTTCGATAAAGAACTAGGCTTGAGTTATATGCAGGCACGATACTATGATCCAGTTATCGGGCGTTTTTATTCGAATGATCCTGTTGGGTTCAGGGATGTACATAGTTTTAACCGCTATGCTTATGCGAATAATAATCCGTATAAATATACAGACCCTACTGGAATGTGTTCGCAAGATAACTCAAGCTCAGGAGCAGCATGTGTAACCGAAGATTGGTTGACCAAGAAGCTCGAACCGTTAATGGTAGAGCTTCTTGAAGCTATGGGAGCAGAAGCTGTTCCAGATGGTGAGCGAGACCCTAATGGGGAGTTTGCACATTCGGCTGACGAAAACTCTATAGGTGAAGAAGTTCTTGCTATTGGAATTATTGCGGCAAAAGCAAAACTAACTGGTGGCGGTAAGAAAAAAATTGGTAACTTAGGTGGTCTAAAAGATAAATCAGCTGCTGACGCGATTAAGCAAAGAGGTGGTGGGGCAAGCCAAGTAAACCAATTGGGGGAATATAGCTCGCTAACTGTAGGTCAACTTGCGAATATGGCTGCGGCAGGAGATAAAAAGGCAGAAACGGCAATGAAAATTATTAAGCAAGCATCCAAGAAAGCCCAAAAATATGGAGGGAAATAAGGATATGATGGAGATTATTGATAAGTTAGTTGATAGCGGTGCGCCTTTAAGTAAAGTTGTAAGGCACTACGACAAAGAGTTAGAAAATGACAATGGTGCTTTTGAGTTAACCTTTGCAGACAATGTAATCTCATTGCTTGCTATGGAAGATGATTCTATTAGCTTAACAATTGGAACTTTAGAAGAGTTAAACGACATTTCAAAACAGGACGTTAGTAGATCAAATGTATGGAAAAGTGCTATTGGAAAACCTTTGAGTTGGGGGTGGTTACTTACGAACAATCGAGGTTATTCTGATGCAATGCAGCTGCACTTTTCTGATGGTATTTTTGATAAGGGGGTCACTTTACAGCTTTTAGTTGAATGTTCGTCCTTAAAAATTCGAGCAGTAATTGACATAGAGTGAATCAACTGAGTATTTGAATCCAAAGCCTCGCTTCACACAGCGGGGCTTTGTTATGCTTGCGATCTGAAGCCTTTAAAATTAGTTTCATTCAGATACGGAGGAATTGTAGCCGCCGAGATAAGCTGACGGAAATTGAAAATAAAGGAAGTTAAAAAATGACATTACCAAAAAAAGAGAATTAACATGGACAGCCACTTTAACTGGAAAGTTTTAGTGGCTTTCCTACACTTAGGACTCTTCAAAATCATTTCAATTTCTCAGTTCAAGGAGTGAACGATGGGATTAGCAAGGAAGTGTCAAATCAGTTTGTCAGATACGCCCTATTATCATTGTGTTTCACGTTGCGTACGCCGCGCGTTTTTGTGCGGTGAAGACAAATTTACTGGTAAATCATATGAGCATCGCCGAGGGTGGGTGGAAGAACGATTGTTGTTTCTGGCTCAAGTGTTTTGTATTGATGTGTGTGCGTACGCGGTGATGAGCAACCATACTCATGTGGTGTTATATATTGACAATAAAAAAGCACACAGATTAAGTGATAAAGCGGTGCTTATTCGTTGGCATAAGTTGTTTAAGGGCTCAATGCTCGGTCATAAGTTCTTACAGGGTGAGCGTTTAGACGAAGGGCAGCGATTCTTTTTGAATAAAGAAATTAAAGAATATCGGCAACGTTTATCGAGCATAAGTTGGTTTATGCGAGTTTTAAATGAAGGGATAGCACGTCAAGCTAACCGAGAAGATGGTTGCACAGGCAGATTTTGGGAAGGGCGATTTAAATCACAAGCGCTGTTAGACGAAGCTGCACTGATGGCCTGTATGGCATACGTAGATTTGAACCCAATCAGGGCCAAAATGGCTAAAACCCCCGAAGAATCAGCTCATACTAGCATAAAAAAGCGGTGTGAAGACGCTATACAGGGTAAGCAACCAAAACAATTGGCGCGATTTGCTGGTAGCCCGAGAAAAAATATGCCAAAAGGTTTGCCTTTCGAGCTCAAATCTTATTTAGAATTAGTCGAGTTAACGGGTAAATGCATTAGAGCGGACAAACGAGGTTATATAGAACAAAATGCAGTGCCAGTTTTACAGCGACTCAATATCAAGGCTGAAAACTGGGTTAAACTCACTACGCAGTTTGAACACGTGTTTAAAGGTGCCGCAGGAAAAGAGCAATCGTTAGATGTATATTGTGAACGATTAGAGCGAAAACGACGCAGCAATATCAGCAACAGCAAAAAGCTGCTGGCCTGAAACTATCATCATTTTGACTCATTAATGTTTACAGATGCTCGTATAGGGCAGAATAAATCGTGTCTGACGCTTGGTAAAAAGGCCGAGTTGCGTAAGCGCAAAGCGAGTCTTTACCCTTTCAATTACATACTTTGACAAAAAAATCATCACAATATGCAGGTGGTTTACACAATCGTTTTTTTGAGCACAGCTTTTAAAGTGGATGTCCTAGCAGCACTACAATCGTTTTTTTGAGCACAGCTTTTAAAGTGGATGTCCTAGCAGCACACTGTTACACGGGGCATAAGTTCGATAAAGAACTAGGCTTGAGTTATATGCAGGCACGATACTATGATCCAGTCATAGGTCGATTCTATTCGAATGATCCTGTTGATGCATTAGGGCACATGGAGCTCGGAAACCCTGTCCAAGGCTTCAATAGGTATGCTTACGCCAATAATAATCCATATAAATATACAGATCCTGATGGTAAGTTTTTACAGTTTATACCTGCAATTGTAGCTGTAGCAAAAGTTGCTCATAAAGCTTATAAGGCATACAAGGCTTCAAAAAATGCTGGTAGAGGTAAGCAAATAGGGAATATGATCAAGAAGGATGGCTCTACAAAGGCTAGTGATATTAAAGCGAAAGCTGAAAAGCTAGGCTTTAAACCTTCTCAGTCTAAAAACGGTCCTTTAAAAATGAAAGATGAGAACGGTGTTGATAGGGTAACAATCAAAGGTGGTAGCGACAGAGCGCCGGGAAGTAAAAACCCTCACGTTGAATTGAAGGATTCAAAAGGACAACGAGTGAGCCCTGAAGGTAAGCCTGTTACAAGGAAGAGTCCAGAAAATCATACTCCTATTAAAAATGATTTGGATAAGGCATAGAAATGAGTAATTATTTTGAAATAGAAGGTTTGGAAAACATTTACTTTGAGGATTCCTTCGTATTAAAAATTGAAGAGTCTAAGGATGAGTTAACCTTCCTGTTAGATTTAGTGTTGACGGATGAACACCCTTTGTACTCTGACCCCAAAGACGATGAGCAATATTGCTATAAGAAAGCTCGACTAATATTCAGGGAGTGTGAAGCAATAAATTGGATTGAGAAAACTAATAATAAGTTCTCTGATAGTAGCGGTGAATTTGATCTCGGCAATATAGATAGCTTTAGAAAAGATGGTAAAGAAAATCACCTAGAAGGAGATTGGGGAGAAGTAGTATTAGTTACCGATTTAGTTGAGATTTCTTTTGTCTAAAAGGTTCTTAATGTAATTTCTAATCCAAAGCCTCGCACTCGCGGGGCTTTTTTGTAACTCGAAAACGTCAGGGAGTAAATTCAATATTGCTCTAGTTGGTAAAGAGAATTAACATGGACAGCCACTTTAACTGCTTATGTTGACCCATCGACCGGAAAACAAAGAATATTGATACATCCGGGCGCAGACTGTGGTTCACACTGCCATGTTAACGATGCAGATGGGAATAGACTTGATATAGACGGGAATGTTGTCCCTCCAGAGTCACCTGAGGCTCATCTTCCACTAGACGATAAAAAAGTAGGTAGCGATTGATGCATGATTGGACATTTTTAGATATTAAATACTGCTGGTTAGATAAAAAGTGTGTTCTTAGGTTTAAAAACCGGAATTCAGAGATCGAAGAGGTTTGTGGAAATGGTGTTACGCTTTTAAATGTACCACATCAGGAAGAGTGGGGACCAAGTGTGAGTGTAAATGAAATAACCTACTCAAAAATGCCTGATGATATCAATGAGCTTAAAATAGAAATGCAATCTGGGGATGTTATTACTATTCAAGCAATAAGTTTTAGTGATAAAAATTAACGTGGACATATATGGACGCTCAGCTGTTGTCAAACAATACTAACCAATCGAGGTGACTTTTAGTCGCCTCGTGCCGTTTTCTATAGTGAGAACTAAAAGGGCAGCCACTCAAGCTTGAGTGGCGTTCGCTCCGAATGTTTAACTTAATCAAAACAAGCTGAACAGCAACCCGAGCAGCAATTTGCAGCAGAAGTGTTCAGTTGTGCTCAGCAGATGGTGCATTTTGAGACAGTCCCACTATATAGTGGGACTGTCAAAAATGCTCATGGCTGCTGATTGAGGTTGATCACTTCTACTGGGCGGCACTGATCATTTCACTCTATTTGATGAATAGTACATGTGTGTTTAGTTTTTGATTTCGCGGTCTGGTTTTATTGAGTTTGGTAATAAGCCATTTCAATCCTTTTGGTCTGTCTTTTAAAAAGACTTTTCTTCTTCTTAATGACAGTGCCATTTCGATAACACATAAGAATTAACATGGACAGCCACTTTAACTGGAAAGTTTTAGTGGCTTTCCTACACTTAGGACTCTTCAAAATCATTTCAATTTCTCAGTTCAAGGAGTGAACGATGGGATTAGCAAGGAAGTGTCAAATCAGTTTGTCAGATACGCCCTATTATCATTGTGTTTCACGTTGCGTACGCCGCGCGTTTTTGTGCGGTGAAGACAAATTTACTGGTAAATCATATGAGCATCGCCGAGGGTGGGTGGAAGAACGATTGTTGTTTCTGGCTCAAGTGTTTTGTATTGATGTGTGTGCGTACGCGGTGATGAGCAACCATACTCATGTGGTGTTATATATTGACAATAAAAAAGCACACAGATTAAGTGATAAAGCGGTGCTTATTCGTTGGCATAAGTTGTTTAAGGGCTCAATGCTCGGTCATAAGTTCTTACAGGGTGAGCGTTTAGACGAAGGGCAGCGATTCTTTTTGAATAAAGAAATTAAAGAATATCGGCAACGTTTATCGAGCATAAGTTGGTTTATGCGAGTTTTAAATGAAGGGATAGCACGTCAAGCTAACCGAGAAGATGGTTGCACAGGCAGATTTTGGGAAGGGCGATTTAAATCACAAGCGCTGTTAGACGAAGCTGCACTGATGGCCTGTATGGCATACGTAGATTTGAACCCAATCAGGGCCAAAATGGCTAAAACCCCCGAAGAATCAGCTCATACTAGCATAAAAAAGCGGTGTGAAGACGCTATACAGGGTAAGCAACCAAAACAATTGGCGCGATTTGCTGGTAGCCCGAGAAAAAATATGCCAAAAGGTTTGCCTTTCGAGCTCAAATCTTATTTAGAATTAGTCGAGTTAACGGGTAAATGCATTAGAGCGGACAAACGAGGTTATATAGAACAAAATGCAGTGCCAGTTTTACAGCGACTCAATATCAAGGCTGAAAACTGGGTTAAACTCACTACGCAGTTTGAACACGTGTTTAAAGGTGCCGCAGGAAAAGAGCAATCGTTAGATGTATATTGTGAACGATTAGAGCGAAAACGACGCAGCAATATCAGCAACAGCAAAAAGCTGCTGGCCTGAAACTATCATCATTTTGACTCATTAATGTTTACAGATGCTCGTATAGGGCAGAATAAATCGTGTCTGACGCTTGGTAAAAAGGCCGAGTTGCGTAAGCGCAAAGCGAGTCTTTACCCTTTCAATTACATATTTTGACAAAAAAATCATCACAATATGCAGGTGGTTTACACAATCGTTTTTTTGAGCACAGCTTTTAAAGTGGATGTCCTAGCAGCACACTAGCAGCAGAGCATCCTAGCAGCAGAAAAATAAAACATCTGATAGTTGTTTTTTGGTCTGCCAGCTCACTGAATTTAGGCTTTTTAGTGGTATTTCCAAAGCGAATGGTATCTTGTTTAATTTTTTTGGTGACAGCAATTGACTGACGAAATAAATCTAAGTCAGCGTCGTCTATTTGGTTCGATTTTGAGGGTTCTTTTTTCATAGCGGTATTCTAGTGAAAAAAAGCGTAAAAACCCAGCGCAAAAACCGCTACAATGTCGCTAATTTAAAAATGACCGAGATAGAAACATGAGCGAATTTCAGCTGACAGAAGCACTATCCGAAGAAGCGGTAAGTGACTTACTAACAATCCGAGACTGGTTACGTTGGACAACCAGCCAATTTGCAAGCCAAGGGCTATTTTTTGGTCATGGAACAGATAACGCGTGGGATGAAGCGGTTAATCTAGTTTTGCCAATTTTAAATTTACCACTAGATACTCCAACAGAATTAATGAACTCTCGTTTAACGCGTTCCGAGAAACTGCGTTTGTTAAGTTATATTGAAACACGTATCGTTGAGCGCACACCTGTGGCGTACTTAACCAACCAAGCTTGGTTCGCGGGTATGCCATTTTATGTGGATGAGCGAGTACTGGTACCGCGCTCACCATTTGCTGAGCTAATAAATAATAAGTTTGCACCTTGGTTATCGGCTGAACGGCCTGTTGAACGTATTTTGGATATGTGTACCGGCTCTGCGTGTATTGCGATTGCTTTAGCACAAGCTTTTCCAGAGTCACAAGTTGATGCAGTGGATATTTCTTATGATGCATTGGAAGTGGCAAACATTAATATCGAAGATTACATGTTGCAAGATCAAGTGTTTGCAATTCAGTCCGATGTATTTAGTGGGGTAGAAGGTCAAAAGTATGACTTAATCGTAGCCAATCCTCCGTATGTTGACGCTGAAGATATGGCTGATTTGCCTCATGAGTTTCATCATGAACCAGAGCTTGGCCTTGCATCGGGTGAAGATGGCTTGGACGTAACCCGTACTATTTTGCAAGAAGCAGCAGAGCACCTTACTGACCATGGACTTTTATTTGTCGAAGTTGGTAACTCTATGGTACATATGGAAGCGTTGTACCCAGGAGCGCCATTCGAATGGATTGAGTTTGAGAACGGTGGACTAGGTGTTTTTGTTATTTCAAAACAACAACTAGTAGAATATTTTAACGACTAAGTAAACACTCACTTAGTATTTTGGGATGTCATTTGGAATGAGGGTGAATAATGGCAGGTAATAGCATAGGTCAGCTTTTTAAAGTGAGTACCTTCGGTGAAAGTCATGGACCCGCACTTGGCGGTGTGGTTGATGGGGTTCCCGCAGGGCTTGAGCTTTGTGAAGCTGATTTACAAGTTGATCTAGACAGGCGCAAGCCAGGACAAAGTCGTTACACTACACAACGTAGAGAAGGTGACGAAATTAAAATATTGTCGGGTGTGTTCGAGGGGAAAACCACAGGCACTAGCATTGGTTTACTGATAGAAAATACCGATCAACGCTCAAAGGACTACAGTAAAATCGCCGAGGTATTTCGTCCCGGTCATGGTGACTATACTTATTGGCACAAGTACGGGCATCGTGATTATCGAGGCGGTGGACGTTCGTCGGCACGTGAAACCGCAATACGTGTTGCAGCGGGTGGTATCGCTAAAAAATACTTACGACAAGTGCATGGTATCGAAATTCATGCGTGCCTTTCTCAGTTAGGACCAATAAAAGCCGAACAATATGACTGGCAGCAAGTTGAGCAAAATCCATTTTTCTTTCCCGATGAGAGCAAGCTAGAAGCGTTAGATGAGTACATGCGTGATTTGAAAAAGTCAGGTGACTCCATTGGTGCAAAGGTGAAAGTGGTTGCCAAAAATGTGCCCGTTGGTTTAGGTGAGCCCGTATTCGATAGATTAGATGCAGAGCTTGCACATTCTTTAATGAGCATTAATGCCGTAAAAGGTGTTGAAATTGGCGATGGCTTTGCAGTTGTTGAGCAAAAAGGTTCAGAACACCGAGATGAACTGACACCTCAGGGCTTTACAAGCAATCATGCAGGTGGTGTGCTAGCGGGTATTTCCACGGGGCAAGATATTGTTGCGTCGATAGCGCTCAAGCCGACATCAAGCATTACGATACCCGGTCAAAGTATTAATAGGGCAAATGAATCAGTTGAGATGATCACAAAAGGGCGTCACGACCCTTGCGTGGGGATCCGTGCGATTCCGATAGCTGAGGCGATGATGGCAATCACCTTGATGGATCATTTGCTACGCCAGCGTGGTCAGAATCCACATGTGAATTTAGCACATGGTCCAATTAAAGGGCAGGCTGACTAAGTTTGCAAACACTGATCTACTGAATGCGATAATCGTCAGTAGATCAGTGAGCGATAGAAATTAATTGGTAATTTTTAAATTTGGTTTTGAAGTACTATTTTTGAAACTGATCGTACCCGCCACCTTTTTCTCTTTATCCCCCACTTGTGTATTGATTGCTAATTTAATCGTGGTGCATTGATACGGCTGAAGACTAATGAGTGTATCCTTAAAAGTTAAGCTACAGCTGGCGTCGTCTATTACTTCATTTGAGTATTCACTGTTATTTTTACGTACATCATAAATAACTTTGTCATCGCAATAGAGTTTTACGCTTTCTTCATGAAAGAACTCGCTGTGCAAAATGTTTTTATACGCGCCAATACAGTCGCCATTTTGCCATTTTGTACACACTTTTTTGTATTTTGATGAGAGTTCAGCGTTACCATCAATGGTGATGTCTATTTCAAGTATAGAGGCATGGATGGGCCAGTTGGGTTGAGCTTCAAGGATATACTCTCCTCCCTCTTTATCCATCGTCTTATCATAAAATGCCAACTGGTAATCTGCTGCAAAACTTGATGAACTGGCTAAAAGAAGGCCTAAAACTGGTATAAATTTCATTAGTTAGACTCCTCTCGCTGAGCATCAATTTCTTGCATAGACACCTCGAAAGAGATGTTTTGGATTTGGGTGTAGAACTGTCGACTTAGGCTGCCTCGTTTTGTTATTTCGATTTTCAGCTGTGTGCAATCTTCCATATTGTGGCGTAACTCTGAAATAGCAGGTTGAGCGGGACGCTTTTTGCCTTTAACGATTTTTCCGTAATCATATGAAACACCAACTGGGATCCCGCTGCAGCTAACGGTTGTTTTAGTTGCAAAGTTTGATGAAAACCATTTTGCAGTCATTTCACCAGTCAGTTCAAAAAACATGGAGGGTTTGGCATCTGCAACATCAATGAGCGCTTCATAACCGACTACTGCTTTTCGGCTCGCATAATTTTTTGTAATTGGTCTGAAGTCAGCCATTGAAAGCTTAACGACATCCTGTGAAACCGAGATGGTTTTATTATTCTCGGAGGCCATACTAGTTTGTGATAACACAAATAGTCCACTGACCAGTATTGAGCGTACTATCATCTTGCACTTCCTTTTAGATGTTTTATCAAAAGCTTTAAAACGAACCTGCAATAGGTAAATTTGCTATTTTGTGTTTGGTTTTAAAGCTGGGGGCGTAAAAGTGAAATCAATGCGTGGCAAAAATGAGCGAACTAAGACGAGGATTAAGCTCGAAACTTGGGCACCCAGTAAATTCCATTTTACATATCAAATAGTGGGTTGAGCGTAACGCGCAACCAGGACCTATAATAGAACCGAAAGAGAATAAAGTAAATAGTCTATTAAACGATCAAAAGGTGGTGGAAAATAATCCACCCATGTCTTGTTATCAAATTCGGTCATTTATCTAGAATACTAATAGTGCGATTAGATGCACTCAAAAAGGTACTGTCTGTAAAAAATACCAAGCGTAGACTAAGTGGTGGCTCTCAACTGAGCATGTTGAGCTAGTGTATGGTATCAGCGACTTTTTAGAGCTAAGAAATACGCATTGATATCTGACTCTTGGTTCTTTGGACTCGCGATGGCTTATTTGATGACTTGCTTAGATACTAAAGGCATTTGCGGTGCTACCAATATAAGCGTGACGTTGGAAGAAAAGGGCTGAGTCACGAAATTGTGAACGGCCCTTTCTTAATGAACACTTTAACGATTGCTTATACAGGTTCTGCTGCGTCTAAGATGCTGTCGATACACTCTTTTACAGCATGTTTTGTCGCGCGTTTGCTTTCGCCGTGTTGGACAAACTCTGCTAATGTCACGTCACCACTTCCATCGCTATCCATTGCAGAAAAAGCGTCGGCATGGTGGCTTGACATTGAGTTGGCGATTTCTTCAAGGCTGATACCACCATTGCTATCTGTGTCCAATTGAGCAAACTTCGCTTCGGGAGACGCAAAACGGTCCGCACTAGGTACAACTATATTGTCGTCTCCAGTGGCATCTTTCGTGTCTTGTACACATTGCACGATTTCAGAAGCAAAAGCGGACAGGTCATTATTGTGACGACGATTAGCTAAATATTCAGTCAGTTCAATCTCACCAGATGCGTCACTGTCAGCTCGTTCAAGCTTTTTCTGCGCCTTTTCAGCGACATTTACTGCTAGCTCATCAAGGGTGATCGTGCCACTTTGGTCGGCATCAAATTTATTGAATACGACTTCTGGCGATTTATGTGGGCCTTTGCCCCCTTTACGTGCATGTGATTGTGCGCTAACTGTTAAAGTCGTTAATGTTGCAGCAACGATTGCAATGTTAATTATTGAACGTTTCATACTTTGTCTCTCTATGTCATGGGTTAATTGTTCCACACGGCCTCATGCAAGCTGGTTACGACATGCTAAAGAGGTGTGTTGATTTCTTGATTAATAAGATGGAAGACAAATGTGCAAAAAATATGGCTGCAAAATTTTTTTTAAAAGCGAGTAATTCCATGTAATTTTATGATATTTATACACTTTGTATAATCTTAATATCGCTCTTCATTTTTTGTTCAAGGAAATTATATGATTGACCACAACTTTGATTTAGATAGCTTGACCAGTAAGGACAATATTGTCAGTGCTCACTTGAAAAGAATTTGGACGCGCGTACATAACAGCCTTACTGGCCAATCTAACCAAAGTGATGAGTCTGATTTTCTTCTTGAGCGAGCAATTTTTGATTTGTTAGGCTTAAGTCAAGCCGGAGCGTTGCGGGCACTTTATGAATGTGCTCACTCATATCAAGCGTTTTTAGAACGTATTCATCAGTTAGGCTTCGCCAGTGAATTATCGCTCATGCGTCTTAGCCATTATTTAAGTGGTTATGCGCAGCCTCAAGAGATGCAGCAGACCATAGCTCAAGTCCAACAAATGGATAATGTTTTAAGCGAAGAAGACATTTTGCACTGGCAAACGCAAGGGTTTGTTGTGGTGAAAAATGCCATTGATCAACAGATGTGCAGCGATGTGATAAGCGCGTTAGGTGAATATTTGCAAATGGATATGGCAGATAAAAGCCAATGGTATGACAATGATAAATGTTCGGGCATTATGGTTGAGCTAATCCAGCATGAAGCGCTCAACAAAGTGCGCAGCAGTATGCGAATTCATAAAGCGTTTAGTCAATTGTGGCAAACCACTGACTTAATTGTCTCGGCCGATCGATGTGGATTCAATCCGCCACAAACTGACAGTTACCCATTTCCGGGTCCAGATCTACATTGGGATATCGACTTTTCAAAGCCACTCACTTTTGGAACTCAGGGCATTATCTATTTGACCGATACCGAGGAAGAGCAGGGGGCCTTAACCTTAGTACCGGGGTTCCATAAAAAACTCACCCATGAAATGGCTGAATATCAAGCTCAGCCCGAGCCCGCAAAGCTACATCAACTCGGTTCAAGGCCGGTTGCGGCTAATGCGGGTGATTTGATCATTTGGCATCACTTTTTACCGCACGGAAGCCGCGCAAACTTGACCGACAAACCTCGACTCGTGCAGTACCTAAACATGTATCCTTTTCCATGCGAGTCTGTGAGTGCTCGAGACAAGCAATAAAAAAGGAGTCTTAAAGACTCCTTAAATGAATAATCAGTAAAAGTACGTGTCTAGCTGTGATATTTCTCGCACGCTTCTAAGGTATTTTCGATCAAGCTAGCAACGGTCATGGGACCAACACCGCCTGGTACGGGTGTAATAAAACTCGCTTTCTGTTCTGCCGCACCATATTGTACGTCACCGACTAGTTGACCTGATTCAAGGCGATTGATACCCACATCGACTACTATCGCACCTTCTTTGATCCAGTCTCCAGGAATGAATTCCGGCTTACCTACAGCAACAACAAGCAAATCGGCGCGTCTTACATGGGCTTCAAGGTCTTTAGTGAATTTATGACATACCGTAGTAGTGCAACCGGCAAGCAATAGTTCTAAAGACATCGGGCGTCCAACAATATTGGATGCGCCAACTACGACGGCATGCATGCCTTTGTAACGAACACCTGTTGAGTCTAATAACGTAATAATACCCTTTGGTGTACATGGGCGTAGTGCTGGCATACGTTGAGCTAATCTACCGATGTTGTAAGGATGGAAACCATCTACGTCTTTGTGTGGGTGAATGCGCTCAAGAATTTTCTCGGCGTCTAGACCTTCAGGTAAAGGTAGCTGTACTAAAATACCATCGACTTCTGGGTCATTGTTTAAAGAGTCGACTAGTTCTAATAGTTGGTGCTCGCTGGTGTCTCCAGGAAGGTCAAAAGACTTTGAAATAAAGCCAACTTCTTCGCATGCTTTACGCTTCGAACCAACATACACCTGACTCGCTGGATCTTGTCCAACTAAAACTACTGCAAGCCCAGGAGCGCGTAAACCTTGTTCAACACGCTCGGCAACGCGTTTAGTGACTGTGGTGCGTACTTGTTTGGCTATTGCCTTTCCATCAATGATGTTTGCCGTCATGGGTGACCTTTATTGGATTTAAAAACTTGAACGAAAATGAGCGTATAGGGGTTTAGCTCAAAATGCCACTACTATATAGAGTAGCAATACGGGTATTTTCTCAGAAAACAGCGCACGCGCCAAGCTGATATGTATTTTTGCTCTACGAGACAAAGACATTTACCTAATAAAGATGAAAAAACTGTATAAATTTCAGCAAAGTGATCTACTTATTGAACAGTTTGTAGTAAAATTAGCCACTTGAAATGTTTTTTTAAAAAAGTGTTTGACCTAGAACAGTCAAATCACTATTATGCACCCCGTTGTCAACGAGGTCACTCGGAAACAACGAAAAGGTATCGGCGATTAGCGCAGTTTGGTAGCGCACTTGGTTTGGGTCCAAGGGGTCGCAGGTTCAAATCCTGCATCGCCGACCACTTTTAAAGTAAGATAGTAACATGAAGATGTTCGTATGCGCCCTTAGCTCAGCTGGATAGAGCAACGCCCTTCTAAGGCGTCGGTCGAAGGTTCGAATCCTTCAGGGTGCGCCATTCTTATTTTAATCCACATGTAGTGGCGGCTGTAGCTCAGTTGGTAGAGCCCTGGATTGTGATTCCGGTTGTCGTGGGTTCAAGTCCCATCAGTCGCCCCATCTACATACTTTATATCGGCGATTAGCGCAGTTTGGTAGCGCACTTGGTTTGGGTCCAAGGGGTCGCAGGTTCAAATCCTGCATCGCCGACCATCTCTTAAAGTAATAGTTTCTATCGGCGATTAGCGCAGTTTGGTAGCGCACTTGGTTTGGGTCCAAGGGGTCGCAGGTTCAAATCCTGCATCGCCGACCACCTCCTCTTCTATTTTAATTCTCTCAAATTTATATTTAACTAATATTTAACCAATCATCGCTTAAATCTTCATAAATTTACCTCGATAGCTCGACTAAACGTTTTTATCGGTTATAATGCCGCGTCTATTGTTTAACATAGCGCCCATGAAGGGCAGGCAACAAGAATGACACATGCAATTGGTGCTCAAAACGGTGTTCCGTAAGTAGGCTAATTAAGGCATGATGTGCAACTTGTTTGTAAGGAAGGCGCGTTGTCGCCAAAATTGAAGATTGAGGTAAATCATGCAAGTTTCTGTTGAGACGACTCAAGGCCTTGAGCGCCGTCTGACCATCACCGTTCCTGCAGAGAACGTTGAGACTGAAGTTAAAAAACGCTTACAACAACTGTCTAAAACTCAGCGTATTGACGGTTTCCGTCCTGGTAAAGTACCAGTATCAGTGATCACGAAGCGCTTTGGTGCAGCTGTTCGTCAAGAAGTAGCTGGCGAATTAATGCAGCGTAACTACATCGAAGCGATTGTTGCTGAGAAAATCAACCCAGCAGGCGCACCTGCATTCGCACCTAAATCTCTAGAAGCGGGTAAAGACTTAGAATTTGATGCAACTTTTGAAGTATATCCAGAAGTTGAATTGAAAGACTTAGATAAAATCGCGGTTGAAAAGCCAGTTGTTGAAGTGACTGACGAAGATCTAGCAAACATGCTTGAAACACTTCGTAAGCAACACGCAACTTGGGCTGAAAGTGATGCAGCTGCAGGCGAGAAAGATCGTGTAACGATCGATTTCGTTGGTACTGTAGACGGTGAAGAGTTCGAAGGTGGTAAAGCTGAAGACTTCCCTCTAGAACTTGGCCAAGGTCGTATGATCCCAGGTTTTGAAGACAACATCGTTGGCAAAAAAGCGGGCGAAGAAGTTGTAGCTGACGTGACTTTCCCTGAAGAATATCACGCGGAAAACCTAAAAGGTAAACCAGCTCAGTTCACTATCACAGTGAAAAAAGTTGAAGTTCAAGAACTTCCAGAGCTAAACGACGAATTCGCAACTAAGTTTGGTGTTGCTGAAGGTGGCGTTGATGCACTTAAAGAAGAAGTTAAAAAGAACATGACGCGTGAACTTTCTCAAGCGGTTAAAGCAAACGTGAAAGATCAAGCGATCAAAGGTCTTCTTGAGCACAACGAGACTGAAGTTCCAAAAGCGCTAATCGATCAAGAAATCAATGCATTACGTCAGCAAGCTGCTCAACGTTTTGGCGGCAACGCACAAAACATGCCTGAGCTTCCAGCTGAGCTGTTCCACGAGCAAGCATTAACGCGCGTTAAAACAGGTCTTTTACTTGGTGAAGTGATCAAAGTTAACGACATCAAAGTAGATGAAGCGAAAGTTGACGAGTTAATCGACACTGTTGCTTCAGCGTACGAAGATCCAAGTGAAGTAGTTGCTTACTATAAAGGCAACGAGCAAATGATGCAGCAAATGCGCAATGTAGCGATGGAAGAGCAAGCAGTTGAAGCTATCCTAGCTGCAGCTCAGGTTTCTGATGTTGAAAAAGCATTCGACGAAATCATGAATCCACAGCAAGGTGCTTAATAAGTCATTGACTTAAAGCATAGCTAACGATTTAATGGCTCGAGATATTCTACAGTTTTTGTAGCGTGTCCGGGCCATTTTATTTTCTAGGCACAGAATACCAACCACACGCAGTGTTTTTGATATTACTGCGGATAAGGAATAAAAATTATGAATGACGGTATGATCGATCCTTTCAATGCATTAGTACCTATGGTTGTAGAACAAACAGCTAAAGGTGAGCGTTCTTTCGATATCTATTCTCGACTACTAAAAGAGCGTATTATTTTCTTGACGGGCCAAGTTGAAGATCACATGGCAAATCTGATTGTCGCGCAATTGTTATTCTTAGAATCAGAAAGCCCAGAAAAAGATATTTATCTTTATATTAATTCACCAGGCGGTTCGGTAACTGCGGGTATGTCTATTTACGACACTATGAACTTCATTAAGCCAGATGTCAGTACGGTATGTGTTGGCCAAGCGGCGAGCATGGGCGCATTCTTATTATCTGGCGGTGCGAAGGGCAAGCGTTATTGTCTGCCAAACTCGCGTGTGATGATCCATCAGCCTCTAGGCGGATTCCAAGGTCAGGCATCAGATTTTGAAATTCATGCAAAAGAAATTTTGTCGATAAAAGAAAAATTAAATCGCCTAATGGCGGAACATACCGGTCAACCATTTGATATCGTTTCTCGCGATACTGATCGTGACAACTTTATGAGTGCACAGGAAGCGGTAGAGTATGGATTGGTAGATGCAGTACATACACGCAGAGATAACAAGTAAATCTGACAGTGAGAGGCGTTAAACCTCTCACTACAACTATGCTAAAGTAAAATTTATTTGGTATAGTTAAAACAACGTATATGGTTGCCGCTAAACGGTGACAAAGAATTTAAGAGGTAGCTGAATGTCAGACACTCCAACAGACGGCGACAAAAGTAATAAACTATTGTATTGCTCTTTTTGTGGTAAGAGCCAGCATGAAGTACGCAAGTTAATAGCAGGACCTTCTGTTTATATTTGTGATGAGTGCGTCGAGCTGTGTAACGACATCATTAGGGAAGAAATAAAAGATATTGCACCAAAGCATGAGTCTGGTGACAAGCTTCCGGTTCCAAAAGAAATTAGAAACCACTTAGATGACTATGTAATTGGCCAAGAACATGCCAAAAAAGTTTTATCTGTGGCTGTGTATAACCACTATAAGCGTTTGCGTAGTCAAGGTTCTAAGATCGACGTTGAATTAAGTAAGAGTAATATTCTACTGATTGGTCCAACGGGCAGTGGTAAAACGCTTTTAGCTGAAACACTGGCTAGATTATTAGATGTGCCATTTACCATGGCTGACGCAACAACGTTGACAGAAGCTGGCTATGTTGGTGAAGACGTCGAAAATATCATTCAAAAGCTACTGCAAAAATGCGACTACGATGTAGAAAAAGCCCAACGCGGTATTGTGTACATCGATGAAATCGATAAGATTTCACGTAAATCGGATAACCCATCAATTACCAGAGACGTATCGGGTGAGGGGGTTCAGCAGGCCCTGTTAAAACTGATCGAAGGTACGGTTGCATCTGTGCCACCTCAGGGCGGTCGTAAACATCCACAGCAGGAGTTTTTGCAGGTAGATACTTCGAAAATCTTGTTTATCTGTGGTGGCGCGTTTGCAGGCCTTGATAAAGTCATTGAACAGCGCAGTCACAAAAATACCGGCATTGGTTTTGGCGCGAACGTTAAGTCGGCCGACTCAACACGCTCATTGAGTGAAACTTTTAAAGATGTTGAGCCAGAAGACTTAGTAAAATACGGGTTAATTCCAGAATTTATCGGTCGTTTACCCGTGGTTGCTACGCTAACGGAACTTGATGAAGATGCGCTTATCCAGATTTTGAATGAGCCAAAAAATGCATTAACCAAACAGTTTGCTGCATTATTCAAGATGGAAGACGTAGAACTCGAGTTCCGTGAAGATGCATTGAAAGCAATTGCTCGTAAAGCAATGGAGCGTAAAACAGGTGCACGTGGATTACGTTCTATCGTAGAAGGCGTGTTGCTTGATACAATGTACGAACTGCCTTCTATAGAAGATGTCAGCAAGGTCGTTGTTGATGAGACCGTTATTAAAGGTGAATCAGATCCTATTTTGATTTACGAAAATAGCCCAAAAGACAAAGCTGTGTCTGAGTAGGTTTACTAATCGTTTAAAAAGGAGCCAACGGCTCCTTTTTTTATCAACGAGTTGAACTTTACAACCACTATCCCCATATAGTTTGGTATAAATAAAAATTAAAGAAGTGTGAAGAGAATAAAATGACGCTTGAGAGAACGGATCGAGTTGAAATTCCTGTGCTAGCACTACGCGATGTCGTGGTCTATCCGCACATGGTGATCCCGCTTTTTGTTGGCCGAGAGAAATCGATAAGGTGCCTAGAAGCGGCGATGGAAAATGATAAGCAGATCTTTTTGGTTGCGCAAAAAGATGCCACTGTTGATGACCCAAAAACAGATGAAATTTATGAGGTTGGCACCATTGCAACGGTACTTCAGTTGTTAAAGTTGCCAGATGGCACCGTCAAAGTTCTAGTTGAAGGTACGCAAAGAGCCAAAATAGAAGAGTTTTTGGTAACAGATGATTATTTCCTAGCACAAGCGCAGTTTTTAGAATCAAAAGACATTGATGAGCAAGAGCAGGATATTTTTATTCGTAGTGCGGTTAGTCAATTTGAAGGCTACGTGAAGCTTAATAAAAAAATACCGCCAGAAGTTCTAACATCAGTATCAGGTATTGATGAGGCTGCTCGTCTAGCCGACACCATGGCTGCTCATATGCCAATTAAAGTACCAGAAAAGCAAAAGGTACTTGAGCTTGGCAGTGTGACTGAGCGTTTAGAGTATCTCATGGCGTTAATGGAAGGCGAAATCGACCTGCTTCAGGTAGAAAAGAAAATTCGTTCTCGCGTTAAAAAACAAATGGAAAAATCGCAGCGTGAGTACTATTTGAATGAGCAAATGAAAGCTATTCAAAAAGAGCTTGGCGAGCTTGATGATGTACCAGACGAATTTGAAGCGCTGAAAAAACGCATCAGTGAATCGCAAATGCCAAAAGAAGCTGAAGAAAAAGCGATGTCTGAGCTGAATAAGTTGAAGATGATGTCGCCTATGTCAGCTGAAGCAACGGTCGTTCGTTCGTATATTGATACCATGATTGGTGTACCTTGGAAAAAACGCTCTAAGGTTAAAAAAGACTTAGCGGGTGCGCAAAAAATCCTTGATGCCGATCATTATGGCTTAGAAAAAGTCAAAGAAAGAATTATTGAATATCTTGCCGTTCAACAGCGTACCAACAAACTTAAAGGCCCAATTTTATGCTTAGTTGGTCCTCCTGGTGTTGGTAAAACGAGCTTAGGGCAATCTATCGCGCGTTCTACGGGTCGCAAATACGTGCGTATGGCATTAGGTGGGGTGCGAGACGAAGCAGAGATCCGCGGGCATAGAAGAACTTACATTGGTTCAATGCCGGGTAAGCTTATCCAAAGCATGAGTAAAGTCGGTGTTAAGAACCCATTATTCTTGCTTGATGAGATTGATAAAATGTCGTCAGATATGCGTGGTGACCCTGCATCTGCACTGCTAGAGGTTTTAGACCCAGAGCAAAACAGCACGTTTGCAGACCATTACTTAGAAGTTGACTATGACTTGTCTGATGTCATGTTTGTTGCAACATCAAACAGCTTTAATATCCCAGGACCATTACTCGATAGAATGGAAGTGATCCGTCTTTCAGGTTATACCGAAGATGAAAAGCTGAATATTTCAAAACAGCACCTCATTCCAAAACAAATCAAACGCAATGGATTGAAGGAATCTGAAGTTGTCATTGAAGACAGTGCAATCATCGGCATCATTCGTTACTACACGCGAGAGGCGGGTGTGCGTAACTTAGAACGCGAAATTTCTAAGCTATGTCGTAAAGCGGTAAAAAACATTTTGTTAGATAAAGACATCAAACAAGTTGTGATTAACCAAGATAACCTAGAGTCATTCCTTGGTGTTCAACGTTTTGACTATGGCAAAGCTGAAGATGGTGATCGTATAGGTCAGGTAACAGGTTTAGCATGGACGGAAGTTGGTGGTGACTTACTTACGATCGAATGTGCAGCTGTGCCAGGTAAAGGTAAGTTGACTTACACGGGGTCACTGGGCGACGTGATGCAAGAGTCAATTCAAGCTGCGATGACGGTGGTGAGAAATCGAGCCGATAAACTTCGCATCAATGAAGATTTTTACGAAAAACGTGATATTCACGTGCACGTTCCTGAGGGTGCGACTCCGAAAGATGGGCCAAGCGCTGGTATTGCTATGGTGACGGGCTTAGTTTCAAGCTTAACCGGTAATCCTGTTCGTTCTGACGTTGCTATGACAGGTGAGATAACGTTACGTGGCGAAGTACTGCCGATTGGTGGCCTAAAAGAAAAACTTTTAGCGGCGCATAGAGGTGGCATCAAGACTGTGGTTATCCCAAAAATCAATGAAAGGGACCTAAAAGAGATACCACAGAACGTGCTGGATGGTTTGGAAATTCACCCTGTTACGTGGATTGATGACGTGTTATCACTCGCTTTAGCTAATCCAATTGAGAGTTTTGCTGTTGAAAGCAGCAAAAACTAAGAAAAAAGCTAAAAAAGTGTGTGAAAGGGCTTTTCAAATCGAAAAGGTATGTTAACTTAAGCACTAGTTTTAAGCCTAGGCCTTATGAGACCTAGGCTTGACAAAGATTTCCGAATTAGAGAGTCGCTGTGATATCTCTAAATGAACAGCAAGAGCGTATCAACATAACTATCCGGTGCGCTTTTGATAATAACAATGTAAGAGGATGATATTGTGAATAAATCTCAATTAATCGATCAAATCGCAGCTGATGCTGATATTTCTAAAGCGGCTGCTGGTCGTGCTCTAGATTCATTCATCGAGTCAGTAACTGGTGCGTTAAAAGATGGCGACTCAGTAGCGCTTGTTGGCTTTGGTACTTTCTCTGTGCGTGAGCGTGCTGCACGTACTGGTCGTAACCCGCAAACTGGTGAAACAATCCAAATTGCTGCTGCTAACATCCCATCTTTCAAAGCTGGTAAAGCACTAAAAGACGCTGTTAACTAATCCAGTTGGATTAGATTACAAGCGCGGCTTTACGTAGCTTTACACTTTTGGGCTACAAATGCCGTGTTCAGCTTCAAGAA
The DNA here is from genome assembly GCF_058933015.1 of Pseudoalteromonas sp. ATL1. Taxonomy (NCBI): domain Bacteria; kingdom Pseudomonadati; phylum Pseudomonadota; class Gammaproteobacteria; order Alteromonadales; family Pseudoalteromonadaceae; genus Pseudoalteromonas; species Pseudoalteromonas sp. ATL1. Next base: position 3,372,012 of record NZ_JBZYXL010000001.1, on the reverse strand, counting down.
AAAAAGCGTATCTGATAAGATACGCTTTTTTTACATTAGCGATAAATTTCAAAGCGCATATGTGCTTTGGCTTAGATAAGAGAAGAACAAATGCTTGAAAAGATCAGAGAGGGTTCTCAAGGCCCCGCAGCCAAAATTATTCTTGGCGTAGTTATCTTGTCTTTTGCGCTAGCAGGGATCGGTGGTTACCTAGGTCAAACCACAGAGCAACCTGTTGCAGAGGTCAATGGAGTAAAAATCAGTCAAACCGAATTTTCTAGAGCTTACCAAAATGAACGCGCTCGATTAGAACAACAGTTTGGCGAGTATTTTAATCAAATTTCGGCAGATCCGGCGTACATGGCGCGAATCCGTCAAGGTGTCGTTGATCGTTTAGTACAACAAGAGCTGCAAAATCAACTGGCGCTTGAGCTAGGTTTACGCGTGAGCGACGAGCAAGTAAAAAATGCGATTGTTGAAATGCCATATTTCCAAATTGGCGGACAATTTAGTAATGATCGTTACCTACAACTTATCCGCCAAATGAACTTCCAACCAGACTCGTTCCGTGAATATTTACGCGAAGAGATGACCAGAACACAACTGGTACAAGCGTTAGCAGGTTCTGAGTTTGTGCTATCGTCTGAGCTTAAGCAAACGGTTGCTTTGCAACAGCAAACTCGTAACTTAGATTACGTGATTCTAAGCAAAGATAAAATGACGGACAAAGCCGAAGTATCAGAGCAGGAAGTTAAAGACTATTACCAACTCAACCAGAGTCAATTCCAGTCGCCAGAGCGTGTTGCAGTTCAATACTTGGAACTTAAGGCAAGCGATATTGAACTGGCAAATCCAGTATCTGACGAAGATGTATTGGCATACTACGAAGAGAGCAAATCTCAGTATGTTGAGCCTGAAAAACGTCGCGTGTCGCATATTCTAATTGAAGGCAGTGCGGATGATGCGCAAGCTCAGGAAAAAGCGCAAGAGATTTTGGCCAAATTGAACGATGGTGCAGACTTTGCTGAACTGGCACAAACTGAATCAGATGACGTGGTGAGTGCTGAACTTGGTGGCGACCTTGACTGGATTGAACTAGACATGATGGACCCTGAGTTTGAAGCGGCTGCTTTTGCTCTCGAAAATGTCGGCGATATGAGTGAGGTTGTAGCTTCAGAGTTTGGTTTACACATCATTAAGTTAACTGATATTCAACGTCAGCAAACTAAAGCGTTTGACGATGTGAAAGATGAGCTTCGTGTTGAACTTGAAAAGAACAAGAAAATAGATGCGTTCTATCAAAAACAAACTGAAGTAGCGGAAATAGCATTTGAGCAATCTGACTCGCTAGAAGATGCTGCAGCTGCGGCGGGTGTAGAGCTTCAGAAAACAGAACTTTTAGCTAAGAACATGTTACCTGCGCCATTAAACTCTGTTGCAGTGACAAATGCGCTTTTCACGCCTGAACTACTGGAAGACAGAGTCAACTCTGAAGTGTTAGAGGTGGAAAGCGAACATATTGTTGTTGTTAGAGTCAGTGACTATCAAGCGGCGGCGACTAAGCCACTGGAAGAGGTTAGTGCACAGATCAAAACTAAACTTATCAATGACAAAGCATCAACTTTAATTAAAGAGTATGCAGAAGGTCTATTTGCGCAATTGAAAGAAGGTAAAGCTCTGGCTGATATTGCTCAAGAAGAAGCGCAAGAAGTTAAATCAGAAGCTGCCTTGAAGCGTCAGACATATAATGTTGATCCTGCCATTGTCAGTGAAGCATTCGAGCTTCCTCATCCTGTAGATGGTAAGCCTCAGCTTGCTATGGTTGAACTGAACAATGGTAACGCAGCGTTACTTCAGTTAAATGAAGTGATAACACCAGAGTTGAGCGAAGAAGTCGATGCTCAACAAAAGAGAAACATTGAAATGTCGCATGCAAACAAAAGCTATACGGCATTATTGGCTGCCTTAGAAGCGCAAGCTGAAGTTGCTCGTCCGCAATTGAGCGTGTCTCAAGAAGACTAAAATAATATTTAGTAAAATACTAAAAAGGCACCTTTTAGGTGCCTTTTTTAACGTACTTCCGATGCCAGTTTTAGCAAATGTGCACTGAAATTCAGACCTTTACGTTTGGCATCCGTTAAATTCACTCTAAAACTCAGGTTATTCGCATCAGCAATTAGACCAATCATGGCGCCTTGGCGGAAGCCTTCACTTGTATCAGCCACTATCAAAACAGGCTCTTGCTCGAGTTCCGCTAACCAATATTGTGTTTGCTGGCGGTTCTGTTGGCTCAAAAAAAGTACATCACATTGACGCACTTGCTGGTTGTTTGGCAGTTCAATGGCAGTAATACTCTCTTGCATTTTTTGGGTCTTGAGCAGCTTTAGTACTTCTTGATAAAGCGCATGGTTGCCCACGACACAAAAATTTAAGGTTTCAGGTGGCGGAGGTGGCCATTTGCTAAATTGAGTAAAACGATATAAGAATGCCGCCTTGAGTTCGTTTTCAGTCAGACTTTGTGCGACACAAAAGGGCATAGTGATTAAAAAGCACAAGAAAATGAGCACTTTAATCATTATCCCAACTCCAGTTTATTGACAGGTGTACTTGCCTTTGTCTTTGTATATGGGGCACAAATCCATCCCCCGTAATATTGAGTATCTCCTCATCATTAAGGTTTCGAACACCCAGCGCAATGAATAGTCCATTGTCATTTTGCCAGCTAATACTTGCATCGTGCGTTGTATATTTAGGCAGCGTGCCGGTAAAAGTCTTTCTTTTACTGACAGTATGAGAATGAATACTAAATAAGAATTTCGAGCTGAGTGGCACACTAAAGCGCAGTTGAGCAATAAGACGCGGTGAGTTCGCAATGATATGTCCGCCTTCAATTTCGGTGCGTTGCAGTGCCATATTGGCTGCCAAGGACATACCACTAGGCCAACGTTTATCAATGCCCATCTCCAGCCCTTGGCTTTTGATTGGTGGCGTATTGAAGTAGACGGGCAAAAATACATCCTGATGGATCAGGTCGTCTACATCCGCTTGGTATAGCGTTGCAAATGAAGACAAAGAACTCGACCAATTATTGATTATACTAAGCTCGTTATAACTGACCGTTTCATTGCTCGGGTTGGGTAAGTCAAACGATTGGTTCGCATTGCGCTCAAGTACGTTAGTGACTCTAAATGCCTTACTGTGTCTGGCTAAAATACTATGTTTGGGAGTTAGGTGGTATTTTGCGGTAAGCGTAGGAGACCAACGCGCTTCACTAAAGTCAGAATTATCGTATCTTAATGCCCATTGCAATTTAAAGTTATCCGTTAATCGCCACAAATCCTGCATATAGATACCGTATCTCGACTCACTGCTTTTTTTCGTTAAATTGAGCCCATTTCGGATTGATGAAATTGCGGAGAACTCTTGGCGATGATCTCTTTGGTAGTCAACACCAATTAAAACTTCATGGTCATCAAGGCCTAAAAACATGAGCTGACCATCCAAATTACTCCATCGTCCAGAGTTTTTTATGTTGTCAGTTTCGGTGTTGCCATTTGCGAAGATGATCGGGATATTACGGGAGAGGTCATCACCATGAGTGGAAGCATGAAAATACAGCTCGGTATCTTCGCTTAACTTGCCGTCGTAGCTTAGTGCTAGTAAGTAAGCATCTCCTTTGAGTTTTTCTATTTCGGGCGTGTCTTGAACTGATAAACTTAGACCATCTGGAAAGTTTCGCTCACGACGCGATGCCGCAGCTTGAAATTGGAAACCGCCAGTTTGATGGCTAAACATAAGTCGAGTGCTTTTTTCTTCGTTTAAGTCTTGCCATGTAAGTAATTCATCGGGCGTGTCGATGACAGTGTAGGGTATTGAGTCGAGTTTAGTTCGACTGATTGAAAACCAGCTATCAGCTCCTGAGTCGGAACGCAGTCCAAAAGTGGCTCGGGCGTGTTTGGCATTGTCGTTGGTAAGCGACAAGGAGGTATCAACACCGCGTAATTTGGCTGATGTTTTTGTCACTATATTTATTACACCTAACAATGCGTTATTTCCATACAATGCAGCGGATGCTCCGGGACTGTATTCAACTCGCTCTATTAACCCAACATCGACAAAATTTTCATTGCCGAGTAAACCTGCGTCGAATAAGTTTTCGTTAATTCTGGTGCCATCGAGTAGGAATAGAATTCTGGAGTTAAAGTCTCCAGGTCGACCAATACCTCTGGCGCCGACATAGATAAATGAACTATCGTCGCGGATTGTGATCCCAGCAAAGAGAGAAATAATGTCAGCCAATGACTGAAGATTAAGTTGTCTAATTTCTTTGTCGGTTATTACATGTGTGATGGCCATGCTGTCACTGCTTGAGCGCTCTATGCGCGAGGCTGTGGATATTTGGGTATTACTTGGTAGCTCTTTTAGTTGTTGATTAAGTAAATCTTCTAGATCAGGAAGTGGCTCGGCATTTACATTCACACTCAATAAGATAGTGATGTAAACCATCATTCTTATTAATGCGCTCATGGAACGATCACCTTCTTGCGATAAACCTGAAAGTTGTTTTTGCCTGCTCGTTTAGCGGCGTACATGGCATCATCGGCGCAATTGAGCAAGTCCATTGGCGAGCTTGCATCTACAGGGGAATATGCTAAGCCTATACTGATCCCAATAGGCATGGTAGTGCCTTTGATCACGATAGGGTGGTTAATGCTGGAAACAATTCTGGCTGCGAGCTTCTCGGCATTTTCGGTCGATTCAATATGAGGTAGGAGTAGTGCAAACTCGTCCCCACCGAGGCGACATAATAGATCGTCGTTGCGAATAATTTCGCTAATGCGATTACCGACTTCAATTAGGGTTTCATCTCCAGCATCATGACCAAAGTTATCGTTTACAAACTTGAAGTTATCTAAGTCAATAAACATCAAGCAGCTTAACATCGGCTGAGTGATACCCTCTTTTGTTATCTCTTTGAGCATAGTGTTTAATGCAACTCGGTTGGGGAGTTTTGTGAGCGGATCGGTACGTACCATTTGTTTGAGTTGTTGGCCCTGTAACTGCTCTTGCTCTAGTTGTTGACGTAGTTCTGCTTGAGAAATATCTACACGTTTAAGTAGTTCGTTAAAACTACGCGTTAATATGCCGATTTCATCATCTCTGAAAACCTGAGCTCTGAGTTGGAAGTTATGCTCTTTGGTGACTGTCTGTGCCAATTGCGACAAAGAAAGCAAAGGAGCCAATGCACTTCTTTGTACCCCTGCGAGCATTAATGCTGATACAGTAAATAGTGCCATGGTCAATAAAGCGAGCATGAGGGTGAGCTGTAAGAACCAGTAAAGCAAACTGCTTAGGTCGACCACCATGACGAGATCGCCCTCCACCTTTCCTTTCATTTTTACTGGATAATAGAGCAGCATTTTAAGCCCAGAGTATAGGCGGCTTGGTTGCGAACCTGCTTCATTGTATAAAGTCGTCGGCTGAACAAAGCTGGGCTCAGCATATTCAGCAAATATCTCTCCACTGGGTTTGCGTAGAGCGATAAAGAGCACTTCTTTTTGTTCTCCAATCAATGTGAGTTCTTTGTTTGCTGTTTCACTGTCATTGAATAGCAGCATAGGCACAACATTGTGAGCCACTTGCGCTAAGTTGATTTCAGCGGTTTCTGCTTGTCTATCCCTTACCATAAACCATAACAATGCCGATGTAAGCGTAAACACTAAAAGCATTCCGCCAGCCATGACTGACATGTTTAATTGCGTTAATCGGCGTACTAGTGACATTGTAGGAAGTGGTTCGGTCAAAGGTACCTCACAAAACAAGTAAATGTAATGTTTTATAAAATATAGATGAGAGATCCTTAAAAGACAGCAAATTAGTAGAAATTACACTGACTTTTCAACACTGCTAATCGCTTTAGTAAATATTTGAGAGGAGTAATTAGCTTTAAACTCTAGACGAGGTTTTATTCGCTATATGTTTATTTAAGGTATTGAAAATCAGCTATTAGTTTTAAGCTAATACGTATTTACCACTTACAGATAGTTGTTTGGTTTTCATTATTCGAGTTGTTATAATGGCCGAAATTTTGAAATTTGATTTATCTAAGGGCTTGAAGTGAAAAGGATTTATGATCTATTTTATGTGTTGTTTTTTATTGCAGCTGCTTGTGTAGCACATGCTCAAGTTAGCGATAGCGCTCTAGAAATAGCAAACCCAGGCTATGGCATAGGAGCAATTCAAAAAGTTATATACGCTGATCAAGCTCGAATGATAGCGATCGATGAGTTGGACCAACGTCACTTTCTGACAATGCTCTCAAGAAAAGATAGCGGATTTGAAATTGATCAACGCTTCTATTTGGGCAAAAAAGTTACTTCCTTCTATCACTATTTGGATAAGGAAGATTTGATCATTGCAATTGGTACAGACGAAGGGAAGCTAAAGCTTTTTAACGCGAATAAAAAAAGTCTGCGCAGTGAAATATCTATTTCCAAACAAACCATTCACTCTATTTCACTTAAAAGTCACCAGGTGGGCAGTATAGAGCAATTATTGGTCTCCTCAGATAGCAAACTATATGTCGTCGATATCACCGATAATAGTGTTGTTACTGCTTATGATGTTGGTGAAGGTGCGATGGTACAGGGCAGTTTTACAACCAAAGGTGCTCATGAACTGTTGTTTTCAGATGGTTCAATATACACATTTGGGGTGTCTGGGGTAAAAAAAATCGCATCCTTAACGAAAAATAAACTTCAAGGCGTCCCTATATTAGCGAAAGATGAAGATGGAGATGGACTTGATGAAGTTTATCTACAAAGTGGGGGGGTAGAATTATCGTTGGACAACAGATCGTTGTCATTATTTAGTGTGAAGGATGATGAATATATATGGTCTAGGGGATATGGGAGCTTTCGCTCTTTATTTCCCAGTGAAAATGGAGGTAGCCCAAAAGCGCTCATGGTATCCGATTGGGAGATAATATATCCAATTGAAATGGACACAAATGAGTATTGCGTTTTGACATTAGGACTTGAAGTTACTTCAGTTTGTTATGAAAAACCATTTGAATACAATGGATATACCCGTAATGTTACTGCGTTTGTTTATGATTTTGATGCCGATGGCAAACTGGACTTGTTTGAATCAACGGCTGAGCCATATAGCTTAGGTCATACTGCGTATTCTAATATTGAGGATCCAATAATTTGGAAACGTATCTTCTTTCCCGATTTTAATTTTGGATGCTTCAACTCTTATCATAACTCTATTATCCGTTATCAAGGTGAAGATGCATTGAAATGTATCAGAAGCTCTTCTCATATCACAGCTATGGGAAATTTCAGTGGTCGCACTAGCTATTTTACGTCATCCATAGAAACTGGAAACTGGCTGTCACGCGGTGACGTTTCAGAACAATTTTTTCGTGACTATACAAAATTCTATGATGATGTGAACGGCGATAATGTAGACGATGTACTGATTTATATGAACTTCCGCGAAGGAGTAACGCCAGTTAATCAGATTGTTGTTGTTGATGGTACAGATGAGTCAACATCAATAGATTATGCGCCGCTGATTGATGCTTTTGGCGAGGAAAAGCCTTTGAAAGTCATCTACAGTACTAAAGACAAAGGTATATACTTTCTCTTTTCTTCGGGTATCTGGTTTTACTCCGTTGGAGAAGGGATTAAAGCAGTCGACTATCAGGTCCAGTTTGCTGATATCGCACCAAGTGCATTTTTAGGAAAACAGTCCCTATTTGGTTTATCTGAAGATGGCCACCTGCATTTGCTAAAGTCAGATGGTGTTCATGAGCAGCAGCTTTCTTTGTGTGAATCGGGAAAGGCATTTTCACTAAACGAAGTATCAGCCACAACGCTCGTGTTTAGCTGTGAGGGTTACTTCGGTTTATATGACACCGCAAACAAGCTTGTTGAGTGGCAATATGATGAGCCGCTTCATTTTCAGCGGGTATTTTTTAAAGCGTTAAACGATATAGGCTATTTTTACACATCTGGTTCAGACCCTATAGTGTATAAGAGAGAGCGCACTGAAGTAACGAGTAAAGAGCTAGCGCCGCAAAGCCTATCTGTGCATGTTGCATCATCAGTAGACTTTAAGTTGAAGAATTGGTTTTTGGGTGATTATTATTCAATTGAGCACCATCCTTACACTGGTGATCTTGGGTCTGTTGACCCGCAAACAGGTGCTTTTCAATATCAACCTAGTGTCATCGGCAAGGAATATTTAAGCTACAAAGTGATGAGTGATGACATGGCGGTGGCCCATGGCAGCGTGATCATTGAGGCATACAATAACGAGCCACAAGTTCAATCACTTGAGCTGCCCATACATTGGCAAGGGGTTTCCACTGTTAACTTAATCGGTGAAGACATAGACTTTGAAAATATTAATTATGAAATAGTCAGTCAACCGGACTCTGGAACAATAGTCAACTTGAACTCTGAAACAGGTAAAATTGAGTTTGACCCTCAAGCAAGCCTCGCAGACTTTATCACGTTTAGTTATCAGGTAACGGATTTGGTGAGCCATTCTGATACTGCACAAGTTGTATTAAAGTTGACTAATACGATCCCTCAGGCTCAAAGCGCCGAATACAAAGTTACAAAGAATCAAACGTTTACTGTGCAATTAAAAGCGGAAGATGCTGACGCTGATCCAATGAGTTACCATTTAGTTGATGCTGGTTCATTATCGGGAATTAGCTTAGACAGCGCTTCTGGTGAATTGAAGGTTTCATCGAATCAAATGACTAGAGCGATGACTTTTGAGTTTTATGTTAGTGATGGTCGTGATCAGTCTGAGCCTCAAAAAGTGACTCTTAACATAGATAACAGTGAGCTAAGCAATGAAAATGGTGCTTCAGGAAGTTTTGGTATGTTATTTTTTTGGCTTCAAATCATGATTATTGCATTATCAAGACGCGCTTACTTACCAAGACGTAGCAAATAATTAATGTGTGAACCACAAATTAGTTTGTGGTTCACACATCACATCCTATGCAACCCCTGCTTGTGCATCATTCTTAAGGTTTGACAACTCGTCAATCAACTCGAGTAATTCTGGCTCAAATTCATTGATTGGCTTTGATTGCTTGAGTGCCGTTTCAAGTATTTCCGCAAGGTTCTTTAGTTTTGGTACACCTGTGTAACAGCAGGCACCATGAAACTTGTGAATGACTTGCAGTAAAGTATCTGTATCTTGATTTTCATAGGCTTGCTCAATCGTCTCTAGCATGGGTTCTAGGCCATCTAACAGCATATTGAGCATCTCTAGTGCAAGATCTGGTTTTCCTCCCGCGTGTTGTAGAGCAAGTTGCCAGTCAAGAAGCGCACTTTCAAATGGCGCTACGCTATTGTGTATCACCGTTTTATTTTTATGCTTGCTGATAGGGGATTTTACGCTGTGGTCACTGATTGTTTGCCTTAGCATGTCTTCGTCGATTGGCTTAGTTAAATAACCTTTAAAGCCATCTTTAAGTAATTGCTCTTTTTCGCCTGTTAGCGCGTGTGCGGTGACTGCGATGATTGGTGTGTCTTCATTTAATGACGATTCGAGTATGGTCTTACAGGCGGTTATGCCATCCATAATCGGCATTTGTATATCCATAAAGATCAGGTCATATTTATGCGTTTTACACAGGCCAACAGCCTGAGCGCCATTGTGTGCTGTGTCGATTACTTCTACTTGCTCTTCCAACAAAGTTGAAAGGAGCTTTAAGTTGGCATCGTTATCATCGGCTATGAGCACCTTCATCGGTAGAATTTGAATATCACTTTCTTCGATGGCAATGGTTGGGTGATCCAAGCGATACGGTGCGGCTAATACTTCACACAATTTTCTATGGTTAAGCGGTTTACTTAAGCATGCATCTGCACCGCTTCCGATGAGCGACTCACGCATGTTGTGTGAAATGGTATTAAGCATGAGGTACAGGTAGTCGGCTGAATCCCTAGCTTTGGCAATGTAACTCTTCACGGTTTGCATTTGTTCAACATTGGCCATGGCACCGATCAAACAAATATCAAAGCTAAAGTCTTTGCCAAGCGCTGTGAAAAACTCTTCTTCTGTTTGGCATGAGGTGATCTGCATATTCCACTCATCGAGTTGGGCAACCACCGAAGCATGGGTATGACTTTGCGGCTCAAAATACAAAATACGTTTGTTGGTCAAAGAGCCGTTAGGCAAATCGTCATTGTATAAACGATTTGGTAATTCAAAGATGGCATTAAAGGTAAAGCAAGTTCCGTTACCGGGCGCTGAGTTTAAAGTGATACGGCCTTTCATTGCTTCAACAATGTGCTTGGTGATGATTAGACCTAACCCAGTGCCACCAAATTTACGAGTGATACTTGAGTCGGCTTGTGCAAATGGAATGAATAGCGCGTCTTGCTTATCCATCGCAATACCAACGCCAGTGTCACTAACAGACACCAGTAAAGAGGCGTGAGAGTCATCAAGTAAACGATAAGTAATATCGACTTTGACTGAGCCTTTTTCCGTAAACTTAACGGCGTTACTGATCAAGTTGATCAACACCTGTTTGAATCGAGTTGGGTCGCCCACTAAGTTATCAGGCACTTGACGGTTAATCGAAATGGATAATTCAAGGTTCTTTTCATGCGCGCTAGGGGCCAAGAGTGTCATGACTTCGTTGACCGAATCTCGTAGCTGAAATTGGATATTTTCTAAATCCATTGCGCCTGCTTCTAGTTTTGAAAAGTCCAAAATATCACTGATGATAGTAAGCAGACTGTTGGCCGACAGTTCGATGGTATCTAAGTAATCTTTTTGATGTTTGTTAAGCGGTGTTTTGTACAACTGTCTGGTAAAACCAATTACGCCGTTGAGTGGCGTTCTTAACTCGTGACTCATTTTCGCTAAAAAGTCAGATTTTACGCGGTTTGCATCTTGCGCTTCTCGTTTGGCGATATTGAGCTGGATGTTTTGTGTTTCGTACTGCTCCAGCGTTTCTTTATAGTCGCTGGTGGCTTGGTCAATGTGCTTTTGCATCTCATCACGTTGGCTGATCATTTTTTCGTTGATGGTATTTAAACCTAGGCGCAAGAGTTCAAATTCTCCGACCATTTCGTGGTCAATATCAATATCTCTTTTACCTTCCACGAGCTTGTCGGTAGCGAGAAGCAGTTGCGAAAGGGGCATGGTAAACATTTTGCTTAGGCGTAGTGATAGGAAAGCACTCAGGAACAAGGCAAATAATATAACGCTACTACTCCAAATTAATGCCCGCTGTTGAGAGATAAGCGCCTGATTTTGGCTGACCTCTATTGCTAAAATTGCGATAGTTTTTGGGTGTGTTGAATTCCAGCGTTCCATATGTTTTGAGTGGTTTTTGACCGGGGTAAAAAACACGAAAGTATCATTGAGCTTCACTAGCTCGGTTTTGTGCAGTTGCGATATATCACCAAAAAAATAAAGTTTTTCAAAGTGTTCATGGTAATTACTGGTGAGTAGTAACTGATTGTCTCGATCAAATAGCGCAATACTTTTCACCAGCGGGGCATGTTTATTGTGTGCGGTACTAATAATGCGGTGTAATTCGGCCCTATCATGTTCTATCACGGCGTGCTCGGCGGCAATGGCGAGCGGCTCAGAAATACTGCTTCCTTGTTGATAGAGAATTTCTTCAAGCTCAACATAACGATTTACGGTAAAATAGCCTCCAAGTATTAAGCCGATCAGCACAGTGGGAATTAATGTAAGAACGAGAATGCTGTCACGCAGGCTAAGTTTAGTCATGTAAGGCAGTAGTCTGAGTTGTTTATTTCTCAATAGATTATCTAGTTAGTTGCTGATTAGCAATGTTTAAGGGGCAGAGTATGGCGCAGTTTTTTCGTGCTAAGGCATCATCTTCAAAAGGCAAAACCATAGAGCTTGAAATTGAGTCGATAGATCATCAAGGGCGCGGTGTGGGCAGGCATCAAGGCAAAGTGTGTTTTGTTGAGGGGGCGTTAGCAAAAGAGCGTGTGAAAGCACAAATCATTCATGAAAAAGCCAAGCTTATAGAAGCAAAGCAAGTAAAAGTGGTCAACCGCAGTGAAGATAGAGTGACGCCGTTTTGCCAACATTATCAGCAATGTGGTGGCTGTCAGTTACAGCATTTGGCACATACAAAACAGTTGGTACACAAGCAACAGGCGCTCGATGTTTTGTTTAAAAAGTTTACACAAAAATCGGCTATGCCTTGGCAACCATCGATTGAAAGTGAGCCGAGCCACTATCGACGTGCAGCACGTATAGCTTGTATTTTTGATAAAAAGACTCAGCAGCTAAAACTTGGCTTTCGTAGCGCTGGCAGTAAACACATTATTAATATTGCGCAATGCGATGTGCTGTCAGAAGCCTTTGCGACGAGTTTTGCTCAATTGCGAGAAACCATTGCCAGTCACAAGGCATATAGCTCAATTAGCCATATCCAATTGTGTGATGCGGATAATGGTCAATATGCCTTGTTTAGGCATACAAAACCCATTGCGGATGAACATAAACAGGCACTTGAACAGCATTTTGTTGCACAACAATGGCAGGTTCTTTGGGACAATGGGCAAGATCCCGTTGCTTATCAGCAATTACCTCACTACCAGGTTGCCGATTTACACTTTGATTTTAAGCTAGACAACTTTATTCAAGTTAACCGAGCTGTGAATGAGCAAATGTTACATCAGGCGCTTTCGTGGCTTAATCCAACCTCGCAAGATAAGGTACTCGATTTGTTTTGCGGTATCGGTAACTTTTCATTATTGATGGCAAAACAAGCAAACAGTGTGGTTGGGGTGGAAGGTTCGCAGTCTTCGGTTGCAATGGCTAAGCAAAATGCGCACACTAATCAACAAAGCAATTTGGATTTTTATTGTTTTGATTTAACGCGCGCATTAACAGAGGCTGAGTGGTTTTCTTCTAAGTTTAACGTTTTGCTGCTTGACCCTTCTCGAACAGGGGCTTATGAAATACTCAAGCAAATGCCATTAACGCAGTTTGAAAGAGTATTATATGTTTCATGCGATCCTGTGACGCTTGCTCGCGACAGTACATTGCTTTTAGATGCCGGATTTGAACTACAAAAAATCGGGCTCATGAATATGTTTCCACATACAGGACATATCGAAACTATGGCGTTATTCCACAGGAGGTAATAGGAATGGTTGCTACTCGCCAATCGCATCAACAACAGCTCCCCGCTGATTTTTCAGCGCGGTTGTCTTTGCTTGACTTATCAGACGAGAAAATGACTCGGCTGCAGCAAGCCCATGGTTTGTGCCCGGCTGAACCTGACGCAGAGATGTTGCACAATGCCATCGAAATGGTCGAAATTTTAGCTGAGTTGAATCTTGATGCAGAGTCTTTAGCAACCGCCTATTTAACCCCTTATTTTTTGTCTAATTTGGTCGATGTTGACAAGGTCGACAGTGAGCTGGGGAGTAACATTGCGTTATTGCTGCGTGGCGTAGAGCAAATGGCCACCATCAGCACTTTGGCTCATCAAGGCAAAGGCCATGTGCAAATCGACAACATTCGTCGCATGTTATTGGCGATGGTTGAAGATGTGCGTGCCGTGGTGATCAAGTTAGCAGAGCAAATTTGTCATCTGCGTGCAGTAAAAAATGCCGATGAAGATGAGCGGGTGATCGCCGCTAAAGCAACTGCCAACATCTTTGCTCCGCTGGCAAATAGACTGGGTATAGGCCAGTTGAAGTGGGAGCTTGAAGATCTTTCTTTTCGTTACCTGCATCCTGACACCTACAAAAAAATTGCCAAGCAACTGGCTGACAAGCGCCTTGATCGTGAAGCCTACATGGAGAACATGGTTAAGCTGGTAAGCGATAAGTTATCGGCTGCGGGCATCAATGCACAGGTTTATGGTCGACCAAAGCACATTTACAGTATCTATAAAAAGATGTCGCAGAAAAACTATGAGTTTGATCAACTATTTGATATTCGCGCTATGCGCATCGTGGTGGATCAAATTCAAGACTGTTATGCCGCTTTAGGGATTGTTCACACCAGTTGGCGTCATCTGCCGAAAGAGTTTGACGATTATGTCGCCACACCAAAGCAAAATGGCTATCAGTCAATTCACACTGTGGTATTTGGCCCAGAAGGCAAGACCGTCGAGATCCAAATTCGTACCGAAGAAATGCATCAAGACGCAGAACTGGGTGTGGCTGCCCACTGGATGTACAAAGAAGGAGCGTTGCCTGGGCGTGGCTCAGGTTATGAGCAAAAAATTAGTTGGCTAAGAAAACTGTTACAGTGGCAAGAAGAAGTTGTTGATGGCAGTGACTTAGCGGATGAGCTTAAAAATCAAGTAGTGGAAGATAGGGTTTATGTGTTCACGCCGAAAGGGGATATTTTTGATTTGCCTTTAGGTGCAACGCCACTGGATTTTGCTTACTACATTCATTCCAACGTGGGGCATCGCTGTATTGGTGCCAAAGTGTTTGGCAAAATTGTACCGTTTACTTACAAGCTATCAACGGGCGATCAGGTCGACATTCTTACTCAAAAGAATGCCTCACCGAGTCGTGATTGGCTAAACCCATCATTGGGTTACATTCATTCTTCGCGCGCGCGTAGCAAAATTCATCACTGGTTTAAGCAGCAAGACCGAGACAAAAACGTCCAAGCGGGCAAAGAAATTCTCGATACGCAATTGGCCAAACTTGATTTGACCTACAAGCAACTTGAGCCAGCTATAGAGCGTTTTAACTTCAAAAGCGTTGATGATTTAATGGCGGCCATCGGTGCCGGTGACATTCGTCTCAATCAATTTTTGAATTACGTTCAAGACAAGCCTGAAGAGCTGCCTAAGCTGAAAATAGCCTCTCCGCGCAAGCGCAAAGGCGACAAAAATGGCATTGTCGTGGAAGGGGTGGGTAGCTTGATGAGCCATGTGGCTAAATGCTGTCAGCCTGTGCCGGGTGATGAAATTGTAGGATACATTACCCAAGGGCGAGGTATCGCTGTACACCGGACCGACTGCGACGCGTTTGCTCATATTTGTGACTTGCATCCAGAACGTGAAATTGCGGTAAGTTGGTCAGAGGAAATTCAATCAGCCTATGCGATTACGGTACGTATTGAAGCGCACGATAGGCAGGGGCTTATTCGCGACATTAGTTCGATACTGGCTAATGAAAAGGTCAATGTGTTGAACATGAATGTGCAAACTAACGACGAACGTGCCGTTGCGGTGTTTGAAATGAAAATTGAAGTGTCTGACCTTTCAGCAATGAATCGACTTCTCACCAAACTACACCAAATTGAAGGTGTGTTTGAAGCAAAACGTCAGCATTAGGTGAGTACTTACTACTATGAGTAAAGAGATCACACAGCTTCTTGAAATAATGGCTACCTTACGCGACCCAAATAAGGGTTGTGATTGGGATAAAAAGCAAACCTTTCAATCGATTGTGCCACATACATTGGAAGAAGCCTATGAAGTGGCGGATGCCATAGAAAAGCAAGATATGGCTGCGCTTAAAGACGAATTAGGCGACTTACTGTTCCAAGTGGTTTTTTACGCGCAAATGGCCAAAGAGCAGGGCGCGTTTGATTTTGAGCAAATTGTCGCGAATTTGAATGACAAACTTACTCGTCGTCATCCACATGTTTTTTCAGAGCAAAAATCACTGACGGATGAAGAATTGGAAGCGCAGTGGCAGGCGATAAAAGCACAAGAAAGGCAACACAAAGCACCAGAACAAGCAGCGCTTTGGAGCGATATACCTCGCGCCATGCCTGCACTTTCTCGCGCCTTAAAAGTGCAAAAGCGCGCTGCAGCGTTGGGTTTTGATTGGCCTGATTATCATGGCGCGCTCGATAAAGTTGCTGAAGAAGTGGAGGAGGTCAGCGAAGCACTTGCGGTTGATCCCAATTCGGCCCACAGCGGCGAAGAATTAGGAGATTTATTATTTGCGACCGTTAACGTAGCCAGACATGCGCAGCATGACCCAGAGCAAATCTTACGTCTAGCCAGTGATAAGTTCGTAAAACGTTTTGCCCAAGTGGATAGCACGTTACAGCAAAAAGGCTTGAGTCTAGAGCAGGCCACACTGGCACAAATGGATGAGGCTTGGGAACAAGTTAAAAAACAACAAGGTTAAATATTTGCAACTTGTTTATGCTTAATTTTCGCTGGATTGATTTATCCTGCTTTGCTATACTATCGCCCCGTCCTGATTCTATTTGAATTCCATTTTTTCCTGATATTCTAGGGTTCGCATGAGTACAAAATTTATCTTCGTAACGGGCGGAGTTGTTTCCTCCTTGGGTAAAGGTATTGCAGCTGCATCATTGGCCGCTATTTTAGAAGCACGTGGCTTGAATGTAACTATTCTTAAGCTGGATCCTTATATCAACGTTGACCCGGGCACAATGAGCCCAATTCAACACGGTGAAGTATTTGTCACCGAAGACGGCGCTGAGACTGACCTAGACCTAGGTCACTACGAGCGTTTTGTTCGTACCAAAATGACCCGTCGTAACAACTTCACTCAAGGTCGAGTATTCGAAGACGTACTACGCCGTGAGCGTAAAGGCGAATACCTAGGTGCAACTATTCAGGTGATCCCACATATCACCAACGATATTAAACGTCGTGTATTAGAAGGCGCTGAAGGCTACGACATCGCAATCGTTGAAGTAGGTGGCACGGTGGGTGACATCGAGTCGCAACCATTCCTAGAAGCACTACGTCAACTAGGCACTGAGCTTGGCAGAGAGCACGCGTTATTTATGCACTTAACGCTTGTGCCTTTTCTTGGTACAGCAGGTGAAGTTAAAACCAAACCAACACAGCACTCAGTAAAAGAACTGCGTTCAATTGGTATCCAGCCTGACATTTTAGTATGCCGTTCTACATGCCGACTACCAGCTAATGAACGTGCAAAAATTGCCTTGTTCACTAACGTTGAAGAGAAAGCAGTTATCTCGCTTCCTGACGTAGACAGCATTTACAAAATTCCTGCACTACTTAAATCACAAGATTTAGATAACCTAGTGTGTCGTCGTTTCTACCTAGAAGCACCTGAAGCTGACTTGTCTGAGTGGGAACAAGTATTGTATCAAGAGTCAAACCCAACGGGTGAAGTGACCATTGGTATGGTGGGTAAATACATTGAATTACCTGACGCGTACAAGTCAGTAAACGAAGCACTTAAGCATGCGGGCCTTAAAAATCGCTTAACCGTTAAAATCGAATATGTTGACTCTCAAGATATTGAAAGCAAAGGCGTAGATAGATTATCGCACCTAGACGCAATCTTAGTACCAGGTGGCTTCGGTAATCGTGGTGTTGAAGGCAAAATTTTAGCGGCGAAGTATGCCCGCGAAAACAAAATTCCTTATCTTGGTATTTGTTTAGGTATGCAGGTTGCGCTTATCGAGTATGCGCGTAACGTAGCAGGCCTTGAAGGCGCAAATTCAACTGAATTTGACGCAAAATCGGCGCACCCAGTTGTGGGTTTGATCACTGAGTGGTTAGATGCAGAAGGTAACGTAGAATTACGTGACGAAGAGTCAGACCTAGGTGGCACAATGCGTTTAGGCGCACAAAAGTGTCATTTGAAGAAAGGCTCAAAAGTACGTGATGTGTACGGCAGCGATGAGATCGTAGAACGTCACCGTCACCGCTATGAAGTGAATAACCATTACGTTGAGCGTTTGGAAAAAGCAGGCCTACAATTCACAGGGTTATCAGAAGATAAAAAGCTGGTAGAGATCATTGAAAACAAAGATCACCCTTGGTTTATTGCGGCACAATTCCACCCGGAATTTACTTCAACGCCAAGAGATGGACATCCACTATTTGAAGGTTTTGTTGCGGCGGCGTACAGCTACCAAAAAGCAAACTCTTAACTGATGAAAGCCGTGCTTATGCGCGGCTTTTTTATGGCTTAGTAAGCAGCGATTTATATTTATCTTCAGTCATAAATCTAAACCAGTGCTTATTGTTAAGTATTTAAATTATTACACTCACCACTTTGGGAATAAGAGGAATCAAGATGTCAAAAATCGTTAAAGTGATTGGCCGTGAAGTTATGGACTCACGTGGTAACCCTACGGTTGAAGCAGATGTTCACTTAGCTTCAGGCGCATGGGGTCGTGCATGTGCTCCGTCTGGTGCATCAACAGGTACTCGCGAAGCATTAGAATTGCGTGATGGTGACAAGTCTCGTTATTTAGGTAAAGGCGTTTTAACAGCCGTTAATTTTATCAATGCGGATATTGCACAAGCACTTGAAGGCAAAGACGCACTTGAGCAACGTAACATCGACCAAATCATGATCGATTTAGATGGCACTGAAAACAAAGAAAAACTAGGTGCAAACGCGATTTTGGCGGTCTCTCTTGCAAATGCTAAAGCAGCAGCACAAGAAAAAGGCGTTGCGCTTTATGAGCACATTGCTGATATCAACGGCACGTCGGGTCAATACTCAATGCCAGTACCTATGATGAACATTATCAATGGTGGTGAGCACGCGGATAACAATGTTGATATTCAAGAGTTCATGATCCAACCAGTTGGCGCTAAGAGCTTCCGCGAAGCACTGCGCATGGGTGCTGAAATCTTCCATAGCCTGAAAAAAGTACTTAACGCACGTGGCCTAAACACTGCGGTAGGTGACGAAGGCGGTTTTGCACCAGATCTTAAGTCAAACGAAGAAGCACTAGAAGTTATCGCGCAAGCGGTTGCTGATGCAGGTTACGAGTTAAACAAAGACATCACACTTGCACTAGACTGTGCGGCGTCTGAGTTCTACGTTGACGGTAAATATGATCTGAAAGGTGAAGGCAAAGCGTTTGATTCAGCTGGTTTTGCTGACTTCCTAGCAGATCTTGCTAACCGTTACCCAATTGTTTCAATCGAAGATGGTTTAGACGAAAGTGACTGGGCTGGCTGGAAAGTACTAACTGATAAAATCGGTGAAAAAGTACAGCTTGTTGGTGACGACTTATTCGTGACAAACACGAAGATCTTAAAGCGTGGTATCGACGAAAACATCGGTAACTCAATCCTAATCAAGTTCAACCAAATCGGTTCATTGTCTGAAACGCTTGATGCAATCAAGATGGCACAAGACGCAGGCTTCACTGCGGTAATTTCACACCGCTCTGGTGAAACCGAAGATGCTACGATTGCAGATCTTGCAGTAGGTACAGCAGCAGGCCAGATCAAAACAGGCTCTCTATGTCGCTCAGACCGTGTTGCTAAGTACAACCAGCTACTTCGCATCGAAGAAGCGCTGGGTGAAAAAGCGCTATACAAAGGTCGCTCAGAGATCAAAGGTCAGTAATAGACTGAACTTTACTTAAGATGATGAAAATGCCGTCACATTTGACGGCATTTTTGTTTGGTTATATACCATTTGTAATGTAATTCCTGTACTTTTGTTTCTGATGGAGCTAAACCCTTCAGCGTCTTGCTGGCTAACATTTAATCAGACCATATTTTTTTGCCAATGCCATTACATCTCCAAGACTCGTAACAGGATTGACCTTAAGTAAGGATTCTTCTATTGACACATTTAGTTGTGCTTCCAAGCATACTTTTTCAACAACGGATGTGAACCAAGAATCAGCATAGGGTGAAATGATTATGCGCTCGATTGCACTTTGTAAATCTATGTTCAATAAGAGACCAGAATTGATTGGTGTATCTCGTTCGAGGTTGGTTTCTGAATTCCAGCCAATGAGCCTCACTTCTTTCTCGAATGAGTACGGCTTTGACTTAGATAAAAACGGCTCAAGAGGATCTTTGCCAAATTGGTCACGAATATGGCTTATATAATTAACCGCCCTAAGTTTTAAATTGTCAATCGAGCAATGTTTTAAATTGTCAATCGAGCAATTGTAATCAACAGAAGCTAAAAGTTTTTCTTTTGAAGAAAATATACAAACAGCATTTTTGTTAACACCGTATAACTTCCACATTGCTGCGCATTCATGATCTGACTGGTGCCAGCAGCTTACATATATCCACTCCCTGCACAATGGGTATAGTTTCTCTCCATTGCGACAAGAGTAGGGACCAAAAGGGGTCATAAAAGTGCGTTTGTTTATTTTTTCTGTAAATGCCTTTTTGTCTTCGTCTAAACTCTGTTTCTCTTCTTTATTTAAAGATGTACTAGGCCAATTTAAGTTTACTGCTGCGCTGAGGTACTCATGTTCATTAGATATATCGAAAAAATTGGTTAATGTTAATCCTCCTTCTAAGGCATCATCGAATGATGACATTTTAGCTAGGAAAATCTTTCTAGTTTGAATAAGGCTGATAAATTTAGGAACGTCAAAATAGCGCTGGATGATTTTCGACATCGAGTTGCCCTCATATAGAATAAGCTTGTTTAATAGTAGCGCAAAAAGGGGGGCCTCAAAGGAATCATGTCAAAGAGCTCTATCTTTGCCTTTTAACTGGTAGATATATGGCTAGCTTTTCGCAATGTTTCAGATCTTTGTCAGGTGGCGTGGCTTCGCCACTTATCCGACCTACGCGGCGTAGGTTGGATAAGCGGCAGGCGTCATCCAACAATGTCACAGCTTAAAGCTTAAATTCTTGCGCTAAAATCTCTTGGGTAAAGCTGGTTTTAAGATAAAAACCACGGGGCAGGGTTTTGATCAACTTGCCATTTGGGCCAATGGCGTCGGTGGTGACTTTACTATTGGCGGCTTTGGGACGGATTTGCATTACTTGACCAAGGTGTCCTGAAATTTCATCAACGCGGCCAAGAGCGATAAGTTCAATTTGTTCTTCCCAATCTCTTTTTAACAAAGCTTCTTGTTGGGTATTCGGTTGCCATAAAAAGCCACTGCCGATGGTGCGCTCAACCGGTTGCAGTTCTCGCTCTGCTAATACAGGTAACCACAACACATGGCTGAGCTTTTTCTTTACTGTACTTTCTTCCCAAGTCACTCCAGTTAAGTTCGTCAGTGGCACAATCGACACATAGGTGGTTTCGAGCGGTTTACCGTTGTAGCCAATGGGTAAGGATTTTAGCTCTATACCTAAATGTTCAAAGTCGGGCACGGGTTTTGAACCCGCACTTGCCCCCAGTACATACTCGAGTAATTGTCCGGGCCAACCTTTTTCCCTAAGCAAGTGTTCAGGGCTTTTAAATTGATAACGCTCGGCAAGTTCGCCGAGGGTTAGGCCGGCGATTTCATCAACACGCTGCATCAACTGCGCAATAGAGGTTGGGGGAGCTGGTTTATTCAAGAGATTTAATGGTATCCATGGTCGTTCATTCGAGCATTGTAACGAATGCGCAGTGAATAAAAAACCGTAACCATATAAATGGTTAACTTTTAACCCCTTTTTTATCGGGATAAAAAATAACCGTAAAAATATACAGTGTTATAGATTACTTATTTGATATATAAGCGATTTTTTACATGTAAAAGAAAAGCATGCACCTTTGGAAGTGGTCATACTTGGATAAATACAACAATATAAACATAATTATCCACAGTTTCTGTGGAGAAAGTACTGTATAAAACTCAATTTTGTGGATTTGTTTGTAAAACAACCTTAATAATAAAATTTTATGCACAAGTTGTGGGTAACTTGCGTAAAAGCGGGAATAATATTTGCTGTAGGCCAGAAGTTGTGGAACAATCATTAAAAATCGACTTATAAAAGAGGCACTAAGGTGATTGATGCCGAAGGTTTTCGTGCCAATGTCGGAATTGTGATCTGTAACAACCAAGGGCAGGTATTTTGGGCTAGACGTTTTGGTCAGCATTCGTGGCAGTTTCCTCAAGGTGGGGTGGATGACGGTGAGACGCCGGAACAGACCATGTACCGAGAACTACACGAAGAAGTGGGTTTAAAACCTGAAGATGTCGAAATTGTTGCCAGCTCAAAGCACTGGTTGCGTTATAAGCTGCCAAAGCGTTTGATACGAAGAGATTCAAGTCCGGTCTGTATTGGCCAAAAGCAAAAATGGTTTTTGTTAAAGCTTAGGTGCAAAGATGAAGATGTGGATTTACTTCATACTCACCATCCTGAGTTTGATGACTGGCGCTGGGTGAGCTATTGGTACCCTGTGCGACAAGTGGTGTCTTTTAAGCGAGATGTGTATCGCCGGGTCATGAAAGAATTTGCCCCATTTGCCATGCCATTTAATAAAAAAGACAACAATGGTCGAGAAAATGGCTATCGCCAGCGTCGATAAAAGGAGTTAAAAGTGTTAGCAACATTGCGTTCAATAGTCGAGTCAGTGTCACAACAAGCGGATTTAGAAGCTGCTTTGACACTGTTTGTGACTATGGTTAAAGAAGCAATGAAAACGGAATGTTGTTCAATCTACTTTGCAGACTATAGCCAAGATAATTTTGTATTGATGGCCAGTGATGGCCTTAACCCAGAAGCGATTGGGCAATTTCGTATTGGTTTTACGGAAGGCCTTGTTGGCTTAGTTGCGCAGCGAGAAGAACCGATCAATATCGCGCATGCACAATCTCACCCGCGTTTTAAACTCTCCCCAGAAGTCAACGAAGAAGGTTACAATGCCTTTTTGTCGGTGCCTGTGGTACATCAGCGTAAAGTACTTGGTGTTATTGTTGTGCAGCAAAAAATGGCGCGGGTGTTTAGCCATGATGAAGAGTCGTTTTTAATTACACTCTCGGCTCAACTTGCTTCTCAACTTTCACATGTGGGTATTCAAAGCGTACTGACTCAAGAAGCTACCGCGCATCAAACGTCGGTTTTGAAAGGGGTGTCGGGTGCGCCGGGTATCGCCATTGGTGACGCTTATGTGGTGCTGCCGAAACTGGGCTTTGACAGTATTGAGCCCCAAAAGTCAGACAATGTTGAGCACCAGCGGCAACTATTTTTACAGGCGGTTGCCGCCACACGGCAAGAGTTTCATATTCTTGCCAATACGCTCAGTGATACCATTCCTAAAGAAGCGCTGGCTGTTTTTGAAGTGTATCAGCAGCTACTCGATGCGCAGAGTTTAGGGCAACAAGTTGACGCCCAATTAAAGCTTGGTTGGAACGCAAAAAGTGCTTTAAAGCATGTCATTGAAAGCCTTGTTTCACAATTTAATGCGATGACCGATCCGTACATTAAAGAACGTGCAGTAGATGTGAACGACATCGGTTTGCGGGTTTTGCATCATCTGGTAAGTACCGAGCACGCGGTAAAATCTTACCCCGATAACACAGTGCTTGTCGCTCATACATTAACCCCAAGTATGCTTGCAGAAGTGCCCAAAGACAAACTCAAAGGGGTAGTCAGTGTATTAGGTGCCGCCAACTCACATGCATCCATTTTAACACGCGCCATGGGCGTGCCCGCAATTTGGGGTATAGAAGATATTCCCTTATTGCAGCTTGAAGGCAAAGAGATGATACTCGATGGCTATGCGGGCAGGGTTTATATTTCTCCCTCACAGTCATTACGCCATGAATATGAACAAATGCGCCGTCAAGAGAGCTTATTACACGATAAGTTTGAGGCGGAGCATGCATTACCCCCCATCACGCTCGATGGTGAACGCATCAGTTTACTGTTAAATGCTGGGCTTGATTTAAGTACCGAGTCATTGACCGCTAAATATTGTGACGGTGTCGGCCTGTACCGTACCGAAGCGTGGTTTATGCAAAAGGGCCGTTTTCCTTCACAAAGTGAGCAAGAGCAATGGTACCGTGAAGTGCTCACTCGTTATCACCCCGAACCAGTCGTGATGAGAACTTTGGACATCGGTGGAGATAAAGTACTTGACTACTTTGATATTAAAGAAGAAAACCCATTTTTAGGCTGGCGTGGTATTCGTGTATCACTTGACCACCCCGAGCTTTTTTTAGATCAACTCAAAGCAATGATAAAGGCAAATGCAGGGCTTGGAAATTTGCGCATTATGCTGCCGATGGTGAGCCACACCGAAGAGGTGGACGAGACGCTTTCACTTATCGAACAGGCTTATTTTGAGTTACAAGAAGAGTGGGCCGACCAATTTCTGTTGATCGATAGGCCTGAAGTAGGCGTGATGCTTGAGGTACCATCGAGTGTGTTTTTACTACCTGAATGGTCGAAGAAAGTGGATTTTTGCTCAGTAGGGAGCAATGACTTAACGCAATACCTATTGGCCGTGGATAGAAATAACGCACAAGTTGCTGATTTGTTTGACCCTTATCACCCGAGTGTTTTGCGCGTTTTAAACTCCGTTGCAAAAAGCTGTCAGGAGTTTGAATTGCCTTTTAGCTTGTGTGGAGAGTTAGGCGGGGAGCCAGAAGGGGCTATTTTGCTGGTGGCCATGGGCTATCGTCGCTTAAGTATGAACATTTCTTCTTTGTCTAAAGTGAAGTGGGTACTGCGTCGATTGAATGTCAGTGATATGGAAATGTTATTGGCGGAATGTTTGTCACAGTCATCAGTCAAACAGGTACATCGTTTGTTACGTAACTTTATGATTGAACATAATTTCAGCGAACTATTCTATCAATCGAATTAGCGCCTGTTTCAAGGATGCATGGCTATACATAATGCGTTACCATTACCCGCTCAAAATAATAAGAGATAACCATACATGAGCGAAGCCATTTTACTGATAGCCAGTTGTGCGTTATTAGGTAGCTTTGTCGGCTTTCTTGCTGGACTATTAGGAATTGGCGGCGGCCTTATCATTGTGCCTGTACTGTCGGGCATTTTGCACTATTTCAACGTCGTACCAGAACCTCAAATTGTGTTAGTTGCAATCGCCACTTCGTTAGCATCAATTTTGTTTACATCCACCTCTTCTGCGCTTGCACATCATCGAAATGGTAATGTGCCTTGGCATATCGCGCCTTACGTAATGGGCGGCGTAGCATTTGGCGCACTGATCAGTGGATTTTTTGCGGCCATGTTGCCCGAGTCGGTGATCCGCGGCATTTTTGCTGTCAGTGTCGTCGTCATCGCGTTAAAAATGCTCTACAGTAGCGCAAAAAAAGTACAGTCGAACCGTCAACTGCCCAGTGGTCCGATGCTCACCTTCCTAACGACGTTAATGGGTGGATTATCGGCGATGATTGGCATTGGTGGCGGGGCCTTAATTGTGCCGTTATTAAGTCATTTTTCATTAGATGTTAGAAAAGCGATTGGTTGTGCGTCCGCTTGTGGCATTGTCATCGCCTTGTTTGGTTCGATAGGATATATTACGTCTGGCAGTAGTCACTACACCGTGAGTCAAGGCTTTGCAGGCTTTATTTATTTACCCGCGTTATTTGGTATTGTGCTGACATCGTGGTTTACAGCACCCATTGGCGCGAAGTCGACGCAGTTTTTGCCAGTTTCGACAATAAAGAAAATTTTCGCGGCATTACTTTTAGTAATTGCCTTCAATATGATCATAAATTAAGGGAAAGCGATGGCTTTGCAGTTTCCACAGATTGATCCTGTCATATTTTCGATAGGGCCATTGAGCGTGCGCTGGTACGGCATGATGTATTTAATTGGCTTTGTGTTTGCTATGTGGATGGCAAATCGGCAGGCTGAGAAACCTAACTCTGGTTGGAGCAAAGAGCAGGTCAGTGATTTGCTGTTTTACAGTATGCTGGGTGTGATTTTAGGCGGCCGCATTGGCTATGTCTTGTTCTACCAGTTTTTATATTTCATCGAAAATCCGCTGTACTTATTCCGTATTGATCAAGGTGGTATGTCGTTCCATGGCGGCGCTCTGGGTGTGATCACCGCGATTATCGTGTTCGCTTTTAAAACCAAGAAATCAATCGTATCAGTGGGTGATTTTGTTGTACCACTGGTGCCAGTAGGCCTAATGGCTGGGCGCATTGGTAATTTTATCAACGGCGAGCTTTGGGGACGAACCACAGATGTACCATGGGCATTTGTATTTCCAACTGGCGGTCCATTACCAAGACATCCATCGCAATTATACGAAGCCTTTTTTGAAGGGTTAGTGTTATTTATCATGTTGATAGTTTTTGCCAAAAAGCCAAGACCAGCCGGTAGTGTTGCCGGGCTATTTTTACTCGGTTATGGGGTTTTCCGGTTCTGTATTGAATACTTCCGCGAGCCTGATGCACACATAGGGCTTTATGCTGGAGTGATTTCACAAGGTCAGATCCTG
This sequence comes from Pseudoalteromonas sp. ATL1, assembly GCF_058933015.1. NCBI lineage: Bacteria > Pseudomonadati > Pseudomonadota > Gammaproteobacteria > Alteromonadales > Pseudoalteromonadaceae > Pseudoalteromonas > Pseudoalteromonas sp. ATL1. The sequence goes on along the minus strand of NZ_JBZYXL010000001.1, from coordinate 3,345,916 downwards.
TCGTTGCCAATGGTGATTGCGGGCGCAGGTTTAATGATTTGGGCGTATAAAACACAGCCTGTAGAAAATAAGTCTTAGACAAGTAAGATAGCGATTATGAAACAGTATTTAGATTTAATGCGCCATGTGAAAGAGCATGGCACGGTAAAGCAGGACCGAACTGGAACAGGTACCATTAGCGTTTTTGGCTATCAAATGCGTTTTAATTTGCAAGACGGTTTTCCCTTGGTTACCACCAAAAAGTGTCACTTACGTTCAATTATTCATGAATTACTGTGGTTTTTAAAAGGCGAGACAAACATTGCCTATTTAAAAGAAAACGGTGTCAAAATTTGGGATGAGTGGGCAACGGACGAGGGAGAATTGGGCCCTGTATACGGTAAGCAATGGCGTTCTTGGACAGGTGAAAATGGCGAAGTGGTCGATCAAATTAAAGATCTGATCGAGCAAATCAAAACGAATCCTGATTCACGCCGTTTAATTGTGAGTGCATGGAACCCAGCATTATTGCCCGATACTCAGTACTCGCCAAAAGACAATGCTGCTATGGGCAAACAAGCGTTGCCGCCATGCCACACGCTGTTTCAATTCTATGTATTGGATGGCAAGTTATCCTGCCAGCTTTATCAGCGTAGCGGTGATATTTTCTTGGGTGTGCCATTTAATATCGCCAGTTATGCGTTGTTGACCATGATGGTTGCGCAGGTATGTGATCTTGAGCCGGGTGATTTTGTTCATACCTTTGGTGATGCGCATTTGTATTTGAATCATCTAGAGCAGGTTGATGAGCAATTGTCTCGCACACCATTTGCAAAACCAACGATGAAAATTAACCCTGATGTAAAAGACATATTTTCGTTTACATATGAAGATTTTGAGCTCGAAGGATATCAAGCTCATCCTCATATTAAAGCACCTGTGGCCATTTAGGAGAAAAAATGAAAGCTGTTATTCCAGTAGCGGGACTCGGCACGCGCATGCTACCTGCAACAAAAGCGATTCCAAAAGAAATGCTGCCAATTGTTGACCGTCCACTCATTCAATATGTGGTAGATGAAGCGGTTGCTGCGGGCGTCAAGGAAATCGTATTGGTTACACACTCGAGTAAAAATTCGATAGAAAACCACTTTGATACCAGTTTTGAACTTGAAGCGACGTTAGAAAAGCGTGTAAAGCGTCAGTTACTTGAAGAGGTGCAATCAATTTGCCCCAAAGACGTCACCATTATTCACGTTCGTCAAGGCGAAGCGAAAGGACTAGGACATGCCATCAATTGCGCTGCACCAATTATAGGCGATGCGCCGTTTGTAGTGATGCTGCCCGATGTATTGATTGATAATGTAGCGTGTGACCTGAAAAAAGACAACCTTGCACAAATGATTGCTCGCTTTAAAGAAACTGGCAACAGTCAGATCATGGTGGAGCAAGTGGCCCATGAGGATGTCGATAAATTTGGTATTGCTGACATTGGTGATGTAAAACTGAAGCCGGGGCAAAGCTGTGATTTGAATACCCTCGTTGAGAAGCCTGCCATTGATGAAGCCCCTTCAGACTTGGCTGTGGTAGGGCGTTATGTTTTGTCTAAAGCAATTTGGCCATTACTTGCCAAAACTCCGCTTGGGGCCGGTGGTGAAATTCAACTGACGGATGCTATTGCCATGCTGATGGAACAAGAAACTGTTCAAGCGTATGCTATGAAAGGCAAGAGCCACGACTGCGGCAGTAAACTTGGTTACTTACAAGCCAATGTTGAATATGCATTAAGAAGAGCGGAATTTGCTGAGCCTTTGAAGGCGTATGTGAAATCATTAGTGTAAGTAAAATTCAGTTTATGAATTAAAAAGTGCCTATCATGGCTAATGCCGTTCACTTAAGGTGAACGGCATTGTTACGTTTAGCAACCGGATATCGGTTTTTAGACACCTTCAATACCCTCGGGTAACTTCGCTCTCGTTTTCCCTCAAGTTTAAACTGACTAGCATTTCTTTCTATATCCAAGATGATTTTAGGGACATTGCCTGGGGCATATATTGGCATTTGAGTAAGTTTGTAGATGATATGTGATGAAGCATCTCTGAAACTAAGTTGATTTGGGTAAACACTTTTTAGCGATTTAGCCATCAATACCATTTTGTAGCGGATAAGGTTGTAAGCTAGTAACAAGCCCCATAGCTCTTGGTGAATTAGCTCCGGTAAGTTGCTGCGCAAGGTGAATCGACTTTCCAATAGGTGTTGCTTCATTTCTCGATAGCCCATTTCAATTTCCCAGCGGTGCGCATATAAATCTACAATCTCCGAAGCTGGATATGCCATGGCGTCAGTCATTGATGTGAGCACGCTTACTTCTTTTCCTTTCACTCGCCTAGTCAATAATCTCACTGTTATAGAGTCGGGTAAGTCAGGGCGCTTCTTCTTAGCCTGCGGCGTCATTGTTAGACGAACTAGCTTATCTTGCTTCCCTAAGCTATCAACAACTTCATACTGAGTGCCTTTCTTGAGGGGGAGCAACCAATGCGTGTTATTTCCTTTTTGCTCCCATTCATGTAGCAAGCCGAGTGAATAAAACCCCTTATCGAAGAGCGTCAAGCTATTATCAGGAATATGGTTAATGAGTCTGCTCGCTAGATTCATCTCGTTTTCACTTACACTATCAAAAGCGCTCCCCAGTATGAGGTGGCTGCTTAACTCCATTAAGCAGACCATCCTGACTTGCGGATAACCAGCGCAACTGGCTTTATTGGCTGTTCGGGCAAAGGCAGCACTGTTTGCACTGCTATCAGGCGTTCGCCAAACTACACCATCAACACCGTAAATATTAAGGCCATTCCAATGTGGATGCTCCGCACGTTCATGCCAAGTTTGGGCTGTACGGTAAAAAACATCTTGTACTACATTACTACCTAGCTTTTTTCTAGCTTGAGTGACGGCGCTTCGGGCGACATAATCCACGTCTTGAGGTAAGACGATATCTAACTTGTTAATTAGCTGACGAACGGACTCCGTTCGGAACAAGGACATACCAATGACAGCCCAAATCATAGCGTCCATTGGTAGCTTGCGTTTACGCAATGTTGCTACACCATTAGAATCTAAACAGGCTTGTATAATCTCTGGCTCTAAAACATCAGCCAAGCTTTGAAATTCAGTGAGACGAGAAATAGATGTGCGAGCAAGTGCTTCTGACAATTCCATTAAAAAATCCGATACCAGTAAACTGATATCGGATTTTGAAGCCTTCAAAAGATCGGTCAACCGATCATTGAAATATTTCTTAACTGATCGGCATTACCTATCATGGCACTTTTTTTGCTAAAAAATCGTATGGTATGGACAAGGGTTGTTTAAGGGGAACTAAGTACGATGTTAGCTAAAAATATGATGATTCTTTTGCTAGTCACTTTAATGCCTGCTTGTGCTTTGCTGGGTGAGCAGTCTATAAATGCACGGCAGCCCGTTTATCGTTCTGATATTGAGCCTTATCTGCAAGAGTGGGAACAAAGCAAGCAAAGTATTGCTCGGCTAAGAGAAATGGAAGAAGACCTTTCTCTATTACTCAAATTAGTGGCATCTCAAGCTAATATTGATGCCTTGCCCCCAGAGTTGCGCAGTGATGTTGAAAAAGTAACTCATCGAGCTACGCCGCAGACACAAGGTAGCCAAACAGTACAACCTTTCGTTAAATTGGGTACATTTCTACAAAAAGACCAAGCTCAGGCGTATCTAGCTGCATTCGAAAAGCGTTATCCGCAGCTGAAAACCATTATGTCCTATCAAATAACAAGCATTAATAACGGTAATGCAAACCGTTTCGTTGTGCTTGGTGGGCCGTTCCAATCTAGTAGCGACGCAAGTAAAGTTTGCCGAGTTTTAAATCAAATAAGTGAGTCATGTCAATTGGTTACTGACTAATTGCTACGAAAATAATCATATCTTTTAAAATATCAAAAAGTGGTACAAATTATTAAAGTTATGCGATAAAGTGTCGATAAAATTATGTCGCCATTCCAGCGTTAAGGAAGGCTAGTTCAAAAACATAAGGAATTTAATATGAATACAAAGGCCATAATTACTTCAAGTTTATTATCTCTTGCCATTGTTAGTGCAGCAGTTAACGCCGAGTCAGCAAGTTTTAAAGCAACCGTAAAGGTTACAAATATATTCTCTTTTGATAAGGTAACTGATTTGTCATTTGGTACTGTTAGGGCTAAGGCTGACACAACAGGAGCCGAGTCAGCAGGACTAGTACTATCCGCCGAACCTGGTGGTACTTTATCCCCTCTATCAAACGCTACACTCGCTAATGCAGCACTTACAGCTATGGGTGGAGAAGTATCTCCTGCAAGCTTTACGATTACTGGTGTTGCAAAAAACGCTCGTTTAACGGTTACACCGCCAACAGAAACGGATCTTATTATTGAGGGGAATCCAGACTCTGCTGCTAAATTTGTTTTGAGTGATTTCACGTATCACATCACAAAGGGCTTTACTACGGGGAATGTTGCTTCGGGTACGATCCTTCAAGCTGATGATGGGGGGAATTTGGATTTTAATCTAGGTGCAACCCTTCGCACGAGTAGCAATGATGCAAACGGTACCACAGAAGATTACACTGATGGAGATTACTCTGGTTCGTTTAATATAGAAGTAAACTATTAAGCTGTACTGTTGAGTTATGAAATGGATATTCATTAACGGTTTAGCGATATATTCAACAACCTGTATTGCGCAGGTTGTTGAACCGCTGAATTTTGGTTCCCTAGTTGTTCCTAACAATGCACGCCAGTCTTCGATAACGATCTACCCAGACAACAAAATTGAAACAAGCGGACTTTATGTGTACGAAGCTGGTAGTCCAGCGTTAATTGTATTCGACTCTTTACCTGTAGGAACTCGAGTTTATATTTCTGACGATGCGAGTGAGACACACCTAACTTCAAGTGCACATAGTCAGTATTTTGTAGTCGAAAATTTACATTATCAAAAATCACATATCGTTAATCAGTATGGAGAGCTGACACTTTCAATTGGCGCTACTTTAAGAACTTCAGCAAATGGTAGCCCATATTTTGATGGAAAATATTCTTCGGTCCTTGAGATTAGTTTGGATTACTAACTTGATATGAAAACACAATTTAGCGTTTATTCATTGTTACTTATTATGTTTCTTGTAAGTTTGGCTGGTAGTTTTAATGCGCATGCCAGTTTATTAATAGCGCCGACCCGAGTGGTGTTTGATGAGCGAACTCGCACGGCTAAAGTTTATCTCATTAATAACTCGAATGAGCGTAAAACTTATCGTTTGGGTTGGAAGGAGACACTTGCTAAACCAGAGGGGGGCTATGAAACTTTATCTGGCTTAATCGATTCATCCTTGAGTCCGATGGTAAGAATGAGCCCAAGCCAACTAACCTTAAGCCCTGGAGAGCGGCAAGTCGTCAAGTTGGCGATTAGAAAGCCTAAAGGCCTTAAGCAACAGGAATATCGCTCACACTTGCAATTCAAAGCATTGCCAAACCAAAAAGAGCACTCCAAAAAGCAAGTAGGGATTAACATCAGTATGATCATGAGTTATTCCATACCTGTAATGTATAGACCCAAAAAACAACCGCCAGTAGTTGATATTACAAGTGTCGAAATTAAGCAACCCAATACCCTGATAATTAATCTGAATAAGAAAGGGCAATATAGTAGTTTTGGTAATTATGAAGCTTGGTTTATTCCAGAAAATGGCAATGAAGAGAAACAAATTGCCGTTTTATCTCATGCCAGTATATATGCTGAAACAAACGAGGCCGTGGTTGAACTGAGCACAATTGATGGTTTTAAATTTAACCAAAATGGGACTATAAAAGTAACTTATATAGGTGAGCAAGAGTATAGAGGTCATACTTTTGCGCAACAAACAATTCCTTTTAAGCTTTAGAAGCGGTCCCTTCAAGTGCCAGTATGCAACCGGACGATTATGCCTCTGCTATTGGCGTTAGCTTTCAACACCAGCGCTAACGCCAATAATCACTATGACAATATTCTAGAAGTCTTAAAACGTATTGATGATAAATTCGTTGAATCTCAATTAAGTCCTCTACAGCAAAATGCATCCGGTAGTATTCCTGTCGGCGAATTGTTGTTTCTTTCTATTTATGTGGAAAGGAACTATTTGGGTGAGGCTGTGGCCGTTAAAAGTAACACAGGCGCTTGGCTTGAACTAACTAGCTTTTTTGAAAGTCTAGACTTTGCAATCGATAGTCACTCTGGAAAGTATAGCGGTTGGTTTATTGATACAAGCAATCGCTTTTCTTTTGATCCAGAATCGCTAGTAGCCGAAGTTGCCGGGCAAACTTATAAAATAGACAAATCAGACTTGTATAGTGAACAAGGCGAATTTTATATTGATTTAGCCGTATTAGAGTCTTGGTTTGGTTTAGAAGTAGAAGTTGATTACGCAGCTTTGCAGGCGAAAGTGAGTTCCAGGCATGTGTTGCCTATTGAAGCAAAATTGGACCGAAAAAAGCGCTCAAAGAGCCAATGGAGCGGTAGTCGTTATGCCACCAAACCATGGAAAGCTAGCCCTTATCGGTTTATGTCTTCTCCGTTGGCTGACATTCAGTTTGGGTATAGAAAAGATAAAGCACAAGACAACTTAAATTATTCAGTTTTAGGAGCGCAAGACTTCGCATACTTGAGAAGCGAGTACTATTTTTCAGGTTATGAAGGGGATTTACTTAATCAAGCTCGTCTGTCATTCAGTAGAGAGGAGCAACAAGGCAGTCTGTTTGGCTTTATGAATGCAACTCAGTTTAGTGTTGGGGATGTCGTTGCTACTCGAGTGGGGAGTTTGCATCAAAATCAACTAAGCAGAGGCATAAAAGTATCCAATACACCACTGGGTAAATTGCTTGATCAAAATCGCATATCTATTTTTGGTGATGTACAGAATGGGTGGGATGTTGAGTTATATCAAAATGGCGTATTGGTAGAACAACTATTTGACAGTAATGATGGCCGCTATATTTTCGAAAATATCAATTTACTGTTTGGATTAAATGAATTTGAAATCATCCTCTATGGCCCTCAAGGTCAAGTTGAAAAGCGTACTGAGCAGCATTTTATTGACGGAAATGCGCTAGATTCTGGTGAAGCCGTCTATGAAGCGTCTCTCACTCAGCAAGGACATCGAGTTCTTGACGACGAACAATATCAAATTGGCCCATTGGGGTGGCTTTTATCTACACGCTATGAACAAGGCTTATCAGACTCCATGTCTATATATGGTGCTACATCGATTCGTGAAGGTATTGGACAAGGGCCGAAGAGTATATTCTCCATTGGTAGTAATATGACACTGCTTGAACGTTTTCTTATCAATACAAATTATGAGCAAGATGATTTATCGCAGTCTCGTTTCGAGTTGATAACTCGTGGCAAAATCCTTAACCAAGCAATGCGATTGCACTACCTGCGTTTGAAAAAAAGTGTCTCAGATAACTTTTTAAAAAATGAAGTTAAGGCACAGTCAAATTGGGGAATTGAATTTTCTGGCAGTGTATCTTCATCTGAGTATGGGCGACTGAACTACAAAAATGCACTTTCCTATACAAGTAAACATGAGCTAAGTAGCAATAGAACGTTTACCAACGGGCTAAACTATACGATTGGCAGATACACGTTCGGTAATCAACTACAGTGGCGAGATACATCAAGCGGTGAACGCAGTGGGACTGGGAGCACACGATTCCAAACAAGGCTAGGGAAACTGTACGGTCGTTTTTCTGTTAATTATAAGTTCAAACCAGAGCGTGAATTGACAAGTTACTCAGCAGAGTTATACACAAATATTTTGACAGATATACAAGCTCAATTGAGCTATACAAGCTCGTTAGAAAACGAGCTAGATACCACTAAATTGGCGCTGAGTTGGCAACATGATGACTTCAGTATTAATACATCGATGTCATACAATAGTGACGACCATTGGCAGGTGGGTATATTCGGGCGTTTTAGTGTGGGTTATAACGCTATGGATAACAGCTACTTTACCGCTCGCAGAAGCTTAACACAAAGTGGTAGCGCACTTATTAGAGTATTTTTAGATCAGAATAACAATGGTCAGTTTGATGATACTGAATCGTTAATTGAAAATGTGAAGATTAAAGCAATACAAGCGAGTCGTTATGCTACAACGAATCAGCAAGGAATTGCAGAACTTACAGGTATGTTGGCAAATAGAAGGACAGACATCGTTTTGGATGAACAAAGTATTGACGATCCTTTTGTAATGCCAAGACATGAGGGCGTTTCAATAACACCTAGAGCTGGGTATGTTGAGTATTTGGACTTTCCTTTGGTTAACGCCAGTGAAGTTGAAGGTAATGTTTATATTGAGGGGGGCAAAACTTTGCCGTACGCCCAAGTTAAACTCATAGATGAGAACGGAACTAAGGTGGCCGAAACCGAAGCCGCTTTTGACGGCTACTATTTATTTACTGATTTAAAGCCTGGAAAATACACAGCTCAAGTTAGTGAAGCACAGGTGATGCGTAAAAACTTGAAAGTAAATGAGCAAATAGCGGTTGAGCTACCAGAAGAGGGTGCTGTGCTTTCTGGGGTAGATTTTACATTAAAAGAAATGAAAAAAGTGAATGGGCTGGTCGCAAGTTTAGGTGAATTCTCGAGTTTACCTATTTTGAAGACGTACTTTATAATGATAAACAAGCAGTTAAGTCAATACCCAAACTATTCTCCTTTTTACTTTAAGGAGTTAAAAAGTGGTAAATATTTATTGGCACTAGATTATTCAACTAACTCAACGAGCAGTGTGAATGAAGCATGTGAACGATTGAAAAACAATGGACTAGCCTGCGAAGTCAAGCAAGCACTGATGCAATACTGAATTTAAAGGATGAATGATGATAAAGCTCAAACTACTCAAAACAAGTGCTTTGGTTTGTGGAATTTTATTTTTAGTGGCAGGGTGTAGCAGTACGTCATCAAAAAATGAGAATATCGCTGTTATTACTAAATCAGAACTGGCAGAACTGCAAGAATCAGCGAAACAATGGCAAGAAGCTAAAGCTGGGGTTGATCGTTTGCTTAAAATAGAAAGAGATTTAGGCGTTTTAATTACCCAGCTAGATGGGTTAGTAAAAAAACAAATGGAACAAGAGTCTAGGCAGACAATGTATGCTCAAAATGTGCTTAGCAAAGACGCAGAGGTTGAAGTATCGAGTTTACCCGCCAAGCCAGTGCCAGTTGAAGATAATAAGACGCTAACCTTACAAACTGCTCCTTCTGAACCTCAAAATACTGTCACAGCAACAGTAAGTGAGCCAAAAGCAGCAGATAGAAGTAATCACGGTAATAGTGGCTTAAAATATGCGTTGCAGTTGAGCTCAGTGACGCAAAAGGCGCGTTTGGAGAGTTTACTTCCCTTGCTCAAAGCGAAGTTACCTGAAACATTATACAAACAGTTAAATGTTGAAACAGCCAATGTCAATAATGTGACTTTTTTTCGGCTTAAAGCGGGAGGCTATGCCGAAAAATCAGCCGCACTCGACGCTTGCAAAGACCTCAAGAAAAAAGCCATTAATTGTATTGTAAGCAACTTTAATCAAGACTCTCTAACTACAAAACTATAGCAACACCTTTTCGGTATGCTTTTTGCATTTATCATGAGCAGAACTGTTAATTTGGGCTCGATGATAATGCGCGTAGTACTTCTTTTAATTTGTATAGGCCTTGTTGGCTGCCAAAGCGCAGGTGATGTCGAGAAGCATCACCCGTTATATGTAACACCAGAACGTACCATGGCACCTTACACTGTACATCAGTATGTCAGTGATTTAAGTGTGCAATTGAGTAACATTACAGGGGTGAGAAAACGCAATGCCAGTATAGCCGTAATGAGCTTTTTCAAAGCCGACGGGTTAGGAAAAAGCCTTGCCAGCCAACAAATGTCGGGCCTAAGTCAGCAGATCCAAGAAAGCCTACTCACTCAGTTTACGCAACTGGGTTACCACGCTGTAGAGCATCGTCTAGAAAATCAACTCACGCTACTTGAGAACGCCGATAGCATGCTAAGTCGTAAGCTCGATAACTTAAGAGAACGTCAGAATATTGACTTTGTGATCACAGGTACCCTGACTCAGCAACAACATGCCTACATCGTCAATGCTAGACTTATTGATATGCAAAGCTCACGCGTTGTCTCTGCTGCAACTACTGAGATCCCAATCAATGTGATGTGGTCGGATGAAAAAGTACAGCAACGCGATGGTGCTATCTATCGTACTGAATATTAATGAGGAACACACAATGAAGAATTTGTTATATATATTGTTATTACCATTGGGTGTTGGATGCGCCAATATGATGGAATCATTTGGTACACAAAAGCAAGGTGATTTGTCAGCATCAAGTACTCAACGTGGCGTTATGGCACCTGCGACAACCAAAGAAGCATTTCAAGCGCGTAATGCAATTCCTAATCAAGTTAGCCAGATGGCAAGCGTCAGTCGTAAGAATATCAATCACTATGTGCGCGGTATCATGCAAGATATGATTGAAAATTTACAGTACGTCAACGCTAAGACTCCTTTGGCTGTTTCTAGTTTTGTATACCTAGATGATGACTACGGGCAAGGCACGTTGCTTGGTAACCAACTGTCGGAGAGTTTCATGCATGAGTTACATAAATTTGGTGTTGCAGTGGTGGACTTTAAAACGACAGACTATATGCGTGTGACGCCTCAAGGTGACTTTGTTTTTAGCCGTGACTACCTAGAGCTAAATGAAACTCAGAACTTTCAATACGTTTTAGCGGGCACATTAGTTAATCACCAAGGCGGTGTATTGGTTAATGCGCGAATCGTTGGGATCAATAGTAAGGCGGTGGTAGGCTCTGCACAGGGGTTTATCCCTCAGTCTGTAGTCGATGCCTTGGGTAACAGCTATCGAACCGATGGTGTTTTGTTAAAAAAAGCGAGTAATTGAGGTTTAAGATGAAACAGCAATTTTGTTTATGGGCAACGCTTTTAGCATCGTTAGCTGGGTGTCAATTAATCACACCGATGCAGCAGCCTGTTCATCCGCAACCAGCAGCAAGTCCATTGGATGAACTCTATCGTCAAGCACAAGCTACAAAACAACGTGAGCAGGCGGATGAATACGCAATGAATCAAAACGCATTGAAGTTTAACCCGATGCGACATAACTTGAGTTTGTCTAATTATGTCGAGCAAATGGCGCTCGATCTCGTAGACACGATGACTTACGAAGATGAGATACACATTGCTGTCGCGTCGTTTGTCGAGTTTGACAATAATTTGCGCTCAACCAATCAGTTGGGTAATCAGCTATCGGAAACTTTTATTCACCAGCTACAAAAGTTTGGCTATGGCGTGGTTGATTTCAAGACAGCCAACTCTATTACGGTGACAGCGAATGGTGATTTTTCATTTTCACGAGAATTGAAACGGCTGGCACAGAAAAAAGTGGCCAGTCATGTTTTATCAGGCACCATGATATACAGAAGCACCGGCGTTGAAGTGAATGCACGTATCGTTGATATCGAGTCCAAGCAGGTCATTGCTACCAGTAGTAAGCTTGTGCCCAGTTATGTTTTGCAAAGCGCTGATTTGATTGTGTCGCAATTTCCGTAAGCTTGTCTCGTTTCAAGTTACTGAGTTATATAAAAAAGTCTTGAAATTTCAGAGGCCAAAACGATATACTTTATACTGTTGCGGCCTCTTAGTTAAATGGATATAACAGTCCCCTCCTAAGGGATAGTTACAGGTTCGATTCCTGTAGGGGCCGCCAACTCTTCCCTTAAAAAACAATTACCTAATAATTTGTTTCGTTAATCCATATTCTTATGACTGGGTTCAAAATGAGCCCAAAGCGTACGACGAGTGGTACTCGTAGTTCTGTTGCTCCTAATCGTTCACTGTTTTCTAGAGTCACTTAACTCACGTCTTCGTGTGCGTCGTTTAACCTTTGTTTATTGATAACAACCTTTTGGCATTGTTGATTCTATATCTGGCGAGTATGTATCCAGCACATTTCTATAATGGGATTTCCATTAAAAGGGGAGTGTTATGAAAGAGCAATTTGTTATTAAAGGACTGAGTTATGAAGACGTTGCACATCTTTTCAATGCGCAAGCGGATGTGTTACAAGCACACAATGCGACGTGGTTGACCGCAGATGAGCAACAGGGTTATCCGTGCCGTTTGTCGCTAAAAGATGTAGAAGTGGGCGAGCGGGTTTTGTTACTTCACTACATTCACCACGATGTATCTGGGCCTTATCGTGCGTCTGGTCCTATTTTTATCGGTGAAAATAGTCAAGAAGCTAAACTTAAGGTGAATGAGATCCCTCAGGTACTGTACTCACGATCACTCTCACTCAGGGCTTATGATCAACAGGGCAATATGGTTTCAGCCCAAACAACGCTGGGGGAAGTTGTCGATAAATGTTTGCATGAGATGTTCAAGGTGCAAAGTGTAGAATACATTCAAATACATAATGCAAAGCCTGGCTGTTTTAGCTGTACTGCGTATCGAGCTTAACCATGTGCTGTTAATGCCCATGCGTAATTATTAAACAAGACTGTGCTGGCTGAAAATGGAGCAGTAAATTAAGTAAATTGGTATAAAAGGTGCCTATTGAGCACCTTCTTTATTATTCAAGCTCGAATGATTCATCAGACTTAACGAGTACTTGAACTATATCGTTGAGCTGTACATTGCTCAATGGGCGCGTATTTAAGTTAATGGCGGTTGCGCTTTGCATATTCACGTTGACAACCTTTAGTTGGTCGATAGTTTGTCGCGTTGAATTTATAATTTTGCCATTACCAGTGACGATGTCACTACGATGCATGATTGACAGTACTTTGCCTGGTTCTAGGCCATGTTTCTTGCCCAAATTAATCACAACTTGCTCATTATCGATGTACAAGATCTTGCCTTTGGTTGGTATACAAGCCACTGCTATATCTAGGTCTTGACTTACTTTATTAAAAATATCTTGGATCTGTTGTCCATAGTGCGATCGCCAAAATTGCTCACTATATACGTCAACAATTTTAGTCTTTTTGAATGGCCAAACCCCTTGAGTAACATAATGTTGCTGCCATACCTGCTCGAATGTCATTGAGTCGTATAGCGCAAAGTCAATTTTAAAGCTGCGAAGATACTCATCATCTTGCCAAAAGGCATAATCATTATTGAGTTTATCTAACCCCGCGACATCTGTTATTTGGCTTAGCAACACGTATTGGCTATTACTATTGGTTGAAATTGTTTCAATCAACATATGATCATAGTTAAATTGCTGAGAAAAGTACTCGCTGACGTTAAGCGGGGAATTCAAATAAGGAATTGGTTTGACTGCCGAAGTACGCTCATTCAGGGTATTAAACAAACGGCGAGATGCAGATTTAGCAATGTCAAAAATTTGACCCAACCTTGCTTGGTGGGGCTGTGTTAATTGGCTTTGCGTAATGGCAATTTGTTTATTAAATTGCTGGCCCGGACATTTTTTCTCGGTGGCATAAATATCTAAGTGCAAGGTAACACTATATTGTTCGTCACTTTGGTTTTCGCTGACTAGGTTAACTTGTTGGATTTCACCATGGGACTTGATCTTTATCTCATCTTGGCTCAAGACGCCGTCAGCCACCGTTTGAACGCTGCTTATAGTAGCGCCAGAGAAGATCAACGCTTGTGTGATAGCATCTTTAACAGCTGCTTGACGAGCATCAGCCATGTCGCGCCCTTGCGTACTTGCATAACCGATGACTTCATACCACTCAGCTTTAACATTACTGCTCATTGCTGCCAGCATAAGCAAAGCGACTGCTCTAATCATAATTAAAACCTTAAAGAATAACTGTAATGAACTTAGCAAGTCATATACCAACATTTTTGGCAAGAATTGTGCATTGGATAAATCATCAAATTTAAGAGGTAGAGAATGATGAATGCCACACGAACTTCTAACAGTATAGGCTTTGTCGCCATAACCATACTTTTATTTTTATTGGGTGGATGTAGTTCGATGTTTGATAAGAACATTGAATATGAATACATTGAACCAGATCACTACCCAGTCTTGAAGGCAATTGGTTACGCTCCACTAAGCGCTCAGCCGGGCGAAAGTGATACGCAAAAAATGCTGATGGCGGTGAAAGTATCAAAGCTAGAGGCATACAGAGAGTTAACAGAGCAAGTCTATGGACAAAATATCTCTGCAGGTATGACAGTTCAAGGGGCTGTCGCTAAGAATGATGGACTGAGGAGCCAAGTTACAGGTTTGATACGAGGAGCGAAGGTTGTGAAGAGCTATGCGTCGGGTGATGCATATGTGACTGAACTAGAACTTGATATGAAGCGTGTGCACGATTTATATATTACGCAGGTAAAACCGAGAAAGATAAAACGCGTAACTTACTACTGATTAGATGTGAGACTTGGTAACGCTCTGTTTAGACACAGAGCGTATTGCTATGCTTTAAGGTTTTTAACCAATTCGCTATTACCAGTCACAACGTTACCGTCTTGGCCATAAGTAATAGAAGAAGGGGCGCCTAAAAGAATACTTTTTAATTCTCTCGCGCTTAAATGAGCTTGATGTGCAGCCTGTGCGTTTACTTCATTTTTTCTTTTACATTCAATGAGCAGCTCTTCAATTTTATCGGTTTTCTCAATTGCTTCTTCAGCTTGGAAAAGTGCTTTGTCAAAGCCAGACAATTCTTTGTCTTGTTTTTGGATAGTGTTCAGTAAGGTGAGTTTGTCTCTCGCAAGCTCTTTTAAGTGGTCACCTTTTCGAGCAGCTAACGCATTAAGCTCACTGTCTAGCAACTGGGTCAAAGTTGCTAGGTTAGTGAGCTGTGTTTCTAGTTTATGAAGACAGAGGTTAAGCTGTTCATCCATACATATCAAACTCAAAAGCGGCGATATTCTTAGCGAGTTTTTCGGCATCAATTTGATACTTGCCTTCGCTAATGGCTTTTTTAAGTTCAGCAACCTTATTACTATCGAATGCTGGGGCGTCTTTAGCCTTTTCTTGCAAGTTTTTAAGTTGCTGTGCTTGAGGTGTTAAACTTACTGAATCAGTAGCGGCTTTTTGCGGCGCTTTAGTGGGCGCTGTATTAGCAGCATTCGCTTCATTTTTTTGCAACTCAGCCTTTTGCTGCTTAATATTATTAAGCACGCTGTTAGATTGCGTTTGACCTTTTACGTTATTTACCATGATCTGTGACCCAAAATTAAATTCTTGTTTAGAATATCGGCTGCTCTGACTATAACTTTAGCAAAAATTTTAAATATTGACCTCAACAGAATCAACATCTTTTACTCTTCCAGAGACTATTTTTCCAGACTTTTGATTTTTAACTTGAATTTGCTCACCAATGTTACCGTCTTCTAATGCAATACCGACGGTTTTAATCGTCAAAGTAGTCGTTCTTGCATAAATATTGATAATATCTCCTTTGCAAACCATGCAAATTTGATGCATGCCAATGGGCATTCCTTCACGTATGACACGCTTACTTCGACTACCAATTAGCAAAGATTTATCGTCAATATGAGTCGCCCGGACAAAGTATTTCGCTAGGAAGTCTAATTTGAGATGTTCCTCTGCTATTAGTTCTCCTTTGGCTATCATCGTGCTACTGACAATCACTGGAAACAGTTCTTCAATACGAACATGTACATATTGTGTCCAGCCAATTAAATCGTCACATTTAAGTTGTACGGTTACCTGCCGATTAAATGGGGGCGACGCATGTGTCATGATATCAATGGGCTTTTCACACTCGCGAGTGGGTAGCCTTGCATCCAGTGGTAGAGCTGAAATTTGTATTTTGCTTTCAGGGCTAGCTGGGACCATGTTTTCAATGTAGGTCCTGGCAGCTTCTTCTAGGTCTTGATTATTGAATTGTTGAGCATAAATTTCACAACTGAGCAGAATGTATACCATCGAGGTTAAAAACCCGATAGATTTGGTTTTTTTTAACAAACTCATGATGTTTCGACTATGCTTATCATGTGAAAAAAGGTATAAAGATTTTGCGTTAATTGTGGCACCTCTTCAAGAGTTATCGTTCCTTTATTAGCGTCTGCAAGTATCGTTCCGTTAAGCATTAATATAGTAGGAGAGTGAAATGGCAGGTATTTTAGACTCAGTAAACCAACGTACCCAGTTGGTTGGGCAAAACCGCCTAGAGTTATTGCTATTTAGGCTTAAAGGTCGACAACGCTTTGGCATTAACGTGTTTAAAGTTAGAGAAGTGCTCCAGTGTCCACCGCTAACGAGCATGCCTAAATCCAACGCCTTTGTTCGAGGTGTTGCACATATTCGTGGGCAAACTATTTCAGTTATTGACATGTCTCTGGCTGTAGGCGGACCTCCGATAGAAGATATCCATAATTGTTTTATTATTATTGCTGAATATAATCGTTCTGTTCAGGGTTTTTTGGTTGGTGCCGTTGAGCGGATTGTGAATATGAATTGGGAAAAGATCATGCCGCCACCTTCCGGTGCTGGTCGATATTCGTATTTAACTGCGGTCACAGAAATTGAAAATGAGCTTGTCGAAATTTTAGATGTTGAAAAAATCCTAAACGAGATTTGTCCGGTCAATACTGAAGTCAGTCAAGACATTATTTCTGACGGCGAAATGCAAAAAGACTTGGGCGAGCGCATTGTATTTATTGCCGATGACTCTGCAGTTGCACGTAACCAAGTAAAACGCGCGCTTGAACCATTAGGCGTCCAAACAGAACTTGCCAAAAATGGTCGTGAGGCATTGGTGCGTCTTAGAGAGATTGCACAGATGGATTGCCAAAACGACATCACTGAACGTGTCGGCTTATTAATCTCTGACGTTGAAATGCCTGAAATGGATGGTTATACGCTCACCGCTGAAATAAAAGCAGATCCTAAGTTGGCACCATTGCACGTTATCTTGCATACTTCGCTTAGCGGCGTATTTAATCATGCGATGATTGAAAAGGTAGGTGCTGATGACTTTATTGCGAAGTTTAACCCTGATGAATTGGCAGCTGCGGTTAAAAAATGGGTTCACTGTGATTAATGAATGGCGGTAGTACTTTGGAAAATAAGCATCTTCAGCAGGGCGAATACGATCAATTCAGAACGTTTCTAGAACAACAATGTGGCATCGTTCTAGGTGATAACAAGCTTTATCTTGTCAAGAGTCGCTTAGCGCCTCTGATGGCGAGATTTGGCGTTGATACACTTTCTGCATTAGTCGCAAAAACGCTCAGTCCACATGAGCGGCAATTACGTGCCGCAGTCGTCGATGCGATGACGACAAATGAAACTTTATGGTTTCGTGATACCTATCCTTTTGAGCTTTTGAAAACTAAAATATTTCCAGAATTTAGCGAGTTACGTAGACCAATCAAGATTTGGTCTGCGGCAAGTTCGTCGGGGCAAGAGCCTTATTCAATTGCGATGTCGGCAAGTGAATACCAGAGTAAAAGCCCTGGTGCATTGAAGATGGGTGTGCAGATCACGGGCACCGACATCTCCAATACCATGCTTGATATGTGTAAAAATGCGGAGTATGACGCACTGGCACTCGCTAGAGGACTGTCTGCGGAAAGGCGAAATAAGTTTTTTAAAGACAGCGGCAACGGCATGGCACAAGTTGTTGACCCTATCAAACGAATGGTAAATTTTAGACATTTAAACCTGTTAGATTCTTATGCACTAATGGGGAAGTTTGATGTTATTTTTTGTCGAAATGTATTGATATATTTTTCACCTCAAGTGAAAGCAAAAATCATTTCTCAATTTGCGCAAGCGCTCAATCCAAAGGGATATCTCTTTCTCGGCGCTTCAGAATCAATGGCTGGATTAAGCGACGCGTTTGATATGATACGCTGTAATCCAGGTATAATTTATCAGAAAAAACAATAACTTAAGGCGGTTTTTTCCGCCTTTTTACTTCTGGCCTAACTTTTGCAGTAACACTCCTGAGTCAAATTTTTGGAGTAGTGTTATGGCAATCAGTTTTGATAAGGCATTGGGAGTACACCCTCAAACGATGGTGATCCGTTCTCAACGAGCGGAGATCCTCGCCAGTAATATCGCCAACGCTGACACCCCAGGTTATAAAGCTAAAGACATTGATTTTGCCCAAGCATTTAAAGCGGCAAAGTCGGGTCAAGAGCGCGGCAATAATATGGTCCGTACAGATTCCAACCACATCGCTGGTGGCACTAAGTTAACTGGCGGTTTAGAACTATTTCGCAATCCAAATCAAACAGATACGGGTGATGGTAACTCGGTTGATGTACAGGTGGAACGAAACTTGTATGTACAAAACTCATTAGAGTATCAAGCCAGTTTGCAATTTCTGTCTGGTAAGTTTAAAAGCCTTAAAAAGGCGTTAGGTAGTCAAGGGTAATTATTATGAGTTTATATAACGTATTTGATATTGCAGGTACAGGTATGAGTGCTCAGAACATTCGCCTAAACACTACTGCCAGTAATATTTCGAACGCAAACAGTATTAGCTCTAGCCAGGATAAGGTTTATAGAGCAAGGCACCCGGTATTTGCAGCTGAGTTAACCAAGGCGTCTTCAATGCAAGACCCGACACAGCTAAATGCATCTGTGGGGGTGAAAGTGTTAGGGATTGTAGAGAGTGATAAACCACTTCAAGTTGAGTACAACCCTAATCACCCGAGTGCCGATAAAGATGGATACATCTATAAACCCAATGTGAACGTGGTTGAAGAAATGACCAATATGATTTCTGCATCTCGTTCGTATCAAACCAATGTACAAGTAGCTGACGCAGCTAAGCAAATGCTTAGTAAGACTCTACTACTTGGTCAGCGTTAACGGGAGTATAGCTGATGAGTAATGATATTAATGCGGCATCGTCCTCTTATATGGATTCCCTGCGTTGGAATAAGGAAAACAAACCACAAGAGAAGAACGATCAGTTAACGCAAGAAGACTTTTTCTCGTTGTTAACACAACAGCTTTCCTATCAAGATCCAAGTAAGCCGGCTGATAATGATCAGATGATAGCGCAAATGACCAACTTCACGATGGCAGAGGGGATTTCTAACTTAAATTCGAAGTTTGAAATGCTATCAGCATCGATGACGTCAAACTCAGCGCTGCAAGCTTCAACCTTGGTTGGCAAAAAAGCATTACTCGAATCAGATACTATTAATGTTGGCTCTGATCAATTGGCAAAAGGGTCGGTGATCGCCACTCAACCGGTTGAAGATCTTACTATCAGTATTTATGACGACAAGAATCAGTTGGTTCGTACCATGGAAATGGGCAGTCAAACCGCTGGCGCTTTACGGTTTGAGTGGGATGGTAAGAACAACGATAAAGTTCAAATGCCAGATGGTGAATACAAAATTAAGGCAGAAGGCAGACTAAATGGCACGTATACAAGCCTGCCTATGGCGACATTTAAAAATATAGATAGCGTAAATGTGAATGGTGCAAATGGTATCGTGATCAATACAAGTTCGGGTGCAGTGAAACTGACTGATGTCGCTGAAATCGCATAGTTATCTTAGTTACAGAATTAACCTTAGAGTACAAGAGGTGAGAGTATGAGTTTTAATATAGCATTAACGGGTTTGGCGGCAGCACAAAAAGACCTAGATGTAACGGCCAATAACATTGCAAACGTGAATACCACCGGCTTTAAGGAGTCGCGTGCTGAGTTTGCTGATGTTTATGCAGCGTCTGTTTTTAGTTCGGCTAAAACCAAAGCAGGTGATGGTGCGCAAACCACCATGGTTGCTCAGCAATTTCACCAAGGTTCATTAAAGTTTACGAATAACTCTTTAGACCTTGCCATTACTGGCGAAGGTTATTTTGCAATGAGTGAAGAGTTTGGTTCACAAGACTATACCTATACGCGTGCAGGGGCGTTTAAGCTGAACAAAGACAACTTTATTGTGGATGCGCAAGGTAATTTTCTACAAGGTTTTCCTGTTGACCCATCTACGGGGGATACAACATCTGTGAGCTTAAGTACCTCAACGGCTTTACAGATCCCAGATGCCTCGGGTTCGCCAAGAGCAACATCGACTATCTATAATTCGTTTAATGTGGACTCTAGAGAGCAGGTACCGACAATTGCGTTTTCTCCGACAGAATCCGCTTCATATAATTCATCCACATCCACAACAGTCTATGACTCTTTGGGTGAACCGCATGTTATGCAGCTATTTTTTAGAAAGACAGCGGCAAATACGTGGAATGTATACGGTACCTTGGATGGTAATTCATTTACCACTAATGGTGCACTAGATACTGGCTCACCGCTTACAGCCCTTACTACCTTTACCTTTGATGCGAGTGGCTTACCGGCCACGCCCGTTAGCGCAGGTAACACAACTTTTGATGCGCTTAACCTGACAGGTCCAGGCGCCGGAGGCCCTCCTTTCACGAGTGGCTTGACATCGCTTTTGACCAATGGTGCGGCGTTTCCCAACAATATCACTATGAACTGGCGTGATGAAGCAAACACGTCGAACAAGCTACCTACCCAATACGCTAGTCGTTTTGAAGTGAAAGCGCTAGAACAAGATGGTGCAACAGTGGGTCGTTTATCTAGTATTGATATTGGCGCTGATGGTAAAATTATTGCGGCATATAGTAATGGTGACTCGACTTATCTGGGCCAAGTTGCGATGGTACGCTTTTCAAACTCTCAGGGCTTGTCACCAGTTGGTAATACTGCGTGGAAGAAAAGCTTAACCTCGGGAGAGCCAATAGCAGGGGAACCTGCGTCGGGGACTTTAGGTAGTATTAGTTCTTCATCGCTTGAGCAGTCGAATGTAAATCTAACTAATGAACTGGTTGATTTGATCAGTGCTCAGCGTAACTTCCAAGCAAACTCTCGTGCACTGGAAGTGAACTCAACGCTGCAACAAGCAATTCTACAGATCCGATAATTATATTTCACGTTCTAAGGCCGCATCATGCGGCCTTTTTCATACCCTTTCATAGACTTAAAAACCGTCATTTATTTGTTGGCACTATTATTGCTTTTATTAGTTAGATGAATTTATTAGTAAGGTTAGTGTTATGGATAAAATGCTCTATGTTGCAATGTCTGGCGCAAAACAAAGTTTGCGTGGCGTTGCTATTAAAGCTAATAACTTAGCCAACTCAAATACCATAGGTTTTAAAGCCGACTTTGCGCAAGCACGTTCAATGCAGGCATTTGGTGAAGGCTTGCCGACTCGTGTGTTTGCGATGCAAGAGCGCCCTGGGACTAATTTGATCTCGGGGCCAATTGTTGAAACGGCAAGAGATTTAGATATTTCGGTTTCACAAGAGTCTTGGATCAGCGTGATGGACGAAAGTGGCAACGAAGCGTATACCAAAGTGGGTAATTTAAACATTCGTGCAGATGGCGCTTTGGTCACCAGCCATGGGCGTCAACTTATTGGCGAGGGCGGTCCTATCATATTACCTATTCCTGTCGATAAGGTGGTATTTAGTGATGATGGCTCTATTCAAGTTCGCCCTCAAGGCGCACCTGCTAACTTTATGGAAGTTGTGGACCGATTAAAAATTATTGATGCGGACAATAGCCAGCTTGAAAAAGGCAATGATGGCTTGTTTCGTCCAAAAGATGATGCATTAGTTAACGGCCAGTGTGGGTTTTGTGATATTTCCCCAACGGCACGTGTCATGAGCGGTACGTTAGAGCGCTCGAACGTTAACCCTGTGCACGAGATGGTGGATTTGATTAACCACCAGCGTCAATTTGAAATGCAAATGAAATTAATGAAGACCGCAGAAGAGATAGACGAACGTCATGTATCTTTGCTGCGTATCGTCTAACCGAGTGAGGTAATTGTTATGAACCCAGCATTGTGGATCAGTAAAACAGGCTTAGATGCGCAACAAACAGATATTGCGGTTATTTCTAACAACTTAGCTAACGCGAGTACTGTTGGATATAAAAAGAGTCGTGCAATTTTTGAAGATTTACTTTATCAAAATATTAACCAACCCGGTGGTCGGTCGTCGCAAGATACTGAG
Source organism: Pseudoalteromonas sp. ATL1 (assembly GCF_058933015.1). NCBI lineage: Bacteria > Pseudomonadati > Pseudomonadota > Gammaproteobacteria > Alteromonadales > Pseudoalteromonadaceae > Pseudoalteromonas > Pseudoalteromonas sp. ATL1. The sequence continues at coordinate 3,323,845 of NZ_JBZYXL010000001.1, read as the reverse complement.
TTGCCATCAGGTTTGATGTTAGGCGCCGGCTCTAAGGTGGTCGCTAACCAGAAAAATTTTTCTCAAGGCAATATGCTCAGTACTGAAAATACTTTGGATTGGATGATCCAAGGCCCTGGTTTTTTTGAAATACAGATGCCAGATGGAACAACAGCTTATACACGAAATGGTCAGTTCACCACCGATGAAACCGGTCGAATTGTAACCTCAGGTGCAGGTTTTCCGCTACAGCCACAGATGAACGTTCCAGAGAATGCAAAATCCATTACTATTTCTCAAGATGGTGAAGTGTCGGTCACAGTATCAGGTGAAGCGGAAAATGCCGTTATCGGCCAGTTGGTGATCAGTGACTTTATCAACCCTGCGGGCTTAGAGCCAATGGGTCAAAACTTATACACGGAAACGGCAGTGAGTGGTGCACCGGTACAAGGTAACCCGAGCGTTGATGGTCTAGGGCTTATTGTGCAAGGCGCACTAGAGACATCAAATGTAAATGTAACTGAAGAGTTGGTCAATCTGATTGAAACTCAACGGGTTTACGAGATGAACTCAAAAGTCATTTCATCAGTGGATGAAATGCTTAGTTATATCAACCAGCAACTTTAAAATTTAGGGGGCAGTATGCGTGATTTGAGCTTAGCCATTTTAGTAACCACTTTACTTGCAGGATGTGTGTCAACGCAAAATAGTGATGTGGTGCGCGATGACCCATACTATGCGCCCATGTACCCTGAACAGGAAGCAGAACCCGTAGTGGCAACCGGATCTCTGTTTAGTGAATACCGAGCCAATGATTTGTATTCGGACAAAAAGGCCTTAAGAACCGGCGATATTATTACTGTTATTTTGCGTGAAACAACAGCCGCGTCAAAGGCCGCGAATAACCAAACAGATAAAGAGACTGACGCCTCGCTCAGCCCAATTACGGGGTTAGGTGGCTCTGCCATTAATATTGGTAAAGAAAGCATTCAATTTGGCTTAGAATCTGAGTCTTCGTTCAAAGGAGATAGCCAAGCGAATCAATCAAATAGCTTGTTTGGTAACATATCAGTGAACGTGATGCGTGTTTTACCCAATGGCAATTTGGTTATTCGTGGGGAAAAGTGGCTGACATTAAACACGGGTGAAGAGTTTATTCGTCTTGAAGGATTAGTGAGGGCATCGGATGTGAAAGCGGATAACACGGTCGAATCAAACCGTATCGCTAATGCACGTATCCAATACTCAGGCAAAGGCCAGCACCAAGAAACACAAAGTCCAGGTTGGTTAGCTAAATTCTTCTTAAGCACATTACTACCATTTTAAAGGGTTAAGACAATGAGATTGTTAATATTACTTGGCGTATTGGTAGGCAGTGTACTGTCAGCAAGTGCTAATGCAGAGCGCATTAAAGACGTTAGTATGGTCGAGGGCGTTCGCTCAAACCAGTTGGTAGGTTATGGTTTGGTGGTGGGTTTGCCGGGTACTGGGGAGCAGAGCCGTTTTACTGAGCAAAGTTTTAAGGCGATGTTGAGTAGCTTTGGTATTACCATGCCCGCGAGCTTGAAACCAAAAATTAAAAATGTCGCCGCTGTTGCGGTACATGCGGATTTACCACCTTTTGTAAAACCAGGTCAAAAAATTGATATTACGGTTTCTTCAATCGGGAGTGCGGGTAGTCTACGTGGCGGTACTTTACTACAAACCTTTATGAAAGGGGTTGATGGTAACGTATATGCAATAGCACAAGGTAGTTTGATTGTTGGCGGTTTAGGTGCTGAGGGCATGGATGGTAGCCGTGTTGTTATTAATACCCCGACAGTAGGTAGAGTACCCAATGGTGCTATTGTGGAGCGAGCGGTAAAAAGCCCATTTACACAAGGCGATCATATTACTTTTAACTTGAATAGCCCCGACTTTACAACGGCTAAGCGACTAGCTGATACCATTAATGAGTTGGTTGGTCCAAACAGCGCAAAACCAATGGATGCTGCATCGGTGCGTGTTATCGCGCCAAGAGATCCATCGCAGCGCGTAGCTTATCTTTCTACACTTGAGAACTTAGAATTTAAACCGGCAGACACCACCGCCAAAATTATTGTTAATTCACGAACAGGTACCATCGTCATTGGTAAAAATGTGAAGCTACAACCTGCGGCTATCACACATGGTGGTTTAACCGTGACCATTGCTGAACAACAAAATGTATCTCAGCCTCAACCTTTAGGTGAAGGAGAAACCACGGTAACGCAGCAAAGTATCATTGACGTGAATACGGATGACTCTCGTGCCTTTGTATTTGACCCCGGTGTTAGCCTAGATGATTTGGTTAGAGCGATTAACCAAGTGGGCGCGGCACCTGGCGATTTAATGGCGATTTTAGAAGCGTTAAAAGAAGCCGGTGCAATCAATGGTCAATTAGTCGTCATATAAAGAGTTATTTTTAATCAATAAGTTAGCCCCGATTAGTCGGGGCTTTTTTTTGGCTCAGTTTTTGCATTTATATCACTATGAATTTTTAACGTGTCGTTGAGCTGATGAATACCAATCCGTTAGACAAACAGAACTTTTTTGATTTAGGCGATCTGAACTCGTTACGTCAAGATGCCTTGAAAAGCGGCACCGATCAAAAAGCGTCTAATGAAGCTTTGAAAAAAGCGGCGCAGCAGTTTGAGTCGATCTTTACACAGATGCTGCTCAAAAGTATGCGTAAAGCCAATGAGGCTATGGAAGATAAAGATAGCCCGTTTAACTCTAGTAGTGTCAAGTTTTTTGAAGAAATGCACGATCAACAACTTTCGGTAGAGTTAGCGGGTAAGGGCAGCTTAGGGTTGGCAGATTTAATTGTGCAGCAATTATCGCCAAACTCAGATGGTTATACGCCTGCCTCAGTGATCCGCACTAATGCCAATTTAGCCAGTGATAAGATTGCGAACGGGCAAATGCCAGCTGATAAACAAGATAACTCGAGTGCTGTTCAAGCTAGCGTATCCGGAGATGATGAGCAGAAAAGCGTGTTTGATGATCCCGCATCATTTGTAGAATCTCTATGGGAACATGCGAAAGAAGCGGCTAACAAAATTGGTTTGAATCCAGCTGTTATGATCGCGCAAGCCGCATTAGAAACAGGTTGGGGCAAACATGTTATTTCCAAGCCTGATGGTTCAAGTAGTTTCAACTTATTCAATATTAAATCAGATAAAGCATGGCAAGGTGAAAGCGCCAAGAAGTTGACGTTGGAATTTGAGCAAGGTTTACCTGTGCAAAAACAAGCGAGTTTTAGAGCGTATGACTCAATCAAAGACAGTATCAACGATTATGTTGCGTTCTTACAAAGTAACCCACGCTATGAAGAGGCACTGCAAAAAGTGAAGCAGCCGAGTCAGTATTTAGACGCATTGCAGCAAGCTGGTTATGCAACTGATCCTAATTATGCCGATAAAATTAAGAACGTGTTACAGCGTGGCGAGTTTAAGCAGATGCTCACATCATTAATTCGTCGAGGAGTAAATTAAGATGTCTTTTGATCTTATGCAAATTGGTACGAGTGGTGTACGCGCCAGCTCGGAGCTACTGCAAACAACCAGTAGAAACATATCCAATTTAAACACCAAAGGTTATATACGTGAGCGTACGGAGCATGCGACGACCGTGGGTAACATGGTGGGCCGCTCTGAAACTGTAAGGCTAATCAACGACTTTGCTGCAAAGCAGTTGAATCGTGATATGTCGAACAAGACGTACTACGATCAGTTTGTCAATGACTCGTCGCGTATCGATACTTTGTTTGCTGAAGAATCGAATAGTCTTAGTACCAGTATCAATACGATGTTCAACAGCTTACAAGAAGCCATGAACCAACCAGCTTCAACGGTTTCTCGTTCATTATTTATGAATTCTGCTGAAGGCTTAGTTCAGCAAATGCATCGTTTATCGAATATCGTATTTGACCAAAAAAGTGTCGTAAACGAGCAGTTAGAACTGTACACGAAAGAGGCCAATACGCTTATTGAAAAAGTCAGTGAGCTTAATAATAAGGTTGCTTCCACATATACCAAAGATGATCACACAGTGGCTTTGTCTTTGCTGAATGAACGAGATCAAGCGATCCGCGACTTGTCAGAACTGGTCGATGTTGAAACCTTAGACGGGCCGAACGGCGAGAAGCTTGTATTTCTTGGTTCTGGCCAAGCGCTTGTAATGGAAAATGGTACATTCAATGCGTTTGCACTTGATGGTGATCCAGATCCTAATGTTAAAGATCTCAAGCTAGACGTTAATAGCGGAAGTGCGGTCGCGTTGGATGTGGACCTAGGCTCATTAAAAGGGAAAATAGGTGGGTTATTAGCATTTCGTGACGAAATTTTACAGCCAGCACAGAATAGGCTTGGCCAAATAGGTATTGCTATTGCAGATGCGGTTAATCAGCAAAATGCGCTAGGTATGGACTTAGACGGCAATTTTGGTGGTGATATTTTCAGCATTCCAACCGTACAAGGCTATGCGTTTCAAAGTAATACTGGTACTGGTGTCGTAAATGCGACAATAGAAGCTGGATTAGGTAGCTCGTTGCCAGCCACTGATTTTCAGGTGACATTTTTAACAGCGACAACGGTTGAAATTTCTGCAATCGACAGCGAAGGAAATGTAATAGGTACACCTTCAACAGCGAATGTCACCGCAGGTGCCATCAACTCAGGTACTATTATATCAGGTGAATCATTTGGTTTAGATATGACTGTGACGGGGACTCCGGCCACAGGTGACCAATTTACTGTAAAATTAAACTCTATTGCAGCAGGATCGCTAGAGCTTGCAACTGATAGGCCAGAGAGCTTAGCTCTTGCGTCACCAATAAAGACGCAACTGGGTTTAAATAATATTGGTAATGCATCTATCAGTGCAGGCGTAGTGACGGCGGGAACCAATTTCTCTGGAGGCGCAGGGACCGCAGTTGGCATGACCCAAGGCACTATGATAATAAGGAAAACGGCAGTTGCAGATCAATATCAAATCACAGATGTAAACGGCACAAATTTAGTGCTTATTCCACCACCAGGCAAAAATGCGCTTGCAACGGCTGGTGGTGGGTACAGTAGCTATGGCTTTGATTTTGATATTGAAGGCTTACCTGCTACAGGTGATGTCTTTGAGGTGGTTGTGAACACCGATGGTTTCGATGATAACCGCAATGGCCTAGCTTTGAGTCAATTACAAAATAGTGAGTTGGTCCGTCAGGGAGTTGTCGCCAGTGCCGACAATTTGAAAACCTTCAATGAGGCATATTCAGGTTTAGTCACTGAAGTGGGTGTCATAGCCAACCAAGCCAAGACAAATAGCACAGCTTTCGAAGCTTTGGCGGCGCAGTCAGAGGCTTGGTTTGAATCAATTTCTGGCGTAAATTTGGATGAAGAAGCGGCAAACTTGCTGCGTTTTCAGCAGTCATATTCGGCTTCAGCACAAATCATTTCAGCAGCACGTACTGTTTTTGATACGTTGTTAAGTGCAGCGAGGTAATTAGTTATGCGATTATCAAACAACCTGATGTTCAGGAATAATCTCAATAGCATCTTGAATAATCAAGAAGAGGTGAATAGATCACAGCAACAAGTTAATACACAAAAACGCGTATTAACTGCGTCTGATGATCCTGCAGCTATTGCAAGTGCGATGTTATACACCGATAAAATTCAATCTAATGAACAGTTTGCTAAGAGCAACTCAAGGCTCAGTAGTCGTTTGGAGACTGAAGAAAGCTATCTCGAGAGTATTAAGGATGCAATTACATCAGCGCAAACACTCGCGGTTCAAGCGGGTAATGGTGCTTTGTCTGATGCAGATAAAAGAGGTGCTTTAGCGGCTGAGCTGGAGTCATTGCAAGACGCCATTTTTGAAATGATGAATGCCAAGTCAGAAGATGGCGGTTATATTTTTGCAGGCTATAAAGATAGTCAACAAGCATATGTGCTTAACCCTGTGAGCGGTCGTTATGACTACGAAGGTGATCAAGGTCAGCACAATATTAAAATTGGTGAAGGTATTAGCATCAAGTCTAGTGACAATGGTTTCGATGTGTTTGAAAAAGCTGCACAGCGCTTGAATGTCAGCACTTCAACTCCTGCGGGGGCGACCGTTTACATTAATCAGCAAGGCGCATTTGATAGTTTTCATAAAGCAAACTACAACGCCGATCCTTCTGCGCCTGCGAACGCGAATCAGGTGCGTATCATCCCAACTTCTGCAACGACATACGATCTCGAGTTTGCTGGTACCGTCATTGATTCGGGGAATATTAGTGATGGCAAGGTTAACGTTAAAGGGATGGAAATTAAATTTACCGGCGCGCCTGCGACAATTACTTTTGATTTAAAGCAGCCGGGAAAGCAAAATGTGTTGAACACACTTGAAGATTTAATTGCCACGGTCAAAGACTCTACCTTAAATGCAGAGGAGTATAAGCAGAAGCTAGCCGACGCGAGTGTGGGTTTAGATAACGCAAAAAACTTGGTGTCGCAAACTCAGTCAGTTTTAGGTGGGCGGTTAAACACCACCAGAAGAATTGATACGGCGAATGCAGACTTGGATATCAATAATAAATTATCCAAAGCCAACTTAGTTGAACTAGATATGGCTGAAGCCATCACCGAGTTGACTAAACACGAAACAGCACTTCAAGCTTCACAGGCTACTTTTGGTCGCTTATCAAACTTATCTTTACTGGATTACATCCGATAATTTATTGCTGCCATAGTTTTGGCAGCATATCTCTCTATTGCTTACTTTTCTCAATGGTGGGAATAAATAATTCTCACTTTTCATGCACATATACTATTGTAACTAGACATTTAGAGTTGATTTTTATTATTTCTCATTTTATTTAGATGTAAACTTTAAACTATTTAAAATCATGTGGTTATGTTTTTTTTGAAAAAAGTTCTAAAGGATTTTTTTTGTCTTCCGATAACTTAAGTAACCAAGCTGGAGATTAAAAATAAAGTCGAAGGCTTAAAGTTTTAAGTTTGAGAGTAAACCAAAAGTTTACATTGGGAGAACTATCATGGCACTTTATGTAAATACTAACGTAAGTTCATTGAACGCACAAAGACAATTAAATGGCTCAGGTAACGCACTTGACGTATCGTTCAAACGTTTATCTTCAGGTTTTCGCATCAACAGCGCAGCTGACGATGCAGCCGGCCTTCAAATCGCAGACCGCTTAACTTCGCAAATTAACGGTCTAAATCAAGGTAACCGTAACGCAAACGACGGTATCTCTCTTGCACAAACTGCTGAAGGTGCAATGGACGAAGTAACATCAATGTTCCAACGTATTCGTACGCTGTCTCAACAAGCAGCGAACGGTTCAAACACTGATGAAGACCGTCTAGCAATTCAAGAAGAGATCCAATCTCTTGCAAAAGAAGTAAACCGAGTAGCAGCTGATACCACATTTGGTGGGCAAAACTTGCTTGATGGCTCATATTCAGCGAACTTCCAAGTTGGTGCCGACGCTATCCAAACAATCGGTTTCAGCATGCAAAATGTGGGTGGTACTGCCAACTCACTGGTTGCTAACGGTGGTTTTACTCTATCAGGTATCGCTGGTGTTGCCAGTGGTGTAACAGGGGCTTCGCTGAGTGCGGTAGCAGGTACGATTAGTTCAACTGTAGGTGCTAGCGCAAGTAACACAAGTTTTGCGACAGTATTTAAAGCGACGAGTATCTCAGTATCATCACAAGCAAATGCTCAAGCGGTACTTGCAGGTATGGATCAGTTGATTGCGGTAGTTGACAAAAAACGTGCAGAATTAGGTGCGGTACAAAATAGATTCCAATCTACAATCCGTAACCAGTCAAATATCTCTGAAAACCTATCGGCAGCGAAATCACGTATCAAAGATACTGACTTTGCTCAAGAAACAGCAAACTTAACTAAGATGCAAATCTTACAACAAGCTAGCCAAACAATCTTGAGCCAAGCTAACCAACGTCCTCAGGCGGCACTAAGTCTACTAGGATAAGTTAGGAACAAATAGAATGGGTGTCCGTGCTTGATGGGGTATTAACACGGACACCGAGTTTGGACAAAAAAGCGGAGTACTTTAAATCCAAGTTTGTTCATCAATTCAATGAACAAGTATTTATAAGCATAAGCTATGCCAATGTTTATGCTAATTTATTGACACTCACTCTCAAACTTCAAAAAAGGGCCTTAGGGCCCTTTTTTATTTTCAAACTTTTAAGCTAGTTGAACTCACTAATTTGACTATCGCTCTTCATCTTCTTTTCGCCACATAAAAGGATACACATACGGTTTTGCCATCGGCTGTTCCAGACGCCACAGTAATAAGGCTGTGCAATAAGCATGTGTAAAACACCACTTCCCCTATTAGGATGATAGAAAAAGTGGGTCTCAAAAATATTGGAACACATGGTTTATATCGATCGTTTATACATTCATTCACAACTATTGGAGGTTTACCTAAATCACCGTTGTCTATAAAGCAGGCTTAGATAAAACAGCATGTCATTCGCAAGGGATCTGGTTTCTCTGAATACGTGACGAATCTGGTTATTGCGGCAACAGTCGGCGGCAATAGCTAAATAAGCACGCCTTTGTAGTTGTCAAAATTCCGTGGGTAAAAATACTTATTGGGTACAATCAGGCTTGAGATGCAACTGGATATATTCATGTTTTTTATAGAGAAGAGTAATAAGTTATTTTTTCAAGGTTATGATATTTAATTGTTTTTTAGCTTTATTACACTTGGTGAAAAGTGATTGAAAAAATTGTGATGAATGAGTTGGAACATTTTGGCCCAACACTTGCTTTCTCTGAGTACAAATGAATCAAGAGTACAAGGTGGCAATTATTTGCCCCATCTTACACAACAAGATGTAAGAGAATGAAGTGACGCTTTGTACTCACATGATAAATATGAGCTTTAAACAGCTCTAGTTTGATAAGAGAGAAAGAGTTATGGCTTTATTTGTAAATACTAACGTCAGTGCGTTAAATGCACAAAGACAATTAACTAGCTCAGGATTAGAACTAGATACTTCATTTAAGCGTTTATCATCTGGGTTGCGTATTAACAGTGCAGCTGACGATGCCGCAGGTTTACAAATCTCAGACCGTTTGATGTCGCAAATTAACGGTTTGAATCAAGGTAACCGAAATGCAAATGATGGTATATCTTTGGCGCAAACAGCAGAAGGCGCGATGGATGAAATTACCAATATGTTCCAACGTATTCGTACGTTGTCGCAACAAGCAGCAAATGGTTCAAATACCGATGAAGACCGCTTAGCACTTCAGCAAGAAATTCGCCAACTGGCATTGGAAGTGAATCGTGTGGCAAGCGATACCACCTTTGGTGGACAAAACCTACTCAATGGTAGCTATGCGGCAAACTTCCAAGTAGGCTCTGACGCAATTCAAACAATCGGCTTTAGTATGCAAAATGTGGGTGGTACTGCAAACTCACTGATTGCTAACGGTGGTTTCACTCTTTCAGGCGTAGCAGGGGTGGCGAGCGGTGTAACGGGCGCGGCATTGAGTGCTGTGGCTGGTACAATCAGTACCGTAATAGGCACTTCAGCATCTGCCAATAATTTTGCGGGTGTTTATACTGCTTCAGGTATTTCAGTATCATCTCAAGCAAATGCGCAGGCAGTAATGGCTGGTATGGACGCGTTGATCGCTGTTGTTGATAAAAAGCGTGCAGAATTGGGTGCGGTTCAAAACCGATTTCAGTCAACCATTCGTAACCAAGCGAATATTTCTGAGAACTTAGAAGCAGCGAAATCGCGAATTAAAGACGCAGATTTTGCACTTGAGACAGCGAAATTAACCAAAAACCAAATTTTACAACAAGCAAGTCAAACCATATTAGGTCAAGCAAATCAAAGACCTCAGGCTGCATTGAGCTTGCTACAAGGGTAAAATTTAAAAAATAATAAAAAAATTTGCAAATAAAGCTAAAGCTTCCGCTTCAGTCGCCGATAGATGAGCTAGAGAACTATAAATCTAGGACTCTAATTGGGTTAGTAGCAGGGTAGGGGTATCCCGCTAGTAGCCAATTTATCAAAGAAGCGGAGGCTATTATGGCTTTATATGTAAACACGAATGTGAGTTCTTTGAACGCACAAAGACAGCTAAATAGTTCAGCAAATTCGCTTGATACATCTTTCAAAAGATTATCATCGGGTTTCAGAATTAACAGCGCATCTGACGATGCTGCGGGTATGCAGGTATCAAACCGTCTAACGGGTCAGATCAATGGTCTAAATCAAGGTATCCGAAATGCTAACGATGGTATTTCACTCGCGCAAACTGCGGAAGGTGCACTTGATGAGACTACTTCAATGTTTCAGCGTATTCGTACGCTTGCACAGCAGGCATCAAACGGTTCAAACACAGATGAAGACCGTTTGGCTATTCAAGAAGAGATCCAATCTCTTGCAAAAGAAGTAAACCGCGTTGCTGCGGATACAACTTTTGGTGGTCAAAACTTACTAGATGGTACATACAACGCTAACTTCCAAGTTGGTGCTGATGCGATTCAAACTATCGGTTTCAGCATGAAAGATGTTGGTGGAACTGCGAACTCGATCACTGCAAACGGTGGTTTTACATTGTCAGGTATCGCTGGTGTTGCCAGTGGTGTAACAGGGGCTTCGCTGAGTGCGGTAGCAGGTACGATTAGTTCAACTGTTGGTGCTAGCGCAAGTAATACGAGTTTTGCGACAGTATTTAAAGCGACGAGTATCTCTGTATCATCACAAGCAAATGCTCAAGCGGTGCTTGCAGGTATGGACCAGTTGATAGCGGTAGTAGATAAAAAACGTGCAGAGTTAGGTGCGGTACAAAATAGATTCCAATCTACTATCCGTAACCAATCAAACGTTGCTGAAAACCTAACAGCTGCAAGATCTCGTATCAAAGATACCGACTTCGCTCAAGAAACCGCAATGCTAACTAAGATGCAAATCTTACAACAAGCAAGTAGTTCAATCTTGAGCCAGGCTAACCAACGCCCGCAAGTAGCATTATCTCTACTAGGGTAATGTAGCTTAATGCGTACAGCCAGTCCGGGTGCACTCTATCCGGATTTGGCGTATGCTATACTTTAGGTGATATGGGAGGTGTTAAATGAAAGATTTTGACTCTTCGAGTTTAGCTGTCAATGTTTTGACTTCACCTTCATCTCAATTGAGTGAAGTGAAGAATCAGGAAACCGCACGTGCGGTTGAAAAAGCCTCAAGTTCGGAAGAAAGTAAGGCGCAACCGCAAAGTGAGCAGCTAGATACGCAAAAAGACAGACAAGAACTGGTTAAAGAAGTTAAGCAAAATCTTGAAAAGCTTAATGAATTTATACCTGTTACGTCGACTAATTTGTCATTTGAATTTGACGAAGATGGTGATCCACCCTTTATCAGAGTAATTGATAGAGATAATGATAAAGTGATCAGGGAGATCCCGTCGGAGGAGTTCAGAGCGGTTGCTAAAGCTTTGGACGAATTTGCCGATAAATTAAATGGAAAAGGCTTTTTGTTCGATAGAACAGCCTAAGTTTAACTGAAGTTGGAGGTAGCTTATGCCACTTATTACATCTGCGGGTATCGGCTCGGGTCTTGATTTAGAAAGTATTATCAAGGCTTCCGTTGATGCCGAAAACCGCCCAAAAATGGCGGCTTTCGTCAAGAAAGAAGAACGTCTGCAGGTAGAGTTATCGGCAATAGGCGAAGTCAAATCAGCTATGTCTAAATTACAAGACATTGTGAAAAAGCTAGCTGATATTGACAACTTCGGTAAACGTACTGCAAATATAACACAGCCTTCTACTGGCAATATAATCAGTGTTACTCCAACGTCTGATATCTCGGTAGGTCAATTTGATGTCGCTGTTAAGCAATTAGCACAAGGTAGCCGTTTAGAATCTACAGATGATGCTTTTTCGACAGTCGACAGTGTTGTTACAGCTTCAGGTGGTACTTTAACCTTCAAAGCTGGGACAGACAAGACGTTTGACTTGACGCTTTCTGCGGGTGCAACGCTTGCCGAACTTAGAGATGCAATTAATAGCTCTGACGATAACTTCGGCGTGACTGCGAATATTGTAAATACTGGGACGGTGGGGTCTAAGCTAGTTTTAACATCAAACGTTACAGGTGAACTCAATGATCTGACAGTTACTGGAGACACCTCAGAGCTAGATGCGGTCACGACCACTGCGTTTGACTTATCTACCGGTGGTATGTCTAGCACTAAGTCAGCGCAAGATGCGATTATTACCATCGATGGTTTGGAAGTGCAAAATAGCACAAATACCTTTAAAGACGCCGTTCAAGACATGACGATAAAAGCACTTGAACAAAGTGAAGAAACTGCGGGGGCAGGTATTTATGATACTGCAAAACTAAGTGTTGAATACGACCGAGAGTCTGTTAATACACTGATTGATGAGTTTGTGTCTGCTTACAATAACCTAGTGGGTAATATTGGTTTTCAAACCCGAGTTGGTAAACCGTTGAATGGTGATGCGTCAATGCGTTCGTTGAGTGGCCAGTTAGTTAATACACTTTCGACCCCTTTAACAGATGCAGGTCCGTTTGAGTCTATCTTCGATATTGGTATTAGCGTAGATAAAGAAGGTTATTTGCAAAAAACGTCTCTCGTTCGTAGTCTTAATGAGGCTATGGATACTAATTTTGATGATATTGGCACAGCTTTTGCTGGTGATAATGGTGTAGCCAAGCAGCTAGAAACCTTGATAGCAGGTTATGTAGACTCTGGCGGTTTGATTAAAGAGCGTGAAACCAACTTAAATGGTCAGCTAGACGATTTGGAAGATGATGTCGCTAATCATGAGTTTCGCATGGCTTCGCTTGAGGAGCGTTTGCGTAAGCAATACGCTGGTTTAGATGTTTTGTTAGCGCAAATGCAGCAAACACAATCATACTTGGGCGCACAACTTGCTAATTTACCTGGCTTTACAAAGTCTAAATCATAGAGGGTATTACCATGTACAATGCAAAAGTTAGAAATTATCAAAAAGAGGCACTGAAAACCCAAATTGCAGGCGCTGATAGATATGAAGTGATCCAGATGCTAATGGCTGGTGCACTTGAGAAATTAGTGCACGCTAAGGTTGCGATTGAAAAGCGTCATCTAGAAGCGAAAGCTGAACATATTTCGAAAGCGTCAGCCATCATTGAGGCATTAAGAGGGTGCCTAGACTTTGAAGTGGGCGGTGAAGTGACTGAAAATCTATATGCCTTGTATTCGTATATGCTTGACAGACTATTAGATGCAACAATCAAAAATGACCCAACGCTAGTTGAAGAAGTTGGTACTTTACTGAAAGAAATTAAGTCGGCTTGGGATGCTATTCCTGCGGATGTGAGACATAAAACGATCTCTGAAAGTCAAGCGAGTACTAATGTCGGTTGATGCAATTACAGCTTTGCAGGAGCAGCTTGAAAAGCTGGAAAAAAATATAGAAGACGGTGAAATTGAAGAAGCGTGTGCGGTTGAACGCGATATTGCCACAAAACTCGAGCAGTACTTTGCTGAACCTTCTAATATTAAAGAAAAAGAATTCCAAGCTCTGCAACAGTTGCTAAGTGTTTACGAGGGGTTAGCTCGTAAAGCGTTAGACAGCCAATTAGCAACTAAAAAAGATCTTATCGACCACCAAAAAAACAGCAAAAAAATAAATATTTACAAGCAGTTTCGGTAATATGACAGAACCTAAATCATTAGAGAGCCAAATTAAATCGCTCTCGAAAAGCGCTGAGGCGTCTCTAGATGCCGCTAAACGAGAAGCTGAGTTTGCCACACAAGCAAATGAAAGGTTCACTAAAAATCTCGCGTGTTTTTCAAAATACTATCCAGATATAGCCAAAGCAATACAAGAATATAAAGTTGAAGACGACTTCTGCATTCATGTAGAGAAAGATGGTTTTGCCAATATAGATGTTGTAGGCAAAGACGTCAGATTTTATTCTGCGGAGCCGTCTAAGCAAATATCAGAACAAGTAGCACGGTCTATTAAAGCACCAAAATTAACATTAACAGAATATACAACCGTTAGTGCAGATTACAAAGATACAAGAGTTCACATTCGATATATGCGCGAGTTAGGCGCATTTTTAAGAAGTGCTAAAGAGTCGGGTGAACCTGATAGAATAGAACAATTACCCGCTTATTTTCCAACGGCGATGATTTTCGGTGTTGGACTTGGATATCATATTCCTATGTTACTGGAGCATACCCAATTTGATTATACATTTATAATCGAACCAGATTTCAAGCTCTTTTTTGCCAGCGTGTTTTGCATTGATTGGGCTGCAATCGTGGAAGAAGCTGATCGTAACGGAAATTGTATCTTCCTATTTATTGGATGCAAACCTGACGAATTAATTACAGAGTTGAAAAGAACGACGGAAAATATAGGGGCATTTTCTATCGTGCGAAGCTTTTGCTACCAACATTACCCGCTAGCCTCCATTAACGAAAGCATAGCTAACTTTTTCAGAGACTATTTTCAGTTCCAGTTCGGCCATGGCTTTTACAATGATGCGGTGACTGGATTGGCGCACTCTTATATGAACGTTAAGAAAGGTGTGCATTTTTACGATGCCAAGCGCAAGCCTGTAGATAGTCTTAAAGATGTGCCCGTATTTATCGTTGGAAATGGTCCTTCTTTAGATCAATCTCAAGAGTTTTTATTAAAAAATAAAGGTAAAGGGATAATCTTTGCGTGTGGTACAGCCCTAACGACGCTCATTAATATGGGCATACAACCAGATTTTCATATCTTAGTAGAGCGGCCATATAGAAACTATCAAGCGGTTCTTGATATGGCGTCGAAGGAAGAATATTCGAAGCTTAATCTACTTGGTGTGAACACGATTTATCCAGACACAATGGATTTGTATAACTGGGTCGGATTGTCATTGAAAGGTAATGAAGCCGGAACAGATTTTGTTAATGTTCAGCTTGCCATGAGAGGTGAAAAAGGGTTGTCTACGACAGCTTACTCAAATCCTTTGGTTGCGAATACAGGGTTATCGTATGCGCTGCACTTGGGCTTCAAAAACATCTATCTTTTCGGCATAGATAATGGGCGCTCTGCATCAGGAGCAAGCCACTCCAAACTTAGTATTTATAATCAAGATCAAGGGGACAGGAAGTTCAAATACCAAGCTATGGGCAGTGACGGCAGCTTTTTGCCTGGCAACTTAGGCGGAACTGTAGAGACCAATGACACTTATCGAATGTCTAACCGTCAGCTTGAAGAGTTAATTGCTTTAAAACCTGCCGTAGTAATGAATATCGGTGATGGTGCCTACATAAAAGGTGCTATTCCAACTGATACTGATAATTTATTTGATCTAGAAGACAACTTAAACAAAGCAGAATTAATTGAAACGATAAAAAGTGAATTTGTTGATCTGCAACTTGAGGATTTGGACTTTAGCAGGTTAGGCAAAGAACTAATTATCGAAGCTTTTGATCACTTATCTACTATTGCAAAAGAAGAAGTCAGCACGGTTCACGAAGCGTCTGAAAACTTGAAACGACAAGAGCGTTATCTTTACGCTTTTAGAGGAACCAGATTTAGTCATATATTCCATATCATTAAAGGCTCTCTTTTGTATTACCATTGCCCGATGGTTACCAACTTGTTTAAGTATAAGAGTGAAGATGAATCGCTACGCATTTATTTAGGTTTGAATCAGCGCTGGTTGGAGTATTTGGCTGAAATGAAAGCACATTTTGTCGAAAAAGGCTTAGATAAATGTGATTGGGAGCTGTACTAGGTTATTATTACCAGCGAACTTCGATGATTAAATTCAATAAAAGTAGGATAACGCAAGCATGAGTTCATGTTTATCATTAAGTGAAAGGCTCTACAGACAAGTTGCATTAATAAGAAGAGCTGAAGAAGTTATCGCGGAAATTTATCCCAGTGATAAGATTAAAAGTCCTGTTCACTTAGCTATTGGGCAGGAATATATATGTACCGCAGTTATAGACCATTTGCGTCAATCAGATTACGCGTGTGGTACTTATCGCGGTCATGGCGTTTACCTTGCGAAAGGCGCTGACTTAAATACCATGATGGCAGAGCTATATGGTAAAGCAACCGGTTGTGCCAAAGGCCGTGCAGGCTCAATGCACCTGGTTGAAGCTGAGCATGGGGTGATTGGGATGTCGGCGGTCGTTGGTACAGGCATTCCGGTCGCAGTTGGATACGCATTGGCTATCAAACAACAAAAAACTGACGGTGTGGTTGTTGTATTTATGGGAGATGGCGCAACGGAAGAAGGGTGTTTTAGTGAAAGCCTAAATTTTGCAGCTCTTCATAAGTTGCCTATCTTATTTGTCTGTGAAAATAATCAGTTAGCAATCCATGAACCCATTGAAAAGCGCTGGGCATCTCTTGAATTAACGCAGAGAGTATCTTGTTACGGTATACCAGCAAAGCAATTTACGACTCCAGACATTTTTGCCATCCACGAATATGCAGGGCAGCAAATCGAGAATATCCGAAAAGGCCAAGGCCCATCTTTTATCGAGTGTTATACCCATAGGTGGAGTGAACATGTGGGGCCGAATGAAGATTATGATCAAGGGTATCGTTGTTCTAAAGAAGGTGAAAAGTGGCGAAAAGACGATGTGTATTACACGCTTGGGAACACCTTAGATCCTGTGGTTAAAGCCAACATAGACCAGCAAATAGAAGAACAAGTAAAAGATGCCGTTCACTTTGCAGAGCAAAGCCCGTTCCCTGATGCTAAGGAGCTATTCGATTATGTCTACGCAAAGTAGTTCTCGATTATTAAAATATTATGAAGCGCTACGTGAAGGCGCAGAGCAAGCGATGCTTGAAGACGAGCGCGTATTCATCATGGGGTTAGACGTTGATGACCATAAAGGGATCCAAGGTTCTACCTTAGGGCTGGTAGATCAGTTTGGTCCAGAGAGAGTTTTTACAACACCGTTATCTGAAGACGCGATGACTGGGGTGGCAATTGGAGCGGCGATGGCTGGAAGGCGTCCTATCCATGTTCATATTCGTATGGACTTTATGATGCTTTGTATGAACCAGCTTATTAATATAGCCGCCAAGAGCCACTATATGTATGGTGGTACAGTACAAGTTCCCCTTGTTGTTAGGACCATGATTGGTAAATCTTGGGGCCAAGGTGCTCAGCACTCACAAGGTTTACATTCAATGTTTGCACATGTGCCCGGCTTGAAAGTTGTTGCGCCTTCAAATGCGCATGATGCCAAGGGCTTAACGATTCAGGCGGTGCGAGATAATAATCCAGTGATTATTATGGAGCATAGGCTGCTTTATGGAACTGAATCATATGTACCCAAAGAGCCTTATAGCGTTGAATTCGGAAAAGCACGTGTATTAAGTGAAGGTACGGATATCACCATTGTTGCAATCTCGAACATGGTAGCTGAATCAGTTAGGGCGGCAGAGCTTTTAAGTGCACAAGGCTTGAGTGTCGAAATCATTGACCCTGTTACTATTTCGCCACTAGACTCAGAAACAATAGAGAGATCGGTTGAAAAAACAGGTAAGTTACTTATCGTAGACAATGGTTGGTTAAACTGTGGTGTCTCTGCTGAAATTTCCGCTCGGGTTGCTGAAAGTGATTTAATAACGAAAAAAGTAAAAGTTAAGCGCTTAGGTTTTGCACCGACGACATGTCCAACAACACCAACACTAGAAAATGCATTTTACCCTTCACCAAAAAGTATTGCGATTAGCGCAATGAATTTGGTTGACCCGCAAAGTAGCTGGGAGCCAAATGATGCAGAGTGTGAGCTTGCGTATCAGCAACAATTTAAGGGACCTTTTTAATGTCTTACAATTTAGCCGCCCCAACATGGGGTGATGAAGAGTTAGCCGCTCTACAAACCGTGATAGATTCAGGCTTTTTTACGATGGGACCAAAAGTGGCAGAGTTTGAAAAACAATTTGCCGCCTATCATGGTAAGAAGCATGCGATCATGGTTAACTCCGGTTCATCTGCCAACTTAGTTTCTGTTGCGTCTTTATTTTTTAAACAAGATGCGCCTTTGCAAAGAGGTGATGAAGTTTTGGTGCCAGCATTAAGCTGGGCAACAACCTATCACCCTCTGCAGCAATATGGCCTAAAAGTACGCTTTGTTGATATCGATCTTAATTCATTAAATGTCGATATAAACAAACTCCGCGACGCGATTACTGAAAAGACCAAAATGATTTTGGGAGTGAGCATTTTAGGTAATCCAGCAGCCTTGGATGAAATGCGAAAAATTGCGGATGAGCACGGTCTTTACTTCATGGAAGATAACTGTGAATCCATGGATGCTGAGATTGCTGGGAAAAAAGCGGGTACCTTTGGTGATTTAAACACTTTCAGTTTTTTCTTTTCTCATCACATATCAACGATGGAAGGTGGCATGATCCTAACGGATGATGATGAGCTACACGAAATCTGTAAGTGCTTAAGAGCACATGGCTGGACGCGAGATTTGCCTCAAGGTTCCCAGTTGTTTGAAAAATCTTCAGAAGACCTCTTTGAAGCTTATCGATTTATTTTACCCGGTTATAACGTGCGCCCGACTGAGCTAAATGCTGCAGCAGGTATTGAACAGTTGAAGAAGCTACCTGAGTTCACGAAAGAAAGAAGAAAGAACCTGGCATTGTTTACTTCTCTGTTCGCTAATGATGAGCGATTTATAATTCAAAAAGAAAACGGCAAAAGCTCATGTTTTTGTTTCACAATTATTTTAAACCCTCAAATGAACCTGAATCGTAAAGCTATTTTTTCAGCTCTCACTGAAGCGGGTATTGGCTTTAGAATAATTACTGGTGGTAACTTTCTGCGTCATGATGTTATTAAATACTATGACTACAGTGAAGCGGGTCCAATCATTAATGCCAATATAGCGCATGATTTTGGGTTCTTTGTTGGGAATCATCCATTTGATTTAAGTGAAGAGCTATACACATTGCGTAAAGTATTAGATGAAGCTGCGAAGGAGAACGGTTAAATGTCGTTAAATATATTGGTCACGGGTGGCGCCGGTTATTTGGGCTCAATCTTAGTGCCGGAGCTATTGTTAAAAGGACATAAAGTTACCGTGTTAGACAACTTTATGTTTGCGCAAGATTCACTCAATGCGGTGTGTGCTAACCCTCAGTTTTCGGTTGTTCGCGGTGATTGCAGAGATAAACAATTGATGTCTGCGTTGGTCAAAAAGCACGATGTAGTTATCCCGTTAGCTGCGTTGGTAGGGGCTCCTCTTTGTGCTCGAGATGAGGTTGGAACAATCACCACAAACAAAGACTCTGTTGTCTTACTTACTCAATTGTTGAGTAAAGATCAAAGAGTACTGATGCCTATTACAAACAGTGGTTATGGCATTGGCGAAAGTGGGAAAATGTGTACTGAGGAAAGCCCACTAAAACCAATTAGCTTGTACGGCAGAACTAAAGTTGAAGCAGAAGAAGCGGTGCTTAGCCGAGATGCGTCTATTAGCTTTCGTTTAGCAACTGTATTTGGCTTTGCGCCTAGAATGCGGTTAGATCTGCTCGTTAACGACTTTGTATACCGAGCAGTAAAAGACAGAGCGTTGGTGTTATTCGAATCTCATTTTAAACGTAACTACATTCATATTAGGGATGTTGCGCGTGCTTTTATTCATGGCCTAGAAAACTTTGAGACAATGAAAGGTGAGGCATACAATGTAGGTCTTTCTGATGCCAATCTATCTAAATTAGAACTTTGCCAAGAGATACAAAAACAAGTACCTAGTTTTACTTTCCTTGAAGCGCCGATCGGTGAGGATCCTGATAAACGAGACTACATTGTTTCAAATGCAAAAATAGAAGCGACAGGCTTTTTACCTCAGTACTCGTTAGAGGTGGGCATTAGCGAACTCATCAAGGGATATGAAATGATTTCTAATACCAGATATAGCAATGTCTAAAGTATTTGATTTAGAAAATAAAAAAGTATTCATTGCTGGTCACACAGGACTAGTAGGGAGAGCACTCGCAAGAGTGCTTTCTGATTTTCAAGTAGAAGTAATTTCGGCTAGTAAAAATCAACTAGATCTGCGAAACCAAGCAGATGTGGCAGACTTTATTGCGCAAACTAAACCTGATTTGGTACTTAACTGCGCTGCAAAAGTAGGGGGTATAGAAGCGAACAGAACACAGCCTGTCGATTTTTTATACGACAACTTAATGATATCGACTAATTTAATACATGCGAGTGCCCAACTCGGTGTAACGAGGTTGATGAATTTAGCATCAAATTGCTATTATCCTAGGCTTGCCGCTCAGCCACTCAAAGAAGACTGCTTACTTACAGGGCCATTTGAGCCTACCAATGAAGCGTATGCCATTGCAAAGTTAGCTGCTATGAAGTTGACGCAATATTATGCCCAGCAACATCAATTAAATTACTTTACATTGGTACCGACTAGTTTATATGGACCAGGTGATCATTTTAATGATGAACGCGGGCACGTGATCCCTGCCTTAATTAATCGTTTCCATCACGCCAAACTGCAAAATTTGAAGTCTGTGACTTTGTGGGGAAGTGGTTCCCCCACTCGAGAGTTTTTATATATTGATGATGCGGCTCACGGTATGCTTCACTTTGTTGAGCACTATAATGCGCCAGAGGCAATCAACTTATGTGGTGGCACTGCTATCTCGATTAAAGAGTTAGGCCATAAAATAGCAAACGTGGTGGGCTTCGAGGGAGATCTCTGCTGGGACACTGCTAAACCTGATGGGATGCCACATAAAGCATTGGATCAGACAAGGTGCTTTGAGCATAGTTGGCGACCAACAACTAGTTTTGATGAGGGGCTCAAATTGACTTATCAGGATTACCTTACGCAATGTTAGAAAAACCCAAAACATTTTTTGCAATACATCTCTTTGAATCTAAATCTTACGAGGATTCCGCTGGAAAACTAGAAGTAAGAGAGCCTATGGTTCAATCCGGCTTGCTAGGAGAGCATCAAACTTATCATTTTGGTTGGCAAGAACAAGATAGCATCGATTTAGTAGAAGGTTCGGTAAACAAATGTGCTGAAATAGTCGCAATGCTGCCAGTCGTGGTTTACGGTGCTGGCGCGCATACGACTCAGTATTGGCCTCAGTTGAGCAAGCTGAATATTGTTGCTTTAGCTGACAAAAATAGCCAATTGTGGGGATCACAAGTAAATGGTGTAACAGTTATTTCTCCAGCAGAAATAGCTTCTTATAGCGCTCATGTATTGATTTCTAGCCGAGCATACGAAGAGAATATTTACAGTGAACTGAGTAGTAAATACCCTAACTTAACTTTGCATAAGCTGTATGGTGCCGAATTTATGGCTGCATCGTTAGAGCTGTGGTGTCAAAAGCTAGAACAGCAGGTGATTGATTTTAAACCAGACTTGCTCGTACATACGCCTACACACGTAAAAGAGAATATACCAAAAGCGGTCTTTATCAGGCTCAAAAGCAAATTACCCAGTTTGAAAATTCTCACTATATGGTGGGACTACGACGAAGAAAATGAAGCAGCTGGGTATTTAGATTATGAGCGTGAAGTGCTTAGCTATGCTGACTTAGTTATTGAAAATTCTAATGCAACACGTTTGATCAAGATGCACAAAAATCAACAGCCTTACCATAGGCATAGTAATGTGCATAAAGTGATCTTTCATCCCACATGGTTTGATCCAACGCTATTTTATGATGAGCAATGTCAAAAAAAGCCGATTAAAATTGCGCTATTTGGCAGCATTGTTGGTGACAGACAATATTGGGTAGATCTATTAAGCGCTCGTTATGGCTCAGATTTTCATCACTTCGGTGGCGTATCTGGTGAGCAAAGAAATCCTATACCGATTGCAGAATATGCAAAAATGTTAAGGCAAACACATATCGTGATAAACACTCAAACTTATGGCTTTAGATCTCAATGTAAAGGCAAGGTAAGAGAAACACTACAGGCTGGTGGTGTGCTTTTAGAACAAGATAACCTAGAAACGAGAAGTTTTGAGCAGCTTTATCCAGATATCAAAATTAATTATTTTGATTCAGAAGCGTCGTTAATAAGTCGTATTGATAGTTTGTTAGCGCAGGGAGTGAATGTTCAAAAGGCGGTGCATGCAGATAAGTTATGTACTAATTGGACACGTAGGGTACTCGAGCAGTTATAACTGAGAATGGTCATGAATAAAATAAGAATTGCATACGAAAACCATTGGAACTTCGGTATC
Organism: Pseudoalteromonas sp. ATL1; assembly: GCF_058933015.1. NCBI lineage: Bacteria > Pseudomonadati > Pseudomonadota > Gammaproteobacteria > Alteromonadales > Pseudoalteromonadaceae > Pseudoalteromonas > Pseudoalteromonas sp. ATL1. The sequence goes on along the minus strand of NZ_JBZYXL010000001.1, from coordinate 3,301,561 downwards.
CATATTGCTGACACAGTTAAGTTGGCTCAAAAAATGTTCCAGTCTATTGGCTTTGAAGTAGAAATTGCAAAGCAAATAGACTCAAACGTAGTCAATGTTCTAATTGAAAATTTTGACGATGAGTTCACGAATAAAGTATTGGAATGCAAAAAGCAGGGTGCTGAGTTTATTGTCATTGCAACTGAGTTTTTGACTGAGTCAACATTCAATAACTTTAATGGTAAAGAGGGTACTGGGCATTATGATAAAAAAGACTATTGGTTAAAGCGCTATCATAACTTTAAGCAAGTGGCATCAATTTCTAAACTTGTTATGCATTTATCTGATGTACAAGTACCTGTATACCAAAAAGTTTTAATAAATACTCCCGTTGTATATTTACCCCATGTTTATTTTGAGTCTTTGATCCGATTTGAAATGCGGGATCCAATCGATAGGGATATAGATATTCTGTTTACCGGTACAATGACCGACTATCGGCAGAAAATTCTTAGTTCCTTGGCTGAAGCTGGCTTGAATGTTGTGACATTGCCGATGCTAACTGCCGATTTTCATAGAGAAGATGTGGTTAGTAGAGCCAAATTAGCACTCAATATTCCTCAAAATGAAGAGTGGATATATCCTTCCAACTCAAGAATATACTACCATCTACTACATAACTCGCCGATTTTATCTAAGGAAACGGCAGTGCGATGTGAACTAGACGATTACATTTTCCATTACCAGGCCGGCGGGGCTGTTGAAGCTGCGTTGAAAATACTTAACAGTAAAGATTACTTGTCTAAATTTGAACAAAAAAGAAATGCATTTATTGAAGATGATGGAGTGAAGGTCAAGGCGCAAGCGATGATATTGTCACATCTTAATGTGTAGACTCTAGGCGAAACAAAGGGCTAAAGCTGAACTTTAACCCTTTGTTTGAAATTTTATTCTACCAAAGAACCACCCAATACTGGATGCTCTAGAGAGCTTAAACGGCCATTATCAAGCTTTAACAAAGATACTGAGCTGTATATATAGTCTATACCAATCACTGTCACACCTTCTCTATGCATATAGAGTAAGTCTTTATGAGTATCGGCATCGATGATGACATGCTTAATCCCTTTTTCAGCTAGTTCGAATAGTTTAGCTTTAACGGCTTTTTTGTTTTGAATAAAGCTAAAACCGTCTAAGTTAATATTGGTATTTTCAAGAATGAACTTCGCAACAGGGTTGCTTTGGTATTGAGACACGCTAAGAAAGTGCACACGAGATTGAGAGCTTCCTAAATACTCTAAGTCAGCCATCAACGTGTTTTCAATGCGCTCATGAATATACAAGTTTTCAGGGTTAACGATGTCTACCTGTAGGTGATCTAATGATGCATCCTTTGAAAAAAGCACTCTATTTCTTAATCTAATTTCATTAGATGAAATAACTTTGGCATGTTTAAAACCATTATCAATAAAACACTGCTGAAAACTAGCGAGGCTTTGCCAATAGGAGTAGTGACTGCCAATAGCTGCTCTAGGGTGTCTGCGTTCTGAGCCTTCCACTTCTTTACGCAGACCACCTTCTCCAAATTTACACCCTGTCAGTTGATTTGAATCTTCATCAAAATCATACAGGCTATTACTAAAATAAGAGGCTTTTGCTTTTTCAATCGTTGCCGGACAGTTATGAGTACAAAAATATACTGCACCATTGCAAAACTTAGTAACTAAAGCGATAAGATCGGTTGGGTTGTTAAGGTGATGGATGATACCGGATGCATATACTGCATCACATTGTTCCCACATAGCTTCGTCAAGAACATTACCAACTCTGAACTCAACGTTATCGAGTCCTTCAATGGCGGCAATTTGTCTTGCTCGCAATACGACTTCTTCTCTGCCTTCAATACCGATAACTCGAGCACCAGTTCGGCCAAGTTCAATGGTACTGCTACCTTCACCACAACCGATATCTAAAATAGTGCACTCATTCCAGTCTTTTGTTTTTATTTGTGAAAACAAACCGATAAATTCTTTGGGGCGACCATCTTCTAAACCGACCACATCAGGATAAATTGTTTGATCGCTCAACACGGTTGCAAATACGTTAGAAGAGGGGCCTAATTCGTACAGCTTGTTTCTATTTATGCTCATCATTCGTTTCCAATTATTAACCTTGTAAGGTATTTATGCTCATCAGTAATATGGCTGCAATCAACCTTTACTGGCTCAGTATTATCTAAATATAAACTATGATTTAAACCTAGGCCGTAACGGGCCCAAACGACTAATCTATCTTTACTCTTTGGGTTGGAACCTCTATGCAGACCATATGAGTCAGTGATAAATGCGGTACCTGCGGGTCCCTCAACTTTTTCAATGTACTCTGAAAATGAAGAGACAATCAGCTGCTCAAGATCTTCGTTATTGCCATCACCAATAAATGTTGATGCAAATAGCGCTTTGACGTCTTCATCAGGTGAGCTATTGGCAAATTTTTTGTAGAAAATCTGTTCGAATAGCTTGTAGTTATGGCTTTGTCTTACATAAAGTTGAGGTGCACTCTGGTCGTCTACATCGGTTAAATAAATAAACAATGCACAAAACTTGAGGTCATCAGGATCGCGATGAAAGTTTTGAGTTACTTGGGCTTTGGCTTCATGCCCAGACAATGACCACCATGCATTTAATGAGTAAAGTGATGGTGGACAACCCAAATAGTTTTGAATGGTTTCAATGACCTTGTCACTAGTAAAAATATCATATAAATAAGGTGCTTCAATGACATCACTGAGGTTGTAGGATGCAAAATGTCCTAACTCTCTGGCTTGTTCTATGCTGCATGGAGGTAAATCTTGGTTGTTAACGTGCGCAGGATAGCAGTCGCGACTTAAAAAATAGGCTCTGATTTGTTCGCACTGCTCCTGACTCAGAACTTTTCCTAAATTTAAGTAGCCTTGCTCGTCCAGCGCAGACGTTTTTTTCTCGGAGGGTCTTGGTATACCGAGTTGTCTTCTCACAGATATAGCAAATGACTCCGCAATATCGGCTCTGTGTTTTGGGTCCATATCATTCATCAGTTGACCCAAAAAGTTAGTAATAATCTTTTTATCTATATTTTGCATTGGCTTATTCCTCATTTTTTATAAATTTATACATGAGAAATTCATTAGACTCATTGATAGACATCAACGAAAAATGCATCGTCAGAAGTGCCAAAAATTCGTGAGGTAACTCAGTTTCTTCCATTAAAATCAAAGATTTTGAACAGCTTGATAATAGCAAGTCACAGATGTTTTGCTCTTTACACTGTGAATAATGGTGTAACTCTTTGAGTACATTCGTTATGAATACGACCTCACTACGGTAGGGGCGTTCAATGTACAAGCGATTGAGCGGGTGGAGCTTAGCAATAGCGGAATGGGCATTGTGAGGCATTGCTTCAAATTGATGTATTTTTACATCATCTTTTTCAATCACAATACACGCTTGATTATTGGTTTTAAGCGCCGCGAATGATTCTACGCCAAATACCAACATGGGATTGGTCGCAGAACTAGCGTCTAGTTCGTGTTGAACTGTTTTTGAGAAAGCACCAGTAGCCACTTTTGGTAATAATTGCTCGATATAGTCTCTGGCAATTTTTAAGGCCATTTTAATGGGATGGCCTTGTAACTTTGCTGTCAGGGCTTGTTGTTCATGTTCAAGCATGTTATCCAGTCCAATACTGGCAAGTGTCATGGGAGGTTGTCCCTTGGGATAACAGGGGCCGTAGTATGGATGTTCTTCGATCAAAAGCCTTGCCACTCGGTCTAATTCAGGATGCTTAATCATAAGCAAAAGTGGTGCCAGCATGTTGTTCCAAAAAGATGGCCAATTGCAAAAGGGCTGTAAGTCCTGCTCTTTGGGGAGTAATTGTATAGAACCTAAATCCACCATTTTAATTTGCTTATCTACGTGTAACATAAAATTACCGAAATGGGCGTCAGAAAGATGATAACCAAACTCGTATAATTCAGAAAAAACATCGAGCCAGCACATAGCGGAACGCTTTAGATCATAGAGTGAAAAGTGACTACACCTAACGCTAAACTGCATTTTTTCAACCTCTAGCACCTTGTAATAACCTGCTAGGTTGAGGTTGGCAATTTCAGTTCGAGGTATTAAAGCCGCTTGCTGTAGTTTATCGAGCACTTTGCTCTGAAGTAAGGCACTAATTTGTGCCTTTGAAGAATCGTGATAGGCTCTGAAGAACTTACCGTTAAATTGAAACACTCGAGAACTTGGATCGGTTACCGGTGAATTTATCCAAGTGATATCTTTCGTTGTTATATTAGCCATTTTTCACTTTAACTATTTGGAAAACCGATAAGTTTTCATATTAATGCTAGTGTCAGTCTAGCTTTTTTAGTACCCTCCCTCAAGTTATCAATTACATTGCCGAATACATAATAGGAAGAAACCTCGCGGCGCTGTACGTATTTTGTATAAGTGATCGGCGTTAACTAAGCTGAGAGTTATTAATTTATGAATCATAAAGTTGTAGTAGTTAATCCAGGTGGTAGAGAAGCAATCTACCAATCGCTAGGTAACGAGCTGACCGCAATCGAACCCCCTTTGTGGGCAAGACTGATCACAGGCTTTTTAGTTGATAAAAATGTGCCAGTAGATATTCTTGATACTGAAGCGCTTAGCTTAGGTGTTAAAAATGCAGCGGATAAAATTCAAAATATGGACCCATTGTTGGTCGTTGTTGTTGCATTTGGACATCAACCTTCTGCGTCGACACAAGTCATGGTTGGTGCATCAGCGCTTATTGACGAGCTAAAACTACTCAATCCACATATCAAAACACTGTTGGTTGGTGGCCATGTCTCTGCACTGCCTCAGGATACTTTAGAAAAAACTCAATCAGATTTTGTATGCCAAGGTGAAGGAACGATAACCTCATACGAACTTTGGCAGGCATTAAGTAATAACAATGCATTGAGTGAAGTGAAAGGTCTTGTTTATCGTGATGACAATGGAGCCGTTTGTTTTGGTCCTAAGGCCGAAATTTCGGATGATTTAGATACCGATTTGCACGGTAACGTGTGGCACATGTTACCAATGGAAAAGTATCGCGCGCACAATTGGCAGTGTTTCGGAGAGCTAGATACGAGACAGCCATATGCGTCGATTTATACAACTCTTGGCTGTCCTTACAAATGCGTTTTCTGTTGTATAAATGCGCCATTTGATACCAATAAATACCGAACACGAAGCCCACAAGCTGTGGTCGATGAAATCAAGCATCTTTATTACGAATATGGTGTTAAGACCTTTAAAATCATTGATGAAATGTTTGTTTTGAAGAAAAATCATTATATTCCAATTTGCGAAATGCTTGCAGAACTCCCATTTGCCCACGAACTGAACATATGGGCATACGCAAGAGTTGATACGGTGAGGGAAAACACGTTGCCCTTATTGAGAAAAGCTGGGATACGTTGGCTTGCTCTGGGTATTGAATCAGGTAGTGAAGTCGTCAGAGATGGCGCTAAAAAATCTTTTTCTCAAGATGATATTCGTTCCATCGTCAAACAGATTCAACATGCCGATATCAATGTGATGGGCAATTTTATTTTTGGTTTGCCAGATGATGACTTAGAAGCGATGCAGCAAACGCTCGACTTGGCCATTGAATTGCAGTGTGAGTTTATCAACTTCTATTCAGCTATGGCCTATCCAGGTTCAAAGCTATATGTAGATGCAAATCGCTTAGGGTGGGAGTTACCCAAAACATGGTCGGGTTATTCGCAACATAGTTATGATTGCCAACCTCTGCCTACCAATCATATATCTGCGGCAGAAGTGTTAGCATTTAGAGACTCTGCATTTCATGCATATTTTGACAATAAACAATACCTTGAGTTCGTAGCATCAAAGTTTGGTGAAGACACAAAGCAGCACATTTTAGATATGTCTAAAACTAGGTTGCGCCGCAAAATTGTTGAAAGGGTAGAAAACCAAATTGGAGTACAGAACCTTTAATATGAATGATTTACCAATTTTGGTGGTTTTGGCAGGGGGAAAAGGTACTCGGTTGCAAAGTGTCGTTAATGACAGACCTAAAATCCTTGCAAAGATCGCAAATAAACCTTTTATTGAGCACTTGCTGAAATGGGCCAGCACGCAGGGACTCAAACGCATCCATTTTTGTTTGGGTGTTAAAGCAGAGCAAGTGGTTAACTGGCTCGAAGCCCAACAAAGTGAGCTCAATATCTCTTGGCACATTGAAAGCTGTGCAAGAGGCACAGGTGGGGCAATCAGTGATGCGATTGAGCACCTCAAACGAGATGGAACAACTGAGCTTCTCGTTTGTAATGGTGATACGTTTGTTGATTTTGACTTAACCAAATTTGTTGGTCTGTCCAAAGAAGTTGGGGGAGGCATGTTAACGACACAAGTGGAAGATGCTGCTCGCTTTGGCATGGTAGAGCATACAAACGGCTTGTTATCTCACTTTGCAGAAAAACAGCAAATACAAAAATCGGGTGAAATTAATGCAGGCTGGTATTACTTAGGAAAAGCGCATATGGACGCGCTTCAAAAAAGGACGATTGTTTCTTTTGAAACGGAATACCTAATGGATCCACAAAGACCGCCGATAAAATGTATTAACATAGGCCAAAATTTTTTGGATTTTGGCACACCTGAGAGCTACTTACGTGCTCAAGCATTATTTCAGGAGCTATTATGATCATCACTCGCACCCCATTTCGTGTTTCTCTATTTGGTGGAGGTACTGACTACCCAGCTTGGTACCAAGAAAATGGAGGCGCGGTCGTTGGTACAACTATTGATAAGTATTGCTATCTAAGCGTCAGAAAGTTGCCTCCTTTTTTCGAACATAAACACAGAATTGTGTATTCCAAGATTGAAAATGTCAGTGAGCCGAGTGAAATTCAGCACCCTGCGGTCAAAGCGATTCTTCAGGAATATCCGCTAGAACACGGCGTTGAGGTGCACCACTTCAGTGATTTGCCCGCGCGCTCAGGGCTTGGTTCTAGCTCCGCATTTACGGTCGGTCTGATAAATGCGCTGCGAGCTTTGGATGGCAAAATTTCTTCTTCAACACATCTCGGCCTCGAAGCTATTAGAATTGAGCAAGAGGTGATTGGTGAAAAGGTCGGATCACAAGATCAAGTGTGGGCTGCACATGGTGGAACAAATTTCATCGAATTTAACGAGAACGGCAGAATAGACGTGTCTCGACTCATCATGCGACCAGGCAATCATGCACTATTGAATGATCATATTTTATTGTTCTTTACTGGTTTTACTCGCATAGCCGAAACCATTGCGGTTAAAAAAATAGAAAACGTCAAGAAAAAAGCTTCTCAGCTGAAAACATTGCACCAAATGGCAGTTGAAGCGCGCAGTATTCTACAATCGAAAACTCCCGAGTTTACTAACGTGGGTAATATGCTTGACGATGCCTGGCAGCTAAAAAGAGAGTTAGCTGACGGGGTGTCTAACTTAGCCATTGATGAAATCTATCAAAAAGGTAAAAGTGCGGGCGCACTAGGTGGAAAGCTGTTGGGTGCAGGTGGAGGTGGGTTTATGATGTTTTTTGCACCACCACATGCACATCAAAAAATCAAAGCTGCACTGTCAGATCTGATCCATGTTAATTGTAATATTGGCAGTGAAGGCAGCAAGGTTGTTAGCTACGAGCATTATGAGTAGAAGTAGTGAACTTGCCATCTAATGTACCGCAATTAGCTGAAGTATTTATATATGCGAATGCAAGTAAAGATGCGGGGTTTGGCCATGTCATTAGGCAGCAAGCATTGGCAGAAGAACTAAACATGCGTGGGGTGATGGTGACGTTTCTATACCGTAACATGCCCCTTGAGTTACAGAGCCAATTAGCTGGTCAGGGCTTCCAACTTAGACAGGTAACTGTGCAAGATTTATTGTCAGTGCCATCACCGTGCTCAGTGCTCGTATTAGACGATTATCAGTTACGCGAGCTTGATTTATGTACAAGCCAAAAATTCGATTTCTACATCGCAAGTATGGACGATGGGGTTGAACGGTTGGACTATTTATTTGACTTGATCATTGCACCTAGTGAAGTTAACGCAGTGACATTGAATGGAAAACATATTTTGCACGGTGTTGATTATCGATTAATTCGTCGTGACATTGTTGCGGCGCGATGTCAGCAACCAGTGACACCATTTAAGCAAGACATCACATTATGCATCATGCTTGGTGCAACAGATGTATTAGGTCTACAAACACAATTAGTCGCAAAAGCTTGTGAGATTCAGGCGGTGACAAACATACTCATTATTTCAGCATTAGCGCCAAGTACTGCGTTACAGGAGTTGGTGATGACGCAAAAACGAGTGAAAATCGATTATCACCAATCTCCTCGTAATTTAGCACAACTTATGAATCAAAGTGACATAGCAATATGTGGTGCGGGCGGTACCTTATATGAGTTGTTATGTTTGGGGATCCCAGCAATTGCTATCGTTGTCGCTGATAACCAAATGCAAGTAGCATTTTCGCAGCTTAATAAAAAAGCTTATTTTAGTGTAGATGCCACATCAAATATATCATTGGCGATAGACAACACCACAGCGTACATCAACGAATTAATTGGCAATACGACTTTACGAGAGAAAATGTCAGAGTTCGCAAAGCAAAGAGTGTCGGGGATGGGAGCAAAGCATATTGCAGATACGATGCACGAATTGGTGGTTAAAGCACCAAAATGTCATGTAGGCGACTTACATAACTAACGTGGCAGTATCCACTTTATTTGAATATAGGCAAAGGTTTTTATGGCTCAGTCTTTCATTAAACACAGTAACAATTTTAAGCAAGTTTTCAATATAGATGGTATTGAGGTCGGTGCAAACAAGGCACCTTATATCATTGCTGAGCTCTCTGGTAATCATGATGGTGATCTTGAACAAGCATTGGCAATGATTGATGCGGCTGCTAGAACAGGTGTGCAAGCATTAAAAATTCAAACTTACAAACCCGATACCATAACGTTAGATCATAATGGTCCAGAGTTTGTTGTAAAAGAAAAGTTATGGCAAGGGAGAACGCTTTACGACTTGTATGAGCAAGCTCACACGCCCTGGCAATGGCATGAACAGTTATTCAAACGCGCAAGGGCGAATGGCGTAACATTGTTCTCTTCTCCTTTTGATAACACGGCGGTTGATTTACTCGAAGATCTTAACTGCCCAGCATATAAAATAGCATCGTTTGAAATAACAGATATAGGGTTAATTAAGTATGCGACGAGTACTAAAAAGCCTATTATCATGTCCACCGGTATGGCGACATTGGATGAAATTCAAGAAGCGGTTGCTGCTGTGCGCGACGCCGGGGGTAAAGAACTGATCGTGTTACATTGTGTGAGTGGGTATCCTACACCAATTGCCGATTGTAATTTAAACACGCTAGTCGATTTACAAGCTCAACTTGGGGTTCCCGTAGGCTTAAGCGATCATAGCCTAGCAGACACCGCTGCGATAACAGCTACTGCACTTGGGGCTTGTGTCATAGAGAAACATTTTAAACTCTGTGGCGATGAAACCAGCGTTGATGCGGCATTTTCTCTTGATACAGAGCAATTCAAACAATTAGTGACAAGAGTAAAAGACGCGCATTCAAGCTTAGGAAAAGCCAGCTATCGGTTGGCTAAGAGCGAACTTGATAATATCGCATTTAGGCGCTCACTTTATGTAGCGAAAGATATAAAACAAGGTGAAGTATTCACGGTTGAACACGTACGCTCTGTGCGTCCTGGCAAGGGTTTACATCCAAGACACCTAACAGAAGTAATAGGTAAAGTAGCGGCACAAGACGTCGCTTTTGGTACGGCATTATCATGGGAGCATGTTCAATCTTGAAAGTATTTATATTTTCACAAGCGAGAATTGATTCAACAAGGCTGCCTAACAAAGTATTAAAATCTATTGCAGGGCATACCTTGTTGGATCTGCATATTATGCGCGTAGCAAAAGTCAAAAGTGCTCATCGACACGTCATTGTCACTAGCACTGAGCAAAATGATGATGTGATAGTACAAAGTCTAAAGCATAAGGATGTTACAGTTTGTCGCGGCAGTAAGTTGAATGTATTGGAAAGGTTTGTAAGTGCAGCGAAAGAATTAGAGCTTGCGGATAGTGACTGTATTGTTCGACTAACCGCCGATTGTCCGTTGGTTGACGCTCAGCTAATTGATGAACTTATCACGTTACATACTAAAACAAGCTCCGACTATTCAAGTATAGATATTACAACTATCCCTCGAGGGTTTGATGCAGAAATATTCACCGTGGCAGGACTGATGAGTGTTTATCAACGCGCTACGGAAATGTATCAAAAAGAACATGTGACCCCTTATTTTTATCAGCATAAAGAACAATTTAAATGCACAAGTATGTCATTCTCACCCACATTATCACCAGAATTTCGCTTGTGCGTCGACGAGCTTGAAGACTTTGAACTCGTTCGTCAGGTCATCGAACACTTTGAGGATGAAATTGAAAATGTGTCTGCACAAGAAGTTGTGCAATTTTTATCTGAAAACCCTTATGTTGCTAATATAAATAGCCAGATCAGGCAAAAAAAATTGGAAGAGTAATCATGGTTTCAGAGCACTTAACGGGCTATGCGATAGAGCTGAAAAAACTATGTGCAACAGATGTTGAGCAAGTATTTCATTGGCGGAACTTACCTGAGATAAGAAGTCGGATGGTAAGTGATAGCGTCATTGAATTGGATACGCACCGCAAGTGGTTTGATAAAATGCTTAGCTGCAATACTCAAGCACATTATAAAATTATATATAAGGGCGAAGCGCTAGGGGTGATAAATCTCAAATCTGAGTTACCTCTTACTCAGACGGATATTGCTGAAATTGGCATTTATATCGCCGATGAAAAATTTAAAGGCAACTTGCTTGCGTTTGCGCCTTCTCTTTTGTTGATTGATTATGCTTTTGAAACACTAGATATCAGTAAATTGTGCTCTGTAGTGAGAGCAGAAAACAAAGAAGCCCTGAGGTATAATGAGGTGTTGGGTTACCAAGTGGTTGAAACATTGAATAATAACCAGGTTAAGATTGAATTAGATGCCACAGCTTATGGCCGAGCAACTCAACAAATTAAAACCTTTTTGAGTAGAAGTTAATGAATGAAGAAACGTTAAAAAACATATTTGCCACCGTATTGGATATCTCGCCAGAAGAGGTGACAAATGAATTGGCTTATGGACAACATGATAAGTGGGACTCGATGAGCCACATGATGATCATTGCGCAAATTGAATCTGATTTCGATATTATGATTGATACAGATGATATTATTGATATGAGTTCTTTTGAAAAAGCAAAAGAAATCGTTGCCAAATACGGTGTTGAGAGTGAGTAATCAGGCCAAGCAAATTGTTGTGGTGACCGGAGCCTCATCAGGCCTCGGGCTTGCCGTTGCAAGGCAACAAGCCTCAAACCAAGACAATTTGGTGTTGTTGGTTGCTCGTGACGAAGAAAAGTTGTTAAGCGCGAAGCAAAGCATCTGTATGGGCGATGCAGATAATATCCGCTATTTTAGTGCAGATCTCACTGATGATACGCATATTCAATCTCTTATGAAGTTCATTCAGCAGCTCAAGTTACCCGTCCATGCATTTGTGCATTGTGCGGGTTCTATGTATGAAGCGCCTTTACTGATGAGTAAACCCTCTGTGATAGATGAACAATATAGCCAGCATGTAAAAAGCGCCATATTGCTTAGTCAAGGGATCAGCAAACTGATGTTGAGAAATAAAGCGGGTAGCATTGTTTTGGTCAGCTCAGTGGTCGCTCACCAAGGAAGCAAAGGACAAAGTGTCTATTCTGCGATGAAATCAGCGCTCCATGGCTTTGTTGCCAGCCTTGCAGCCGAACTTGGTGGCTTTAATATTAGAGTTAATGCGGTGGCTCCTGGGGTGATAAATACACCACTTGTCGCGCATTTTTCTTCAGATAAAAAACAACAACTCGCTCAATCCACCGCGCTAGGACGGTTAGGCGAACCGGAAGAAATTGCAGAGGTTGTGAGTTTTTTGTTCAGCGAGTGCAGTAGATATATTACTGGACAGGTCATTAATGTTGATGGTGGACTGAGGTTGAGCTTATGACACCATTTTGGATGCTACCCAATAAAAGTAACAGTGTCATTATTGAGGATGATGACTCTCTTAGTTACCAGCAGCTAGATGAAAAGGTGCAAGTGCAACTTGAAACTTTCCCTGTTGAGAAACAGCTAGTCGCGTTGGTGGCAGAAAACACGATTCGCTTCATTGTGACTTACTTGGCACTGTTACGTGGCAAGCATCTTATCTTGTTACTCGATAGCAGTAAAAGTGAATGTGATAATAAAGCAACTGCAGAGCTGTATGGTGCAAACTATTTTGTTACTGAGCATGGCTGCATGCTACTTAATCGTGAGCAAAAAAAGTTAGCCGCAGAGTTAGCATTGTTGTTGCCAACAAGTGGTTCTACAGGCAGTGCTAAGTTTGTTAAGCTCACTTTTACGAATTTGGCACATAATTGCCAAGCGATTACTGCGGTGCTGCCCATTGTGGCAACAGACTGTGCGATGACTTCGTTACCCTTATCTTATAGCTTTGGATTATCCATTTTACACACCCACCTATCAGTTGGCGCAAGCTTGGTTCTGGGCCAACAAAGTGTGATGGCAAAGTCATTTTGGACTCAATTTGAGCAGCATAAGGTCAATAGTTTTTATGGCGTGCCATTCAGTTTTGAAATGCTTCACCGCCTTGGTTTTCAGCGTCTTCCTCTTGGGCAACTAAAGTATTTTGCTCAAGCCGGTGGCAAATTGAACGCACAACTATGGAAAGCGTTACAAACTTATAGCCTTCAATCGAGTACGCCTTTTTACGCTATGTATGGCCAAACAGAAGCAACGGCACGCATTGCGATTATGGATCCTGACATATTTATCACTGCGCCCGAAGGGAGCATCGGAACTTCGCTACCTGAGTGTAAGTTGTATATCGAATCACACAATGACGAGGGGGAGCTTCTTTTTGAAGGCCCGAATGTATTCGCCGGATACGCGTGTGGAGCAGGGGACTTGGCACACTGCGAGCAAATTAACATACTAAGAACCGGTGATATTGCTAAATACTCAGCTTTGGGCTTGATAGAGATCGTTGGGAGAAGCAAGCGCATTGCAAAAATTCAAGGGCGTCGAGTGAATTTGGATGAACTTGAAAGTCAGATTAGCAGTCAGCTGGATTGGCAGTGCGTTATAACAAGTGATGATAAAGTATTGGATGTTTTTTATGAAAAACATTTAGATGAGGCAGAGCGCAAAATTGCTGATATTGCCCTATGTCATTTCGCACTTGTTAAACTTCACCACTGTGATCATATTCCCAGATTGAAAAATGGAAAGGTTGATTATTGTGCTCTTAAATGATGATGAATTAGTAAACTTGCCTGTCTATGAGCTTGATCAGGAGGCCAAGAGTAACTTATTAGTATCAGCGCTTGAGCACTTGCAGGCTTTTCACTGTGAACACTGTAAAGAATTTTTAGTAACCCAAAGGTTGGGAGATACACCTCTTGCTGTCAGTGCATTCAAAAACACGTTGCTAAGCAGCATTGATAAGCAATATATTCATCGAGTGCTTAAATCATCAGGCACAACGGGAAAGCAGTCACAGATCGTACTAGACAGCGCAACAGCGCGATTACAATCAAGAGTTTTATCAAAAATAATGCAGCACTGGCTAGGCCCAAAGCGGCTACCGTTGCTCATTCTTGATAGCAAAAAAGCCCTGGACGTGCGCTCTGGAATGTCAGCCCGTGCAGCGGGAATACAAGGTATGTCTTTTTTCGGACGAGATCTGCATTTTGCTTTGGATGATAAGATGGAGCTGGATCTAGATGTAGTGATGTCATTTGCGCAGAAGTATCAGCAACAAAGTGTTTTTATGTACGGCTTTACATTTATCGTTTGGCAGCAAGTTATTAAGCGCTTACAACAGCTAAATATGACATTGCCTTTTTCCCAAGGGACACTTTTGCACGGCGGTGGTTGGAAAAAAATAACGCAGGAGGCGGTAGACAAGAATACTTTTAAACAAACAGTGCGTGCGCATCTTGGTAATGTACAAGTGCATGATTATTACGGCATGGTAGAACAAACGGGCACTATTCATGTGGAATGTGAACATGGCATGTTACACACGCCAGTTTGGGCTGATATAGAGGTTGTTGATCCAATTGATTTACAGCCTTTACCTTTACACACTCAAGGCATAGTTAAGCTGCAGTCAATGCTTGCAAGAAGTTATCCGGGACACCACATTCTTACTGAAGATTTGGCCACAATTCACGGCGTTGATGATTGTCAATGTGGTCGCAAAGGGAAGTACTTCACGATGCAAGGACGTGTTGCACAAGCACAAGCTAGGGGGTGCAGTGACACTTTCAGATGATCAGACCATGTTACTTGCTGGTAATACGCAATTTCATGATGAACAAATAGCCCCATTTGATGATAGCCTGATAATGTGTGTTGCTCTTTTTTCCCAGTTCTTATTAGCAAAAAAACCGACTGTCGAAGTGGTTGCGTTTGCCTTTTGGTGTCGCGGAAGTAATCTAAAGCGGTTGGCACAGATGTACCGTGATACCCATAAGTTAGGGGGGAATCACCGAGTATTTCATATTGCACCGGCGAATGTTGACACCGTGTATTTGTATACACTCATGCTGAGCTTTTTAGCTGGTAATTTTAATGTTGTTAGGCTTAGCTCTAGGCGTGGAGAAATAGCAGAACAGTTAATTGGTTATTTGAACGAGTATATGCATTCGCAAGCTGGCACGCTACTGGCTCAGAGATGCCAAGTTGTGAGCTATGATGCAGCTAATGAAAGGCGGACTCAGTACTTCTCAAATTGGTGCGATAAGCGTGTTATCTGGGGCGGGAATGAGTCGATAAAGCGAGTTAATGCAATTGCGCCTGTGGCTGATCAGCTGACGTTTCCAGATAGGTTTTCCATTGCAGTAATAAGCTTAAGTAGCAAACCGCTAGCTGAGTCTGCCGCTAAATTGTTTTGCGCAGATTACTTGAGCTTTTCGCAGCAAGCTTGCTCCTCACCCAAAGCTATTATGTGGTTTAATACAAATGAAGTGCTTAAAGCGCACTTTTGGCGTTCCGTAGAGTGTCATGCGCAAATGACGGCTGAATTTGCTACCCACCATCAGTTAAATCGACATATTAATGTGCAAACACTCTTGATCTCACATCCTGATTTAGTTCCAAGATCATCTAAGGCGACTGCACACTATTTAGCTCTAGAGTGTAACCAGTTAAAAAGTTTGGAATTTTTATCAGAACATGAAGGCAACGGTCTTGTTGTCTCGTCTGATATCGATAAATTAAGCACTTTACCACAGAACAGTAAGTTACAGACCATTACCCACTTTGGCTTGTGCGAAAAAGACGTAGAGCAGCTTGGGGGGTTACGTGTTGTACCATTAGGCCAAGCTTTGCAGTTTAATCACGTATGGGACGGAGTGGATCTAATCGCTAGGTTGGCTGATTGAGCATCACCTAGAACTATTTTAAGCGTCGTTCACTATTCGCTCTAGTGTGTGCACGATATAATGTTGTTGTTCTTTCTCTAAGCTAGGGTAAAGAGGAAGAGTCACGGCGCTTTGATAATATTTTTCAGCTTGAGGACAATAGCCTCCTTCAAAGCCCATTTTTTGATAGTACGGTTGCAGGTAAATGGGAATATAGTGCACATGAGCAAAAATATTGTTATCTCTCAGTGCGTTGATAATATTCTTATGTTGAGTGTGCGTTAAATTGGGGACTAAAACAACGTACAGGTGGTAGGCGCTGATCGTTGAACTGTTAACGGCTAATGGCACGACCTTTAAATGACTAAAAAGCGTGTTGTAGTGTTTAGCAAGTTGGTTTCTTCTTTCAATAAAACTATCTATCTTTTTTAGCTGTTCTATACCTAGTGCAGCCTGAATATCTGTCATCCGATAATTGAACCCTAACTCTTGTTGTTGGTAATACCATACGCCGTGACTTGGCTCCGTAAACTCTGTATCGTTATTGGTAATACCATGACTGCGTAGACGCGCCATTTTATTAGCAATGTCAGACTGATTGGTTAAAGCGACACCGCCTTCAGCAGAAGTAATAATTTTGACAGGATGAAAACTGAAGATACAAATGTCGCTATATTGGCAGCTACCCACTTTTTTGTTTTTATAGAACCCACCTACGGCATGTGATGCATCTTCAATAATGCGAAAACCATACTGTATCGATAACTTGTGAATGGCAGCCATATCACATGATTGGCCAGCGAAGTGCACAGGGATAACAACTTTAGGTAATGTGCCTTGTTCTTTGGCTGCCGAAAGTTTACTCGCCAGTGTACTGACACACATATTCCCATTGCTGATATCAATATCGACAAAGTCTACGGATGCTCCGCAATATAATGCACAATTAGCAGAGGCGACGAAAGAATTAGGTGATGTCCAAACTCTATCTCCTTGGCCTACGCCAAGGGCTAAGCAGGCAATGTGTAGTGCGGATGTAGCACTGTTAACTGCAACGGCGTAGCGAGCATCTGTATATGCGCATAAATGCTGCTCAAACTCAGGCACTTTAGGTCCTTGAGTGAGCCAGTTAGACTTTAAAACATCAACAACGGCGTCAATGTCCTGTTGATCGATAGACTGCTTACCATAAGGGATCATAACTGCGCCTGGGCATTAAAAGCTTTAATCTGTTCAACAGTCATATAGATTGGGTTGGTCAGCGAATTATATTCAAATCCAGGCGCAACCGCTTTGCCAACTTCACCAATGGCGTTGGTGTCGAACTTGTTGCTTCTACTGCTAAATTTTATGCCCGGTGCAATGACAAAGTGATCATCAAATTCAAATGTATCATAGCTAAGATCTTCTGGGCACATGACTTCATGAAGCTTTTCACCTGGTCGTATGCCAATTATTTTTTGTGGTAGCCCGGGAGCCATTGCGTTTGCTAAATCCACGATTTTGATTGATGGAATTTTAGGGACAAATATTTCCCCCCCAAGCATACGCTCGAAATTTTTCAAAACAAAATCGACGCCTTCTTGCAAGCTAAT
This sequence comes from Pseudoalteromonas sp. ATL1, assembly GCF_058933015.1. Lineage (NCBI taxonomy): Bacteria > Pseudomonadati > Pseudomonadota > Gammaproteobacteria > Alteromonadales > Pseudoalteromonadaceae > Pseudoalteromonas > Pseudoalteromonas sp. ATL1. The sequence goes on along the minus strand of NZ_JBZYXL010000001.1, from coordinate 3,284,369 downwards.
CCAAAATCGTGTCATATCGGCATGCGTGATTGGTATGTAACCTTTCCCTTCGTCAATAAACTTTTGGAAAACAGGAACAACAGAACCTCTAGAGCAAACAACATTACCATAGCGGACGACAGAAAATGTGGTTTTATGACCCCCAGCAATATTATTGGCAGCGACAAACAACTTATCAGAAGCGAGTTTGGTTGCTCCGTAAAGATTTATCGGATTTGCAGCTTTATCAGTAGAAAGCGCTATTACCTTCTCAACATCGTTATCCAATGCTGCATCAATGACATTCTCTGCACCGTTAATATTTGTTTTAATGCATTCCATCGGATTGTATTCTGCTGCAGGCACTTGCTTTAATGCTGCAGCATGGATGACATAATTAACCCCTTGCATGGCTCTGCGTAGTCTCGCTTTGTCACGTACATCACCAATAAAATAGCGCATGCAAGGTTGATCAAATATCTGTTGCATTTCAAATTGTTTCAATTCGTCTCGAGAAAAAATAATGATTTTCTTAGGTTTATACCTTTCCAATAAAGTCTTTGTGTATTTTTTACCAAAAGAGCCTGTGCCACCCGTTATCAGGATTGTTTTATTGTCAAACATGGTTACTTTCCTCGAGGTGTAATTAAATCTTTACACTTAGCTCGGCAGATTCTTGTTAATTGTTAGCCGAGCATTATAAATAGAATATCAGTCAATACTTTATATTAGTTTTCGGGATTTTGCAGTATTTATGGTTACAGCATAGGTAATTTGTAGTGGTAGGTGACTTTTTGTGCAAAAAGTAGTATGGTCTAACCTAATACCACTTGATGGGGGTAGGTATGAAAATCCAGTCACAAAGTAGTAGTATTTTTAATAGAATTGAAAATACAGGAAATAAATTAAGCCAGCAGTTGTCTTCGGGCAAACGTGTTAATTCGGCAGCAGACGATGCGGCGGCATTGCAGATTATTGATCGGCTCACTTCTCAGCAAAATGGCTATAGCCAGTCTATTCGGAATGCGAATGATGGTATTTCGTATGCACAAACTGCTGATTCGGCACTATCGGGTGTTAACGATGCTGTGTCGCGTATCAGAGAGCTGTCGATTCAGTCAGGTAATGGCGCTTTAACTGATTCAGATCGCCAAGCGTTGCAAGAAGAAGTGTCTCAGTTGCAAACGCAAATTACAGAAACATTTGAAAACACCTCTTTCGGTGGCGCGAAGCTGTTTAATGGTGAATCGGCGAGCTTTCAAATTGGTCCCGATGCCTTAACAACCAAGTCATTGACGCAAACAGATGGCAGTTTTGCCAGTGGCATTTTGAGTGTCGATATTTCTACGCAAGCCGGTGCGCAAGCAGCTATTGATGTTGCTGATACAGTATCTCAAGACTTAAATACGCAGCGTACTCAATTAGGTGCGTTCGAAAATACAATTTCGAGCACGATTAGACAGGCTGATAATCAGCGTGAAAACATCGCAGCGAGCCAAAGTCGTATCCAAGATACGGATTATGCCAAGGTCGTTTCTGAGCGAACAGCAAATGACATTTTATCACAGGCTTCAATTGCACTAAGGGGTCAAGCAAATCAATCTGCTTCGGCGGTGTTGAACTTACTCTAAAGTCGATAACGAGCTAAATTTAATGATTTAGTACTACCCACTTCTATACCATGTGGCGTTTTTTTGGCGATTATGTCAATAAAATGCCACTTAGGTATTGCATCCCACCTTAAGTGCCTTACAATCATAACTTTAATCCTTACTGAAAGTAGTTGGACTTGTAAGATGGTTTTGATCTTAGATAATAATAATGTTCGCGCTCATGGCCTTCAGGCGGCTTTAACGTTTGTGGGGCAAGGGGCGAAAGTCATACAAGAGTCTGAGATTGAACCGCAAACCACTTTGTCCAACGAATCCATAATCGTGCTAGGTGCTTTGTCAAACTTAGAGCATGAAAAACTCATCAAGTCGCAACCAGCTTTCCCGTTTTTACTGATTGGTGAAACGCTCAAACCGCTTTTAAGCTTGGCAAATGTGGTTGGTCTTATCTCTGAACCATTTAGCCATGATGTAACAATGCAGTTGCTCCACGACTGTCAGCAATACCAACGTATGTTACCTGGCAAGTCAGAAAAAATTGATGGTCGTGCTTTTGATGGTCTTGTCGGTGAAACACCTGCCGTTAAACAAGTTCGATTTTTAATCTCTCAGGTGGCAAAAACAGATGCTAATGTTCTTATTCTAGGAGAATCTGGTACAGGTAAAGAAGTGGTTGCACGTAACGTGCATTTGCTTTCTAATCGTAGTCAAGGCCCTTTTGTGCCTGTGAATTGCGGCGCTATTCCTGGGGAGCTGCTTGAAAGCGAATTATTTGGTCACGAAAAAGGGGCTTTTACGGGAGCGATATCAGCTCGTAAAGGGCGTTTTGAGTTGGCACAAGGTGGTACGCTGTTTCTTGATGAAATAGGGGATATGCCACTGCAAATGCAGGTTAAGTTGCTTCGTGTGCTACAAGAGCGATCTTATGAGCGTGTGGGTGGGACTAAAGCGATTCAAGCAGATGTTCGGATTATTGCAGCGACCCACAGAAACCTGGAAGATATGATCGAAGAAGGCAAGTTTCGTGAAGACTTGTTCTATCGTCTAAATGTGTTTCCGATCGAAAACCCGTCATTAAAAGAACGTGGGGATGATATTCCACTGCTACTAAAAGAGCTAATGCGTCGTGTAAATGAGCAAAGTGGTTCTACTGCTAAATTCACTGAACGTGCAGTTGAAAGCCTCAAAGCCCATGATTGGCCGGGTAATATTCGTGAATTAGCGAATTTAGTTGAACGTATGGTGATCATGTTCCCTGAAAAAGTCGTTGATGTGACCGATTTACCAAATAAGTATCGCCATATTGAGGTTGAAGCATATGAACCTGAATACCCCGAAGAGCTATTAGAAAAAGATGCATTTAATGAGTTGTTCAGTGAAGGCTTTAGTGATTTTGATGACGAGATCGATAATGTTGATATGTCGGGATCCCAGCCACTTCTTGGTTTATTACCTGACGAGGGAATAGAGCTCAAAGAGTATTTGGCTGATCTTGAAGTAAGTTTGATTACTCAAGCGCTGGAGCGTTACGACTATGTTGTATCACGTGCAGCCGACGTACTAGGGGTACGCCGAACTACCTTGGTAGAGAAAATGAAGAAATACAACTTGAATAGAGATTAACTGGTAAGTTCACTGAAAAGTTGCTCAGAATACATGTCGATCACTTGTTGTTTCCTAAAACAGCTATTGTCGTGATCGTTTACCATGCCACAAGCCTGCATATGTGCATACACAGTGGTTGGCCCTAAAAATTTAAAACCACGCTTTTTTAGATCTTTTGCAAAAGCATGGCTTATCTCGGTAGTCGCGAGATAATCACCTCTTGTCGCGATGCTATTCACGATTGGTTTGAAGTTCACAAATGCCCACTGATAACGAGCAAAACTCCCAAATTCTTTTTGAATTTTGATAAACGCGTTGGCGTTGTTTATTGTCGCCGCTATTTTCTTTTCATTGCGCACAATACCTGCATCTTGCATTAGCTCGGCGATATTATTGTCATCCATGGCCGCGACACGTTCGACGTTAAAATTTGCGAAGGCATTCTTATAGCTGTGGCGCTTTTTCAAAATGGTATACCAACTCAGACCAGCTTGTGCAGATTCGAGCGTGATAAATTCAAACAGAGTGTGATCGTCAATAATGGGGACACCCCACTCTTTATCGTGATACTCAACGTAATCGGGCTTGCTTTCATCAACCCATAAACAGCGTGTACACATGATTTTGCTTCCTTGAAAGAATAGTGATTTAGTTAGTGTACATAGTGCTGTATAAAAAACCAGTGTCAAAACACTGTCATTTAAATTTTTATTTTAACTAATTGATATGTATGTTGTTATTTTTTGGCACGTATCCTGCATTTTCAACGATAGAGTTTTATTGGTTGAGAGCAATGTTATGGCTTTAGCGCATGTATTGAATCCACAATTTGTGCCATCTGCACAATACAATCCTTGTTTATTGCAAGAAGCCTACGTTGGCGAATTGAGTGAGCTACGTCAGCAAGCAAGCTGGCTGAGTCATTTGGTTCACACTATGCCTGCTGGGGTCATCGTGCTTGATGGTCAAGGTATGATAGCGAAAGCGAATCAAATCGCCATTGATATGCTAGGCGAACCTTTGGAAGGCGAAAAGTGGTTTAATATTATCCAGCGTTCGTTCAGCCCTCAACAAGATGATGGTCATGAGATTTCGCTCAAAGATGGTCGCTTAATAAAACTGGACATTACAGCGCTCGCACCGGAACCAGGCCAGCTTATTCTAATGACGGACTTAACAGAAACCCGTCGCTTACAATCTCGGGTTGCGCATATGCAAAGGCTAAGTGCGCTTGGCAAAATGGTGGCTTCATTAGCACACCAAGTAAGAACGCCACTGTCGGCAGCGATGCTTTATGCCGCGAATTTAGGCAGCCAAAAGCTGCCAAAAGCGTCGAAATTGAGATTTCATGAAAAGCTAATGTCGCGTTTAAAGGACCTTGAATCTCAGGTTAATGACATGCTGTTGTTTGCAAAAAGTGGTGAGCAACAAGTCGTTGAAAAAGTATCGATGCAGCAGCTTTTAAATGAAGTAAAAGCGGGGGCCGATGCCATGGTTGCAATGAACCAAAGTTCACTTGAGGTGTGCTTACCTGATCCAGACATTACGATTTTAGGAAATAAAACGGCTTTGGCCAGCGCAATTCAAAATCTGATCCATAACAGTATTCAAATTATTGGCACCGACGCTCAAGTTACGTTGGTCGCCCAACAGGATGATCAGCATGACAAAGTGAGGATTTCCGTGATAGACAATGGTCCAGGTATCAACCCCAGCGACGCCGATAAATTATTTGAACCGTTTTACACCACAAAAAGTCAAGGCACAGGATTGGGTCTTGCCGTTGTGAATTCCGTAGCAAATTCGCACAAAGGACGTGTTGAAGTGAAAAATATGCCACAAGGGGGCGCGTGCTTCAGTTTGTTGCTACCCATATCATTCGATACTGAACAATTGGAGGTTGTATGAGTTATTCCATACTAGTTGTTGAAGATGACGCTGGTTTACGCGAAGCCCTAATTGATACGTTGCAGTTGTCAGGTTTTAATTGCGTAGAAGCTTCAAGCGCAGAACAAGCTGTTGTGCTGCTAAAGGAGCAAAGCTTTTCTTTGGTCGTGAGTGATGTACAAATGGGCGCAATGAGCGGTATTGATTTGCTCAAAACCATCAAGCTGAATTATCCAGATTTACCTGTATTGATGATGACCGCTTATGCCACGATTGATGACGCTGTCGAAGCAATGCGTTTAGGTGCCATTGATTATATGGCTAAGCCGTTTGCACCGGAAGTGTTACTAAACATGGTAAGCCGCTACATGCCGCCTAAAGAAAAAGAAGCTGACGGTCCTGTGGTTGAAGATCCACAGAGCCTTAAACTTCTTGAACTTGCAGCAAAGGTTGCTAAATCGGACGCCAGCGTTATGGTCTTGGGTCCAAGCGGTTCTGGTAAAGAAGTACTGGCGCGATATATTCATGACAAATCGGATAGAGCGCAAGAAGCGTTCGTTGCGATTAACTGTGCAGCAATTCCGGAAAACATGCTCGAAGCCACGCTGTTTGGTTACGAAAAAGGGGCATTCACTGGTGCTATCCAAGCGTGTCCAGGTAAATTTGAGCAAGCGCAAAAAGGGACAATTTTGTTGGATGAAATCACCGAAATGGACCTTGGCCTCCAGGCTAAATTGCTGCGCGTTCTGCAAGAACGTGAGGTGGAACGTCTAGGTGGTAGAAAGACTATAGATCTGGATGTCAGAGTTTTGGCAACCAGTAACCGAGATCTCAAAGAAGCAGTGGCTGCAGGTGAGTTTAGAGAAGACTTATATTATCGTTTAAATGTGTTCCCACTCACTTGGCTACCGTTATGTGATAGACCGGGTGACATTGTGGTACTCGCAGAGCATTTGATCGCACGTCACAGCAAGAAATCCAATAAGCCAGCGCCGGTATTAAGTTTTGATGCAAAACAGAAACTGTTATCACATGCATGGCCGGGGAATGTAAGAGAGTTAGACAATGTTGTACAGCGTGCACTGATCTTGCAATTTGGTAATGAAATAGGTGCGGATGATATTTTCATCGAAAATCATCAACCTAGCATATCGATACCGAATGTAAGAGCAACGGAGCCAGTCTATGCTGAGTCGTATGAAGCGATAGCACAGATGCCTAGCGCTGAAGGTGTAGATTACAAAGCGGAGCTACAGGACAAAGAGCACCAAATGATATTAGATACGCTATCAAGGTGCCAAGGGAAGCGTAAAGAAGTCGCAGAGATTCTAGGAATGAGTCCAAGAACCCTTAGGTATAAACTCGCAAAAATGCGCGATATGGGGATCGCCGTACCAGCCTAGTTATATCCTTTTTTCACAAGCCAGCAATTAGCTGGCTTGTGCTTGTCAAAATCATGACGCACCAAAAATAACACCTAAACCTTTGATTTTAAATTAATTTAAAGTTGGCATAAATTCTGCTTTGATATAGGTATCAATTGTAGATGAGGGTGTGGAAATGAACATACAACCCAATGCTTTATATCAAGAAATGCAATCACTAGCGCTTGAAGCAACGCGTAACAGAGGGCAAGAAAGTTTGCCTGTGCAGTCTTCAACTACGTCATCGGCACAGTTTGGCGAACTGCTTTCTGATGCTATTAACACTGTTAATGGTTTACAAAAAGAGGCAAAATCGAAAGTGACGGCGCTTGAAATGGGAGACCGCAGCGTATCACTTGCAGAAGTAATGATAGCCTCGCAAAAATCATCAGTAGCATTTGAAGCAACAGTTCAAGTGAGAAACAAACTGGTTGAGTCTTATAAAGAAATTATGAGCATGCCTGTTTAATTTAGGTAGTGGAGAGTAACTGTGGCAACGAATCAATCAACAGACCTCGCTTTATCAGACGGCCCAATGGGTGTTGAATCTGAAGAGCAACAAGAGCAAAAATCGGGCTATTTTAGTGCGCTGAGTGGCGTTGATATGCTACGCCAAGTTACTCTCGTGATCGCTTTGGCCATTTGTCTTGCAATTGCAGTATTCATTATTATCTGGGCACGTCAGCCTGACATGCGTCCTTTAGGTAAGTATCCGATGGAAGAGCTTGTGCAAACGCTCGACTTTTTGGATGCGCAAAAAATTGAATATGAGTTGGAAGGCAACACCATCATGGTGGCTGAGAACGACTATCAGAGTATTAAATTACAAATGGCTCGTGATGGGTTTAGCCAGTCTCCAAGTTCTGGCACTGACATTTTAATGCAAGACATGGGTTTTGGCGTGAGTCAGCGTTTAGAGCGTGAACGTCTAAAGCATAGCCGTGAGCAACAACTCGCACGCACCATTGAAGAACTGCAAGATGTAAATCGCGCCAAAGTACTTTTGGCGATTCCAAAAGAGAATGTATTTGCGCGTCGCGAAAAGAAACCGTCTGCCACAGTTGTTTTAACTCTAAAGCGCGGCAGAACACTCGGTGGTGAAGAAGTTGACTCGATTGTAGATATTGTTGCATCCGCAGTACAAGGTCTAGAGCCAGCGCGCGTTACCGTGACGGACCAAAATGGTCGTTTGTTAAATTCAGGTTCTCAAGACTCACTCGCAGCTCGTTCACGCAAAGAGTACGAAATTGAACGTAAACGCGAGCAAGAGTACCTAGAAAAAATTGACAGTATTCTTATTCCAGTTGTTGGTTTAGGCAACTTCACAGCGCAAGTTGATTTAACAATGGACTTTAGCGCAGTCGAAGAAACGCAAAAACGCTTTAATCCAGATTTACCAGCAGTGCGCAGTGAAACGACATTTGAAGAAAATAACGTGGGCGGGTTGGCTGTGGGCATTCCTGGTGCGCTAACCAACCAACCACCAGTGAATTCAAATATTCCAGAAATTGCAGGTGCTGGGAATGGCAGTAATAGTACTAACCCAAGCCGTATGCAAAAAGAAGCAACGCGTAACTATGAATTAGACACTACAATTAGTCATAAGCGTCAACAAACAGGTGTCATTCGTCGTATCAGCGTATCGGTTGCGGTTGATTATCTGCCAAAGCCTGACGCTGAGGGTAATATGACTTTAACGCCACGTAGCCAAGAAGAGCTTGCCAATATCCGTCGTTTGTTACAAGGTGGTGTTGGGTTTGATATGCAGCGCGGTGATGCACTTGAAGTTGTTACTGTGCCATTTGTCAGAGAAGATTTAGGCGATACAGTCGAAGTACCACTTTGGGAGCAGGAGTGGTTCATGAAAATCACTCGCTTGGCGCTCGGGGCCTTGGTTATTATCGTACTTATCTTAGCGGTAGTTAGACCAATGCTGAAACGTTTAATCTACCCAGATGATACGTTAGAAGAGTTTGATGAAGATTCACTGACCTCTGGAGTGGACTTGGGAGACAGCACATTAGATATGTTAAATCATGAGTTTGATTCAGCTGCTGTTGGCTTCTCGTCCGATGGTACATTACAATTGCCTGACTTACATGGTGATGAAGACCTGCTCAAAGCAGTACGAGCGCTGGTTGCAAACGAACCTGAATTATCCTCTCAAGTAGTGAAAGCGTGGTTAACTGAAGATGACTGATGAAGAACAAAAGCAACTACCAGCTGCTTATGATGTAAACAAACTGGATGGCGTCGATAAAGCCGCCATCCTGCTACTAAGCCTATCAGAAGAAGATGCTGCGCAAATTTTAAAACATCTAGAGCCTAAACAAGTGCAGCGTGTGGGCATGGCAATGGCGGCACTGGATGACTTATCTCAAGCAAAAATTAGTGCAGTCCATAATCTGTTTATTGAGCAAATCCAAAGCTTCAGTACCATTGGCTTCCAATCGGAAGACTTTATTAAGAAAGCACTGACAGCAGCATTGGGTGAAGACAAGGCTGCCAGTCTCATAGACCAAATTGTGATGGGATCTGGCGCTAAAGGTTTGGATTCACTCAAGTGGATGGACTCTAAGCAGGTTGCGAACATTATTCGCAATGAGCACCCGCAGATCCAAACCATTGTATTGTCTTATCTAGAACCTGAGCAATCTGCGGAAATTTTATCTCAGTTCCCTGAGAAGGTGAGACTTGATTTGACCATGCGTATTGCCAACTTAGAAGAAGTACAACCTGCTGCATTACAAGAATTGAACGAGATCATGGAGAAACAGTTTGCTGGTCAAGCGGGTGCACAGGCAGCGAAAATGGGTGGTCTGAAAGCGGCAGCAGATATTATGAACTACCTAGATACGAATATAGAAGGTCAGTTGATGGACTCGATTCGTGAGCATGACGAAGAAATGTCACAACAAATTCAAGATCTTATGTTTGTATTTGAAAACTTACTCGATGTGGATGACAGAGGTATTCAGGCCATCTTGCGCGAAGTGCAGCAAGATGTATTGATGAAAGCCATCAAGGGTACCGATGACGCACTGAAAGAGAAGATCATGAGCAACATGTCTAAACGTGCGGCTGATATGTTGGCTGATGATTTAGAAGCTATGCCTCCAGTGCGGATCAGTGAAGTTGAAGCTGCTCAAAAAGAAATCCTATCTACAGCGCGTCGTCTAGCCGATTCAGGTGAGATCATGCTCGGTGGTGGTGGCGGTGAGGAGTTCTTGTAATCCATGAGCGACACTAAATTTTATAAAGGTCGTCCAGTTGAAGGTGAAGCGCTGGACGAACTGTTAAAAAACTGGCCTATTCCTGATGTAGCTGAAGATCCTCGAAAGTTTTCTGGTCGCTCTACTGCATTTGGTAAACCGCTTGCGGAACTCTATCAAAAACCAGAGCGTAAAAAGCAGGAGCCTGAGGCTGAAGAGCCAGAATTCCCTACACTGACATTAGAAGAGCTAGAACAAATTCGCCAAGATGCATATGATGAAGGCATCAAGCAAGGTCATGAGCAAGGCTATATTGACGGATTTGATAAGGGTATGACCGAGGGCAAAGAAGCTGGATATAAAGAAGGGGTAGAAATTGGCAAGCAACAAGGACATGACGAAGCCAAGCCTTTAATTGAAGAAAAGCTACAAACTTTGACACTTATCATAAACGAATTACATGAGCCACTACGTTTGGTTGATGAGCGCTGCGAGAAACAACTTGTAGAGCTTGCCAATTTATTGGCACAAGCGGTGATTTTTAAAGAAGTAGAGCAAAACCCTGATGTCGTGTTATTGGCCTTAAAAAAAGCGATGGATGCTTTGCCTATCGCAGACCAAACAGTCAAAATTCATCTTCATCCCGATGACTTAGAGCTTGTCAAAGTCGCGTATGGCGAGGAGCAACTTGCACAACAGCATTGGCACTTATTGCCCGAGCCGACGTTAGAGCGGGGTGGCGTAGAGGTTAAAACGTCACAATCCTCTATTGATATGACACTGAAAACCAGAATGAAAGAAATCTTGGACGACTTTTTGCATAGCAGTGGTATAGAGTCGTAACATTTGGTTGCACAATGAGTGTCGAAAGCCCATTAGCTGAACGTATATCCACATATAAAAAACATATTTCTCCCTATGCAGTGCCAGTTGCAGGCAGCTTAACACGCGTAGTAGGGCTGACCTTGGAAGCTAAAGGGCTCAGTGCACCAGTGGGTAGTCAATGTAAAATTGAAACCATTAGAGGTTTAGTTGATGCAGAAGTAGTCGGCTTCAATGACGACACGCTGTATTTAATGCCGAATGATCATATCTCTGGCGTATTGCCCGGTGCACGTGTTATTCCTCAATTGAAAGAAACAGGCTTACCAGTTGGTATGAGCCTACTCGGACGCGTTGTGGATGGCTTGGGTAGACCGCTCGATGGACTGGGTCCGATCAATGCGGAGCGGACATTAAAGTTTGCCCAATCAACCATCAACCCGCTGGCCAGAAGACCAATTAGCCAACCTATGGACGTTGGCGTGCGAGCAATTAACTCAATCATTACTGTGGGACAAGGCCAACGTATGGGCTTGTTTGCAGGGAGTGGTGTTGGTAAATCAGTGCTGCTTGGCATGATGACTCGAGGCAGTGAAGCCGATGTTATTGTTGTTGGATTAGTTGGTGAACGTGGTCGTGAAGTAAAAGAATTTATTGATGAGATTTTGGGCGCTGAAGGACGAAAACGTTCAGTGGTTGTCGCTGCGCCAGCAGATGCTTCACCACTTATGCGTTTAAAAGGGTGCGAAAGTGCGGTGACGATTGCGGAGTATTTTCGCGATCAAGGGCTTAATGTTCTGCTTTTACTAGACTCCGTCACTCGCTACGCGATGGCGCAACGTGAAATTGCACTCGCAGTTGGTGAACCACCAGCTACCAAAGGATATCCCCCCTCGGTATTTGCTAAACTCCCCGCGCTTGTTGAACGTGCAGGTAATGGCGGAGAAGGGCAAGGTTCAATCACGGCATTTTTTACTGTGTTGAGTGAAGGGGATGATATGCAAGACCCCATCGCAGATTCCGCGCGGGCCATTCTTGATGGTCATATTGTACTGTCTCGTGAACTGGCTGACAGCGGCCATTACCCTGCGATTGATATTGAAAAATCGATAAGCCGTGTTATGCCTCAGGTGGTATCAGAAAGTCATATGCAACAGGCTCGCGTGCTCAAGCAAGTTTATTCAATGTATCAACAGAATAAAGACATGATCACTTTAGGTGCATATCAAAAAGGCAGTGATCCCATGTTAGACCAAGCAATTAATATGATGCCAACTGTCAATGCTTTCCTGCAACAGGGCATGAAAGAAGTGCTTAATTATGATCAGTGTTTACAAGAACTTGCTCAATTACTAGGACAAGAATAATGGCCGTCAATAAGCTTGATTTACTTTATAACTTAGAATCGGAAAAAGAAGAGTCATTGCGCGTGCATTATATGCAGGCACAGCACAACTTAAACGATAATCAACAAAAGCTCTCAGGGTTAAATAATTTTCGGCTCGAATATTCACAGCAACTGCATTTGAAAGCGAAGCAAGGCTTATCAACAGGTGGCTTTTTACAGTACCAAGCGTTTATCAAAAAAATTGAAGATGCGATTTTACAACAGGCTTCAACCGTGAATACAGCAAAGCAAGTTGTCGAGCAACGAAAAAGACTATGGTTGGCTCAACAGGTTAAAGCAAAAGCGATAGCCAAGCTCATAGAGAAGAAAGAACTTGAGCATCAAAAGCGCTTAGATAAAGCCGAACAAAAAATGTTGGACGAGTTCGCGACCAATCAATTTATGAGAAGACGAGCGTAACGTATTAATTTCTATTGAGTAATGAGTTCGTTACTTGGAATCATTCAGTCAGCGGCTAAATACTCAGCAACTCCAATAATAAATTGGTCTGAAATTTGCTTTTATCACGTCAGTGAAGTTTTTGCGGCTGTTAATTGCCGCTTCGGCAGGTACCCATATGCTAAATCTAGTTCTGAATAATACGCCAAAGGTGAATAGTGAACCTTCGGCATTAGAGCAAACTGCATCATCAAACGACAGCTCAGAGCAAAAGAGCTTTTTAGAGGCTTTTAGAGCGCTCAATGATGCGAGTGAGCAACATGCACCTCGGATTTCTGAGGCGTTAGGTACAGACCAAGAGGTGGTTGACAACTCTGACGAAGCCCCCGCTAACGAATTTACACATTCAGACTCTGCGGAAAAATCTGAAGATAACATCGATGATGAACAACAAAAGCCGCAAGGTGAAGCTGCTGACACATCAGGGCAAGATCTACTCGCTCAGATAAATGCGGCTAACCAGCAAAAAACGGATGTTGTTAGGCACCAGTCTAGTAGTGATGGGACTGACGAGCAGCAAGCCGACGGTGCAGACAAGCAAAGCTTTAAGTTTTTGTACGATAAATTGAACGATGAGATAGTCGTCAAAAACCATCCCAAAGATCAGGTTAGCATACCTAAAGTGCCAGAAAACGTGAGTTTGCAGGCAGATGAAGAACCAACTGAAGATCCCCTTAAGTCTGAGTTGAGTAAAGCGGCAGCACAAGGGAAAGCAGAGCAAAACATAGAGGGTGAAGAAGCCGCTGTTAAGAATAGTAAAAAAGAAGCGCAGCTAAACGACTCTACGAAGAAGTTGAATAACGAAGTCGCAGCAAAGCAAGTTGTCAGTGAGGAAGAAAAGACAAAACTTCACTTAGCCGCTGAAAATGACGCTAAAGTTTTGCAGGGTAAACTGAGCGCCGATTCTGTCGGCTCAGGGCAACAAACAAAAAATGACAGCGTTTTAACAGCGACACAAAGTACGGCTCAGTCAGGTAAAGCTCCACAACAATCTGATATTGCAAAGCAAGTGCACGACATTCTAAACAAAGCGCAAAGTGTAGCTACTGCTAGCGAAGCAAGCCCGGAAATGCCAGAAGCAGAGGTTAAGTTGGGTCAAATTCTCAATAAGCAACTTGAATCTTTGAGTCCTAATGAGCGTAAGGTGCTGCAACAAGGGCTGCAGCAGCTTGCCGATAGTGGTAAAGCAAGCCCTATGGCTGAACGTGCATTGTCACAACTAGCAGCCCTTGAGGAACAAGATGCTGCACAAAGTAAATCAATGAATACCCCTTTGACCGTAAACATACCGGGTACAACCAATAAAACGGTGAGCTATAACAGTACCAAGGTGGATAAAGAGAGTATTAAAAGTGAGATGAAAAATGCATTTAAAGGCACTGAGAAGGATGCAACAACTGCACAGTTCATGAACGAGAACAAAAAAGAGTTCAATAATTTGGTGAACTCAATCGCGCAGGCTATGCCGACGCCGCAAGCGGAGCAACTGTTTAGAGCGATTGCATCGCCAGCGCAGAGCGCTTCGCAGCAGGTTGATAATATGGAATTTGTTAAATATGTTGAGCAAATGGATGCAGCACAACATCATACTCAACAAACCCAGCATGCCAACAGTACAACGCAAAAGGTAATCGTTGATCCCCAGCTTCTGCAAGCAATTAATATTGCGCGTAATGATGCGGCTAAAGTGCTTCAAGAAAAAGTATCGATGATGTTGAACCTCAATAATCAAGAGGCCGAAATCCGTCTAGACCCCAGAGAATTAGGCAGTATGCAGATCCGCATAAGAACAGATGCTGAACAAGCTCAGGTTAACTTCGTCGTTCAAAATCAACAGGCTAAAGATCTACTTGAAGAATCTATGCCGAAATTACGAGAGATGTTAGCAGAGCAAGGCATCGAGCTTGGTGAAAGCAATATTCAACACGGTGGCGAAGGAGGAAGTGACACGTCTGATGATAACAAAGGTAGCTCACTTGCTAATTCTGACACAACAAACGAATCAAGCAGCGAAGAAAATTCAAACAGTGGAGCGCGGCCTAATATAAACGATGGTTCTTCAATAGATTATTACGCCTAACTACTGCTATTATATAGAAATAGACCCTTAAGCTGAGTGCTTGAATAAGGATTAACATGGCAGAAGAAACCGACTTAGAAATAGTAGAAACCGGCGGAAAGAAAAAAATCATTATTGCGGGTGCTGCAGTACTTGTTTTGGTTGTAGTAGCTGTATTCTTCCTTTTATCATCCGATGATGAGCCTGTTGAAACACTGGCAGAAGAAACGACAGCAGCAGAGGTTGCTACAACAGCCGCCGCTTCAGCAGATACGGGTAGCGCGTTATACGTTGCTATGCCTCGACCATTTGTTTTTAATGTGCCAGGCGCTAGCCGAGATCGAATTGTACAAATTAAAGTGCAGTTGTTGGTCCGTGGCGATGTGAATGAAGAGATTGCTAAAAAGCATATTCCATTAATTGAAGGCACTTTACTGAGTGTTTTCTCCACAACGACTGCGGATGAACTGACGACCAGCGCCGGAAAAGAAACGCTTCGTTTGGCTGCGGTTGACAAAGTACAAGAAGCGATGGAAAGCGTGGAAGGTAGTAAAGTCATTGAACGTGTTTTATTCACCGGCTTTGTAATGCAGTGAGGTCTTAAGTGAGTGATTTATTATCTCAAGACGAAATTGACGCGCTATTACATGGTGTCGATGACGTTGATGAGGAAGAAATAAACGACGGCGATGACGGGGAGTCCTCCGCGTTACAATATGACTTTTCGTCACAAGATCGTATTGTTCGTGGTCGTATGCCTACGCTCGAGATTGTGAACGAACGTTTTGCTCGTCACATGCGCATCAGCTTATTCAATATGATGCGTCGCACCGCGGAAGTCTCTATCAACGGTGTTCAAATGCTCAAGTTTGGCGAGTATATTCATACACTGTTCGTACCTACCAGTTTGAATATGGTGCGGTTTAGACCTCTAAAAGGAACGGGGCTTATTACCATGGAAGCCCGTTTGGTATTCATTTTAGTAGATAACTTCTTTGGCGGTGATGGCCGTTACCATGCCAAAATTGAAGGTCGAGAATTTACGCCAACTGAACGACGTATCGTGCAAATGCTGCTTAAAATTATCTTTGAAGATTATAAAGAAGCATGGGCACCCGTTATGGATGTGTCGTTTGAATATCTAGACTCTGAAGTAAACCCCGCAATGGCAAACATCGTGAGCCCGACAGAAGTGGTGGTTATTAGTTCCTTTCATATTGAGCTTGATGGGGGCGGCGGAGATTTCCATATTTCTCTACCTTATTCAATGCTCGAACCGATCCGTGAGTTACTCGATGCGGGTGTGCAATCAGATACAGAAGACACCGATCTTCGCTGGAGTAAAGCTCTGCGTGACGAGATTATGGATGTGGAGGTTGAGCTTTCAACGCAACTTTTGGAGATAGATTTAACATTACAACAGGTGATGGAGCTAAAGGCTGGTGATGTTATTCCTGTAGAAATGCCGGAACATATCACCGTATTTATTGAAGAGTTGCCTACATTTAGAGCGAAAATGGGCCGCTCACGAGATAATGTTGCCCTGCAAATTAGTGAGAAAATTAAACGTCCAGAGTCTGTTAAGTCTGAGCTGCATGTATTTACTAAAGGTGGTAAAAAGCTGGACTCAGATGCTGAACTGGCTGAATTAGAAGAAGATTTACACCTTTCTGAAGGCGTAGACTTAGACTGGTAAAGATTGATTATATTAAGGTTTTGATAGTATGAGTGATGATCAAGATACAATGGACGAATGGGCAGCAGCGTTGGCTGAAGCTGAAGAAAGTGAGCAGGGCGTTGAACCTGAAGTCGCAGAACTCGATGAGTTATCTGAAACGAGTTCGAACATATCGCCGGACGAAAAACGTAAGTTAGATACGATTTTAGATATCCCGGTCACCATATCCATGGAAGTAGGACGTTCTAAAATCAATATTCGTAACTTGCTGCAGTTGAACCAGGGCTCGGTTGTTGAACTGGACCGTGTTGCAGGTGAACCGCTAGATGTATTGGTTAACGGTACATTAATCGCTCATGGCGAGGTGGTGGTAGTTAACGACAAATTTGGTATTCGTTTAACTGACGTGATAAGCCAAGTGGAACGTATCAAAAAACTACGATGAGAAGCCTTTTACTCTGCTTGCTGTTTTTAATATCAGCACCAAGTTTAGCGAAGCAACCAATGGCAGGTTTGAGTACAGAACTTATATCCGTCGGCCTGTCATTGATGTTGGTGGTACTCGTTATTATCGGTTTGGCATTTGTGGTAAAAAAGTTGAATCCGAATGTTGGTAATAGCCGAGATTTCAAAGTGATCAGGAGCTTGCCTTTGGGTACGAAAGAGCGGTTAATGGTGATAGAAATCGATAATAAACAACATCTATTAGGCGTAACACCACACAGTATTAATTACTTACATCAACTCGAGCAACCCTTAGAAGAAGCGCAAGTTCCTGCTTTTGCGAAAGAGCTTAGTCGGTTTTTAGGTAATCACAATAACAACAAGAACAAGCCCCATGATTAGATTGATATTACTGCTACTTAGTTTGAGCTTTATACCTTTTGCGGGCGCTGAAGGGATCGAAGCACTGAGCGTAACGACTAACCCGGACGGTTCTCAAGAATACTCGGTAACGCTGCAAGTTTTAGCGATAATGACCGCGCTGAGTTTTATTCCTGCTGCGGTGATCATGATGACTTCCTTTACGCGGATCATTGTTGTATTGGCCATTTTGCGTCAAGCTATCGGCTTGCAACAATCACCTTCTAACCAAGTACTCCTTGGTATGTCCTTGTTTTTAACCTTTTTTATTATGGCGCCTATATTTAGCCAAATAAATGACAGAGCGGTGCAGCCTTATCTCAATGAGCAACTCACTTCAATGCAAGCACTTGAGCAAGCTAAGGAGCCTTTGAAGACTTTTATGTTGTCTCAAACGCGCATTAAAGATTTGGAGACATTCGCTAAAATCGCGGGTTACGACAAGCTTGATAGCCCAGAAGACACGCCATTTATCGTGATTATTCCAGCCTTTGTGACGAGTGAGTTACAAACGGCCTTTATTATTGGCTTTATGTTCTTCATCCCATTTTTGATCCTAGACTTGGTGGTGGCCAGCGTTTTGATGGCGATGGGTATGATGATGTTGTCTCCGATGATCGTCTCGCTTCCATTTAAAATTATGCTGTTCGTCCTCGTGGATGGTTGGGGTTTGGTCATGGGTACCCTCGCGAGAAGTTTTGGACTAGGGGTGTAGTATGGAACCAGAAGTATTTGTCGATATTTTAAGCGATGCCCTGTTTCTGGTGATAAAACTTGTTGCAGCTATTGTTTTACCAGGTCTTATGATTGGTTTAGTTGTCGCCGTTTTCCAAGCGGCAACTTCAATTAACGAGCAGACATTGAGTTTCTTACCTCGTCTCATTATAACAATACTAGCATTGATCATTGCTGGCCACTGGTTAACACAAGAGCTCATGGACTTCTTTACCGGGATTGTGATGCGCATACCCGAAATTGCAGGCTAGCTATGGAAGTTCAACTTGGCGTATTAATGCAATGGTTGAGCGACTTACTGTTACCGTTAGTGAGAATAAGCTCTATGATCATGGTGATGGCGGGTCTAGGCGCACAAACAGTGCCAACGCGCATAAAGCTAGCGTTATCGGTGGTAATTACTTTCGCCGTAATGCCGGCGTTACCTAAATCTGAATTCGTGGAGTTATTTTCATTTGCCATGTTGCTGGTCGTCATTCAGCAAATGATTATCGGCATCGCGATTGGTTTTGCGTCTTTGCTATTGCTTAATACCTTTATTATTGCGGGTCAAATACTGGCTATGCAGACGGGTCTCGGTTTCGCTTCGGTTGTTGATCCTGCCAATGGTATGAGTGTACCGGCTGTTGGTCAGTTCTATCTTATCTTAGCAACCTTACTATTCTTTGTGTTCAATGGTCATTTGATGATGATCCAAATGATAGTGTTCAGTTTTGAAACATTTCCAATTAATGGGCAGTGGTGGCTTGTTGATAACTATTGGCAAATTATCAATTGGGGAGGCTGGATGTTTACCACAGCATTAGCATTATCACTCGCCCCTTTGACTGCTATGCTAGTGATTAACATCTCGTTTGGTATTATGACTAGAGCGGCACCGCAGATGAATATCTTCTCTGTAGGCTTTGCATTTACATTAGTAGCTGGCCTCACAATTATTTGGGCAACATTGGGTAACTTCGTTGTACAGTTTGAGTTTCAGTGGGTAAAAATGACGGAGCTAATGTGTAATTTAATAGGTTGTACGGTGTAGATATGGCGGAAGATTCGGGTCAAGAACGTACGGAAGAACCCACGGACAAAAAGATCTCTGAGTCCAGAAAAAAAGGTCAAGTCGCTCGTTCGAAAGAGCTTGGGACGACATTTGTGCTTATGTTTTCAGCTATTGCGTTGTTGCTATATGGCCCGGCGATAGGCAAAGGCTTGTTTAATGTAATGACTCGCTCATTAACACTCAATCGAAATGAGACCTACGACACAACGAAGATGTTTGCTGTGTGGGGGAGTGCTTTTTCGGAATTGATTTTCCCGCTAGCCATGTTCGTTTTCATTATCGCTTTGGCAGGGATTATAGGAAACACCCTGCTAGGTGGGTTTAACTTTAGCTGGGAAGCGGCGGGGTTTAAAGCCAGTAAAATGTCTCCAGCAAAAGGCCTAAAGCGTATGTTAGGACCACAGGCTGCAATTGAATTAGTAAAGTCAATACTTAAGTTTGTACTTGTTGCGGGCTTCGCTATTTTTTTGATCAATACATTTTTCGACGAAATTTTGCACCTCAGTATTGAGGCTGTGCCAGACAGTGTCGTGCATGCTTTGGAAATACTGGCTTGGATGTTCTTGGCGCTCAGCTGTACTTTAATTATTATTTCTGCGATAGATGCACCTTACCAAAGCTACAACCATCATAAGCAGTTAAAAATGACCCTCCAAGAAGTTAAAGATGAGTACAAAAACTCAGAGGGTGATCCACAGATCAAAGCGCGTATTCGTCGTACGCAACGAGAAATGTCTCAACGGCGAATGATGCAAGATGTACCTGATGCCGATGTTGTAGTGACTAACCCAACGCATTACTCCGTTGCGCTTAAGTACGACACAGAAAAGGCGGGAGCGCCGATCGTCATTGCAAAAGGCGTAGACGAATTAGCGATGCAAATACGAAAAGTAGCCATTGGTAATGAGGTGCCTATCGTTGAGTCGCCAGCACTCACTCGCTCTTTGTACCATACCACAGAAGTGGGTCACCAAATCCCAGATCAATTGTTCACTGCGGTTGCACAGGTATTGGCTTACGTCTTTCAACTTAAGCGTTTCAAAAAGGGTCGAGGACGGCGTCCAACAGAAATCAATAAAGACTTACCGATACCGGATAACTTAAAACACTAGTAAAAATTTGGCGTGCTAATTGCTTTATTAGCTTAGTGTCAATATTTTGCAGTTGTTAAGTTATGGAATTTAAAGCAGTTTTAGCACAGCTCAACAAAGATAAGAAAGAATATGCCAAAGGCGTAGGGACGCCTTTGTTGGTACTTGCTGCGTTAGGTATGGTTATTTTACCCTTGCCTCCTTTCTTGTTGGATATTCTATTCTCTTTCAATATTGCATTAGCATTGGTTGTACTGCTGGTCACTGTTTACACCATGAAGCCGCTTGAGTTTGGTATGTTTCCCGCCGTGCTGCTGATCGCAACCATTATGCGCTTGGCGCTTAACGTTGCCAGTACCCGAGTGGTGTTACTCGAAGGTCACAATGGCGGAGACGCGGCTGGTAAAGTTATTGAGGCGTTTGGCTCAGTGGTTATTGGTGGTAACTATGCTGTTGGTCTTGTGGTGTTCTTAATTCTTATTATCATCAACTTTGTCGTAATCACGAAAGGTGCGGGTCGTATTTCAGAAGTATCTGCACGTTTTACCCTTGATGCGATGCCAGGTAAACAAATGGCGATTGATGCTGACTTAAACGCCGGTTTTATTAGTGCAGATGATGCGCGTGCAAGACGTGAAGAAGTAACGCGTGAGGCAGATTTTTACGGCTCAATGGATGGTGCCAGTAAATTTGTTAAAGGTGATGCGATAGCGGGTATCGTGATCTTGGTTATCAACATTGTTGGTGGTTTGTTTGTAGGTATGATCCAGCACGATTTGTCATTTGGCAGAGCGATGGAAGTATACACCTTGCTGACCATCGGTGATGGTTTGGTGGCACAGCTTCCTTCACTATTACTGTCAATTGGTACTGCTATTGTCGTTACTCGTCAAAACGAATCTCATAACATGGGCGACCAGTTCAAAACTCAGTTAGGTAATGAAAAGTCACTTTTCATCGCATCTGGCATTCTTGTTGTAATGGGGGTCGTGCCGGGCATGCCACATATCGCCTTTTTAAGTTTAGGCGCACTGCTTGGTTATCTTGCGTACTATACACAGCAACAGAAAAAACAAGCCGAGGAAGAAAGCGCGGCTGCTGAGGCCAAAGGTGGTGCCGTTGCAAAACAGCAGGACCAAAAAGAATTGGGCTGGGATGATGTACAGCCAGTTGATGTTATTGGATTAGAGGTGGGTTATCGCCTTATACCTCTAGTTGATCAAGCTCAAGGTGGTGAGTTACTGAGCCGAATTAAAGGGGTGCGTAAGAAACTTTCCCAAGAGCTTGGCTTCTTAGTTCCGCCAGTGCATATTCGCGATAACCTTGAGCTTGATCCAAATGCTTACAACATCACATTAATGGGTGTAGGGTCAGGTACAGGTGAATTAAAGCATGGTGATGAGCTAGCAATTAACCCAGGTCAAGTGTTTGGTCCTATCAAGGGGATTGAAACTAAAGATCCGGCGTTTGGTTTGGACGCGGTCTGGATTAAGCCTGAACAAAAAGATGAGGCACATTCTTTAGGTTATACCGTAGTAGACGCAGCAACGGTTGTCGCAACGCATATCAGCCAATTACTCACCAATAACGCATCGTTGTTACTTGGTCATGAGGAAGTACAGAATTTATTAGATATGCTAGCTAAGAGTCATCCTCGTTTAGTTGAAGGTTTAGTGCCGGACATTTTACCGCTGACTACGGTAGTAAAAGTGTTACAGAATTTGCTTAACGAAGGCGTCGCAATTCGTGATATGCGTTCAATTGTTCAAACCTTAGTTGAGTATGGCCCACGTAGCCAAGACCCTGATGTATTAACGGCTGCAGTGCGAATTTCACTGCGTAGATTAATCGTTCAAGACGCCGTTGGTAACGCGGATGAGATCCCTGTCATAACATTGGCGCCTGAGTTGGAACAGATGTTGCATCAGTCACTTCAGAACGCAGGTGATGAAGGGGCAGGAATCGAACCAGGCCTTGCTGAGCGGCTTCAAAACTCGTTGAGAGAAGCGCATCAAACGCAAGAAATGCTGGGTGACCCGTCCATTTTATTAACCTCAGGTATGTTAAGAAGTGTGCTTTCAAGATTTGTTAAACATACGATCCCCGGCCTTCGCGTGATGTCATATCAAGAAGTGCCAGATGAAAGACAAATTAAGATTGTGAGCTCAGTTGGACAGTAATAGGATTAAAGGGGTTGTAACATGAAAATTAAACGTTTTTTTGCCAAAGATATGCGCACCGCACTTAAAGAAGTGAAAGAAGAGCTTGGTGTTGATGCTGTAATCATGTCAAACAAAAAGCTGGCTGATGGCGTCGAGATTGTTGCTGCTATTGATAATGACCGTGCACCTGCGGCAACAAAAGCGCCTAAAGCAGAGCCTGCGCATCAAGCTCAGCCTCAAGCAGCCGCCCCACGTTTTGTTCGCCCAGAGCCACAAAGAGCGCGTCCAGAGCCACAAGCTCAGGTTGCTGATAGTTTAGAAGCGTTACTTGAGCGTCAAGCCCCACGTCCACGTTCACCGCAGTTAGCCTCTATGTTTTCGCAATCTGGTATTGATACTGAGCAAGTGTTTAAAGCTCGCGCACAAGCTGAAACACACACCCATGCTCAGGAGCGCTTTCAACAGCCACAACATCAACACAGAGCACAAACGCAATCATCAAGCTGGCAGTTTGATGATGAATTAGAAGCTGGGTTTGGTGATGATATGGATCATGACGATCCAAAGCATGATGAAATGAGTGCGATGCGCGAGGAAATGAACGCTATCCGTCAACTTCTTGAACATCAGGTGTCAGGTTTGATGAAACAAGAAATGGCTCGTCGGGATCCAACACGTGCTTGTTTAATTGATCGCCTGCAAGGCATGGGTATTGATGCAGAAGTTGCACAGCAAATGGCGTGCTTTATCCCCGATGACGTATCACGAAAAGAAGCGTGGAACGCGTTACTGAATATGGTTGTAAACCAAATGCATACCACTAATAACGACATTCTTCGTCAAGGTGGTGTATACGCGTTTGTTGGCCCTACAGGCGTAGGCAAAACGACCACCGTTGCAAAGCTTGCAGCACTTGGTGCACAAAAGTACGGCGCTGATAAAGTGGCATTGATCACAACAGATACATATCGTATCGGCGCATATGAGCAATTGTCTACTTATGGTCGGATTATTGGTTGCCCGGTTAAACAGGTAAAAGATGCGAATGAACTTGCAGAAGTTTTGTACCACTTAAGAAATAAAAGACTAGTATTAATAGATACCGCAGGAATGAGCCAACGTGATTTGCGTTTAACTGAACAGTTAAATACTTTGATGCGTAGCACGCGTGTAGATATTCGCAGCTATTTAGTGTTAAGTGCCACATCGCAAATGCATGTGTTACAAGAAACGGTTCGCCATTTCCAAAAAGTAAACTTAAGTGGCTGTATTTTCACCAAACTTGATGAATGTCTAAGTTTAGGCGAGATTATTAGCATAGCGATTCAAAATCGCCTGCCAATAGGGTATCTTACCAATGGACAGCGAGTTCCTGAGGATATTCGCGTCGCGAATGCTCAAAAGCTAGTCAAAAAGGCTGAGCAATTGTATTTAAAAAGAATAAAAGCACAACATTCGAGACCTGTAGCAGTAGCGTCTCAGACAGTAGGAATGTATGATTAACACAGTTTTAGATCAAGCAAGTGGCCTGCGTAAAATGAGTCAAAATAATAATCACGGTGTTAAAGTTATCGCTGTAACCGGTGGTAAGGGTGGTGTAGGCAAAACAAATGTCTCGTTGAATACCGCAATTGCGTTAGGCCAGCAAGGAAATCGCGTCTTAGTATTAGACGCTGACTTAGGTCTGGCTAACTGTGATGTCATGTTAGGCTTAAGGGTAGAAAAAAACCTTTCTCATGTGCTTTCAGGAGAGTGTGAGTTAGACGAAATACTCGTTGAAGGGCCAGCGGGAATTAAAATTGTGCCAGCGACGTCGGGTTCGCAAAGCATGGTTGAGCTAACTCCAGCAGAACATGCGGGACTGATCCGTGCTTTTAGTGAGCTAAACACCGAGTTTGATATATTAATTGTCGATACCGCAGCGGGTATCTCTGATATGGTTCTTAGTTTCTCTCGTGCGGCTCAAGACGTCGTTGTCGTAGTATGTGATGAACCAACTTCTATTACTGATGCTTACGCACTTATCAAAGTACTAAGTCGTGAGCATGGCGTATATAAATTCAAGATTGTTGCCAACATGGTGCGCAGTTTGCGCGAAGGCCAAGAATTATTTGCTAAACTGTCAAAAGTAACTGACAGGTTTTTAGATGTGGCACTTGAGTTAGTCGCAACCATTCCGTTCGACGAAAATATGCGTAAATCATCAAGGCGTCAAAAAACGATTGTTGAGCTTTTTCCAAACTCACCTGCAGCAGTTGCGTTTAGGGGGCTCGCTAGCAAGGCTGTGAAGTGGCCAATTCCACATCAACCTTCTGGTCATTTAGAGTTTTTTATTGAACAACTTGTCAACGGGTAACTATGGCATCATCGGTGAGTAGAGCGATGGGGTATCAGACGTCTGAAAATATACACAAAGTGGTTGAGCGTCATGCGCCGCTAGTGAAAAAAGTCGCGTGTCATTTATTGGCGCGTCTACCAGCTAATATCCAATTAGACGATTTGGTCCAGTCAGGTATGATCGGCCTAATTGAAGCGTCGAAAAATTTTGATGCTTCGAAAGGGGCGAGTTTTGAAACTTTTGCGGGTATTCGCATTCGTGGCGCCATGCTTGACGAAATTCGCCGAGGAGACTGGGCACCTCGTTCTGTTCATCGCAAAAGCCGCATGGTTGCAGAAGCCATCGCTGAGCTTGAATCAATTCTCAATAGAGAGCCAAAAGATACTGAAATAGCTGAAAAACTTGATATTACGCTGGATGAGTACCATCATATTCTTAATGATGTAAATAGCAGTAAAGTGATAGGTATTGAGGACTTAGGTGTTGATGAAGATGTTATTTCGCCATCAGGCGAGGATTTATCGCTAGACAAACCATTTAATAATGTTAAAAATGAACGCTTTAACGAATCGTTGGTCGCAGCGATTAAGTCTTTACCTGAAAGAGACGCTTTAGTTTTGTCGTTGTATTACAATGATGAAATGAATTTAAAAGAAATCGGCCAGATACTAGATGTAAGTGAGTCTCGTGTTAGCCAAATTCATGGGCAGGCAATGATAAGGCTAAGGGCCAAAATCAATGACTGGGTCAATTAGAGTAAAAATAATAGGTTCAAACCTCACTGGAGGATGTTTTGGATAAAAACATGAAAATTCTCGTGGTTGATGATTTTTCTACAATGAGGAGAATAATCAAAAACCTGCTTAGAGATTTAGGCTTTACCAATGTACAAGAAGCTGATGATGGCAGTACTGCGCTTCCAATGCTACAGAATCAAGAGTTTGATTTTGTGGTAACAGATTGGAATATGCCTGGTATGCAAGGGATTGATTTACTCCGTGCAATTAGGGCGGATGAGAATCTTAAGCATATCCCAGTGTTGATGGTAACTGCTGAAGCAAAGAAAGAACAAATCGTGGCAGCAGCCCAAGCAGGCGTAAATGGTTACATTGTTAAGCCGTTTACGGCAGGAACACTAAAAACCAAGTTAGAAAAAGTGTTTGAGCGTTTAGGCTAAGAAATAAGAAGGAGAGGCTAATGTCAACGCCTTCTGTGCCTCAGATCAGCCTTGAGCAGGCAAAACAGCTTGTTGCATATTTGGAACAAGGTGAACAAGAAAAAGCAGATCAATTAATTTTGGAAGCTGCCAATAAAGAGCAGTCTGAGTTGTTTGCAGAGGTGGGTAAGTTAACTCGCCAATTGCATGAATCTTTAAAAAACTTTGAACTCGACACGCGTCTTGCCGATCTGACGACTGAAGCCATTCCTGATGCAAAGCAACGTTTAAATTACGTCATGGAAATGACAGAGAATGCAGCTAATAAAACCATGGACGCAGTTGAGGCAAGTTTACCGCTTGCTCAACAATTAGCTGATGATTTGTCTGATATTAAGCCTACATGGGATCGCTTGATGCGACGTGACATTCAGTTAGGTGAGTTTAAATCACTATGTCACGATTTAGATAAGTTTATGCAAGGGTCACAAACTAGAACAGATGAACTACAAAGTTTGATGACCAATGTTTTAATGGCTCAAGATTATCAAGATTTAACAGGGCAAGTTATTCGTCGAGTTATAGAGCTAGTCAGAGAAGTAGAAGATAGCCTAATTAATTTATTGACTGTTTTTGGTACTACAGACGAGCAGCCAGGTAAAGCAAAACGCTCAGAGGCGAAAGCTGCTCCAAAAGATATTGAAGATGTAAATGTTGATGATATTTCAGGTCCTGAAGGGCCAATTATCGACGCGGATTCAAGGGATGATGTGGTATCAGGGCAAGATGAAGTTGACGACTTACTGTCAAGTTTAGGCTTCTAATTAGGAGAGTATGCATGAGCTTTGAAGTCGATGAAGATATCTTACAAGACTTTCTTGTTGAAGCCGGTGAGATCCTAGAACTGTTATCTGAACAGTTAGTCGAACTAGAGAATAATCCAGAAGATAAAGAGCTGTTAAATGCAATTTTCCGCGGATTTCATACGGTTAAAGGGGGCGCAGGCTTCCTGAGTATGACGGAACTCGTTGATGCCTGTCACGGGGCGGAAAACGTGTTTGACGTACTAAGACAAGGGCAAAGAAAAGTAACATCTGAGCTGATGGATGTTATCTTACAGTCTTTAGATACGATTAATGAAATGTTCGCGCATATTCAAAACCGTGAACAACCAGACCCAGCTGACCCTGCATTGTTGGAAACACTCCACCAATTGAGCAAGCCAGCTTCAGCTGACGAAGTGATTTCTCCACCACCTGCTGCGAGTGCACCAGAGCCTGTCGAGGAAGACGTCCCACCAGTTCCTGAAGTGGAGGCAGATGATGTTCTGTTTGATATCGATACTTCAGATGTTTCATCAAATGGCGACGATGCCAGTATAGATGAAATTACGGAAGATGAATTTGAGAGTCTGCTAGATGAACTGCATGGCACCGGTAATGGTCCTGCGTCTGTGAGTAAGCCTGCAGGGGAAGAGTCTGATGATGGTGATATAACGGATGATGAGTTTGATAGTCTGTTAGACGAGCTTCATGGTGTGGGTAGTTTTGGCGCTTTAGATAAGTCAGGTACACCGAGTGCGGCCCCCGCAAGCACTCCACCTCCAGCTGTTTCAAGTAGCGATAACGACGAGGAAATCAATGATGATGAATTTGAAGCGCTATTAGATGAATTGCACGGTAAAGGAACAGCCCCTCGTTCAGTAGAAAGTGGTGCATCAAAGAGTACGCCTGCGGCTAAACCAGAACCTCAACCAGAAGCAGCGAAGCCTGCGCCCAAACCGCCTGCAACCTCGGCCCCGAGCCCTGCGGCTACAAAAGCGCCAGCGCAAACGCCAGCTTCTGATAGTAAAGCTGCGCCTGCGGCTGCCGCTAAAAAGGCACCCGCGGCACAGGCGGAAACGACCGTTCGTGTTGATACCAAGCGTTTAGATCAAATTATGAATATGGTCGGTGAGCTGGTACTGGTTAGAAACCGATTGGTGAGCTTGGCTAACAACACTAACAGTGAAGCGATGGGCAAGGCTATTTCTAACTTAGATGTGGTCACGGCTGATCTTCAAGGTGCTGTGATGAAAACCCGTATGCAACCGATCAAAAAAGTGTTTGGTCGATTCCCTCGGGTTGTACGTGACTTGGCTAGAAGCCTTAAGAAAGACATTAACCTTGTTCTAGAAGGTGAAGAAACAGATTTAGATAAAAACCTTGTAGAGGCGCTTGCCGATCCGTTGGTGCACTTAGTTAGAAACTCAGTAGACCATGGGATCGAGATGCCGGAGGTACGTGAAGCAGCAGGTAAGGTCCGTACAGGTACCGTTACGCTATCTGCTTCACAAGAGGGTGACCATATTTTACTGACCATTAGAGATGATGGTGCAGGTATGGACCCTGAAAAACTAAAGAAAATAGCTATCAATAAAGGCGTTATCGACTCTGATCAAGCGAGTCGTTTGTCTGATACAGAAGCGTATAACCTCATTTTTGCGCCGGGCTTCTCGACCAAAGAAGAGATATCTGATATCTCAGGTCGGGGTGTGGGCATGGATGTAGTTAAGACCAAAATTACTCAGCTGAATGGTTCGATTAATATTCAATCTGAGTTAGGTGTTGGTACTATCCTGGAAATTAAGGTACCTCTGACACTCGCGATTCTTCCAACCCTCATGGTCATCGTTGGAGAGCAAACATTTGCTTTACCTTTGGCTGGGGTAAGCGAAATTTTCCATTTAGATTTGACCAAGACCAATATTGTTGACGGTCAGTTGACGATCATTGTTCGTGAAAAGGCGATACCGCTTTTCTATTTAGAACATTGGTTGGTCAAGGGTGCTGATAGAAACAGGAGAAAAGCTGAGGGTCATGTGGTTATTGTTCAAATGGGGACGAAGCAGGTTGGCTTTGTGGTGGATTCACTCATTGGGCAAGAAGAGGTGGTTATTAAACCACTAGATGCATTACTGCAAGGTACTCCTGGTATGGCTGGTGCAACAATCACATCAGATGGTGGGATTGCTTTGATCCTTGATGTGCCTAATATGCTTAAGCATTATGCTGGTAAATAGTGTTTTGCATGTAGTGACTTAAATCTTAGTGGTGCCCCGCGCACCACTTTTTGGATCTGTATATTTGAATGAGCGTGCCAATGGCAGTTAAAGTATTAGTAGTTGATGATTCAAGTTTTTTTAGACGCAGAGTAAGTGAAATTCTTGAACTAGACAGTGAAATTAAAGTAATTGATTTTGCTGTTAATGGTAAAGAGGCAGTCGAGAAAGCAGCACAGCTAAAGCCTGATGTGATCACAATGGATGTTGAAATGCCTGTACTGGATGGCATTAGTGCAGTAAAACAAATCATGGCAGCGACGCCTACGCCTATTTTAATGTTCTCTTCGTTAACTAGAGAAGGCGCTAGTGCGACGTTAGATGCTTTAGATGCAGGGGCACTAGACTTTCTACCTAAAAAGTTTGAGGATATAGCTAGAAATAGCGACGATGCGATTAAATCTCTACAAAATAAAGTAAAAGAGATTGGCCGTCGACGCCTGTCACGTTTTGCAATAAGTCCGGCGACCAGGCAGCCTACACGTCCATCAACTGGCACAGGGATTTCGCAGCCAGATAGAACCTTTCAACGCCCGATGGCGAGTTCATCACCAATTGCAGCTAAAGCGTCGGGCAAAAAGTATCAATTAGTGGCGATTGGAACATCAACGGGTGGTCCAGTTGCGCTTCAAACCATCTTGACGCAATTACCAAGTAATTTTCCACATCCGATATTATTGATTCAACACATGCCAGCGGCTTTCACTCCGGCATTTGCTGCTCGCTTGAATAGCCTTTGCAAAATTAAGGTGAAAGAAGCGGAGCAAGGTGATAAGTTGCAGCCAGGTGTTGCATACCTGGCTCCTGGTGGTCAGCAAATGATGGTTGAATCACGAGGCACCTTAAAAGTGTTCGAAGATGATAGTCCGAGAATTACATACAAACCGAGTGTTGATGTGACCTTTGCCAGTGCAGCCAAAGCCTACCAAGGTGATGTACTTGCGGTTGTATTAACAGGAATGGGCGCAGATGGAAGAGATGGTGCCAGAATGCTGAAGCAAGCTGGTGCAACAATTTGGGCACAAGATGAAAAGACTTGTGTGGTCTATGGTATGCCACAGGCAATTGCTAATGCCGGGCTCGCTTCTGAGCATCTCGCATTAGGTGAAGTTGCTGCAAGAATATCAAAAGAGGTTGGCTGTTAAATTTCCACCATGGACAGGCAATAAATAATAATAACAAAAGCTGATAACTTGGAGAGAGCTTTAACACGTGAAGATCTGGACAGTAGCAAACCAAAAAGGGGGAGTAGGGAAAACAACAACTACGGTGAGCTTAGGCGGTATTTTGGCGCTGGAAGGCAAACGGGTGTTGTTAATTGATACCGACCCTCATGCGTCGTTGACATATTATTTCGGGATAGACTCAGAAGAGCTCGAAGTGAGTGTTTACGACGTTTTCGCCCGTGGCAGTGCCATGGAAGCAGAAGAAATTTTGCAAGCACTTTGTCCATCTACGATTGAAAACTTAGATATACTGCCAGCGACAATGGCTATTGCAACGCTGGACAGAAGTATGGGAAACCGTGCTGGTATGGGTTTAGTGTTAAAAAAAGCACTAGACAAAATAAGCGAGCATTATGATTACGCTATTTTAGACTGCCCGCCCGTACTTGGCGTATTAATGGTTAATGCTTTGGCCGCGAGTGAGCGCGTTTTGATCCCTGTCCAAACCGAATTTTTGGCGCTAAAAGGGTTGGATCGAATGATGCGTACGATGGAATTGATGCAAAGTTCGCAATCAAAGTCGTATAAATATACCATAGTACCTACAATGTATGATAAGCGGACCAAAGCATCACTCGAAGCCTACAAGAGCTTACTGAACAGCTATAAAGGCAGTGTTTGGCCTGGAGTTATCCCTGTCGATACAAAATTTAGGGACGCAAGTTTGGCCCAGCAAGTACCGATAGTATATTGTCCCAAATCAAGAGGGGTATTTGCTTATCGTGCGTTACTTGATTATTTACAGCAAGTTGATTAGAGGTATAAATGAGTAAGCAGTTGTTTGCTAACGAAAAAGTAATGAAACAGTATTTGGGAGCTTTGCTAAGCGAAGAAGAGCCCGAAGACAGTGCATTGCTACCTGTTGCTAAGCTGCTCGAACAGGTTCCCGTTATTGTTGAGCAACCAGTTGATGAAGTTGTACCACAAGAACAAGTTGTAATTGAAACGCTTCCAAACATCACTCCTGTTGAAGAACGGGAAATCCCTGAAGAACAAACAAAAAATCTTGAGATACCAGAAAAAAATACTATTATCAAAGAATCTGACGAAACAAAAAATCAACCAGTTAGCGCGAGAGAAGCTTACGGTGATAATGAGTTTCAGGCGTTATTTTTTGAAGTTGCAGGGCTTACTTTAGCGGTGCCATTGAAGTCTCTAGGTGGTATTCACCAGTTAGGTGAAGTTAATCAGTTGTTTGGTAAACCCAAGTGGTTTAAAGGCGTGATGTTGAACCGTGATGAGAAGCTGCACGTTGTAGATACTGCATTATGGGTCATGCCAGAAAAGTACACGCCAGAGCTTGAAGAAAAGCTCGACTATCAATATTTAATAACTTTAGGTGATAGTCCATGGGGATTGCTGGCAGAAAACTTGGTTAATAACATTACTTTACAACCAGATGATGTAAAATGGCGAACAAGTGATAGTAAAAGACCTTGGTTAGCTGGCGTCATAAAAGAAAAAATGTGCGCACTAATTGATGTAGAAAATTTAAACCGTTTGCTTGAGCAAGGTCTCGATAGCCGCGAGCAGTAAACAAGATCTTTTTGGAGTAAAACCATGAGCCAAGATAGACTACTTTCCGCAGATAAAAATGCCGATAGTAATGATGAAGTTCTTCAATGGGTGACCTATAAGCTAGAAGAAGAGACATACGGTATTAACGTAATGCAGGTTCAGGAAGTATTGCGTTACACTGAAATTGCGCCCGTGCCAGGTGCGCCAGCGTATGTACTCGGCATTATTAATTTACGTGGTAACGTAGTAACGGTTATCGACACGCGTGCAAGGTTCGGTTTAGCCAGCGCTGAAGTCACCGATAATTCTCGTATCGTTATAATCGAAGCTGAAAAACAAGTGATTGGCATTTTAGTGGATAGTGTTGCTGAAGTGGTTTATCTACGTAGCTCTGAGATTGATAGCGCTCCCAATATTGGTACTGAGGAAAGTGCTAAGTTTATCCAAGGTGTATCTAATCGCGAGGGTGAACTGCTTATATTGGTTGATTTGAACAAGCTACTCAGTGATGATGAGTGGGACGAATTGAGTCACATATAAATTGTGGAAGTAGTAAATAACAATCTGATCTTATTAATATTAATCGCCTCAGGTTTACTTATTTTAGTATGCTTGGGGTTGATTTTTATGTTGAGCAAGCGATTATCCTCCAACCAACAGAATATTCATCACCTTAAGCACGCATTAAAAGAGAGTCGAGATCAGACTGCCATTTTGCGAAGCGAAATAGCAGAAGTGCGCAGTAGCCTGATGAATATGGGTAAACGGATCGTAGCTTGCGAAAACTATGTTAAAGAACTCGCACAACAGCAAGCGGCACAAAAGTATGATGATCCTGACGCTAAAATTTATTCACGCGCTGTGAAAATGATTGAGTTAGGTGCGGATCTGGAAGAGATCATGAAAGAGTGTGAACTTCCTCGTGCAGAGGCCGAACTTTTGATGTCTTTACATCAAAAGTCCTAGGCTTTGATATCTAGTTTGTCACTAAACCCTTTCCAACCCGGCGGAAATTTTCCCCGTAAAATATAGGAAAAAGCGATGAGCTCTGCGATAACATAGTAGAGCTCTCGTGGTATTTCTTGATGAAGATCCAGTTGCCCAAGTGTTTTTGCAAGCTCGGCATCTTCGTGGATCATAATGCCTTTTTCTTTGGCCAATTCGATAATTTCATCAGCTAGATCACCAAATCCCTTGCAAGCCACATGTGGCGAGCTGCCAGCTTCATAAAGTAATCCGATTGCGGTTTTTTGCTGCATATCTAAACCTTAATATTGACGATTGCATGTTGCTCATAAAAAGTATGAGTTTCGTTGATGTCTTCGGTTAATACAATTTCATTGACCTGTAAGCCATGGCCTGACAATTTTCTACGCAGCGCATCTAAATGCGGCGCGGCTAATTCACACACTTGTGTGGAGTTGCCAATGATTTGACAATCGACGGCTTTATCCATTAATTCAGCTTGTGCGCTGAGTTTACCCAAATGCGCATAGTCAAAATTTAAGCGCACAAACCAGACGGTTTTCTCGGGCATTTTAGCTTTCGCAGGTTTTTTGTATTTACCTATTTGTAATTCTGTTTGCTTACATTCTGATGGTACTTTCATAGGCATGAGCAAATTCAGCAATAGTTGTGTTTCACTATCTACTTTTTGTTGGCTTGGCGGAGCAAGTTGCACACTATTTGCGAGGTTACTTTGCACTTGACCAAGCTCAGCAAGCAAACTCGCGTTTGTTTGCTGAAGATGGGGAACTAGCAGCTTGGCGTTGATGTTCTTGCTATTGGGTAATAGCGTTTCGAGTAGGGCCGTTAAGCGTTGCTCCTGCGTGATACCCTCGGGTAAATTTGGTGTGTTTAACGCTTTGGGTGCAGCCAGTAAAGTGACAAGTAACTTATCCAATGCTTGTGTGAAACTATGCGCTGCGATAGAAGGCACTGTATGTGTATTTGCAGATGTATTTGGTAAAAGGCTAGCAAGCTCCGCGCTGACTAAATTCGTTGAAATATTTGTTGAGTCAATCATGCGACTAAAAGCCTGATGCACCAGTTTAGTCATATCGCTTGACTCCGGGTGCTTAAATTGGCTCAAATTGGCCACTTTTTCACTGAGCATTTGGCTGTTAAAGCTGGTTGCTTGTTTTGTGTTCTCAAAGCTTGATAACTTCATTAGTGTGCTTACCAGCAGACGTTCAATGGGTAAACTTGCTTGATATTTATTACTTATATTTGCAAGTATAGGATCCTGTTGCGTTGCGGCTGCTACATGCTGCTCAGCAAATACCGGTAGTTTTGGCACATTAATGTGGTTTTTTACGGTTTCAGCGAGGGATGATAGCAAATTTTTTGGTTCTTGTTTCAGTTCAGTGCGGTAAGTGATAGGCTGCTGTTTGAGCGTTTCAGCTTGCTTCGAGTGATTGGCCTGAGTAAAGGCTTGGCTCTGCGGTAAACTATTTTTAAGACCTGACAATAATTTAACGAGTGGTGGTAGTGGTGCCTCGTTCTCCATTTTTCTTAACATCAAAGGGATAGCATTGGGATTTAACAGCCGGCTAGGTGTTTGATTTATTAGTGCTGCATCCAGTTTTGAGGCCTGCGCTGGGGTTGATACTTGCTTGAATGGCTTAGACAACCATTGCACGAGTGCTTGCTCAACGGCCTGCTTAATATCTTGTAGATTCAGGTTAAATAGCGGCTTTGTATAAGTGAGTGTACCGCCACTGTTACTGGTATTCGTTACTGGTTGAACCGGATTGTAATTTTGTATCTGCGCAAATCGGTCTTTTACAGGCTGTTTCAAATTCAATAGCTCTGAGACTTGCCGTGTTTTTATTTCCATACCAGCAAGTGTGCTATTGAGCTTAGCGTCTTGCCATTGCGCACTATTCACTTGTTTTGTTGAGCTTAAATTTGCGAGAGGCAACGAAATCGGCTTTTGCTCCGCAGAAAACTTTACGAAGATAGTTTGTTTATCAATGAGTAACTGCGGACTTTTGGCTTGAGATATGAGCTGTTCAACAAGCTTTTGCTTACTGATAGTGCTCGTTAATAAAGCGTCTGCAAAGCCATTGGTCAGTTTTAAGGTCACTTTATCTTTATTCGCTTGCAGTTGCGCAACCAGCTTATGCTCTTCGCTGAGTACTTTAGCCAATGCGGGATCGATGGCCAGTTTTATGCCTAACTGATCTAGCCTTAGTTGTGGGTTGTTGCCTTGAGTTAAGCTTGCACTGGTCGTGATACTACTTTGAGGTGTGCCGCTTTTTAGTAACGTGAGTAATGAAAGTAGTTCGTTGGCAGCTTTAATATTGACCACTTGTTGCGCGCTTTTGAGGGTAAGTGCTTGGCCATTTTCACTCAAAGTGACAACCGCTTCGTTCATGCGGGTGGTGTTTTGAGTACTTTCTTTTGTGGCCAAACGAATAGTTTGCCAACGACCATCAATTTCGACCTCCATTTGTACCGATTCCGGTTTAATCACTATGTTACGTGCTAAAAACTGACTGGGTTGTTTGCTCAGGTCGATTTTTGAACGACCTTCGTTCAAAGCTGCGCTTGCCTCAGGTGTGGTCGAATATTGAATAGAAATCGGTGGCTTATTCATTATTTTAAATCAAATTTTCGCTAATCGGTCGCAACGTGTTATTCGTATTACCATACCATTATGGTAGACTAACGCCCAATTTTGGGTAATGAGAATAACCAATTTGCTAGAGATAAATTCTGTCACTTGTACTAAACAAGAACGCTGTCTGTTTGAATCGTTAAGCTTTTCATTAGAAGCTGGGCAGATCATGCAAATTGAGGGCCCAAATGGCGCTGGTAAAACGTCATTATTGCGTATCATCTCTGGCTTTGCACGTCCTGATGAAGGGGATGTGTTATTTCTAGGTAAATCCATCCAACAGTATTACGACGAGTTTGCGGCACAGCTACTATTTATTGGCCATAAAACAGGGGTTAATGGGCAACTCAGTGCTTATGAAAATGTATGTCATTGGCTAAAAGTGCATGGTTGCGATGTTGATGAGCGAGCCTACGATTTGCTCGCAACGTTGGGCTTGGTTGGGCTTGAAGACGTGCCTGTCAGAACTTTATCGGCCGGCCAACAGAGGCGTGTTGCGCTAGTCAGGTTGTGGTTGAACAATGCCAAGCTGTGGATTTTAGATGAGCCATTTACCGCGCTGGATAAAAAAGGTGTGGCTATGCTACAAGCTCAATTTAGTCAACACCTTCAACAAGGTGGCGCGATTTTATTGACCACCCATCAAGACTTAACCGAACACTTTGCCCAATTAAAAACTTTGCTTTTGGAGTATCAGTTTTAATGAGCGCACAGCATTCTTATTGGCAGTTGTTTGCTGCTGTTTATAGTAAAGATGTCACCTTAGCTTTTCGTCAGCGCTCAGAGATTGTTAATCCGTTGCTGTTTTTTTTAATCGTTATTACTTTGTTCCCTTTGGCTATTGGACCCGAACCGGCGCTGCTAGCCCGCATGGCTCCCGGTATCATTTGGGTGGCTGCCTTGCTATCGACTATGCTGGGTTTAGATAAGCTTTTTAGAGATGACTATAACGATGGCTCGCTAGAGCAGTTGATTGCTTCTCCCTATCCTTTATCTCTTTCTGTATTGGCAAAAGTATTTGCGCATTGGACCATCACTGGGTTGCCTATGGTTATTATGGCACCAGTATTTGCGCTATTGATGAATTTAGATGCACAAGCGCTTGGCGCAACCGTGCTCACGTTATTAATTGGTACGCCCCTTCTTAGCTTTATTGGTGCTATAGGTGCTGGGCTTACTGTGGGTTTACAAAAGGGCGGTATTTTGATGAGTTTACTGGTGCTGCCGCTTTATATTCCAGTCTTAATTTTTGCGACGTCGGCCATCGATACAAGTAGCATGTCACTTGATTATGGCGGACAACTCGCAATCCTTGGCGCAATGCTCGCAATTGCATTTGTTAGCGCGCCAATCGCTATATCTTCAGCATTAAAAGTGAGTGTTAGTTAACATGTGGAAATGGTTACATCCCTATGCAAAGGCAGAGCGGGCGTATCAGCTGTGTAACACGCTGTTGCCGTATTTTGCCGTTATTACCGTCGTGTGTTTAGCTGTTGGTTGGGTATGGGGGCTTGCTTATGCACCCGCAGATTACCAGCAAAAAGATAGTTATCGCATCATTTTCATTCATGTTCCTTCCGCTATTTTGTCTATGGGAGCGTATTCTTCAATGGCTATTGCTGCCATTATTGCTTTGGTATGGCAGATCCGTAACGCGGAACTTGCCGTTATCTCTATTGCTCCCGTGGGCGCGGCCATGACCGCAATAGCATTGATCACAGGCGCTGCATGGGGCAAACCTATGTGGGGGGCTTGGTGGGTGTGGGATGCGCGTCTTACTTCTGAACTTATTTTGTTATTTTTATATCTGGGTGTGTTGTCTTTGTACCACGCTTTTGAGGATAAAAAATCAGCGGGACGAGCAGCGTGTATTCTAGCAATTGTCGGCGTCATTAACTTACCCATTATTCACTTCTCAGTTGAGTGGTGGAATACCCTTCATCAAGGCGCGACTATCACAAAGTTTGATACCAGCGCGATTGACTCCTCAATGCTTTGGCCATTATTGATCAACATTGCTGCGTTTGCTGGATTCGTGGGTGTAGTGACGTTAGTACGATTGAAAAATGAAATCTTACAGCGCGAAAAGCACCGTCCGTGGGTGCGTGAACTTGTGGGGCGAGGTAAATAATGCAGTTTGAATCATTGAGTGAATTTTTGGCGATGGGCGGCTACGGATTTTATGTGTGGCTGTCATTTGGCAGCTGTACGTTGATTTTGTTGAGCGTATTACTGAGTTCTTTGCGAGACTCCAGTAAATTACGACATGAAATTAAAACGCAAATGCACCGTGAAGAGCGTATTAAAAAAGCAAAGCAACAGGAGCAATCATGAATCCGAGAAGAAAAAAACGTTTACTCGCGGTTGTTGCCATCATTTTTGGGGTGGGCTCTGCGATTGGCTTAATGCTTTATGCCTTGCAAGAAAATATTAATTTGTTTTACACGCCTTCAGAATTGATTGAGGGCAAAGGCGAAAATAAAGAGAAGCCGTTCATTGGTCAGAAGCTGCGTATTGGCGGTATGGTTGTGCCTGGTTCTGTGAAACGTGATGAAGCCAACCTTGATGTGAGCTTTAAACTCACTGATACGGGTCCTATGGTAACGATTCGCTATCACGGCATTTTGCCAGACTTATTCCGCGAAGGGCAAGGTATCGTTGCTCAGGGCACATTAGTTGAACCCAACGTGATAGAAGCGTTTGAAGTACTTGCCAAGCATGATGAAGAATATATGCCACCGGAAGTCGCTGAAGCGGTTAAAGGTATCAAGCATGAGAAACCAAAGTACACTTTAGACAGCGAGAACTAATATGATCCCTGAAATAGGTTACTTTTCGCTTGTGCTCGCCATGGCACTGAGCTTGTTACTTTGCATTTTTCCTCTTTGGGGCGCGCATACTGGTAATTTAAGATTGATGCGCGCGGCACCTTCATTGGCGGTTGGTCAGTGTGTATTTGTATTGTTTTCATTCGCGATATTAATTTATATCACTCTGACTGATGATTTTACGGTGGCCTATGTTGCCCACCATTCGAGTACAACGCTGCCTTGGTACTACAAAGTAACTTCAACTTGGGGTGGACATGAAGGGGCAATTTTACTGTGGCTGGTTATGCAGGCTTCTTGGACAGCGGTTGTTGCACTTATGTCGAACTCATTGCCTTGGGTATTGCGTGCACGAGTATTGGGGGTCTTAGGGTTTTTAGGTGTTGGCTTTATGCTTTACACCCTATGGATGTCTAGCCCTTTTGAGCGTTTACTGCCTTATTACCCGGTAGAGGGGCGTGATCTCAATCCATTATTGCAAGACCCAGGCATGATCATTCACCCGCCCTTGCTTTACATGGGTTATGTGGGTTTATCAGTGTCTTTTTCATTCGCGATAGCTGCGTTGTTAACTGGAAAGCTCGATAATACATGGGCTAAATGGTCTAGGCCTTGGACTATGGTTGCATGGGGCTTTTTAACCTTGGGGATCACCATTGGTAGCTGGTGGGCGTACTCAGAGCTAGGTTGGGGTGGCTGGTGGTTCTGGGATCCTGTCGAAAACGCGTCACTTATGCCTTGGCTAGTTGCAACAGCATTGCTGCATTCGTTATCGGTGACAGAAAAGCGCGGTGTATTCAAGTCG
Source organism: Pseudoalteromonas sp. ATL1 (assembly GCF_058933015.1). Lineage (NCBI taxonomy): Bacteria > Pseudomonadati > Pseudomonadota > Gammaproteobacteria > Alteromonadales > Pseudoalteromonadaceae > Pseudoalteromonas > Pseudoalteromonas sp. ATL1. Next base: position 3,245,748 of record NZ_JBZYXL010000001.1, on the reverse strand, counting down.
TGGACTGTGCTACTGGCTATCACTGCATTCAGTTTATGTTTATTGGGTACCTTTATCGTACGTTCGGGGATCATTGTATCTGTACATGCATTTGCCACCGATCCAGATAGAGGCTTGTTTATTTTATCTTTTCTCGCCTTAGTCGTTGGCGGTAGTTTGGCACTGTATGGCGTGCGAGTGTCACAGGTTAAGAGCGAAGGACGCTATCAGTTTATTTCTCGCGAAGTTGCGCTATGGCTGAATAACATTTTCCTTGTGGTGGCAACATTAGTTGTCCTAATGGGTACTTTACTGCCCATGATCCATAAAGAGCTAGGACTTGGGTCAATTTCAATCGGTGTGCCTTTTTTCAATCAAATGTTTGCAATTTTAATTGTACCGTTTGCTATTTTGCTGGGCCTTGCGCCCTTATTACGCTGGAAGCAAAACAAGTTATCGCCACTTGTTAAAAAGTGGCTGGTTGTTTTAGCTGCCACGCTTGTGATCACTGCAGCATGGTTATTTGGCAGTTTTGAAGTTGTAGCACCGCTAACGTTTATGGCCACAGCGTTGGCTGTGTGGATAGTGTTATCGACGGGGCTTGATTTGGCACAAAAGGTGTCTGTACAAACAAACCTTATGCTGGGCCTTAAGCGTTTAGGAATAAGCTATTGGGCTATGGTGCTAGGCCATGTGGGTATTGCATTTGTGATTGCTGGTGTGACCTTAACATCGGCATATTCAGTCGAACGTTCGGTACGTATGTCGCCAGGTGAAATAGCAACATTGAATGAATATGTCTATCGCTTTGAGGGCGTAAAAGAAATTACCGGACCAAACTATACGGGTCATGCTGGTGTGGTTACGGTATTGAAAAATGATAAGGTCGTGACCGAATTGCATGCAGAAAAGCGCTTATATAACATTGGAATGCAATTTATGACCGAAGCGGCCATTGATGATGGTTTTTTCCGTGATCTTTATTTGGCTTTGGGCGAGCAATTAAGTGGTGGTGCATGGTCATTGCGTATTTACCACAAGCCTTATGTACGCTGGATGTGGCTTGGTGGGATATTAATCGCACTTGCAGGCTTCATTGTACTTGGTGACAAGCGCTATAGAAAAACTAAACAGCATAGTCGTCAACAAGGGGTAAACGCATGAATCGTAAGTTTTTAGGGTTAATCCCATTACTCATTTTCATCTTGTTGTGCGTGTTTCTTTATCAAGGCCTTTTTGGCAATCCCAGAGAACTTCAAACAGGTCGCTTAGGACAGAACATGCCTGAGTTCGTTTTGCCTGACTTGATGGATGATACAAAGCAGTGGAGAAATGATGACCTGCTAGGGGAAGTATACCTACTAAATGTGTGGGGCACTTGGTGTCCAACTTGTATTGCCGAGTTGAGCTACTTAACTGAACTTCGTGAGCAAGGTGTGAAAATTATCGGCCTATATTATGAGCAAGCCTATGATCCTGATTTTGGCGATCAGTTTGACATCAACAAGCTACGTGCGGAAGTGCAAGCGATGTTAGATAGAACAGGTAACCCATACCAATTCAATATTTTGGATTTGCAACGTACGCTTGCTTTGGATTTGGGGGTGTCTGGTGCGCCAGAAACTTTCTTGGTTGACGCAAAGGGTAAAATTCTGCTGCATCATACGGGTGATATTAACCAAAGGATATGGCGTGCTAAGTTTGCACCTAAATTGCAGGAGCTTACACAATGAAACAACTCTTTTTAATGTTATTGCTTGTGAGTGTGTCGGTATTTGCAACCGAAGATCAGTACGAGTTTGAAAGTGCTGAACGTGCCGCAACGTTTAGAGAGCTAACACATGAGTTACGTTGTCCTAAGTGCCAAAACCAAAATATTGCAGACTCTGATGCAATCGTCGCCAAAGACCTGCGTGATAAAGTACTTGGGCTTGTTAACGAAGGCAAAAGTAAGCAAGAAGTTATTGATTACATGATTGATAGGTATGGCTATTTTGTACACTATCAACCGCCTGTCACACCCGCTACGATTGTGCTTTGGGTATTGCCTATTCTTATTGTTGTGTTTGGTTTTGGGTTTATTGTATTTAGACAAAAAACAGCATCCCGCAAGCAAACTTGGAGCAGTGGTGATGAGCAGCAACTCGCCAAGTTAATTCAGCAATACCAGCGAAAGGAGCAGTAATATGACTGGAATAGCACAAATGTGGGGCATGTTCGCACTATTGACGATTTTGGCGTTGCTATTCGTGGTTGTGCCGTTTTTACGCCGTGAAAGAGTACTCACTGTGGATAATGAAGCCAATGCAGAGCGTATCGATATTTACTATCAGAGGTTAGCCGAATTACGGACGGATCTGGATAATGAACGGATTGAGAAAGACAATTACACCGAGTCAGTATTGGAGCTAAAACGTCGTTTACTGAATGAGTTAGCGCCTGAACAGCAATTGAGCAGTCGTGGCAATAACCGCATTTTTGCTTTGACTGGGGTGTTGTTTACTTTGGCTGTAAGTGGTGTGTTTTACCAATTTACAGGGAGTCAGCAGCAAATCTCAAACTGGTACGATGCAATAAACAAGCTACCAGAATATGGCGAACGCGCTGTATTACAGAAGGGGGATGCGTTAACTGCGAATGAACTTCAAGCTTTTGCACTGGGTTTACGGACTAAGCTAGCTAACGGCGGTGATGATGCGGTAGCGTGGATGTTGCTTGGGCGCGTTGCCATGTCTTTAAATGATTTTGAAATGGCTAAACAGGCCTTTGAAAAAGCACTGCAAATGGAGCCACAAAACCAAAATATCTTAGTCAATTACAGCCAAGTATTGCTTGTTGAGGGCTCTGAGCAGGCAATTAACCGCGCAGCGCGATTACTAGCGAGTGTTTTGCAAAAAGATCCCACCAACATCGACGCGATTTCTTTGTTGGCACTAATCGCATATGAAAAGCAAGATTGGCATGAAGCAAAAGCGGCGTTTGAAGTATTGCTGGCAAGTATGGAGCGTGATGATCCTCGTTATCCAATGATAGCGCAGCGAATCGATGAGATAGCGCAAAAAATTACGCCAGTGCAAGAAAGTGGACAGGTGCGCCTTAGCATTAATGTTAAGCTTGGTGAAAATCTAGAAGATAAACTACCAGAGCATGGCACTTTATTTGTTTTTGCTAAAGCGGCAGAAGGGCCTGCCATGCCTCTTGCTGTGCAAAAGCTTACAAATTTTAACTTGCCTTTAAAGTTAACCTTGGACGATAGTATGGCCATGATGCCAAGCCTGAAATTATCTAATTTTGAGGATGTTATTGTGACTGCTCGAATTTCTTTGGACGACAGTGTAATGCCTCAGGCAGGTGAACTGGAAGGGCAAACTGGGGTTATATCATTAAGCTCAGACCTAGGCACCATCTCGGTCACGATCAATCGCGTATTATCAAGCACAGGAAAGTAAATGTATAAGCCATTGTTAGCTGTTCTCGCAGCGGTTTTAATTTCGGGGTGTAGTAGTGTTCCTGCAGAGAAACAGGATGAGCGAGACCCTTTACAATCATTAAACAGGCCTATTTACGATTTTAACATGGATGTATTGGATGCGTATATTTTACGCCCAGTTGCCCAAGGTTATGTCGCTATCACGCCGCAACCTGTTCGCACCGGTATTGTTAATTTTACGACCAATCTAACCACGCCAACCGATGCAATTAACTCGGGGTTACAGGGTAAACCTGCGGACATGGGTATTAACATCGCCCGTTTTCTGGTTAATTCTACGGTTGGTATTTTTGGTATTTTTGACGTAGCGACGAGTCTTGGCCTTGAGCACAAAGATGAAGATTTCGGTCAAACTCTGGGCGTGTGGGGCCTTGGGGATGGTGCATATCTTATGTTGCCAGGTATGGGCCCTTCTACGGTGAGAAACGTAACAGGGGATGTGGTAGATAACTTTGTACTACCTGAAATTGCGTTAACAACGCCACAAACCATATTGGTATTTGCTTTAAAAGCGGTCGAAGCGCGAGCGTCATTAATGGCACAAGAAAAGCTCTTGGAAGAGTCGCTGGACCCTTACGTTTTTATGAAAGATGTTTACTTTCAGCGTCAGTTATATGAGTTACATGATGGTAATCCACCCATCAAGGAAGAACAAACAGACTTTGATGAAGACTTCTTAGAAAATTTATAAAGGAAGTTGTGGTAAAGGAGATAGGCTGGCGACGGGCATTGCCAGCCTATAAAGGGGAGAGTAGGCTCCCGCTAATTCATTTCTAGTGCATCGCACTTCTTTGCTTACGGTAAAATCCTAAACCATTCAATTTTTCAACAAGAGATGGATCGTCCAGTCTTGATGGCGTGTCTTGCTCGCGTAAAAAATGATCGCTTGGCACGTTGTGAAGGTCCAACATTTTATGAAATAAAATATTGCGGATTGTCAACGCTGTCATTCCATTATCCTGAATTTCGTCGAGTCGATTTTGCAGGTCTGAGAATGGCCCAGCTTTAACGTCATCAACGACAGCAGCAAAGTGATTCAGTTGTTTTGTTTTAAGCATAATGGCCCTCTTGTTTAAACGTCCAGTTGTCAAATAAATAAGCGTTGCTTCGCTTTTTTGTGTTAAAAATAGATACTTACGTCTGTAAGCTTGAAAACAGTGTACTCTGTTTTTAGGGCAGATTACTAACTTCGATGTAAAGCTTTGTAAATCGAATAATGCGAGTTTCTAAATGGTGAACAAGGTGTTTTTTGGACATCTAGAAGTAAGGTGTTGATGCGAAAATAAAAATAGTTCTCAGTACCTTTTATGGTACTGAGATAAGACAAATGTATTAAGAAAATAAATTTTGTTTTACGTGTTCAGCAAAGCCACTTCCGGCTTCTAAATAGAAGTTATAAGTAGAATTCACGCCGAGTTCTTCGAGCTCTTTTTGTTGATCTGGGTAATTTGCAATAGCAGTCACTTGGCCCTTAAATCCAGACGCTTGAAGCTGCTCAAGCGCATAAATGTTTTGCATATGTTTAGGCATGGCGAGCATGACCATATCTACTTTTGAATGATTAACGCGTTGCCAAAAATCAGGATCGGTTGCATCCGCCAGCAACACTCGTCTACCTCTTTGCACGTGTTTTTCTACGACTTCCGGTTTTATGTCTATACCCGCTATTGAACCTGGATGGGTTGCCTCAATCGTCTCATAAGCGCCTGTACCAATACGTCCCATGCCAAATATGACAATACGTGTATCCGTTAAGTTCACGGGCAGTTCTTCTTCTAAGCGTTTATTACTTTCGAATTTCAAAAGGAAAGGCTCTAACTTGACGTAGAACCCATTAGCTTGCTTGTTTAAAGGTGAAGCGATAACAAAGGTAATGGAAACGGCAATGGCAACAACAGCGAGCCAGTCAGGGGCGATAGCGCCGCTGCTAGCTGCAACGGCACATACGATGAGGCCAAATTCACTGTAGTTCGCTAAAGTAAACGCACTGAGTAATGAAGTACGGGCGCGTAGTCTCAGCAAATTGGTTAATACGTAATAAAGCGCTACTTTGATAGGAAGTACGAGCGTTAGTAAGCAGGCAATCAGCAGCGCATCAAAGCTCATGCTGGCATTCAAGCCTATATTTAGGAAAAAACCCACAAGTAGCACATCTTTCAAGTTCATGAGTGACTTTGATAATTCGCCCGCCTTTTTATGTGGCGCGAACAGCATACCGATGATCAGTGCACCTAAATCACCTTTTAGGCCCGCAAATTCAAAGGCGTGATAACCAATCACCAAGGCAAAGAAAAAGCCAAATAAGGGGAGTAGCTCACCGTGTTTAGAGCGGTTGAGCACCCAAAGCATGACGGGTCTAAATACTGGCAAACAGACCAATAATACAAGTGCCCAAACATTAGGAGTTTTACCTGTACTGATGGCTAAGAATACGACGGCAAAGATATCTTGCATGACCAAGATCCCGATAGAGATCTTACCATGGAGGCTGGCCATTTCACCGCGTTCTTCAAGCACTTTCACCGCGAATACCGTACTAGAAAAACTAAATGCAAAACCGACGATGAGTGCAGTAGTCAAAGATAAGTCTGTGAATAGCGGCAAACTCATTGCGCCCAAAAACAGCAAGAGTCCGGCAAAAAATGCACTGCTAAGAACAATGTGTAATGTTGCAGGAGCCCACACTTGTGCTTTAACTAGGTTACCTACTTTCAGTTTTAGACCAATGCTAAAAAGGAGCAGGGTCACACCTAAGTCAGCCAATTGGTTCAGCATTTCGGTGCTGCGATAGCCCAGCAGGTTTAGAATAAAGCCAGCCATCAAAAAACCTATCAAAGGCGGTAGTTTTAACTGATATACAGAAAAGCCACAGGCGAATGCAGTAGCAAAAAACAATAGTTCCATAGCAAATGTGGATTGATTAAACCTTAGGTCAGTGTAACAAAACTATATGATTTATAAATTGAAAAGTGATTAATAGCTTAGTTAAACATGCTTTCAATTAAAAAATTGGGCAATAATGCTGCTTTGCATAGAAATTTTCGCTGACAAGCCTTGCTAATTGTGGTTAAGATGCACTAACGGACATTCTCACAGGAGAGCTAATGTTTAAGAAGATCCTTGCATCTGTAGGTATAGGTGCAGCAAAAGTAGATACTATTTTAGAAACGGAACACTTGTACCCGGGGCAGAAGTTTCAAGCCCAAATCGTTGTAGAAGGCGGAAACGTAGAACAAGAAATCAATGGACTAGAATTAGCCCTGATGACTCGCGTTAAAGTTGAAAATGATGACGGCGAATATTTTGTAAATCATGTCATAGATAAGTGGCGCGTAGGTGAGCGTTTTATGCTTTCACCCAATGAACGTAAATTGATCCCATTTGAAGCGCGTTTACATTCTGAAACACCGATCACAGAGATTAATGCGGGATATAATCACAGCTATGTATGGATTGAAACGGGCTTGGATATTGATCTAGCGCTTGATCCCACTGATAGAGATACGCTCCATATTTATCCTAACGACGCGGTTAAGACATGCATGATGGCAATGGAAAAGCTGGGCTTCAACCTAGTAAAGGCGGATGTTGAAAAAGGTTACTTGCGTGCAAGTAATTTCCAGTCATCGTCAGGTTGTTACCAGGAGCTTGAATATCGTCCACAAAGTAGATCGATGTTCGGACTGCAAGAAATTGAGCTTTCGTTTGTTCCAGAAGCCCATAGAACGCATGTGCTTATTGAGCTAGATAGAGCGTTTCGTGCAGACGGGTATGTTGATTTGACGATTGAACATGATCACGTGAATTTGTCACAAGTATGCGATCAGTTGGAAAGACTGTTTGCTTAACTTAATAGAGTGTAAATCAAATGAGCTCAGCAGATATATGCTGGGCTTTTTTCTTTTTAGGAGCGTTATAAAATGCAATGGCAGTTGAAGAGCTTTGCACAGCTTGATACCACAGCTTTGTTTGCATTGCTTAAAGCACGTGTAGATGTATTTGTGGTTGAACAGCAATGTCCTTATCCAGAGCTGGATAGTGTAGACACCGAGTCAAAAACAGTTCATGTGTTTTTGCAAAACAGCGAAGAAGTTTATGCTTACGCGCGTGTTTATCTGAAGTCTGAACACGAATGCGCCATAGGACGAGTTTTGGTCGCACAAAGTGCCAGAGGTAAAGGTCTTGCAAAACCACTTATGGAGAAAGCATTAGCAGTATGCGCAGAGCGTTTTCAAGGGATGGATGTAGTGATCTCGGCGCAAACCTATTTATTACCATTTTATTCTAGCCTTGGATTTGTTTTGGAAGGTGAAGCCTATCTAGAAGACGGCATAGCCCATCAGGATATGCGTTTGAGTCAAGGCGCTTAGAATTAAGCGCCTTTTGAGCATTTTATAACGAGTGTATAAACACGAGTGCAATGGCTAACGGACAAATAAACTTAATATACCAAGGCCAGATCTTCCAAAACAGTCCATTTTCCGCGTCTGGACAGCCATTTTTAATTTCATTGAGTAAGCCATTACGCTGCCAGATCCAACCGACAAAGATACAGCACAACATGCCAATAAGAGGCTGACCGAATTGGGTAGTCAGACTAACAACAAAACCAAACAAGCTAGAGAAATTGAAAATAATGGTAAAGCTCACTAAAGAAATAAGCCCGCCGATGATCCAAGTTGCTTGCACGCGTGATAGAGCAAAGCGCTCTACGGCATATGAAACGGGCGCTTCTAACATCGAAATGGAAGAGGTGAGTGCTGCGATACTCATCAGTGCAAAAAATGCGAACCCGACAAACAACCCTACATTGCCCATGCTGTCAAATAGCGCAGGTAAAACTTGAAAAACGAGGGTGTCTTCTGACAGTAATTCGCCGCTTGCGCTGAATATTTCTACACCTTGTGCCTGCGCGACGTACATTGCTGGGATGATAAGTAAACCAGCAACAAAGGCGATAAATACGTCAATTAATGTCACATAAGCGCCAAGCGATACAAGGTTTTCTTGTTTGCTAATATATGACCCGTAAATGATCATTACACTGGTGCCCAATGAAAGCGAAAAGAAGGCTTGGCCAAGCGCGCTGACTAAAAGTTCGGGGTTCAAAATTGATGAGAAGTCTGGAACTAAATAGGCTTTTAGTCCTTCACTCGCGCCATCTTGCATTAATACGTAAGCTATCAATAAAAATAGAATGCCTAATAGTGCGGGCATGAGTCTTTTCGACCATTTCTCGATGCCATTTTCTACCCCTTTACTGATAATTGAAATCGTCAAAATGACAAACAAGGCGGTAAAGATTAGATCGCGAGCTAAAGACTGCTGATTCAGCCAGTGTGATGTACTGGTTAAATTCGTCAATTCAGCGATTGGCTCCAAGGTTGCACTGAACATCCAGCCGGCAACGATGGCATAAAAGCTCAAAATAAGTCCTGCGCATATGATGCCTCCAAAGCCAACAATAAATGCAAAACGCTTGTTTAATGGGTTTGCAGACAGCTTTTGTAATGAAGAAACGGCGTTTGCTTGGCCATGACGGCCAATAATAAGCTCCGCCATGAGTGCTGGATAAGCTAAACAAAATGCCAGTACTAGGTAAGCGAGCACGAAGGCAGCTCCGCCATTGCTAGCCGTTTGTGTAGGAAATCCCCAAATATTACCCAAGCCAACAGCTGACCCAGCTGCAGCCATAATGAATCCAAAGCGAGAACTAAATTCTCCGCGCACGCTACTCATATTATTTTTACTTCTCTTATTTTTTTAATGCGGCTGACAATCTACTGTAATTAGCTCGAAATAAAAAGTGCAAATTGAACTAGAAATGCCATGATCTAGCACAACTTTTTTGCAATTTTATGCCTGTAATACCTGCATCCCACTGCATATTTTAAAGTCGTACACAGAACTCATTACATTTCAGCTAATTACCTTGTCAACTGTGCTTGTGTGTGGTTATTACTTTACGCTGCTTAGTTATCTTTACAAGGTAAAGTAATGGTGAATTTTGCACCGCCTAAACGTTCAGATTGAGATACATTGGCATTACCATGGTGCCAATCGACTACTTTTGCAACAATGGCTAGCCCTAGGCCATAGCTTTTACCCGCTCTGTTTCGGTGAGTTTGCTCTTGATAAAATGGGCTAAATACTTTGTGCCAGTTTTGTGGCGCAATCCCCGGACCATCATCTTCAATGTGGATGTAAGTGCGCGTTGCATCACTTTCAACATGGATCAAGACCTGACTTCTCGCGAAATCACTCGCGTTCGTCAACAGGTTGGTCACTGCTCGAGCAAGCCAATGAAGATCGGCCTCTATCACCAAGTTTGCTTCCACATCCAACGATAGCAGTAGTTGTGCTTTTTGAAACTTTGGTGTGACTTGTTCAACAAGGGATTCAAAATAGGGTTCTGCTGGTGCTGATTCGAATTTGAGTAAATGCGCTTTTTGCTCAAGTGTGGCAAAAGACAGATAACTGGCAAGCATATCTTCCATTTGATCTAGGTCTTTTTCCATACGTTCCAAAATACCATAGACTTTATTGATATCTTGCTCTTCAAGCGCTGCGTCCAGACCAAACCGCAAACATGCAACCGGTGTTCTTATATCGTGAGATAAACTGGAAGCCATCAATTTGTTTTCGGCTAGGAGTTTATCAATTTGGCTGGCCATTCGATTGAAGGTTAACTCTACATCTTTTATGTAAGTAAATTGGTTGGTTTCAATTCTTGTACTTAGGTCTCCGCTGGCAAATTGCTTGGCTGCGTCGGTCAAAATAGACAGACGTCTAGCCAGTGGTGCTAAAATAAACCACATAAAGGTACATACACCTGCATAAAACAGCAGGGTGAGAACAGCGTCATTGTCTTGTAACTCGGGTGGTTTTTCTAGGCGCAGCTCTAAATAATCGGGTAAAAGTGCTTGATTGGTTTTTAACAAATAAAAACCGGCTTGATCTTCTAAGACCAAACCATTTTTTGTCAACATTTGCGTTTTTAACTCACTAGGAACGGCGAGTGTGTTTCCTAGTTTATAGCTAATAGCGAGTTCATAATCCTGGGCGATTGAACTAATAAATTGTGCTCTTGCTTCGGCAGGTTGTCTAGCCGCCTGTTTTGCAACACCGCTTGCCAAGGTACTTTGCCAGCCGAAGTTATCCTCGGTATCGAGAGCATGTTCGCTAAAAATATCAATCAGCCAACCGAGTACAACGATAGAAACAAGTGCGCTTGTGAGTAAATAGATGTACAGCTTTCTCACAGATCACCCATTACCAAGCGCTTGGCACCATTAAATAGCCTTTGCCCCAAATAGTTTTGATCTTTTCTGGATGTTGAGGGTCGTCATTAAACTTTTTGCGCAGAGCGGATATGAGCACATCTACACTGCGATCTAAGCCATCGTATTCACGTCCTTTGGTTGCTTTAAATACGGAATCTCGTGAAACAACTTCACCGGCATTCGTTGCTAGGAAGTGGAGTAGCAAGTATTCCGCGCTAGAAATGTTCACTTCTTCACCTTGGAGCAATACTTTACGTGCTTGTGTATCAATGCAAAGATTACCAATATGAATAGACTTGTCATTCACGTCCTCGGCCTGTTTAGACTCTCCGGATGCACGTAGCATTGCCTTGATCCGTGCGAGCAGTGCCCGTGGTCTAACTGGTTTGATAACGTAATCGCTGGCACCGACTTCAAGACCAATCACTTCATCCATCTCTTCATCTCTTGCAGTAAGCATAATGATAGGGTGGTTGTAGAATTGGCGTAGTTCACGACAAACACTAATGCCGTCTTGTCCAGGCAACATTACGTCCAATAACACAATGTCTGGATTTAATGATTTAACCATAGCAACGACTTTATCACCACGTTCGCATACGTGTGTGGTATAGCCTTGGTTGTCTAGATAATCAGCTACCCATTTGGCGAGCGATTCATCATCCTCAACGAGTAATATTGTGCCGTAATTATCCATTCCTATAACCTCCAATACTTTCATAAATCTGGCGATTAGTTAAACTCTGTAATTTGTTCCCGAGTTTGCACCACTAACACACCACTGTCACCAATTATTCAACTTATATTGCTTTCATTCAAAATGATACAGATTGAATGAAAATGTGTACTATCAAAAAACATAGCGTATACCTAGCTTAGCTTTATGATGGTGGTTTTGTGCCACAATTGGGCTTTGATAAATTTCGCTAGAAAACCGTGTTGACATCCATCCACACAAGAAGACCCAATTTTCATTGATTGGGTACTCGCCATGAAACTCTAATACGAGACTGGATGCACTGCCTGGTTTATAGACCGGACGAGTGACAGTCGCTTCGTTGCTTTTGATGCCAAAATAATAGTCAACGAAGTCGTCAGAATAAACATTGAGGCCAATGGCGGCTCTAAACTCCCAGTTCCGCCATGGAATGATTTTGGAGTAATAGTAGTTAATAATCCAACCGTTGTGAGTGCTGCTTACATCTTGTAAAAACTCTAAAGAGACTTGTTCATCGCCAAACCTTCGGGTCAAGCGTAGACCCGAGTTAAGATCATAATCACGCTCAGAAATCCCTTTGAGTTCGGGAATTTGATCTGAGTGATATAGGTCAAACCCTTTCTCCCCAAACCCTTGTTGTGCTTGAGTAAGAACTAAGTCTAACCCCCAGTGGTACTTATCTATTACGCTCATACCAACAACAAAACCACCGCTTAATTGACTTCGGTCGATGTCAATATAGGCGTTACCATACGAGGCTCTAAAATTAATATTCAGTAATTCAACTGCATTTTGGTAGCTTTTGGTACCAATAAGGAAAGGATCTTCTAGGATGAGGCCAGAACCTAAGCTCCAGTCATAATTAAATTCGTCACTAGGCTCTAAAGTGTTGTCCGCATACAAGCGGTTACTTGCGGATGCGTTATTGACACAGCAAAAGCAAATGACAAAAAATGACAAGACAACACGGAGCATAATGTTCACCAATATTAAAATCAGTGAACATTATAGGGATTTTATAGTGTAGAACTGTAAGAAATTGTTTTTCTATAACACGTTGATTTTATCAATTAATGTTGCTGCAAGCTGCTGGTGCATCACACTACTCAATGCACTTACTTCGGTTTCTGAACAGGCTCCAGCGGTTTTCTTTGGCTCACTTATCTCGTCTTTAACCTGATAATTTGGAACTTGTACAGGTGTTTGGGTGCGAGCAACTCGCGCTTGTTCCGTGTTTTGCTCAACCACAAAAGATATCACATCGTGTTCATTCGTAATCTTTTGCTCTTTGGTGTAGTTAAACTGCAGTGGGATCCCTTGGAAACTCGCGCTGTCAATTGAAGATTTGGCAAACCATATCACATCTGAAGACGCGACATGAGTGAGCCGCATACTGACGCTGGCAATAATGTTACTACATTGATAACTAGAGGCTTTTTGAGTTAATAGCTGATAAAGCGGATGCGTTGTTTTCGGCTTGTTGAGTACATAAGTTTTGTTGGGACCAAATGTGAGGTCAAGCTCATGTATATTAAGAACATAATCAGCTTTTTTCTTGGTAACTATTTTTAAGCCTTGTTTCTTGAGCGCGCTTTCAATGTGAGATTTAAGAGTATCCGTCATGGCGACCTTATCGGCAACAATACGTACGGTGTTGTTCTTTTTGATAGGGTGTGCAGGTAGCTGCACAGACTTGATACGCGCAGAATCTAGCTCTGTGCTATAGCTGAGCTGGTAAACTTCTTTACTGAGTATTGGCTTGGGGGGAACATTGAGTTTTGGAGCCATTTGGGGTGTTAATGAGCAACCAAAAGACAATGCCACAACGGCGGAAATAAGCAAAAAACGCATCCAAGTACCTCAAATCGCAGTTAAAGTCTTAATTGGTGATACAAACAAAAGTTAACTTCGTGATAAACTCACTTTGACTCGAGTTTAATGGATGATTATGAAGTATCTAGTTCTTGTTGTATTTTGGCTGTTTACTGTAAAAGCAGGCGCATCGGAAGACGCAAAACAGCAGTGGCACCAATTTTTGAACAGCTATTCTAAGCAAGTCGAAGGCAAACTAAAAGAAAAATCAATTCCTGGCGCTGCATTAAGTATTGTTCATGGTGAATTTGGCGATCTAGTCAAAGGTTATGGACAGACCAAAGCGCGTAAGGGTAGTGCAGTAAATGAGCGTACAAGATTTCGCTTGGCATCAGTTTCAAAAACGTTTGCGGGCTCTTTAACGGCAAAGTTGGCAAGTGAAGAGCGCTTCTCTTTAGATGAGTCTGTAAGTCAATACTTGCCGTTCCTACAAGGCACCGATTATCAAACTTTAAAAATTTACCATTTGCTAAGCCATTCAAGTGGCTTGGTACCTAACGCATATGACAACTTAATTGAATCACGTATGCCTTATGAACAAATCGTAGAACGTTTAGTCAAAGTAGAGCGAATTTGCGAACCGGGGCAATGTTATGGTTATCAAAATGCCATGTTCAGTCTGATTTCCGATGTGATTTATCAAGCAACGGGAATGACCTACGAGCGCTGGATCACAGAATCAATTTTCGGTCCGCTGCGAATGGAAGACGGAGGGGTTGGTATTGAAAGCATGACGAAAGATAATAATTACGCTCAACCGCACGTTTTGGGCAGAAAACGCTGGCATACCGCCAAATTAAAACCACATTACTATAAGGTTGCTCCCGCTGCGGGTATCAATGCGAGTGCTCAAGACATGGCGCAATGGTTAAAAGCGCAACTTGGCATGTACCCTGATATTTTGTCGTTGGACGCCCTGACTTTGCAAAGTCGACCGTATACCCATACCAAAAGAGAGCTGAGACGACGCATTTGGCGCAAACATGTTAATGAAGCACATTACGGTTTAGGGTGGCGCATATATGATTATGATGGTGAATTTTTAATGTATCACAGTGGTTGGGTACAGGGTTATCGAACAGATGTTGTGGTCATACCCGCACTCAATATTGGATTTAGTCTCTTGCTCAATGCTGAAAGTGGTTTGATAAATCAGCTAACAACAGATTTTATTTCGCATGTAATTGAGATGTATAGAGATGCGCCATTGCAAGTAAACAATGACGCCTAACGAACTTATTGGCGAGGAAGTTGAATTTTCTTTTCTTCGCTTTGGCGATATAACACGATGGTGTGGCCAATCGTTTGTACCTTGTGAGCGCCCGTTTCTCTGACAATTGCATCAAAAATTAATTGCTTGGTTTCACGATCGTTGGTTGGTACTTTTACCTTGATCAGTTCGTGAATGTCTAGAGAATGAGCAATCTCTACTAAAACACCTTCAGTTAAACCATTTGCACCGAGTAAAACAACCGGTTTTAGTGGGTGAGCCAGTCCTTTTAGGTACTGCTTTTGTTTATTTGATAAAGTCATATTGTTACAATTTACACTATGTAGGCTTGAATTCTCATATTCTACCGCCATCTAAAGAATATTACTAATGAGTTGCAGTTAATATGGCAAATAAAAAGCATTCAGCGAGCTCTAAACGCTGGTTAAAGGAACATGTGGATGATCCCTATGTTCATGAAGCACAAAAGCGCGGGTTTCGCTCGCGGGCAATTTTTAAACTCGAAGAAATTCAGCAAAGAGACAAACTCATTAAACCAGGTATGAGTGTAGTCGACTTAGGGGCTGCGCCTGGAAGTTGGTCACAGTATCTTGCGGAGCAAGTGGGTGAAAATGGGCAAGTAATCGCTTGTGATATTTTGCCTATGGATTCGCTGGCAGGCGTTGACTTTTTGCAAGGAGACTTTAGGGAAGAAGCGGTGCTGAATGCGTTACTTGAACGTATTGGTGGAAAAAACATTGATGTCGTGTTTTCTGATATGGCACCCAACATGAGCGGCAATATGTCAACCGACCAAGCTGGCAGTATGTATTTGGTGGAATTAGCATTGGATATGTGTCATCAAGTGCTAGGCAAAAACGGGGCGTTCGCTGTTAAAGTTTTTCAAGGTGAAGGGTTTGATCAGTTTGTGCAGGAAGTACGTAATTGTTTTAACGTCGTTAAAATTAGAAAGCCAAAAGCGTCGAGACCACGCTCTCGTGAGGTATATATAGTGGCGACGGGTTACAAACTGTAGTACAGTTGGAAAGCATTAAAGTTGAATTTAAATAATTTTGGATACAAGAGGTTAACTCCTTGAGCGATATGGCGAAGAATTTAATACTCTGGTTGGTTATAGCTGTCGTGCTAATGACTGTTTTTCAGAGTTTCAATAGTGGTGATCACATAGATCGCCAAACAAGTTACACGCAGTTTGTCAAAGAAGTGCGCAGTGGTGCCGTTAGGGATGTCAATATTGACCGCTCAACCGGGACTATCACGGGTATGAAAGGCAACGGCGAGCGTTTCCAAACTATCATGCCTATGTATGATGAAGACCTAATCAATGATTTGCTAAAAAATGACGTAAACGTGAAAGGTGTTGCGCCAGAGGAGCAATCATTCCTAGCCAACATTTTCATCTCTTGGTTCCCAATGTTATTGCTTATCGGTGTGTGGATCTTCTTCATGCGTCAGATGCAAGGCGGTGGCGGTAAAGGCGCCATGTCGTTCGGCAAGAGCAAAGCGCGCCTAATGAGTGAAGATCAAGTGAAAACGACTTTCGCGGATGTAGCGGGTTGTGACGAAGCGAAAGAAGATGTGACTGAACTCGTTGACTTTTTACGCGATCCATCAAAATTCCAAAAACTTGGCGGCAGCATTCCAAAAGGTGTGCTTATGGTTGGTCCTCCAGGTACTGGTAAAACGTTACTTGCTAAAGCCGTTGCTGGTGAAGCAAAAGTACCGTTCTTTACCATTTCAGGTTCTGACTTTGTTGAAATGTTTGTTGGTGTTGGTGCATCTCGTGTGCGCGATATGTTTGAGCAAGCGAAAAAAGCCGCACCTTGTATTATCTTCATTGATGAAATTGATGCTGTTGGTCGTAAGCGTGGCGCGGGCATGGGTGGTGGTCACGATGAACGTGAGCAAACTCTAAACCAAATGCTTGTAGAAATGGATGGTTTTGAAGGCAATGAAGGTATTATCGTTATTGCCGCAACGAACCGTCCAGACGTACTTGACCCAGCACTATTACGTCCAGGTCGTTTTGACCGTCAGGTTGTTGTTGGTTTACCTGATATTCGTGGTCGTGAACAAATTCTTAATGTGCATATGCGTAAGGTACCGCTGGATGACAATGTAGAAGCGTCAGTAATTGCACGTGGTACACCTGGTTTTTCTGGTGCAGACTTAGCAAACCTGGTCAACGAAGCTGCACTGTTCGCTGCGCGTGGCAATAAACGTAAAGTAAGCATGGCTGAATTTGACGCTGCTAAAGACAAGATCATGATGGGCGCTGAGCGTAAATCTATGGTCATGAGCGAGCATGAGAAAGAAATGACAGCTTATCACGAAGCGGGCCACGCAATTGTCGGCCGTTTAGTGCCAGAGCACGACCCAGTGTATAAAGTGTCGATCATTCCTCGTGGGCGAGCGTTAGGTGTAACGATGTATTTACCTGAGCAAGATCGCGTCAGTCACTCTAAAGAACATTTAGAGTCGATGCTTTCAAGCTTATATGGTGGCCGTATCGCAGAAGCGCTGATTTATGGTGAAGACAAGGTGACTACTGGCGCAAGTAACGATATCGAACGCGCAACTGACATTGCGAAGAAAATGGTTATGCAGTGGGGCTTAAGTAGTAAACTAGGTCCACAGATGTACCTTGAAGAGCAAGGCGAGATGTACATGGGTGGTGGTTCACACCGTATGGCAGGTATGTCTGACGAAACAGCGAAGCTGATTGACTCAGAAATTAAAGATTTCATCACGCGTAACTATCAACGTGCCGAGCAGATCTTAAAAGATAATATGGACATTTTGCATACCATGAAAGATGCATTAATGAAGTACGAGACCATTGATGCGGGTCAGATTGATGACCTAATGGCCCGTACTGAAGTGCGTCCACCTCGTGATGCACACGACCGAAAACCGGAGAAAAAAGCATCGAAGCAGGATAAAGTTGCTGAAAAAAGCGAAGAAAAGCCTGTAGAGAAGCCTCAAAGCCCTTCTGAACTTGATGATAGAGCAGAATAACGGTTAAAATAGTCTATAATTTCAAAGCCCCGCTGAGACGGGGCTTTTTCATACCTTTAGAATAATTATATTTTGGCGTACACCCTTTTGTTGCGCTAGGTTGGTTACTAAGCGACTTAAGTCTGAGGTAACTAACATTACTCTAAGCTGAGTAAGGTAATAATGACGACAATTTGTTTACCCCGAGGTAGGAAGTTAAACCTCACAAAGCCCCATGTGATGGGGATAGTGAATGTTACCCCTGATTCATTCTCAGATGGCGGCTCGTTTTATGAATTGGACAGCGCTGTCAATCAAGCATTATCCCTTCTTGAGCAAGGTGCGACAATTTTAGATATAGGTGGGGAATCCACTCGCCCGGGTGCACCAGATGTTACTTGTGAAGAAGAACTTAATCGAGTGATCCCGGTTATTAAAGCAATTCGTGCTAAATCGGACTGTGTTATTTCTATCGATACGAGTAAAGCGGTGGTGATGGAGGAGGCGATTGTTGCGGGTGCAGATATCATCAATGATGTGCGTGCTTTGCAAGAGCCTGGCGCATTAGAGGTGGCAGCAAAATATCCTGAAGTTGCTGTTTGTTTGATGCATATGCAGGGTCAGCCAAGAACAATGCAGAACGACCCAAGTTACGAGGATGTCATTGATGATATTAAGGCATTCTTCAGCGAACGCTTGTTAGCATGCCAAGCGCATAACATAGCAAACGAGCGTATCATTCTTGACCCCGGATTCGGGTTTGGCAAAACCCTAGCGCACAATTTTGAGCTACTGGGCAAATTTAACGAATTCAAAACCATCGGTTTACCACTTTTGGCGGGGCTTTCTAGAAAGTCGATGTTTGGGCACTTATTAAATAGAGAAACTGACGAACGACTTGCCGCAAGTCTTGCCGGAGCCTTGTTGTGTGCACAGCAAGGGGCAAATATTATACGCGTGCATGACGTTCAACAAACTGCTGATGTGTTAGATGTATGGCACGCGGCAACACATGGAGTAACCATATGACAACGAGAAAATATTTCGGAACTGACGGAGTCAGAGGATTAGTTGGACAATATCCTATTACCCCTGAGTTTGCACTGAAATTGGGCTGGGCGGCTGGTAAAGTTTTATCAAAAACTGGTACCAAAAAAGTAATTATTGGTAAAGATACCCGCATATCAGGTTACCTCTTAGAAACTTCTTTAGAAGCGGGGCTTATTGCTGCTGGCATAGATGTCGTGCTGCTAGGCCCAATGCCAACTCCTGCTGTTGCTTATCTTACACAAACCTTTAGAGCTGAAGCGGGTATTGTGATCAGTGCTTCTCACAATCCATATCATGATAATGGCATTAAGTTCTTCAGTGGAAACGGTTTGAAATTGGCTGATAGCGTAGAACTTGAAATTGAAGCCATGATGGATGAGGAAATGACGTGTGTTAGCTCAGAAAAACTGGGCAAGGCGCGCCGCTTAGAGAATGCAGATGGTCGATATATTGAATTTTGTAAAAGCCAATTTCCTAAAGAGTTGTCTCTTGAAGGCGTAAAGATAGTTTTGGATTGCGCCAATGGGGCGACCTACCATATTGCCCCAGCGGTAATGCGTGAGTTAGGTGCCACGGTTATTTGCCATGCGTGTGAGCCAAATGGCGTTAATATTAATCATGAGTGTGGTGCAACGCATGTAGATTCGCTAAAACGCAAAGTTCTCGAGCATCAAGCGGATGTAGGGATTGCTTATGATGGCGATGGTGACCGTGTGATGATGGTTGATCATAAAGGGCATGTGTTTGATGGCGATGATATTGTTTACATTATTGTATGCCTTGCACAAGCTAAAGGCACCTTAAATGGCGGTGTAGTTGGTACTGTCATGTCCAACATGGGACTTGAAAATGCACTTAAAGCGAAAGGTATTGAGTTTGCGCGAAGTAAAGTCGGCGATCGCTATGTTATGGAGCTATTAGCAGAAAATGGCTGGACGATAGGTGGAGAGAGTTCAGGTCATGTATTAAACCTTGACTTAATTTGCACCGGTGATGGCATTGTTTCAAGTTTACAAGTGCTTGCGGCTATGGTGTCACAGAATAAGACGCTACAAGATTTAGGTAGCGGCTTTACTAAATACCCAATGAAAATGATCAATGTGCGTTATAGCACTAATGATGATCCCACAGAACAGGAAATTGTGAAGCAAGTTGTCGCAGAGGTTGAGCAGCAGCTAGCTGGTAAAGGGAGAGTGCTACTGAGAAAATCAGGCACAGAACCTGTGATCAGAGTGATGGTTGAAGCAGAACAAGAGAAGCAAGTTATCGATTTTGCCACTAAAATCGCTGAAGTTGTTGAATCTGTGAGCAATTAATCTGTTTTTTAATTTTATTTCTTGTAAATTAGGGTGAGGCAAGTTAGTATCTCACCCGCTTTCTGATGCGGAGTATCGTATGGCGCAGCGTAAGCCAATTGTTGCAGGTAACTGGAAAATGAACGGCTCATTAGAGCTTGTTAATGAAATCTGTAGCGAAGTCAAAAAGCATAGTTATGCAGAACTGGATGTTATTATTTTTCCACCAGCTATGTTACTGAAAGAGGTAGCAGATGCGGGAGTTAATTCAGGTGTGCAAACAGTTTCAGAGTACGAATCAGGTGCATATACAGGCGAAGTTCAGGCAAAGTTAGCGTCTGAATTAGGTGCGAAATACACCTTGGTGGGGCACTCTGAGAGACGGAACCTTTTTGGTGAGTCAAACGAACAGGTTGCAAGTAAATTTGCAATGGCACAGCAACAAGGATTAACACCTGTGCTGTGTGTGGGCGAAACAGAAGCAGAACGTGAAGCTGAGCAAACCGAGCAAATCGTCGCAGAGCAAATAAATGCGGTGATTAATAAATTAGGTGTAGCGGCTTTAAATAATTCTGTGATAGCATACGAACCCGTCTGGGCAATAGGAACTGGTAAAACAGCTACCCCTGAACAAGCTCAAGCAGTACACAAGTTTATACGTGATATGCTTAGCAAGCATGATGAGCATATCGCAAGTACATTGCGCCTCTTATATGGTGGCAGTGTGAATGAAAAAAATAGTGAATTATTATTTGCACAAAAAGACATCGATGGCGGTCTAATTGGCGGCGCGAGTCTAGATAAAGATGCTTTTATTAGTATCTGCAATAGTGCACAAGGGAACGTTTAAATGTACGAAATATTATTAGTTATTTACTTAATTGTTGCATTGGCACTTATTGGTATGGTGTTAATTCAGCAAGGTAAAGGTGCTGATATGGGCTCATCGTTTGGTGCTGGTGCATCAGCAACGGTTTTCGGCTCATCAGGTGCTGGCAACTTTATGACAAAAACCACGACTATTTTAGCGACTGTGTTTTTTGTTTTAAGCATCGTTTTAGGTAATTTAACAACTGGTCAGATTAAAAAGACTGACGAGTGGGAAAACCTAGAAGCACCAGCAGCGACGGTAGCACCAGCAGTAACGGATGTTCCTGCTTCATCTGACGGAAAAAATTCTTCAGACGTACCAAATTAATTTAGATTGGTAACCTTAAGTTACTCGGTAGCTTGATTCCTCAATCAAGTCAATAATACCGGAAAAATGCGGATGTGGTGGAATTGGTAGACACGCCATCTTGAGGGGGTGGTGGCTTCGGCCGTGGGGGTTCAAGTCCCCCCATCCGCACCAAATTCAAAAACCAGCATCATGCTGGTTTTTTTGTTTTTCAAACTTGGTAGACTTTGTCCTTTTCGGTTACGAGCTGCTAGTATTTTCTCGCAAATTTTTAATTGTATTAATACTAATCCGCAATAACACTTAATCATTTTGAGGGATTAAACCTGATGATAGCTGCGTTAAAAATTTCTCATTTAGAACAACTAAATAAACAAATTTTTGCCTTGCTACCAACAAGGTTTTCTTGCCTCGAAATAGGCCACTTAGTTAAGTGGATTGGCATAATTCGTTGAAAAATCTACCCTTGCTCAATTTTGGCATACCTTGCCAAGCACTAACGCTTTCCAATAGCCATATTAAATTGGTGGCTAAGTCTGGCGAACTGTTATTTCTATGGGAAAACCTTCTCAGACCGCCTGAATTAAACAAAAGAGTATTTCACTACTGCCTCACGTTATATTTGAAAGCGGATAGAAAAACTCATGTGTTTAAGCTAAAAGAAGTGCAGGTGACTACCGAACAACTGCAAACTCTATGGGTAAAGCATCATAGTCAATTCCTGTTGCAAAGTATTAATAAGTTAGAGCGATTGTTGAAGCAGCAATACTTATCTTCAAGTAATTTAAAAATAGTAAGTCAATCAGCTCATAACTTGGCGAAGCGTTGGCTGTCGTGGCGACCCGAGACCATATTGCCTCATACTGTACGCCAAGCACTTTTTACGGTCCAAGAGCTGACAAGCTGGCAAGATGCCGATATTGACGATTTTCGAGAAGCTTTCATTGCGTATCAAACACATCAGCATAAGCATTTTTTTGACACCATTGAAGCAAAACCGCTCACCCAAGCGCAAAGACGCGCGTGCATAATTCAAGATGAACGCCAGCTTTTATTGGCGGGTGCGGGAACCGGAAAAACCAGTGTCATGGTTGCGCGTACTCACTTTTTACTAAGAAGTACCAATACGCAAGCACAGCAGATATTACTACTCGCATATGGTAATGAAGCCTCACAAGAGCTTAAGCAACGGCTCGGTGAGCAATTTTGCTGTATGACTTTCCACTCCTTAGGTATGCACATTATTACGCAAGTAGAGGGGGAACAGCCCAAGCTCAGCGAGCTTGTCACAGATAGCCAAAAAATGGATGCGTTTATTCAAGATACATTACAAGCGCTGTGCATGGACTTGGGCTTCAAGCGCGCGTTTGAGTATTTTTGTAAACATGAGTGTGGCGTAGCAAATATTGGAGATTTGAATGAATTTTTGCAGTCGATCAATAGCAAACGGGTAATCAGACATATTAGGTCATTAATTAGCGCATATAAAAATGCGTCAGCAATAAAGCAACTTGGGCAAATTGAAGCAAAGCAAAGTGAACTGTTGGAATGTCTAAAGCCGCTCATTGCTGAGTATCAACTTTATCTTAGCAACGAAAGCGCAATCGATTTTGAAGACATGATTGCACGAGCAACTCGCTACATTGAACAAGAGCAGTTTCAAGTGCCTTGGTATCATATTATGGTTGACGAGTTTCAGGACATTTCACAAGTGCGCGCTGCGTTAATTATGGCGATGCTTGCACAATCGAAGCGCTACCTATTCGCGGTCGGCGACGATTGGCAATCCATTTACCGCTTTAGTGGCGCTGATGTGACTTTAACAACACAGTTTACACGCTACTTCGGTGCCGGAACGGTCACCCAGTTGGATAGAACATTTCGATATCCTCAGCAAATACTGGATATGTCTCGCCAATTTGTTTGTGCAAACCCAGAACAAGTGAATAAACGAATTGCTGCGAATACATCGTCATCAGAGGCGACCGTTAAGGTTATAGATGCGGATAATGCGCAAGATGCGTTAACTCAAATAATAGAAGGTCTCGCCGTTCAAGGTCGGGCTAGCGTACTAATTCTTGCCAGATTTCATAAGATGTTACCTGAGCGCCAGTTTATGGCAAAGTTGCAAGGTCAATTTCAAAATATGCAACTCAAAGCGATGACCTTTCATAGCTCTAAAGGCCGTGAGGCCGACTATTGCATTTTAATGGGGCTGCATGAAGGGAAGCAGGGATTTCCTGCTCATGGGAGGACACAGCCTCTACTGGAAGCGATGCTGCCGATAAAAGAACGCTTTGAATTTGCTGAAGAGCGTCGTTTATTTTACGTTGCCCTGACGCGCGCCAAAAAACAAGTATTTCTAATTAAACCAAATTTGAGACCTTGCCGATTCTTGGATGAGCTGACAATAAATTAACCCGCCACAACCGTTTTGTTTTTGAAAATTAAACTATTCTTCTAGTTTGAGCCGTATAACTAAATACAGCGAATCAGAAAGGGTGAAGAATGAGTGATAACATTTTACAAGATGCAATAGCGAGGCTCACCAATATTGGTAAACATGATCAACGTTATCATGCCGTGCTTGAAGCATTAAGCCAACCACAGAGCACTTTGATCAATCATATTGCCATTCGTAAAGACAACGGTGAAACAGCTTACTTTAAAGCTTATCGATGTAGATATAACGACCTGTTAGGACCTACGAAAGGTGGGATCCGCTTTCATCATCAAGCTGATCAAGACGAAGTTGAAGCGCTTGCGCTTTGGATGACGTTAAAGTGTGCTGTCGTAAAAGTGCCTTTTGGTGGTGCCAAAGGTGCAGTTACGGTTGACCCTAAGTCGCTCTCACCGATGGAGTTGGAACGTTTAGCTCGCTCTTATATTCGTGCAAAAGCTGATTTCATTGGTCCTGAGTTGGATATCCCGGCGCCTGATGTGTACACCAATGCTCGCATCATGGGTTGGATGATGGACGAATATGAGAAGATCACCAGGACCAAGTGCCCGGCGGTTATTACAGGTAAACCAATCGCTTTTGGTGGTAGCCTAGGTCGAGACAGTGCGACAGGGAAAGGCGCCTATTTGTGTGTGGCAGCATTAGCTGAAAAGCTAGGTTGGGAACCCAGTGATAAGACAGTCGCAATACAGGGTTTTGGCAATGGCGGCTATCATTGCGCGCGATTGCTACAAAAAGCAGGGTATAAAGTTGTTGCCGTAAGCGATTCAAAAGGGGGCATTTACTGCCAACAAGGCCTAGATATTGAAAGCGTGTATCACGAAAAGCAGCGAAGTAATACGCTAAGAGCCGTTTACTGTGAACATTCAGTGTGTGAAGACATTGAGCATGAAAGCATTAGTAATGAAGAGTTGTTAGCGTTGAATGTAGACATATTGGTTCCGGCCGCGCTCGCCGGTGTGATCACTAAAAACAATGCGCATCAAATAAAGGCAAGATATATTGTTGAGATCGCAAACGGACCAATCACCTTTGAAGTTGACTCTCAGCTCAGAAAACAAGGGACACAGGTTATTCCAGATATTCTAGCCAATGCTGGTGGTGTCGTGGTGAGCTTTTTTGAGTGGTGTCAAAATCGACAGGGTGAAGCTTGGGATGAAAGCAAAGTGAGTGAAAAGCTTGAAAGTTATATGCGTAAAGCATTTAACAGTGCGTGGCAATTATACGAAGAGCGCGGAACAACACTGCGTGAAGCGGTTTATTTGCTAGCGTTAGAGCGCTTGTCAGAGGCATTGCAAGCGCACGGAACATCAGACTACTTTTCTAACCCTGTTTAACATCCGTAATTTAGAGATTGTTAAACTCTTTTTTGAGCGTGTAGCCCTCATCAGTGACAATTCTCTCGAGTGTTGAAACCCGCTCTTTCAAGGCGTTAATTTCATTTTCAAGCGCCTTCTTTTCCTCACTATTATGTGTTTTTTTGTGAGCGAGGTAGGTATTGAGCATTTTGTTTAACACACCAAAGCCAACTGATATAAAAACAATCAGAACTATCATCGTGGTGCCAGACATAATCATTTCCTTAATTTTACAAATCCGTATAAACATATCAGGGATTACATTAAAGGAACAGTCTTAGAGTGGGGATTTCTACAGTGAGGAGTGGAGCGGGAGTCATCAGCTCCCGCTCAGTGTTTATGCTTCGTAAGGTAGTGGGTCTTGCGCGTTATTTAGATCAAAGGCCTCGAGTCTTTCTTGGCATGCGCCACATTTACCACAGGCTTTTTCACGACCGTTATAGCAAGTCCAAGTATCAGCGTAGTCTAAACCCATTTTTAAGCCGTCAGTCAATATGCCTATTTTGCTGCTGTTTAAATACGGACAAACAATTTCAATTTCTTCATAGTTGGCAATGCGACAAACGTCATCCATTTTCTTAACGAATTCAGGACGACAGTCAGGGTAAATAGCATGATCGCCCGAGTGCGCACCGTAAAATACTTTGTTTGCTTTAATGGATACCGCATAGCCGACAGCAAGAGAAAGTAAGATCATATTACGATTTGGCACCACGGTGCTTTTCATACTTTCTTCTTCGTAGTGTCCTTCAGGCACATCAATGTCATCGGTGAGCGATGAGCCACCAATAAGTTGATTAATCGCTGAAATATCAACAACTTTATGAGCTACGTTGAGCTTTTCACACACTCGTGCTGCCACTTGCAGCTCCTTTACATGGCGTTGGCCATAGTTAAAAGAAAGCGCATAGACTTCATAGCCAGCACGGATGGCTTTGTTTAGCACGGTATATGAATCCATTCCACCGGAATAAATTACGACAACTTTTTCGCTCATAGGTGTTTTGCCTCGATTTTGATAGAGGTTTACTTCAGGGCGCGATATACTACACGGCCGCTGAGAAAATAACAATTTTCCTTGGTGTTTTTTTGAGTTAGTAATGCATTACGGAGCCATTTTGTACAAAATCAACGAAATTTTTGAAACGATACAGGGGGAAGCCAGCTTCACTGGTGTGCCTTCTATATTTTTGCGCTTGCAGGGGTGTCCAGTAGGGTGTGCTTGGTGTGACACGAAGCAAACATGGGACGTAAACCCGACGTATCGTATTTCGTTAGAAAATACTGTTGAGAAAAAAGCTGATTCAGAATGGTGGGCTGAGGCGAGTGCTGAGCAAATCCTCGATTTATTTAAACAGCGTGGCTATCAAGCAAAGCATGTGGTGATCACAGGTGGTGAGCCATGTATGTTCGATCTAGTACCAATTTGTGAGCTTTTACATCGCGAAGGTTACAGCACACAAATAGAAACCAGCGGTACGTTTGAGATCAAAGCACCCGAGCAAACTTGGGTCACGGTTTCGCCTAAAATCAATATGCGCGGTGGCTATGAAGTCCTTACTAGTGCCATGCAGCGTGCTAATGAGATAAAGCACCCAGTTGCGATGCAAAAGCATGTTGAAGAGCTAGAGGCCTTGTTTGAACAAACGGGTGTGACACCAGAGTTGGTGTACTTACAGCCGATCAGTCAAAAGGCCAAAGCCACTAAGCTGGCAATTGATACCTGCATGAAAAAGAACTGGCGTTTGTCGGTGCAAGTGCATAAATATATTGGGATTAACTGATTGTTATGTGAAAAAGGCGCTCATTTAAGCGCCTTTTTTAGGTCATAGACTTTTAAGCTGGTCAATCACCACCTGATGGTGGTCTTTGGTTTTAAACTTATTAAACACATGTTTAATCTTGCCATCTTGGCCCACTAAAAAGCTGATACGGTGTATACCGTCGTACTCTTTGCCCATAAACTTTTTTAAGCCCCAAACACCAAACGCGTCTGCAATGGCGTGGTCTTCGTCAGATAAGAGGTCAAAGTTTAATTCTTTTTTGGTTTCAAAGTTCTTCAGTTTTTTCACCGCATCGGGGCTTATACCTACCGCAACTGTGTTTAGTTCAGCTAACTGCGCCTTGTGATCACGAAGCTGTTCAGCTTGTACGGTACAACCAGGTGTCAATGCTTTTGGATAGAAGTATACGAGTACTTGATTGTGCTCTAGCAAAGAAGCTAAAGAAACCGTTTCATCATTTTGGTTTTGCAGTGAAAAAAGAGGGGCTTGCTCGCCTGCTGTTAAAGTTTTCATGATAATCCTTAGCGAATTCGTCTAAAAATATAATCTACGTTGAGCGCGTGAGATAGATCTTCAAATTTAATTTTAAATTCGTCTACATTGACTTCAGTGGGAATATTAAACTCAAGCTCACAACGCATATGTAATTGTTCATCTTGCTCAAAAGTATCTGATTTTAAAGAGCATATACTAATTTGGTGTTCAGCAAAGAAGCGGGTTACTTTGCTTAACGTGCCTGGTATATCCAGCCCGTGATATTCCAAAGTATAGCCAGCGCTAAAGTCGCCTTGTTGGTGCGAGCTGGTGCGCTTCATCATCGTCAGCAAGCCAAGCTCCATACCTTTTACGGGTAAGCTGTGTTCAACGCGACTAATGGCTGACATATCACCACTTAGTAACATAATAAAAGTGAACTCGTTGCCTAATATTGCTATTCGACTATCGATGATATTACAGTGGCAATCGCTCACTAGCTGAGTCAGCTCGCTGACGATACCAGAGCGATCTTCACCTATGGCTGTTAACACCAGTTGTTGATTTGCAAATGCAGTCATTAACGAAACCTAACCCTTAAAGTTGTGATCTGCCTATTTTATACACAGAGCTGATCGGCGAACAGTTGATATTTAACCGAAAATGGTAACACATATCTGGATCATGAACATGTATGAACTGAGATTTATTGTCGGCAAGGCGGATTATTTTATGGCATTCTTGTGTTTATGCTCATTGGAAAGTACCATAGTTGCAAAATTTTGCGGTCGAGTAAGACTAACCTATTCATTCTTAAAGAACTCACCCTCTTTGGGAATATTTTGATTTGACAGTGAACCAAACCAGCATTCCCTACTCATAGTATTGAAATAAAAATTAATGGGTCTGCTAAGGAGAATAATCAGTGCAGTATTGGATCCCAAAGACGTTGGCTATCGGCGTATTACTTGGTTTATCTGGGTGTAGTGTTTTTACAAATGATGCACATCACGAGCGGAATTACCGCGTGCATGAAGCTGTTAAGGTGCCAGCCAATTTAAAACAGCCATCACAAGATCCCGTTTACACAATGTCCGTAGCGAGTTTTGATAATGACCCGGATCCAAAAGGTTACCGTCCACCTGCCCAAGTGTTAACACTTGCAAAGGGAAGCTGGGTTGAAGAAAACGAACAGCTAGCACGGGTGTTTTTTGATAAAAATGACGGTATTGAAGATTTAACTAGTTTTATTTGGCAGTCTGTCGACAGTGTGATGGGCAACAGAAGCACCGCGTTAGTTGAAGATGATCGAGTCAATGGTAGTGTGATGACCGATTGGTATTCGTTGATCAAACCAACGGAGGGTTGGTTTTGGGAAGACGATGAAGTCGTGTCGGAGCAAAAGTTCCGTTTTGTTGTTGAGCAAAAAGAACACCAAAGAACGGCATCGTTACGTGCTGAGTTAGTGGATTACCGTAGCGATAAAGTTGAGCTTAACGATTTGTTAAAACAGCAACTCGAAGCAAGGGCTGTTAATGAAGTTGTGGCTGAGTTTGACTACTTGTATCGTTTGCTCGAAGTTGAGCTAAGAAAACAGCAGGGCGTTTTGTCGCTTGAGCTTGGCTTCGATGCGCAAGGTAATGGCGCTATGCTTACAGAACAAAGCAGTGATATAGTTCTGGACAGGTTCTCAGGCTTTTTAGAGCGTATGGGCTTTACCATCATTAAAATTGATCGTGATTCAGGCGATATTTCAACTCGTTATGAGAAACCTGACAGTAGTGTATGGGATTCAATTTGGGGTGATGAAGAAATCCAATTACCTATCGAAAGTGGTGATTATAAGATTTCTATCGCAGCGACCAAAGATAAGAGCACTTCTATTACATGGCGTGATGCGCAAGGAGAGGTACTAGATACAGATGTAATGGCGCAACTGCAGCAAGTATTGCTTAAAGCACTGCGCGATAAAGGCTTAACTATTTAATAGTTAGTCTGTTTTTTCAATGAGAAAAGAGCTTAGGCTCTTTTCTTCGTTTTTGTAGGCTAAATATAATGACAACACAAACAAGTCGCAATGTGATGCCAGATTGGCGCACGCTTTTCGCATTTATTGTTCCCTCGCTGATTGGGGTATTTTTGTTTATGACACCAGTGGCAATTGGTGAAGCGATGACAATTCCCATCGCGGTCATGGCAAAAGCCTTACAAGGGTTCGTAGCACCTTACATTGATACGCTTATTTTGGGCATTATCTGTATAACAGGCGTGATGAGCTTGATTGTTAAACTGCTCAAACCCGCGGCTTTGATGAATGTGTCTTTGATAAAGCATTTATTTGACGTGAGTTGGATCTGGTTACTAACGCGTTTGGCGGGTATGGCATTTATTCTAATGACTTATTTCAACGTCGGGCCTGACATGATCCATTCAGAACATACCGGTGCATTGGTATTAAACGATTTGCTGCCAGTGTTATTTTCTGTGTTCATCTTAGCAGGATTGTTACTCCCACTGTTGTTGAATTTTGGCTTATTAGAGTTAGTTGGTACATTGTTAACTAAAGTAATGCGCCCACTCTTTGGGGTACCTGGTCGTAGTGCCGTGAACTGTGTCGCGTCATGGTTAGGTGATGGCAGTGTCGGTATTTTGATGACTGCGAGGCAGTACGAAGATAAATACTACACACAAAAAGAAGCGGCGATTATTGGCACTACCTTTTCAGCGGTGTCTATCACATTTTGTTTGGTCGTGATTGGCCAAGTGAAATTAGAGCACTTGTTTGCACCATTCTACTTAACGGTATGTTTGGCTGGTTTCGTGGCCGCTATCATAGTGCCTCGTTTACCACCGCTGCGCTTTAAGCAAGATGTGTATGTTGATGACAGTCCTGCCGATAAAGATGCTGAAGCGACGCCTGAAGGCAAAACGTTATTTAAGCACGCGTTGGATGTTGCATTAGAAAAGGCACAAAAAGCGCCGGGTGTGAAAGGTACATTACATGAAGGTGTATGCAATGCGCTAGATATGCTTTTTGCCGTACTACCTGTGGTGATGGCTGTAGGTACACTGGCATTAATTGTTGCTGAATATACCTCCGTTTTTCAGGTGCTCGGTACGCCATTTGTGCCGTATTTAGAGCTTTTGAATGTGCCTGAAGCTGAAAAAGCCGCACAAACTATCGTGGTGGGTTTTGCCGATATGTTCATTCCTTCGATTCTTGCTGCGGGCAGTATTGAAAGTGATGTGACTCGATTTATTGTGGCGGCGATGAGTGTGACACAACTTATTTATATGTCGGAAGTTGGTGCATTGTTGCTCGGTAGTAAGATCCCGGTCAATCTATTCGAATTGTTTGCTATTTTCATTTTACGTACATTAGTCACATTGCCAGTTATTTGCTTAATGGCACACTGGCTGGTGGCATAAGTTTATTGTCGTTGGTTTGGACTTGCTTAGTTAAGAGTTAGTCCAAACCATCTTTTTGTTTGTCCTCTTTTGTCTTTTCTGTCGGTTTTATTTGCTGATCTAGCTTACCTTTCAAATCAAATTTAGCGGAATACTTGAGTAGGGCAATATTACTCCAAATGACAGCAATCACTGTCACGATGATGAGTACTATGTGCCATGTTTCGAGTTGCTCAATCATTTGTTACCTCTCTCTTTAAATTGGATGCGATGTGACCCATGTTTTTATATTGACCACGTTTAGTGATGATTCTAGCCGTTATACCATACGGAGGAAATAATCCTGTGATTTAAGTGTATTTTACTAAGCAATTTTTTTACTAAATTGGTATTATTCACCCAGCAGTCAGGCTGTCGAATTTAGGCTCATAGACGACAGCGATTTTTGTTTTTAATAGGTGAATAATAAGCTCATGGAACATGTTTTAATTTGGCCATCACAGTATCCAATGTTACTACGTGGCTTGGTAGAGCAAAATGGGGCATTTATACTTGATGCGCTCGAATCTTGGCCAAGCTGCAGTACAAATACAGATGAACAAGGCGTTAAAACGACCGTATTACCTCCTATTTTTTATCTTCAGTGGCTCAAGCCGTTGGAGCCTTTTGAGTCCTGCTACTTTCAGCATATTGATGAATACGATGAGCAGCAACAGGCTTACACACAACAATTATTCGCGCATATTGAACAATCGGGTATGAGTCGCCAAGCGCTGATTATTAAATTGCTAGAGTGTTTTGCGCAGTACAGTGACTTAGCGATGCAAATTAAGTCAACTGAATACCCGAACTTTTTTGGTTTGCTCATCGCATTAGAATATGCCCAAGTATTTGAATGGTGTTTGGCGGCGAACATCCAGTTAACACCTCAGGACGTTTGCACTGCGTGGCTTGAGCCTGACTTTAGAGCGGCGATTGAAACGCATTTGGATCATTGCTTAGCTGACCGTGATGCGACAGCGTCACAGGCTGCAGAATTGTTGTTGCAAGATGCGCAGTACTATGGCTTGTTGGAAAAGCTTTATGACGATAAAGACCAGATCATGGAAAGGCTAGAGCAAGCACTACTTGAGCAGATCTGTCGTGATGACGTTAAGCAACCAGAGTTGATGGCGTTGATCGCACAAGGCGCGAAAGGGACTGCTCGAGATGTGAATAATAAATCTGCGCTTATGTGGGCAATTGAAAAAGGCTTTGTTAACGTTGCAGAGAAGCTGATTGAGCACCATGATGGTAATGATATTGATGCAACTGGGCAAACCTTTTTACATTTTGCGGTTCAGTCAAATTTAGCAACGATGATAAATTTAGTGCTAGATACCGGAATAGATGCGCATAAAATTGATGAAACAGGACAAACGCCTTATCGTCTAGCGCTTAAACTATCAGCTTTAGTGGCGAAAAAAACGCTGGAACAAAGAGGAATTAAGGAACTGTCGGAAAGTGGCAAGCTTCTGAAGATAAAACAGGTTCATGTACTATATGCCCTAGTTAGCCTGCTACTGCCGTTGCAATTTGTGTTATTTTTCAGTGATCAGATAGAAGACAAATCAATTTTTGTTTGGGGTGCTACCGCACTCGGTCTGCTGTTATTTGGCTTTGCGCGTACCGTGAGAAAAGGGCAACTCTATCCAACTTTACCACACCCTTGGTCACTGAAAGGCTTGATGGCACTCAGTTGGTTTAGCGTAAGTGCACAAGTGCTGTTTGCACTGTTAGTTTTAAGCGCGTTCTTAAGGAGCTAAAGCTGAGTTTCCTCAGCTTTAGACTCGATCTATTTTTCGTTACTATCTTGATGGGCTGCTTTTTCTTCAGCGAGTTCATCTTTTAGCTTACGGATCTTCAACCCAAGCTCCTGTCCTCTATGGCGAGCATAGTAAGTACAGCCGATGAACATACAAGTCGCGAACAATAGCTCGAGCGCGACCCATAACAGCTCTTCTGGAGAAACCCAAAGTAAGCTTAAGCTATGAATAAAGTAAATCATCACGATGAAGTTAGCCCAAGCATAAGTGTATGGCTTGTCTTGTATAATCCCTTTTAAAGGCAGTAGTAAAGGTAGTATGTACACAGTGAATACAAAGCCTGTGCTATAGCCTTCTCTGGGGGCTAGCCAAAAAAGCCACGTTG
This sequence comes from Pseudoalteromonas sp. ATL1, assembly GCF_058933015.1. Classification (NCBI taxonomy): domain Bacteria; kingdom Pseudomonadati; phylum Pseudomonadota; class Gammaproteobacteria; order Alteromonadales; family Pseudoalteromonadaceae; genus Pseudoalteromonas; species Pseudoalteromonas sp. ATL1. The sequence continues at coordinate 3,212,981 of NZ_JBZYXL010000001.1, read as the reverse complement.
GCATGAGAACAAGCAGTCCAACATAGCCAAAAATAGCTAAACGTTGATAAGTAACAGTGATGGGTTGTTTTGTTGGTTTAGTCATTTTAACTTACTAGCAATATTGAATAATCTGATACCGACCGCGCGGCAAATTCTCTTTTCGCATTCGCTCAGTACATTGGAATTATGTACTCCTGCAACATGTGTCGCTCCATAGGGGGTACCACCGGTTGTCGTTTCTACTAGCTCAGGTACATCGTAAGGCACACCCAACAGCATCATGCCATGATGGAGCAATGGCAGTGATAGGTTAAGTAGTGTGGCTTCATTGCCGCCATGCATGCTGCTCGATGAGGAAAACACACAGGCGGGTTTGTCTATTAGTTGGCCTTTTAGCCATAGATCGCTCGTGGTTTCCCAAAAAGTTTTCGCTTGCGCGGCCATCATACCGAATCGAGTCGGGGAGCCAAAAGCGAGCGCATCACAGTCGATGAGATCTTGTTTACAGATCACGTGATCATGTGGCTGCTTCTTTTCGAAAGTACGAAGTTTAACGACGGCACCACTGAACTCTAGCGCATCGCTAATTTCATGAGCCATTGCTTCAACTGAGCCATGGCTAGAGTGATAAAGAACAACGACGTTAACCATCAAAGAATTGACAATACTGATTCAGGTGGACGACCTAGCGCAGCTTTTTGTCTGTTCACAACGATAGGGCGCTCGATCAATTTTGGGTTGTCAATCATGGCTTGACGAAGTGTTGTCTCATCACTGTCTTTGCTCAGCCCAAGCTCTTTGAATAAAGTTTCTTTACTGCGTACCAATTGATGCGCAGAATTAAAACCCAACTGCGCTAATAGCGTTTCAAGCTGCTCAAGACTGATGGGCGTTTTTAGGTATTCAACCACTTCTGGCGCAACCCCATTTTCTTCAAGTAAAGCAAGCGTTTCGCGTGATTTTGAGCAGCGAGGGTTATGATAAATTGTAACTGACATATCTAGTCCTATTCGTTTTTACGGCCATTTTAATGTATGAAGAAGGCGACTTAAAGCTTTGCTAGCTCTTTTTGCATTTGGCGGTACTGACTTAACAGCGCCTTTAAGCGAGTTTCTTTGATCTTTTCTTTTTCTTCGACATGATTTAAAGCCCGTTGAATTTCGTCGGCGGCTTTCATATAAGCGCCATATAATGCAAGAACACTGGCTCGCATCTCATGATATGCTGCTTTATCTCCCTGTTGTTTGTACACGTCACTGAGTAATTCTTTAGCGAGTGCATGCTCAGGCTTTTCGAGCAAGAAGAGTCTTAATGTGCGTTCAGCTAGGTCTAATTGGTTTGCCTTTATAGCGGCATTGGCGAAATTAAGCGTCAGAACTTGGTTGTTAGGCCGAAACTCGTGCTTAATTTGCAGCATCTTGGCCGCTTGCTGAGGCTGCTTTTGTGCAATCAGTAAGTCGGTGTACGCATCTAGGTAGAAAAGGTTGTTATCATCTTGTTTTAGCAACTTTTCCAATAGAGATTGTGATTGTTCTAACTTGCCTTGATCCAACAGGCTCAACGCTAAGCCGTATTCGAGCGCTTGCTTATTTAGCTCTGTGGCTTTGAGTCGTAATTGGCTTTCAAAAAACGCTTGCGCATCTTCACTTGAGTACTGATAGCGCGCCAGAACTCGACTTTTAGCCAATTCAAATTTAAGGCTTGCTGGTACATATCGGGTAGCATATTGTTGGGCCCTAAGCCGCACATCTGATACCCGAGATTCAGGCAAGGGGTGAGTTAACAAGAAAGCGGGCGGCTTTGTTTGGTAACGAATTTGCGCTGCTAATTTAGATAAAAACTCACTTGATTGTGTGGGATCGAACCCCGCCTCATAGAGGGTTTGCATACCAAATCGGTCAGCTTCTTGCTCGGCTTGTCGACTATGCGTTAGTTGACTTAATTGAGCCTGAGTAGAGTTAGCTGCGAGTATCGCCATACCTGCATCAGGTGCGACTACCGTCGTTAATATACCTGCGATCATGCCCGCCAAAGTCATCGCACTATTATCTTGTGCTTGTTGAATGCGCCTAGCTAAGTGACGCTGTGTGACGTGTGCAATTTCGTGACCTAATACGGATGCCAGTTGACTTTCATTATCTGCCTCTGCGAGTAATCCGGTGTGAACGCCAACATGCCCGCCATAAAACGCAAAAGCATTTAATGCTTGGTTATTTATCCAAAAAAATGAAAATGGAAAACGCACGTCATTGGCGTTGGCGACGAGTTTATTACCCAACGACGTTAGGTATTCATCCAAAACGGGATCTTGAATAATGGGGGATTGGCTTCGGATCTGCATCATCATAACTTCACCGATGGCCTGTTCTTTTTCTATGGGTAGCGCTTGTAGAGCTGAAGTGCCAAGATCGGGTAATTTTAAGGCACTTTGTCCATGGCTCGTTTGGCTCGCGATCAACATCGCCACACCCAACACCCCACGGACTACAGGGGTCAATTTCATACTATTCCTTTTTTAAACCTTCACCGAGCATAATGCGTGCGATGTCAATTTCATCACCGCATATACGGGCGTCTTTTTCACACATTAAATAAAAATCTTTAATTGTGACACCACCAACCGACACAACGTTCAATTCGGCTTGTAAAAAAGAGATAACCTTGTGAACAACTTTGTGGGCATGAAGTATTAGTGCTTTGTCCGCCGAATCACCTCTATCAAAGTAAAAGCCAATAAATTTATGTAATTGGTTTATACGGATCAAATTTTTCATACTGTGTGGATCCCAAACCCTGAACTCTAAGAAACGATTATCCTTTACGTACTTATCAACTTTGGTGTCTTTGGCATAGGGAAACGCCCACAATTCAAATCCACGTTCCGTAAATACTTGATTGAGTGCGAGCCTAGGCTTGCCTTCACAGTGAATAGCGCCAAAATTGTCTTCATAGCCGTTAAGCAACTCTAAGTTCCAGTTGCGTTTATCAAGTACTCTTTTCACCGCGTTATCAAAGCCGTGGTGCAAAATTCCTTCGGTCTCGCTAATTGATGACGCGACCATGTGATAAAAAGGCGGTAACTCCCCCCAATTGATCTGCTTTTTATACCAGTTTATTTCTTTAAGAGTAGGGTTGGCTGGTAATATAGCCTTATTGTTCGCATGGGACATAACGAGCGACTCTCCGACATTATTTATCGTAAAAGGATAAACCATTGTACTCTATCAGGCCACAGTTGTGCGCGTTTATGTTACATGTCCGAGGTGCTAGAATCGTGAAAAATATTGTAGATATATACTTAGAAAAAATTAATGCCAAAGCCAAAAATAGAAGTTAATTTATCGCTTTACCAATGCCCTCAATTGTTTGTGCAATTTAAGTGGCAGTTGAAAAAAGCGGAGCAAGCCAATTCAAATATTCATTTTTTTTATCTCAAAGAGCAAGACATTGGTGATATAGTGCGATATCTCAGTCAGCATAGTTATTCTTTTAAAAAAAATGACGGCGCAGAGCCATCAATAGAGGTTCATATAAGCAATGTTTGAAATTGTAAAAGCTTGGTACCAAAACAAATTTTCAGATCCTCACTCAGTCACGCTGTTGTTGATGTTGATAGCATCAGTGGCATTATTGTATTTCTTTGGGCCATTTGTAGTGCCGGTTTTAGTCGCTTTGGTGATTGCCTACTTGCTTGATTGGCCCGTGTCGCGTTTGCAAAAAGTGGTGCCAAACCGCACTTTTGCAACAACCTTGGTTATTTTATTGTTCGTTGGTCTATGTTTGGCTTTGATGTTGGGGATTGTGCCAGTGCTTTGGCAGCAGCTCAGTAACTTGGTGCAAGAAAGCCCCCATATGATTGAGCAGGGTAAAGCGTTTCTATTGCATCTGCCTGAGGATTATCCGACGCTTATTTCCGCTAACCAAGTGCAAACTTTGGTGTCTAGTGTGGAAGCAAAAGCACTTGAAATTGGACAGTTTGTCGTTTCTATGTCGTTGACTTCCTTGAAAGACGTCGTAGCTTGGCTGATCTATCTTATTTTGGTGCCGTTACTGGTATTTTTTATGCTTAAGGACAAAGAGGTCTTGACGAAAGGGATCTCTAGTTTAATTCCTAAAGAGCGTCGTTTGATCAGCCAGGTATGGTCGGAAATGGATCACCAAATTATGAATTATATTCGTGGCAAGGTGTTCGAAATTGGTATTGTTGGTTCAACCAGCTTTATTGCGTTTTCTGTTTTGGATTTGCGCTATGCTGCCTTGCTTGGTGCGCTTGTTGGGTTATCAGTGCTAATTCCATTTGTTGGTGCAGCGCTTGTTACGATCCCGGTTGCAGCCGTTGCAATGTTTCAATTTGGTGTTGAAGCGCAATTTTGGACCGTGGTGATTGTTTATGGCGTTATCCAAGCGCTTGATGGCAATGTATTGGTGCCGCTGTTATTTTCTGAAGCGGTCGATTTAAACCCAGTCTATATTATTGTCGCAGTGTTGTTCTTTGGCGGCTTATGGGGCTTTTGGGGGGTATTTTTTGCAATTCCATTGGCGTCTTTGGTTAAAGCGCTGGCGAACGCATGGTCTAATCAACGAGAAGATGATAAACGCATCGTGAGTGAATAAAATGAAGGCACGCACAGTGCCTTCATTTCAGTTTTACGTTGCGGGCCCAGTACTTTCTCGTACTACAAGGCTAGGCGTAAATGTGGTTTTAATGTCTTTATCCTGCTTTCTTGAACCGCGGGTTTTACTAAACAGCAATCTTGCGGCATGTTCTGAAATGACATCATTCGCTTGGTGTGCGGTGGTGAGTTTTGGCCAAGTTTGGCGCGAGAATGGCGAATCTTCGAACCCAGTTATGGATAATTCACTCGGAATATCGATATTCATTAGACGTGCGGCAAATAATGCGCCAGCTGCGACTTCATCGTTACCACCTAAGATTGCGGTAATGCCGTGTGGATTACCATTTTCAAGCAAAGCTTTCGCGCCTTTTACGCCTGACTCGAACGAATAACTGCCTTCGTATAGTAGTTCTTCTGATGGCTCAATATTATGATCGCGCAAAGCTTGTTGGTAACCAGCCAAGCGTTCCGAAGTTGATTTGTGTTCTTTGTCCCCAAGCACAAAGGCAATCCGCTTATGTCCAAGAGACATGAGATGCTGAGTAATCTCATATGCAGCCGCATAGTCATTGACCAAAATACAGTTGTTTCGTTCTGGCACATCGTTTTCGCGGCCAGATAATAAGCGAACGTACTGAACCTTCATCTCATCCAGCATATCGATAATACTTTGCTGCTCAGAAAGCGGTGGGGTAAGTACAAGGCCAGCTAAGCGTGAACGCTTAATCATGGTTATGAACTCGTCTTGCATATTGTCATCTAGGTAACTGCAAGGATGGATAACCAACTCATAGCCTTCATCTTTACAACGAGACAACACACCATTTTGCATATCAATTACGTAATAGGCATTCGGATTGTCGTAGACAAGTCCAATGGCGAATGAGGACGTACCAGCTAAATTCCTTGCAGCAATATTAGGCTGATAGTTCAACTCATTAACTGCACTCATTACCAAATCATAAGTCTTTTTTCTGACTGAAGGTTCTTTATTGATCACCCGAGAGACGGTTTTCATTGAAACACCGGCTAACTTAGCGACATCATTAATGGTGACTTTCATGTTATTGTTCTTTTATTTCCGTAGCCTAAAGCCCGTTATATTTGATGTTTGACTTTACATTGTTGAAGTTAATGGCGCCGTGCCTTCAACAAGAATAAAAGCTTCTTTACTCGTGCGGTAAAACAGAATAACTATACTACACATAACTTACCTAACATAAACTTTAATTAACACAAAACAAATCCATTCAACTCAAGGCAGAAAGATTTAGTTGTTAGAAATTCATTAAATGATCATGTGAGCTGCTTAGTCTATCTAATCTAAACGAAAAATAGCAGTACAAATATCACAAATAAATGAATGATACCGGTGTCAAAAGTCAAAAATTGCGTTATTATCCACATTATAAAATTGGATAGAAGAAAATTGACAGCGTTGTCATCTTGGCATATGGTATTTGCTGACGATAATCTTTCGCGACTAAAAACAGCCGGTTAAAGGCATCGTTTGACGCGCTTTTGTTAGGGGAATGAGTATGAGTTGCCGTAGTGATTTAAGTAGTTGGCAGGCTTTAGAGCAATCTGCAATTGAATTAAAGCAGCAGCATTTGAAGAACTTGTTTGCACAAGACGCACAGCGTTTTGCAAAGTTCTCTTGTCAAATACCCGGATTGTTATTTGATTACTCGAAACAATTGATTGATGAAAAAGTGTTTTCACAACTGATTTCTCTAGCAGAACAAACAGAACTAAGCGCGTGGCGTGAGAAAATGTTCAGTGGAGAAAAGATCAACTTCACTGAAGAGCGAGCTGTGCTTCATGTGGCGCTTCGAAATAGATCGAATACACCCATATTAGTTGATGGCCAAGACGTGATGCCATTGGTGAATGCAGAATTGGCGAAAATAAAAGCCTTCTCTGAGAAAGTGCGCAGCGGTCAATGGGTTGGATACACAGGCAAAGCGGTGAAGGACGTAGTTGCTATTGGAGTAGGTGGCTCAAACCTAGGTCCTCAAATGGTAACTGAAGCACTAAAAAGCTATGCTGATGATACGTTAAATGCGCATTATGTCTCGAATGTTGACGGCGTTCAGCTAGCAGGTGTGCTTGAAAAGCTTGATCCAGAAACAGCACTCTTTGTGGTTTCATCGAAAACATTTACAACATCTGAGACGATGACCAATGCCCGTTCTGCAGTTGCTTGGTTTTTGGAGCATACTCAGAATGAAAGTGACATTGCAAAACATTTTGTTGCGGTAAGCACTAATTTAGAGAAAACCCGTGCGTTTGGTATCGCGGATGAAAACGTTTTTACTATGTGGGATTGGGTTGGCGGCCGTTTCTCTTTATGGAGTGCTATTGGCCTACCTATTGCTCTGTACCTTGGCTATGACAGCTTTGTTGAAGTACTAGAAGGTGCATTTGAGGTGGATGAGCACTTTAGAGAAGCTCCTTTTGAGCGTAACATTCCGCTCATCATGGCACTACTAAGTGTTTGGAATACGAGCTTTTTAGGTCATGCTGCGCAGGCTATTTTGCCATATGATCAGGCATTACATATGTTGCCTGCATACTTGCAGCAAGGTGAAATGGAAAGTAATGGTAAACATGTCGCGTTCGATGGAACCCAGGTGCCGTATACTACCGTACCTTTAATTTGGGGCATGACGGGTATCAACGGGCAACATGCATTTTATCAATATTTGCACCAAGGCAATAATATCGTGCCTGCGGATTTTATCGCATCGCTTAAACCTCAAGTGAGTGTTGGCGCACACCATGATATTTTGTTATCAAACTTCTTCGCGCAAACTGAAGCTATGATGACAGGGGTAGACGAAGAGCAAGTGCGTGCCGATTTATTAGCTAAAGGCAAATCGGAAGTTGAAATAGAGCAGCTTCTGGCACACAAAATCCACCAAGGTAATCGCCCAACGACATCAATGATATTAGATGTCGTGGACGCTAAAGCCATAGGTCGCTTGATAGCGTTGTATGAACACAAGATTTTCTGTCAAGGTATCTTGTTAGAAATCTGCTCATTTGACCAGTGGGGTGTGGAACTCGGTAAAGGGTTAGCTTCAAAAATTGAAAAAGAGCTAACTGAACAGAATATTAGTTTTGAGCACGACAGTTCAACTGCGGGCTTAATCGCATACTATAAAAATAATAGATAAATAGTTTCGCCATAAATGTTTGGCAACCAGTTCACTTCTAAGTGAAAAAATACCTTTGAACGGGTAGCGCTGGAGTTCTTAGGGCCTGTATTTTTGTGAGAGGAATTACAGTGCCCCTAAGACTCATTTATTATGTCTTCACCCGTTATTCTCATCGCGGTGTTTATTCACCATCAAATTTAATAGTTGAACTGTTACAATCGAATTCAACACCGTTAATAGGCGGTTAGTCTGGTACGCTAAGGCATCGGTTAAACCAGACTCAAATAAATCAATGCGTGGTCATCGAACAAGGGCTGTTATGACGCGCTTAACCAGTAGAGAGTAATTTATGCTTAATCCTTTTGATATTGTTATTTTTGGTGGGGGCGGTGATTTAGCATTACGCAAGCTATTGCCTGCAATGTATCGCGCATATCAAGAAGGTAACTTACCTGAAGGCTCTCGTATTTTGCCAACTGTTCGAGAAGAAAGTAAAAAACAAGAATATGTCGAAACAGCACAGCAAGCCCTGAAGTCATTTTTAGGGGACGGAGAGTTTAACCTACGCGATTGGAAAGCATTCGCCGAGTATTTGGTTCCTGTGGTTATTAATGTTACGGAACCTGATGCGCATTGGGATGAGTTACGTACGATTTTAGAACAAGACGCGCTAGATAAATCTCGCGTGTTTTACTTGTCACTTCCACCTGCTGTTTACGGCACCTGTTGTGAGATCTTATCGACGAAAAATTTGATCACAGAGACATCACGAGTGGTTGTCGAAAAGCCAATTGGATACTGTGGTGAATCAGCTGAAGAGATCAATGCTAAAATTGCCGAGTATTTTTCAGAAGAACAGATTTTCCGTATCGACCATTACCTAGGTAAAGAAACAGTTCAAAACTTAATGGCGCTACGATTCTCAAATGCATTGTTTGAAAATCTCTGGGATGCAAAATCTATCGATAACATTCAGATAAGTATCTCTGAGACTGTAGGTTTAGAGTCAAGAGCGGGTTTTTATGACAAAGCTGGTGCATTGCGAGACATGGTGCAAAACCACCTTTTGCAGCTTTTATGTTTGGTTGCGATGGAGTCACCTCATAAACTAAACGCCAATAGCATTCGTGCTGAAAAGCTCAAGGTACTTGAAGCATTGCGTCCTCTTGTTGATGAGCAGGTTGATGCTAACATTGTGCGCGGTCAATATGTACCAGGTGATTTAAATGGCAAACTTGTTCCAGGGTATTTGGAAGAGTTGGGTGAAGGTTCAAGCAAAACGGAAACTTTTGTCGCTATTCGTGCGCATATTGATAACTGGCGTTGGGCTGGGGTGCCTTTCTATCTAAGAACGGGTAAACGTATGAAAAAGCGTTGCGCGGAAATTGTCGTGGAGTACAAGTCTGTCTCTCATAATGTGTACGATGATTCTGTAGGAACAATTCAACCAAACCGTTTGGTGATCCGCTTACAACCAGAAGAAACGATTCAGTTAACCTTGATGTCGAAGCGTATGGATAACTTAAACATGGAGTTACAACCTGTGACGTTAAACATTGAGTTAAGTCAACAGTACGGCTCAAGTTTCCACTCTGATGCATATAAGCGATTGATGCTTGATGCTGCGGCAAACAATCCAGCATTGTTTATTCATCGTGATGAAGTACGTCAAGCTTGGCAATGGATTGATCCAATTATTGAGCGCTGGCAGAAAAAAGGAACTCCATCGTTGTATCGCGCAGGTTCTTGGGGTCCAGAAGATGCCGATGAGTTACTGCAAGAGAATAACCATGCGTGGTTTAATGTTGGAGAACAAGCGTAATGGCCCAATTAACAGAACATTTTTTTGACTCTAAAGAAGCGATGACCGCCGCTCTAGCGAGCAAAATTGAGGCTGGTCTAGTTCAGGGTATAGAGCAAAATGGCCGTGCGGTCATGATGGTATCTGGGGGATCTTCTCCTGCGCCTGCTTATTGTCATTTATCCAGTTTGCCACTTCTATGGGAAAAAGTGTCGGTTGCTATGGTAGATGAACGTTGGGTTGATGCAACCCACGAAAAATCGAATGAAGCATTTATTAAATCAACATTGCTACAAAATAATGCAAATAAAGCACATTTTGTCACCATGAAAAATTCTGCTCAAAATGCAGTTGAAGGGCAAGCCGAATGTGAAGCGCAATATCAGGCGCTAGGGCAGTCTGACATCACAATATTGGGTATGGGCCCCGACGGTCATACAGCGTCATTGTTCCCCCATGCTGAAGGCTTGGAATTTGGCTTAACGACGTCAAATGCTGTCTGTGCAATCAACGCGAAACAAAGCGAAGTGACGGGCAGTATTACTGAGCGTATGACACTCACGTTAAATGGCATAGCGAATTCGCGTCAGGTCATTTTGCTTATTGGCGGTGAAGAAAAACGCGCAGTGTATGAGACAGCCAAGCAGGCAGGCTCTGAATTTGACATTCCGCTCAGAGCTGTTTTGAATCATCCAGATATTGACCTTACAGTCTATTGGTGTCCATAACAGGTCCGTGTATTAAGTACCGAGTGAGCCTTTCTCACTGACTTGCTCGGTATTTTTATTTTTTCTTTGATAAATGACTTCAACGCTTTTCGAAATAATTACCTCAACTTCCAAAACCTCAATAAAAACGTCACTTTTAACACCTAAAATGAACTAATTCATAGTTTGTATGCTAGACATTCAGAACTTGAAAATCTATAATGACAGCGTTGTCATTTTTGAAATATACACCCTTGAACACTTCTGCCAAAGTTTCTCGAAACCAACATAAATATTTCAAAAAGTTATAATAGGGCATCCTTCATATCAATTTTCATATTAGAGTTCCCTTTTTGGCTTCTCAATTGGGCTTTTTATGTTATATTCTCACCAGATTTTGTAACAAATCATACAGTTAGATATTAAGACTTTAGTAAATTCAATATCTTACATTTATTGTTGAATATTTTTTGATTAATTCAACAAAAAACATGTAGCGGATTTGTAATTTACGGTGTATGGTTTGTTATTAGATGACAGCGTTGTCATCATCACTGGGCAGAAGTGATACAAAATTCCAACAAAATGATTCAAGGGGAATCCTGTGTTAGCTAATAATTTTAAGAAAAGCTTACTAGCAGTAAATGTCGGTCTTGTACTAAGTGCAGGTGTTTCAGGCATAGCAGTCGCTGCTGATAATCAAGTAAAAGAAGATGTTGAAGTAATCGAAGTTCGTGGTATTCGTGCCTCAGCAAAAGCGGATATCAACAACAAACGTTTTGCAAATGCGGTTGTTGATTCAATCACTGCCGAAGATATTGGTAAATTTCCAGATAAAAACGTTGCAGAATCACTATCTCGTATTACTGGTGTAGGTGTAAGCCGTGAATTTGGTGAAGGTGAAAAAATCACTGTTCGTGGCTCAGATCCAACAAAAAACCGTACATTGTTAAATGGTCAAAATGTAGGTACTGCGGATTGGTTCATTTTGGACAACCCTTCTCGAAGCTTCAACTTCACGATGCTACCTTCTTCTCTAGTTAGCAGCTTAGAGGTATTTAAGTCTCCAGAAGCGCGAATCGATGAAGGTTCTATCGGTGGTACGGTTATTCTGAAAACTCGCAAGCCACTTGACCTTGATTCAAACACAGTTCACTTAAGCGTGCAAAACCAGTACTCAGAAGTTTCTGAGGAAAATGATCCGCTAGTTGAAGGTCTATTTTCTTGGAAAAATGAAGACGAAAAATTTGGTATTTTAATCTCAGGTTCAAAGGCTGACAGAACCGTTCGCCGTGAAGGTTTTGAGGTATTAGGCTGGGACGCGCATGAAGATGGTACTTATACCCCTCGTACTATGGGGGTGCCTGTATTCCGTCAAGATAGAGAAAGAACGACATTATTCGGTTCTATACAGTTTGCACCATCTGATGATTTTAGCGCAACGTTAAATGTCCTTGACTCCAACATGGATGTGAATAACACGAACTCGAACTATCTTTTAATGAACCCAGGTTCAGAAGCAGAATTAACTTATTCAGGAAAGAATGCGCTTAAAGGTACTGGTGGTAAAGATGTTCGTTGGAACCATATCAACCGTATTTCAAGCACAGACACTAACTCTATTCATCTAGACATCGATTTTGCAACTGACTCATATACAATGAATGTAGAGTTAGGTACAACTGAAGCGAAAGGTGGTACGCTTAATGAAACTTCATGGGAGTATGGTGGAGAAGGTAACTACAACTTTGATTTAACTGGTGGTACGCCAACAGTAAATGCGGGTATTGACGGTACTGACGGTTCTAAATTCAAAGGTGGTTGGATTTGGGGTGGTAACAAACCAACGACAGATGAAGAATCTTATGCACAAGTTGACTTTGATTTTCCAGTAGAAGCTGGTGTTTTCACTTCAGTAAAAGTCGGTGCTAAGTACCGCGATCAAAAGCGCACCCAGGATAGGAATATATATAGTTGGCACTGGGCACCTGCTAACGATGGTGTAAGTGATAACTATATGAACCAAATTCTTAAAACTGACTGTCCGACACTTGCACATTGTGATCTTTCAATGGGCACGGACTCGGTAGGGGCTGATGTTGTGAATGGGGACATCACAAGCCAGTTGACACATAATAGTGCTAAAATGCTTGAGTTAGGCTTAGGTTCAAATGCTGCGTACGCAGCACACAAAGGCCTAGACCAAATATTTGAAGTTAAAGAGAAGAAGACTTCTTTCTATGTTCAAGGTGATTTCTCGGGCGATGGTTTCCGTGGTAATTTAGGTGTGCGTGTAGCTAAGACTGATCAAGACTCTTCTGGTTACTTGTTCTCTTCGGATTCAGGTGCCTTACTTACGGTTAAGAACCCTGGACCAAATGGCGACTTAGTTCCTTCAACATTAGAGTGGACAACAGAGTCTCGTAGTTACACTGAGATTTTACCAAGCTTCAATCTATCGTATGACGTCGCAGAAGATCAAATCGTTCGACTTTCTGCCGCGAGAACGATGGCTCGTCCTAACTTTTTTGATATTTCTCCAATTACTGCACCAAGCAACTTAGAAGAAGATAACCCTACTGCTAAAGCGGGTAATCCAAACCTTGATCCGCAGTTAGCGAATCAGTTTGATGCAGCGTGGGAATACTACTACGGTGAAGCTTCTTTATTTGCAGTAACGTTATTTTATAAAGATATCGAAAGCTACCAAACTTCTGGCACCTCAACACAGGCGTTCTATCACCAAAAAACAGAATCATGGGTTGATGCTACTGTATCTCGCCCTGAAAATGGTGCAGGTGGTACAACAACCGGTATTGAAGCTTCATTGCAACATGACTTTGGTAATGGCTTTGGTGTAACAGCTAACTATACCTATACAGATGCTAACAACGATGGTGAGCGCGATGTAATGAAACCAGGCTCAGGCCTTATCATGGGTGCTTCAGAGAATATGCTTAACGTTTCTGGATACTATGAAACTGAAGAGTTCTCTGTACGCGCGATGTATAACTATCGTACTAAGTGGTATAAAGGTCTTCACGATTCTGGTACTGAGTTATGGAATGATGACTACGGTCAATTAGATTTCAGTGCGACTTATAATGTAACTGAGAATATCTCGGTTGTATTTGAAGGTATTAACTTAACTGACGAAGAAGTTATTGAGTATAATACTGATAAGGCGCGAGTACTGTCTATTTACCAAAATGGTAGAAGATTCGTTCTTGGTGCTAACTTACGATTCTAATGAGTCAAAATAAATTATAAAAATGCCGCTTAGCGGCATTTTTTTTCTAAAATAATTGACTCCACCTTGGGGTATTCATCAGTAAGTCCTGATAATATTCCCTTGTATTTTTTGTTTTCCATTTCATAGTTATCATTTTTATCAAATACATAATGTTTAAATATTTCATGCCATGAATTTCTTTGTGACTCAGGCAAGTTTCTAATGGTCATGATTGTATGTATTAAACTTTCAGATGCTTTCATATTTGTTCCCGCATCGTTTTCCCACCAGTAATTAACAAGCGCATTAATTCTTTCTTGGGCTTTAACGTAATGCCACCACAATGGTGGAATATACAGCGCATCACCTATATTCAGAGAAACTTTTATAACTTGTGATTGGACCATTGAAAAATCTGGATGCATCTTGAGGTCTGGTGTTTCGAAATTAACCATACTGACAGGAGGGCCAGCAATAGTGCGATCGATAGGGGCAACATAGAGGTGCTTTATTGCACTAGGGGGAAGCAAATAAAAGCATCTCTTACCGCATAAATTAAGCGCTATATTATGTTCTGTATCGTAGTGTCCCGGGACTGTAGAATCATTTCCTACCCAGAGTCTAGGGCTGACTGATGTTAAAAATTCTGGTGAGGGGTTTTGTTCGAGAAATGAAGGAAGGCAATCCTCTATTAAAGCGCTTTGCATGACGATTCGATCGCCTTCAAAATTATTCTCTTCAAGAATCAGTTTTTTTAAAACAGCACTTAATGGCAGTTGATAGCGATTAAATGTGTATTTGGAATAGTTTGAATCCACAAAACCAATTAACCCGTTATATGATTTGTCAATAACGAGGGAGTCAACGGGTTTCTTTGATGATTGTCCTATTAATTTTCTTAGGAATAGGTTTGTAGATTTTTTTGATAATTCTAAATTTGACCAGTCATCAAATAAGTTTTTAATAACGATTGGTTTATTTAAGTTCATTAAAAATTCTCTTAAATCTTTATGTTCCTTTGCGTGTATATTCTCGATCATGGCACTTTAAACCTATCTTTATCCGTGGTATTTTTAAGTTAAATATAATATATTTGTGAGTGTATAATGGAAAGTAATTATGAGGTTTTTGACCTCGAAAAACATCGAAATGCTTATGTAATACTAGATAAAAAATATGAGCATGCTAAGAGTCATCATTTTGTAAATATTACTCCGCATGAAATTGCGAAAGTAGCGCTCAGTTTTCCTATCTGCTTTGTTAAAAATCAGGTAGACAGTACTTTTCAACTAGTCGCGATTATGGGATTAGAGGCCGGAAACAATGCCTACTTCGATGGGGAAGGTTTTGTCTCGACTTATGTGCCACTTAATATTCAGAAATACCCATTCCATCTAGCAAAGACTGACGATGGTAATGTTTTTCTTGCTCTAGATAGCGCGTCGATTAATTACAGCGAACAGGGCGAGGCTTTAGTTACACATCAAGGTGAACCATCAGAATATACAAAACGTAAACAAGCACAACTTACAGAGTTATACGAGCAGGATAGCAAAACAGCTGAGTTTGTATCTGCACTCATTGAGCTGGGGCTTCTCAGCGAGTTGCCGTTCAAGTATAACTTGGGAGACGACAAGCCAAAGCAAATTAATGGACTTTATTCGGTGGATAGGGAGTTGTTGCGCGTTTTGGATGATGATTCTCTACTGTCACTTTACAAACTTGGCTATTTAGAAGCTATTTATGCACACCTCATGTCTTTAGGACAGTTTCAGAGGTTGATAGATTTATCAGCTAAAGCTTAGATTGCAATTCATCACTTTAGTGTGACTGAAAACCTTCACTTGATCTAAATAATAGATTCTAGGACTCATTAAGTCCCGACATTGAAATAAGCATAATGCTTATTTCAATGTCGTAGTTGATGTTTGGCCCGTTGGGCTAAACATCAACAGTGCTCACCTTTCTCGATAAAGAGAATATTTTTCTCCTGTTTTGCAATGACCTACACCTCTAGATATGAAACTCGTACCAAAAAACTGTTTACTTTTCGCTCTAGTGTGTTAAAAAGTAACAAAAAGGATATTGTTATTTGGTTATAAAGTAACATAGATGGTTACTTGTAAGTATACACAGCAGTGCCACTGTGAATAAAAGAGATACACATTGGTACTTTGGTAATGCATCAACTGGGTTGAATATAAGAATAAGGGAACGAACATGTCTAAAAATGTGACCGATAACGTTGTACAAAAATCGCAGCGAACCAAGCTAAGTATCGCAGTATCCACGGCGATTATGGGGCTTTGTCCTTTCTTACTGGCCGCGCAAGAAATGGCTCAAAATGACAGCGATGTCAGTCAGGGGCAAGCTGAAGATAAAGTCGAAATAATTGAAGTAACGGGCATACGTGGCAGCATAAACAGTGCACAAAATATTAAGCGTTACGCAGATACTGTCAAAGATGTTATTACTGCGTCAGATATTGGTGCTTTACCCGATAAATCGGTCACAGAGGCGCTGCAGAGGGTGCCGGGGGTAACTATCGAGCGCTTTGCTTCGTCAGACGATCCAAAGCACTATGCCGATGAGGGGACGGGCGTGCTGGTGCGTGGTTTGGATCGTGTGCGCTCAGAGGTCAATGGACGAGATGCGTTCAGTGCGAACCCATCAGGTGGTTTAAGCTACGAAGATTTTCCAGCAGAGTTACTTGGTGCTGTTGAAGTTGTTAAAAACCAAACCGCGGATCTGATCTCAGGTGGTATTTCAGGTACGGTGAACCTCATCACTCGCAAGCCATTTGACTCGGATGAACGCTTAATTTCATTGAATGCTAAGGCTAATTACGGTGATTTCAGAGAAGAGGTGACACCGTCATTTTCTGCTCTATTTTCAGACAACTGGCAGACTAACGCTGGTAAGTTCGGCTTTTTAATTGCCGTATCAGAATCAGAATATCAAACGCGCGGAGATGGGGTTGGCTTAGGTAATTTCCATTCTCGCGGTGATTCATTTGTTCCGACCTTGGATCAATGGGGTGGCATTACAGGCGTCGATCCGTCGTCGCCTGTAGATGGCCCCGCTTTACCAGGGCAACCAGAGGGCAGTGTTTGGCATGTGCCTGTGGCGATACACATGAGTACGGCAACGAATGACCGTAAGCGCACCGGTTTAACCTCATCTTTGCAGTGGGCGAATAGCGATGAAACGATTGTCGCAACGCTTGAACATATTCATTCGAAAGCGTCTTTAGAGTGGAATGAGAGACAAATAGGTCAAGCAGCACAAGGCTTTAAAGGCTTTATGGGCTCTTCGCAAAACTGGATGGATGATGCGACAAATGGCTATCCGCTAACGGCTGAAAATGGTTTTGTTACTTCAGGCGTTGCACTTGGTGTGTCGCCAGAGACGCCATTTTTTTACCGCAGTCGATGGAATTACAACGAGAATACCGTTGATGACACGTCTTTTAAGCTCACCATAAAGCCTATTGACCGACTCACTGTTGATTTAGATTATCAACATGTGAGTTCAGACAAAGAAGTAGAAAACTACAGCATGTCGGGTCAAACACGAGGCAATCACGTGCATGTTGTTTCTCCGTATTACCTCGATATGCGTGGCGAGCGCCCAACTGTGAAATTTTTAAGCGATAACATTCTTACCGCTGGGTGGTCACCCAATGAAGACTGGAATGGTCCAGTGCCGAATGTGTTCCTTGGTAGCGGGATGGAACAAGTTGAGCGTAACAGTGCAGAGTCCGACAGTTTTAAACTTGATTTGAAATATGAATTAGATGGCAGTTTCACCAGCGTCAGTGCAGGTGCATACCTATCGGATAAAGACCTTACCGTGCGGGATACCGCTTATGAAGGTTGGTCTGCCATTGGTACGCCTTGGGTCCAAGAGGATCGAAATGCAGCGGCGGCTGTAAATCGACCTGAGTTGTTCGAGCGCGTCGATTTTTCTGATTATTATCATGGTGAGGTATTACAAGGTAACGTCAATAACTTCTTGTTCCCGAAAATGGACTTAGTGAGAAATTATGCTCAGTCGTTGCGTCAAGGCTGTAAAGAAGGATGGCACAATGCCACGCGCAGTGCGGAAAATAGCGGCGTGTGTACAGGGACTTACGTACCTTATGTCGACAAACCAAACCGAGTCGATGGGCCTTTTGCTGCATTTAATATCAGCTCAACCAATGAAAAACGCACCGAGTTTTATGTCCGAGGTGACTTTGATTTTGAATGGCAAGGTATGCCTGTCGTTGGTAATTTGGGCCTGCGTTATGTGAACTACCAGCTAGAGTCAACAGGTGCCTTGGTTCAGCCGCCTGAAAGTAAGCGCGGTGATGTAGGTGGCTCTTTAAATAATGTCATGCAGCAAGCTGAATACAAACGCTATTACGATATTGCTGGAGGCAAATCTGAGTTAAGTACGGTCGATGGCACCGACTATTCAACTGTATTACCAAGCCTAAACGTGAGCTTAGGTGTTACTGACGATGTTGTGGTTCGTTTTGGCGCGTCAAAAGCGCTGTATTACCCAAGCCTAGTTGACGCCAGAAATATCAATATTATCAGCTTAGACTACGTTAGACGCCTTCAAACCCCTGGCGCGGATTATGATGAAGTAACTAACCCTGTGGTTGGTTTAGACGACATTGAATTGACTGCACTATCGGGTAATCCTTTTATTGAACCGGAAGAAGCAATCAACCTAGATTTGAGTACCGAGTGGTATTTTGCTGATGCAGGTTATATCACGGTCGGTTTATTCCACAAAAAGCTCGATAATATCATCCGTGATAAAGCGTTTGATTTAGATGTGACTTACGGCAGTGAAAAATATGATATTTCGGCTTATGGTCCGGATAATACAGGCTCAGGAACCATTCGTGGCGCGGAGTTTTCATACTCACAGTTTTACGACATGCTACCGGGTGCTTGGCGTGGGTTAGGTTTACAGTTTAACTTTACCTACATCGACCAAGATGGTCTTGAAGATCCAAATCAAGTCTCCGCAGGCACACTTGGGTTTGATGAAAATGGTAACCCCATTAATGATAATCGTAATACCTTCCGCGTGTTTAGCGGCTTACCATTACAAGGCTATTCAGATCAAAACTTTAATATCATTGGTATGTATGAATATGAAGCCATTTCATTTAGATTGGCTTACACATGGCGTTCAGAGTACTTGCTTACGCTGCGTGAGTCGGAAGAGTATGTACCTGCTTATGCCAAAGCGTCAGGTATGATGGATGCGAGTATTTACTACACGATAGATGATCACTGGAAAGTCGGTTTTGAAGCCAGCAACTTGCTAGATACAGAAACCCAGACCGAGTATCAAATGAACCAAACAGGCACTAGGACGCAAGCCCTTAACTTTACAACAGATAGACGTTTTGCACTCAGTGTTCGTGCTACGTTCTAATCAAGCTCAGCCGGTGCATAGTCATCACTATGTACTGGCGAACTTTTTCCTAAATAGTGTCTATTTGCTGTGTTTTGAATGAAGGAGTACTTAGTCATGAGTGAATTTTTTAAAGGCTCGGGTGATCCACTTAAATTGCAGCGCACTGGATGGGATATTCTTGCTGAACAAGTCAGTTTACCCGTGGCTGTTGTGCGCCAAGATGCGTTTGAACAAAACGCCCAGTGGATGGCACAGTTTTCAAAACAAAACAATCTGTTACTTGCACCTCATGGCAAAACCACCATGTCGACAGAGTTGTTTCAATATCAACTCGATGCGGGCGCATGGGCCATTACGCTTGCAACCGTGCCACAATTGATAAGTGCGGTTGATGCGGGCGTAGAGCGCGTGATCTTAGCCAATCAATTAGTGGGAGACTTTCACTTTGAATTGGTGGCGAATTTACTAAAAACAACGTCTTTGGAGCTTTATTGTTTTGTTGATTCTATTGACAACGTTCATGCGCTGGGGGCGTTTTTCGACGAGCAAGACGTAAAGCTAAATGTGTTACTCGAGATGGGCGTGCTTTCTGGGCGGTGTGGTGTTCGAACTGAGAATGAGTTGCAAGCATTACTAAAAGCATGTCAAGCCTATTCGAGTGTACAAGTGATGGGACTTGGGTTTTATGAAGGTGTGATTGGGGGCGATAAAGCACAGCAGCGCGTTGCACAATTTGTAGGTGAAGTGATGACTCGCGCCGAGCAATTGCAGCAACAAGGAGCGTTCTCAACTTCTCTGCCAATTATCACAGGGGCGGGTTCCGCTTGGTATGATGTTGTCACTGAGGTGATGACAAGCAGCGCCAAGCAACAGCAATTTAAATTGGTTATTCGCCCGGGGTGTTATCTTATTCATGACACTGGTATTTACCAAGATGCGCAGCAAGCCATACTCGAACGTAGCGAAATAGCATGTGATGTGCACGGGGAGTTGGTGTCTAGTTTGTTCATTTGGGCATATGTGATGTCGGTGCCTGATCCGGGCCTAGCCATAGTGGGTATGGGCAAGCGAGATGTGGCATTTGACGCAGGCTTACCCACACCACAATGGCATTATTGTAAAAACAGCAGGCAACTACATAAATTACAAAGCAATGTTTACCTTGAGAAAATCATGGACCAGCATGCGATGTTGCGGTTTCCAGACAGTTGTGCACTCAAAGTGGGTGATATGCTATGTTTTTCTACTTCTCACCCGTGTTTAACGTTTGATAAATGGAAACAAATTGGTGTTGTTGAGCAAGACTGGGTGATCACCAAAACCATTACGACACATTTTTAATAGAGGCAATGGCTTGGATATTATTAGTAAAATTAAAGAAGGGTTAGGGCACTTTAGTCCGGCAGAAGAAAAGGTGGCCAGACTCATCATCAGTGAATTAACCTTTGCCGCAAGTGCTTCCATTAGTGAGCTAGCTGAAAAAGCCGAAGTGAGTCACGCTAGTATCACTAGGCTGGCACGTACTTTAGGGTGTGACAATGTTCGAGATCTAAAGTTTCAGCTAACTCAATCGGCGGCCATAGGTGAGCGTTTTACCAATCCTGAATTAGTCGATAAAGAAAAGATCTCCCATGTGTACGCTTCTATTCAAGAGATCCTTGCGATAAATGTTGGCTTGATTGATGAGCAAGTGGTTGAGCTGGCGGCTGGCGCTATTTGCGATACTCGGCATTGTTTGGTGTTCGGCGTGGGTGGCGGCAGCAGTATGATGGCGCAAGAATGTCAGAACCGTTTGTTTCGCCTCGATGTTTTAAGTAATGCACATTCCGATCCCATGATGATGCGCATGGCAGCTGCGACGGTCAATAAAAATGATGTGGTGATCTGCTTATCATTGAGTGGTGTTTCTCCTGATGTGATGGAAGCTGCTCGTATCGCAAAAGAATATGGTGCGCAAATTGTGTCTATTTGCCCAGAGAGTGCGCTGGCTGACATGGCTGATTTCCATCTTCTCATTAAAACTCAAGAAAGTGATTACATTTTCAAACCCAGCGCAGCACGCTATGCGATGATGGCTGCCGTCGATATCCTTTCTAGCGAAGTCGCGGTACGTAACCAAAAGCGCTCAAAAGAAAAGCTGAGACGCTTAAAAATGCGATTGGACCAACATCGTAACGAAAGCAGTAATACGCCACCCGCAGACAAACGCTTTCCTTTGGGAGACTAATTGTTTTGAATATCATGGACGTTGATTTCATTATAAAAAATGCGGTTATTTATCAATGGCCAATGGCGCATGCAAACATGATGGATGTGGCTATTGATAAAGACCAAATTGTTGCGGTGGGCGACTGTAGCCAATTGAATGCAGCACACAGTGTTGATGCAACGGGACTGGTATTGGCCCCTGGGTTTATCGACGTGCATACCCATGATGATCTAGAGGCGATCCGCAACCCGCATATGCTTAGCAAGGTGAGTCAGGGTGTGACAACGGTTATTGCGGGTAATTGTGGGATCAGTGCAGCGCCTTACTACAAAGAGGCCGATCCCGTTGACCCAATCAACCTACTAGGTTCCAAAAGCCAATTGATATATGAAACATTGGCTGATTATCAAACCGCGTTTGAATTGGCCGCACC
The DNA here is from genome assembly GCF_058933015.1 of Pseudoalteromonas sp. ATL1. NCBI lineage: Bacteria > Pseudomonadati > Pseudomonadota > Gammaproteobacteria > Alteromonadales > Pseudoalteromonadaceae > Pseudoalteromonas > Pseudoalteromonas sp. ATL1. Next base: position 3,191,419 of record NZ_JBZYXL010000001.1, on the reverse strand, counting down.
GAGCGTAAATTTAGCGATGCTCGTTGGTCATACTAGCTTACGGGCTCAAGTGGTTGAAGATTTAACAAAATCCGCCAATCTGGATGAAATAACGCGAATGAAAACGATGTTGGCGCTGGCAATGGAGCAAGGTGCATTGGGCTTAAGCTCTGGGCTTGCTTATTACAACGCCAAAGCGTCAAGCATGGATGAGGTCAATACGTTAGCTGAAGTGGTGAAGCCTTTTGGTGGTATTTATACCACGCATTTACGCACGGAATTTAGCGGTATTCTAGCGGCGATGGACGAAGCATTCTCTACCGCTAAGCGTGCGGATATTCCGCTGGTTATTTCTCACATCAAGTGTGCAGGTAAGGAAAATTGGGGCAGAGCGCCTGAGGTTATCGCATATTTTGAAAAGCAGCGTGAACACCAAGACATAGGTTGTGATTGTTACCCGTACTCAGCAAGTTCTAGTACGTTAGATCTGAACCAAGTAACAGCGGATACTGAAATTTATATTACTTGGTCCGGACCTCATCCAGAAATGGCGAAAAATACGCTACAAGACATAGCATCAAAATGGCAATTGTCATTGCTTGATGCGGCTCAAAAACTTCAGCCAGCAGGGGCTGTTTACCACTGCATGCTAGAAGACGACGTGAAACAGTTTTTACGTTATGAACATAGCATGATCGGCTCCGATGGGTTGCCTTGTGATCCACATCCACATCCAAGGCTATGGGGCACCTTTCCCAGAGTGCTCGGACATTACAGCCAATCGGAACAAACGCTACCCTTAGCATTAGCTATCCATAAAATGACAGCGTTGCCAGCACATAGATTTCAGTTACACAAGCGTGGTGAGATCAAGGTGGGCTATTTTGCCGATCTTGTCTTGTTTGACCCTAAAAGGGTGAGTGATAAAGCCACGTATAGCCAACCTAAACGACCCGCAGAGGGTATCGAGCGGGTGTGGGTGAATGGCAAGCTCAGCTATGTTGCTGGTGCAACGGCTGAATCAATTGTTGACTATGGACGAGCTGGGCGGTTTTTAACACGAAATTCCAACAACAGATAAAAATAGCGAGAGGTTAGAATGGCAATAAGAAGAATTGGTGCCGAAGGCGGCACGGGCACAGGTGGACAGCATTTACCTTTTGCAAGAGCAGTAGAAGCGGGTGGCTGGCTTAAGGTATCGGGGCAAACTCCGATGCGTGATGGCGAGGTGGTGGAAGGCGGTATCGTTGAGCAGTCTCAATTAGCCATCAACAACTGTATCGCCATCATGGAAGAAGCGGGCTATGGGCTTGAGCATGTGACTCACGTGTCTGTGATACTCACTGATGCACGATATTTTCAATCGTTCAACAAGGTGTTTGCTCAAGTGTTTGGCGCACACCCTCCTGCGCGAATTTGTATGGTTGCCGACTTGGTCGTTGATTGCAAAGTGGAAGTTGACGTGACCTGCTACAAAGACGATTGAGCTTCAAAATAATGGGCAAATAAAGGAGGGCATATGTCACAGAGTCAATGGGTGTTTTTGTTCGCATTTCTTGTTTATTTGTGCGCGATGGTACTGATCAGCTGGTTGGTATCTCGTGGGCAGCGCTCCAGTGACGACTTTTTACTGGCTGGACGTCAGGTGCCCTTATTGCTTACTTTAGGCACCACGGTTGCAACCATGGTGGGAACTGGCTCATCAATGGGCGCGGTTGGCTTTGCTTATCACCATGCATGGGCCGGTGCACTGTATGGCATTGGTGGCGCTTTGGGCATTTTATTACTCGCGTGGCTGTTTGCCCCTGCTCGTGCGCAAGCATTTGCAACCATGAGTGAAGAGTTGGCAAGTTATGTTGGTGACAAAGAGTGTGTTCAGAAGATACTGGCAGTGATCATTTATGCTGCCAGCATTGGTTGGCTTGGAGCTCATTTGATAGGTGGTGGTATGTATCTATCGTGGTTGACAGGCTTAGATGAGAGTAGTGCTAAATTGCTAATTGGTGTCGGCTTGGCTATTTATGTCTCGTTAGGTGGCTATTCAGCGGTGGTTTGGACCGATGCAGTTCAAGCCATTATCTTATTTGTAGGCTTTTTACTGATGGCCTATTTCGCTGTTGATTATATCGGTGGATGGCAGGCGCTAAGTAGTAATCAAATTGCCAACGAAAGCGGTTGGCTGTCATATCAAAGCATCGGTTTACTCCCGGCAGTTTCAATGTCTTTGGCTATTTTAGTTGGGGTGCTTGCAACGCCGTCATTTCGACAGCGCATATATTCTGCGCATAGTGTAAAGAGCATTAGGCTGTCGTTTACCATCTCGGGCGCGCTTTATTTAGGGTTTTCGTTGATCCCCGCCGTGATCGGGAGCTGTGCTTATTTGATAAACCCAGACTTAGAAAACCCTGCTTATGCATTTCCCTACATTGCCCTCAATACGCTCCCGATTGCTTTGGGAAGTGTTATTCTGCTGGCAGGCATTTCTGCAACTTTATCCAGCGCTAGCTCCGATGCTATCGCGGGGGTGAGTGTGCTTATCAATGACATTTATCAATGGTGTATGCAACGAGAGATTGTAGTTGAAAAGCAACTGCTAGTATCTCGATTAGCAATGTTAGTAACGGTGTTTATTGCCTTGGCATTGGCGCTGCTTGCCGATGACATCATAAGTTACATCACCAAAATGGTGTCAGTGGTGTTAGCTGGGTTGTGTGTGATGGGTTTATTAGGCCGGTTTTGGTCTGGATATACTTGGCAAGGGGGGTTAGCCACTTTATTTGCTGGTAGTGTTGCCGCTTTGCTGGTAAGTGCCAACAGTGTTTGGCTGAGCTACTTTGGTAATCCCATTATTCCGGCACTTTGTAGCGCTTTGCTGTTAGGTATTGTTGTCAGCGTACTGACAAAAAATAAAGTGTCTGTAGCAACACAAGAGCAGGTGGTGTCATGAGAACAGCCATTCACTCAATGGTATTTTTTGGCGAATGTATGGTGGAACATCGCGCAGATGGATGCAGCTATTTTGGTGGCGACACATTTAATACTGCGTGGTATTTGGTATCGCTCATAAAACAAACTCACTTACAAACAATAAGCGTGCAGTATGCGACTGCAATTGGTTGCGATCATCACAGTCAACAGTTTGTAAATGTGATGAAAGACGCGCAAATAGGCGATTTATTTCTCGAACGGTTTGAACACAAAACCATGGGGCAGTATTGGATCTCGGTGTCAAAGAGTGGAGAGCGCAGCTTTAAATTTGAGCGCACGCAAAGTGCTGCTCGCGAATATTTCAATATTAATGAATCTTTGACCGAGGCATTGAGGCATAAAACAGTTGATGCGATTTACCTCTCAGGGATCAGCCTAGCAATTTTGTGCGATGCGCAGCTTAGCCATCTATTGCATTTACTCAGCACCTTCAAGCAACAAGGTGGCGTAATTTTGTTCGACAACAATTACCGTTCTGTACTTTGGTGTGAGAGAAAGCCACAAAGCGTATATCAACCGATGATGGCGCTGGCCGATATGGCATTTCTAACGCTTGACGATGAGTTTGCCATTCACGGTACAGACACTCTGGAACAAGTATTAGCGAGTTATCAACATCACACAGGGCAATTGCTGGTGATCCGTCAAGGGGCTTTGCCTTGCATTGTCAAACGTGCAAACGATAACGAACATATTCTTGTTGAAGCTGAGTCATTGGATGCACAAACAATCGTTGATACCTGTGCCGCAGGAGACGCATTTGCTGCTGGGTTTATTGCTCAATGGCTAATGAATGGTGTGCAAACACCTGAAGTATGTAAGCAAGCCGCACAATTTGCCCACAAAGTAGCGGCTCAAGTGATCCAACACCATGGCGCTTTGATTGATCCTCACCAATTGCCAGGGCTTAGCTGTCAGGAGGCCGCTCGTGCGTAATTCATTCTTCCAATCCGTGATCTGTGTGATGAGCTTGTTGGTGAGTACAGCCGCTATGTGCGAATTGCCGCTTATGCCTATGCCCAAATCAGTTCAATTACACTCTGGCGAGCTACAACTACCTAGCGAGCTAAGCGTGTCGATTGAAGGCTTTTCTGCGCAACGGGCTCAGTTTCAGTTAAATAAGTTAGCGACGCATTTAACGCGTATCACAGGTAAAAAAACGTCATGGTTAGTGGTTGATGACAAACCAGCGGACCTAACCATTGTGGTTGCGTCTAAAGAGCAAATGCTACAAGTGCCTCAATTTGGGGATGATGAAAGTTATCGGCTTAGCGTTTCTGGCAGTGGTGTTGTGGTCCAAGCCTCCTCTGTTTTTGGTGCGCAACATGCTTTAACCACACTGTCGCAATTGGCGTCACTTGGTAAAAACAATCAAGTCGTTTTTCCGCTAGTTAATATTGCAGATAGCCCTCGTTTTGCGTGGCGAGGGTTACTTATAGATAGTGTGCGTCATTTTATATCTGTTGACACAGTCAAACGTCAATTGGATGGCATGGCGTCAGCCAAACTCAATGTGTTGCACTGGCATCTAACCGACGACCAAGGCTGGCGGATTGAAAGTAAGGCATTTCCTAAATTGACAGAACGCGCTTCTGATGGTCTGTTTTATACTCAGCAGCAAGTGACAGACATAGTTCACTATGCGGCATTGCTTGGGATCAGAGTGGTGCCTGAGTTTGGCATGCCGGGCCATGCTAGTGCGATTGCGGTTGCATACCCTGAGATGATCACCGAGCAACAAGCCTACACTATGCAGCGTCATTGGGGGGTGTTTAAGCCATTATTGAATATTGCCAACCCCAAAGTGTATGACTTTATCGATAAGTTATTTGCACAGATGACAGCTCTTTTTCCCGATAGATATCTACATATTGGGGGTGATGAAGTTGACCCGCAGCAGTGGCTTCAGAGTAAAGAAGTTCAACAATTGATGACTGAGCAAGGGCTGAGCATTGGTCAGGAATTACAAAGCTATTTTAATGCGCGATTACAAAAAATCGTCAATAAGTACGATAGGATCATGATGGGGTGGGATGAAATCTTACATCCTAATTTATCAAAAAACGTGGTTGTACAATCTTGGCGAGGTCATGATTCTTTATATAGCGCAGCGAAAAGTGGCTACAAAGGCGTGCTATCCACGGGGTTTTATATTGATCAGCCACAATATACACATTATCACTATCGCAATGATCCACAAAAAGTGTTGCAAAAAGTCGACATATCCCAGCCACAAAAGCTGAATAAAGCCTTTGTGATCAAGCGTCTTAAAGGGAGCGATGTGAAAGGCGAATTGCGAATGTTTGGTCAGCAAGTGCTGATCAAGCTCAATAACAACCACCACCAAATAGCACGGCTTGAAAATTCAAGGGATGATGTGCGTACGCGTTTGGTGGCCAGCATGGATAGTTGGATGGGGCCGCTTAAGTTTGAGTTTGATTTTGAGCACAACAGTGGTTGGGTGTTAATTGGCAATAGTCGTTATCCTGTGGCGTTTTCAAGTTCAGAACATCTGCAACCAGTTAGCTTTTCACCTTCGCTTACCAAGGCGCAAGAAGCCCTGATTTTAGGTGCAGAGGCGACAATTTGGAGTGAAATGGTCACCGAAGAGAATATCGATTTGCGTATCTGGCCAAGGACATATGCCATTGCCGAACGTTTATGGTCAACTAAAGCGCTTACCAACACGCAGAGTATGTATGCTCGGTTAGAACAAATGAATATCTATGCTGATAAAGTTGTCGGTTTGACGCATCAAACTCAACAGCAACAAGGCTTTAACCGATTGATAAGTAAAGAACTCAGTGAAAAAGAGCGGGTAGCCACAATTAATCTACTTAATACCATGGCGCAAATGTTAGAACCTAGCCATTACTACACCCGACATCATATTAAGTATCTTAAAGATGAATATCATCAACAGACACCATTGACATCGTTTGTTGATTATTTGAACGTGGAAAGCACGGCCGTGCGTGCTTTAGGGGATAGCGTACAGCAATATATTAACGGTGATAAGACACAGTTTGCTGCGATTGCTAAGCAGCTTTTGCAGTGGCGACAGGCGCTGCAAGAATCTAGTCACGTGTTAGCAAAAAGCGCTTTGTTACACGATGAAGTAAAAACCGCGAACAAGCTGCGCAGTGCTGTGGAGCTTGGCCAAAATGTGGTGTCGAGATGTCAAAACCAAACAGAGCAGACTCTATCAGAGCACGACTTGTTGAATTTACAAAAGCTGCAAGATGAAACCGTCTTTGCTGCTATTTACCCGTTACGAGATTTATATTTAGCATGCAAATAAGGAATACCATGAAATTAAAATTAGCTGCCTTGCTATTGGTCGCGAGCAATGTTGCCGCCCAAAATACTCAGGTGCAAACTCAAGATTGGATAGAAGATGGGGTGTTTACGCAAGGTGTAGAAGGGCCAGCAGTGGATGCGAAAGGCAGGCTGTTTGCGGTTAATTATGGTCAAGAAGGCACCATTGGATTGGTGACTAACAAAGGCAAAGCAACCAAGCTATTAACCTTGCCAAATGGTTCGGTGGGTAATGGCATTCGCTTCGATAAACGGGGCAATATGTTTATTGCCGATTATGTTAATCATAACGTCCTGCGTATCTCTGCTGAAGGGCTGAAAGAAGGTGTGGATACATCGAAACATCTCAGTGTTTATGCGCACAATAATAAAATGAATCAGCCAAACGATATCGCCATGATGGATAACGGTATTTTGTTTGCCAGTGATCCCAATTGGCAAACCAGTACCGGCAATTTGTGGCGCATTGATAGCGATGGCAGCACGCATTTGCTTGAAACAAACATGGGCACTACCAATGGTGTTGCTGTCAGTCCAGATAATAAAACCCTGTATGTCAATGAAAGTGTGCAACGAAAAGTGTGGCGCTATCGTCTTGATGACAAGGGCCAAGTGTCAAATAAACAACTGCACATTGAATTTGCTGATTTTGGCTTAGATGGCATGCGAACTGACCAAAATGGCAATTTATATATCGCGCGATACGGTGCAGGAACAATCGCTATCGTGTCTGCGCAAGGTAAATTACTTACAGAAGTTCAACTCAAAGGCCAGCACCCCACCAATCTAGCTTTTGGCGGAGAAGACGGTAAAAGCGTGTTTGTCACCATGCAAAAACGCGGTGCAATTGAAATGTTTCGCGCCAATATAGCCGGTCGAAGTTTTGCATTAACGACGGAGATGAAAAGTGACTAAGTAATCGACATGAAAGAAATTATTATAAATATGTAACAAAAAGAGCGAAAACAGAACAGAAGCTTGTAAAAATGGCATGACACTTGAGGCGGCACTGCATAAAAGATTTAACTTCCAATTTGGACCCAAAACCTTTAGCCTTAGGGCCACACAAGTAATCATTACAAAAATGAATGGAGTAGTATTATGGCGGAGCAACAAGTGCAGCCTCTACATAACGAGAAACATGCCAACATTAAAGTACAAAACGGCATCAACGTTGAATTTCTTAAAACACAGCACTTAATTCCAGTTGTAGCACACGAATTCGCTCGTGTAGCAACTGAGTTCCCAATGGCGTTTGTTAAAAATAACGAAACAGGTCAGTTCCAAGCAGTTGCTATGTTTGGCTTAGCGCCAGGCGAAAACTTATTCGTTGAAGATGGTAAATGGACAGCAGGTTTTGCACCACTTGCAGTAACTCGTTATCCGTTTGGCTTGATCAAGCACCCTGAAGAAGATCAATACGGTATCGTGATTGACGAAGCGAGCCCATTAGTAGGTGAAGAAACGGGTAATGCATTATTCGAAGACGGTAAAGAAACTGAGTATCTTGCTCGCCGTAAAGAAGCATTGGTTAACTTCATTGAGTTTTCTCGTGTAACTGAAACATTTACTCAGTACCTAGCAGAAAAAGAACTGCTTGTTCAACAAACTCTGACTGTTGAAATTCAGGGTGAGAAAAAAGACATCAATGGTATATACCTTGTAGACGAGCGCAAACTAAATGAACTAAGTGACGAAGAATATCTAGAGCTTCGTAAGCGTGGTTACTTAGCGCCAATCTTTGCTTTCTTAACATCAACGCACCAAGTGGCGCGTTTAGCACGTTTAAAAGCAAAGCGCTCAGCTTAATAGAAGCTAAGATTTAAAAAGCACCTGCGGGTGCTTTTTTTGTGTTTGGTCGATTTTTATTGCAAGCCTTATCTATTCCCCGCAAGTTAGTATAAAAAGGGGATTAACATGAAACTTAACTCAATATTTTACTTATCCACCGCTGTGCTATCACTGATGAGCATGCATGTCTTTGCTGATGCTAAACCGATTGCCATTGCAATCCATGGTGGGGCCGGCACAATTGAACAAAGCAAATTTACCGCAGAGCAAGAAGCCGCATATCGAGCGAAGTTATTGGAGGCCGTTGAAGCTGGCTACAAGGTATTGGACGCGGGTGGCGAAAGTTTGGATGCAGTCACAACCGCGATTAATATTTTGGAAGACTCAGCGTTTTTTAATGCTGGAAAAGGCGCTGTGTACACGTTTGACGGTAAACACGAGCTGGATGCATCAATTATGGATGGGCGAGATAGACAAGCGGGAGCCGTTGCCGGTGTAAAGCATATAAAAAACCCCATTAATTTAGCGCGCAAGGTGATGACTGGCTCGGTACATGTCATGTTGAGTGGGGAAGGCGCGGAAGAATTTGCTAAGCAGCAAGGGTTGTCGTTAATTGAAAATAGTTACTTTGACACGCCACATCGTTTTGAGGCATTGCAAAAAACGAAGCAGAAGCTCAATGCAAAAGAAGGTAATAAATCCTACCAAGCATTGCATCAAACATTACCATCAGAATATAAGATTGGCACAGTGGGTGCCGTCGCGCTCGATAAGCATGGCAATCTAGCCGCGGGCACCTCTACCGGAGGGATGACAGCAAAGCGTTTTGGCCGTATTGGAGATTCGCCAGTGATTGGTGCAGGGACATTCGCGGATAATCGTTCATGTGCGGTATCGGCAACAGGGCATGGTGAGTATTTTATTCGCTATAGTGTCGCCAGTGATATTTGCGCTCGAGTGCAATATCAAGACAAAACAATTGAGCAGGCTGGAAACGAAGTGATACACGATGTGTTAGCACCAATTGGTGGTACAGGTGGCGTCATTATCATTGATAAGCAAGGGCATATTAGCATGCCATTTAATACCAAAGGGATGTATCGCGCAAGCAAATCACAAGGGCAAAAAGCGTACGTTGGGATCTTCAAAAAGGATTGAAAAACAGGCAATTCCATGCGCGCCAGCTATAGTTAAATTGCTGGCGTTTATATATGGAGCAAATAACTATGCAATCAATCAAAGTAGCAGACTATCTTAATCACCGTCCGGTGACTTTTAATGTAGAGATGCGTGTGGAGTCTGCGGTTGAAAAATTATTACAAAGTGGTCAAACGGGGGGGCCAGTTGTAGATAGCACTAAACGTGTTATTGGTTTTTTATCTGAGCAAGATTGCCTGCGCAAAATGCTTGAAGCAACCTACCAAAATGAGTCGCACAGTGTTGTGGGTGATGTAATGACCATAGAGCCTGTTTGTGTCGGCCTTAATGACAGTATTGTGCAAATTGCTGATATGATGACGGTCAACAAACCGAAGTTGTATCCTGTAGTGGATGAAGATGGTCGTTTGTTAGGTGTTATTAGCCGAGCAAATGTGTTACTTGCCTTGGATAAGCATTTACACGATACCTACTTGTCTGGTCATCGCTTCGTGTAAAGATAAGTATTAATATTAAATAGTACCGAAATCATTCGGTATTCTTTATCTGAGCATATGCTCAGTAAGCGGTTTTTGATACACTACGCCGGATCTAAAGAATTCTAATAGGTGTTGTGTAGTGAGTGTAGGACCACTGTTTGCTGAGCTAAAATCTTGTTTAAAGAAAGACCAGTTTATTTTAAAAAAGCGCTTGCATGGCGCGAACAAAATCGAAGATTCAGAAAAACAGCGCAAGGTGGTTGCAAGCATTGAAAGTGCCATTGTAAAAAGCCAAGCACTTAGAGTGACTCGTACAGAGCTGCTACCTAAGGTTTCCTACCCCGAACAGCTACCTGTTAGCCAAAAGAAAGATGAAATAAAAGAAGCGATCGCTAACAATCAAGTGGTTATCGTTGCAGGTGAAACTGGCTCAGGTAAAACTACGCAATTACCAAAAATTTGCTTGGAACTAGGCCGAGGTATAGATGGTTACATCGGTCATACCCAACCGAGACGATTAGCAGCTCGAAGCGTTGCTAACCGTATTGCTGAAGAAATTGAATGTTCGTTGGGTGAGCAAGTTGGCTTTAAAATCCGCTTTAGCGATCAGGTGTCTGATAACACCTATGTGAAGCTAATGACCGACGGTATTTTATTGGCTGAAATCCAACAAGACAGATACTTAAACCAATATGACACAATCATTATCGATGAAGCGCACGAACGCAGTTTAAACATCGATTTTATTTTGGGTTATTTGAAAAACTTGTTACCGAAGCGCCCAGATCTGAAAGTTATTATCACCTCGGCAACCATTGACCCAGAACGATTCTCTCAGCATTTTAATAATGCCCCCATCATCGAAGTATCAGGGCGAACTTATCCAGTGGAGGTGCGCTATCGACCGGTGTTAGATACGGCAAGTAATGATAGCGAGGCACAAAGCGATCAGCTTCAAGGGATTTTCGATGCGGTCGATGAGCTATGCGATGAGGGGCCGGGTGATATCCTGATCTTTATGAATGGTGAGCGGGAAATTCGCGATACCGCAGACGCGCTGTCTAAGCGTAATTTAAAAGGGGTTGAAATTCTGCCCTTGTATGCGCGCCTGTCAAATGCTGAGCAAAACAGAATTTTTGCGCCGCATAGTCCACGACGTATAGTTCTGTCAACCAACGTTGCAGAAACGTCATTAACCGTACCGGGAATTCGTTATGTTATTGATCCAGGAACCGCTCGGATCAGTCGCTATAGCTACCGAACTAAAGTACAACGTTTACCTATTGAAGCAGTTTCACAAGCGAGCGCAAATCAGCGAAAAGGTCGTTGTGGACGTGTTGAAGCGGGTATTTGTATTCGTTTATATTCCGAAGAAGACTTTTTATCTCGCCCAGAGTTTACCGATCCTGAAATTCTCAGAACTAACTTAGCATCGGTTATTCTGCAAATGTTGGGCTTAGGTTTAGGCGACATAACCCAATTTCCGTTTGTTCAAGCGCCTGATAGTAGAAATATTAATGACGGTATTGCGCTACTTGAAGAACTTGAAGCGGTGTATCCGAGTCAACGCCGCCATGCGACGAAATTAACGTCATCTGGACGTACATTAAGCCGTTTGCCGATAGACCCGAGACTGGCAAAAATGGTGTTTACGGCCGACAAACTAGGGGCGCTTAGAGAAGTCATTGTGATTGTCGCTGCGTTATCTATCCAAGACCCACGTGAACGACCGCAAGAAAAACGCGGTGCCGCAGATGAAAAACACGCGCGTTTTGAACACCCTGATTCGGACTTCGTGGCTTTCTTGAATTTGTGGTACTACATCGAACAGCAACAAGAAGAATTGTCTCGTGCGCAATTTAGAAAGCTCTGTCAAAAAGACTTTTTGGCCTATATGCGTGTTCGAGAGTGGCAAGATATTGTTTATCAAGTCACAACCATTTGTGAAGAAATGGGTATGAAGTTGAGCGACAATCAAGCTGAACTGGACAATGTTCACCAAGCTTTGTTGAGCGGCATGCTCAGTCACATAGGTGCCAAAGATGAAAACAAGCATTACAAAGGTGCTCGTAACAGCTTGTTCCATATCTTTCCGGGTTCTAGTTTATTTAAGAAAAGTCCGAAATGGTTGATGTCAGCGGAGCTGGTGGAAACGAGTAAACTCTATGCGCGAATGAACGCAAAAATTGATGTGAACTGGATAGCGCCGCTCGCACAGCATGTCGTTAAAAAAAGCTTTAGTGAACCGCACTGGGAGAAAAAGCCCGGTTGTATAATTGCTTTTGAACAGCAGACATTGTTTGGACTTATTATCGTTGCGCGTAAACGCACAGTGTATTCCCAAATTGAGCCAAAGCTGTGTCGAGAGTTGTTCATCAAAGAAGCGTTAGTTGCGCAGCAACTTGGCCAAAATGAAGGATTTTTGCAACATAACCAGTCATTAATTGATGATATTCACGTGCTCGAGCAAAAAGCTCGTCGTCGCGATATTTTGGTGGATGAGCAAACACTGTTCGAATTTTATGACGAACGTTTACCACAAGATGTATGCACACGAGCTGGCTTTAATCACTGGTGGAAAAAGCAAAAACAAAAAGATAAACGCTTTTTACACATGGAAAAGTCATTTTTGATGCAACATGGCGCGGATCAAATTACCGAATTTGATTACCCAGACGTTTGGCATCAAGGAAATATTATGTTGCCTTTGGAATATCACTTTGAGCCGGGACAAGCCATTGATGGTGTGACAGTGAATATTCCATTAGCGTTGCTAAACCAAGTGACAGAGCAAGGATTTGATTGGCACATCCCCGCTTTTCGTCATGAATTAATATGCGGTTTAATCAAGAGCTTGCCGAAAAACTTAAGGCGTAACTTTGTACCTGCACCAAACTATGCAGATGCCGTTTTGGCTGCAGTAGAGCCAATGCAAGGTTCACTCATCGAAGCGCTAAGCACACGTCTATTACGTATGACGGGTGTTAGAGTCGAACAGGAAAGCTGGGACGTGAGTGCACTGGACACACACTTAAAAATTCAATTCCAAGTTGTCGGGGACGACAATGTCGTGCTTGCTCACGGTTTCGAATTGCAAAAGCTCAAAGATCAACTGCAAGGTAAAGTATCAGATACGCTGTCTCAAGTTGCTGAAGAGGGCATTGAACAAACAGAAATAACCCAGTGGCAGTTTGGTGATTTACCTAGTGAGTACACGAAAAAGCAAGGAAATTATGAGATCAAAGCGTTTCCAGCTTTGGTGGATAAGAAAAATAGTACCGCGATTGAGCTGTTCGATAGCGAGATCAAAGCATTTGTACAGCATAAAAAAGGGTTACGTAGACTCGTATTACTGAATGTGCCATCACCAATAAAGTACTTGCAGCAGCATTTGCCAAATAAAGCCAAGTTAGGTTTGTACTTTAACCCATTTGGAAAAGTGCAAGACTTGATAGATGACTGTATTGCGGCGGGTGTTGATCAGTTGCTAACTCAGTATCCAGACGTGCGTGATGAACAAACATTTGAACAAGCAAAAGAGCAAGTGCGTGGTGAACTAGGGAATACGGTTGTATCGATTGCGACACAAGTTGAGCAAGTGTTGAGCATCGCGCATGCAATTAACAAGCGTATGAAAGGTCGCGTTGATTTAACGATGATCACGGCTCATGGCGATATTAAGTCGCAGCTGGAGTCACTGATCTTTAGAGGGTTTGTCAGTGAGCATGGCGCAGACAAACTGCCTGATCTGTTACGTTATATGAAAGCAATCGAGAAACGCTTGGAAAAGCTGCCAGTTGATCCAAATCGCGATAGGTTATGTGTTTTGGAGTTAGAAAAAGTGGCAGAGGCTTATCAAAAAGTGATCTCGCGCATTCCAAAAGGATTGCCAATACCGGATAATGTGCAGGCTATATTTTGGATGCAGCAAGAGCTGCGCGTATCATTGTTCGCGCAAACCCTTGGTACGCCTTATCCTATATCGGCTAAACGGGTGATGAACGCGCTAAAAGAGTGCGAATAATTGTTCAATTTGCTTGCAATTTGTACTAAGCCAATTACCTTATTAAGAGGAACTATTTTTTGGATCTTGTAAAGGAAGTGACATCGACTATGTCCGCTCAGCGAACAGGGAATACAACACCACACGTATTGGTGGTAGATGACGAGTATTTTAACTATGAAATGCTTAGCATGGCGTTGTCAGGGGCTTTTGAGCTTAGCTATGCCGACTCTGGTAAAAGCTGCCTCTCAAATGCGATAGCACATAAACCGGATGCGATCTTATTAGATGTCTGTATGCCGGGTTTGGATGGTTATGATACCTGTCGGATGCTAAAAAATACGCCAGAAACCAAAGATATTCCTGTCGTGATGGTATCTGGTTTGGAGTCAGAGCAAGAACAACAAGCTGGCTATGAAGCGGGTTGTGATGCCTATGTAGTCAAACCTTTTACCATTCAATCCTTATTAGAAAAATTAAAAGCTATGGTATAGGGGGAAGTTATGTTGCATGAAGACAAGCGCCGTTTTATGCGCATGTTGGTGGATACTAAGGCACGATTAACGGTGTTAGAGTCAGGCCATCGACTTGAGGGGATATGTCACGATTTAAGTGCAACAGGATTGTCGATTGAAGTCAGTGAACCTGTTGAGCCCGATACCATGATTGAAGTGCACATTAACTCAACCAGTGAGGCTATTCCTCCATTGAATGCCCATGCAAAGGTCATTCGCTGTTCAAATGAGCAGGAAGAAAAGTACACGCTAGGGCTTGAAATCACCCAGTTTAATTAAACCGCTTATTTAGGCCATACGGTTTTATAGGGGTATGGCCTAGCCTACCTAAAGCGGAGCCTATCTTATCCAAGTAAATTTAAAGCCGCATGAGGGCGCTGGTTTGCCTGACTTAATATTGATTGGCTGGCTTGTTGTAATATTTGATTGGTTTAATTCTTTTCTGGGCTCTTTTTGATTACAAAGCGACTTGTGGCCCTGTAAGGCCACAAGCCACAGAAATCAATAAACCTTACAAATAAGGCCTTTCAAGTAGAAACCTTCTGGGTAGTTGCCTGATATTGGGTGGTCTGCTGCTTGATTTAGGCGCTCAACAATCAGCAAATCTTTTCCAGCATCCAGCGCTGCGTCAGCAACGACTTTTTGGAATAAATTTTGTTCCATTAAGCCTGAGCAGGAGAACGTTAACAAAGTGCCACCTGGCTTTAAGATCTGCATCGCAATCATGTTGATGTCTTTATATCCTCTACACGCGCCATTGAGCTGTGCTTTGCTCTCTGCAAATTTAGGTGGGTCCATTACGATGGTGTCGAACACACGGCCTTCATCACGATATTGACGTAATAGTTTGAATACATCTTGTTTGACGAACTCTGCTTTTGATAAGTCTAAGTTGTTGTGCTCAACGTTACGTTTTGCTGTATCTAAAGCAGGCTGTGATACGTCCACATTAATGACCTTTTCGCAGCCGCCGCGTAGTGCATATAAACCAAAAGTGCCGGTATAGCAGAAACAATTGAGCACTTCTTTGCCCTTTACAAAACGCTCAAGTGCCGCACGACTATCTCTTTGATCAAGATAAAAGCCAGTTTTGTGCCCATTGATAATGTCTACTTCAAGTTTTAGACCATTCTCTTTAATGATAACTGGTGAAGACGGTGCGTCCCCCCATAAAGCGCCAGTTGTCTTTTCTAGTCCTTCCTTTTTGCGCACATCGACGTCAGAACGTTCGTAGATATAACAATCGGGGAATAGCTCACGCAATGCCATAAGCAAGTCACCTTTATGGCGTTCAGCACCAGCGCTGAGCAATTGGCACACTAGATAGTTATCAAACTTATCTATGGTGATACCGGGTAAGCCGTCAGACTCAGCCGCACACAGCCGATATCCTGTGAGTCCACCCTCTGAGATTGTATGCTGACGTGCATCGAGTGCTCTACGCAATCGTTTTAGGAAAAACTGAACGTCAATTTGCTCACTTTGATCAAAACTCCAAACTCTGGCGCGAATTTGCGAGTCTGGACTATAGGCGGCAGTAGCCAAATATTGTCCATCATGGGTGTAGACAGTGACAGTATCACCTAAGGCAGGTTTGCCCTTTATTTTTTTGATTGCTTTAGAGAAAATCCATGGGTGCTTACGTTTGAGTGACTTTTCTCGACCAGGCTGTAAATACAGGGCACAAGACATAAAAATTCCTTACAAAATTGAATGCTTGCCATTTTAGTGAAGGCCATGCCAACATACAATCGTAACAAAGGAATAATCGGCCTATTTAGGTGATAGTAACTACTTACATTGGGTGGCTTTAGTGAAAAATAGAGAGGAAATCTCATTTTGCACGTCACTGAATATTGCGGCGAATACAAGAGAATATGATGCAACATATTGAACAAGCATGTAAAAGTTTTATGGTCAAGAGTGTTTTTGCTGACACTGCGCACGATCTTACGCATATCGAAAGAGTCGTCAAAACAGCAAAACAATTGGCAGAGCAAGAGCAAGCAGATTTGGCCGTTGTGTTGCCTGCAGCTTGGTTACACGATTGTGTGGCGGTTGCTAAAAATCATCCTGACCGTGCGCGTGCGTCGAAAATGGCTGCGGATAAAGCAATCACTTTTTTAAAGTCGATAGATTACGACGAGTCGAAATTTGATGCGATACATCATGCCATTGTGGCCCATAGCTTCAGTGCGAACGTCACACCTGAAACATTGGAAGCCAAAATTGTGCAAGATGCTGATCGGATGGATGCATTGGGGGCAATAGGAGTTAGCCGCTGTATGAAAGTGGGTGGGGCAATCGCACGACATTTATATCACCCTGATGATCCATTTTGTGAAAATAGAGAAGCAGATGATATGCGTTATACGCTAGATCATTTTTTTATTAAGCTACTGCATATCGCTGAGCAAATGCAAACAGAATCCGCCAAGCAAGAAGCGCATAAACGCACGGAATTTATGAAGGCATTCTTGAATCAACTGAAAGAAGAGATCTCGGGTTAAGTTTTCATCTAACGTGTCATTCGTTTAACGAACACTACGACGAATAACGCGAGAGAAAAGCTGCCTGTAAACGCCTCGATGGCCGCGATAAATCGCGAAATGCCGATCGGGGTGATGTCTCCATAGCCAAGGGTTGTGAATGTGACCACACTAAAGTAGAAGCTATTGAGTAATGCACTTATGTTTTCTGCAATTGACTGTGAAAAATCGAGTTGCAGTAACTGTTCATTATAGGTGACGCCGAATACGAAATAGAGCAGTGCGCACATGACTATCATACTGAGGCTAAAACGAATCACGTTTTCAGGCTTTTCTCCATAACCACACAGCAAATTGATAAAGCTGGATACCCATCTTCTTTGAGAGTTTCTAGGGTATTGATGGTGGCGCATACGAAGTTCTTGATAGGTATATTTGCCCGCCATCTCAAATAAGCCTTGCTGTTCAGCGCCTTTTCTCAAAGAACGATAAATTTCTTCAGATTGTAAAAATAGGTCGTTCGCATCGTCAACTCGCTTTTCTTTAAGTGCTGAAAACCCTTGCTGCTCTTGAAGCAGCTTGTCACCAAGATAAAGGTTATCCATGCGTGTGTTATTAAGTTTTATACCTAGTAAATTAGCCTTTTCTAGATGGCAGCAATGCAAATTAGCTTCTCTAAGGTCTGCTTTCATAAGCGACGCATTTCGAAAGGTATTGTTGAATAAGTGAGCACCCTGAAGATTGGCTCGATAGAAATTGCTGTATGATAAGTCGTAACCATTATGGTCGCCGAATTTCACGAGATTAAGGCCTTCTAAGTTGGCACGTTTCAGTTCTAAGCCTTGAAGTAACCCACCACGCTTTGCGTAGCGTTCAAGTTTTTGCGTTAGCTCCAAACCACTTTTATCAAACTTTGCATCGTGCCAAAAGCATAGGCCTGAGCCCATATCAATTTCTTTGCATTGGTGCCCATCGGGTGATTGATACTGACAGCAGGGTTTGTCGGCCATAGCTTACTGATCTCCTTAGTCATTTATTTTATAGATTAGCAGCTATTTGGCGAGGTAGAATGGTCGTGACAAAATTAATTTAAAAATGAAGATGTTTGAATACCAATTGCAGTTGAGTAAAAAACGTAAAACCGTGGCGTTAAAAGTCACGGATACCGGCGTCAAAGTCTATGCACCACATGATGCGTGCATGGATGAAGTGGTGACTTGGCTTGAAACAAAGAAGGCTTGGGTTGCTCAGCAGCAACGTAAACTAGAAACCAGTCTACAGCCTCAAGCACCTTGGGATAAAAATGAGTTAATGATATTTGGTCAAATATATAGATTGGCTGTGAGTGCTAGTGCTAGTGCGAGTGAAGTGTCTCGGGTGGAGCACGAAACACAAACTGTGTTTGTTAAGCAAATTGACAATATTAGCGCTTTAAGAAAGCAACTAATTCAATTACTCACCAATGAAACACAATTGTATATTGAAAGTCGGCTTCCACATTTATGCAAAGAGATGAATACCGAAGTTAAAAGCGTAAAATTCAAGGAATACAAAAGCCGATGGGGAAGTTGCTCTAGCCGTGGTGAGTTGACGTTTAATGTGCTTTTAGCAGGCGCACCTCACGCAATGATAGATTATGTTATTGTTCATGAATTAGCTCATCGTCATGTATTAGCACATAATAAGGCTTTCTGGCAGTTAGTTGAGCATCACTATCAGAATTATCGCGAAGCAGTTATCTGGTTTAAAAAGTTCGGTAAGCAGTTATTTATTGATAAGAATTGATAAAAGTGGTGGAGGGGGCTGGATTCGAACCAGCGAAGGCAGTGCCGTCAGATTTACAGTCTGATCCCTTTGGCCGCTCGGGAACCCCTCCTCTTTTATGGGAGTATACAATTTGGTGGAGGGGGCTGGATTCGAACCAGCGAAGGCAGTGCCGTCAGATTTACAGTCTGATCCCTTTGGCCGCTCGGGAACCCCTCCAAATTGTATTTGTTGTTTGTGGTGGAGGGGGCTGGATTCGAACCAGCGAAGGCAGTGCCGTCAGATTTACAGTCTGATCCCTTTGGCCGCTCGGGAACCCCTCCTAAACAACGGCGGTGATAATAACAAAGTTTTTTATTAAGTAAAGAAAAGTGCTAAAGAAAATTTGAAAAATGCCGATAAAAACGAAGATTCGTAATTAATCGGTGAAACTATATGCAACTTGATGCTGTATTGACCAGAGAAGATCAGCTTGGCACTGCGCTTTCGGTAAGCGTGACTGAGCAACGTAGAGCCGATTTTTCGATGTTATTGGCAATGCTTTCTCAAGATGCATTAGATTTTAGTCAATTTCACCTGCCGGAATCGGCACTTCACGAAGCAGATTTATCAGAGCAGGCATTAAAAAAGGAATTACAAATTGGTCCTCAGCGTGAACTTGCACCTGAGCAGTTTGATATGTTAATTGGTCAAAGTAATGCGCGCATACTCAATGAAGGTGGTATGGCAAGTTTGCGCCTTAATGATTGTTTGTCACCAGAGCCTCTCGCGATACGAGATGATAAAAAGCACGTCCCTTTAATTGTCGTAGATAACTGTGAGCTCTCAGTAAGAAAACGTTTTGAGTCAGTAAAAAGCGGTAACTCTATGCCTGAAAAACCCGCCATGAATGCGGCGGGTTTTTATGACCAACTTGCGACGGGTGAATTGCAAAGCGCATTACAGTTAAGCGCCTAGCTTAGCTAGCATGACATTTCTTAAACTTTTTCCCGCTACCGCAAGGGCAATTATCATTTCTACCCAGTTTAAGTTCTGGGGTTGGATAGATATCACCGTCTAAATATTTCCAGTGTTCGGATTCTTTTATAAAGCGTGACTTCTCATGCAGCATGCATATCTTGTTATCTGCAATATAAGTTGCTTTAAACTCGACGTAACTATCTTCGAGTGTTTTAGAAGTAGCAATTATCTCTAAATTAATAAACTGTACCGACTGAGCGAAAAGTAAAATGTCTTCAATGCTATGGTATTGTTGCTGCGAACTAGCATAGGTTGCGCGAATATACTCAGCATTTTTTTGGTAATATGCACTGTATCTTGAACGCATGAGTTGTTCGGCAGTTATAGGGTGTTGTGTGCCATTAATAAACGGCGCACAACATTGTTCAAATGGCTCTGGAAGGGTGCAATAACACATTATATTTTCGTATTAAGATATCAATGCGTCTATTGTACACGTTTCTAAAGGCGCATTTTTGCAAAAGCAAAAAATATCTGTGTTTGAGCTTGGCAGGTTCAGAGCTTCAAGCGAAATCGGCTCTATAACATCCGTCCAAGTGATCACAGCGGCAAAGTTTCCATTGTTTAGTGCCGATCTCAACACATAATTCAAATCGACTATATGCCTTTTCCTAATCACCAAAAGTTTACTTGAGTCAATTGAGCAACTTTCCATCATCGCTTTGTTAGGCACGTTGTCGGGTGCAATGAGTAACGTCCATCCTTTTTTTTGATTACACTGATGAATGATTTTTAATAGCGCGAGACTTGCGCTGATATCATCTTCAGTAATAACACAATTAAATGCACGTGTTGCCTCTACAGTGTGAGACGAGCTAGCAGAAATACCAAAAACAGAACTTGCTTGTAACATAATCAACTCACTGGTGTTATATACAGTATTTGTATACAGTAGTTTATACAGTGTTTAGATGCAAGCAAATATTGGTACTTTTTTATACAAAAAGTGATAAAAGAACAAAAAGTGAAGCGGCAGAAACATCCATGTTTTTGAAAGTAAAAGAAGATTTACAACTTTTCTTGAACCACAGTGAGGTGATGAATTTGTTCGTAGAGTGTGGCTGCATAACATTGTGCATCTTTGATGCGTTTGGTTGTTAGGTGCGGCTTAAGTTGGTCGATCATTGCTGTAGCAGCATCCATTCCCTGACTTTGAGCAAGTACTAACCAAGCCATCGCATGAAATGGGCTTTGAGGTACGCCTTGACCCTTGACGAACAGCAGTCCTAAATAAAACTGTGCTTTTTGGTTACCCGACATAGCCGCTAACCTCAGCCATTTAGCCGCCAAAGGAAATGCCTCTTCTTTCAAATAATACAATCCTTTTTTAAAAGCTTGTTGAGGATCATTCTCATCAGGAAATTTATCCTCACTATTGGGTGGTGCTGTTACAAAGTCCAGCACGTTGAGCAATTGCTGCTCTAGATCCTGATTTGTTGAATTTTCTGAAGGATTGCGTTCCATAGTGTAACCGTTATGACATACCCATTTGCAAGTTTAGACGAATTCTAACTATTTTGTCCGGTTAGACCAATGATTTATGTTAAAATCCAACAACTTGTTTCTAATTTAAATACCTTTTCTATGTTTGAGCGCTTATTTAAAGTCAATCAGAATGGCTCTACGGTAAAAACCGAGATTATTGCTGGGCTTACAACGTTTGTGACGATGGTCTATATCATATTTGTCAACCCGCCTATGCTAGCCCAAGCGGGCATTGATTTAGGGGCCGCATTTGTCGCTACCTGTATCGCTGCAGCCATCGGCTGTTTTATTATGGGGTTTTTAGCAAATTATCCGTTAGCGCTTGCTCCTGGCATGGGTTTGAATGCCTTTTTCACCTATGGGGTTGTACTCGGGATGGGGCACAGCTGGCAGTCAGCTTTGGGAGCCGTATTTTTATCGGGCTGTATTTTCCTGTTTTTGAGCGTTTTTAAAATACGAGAATGGGTTATACAGGCCATTCCTTTGGTTTTAAAACAGGCAATTGCGACGGGGATTGGCGCATTCTTAGCGTTAATTGCGCTAAAAAATGCGGGGATCATTGTTTCTAGTCCAGCCACATTAGTGAAGCTTGGTGATATTACACAAGCGGGCCCTTTACTCGCAATTTTAAGCTTCTTTATCATCGCAGCGCTTATGTACAGAGATGTGAAAAGTGGTGTCTTAATTAGTATATTTGTGGTCACATTAGTGGCTTGGGGCGCAGGGCTTGTCAACTATCAAGGTGTCATATCAGCGCCACCGAGTATTGCACCGACCATGATGCAACTTGATATTGCCTCGGCTTTGGAACTTTCAATGCTCAGTGTCGTTTTTGCATTTTTATTTGTAGACTTGTTTGATACTTCAGGGACTTTGGTTGCCGTCACGCAAAAAGCGGGCATGGCAGATGAAAAGGGAAAAATGCCTCGATTGGGGCGAGCACTCTCTGCCGACAGTACAGCAACGATAGCTGGTTCTATGTTAGGCACTTCAACCACAACTTCGTACATTGAGTCGGTATCGGGTGTATCGGTCGGTGGTAAAACAGGTTTAACTGCCGTAACAGTCGGTGTTTGCTTCTTGCTGATGATGTTCTTTGCGCCTTTGGCAAAAATGGTACCTGCCTACGCAACCGCAGGGGCCATTTTGTATGTTGCTGTGTTGATGCTGCAGAACTTAAAACTGGTTAACTGGGATGATATGAGCGATGCAATCCCAGTGAGTGTGGTTTTGTTAATGACGCCGCTCACGTTTTCAATCGCACACGGTATTGCTCTGGGTTTTATCGCTTACACAGCGGTTAAAGTTATGTGCCAAAAAGGCCATGAAGTGTCTGTGAGCGTGTGGGTATTAACCGCGTTATTTGTTTTTAAATTTGCTTTAGAATAGTGAGAAGTGGTTGTTACCACTTCTTCTTTGGTGCGAACAATACGTCGAGGTCGTCTTTTTCTTGTTCTTTCTTTTGTTTAACAGAGGACGCGTTAGACGCTTTTAGCTCAGTACTAATTTCTTCCAAATATGAAGTTAATTGTGCTTTTTTCTCGGTAACGTATTCATCACTGTAGGTTACAGCACAGACCGTTGCATAGGCTTTCTCAAAGTACTGTCGAGCAGAGCCTACCATGTTTGCGGTGCGGGCAGATACGCCTCTCTTAATTTGACTTTCTACGTTAATACGTAGCTGTAACTTTTCCAGTCTTCTGTCTTCCGCCACAAACATTTGTGTATCAACTTTACCTTTAGAGTGTTCTGAACGAAGCACGTGTCTAAGCCTTTTAATACCTTGGACTAACGCGATCAGTTGCTTATCAGCGTCGGGGAGATTTAATGCGTCGCTTTGGGCATCGGGATCAATGGGTGTGTTAAGCCTTTCTTTGGCTTCGTTAAGACGATTTTTAAGTTCTTTGTTGGTAGGAGACAGTTCAACCATAGCGGTAAGGGAATCTAGTACGCGCCTTTGCAATACGCGTAAAATAAGTTCTGACATGGGAATGTTGCAGCTGTTGACGATTATGTCTTCTGACTCTTCAATGATTTTTTTATGTTTAGCTAGCTCTTTTCGACGTTCGGCTTCTTGTTTCTCCTTATGCTGCTGTACTGCACTGACCCAAACCGCAATGACGATCAATGCAACAATCAACATAATAATGATAGAAACAAACATAACTTAACTTCTCTTTGACCACGACTAGAAAGATAAATTTTATCTTACATCAATTAATTGCAATCTGAACAGCTTTCCGTTCATATGGATGAAAAATAATTTAAACTTAAGTGTTTATTATTATAGACCAAGACAACAATTTATCCGTTAAACAAGGATGTATGGCTAGTGCTATCTCGTTTCAAGTAATTATGCTAGCCTTAGAGAGTTCGGCTTTGTCGCAAGGTTATTACTCTTCTAGCGTGTCGTGCTCAATGCCAAGTTAAAACTAATAAGAAAAATTAAGCTATGAAATTACAACAACTTAGATATATTGTAGAAGTTTTAAACCACAATTTGAATGTATCGGCAACTGCTGAAAGCCTATATACCTCCCAACCCGGTATTTCTAAACAAGTGAGAATGCTCGAAGATGAGCTTGGTGTGCAAATCTTTGGTCGCAGTGGTAAGCATCTTACTCATGTTACCAATGCTGGTAATGAAATTATAAATATTGCGCGAGAAATATTGTCTAAAGTTGAAGGCATTAAAGCGGTCGCAAATGAGCATACATTACCCGATCAAGGCAAGCTGAATATCGCGACGACGCATACGCAAGCCAGATATGCTTTGCCTGGCGTTATTCAAGGCTTTATGAAGAAGTATCCTGCGGTATCGTTGCATATGCATCAAGGTACTCCGCAACAAATATCAGATGCGGCAGCGCGTGGTGATGCTGACTTTGCCATCGCCACTGAGGCACTTCATTTATACTCAGATTTAGTGATGCTGCCATGTTATCACTGGAATAGAAGTATCGTGGTTGCCAAAGATCATCCATTGGCCCAAAAAATCAATAACTTAACAGTCCATGATGTTGCTCAGTATCCGCTGATTACTTATGTATTCGGCTTTACGGGTCGTTCAGAGTTAGACAAAGCGTTTAACGCGCATGGGTTAGAGCCTCACATTGTCTTTACTGCCACTGATGCTGACGTGATAAAAACTTATGTCCGCCTAGGCCTTGGCGTTGGCGTGCTCGCATCTATGGCGATTGACCGTGTAGCCGATCAAGACCTTGTTTGTATTGATGCCAGCCATCTTTTTGAGGCAAGTACGACCAAGATTGGTTTTAGAAAAGGCAGTTTCTTACGTGGCTATATGTACGACTTTATTGAGCGCTTTGCACCTCACTTGACAAAAGATCTCGTAGAAAGAGCAAGCTTACTTAGAAATCAAGATGATGTAGATGCTTTGTTTGCAGATATCAAATTACCAGTTAAGTGAGTTCACGGCTCATAACAGATCGGTAAGTGCTGATATTACGACCCTGTAATCTGCTGTAATCGACATGTTGGGGTTTTTGACTACCTTTGTATGGATTGGTTTTTGGAAGCATACAATGAACGGACAACACCCCAGTCACGCTCGCTTTTCTTTTGAACATGTTTTTTATGACAGCTTGCTAGATAGGTTGGCAGAAATGCCGATTGGGGCGTTACCTTCAGACGATGAGATTCTGGCCCCAGCTTCGCCTAAACATAGTGTGATCATTGGTAAAATATACACGCAATTCTTGCCCACAACAGAAGTCGTTGAGGCAATGCTTATTAGCGCTGGTAAGGTCGTTATACAAGGGTCGGTCGACCACGTTTGTCAGTATGTAAAACAGCAGAATATTTCCGCTCGGTTTCAATACTTGAGTAAATACCATTGCGTTTGTCCAGGGTTCATAGAGCCAAATATTCAACTAGTATTGAGCGCAATTTTGTCGCAATGGACGCATTTAGGACCATTTGGTTTTGATTGTTCGTGGCAAAAAATGATGCCTCATTACGGCTATAGTTATATCGCCCGTGCACTATTGTATTTGGACAAAGGAATTGAGCCCGATAATTGGTTGTTAGCGTATGGACTCAGTGAAGCGCTATTAGCCGATTATGATCGAACTGAAAAAGTCAGTATCTTTACGTTTATTAATCAGCTGAAAATTACTCGGCCCATTGTTGTATTAGATGATAATAAAGCCGCAGCTTATCTCAATGAACCCGCAATAAGAGCAGTGTACCAGTGCCTTAAATCCTGTAGCGCTAACCCATTTACGAGTGAACATGAATTCAAACAATTGTTACACTGCCAACAAGGCTTGTTTGATGAACAACTCATATGGTTAAGTGCCTCAATTCCTGCTGCGCAATTGAAAAGTCAATTAGTTAATATTTATACATACATGCGCCAAATTGTTAAGCGAGCTTACCGACAAGGTATCACACACCTCGGTGTGGCAGACTCACATCCATTTGCAAAAAAATTACTTAAACAATTTAAGCAGACAAACCCACATATCAATTTAATAGAATCTAAGTTTGAAGTGTCTGAAGAGCTGAACTTTTTTTCTGAATTGGACGACCATATCCCGCATCAAAAGCTAGACAAGAGGTCGATAGCGATGAGTGTAGGTGAAACAGGCGCGGACGGGTATGAATGGATACAATTACGCAGCGGTCAGGTTCAATTACAGCCATGCCAAGCGTTACTCGACTCTGGATATAATATCTGTTTGCATTGTGATTATCCTACTCAACCTCTGAGCCCATTGAGAGTAGCTGAGCAAGCGAGCAAACGTATTACGGATCACGCGCCAGGTCTATCTATGCGGCATGCGAGAGTTTTGTTACCTGAACAACGCTTATCCAAAGTTCAGTCATTACACGGTATTACGCGTGCAAGTGCTGAGCATCTTGGTTGCAGCGGAGGTAGGATCTGCGTAGGAGAATCAGCAAATTTTGTGCATCTGTCAGGCGATCCATTAGCTAGCCAAACCGATTTACGTGATCTTTCCATTATCAGCTGTACAGCCAACTCATTGATGTAAACCATAGTTGCTCTCATCAAACGCATATTTAATGATGCGCTTCAAATAATTAAGCAAAATTAGTTAGCATTATTAACGCGCTGTTATTTCTACATATACGCGTTTGTTTCGGTGATTATTCGTTAAGGTTATATAAAATATATTGTATGCATTGTGTATTTGGTGTTAATACTTTTAGTGCCCATGACGTATGGGTGGGATACAACACAAAAGGTACATTATGAAACTTAAAACAATCATCGTGGCACTACCCATTTTGGGTTCAAGTTTAAGCCATGCGGTATTCGCTGCAAACCAAAGCACATTTTCACTTTTACAGCCTGAATCACATCGACAGGTCGAGCACATTTTTCATGGACATGAACATGCCACTCGCGATGAGCGTGCTCCGGCGAAGGCTTCTGATTATGGTTTATCGGTCAATGTAAATCCTACCACTCAGTTGCTGCAAAGCGTGCAAGCTGATGCAAATGTGAGTTGTGATTTGAACGCACTTGCAAGCGCAACAGGTACCCAGCTTATTTCACAAATTAAAGCTCAGGGCAGCAGTTGTGTGAACGAGCTGTTTTCGGCGAGCAGCCAAATACAAATCAGTACATTCACTAACGATAAAATGACTACTGTTGTTGATGAAGCTCGAGCATTGGCACAAAGCTACGACGGAGCTGGTAGCAATGATTTAACCGCGTTGTTTTTATTTATCCGTGCGGGTTATTACGTTGAATTCTATAACGATGCCGTGACGTTTAGTGACGCGCTACGCACTAATGTGCAAGGTGCGATTGATGCATTCGTGAATAATGCGCACTTTTATGACAACAACAACGAACATGGCAAAGTGCTACAAGAAGTGATCACCACTATGGACAGTGCCGAGTTACAGCACAGGTATTTAGGCGTGGTGCGTCAGTGGCTAGAGAACTTTAACCAAAGTTATGCCAGCAACCGCAATATGCGCAACGCAGTGAATGGTATTTTTACGATTTTATTCCGTGGCCAGTGGAATGATGAGTACGTTCCGCTGATCAAAAAAGACACTGCGTTGGCCAACGCTTTGGTGGCATTCACGCAAAAAAATTGGATGATTGATTCGGACTCTGAATTCCTAATTATTAATGCTGCAGGTGAACTTGCTCGTCTTAAGCAACATGGTGCGAGCGATATCGATGCAATTGTAACGAATGGTCTAAAACAGCTTTTTTCTACTTATAAAAGCTACGGTTATGGCGATGGGTTATGGCTAAACGCGGCTGATGTGGCGTCCTATTATGCCGATTGCAGCGAGTTCAATATTTGTAATTTTGAAGATAATTTAACGCAACAAGTGCTTTCTCAAACCCATCAATGCAGTAGCACGATAAAAATTCGTGCACAAGAGATGACCCCAACTCAGTTATCTTCGGCTTGTGACACCATGGCTGCAGAGGAAACACGCTTTCATAATCGGCTTGCGACGAACCAAACTCCTGTAGCAGATGACAACAATACCTTTTTACAAGTCAATATTTTTAATAGCAGTAACGACTATAAAAAGTATGCTAAAGCCATTTTTAATATCGATACAAACAATGGGGGTATGTATTTAGAAGGTGACCCAAGCAAAGTAGGTAATCAAGCTAACTTTGTCGCTTATGAAGCGAGTTACGCTAAGGGAGAGCATTATGTTTGGAACCTCGAGCATGAATATGTACATTATTTGGATGGTCGCTTTGATTTATATGGCGATTTTAATGCGCCAACTAAGGCAATCGTGTGGTGGTCTGAGGGTGTAGCAGAATACATCGCGAACCAAGATGATAATCAAAAAGCCATTGATACGATCAAAGATGGCTCGGTATATAACTTGCAGCAAATTTTCGCCACGACTTATGATGGCTTTGATCAGGATAGGATCTATCGTTGGGGTTATTTGGGTGTCCGTTTTATGTTTGAACGTCATAACGATGCCGTCAATAATATGCTCGCTAAAACGCGCGTTGGTGACTGGAATGGATACCGAGCGTTACTAGATGGTTGGCAGTCACAATATGATGCGGAGTTTACGCAATGGACTCAAGATCTGGCATCGGGAGAGAACACGCCTCCAGTTGCGAAAATTAATGGCCCATACACTGGCCAAGTTCAAGAAGCGATTGCATTCTCGAGTCAAGGGAGTAGCGATGCGGAAGGTCCTATCAGCCAGTATGTTTGGGACTTTGGAGATGGCAATAACAGCGGTCTTGCAAATCCGACACACAGTTACAGCGAAGCGGGTAATTACACAGTTACACTTACCGTAACCGATTCAAACGGTGCATCAACAACCGCAACAACAACTGCGACCATAGAAGCAACGCGAGGGGCCACAAAACTGTATCGCGGTCAAGCTGTCAGTGTATCTGCGCAACAAAATGAGCAGAAAACATTCCTGATTGAGGTGCCCGAGGGCGCACAAAACTTAAGTTTTGTTACTTCGGGAGGTGATGGGGATGCAGATCTGTATGTGAGTTTCAGCAAAGTGCCAACGACAGAAGACTTCGATTGTCGACCATATAAAAATGGTAATAGTGAGCAATGTGATTTTGCAGCGCCACAAACGGGTAAATATTACGTGATGCTGCGTGCCTACAACACATTCAATAATGTCTCCCTTGTCGCTAACTATGACGCGCCTATAGCGACGTTGCCGGATGCGTGTAAAACACAAGCTGCTAAAACTGGTGGTCGTGCGCAAGCGGGTGAGTTGATTTGCCTCGGTGATGAATCCGTCATGTGGTTTTCACTTGAAAATGTCAGTGCGCAAAACAGTATCCGTATAGAAACAGCCAACGGCACTGGTGACTTAACATTGGAATATAGCAATCAAGGTTGGCCAGATGGTAACAATGTTGATGCGCGTTCAGATAACTTGGGAAATGAAGAATGTATCAGTTTGTCTGGCCAGTTACAGTACTGGGGCTACTTAAAAATATCGGGTAGTAGTCAAGCGGCTTCTCTCAAAGTAAGCTATGACGACGGGGGTTGTCACTAAATTATCGGTTGAATTGAAAAGGGGGATTTATCCTCCTTAATTACTCAATCGTGTTGCAAATTAAATAAGTAGATGCATTGCATTGAGTAAATGTTAGGTTAACATTTAGCTATACAGATTGTTTTTTGAAACAAATGGATATATATGTTTTCTCAATTCAAGTGTGCAGGATTGTATCTGTTCTTAAGCGTTGCTTTTATTATCAGTAATGTGGCTTTCTCAAAAGACAATGTACAAATTTATGCATACCATCTGAAACCACCCTATATGATTGACGTAGAGCAAGAGATTGGCTTTTATTTCGATCTGATCTCGCTTATAAATAAACATCAGCAAGTTGCTAATTTTAAACTCGATTTTTTGCCTCGGAACCGGCTAAATCGTGATATTGCAGAGGCAAAATTGGATGGTTTGATTATGGGGGCCAATCCACTGTGGTTTCATGATGTTGAGAGGAAAAAGTTTGTCTGGTCACGCTCGTTTATGTTGGACCAAGATGAGTTTGTCTCTCATGTAAAAGCACCATTCGAATTCATTGATGACAAGTCGTTGCATGAAAAAGTCATTGGTGGTGTGCGCGGCCACTTTTATTTTCATGTGGACCCAGTTGTCGGGGCCAAAAAGGCGACGCTTATCGCGACGGGCTCCGATCATCAGTTGTTAGAGCTTATTGTCAAACAGCGAATTGATGTGGCAGTGATCAGCCGCGCGACGGTTAACTACCTAGTTTCGGAAAATAAAACTTGGAAAAACGAGATCTATTTTTCAAAGCTGCCACATGAGCGATATGAGCGGGCTTTTTTGGCACCATATGCATTGCAAAGTAGGATCGCAACGATTGACTCACTGTTGCAAATGCCAAAGTTTAAAGATGAACTTCAGCATTTACTTGAGCGCTACCACGTTACTGATGAAGAAATTCTAGCTGATTATTAGTGCTATTTAGCGCGTTCACGAGGGTAATTTACCAACTCCCCGTGTTTTCCATTGAAGCCCATGGCTCTTTGGCAGCTAGAGCCTCACCTTTTTGCAATAACTCAATTGAAATACCATCCGGTGATTTCACAAACGCCATATGACCACAACGAGGTGGTCGATTAATGACAACGCCAGCTTGTTGTAATTTCTCACATGCTGCATAAATATCATCTACTGAAAATGCAAGGTGGCCAAAGTTTCTTCCGCCCGTGTATTGTTCAGAGTCCCAATTGTAGGTGAGTTCGATAGTTGGTTTAAACGTTGTTTTGGCTTCTTCGAGTTGTCCGGGGGCGGCTAAATAGATGAGTGAAAATCGGCCTTGCTCGCTGTCATAACGTTTCACTTCAACTAGGCCAAGTAAGTCACAATAAAAATGTAGCGACGCGTCTAAATCTTTAACGCGTACCATAGTGTGTAAAAATTCCATGAAAAACCCCTTGTTATCGAAAATACTTAGTATGGGCATTTCGATAAATCACAAGGGGTTGTCGTGGAGTTATTCTGCTTTTGCGCTCAATAATACGCCAGAAAAGCTGCTATAGGCTTTCAAACCTATGTGCCAACTGCCTGTCTTAGGAGAAGTAATAGAACACACTTCATTGTTACCATCTTCATAAGGGCGACATTCATAGCTTGAAGATGTTGGTTTTTCACCAAAGCGTACATACAGATCAGCATCCCCAGTACCTGAAGCACTTGTTACCGTCAGCTTACTCATTCCGGCAGGCACTTCAAAGCTGTAATATAGCCAATCATTTTTACTAGCACTTTGATCAGGCCACTGTTGCTGATTAACTGGCGCACCACCAACCTCAAATTTCGCGAGCAGATTTAAGTTAGCGTAAGCTTCATAAGCGTGCAGCATCACATAATACTTACCAACTTGAGCAGTATTGATTGGGCAGCTCTCGCTATTGCCATTTTCATATGGACGACAGTCATAGGCTTGCTGCGTAGCTAGCTGTCCAAAGCGTACGTACATATCTACATCGCCAGAACCACCTGAGGTTGTAAACGCAAGATTAGACGCATTTTCAGGCACATCTAATACGTAGTGTGTTTCTTTACCTTTAGTTGCAGTCAGGCCGCTGAGTGTTTGACCGTTTGTTAATACGATGGCTTCTGGTTCGTCAATAGGACCCGTATCAATCACACTCAATTGGTTAGCAGCTTGTTTGAGCGTAAGCACTTCGCCAATCGTATTGGCATGCCACCAGTTTATATTGGTGGGTAACATGAGTGGATCACTGGCACGCTGTTCCCGCGTGAGTTGATCTGCTGCGCTGTCAAACTGGGCGGTTCGAACCAATAAGTTGTCTTGGCTTACTGAGAGTACTTTAAATTGCTGAATGCTCGCCAAGTCAATGGTCCATGATTTTGGATCGTTTGCGGAGCGGGCAGGGGCGCCCCAACTGCCTTCACCAATATATACTGTCCCGCCGTTGTTTGTTTCATTAAATCCATTTGCTGTGGGTTCTAGCGCTTGCGTGAGTTTGTTGATATGGGTATCAGACTCTACCACTAAGTTCATGCCATTATTATAGAAAGTGCCAGCCCACCAAGTGTGTAAAATGGTGTTATCAGATTTACCAGAATAATGCGGGTACATCGGCTTGTGATACTGGGCTGTACGCCATTTGGTCGCTGTTTTGTTGCTTGATAAGTCTTGTGCTAACCAATTATTCATGGCAGTGGCATAGCTTGACCAGCCACTATTTTTATACTGGCTATTTAGCGTATATACACGCAATAAACTGCCTACATTGAATGCACCATAGCTATCTGAATTAGTACATTGACCATCTTGGTCATAATCAACACCAAACACTTGGCAAAGGGTTTTGTAGTTGCCATCTTCATGATTACCATGGGTCGCAACAAACGGGTAAATACGTTTGTAACTTTGACCATCGATGGTGTCATCCGAGAATGTCAGTTGCCAGTCTTGCAAGTATTCCTTCATTTCCGAGCTTGAATTAGCGTTGGTGTAATCACCACCGTGCATAATGAAAAGAGGGCGAATTTTAGCGATCAGCTTGTTCCCTTCACGACGCGTCGTCCAGCCTGTTCGTGTATCACCACCTGCAACTACCGTAAAAGGTTGATTGCCCGTCGGCGCAGTTTTAAACCAAAACCTTTGGCCACAGCCCTCACTATCACATACGCGATAGTAGATAGCTGTATCAGGTGTTAAACCTTTGAGCGTTACAAATTGGCTTTGTAAACTGCTAGAAAACGTGTGTGATGTATTCACAGCTTGTGTTGACCAGCTTTGCTCATCCGTTGATGATCCAAATTTAACATGATGATTGCTGCCACTGGTTGGCGTAAAGCCAATAGTTGCTTGCGCACTTGGGTTATGATCCCAAATAAGCCTGTGATATTGGCTACCAGCATGCGCGCTGGCAGTTAATGTTAAACCAATAGCTAGGCTCACAATACGTGTGCTCATTTCCTTGATCCTATATTTTTATTGAGTTGAATTTGCGCGACGACTTAACTGCGTTTGGTTTTGCGTGAGCGGACTCACAAGAATGACAAAAGCAGCATTTCTATAGGGCAGATTAACGCTATCACCCGTCTGAAAATTGACTGCTTTGGCACCTTGTTTCAGGTGCCTAAATTGATTCGTTAGGGGCAGCTCGGCGTCATTACTCCAGTAGTCCCCTTTTTTAATATGAGGAAAGTAATCGTAAGCAATGTGCGGTTGACCGGGTCTATTTGGTGTTTGTAATAAGCTTTCCAGCTCACTGCTTGTAGGAAGACGCCAGTTTGACTGGCCACAAAGCTGTTCTTGCTGAGTACGGCGGATCAGATCGTGTGTATCACAGCGCTCTGGCTCGAAATAACAATCGCCAAAATTGGCTTTGCCCAGTTGATTGTTAAACCAAGAGTATGTCCAGTTAGCGTCATGGATTGACTCGCTGTCGGTTTTTACTTCCCATAGCACATTCAATTCGCGGTCAAAGACACATGCCCAAGGCCCTTGCCATGGCTTAATTAGTTTGCCTTCCATTGTTATTTTACTGAAGCGAGGGTGATCCATTGGTTCGATGGTCTCCTCAGAGATCAATGCGTATCCCGATATCAACACAAAAATTAGTAGCGACAAAAAGAGACGTTTTATCACAGCGAATACCTCAACTTAATTGCACGCTGGTGGCGCGTGTGTGCAATTTGGCTATGATCAAACGCAGATACCCACAAACATGTTTGATTATTCAAAGGAATGTCATAGGGTGACTGGGTATCATTTTGTCTAACTAACTCTAAAGTCCAAAATCCATCCTGCCAGTGTCCTTTTGCTCTAACATGCGCTCTGTCACCTTCAAAACGATTTGAACGATAGAGTACCGAGCTTAATTTTGTGCCGTTAGGGTATCTGTCTAGCTCAGATTTATATGGGGTGGAGCCAAACCAAGGCAACACAGTCGACTTTTCATGCTCAGTGCTTTCGGGCAACCGTTTTGGGGTGACCCCATTTTTGCTGTACCACAGCCAGTTCATAACGTACGCGCCACTTTCTTTACCATCAGGTTGGTAACCGGCCGTGTAGCGGCGTGCGCCACTGATCACGGTTGCGGGTCGCCCAATGAAGTTGTCATCCGCTAGCACCATATTGTCGGTTCGCACCGCTTTCCAATGCCAAAGGTCTCGTACTTGGCCATCTAGGCTGGCGTGATAGCCTTTACCGTGCCAGTTACTCGGCTTATCATTGAGCGGTCTTTTCCCGAGCTGGCTGGTGTTATCTGCGCCAAATTGGCAACTGTTTGATAGCATGACCGCAAACTTATCTTCGTAGTAGCTTTGCTCGTCAAAATGATAGAAGCCGTTTTCTTTAACATGCCAACCGTTTTCAGTTTTAACTAGAGGCAAGTGCTCCAAGCTTTGTGTTGGATCAGCCCACTTAAATAGAAAAAAGGTTTCTTCTTGATTACTGAGTGCTTTTATTTCTACTTGAGTTTGGCCGTTTTCAAAGTTTGCACCATGCGTGGTCAAGATTGAGATGGACGCCGCCTGCTGCCATTGTGGCTCGTCTGGTTTGCCATCCACATCCATTAATATATGTTGTGTTATGGGCATTACTTGTAGTGTATGGGTGGTTGATTGCAGCGC
Organism: Pseudoalteromonas sp. ATL1; assembly: GCF_058933015.1. Classification (NCBI taxonomy): domain Bacteria; kingdom Pseudomonadati; phylum Pseudomonadota; class Gammaproteobacteria; order Alteromonadales; family Pseudoalteromonadaceae; genus Pseudoalteromonas; species Pseudoalteromonas sp. ATL1. The sequence goes on along the minus strand of NZ_JBZYXL010000001.1, from coordinate 3,157,308 downwards.
GTAAAATGCACTTGTGCTCACGATACCGATAATGAAAGTTAGAGTGATAGGGAGTTGCTTAACGGGCAGCTTAAGCACTCTTTTTATTGCCATTCTGCCCAGCTGTAAGAGATAAATCCAACTGTGCAATAACAGATACACAACGACCGATAGGGCACTGTAAAAATGTACAAAGATAAGGTTTGCAGGTAAACGGTCAAAAAACATTAAAGTGCCACTGACAGCAGCAAACATAATAGAGATATAACCAAATAGTGTCACCCCGTGATGATAGCGACTGCTTCTAACGGGCTTTTTAGCGACGCATTTTTGATAAGCATAATAACCTATCGTTACCCACATAATACTGGCGGCAAACAAATGCCATTGATGTACTTGCCCCGATGGCAATAATGCATTGAGCGTTAATAAATAGGGCTTATCAACAGTTGCAATACGAAGGCCTGTAAATAAACCGATGAATATAGCGCTGACACCGAGTGAATGTAGAATAATGAAGGTTGAACGACGCACAACAAACCGCTTGATTAAATGAAGTTAATTTATATTACATTTTATTTACGTTTTGTTAAATGCAAATGACAACACCTTCACTTTTAAAAGAAAGTTACACTTGTCTTAGCGGATACCGATGCTAACTCCTATACTCAAAGCAGTTATGCCATGACAAGTCAGGCGAATTATTAAGGAGGCAGTACTGTGCCAACGATCACAAATAACAATGTTATTGAAAGTGTCACAGACATTGTCGCTTGTTTAAATACCAGCGACTCCATACAACGCTTTTTACTTGATATTCATTGTATTTTGCAAAAAGTCACTTACGCCGACAATTTTTACGTGGCTTTGTTTGAACATGACGGGACATTGAGTTTTCCCTATTTTCATGATGTAAAAGACGCTATTACTTCAGAAGATTTCGATAAGATAAGTTTAAAGTCAATAGAGAAAACCCTCACAGGTTACGCTATCAGCCAGCAAAAAATTTGTAACTTCACAGAATCCGATATTCAGAAATTGGTAACCTCTGGTGAATTACAAGTTTTGGGTACAATGCCCAAGCAATGGTTATGTTTTCCGTTGTTAAACAGAAACTCGTTTTTAGGGGTATTCATCATTCAATCTTATCGAAACGAGGATGAGTATTCGGGCGTGGTTGTGGATGTGTTGTACACGATCAGTCATGTTATTTCGTCTGCATTAGATGCGTTTAACAACCAACGAGCATTGGTTGAAGCAAACCAAGCATTACAAATATACCAACAAGAACTTGAAGAGCGGGTGCAAGTAAGAACTCGAGAGCTTCAGGCAAGCTTAGAGGAGGTTCAGAACGAAGTGGCCAAGCGAGAGCAATTGCAGCAACAGTTAGAGTATGACTCATTACATGATAATTTAACTGGGCTTGCGAATCGTAAATACCTATTTAAAGAATTGTCCCGCCTTGCCGCCAAATCGGCTCGTGCTCATTTAGAGGTGTACGTGCTGTATATTGATTTAGATGATTTTAAACCGATTAACGATACGCATGGCCATAAAGCCGGTGACTTAGTGCTGCAAAAGGTCGCTAAACGTTTAAGTCAGGAAGTAAGAGCTTATGATCTGGTTTCACGCCTTGGGGGAGATGAATTTGTGGTACTCATGATGGAACCACTTCATTACGGTGTGCTTTCACAAGTGTGTGAACGCATATTAAATCGAATTTGTACGCCTATTGAATTGGATAGTGGTGACCAAGTGCGCTGTGGTTGCAGTATCGGCGTGGCAGGCAATTATGAGCAAAAGTTCAGTGCAGAGGCGATTTTGCATCAGGCAGATGATGCGCTTTATCAGGCAAAAAACAATGGTAAGAATCAAATTAAATTTGCCGTGTCTGATTAGCTATGTGCCGTTTTATGCTTTGCTTTAGTCTGTCTTTGCTTTAGGATCGAATCACAAGACTCCTTTATAGCTTTAGTTATGGCATTGAGAATACTGTTTATTTTTTGTTTGTTATGGTCTGCACAAGCAATGGCCGTGGAGGTCACGGATCTGTACCAAAGTGAGTTATCGGTAACAGACAAAAGCCGCGATACGCGTGTAAAAGCCAGTCAGCAAGCATTACGCAATGTAATCAAAAAACTCACGGGCCGCTTTGAGGGTGGCGAGTCACAACTGATAACACAAGCTATGCGCTCGATTTCGGATTATATGCTCAAGTATGAGTATTTAGACGGCGAAAAAGGCAGCGTTAAAATTCGCGTAAAATTTGAACCAACTAAAGTTGAAGAGTTAATTCAAGATGCTGGTTTGCCGCTTTGGGGAAACCGACGTCCACTTATCGCCATTTGGCTCGCTATCGAAGACAATTTGCGCCGTGACTTTGTTACCCAAGATAGTTATCCGCAGCTTGAGCGTTTAATCTACGACACCGCGGCGGAGTGGGGCGTGCCTGTGATTGTCCCATTGCTTGATTTGGATGACTTGTCAAAAGTGAGCGTTGCTGAAGTGTGGGGGAATTTCTCTGAACCAGTTGAGCTAGCCTCTGAAAGATATAATGCAGAACGCGTGATCACCGCACGTATGTTCCAACAACAAAGCAGCAGTAGTTGGCAACTTGAATGGCGTTATACTGATGCTGAACTGTTTGAAGTTAATAAACTGGTGGGCGATAAGCAGCAAATATTGATCACCATGGTCAATCATTTCTCCGCGGCGCTGGCTAAAAACTACGCGATTGATCCAAATGTGACGCTCGCAACGCAAAGCACTTTTATTCTGGTTGATAACCTTGAAAAATTTACGGCAATTGAACGAGCGCGCCGGCAATTAGCCAGTATGAGTACGGTCGTGGGGGTGGATGTCGTCTATCGTGCCGATGACAAAGTGCGCTTTCGAATAGATCATACTTCAAGCTTGGCTGATTTGATTAAAGCCTTGAATTTAGAGCAGGCGTTTAGTGTGTATGTTGATCCACACGCGTTTTACCAAGTAGCCGATGCTTCAAGGCTGCGTTATAGCTGGGTAGGTCAATGATGAGTAGCGAACCACTACAAATGGCTTTGCCCGTGACGCTACCGGACGATGAAACGTTCGCCTCTTATTTCGGTGGGCCAAAATCTCTTGAAGTGAGTCATTTAAAGGCTGCGTTAAAAAATATTGCCAGTGATTTTCAGTATACCTACTTGTGTGGACTCGCTGACTCGGGCAAATCACACTTACTTTACGCCACCTGTATTCACGCTCAGGAAATGGGGTTATCAACTATTTTATTGAGCTTGAGAGAGGTCATCGATTTTGGGCCAGCGGTGCTAGATGGCTTAGAATCACTAGATGTGGTGTGTATAGACGATGTGCACTTAGTCGCAGGACTAGATAATTGGGAAAAAGCGTTGTTTAACTTTTTTAACCGTTTTAACGAGCCGAATAAATGCTTGGTTGTTACGGCTGATTTGCTGCCGAGCATGTTAAATATCAATTTGCCTGATCTGGAGTCTCGTTTAGCGTGGGGAACGACTTTTCAAATTCGCTCAATGAGTGATGATGATAAAGCCGAAGCGCTGGTGAAAAGAGCCAATATGCGAGGGTTAGAACTCACTGATGAATGTGCGCGATTCTTATTAACTCGCTTAAGTCGCGATATGCGCGCACTGTTGGACGTACTCGATAAACTCGATCATGCTTCGATGGCCGCACAGCGAAAATTAACCATTCCGTTCATCAAAACCACACTCAAACTATAATTCAGTCTTTAAAAATAGGCCTGTGATACTCTAAAAATACGATTACAGGTTTATTTTTACAAATATTCACCCCTAATCACAAACTGAGCAGAGTTAGGGCTAGAATCTAGTCCGTGCTTTCAGTTATCATAAGCGATTAATACACAGCAAATTACCTCCATAAAGATCAGGTATAGAATGAACTTAGAGAATATTTTAGCGCAGGCGCTAGAAGCCGTTTCCGGCGCAAGCGAAATAGCGCATCTTGAGGATGTCCGAGTTAATTACCTTGGTAAAAAAGGTGAGATCACAGGATTACTTAAAACCCTAGGTAAATTAGCGCCAGAAGAGCGCAAAGAAGCTGGGGCAGTGATCAACCAAGCTAAAACCCAAGTACAAGACGCAATTAATGAAAAGCGCGAGCTTTTAACTCAACAAGCGCTTGAGAAAAAACTTGCAGAAGAAACCATTGATGTCACCTTACCGGGCCGCACTATGCCTGTAGGTGGTGTGCACCCAGTGACACGCACTATCGAGCGTATTGAATCATTTTTTGGTGAGTTAGGCTTTGCTGTTAAATCTGGCCCTGAAGTGGAAGATGATTTCCACAACTTTGACGCGTTAAATATTCCTGAGCATCACCCAGCGCGTGCGGACCACGATACATTCTATTTTAATCCTAAGTTGGTACTGCGTACACAAACCAGTGGTGTGCAAATTCGTACCATGGAAGCTGAAAAGCCACCACTACGTATCATTTCTCCAGGTCGTGTATATCGTAACGACTACGACCAAACACATACGCCAATGTTCCATCAAGTAGAAGGTTTGATGGTTGATACAGACGTAAGCTTTACTGAGCTTAAAGGTATTTTGCACGACTTTTTACGTAACTTTTTCGAAGAAGATATGGAGATTCGCTTCCGTCCTTCTTATTTCCCATTCACTGAGCCTTCGGCAGAAGTGGACGTAAAAGGTAAAAATGGCAAATGGTTAGAAGTATTAGGTTGCGGTATGGTGCATCCAAACGTACTTCGCTCAGTGGGTATCGACCCTGAAAAATACACCGGTTTTGCTTTTGGTATGGGTGTAGAGCGTTTAACCATGTTGCGATATGGCGTAAACGACTTACGTGCATTTTTCGAAAACGATTTAAAATTCCTAAACCAATTCAGATAAGAGCGAAGTAAATATGAAATTTAGTGAAAAGTGGTTACGTGAGTGGGTTAATCCAGCCATTGATACTGAGGCTCTTTCTGAACAGCTTTCTATGGCGGGCCTAGAAGTTGATGGTTTGGATCTCGTTGCAGGTAACTTCTCTGGTGTCGTTATTGGTGAAGTAGTTGAATGTGGTCAACACCCAGATGCAGACAAATTACGCGTAACAAAAGTAAACGTCGGTGAAGACGAGCTTTTAGACATCGTGTGTGGTGCAGCAAACTGTCGCACAGGCTTAAAAGTAGCAGTAGCTAAAGTTGGCGCCGTTTTACCAGGTGATTTTAAGATTAAAAAAGCCAAGCTTCGCGGCCAGCCTTCACACGGCATGCTATGTGCGTTTGAAGAGTTAGGTATGGCAGAAAGCTCAGAGGGTATTCTTGAATTACCAGCCGATGCACCGATTGGCCAGTGTATCCGCGAGTATTTCTCATTAGATGATGTAACGATTGACGTTGATTTAACTGCAAACCGCAGCGATTGTTTAGGTATTAAAGGCTTAGCGCGTGAAGTGGGTGTATTAAACTCACTCGACGTGACTGAAGTTGCAATTGAAGCGGTACAGCCAACAATTGATGATAAAATTTCAATTGAGCTTGTGAACAGCAAGGCATGTCCTCGTTATTTAGCTCGTATTATCAAGGGTATTAACCTTGATGCAACAACACCACTTTGGATGGTTGAAAAGCTTCGTCGCTCTGGCGTTCGTTCTATTGATCCGGTTGTGGATGTGACCAACTTTGTTTTACTTGAGCTTGGGCACCCAATGCATGCGTTTGACTTAAATGCCATTGAAGGTGGCATTAAAGTACGCAATGCTAACGAAGGTGAAGAACTGGTACTGCTTGATGGCAACACTGCTAAGCTAAATCCATCAACGCTGTTAATTGCCGATGATAAAAAAGCATTGGCGATGGCGGGTATTTTTGGTGGTGAGGCTTCAGGTGTGCAAGAGGGTACTCAAGATATTCTTCTTGAAAGTGCATTCTTTGCACCACTAGCGATTGCAGGGCAAGCGCGCAGCTATGGTTTACACACTGATGCGTCTCATCGCTATGAACGTGGCGTTGACTATAAATTGCAACGCGATGCTATGGAACGTGCAACGGCACTATTATTAGAGATTGTTGGTGGTGAAGCAGGTCCTGTTGTTGAAGCAGTGTCTGAAGCTGATTTGCCACAAGAGAAGTCTGTTACATTGCGTCGTGCTCGCTTAGATCGAGTTATTGGTTACCACATTGAAGATGCGAAAGTAACCGATATCTTAACGCGTTTAGGTCTAACAGTGAGCTTTGCAGAAGATACGTGGCAGGCACACGTGCCGAGCTACCGTTTCGATATCAGCATTGAAGAAGATCTAATCGAAGAAGTTGCACGCGTATTTGGTTACAACAACATTCCAAATGTAGCGCCAACCGCTGCATTGAAAATGACGACGCATGTAGAAGCAAACGTGCCTGTTTCACGTATGCGCAACGAGCTTGTATCGCGCGGTTATCAAGAAGCAATCACCTACAGCTTTGTTGACCCTAAAGCACAACAATTACTTCACCCAGAATCATACGCACTAGTATTACCACATCCAATTTCTGTTGAGATGTCAGCAATGCGCGTGAGCTTAATGACTGGTTTAGTGAATGCGGTTGTGTATAACCAAAACCGTCAGCAGTCACGTATTCGTTTGTTCGAGCAAGGCTTAAAATTCTTAAAAGATGAATCTGCGGAAAACGGCGTATCTCAAGTGGCTGTTCTTGGTGGTATTGTTTATGGCAATACACACAATGAACATTGGTCAATTGCTTCTCGTGCAGCAGACTTCTTTGATGTAAAAGGTGACTTAGAAGCATTATTGTCACTAACAAATGATAAATCGCGATTCAGCTTTAAAGCCGAAGCCTGTGATGGGTTACACCCAGGTCAGTCTGCGGCAGTGTATTTTGATGATGCAAAAGTTGGCTTTATTGGCGCTATTCATCCACAATTACAAAAGTCTCTAGGTTTGAATAGCACGGCTTATGTGTTTGAAGTAGAAGTAGAAGCATTAAGTGCGCGTAAGTTACCAGAAGCGGTAAGTGTGTCTAAATTTCCATCAAATCGAAGAGATATTGCTATTTTAGTTGCAGATGACGTAAAAATAGGCGATATTTTAGAAAGCATTGAGAAAGTTGGCGGAAATCAATTAGTTGACCTAAACTTATTCGATGTGTATAAGGGCAAAGGTATTGAGCCAAATTATAAGAGTTTGGCGATTGCTCTGACACTACAAGCGGTTGATAGAACACTCGAAGAGAAAGACATCAATCAAGTTGTAGACAACGTGGTGGCTGAATTAGCCAAACAATTTAATGCATCGTTGAGGGACTAGATATGGCGCTTACTAAAGCCGACATAGCTGAACACCTATTTGAAAAATTGGGGATAAATAAAAAGGATGCCAAAGACTTAGTTGAAGCGTTTTTTGAAGAAATCCGCTCAGCGCTTGAAAAAGGAGAGCAAGTAAAGCTCTCAGGTTTTGGCAACTTTGATCTCCGTGACAAAAAAGAGAGACCGGGTCGTAATCCTAAAACAGGTGAAGACATTCCTATCTCTGCGCGTCGCGTAGTAACTTTCCGCCCAGGCCAAAAACTAAAGACTCGCGTCGAAGTTGGTACTAGCAAAGAAAGTTAGAATTTCTCATTAAGTTGAAAGCTATTCTACAAGGCCTTGGGTATATACTCAGGGCCTTTTCTGTAATAAAAAAGTCACAAACCTTCTCTACAATCGTGCCTTTAATAGTGTTGCTGACTGAGGTACAAAGATCATGCCAAGGGCGCGTTTCTTAGCTAAGCAATTGAGATGTATTGCTTACGCTTGGTTGGCTTGTAGTTTTATATTCGGGATCCTACTGGTATTTCTATTTGCACAACACAGAAATATCGAGCAGCAGCATATTCAATCAATTGCCGAAAAGGTGCATTTTGAACTAAATGCCCAGATCAGCGAAATTGACGCTTTTCTCAGTCAAGCTGAGCAGCTTGATGTATCCTGCCCGCAAGAAACTGTTTTTAGGCTTCGTCAGCAGGTTTTCAAAAACCCTGCGATGAGTGAAATTGGGATCGTTAATCACAAAGGTCTACTTTTGTGTAACAACTATGGTGCGTTAGCAACGCCAATTCAGACGACCGCACCGATTAAAACCCAAGGGCTTCGTTATTATGGCTTTGTGATCAGTGAATACATGGAAATGTCGTCATTTGTTTTGGCGAGAACCCGACAAGATAGCTATGAAGTCAATGTGTTGCTACCCAGTGAATGGTTACGCCATACACTTGAATTACAGCAGTATACTCACCTAGATTTTATTGCCTTAGTAGACAGTGAAACCGGTGTGCCCATTGTGTTGCAGGGAGACTATAGTTTACCGCTGAAACAAAGCGTATACCCTATCAACGTCGCAAAAGGAACCAAGGGGAAGTTTGACGATAGTGAGCACAAGTACTTATTTGCTATGCCTTTACAGGCATTACCTAAGCTTTCTATTGTGGCTGCCAGTACGAGCACCAGTATATTTGATGTTGCCGGCTCATCTTTGAGCGTATTGGGTGTGCTTTACCTCATTGTTTGGACTTTACTTAGCTACTTTATATTTTACTATGAACAGCGCCAATTAAGCCTGAAATTTCAGCTTAAGCATGCAATCGCAAAACAGCAGCTCTTTAACGTTTATCAGCCTTTGATTGATGCCAAAACGCAGGAAATGGTGGGAGTGGAAGTCTTGATCCGCTGGCAGCACCCCACGGAAGGTGAGCTAAGCCCCGCTTATTTTGTTCCAGAAGCTGAGCGAAGTGGTGCGATTGTTGAAATATCCATTAATCAAGTAAAAACAGCGGTCAGAGAGCTTAAGCCGTTACTGGCGCAAAACCCAGATCTTAAGGTGTCATTTAACGTCAATGGCCAGCTTTTAAGCTGTATTGAATACCTCAACGCTCTGCACAGCGCGCACAAGCATATAAATAAACTCACCATTGAGTTAACTGAGCGTGATGTATTAGCCCAAGCACAAGTTAAGCAAACGCTTGAGCAGCTTGTACAGTGGGGAATTGAAGTGGCAGTAGATGACTTTGGTACGGGATATAGCGGTTTACAGTATCTACAAAGCTTTCCAATCGATCTGCTTAAGATAGATCAGAGCTTTGTGGCGTCTATAGGCTTAGACAATCTGCAATCCCCTGTACTTAATGCAGTCATTGAAATGGCGACCAAGCTTAATAAAAAGTTGATTGCTGAAGGAGTTGAAACATCATATCAGGCCGATTACTTGCTAAAGCAAGGGGTAGATGTCCACCAAGGTTGGCTATACGCGAAAGCGCTTGCTATTGAGGGGCTTATTAGCATGACACAAAAAAGGGAGCTTAAATCGCTCCCTGTATGCTAATACGCTGCTTTACAAGCTCATGAAATAACAGCCGTATCCAGGAAGTGTGAGCGTAACGCCATTAACGTTACCGGTGTGATGTTCAAGCTCTGTATGCGCTTGGCCATTTAACTCTTGTGGTAAGTCAACCGTTTGTATTTGATCATTCAAGTTGAATACACATAACAAGGTTTGCTGCTCATAGCGTCGGTAAAAAGCCAAAATTGGCTCCGCTGTATCAATAAATTCAATATCGCCATAGCGCAAAATGGGGTGTGTTTTACGCCATGCCATAAAGTGCTGAAAGCGTTTTAGTACCGAATCTTGCGTTTGCTCCTGTAAATCAACAGCTAACGCAGAGTGACTGTTTTCCACTGGTAACCAAGGTGTACCTGCACTAAAGCCTGCATGCGACTGTTTAGCCTGCCAAGGCATTGGCGTTCTGCAGCCGTCACGACCTTTAAAGTTAGGCCAAAATGTAATGCCATATGGGTCTTGTAAATCTTCAAAAGCAACGCTCGCTTCTCCAAGACCAAGCTCCTCACCTTGGTACATACAACTACTGCCGCGTAGTGAGCCCAATAAAGCAGTGAGCATACTGACCTGCTTTGGATCAGGCTCATTGTTTGGATTCCAACGGCTGGCTACGCGTTCTACATCATGGTTACTGAATGCCCAGCAAGGCCATCCTTCAGTCATGACTGACTCTAGCGTGCTTACAGTTTCACGAATGTATTTTGCGCTGTAGTCTTTGGTTAGCAGCTCGAAGCTGTAGCCCATATGTAGTTTATTACCATCGGACGTGTATTCGGCCATTGTTTGTAGCGAGTCTTCAGACGAAATTTCACCTAAGCTGACAGTGCCGGGGTAGCGGTCTAGCAGGGCTCTGATCTCTTGCATGAATGCAAGGTTTTCAGGCTGCGTATTGTTGTAGTAGTGGTATTGGAACGCATACGGATTATCTTCACTAAAACCACGACCTTGACGCAGTTCTTTAGGTTTTGCTGGGTTGTCACGAAGTTGTGCATCATGATAACAAAAGTTTATTGCGTCTAAACGAAAGCCATCCACGCCTTTTTTCAACCAAAACTCGACGTTGTCTAACACGGCGCGTCTTACGTCGGGATTGTGGAAGTTAAGATCTGGCTGTTCAGTTAAAAAGTTGTGCAAGTAATATTGACAGCGCCTTGGCTCCCATTGCCATGCCGTGCCACCAAATATTGAGAGCCAATTGTTTGGTGCACTACCATCAGGTTTGGCATCAGCCCATACATACCAGTCAGCTTTGTCGTTTGTTTTGTTTTCTCTACTTTCAATAAACCATTGATGTTCGTTCGAGGTGTGGCTCAGTACTTGGTCAATAATGATTTTGATATCACGTTGATGCGCTTGCTCAATTAAGTTATCAAAGTCATTTAAGTTACCGAACATAGGATCAATATCTCGGTAATCACTGATGTCATAGCCAAAATCTTTCATTGGTGATTTGAAGAAAGGCGAGATCCAAATCGCATCAACACCCAGCGACTTAATGTAGTCTAATCGATTGATAATGCCCGGGATATCACCAATCCCATCCCCATTTGTATCTTGAAAGCTACGAGGGTAGATCTGATAGATCACCGCGCCTTTCCACCAGTGTTGCTGAGCCATGTACTGTCTCCAAATTTTGCTCAATGTCGCCCCAGATACTTAGCAAATATAGGTTATAGCAGCTAAGCGGGGCAATAATGGCAAAAAGCATACGTTATCCCCTAAATGCTGTAAAAAGGTTGCATACGTATGCACGGTAAATATCGAATTTGATAGACTATTTTGTTCGCTAAAACCATATTCTTTTCCTGTCATAAAAGTTTACCAATTTTATGGTAAGTGGGTTTCGTACATTTTCCTTTCTTTAGATATAGCTATTACCACCACCTTTAATTGGTAATACCAATTTACTGTTTGCTCACTTTTATTTCTTTGTAAGCGAGTTCTAAGTTTATTAAGTGCGAAAAATGGCTATGAATTCGTTAACTTTGATGAAAAAAAGCGCAATATATTTGTGATAACAAAATCTTTATTTTAAAAATAAAAAAATAAATAAAAACAATTTCTTAGCCTGTTTTTGTGTGAAAAAAATGTAAAGCTATCTAAATGTTCTACAGTTTGAATACGTATGCATAAAGTTGTTTGTAAAATTAGCAGAGCGCTAATATGCATCCTGACAACAAAAGTAACTGGCTAAAACGACCGTTTGTCATCAAACGAAAAGATAAAATGAGCCAGCCATAAAATTGGGTAATTGGGATAAAACACTATGTCTATGTTCAAACCAAGTATGTTAACTCTCGCACTGATTGGTGCAGGCGTTGTATCAAACACCGCTTATGCGGCTGAAGAAACGGCAGCAGAAACAGCAAAAAAAGTAGAAGTAATAGAAGTTAAAGGCTTTCGTGCCAGCGTTGTTGAGTCAATCAACACTAAACGTTTTTCTTCAGAGGTTGTAGAGTCAATTTCTGCCGAAGACATAGGTAAATTACCAGACTCTTCAATTGCAGAGTCAATTGCACGTCTGCCAGGGCTTGCAGCTCAACGACTTGATGGTCGTGCGAGTAAGGTAAGTGTTCGTGGTTTTAGCGAAGATGAAAGTGCAACGACCTTCAATGGTCGTGAACAAGTTTCAATTTCTGATAACCGAGGCGTAGAGTTTGACCTTTACCCATCAGAAATTATGAGCGGCGTAACCGTATATAAAACACCTAGCGCAAATCTTGAAGCTGAAGGGATTGCTGGTGTCATTGATATGCAAACTATCAAGCCGTTAAGCACTGACGAGCGAATCGTACAGATTAATACTATGTACGAAAAAACCAGCTTTGATAAATTAAACCCAGATGGTGATGATGCCGGTTTACGTGGCACCTTCTCTTATGTTGATAAGTTTAAAGATGACACTATCGGCGTTGCTTTAGCACTTACAACGATGACCTCTCCAAACCAAGAAAAACGATGGAATGCGTGGGGCTACCCTGAATTTAAAGATAAGAATGGCAAAACACATTCAATTTTGGGTGGTGCAAAACCTTATGTTCGTTCTTCAACATTGGAGCGAGATTCGGCAATGTTTGTGTTGGAGGCAGCGCCTTCAGACAATTTGTCTATGGTTTTTGATGCGTTATACGTAGACTTTAAAGACAAGAAAATTTTGCGTGGTATTGAGATCCCGTTTGCTTGGGGCCAAGGCGAGATCGCAAAAGAAACCGCGGTTGTAGATGAGAGCACAGGTTTTGTTACGAGTGCTATCACGCAGGGGCAGCGAGTGGTTGTACGTAACGACTATGAAGAGCGAGAAGCACAGCTAAGCGCTTTTGGTTTTAACAGCAAATATAGCGTAAATGACTCATTAACATTAGAGTTTGATGTTAGCCATTCAAATGTGGACAAAAAAGAATGGAGTCTTGAAAGCTACTCTGGAACCGGTCGCGGTGATTCAAGAGGCATAGCAGATAACATTGGCTATGCGTTTAACGGTGCGAATACTGGTGCACAGTTTAGCCATGAACTGGATTATAGTGACTACGACTTAATTAAACTGGGTGGGCCACTCTCTTGGGGTGCCAGTGCTGCATTAAATGAGAAATATGGTATTGTCGGCTCTACAAATGCAGACGGTGAATATGTACCGCACCCGTTCGAAAACCAAGCACAAGATGGCTTTTTAAATACACCGACGGTTGAAGATGAGTTAAATACCCTGAAATTCGCGGCTAAACAAGCATTAGAAAACGAGTTTATTTCAAGTGTTGAAGGCGGTATTTCTTATCGCAAGCGCGAAAAGAACAAGGTTTCAGAAGGTTTCTTCTTAACATCAAGTGATTTCTCGTACCCGAATAGCCCTGACTTAATGGCTGTGCCTGAGCAGTATCGTCTAGGTAGTGTTAATCTAGACTTCATCGGTATGGGAAATATGATTGCATATAACTCTCGCGCTTTGCTTGCCGATGGCAAATTCAATATGCTTGCTGAAAGCCTCACAAAACCAGACCATGCAACTAAGTCATGGAAAGTGGAAGAGCAAGTTACCGCTGCATTTGTGCAAGCAAATATTAATGCGGAAGTTGCGGGTTTACCCCTAACGGGTAATGTGGGCGTACGTTATGTGAAAACACAAATCAGCACTGAAGGTGCAATTGCAGATAATGGTGCGAATGGTCAACTTGTGTTCACATCGAGTGCTGTTGATACTGACTACTCACATGTTTTGCCAAGCTTAAACTTATCACTGGCTTTGGATGAACGACAAACTGTTCGTTTTGGTATTGCCAAAACATTGTCTCGCCCTCGTATGGATGAGATGAATTCATCATTGGCAAGAAGTTACAATGAGCAACCTGATGACAATGGAAACAATTGGGAAATAAAAGGTGGTAACCCGCATTTAGCACCAAAGGAAGCGACAGGCATAGACCTAACCTATGAGAACTATTTTAGTGCCGAAGGTTATTTCTCTACTGCGATTTTCTACAAAGACTTAAATGAATGGATCTTTGATAGCTCAGTTGAGCAAGATCTAAGTGGCGTGGTGAACTCTGCGACCGGAAAGATTCCAGCAAATCCTACTGCGACACGTAAGTTTAAAGAAAATGGCGGCGGTGGTGACCTTTGGGGTTACGAAGTGGCAGTTACATTACCATTTAATTTGTTCCATGATAGCTTAGAAGGCTTTGGTATTATCGCCAGCCATACAGGTGTTAAACAGGATGTGAATGATCAATACGGTAAAGAGTACAAGTTACCGGGTTTATCAGAAAGAATTCAAAGCGTTACCGTTTACTATGAAAACTATGGATTCCAGGCGCGTACCAGTATGCGTAAGCGTAGTGACTTTAAAGGCGAAGTAAAGGGTGTAGGGCTTACAAGTGTCCAAGTGGATATCATGGGTGAAACCATCTGGGACGCGCAATTGGGTTATGACTTCGGCGAAGGTGGTTTTAAATCATTGGATGGCTTAGCCGTGACTTTCCAAGTGCAGAACATCACAGAGGAGCCATTCACGGCGCTATCCGGTGATAATGCGTTAGAAGTGCGTGACTATCAAGATTATGGTCGCACTTATATGCTAGGTTTAAGCTATAAATTTTAATCGCTGACACGCGAATAAACCCAAAGCCCTTGTTACTTGTACAAGGGCTTTTTTGTATAAGGGTTAATTACAGGGGGTCTTTAGTATGTCTGAACAACAAGTAAAAAATATCGTCATTGTCGGCGGTGGAACTGCAGGTTGGCTTAGTGCGGTATTTCTGGCCAAGGTAATGGGAAAGCTCATAAATATTACTTTGTTGGAGTCGGCTGAGATTGGCACCGTGGGTGTAGGAGAGGCAACAATTCCACCGTTACAGTCTTTCAATAATGCAATGGGCATTGCTGAAAGCGAGTTTATCAAGCAAACCAACGCCACCATAAAACTGGGAATTCAGTTTGAAGGCTGGGGTAAGCAAGATAGCAGTTATATGCATGCTTTTGGTACGATAGGCAAAGACTTCCCGTTTTGCGAATTTCATAATCATTGGCTTTACGCCAACCAACAGGGTCTTGGCGCTGACTTTTGGGATTACTCCTTAAATTATCAAGCAGCCAAACATCACAAGTTTTCTAAATTAAGCGTAATTCCTGGCACTAATCTCCCTGGTATTACATATGCTTATCATTTTGATGCGGGGTTATATGCTCAGTTTTTAGCAAGTCATGCTAAAGCGATGGGGGTTAATCATCTTCAAGGTACGGTTAAGCAAGTAATCAAAGACGATGAAACTGGTTTTGTTAAGCAGCTAGAATTAGACAATAATGAGCTCATAACGGGAGACTTGTTTTTAGACTGTTCTGGAATGCGCGGTTTGCTGATTGATCAAGCGCTTAATACAGGGTTTGAAGATTGGTCTCATTGGCTGCCCTGTGATAGTGCATGGGCTGTACCGTGTGAACATAATAATGACAAGCGAGCACCCTATACACGTTCAATTGCCCACGCGAGTGGTTGGCAGTGGCAGATCCCTTTGCAGCATCGCATTGGTAATGGCATTGTTTACGCGAGCAAGCATATGTCTGATGAGCAAGCAAAGCAATTATTAATGAATAACTTACCGGGTAAAGCGCTTGCAGAACCAAAACAGATCCGCTTTAGAACTGGGCGCAGACTCACACCATGGCACAAAAATGTGGTGGCTATTGGTTTATCAGGTGGTTTTTTAGAGCCGCTTGAGTCCACCAGTATTCACTTAATTCAAACGGCGATAGTGCGATTGGTTAAGCTATTCCCTCATCAGACGATTGAACCAAGCCAAGTGGCCCTTTATAACCAGCAATCAAAAGTAGAGTTTGAGCGTATTCGTGACTTCATAATCTTGCACTACAAGCTCAATGAACGTGATGACAGTGATTTTTGGCGACAGTGTCAAACGATGGAGATCCCTGACAGCCTAGTGAAAAAAATCCGCCTTTTTGAACAAACAGGCAAGCTGCTACGTGAAGATGATGAGCTCTTTGCTGAAGTAGCTTGGCAACAAGTGTTTATAGGACAAGGGCTCAAGCCAAAACAGCTTCATCCGCTAGTTCGTATGATGAGTGATCAGCAAAGAAATGAGCTGTTTAGTAGCCTTAATACATTAATTCAACAAACCGTAGCGGCAATGCCCGCTCATGAGCAATTTTTATCAAACAATAACTAAAAGAGACTGAAGGTGCAGATTTTTTTAATATTTTTCATTGCTGTAAGCATCAATTTTTGTTCAGTTGCACATGCATATCAAGTAGAGCCAAAAAACTGGTGGGTGGGTATGGAGCACCCTACGTTGCAAATCATGGTACGCAAGGAGCGAGTTGCCCAAGCGCACATTCATTTACGTCCATATAAAGGCGTTCAACTGGTTGGGGTAGAGTATGGTGATAGCCCAAATTATGCTTTTATTAACTTAAATATTGCGCCCAATACCAAAGCAGGAGAACTTGTTTTTGAGCTCTCCGACAAAACACACAAGTCTTTGCTTACATATCCATTACTGGCGCGCAAAACTAACAGTGCAAATCGTCAAGGGTTCTCAAGTCAGGATGTGATCTATTTGATTAACCCAGATCGGTTTGCCAACGGCAATATAGAAAATGACAGTGTGGATGGCATGCTAGAAAAAGCAAATTCCGCACATCGTGGCGGCCGTCATGGTGGTGACATTCGAGGGATAATCGATCGTTTGGATTATATTAAAAATATGGGATTCACCCAATTATGGTTAACCCCCGTGCGCGAGAATAACATGGCGGATTATTCCTATCATGGCTATGCAATGACCGATTTCTATCGCATCGATCCGCGTATGGGTAGCAATGAAGAATATTTAGAGTTAACCCGTTTGGCAGCCCAAAAAGGTATTGGGGTGATCATGGATATGGTACTTAACCATAGTGGCAGCAATCACTGGTGGGTGTCAGATAAGCCGACTAAAGATTGGTTGAATTTTGATGGAAAATATAGCGGTACTAGCCATGCAAGGCAAACAATACAAGACCCACACGCCAGCGAATTTGATAAAAAACAATTTAATGATGGCTGGTTTGTGCCGACAATGCCGGATCTTAATCAACGTCAACCTTTGCTTGCGACATACCTAATACAAAACGCCATTTGGTGGATAGAATACGCGAACCTCAGTGGTATTCGTGTTGATACCTACTCTTATTCGGATAAAGCATTCTTAGCGCAGTGGACGCAAAGAATTATGAATGAATATCCGAACTTTAATATTGTGGGTGAAGAGTGGAGCACTAATCCGGCGATTGCGTCGTATTGGCAGCGCGGTAAGGTTAATCATGATGGCTATTCATCTAGTTTGCCTAGTGTAATGGATTTTTCGTTGCAAGAGTCTTTGATCAAGGCACTAAATGAACAAGAAAGTTGGAATACGGGCTGGATCAGAGTGTATCAATCTCTGGCGAATGACTTCTTATATCCTGACCCAAGTAACTTACTCACCTTTTTAGATAACCACGATATGAGCCGCGTGTATACAGAGTTGGGCCAGAGTCTAGAAAAAACAAAGTTGGCGATGACTTTATTATTGACCACCCGAGGCATTCCTCAGATTTACTATGGAACAGAAGTGCTATTGGATAATACGGGTTCGAACGACCACGGCGATATTCGAATTGATTTTCCGGGTGGTTTTAAGTCCCATGAACAAGATGCCGTTACAGGGAAGGGGCTGACGGATAAGCAAAAGTCGATGCAAGATTATGTGCGTAAACTGACTCATTTACGACAAACTTATCCGGCGATTGCTCGCGGTACGATGACACACTTTAGCCCTTATTCTGGCATTTACAGTTATGTTCGCACTTATAACGGTCAAGCCATCTTGGTCTTGCTTAACAAGCAAAACGAAGACATTAAAGTGGATATGGCGCGTTACAAAGATGTTTTACAGTCTGCAGCTTCTGCAATGGATCTTATAACACAAGACAAGCTGGATATTGCACAACCTATTGAAGTGCCAAGTAACGGTGCGCTTTTACTGCTCATCGATGACCTGTAGATGAATACAGGGTTTGAATACGTATGCAAGCTGTTCAACCTATGCTGTAAGCCAAGGTAGACTGGCTAAGCTGCGATTATGACAACAATAAGTGACAACAAGTTTAATGAATCATAACAAATCAAAAAAGGTAGCGAGGTTTGCGCGTAGCGCTTTGGTAAGTGCAGCGCTAACTTCCTTGTTATCTGGCTGTTCTGAGCCGCAAACAAAAGCGGAAGTGCAAAATGCTTTACCCGCGGCAAATCAGCCGGTGAGCAAACCCATCATATACCAAGTTTTTACACGCTTGTTTGGTAACACTCAAACTGCCAATGTACCTTGGGGTACACTTGAGCAAAATGGTGTTGGCAAATTTGCTGACTTTACACCGAAAGCTTTGAGTGAACTCAAGGCGTTGGGTGTAACGCATATGTGGTACACAGGTGTGTTGCATCATGCTTTAGTGACTGACTACAGCAAGTTTGGTATCGAAGCCGATGACCCTGATGTGGTAAAAGGGCGTGCAGGTTCCCCCTATGCGATTAAAGATTATTACAGTGTAAACCCCGATTTAGCAATCGACCCGAGTCAGCGTATAAGTGAATTTGAAGCCTTGATAAAGCGCACCCATGATGCGGGTATGAAAGTGGTGATTGATATTGTACCTAACCATGTGGCGCGTAACTACCGCTCTATGGCTGCGCCGCAGGGTGTATCTGATTTTGGTGCTCATGATGATGCATCCAAAACATACTTAAGAGATAACAACTTCTACTACGTCGTAGGCAAAGATTTTAAAGTGCCGAGAAGTGATGATTACCAACCTCTAGGTGGACAAGCTCACCCACAAGTGGATGGCGAATTTAAAGAATCACCCGCTAAGTGGACAGGAAATGGCTCTCGTGCAGCACAGCCAGACATCAACGATTGGTACGAAACGGTCAAAGTAAATTATGGTGTTAAGCCTGATGGCAGTTTTGATTTTCCTAGATTGCCAAATGAGTATAAACAAAAGGATGTGCGTGCCCATTATGAATTTTGGCAGCAGCATGACTTACCAGACAGCTGGTACAAGTTCCGAGACATTACCAATTACTGGCTAGACAAAGGCGTTGATGGCTTCCGTTACGATATGGCAGAGATGGTGCCAGTTGAGTTCTGGAGCTTTTTAAATTCTTCTATCAAGATGAAAAACCCAGAAGCGTTTATTTTGGCTGAAGTATATAACCCGAGTCTTTATCGCGATTATGTCCACTTTGGCAAAATGGATTATTTGTATGACAAAGTGGGCTTTTACGACAGTTTGAAGGCGTTAATGCAGCAAACAGGCTCTGCACAAGCTGTGTTAGAGGCACACAGTAGCGTACAAGATATTGCCCCGAATATGCTGCACTTTTTAGAAAACCACGACGAGCAACGCATTGCAAGCACTGAGTTTGCTGGCGATGCGCGCATGGGTAAGCCGGCCATGGTGGTGTCACATCTGATCAGCTCATCTCCAAGCATGTTGTACTTTGGTCAAACAGTGGGTGAAGACGGCTCCGAAAATGCCGGTTTTGGTAAGCCAAGCCGTACCAGTATTTTTGACTATATTGGTGTTCCTGCCCATCAGGCATGGATGAACGATGGCAAGTTTGACGGTGGACAGCTTAGTGAGCAGCAAAAGTTATTGCGTGCGTATTACGTTAAACTGATGTCTTTGAGCACACTTCCAGCAATCGTAGCAGGCGATTTACTGCCTGTTGAACTTGTTGGCGATATTGATGACGCTAAACAGCGAGTGATAACGTTTGCCCGACAATATGCTGGGCAAAAGCTGGTGATTGCCAGCAACTTTGATGCAATGCGTGAGCATACTGTCACGTTAAAATTACCCCATCGTTGGTCTGATAAAACGATTTATCAAGCCACCGACCTTTTAGAAAGCCACAGTAAGTACACTGTGCAAAACAATCAAATCACCATTACATTGGCGCCACGCGCCAGTGTGGTGTACTTACTTGAGGATTAGCCGTGCAACAACAAAAACCAAACTTAAGCTTTTGGCAGATCTGGAATATGTGTTTTGGATTCTTGGGGATCCAATTTGGTTTTGCGCTGCAAAACGGCAATGTGAGTCGAATATTCCAAACTTTAGGGGCGTCTGTTGATGATATTCCCATTTTATGGGTTGCAGCGCCATTAACGGGGTTAATCGTACAGCCCATTATTGGTTATTGGAGCGATAAAACTTGGGGGCGCTTGGGGCGTCGTCGTCCATTTTTCTTATATGGCGCGATTTTAACTACATTATCATTGTTTATTATGCCTAACTCGCCAGCGCTTTGGGTTGCGGCGGGTGTACTTTGGGTAATGGATGCTTCTATCAATGTCACGATGGAACCGTTTCGAGCTTTGGTTGGCGACAACTTAAATGAAAAACAGCGAGCAACAGGGTATGCGATGCAAAGCTTCTTTATTGGCATTGGTGCCATTGTTGCTTCGGCCTTACCTTGGATGATGACTAACTGGTTTGATATCAGCAATACCGCAGCTGAGGGCCAAATTCCAGACTCGGTTAAATACGCGTTTTACTATGGTGGTGCCATCCTATTTTTGGCTGTCATGTGGACGATTGTAAAAACCAAAGAGTACAGCCCGCAAGAACTCGCCAGTTTTGATGGGCAAGCAGCGCACCAGACAATTCAGTCATCAACGTTAAAGACCATCAACTTTGCCAAAGGCGCTTTGATATTTGCTGTACTAGGTGGTGGGGTGCTTGCGAGTGTGATTGCATTGCAACTTGAAAAAGAGCTGTATTTACTCGCAGGCTTATTACTTAGCTTTGCCACGGTTCAGTTACTCGCAGGGTATTTGCAAAACTCACAACGTATTGCTGGCGGCTTTTATCAAGTTATGTACGACGTATTTACGATGCCAAACACGATGCGCCAATTGGCTGTTGTGCAGTTTTTCAGTTGGTTTGCTCTTTTTGCTATGTGGATCTATACAACATCAGCGGTAACTAGCTTTCATTACGGTACGACCGATGTAACCAGTAAGGCGTATAACGACGGTGCTGATTGGGTGGGGGTATTGTTTGCTGCGTACAACGGTTTTGCTGCGTTGGCTGCCGTTGTTATTCCAATGATGGTTAAACGTATTGGCCTTGCTAAGGCGCACATGCTTAATTTGTTGCTCGGTGCGCTTGCTTTGATCAGTTTTATATTTATTTCAAATCCACAACTTTTATGGTTGCCAATGGTGGGTGTTGGGTTTGCGTGGGCATCTATTTTATCGCTTCCGTATGCGATGCTGAGTAACTCACTGCCAAGTCATAAAATGGGCGTATTTATGGGGATATTTAACTTCTTTATCGTGATCCCTCAATTATTGGCGGCCAGTATTCTCGGGCTTATCGTTCGACATCTGTTTGAAAACCAACCTATCTACGCTTTGCTCATCGGTGGTGTATCTTTTGTCTTTGCTGCCATATCTGTATTGCGCGTAAAAACCACCGACGTTTAGGGGAAAACAATGAAACAAATTAATAAGTTAACGCTAGCGCTACTGACTGCAGGACTTGTAGGGTGTGGCAGTGCCAACTATCAAAATACCAACACAGATACCGTTGCGCCGGGGGCACCAGGAGATAAACCATATTGGGCTTATTCGGGAAAAACGGGCATAGGCACTTCATTTGAAGCGTATCTGGATGGTCATTACGCTGATAACGCAAAAACAGGCACTGTCTCTAAGGTATGGTTTTCGATAGCTAAAGGCATGATCACAGAAACCATGTTTGGCTTAATTCACCAAGCACAACTTAAAGATATGCAGTTTATTGTCACAGGTACTGACGAGAATGGTCGTCCGTTTACTGTGGCTGAAAGTAACTCAGATGCTTTTGATATTACCGTTGATTATTTGTACAAAGATACGCAAGGACGTCCTTTATCACTTGCTTATAAGGTGATCAGTAAAGATAAACAAGGTCGTTTTGAACTTGAAAAGCATGTATTTACTGATCCTGATGGCCAAAGTTTGTTCGTGCGTGCGGATATTCGTAGCAATGTGTCGACTCCTTTAGCAGCATATGTGTCTGCAAACCCATATATCAATAACAATGGTGTAAACGATTTTGCCAAAGTGACCCAAGCAGGGTTACAAGCAAATGAAGGGGACAACTACTTAACGATGCAAATGAGCGGCGGCTTTGCACAAGCGTCAGTCGGTTTTACGGGTCAAAGTGACAATATCGACTCACTGCTACAAGAGCAAAAAATTGAAAAAACTTACTCATCGACTGGTGAGCAGTCTGGCAACGTGAGCCTTCTAGGTAAACTTGGCGAAGTTGATGGTTCAGCAAGTTATGACTTAGTGCTTAGCTTTGGTCAATCTGCCCAAGCAAGTGCAGCGCAAGCTAAGCAAACGCTGGCAAAAGGTTATCAGCGTGTACTGGATAACTACAATGGTAAGGGAGAGGCAATTGGTTGGGAAGATTACCTTGCTTCATTGGCTCCCATGCAACGACTAACTCAGTACAGTGCCGATGGCGGTAAATTGCTGCATACCAGTGCCATGGTGTTAAAAGCGCAGGAAGACAAAAGTTATGCGGGGGCGCTCATTGCATCTTTATCTAACCCATGGGGTGACACTGTGCCCGCGATTGAAGGCTCAACGGGTTATAAAGCCGTATGGGTGAGAGATTTTTATCAAGTGGCGATGGCATTTATGGCCATGGGCGATCATCAAACCGCAAAAACGGCATTTGAGTACTTAGAAAAAGTACAAGTGAGTGATTCTACACCGGGCAACAACGGCGATACAGGCTGGTTTTTACAAAAAACGCATGTCGATGGTGAGCTAGAGTGGGTTGGGGTGCAGTTAGACCAAACTGCGATGCCAATTATGCTGGCGTGGAAATTACATCAAGCAAACGTACTGAGTGATGATGAGTTAAGCTACTGGTATAAAAAAATGCTTAAACCTGCGGCAAACTTCTTAGTACACGGTGGTAAAGCCAAAATTCTCTGGAATGACACGCAAATTACACCGCCAGCTACACAGCAAGAGCGTTGGGAAGAGCAAAATGGTTTTTCACCATCGACGACTGCAGCAATTATTTCCGGTCTAGTGACTGCCTCCGATATCGCCAAACACAGTGGTGATTTGGCGGCGGCAAGTCGTTATTTAGAAGTGGCTAAAAAGTATGATAGCCAAGTTGAAGCCTTGATGTTCACCGACAACGGTGTACTCGCTGAACAAGCGCAAAGCCGAGCCACAGATGGCAAGTACTTTTTCAGGATTGGCCAAGACACAAACCCGAACAGTAATACTAAGATCAATAGCAACAATGGCCGCGAAGGCATGAATAAAAAAGCCATTGTTGATGGTGGCTTTTTAGAGTTGGTTCGTTACGGCGTACGTAGCGCTGATGCGTCAAGCATTTTAGCGACTTTGCCTGAGTATGACGACGAAAGCATGATTGATAATCTGCGCGTGAAATACAGTTTTACTTTTGAGGGTGAAGCAGGCAGTTATCCGGGCTATCGTCGCTATGGTAATGATGGCTATGGTGAAGATGAGGTAACAGGCAACAACTACGCACAAGGTGGAACTAACTCCGCCGGACAGCGCGGACGCGTGTGGCCGTTTTTCACCGGCGAGCGTGGTCATTACGAAATTGCGGCAGCGAGTTTGAATGGCTCACTCGATGCTAAAAAAGTAAAAGATATTCAAAACACCTACGTTAAAGGTATGGAGTTGTTTGCTAACGAAGGCATGATGCTACCTGAACAAGTGTGGGACAATGTAGGCGTCAACCCGCACGGTTACACATTTGGAGAGGGAACCAACTCGGCAACGCCATTGGCATGGACACATGCGGAATACGTAAAATTGGTGCGCTCTTTGGCAGATAAACAGGTGTGGGACCATTACCCCATTGTGGAGCAAGATCTTAAGTAATTAAGTTTCTCAATCAGTAGGCGATAGTTTATCGCCTACTGAGCTTATATCATTTACAACCCCTCGAATTTAGAAATCACTTCTTACAAAATTTATCTAATCAACTCTGTCTCTAAGCTAGTAATTTTCTGTTGTCTACAGTAATGTCTCCCGTGGTTGAAATTCTATAAAAACAAACTATTACCGGATGTCTTATGAAACGTTTGATGTTATCAGCATTGTTGATGGGCTGTGCATTTCAAAGTGCTGCAATTGTGACGCGTCACGATGTTGAACCAAACAAATACCTTGTCGAAAATGTCCCTGGTTTTTTAATTGATATGCCTGGCGAAGGGCATGGCGTGTTGATCCGCCCTCAATGGATTGTCACGGTCTCGCACCTCATTTTCTCAGATTACACAGGTAAAAAACTGAACATTCATGGCAAAACATTCACGATTGAAAAAGTTATTGTGCACGAAAATGCGAAGAAACCAGACAACAGTCTATTTTCTGGTGATGCGAAACCACTAATGGATTTTATGAAAACGACCAGTGACATTGCACTGATTAAGCTTGTTGAAAAGGTGGAACATGTTAAGCCTATTGCGCTCTATACAGCCCATGATGAGCAGGGCAAGGAAATTAACGCGTTTGGTCGAGGTTCAACAGGGAATGGAATAGCAGGCTCGGTATATGCAACCAAACGCGAAAAAGTACTACGCACTATGACCAACAAGATCACGCGCGTTGATGGCAATTGGCTATCTATCACTTTAGATGCACCGGGGGAAAATACCACGGTGTTAGAAGGCATCGATGGCTCTGGTGATAGCGGTGGGCCGTTGATCATAACGCATAAAGGGAAACCGTATTTGGCGGGCATGTTTAGCTGGGATTATGTGAAGGGTGACTTAAAAACATTTAAACATGGTCTTTATGGCGGGCAATCTTATCAAGTGCGCATTTCAAATTATGTTGATTGGATCAGTGCACAAATTGAGGCAAATACACCCGCAAAGTGATGACAGTGCAGTAAAGTTGTACGTATTATGATCAGGAACGATTGATAGCACGTTTGTCATAAAATAAATGGGACAGGGAAATCAAGGGGATAAGTGTGCACTGAGCCCTGTCTATAAACAAAAAATAAAAGGAAATAGCATGAACCCTAAACTCGTTAATCTACTTGCAGCAGTAACCTTATGTGGCGTGATGACTGGCTGCCAGTCTACGCAAACACAAGGTGAAAAAGTTGACAAGCTTACAGTGGGCGTAGTGCAAAAAGAGATCAAAAAAGGCATGCCGTCAACCGATGTAGTTGTTGCATTAGGCAGTCCCAACATAGTGAAAACAGCACCGAATGGCAATGAAGTTTGGGTTTACGATAAATTTTCAAAAGAACAAGTATATCAAACAACGGGTGGTACCTTAGGTTACTTTGCAGGACATGGCGGCGGCATCATTTCGTCAGAATACGGTTCTAGCCAAGTGAGTTCGAACACGCTCACGGTGATTATCAAGTTTGATCAAGCGAGTAATGTAGAGAGCATTGCCTATCATCGCAGTAAGTTCTAAACCTAGGTTGCGATGCGAATGAAATATATCAAGTTGATAATCCTCTCCACGTTAACGCTTTTGACTCTAGGCTGCGCTTCAACCAAGCCACAAATGTCGACGCTTGAAGTGAGAAGCATGCAGACTAAAGAATACCAAAGTACTAATGAGCTTGAAGTGTATAAAGCACTGATTAATGCTTTGTTAGATAGAGAGTTTATTTTAAAAGCGTCGGATTCTGACGCGGGTGTTGTCTTGGCCAGCTACACAACCACCAAACTCAACAAGGGAGAGGTGCTCACTAAAGCACTTGCAACGTATCTGACGTTTGGGTTGAACTGGATCTTTGGCGATAACAACCTCGACGATTCTTTGGTTGTGGACCTTTCTGGCAATGTTACCCAGCGACAAGGCATTACCACTGTGCGTATTAATGCCGTGGCAAAACGACTAAATAGTGAAGGGGAAATACTAGAAACACAAATGATCGTTGAACCGGCGTACTACAACTCCATCTTTGAACAAATTGAAAAATCTGTTTTCTTAGAGCAAAACTACGAGTAATACCCCGATGGGCGAATATCGATATGTGATATTCGCCTCCATTCTTTTAGGTATGGCGAACAATCAGGTTAGGTGGCAACAAGGTCGATTCCACATGTTCTCCACGGATCAAATTGAGTAGGTTTTGTACCAACATCTGCCCCGCCAGCGTGGTATTTTGCTGGATGGTTGTCAGCGCAGGTGACACGTAACTTGCCGCTGGAATATTGTCAAAGCCAACCACATTAACGTCTTTTGGTACCTCAATATTTGCTTCTTTTAGGGCGCGCATCGCGCCGATCGCGATGAGATCGCTTGCCGCAAATAAGGCGTTAAATTTTATATTATTGGCTATTAAAGATTTCGTTGCGTGATAGCCTGAGTCTTCAGTGGAGATGGCATTGGCAATTTTACGCTCATTCAAAGTGATCCCATGCTGGTCGAATGTATCTTTAAACCCTTGGTAGCGAGCAAAAAATTCTGGGCTGTGGTGAGAAGCATCACCAATAAACGCGCAATCCGTACGTTTTTTGTCGATCAGGTGCTTAGCTGCGAGTTGTCCACCACCATAATTATCGCAACTGACGGTTAGATCTGGGCGGCCATCCACTTTTGCACCCCAGCACACAAACTTGGTATCTTGATCCAGTAACTGTTGCAGCTTTGATTGATAATCTAAATAGTCGCCATAGCCAAGTAAAATAATGCCATCAGCTCTGTGACTGTCTTCATAATCTGCGCGCCAATCTTGACTACTAGATTGGAATGAAACTAACAGATCGTAGCCCTCTTTTGAGCAGGCCCGCGTAATACTACCCAGCATGCTCAAAAAAAACGGATTGATTTGAGATTCGTCAGTGGTTGGGTCTTCAAATAGCAATAGGGCAAGGGTGCTACTTTGCTGCGTGCGTAAGTTACTGGCATTTTTATCGACTTTATAATTCAACTTTGCAGCGACTTCGTGCACTTTACGTCGAGTTTCTTCGTTGACTAAAGGACTATTTCTCAATGCGCGAGAGACGGTTGATTGCGAGACGCCCGCGTAATGCGCTATGTCAAATGAAGTCGCTTTGCCTTTGTGTTTCATTTTTTTGCTCGACAGAGATAAGAGGTGTTTATTGTCAGCATCTAAATAAATATTTCAACCAATTTTGGCTGAATTGTCATTTTTTTATTGATGAATTCTGACACCGGTGTCATAATGAGGGCGTTTTATCATTTTGTTGTCAAAACGTATTGGCTGCCCATACTATGGGCAGCATTTTTTACATCGGCTAGCGTGCAAATTTAGCTGAGTGGATAACAAAAATAAATGCGCAGGCACAATGGCTCTGAGCATAAAAATAAGCGCATGAAGCGCGATGATAAAAGAGAAAACAACATGACTCAGACAACAAGTTACCAAGAACAAGATTTTGCTCCCATTGTTGTGGCCGATATTGGCGGCACCAATGCGCGTTTCGCAGTGGTTACCAATTACTGCAATATCACTAATCAATTCGAAATACAGCATCAGTTAACCTACCCAAGTGCAGAGTTTCAGTCATTTGAAGCCGCTTTAAATCGTTATTTTGAACAGTTACCTATTGAAAGACCTGTACGAGCGTGTTTAGCCGTTGCGGGGCCGATAAAAGCGCAACAAGTTTATTTGACTAACCTTGGTTGGCATTTCGGTATAGCGGAACTTAAGACTCAAATGCAATTTGAGGACTTAGCCGTGATTAATGACTTTGCTGCTTTTGCTTACGCTGCGCCGTATTTAAATGAAAAACAAAACTTAATACTGAAATCAGGGCAGCCCGAACATCATGCCAATATTGCGGTAATGGGCCCAGGAACTGGTTTTGGCGCTGCGTGTTTAGCCAGAGACATTAATGGTAGTGCGGTGATGAGCTGTGAAGCAGGCCATATCACACTTGCGCCGGTTACAGCTTTAGATCGTCAGCTGTTGCACGCGCTACGTGCTAATTTGCAACATGTGTCGATAGAAAACGTGTTTTCCGGCCCGGGTATAGCACGATTGTATCGCGCTATGGCTGATGTGAAAGGTCATCAAGCAATGGATCTTAATGCGGCTCA
Organism: Pseudoalteromonas sp. ATL1; assembly: GCF_058933015.1. NCBI lineage: Bacteria > Pseudomonadati > Pseudomonadota > Gammaproteobacteria > Alteromonadales > Pseudoalteromonadaceae > Pseudoalteromonas > Pseudoalteromonas sp. ATL1. Next base: position 3,129,349 of record NZ_JBZYXL010000001.1, on the reverse strand, counting down.
AATTAGCCAAATGGCATCCGAATGTGAGATTTGTGATGCGACCTTGTCTCATTTCTGTGACTGGATGGGCAGTGTAGCGGGTGATCTTGCACTCACCTTTGGTGCGCTGGGTGGTGTTTATATTGGTGGTGGTATTTTACCCAGAATGACAGATCGCCTATTATCAAGTCGCTTTGTAGAGCGTTTTACGGAAAAAGGCCTTATGTCACAGTATGTAGGGCAGATCCCAGTCACTTTAGTTGTACAAGATAATATTCCTCTTATTGGTGCTGCTGCGTGTTTACACGAGCGTCGAGGTAGCTAAGAGGCTTGAGATAATTGCATGAAAAAAGTAACCATTAATAGTGTTGCAACCTACGCAGGTGTATCTAAGAAAACGGTATCTCGTGTGCTTAATAATGAGCCTAACGTGAGTCCCGCAACGCGTGAAAAAGTCTTAAAGGTTTTTAAAGAACTCGATTACACACCCAATCCAATTGCACGAGGTTTGGCGAGAAATCGCAGTTTTATTATTGGTTGCTTGTATGACAATCCAAGTAAAAGTTACATTACTCGGGTACAAAGTGGGGCGTTAGAGGCCTGTCATAAGCATAACTACAATCTACTTATTCACCCTTGCGAGTTGCGAGGAGATGCGTTGATCGAGAACATAGAACAATTATTAATGACGTCTCGATTAGATGGCTTAGTGCTCACGCCTCCTTTTTCAGATTCACAAGAGTTAATCGACTTTCTAAAGAAGAAAAACATTCACTTTGCACGCGTCGCGTCGGCGATAGATGATGAAGGTTCCATCTCTGTACGCAGCAATGATGAGCAAGGGGCTTATGAGATCACGGAACACCTGATTAATTTAGGCCACACGCGCATTGCATTTATTAAAGGTCACCCAGATCACAGCGCAACAGAGCAACGTTTTCATGGTTACCAACGAGCGCTAAAAGAGCACAACATTGACGTTGACTCAGCATTGGTTGCCGAAGGTAACTTTAGTTATCACTCTGGTGCTGATAGTGCGAAAGAAATTCTAGATTTATCGCCAAGGCCAAGTGCGGTGTTCGCGTCAAATGATTACATGGCGGCAGCGGTACTTAAATTAGCGACGCAAAGACAACTCAAGGTGCCCGAAGACATCTCTATTGCTGGTTTTGATAATGCGCCTATTGCAAGACATATTTGGCCGGGTCTAACCACGATAGCACAGCCTGTTGAAGAAATGACACGTCAAGCCGTAGAACATTTGATATTACAAATTGGCGATGATCAAGCTGATATATATCAGGCAACGTTAGAAGCTAAGCTCATTGCGCGTGAATCAACGGCGAAGCTGAAATAATCGATTTCAATTTTTTATACTTGCCCAAAAACCTCACTCTTGTGAGGTTTTTTTTGTGCTAAAAGCGGCTTCAAGTTGTGCTAGATCAAGGTTGTAAGGCAATGATGGGCGTACTCTAAATTCATCCAATAAAGGCACAAACAACCACACAAATAGGAATAAAATTATGATTATAGAGCGCCACAGTCTTGCGAAAGAACTACCAGAATTTAAAGAAAAAATTCACGAATTAAAAATGAAGGATCGTCATTTTGCACGTTTATTTGATGACTATCATAATGTTGACCACGAAGTGATCCGTATTGAAGAAGGTGTGGAAAATACCTCGGATGAATACTTAGAGTCTTTGAAAAAGCAAAGGTTACACCTAAAAGATCAGTTGTATGCCATCCTAAAATGTTCCTAACTTTCCATAATATGTTCCTACTTGGGAGCTGGTTTTGACAATACCAACTCCCGCCTCATATCGAGCGTGCTTTGGCCGACAACGTATAATCGCAATTTTTTAAACTATACTCTGATCATTGTTTTCATCATGGAATTGAGCCGTGAGCTTGCTTTCATTGCTCCTAGTTTTTGCAGGCGCAGTCGGATTATGCTTTTCTCTTTATTCTGCGTATAGAATTTGTCAGATATCAAATCATGTTGGCTGGCGGGTGCTATTCGCACTGATCGTGTTCTTCATTCTTGGATATTGTCTATTTGGTGCGTATTTGTACGATGTGCAATCTTCAGATTTACTGAATGTTGGGCTTTCGAGTATTCTCTTTTTCGGCTCTGTGTTCGTTCTTATCATTAATCACCTTTGTAAAAATAGTCTTTTGGAACTGGCTAAGTTGCTTGAATACGAGCGCTGCCATGCGCAAACTGACTTTCTTACCAAGCTGAGCAATAGGGAGCATTGCATTGATAGTATTGAAGACAAAATTGTGGCCAAACAGCCATTTGCACTATTTTTAATTGATTTAAATAACTTCAAAAATATCAACGACTCAGTGGGGCATTTATTTGGAGATAAGGTACTTATTGCCTTTGCTAATAGGATCAAAGAAGCTCTATTAGAAGGGAGTGTGATATTTAGAATGGGGGGGGATGAGTTTATTTTGCTCATAGAAGGTGATACAGAAAGTCAAATTTATAAGCAAAATAATCAACTCATGAAAGCCTTGGAGCAATCATTATTGGTCGATGATGCACGTGTTGACATCTATTACAGTGCGGGCGCGGTGATTTATGATGTGACTACCGATACTGACTGTACGAGCATGTTAAAAAAAGCAGATGATGCGATGTATTTCGCCAAACGGTCGGGGCAAACGCTGGTTATTTATGACGCGGCGGTACACCAAAATAATAGCCATGATCTACATATCTCAGCAAAATTAAGTGAAGCGATGGAAAAGCAAACACTTAAAGTGTTTTATCAGCCTATCATTCTCGCTAGTTCCGGCGAAGTGTATGCAGTGGAAGCAGTAGCACACTGGCCGCAAGAAAGCGGTGGACTTACCGTGCCAGAGCAACTTGTTTGCGCATCGGAAAATAGTAATTTAAATCGTCAGCTAAATACCTTTGTGATCAATAAGGTGTTTGAAGATTTGCCTGACTTACTCAATTGCGAACCGAATTTAATTGTACATATCAATTTGTCTTGTTGTGATTTTGTAAATAAAGAGCTGGTTAATTTACTAGCCAGTTTACTTACTCGCACCGACGTGGATGCAAAGCACATTCTCTTTGAGTTTTCTGAACGGACAATGGCGATGGATATACCTAAAACGAGAGCGCTTTGTGATGTGCTCATTGAGATGGGCTTTGCTGTTGCTGTGGACGACTTTGGTAGCGGTTTTTCTTCTTTTACCATGCTTAAAGATTTGCCATTGTCGCAAATTAAGATTGATAGGGCGTTTGTTGAACATTGTTTGAGTGATGAGCAGTCACAAATCATAGTAGAAACAACGCTGTTTATGGCAAAGAAAATGGGATTGCCGGTTATTGCCGTAGGTGTCACTAATGACAGGATTACAGATCACTTGTGCGGGTTAAATTGTCATTACCTACAGGGCTTCAATGTAAGTGCTGCACTGCCTTTGAACGAATGTATCAGTTGGGTAGATTCAAATCGTCTGGTTAAATCCGAGCTAAAAAAATACTAACTTCATGTGGTGGTAATGTGAGCCTAGGTTGGTGGTATGCCGTTAATCAATAAATTAGAGTGCGATTCAACGGTGCCCTATATATGGTATTAAACAAGGAATCTTGCCCACAGTATGTAAATTTTAACAGCCGTCTATTGCTTTGAGCCCAATGCTGGACTCTTATCTTAAGCGAAATATGCGCTAAAACATAGGTGGCTTTATGGGGGGAGTAAAGCCATACATGTGTTCAAAGTTTGGAATGTTCTTTTCCCATATCGGCACATCTTTACCTATGAATTCACGCATAGCATCAAAAAATAGTCGGGTTCGAACTGGCAAATCGCGGTGCGGATAAACGGCATATAAAGCTGAATAGTCGGCCAATTTGACATGAGTTAGCAAAGGAACCAATTCGCCATTTTGTATTTCTTGATCCACGAGAAAAGCAGGAACGGTACAAAATGCGGTGTCTGACAACACTTTCATCATAAGCAATTCACCATCATTGCTACGAAATATGCTTTTAACGGGGATCTCGCGTGGCTCGTTGTTGTTATCTAAATAGTTAATCCCAGTAAAACGTAAACCGTCACTGGCATAGGTTGCAGCGGGAAGCTCGGCCAATTGTTCCATGTCAGCGGGTGTCCCATAGGCTTCAAGGAAAGTGGGGGTCGCAAGCATAATCAGTCGATTGCGGGCAATTTTTCGTGCGATTAAAGATGAATCTTTTGGCTCACCGACGCGAAATACCAGATCATACCCTTCGCCCACAATGTCAACTAAACGATCTTCCAAGCGCAGTTCGATTTCTACCTGAGGAAAGCGTTTTTGAAATTCATTCACTACAGGTTGTACATATCTTCTGCCTATAATTGTTGAACTAGATATTCTTAACAGGCCTTTAGGTTCTGTATGGTAGTTTTCTGCTAACAACTGAGTTTCGCTTAAAAGCTTTCTGAGTTGCTGCGCTTTTTTTACCATTTCTGCACCAGCGGCTGTCAGTGAAAATGAACGCGTGGTGCGGTTTAGTAACCGAACGCTTAGTTCATCCTCTAGCTTGCTGATTTGTTTGGATATAACGGAACGGTCAATATTTCTGTTTTGCGCGGCTTTAGCAAATGAGCCCCTTTCAACCACATCTAAAAACATCAATAAACGCGTACTAGTATCCATAACTTGCATCCGATGAAATTTAATTGGTGCCATTGTGGCATTAATTAATTTAAAAATCGATGCTTTTTCGGCTTCTTTCTCTTTTGTACACTGACTGCTATGTAGGAAAGGAGAGATAACACCATGAAAAAATCACTGTTAGCATTAGCCATCGTAGGGTGTCTAGCGCATTTAAGTGGTTGCAGCGAGTCACATGCAGAAGCAACTCAGCAACAAGCACACGTATTCAAGCAGCCTATTGACATCACACAAGTCAAAGCCTACCCAGTGCAAGCCCGCTTTACGTACACAAGTCGTTTAGAAGCGGTCGAGCAAGTCCAGTTGCGCCCTCGAGTGTCCGGCAACATTGCACAAGTAAACTTTGAAGAAGGGCAAAGTGTATCAGCCGAAGACGTATTGTTTACGCTGGATAGACGGCCTTTTCTCGTCAAAGTAACCGAATTAGAAGCACGTTTACAAAGTGCAAAAGCAGAACTTGCGCAAGCACAAAGTGACGCAAAAAGAGCATCACGTTTATTGAAAAGTAAGTCGATAGCGCAAGAAGAAGTTGAAAGAAGAAATTCATTGCAAGCTCAGTTAAAGGCGAATGTATTGGCCACCCAAGCAAAGCTTGATGCTGCAAAGTTAGATTTAGAGTATGCACAAGTTAGAGCACCTATTTCTGGTGTTGTATCGCGCGCAGAACTAACGACAGGTAACACGATTCAAGCGGGACAAAGCGTCCTCACGCATATTGTTTCAGATGACTTTGTATATGCCTATTTCGATATCAACGAACGCACTTGGCATGAGCAGTTTAGCCAATTGCAGGGTAACAAGAAAACAGCGGTGGTGATGCAATTGTTAGGTGAAAAGCAATTCAATCATCAGGGCGTAGTGGATTTTGTTGATAATCGTATTAACGAACAAACAGGCACTTTGAGAGTTCGTGCCGTTTTTGACGCATCGGATAAGTTAAAGCCCGGCTCATTTGCGCGTATCAGCATTGCCGCTGATGAAGTGCAAGAGCATGTGTTAGTACCAGAAACCGCAATTGGTACAGACTTAAAAAATCGCTTTGTTCTTGTTACCGATGAACAGGATGTGCTGCAATATCGATTGGTTACCTTGGGCGAGCGTTATGGACTTATGCGCGTGATAAAAACAGGACTAAGCGCTGGTGATAAAGTGGCGGTAAATGGTCCAGCGAGAGTCGGTCCAGGCATGCCGATTGCGCCACAAATGGTAGAAGTTAAACCTGAACAGAACCTGTTGGTTATGATGTCTAAAGACACGACTCAGTTGCTAGTTGCTGAACGAGGAGAGTAGAGATGTCATTTTCTCACTTTTTCATCAAAAGGCCGATCTTTGCGGCCATGTTGTCGTTGGTGATATTGATTGCTGGTGCTATCAGTCTCTTTCAATTACCTGTCAGTGAATACCCTAAAGTCGTACCTCCAACGGTGGTTGTGTCTGCAAGTTACCCGGGCGCAAACCCAACGGTTATTGCACAAACGGTCGCAACACCATTGGAGCAAGAGATCAATGGCACAGAAAACATGCTGTATATGTTTTCGCAAGCAACTAGCGATGGACGTATGACGTTGACCGTCACTTTTGCGCTTGGTACTGATTTAGATAGGGCGCAAGTTCAAGTGCAGAACAGAGTGAACAGTGCGCTACCTAGACTGCCACAAGAGGTGCAAAGGTTAGGTGTGGTGGCACAAAAAGCATCACCGGACTTGACCATGGTGGTGCATTTGTATTCGCCAACGAACAGTCACGATACGACATACTTGTCTAACTACGCAGATTTATATGTCAAAGATGAAATCGCACGTCTTCCTGGCGTGGGCGATGTGAAACTTTTTGGCGGCGGAAAATATGCGATGCGTGTGTGGCTCGACCCAGATGCACTGGCCTCTAACCAGTTAACGGCGATGGATGTTGTTAAAGCGCTGAGAGAGCAAAACCAGCAAGTTGCGGCGGGTAGCTTAGGTGCACAGCCTGCGGCGAATGAATCTCAATTTCAAGTATTGCTTAATGTTCGTGGACGTTTGAGTAGCATTGAAGAGTTCGAACAAGTCGTGATCAAAATTGGTGAGCAAGGGGCTATTACACGATTAAAAGACGTTGCTCGTGTAGAACTTGGTCAAGATCACTATGCTTTGCGCGCGTTGCTCGACGGTCAACCAGCATTAGCGATGCCTATTTTCCAGCGTCCAGGCTCCAACGCAATTGAATTGTCTGAACAAGTACGAGCAACAATGGCGAGGCTAAGTGAGGCATTTCCAGAAGGCGTTGAGTACGATATTGTTTATGATCCGACTGTGTTCGTAAGAGGCTCAATTGATGCGGTGATCAAAACACTGCTTGAAGCGATTGTGCTGGTTGTGCTTGTTGTGATTTTGTTTTTACAAACGTGGCGTGCTTCTATCATTCCATTAATTGCAGTGCCCGTGTCGCTCGTTGGTACCTTTGCGATTATGCAGTGGTTAGGTGTGTCAATTAATACGCTCTCTTTGTTTGGCTTGGTGCTAGCAATCGGTATCGTCGTCGATGACGCGATAGTGGTGGTTGAAAATGTTGAACGGAACATAGGTAAGGGCCTCAGCCCTGTTGAAGCAACCAAGCTCGCGATGAGTGAAGTGACAGGTCCAATTATTGCGATTGCTTTGGTGCTGTGTGCGGTGTTTATTCCAACCGCGTTTATCACCGGTTTATCGGGTCAGTTTTATAAGCAATTTGCGTTAACGATCACCATTTCAACGATTATTTCTGCAATTAACTCGTTAACTTTGTCTCCGGCGTTGAGCGCTTTGTTGTTGAAGCCTCACAATAGTGAACCGGACAGATTAACGCGAGTGTTAGACAAGATATTTGGTCGTTGGGTGTTCCAGCCATTTAATCGCTTATTTGAAAAAAGCAGTGAAGGCTACGAAAAGGTCGTTAAAAAACTCATTCGTATGTCTGCTGTAGTTGGACTTTTATATCTTGCCTTGATCGGCTCGACAATGAAGTTGTTTGACTCTGTGCCTGGGGGCTTCATTCCCGCGCAAGATAAACAATACTTGGTCGCAATTGCACAATTACCAGATGCTGCGAGTTTAGACAGGACTGAAGCCGTAACACGACAAATGGAGCAAATTGCCTTACAAGTACCTGGCGTAGCAAATACCGTGTCGTTTCCAGGTCTGTCAGTGAATGGTTTCACTAATAGTCCAAATTCGGCCATTGTATTTACGCCTTTAGAGGATTTTACAAAGCGCCAAGATCCAAGTCAGTCCGCGATGGCAATTGCGATGGAGTTGAACAAACGTTTTACAGCTATAGATGAGGCGTTTGTTGCTGTGTTTCCACCGCCTCCGATCCAAGGCCTTGGTACGACCGGTGGATTTAAATTACAAATTGAAGATAGAGGCAATAAAGGATTTGAAGCACTTTTCAATACGCTACAAACGGTAACGAATGAAGCGAGAAAAGACCCAGCACTGACGGGGATGTTTTCAAGCTTTAGAATTCAAGTGCCACAAATGGACATAGATATCGACCGAGAACAAGCAATGCTGCAAGGTATTCCGTTATCCGAAGTATTCAATGCATTGCAAGTATACATGGGCTCATTGTATGTCAACGACTTCAATATGTTTGGTAGAACGTATCAAGTCACGGCACAAGCACAGGCACAAAGTCGACTTGATCCGCAGCAAATATTGGCCTTGAAAGTGCGCAATGTGCGTGGCGATATGGTACCGCTCGGCTCTGTGTTAACGGCAACGCCTACGACAGGTCCTGATAGGGTGATGCATTATAATGGTTATCCAAGTGCTGAACTGAATGGCAGTCCAGCCCCAGGTTACAGCTCTGATCAGGCACAGCAAGCGATTGAAGCTATCTTAGCCCAGCATTTACCAAATGGCATGGACTACGAATGGACAGATGTGACATACCAGCAAATCTTAGCCGGTAACACCATGATGTATATTTTCCCATTGGTCGTGCTATTGGTGTTTATGGTGCTAGCCGCGCAATATGAAAGCTTAAAGTTACCTTTAGCTATCATTTTGATTGTACCGATGACGATATTTTCAGCGTTGCTTGGCATATGGTGGATTGGCGGAGACAACAACATCTTTACGCAAATTGCGCTGATCGTACTGGTTGCGCTGGCATGTAAAAATGCCATCTTGATGGTTGAGTTTGCTAAAGAAAAGAATGATACAGGGAGTACACCATTTGCAGCGATTGTTGAAGCATGTCGATTGCGCTTACGCCCAATTTTGATGACTTCAATTGCGTTCACCGCAGGTGTGGTGCCACTTGTGCTGGCGTCCGGTGCAGGTGCAGAAATGCGCCAAGCAATGGGTGTCGCCGTGTTTTTTGGTATGTTAGGTGTTACTTTCTTTGGGCTGCTATTCACCCCGGTATTTTATATGTGGATGAATCGTAAGCAAAGTAAGCAAGATGAAGCTGCATCGTCAAGCACAGTTTTGACATCTGAATAACTTATGGTTGAGCTGTCCTGAAATGAATGTTGTAATAAATAGACATCAACGCGTGATTGAGCGCATTCAGGACACTCACCGTGCAAAGTAAAGAGAATAGTGTGACAACAATACCGAATACGATGAACGCAATTATGCTCGCAAGTGTGGGGCGTGACTTTGAGCTGCAATCAGCGCAAATTGATGTGCCTCGCATCGTGGATAATCAAGTTCTTGTAAAAGTTGAGTATGCAGGGTTAGCTGCGTTGGATGAACGCTTTGCAGTACAAGGCACTCCCTGTTGGCAGTATCCACGCATATTCGGTTTTGATGCCGTTGGTACCGTGGTTGATGCGCCGAAAGGGATGCATCCAGCCATTGGGACTCGAGTCATGTGGCACAATGATATAAGTTCTCCAGGAATAATGTGTGAATATGCGTCGGTAGCGAATTATGCGTTAACGGTGCTGCCGCAAAGTGTCGACCCAGCATTGGCTGCCAGTGTGCCCAGCGCAGGCATGACGGCGTTGATTGCACTCTATAAATTACAATTGAATGAGGGAGAGTCGGTCTTTATTGAGGCCGGGCACACATGCATAGGTCAGTTAGCTATCCAATTTGCAAAGCAGCAGGGGTTAACGGTGTTTACGAGTAGTACGGTTGAAGACTACGACAAGCTGAAGCGTTTAGGTGCTGACGCCGTATTTTCGCTTCATGACGAAAACTTATCGGAGCAGATCCAGCGCCAATATGGCTACGATGGCGTACAAGGCGTGGTTGACTGTACTGGACAAAATACCAATCAACTTATTTCATTATTACAATTTTGTGGTCGGATTAGTTGTGTATCGGGTTTATCCCAACTTGATGATGCATTACTTTTCAAAAAAGCACCGAACATTGGTGTGGTTTCTTTACCAGGTGCGTGGCTTGCAAAGAGTATCTGTGCACAACAAAGAATGTCATTTTTAGGCAATGTGTTGATAGAGAGTTTAGAGCAGGGACAGTTGCATATTGAGCAGCAAGATACACTCGCTTTTGATTGCAGCACGATATCAGATGCGTTGCGACAGCGTATTAATGATGGCAGTACCACTTTTGCAAGCATTAAAATTGCTTGAATAATCTCTTCTAATTTCGAGAAACTGGAGTGATATAACTTGTCACAGTTTCTCGCTATTCCTTACAAATCCTAACATTTGTTTCCCGCGGGCTTAGATATAATACTTTGCGTGATCTATGACCTATCTAACTAAATCACGTGAAAAATGTACACCAGTAACAGGGTAGGGGTTTAATTGGTGTCAAAGATGCACTAAACATGTGCTTCTTTGTGTCTTTTTAATCATTAAATGAGTGCGTAAAATACACTTAAACAAACATTTGGAACGTTTAATTATGAACAGATTACTTGTAGCAGTCGCGTTGCTGTTTTCTTCTTTTGGTTTTGCGGCTGAGTCACCGTATCAACTGATCAATCAGGTAGGAGACAAACTATTTACGGATATTAAAGAAGTAAATGCGAACGGCAATGCAAGTTCTGACGTGATGAAAAATATCGTCCGTAGTCGTTTAATGCCACATATTGATGTGAAGTTTGTCTCTTTTAAGTTGCTCGGTAAACATATTAAAGGCCTACAGCGCGCAGAAGCTGTTGATTTCATTGCCGCAGTAGACAACTATCTGGTTGCGACCTATGCCAATGCGTTACTGCAATATAAAGGACAAGACATAAAGTTTGAAGAATTACCATTTAGCAGCGATGCAGAGTTCGCAACTGTAAAAGTGGTTATTGATGAAGTATCTGGACCTGATATTGATATGCACTTTAAGTTCCGTAAAGGTAAAGACGGTAGCTGGAAAGTATACGATATGGTTGCAGAAGGTATTTCACTGCTAAGTGCGAAGCAAAAAGAAATTACCACACGTATTTCTGAAGTAGGTCTTGCTCAAGTAACAACTGAATTGAAGACTAAGGTGTAACAGTTTTAACTTTCCGACTTTTAAGTTAAAAGCCGTTAAGGGCAGCTTCCGCTGCCCTTTTTTTGTTTTAAAACTCGCGTGGAGAGACGAAAGTCCCGCCTTGAATGCTGTCGTAGGTTTTTTGCGCCAAATCATCTAATGGTGCTAGAGACTTGCCCGTACTTGTTATTTGGTGCTCAATTGGCAATAAATCCACGTCTTTAAAGCCAGACAATTGTGCAACCTTAGCGAATGTATAAGCATGCTTATACTTTTCTTGCTTATAAAAAATACTGGTTAATGTGGCATAAACTTCTGGCTTAGGTTGTTCGCCTTGCTTGTTTAGTTCAAGTACGCGGTACAGCAAATCAATTGTTTTTTCATCGTCCACTTTGGCATAAAAAGTGGCTAGGAATAGCTGAATTTCAGGGTCTTCTCTGACTTCTTTTTGATCTTGCATGTTTAACAACTTATTCATAGCAATTTGGTTGTTGTTGCGTGACCAATGATAATAAAGTAGCCCTGGGTGTGATGTATCAGCCGTTTCTTGAAATATTCGGTTTATCTCTTTGAGGCTTGTCAAATGGCCTTCTACGCGAGAGGTGGTTTTTTCCTTGAGTTTGATATGCTCAATTTTGGCTGCTCTTGATACGCATTTATCATATCGCTCAAAATGCTTTAATAGCTGATACTTATTATTGTCTGTGGGTTCCTTGTATTCAGTATAGCGAGCCATGATCACCTCTGCACGCTCTTCTCTACAGTGACTATCTTGGTTTAAATCACTACAAAACCCGGGTGTTTCATTACACACTTTACTGAGTGTCATTGGATTATCACACCCCACTAATAGTAATACTGACAAGACAAGAGTTTGCCTTAAAACCATGTTGATACCTCTGATCACAATTGATTAATTCATTCTAGCTCAATGAATTGATGAGTAACAGTGGAGAATCGTAGCGGTTTAAATTAGAATACCCGTGCCCAATCGGGCTATCCGTTCAAAAAAATTGTTTATTAGGCAGAAAAAATGACCTTATCTCACGAGCAAGAATATCAAAATAGCTGGCAAGAGCGCCAAGATTATGCAGAAAATATGCAGCCAATTATTGGTCGCTTATACCGTAACTCAGGTATTGAAATTGCTGTTTACGGTCGTCCACTAGTTAATTCAAGTACGATTGACGTGATCAAAGCACACAAAACGGTTGCCCGTTTTGAAGAGCGTAAACTGCGTCTTCGTGAAAGCTTCCCATTCTTAGAAGCGATTAGCAAAATGGATCTAGCACCTGCGCGTATCGATTTGGGTAAATTAGCGTATGGCTACATTTATAAAAACGCGGGTGAAGGCCGCTCAATCGAAGAATATTTGAATGAAGAGCTTGTTGAACTTATCAACAAAGGCGATCGCCAAGCGCCTCGTGATGTTGTTCTTTATGGTTTTGGCCGTATCGGTCGTTTATTAGCGCGCCTACTGATTGAACGTGGCGGCTCTCACGCTGATTTACGCTTACGTGCTATTGTTGTTCGTGGTGGCCGTGATGGTGACCTAGAAAAACGTGCAAGCTTACTTCGTCGCGACTCAATCCACGGTCCTTTCAATGGTTCAATTACAGTTGATCATGAAAAGAGTGCGATCAAAGCAAACGGTAACTACATTCAAGTTATTTACTCAAACTCTCCAGATGAAGTGGATTACACAAAATACGGTATCGAGAATGCGCTTATCGTAGATAACACAGGTATTTGGAAAGATGAAGACGGTTTAGGTTTACACCTTAAGTCGACTGGTGCTGCCAAAGTGCTTCTGACTGCACCTGCGAAAGGCGAGATCAAAAACATCGTGTATGGTGTAAATAACCAAGACATTAAGAGCGAAGATAAGATTGTTTCAGCAGCAAGCTGTACAACTAACGCTATTACACCGGTATTAAAAGCGATCAACGATAAGTTCGGTATTAAAAATGGTCACGTTGAGACAGTACACTCGTACACAAATGACCAAAACCTAATCGATAACTACCACAAAGCAGAGCGTCGTGGTCGTAGTGCGGCGTTGAACATGGTTATTACCTCAACAGGTGCAGCGAAGGCGGTAGCTAAAGCGTTACCTGAGTTGGCTGGTAAATTAACAGGTAATGCGATCCGCGTTCCTACACCAAATGTATCGATGGCAATTATCAACTTGAACTTAGAAACGGCGACAGATCGTGATGAGTTAAATGAGTTCTTACGCGATACCTCATTATACTCAGACCTACGCGACCAGATTGACTATACAGCGTCAACTGAAATCGTTTCTACTGACTTAGTAGGTAGCCGTTACGCGGGTGTTGTTGATTCACAAGCAACAATTGTAGATGGCGATCGCGTTGTGCTTTATGTTTGGTACGATAATGAATTTGGCTATAGCTGTCAGGTTGTTCGTGTAATGCGTGATATGGCAGAAGTGTCATTCCCAAGCTTACCGCGTTAATTTACAGTTAGTCACAAAAAGCCAGCAATTGCTGGCTTTTTTAGTTTTTGAACGCTCGAGGCTATGATACTCTTGGGCGTAATACGTTACAGCTAGGTAACAACATTTAACAGCAACGTTATTTTCCAGTCATGGACGATGTGTAATATTAAGGTACATAATGAACATCACGAGTAATTTTGACAGCGGAAATATCAAGGTGCTTTCGGCCAGTGAGCCACTTGATATTCAGTTAGAAATTAATAAAGACAACGAGTCAGAGTTCTTTCAATGGTTTCACTTTCGTTTAGAAAGCACGCCATTTTTGGGCCACAAGCTGCATATCAATGGCTTAGATAAGTCAGCATACCCAGAAGGGTGGGATGACTATCATGCTGTGGCATCTTACGATCGCCAAACTTGGTTTAGAGTGCCTAGCCGTTTTGAAAATGGCAGTTTGGTTATTGAGTTTGAACCTGAATGTGCACACACTTATTTCGCATACTTTACACCGTACAGCTACGAACGTCATTTAGACTTACTTTATTGGGCGCAAAGCCATGACGTGTGTGAGATTCAAACGTTGGGCCAAACACTAGACGGACGCGATATGAGCTTACTGACCGTGGGTGAGCCAAGTGACGACAAAAAGCACATCTGGATCACGGCACGTCAGCATCCGGGTGAAACGATGGCAGAGTGGTTTGTTGAAGGACTACTGCATAAGTTGCTTGATGACGAAGATCCACATGCTGCGGCATTATTGTCAAAAGCGGTGTTCCATATCGTGCCTAACATGAACCCCGATGGGAGTGTTAGAGGTCATTTGCGTACCAACGCAGCAGGTGTTAACTTAAACCGCGAATGGCAAACGCCAAGCTTGGAAAAGTCACCCGAAGTATTCCATGTACTGAACAAAATGCACGAAACGGGCGTTGATATGTACTTGGATATTCACGGTGATGAGGCGCTACCTTATAACTTTGTGGCGGGTGGCGAAGGTATACCAAGTTACGATGCACGTATTCAAAACTTGGAAGAAACATTCAAACGCGCATTACTGACAATTACACCAGAATTCCAAGATGAATTTGGTTACGACAAAGACGCGCCAGGGGAAGCAAACCTTACTGTAGCATCTTGTGCTGTTGGTGAAGCGTTTAAAGTGTTGGCGTATACCGTTGAAATGCCATTTAAAGATAACGCCAATCTGCCAGATCCATATTATGGCTGGTCTGACAGACGTTCATATCAATTTGGACAAGACACGCTCGCAGCGATTGTGAGTGTGGTAGATAAACTAAGATAATAACAACATTCAAAAAGCAACCTATTATTGGGTTGCTTTTTACGTATAACAACAAGAGGACGAGTCGTGGATGCATTTGGACAGTTTCTAGATTTCCTAGATAGCATTTTGGGGGGATCAGCATGGTTCCCGTATGTATTATTGGGCGTGGGGTTATTTTTCACGATTTACCTCAAGTTCCCGCAAGTTCGTTATTTCAAACATGCGTGTAAAGTCGTAACGGGCAAATTTGATAAAAAAGGCCACGAAGGGGATACCACCCATTTCCAAGCCTTAGCCACGGCGTTGTCTGGTACTGTGGGTACGGGTAACATTGGTGGTGTGGCACTGGCCATTTCAATTGGTGGTCCAGCGGCATTGTTTTGGATGTGGATGACCGCATTCTTTGGTATGACAACCAAATTTGTTGAGGTAACTTTATCTCATAAATATCGTGTGAAAACGGATGATGGCACGATGGCTGGTGGCCCGATGTATTACATGGACCGCCGCTTAAATATGAAATGGCTGGCAATTTTATTTGCAATTGCAACGGTCATTAGCTCGTTTGGTACGGGTAGTTTGCCGCAGATCAACAACATTGCACAGGGTATGGAGGCTACATTTGGTATTGAGCCTTGGCATACCGGTGGTGTACTTTCTATTCTACTTGCTCTGGTTATTTTGGGTGGTATTAAGCGTATCGCTGCGATCACCTCTCGTATTGTGCCACTGATGGCTGCAATCTACATTGTGGGTGCGCTAGGCGTTATTCTTTATAATTTTGAAAACATTGTGCCTTCATTTGCATCTGTGTTTACGAATGCATTTACAGGTTCTGCAGCAGCAGGTGGTTTCTTGGGTGCATCGTTTGCCTATGCATTTAACCGTGGTGTAAACCGTGGTTTATTCTCAAACGAAGCAGGCCAAGGTTCGGCACCTATTGCGCACGCATCAGCAAAAGCAGACGAGCCAGTATCTGAAGGTATGGTGTCTATCCTAGAGCCATTCATCGACACAATTATCATTTGTACGCTGACCGGTCTTGTTATCCTATCTTCGGGCGTATGGTCAGAAAAGTTTGATACCCAGTTTGAACGCTCATCGATGACGATTCTTCAGGGTCAATACAGTGAAAACAACGATGCTCAAAGACAGTCACTGTATAAATACTTAAATGGTGATAAAGAACATGGTGTAGAACTATTTACAGGTTCTATCGATGTTAAACAAGGTGTAGCGCAAGACAATAATTTCACCATAATTCACTCTCGTTCAATCGGTGAAGACATCCGTTTTGGGATCACAGAACGCCACGTTTATACGGGGACTGTTGAGGTTAAAAACGGCGTGCTAGTGGATGATAGCATTAGCGTTCGTGGTAAATCTTTGGTGCACTCTGCTGAGTTAACAACGAAAGCATTTACTCGTGGCTTCTTTGGCGACGGTGGTCAATATATTGTTTCAATCGGCTTGTTAATGTTTGCGTTCTCAACTGCCATCGCATGGTCTTACTACGGTGATAGAGCCATGATTTACCTTTTAGGTAGTCGTTCGGTTATGCCTTACCGCGTATTCTATGTTGCTGGTTTCTTTTGGGCTTCATTCGCGGATACAACTTTGGTTTGGAAACTGGCAGCGGTGGCAATCGTTGTGATGACATTACCTAACTTATTCGGCATTTTCTTGCTTCGTAAAGAAATGAAAGAGTCGGTGGATGACTACTGGCAAAAGTTTAATGCTGAGCACCGAGCTGATCAAAGCTCTGAGCAAAAAGGTGACGATAAAAGCAGCATGCGTGTAAACGAATCGAATTGAACAAAGACATTCGAATAGAAAACAAGTAAAATAGCGCCCACATTGGGCGCTTTTTTGTAGCACTTGGAGGAGTAAAATAATGGCGATTGTACAATGCCCCAGTTGCAGCAAATCTATTTCAAATAAAAATACGGTATGCCCGCATTGCGATCTTCAGTTGGGCGAAATGACCGATGAACAACTTGAACGTCTTGCGATTAAAAAGCGTATCAATAAGCAACAAAAGATAATGAACCATTCTTTTTTAGCCTTAATTTTATTTTTAGGTGGTTTTTTATTTCTATATTGGCGTCAGCCAGAGCCTGAATCATGGCAAATGTTCGCAACCCAAGGCGCTATTGCGGTTGGTTGTGTGTGGTATTTGGTAAACCGTGTCATTTTAATTTATTTGAAAAAGAAAAAGTAACGATGAATATTGATAGTTTAGTGAATGGTCTAACGCCAGAAGTTTATGAACGCTTGCAATATGGTGCAGCAACTGGCAAGTGGCCTGATGGCACGCCGTTAAATGATGCTCAAAAAGAGCAAGCGGTACAGTTAGTGATGCTATACCAAGCTAAAGTTGCTAAAAGTAATGAGCAATTTACTATCAACGAACACGGCCAAATGGTTCAAAAATCAAAGCGTGAATTACAACAAGAATTCAAATCTCAAAACGAAATAGCTAGGTTCAGTGAAAATGATCTTTAAACACCTATTTACGCCAAAATGGAAACACCCTAAAACAGCGGTACGTTTGGCGGCAGTTGATAAATTAGACACAGGGAAGGATGCAGAGGTACTTCACACTATTGCCTTGCAAGACAACTCAACAGAAATCCGCAAAAAAGCACTGCATAAAGTCAATGATCTCGTTTTGTGGTGGCAAGCGTACAAGCAAGACCAAAACCTAAAAGACTTAGCCGAGCTGCAGATCTCTAATGCTGTGCTTAACCAAAGTAATGCGTTAAGTGATGATATTAAAAGTGAATACATAGATAAGTACGCTTCGAACAAGTTTTTAGAGAAGTTAGCGTTTGCTGAAAAAGAAACAACTCAAAAGTGTAAGCTACTGAAACGGCTTGCTAATCCAAAACTGATTGAACGTGCCTTTAAAGAAGGGAATGAATCGCTTCAACAAAGTTTATTACCGCTAATAGAACAGTACCAACTAGACAAAACCGTTTTAAAAAGTGCGCAAGGTGAAGCGCGTAGCAAAATAGAGAACCGTTTAGAGCAAGCGCGTTTGGCGAAAGTCATGCCGGAGCAAGTTGAGCAGCAAACCAAAATGGTGCTTGCAAAACTCAATGTGTTGCGTGAAAAGTTTGATTATGAGCAAGTAGATGAACAAGCTAAGGCATTGTTGAGCCAATGGCAAGAAATTGAACTTAAGTGGTTAGATGAAGAGTCAATAGTTGCTATTGATAACAAGTTTAAAACGATTAATGACAAGCTAGTCACTCATCTTGACAAGCTTAAAGCTGAGTTTGAACAACAGCAAGCCATTGTACAAGCCAAACAAGAAAAAGAAGCGGCATTAAGCACCCTAGTGGCTGCTGTGGATGAATTGGCCTTGCAGCTCTCAAGTGCAGTGAGTGAACTGGATGCTGCGAAAGAAAGCCAACTAAAAGACGCATTAACTAATTTACAAGCACAGCAATCTGAGAGCGAATTTGCGCAATCTCCTGAATTCCTAGAACAAGGCGCACGTTTAGAGCGCTTAGCAACCCAGTTAACGCAATTACCCGCATTACTTGCAGCAAATGCAAAAATGCAGCAGACCCTAGAAGCGTTAGCTCAGATCAGTGCGACGCAAGAGCTCGAGCAGTTAGACCAAACATTAACTGCGCAAAAAGAAGCGTATGACGAGTGTAAAGCAACGCTGCGCCAGTTACCGGATAATCTACAAAAGTCAGCCTCTGAAAAACTATACGCGTTGAGCAACGAGTTTAAAAAGGCGATGGCACCGTTGGTAGACGAGCAGCAAAATCAGTTAAAACAAGCGCGTCGTAAAGGTAAAGATGTTCAGCGTCTTATCGATCAAGGTCGTTTTAATGTGGCTTTTGGCGTATTTAATGGCTTTTTAGAGCATTTTGAAAAACTGACGCCCAACAATCAACAAAGCCTAGAAAAGCTACATGCGAGTCTATCTGACGCTTTGCGTGAAGTACGTGATTGGCAAAAGTATGCAGCAACGCCAAAGCGTGCGGAGCTATTAGCACAGCTTGACGATAAGTTAGCAGAAACTGACATTGATCCTAAAAAGCGTGCGGCTGAAGTTAAGTTGCTCAGAACACGCTGGAACGAATTAGGTCGTGTTGACACGGATGAAGAAAAGGCACAAGCGCAGCAATTTGACGAAAAAATTGAGCTGCTCTTTGCCCCGTGTCGTGAGTACTTTGCTGAGCAAGAACAACAAAGAGCACAAGCCAAAGAAGCGCGTTCGCAAATTATCGCACAAATGCAATCTTTAGCTGAGCAAGAGACGCAAGTTGAAGGGTTTGATTGGCGTAACTTTGAAAGCCAATTCAATCGTTTAACAAAACAGTGGCGTTCCGCAGGTAATGTTGAAGGTGCAGTATACAAAGAGTTAAATGCTCAGTACCGCGCAGTACATAAATCAGTGAATGATCAACTTAAAGCTTATCATCAGCAAAATGCCTCATTAAAGCAAAAGTTAGTTGAACAAGCTGAGCAACAGCTAGAAGCTGACAATTTAGCGGATGCGTGCGAACAGCTTAAAGCGCTGCAAAAGCAATGGCAAACGATTGGTTTTGCAGGCTCGAAGCAAGAGCATACTTTGTGGCAAACGTTTAGAGCACACAATGACGCCGTGTTTGCAAAACGCGGTGAGCAAATTGAACAGCACAAAGAGCAACAAGCGCATCAAGAAGTGGAGCAGCAAGCTCAGCTTGATGCACTTGCTTCAAAATTACACAGTAGTTCATCTTTATCTGAGCTTGAACAACTGAGTGAAGAAGTGAAGGCGCTTGAGCTTTTATCTGGCTTGAAGAAATTGCAAAAGGCACTTTTAGATAAAATTGAAAGCGAGCAAGCTAAGTTGCAAGCCAAAAAAGATAAGCAAAAGTACAATGATTTAATTGCAGTTATTGAACAAGGCGAAGCACTGCCAAGCAATTGGATGCAAGCCAACAGTCGTACAGACTTATCTTCGGCGCAACTATTATTGCGTTTAGAAATTTTGTCGGACAGCGAATCGCCAGCGAACCAAAAGGCAGAGCGTATGGCAGAGCAGGTAGCATTACTTGATGCTAAGTTGCAGGGTGAAGAAGTCAGTTTTGAGCAAACACTAGTACAATACCTGAGTGTGGGTGAAGGCGCGCTTGACGCTAGCCGCTTATTGGCTGTACTCAAAAGCTAACCATTTGCTTTAATTTAAAACGAAGAAAATCCGATGCCAGTCATCGGATTTTTTATGTGCGTATTTTAAGTACGAGTCAGTCACTCGCAAGGTGAACGCGTTAAGCGTGGACATCCACTCCAATTTGCATGTTGGGTTGGTTTGTCTAAGCTTTTAGTTCTTAAAAATCATATCCAATTCTAAGTTCAAGGAGCGAACGATGGGATTAGCAAGGAAGCGGCAAATCAGTTTGTCAGATACCCCTTATTATCACTGTGTTTCACGTTGTGTTCGACGGGCGTTTTTGTGCGGTGAGGATAAGCTAACGGGTAAATCGTATGAGCATCGTCGAGGCTGGGTGGAAGAGCGTTTGCTGTATTTGGCAAGCGTATTTTGTATTGATGTGTGTGCTTATGCTGTGATGAGTAACCATACTCATGTTGTGTTGTATATTGATGATAAAAAAGCACAAAGACTGAGTGATAGAGCAGTATTAATACGTTGGTGCAAACTGTTCAAAGGCTCGATGTTTACCCATATGTATTTAAAAGATGAGCAACTCGATAAGGGCCAACGCTACTTTTTAAATAAAGAGATAAAAGAATACCGAAACCGGCTATCGAGTATCAGTTGGTTTATGCGGGTGTTGAACGAAGGGATAGCACGTCAAGCGAATCGAGAAGATAATTGCACAGGTCGGTTTTGGGAAGGACGTTTTAAAAGCCAAGCGCTTTTAGATGAAGCGGCACTGATGGCCTGTATGGCCTACGTAGATTTAAACCCAATCAGGGCCAAAATGGCTAAAACCCCTGAAGAATCAGCTCATACCAGCATAAAAAAGCGCTGTGAACAGGGAAAAGAAGGTAAACAACCAAAGCAACTAGCACGATTTGTTGGAAGCCCAAGAAAACATATGCCAAAAGGCATGCCTTTTGAGCTTAAATCCTACTTAGAATTAGTGGAACTGACAGGTAAATGTATTCGCACAGACAAACGAGGCTATATCGAAAGCAATCAGGCGCCTATTCTTAAGAGATTGAATATCAAGGCAGAAAACTGGATAAAACTCACCACACAGTTTGAAGAGGTATTTCACGGCGCAGTAGGTAAATCATACAATTTGAATGCTTATTGTGAACGACGAGAGCACAAACGACGACGAAGTATCAAAACCAGCGCAGCATTATTAAGCTAACAATAACCTAGCATGGCCATAAAATTTGATGCTTATACCTAGGCAGGGAAAGTTGTGCTTAAAAGCCGAAAGGTTAAGCGTAATAGTTCGATTTAAGCTAGCAATTATCGGTATCAAGCACATTTATTGGCGATAGCTTAGAAGAATCATTGAGCGGTGGGGATTTGACTGTTAACTTGCTGCTATTTTTAAGTGGCTGTCCATTATTTTTTCGCCGAACTATAATAGAAAGAAAGCTGATAAGAATGTAACTGGTGCTACTCAACAAGAAATACGAATGGTTAGAAAATATTTAGAGAAGAAAAATGGTTAAAAATTTTACAATACAACAAGGTATAGAGCTCCTTTATAAAAATCAGATTTTTGATCTACACAACTTGTACTGTATTGAAAGTATAGAAATGGTGAACTTTCTTAATGAATTTTTGATTACTTTCTCTCCAATTGAACGGTACACGAGTAAGAGAGAAATTGTTCAGTTGAAATTTCATAATGTAAGTTATTTTAATTTAAACGTGCTTAAAACAAGAGGCCAAAGTATCGAAGAAATTGGTTATAAGCCAGCTAATGACTTCGATGATGAATGGTTGTTAGATCATAAAGACGCATCGCCTCAAGACCATATGCATATACGAATCGATTATGACTCCTATATTCGAATTTTTTCTGAATCAGTTTCAGTCAATATATTTAAAAAGGGTAGTTAGGAATAGAAATGATGGAAAAAGGAAATTAACGTGAACGGAATTTAAAATGGACATCCACTCCAATTTGCATGTTGGGTTGGTTTGTCTAAGCTTTTAGTTCTTAAAAATCATATCCAATTCTAAGTTCAAGGAGCGAACGATGGGATTAGCAAGGAAGCGGCAAATCAGTTAGTCAGATACCCCTTATTATCACTGTGTTTCACGTTGTGTTCGACGGGCGTTTTTGTGCGGTGAGGATAAGCTAACGGGTAAATCGTATGAGCATCGTCGAGGGTGCGTGTTTAGCGTGGACATCCACTCCAATTTGCATGTTGGGTTGGTTTGTCTAAGCTTTTAGTTCTTAAAAATCATATCCAATTCTAAGTTCAAGGAGCGAACGATGGGATTAGCAAGGAAGCGGCAAATCAGTTTGTCAGATACCCCTTATTATCACTGTGTTTCACGTTGTGTTCGACGGGCGTTTTTGTGCGGTGAGGATAAGCTAACGGGTAAATCGTATGAGCATCGTCGAGGCTGGGTGGAAGAGCGTTTGCTGTATTTGGCAAGCGTATTTTGTATTGATGTGTGTGCTTATGCTGTGATGAGTAACCATACTCATGTTGTGTTGTATATTGATGATAAAAAAGCACAAAGACTGAGTGATAGAGCAGTATTAATACGTTGGTGCAAACTGTTCAAAGGCTCGATGTTTACCCATATGTATTTAAAAGATGAGCAACTCGATAAGGGCCAACGCTACTTTTTAAATAAAGAGATAAAAGAATACCGAAACCGGCTATCGAGTATCAGTTGGTTTATGCGGGTGTTGAACGAAGGGATAGCACGTCAAGCGAATCGAGAAGATAATTGCACAGGTCGGTTTTGGGAAGGACGTTTTAAAAGCCAAGCGCTTTTAGATGAAGCGGCACTGATGGCATGTATGGCCTACGTAGATTTAAACCCCATCAGGGCCAATGCTATTTTTAAGTGGCTGTCCATTATTTTTTTGAAATTAAGCCTAAATATCTCCGATACAAGCAAAAAATAATGTGAAGACGCGCTTTTGACGGACAAATGTCAAAGGCAAAGGTTTATGTTGTTTGTTCACTTGATAATTTAAATATGGCTGTCTTGGTTTGCATTGGTTTGCATTGGTTTGCATGTTGGTTTGCATGTTTTTTAAATATGGCTGTCTAGGTTTGTTTTTTTTTGAAAATAGGCCACGACTTGTGTTGTAGCCTATGATGAAGTTAAATGTACACTAATCAGTTTCTTACAGTGTTTGATGCATTGGAGGATTCATAACATACTCCAGCCTTACACGCCTTTACTCGATATCTTCTACTTCCCGAGCCTAGATTAGACCATGAAATATATGATTGGGATGCAGCGTATTTGAAGTCAGTCCATGCATTATTATTAAATTGAATAGAAAGCATGTATGAGTCCGCGCCCGCAACATCATTCCAGTTTACGGATATGGTATTGCCACTTACACTGGCTACAGGTGTGTTAGGTGCAGGTAAAGGCTGGTTGTTTGGGTTTGTAACAGTATTGGATATTCCTGAAGGCGAATAACAAATTCCAGCTTTACATGCTTTGACCCTAAACTGCCTATTACCAGGGTTAACGTTAGACCAAGATATATTGGATACATTCGCTGGGTATTTGTAGTCAGTCCATGAATTGTTGTTAAACTTTATGGCAACCATATACGAATCAGCACCAGTTACATCATTCCAATCAACAAAAATATTATTTCCATTCACACTGGCTACGGGGCTATTTGGAGCTGGTAGGGAAATTGGTTCTGGGTTAACGACTGAGTTGGAAATACCAGAAGGGTTGTAACAAACTCCTGATTTACAAGCTTTTACTCTAAATTGTCTACGGCCCTGATTGAGGTTCGACCAAGAGATAAACGATTGTGAAGTTGAGTAAATATAATCAGTCCATGGGTTGTCGTTATACTTAATGGCGAGTTGATAAGATGTTGCTCCCGCTACATCGTTCCAGTTAACTGAAACAGTGTTACCACTAACACTCGCTATAGGTGTATTTGGTATGGGCAGTGGGGTTTCACGGAAATTAGCTATTACTTGGGCTCTTTCATTTAATACCCTTGCATTATTTTCTAGCTCTGCAGAACCTGCGATTTCATCATTTATGTTAATTAAAGGAGATGACCAGTATTGTGTACGAGGCCCTCCGGTGCCATCGGGACAGTTGTAAGCCATGACTGTGCGCCAAGTATTTTCTCGTACATTGCAGTAACCATGTCCATAGGAAAATGGCTCTGAGCTATTATCCTGAGATATGATGTGACGAGCTCCAAAGAGGTGCCCAATTTCATGTGCAAAAGAGTAATAGCCTGTCGCACAGTTTTCTCTTACAAACGCAATAGCGGTACTTTCTGTAGCGCCAATTTCAGAAGCGACTCCACAGAAATCGTAACCATCATTCCCAGTTAAGACCATCATTATATCGGCGTTATGCTCATTTCTTAACCTTCTTAACTCTGCAGACTCTGTTGCTGTGGTATCTCTAAAATAATCTCTGTCAGTATAAAAATTACCACTTTGCACATAGTTTGTTTGATAGGCATGTACGATGTTGACTCTAGTATTTACACCGCTGTTTTCATAAGCTCTATTGGTTTCGAGTTCTAATAAGTCCATATAGCCCTGAATGTCTCCAGCAGCGTTGGCAAAACTTTCAGTGAAAGCAACAATAACCGTAAATTCAGAAGCTAAATCACTTATAGTCTCAGAGCTATCTTGGTAGTTTTTATCAAAGTAATTATTACTATAATTCTCTATGTAGTGTGGGCTATGATCAATTAACTTTTTAGAAGGAACTTCAATAACAAAAGTATTATTACTTGGTGTGGTTCGCAACTTATAAAGGGTGTTATCGTAGTGCATTGAACCCGATATTTTATTATTTTTCTGTGATATAGTAATGCTGCCTTTAGAGTCGTTTGACGAACCAAGAAACATTATTCTCCCAGGTCCTTTACTTACCACTTTATCTATTTTATAGATAACTTTGTTACCTAATAAATCTACTGAGATGCTGGTTCCTGATAGGGCAAGATCATGAACTTTACCTTGACATAATTTTATGATCTTATACTGCTTTTCAGATTAAGCAGCACAATTATGTCAGCCAATAAGTTGTTCGAACACTTTTCTTCAATTGATGACCCACGCCAGCAAGGCAAAGTACAACATACATTGTTCGATATTCTGTTTCTAACTATCAGTGCCGTGATCGCAGGTTGCCAAGGTTGGGAAGAAATTGAAGATTTTGCCCATGACAAGCTATCTTGGTTACGTAAATTTATAGCACTATCGAACGGTGTGCCTCGGCATGACACGATTGCAAGGGTTATAAGCCGTATCGATATGACCCAGTTTCAAGCCAGTTTTTCTCAATGGATGCACAGCTGTAGTGAACTCACAGACGGCAGTGTGGTTGCCATTGATGGAAAAAGGCTAAAAGGTTCATTTAAACAGCCAGATAGAAAAGATGCGATCCACATTGTCAGTGCGTTTGCCTGCGAAAATGGCGTAACGTTAGGTCAATGCAAGACCGACTCGAAGTCCAATGAAATCACCGCAATCCCAGAGTTGCTACAGTTACTAGAGCTAAAAGGTTGCTTAGTGACGATTGATGCGATGGGCTGCCAAAAGGAAATTGCAAAGCAAATTGTAGAAAAAGAAGCAGATTACTTGCTGGCTCTCAAAGCCAATCAGGGCAACTTATTTGAACAAGTGAAACAACTCTTGCAACCAGAAATATCACGCCAGATAGCGACTGATAGCTTATTAAGTGAAGTAGATTATCAACGAGGTCGAGAAGAATTCAGAGCGGCTGTTGTCTGCCATGATATGGCTCAAATTCCCGCAAGTGCTAGCTGGCCCAATTTACAAAGTGTAGGCGTGATAGTGTCTTACCGTAAATCGGATAACCAACAGCAAGGTGAATTAACATATCGATATTACATAAGCTCAGCGAACTTGAGTGCGCAAAGACTAGCAGAAGCCACGCGAGCACATTGGTATATTGAGAACAGTCTTCATTGGTGTTTGGATGTGGCAATGAATGAAGATGGTTGCCGTATACGCCGCGACGGAGCAGCAGAAGTGTTGGCTGGTGTAAGACATATTGCATTGAATTTATTGAAGAAAGAGACATCCTTTAACAAAGGTGTACGCGCGAAACAGCTAAAAGCAGCTAGAAACGAGTGCTATCTAGAAAAGGTATTGAATAGCAAGTGATTTTTCATGCTCTTGCCCTGTGGTTCCTGATGCTAATTTATCATTGAGTTGGTTGTTATAAACGCCATTCAATATGATTTTTTCGTCGTAGGATGTACTGATTTCATCTGATTGATATTGATCGGAGTTTGTCGTGTTAATAAGTAATTCAAAAGCTTCATTGGCGTTAACGTGATTAGCTAATGCTATTAAGCTAAATGAAATGAGTGTTTGTCCTATTTTTTTCACGTAAATATTCCTGTTATGAGAGTGAGAGGGGGTTATATCATATATTTATTTCAATTTTTATTTTAAATAAGAAAGATGATGTGGTTTTAAAATGAATGTGCAAATAGGGTGCGCATAGTAATGTGTCGTTTATTTTCTTTCTTAATATCAGTTAATTTAAAAAGTAATTAGTCGATTCTGAAAAACCGAGTTTTTCAGAATCGACTAACTAAAGAGCCTAAAAAGGGCAGATTGTGTAAAATGAAAACTGGCTTTTGTGTTACGCTTGGTCAGACTGAAATATTAAACTAGTAATACTTATCAATGACTATATGTAAAAAATGTAATTGTAAAATTGTACCAAAAGAAGTTAAGCGTGGAAGAAAAATTTTGAATTTTTGCCCTGTTTGCGGTGCGTCTCTAAGTCGCTTTAGGCTAAAAGAAGTCTATGTGTTAATGGTCAGCTTATTCATACTTTGGTTTGCTGCGTTCTTTAATCATCATTTGGGTGCTGGAAATGTAATTTGGGCGCCAACCATGTTGCTACTCGCCTTTGTAATATTGGCCTCCTTAACTGGTTTACTATTTTCAGCCAATAAAATATTAAAAAAATGCACCGGCAAGTGGAAGGAGTATCATTTTATTTCTCTGGTTATTATGGTGGCATCAATCGCGCTTACAGCCTCTCGATTATGGGGTTTATAAAATTTTAGATTGTCTGTTTTAGAGCGTGATCTGTTGGTTATATCTCGCTTTTTATGATGAAGTTGGCATACTAATAAACGGTGACTATTAACCGTTTTTATAAAACGCGCAGGAATACAATAATGAAAAAGTTAGCGTTCGTCTTAGTTTTACTTATGGCTCTACTTCAAGGGTTTTATGCGTTTTTTGCGTTTTTTGACCCTGTGGAGTTCGCTAATATGCGTGGTGCGGTTATTGTCTCAAACTACGACATCGTTTGGATGCAAGTATATGCCTCTCGGACTTTATTCATTGCACTGATAGTCGCTACGCTACTCTATTTTAAACAGTATAAATTGCTATTGTTTGCTGCGTTGTTTGGCACAATAATGCCTATAGCGGATGGCTATTTAGCCTATCGTACTCAGGCCTCAGAGGGGATTATTGCTAAACATATTGCAACGGTTGTGTATTTGCTAATCACTGCGTTTGTGCTGTTTAGAGTAGTCGCACAGGATAGCGCTTCAGAGCAAAAATAAGTAAATACTCAAAGGTTTTATGATTGACCATGCAATGCACTTGTGACTGTTGAAAAGTCACAAGTATTCTCGCATTTTTCGTCCACCAACAGGGTTTAAACCTTGTTCTTTATAAAACTGCAAGGTTCGCTCAAATTCGGGGAGCGGTGGGGTACACAGTTCTATGCATGACCAGCCTAGGTTTTTACCATGCTCTTTTACTGCATTAATCAACAATGCCCCAATGCCTTTTGAGCGGTATGGCGGAGCGACGTAAAACTCGGGAATAACCCCCATTTTGCCACTTGCATACAAGGCGTAAGTTTGTGTAAAAGTTGCAACCGCAATAGGGGTTTGATTGTCGAACCCTATCAAGGCGCCGTAGTGCCCTTGAACAATGAGTTCAGCACACTTTTCGGCCGTTTCATTAATATCAATGTCAAAGAGAGCTGCATTGGTTTTTGCACATATCTCATCGGTTAACTTTGTAACTAGTGTGGCAATAATTTTAGAATCTTTAGCAGTTGCGAGGGTAAAAGAAATATCCATATTTAAACCCTGATTAGTTACGACTTTAACTTTACCGCAGTTCCGAATACCATAATTTCCGACGAACCATCCATAATGGCGCTGGTTGTAAAACGAATGCCAACAACCGCATCAGCACCTTTCGCGGTTGCGTTTTGCACGAGGCGCTGAATAGCTATATCCCTCGCTTCTGTTAGCATTTCTGTATATCCGCGAATTTCACCGCCAACGATGCCTTTTAATCCTGCCATGATGTCGCGGCCAATATGTTTGGATTGAACAACATTGCCAGTAACCACTCCAACTATGTCGCTAATTTCTCTGCCAGGGATCGTTTCTGTCGTTGAATAAATCATAAAACCTCCATTAAGTATCAACTTTCTGAGTTCACTAATCTCAAAATATATCTTACGTGTTTCAAATCGGTAATGACATATTTTGGATTAACTTTAGGTACTGTTTTTGGTGGTTGTCATTGTGAACCTAAAAAGTTGACAAACCCAGAGGTACGCAAGGAAAATACGCTCAAGTTTGGATCGCGAAGAATAAGTACAAGAAAATGAAAAATAAACTAATGGGGTTAATTAGAAGCGGTGAGTTTCAAGACAGCTCAAACTACTTACTAAGCCAAGAACTCGAATTTCAATATGCAAAGTCGTTGCTCACTTTTTCTCTTGCATTTATTGGTGGCATCGTCACGTTAAAAACAGCGTTGGCGATTGATACACCGGTAAATGAAGGCTTCATTTATGCAGTTGGCTCGGCACTTGTAGCGGCTTTACTTTCCTTGGGCGCTCAAAATGGCATTATAAAAGACTTACGTTTGAGTCGCTCTGCAAGTCCGCTTGTTCGTTTATATCGATTAGCCGCACCGCCAGTGGCATTGGGGGCAGCCATTGGGATGACGATCGCCTATTTTGGTATAGAAATTTGATCACGGTAACACCAAAGTTTGTGCATAATTGCATTTTAGCTTGGAACATATGAGTTAATTTAGTTTAAATGAGTTCAGTATCTTTCTGTAAATTTAAGGAAAGCCGTGGAAATATCTCTTAGACAAATCACCAGTGAAAATTACGAAAACGTCGCTGATCTTGAGCTTCTTGATGAGCAGGAAGATTTTATAGCCAGTAATACTTGGTCTTTGGTTGAGGCGGCATACAATAAAGGTTATGAAGCTCGCGCGATTTACTTAGCCGACCAACTTGTGGGCTTTATTATGTGGGTACGCGAAACGGATGAAAAGATCTCTATTTGGCGTTTTATGATCGACTGTAAATTCCAAAAGCAGGGAATTGGCCGCGTGGCTCTGAATACGGCAATCAATGAAATCAAATTGGTTGATGGGATTAAGGAAATCGAAACATGTTACGTCCCAGTGAATGTGGTGTCTAAAAAGCTCTTTGCTAGTTTTGGTTTCAAAGAAGTGGGTATGGATGCTGATGGCGATGATATGTTGGCGGTGATAACACTGTAGCACACAGTGTCACTTGGCAAGAAGAGGCCGATAAATAGCCTCTTCTTAGTCGTTTTGAATTTCTGCCTCAACGAGTAAAACAAGCGCATACCCAAAGCTTTATCTACTTGTTTTAAGCTTGCAGCTCTTTACGCACGATCTCTGCTCCAGCACTTAAGGCTTTCAGTTTACCCGCCGCAATTGTTCGCGATAACGGTGCCATGCCACAGTTTGTACAAGGGTAAAGCTTGTCGGCGTCAACATACTTGAGTGCTTCGCGCAGTGTTTTGGCTACTTCTTCTGGTGTTTCGATGCTATCAGTAGCAACGTCAATCGCACCAACCATCACTTTTTTTCCACGTACCAATTCGAGTAGTTCAAGCGGCACGTGAGAGTTGTGGCATTCAAGCGAGATAATATCGATGTTCGACTCTTGTAACTTGGGAAAAGCCTCTTCGTATTGTCGCCATTCAGATCCTAAAGTTTTTTTCCAATCGGTATTGGCTTTTATGCCATAGCCGTAGCAAATGTGTACGGCGGTTTCACAATTGAGCCCTTCGATAGCTCTTTCTAAACAGGCTATGCCCCAGTCGTTGACTTCATCAAAGAACACGTTAAATGCAGGCTCGTCAAATTGGATAATATCAACACCAGCCGCTTCTAACTCTTTGGCTTCCTGATTGAGAATTTTGGCAAACTCCCACGCCAGTTTTTCACGACTTTGGTAGTGCTCATCATATAAAGTGTCGACCATGGTCATTGGGCCGGGTAGGGCCCATTTTATCGGTTGCTTAGTTTGCTGGCGTAAAAACTTGGCGTCTTCAACAAACACTGACTTTTGTCGAGAAACAGGGCCTACGACCGTTGGTACGCTGGCATCATAGCGGTCACGAATTTTAACGGTTTGACGCTTTTCAAAATCTACGCCGTCCAAGTGCTCAATGAATGTCGTGACAAAGTGTTGGCGCGTTTGCTCACCATCGCTGACTATATCAATGCCAGCGAGCTGTTGTTCATGTAACGATACGCGCAGCGCATCTTGTTTGCCGTCAAGAAGCTCGTTGCCTGCGAGTTTCCAAGGCGACCAAAGTGTTTCTGGTTGAGCAAGCCAAGTTGGTTTAGGCAAGCTGCCTGCGGTTGATGTGGGTAATAATTTTTTCATAATGAATTCTGTTTTATATGATGTTGATCATTAAGCGTAATTTTCAGAAAACTGCGCCAGCACGGTTTGGTATGGTTTGATGAAAAACTCTTCAGCGAACTTACCTTGTTTTATCGCTAGCTTGCTGCGCTCTTCACGGTCATACACAATTTGCGTGATTGAGTGATCCGCATTTTTCAGATTTGGTTGATAGCACCTACCTGCAACCGCATTGGCGTTGTATATTTCCGGGCGATAAATTTTTTGAAACGTTTCCATCGTGGCAATTGTGCTGATCAGCTCAAGGTTGCTGTAATCATTGAGTAAATCACCGAAAAAGTAGAACGCAAAAGGCGCAACACTGTTTGGCGGCATAAAGTAACGTACCTGTAAGCCCATCTTTTTAAAGTATTGCTCAGTGAGTGACGACTCATTGGGCAGATATTCAAAGCCCAGCACTGGGTGGTGATTTTCGGTGCGGTGATACGTTTTGTTGTCGGAGACACTCAGACAGATCACCGGCGGCTTTTTAAAGTTACTTTTGTAGGTATTTGACTCCACAAAGTTTTTAAATAGTTTACCGTGCAGGTCGCCAAAGTTTTCAGGAATGCTGAATTGCGGTTGATTTTTGTTGTGATCTAACAACAACACACTAAAGTCGTAGTCACGAACATAAGAAGAAAAGTTATTGCCTACAATGCCTTCAATACGCTCATTGGTTTTGTGGTCAATAATGTTGGTTTTTAACACTTCAATTGATGGAAACTTATCGCCACTGCCAGCAATGTCTAAATCAACCGATATAATTTCCAGCTCAACACGGTAACGGTCAGCATTCGGATTGTCCCAGTTTGCAAGGGCATTAAAACGATTATCAATCATGGTTAACGCATTGCGCAGGTTTTGCTGGCGGCTTTCACCACGGGCGAGGTTAGCAAAATTAGTGGTAATACGGGTACTGTCAGATGGCTGATAGTGCTCGTCCAAACGAATGCTTTTAATCGTATAGGTAAAGTCTTTGTTCATGGTGCGCTGGTATCCCAAATTGTGTTCTAACATCTCAAACTGTGGCCGTCACAGTGTATGAGTCCTTCCTAACATCCTACTTATAGGTCTGGCTTTGCTGTCCTCGTTAGGTGATGAGCAATTTATACGTGGATCATCAGTTGAAGAAAAACGGTTTAATTTCACATAAAACATGAATCACATTCATGACTTAGCGTGATGGTTCATGTGATTCTTGTGTTGAAGAGGCAAAAAACTGAAATTCAAGCTTAGAAATCTAGATGTCTAGGTGTTTTTGCGTCTAAGTTGAAATTGTCTCAACTTGAACATGAGTATTCTTCGTCCCTGAAATACGTCTTTAGGGTCAAGAGTTGATGGAACTGTTGATATACTCGCCAGCGAGCTTCGAACTTGGTGCAACATCAAGTAAAGCAACAAACGTATAGACGAACTGCGGTCACGATAAAGATAAAGAATAAGAGACATAAAGAATGAATGAATTAATCGTATTGGTTTTATGCTGTGCAATTTTGGGTAGTGGAGTTGGCTTTTTAGCTGGGTTGCTTGGGATCGGTGGCGGCTTGGTTATAGTACCCATATTGAGTGGTATTTTACTGCACTTTGCTGTTTTGCCAGCTGAACAAGTAGTTATTGTTGCCATTGCGACGTCTTTAGCATCTATCTTATTCACTTCAACCTCTTCGGCGATTGCGCATCATAAAAATGGCAATGTGCCTTGGACCCTTGCGCCATGGATCATGAGCGGCGTGGCATTGGGCGCGCTTGCCAGTGGCTTTTTGGCGGCACTGCTACCAGAAAAAGTTGTCCGAATAGTGTTTGTGGTGACGGTCGTTATAATCGCACTGAAAATGTTTTTAAGTAGCAAAAACAGCACCGCGACTGAGCGCATACTACCCAATAAAGGTGTACTTACTATTCTTACTACCATCACAGGTGGTCTGTCAGCGATGATAGGGATTGGTGGTGGGGCTTTGTTAGTACCACTGTTGACGTTTTTCTCATTGGATATGAAAAAAGCGATTGGTTGTGCATCCGCTTGCGGTATTGTGATTGCCATATTTGGCACCATTGGCTATGTGAGTTCGGGACTCTCGCATTTTGAGTTGAGCAACGGGTTTGTCGGTTTTGTGTATCTACCAGCACTATTAGGCATCGTTTGTACATCTTGGTTTACCGCACCGCTTGGTGCCAAAGCCACGCATGCTTTACCTGTTTCAACGATTAAGAAAATATTTGCCGTATTGTTAGTGGTGATGGCGGGCAAGATGTTGGTGGGGTGAAGGTAAGTTGTGTGGGCAAGTAAGTCGGATAGGCAAAGTGCTATCCGACGTTATACCTAGCCACTTATTTTACCGATAACTTAACTTCAATATTGCCGCGTGTGGCGTTTGAATATGGGCATACTTGGTGTGCTTTTTCTACTAGCGTTTGCGCCGTATCTTTGTCCATATTCGGAATCGACACCTCAAGTTTTACTGCAATGCCAAATCCGCCTTCAATTGGGCCGATATCAACTTGTGCATCAATATTGGTTTGTGCAGGTAGGGCAATTTTATTTTGACCCGCTACAAATTTTAGTGCACCAATAAAACATGCTGCGTAGCCTGCCGCAAATAATTGCTCTGGGTTAGTGCCTTGACCGTCATCCCCACCTAAGCCTTTTGGTGTTGATAATTTCACATCTAGACGACCATCATGTGATTTAGCTGACCCTTCACGGCCACCCGTAGCGTTTGCATAAGCTGAGTAAGCAACAGTTTGTAATTTGTTCATAGATTTCTCCAAGTGGTTAAATTTACTTTGCATACAAAGTATATGGATTTAAAAATGAGATTGCAAATACTTTGTGTGCAAAATAAAATATAGGAAGAGGTAACTATTATGAAAGACGAACAACTCAAGCTTGAGAATCAACTGTGTCATCGACTTTATATGGCATCGAATGGGGTAGGTAGGCGTTATCGGCCACTACTGGACGCGCTTGATTTAACCTACCCGCAATATGTGGTGATGATGGCGATGTGGGAACATAAAAAGCTGACGATTGCTCAGTTGCTAGAAAAAACAGCCATTGATGGCGGTGCTATGACGCTTATCTTAAAAAAGATGGTGGCTAAATCATTACTCGAGATTGTTAAAGATGAAGACGATAAGCGCAAGAAATGGGTTGTACTCACCGAAGTCGGTGCTAGCCTAAAAGCACAAGCGCTCGATATACCCGATAAAATATTGTGTGGATTTGATAACGTAAGCAAGAATGACTTGCAGCAACTTGCTACATTGCTTGATAAAGTTTTGCATAAGCTATAACTAAAATTGCTACAAAAAAGCATGAAGGAGTGGCTAAAAAGTTTGCTTGGAGATCACTTATTCAACATACTGGCTTTTGAATATTAAAAAGTTGCGTTGCGAATAAGCATGATGCCACGCAATGAATTTGCCAGAGGGATTTCTGTATGAGTACGCGATTAAAGTTGTTGATGGTGGTGATTGTCGCCGCTTTGGTTTGGTGGCTGACCGTCGAAACCGAAGTAAGCGGTACAGCGCAAGATCAACCACAAAATCAAGCGGGCGTGAATGAAAACAGCATAGAAGAACCAGCAGTCGTTACGCAAATCTCGCAAACAAAAAGTAGACACGAAGAAGTAGTAGAAACCAATACGCGTTTGCATCAAGCTACGCAACTTGTGGCAGCTCAGTATGAACAAGCCATTCAATACCCACCTTACTCACAGCCTCTTAGCGAAAATGATGTGGACAGATTAGAACCAAACTATTTTTATCCGATTTCAAGTGCCACACAAGATGGTACTGAACCTCTGACCATTAAGCTTTCAAAATATCGCTTTGTATACCCTGAAGATATCAAAGTTGAAGTAACAGGAGGGGACTTTAAGCGTATTGAGTTACAGCTTGCAGATGTTGAGCTTAAACAAGAGTATGGCAAGTCAATTACTCGATCAGGGCAAAGCATCACCTTTAAGGGCGATAAGGAATACGCGCGTAATATGCAACTAATAGCAATGGGTGTTGCGGACGGGAAACGTGTGCCAGTTGTCGCACAATTTCAATATATGCAACCAAGTGCCAAAATTATCGCGTTGTCGAACGCCTATCCGCAGAATGAAAATTTACAGGTAGATGTGACATTGGATGTGTCGAACCCTGGATTGTATCGAGTTCGAGCGAATCTGTTGACTCAAAGTAATCAGCCTTTGGCGCATCTTGTTAGTCAGCAAAAGCTGTCTAAAGGTATACAAACCATGCCATTACGCGCTCATTGGTCGGTTTTGCAAGCGCAGGTGAGCGACATGCGTCTTGCTGGATTTGTCGTTGAACGTATGTCGCCAACGCCCGGTGAACCGGCGCTATTTGGTGACAGTGAACTAACGTATTTTGATATTTTTGATTTTCCTTACGACAGCTTACAGCAATTGTCATATCAGCCATCTCAAAATGAGCTGCAAAAGGTTCAGTTTTTACGCCAGTTGTCTAATCCTGAGAATGACTAAAGCCATGTAACGTGGCTAGTTACGTCATTTTGTTATAAAAACGTCACAAAAAATTCTTTTTTAGAATAAGGTTTTTGTTTTTAAGTTGTTGAATATAAATCATATATTTAATTTTTAGTATTTATAAGAACCTATTATAGGTAAGAGTGTAAACCTAGTGTTGTTTTTTGTTTGTTTGTTGAACATACTGTTGGTTACTCAGTGACCAGAGGTCAGATGTCTGAGTTGTTAATTCGAATAATACGAAATACTCAGGAGTTTACATGAACAAACAATGCAGCAAGTACGGACTAAAGGCTTTTGGTACGCTTTTATTTTTAGTGCTAGCAAGTTTTACTGCGCACAGTAGTGAATATAAAACCATA
This sequence comes from Pseudoalteromonas sp. ATL1, assembly GCF_058933015.1. Lineage (NCBI taxonomy): Bacteria > Pseudomonadati > Pseudomonadota > Gammaproteobacteria > Alteromonadales > Pseudoalteromonadaceae > Pseudoalteromonas > Pseudoalteromonas sp. ATL1. The sequence continues at coordinate 3,093,775 of NZ_JBZYXL010000001.1, read as the reverse complement.
TTAATTCATGGCTTTCAGCCAGATCATCTACTTAATCCGCAAGGGACCAATGTGGTCAGTGACGGTGATTCATACTGGTCGTCATACTGGGGAGCCCGTGCGGATGAACGCATTGACTGGCCGTCATATGAGCGCATCGAAGGTAAGATCGCAACCGATTGGTTATGGCCTAAATTAAAGCAGTTCTCACAATCAAATTTATGTGAGCCAGGTTGTGTTTTATTAACGCATTCAACAGGCGACCTAGTTGCTAGATATTTGATTGATAATCAGGCAACGTGGCTTGAAAATGCGGGTCTTCGCCCATTGAATATCGTCGCTACTTTTGACTTAGCTGGCGCAGGCGGTGGTAGTGAACTTGCTGATACCGCGGTGAGTGCTTTAACAGGGGATAGCCTTTGGGATGCGGTTGTTGAACAAGCCATTAAATTATGGATTGGTAGCACCACGGTTAAGGCGCTAGGTGTGTTGCATGATCTCAAAGTGAACAATGCTCGCAAATTATCTGCACAGCCTTTTGAGCGCACGCCACGTTTACGTTTTGTTGCTAATTCTAGTGATTACTACGGTGCGACGGGTTTGTTTTTAAAAGGTAGTGATGATGGCGTGGTGTCTTCTCATTCATCATGTGGCGCAAGCCGTGCGGGTAGCTTTGGCAGTTGCTCACAGCAAATCGGCATGGATGGTCATGTAAAATCTCAAGGTGATGCTGTGAGCGGCTTTATGCCGTACCACTACCCATTGATTATGGCCGACGACTACACACACCGTACGGTGAGACAAGCGGGCCATCAAGGCAAAGTTACCGTAGCTATGAACAATATTAATGTTGCTGGTAAAAATGTTGGCTACCAAACTTACGACCAAAAAACCGGTTTCTGGATCTTCAAAAAGACTTATCGTTATGTAAAGAACTCAGGTCACGTTGGTTTGTCACAACTGATTTATAACGTAATGCCTTAATACAAAGCCAAAACTGTGTGGCGATTGCTCGGTCGCCGCACATCTATTAACGCCATTTAAAACGGTTTTGTCTTTGAGATCATGATGTGTGATCTCTTACTAATAAACTCTTCAGCGCATCATCTATTGTGATATAGCGAAACCGATAGCCCGACTTTTGCAAACGTTTTGGTACAACGGCTTGTCCATAGACAAGTAAATCCGCCATCTCACCGAATAAAAAACGCAGCATCTTTTCCGGCATAGGTAGCAAAGTAGGTCTTTTGAGGGCTTTACCGAGCGCTTTCGTGAAGGTTAGATTACTCACAGGATTAGGTGCTGTCGCATTAAATATCCCATTCAGTTCGGTATGTTTGATGAGGTACAAAATAAGCTGGACCATGTCATCAATGTGTATCCAAGACATCATTTGTTCGCCGCTGGCCAGTTTTCCACCCAAAGCGCATTTGAATGCAGGGAGCATTTTTTTGAGCGCACCGCCGTGTTGACTGAGCACAATACCCGTTCTTAGAATGCATACCCGTGTATTTTGTGTTTGTGCACTCTGTGCAAGCGATTCCCATTGCTGGCACAGTTGGTGACTGAATTCATCGTGAGGCGCTTGAAATGATTCGTCAACTATAAGCTCATTGGATTGTCGGCCATAAAAACCAATTGCACTGCCTGAAATCAAAGTATGCGGAGGAGTATCGGCTTGCTGAATTTTTTCTACAATTTTTTGTGTGATCTGTAATCGACTGGTGACGATTGCCTGTTTTTGTTGAGCGCTCCAACGCTTATCAGCTATGGGTTCGCCGGCAAGGTTAATAACCACATCGAGCTGGTTAAAGTCGACATCATCAAGAGAATCGACACTGTCGACCCGGTTTTTGAATAACGCTTGTGCCTTGGAGACATGTCTTGTTAATACAGTTACTTGGTGCTTATTAAATAAAAATCGGCATAATTGAGAACCAATTAAGCCAGTTGCGCCCGTAACTAAAACATTCATAATATTTGCCTATTATTTTTTGTATCTAAATTCAGTGTAGGAAATTTACGGCAATTACTGAATAAAGATCATAACGTTTTATTTTTCCTGGTATTCCTTTAAACTTTGCAAAAAACGTAAGGAATTGTCGTGTCTTCGTTAACTGGATTAAATAAAAGTCTCGTCGTGTTAGCGGCATTGGTTGTGGTGCTCGCGGGAGTTAAGTTGGCAAGTGATATTGTTGTCCCCTTTATTTTAGCTGCCTTCATCGCCATAATTTGTAACCCCATCCTTAAATTTTTAGCCCGTTATCGTATTCCTAAGGGCATTGCGATCATGCTGATCATTGCTGTCGTATTGGGTATTGGCACCAGTATCGCAGGGTTAGTTGGACAATCAGTTAACGATTTTTCGCAGCAGTTGCCCAGCTATAAAGCGCAACTACAAAGCAAGTTTATTTGGCTTGTAAATACTGGGGCGCAATACAACATATTGATTGATAAGCAGCAAATAATCGAATTTTTTGACCCCGGGAAGATGATTGATATGGCGTCGTCCATGCTGACTGGTTTTGGTGGGGTGATGGCCAATGTGTTTTTAATCATTTTGACTGTCGTGTTTATGCTATTCGAAGCGCCAACGATCGCGAACAAAGTTCATCTGGCGCTTGATGATCCTGAAATGAAGATGAAGCAAATTGACCGCTTTTTGGAGTCGATAAACTCTTACTTAGCTATCAAGACGTTAGTATCTCTGGGAACAGGTGCATGTGCCTCCTTGATGTTGTGGTTGCTGGGCGTGGATTATTTTATTTTATGGGGCGTGGTGGCGTTTTTATTAAACTACATTCCGAATATCGGTTCTATTATCGCTGCGGTCCCGGCTGTGTTACTTGCCTTAGTCACGCAAGGGGCACTTATTGCAGGTATTGTGGCAGCAGGCTATGTCACGATTAACGCGGTTATGGGTAATATCATTGAACCTAAATACATGGGTCGTGGCTTGGGTTTGTCGACGCTTGTGGTGTTTTTATCTTTGATATTTTGGGGTTGGTTATTTGGTACTGTGGGCATGTTGCTGTCAGTACCACTTACCATGGTTGTGAAAATTGCACTTGAAAATAGCGAAGATGGTCACTGGCTCGCGACCATGTTGGGAAATGAACAGTAATTAATGCCTGCTGCGGATACTTAGTAGGGCAATTGTAAATCGTTAATATGGAGTTTAAGCATTCGAATGGTGCATTTTTTGTGTGTCACGGATGCTTTAATGCTATTTGGTAAAGTATATAAGTAGCGCCACTTGCACGTGTCTTCACTGTAGCGTTCATGCTCTATGATCGTTCTTTTTATGATCGGCAGTAATTGCCGATTACCGGTTTGCTCTTGTACGATTTCGATGTCGTGCAACAACTTGTTTATCCAACTCTGTTGATAACGTCTTAACATGGTGATGTTTTCATCGAGGCACTTAATATAATCACGAGAGCCAATCGGGTGATAGCTTTCGAAGTGAGAGCAGTCGGTTAAAAACAGCTCATCGGTGTTAGCGAATGAAATTAACGGGTATAACAAAAGAATTGTCGCGCTAATCTTTTTCATAATTAAATTCTATTAAAAACCTTGCACCAGAAAATTTAGAGTTTCCTATCTCAATAGTACCGTGGTATGCGTTAACAAGATCAGACACAATTGCCATCCCGACTCCGTGACCCGCCTCATACGTATCTAAACGACTGCCTCTAGTGAGTAGTTCTGAGCGTCTATGCTCTGGTATACCTGGACCATCATCTTCAATTTCCAGCTGGAGAATGTGACCTTTGTCAAAGTGAACATTAATCTCTACACATGTACTACATGCTTTACATGCGTTATCGATAACATTCCCTAAAATCTCCATTAAATCGGTTTTGTCGCCCAAAAATGCGAGCTTTTCATCACAATGCGAATGAAACTCTATGCCCTTATCATGGTAGACCTTTTTCATAGCATTCAGTATTGAGTCTAGCACAGGCTTAATCGTTGTTTGTTTTTTCCACGTATCTGATGCACCTGTTGCGGCTCTTTTTAGCTGATGCTCGATCATGGCATTGATCCTGTCTAGCTGCTCCTGAGCATCTTCATCTTTAGCCAACTCACTCGATTTTAGAACGGCTAGCGGGGTTTTTAGGGCATGTGCTAAGTCACTGAGAGATGCTCGATAGCGCTCTTTTTGACGTTTTTGTGAATCTAGCAGCAGATTAAGATCAGACTTTATCGTCAACAATTCATTAGGGTAAACACCTGTTATTTTCTCTCGTTTTCCTGCTTCAATAGCTTTAATTTCTTTGTCTAAACGCTGTAGGGGACGAGCGCTCCAAATAAAGCCAATTGCCATCAACACTGCAATGATCACGCCCATAATCAGCATCCAAGTGATCAAGGTATTTCTAAAACCGGACATCAATTTAAGTAGCGCTTCGTCATCTTTTAACAAGATAAATCGCGCATGCTTTGAGTAGTCTGCGTTACCCAAAATAACGGTTAAACTTAATTGCCAGTACTTGGCCCCGTTATATTCAACCTGTTTAAATTCCGCAGCGCCGGCTTCATGATCATTGAAAATAGGTGAAATGGACAGGTTAACAGCCGATTCTGAATACCAGATCAGGCTTTGCCCTTGATAAATGAGTGCGTAAGTATCGGAGTTGATACGATTAAGCTCTGGTGCAAGTAGTGTGCGAGGCATTTCAATGCCATCATCCACAAACTCAACTTCTGAAATAAGGGAATATAAATGTGCTTCGAGTGTTTTTTCGGTGGCTTCAACCAGTGAGGCATGATAAGCCTTACCAATCGAGAAAAACAACGCGGGTAGGGCGACAATAAGCACAAAGACAAGGATAAAACCTTGCCTTATTTTAAGAGATATTTGCGCAGGGCTTACCACTGAGTTTTAAACCTATATCCTCTACCACGTAATGTTTCTACCGGGTTTAAGGTACCATCCGGGTCCAGTTTTTTGCGCAGTCGTAGTACAAACACTTCAATCACGTTTGAATCCAGATCAAAGTCTTGATCATAAATATGCTCCGTCAATTCAGATTTAGAAATCACTTTTTGCGGATTTACCATCATGTACTCAAGCACTTTATATTCGTACGCTGTTAAAGATAGTTCCTGATCATTTACCCACACTTGCTGAGAGCGGGTATGGATCTTAATCGGTCCGATCGCAATCTCTGGATTTGCTTGACCTGCGCTTCTACGGATCAAAGCATTGCAACGTGCAATTAGCTCTTCAACATGGAATGGCTTGGTGAGGTAGTCGTCAGCGCCGGCGTCGAGGCCTTCAACTTTGTCTTGCCAACGATCACGTGCAGTTAAAATTAAAATGGGGATCTTAATTCCTTCTGCGCGGGCGCGTTTAATGATTTCTATGCCATCGAGTTTAGGTAATCCTAAATCGATAACGGCCATATCGAGTGGGTATTCAGTTAGGTGATATAAACCAGATTCACCATCATGGCATAAGTCTATGCTGTATCGTTCTTTTTCTAGGGCAGAGCGAAGGTTCTCCGCTAGTTGAATATCATCTTCAATTACTAAAATTCGCATTATTAATCCTTCTTGACAGTGCCTGTTTTTTTATCAACTCGTATATCTACAACATGGCCATCATTTTGTAGAATTCTAACCACATAACTGTCTGTGTTTTCTGTTATTTTCAAAGTTCGGCCGGCGTAATTATCTAATGCAAGTTCCACCGCTTGTTTTTTTGTAACAAGATCGGATGCTTCTTTTTCTACTGCGTAGACGTGTGTACATGCAGTAGCAGCAAAGAGTAAAAAACAAACTAACAACTTCATTTTACTCGGCCTCACCTTATAAATTGCTTTGAATATGAGAATGATAGTAATTGTAACGTAATTAACCGAAACTGAACTACGGCAGTACTTTTTTGTATGGCTTTACTACACTGCTTGAATAAACACCCGCTTCTATATACGGATCTTGTGAGGCCCATGCTTGTGCATCGCTTAAAGATGGAAATTCTGCAATCACTAACGAGCCTGTAAATCCTGCACTACCAGGATCTTCACTATCAATTGCTGGGAGTGGGCCTGCAGCAAATAATCTATTTTGCTCTTTCAGCTCGTTTAAGCGTGCTAAGTGAGCAGGGCGAGTCGCGAGACGCTTCTCTAATGAATTTTCTACGTCGGTTGAGTAGATCATATAAAGCATAGCGGTTTGTTCTTTAAAGGGTTAAATGGACCCATAGTGTAGACTTCTTTAACAAGCCTTGTAAATGCTTTGGCGATTTTGTTGGGCCTTTGGCCTTTAACACTTGAAAACCGCCCGTTAAGGCTGGTAGAGTCGCTCGGATATTCAGAAAAAATAATAATAAGGTTTTCCGCATGAGTGCAAATCGCGAGCATTTTAGCTCTCGACTGGGTTTTATATTAGCAGCAGCTGGATCTGCGGTTGGTATTGGTAACTTGGTTGGTTTTCCTGTGTCAGCAACCAAAAATGGTGGCGGCGCTTTCTTATTAGTATACGCATTGTTTGTGGCATTTATTTGTTTACCAGTGATGATGGCTGAAATGGCAATGGGTCGAAAAGCGCAAAAAGACCCATATGGCGCGTACAAAGCATTATCTGGTGGTGACAAGCGTTGGTCTATTGCAGGTGCATTGGCTGTACTTACGCCATTTATGATTGCTGTATTCTACATGGTTATTACCGTTTGGATTTTTGGCTATCTGGCGCAGACCGCGATGGGCAACTTGGATGCTTTGGCTAACCCTAGCCACTTTGGTGAGTTCATCAACCAAACTTCAGTATTTTGGTACATGCTTATTGTGGGCGTGATAGTCAATTTGATCCTCGTCGGTGGGGTAAAAGAGGGCATTGAAAAGGCCGCTAAACTGCTGATGCCAGCGCTGTTTGTGTTACTTATAGGTTTAGTCGCTTATGTACTGACATTGGATAATGCTATGGCTGGTGTGCGTTATTATATCGTACCAGACTTTTCGAAAATGAATGCCAGTGTATTAAATGGTGCTTTATCTCAAGCCTTCTTTTCACTGTCGTTGGGTATGGGTATTTTGATGACCTATGCGTCGTATATTTCGAAAAAGGATGACATTGTCGGTGGCGCAAAAATGGTTGCTGTCACAGACTCTCTGGTAGCCTTTATTGCTGGCTTAATGGTGTTGCCAGCTATTTTTAGTTTCAACCCAGCAACCAATACGGATGAACTGTCTGACTCATCGGTGTCTATGATTTTCGAGTTTTTACCTAAGATTTTACTCGCGTTACAAGAAGATATTGGTTATTTCGGTGCGTCAGCAGTGGCGTTTGTCTTCTTCTTGTTGGTATTTTTTGCCGCTATCACTTCATTGGTTTCAATTGTTGAAGTACCGACTTCAGCACTGATGGAAGAAAAAAATGTGAGCCGTAAAACGGCATTGCTTATCTTGGCGGGCTCGACAGGTATCTTGACTGTGATGAGTACCATGTCATTTGGTATGGTGGACTGGTTAACGCAATTTGTCAGCTACGGTGACGCTAACAAGAGTTTGTTTGATTTGGTATACGACGTATTTTACGACACGATTTTGCCATTCAACGGTTTAATGGTGTGTTTGTTTGTTATCTATCGTTGGAACAAAGCCAACTTGTCTGAAGAACTAGCGCAAGGTTGTGAAGGCTACAAAGGCAGTTTTGGCGAAAAATACGTTAACTTTTCACTATCGACATTTATTCCTGTGGTATTGCTGTTGATTTTTGCAAACACAGTTGCAACAAAATTCTTTGCGGTGAGCTTGTTTGGCTTTTAGGCCATAGCCGAGTGAGTATGACAAGGGCCAGGCTATATGCCTGGCTTTTTGCTAGAACGTAATGCCTGAATCTAAATAGTGCCCTAAGCCCAGAGTAAACATCCAAAGCCCCCATAAACTATGTTCCAACACACAGACCATGAGTGAACGACTTCTCGCGTAAGTGTATGAAAAGAGTAACCCACCGGCAAACGACAGTGCAATTGCGACCCAGTTGTCATACACACAATGGGCGAGAGCAAAGACTGTAGCGCTCAGTAAAATACGTGTTGTTTTGCTGGGTAAAATCCGCTTGTAGCGATGGAAAAAGTAGCTGCGAAAAATAAGCTCTTGAGGCAATACCGATAATATTGGATAGGCGACGAGGAGATATATCCATTGCGTTGTTGAATTCAGTGGTAGGTCAAACCAATTTTCTTGATTGATTAAACCATAGAGCATGGCAGAGAACAGCGCCCCGGCAAAAAAGGTGGTAAATAGGCGACGTTTGATGGTAGAAAACTGGCCAAGGCTGGTTAATCGAAAGCGCTTAAAATGGGGATCATTGAGCAATAGGAAAAAGCAAATTATCGTTAGGATGATAAGCGCTGGAAACAGCCAATTGGCCAAGTAATTACGAAATAAATAGGCTAACGTCGGTAAGCAAAAAAAGATAAGAAACAGTTCACACCAGCGGTATTGACTTGCGTTCAAGGACATTCTCGCTTCATCTCAGTTTAAAAAAACTATAGCAGCAAAAATGTCCTTAAAAGTGATTTTTTTATTTAAAATTTAGCTCTCAGTTTCTTCTGGTAAGTACTTATAAATACGCATCACAGTGACTAATATCGCAACAAATGTGATGCCCATCAGTCCGAATACTTTAAAGTTCACCCAAGTATCCAAAGAGAAATTGTACGCAACGTATAGGTTTAGTACTGATACAAACGCTAGCAAAATCATCCACATGATATTTAATTGCTCACAGATACCGTGCGGGATATTGATTTCAGGGGCAGGTTGGTCTGCTTTTTCTTTTTCCGCCACAGATTTAAGTAAACCCACTAGGGCCTTTTCAACCAAGTTCTTTTTGAAGATGTAACGAGACACGAGCAGCGAAGCCGATAAAAGAGCGTAGATAACCGTTGCTTTCCACATGATAAAGTTTTCATCTTGGAACAGAATCGTCATGCCGCCCAGTATTAATGCGATAGCAAAAAATACCCAGTGCCGCGTTGCAACTTTGCCGCTGGAAAAATAATGATAAGCCAGTTGCAACATTGAGCCGATGATTAACACACCGGTTGCCCAATAGATGTCGACAAACTTGTATGTCAGAAAAAACAAAATTAACGGAAGGTATTCAAGCAATGCGGCCATAAAAGGTCACCTATTTAATTATCTTGGGTCCGGTTTTACCAAGTTCCTTGCATAAGTTCAAGATTGACTTTTGCAGCTTAACTCCTTAGCCTCTGCGGCTTTTACAATTTGCGCTGCAAATTGCTGCATAATCGAACAAGTAAAAATAGGTAGTTATGAATAAATCGCAATTAGTTTCAGCTATGTCATTAACGAGCGAATTGACAAAAAAAGATACGCAAGCGGTATTAAATAGTATTTTGTCAACGATTCAAAAGCGCTTGTCGGAAGGGGATCAAATGCCGATTTCTGGGTTGGGAACGTTTGCGCTAAGCTACCATCCCGCCAAAGCGGGACGTAACCCAAGAACCGGTGAAACGATCACGATTGAAGGGTGCAACAAGGTGCAATTCAAAGCAGCTAAAGCGCTTAAAGACGCTTTAGCTGATTAATGGTTTAGCGGTGTGTTGCCGCTTTCATGTCACTCACAAAGGCTTTGAGTTCACTCAGCATTTGCTGTGGCTCAGACAGGTTTTGCTCGATAATTTTAACCACGGCAGACCCTGATATTGTCCCAGCCGCGCCAGCATCTAGCGCTGCTTTAACATGTTCAGGTGTAGAAATACCAAAACCAAGTAACGCCGGCGCAGCGTGATACTCTTTAAGTTTGGTGATCATGGAGTCGGCTGGCATTTGTGCAGTGGTTTCCGTACCCGTTACCCCCGCGCGTGATAGCAAGTAGGTATAGCCTCTACCGTAGCTTGCACATTCTCGCAAAGTATCGTCATCTGCGTTTGGTGTGGCGATGAAAATAGGTTCAATACCTGCTGACATTGCGGCGCGACGGAACAACTTAGATTCGTGTAGAGGTACATCAGCAACCAAAATTGAGTCTACACCCGCTTCTTTGGCATCACGGTAAAACTGCTCAATGCCTCTGGCAAAGATCAGGTTTGAATACAGTAAAAGGCCAATGGGAACGTCGGCATTGTATTCGCGAACTAGTTTAATAATGTCGAAACAATCTTGAGTATTAATTTTTTCTTCTAGTGCACGAATATTAGCCGCTTGGATCACTGGGCCATCAGCAATAGGATCTGAAAACGGAATACCTAGTTCAAGTGCGTCAGCGCCACCATCTATTAAGCTTTTTATAATTTCAACACTCAGCGCTTTATTTGGGTCGCCTATGGTTACAAAGGGCACAAATGCACCTTGGTTGTTTTCCGCTAGTGTGCTGAATGTGTTTGAATAACGGCTCATTAAAGCTCTCCTCGCTCGTTAAGTACTTGGTGCACATGGGCTAAGTCTTTGTCACCACGACCACTCAAATTCACCACAAGAATGGTCTCGTCAGTTTGTTGCTCTGCGTATTTTAACGCATAGGCTAGCGCATGGCTTGATTCCAATGCGGGGATGATCCCTTCATTTTTTGCTAGCGCCTGAAACGCTTCAAGCGCCTCGGTATCCGTCACTGCGACATATTGTGCTCGGCCCGTTTCGTGTAAAAATGCGTGTTGTGGGCCAACGGCAGGGTAATCAAGGCCAGCCGAAACCGAATATGACTCTTCTATCTGACCATCTTTATCTTGCATAATATAGGTATATGCACCGTGTAAAATACCTTTTGAGCCTTTGCACAGCGCAGCGCCATGCTCTTCGGTATCTAGGCCTTTTCCAGCAGGCTCAACACCAATGAGTTTTACCGTTGGCTCATCAATAAAGTCGCTAAACATGCCGATTGCGTTTGAGCCACCACCTACGCAGGCAATCACCGCATCAGGCAAGCGGCCTTCTGTTTCCAGTACCTGTTGTTTGGCTTCTTCACCGATCATTTTTTGGAATTCGCGCACAACCGTCGGGAACGGATGAGGGCCGGCTGCGGTGCCCAGCAAATAATGTGCGGTTTTGTAATTAGCTGACCAGTCGCGCAATGCTTCGTTAACGGCATCTTTTAATGTACCTGAGCCTGCGGTTACAGGGATCACTTCGGCACCCATTAAACGCATTCTAAATACATTCGGTTGTTGGCGTTCTACATCTTTTGCACCCATGTAAACACGGCATTTTAAGCCTAGCAATGCACAGGCAAGTGCAGTGGCAACACCATGTTGACCCGCACCAGTTTCTGCAATCACCTCACTTTTACCCATACGTTTTGTCAGTAGTGCTTGACCAAGTACCTGATTGGTTTTGTGTGCACCACCGTGCAATAAGTCTTCACGCTTTAAGTAGAGTTTAACCTTTGGATTTTTAACCAAGTTACGAGTTAACGTCAGTGGTGTAGGTCGACCTGCATATTCATTCAGTAGCTTTTGAAACTCTGTCTGAAATTCAGCGTCTTGCTGTGCCTTATTAAACTCTTCTTCTAACTGCTTTAGTGCGGGTACCAGTAACTCTGGGACAAACATGCCACCAAAATCACCAAAATAAGCTGCGTTGTTCATTTCCACCTCAATAATTTCTGATATTTGCAAAAGCACGTTGTATTTTTTTCTCGCACTTTATACCGGGGCTGAGTTCAACCCCTGAATTTAAATCCAGTCCTTGCGCGCCAAATTTTTGGGCTTCAAGCACGTTATCTGGGTTTAGGCCGCCTGCAAGTATAAAATGACCGGCAACCTGCTCATGCAGCAAGTGCCAATTAAACTTTTCGCCCGTACCGCCAAAGCCATTCTGGGTTTGTGTGTCATACAAGTGTTTATCAACGTCTTTCATCGGTGCGGGTATGACATCACGTACACCTTGTGCTTTCCAAATTTGGCACGTAGCAGGAAGCTGTGTTCTTAATTGCGTGATATAGTCTTGGCTTTCTTGGCCGTGTAATTGAACGGCACTCAATTTGAGTGAGTTCACGTATTCAACCACCAGGTCCATTTGTTCGTTAACGAATACGCCTACATAGTTTAATGGTGCACTTTCTACCACGGTTTTCGCATGGTTTAAGTCAATATGACGCGGCGATTTAGGATAAAAAATAAGGCCACCATACAGGGCACCTGCCTGATAGGCAGCTTGCGCATCTTGACTGCGAGTTAAGCCGCAGACCTTATTTTCCCCTAAAATGAGCTTTCTACAAGCGCCGTCTAAATCCGCTTCGGCCATGAGTGAGCTGCCGACTAAAAAGCCATTACACAGCGGTGCGAGTCGCTTAACATCTTGATGGGTATAAATGCCTGATTCTGAGATAACCACTTTGTCTTCAGGGATTAATTTTCGAAGTTTTTCTGTGGTCGCTAAATCTGTGCTCAAGTCTCGCAAGTTACGGTTATTAATGCCGATAATTTGTGCGTTTAACGCCAGTGCGCGAGTCACTTCTTCTTCATTACTGACTTCGGTTAAAACAGCCATATTAAGCGTTTGAGCAACACTTGCTAGCGTTTGATATTGTTCGTCGTCGAGTACAGATAGCATCAGTAAAATGGCATCACCACCGTGTAATCGGGCTAAGTAGACCTGATATTCATCAATAAAAAAATCTTTGCAGATCAGCGGCTGTCCGACTTTCTGACGCACATAGCTTAAGTACTCATAGCTACCTTGGAAGTATTTTTCATCGGTCAGAACACTGATGCAGGTTGCATAGCGTTTATAAACTTGTGTTATTTCATCCAAGTCAAAGTGTGCTCTTATCAAGCCTTTTGAAGGGGATGCTTTTTTACATTCTAAAATAAATTGGGTACCTGACTGTGCGAGAGCTGCAAAAAAGTCACGCTCAGATGGTGCAACTTTGTCTTTAAATTGCGCCAGAGGCTTATCCGCTTTGCGTTTAATTAGCTCTTCGCGTTTATCAGCAACAATTTTTTCTAATACGTTAGCCATGGTTACTCGCCTCCACAATGTCGTTTAACTTGTCAGCGGCTTTACCACTGGCAAGTACATCCAGTACTGTTTGCGTGGCTGATTTGAAGTTGTCAGCCTTGTTTTCCATCACGAGTAGAGCTGCAACGTTGGCAGCAATCGCGGCATTGTGCGCAGGTAGTCCGCGACCATGCAAAATATCTAAACTTGCGTTGGCGTTGTACTGTGGCGTATCTCCAGCAATTTGTTCAAGCGAATAGTTTTCAAGGCCAAAATCTTGTGGTGTAAGAACGTAATGTGTTATCTCACCCTTGTTCAATTCGGTCACCTGAGTTTCACCATGCAGTGCAATTTCGTCGGTGCCAGCGCCGTGAACGACCATAGCACGCTGAGTACCTAACTTCTCAAGCGTTTTCGCCATAGCTTGGCACAAGCTCGGGTCATAAACACCCAGTAATTGTGTTTGCGGTGCAGCTGGGTTTGCCAAAGGGCCAAGTATATTAAAAATGGTTCTTGTTTTGAGCGTTGTGCGTACAGGCATCGCATACTTAGTGCCTGAATGGTAATTTGGCGCGAATAAGAAAGTAAAGCCTGTTTGGCGTAAGCACTCGCTCGCCACCTTGGCATCCATATCTAAATTAATGTTCAGTGCCTTTAGCAAATCCGCTGAGCCTGATTTACTCGATACACTTCGGTTACCATGTTTCACCACATTTAAGCCACAGGCGGCGGCGACAATTGCTGCCGTGGTGCTCACGTTTATGGTGTTGGCCCCATCACCACCGGTGCCACAGCTGTCAACGCAGCGTAGACCATGGTTGTCAAAAGCCTTTGCGTTAAGGCGCATTGCTTTTGCTGCACCCGCGATTTCTTCGGCAGTTTCGCCTTTAATCTTTAGCGCGATGAGTGCGGCGGTGAGTTCAATATCTGAAAGCTCTCCACGCATTACTTGGTTAAACAGCGCTTCGCTTTGTTCAAAATTTAAAGACTGCTGATCAATAAGGGTATTTAAACTGTCCATGTGCGCTCCTAGCGAGTTAAATAAGCGATGCTTTGCTGCAAAATGCGAGCACCATCAGGGGTTAGTATCGACTCTGGGTGAAACTGGTACCCGAGTACTTTATCTTCACTGTGATAAATCGCCATGGGAATATTTTCATATTGGGCGATCACTTGTAATGAGTCTGGCACCGTGGTCGCCATCAACGAGTGATAACGGGCCACTGGGAAGCGGCTGCCTAGCCCATCAAAAACAGGGTGGGGTTGTGCGTCAATAACAGATGATTTACCGTGTACGGTTTCTCCTGCATGACCGATGGTGCCACCATAGCTTTGTGTTAGCGCTTGTTGACCAAGGCAAATACCCAGCATCGGAAATTTACCTTTGCACAATTCAATCAGTTCTAACAAGCAACCCGCTTGAGCTGGGTTACCGGGGCCTGGAGACAGTACCAATATGACAGGTTGCTGCTCTTGATTCATTTTTTCAAAGATACGCTGTGCACTTAGGTGGTTTCGGTATACCACCATATCCAGACCAAGCAGTGTCAATTCATCAACCAAGTTATAGCTAAAAGAATCGTAGTTATCTAAAAAGTAGACTTTGGCGTTAGTTGGCATTGCCATCTCCTTGATATGTAGACTGAACGGCCTTAATCACAGCTTGTGCTTTGGCGCGTGTTTCATTCGCTTCCGATTGCGGTATTGAGTCGTATACAACGCCAGCACCCGCTTGCACGTAGGCGGTTTGGTTTTTAACAAACGCTGAACGGATCACAATACAGGTATCCATAGCACCATCGCCTGTCAGATAACCGACAGCACCGCCATAACTGCCACGACGCTGCTTTTCAGTTTGACGGATCAATTGGGCTGCTTTAACTTTGGGTGCGCCAACTAAGGTGCCCATGTTCATGCATGCTTGATACGCGTGTAACGCATCTAAGTCAGGTTTGAGTTGACCAACAACGCGAGATACCAAGTGCATCACTTGCGAGTAGCGGTCAACTTTAAGTAGCTCCTTGGCGTGACGCGTGCCAGCAACACTAATGCGGGCAATGTCATTGCGGGCTAAGTCAACGAGCATAAGGTGTTCCGCGCGCTCTTTTTGGTCATTTCTTAATTCCAGCTCAATACGACTATCGAGATCCGGATTAATACGGCCGTCTGCAAACTTACCACGAGGACGCGTTCCAGCAATAGGGTAAACTTCGACCTGTTCATTCTCAATTGAATACTTAAGCGCCGACTCAGGAGATGCCCCAAATAACACAAAATCTTGGTCATTCATGTAAAACATGTAAGGGCTTGGGTTTTGCGCTTTGAGCTGCTGATAAGCTGATAATGGTTGCGCACACGGTAATGAAAATGTGCGAGAAGGCACAACTTGGAAAATGTCACCGTCAACAATGTTGTTTTTTAACTGACTGACTTGGGCACAAAACTGCTCATCAGAGATATTAACATTTACGGGTGCGCTGCCAGTATTAGGTGTGGCTAGGTAAGGTCGCACAGTATTGCAACGTTGGTTAAGCTCTTCCAACTGTTTGCCTACTTCAAAGCAGTTTGCATGTACGTCTGGACCATTAAAAACATTACCAATTAACTCTGTCGTTTGTGCTTGATGGTCGATGAGTACAAGCGTTTCAGCAAGGTAAAAAACGTAATCAGGACATGTATTGTCACCATCTGGCACATCCTCTAAAAGTTCGAAGTTGGCCACCATGTCATAGGCAAATACGCCACCTAAAAATACCGAAAAAGGTGTATCGGAATTACGCTGAATACTGTTAATGCAGGTACGTAGCGCACTAAACGCATTGTCTGCTTTAAGTTTACTGAATTCGTCCAGCTCTTCGTCAAGTGGTTGGTAAGTCAGCGCCAGTGTATTACCGTTCAGTGACGTTTCGCAGTTGTGTACTTGTTGCTGTAAATAAGGCAGCAGTTGCTGGCCATTATTAGACAGCGCTTTGACCAGTACCTGCTTGCTTTGGCATTCAATACGCAGTGCTGCATCGACGAGGATAATACTCTTAACATTGTCTTTGGAGTCGATTTCGGCAGACTCGAGTAACAATGAATTTTTCTTATCTAGTGCCGCATAAAGAGAAAGAGGGCTTGCAATGTAATCCCGTCTTTGTCTTATGCTGGTCACTTCACCCGGTGTGGTTGTTATGTGACTAAATATCAAAACCTCATTCCCCTAATAATAAAAAAACCCCACTAGCTTGTTAGGCTTAGCGGGGTTGATAAACGTATACAACAATGCCGTCCCGCTAAGCTAGGCACCACCACCAAGAAAAAGTTGTTGTTGCATTGTTGTTTAACATGTTTATTTCCTAAATTCAGATACAAAAAAACCCGCTAAGTTTAGCGGGTTTAGAATTTCGTATAGACACAACGAATCACCCGCAATTACGAGTGCCACCACCAAATGTTGTTTTTTAGCATAGTTGTTTTCATTGGTTTATCCGTTTAGATGTCTTTAGTGGGTACAGTAAACCTTACATTTTCATGCGTTGTCAACCCTAAAATTAAGAAAACGTAAATAAAAATAAAAAAATAGTCAAAGTTCGTAACTACAACTGATGATATACTTGTAAGCTAATACAAAGCGATGATTTTAATACGAGATAATTTGATTAAATACGATTTACATAGCCACACCACTTTTTCTGATGGTCGTTTAAGCGTGTCAGAGCTCTTAGAGCGCGCAACAGAAAAAGGCGTAGACGTACTGGCTATTACAGACCACGACACGATTAATGCAATTAAGCCTGCTCGAGAACACATCAAAGAAAACAATCTAGATTTGGAGTTGGTTTCTGGCGTGGAGATCTCTACCAAATGGCATAGCTTTGAAATCCATATTGTCGGCTTGGGACTAGATATTGATAATGCGCAACTCAATGCGTTGTTGTCTGAGCAACAAGCTAAACGCCAAGCGCGGGCCGAAGAAATTGGCCGACGCCTTGCTAAAAATGGTCATGAAGGCATTTATGAACAAGCAAAATCCCTTGCAAAAGATGCTGAAATAACGCGAGCGCATTTTGCGGCCGCTTTGGTCGAGCGCGGCGTTGCGAACAATATCCAAGGTGTGTTTAAAAAGTATTTGGCCCGTAATAAAACTGGATACGTGCCAAGTAGCTGGTGCGATATGGCAACCGCTATTAGTGCGATAAAAGCGGCGGGGGGCGCAAGTGTTTTAGCGCATCCAGCCCGTTATCAGATGTCTAACAAGTGGTTGCGTAAACTCATTGGTGAATTTAGCGATTGTGGGGGTCAGGCGATGGAAGTTGCGCAACCACAACAGCCACCATCTGAACGTCAATTTTTAGGACAACTGAGTCGAGAGTTTGGCTTGATGGCAAGCCAAGGATCTGATTTTCATTACCCAATGCCTTGGTTAGACTTGGGTAAAAACCTATACTTACCAAAAGATTGCCAAGGGGTTTGGCAACACTGGCAAGCAAGCGAGGAATGTTAGCATGAGCCAATTTTTTCATATTCACCCTGACAATCCGCAGGCAAGGCTAATCAAACAGGCGGTTGAAATCATTCAACAAGGCGGGGTGGTTGTCTATCCAACTGATTCTGGTTATGCCCTTGGGTGTAATTTGGGAAATAAACAAGCGAAAGAGCGCATCGAACGTATTCGTGGTATTGAAAAGCATCATAATTTTACTTTGATGTGCAGAGATTTATCTGAGCTTGCAACGTATGCTCGGGTAGACAATCAAATGTTCCGATTGATTAAAAACAACACACCGGGGCCGTATACCTTTATTTTTAAAGGCACGAAAGAAGTGCCCAAACGTTTACTGAACGAGAAGAAAAAAACCATTGGTATTCGCGTAACCGATCATCCTATTACCACAGCCTTGCTTGCTGAACTGGGTGAGCCCATGATGTCGTGTTCGTTGATCTTACCGGGCGAGCAGTACACCGAGTCAGATCCTGACGAAATTCGCCTGCGCATAGAAAAACAAGTCGATTTAATCATTCACGGTGGCTATTTGATTGAACAGGCAACAACGGTTGTTGACCTGTCTGAAGATGACGATATCCAGATATTACGTGTAGGATGTGGCGATACAGCGCCATTTGAGTAACAGTTCATGAATCAAGTGCCGCAACAACAAAAGCTACCTTTGGCATTCTTACATGGAGAAGCGGTTGTTGAAAAGCCGGAAGATCTTTATATTCCGCCTGATGCACTTGAGGTTATTTTAGAAACCTTTGAAGGCCCACTTGATTTACTCCTGTATCTCATAAAAAGGCATAAGCTGGACATCCTACAACTGCCCATTTTGAGTATCACTGAGCAGTATGTTGCCTATGTCGAACTGATGAAAGATTTGCAGCTAGAACTCGCGGGTGAATATCTTGTTATGGCGGCGCTGTTAGCACAGATCAAATCGCGTATGTTGTTACCTGTGCACGAAGAATTGGAAGAAGAAGAAGACCCCAGAGCCGAGTTGGTACGCCGTTTACAAGAGTATGAGCAATTTAAAAAAGCGGCGGAAAATTTAGATGACATTCCCCGTGTAGACCGTGATATTTACCTTGCCCACGCGCTGGTGGATGAATCAGCTGAGCCTGAGGTAAATTTTCCAGACATTGCGCTTAAAGAGCTTGTATTAGCGCTGGGTGATGTGATGGCCCGAGCCAAAACGTTTGAGCATCACCAAGTGAGTGCCGAGGCGCTGTCAACACGCGAGCGCATGAGCCAGATTCTCCAGTATTTGTCAGACCATGATGGCCCTTGTGCTTTTCATGCCTTATTTACAATTGAGGAAGGTCGTAGTGGCGTGGTTGTTACCTTTATTGCAATGCTTGAACTTGTCAAAGAACAGTTGATCACCTGCTTACAAGTTGCACCCAACAGCCAAATTTATTTGAGTTTACAGCTACAAGAGTGAGGTAACCTCTGTCATAATAGAGGTTTGGGTGTAAACAAGTGGCAGATGTATGACAACGCGTCGAATAAGTGATGAACAACTTATTGAGCTAATTGAAGCAGCGATTTTTGTTGCTGATAAGCCGTTGTCAAAAAAGCGTTTAAAAGAAACGGTATTGAGTGACATCGTTGTTTCGAATGTTCGAATAGACAAAGCCATAAACAGCATCATGGAACATTACCAAACAAGAGGGATCCGTTTGGTTGAAGTAGCAACGGGATTTCGCTTTCAAGCTTGCTCGAGTCTCAGTCCTTGGCTGAGTAATCTATGGCAAGAAAAAGCCCCCAAATATTCACGTGCGACCTTGGAAACGTTGGCGCTAATCGCTTATCGCCAGCCGATCACCCGTGGGGAGATAGAGCAAGTTCGAGGCGTTACGGTAAGTTCTAATATAATTAAAAGCTTACAAGAGCGTGAATGGATTAAAGTGGTTGGCTATAAAGAGGTGCCGGGTAAGCCAGCACTGTATGCCACGACAAAACAATTTTTAGATTATTTTTCTTTATCTGGTCTGAACATGTTACCAAAGCTGCCAGAGCAGCATCATGTAAAAATTGATCAGATGTTGAACGATCCTTCTGTGAGAGAACCATCTTAATGAGTGAAAAGTTACAAAAAGTATTGGCCCGAGCGGGTGTGGGTTCACGCCGCGAAATGGAAAAATACATTGAATCAAACCGTGTGAGTGTTGACGGTAAAGTTGCCAGACTAGGCGACCGCGTGGAAGAAAATGCGGTGATCCGCGTCGATGGCCACGTGGTGAAAATTGAACAAAAAGAAGACAGAATTTGCCGTGTGATTATGTATCACAAACCTGAAGGTGAGTTATGTACACGTAAAGATCCTGAAGGGCGCAGAACAGTATTTGATCGTCTGCCTCGTTTGGATGGTGATCGTTGGATTGCGATAGGCCGATTAGATATTAATACTTCAGGTTTATTGTTGTTTACCAATGATGGTGAACTGGCAAACCGTTTAATGCACCCCAAATATGAAGTAGAACGCGAGTACTCAGCACGTGTATTTGGTGAAGTGAGCAACGAAACATTGCGTAATTTAACTAAAGGCGTTGAGCTAGACGACGGTCCCGCTAAATTTCTTAAAATTAAGCCGTTGGGTGGTGAGGGGATCAACAAATGGTTTAATGTGACTTTAACAGAGGGCCGTAACCGCGAAGTTCGCCGTTTATGGCAATCACAAGATGTTGAAGTTTCACGCCTTATCCGTATTCGTTATGGCAAGCTGGAGTTAAACAAGCGTCTACCACAAGGCGGTTGGGAAGAACTAGCATTAGAAGATGTGAACTATCTACGTAAGTCAGTTCAATTACGCAACGAAACCGAAACTAAGCTATCTGTTATGCCTGAAAAGCGCAAAGATAAGCGTAAAAAGGTAAATCAAATTCGCAAGGCAGTGAAAAAGCATAATCAAAGAATGCAAAAGCCAAAGAAACGCGGTTAATTAAAATTTGTCACTAAAAAGCCAGCTTATTGCTGGCTTTTTAGTTCTCGCCAGTTGCTAATGACGTTGTTAAAAAAACCACACTGCTGGTATGAACGTTTTATAAAGCCTACCTCTCTGAGCTTTTTTAATCCTGACTGGAGTGCTTCAAAAACGGCTTTTCCCATAGGGTGTGAGCGTGACACGGCAAAGTGGCGGCTGTCTTGTAAAGGGACTTTAATACCATCAATTGCTACAATTCGATAACCTTCGCCATTGTATTCGAATGGTTCGGTGTTGTTGAATGAAACGAGCATGCCGTCCACCCAGCCGCGGCTTACCATTTTAGCCATGATCACCCAGTCTGATTCATCAATTAAGTTTTTAGGGGTAAGGGAAGTTAATGTTTGCCAGTCCGTATGCCACGCTTTACTAGACACAATGGATAATTGGGATAGATCTTTATCAATTTTGACTTTGAGGGCTTCGATATTGTCTGGCTTAGTATAAATGCCAGCATAGTATTCACCTCTTCGAATAATAGGATCTGAAATATAAAGCTGGTCACGATATTGATTGGCCTGATCTAGCCAAATCGTATCAAAGCTGACTAACAGCATACCATCGACCAATAGCTTGATATTTCTCGCATCATAATTGCCTAAGTCAAATTCAAATTCTAGTGATAAGCCGCCGAGCGCTAGTGCCTTTTGTAAAATGACGTATTCTACAATGTCTCTTTGACATAGCGGGTGCTCAAAATTATCGATGGTATGAACGGTTTGCCCTTTGAGCATAATTTGTGCGTAGTCGTAAATATCTTTTTCTATCGTCACCGTGATGCGCTCAGAGGCGATAGCATTGAGTTGTATTGCAAAAAACAGGCTGACAATAAAGCGCATAGGGGCCTTTGCTGATAAGGGTAACTCTCCTAATTGTAGTGTATGCGTTCATGATGAGAGTTTTTAATGTGACTTTTTCATAGTTGTCTAATATTGTATTGATGTTCGGTGGTCATGAAGTGACATGTACATCGATTGTTAACTTCAAGGAGAAACGGAATGATGAAATTTGAACAACTACTTAACCACTTTGACAGTGGCATTTGTGTAGAGCAGTTGCAAAAAGAGTCACTTTTAGATTTAGCAGTATTATTTGTGGCAGTTGATGGTCGTATTTGTGACACCGAGTTAGCGGTTGTTAAACAATGGGCGAGCAAACTTAATTGGAACTCCGCAGTGAGTCTCGAAAATTACATCGTCGATATGTCAGGAAAATGTGTGCATGCCGTGCAGACGTCTGATGTTGAAGCATTTATTCAACACCGTATGAAGTACATCGTCGACAAACCAATGAGAGAGTTAGCACTTAAACTGGCGCAAAAAGTGGCTGCAGCCGATGGCACGATTGATAGCAAAGAACAATCTGCCATGGACTTTTTGGAAGAGCAGGTTTAACGACTGAGTATAAATTTACTTAGTCTTTATAAAATACCGCCAGCCAAAGTGTGGTTTCGTTGGCTGCGGTTTGACTCACTCTATGCTTGGTATGTGCGGGGATATTAATATAATCACCTCGCTTTAAAGTATGTTTTACGCCGCCTTCAAATTCGATAGTGCCTTCGCCTTCAAGCACGGTGACCCACTCATGTTCTGTTTGGTTATACCAAAATGAGTCTGGCGACCTTTGTCCGTGTGATGTGATACGTTCAATCCTGATGTGTTTATTTTTTATAATGTCTTCGAAATGTTCTACTGATTTATCAGTGGGTAAGTTAGAAAATAGGTTTTGTGTCATAACCAGTCGACCCTTTGAACTGCAGAATTAACTTATTAGCATGTTATTGATTCAAAATCATAGTTTGAACCCTGTTAGATTTATTTTGGACGTCTAAACATCTGGAGGTTGATATTTTTCGGATTATCTTCATAATGACAGCATCGTGATAGTTTGAGAGTGAACATGCCAATAACAGTAAAAGATGAATTGCCAGCCATTGTACGTTTGCGCCAAGAAAACGTGTTTGTGATGCCACAAAGCCGTGCAAAAACACAAGAAATTAGACCAATGCGCTTGGCCATATTGAACTTGATGCCAAACAAAGTTGAAACCGAAGTTCAGTTTATTCGTCTGTTGGCTAATTCACCGCTGCAAGTCAATGTCGACTTATTACGTTTGGATACGCATCGCAGTTCAGAAAACTCAGAGCAGCATCTAGACATGTTTTATCGTTATTTTTCTGATGTGAAAGATCAAAACTATGATGCATTGATAGTGACGGGAGCACCGTTAGCGCATTTAGAATATGACGATGTTGTTTATTGGCAAGAACTCAGAACTTTTTTTGATTGGGCGGAGCATCACGTTACGTCTACGCTGTTTTCTTGTTGGGCGGCACACGCTGCATTATTTCATCACTATGGGATTAAGCGTGATCTTCGCAGTGAAAAGTTATGCGGTGTATTTAAGCACCAGTGTTACTTTGAACATGGTGCATTGACTCGTGGTTTTGACGATGAATTCTTGGTGCCACACTCTCGCTATGGCCATGTTGATCCAGATAAGATAGCCAATGAGAAAGAATTGGTGGTATTAGCAGGCTCGCAAACAGTGGGGGCTTATCTGATTAAAAACTTATCGGGTAGTCAAGTTTATATTACTGGACATCCTGAGTATGATGCAGACACGTTATTGAAAGAATACCAGCGTGACTTACAGAATAGTCCTGATGCACCTAAACCAGCGCACTATTTCCCAAATGATGATGCTTTAAGCAAGCCGTCAAAGACATGGCAAAGTCATGCCTTTTTGTTATTCTCAAACTGGTTAAACTATTACGTTTATCAAACCACGCCTTATGATATTAACCTCGTTAGCCAAGATGTAAGGACTAACAATTATGCCGAATAAACGCGCAGCCTTAACAGAGGCATTAAAACAACGCATTTTAATTTTGGATGGTGCAATGGGCACGATGATCCAAAAACACAAGCTCGAAGAAGAAGATTATCGCGGTGAGCGATTCAAAGATTGGCATGTG
This sequence comes from Pseudoalteromonas sp. ATL1, assembly GCF_058933015.1. NCBI lineage: Bacteria > Pseudomonadati > Pseudomonadota > Gammaproteobacteria > Alteromonadales > Pseudoalteromonadaceae > Pseudoalteromonas > Pseudoalteromonas sp. ATL1. The sequence goes on along the minus strand of NZ_JBZYXL010000001.1, from coordinate 3,070,442 downwards.
TTGATCAAAGGCAATAACGATTTACTCAGTATTACCAAACCAGAGGTAATCGAACAGATCCATCGTGATTTTCTTGATGCGGGTGCGGACATTATCGAAACAAACACCTTTAATGCCACGACCATCTCGATGGAAGATTATGACATGGCCAGTGTCAGCAAAGAAATCAATGTAGCGTCTGCACAGCTTGCACGAAGATTGTGCGATGAGTACACTGCAAATAACCCAGATAAGCCACGTTACGTTGCTGGCGTGTTGGGTCCAACGTCTAAAACGTGTTCCATATCACCGGATGTGAATGACCCAGGGTATAGAAACATCACGTTTGATAAGCTTGTCGAAGCTTATGTTGAGTCAACACTCGCCTTGATTGAAGGGGGGGTGGATCTAATTTTAATTGAAACCATATTTGATACGCTGAATGCCAAAGCCGCTTCTTTTGCGGTTGAAGAAGCGTTTGAGCAAGCGGGACTCACTTTACCTGTGATGATATCAGGCACTATTACCGATGCATCTGGACGCACTCTGTCTGGTCAAACAACGGAAGCTTTTTACAATTCAATTCGTCACATTAAGCCACTTTCGATTGGTTTAAATTGCGCTCTGGGCCCTGATTTATTGCGACAATATGTGGTGGAATTATCAAGAGTGTGTGAAACGTTTACTTCAGTCCACCCAAATGCAGGTTTACCCAATGAATTTGGTGAGTATGATTTGGAAGCACCAGAAATGGCCAAAGAGATCATTGATTGGGGCAAAGAGGGCTTGATCAACATTGTTGGCGGTTGTTGTGGCACAACACCTGAGCATATTAAAGCGTTTGCGCAAGGCCTTGAGAACGTTGCGCCGCGCCAATTGCCTGAACTTGAAGTTCGCATGCGCTTAGCAGGTTTAGAAGCCTGTAACTTGAATTAGGAAGTATCTGATGACGCAACAATCTACCGCCATATTTACCAACGTGGGTGAACGCACCAACGTAACAGGCTCGGCTCGTTTTAAAAAGCTGATATTACAAGAAAACTACGAAGCTGCATTGGATATTGCGCGTAACCAAGTGGAAAATGGCGCGCAAGTCATCGACATCAACATGGATGAAGCCATGTTGGACTCAAAAGCGGCGATGGTAAAGTTTTTAAATCTCATTGCCTCTGAACCGGATATTTCCAAAGTGCCGATCATGGTTGATTCCTCCAAGTGGGAAGTGATCGAAGCGGGCCTTAAGTGTATTCAAGGCAAGGCCATTGTTAACTCTATCTCTTTGAAAGAAGGGGAAGCGCCTTTCATTCGCCAGGCAAAAATTATTAAGCGCTTCGGCGCTGCTGCGGTGGTGATGGCGTTTGACGAAGTCGGGCAAGCGGAAACGGCGCAGCGCAAATTCGAAATTTGTGAACGCTCGTACCGTATTTTGGTTGATCAAATCGGTTTTCCACCTGAAGACATTATTTTCGACCCCAATATTTTTGCAGTTGCGACGGGGATTGAAGAGCATGACAACTATGCGGTCGAATTTATCGAAGGCACGCGTCGTATAAAAGCTGGACTACCGCATTGTAAAGTGTCGGGTGGTGTGTCGAATGTGTCATTCTCATTTCGTGGTAATAACCCAGTTCGCGAAGCTATTCACTCAGTGTTCTTATATCACGCTATTCAAGCTGGCATGGACATGGGGATTGTAAATGCGGGTCAGCTGACCGTGTACGATGACATTCCTCAAGAGCTGCGCGAAGCGGTTGAAGATGTGATCCTCAACAAAGACTCGCAAGCGGGAGAGCGCTTGGTTGAGCTAGCACCCAAGTATTCAGGCATGGCACAAGCTGTCAAAGTGGAAGATTTAGAGTGGCGTAGTTGGCCTGTTGAAAAACGCTTAGAGCATGCACTTGTCAAAGGCATTACCGAATTTATCGAAGAAGACACCGAAGCGTGTCGTGCAAGCAAAGATAAGCCGATAGAAGTGATTGAAGGCCCACTCATGGATGGCATGAATGTGGTTGGTGATTTATTTGGCGCGGGTAAAATGTTTTTACCACAGGTAGTAAAGTCAGCGCGAGTAATGAAGCGCGCGGTTGCTTACCTTGACCCTTACATTGAAGCTGAAAAGCAAGCAGGGGAAACCAACGGCAAAATCATCATGGCCACAGTAAAAGGGGACGTGCATGACATTGGTAAAAATATCGTCGGCGTTGTGCTGCAATGTAACAACTACGAAGTGGTTGATCTGGGGGTGATGGTGCCTGCAGAGAAAATCCTGCAAACTGCCATCGATGAAAATGCGGATGTGATCGGTTTGTCTGGCCTCATCACGCCATCTCTTGATGAAATGGTACATGTTGCCAAAGAAATGAAGCGCCGAGGTTTTGAAATTCCCCTGTTGATAGGTGGCGCGACCACGTCAAAGGCACATACCGCAGTTAAAATTGAACCTCAGTATGATAAAGGCGTTGTTTATGTAAATAACGCCAGCCGCGCTGTTGGCGTGGTTTCAAACCTGCTGAGCAAAACGCAAAAGCCGGAATTTTTGGCTAAGACTGCTGCCGAGTACGAAAAAGTACGTGAGCAACAAGCGCGTAAAAAGCCTCGCTCCAAGCCGGTCACTTTGCAACGTGCGCGTGATAATGCAATCAAAATTGATTGGGATAATTACACGCCTCCGGTGCCAAAGAAATTAGGTGTTACAGAGTTTAAAGATGTAAGCATTAAAACCTTGCGTCAGTATATCGACTGGACGCCGTTTTTTATGACTTGGTCATTGGCTGGTAAATTCCCGCGTATTTTGGAAGATGAAATTGTCGGTGAACAGGCGAAGAGCTTATACGCTGATGCCAATGCGATGCTCGATGAGTTTGAAACAACGGGGGCCTTGCAGCCTTTAGGTGTCATTGGTTTATTCCCCGCAAACCGAGTAGGTGATGACATCGAGATTTATACCGATGAAAGCCGTACAGAGGTACTGGCCCTTTCTTGTCACTTGCGTCAACAGACCGAGAAAACAGACTTTCCAAATTACTGTTTAGCGGACTACGTTGCGCCAAAAGGTATAGCCGATTACTTTGGTGCATTTGCCGTCACTGGTGGACTTGAAGAAGATGACTTAGCGGACGCATTTGATACCAAGCATGATGATTATAATAAAATCATGGTTAAGGCGGTCGCAGATAGATTGGCCGAAGCATTTGCTGAGTATTTACACGAACAAGTTCGTAAGCAATATTGGGGCTATGCGCCACATGAAAACCTGAGTAATGAAGAACTTATTCGCGAAAACTACCAAGGTATTCGCCCGGCACCAGGCTACCCAGCTTGTCCTGAGCACACGGAAAAGAAAAAGATCTGGCAACTACTTAGTACAGAGCAACGTATTGGTATGAAGCTGACCAGTTCTTATGCCATGTGGCCCGGGGCTGCGGTATCTGGCTGGTATTTTTCACATCCTGATTCGAAGTATTACGCAGTTGCTGCAATTCAAAAAGATCAGGTGGAAGATTACGCAAAGCGTACCCATATGAGTTTGGAAGAGGCACAAAGGTGGCTGTCGCCGAACTTGGGCTACGAGCCGAGCTAATCGCTCGACTTTTATCCAAGGATAAGTTAAAAAAAAGAGCTTCCCGTGAAGCTCTTTTTTTAACTAAACAACTTTATGCGCTACGAGTTACTATCGCAGGAGAAACTTTAATCGCTTGATAAACCGGAAGCACAGTGGCAAATTGACTTATAAGCCACATGCATAATGCACCAAAAAACAAATAGCTGGTAGGCACTGAGTTGAGCCCTAATGTATCAATCAGATACATGTTCGTTATCACCGTCAATGCGATACCGATCGCAATGCCAATGCTACAAATAAGTAAGTTTTCCAACATAAAGAACCGTAAAACTTGCATTTTGTTTGCGCCAAGCGCGCGTCGGGTACCTATCTGCTTGCGTCTTGTAATGATTGAGAAGCGTACTTGTCCAAAGAGACCTAATGCGGTTGCTAGGCCAATGATCACAATCACAGCCCAGAGTATGCTCACCACAGCAGCATCGTTTTGATGTGCTTTATCACGTTGTTGTTTTTGCGCCAGCACAAAGGCTGTATTAATTAAAATGGTTAATGTCACTGAAATTTGTAACACGAGCAAAAATACCACACTTTTACGTTGCCTCAGCGATTTGAGAATGGGTAATAGGTCTTTCATCCTGAGGCCTTATAAGCTTTTTAATTGGCTAGATGGTTGTACTTGCATCGCTTTGTAAATAGGCCATAAGCCAAACAAACAAGTAGCCAACACTGACAGCGCAATCGTGCTTATCATGATGATGGCATTCATCTGTATAAAATTGGTATTAAGGAAGTGAAAAATGTTTCTTGCACCGAATAATCCAGCTTGTGCAAGCACTAAGCCAAGCACACCACCAAAAAAGCCAATTAGAGCCGTTTCACAGCCAAACTGAAGCGCAATATTTTGCTTATTTGCGCCTATGGCACGTCTTAACCCAACTTCGCTTCTTTTGTTATGAAACTTATTGATTAACAAACTCATACAGTTCAATAAACAAACGGCTAAAAAAGCAAATGCGAGCCATACTGCCATAGTGGAATTCTCTGGTACTACGCCTTCATAAAGCAGGTTTTCTGAAATGGTCCGTGTATTACTCGGCAGTGGTCTCGGAAAGCGACCCGCTTGTTTTTGCTGCGCATCGTAGTTATGCAGTAGTGCTGTGTAGTCATCTCTGTCTTGTGCACCCGTTAACTCTACCCATAAATCAATCCAGTGACATTCGGCTTGAAGGATCGTCTTGAAAGTAATTATGTCAGGCAATGTGGAGCAAAATGTTGGAAAATAGGGGCCGATATAAAGCTCCGATTTAATTTGTGTTTGAAAGGGTACGTATAAATCATATGGACGTCGATAAGAGTCTGCGGCATAACCGAAATATTTTGGGATGGGGTTCCACTCATCTAGTACACCAGAAATAGTAAACGTGTGTTTTCCAATCATCAGTTGTTGGCCAACAGAATTTTCCCCTGCATAAAGTACTTCATTTAAGTGTTTACTAATGACAACATCTAAGCCGCCTTGTGTATTAGCGCGATCTGTCCAAGGCGCGCCATACAAAAAGGGCGATTCAAACATGGAGAAAAAGTCGTTATTGATTGAATACATATACCGCATCTTGGCTTCATTGAGCGCTTGTGTCGTGGTTCGAACCAGATCTTTATGCGTTGCGACTGGTGTGTATGCGCTCACGAGGTTACTGTTGTCATGTAGCAAAGATAAGTTTACATAATCTTGGTAGGTCAAGACTGTGGGTGCTTGCTCTTCACCAAACCTTTCTTTGTATGGGCGACTTGCATTCCATGCGCTGAGGTATACTTTCACGACCGTGTCAGCTTTGTGTTCAAGTGGATGCTGAGACATCATATACGTTACAGTATAAGTGATCATAGAAGTCGCAATCCCAATAGCTATAATCAACATCATCAATGCACTAAGCATGGGAGTTGAACGAATACTTAGCCAAGCGAGCTTAATGTAATAGCGGATCATAGCTCCTCCATATAATGAGGCGTTTGACGGGAAAAATGCACAATTAGATTCCTTTTGTTAACTTCCGTGACAAGTTAGGATACATCAATTTAACCTATTTTGTCTCTATTTTTGTTACAAATTGTGCTAAGTTTGTGCAAAAAAACGTAATTGTAGGATTGATATTATTCGGCTTTTCTATGGTGTGGTGTTTATACCTTGGCGCTGTATGAAAAGCACCGAGGTATCTGGCGTTAGTTAGGCGCTTCGGGTCACAATTGCGGGTGATACTCTACTGGCTTGATATACAGGTTGCATGGTTGCTAGTTGACTAATTAGCCACATACAGACTGCACCAATGATTAAATAACTTACAGGTACTGGGCTTACTGATAATGTGTTAACTAAGTAGACGTTAGTCATGATTGAAAGCGCGATACCCACTAACACACCCACGCTGCTAACCAAAAAGCTTTCCAGCATAAAAAAGCGTAAAATCTGTAGTTTACTTGCGCCCAGAGCTCGACGCGTTCCAATTTGTTTACGTCGAGTAATGATAGAAAAGCGCACTTGGGCAAAAATCCCTAAAGCGGTTGCGATACTGATGATGCTCATCATGACCATTAAAATGACCACAACGGCTGAGTCGTTTTCATGTGCAGTTTGTCGAATTTGTTCAAAAGAGCGCATTTGATCGACCCACCTGCCCGGTGTTTTCATCAGTAACTCGGTGACATCTTGCATGGCTTGCTCACGCATTCCCGGTTTTGCACGAACAATGATCTTGGGTTCCTCTGCGAGGAAATTCGCATTGGTGACAATGCCATACCAATGGTTTTCCCACCAACTCCAACCACTGCTAGGAAACTGATAAGCAACACCGCGCACAGTAAATGCGTTGCCAGAAGCGTAGATTATTTTACCAACTGCTTGTCGCCAGTCATCAGGAAAGAGTTTTTGTGCTAATGCTTGGGATATCACAAGCGAGTTTTGTCCCATACGGTTTTCGCTCATGTGGGCGTAATAAAAGACTTCATTTTCCGTAAACCAGTCACCAGCTAGGAGTTGAATATCCCACGTGTCTTTCATATCGTAGCCGCCCCAGTGGCTAGCAGCTCGTACTATAACTTCGTCCGGATTGGGTGGTAGGCTGATGTTTTCCGTTCCCCCACGCTGAGAATATGGAATACTCGAGGTGTTCGTTGCATTATGCACACTTGAAAGAGACTTAATTGCTGCCAGATCTTGCTTTAACAAAGCTTCTAGTTCCGACGATTTACCCTGTAGGTTCATGATAAAACTGAATGTATCTGATTCAGCAATGCCACTATCAGCCGTTACGCGTTCTTGTTTTTGTTGCAGCATAAAGGCGGTATTTATCAAGATAGTGAGAGTGACCGAAATTTGAAGTATGAGTAGCAGTGCTGCGCCTTTACGTTGTTTCAGTGATTTTAAAATAGGTAATAGGTCTTTCATCCTTGGATCCTACAAGTTCTTTAACTGGCTAGAAGGTTGTACTTGTACCGCTTTATATATAGGCCAAAGACCGAATAAGCAAGTTGTAAATACCGCTAAAAGAATGGTGGCAATAATGAGTATTGCGTTCATTTGTATAAAACTGGTATTGAGAAAGTTGAAAATTCCTCTTGCACTTAATAACCCGAGTTGTGTAAGTAACAAACCAAATACACCACCCACAAACCCGATTAGTGCGGTTTCACAGCCAAACTGTAGCGCGATCTGTTGTTTACTTGCGCCAATTGCTCTTCTTAAACCTACTTCGTTCTTTTTATTATGAAATTTGTTGATTAATAAGCTCATACAGTTCAACAAGCAAACGATTAAAAAGGCAAAAGAGAGCCAAACCGCCATTTTGGAATGTTCAGGTATGGCCCCGCCGTATATCAAAACTTCTTCAATATTACGTGCCTTGCTGTGCACTGGGCGAGGAAAACGGCCTGCTTGCTTTTGCTGATTATCGTAGTCATGTAGCAGGCTTGTATATGCACCACGGTCACTGCCATTTTCAAGTTCCACCCACATGTTAATCCATAAGCATTCTGATTTTAAAATAGTCTGAAACGTGATTTCATCGGGGTAACTTGGGCAATATGTTGGAAAGTAAGGCAAAATGTAAAGCGGTATATTGATTTGAGTTTGGAATGGAACATAGAGATCATGAGGCCGTTGATATGCATAGCTTGCGTAATCAAAGTACTTGGGAATGGGGTTCCAATCATCTAAAACGCCAGAAATGGTAAAAGTATGTGCACCGATCAACAATGGGTTGCCTACAGAGTTTTCACCATAAAACAATATTTCATTAAGCTGTTTACTGATCACGACATTGAGATCACCACGTATGTCGGCTTCATCCGTCCAAGGTGCACCATACAAAAAAGGTGTGTCGAACATTGAAAAAAATGCATTGCTGATGGTGTACATGTAACGCATTTGTGCGTCGACTTTTGGCTGAGAAGGCGTTCTGACCAAATCTTTATGTGATGCAATGGGAGTTTGTGCTTTAACAAAGCCACTGCTTTTGTTTACTGCGGATAAATTGACATAGTCTTGGTAGGTGATTATATCTGGGGCCTCTTCGCGGCCTTTTTTTTCAACGTAGGGGCGACTAGCATTCCACGCACTTAGATACACCTTCATGAGTGTATCCGCTTTATGCTCTAGCGGATGTTTAGACATCATGTATGTAACAGTGTAAGTGATCATGGATGTAGCAATACCAATGGCAATAATTAACACCATTAATGAGCTAAGCATCGGCGTAGAGCGTGTACTCAACCATGCCAGCTTAAAATAATATCGAACCATTGTTTTCCTTCAGAGATATGAATATAGGCCGCGAGATAGAAAATGCTCGATAACGCAAAAAGCCTTTTATTTTTGATTCCTTTACCTTTTAGGATACATGAAGTTAACTCCGCTTGTCTTTAGAAATTTTACAAAAAAGTAACGTAGTATACATTTTGATGTCAGTTGGTTATTTAACGCTCTACCTTTATGAAAGAGCTAATACTTTTAAAGGTCAGTGCGTTAACTACCGTTGAGTGATTGGTTAGCGCAAAATCGCGCTTAATGAGAAACCTAGAGCATGTTAGAATCACAAAAACCGCTGTAATTAGAGTCAATTCTGTGCTGCCCATACAATCTGTATACCCTCAACTCATTCATGAATTTCAAAACAATAGTACGGTATTGTTGCAAGCCCCCCCAGGTGCGGGTAAATCCACATGGTTGCCTTTGCAGTTAATGCGAGATAACCACTTTAAACGTATTGTGATGCTAGAACCTCGTCGGCTTGCAGCGCGCAATATCGCCCGTTTTTTGGCGCAGCAGCAAAATGAAGCATTAGGGCAGAGTGTTGGCTTGCGTGTTCGCAATGAGGTGCAGGTTTCTGAGCATACGAGGTTGGAGATTGTCACCGAGGGTGTACTTACCCGTATGTTACAAAGTGATCCTGAACTAACGGGTATTGATTTAATTATATTTGATGAGTTTCATGAACGTTCGCTCGCAGCTGATACCGCCCTTGCATTTGCATTAGAAAGCCAAGCCGCATTTCGTGAAGATTTACGTATTTTGGTTATGTCAGCAACGCTAGACACCGAACGTTATCAACAATTTTTGTCCTGCCCAGTGGTAAGTTCACAAGGTAAAAGCTTTACAGTGGATGAGATATATCATCCGTTGCATGATGAAAGCAAGTGGTTAGATGCCTTGCCTAGTTTAACGTTAGAAGCCTTATCGAAACAGCATGGTAGTGTGCTGGTGTTTTTGCCTGGACAAAGAGAAATCACTTACCTCTATCAACAACTACAACACAAAGTGTCTGATGATGTGGATCTGGTCACTTTGTTTGGAGAACAAGATAAGCGTGTGCAACAGGCCGCAATTGCACCTCCAATGGCAGGTCGGCGTAAGGTGGTATTGACCACCAATGTGGCTGAAACGTCATTGACGATAGAAGGGATCCGTGTCGTTATTGATAGCGGAAAACGACGTGCGGCAGTGTTTAATATCAAAACAGGGATTACCGAGCTGACGACCGTGTCAATTTCACGCTCATCAGCGGTTCAAAGAGCAGGTCGAGCGGGACGAATTGAAGAGGGTGTCGTCTATCGATTAGGCTCAAAAGCCCAGTTTGAAAGGCGCTGCCAACATGATGTGCCAGAGATTCTAAGTAGTGACATTAGTAGCTTACTGCTAGAGGCTAAAGTGTGGGGAACCGACATTGACGAATTGCCTCTTTTAGATAAGCCTAGCCCTATCGCTGTAAAACAAGCACTAACGTTACTTAAGCAACTAGAAGCGATTGACGAGCTAGGGAAAATAACTCCCTTAGGCAAAAAAATGCAAGCTTTTGGTACAGAGCCAAGATTGGCACATATGTTAATTAAAGCTCAGCGCTTAGACGCGCAATTACCCGGAATTCTACCGCTAGCATGTTATTTTGTGGCGCTGATTGAAAGTCGAGTGAAAAGTGCGCCCGAGCTAAGAGTTGCGCTACAAAGCCAATGTGAAAGGCCGCATGCAAGCTTCACTCAGTCACTTTCTTCTTGGTTTAAACGTATGCGAGTCAGCGCGCCAAAAGCGCTAGCGTGCGAATATATTTCTATTCTTGTTGCACTTGCTTTTCCTGATAGGCTTGCTAAACGTCGTGGTAATGGCTTTGTCTTAGCGAATGGTGCAGGGGCTGATAGCCATGAAGACTACTGGTTGGACAGTAACTACCTTGCAATTGCGACGCTTGGCGGCCATAAAGGGCAGCGTATTTTCAGTGCAACAGAGCTGGATATCGCTTTAATTGGCGATTATTTACCGCATTTATTGAATGAGCAAGAAGTCTGCGAATTTGATGAAAAAATTGGGCGATTTGTGCAAGAGTGTCGAACGGTGATTGGCGCTTTGATTATTGACGCTAAACCAAGTAAAAAAGCGCTTGATGTTATAGCTCGAACATCAGCGTGGTTAGGGTTATTGCAAAAACAAGGCTTTAAACTTTTTGAGCAGTTTTCAAATGTAGAGCAATTGCTTACGCGAATGAGTTTAGCATGTCGTTTTTATCCAAAAGAGTTTTCATCACTTGAAGAGAGCGCTTTATTAGCGAGTGTGGAACAATGGTTGTCACCCTATTTAAATGAGGTAAAACAACTCGCTCAACTTAAAAAGCTGGATTTGCATCCAGCGCTACTGAGTAATCTAGATTGGTCACAACAACAACGTCTGGATGAGATATTGCCTACGCGTATTCAGGTTCCCAGTGGCTCAAACATTAAAATTCATTATCAACTAGATGGCCCCGCAAAGTTGTCAGTCAAAATGCAAGAGGTATATGGAATGACACAAACGCCCATGTTGTGCAATGGTCAGCTCCCTTTGCTTATGGAGCTATTATCCCCTGCACAAAGGCCATTACAGTTAACCCAAGATCTCGCCAACTTCTGGCAAACAAGCTACAAAGAAGTGCAAAAAGAGATGAAAGGGCGCTACCCCAAACATTTTTGGCCGGACGATCCAAGCACCGCACAGGCTACTAATAAAGTAAAAAGTCGTATGTAGCATTAGGTTAAGGAGAACTTAGAACACATATTTGGCTCTGATGTAAAAGGTTGAGCCTAAAAACGCAGCGCTATATGCACCAATCGAGTTTGTATTACCTGCAGTACGCATTGTTCGGCGAGGCTTGGTATTAAATACATTGTTGACGCCAATTGAGTACTCAAGGCTATCTGAAGCAAGATAATTTAAATTAAGATTAGAATACGAAAAATAATCTAACATTTTGAAAAAAGTGGTTTTTTATTTAGAAATGGTAGCCTAATGCGTTGGGGGGAGGGAGCCTAAACGTGGGTATGCAACTGGACGCAAAATATTGCTGCAGTCCAGTTATATTACTGCATTATGATGCGCGTTCGATTAGCTCAATAGGGACCTGTTGTATGCCATCTTGGATATTGTTTTTGAGAATATAGCAAACCGCTTTTGCAATATCGTCAGCATTTATTTTTACGGTACTTAAAGGAATACTCATCAACTTGGAGTCATCCAAATCATCAAAGCCGACTACACCTATGTCTGCGCCTGGCTTTAAGCCCTGCTCAGATAAAAATTCGATAACGCCATAGGCGACTACATCGTTGAAGCACATCACAGACTCGACATTGGGAACTTGAGCTAAACATTCAGACATAGCCATGCGTCCACCATGCCTATTCGTAGCGCTATTAAATACCCAACTCTGTATGTCATCTCGCTCTGAAATGGCTTTATTGAATCCACTTAATCGTTGGTGATAATCAGAGATTGACGCATCACCGCCAATAAAAGCAATGTGCTTATGGCCTCGGTTAATGAGAGATTGCGTTGCTTGATATGCGCCTAACTCATTGTCGGGTAATACACACGGTACTTGGCTGTTGGTCACTTGTCGCATAATACTCACAACTTGCGTTTGTGGCTTTTGCAATTGATTTAACCAACTGGCTTGGGTATTTGGAGTCGGACAGATGATAAAAGCGCGTACTCTGTATTCTTGTAGTTTTGAAACGATTTGAGTTTGCGTGAGCGCATTTTCGCTCGTGTTTACCAATGTGGCCATAAAGCCTAATTCACGGATATGCTTTTCAAGCGCTACGGCCAGTTTTGCTGAATATGGGTTAGTTAAGTCGTTAATAACAATGGCCACTAAATCCGATGACTTACTGCGCATTGCTGCGGCTTCTCGATTGTATACGTAACCCGTCTCTTGAATTGCCTTGAGTACCTTTTCTTTTGCACGTGTACTGGCTTTATCACTGCCTCTTAGAACCAGCGATACGGTTGATTTTGATACGCCAGCAACTCGCGCAACATCGTGTACTGTAACGGTTTGGTTGTTATGATTGTTCTTGTTCAAAGTGATGCTTTCTATAAAGGGTTGGCAAAGGTTGATGAAATTAAAATTGTGTAAATTTCATCTCAACAACTTGTATTGTAACAAATCGTTAAGTATCTTCAAAAGAAATGATTCGGAACGTTCCATATCGCAGTGAAGTAAAAGAGGTTCATAATGAAAATAACAAGCCATAGGTAGAAGAGCGTGAAACGTTTACCCCACTCGCTGTTTGCGGGAAGCATAATGATGCTGGTGACGTCCCAAGTTTTAGCAAATACACAATATGTCGACCCATTTATTGGCACTAAAGGACCATTTGATCACCGTCAAGCAGCTAATGTGCTTCCCGGTGCGGTTTTGCCATTTGGCATGTTTAACTTTGGGTCTGAACATGCGTATACACAGTCATTGCTCAGTGAAAGTGAGCGAATGAGCAAGCTTATCAATGACGAGAACAAGCGTGTACCAGTTTCTCCTGGTGGGTATAACTGGCAAGTGTCCACTTCCCCGTCAGTGAGACACCTGTAAACTAGAGTTTTCTAACTTTGCTCGGTAAGCTGCTGACGGCAGGTCGCCGAGACTTTCATGTGTACGTTCTTCGTTGTAATCTAATCGCCAGAGCCACACCATTTCTTTCACTTGATTGAGTGTTTCAAACAAGTAAGCATCTAAAAACTCTCGTCTAAATGAGCCATTAAACCGTTCAACAATCCCGTTTTGCTGCGGCTTGCCAGGCTGGATATAAACTAATTCGATGTTATGCGCTTCGCACCAATCTGTTAAATGCGCTGAGATTAATTCAGGCCCGTTATCTACTCGAATTTGTTTCGGTAAACTGCGCTCTGCTTTGAGTTGTTCAAGTGTTCGAACAATCCGTTCCGCTGGCAGCGAAGTATCTACTTCAATAGCCAAACACTCCCGAGTGCCTTCATCAACAATATTGAGCGTTCTGAATCGTTTTCCGCAGTATAAAGAATCATGCATAAAATTTAAGGCCCATTGCTGATTAGCTTGAGCTATTACTTCTAACGGCAGTGGGACTCGTTTTTGCAACACGCGTTTCACTCTGTGCTTTAGTTCAAACCCATTTGGTAATACACAAGATATAAGCGCTTATGGTTACACGGATAACCTTTAAAACGAAGACGACTATAGTATTTCCAGATTCTAGCTGTGGGGGCTTTTTAAATTCTTGCATTGATGGCATCAATGACAGCTGCGTCAGCCTTTCGTAAGTCTCGTTGTGGGCGGTAGTAGGTAGCATGGCCAATACCTACAAACTTACACGCTTTCAAAATACTTAAACCCGCTTTAACTAATTCACTGACGCAACTTCGCTTCTGCGCTGTCACCAACCTTTTTTGCGAATAATTCCTTAATCGCATGGTTCGCTAGGCTGACATCTGCGTACATCTTTTTAAGCTTGGCATTCTCTTCTTCAAGCTCTTTCAGGCGCTTAACATCCGACGCTTCCATGCCGCCATATTTGGCTTTTCAGTTGTAATATGTGGCGCTACTTATCCTATGCTTGCGGCACACTTCTTCAACTTTCATACCCGCATCTGTTTCTTTAAGCACAGTGATGATCTGAGATTCTGTAAAACGTGACTTTTTCATTGTTGTCTCCTGTTTGTGATATTACAGAAAACTCTAATTAAACATGTCTCATGTTAAGGGAAGTGGACACATTGTTGAATTGTCTAGCGCTGTCATTTTGTTCAATATGATAAATTTTCAATATAATAAATGACTTATAAATCAGTGTGCTAAAGAGTTGGGTTTACTTGACATGGTTTCATTGCTTGCATTGTGTACATTTTATGAACACAGTGATGTGCAGGTAAGGCGTTATTCGCTTTATCTGTTAAAGAATATAATCATAACTGAACAACAGGAAACAACATGAAACTCAATAAAGTACAGCTAAAAAAGCTAAACAATAATAAAAACTTAACTGAAAATCAGACACGTCAAATTGCGGGTGCAGCTTATACCAAAGATTATGGTGCGTGTTACACAGCCCCCGTATTTTGCCCAACTGCAACTATTTGCTAAAAGGCAATAGCCCAGTTTAGGCTGGGCCACTTATAAATAAAAAGCCTACAACTAGTCGATTTGTTCGAAGTACAATAAGAAAAAACAACAAGTTTGCATATGAATCGTGCAAATACCTGCCAAGAGTTAATTTCGATATGAATTCGACATTTGAACTATTCGGTTTGACGCTAACGCTCAAAACGGTTGTTACTTTCTTCCCCGCTTTTTTCGCGCTATTTGCGATCACGTTCGCAAAACGGCATGTATCTTTATTTTTGACTTTCTGCTCGGTCTTGCTTGCGCTTTACTTCGAATTGATAGAGGGAGTGGCGCTTTTTAGCATTATGGGTTTATTTATAGTCTGTATTGGATTTGCTCGTGCCGAACACAAAGTGGCTAAGGTTATGACCGGTATCGGGATCTTTGTGCTGTCAGTTTTGCTATTTATCCATGTCGCCCCGGGTTTTAACAACCCATTGATAGTAGAATCTTATCAGGTGAGTAGCGGGGCAGTGCCATATTCGAAACACCTTAATTTCGATAAGTTGTTAGTTGCTTTAGCATTACTTTGTTTGGTCGTACCTTTGAAAAAGGTGAGTATAAACCAACACAAAACCAAAATATTCGCCGTGATAGCTGCGACCTATGTCATAGGGTTTTCAAGCGGCGTGCACTTTGGCTTAGTGCAATGGGATATGAAGCTCAGTCCGATTTTGTTTAGCTGGATACTGACTAACTTGTTTATTACCTGTTATGCGGAAGAGGCATTTTTTAGAGGGTTTATACAAGTTCAATTACAAAACATGTTGACTCGTTTTCCATATGGTAATGTGGTTGTAGTTATCTCTTCAGGCGTCTTATTTGGTCTTGCCCATTTGCCCGGTGGTATGGCCTACACGTTCATTGCATCCATGCTGGGTATTGGTTGCGCCTACAGCTACCAAAAAACACACAATATTTTTGTGCCAATATTAGTGCATTTTGTCTTTAACTTTATTCATTTCTGCTTTTTTACTTATCCGTTCTTAACGCAAGCTCAAGCTACTTAACAAATGAAAGGGTGCAATAGTAAGGTTTAAGCCAATTATGGGCATTGTGCTTTACTTACACCTCGTTTTTAGCCAAGTCTTCATTTGTTTGTTCCATTCACCTTCGCATATGCAAACTTGCCTAATCAATCCATTGTGTTCATTCGCTGCATTGCTCTACTTGTATTATGTGGCGAAGAACACGTAAAAGGCGCTTTAAACAATGTCGCATTATAGGAAGAGTTGAAGGGGGTTTCGAGTATGGCGTATGTGTCAGAATTCTAATCCAACCTGGTCGTAAAATAGGGAAATAAAGCGATAGCAGATAACATAAAGCACCTATTTATTGAGTTTTTATTCTATTTTATGACAGTGTGGAAAACACAAAAATAATGAAAATCTAGCCT
The DNA here is from genome assembly GCF_058933015.1 of Pseudoalteromonas sp. ATL1. Classification (NCBI taxonomy): domain Bacteria; kingdom Pseudomonadati; phylum Pseudomonadota; class Gammaproteobacteria; order Alteromonadales; family Pseudoalteromonadaceae; genus Pseudoalteromonas; species Pseudoalteromonas sp. ATL1. Next base: position 3,054,571 of record NZ_JBZYXL010000001.1, on the reverse strand, counting down.
GTCACTTAAATTTAATTGTTGCATATGACGGTGTTTTATATGCGTGTTCTAGTATGTGAAAAATCGATAAAACTAAATAATTAGTCTTTTTTCTATTTGAGCATAACGCCACCGGTATTAAATGTAATTTAACCTTAATATTTAAGTGTTAGAGATAATCTTTTTTGTTTCAAGTTCGCTCAAAGAGTGGCCAGTTCTAACTTTGCTTCAATCAGCTTCAACTTCGCATTAAAAAAGCAATCGTCCTTGGTTGTTATTATGCTGTATTTTATGAGATTTTTCATATCGCATGTTATTTTCTCTGAACTGACTAGCATTTTTCGAGTTTTTACTCTCCAGTGTCATTATTTTGAAATGCATTATATTTTTATCCTATTTGTTTTGATAATTGGTTTGTTTACAACGAATAAGCTGACTTAAACTGAAGTGTAATTCAAACTTCACATTGGTTGCGAAGTTGTTAACTATTATGATTTAAGCCCTTTCTTTTCAGTTGTTTTTTGCATTAACATGTTTATGAAAATAATCATATGCGCTATTGATTCGAGAAATATAATAGTGTAAAAATCTCTCCGTACATTAATTGGGTAAAATGTGATCTATGGGCGTGCTGAAGCTATTAATATTCAATGGCTTTTGTTCCTTCGGTTTTTCTTTTTTTATTACTTTAGGTTTAAATGTTTTTATAGATTTTTTATTTTTTTCGATTAATTGCATTTTAATGTTGGCTGTAATTTTTTAGTCATAAAAATCCGTTATTTAAAATTTTTAAAGGAAGAAGTGAAGATGAGTAATGAGCTCTCATGTTCGGAATCAAAAGTAGATTCTGAAATTAAAGTTGAATCAACGATAGATATAGATTTAATAAGTCAACTAACACTGGAAGATATAAAAAAGTTTGTTTCCGAAAATTTTCCAAAAGTGCAGTTGAATGGAGAAGTTCATAAATCACTTATCGAAAGTAACCGCCGTTATATTGATAAGCGCATAGAAGACAGAGAAGATATTTACGGTGTTACAACTGGATTTGGTAACTCAGCAAGTAACCGTATTTCTCCCGCTTTATCCGAAGAGTTACAAAAGAACTTGATGGCTTACCATGGCTGTGGTGTAGGCGATTACCTAAGTGAAGTGGATTGTGCTGTAACCCTATTGATCCGTTTAAATTGTAATGCGCGTGGTTACTCAGGTGTAAGCTGGGAACTACTTAAGCAGATGGAGTTATTTTTACAGCATAAAATTTTCCCTGCAATTCCTGCCATGGGATCGGTCGGTGCAAGCGGTGATTTGACACCACTATCATATATTGGTGCGGCGCTAAATGGGCAAAGAGAGGTTTACTACCAAGGTGTTGTTAGACCTACTGCGGAAGTTTTTGAAGAACTGAATATCAAACCTTATACGCTTAAAGCAAAAGAGGGTTTGGCAATTATGAACGGCACTTCAGTGATGAGCGCGATTGCAGCCAATGCCATCAATGAAGTAGAAAAAGCCATTGATATTTCATGTAAGCTTATTGCTTTGTTTGTTGAACTGATTGATGGCAGAGCATCACCATTTCATCCAAAAGTACATGAATTAAAACCGCATCAAGGTCAAAGATATTGTGCTGATTTAATCTACAAACGCTTATCCGATCCAGAACAAAGATTAGGCCGCAGACAAAGAACGGAAGATTCATTTGAGCACGGCATGAAAGAGCAGTTCCGTCTGCAAGATAGCTACTCAATTCGTTGTTCACCGCAGGTACTAGGCTCATTGGTTGATACCCTAAACTGGGCTAAGTCAGTGTTACAAGTTGAAATTAACTCTGTAAATGATAACCCGCTTATCGATCATGAAAGCGACCTAATTCTAAACGCAGGCCATTTCTATGGTGGTCACGTAGCGGCTATTTGTGACGCGCTTAAGCCTCAGGTAGCCAATATGGGCGCTTTGTTGGAACGTGAATTAGGCATTTTAGTGGACGACAGACTCAATGGCGGCATTCCAAATAACCTAGTGGCAGTGGACGACTTGGGTAATAAAGCGTGGATCCATCATGGCTTTAAAGCCATGCAGATCAGTGCGTCAGCCTTGGTAGCAGAGGCACTTAAACAATCGAATCCTATGTCAGTGTTTTCACGCACAACCGAGGCGTTAAACCAAGACATCGTTAGCATGGGTACCATCGCTGCACGGGATCTTAAAAATATCATGTCACTTATCAAGTCGGTGATCGCAATTCAAGCCATGGCAATTCGTCAAGCTTATTATGTTTTCGATAAAGATAAGTCAGCAGAAAAGCTCAATGGGTTATCTCGTCCATTCTTCGATTCACTAACATCTCAATTTAATCCAGTTATTGAAGATAGAGCGATGGATAAAGAAATTAAGCAAATGGTTGATTATTTATTTAATTAGTTTCTCTAAAAATAAATACAAATAAACATTAAGTCGGAAAAGATAAAAGGAATAATAATGAACACTATCGAAGATATTATCGCATTCATCAAACATGACATTTTAGTTGAAGAGCTAGAAGTTGCGGATTCAGTAGAAGAAATTGATGAGCACGCTGAACTTGTTGGTGCTGGATTAAACTTAGATAGCATTGAGCTATTAGACTTAGTTGCTGCAGTAGAGAAAAAATACCAGCTTAAGTTTAAAGACTTTCCAAGTGACTTAGTCAAGCAAAAAATGGCGTCAATTCACACGCTAAGTGAATTCGTTTCTGAACAAGTAGCTGCATAAAAGTAGATTGCAATATGACGCTCTACACGGCTGGTAAAACATTTAGAGAGATCAGCGAAGGAGATTGTGCTGTGCATAGCAAAACAATCTCCGAATCTGATGTTTACAACTTCGCGGGAATAACGGGTGATTTTAACCCGTTACACGTGGATCGTATTTTTGCTCAGAAAATGGGGATGAAAGACCGGATAGCCCACGCAGGGATAGCGCCAGCCATGATAGCGCAAGTCATCGGCATGAAGCTTCCTGGGGTTGGCTCAATCGTCACCAAGTTGAGCATTGAGAATCATGAACCCCTGTATATCGGAGATACTGTTTATGCCCACGTAAAGGTGGCGCAAAAACTAGAAAATCGACAAGTTCGCTTAGCCATCACTATCTTGAATCAGCATCAAGTGTTGATCTGTAGTGGTGAGGTTGATGTTTTGCCACCCAAAGCATCATTCAAAAAGCGTGTCGCAGAAATAGATTTGAAGGAATCGGTAAATCTATGAATGAGTTTGAAGATTTAACCGCTCGGGTTCGTAAGCAAATATTACTGTCTGTTGAACTAGAACCTTCTGAAATCGAAGGGTTACAAAACCAAGATGACTTAATGGGTAGTCCTTTATTTCTTGATTCAGTTGATTTATTGCAAGTTTATTCGGATTGCCAAAGGCTATTCCACGTTACTTTCAATAATGCTGAGTATACCGGTAAGCATACGGTCGATCAGATAGTTCAGCGTATTACGCAAAGTCAAAATAATACGCTGCCTATTAATGACAATGGTTTTTTCTATTCACCGAACAACGACATTTATAGTTTGCAGCAGTTTGAACAAACCATTGCACAGCTGAAACAACGTTTAGTTGACGCAGACTTGGATCGTCACTTACCGGTCAGAGTGTTAGACAGTGAGCCGGTGAAAATGATGATCCTTGCATCGGCCTTGTTATTGTCTGGATACACCCCTTTGATCAGTGCGCAGCCTAGCGGCGAGAACGCGATTAGTTTCGATGTTTTGATGGCTATGCAAAGCGTGGATGAGCAAGGTGCAACGGCTGATAGTTTGTTAGCTCAATTGGAACGTCTTGCAAGCGATAGCATCATAGCGTTTGAAACATCGGGCAGTACAGGCAAGCCCGTGGTGATCCATAAATCAGTATCGAGCATGTTGCGTGAAGTAACTGAAATTGCCCAATTACTTGAACTAGGCTCACTCGATTTAATTGATGCATATGTATCACCTGTGCACATGTATGGATTTATTTGGTGCTTTTTACTGCCACTTAAACTCAGTTGTGCGGTGATGTATCAGTCAAACACGCAGCTTCGTACCATACCTAGCAACCATGCTCGGGTGATGGCGGTGATCGTGCCGACCATATGGCAAAGTCTTTCGAGCGCGTTATCCCGTCAATATGCTTATGTTGTGAGTTCTGGTGGCAAATTCGGCGAACAAAGAGACGAAGAATTTGCACGTTTAGTACAACAAGGTTCGTTATCTTTGCTGGGTATTGACGTACTGGGTAGTACTGAGACAGGCGCTATGGGTTATCGCTTTATTGGCGATGCACAAAGTAATGTCTATCACTTGTTGCCCACAGTTGCTCTTCAGCAAATTGGTGAAGGCTTTGCTATCCAATCCGCGTTTTTACCCTATGGCACCGATACCGTTAGCTTAGATGACCACATAGAAATTTTATCGGACAAGCAAATTAAACACTTAGGTCGTAAAGACAATATTTTTAAATTCAAGGGCAAACGTTACTCGCTCAAAGCGGTAGAAGACAAACTAAATCAATTATTCCCGGGTTGTGCGCTGCGTGTTTACTTCATAGAAGAAGAAAACAATAAGCGTGGCGGCGAGCTAGTCGCGTTTGTTGCAAAAGCACAAGACAGCTTTGCGGTAACCCAAGATATTAAAAATTTATTTCAAGACTTACCCATCCCAACCATTGAGTTTTTAGAAGCGCTACCAACCAACGCGATGGGGAAGGTCACACTGCAAGGTTTACAGGAGAAGGTAAAAAATGCCCGAGTTTAACTCACAGGTTGTGATAACCGGATACGGAGTGATTTCTTCGTGTGGAGATAATGCACAAGCCTTGTACCAATCAATGCAATCACAACAATCAGGAATTCAATCATTAGATTGCTTTGATGTAACTGGATTGCCAAGTGATAAGGCTGGGATCGTCAGATCTATTCGGGAAAAGTGTGCAGCAGAGCGCGACAACTTACCCGATTTTTCAACTTTATTTGCCATTGAAGCGATAGAAGAAGCGCTCAAAGCGGCGAATGTTTCAAAACAGTCTTTGGCGAATAAGCGCGTTGCTTTGTGTGTTGGTAATGCCAATACCGGCATGGAAAAGCTAGAACGAGGCGTGATCGACGGTCATCTAGAAGCGCTTCAACAATATCCAGCGCACCAACAAAGTGACAACATTGCCAAACATTTTGGCATTGTCGGCCCTGTTTTGACGTTTACCACAGCGTGTACATCAAGCAGCAGTGCAATTGGTTTTGCAAAGCAGTTGCTAGATGAAGGCACGGTCGATCTTGTGATCGCAGGTGGTACAGACGCCCTAGCAAAAACAATTTATGCTGGATTTCACTCGTTACAGTCCGTCGCTGAAGGCGTGTGTTCACCGTACGATGTGAAAATGGGTTTAAGTTTAGGTGAAGGTGCAGGCTTCCTTGTGCTTGAAAACCACGCCCATGCAACTGAGCGAGGTGCGTCAATTGTGATGCAATTGGCAGGCACGGCATCAAGTTTAGATGCCCATCATGCAACCGCACCAGAACCGAATGGTGCTGGGGTAACACGCTCGTTCACCACGGCGCTTGCCCATAGTGATGTATTGCCTACACAGTTGGACTACATCAATACTCATGGCACAGGTACACCTGCGAACGACTCCGCTGAACTGTGCGGTATTTTTGCATCCCTTGCAGGGCGCGACAAAGCATCATTGCCCGTTTCAAGTTCAAAATCGTATTTTGGTCATACGCTAGGGGCCGCGGGGGCGATTGAGTTTATCTCGGCACTGGTTGCCATTGAGCATGATGAAATTCCATCAACACTCAATGGCGAAGGTATTCGTGAAGATTGCTTGGGCTATGACATTGTCGTTAATGGCTTGAAAAAGCATCCGGTAGGTTGCTTTGCTGCCACAAACTCGGCATTTGGTGGTCATAACACCACGTTACTTGCGCGCAAGGACGTGAAAGACATTGCAATCGAGGCGAAGCAAAAAGTGTACGTGTTGAGCTTTGCGAACATCGCTGATAAGGCAGGGTATTCAAGCGCCGCACAAGACGCACAGTTAACGTACGAAGATGCGTTTTCACTGAATGCATTTCAACCAAGCCTGTTTAGAAGACGCATGAGTACGATAGGACAATATGCAATTGGCGCTTCACATCTTGCATTTTGCGCCGCCGATGTTGATTACACCGATGAACAAAAAAACCCGATTGGTGCGTATTTTGGTACCAGCACGGGCGCGTCTCAGGTGCAACAACGCAACTTGAGCGACTTAGTTGAGCGTGGCCCAAGCGGAGTAAAAAGCACGTTATTCCCAGATACTGTGTTAAATGCGCCCTTGGGCAATTTGGCAGTTGCATTTGATTTAAATGGCTGTTCAGCAAACTTCAGTGACTTAGGCAATGAAGGCATGCATGGCCTATGGCACGCATATACGGATTTAGGTGAAAACAAAATTTCTTGCGCCCTTGTCAGCAGTTCGGAAGATAAAAGCGAGACATCCGATCAACTATGGCAACAATTTAACGTTGCAGACGAACGTTTAGAATCCAACGCAAATGCCATGTTAGTGGTGAATGAAGGCGATCCTCGCAGTGCTCGCGCGTTGGCGCAGCTGAGCCACTTTAATGCGGGTCGCTGGGTTTACGATGAAGGCCAACAACAGTGGCAATGTCATGCACTGATTGACTACTCGCTGGTACCCGATGTGGTTGTACTTGCCATGGTAGATACCAGCTTGTTTGACCAATATGCCGAATCGTTAAAGCGTCAATTTGCCAATGTCGAAGTGCTTAACTTTAGGCAAATCAAGCAATCAGGGCTGGGTTGTCAAAGTTTGGATGCAGTCGGTGTGGCAACTGCGCTGGTCTCAAATAAGCCTGTTATGGGCAAACAAATCGACCTATCAGTAAAAGATCCTCAAACAGTGTTAGTCATGAGCGTGAATGTTCAACAAAGCGCATCAGTATGTGTTGTATCTAAGATAAAAGGGAATACCCATGTCAGTGATCATTGATGTTGTAGATCTGAAAAAGTCATATGACAAAAATGCAGTCAACGTATTGAAAGGTTTATCTTTTCAAGTGAAAAAAGGGCAGTGTTTTGGACTGTTAGGACCAAATGGCGCAGGCAAATCAACGACCTTGGAAATTCTCCAAGGCCTTAAAAAGCCTACATCAGGCAAGGTCTCACTATTTGGTTTGGAGTGGAAAAGCAACGAAAAGCAGATCAGAAAGAAAATTGGTGGCTTGATGCAAGCAAATAGCTTGTATGGCCGAACAACCATCAAAGAAGCGGTACGACTGTTTGCCAGCTTTTATAAAGATCCGATGGATGTTGATGAGTTAATCGGGCGATTTGGCTTAAGTGATCACGCCAATGCTTGGTTGGATAACTTAAGTGGTGGTCAAAGACAGCGGGTTTTTCTTGCCATGACGATTGTCGGTAAGCCGGAACTTATCTTTTTAGATGAGCCAACAACGGGTCTCGATCCAACCAGTCGTCAAAGCTTTTGGGAAATCATTAAAACACTCAAAAATGAAGGCATGACCGTTATTTTAACCACCCATTACATGGATGAAGCGGACTATTTATGTGATGAGTTATTGATCATTGAAAAAGGGCAGATCATTGAGTCTGGTACACCGGACGCCATCATTCACCGTACCTTTTCGGATCCAGTTATACGCGAGCCGCGCAAAGCAACGCTAAACGATGTGTTTTTGAAGCTGACGGGTCAAGATATTATCAAACAGGAACAAGCACATGCCTAACATACTTACCAGAAAACCATTTTGGCAACTTATGTTACTTAACATCAGGCCATTTTTTCGCGAGCCAGCAACGTTGTTTTGGACCTTTGGATTTCCGGTCTTTATGGCATTGTTGTTGGTGCAGGCATTCTCTGGCGAAAAACCACTAGAGTCGATTAACTTAGCCGTTGTTGATGCTGCGCAAATTGATGAGCAATGGTATCAATCAATCGAGAAAGATAAAAAAATCAACTTGCTAACGATTGAAGATCCACAGTTGATTGAAAAGCTGACGGAACATACGCAACAGCCAGACTCTGAGTTGGCACCGGGCAGTGCTTTAAAATCAATTTTATCAAGCCACAGCAACGTGTTGATCTTAACCCCAGAAGGGCTGTTTTCAACCCGCAATAGCCATGAGCAAGCCATTGCATTTAGTTATGTGACGGCACTTAAAAATAAAGACGATCATGACTCGTACATTGATGGCGTGGTATCGCTGGAAGGCTTCAGGTATATCGATTGGTTGATCCCCGGCATTATCGTGCTACAGATCATTGGTATTGGTATTACGTCCATTTCAAATGGACTTGTGTCTGACCGCCAGCAAGGCTTTTTTAAACGACTGAAGCTATCGCCGTTTAATCGCTTAGATTATGTGATTGGTATTGTTTTTGCTCGAGTATTTCTGCTGGTGTTCCAGTTAGTTGCGCTATTTATTACCTTTTATTTTCTATTTGGTTATCAGCCACTTGGTAACTGGCTGAACATTTTAACCGTGTTGTTATTGGGTTCTATTGTACTGTGCTTATTGGGTGTTTTGGTTGGTGCCCGCAGCCAAAAAGTGGAAGTGGCTACCGGCATTTCAAACTTGTTGTATTTTCCGCTGATGTTCTTATCTGGCATTTACTTTGATACCTCTAACTTCCCTCAAGCCATCCAAAGTGTTGTGCAATTTCTACCGTCAACAGCGTTTTTAGATGCATTTCGTTTAACTGCAAACCAAGGCGCTTCGCTTGCTGAGGTGAGCATGCAGCTTAACACCCTAATTGGTTTTGCACTGGCATTATTGGTGCTGATTTACTTCCTATTTGATTGGGGAGATGAAAAATGATTTCACCCAATAATTTACCGCATAAGCCGCCATTTAAGTTTGTTGACAACATCGTAGAGGTTCAGGAAAACGAGTACATCGTCGCGCAAAAGTTTATTGGCTACAACGAACCCGGATTGGAAGGTCACTTTCCCGATGAGCCAATTTTTCCGGGGGTGTTGATACTAGAAGCAATGGCACAAGCCAGTGGTTTGTGTATCACAGGAAAAACCAAAGGGGTGATAGCGGGCATCGATAAAGTGAAGTTTCTCACGCCTGTTTTACCGGGGCAAATTTTAGAAATTCGCTCAAACGTGGATGTGTCTTTGGGTGAGCTGGTGAAATTTAAAGTGACGGCGTTTGTTAATAACGAACAAGTTGCGTCGGCTGTGATAGCAATCAGGTACTTGCAAAGTGTAGGAGCCGCTCATGTTTAAAAACAAAGTGGTGATTGTAACGGGGTGCTCCAAAGGCATAGGCGAAGAAATTTGCCTGCAATATTTGCTGCAAGGCGCAAAGGTGTATGGCGTTGCGCGTTCGCCGGTCACTGAGCTGTTATCTGTACATGAAAATTTCACTTGGCTGCAAGGCTCTGTGAGTGATGAAGGTTTTGTCACCGATAGCATCGAGAGTATCCAACACCAACATCAACGCATTGACGTACTCGTAAATAATGCCGGCATTAACCACGATGGTCTCGTACAGTTGTTGGCACTTGAAGATTGGCGAAAAGTGTTACGTACCAACTTAAAAGGTACGTTCAATTTTTGCCAACAAGTGTTACCTACTTTTAAGACGCAGCAGTTTGGACGCATTGTCAACATGGTGTCCAAAAGTGGTGTGACGGGCCGTGAGGGGCAGCTTAATTATGCAACTTCAAAAGGCGCGATTATTGGGCTTACACGCAGTATTGCCAGAGAATACGGCCAATACAATATTATCTGTAATGCCATTGCGCCCGGCTTGGTTGAAACACAAATGGTGGATAACGCTGAGCAGTCAATCATTGCCCCCATTCTTGAGTGTACCAGTGTAAAACGTATGGCGCAGTGCAGTGAAATTGCCTGCGCTGTATTGCACTTAACCGCTGAGGAACCCAGCTACCAAAATGGTGAAGTTATTCACTTAGATGGAGGGTTTTTAATATGAGCCATACACAAACACTTATCGTGCTCCAAGCGAGCAGCGATTTCGATCAAGCATTGATCAATTTCTATCTTGAGGCGGGTAATTCAGTCGTGCTCGTTGAACCAAGTGAGCAGCTAAAGCAACACAATGCGGCTTTGCCTATGTTTGATTTAGCGCAGTTGCAAGAGATGGCACAAACGCAAAACCCAACATTCGCGCAAGCACTAGAGGCTTTAAATATTGATGTTGAAAGTACGCCTTTGCTGTTAGTGCAAGGCGTGCTTGAGGCAAACGAACACGCTTTGTTTGAAGGCGCGCAATGTATTGAAAACACCATGGCTTACCTCGATAGTGTGTTTTTAATTTACCAATCGCTCGCTGGCTTTATGAGAGATGTTGGATGCAATGTGGTTTTTCCTCTGCATTCCGACAGTTCACATTATCTGGGTCACGCGGTAAACACGGTTGCAAACCACGCTTTGAATTCGTTTATGAAAACACTCGCCAAAGAGCTAACAAGCGACAAGGTATTCATCAATGCGGTGACTATTCCCTATCTGGCTAAGGATGAAAAAATGCGCAAAACAATGCGCAGAGATCTAAAGCGCTCAGTGTTTGGTATGCGTCCTACCGTGTTTTTGGAGCAGCAGTTGATAGCGTTTATTGCCGACTTTAGTAAACACAACAAGATGATGACAGCGCAATGTTTGACCTTATCTCCAAACACTGAAATTACCGTTTAACGCCATATGAACACACATCGTATTTCATTGTGAAGTTTGGTACAGGTAGCAAAAAATAGAAGAAATGCCCTATGGAAACGATACAAAAAAACAACAAAGCGCTGCGAGTGTTGGTGCTCGGTGCAACCTCAGATCTTGGCACACAAACATGTAAAGATTTGGCTAACAAGGGCTATGAATTGCTGCTTTTGGGGCGCAATGCAGACAAGCTTGCCTCTTTGGCTTATTCATTATCCGGTGAGCACAAAATTGCGGTTGTTGACTTAGAACAACCCGACGATTTAACTCCCATTATTATCGATAATGCAAAGCAATTTGGACCATTTAAAGGGGGCGTGTTTTGTGCCGGTGTACATGCCATGACGACACTTCGTCAATCCTGCTATGCCGACTTTGAACAAATTTATCGCGTTAACTGCGGTGGTGCATTAGCCATGATCAAAGCGTTCACTCGTCGAAGTGTGCGCTTGAGCGATACGGTGACGTCACTGGTATTGCTCTCTTCGGTCAGTCAGGCCGTGGGAGAACAAGCGATTTCAGGGTATGCCGCCAGTAAAGGTGCTTTGGCAAGCTTGTGCCGCTGTGCCGCGCTTGAACTTGCTAGAGACAAAGTGCTGGTTAACTGCGTGGCGGCCGGCATGATCGAAACCAAATTAAACAGCGGCTATCAAGATATGGCTCCCCCAGGTCACTTCGAAAAACTTGCCAGCATGCATCCACTTGGTTTTGGCTCACCAGAGCACGTATCAAAAGAAATTATTAATTTATTAGAAAGTGAGTGGACGACCGGAAGCTCAGTGTTTGTAGATGGTGGTTACACATGTATCTAGTTTAATTCGTTAGTTTATCGAACAGTCACAAACAGTGTTATCTGATCTGTACCGATCAGAGTTTTATGCAGTTTTATAAAAATAAAGGAAGTATGCACCCCATGCGTAACGACAACTATCAATCACTTTCTCAGCGACAAATTCAAGTTTGGCAAGGTCAGGAAATTGCGCCGAACAATCCAGTATTTAACGTCTCTTGTGCGTTAAAACTCACCTTAACTGAGGGAGCTGCTCAACTAGAGCCCATTTTGGCAAAGCTGATAGCGCGCCACCCGGTCATTGATAGCAGAATAGACAACAGTGGTGTAGAGCCACAGCTTGCTATAAATGCCCAAGCATCAAGTGATGTGTGTTGGCAACCCATGGTTGGGGAAAACATCAGTGACGCGCAGTTATGTGACGCGTACAACAGCCAAGTGATTGACATAAGCCGTAATACTTTTGAGTTTTATTACAAAGCGCTGCACAACGATGAAGTGTTGGTACTCGTGAAAGGTCACCACATCGTATGTGATCAGTGGTCATTGCAAATTTTAGTAAACGATTTGCTCAGACTATTGGTACTCAAAAACGAAGACGAAACACTCGAACCTGATATTGAATATTACACCAGCAAAGAACTCGCTCTAGTAGACAGCAACGCTTACCCAGTTGATTTTATTAATAGAAAATCGAATAACCCTGAACTTGCTGGCAAAGTGTCAGTGCTGCTGGATAACACCACAGATAGCATTGCGCCAATCAAACAGGTTGCAGCAGAGCATGGTATTAGCCCATATTGCGTGATTTTAGCGAGCACCTTGCTCACGGTAAGCCGTTTAACCAACGATGCAGATATTACCATCGGTGTGCCTATCGCCCGTAGAACCCGTAAAAACCGCTACTTGCTTGGTCATTTTGTTGATCTTGAAGCGCTTACCATTGAAAACATTCACGACAAAACTGTACTAGAGCTACTTAATGCGGTGAATGAGCAATTAACGTCATTGTTACTGACAAAATCGTCTTCCACTTTAAGTAGTAAAAATATCAATGTGGTATGTAACTACTTAGCACAGTTAAAGACGGCACATATTATCCCTGAATTGATGTTGGTGCTTGCCGGGCTACCTGACCATCAAATCGTGATTGGCGATGAACAAGATATGGTCATAGAAGGTGTGCCTTTGACACCGGTTGCCGCTCAATTTGATTTAGACTTTACCCTATTTGAAGCGGGTGCAAACTTGTGGCGCAAAGTTGTGGCTGAAGCGGACCAATTTAGTGCACACAACTTAGCGCAAATTGGCGACGTACAAACAGGTTTCATAGCGCATTTAGCGCAAGATAATACGCAAGTGTGCGGTCAGATTAGCACGCTTACTACAGAGCAAAAAACACAGATTGAGCAACAGTGGAATGGCGATACGCGCCAATATCCCGCTTATAATTTAATTGACGGCTTTAATCAACAAGTTGTCGCACGCCCTGAGCATGTCGCGGTTATTTCATCCACTGAGCAAACTACTTATCGCGTCCTAAACGATTACCGCTTTGGTATTGCTCATGCGTTGTCAGCGCAATCTGTAGCCAGAGGCTCGTTAGTGGCAGTCATTTGTGAAAAAGGCGCGTATCAAGTGGCCTCATTACTGGCGATTAATACGGTTGCATGTGCCTATTTACCTATTAACGTGGCATGGCCAAACTCTCGTATTCACCAAGTCTTAATGGCTGGTGGAGTTAAGCATCTTCTGGTGAGTGAGACGTTATTTGCACGCTTAAAAGACGAGCCTTGGCTAACTGACTTTAACCTCATTCATGTGGAAGAGGCGGCTCAGCAAAGCGCACTTGCAACCGAACAATGGCAAGCGCAACTTGTTCCTGCAACGCCACAAGAAATTGCTTATGTTATCTTCACCTCAGGCAGTACGGGTCAGCCTAAAGGGGTGGTGATCACACACGAAAGTGCCATGAACACCATTTTTGCCGTCAATGAGCGCTTTAACGTCACAGACAAAGACCGCGTTTTTGCTATTTCAGACTTGAGCTTTGATTTATCGGTTTACGATATTTTTGGTGCGCTGGCGGTGGGGGCCGCGATGGTGATGCCAGATCAAGACAAAGTGCAAGATACCCATCATTGGCTGCAAATGGTGGATGAACATCAAGTGACTATTTGGGACTCGGTGCCGCAGCTTGCGCAATTGCTCGCGGATGAGCAAGGGCAGCAGTCTTACTCGGCAACCAGTATTCGTGTTTACATGATGAGTGGTGACTGGATCCCACTGAGATTGCCAGAGCAACTCTTAGCGATTAATCCGCAAGCGGATGTTATGAGTTTAGGTGGCGCAACAGAAGGTAGTATTTGGTCAATTTGGTACCCGGTTAAAGCCGTTGACCCAAGCTGGCAAAGCATTCCTTACGGTATAGCGATGCCTAACCAAGCGATGTGGGTGCTGGATAAGTTTGGTAACCATTGTTCGCCCGGGATCATGGGTGAGATCCACATCGGTGGTATCGGCGTCGCACAGGGCTATTTCAATGACCCAGAACGCACCGCGCTACAGTATTTTGAACATCCGACGCTTGGCCGTTTGTACCGTACCGGTGACAACGGTGCGTGGAATGAAAAAGGCTATATCGAATTTAAAGGCCGCAAAGATTTCCAAGTTAAGATCCGAGGTTTTCGTATCGAGATGGGAGAAATTGAGCATTGTTTACTACAACGTGATGACATCAAACATGTTGCAGTGATTGATAAAACCCACAATGGGCAAAAGATCCTCGTCGCATATTTGGTACCAGAAAGGCAAAGTGCGTTGAATGTTGACGCGTTACGTCAGTTTGTTGCAGCTAAACTACCTGAGTACATGGTGCCAGCGGCACTTATGGTGATTGATGCGCTACCTTTGACTCTCAATGGTAAGTTAGACCGTGGTGCACTGCCAGAGCCTGACTTTTCAGCGAACGAAGCATATTGCCCGCCAAGTACCGAACTTGAAGCGCAGTTGTGTGATGTATGGCAGCAAGTACTTGGCATGGAGCGCATTGGTGTTAAAGATAACTTCTTCCAAATTGGTGGTGACTCTATCGTCAGTATCAGCCTGATCTCGGCGCTACGTCGAGCAGGTTTCCAGCTACAGGTCAGAGATATTTTTACCGCGCCAACGGTGGCACAACTGGCATCATTGATAGAGCAACAAGGTGGTCATACCGTGGTGAGCGTGCAAACTGAGCAGGGCTTGCTATCAGGCCAGTTTGCGCAGCATCCAACACAAAAATGGTTTTTTGCACAGCAGCTAGGTAATCCGCATCATTTTAATCAGGCATTTATTGCATACAGCCCAACAGGCTTATCGCTTGATGCGTTAGCCGATGCATTAATGAAACTGAGTATTCAGCACGACATGTTGCGCTGTCGATTTACCTCAGAGTTGGATAACGAATATACAGACACAGGCTTATTCGAGTTAACTGAGCGTAACATTGCAGGCATGAGCGACGATGAACTCGAGGCGGTGCTCGGCGAGCAGCAAGGTGCGCTTGATATTCATCACGGTCCTACATGGCGTGTGATCAAACTAGTTGGCCATGCAGATAACCAAGATCGTCTGTGCTTTATCTTCCACCATTTGATCATCGATACCGTGTCTTGGTCAATTGTGCTAGGGGATTTGCAACAGTTGATTGCGGGACAGAAGTTGCTTGATAAGCAAACTAGCTACCGTCAGTGGGTTGAAGGTTTAAATCAGTATGCGTCAGCCAATCAGCAACAAACGACCTATTGGCAAACCGTGTTGAGTGCAACAACGAACTATCCGGTTGCTCAGCAATCTCAGCAACTATCGTTAATGCTTGAAAAAGCACAAACCGAAGCCTTGTTACAGCACGCTAACTCAGGCTACCAAACGCAAACCCAAGAATTGCTGTTAAGTGCTTTGGCGATCGCAATGGAAACCGTATTGGGTGGCCAGTCTCACACTATTTTGCTTGAAGGTCACGGTCGCGAATCCATCGCGGCTGATTTAGACGTGAGCCAAACTTTGGGTTGGTTTACCAGTATTTATCCGGTCAAACTGACTGCTGAGCAAAATATTGAGCAAACACTGGTTGCGACCAAAGAGATGATGCGTGCCATCCCAGACAAAGGAATTGGCTTTGGTGCGTTATATCAATTCGACGTTGCAAAAATGCCAAGCGACTTGCCTAAGGTGTGTTTTAACTATTTAGGTCAGTTCAAAGCCAATACAGAGGCGCAAGATTGGCAGATCACCGGGGAGTCAGTAGGGGCGCTGAGTGACTCGCAAAATCACAGCGATACGGTGCTAAATATTCTGAGCTTAGTGAAAAACGAGCAGCTAAGTGTTGAAGTAGAGTCAAAGCTGCCCGCAGAGTTGGGTCAGCAGTTTATGAGCGCCTTTGAGCGCGCGCTGGAGCAAGTCATTGCACAAGCGGTGAACGCCGCGCAAGCGGGCGGTGTTACGACACCGAGCGACCATGCACATGTTCAGTTAAGCTTCCCGTTATTAAAAGATCTCAACGAGCGTTACAACGTAGAAGCGCTTTATCCTGCCAATAGTTTGCAGCAAGGCTTTATTTATCATGCGCTAAATCAGCCAGATGACGATGCCTATCGTGTGCAATTGCTTCTGGACTATCACACAACGTTAGATGTTGATTTGTACAAAAAAGCATGGCAATTGGCGGCCAATAAGCATCCAGCTTTGAGAATGGCGTTCAACTGGCAAGAACAGCTACTTCAAGTTGTGTGTAAAGGCATTGAGTTGAATGCCCAGCACTTTAATTTGGTTGATTTAAGCGAGTTAACTCCCGATGAGCGTGATCAACAACTGGCCAGTTGGCTTGCCCACGACCGACTTAAAGCCTTTGATTTAGCACAACCCGGTTTGTTCCGCGTTACAGTGTTCAAACAAAGCGATACACATTACACGGTATTAAAAACAGAGCATCACAGTATTGGTGACGGTTGGAGTGTGGGCAATTTACTGGAAACTGTAAACACCTTCTATAACGCGCTCAATCAGGGCCATGTACCACAACTGGAAGTTGAAACTGGCTACTTGGCGGCGCAGGCTTATTTGTCTGAAAATAAGCAAGCAACCAGTGATTTTTGGCAACAAAAAGTCAAACAGTTTGAGCATGCTAACGATATTAACTATTTGCTGAGCCAGTCGCAGGATTTATCGCAAACAAACCTTGTGGCGCAACCGGCGAGACGCTGTTTTGAAATCGCGGGTGATGACTTCTTGCAATTGAGTAAAGTGTGTCGTGATGCGGGCGTGACGCTAAACGCAGCAATGCAATTTGCTTGGCATAAACTCATTCAAAGTTACTGCCAAGATCAGCAAACCTTGGTGGGTACTACTGTCTCGGGGCGTGATATACCCGTGAGCGATATTCACGCTGGTGTTGGTTTATTTATCAATACTTTACCACTGGCAGTGAATTGGCAGCCAGAACACAGCATTGCCCAGATAATGACGCAAATCCAGCTTGAGATTGCCGATGTAAATACCCACAGTGGTGCGCAATTATCGCGCATTCAAAGCCAAGGTGCCGCGCTGTTCCATACCTTGTTTGTGTTTGAGAATTATCCAATTCCAACGGCTGATGACACTAACCCTGATCGTATCGAAAGCGCCATGCGTTATCGTGAAACGCGTGAGAAAAGTGATTACCCGATCACCGTTATTGTAACTGCCACGCCAGAGCAGATTGAGTTTTCACTGAACTATTGCGAGCAGCAAATTGCACCAGAGCAGGCTGAGCGCTTACT
The DNA here is from genome assembly GCF_058933015.1 of Pseudoalteromonas sp. ATL1. NCBI lineage: Bacteria > Pseudomonadati > Pseudomonadota > Gammaproteobacteria > Alteromonadales > Pseudoalteromonadaceae > Pseudoalteromonas > Pseudoalteromonas sp. ATL1. Next base: position 3,037,264 of record NZ_JBZYXL010000001.1, on the reverse strand, counting down.
GTCGCAACTGCAAATGATTGTCAGCGCTATCATTGCAGCGCCACAGCAGCCACATAGTCAAATCTCATTATTAACCGAGCAGCAGGCTAATGAATTGCTGATGCGCATTCAGCCAGAGATAAAAATACCGCAAAAACGAGGCACGTTAAGCGAGATTTTTGCTTCGCAGGTCGCACAATACCCAAACAACATTGCCTTGAAATACCAAGACCAAGCGCTGACCTATCAAGAGCTTGATAGCAAAGCCAAGGCATTGGCGAATGCCATTATTGCGCATTACCCGCAAGTGCTTGAGGCGTCGACTAGCAATCCGGTATTCATCGGTTTGAACTTTAATCCAAGCCTTGAGTTGATGATAAGCATGTTGGCTATTTTGAAGCTAGGGGCGACTTATGTGCCACTGACGCCGGAATATCCTAAATCGCGAACTCAGTTTATTCTGTCGGATACCAAAACGCCGATCGTACTGTGTAGCGACGATCTCGTAGAAGAACTAACGCACATCACCGACGAGTTAGAAACACCGCCACAGGTACTCAGCTATGAGTCGCTCGCGCAGCAACAAGCGCCAGAACAGTTGCATAATGTGACCTTAAGCGCCGATGATTTAGCTTATGTTATCTATACCTCAGGTACGACTGGGCAACCAAAAGGCGTGATGCAGTCACACCATAATGTGGTGCGTTTGTTTGATTCATGCGAGCGTGAGTACCAGTTTAACGACTCAGACGTATGGGTGATGTATCACGCTTGTACTTTCGATTTCAGTGTATGGGAAATTTGGGGCGCGTTTTTAAACGGTGGCTGTTTGGTGGTGCCAGATAAAGCCTGCACTCGTGATCCACGAGAGTTTATTATGCTGTGTCAAAAGCAAGGTGTGACGGTGTTAAACCAAACACCAAGTGCATTCTATTCCTTTGTCGACATGGCAGTGGCGATGAATGCCGAGTTACCAGATTTACGTTATGTGATTTTTGGGGGTGATAAGCTCAATCTTGCACGCTTAGATGCATGGTGGCAAACATACGGCAATACGCAAACGAAACTCATCAACATGTACGGGATCACAGAAACCACAGTACACGTTACTTACCAAGAGTTAACGCCAGAAAATAACCGTCATCAGTCCATTATCGGTCGTCCACTGAGAGATATGGCGGCCTATGTACTTGACCCGAACCAAAACCTAGTGCCTGTGGGCGTAGTGGGTGAAATGTATGTGGGTGGGGCAGGTCTTGCAGCGGGCTATCTGAATCGTGAGGAACTTACCGCCGAGCGCTTTATTGATAACCCATTTGCCGACAAAATCGAAGCGCTTGCTGAGCACCGTTTATACCGCAGTGGTGACTTGGTGCGTTGGTTGCCTGATGGTCAGTTGGAATATATTGGTCGTAACGATGAACAAGTTAAGATCCGAGGTTTCCGCATTGAGCTGGGCGAAATTGAAAATGTGCTCATTGAACACTCGGCGGTTAAACAAGCGGTGGTGGTAGCGCATAAACGTCAGGGTAATACTCAGTTAATCGCTTACGTGGTTTTACAACAAGGCGCTGAGCTTAACAATAGTGATGCCATCAAGTACCTTGCAGCCCAATTGCCAGAGTACATGGTGCCAAGCACCATTATGGTGATTGACAACATACCGCTGACGGTGAACAACAAAATTGACCGTAAAGCACTGCCAGAACCTGTGTTTAATGATGACACTGATTATGTTGCGCCAACGAACGAGTTAGAAACGCAATTGTGTGAGATTTGGCAAGCGTTATTGGGCATCGAAAAAGTGGGTATTGAAGATCACTTTTTCCGTATCGGTGGTGATTCAATTATTAGTATTCAGCTCACGTCGCAATTGCGTCAGCTAGGTTACACCCTGAAAATTAAAGAAATATACGAATCGCCAACGGTAGCACAATTGGCAAAACGCATCGCGCAATTACCTCAGGCTGAGCAGCTACAAACCGAGCAAGGGGTATTGAGCGGCGAATTCTCGTTATTACCTGTGCAATCTTGGTTCTTTGACTTACAGCTGTCTGAGGCATCTCATTGGAATCAGTCATTTATGATGACGGTACCAAGCGCTGTGAGCACCGAGCAAGTACGCGCAGCGTGTCGTGAGTTGATGTTACATCACGATATGATGAGAACGCGCTTTGTGGTCGACAACGGTCAATATGTGCAAGCGTATTTAGAACTTGAAGAAGCCGAGCTTGAACAGTGGAGCCAAGTTACCAGCATCGATGTGCGTGGCCTTGATGATGCACAAATAGGTCAGCAGTTGAACGTGTGGCAGCAATCATTCGACTTATCGCAAGGGCCGCTATTTAAGCTTGTACATTTGCACGGTTATGAAGATGGCTTGGCGAGAGTATGCTTTATTTTCCATCACCTCATTATTGATGGTGTATCGTGGCGCATTTTATCTCAGGACATGCAATCGTGCTTAACGGGCAAAACCTTGGGTAGTAAAACCAGCAGTTATCGCCAATGGGTTGAGCTGATGCGTGACTATCCAAATAGTCACAGCGCTGAACTGGCTTATTGGCAAAATGCCTTGGACAACAGCGCAGCAGCGATTGCCGTTGAAGATGCGGTGTCAGAACATGAACTGGCACTGTCTGCTGAGCACACGCAAATGTGCTTAAGACAATCTAATGCAGGCTATAACACCGAGATCAATGACTTGTTGTTATCGGCACTTAGCGTCACCTTGTCGCAGGTTTTATCTGGCTCACAGCACCTTATCACGCTCGAAGGCCATGGCCGTGAAGAACTGTCGCCAACCATTGATGTGTCGCGCACTTTGGGCTGGTTTACCAGCTTATACCCAGTCAAGCTGACAGACTTTGGTGACTTGGCAACCACGATTATTCAAAGCAAAGAAATGCTCCGCCGTGTTCCAAATAAAGGCGTGGGTTATGGGGCGTTTTATCAGGCGGGCTTACTACAACAGCAGCTACCTTTGATCAGTTTCAACTACCTTGGTCAGTTTAATACGACCAGCAAGGCCGATGAGTGGCAAATCGTTAATGAGTACAGTGGGCAAACCATTGGTAGCAATAATGAAATGGCATTGGCACTCAACATTAACGGTGCTGTGAAGGGTCAGCAATTAGTATTCTCAGTGCAGTCACGTTTAGATGCATCGCAAAGCGCTGAATTTGTACGCCGCTTTAAACAGAATTTAGAAATGGTGATTGAGCACACTAAACATGTGGCTGAGCAAGGTGCTGTTGCAACGCCGAGTGACTTTATTGCTAAAGATTTGTCTGTTGAACATCTTGCTCATTTGAACCAAGTACTTGAGCAAACAACCCAGCCAGAGCAAGAACAAACCACTTGCGACAACGAAAACATCATGGAGTTTTAAACGATGTTATTGATTAAGGAAATTAGCGCGCAAAACCTATCTATCTGGGCTGAGCAAGGTAAATTAAAACTGGCTTTTGGAGAGCAATCTCCTCAAGCCTCACTGATTGAGCAGATCAAAGTCAGTAAAGATGAGTTAGTTGAATTTTTAACGGCTAAAAATATAGATTCAGCACAGGCGTTTAAAAGTTTTATGCAGAGCATTAACAAGCCTGCTAACAATATTGTCTCTGTGTGTCCTGCCAATAGCTTGCAGCAGGGTTTTATTTACCATCACCTGAATCAACCCGATGACGACGCATATCGGGTGCAGATGATGCTCGATTACCTAGAGCCAATTAATGTGCCTTTATATCGACAGGCGTGGCAGTTGACGTCGCAGCGCTTTCCAGCGTTGCGCACATTCTTTAACTGGGATGAGGCGCTATTACAGGTTGTAGCGGCGAAGCCGAGCATAGATGAAAGTAACTTTAACTTTGTTGATTTTAGTGCGTACCCAGCACAAGAGCGCGATGCAAAAATAGATGAGTTGCAACAACATGACCGTCAACGAGGCTTTGATTTATCAAAGCCAGGTTTACTGCGTATTACGCTGATAAAGCAGTCGGAGCAATTATACACTTTGCTAAAAACGGAGCATCACAGTATCAGTGATGGTTGGAGTGCGCCGTTATTGCTGCGCAGTGTGCACGAGTACTATCACCAATTACTACTGGGTGAAACACCAAGCGTACAAGTTGAAACGGCTTATTTGGCGACTCAGCAGTACTACCAAGATACGCAAGAACAAACGCAGCAATATTGGCACGCTACTAAGCAGCTTTTTGGGAGTGCCAATGACATCAATGGCATGCTAAGCAAAACCCTTGATTTGTCAGCGCCGTTGCAGGTAACGCAGCCAGACTCACAGCAGTTATTAATCTCGGGTGAGCGCTTTAGAACGCTCAAAAGCATGTGTCAAAACAGTGGGGTTACGCTTAACGTGGCGCTACAGTTTTGCTGGCACAAACTTATCCAAGAATACACTGGCGATGAACAAACGTTAGTGGGTACTGTGGTATCGGGTCGTAACTTACCAGTGGAAGGCATTGAAGATAGCGTTGGCTTGTTTATCAATACCTTGCCTTTACATGTTGAGTGGCCGAGTGAAGCGACTTGTGAACAGGTTATGGCAGAAATCCAGCTGTCAATTGCCTCACTCAATAGCGCCAGTAGTATTGCTTTAGCAGAGCTACAGCCAAAAGGGGCTCGGTTATTTCATACCTTATTTACCTTTGAAAACTATCCAATTAGCCACCATGGCGACACGCGTAAATGGCAGCTTAGGAAGGTTGTTGAAAAAATTGATTATCCGCTTTCTATCGTTGCGACTGAGCAAGGAGAAGAGTTGGAGATCACCTTAAATTACAGCGCTGATTGGCTTGATAACAACAAAGCTACGGCGCTCGTTGCTCAATTAGATAATTTGCTGCAACAACTCAGTGGCTCGCCTACACAAAAACACGCCAAGTTATGCGTGCTTGATAAAGTGCAGGTAACGCAAATGACCGAGCAGTGGAATAGCAATCAAGTTGCCTACAACTTGGATACGGATGTAGCTGGTTTGATTGAGCATCATGCGCTCAATACACCCAACAAGGTGGCATTAAAAGCTGGTGAGATAAGCCTAACTTATGGTGAACTGAATGCCCGAGCAAATACGCTCGCTGTGCAAATTGAGCGCCATTATGCAGAGCAAGGTTTGAGCATCGAACCCGATACGCTTATCGCCCTGTATTTTAAACCCAGTATTGAAACGCTTGTGGCCATGTTTGCGGTGCTGAAGTTAGGCGCGGGTTATGTTCCCGTCTCCCCAGACGCCCCGAAAGATCGGGTGTTATTTATGCTCAACGACACCAATACCCGTTTGCTGCTTACGCAATCGCAGTTTGATAGTAAGTTAAGGGATTGGTTGGCACAGTCTGATGTTGCTCACTTGGTTTGCGATAGCGACGTGTTGCAAACGAATTTAGTCACAGAGTTTTCTCGCGCAAACGTGCATTTGAGCGGCCTTGCTTATGTTATTTATACCTCGGGTACGACGGGCACACCGAAAGGCGTCATGATTGAGCAAGGGCAGTTGCTTAATTACTTCAATGCTGTGCGGCAAACATTGGGCGATGCATTTGAGGTGACTGATTTTTCGACTAATTACTGTTTTGACTTAACGGTGACGACCACACTTTGCCCATTGATGGCTGGTGGTAGCGTATGTGTTTACCAAGACGACATTGGCAATGTGTCTGCTTATCAAGCGCATGTTCGTGATAACCAAGTTCGTTTTGTTAAAACCACGCCAAGTCTTGCAAGCATATTACTTGCCGACTCAGGCATTTCACTCAAGCGCTTAATGCTTGGTGGTGAAGCACTCACCAAACAGGTGGTTGATAAGCTTGCGAGTGTAACCGAGCAAATTATCGATGAATACGGCCCAACGGAAGCCACCGTGGGGGCGATGCACAAATTAGTTGACCCCAACAAAACAGTGAATGGTATTGGCCAAGCCTATACCAATGTGGCCTTGTACGTACTCAACGCGGGTTTACAGCCAGTGCCCGTGGGTGCCATAGGTGAGTTGTATATTGGTGGTGCGGGTGTGGCGCGAGGTTACTTAAATCGCGATGACTTAACCGAGGAACGCTTTATTGCTAACCCATTTACTAGCTCATTTACTAAACCAGGCGAGGCAGCAAACCAACGTTTATACAAAACGGGCGATTTGGTCCGCTGGCTTGCAAATGGTGAGATGGAATATTTAGGGCGTAATGACAGCCAAGTGAAGGTGCGTGGTTATCGTATCGAACTGGGTGAAATTGAAAGCGTACTTGGTGCAGTGTCAGGCGTGCAAAATGTGGCAGTGATCGCCGATAAAAAAGCGCAAGATGCCGTTTTAAGAGCTTACTGGGTGGCACAGCCTACTGTGCAAATTGATACCGACACACTCAAAGCCGCGGTCGCAGTATCATTACCTGATTATATGATGCCGAGTAGCTTTACACAGTTAGAGCAGTTACCACTCACCGCCAACGGCAAGCTTGATCAGGGCGCATTACCTGCACCAGAACAATCACAAGAGCGAAATTACGTTGCGCCAACAAGCGAATTACAACGCCAGCTATGTACGCTTTGGCAACAGGTGTTAGCGGTTGAAACGGTGGGCATTGATGATAACTTCTATGAATTAGGGGGTAATTCTATCACCGCGATTAGGTTGTCTGCGCAAAGCCGCAAATTGCTCAACCGTGATATCCCCCTTGAAATGCTATTTAAAAATAACACCATTGCTAAGCTTGCCAATGTGATTGAGTCGCAAGAGGTGTTGGTGATCCCACGCAGTAACCAGCCAATGCCGCCATTGTCTTTTGCTCAAGAGCGATTATTGTTTATCGACGCCTTTGAGCGAGGTGGTAATGCCTACCATATTCCTGCGTTGTTTAAAGTGGGCAATGAACTACAACTTGAAGTGCTGCAACACGCATTAAATCAAGTGGTGAGCCGTCACAGTGTGCTGAACACGGTATTTAAAGCCAGTGACGACGGCACCTACAGCCAGCATGTACTGGATACGAGGGTGTTGATTAAAAAACACGTGCTGTCGGAGCCAGAAATACTCGCAGACGTTGTGCAGACTTTTGCTAACACCGCGTTCGATTTAGCCAACGAAAGCCCAATGCGTGTGCATCATATTCAAAGTGGCGATGAGCGTTACTTGTTGTTTGTTTGGCACCATATTGCGTTTGATGGTTGGTCGACGTTTGTGTTCACCGAAGAGCTGACAAAACTCTATTTAGCCAATTTAAAGGGCGAACGCTTAACGTTACCAGAGCTAAGTATTAGTTATGCTGATTATGCTTGTTGGCAACGAGACTACTTGCAAGATGAACGTTTAGCCAAACTACAAGATTATTGGCTGGGTCAATTAAAAGACCATGAAACACTGACACTACCATACGACAAAACAAGACCTGAAAACGTGCGCTATGAAGGGCAAAATGTTGATATTGCCTTAACTGCAGAGTTATCAGAGCTTGTTTGTCAGTGTGCTAAAGCGCAGCAAACCAGTGTATACACCGTTATGTTGAGTGCATTTTATGTGGCGCTGGCGAGTATCTCTGGTCAGCAAGACATTATGATTGGCACACCATCTGATAATCGCCATCATGTTCAAGTGCAAGCTTTGGTTGGTTTTTTTGTGAATTCATTAGCTCTGCGCAGCCATGTGGACAAAAACGTTTCTTTTGATGCGTTTATTAAGCAAGTGCATGAGCTGGTTACGCAGGCAAAAATTCATCAAGAACTGCCGTTTGAGCGCGTGGTTGAATTATTAGAATTAGAGCGCGATGCGTCTCGCCACCCGGTATTTCAAGTGATGTTCAGTGTGCAAAGTGTGGATGCCAAGGCCATTAATACACAAGGTGTGACCTTAGAGCCTGTAATGGGTGAGCTATTGAGCGGCCATGTGGCCAAGCATGATTTAACTTTGCTGGTAGATGATTCAGCCGAGCAATTCAATCTGCAATTTAACTTTGCCACGAGCTTGTTTGAACAGCCTACAATTGTGGCCATGGCACAGCGGTATATTCGCTTGTTAGAGAGCATGCTCAGTGCGCCAAACAGACCGTTAAATCAGCATGAACTGCTCAGTGAAGAAGAGCGTCAATGTGTGCTGTATGATTGGAATAACCAGCGCGTCGCAACGCAAAATTCGTTGTCTATTCAGCGTATTTTTGAGCAACAAGTGGCACAAAATGCGGATAAAGTGGCGGTGGTATGTGATGATGAACAACTTACTTATGCACAGCTAAATCAGCGGGCGAATAAACTGGCACGACAAATTCGTCAACGTTATGAAGCGCAACATCACAGCGCTATCACCCCAGATACGCTGATAGCGTTATATTGTTCGCAAAGTATTGAAATGCTCGTAGCCACCTTTGCGGTGTTAAAAGCCGGGGCGGCGTATGTGCCGCTCTCCACCGACAATCCGCAGGAGCGCACGCGCTTTATTTTGGATGATGCCAACGTCAATCTCGTGATCACCGAAGCTGAGCTTGAAAATGATGTACACGCTTGGTTTGATGGCGGTGCTGCGCCGGTTGTGTTGGTTGAAAATCAAGATGTAGTAGCGGATAACACTGATCTTGAAATAGACAATCAATTACACGATTTGGCTTATGTGATTTATACCTCAGGCACCACTGGGCAGCCAAAAGGGGTTGAGATTGAACACCATGCGGTGAGTTCGTTTGCGTTGAACAACAACTACCTTGATGCGAGCAAAGTGAATAACATTGTTAGCATGTCATCGTATGCGTTTGATGGTTTTATTTTTGATGCTATGTTCAGCTTGCTCAATGGCTTATGTGTCCACTTGATCGATAAGCATACGCGCTTATCACCGCCATTATTTGCGCAATACATAGAGCGAAACAAGATTGACGCCAGCTTTATGACCACGGCGCTGTTTAATGCGCTTGCGGCCAGCGAGTGTCTTAAAGACAGCCCGCTCAAACATATTCTGTTTGGTGGTGAAGCGGTGAATTTACGTGTGGTGAGCGAATTTATGCAAACCACGCCACAGGTGAAGCTCAGTCATGTGTATGGACCAACTGAAACCACCGTGTTTGCGTCGGTGTGTCATTTAGATACCACGATGACAAACGCGCCAATTGGTCATGGCTTGGTGGGTAAATCGCTTTATGTGTTAGACGAGCACGGCAATCCTGTGCCAGCAGGTACGCCGGGTGAGTTATACATAGGCGGTTTGGGTTTAGCGCGCGGTTATTTAAATCGCCCTGAATTAACCCGTGAAAAGTTTGTAGCCAACCCATTTGCCGATGAGCATGCAGGCGAAGAAACGCGCATGTATCGTACAGGCGACATTGTAAAATGGCTGCCAAATGGCCTTATTGAATACATTGCCCGTAACGACAACCAAGTGAAAATTCGCGGCTTTCGCATTGAATTAAGTGAAATTGAAAGCGCAATAACAGCCATTGAAGACGTGGAACAAGCGGCGGTTATTGCCTGTGAAAATGACGCAGGTAAATACATCGCGACTTACGTCGTGACACAACCAAACAGCGCGTTATGTGGTGAGCAAATTATTGCGCAGTTACAAGAGCAACTACCTGACTTTATGGTGCCATCGGCGATTAACTTGATTGAGCGTATTCCGCTGAATACCAACGGTAAGTTAGACCGAAAAGCACTGCCTGAGCCAGAGTTTGTTGGCGGTAGCAGCTATGTTGCGCCACGGGATCCATTGGAACATAAGTTATGTGACATTTGGCAAGATACGCTGGTACGCAGCCAAATTGGTATTCAAGACGATTACTTCAATTTGGGTGGCACCTCAATCGCAGCTATTAAATTGATGAAGCTCATTAATCAGCAACTTAATTGCGACTTGTCGATTGCAGACCTATTCACGGAGCGCACCATCGCAGGGCTTGCCAACCTGTTGCGTAATCAAACCCGCGATGGCCAATTGCTCAAGCGACTAAATACCTTTAAAGATGGGTTACCAACCCTAGTTATGGTTCATGCAGGTAGTGCCGGATGTGAGGTATATCAAGGTCTTGCCAATGAACTGGCAGGTTCGTTTAACTGTTTTGGTATCGATAACTACAACTTGTTAAAAGAGGACAAAATCAGTGATCTTAGCAAACTGGCAGAGGTGTATTACGCAGAGCTAAAAGCAAATATACAGCTTGATGATCTGACATTGTTGGGTTGGTCGCTTGGTGGGAATATTGCGCTTGAGATTGCCTACAAACTTGAACAACGCGATAACATCAAGGCGAATGTATTGCTGTTAGATACCATCGTGAAATCAGGCCGACTAAGAGAGTTAACGCATCTTTTTGAAGCCGATAACGAGCAACAGTTGGTTGAGAGGATGTTAGAACTCGGTCACGATAAATCTAATGTTGAGGCTATGCTGCTTGCCCGCGAGGCAGAAGGGCTGTTGGACTTATGTTCACTCAGCGGAGCGCTTGAGCACACGCAAGTACACTTACTCAAAGCGGGTTTGTTTGACTTGAATGTGGCAACCCAGTTGGCGCATGAGTGGACTGAGATCTTAACGGCAACAGCAGATAACAATGTGCGTGAGTTTATTGGTAAGAAGATGACCACGCAGTTGCTAGATAAACGTCACCACGGCGATATTTTGCAAGACGTTGCATTGATAAAAGAGGCGTTGAAGCACGCATTCAAATAGGTTTAATAACTATAAGCTAGCACTAAAAACCCCGACTAAGTTCGGGGTTTTTCTTTTCTTTTTTATGTCTAAAAAAACTCTGGGTTTTTATGGATCTACGTGTTCATCTGGATATATAAACGCGTGAAGAGCGGGGCGAATCACAGCTAAAATGAGAACAATTAAGACCAATGCGCCTAACGCGAATCTTGTTATTTTCATAAACCAAGGTTGCTCCCATATTGGAATGAACTTTTGCTTGTCTTCTTGCTGCTTTACAAACGCTTCATACGCTTTATTTAAATCGCTGTGCTTGGTGATGGTTGGATATTCAATAATAAACCCAATTTTAGCCAGCGCGAGGCGAGCTTGTTCAGACTGAGATTGGTCGACATAAAGCATATGGTTTTTAACGTCAGCATAATAATGAATACTCTCTTGGTCTAATACATCTGCAATTTGTACCGAATCAACGAGTCGTAGATCTTGCACCAGAGGTCGGTAGATAGGCGCTTCCTGTCTGGCCCAAGTAATAATAAATATTGCCAAAGCAACAGATATTATCAAAACCAAGATTAGCTTTGTTTCTTTATTGAAAGAAAAGTTCATTTGAGTATTCATATAAATAGCCGCTAGCTACTTTTCAGCAGAATAAGGATCTTCAGCCAATAAGTAAGCTCTTAAATCCGCCTTTTGCTCTTGCGATAAGAGCCACACGCGCATTTCTTTGACCTTTTCGTATACGTCGTCACCAAACTTGGCGCGGTAGCTATCGGTAAACGTCTGCTTGGCGCTATCTTGTCTTATCCAGCGTTGCCAGTTTTGTGTTACCACAGCGTTTAAACATCCAGCAATACCTTCTTGTTTAAGCAGCTCCCACTCGCCTTTGTCGAGCCATAGCCCTCCGGTTGCAGTGCTGTAGTCGAGTCTATGTTCATGCTCTGCGGTGATCTTGAACTTACGCATGATGGTGCTGGAGATAGGGCAAATGAGCGCTGTTTTTGTATCAGTTACATCGTCCGCTTCAAAGCTCACATCGGAAGTAAATTGATGTTGTGGGTTTCGCTCTTTCCAAGAAACAAAATCTTCGATCAGTATCCAATTACCGCCGCATTGGTCGCAGGTGTGGGCTCGAAACAATCCCTCGATAAAGCTGGGTACTAAATTGCCGTTTTTACAGCTTGTACAGTTCATATGCGTCTTCGCTCCGTAAACTGATAATTAACAAAAGTACCTATACTAACTACTTTTAAGTGTGTCAGCCACCAAAAAGTCGTCACCACGACATTACGGGCATAGCGTCGTTATGAGTGAAAGTGTCAAATCTACTGACATTCACTGTCAGCGCTACACAATATAATTTGTATCTAGATTTAATGGAGAAACACATAATGAAGATGAACTATTTTGTAGTAGGTACGAACGACATGAAAGCGGCGGTTAATTTTTATGACGCACTTTTTGCACAGACGAAGTTTAAACAAACATTTGCAAACGCGAGCATGACATTTTGGCAAAGTGAAGACATGGACGCGGCGTTTGCCGTTGCAATACCGTTTAACAAACAACAAGCGACCAATGGTAATGGCACCATGCTGGGTTTCAATGTGGGCTCAGCGGAAGAAGTGACGAGACTATATCATAAAGCGCTAGAACTAGGTGGTACATGCGAAGGGCAGCCCGGACAGCGTGGACCAAAGTTTTCAGCTTACGTGCGAGATCTAGATAAAAATAAACTGGTGTTTGGGGATTAATGCTAGCAAATAAGCGGGTTGAAACTTGATATTGAGACGCAAAAGGCGAGCAAGTTTAGTATTACTTGCGCAGAGCAATTTTTTGCAGTTGCTGTGAAACCGCTTGTCCTGAAGGTAAACTCGGCAGGCTTTGGGCATTCACAACGCGTTGCATAATTTGTCGCTTGGCCGACTCTAGTCGTTATGCCTTGTCGGCTTAAGCCACAATATTTGAACAGCGTAGTTAAATATTCCAGCTTGCTTTACACCAGTAAGGACTCGTGGAGAATTTGCGCGTCCTTCTCATCAATATGGGCATCGAATGTTAAAAGGTAGCTAAATAGCGAAAGGCCGCCGTAAATCGGATTCACAAGCAGCTTTTTGACCAAATTAATCACATCATTGATGAGCTTAAATAGTACAACCGAAAACTTAAATCCCCTTACTTTAATGGATAGCGCATTCACAAATGACGCAACGGTGTGTTGGGTTGCGCTTTTATCAACAGTCACGTAGTAGTCCATATCCAATTGCCGTTTCATGGCAATTTGCTTATTAGAGCCAGGTACAAGTGCATTGAGCAGTAAAGCGAAGCCTTCTGACATAGCGGCACTTGCACGCTCAAAAACCAACATGCCTTTAAAAGCCAGTTGTTTGGCAAGCTTTAAAACTCGCACTACGGTATCGCTAAGTTTGCCAACAATGTTTTTAACTTGATTGACGACCCAGTTTATCGAGCCTTTTATGACGCGCCATATACGTTTGGCCCCATCGAGTAAAAAGTTACCAAAACCAACAGACTTCCAATCCTCGTTCGTAATGTTATTGTCTGGATTACTCAGTACTTTAACAATGTTGATGGCTCTTTGCGCAGAGGGTTCTTCGGCTTCATCTTCAGCATGAGCACATACTAAAATATCGATGATCACCAGCGCATTCGTCACTTGCCCAGTAAAAATTGCGAGGTGCATTTCGGGGGTAGACAAATGTAGACAGGCTATGCGCTGAGGATTAACAGGGGCTTCTTTAAAAAAATGTCGTGCTAATGAGAGTAGCCCGCCGAGCCTGACTTTATCAACGCCTGAAACCCTCTTGGGCCTGCTAAATCCATGTTTATCGAGCTTGGTTCTTTTACGCGACAAGGTATGGCAAATATTCAGCTTTTCATCATTGGGGCTGATCACCGTACTGTCTGGGTCATCATCATCGCCTTTATGGTAACCGTGTAGCCATAACTCAACTTTAGCTAAATGGCCTAAAAACCTTAATGCATGACTTAATACGGGATCGTGCTTATCTGCTGACTGCGCTTCATACAAAGACACGTTCATTAACTGTGCGCGCAGATTTATGCGCTGTTCATAAACGAGTTTAACCAATCGATCTTGATCAAATAACAACGTCATTAAAGGTGTTGTGAGTGAATTTTCGTGAGGGAGGTTTTGCGTATTGAGTTTTAAAGCAAGCAACAACTGACGAAATTTAAGTAAGCCTTTATCCACAGTGGATCTTCTGAGTTGTTGTTCACGCTCCGTGATGGATAGGGGGTTCTCTAGATCATTCATCGCAGCCTGTGCAAATAATATGCGAGTATCTTCAATTATACCTAAAGCACGCAGGCGAACATAGGCAGCACGTAACATAAATTCACAGGGCCGTTCATCATCCAGCCATTTTTCTAATTGTATGGGCTCTTCAAAGGTAAATACTTGCTGAATTGCCTGCCAAGTTTGGTACCCTAACCAGCCATCTACAGTTAGGCCAGCTTCTCTTTGTAGTTGACTAATGGCTTGTGTGAGCCGCGCGTTTGAAATTTTACTTCGACTATCCAAATACTGCAGGTGTACAAGCCTGTCGATAACCACTTTACGTAGTTCATCGTTCATGCCTATTTTGTTCTTGCCCGGCTTGGTATTAGGCAGTTTCGGTAAATATCCATCTTGAATGCCACGAGCTATCTCTTGTTCGAGTTTAAGCACGCCCTCAGCGTTACTGATCCCTTGCATCGTTGCTCTATTCTTTGGTTAATTTTTGCTAAGTGACTGAATTGGATGTGCCGGTTTGGCGCTGTTACTTTTTTACCAAACCTTGAATGCTATCTTTAAAAATCTCAAAAATTCCTGAACGGAGTGCTTGACCTGCCACCACGGCATTACTATGTGCCTGCTCAAGTGTTTTCATGTCGTCATTCGCTACGGTATTGCTTCTAAATATAAAAGCATCACCGTCTAACTTATAGCTATCAATCGCAGCGATGGTGATACCGCTTGTGATCTCACCCTTTGCCGCTTTTTTAAATAGCTCTTCCATATTCACATTATTTAAATCATCACCTTCTACTTCACTTGAAAGTGCGGCGTTAATATCGCCAGTAGCCGTCGTTACAGTCAGTGTTGAAAAATCGACGGCTGTTTCTTTGAGGTTTTCAAGAATAGAGCCAAAGGTGGCTTTAGTTGTGTCGCCCGGCATAATGATATTCCTTATATGTGTTGTGATTATTGAATGCCAACTGATTGATAAATAATTGATACTTTTCGTTTTGCAATCCCACTATAAGCAAAGTTTATGACTTGCACAATACCGCTTACTTTTTAACAATGGTTGTTACCTCTCAAACTGAAGCTATGTGTAATGCCTTAATAAACATTGAAAGAATTAGAACTAAGAATACACATTAAGGTCTTGGTGATTTGCTGCCAGAAGCTTGCCGAGCAAAGTTGGAAAACTCTAGTTTACAGGTGACTCAATAACGGGGAGGTTATAAACGCTTTCGTGCGGTTTTTTGTTTTCTGAAACCGTGAATTCAGTATTATGTATCTATTAGGTGCAGAGGAATGTTTATGGATAAGGACATAGAGCTAGCAATTAAATCGATTGAAACTCACTCTGGCTATATGCTTTAAGGAGATGATGCAATACTCCTGTGGCTGCAAGGTCACGAGGCATGGAACAAGTGGATGGAGAAGCATCCTAAAACAAGAGTAAGTTTTGAAGAGGTTGATTTCAGGTATGACCAATTATTAAAGAAATTCCCAGAAAATGAAAAATTACTCGAGCTTAAAAGAGGGCACGGTGAAACTGAAAAAATAGTATTCAGTGCCTATCATTTTAATGATGTTGTTTCATTCAAAAATGCGAAATTTAGTGGGGAAGCGCTATTTATTCAAACAGTTTTTGATGCTTTAGCGATCTTCAATTCAACAAGATTAGGGCAGGCAGACTTCAGCGACGCAAAATTTAATGGCATTACAAACTTTAGGAAAGCTCATTTCGCAAGCGCCGATTTTGTAAGGAGCCACTTTGGGAAGGAAGCATACTTTGAGCGAGCAGTTTGTCATGGTGATATGGTCTTTGGGGAATCAAGCTTCTGTATATCATTTCACTTCCATCTTGTTATATGTCATGGTCAGTTATCTTTCTATGAAATTACTTTCGAAGAAGAAGCCAATTTTTTTGGTTTAGAATGCAAAAACACATTTAGAGCGAGCCATTTAAAATTTCGTAAACCAGTAAAATTTAATGAAGCTGAGTTTGGCAAATTGGTTGATTTCAACAGGGTCAAATTCTTTGATGATGCGGATTTTAATTTAGTAAGGTTTGGTTCGGTTGCTAGTTTTCATGCCAGTGATTTTTTTGGAGCAGTTAGTTTCAAAAGTGCGGTATTCAATGAGCGTACTCACTTCATTAGTATAAATTTTTTGGGAGAGGAAATCTCCTTTGCCGGAAGCGTTTTTAGATCATCCATGCTGTTTGAAGCACTAGGCATCTCTGAAGTAGTAACATTGGACTTTTATGGCTCATCATTTGATGGACCGGTCACTTTATCAGGGAAATTCCATTGTATTCCCGATTTAAGACAAACGAAAACTAGCCACCATGTCGATCTGAGTGAGTTACAAGCTAAACTAATTAGAGGAAAACGGTTCTTTCTGAAAGTAGCTCAAGATCCTAAAGATGCAGAGCGCCTATGCCGATTAAAGGAGATAGCTGAGTCCAATAAAAACTATGAAAGAGCTCTAGCATTTCACGCTGATGAACTAAGAGCGAAACGAGCATGGAGTGCTAAAACATGGCCCATGAATGTGTTGGATTGCCTTTTCTCTGCCGTTAGCAACTATGGACAAAGCATACTAAGACCTTTTGTATGTTTGATGCTATCGATTTTTATGTTTGCTCAGTTGACTATTAGTTTTGCAGAACCTGATAGTGAGCCATGTTTTAAAGATGCACTTACTGTATCAATAGCGACAGTTACTCCATTTATTTCTTTGTCCAAAGGTGCAAGGGATAGAGGACTAGAGAGGATATTTGGTGATGACATTCCGAAGGACTATGACCTTCTAAGTTATGGGCATGCATTTGCGTCATTTACGTTTATTTTTCTTATGGGTCTGGGCCTGAGAAACAGGTTTAGGATTTAAAGTTAATAGACTCTTTTACAACCCGCTCACTAGCGGGTTTTTTGCGTCAAAATCTTAGAAGTAGTGGATAAGCTAAATTAACACGGCGGGATCGCACTTTGTAAAAAGGCTTTAACACCCGCCTCTTTTCTGATCTAATAACGCCCACATTGTCACTATCTACTTGTTAATTATGTCGTTATTTAGCCACCTTGAACTTGTTGAAGATAAGCGTTCTTCTATCAATCAACATCATGATCTTACTGATGTTTTGTTTCTTATCATCTCGGCGGTTTTATCCGGTTGTGAGGGCTGGAAAGATATTGAAGTGTTCGGGCACAGTAAACTCCCTTGGCTCAGACAGTTCAGAGCCTTTAAACACGGTATTCCAACGCGACATAGCATTGCACGAATTCTTAAAACAGTGGAGACTGATTCATTGGTTTTGGCCTTGTTCAGTTGGGTCAACGAGCAACGGTCTCAATCTGATAAGCCAATCATTGCGTTTGATGGTAAAACCTTGCGCGGTGCCAGTAAAAAACGTGAGGATAACTTACACTTGGTGTCCGCCTTTGATTGTGAGTCCGGCCTAACCTTATACCAGCGCACGGTTGAGAATAAATCCAATGAAATTCCCGCAGTCAGAGTACTATTGGATGTACTAGATATTTCAGATTCAATCGTCACATTGGATGCGTTGCATTGTCAAAAAGCGACGCTATCAAAACTTACCTCACGAGGGGCTGATTATCTGGTTCAGGTTAAAGCAAACCAGAAAACACTCTATAAAGCAGTCACTTCGTGTTTTGAAACTGCCTTTGCCCAAGAGGAGAATTTACCTGAAGATGTACAAGTCAGCAGTGGTCATGGGCGTCAGGAAACGCGCATCACTTATGCACTGAAAGCAGATAAACTGCCTGAAGAGATAAAAGCAAAATGGCCTGGACTCACTTCACTGGTTGCGGTTGAAAGACACAACAAGTCCGGCTCAACAACAAAAATAGATACGCACTTTTATGTTACTTCTGTCGAGCCAGATGCGCAGATGTTGCAAAAAGCCATCCGCCATCATTGGCACATCGAGAACCAACAGCACTGGGTGTTGGACGTGGTGTTTAAAGAAGATGCCTGTCAGATAAGTGAGCCGATTTCTGCGGAAAATATGGCGCTATTCAGACGGGTTGTTCGCAATCTGGTAAAACAGCACACAGGCCGTAAAGATTCGATACGTGGTAAATGCGTTCGGGCTAGTTTTGACGATGAATTTAGGGCAGAGCTTATCTTCGGTTAATGGTTGTTAACGAAGTATGCTCTCACCCTGGCTAAATTAAGGATAAACCCTAATCTGGCAGACAAACTGGTACACTAAATGCTGATTATTAATACTATAAATACAGTTATAGTGTTTGCCGTTGTTTACCTCATAACAATCTAACATCATCATTGCGATAGCGACCCGAGTAGTGAAGCAAATAAAAATTTGATTAGAAGACAAGTTTTTGAGATTCAAAATTAAAAACGCATAAGTTTTTTGCTGAAAAATATCGCTAAAGCGCTGAAGTTGCCCAAATAGGGCAGTTACAGCGAGTAGAAAAAATTCTACATGTAGAATAATTAGCAGTGAGTTGGGCGTTGAATATTTATTTTTTTACTCGACGTTCGGGTTGCTCTAAATACGTTAACATCAACATAGATAGAAAAAGCACAATCCACCAAACGAAGTGGGTATGTATGGCTGCAATGCTGAGGTGAGAAGCAGTAGCTAGTATAGGTAATTACTGTATGGCAAAGAATAGTAAAAACTCATTAGAGATTAAAGGAATAATGAGCCAGCAAGGAGCGGATCGAGCTGGTTTGATACAGGCGATTGGATTCGCATTGGTTGGGGTCGCCGCAATTGTTGCATCGATTAGTCTTTTCTTTAGTTAAAAGGCTAATCGATAAGCGAAGAGCTGCGTGCAAGTGTTCATATATTTACACAGGAATACAGATTACAAAATATGTATATGTCTTGTGGCGTGCGTATGAACATAAAAGGTATTCAAAAGTGTTTGGTTAATTTTTCGTAGGGTGAAAAGTAAATTGAATAAGCGTATCTATTGAGCCAATCTCGGAGAACTAAAATACAAAGGCACGTTGCTGGTACAGAGTATTAGATTTGATAATTGAGAACGAGATTTAACTAATTGAACAGGGTAAGGAAAAGCTGGTCGGCATAGCAGGATTTGAACCTGCGACCCCTGACACCCCATGACAGTGCGCTACCAAGCTGCGCTATATGCCGACTTGGGTGTAACTATACGGATATTTTTTGGAAAGGCAATAAGTAGTTGGTTTGTTTGAACATTAAATGAGCTTGTAGGCGTGTAACTGCCTGCTAAACAAGCAGTCACACAGTTTTTACCTATTAATACCAGATCCCTTTGGGTAAGGTCTTTTTCATTTTGGGGTGCTGGTTTGCATCAAAAACAGGTGTTTTGCCCGATTTAAGTTGTTGGTTGTAATCTTTATATAACCAAATCACAAAACCCGAAAGCATAAATAGTGCAACTACGTTGACGATTGCCATTAGGCCCATTGATACATCTGCCATGGTCCAAATAACACCAAGCTCTCCTATGGCACCAAACATCACCATGCCCAACACACATAAACGGAAAATAAGCATGCCGTGTTGGTGGTTATGTTCCAAGAACATTAAGTTGGTTTCAGCATATGAGTAATTCGCGACAATCGAAGTGAAGGCAAAGAACAAAATCGCAATCGCAATAAAAGTCGCGCCCCATTCACCAACATGCTCAACTAATGCGGCCTGTGTGAGCGCAATACCAGTAATGCCAGATTCAGGCACAAGTTGATTAGATAACAAAATGAGCGCAGCGGTTGCACTACAGATCACGATGGTATCTACGAATACGCCCAGCATTTGTACATAACCTTGTGATGCAGGGTGGTTAGGGTTAGGTGTTGCTGTCGCAGCGGCGTTTGCAGCGCTACCCATACCCGCTTCGTTTGAAAA